>CBDCMR010000003.1:0-1869583 GCA_965219035.1 Longimicrobiales bacterium | reverse complement strand
CGTTGCGCCGGTTGGGTGGCGTCGCGCCGGATCGTCCTCACCACACCTCCGCGCCTTCGCGATAGGCCTCGCCCGGCGTCCGTCCGCCCAGCGACGAGTGCGGGCGCGCTTCGTTGTAGAAGTCGATCCACGAGCCGATGATGCGTTGGGCGTCGGGCCCGTCCCGGAGCTCGTAGAGGTACACCGCCTCGTACTTCAGCGACCGCCACAGCCGCTCGATGAAGATGTTGTCGAGGAAGCGGCCCCGGCCGTCCATCGAGAAGCGCACGCCCGCACCCAGCACCCGGTCGGCGAACGTCTCGCTGGTGAACTGGGAGCCCTGATCCGTATTGAGGATCTCCGGAGCCCTCCAGCCCAGCGCGTCGTCCAGCGCCTGGACGCAGAACGACGCGTCCATCGTGTTCGACAGCCGCCAGGCGAGCACGTGCCGGGTCGCCCAGTCCATCACGGCCACCAGGTAGAAAAACCCTTGCGTCACCGGGACATAGGTGATGTCCGCGCACCACACGTGGTCCGCCCGCGAGATCGTGAGGCCCCGCAGCAGATAGGGGAAGACCCGGTGCTCCGGACTCGCCACGCTCGTGCGCGGCCGCCGGTAGGTCGCCTCCATCCCCATCAGGCGCATGAGCCGCCGGATCCGGTGCCGGCCCGCGGCAACGCCCTCGCGGCGCAGATGCCGCATCAGCTGCCGGCTCCCGTAGAACGGATACGCCATGTGTAGCCCGTCCATGCGCCGCATGAGCGCCAGGTCCTCGGCGCTCTCCCCCTTCGGCCGGTAGTACTGCGACGACCGGCTCACGCCCAGCAGCGCGCACTGCCTCGAAAGACTCAGCGGTCCGTCCCGCTCGATCATCCGCCCCCGCTCCGCCCGGCTCAGCGCTTGAGCCCGCGCCGAAAAAAATCCCGCTCGACCGTGAGCTCCCCGATCTTGGCGTGCAGGTCCCGGATCTTCGCCTCGTGCTCCAGGGCGGCCTTGCGGCCCGCGCCCCCGGCAAACACCTCCGGCAGCCCTTCGAGCAGCTGCCGCTTCCATGTGGTCACCTGGTTCGGATGAAGCTCGTGCCGCGCCGCGATCGCCTGCACGCTGTCCCGCTCGCGCAGCGCCTCGAGCGCTACCCGTGCCTTGAACTCCGCCGTGAACCGCCGTCTCTTCCTGGCCATCTCGGTGCCTCCTCTTCCGCTCTGGAATCCACCTTAACGACCTGTCCAAAAAACCGGGACCACCTCAATAGCAGCCGTCAGGCTGGCCTCAAGCGCATCGTCGAGTTGGGGAGGCTCGAGCAGACCTTGAGTTCCCGAGCGGCGATCGACGGCTTCGCCACTTAGCGCCTCGAACCGGCTCCCCGGAGGGTGTGGTCTTGAAGGCCGATCGGGGAGTGCACATCAGACACTGGGGTGCATGTGCACCGAAACGTCAATTCCATGTGCGCGCCAGCGCTTCCTTATGTGGCTGGCTGTCTTACAGTTGCGGCACGGCCGCCGGAACGGCGACGCCGCTCCGGAGCTCTCGGCCGTAGATGGGAGCGACCCCCCCTTCGGGATGCCTGGTACGGCATCGAAGAGTGTGCACGTTCGTGTGCACGTTAGCGTACTCTAACCCCGTGTATGGTCTGAAAATCGTACTCGGGATTAGTGGACGAATTCCTTATTCTGCCTGGAGAATCGCGAAAAACGGGGTCTGTGCAGCAGGCTCCCAAAGCAGGCGCGCTACCGGACTGCGCCACGCCCCGTATGGGTCCTTCTCCCACAGTGAAGCCATTTCGGGCTTGGAGACCCGGCCTCACCTGAGGGTGTGTACGGCATTGTGTCCGTTGGGGAAGTTCTCACTTCGCTTCCCTCACCACGCCCGCCTCAGGACGACACGGAAGATAGTGGCCTTGTCCGCTTGTTGGTAGTCGGTTTTGAGGCTCTCAGTGCGTGTCCGGGCAATCGCCTGCTAGGCGGTATGACGCTTCTCATTTCAAGAGTACGTATCTTTCGGAGCGAAACATACGTACGCCTTCACCTCGCGATCGGAGGCTCCCACCGCAGGATTCCCTCCCGCGGGCCCGCCCGGCACTGGCGCACGGACAGACGTGGTCGGGTTACCGAAGTTGCCTAGGTGTATCAGCGTGATCCATCATACGAGCCCACACACTCTCGGAGACTGCCATGGCCAAGATCAGGGAATACGAAGGCGAAGGCATCGTAGTCCGGTACGATGTGCGACGTTGCATTCACGCCGAGGAGTGTGTTCACGGCCTCCGAGCCGTATTCGATCCCGACCGGCGCCCCTGGATCGACGCCACGTCGGCCCCTCCTGACGAGATCGCAGCCGTAGTCGCAACTTGCCCCACCGGTGCCCTCAGCTTCGAGCGCACGGACGGAGGACCCCAGGAGGCGCCTGCGGACCCGGGCATCTCGCTCGCCGTAGACGGCCCCCTCTACGTCCGGGGCGGAGTGGAGATCGTCGATCATGAGGGCCGGGTCGTCACCACAGACGCCCGCATCGCCCTCTGTCGATGCGGCGCTTCCAAGAACAAGCCGTTCTGCGATGACAGTCACTACGAGATCGGGTTCAAGTCCGGGGAGGCCGAGTCATCCAAAGGCTGAGTCGTCCGAGGGGAGAGCCACCCCCAACTTGGGAGTCCAGACCTGGGCTAACCTGACGTGAGCGAAGAGCCCAATCCCCCTGATGGCCCTCTTGGCCGGCTCTCCTCGCTCGGTGCAGCCGGACTTGCAGTCCTGCTGGCGCTCGTCGTCTATCTGCCCTCGCTGGGCAACGGCCATGCCTTGGACGACGTTGGCGACATTGTCGAGAACACTGCCGTCCACGGTGTCGGCAATACGGCGGAGATCCTCTCCTCACCGTACCGGGGGCACGTCCCCCCGGGTCGCTCACCCTATAGGCCGATCACCTCACTGAGCTACGCGGTGAGCTGGACCATGGGCGACGGTGGTCCCTTCCCGTTCCATGCCTTCAACGTGGCTCTCCACGCGATCAACACGGCGCTGGTCACCGGGCTCCTGACAGTGCTGGGTGCCGCCCCCCTCTTGGCCCTCGTGGGCGGGGCGTTGTTCGCGGTCCACCCCGTGCACTCCGAAGCCATCGCGAACGGGGTGGGACGAGGCGATGCCCTCATGACGCTCTTCATCCTCCTGGGGGTCCTGGCATACCTCCGGCCCTGGCGAGCGGAGTGGATGCGTGTGGCTCCGGTGGCGGCCGCGTACGCACTCGCTTTAGGCTCCAAAGAGAACGGCGTGGTCCTGCCGGCACTTCTCATCGCCGTCACGTTCCTCGCGCCGGGGTCGGCGGTGGGAGCTTCACCCACGCCTGACTCGGCAGTGGGGGCTTCACCAGTCCCGAATTCGGGAGCGGTCGGGTCACCGACTCGCCGCCCCACCGTCCCCTGCTCTCCCAGTGGCCCCTCTTCCTGGCTCTGGCCACCGTCCTCGCGGGGTACCTCGCGGTTCGCCACCAAGTACTCGGCACCCTCATCCACCGGGACGCCGCCCCCTACATCGTCATTCTTCCGGCGTCGCTACGGATGACGACGGCGGTGGCTAACGTGATAGAGCTGGCCCGGCTGCTCCTCGTGCCCAACGACCTCGCCGCCGACTACGGACCCGACGTGATCGTGCCGGCAGCCATATCTTCGATGCGGTTCTGGGGCGGCCTGGCTGTGGTGGTTGGGTTGGTCGCCCTGGGGGCGCTGAGCCTCCGCCGCGGGAAGTGGATCGCCCTGGGGGTCGCATGGACCGTATTGGCCATCGCCGTGGTCGGGAACCTGATCTTTCCGGTGGGCGTCTGGGTGGCCGAGCGCACACTCTACCTCCCCTCCGTCGGCGTGTCCCTCCTCGCTATTGGCGCCTGGCATCGGTTGGGACTCGGAGCGCCCAAACGCGTCCAGTCCACGTTCCTGGCGGGCGCAGCCGTGTTGGTTCTGCTCGGCGGAGCACGGACCTGGACCAGAAACGCGGCGTGGGCCAGCACCGAGGCCGTCTTTCTGACCCTCGCCGAGGAGCATCCCGAGTCGTACCGGGCCCAGTGGTGGATGGATCAGACGCTCGTAGACGCCGGACAGTTCGACCGAGGCCTCGAGTGGCTGCGTCAGGCCGGCGATCTGAACCCCAACGAGCTCAGGGTCCAGCTCGACTACGTCCGAGGGCTTCTGCTGGCGGGACGCTCGGAGCAGGCCCTATCGGTCGTGTCCGATCTTCCGCCCTTCGATCCGGCCCGCGACGTGTACCTGACTCAGAGCCACATCCAGCTGGACCGACTCGACGAGGCGCAGGCCGCCGTTCGCGATGGGCTCGCCCGGTTCCCGGCGGACTCGAGGCTGAGGCGTCAGGCTCAGGAGCTCGGAGTGGAGCCCCGCTCTCGGTAATTCAGCAGTACATCAACCAGCAAGATCGGCCGTCCGGAGTGCCGGAGAGCACGAGAAAGCCGTGAGGCAAGAACCCCTCAGCGATACGGGTCGTCAGTGGCCAGGTAGCCCGTTACGTAGTCCCCGATCCCCTCTTCCAGCGACAGGAAGGGCTGCTCGTACCCGGCCGCACGCAGCCGGGCCATCTCCGCCTGCGTGAAGTACTGGTAGCGGTCGCGGATCTCTGCGGGCGTGTCGACCCACTTCATCGCAGGCTCCCGGTCGAGAGCCGCGAACAGGCTCCCCACCACGTCCAGGAAGGTGCGGGCCTCGCCGGTACCCAGGTTGAACAGACCCGACGTCTCCGGGTGGTCCACGAGCCACAGCATTACCGAGACGCAGTCCCGCACGGATACGAAGTCCCTCAGCTGCCCGCCGTCCGGATAGTCCGGATTGTGGGACCGGAACAGGGTCACGGGTCCGCCGGCGGACGCCACCGGAAAGGTCTTGGCCACGATGCTCTGCATGGCCCCCTTATGGTACTCGTTGGGCCCATACACGTTGAAGAACTTCAGGCCCACCCACTGAGGCGGCGTCGGGGCTCCATCGGCTACCCATCGGGCCACCATTCGGTCGAAGAGATGCTTGCTCCAGCCATACGGATTCATGGGCCGCAGCCGGGCGAGACCCTCCCTCGATCCGTCGTCGTCGAATCCTTCCGCCCCGTCCCCGTAGGTGGCCGCCGAAGAGGCATAGATGAACGGCACTTGCCGCTCTGCACACCACCGCCAGAGATCCCTCGACAGGTGGACGTTGGTGCTGAGGATCAGATCGGCGTCGGTCTCGGTGGTCGAGGAGATGGCACCCATGTGGAAGACGGCCCGCACCTCGGAGCATCGCCCCTCGGAGCCTCGCCCCTCGAGAAAGGCAGGCAGATCCTCGGGTAGTACCACGTCCGCTAGCTCACGCTTGGCGATGTTGCACCACTTGTCCTCGTCCCGAAGCCGGTCGCACACGACCACCCCCGTCTCCCCCCGTTCCTCGAGGCCGGCCACGAGATTCGACCCGATGAAGCCGGCGCCACCGGTAACGACGATCATCCGTCACTCTCTGGATCCGAGGTCCCACGCGCCGCGGAGCAGTTGTCACAGCCGCACAAGCTCCGCAGGAGATCGTACGTGTAAAAACCCGTATCGTGGCCGTCACTCCAAGCGAACTGAAGGGCGTAATTCCCCACATAGTGGATGGCCGTAGGATACACACCAGGCTGGATCATGGCGCTGGTCAGCATGCGTCGTCCCGAGAGCTCGTCGACGCATCCTGCGCAGGGACAGGAGAGCCGTAGATCATGAGGCAGATAGGTGGATTCGTGGCCATCCTTCCACGAGATACGCAGGGCCGAGCCGTCCTCCGTGGGCCCGATGTCGAGGGGCGTGGTCTCAGGCGTCGGCATCGGCACTGCCTATCTTGACCGCGAGGTGCTCGGCCACGGCCCGAAAGGCTCGGCCGCGATGACTCCGGACATGCTTCTCTTCCGGGGAGATCTCGCCGAAGGTCCGGTCTAGCTCCGGATCGAAGAAGAGGGGGTCGTACCCGAAGCCTTCCTGGCCCCTCGGGCTCACGGCGATCAATCCGGGAGCCTCGCCTCGCAGGGTCATGACGTCTCCGCCGCCGAAGTCGAGGGCGGCCACGCACACGTAGCGAGCCGTTCGCTCCTCCAGGGCCCTGTCGCCCAGCAGTTCGAGGAGATACGCGTTGTTGGATCGATCTCGCTCTTTCCCCTCCAGCCCCCGCTCGGGCGCGAAGCGCTTGGAGCGAACCCCCGGTGCTCCGTCGAGGGCGTCCACCTCTATCCCCGAGTCGTCCGCCACCGTCGACATCCCGCTGATCTCCTGGAAGTACTTCGCCTTGGATACGGCGTTGTCTTCGAAAGTATCGAAGGGTTCCAGATCCTCCTCAGCATCCTCATAGGCGACCCCGGCCTCGTCGAGGTCCATGACCCGCAAGCGCGGCACCACCGCGAGGATCTTCCTGATCTCCGCCATCTTGTGGGCGCTGCGCGTCGCCACCAAGAACTCCATCAAGGGGTCTTCCGAGGGGTGCCGTTCGACACTACGCGAGGGCCCCCTTTTGAGCCAGGACCAGGCGGCGGATGCCGTCGATGGCGAGATCCAGGAGGTCGTCGAGCTCCGCCCTGCTGAACGGGTCGCCCTCTGCGGTCCCCTGCACCTCCACCAAGCGACGCTCTCCCGTGCCCACGACGTTCAGGTCCACCTGGGCCGAGGAGTCCTCCGGGTAGTCGAGATCCAACAGAGGATCACCGTCGACGATTCCGACGCTCACCGCTGCTACCATCTCCCGCATGGGATTCCTTTCGAGGAGGCCTTCCTTCGTGAGCCTGTCCAGGGCGCTCCACAGCGCCACGGAGGCTCCTGTTATCGCGGCGGTGCGGGTGCCTCCGTCAGCCTGCAGAACGTCGCAATCGACGATGACGGTACGGGGGCCCAGGGCCTTCAGGTCCACTACCGACCGGAGGGAGCGGCCGATGAGTCGCTGGATCTCCTGCGTCCGGCCACCCACCCGTGCCCGCTCCCGCTGGGATCGCGTGTGGGTCGACCGGGGGAGCATACCATACTCGGCCGTCACCCACCCGGCCTGACTCCGCTCCCGCCAGCGAGGCAGGCCCTCCTCGACACTGGCGGCGCAAAGGACCCGGGTCTGCCCGGTGGAGATGAGGCAGGATCCCTCGGCGTACGGCACCGAACCCAGCACCATCTCCATCGGTCTCAACTCACCGGCCTGGCGGCCATCCACCCGGTGCGTCACACGCCCTCCTTCAGGCGCTCAAGGAGCGCCGAGGTGGAATAATCCCCTACCAAGGGCACCACCATCACCGTCCCTCCCGCCCCTTCCACGGCCCGACGGCCTACGATGTCCTCGACTTCGTAGTCGCCTCCCTTGACCAGAACGTCGGGAAGCAGCTGCTCGATGAGCTCCACAGGCGTGTCTTCGTCGAAGAGGGTCACCGCGTCCACGCTAGCCAGCGCCGCCAGCACCCGGGCCCGATCCCCTTCTGCCACCAGAGGGCGTCCGGACCCCTTGATCCGGCGGACCGAGTAGTCCGTATTCAATCCCACCACCAGTGCGTCGCCCAGGCGCCTGGCTTGCTCGAGGTACTCCACATGACCGCGGTGGAGGAGGTCGAAGCACCCGTTGGTGAACACGAGTCGCCCTTCCCGCGGCCGCCCGTGGCGGGTAAGGAGCTCCTCCCTGGAGAGGACCTTTTCCTCGAGCGGCTCCCTCACTCCCCGCCCCTGCTCTCAAACCGGTCGAAGACCTCCTGCAGGATGGCCTCCGCTCCCTGTTGCCGGAGGAGGTCCGCCAAGCGGGTGCCCAGCTCATCCGGCTCGGCGGCGACTCCCGTGACGTCTCCCCGGACCACTCGCGTGCCATCGCAGCTGGCCACCAGCCCCCAGAGGCGGAGTCCGCCCTCGTACGGCATCCCAAGCGCCCCGATCGGCACCTGACATCCACCTCCGAGATTCCTCAACAGCGCCCGCTCCGCCCTCACAGCCGACCGGGTCTGGGGGTCGTTCAGCTCTTCCACCAGCGATCGGGTTTCCGCGTCGTCCGTACGGGTCACGATGGCCAACGCTCCCTGCCCCGGCGCCGGCAACCACGCCGTCCGCTCCAGCCACTCCAGCGCCCGGTCCGCGAGACCGAGGCGGATCACCCCTGCGGCCGCCAGGATCACGGCGTCGTACTGCCCGTCGTCCACCTTGCTGATGCGCGTGTCCACGTTGCCCCGGATACTCCGCGGCTCGACATCCTGACGAAAAGCCCTCAGCAGAGCAGCTCGACGCAGAGAGCTCGTGCCTACCACAGCCCCCTTCCTCAGGGAGGCCAGGGTGGTTCGCTCGTGTTTCGGTCCCACCAGCACATCCCGGGGATCGACCCGAGTCGGGGTCGCGGCGATGGACAGGCCATCGGGCAGCTCGGTGAGGAGATCCTTCAGCGAGTGAACGGCGAGGTCCACTCTTCCATCCAGAAGAGCCTCGTCCAGCTCCTGGGTGAAGAGGCCCTTACCCCCGATCTCCGGGAGGGGCTTGTCGAGGCGTACGTCACCCGTGGTGCGGATGATCTCGAGCTCGACCTGCGTGGATCCGTCGGCCTCGAGCTCGGCCTTCGTCGTCTGGCTCTGCGAGAGAGCCAGGAGGGAGCCCCGCGTTCCCAGCCGGAGTAGGGACATCGGTCAGGTCAGAGGTAGAACAGCAGGTACACGCCCAGGAGCACAGCCACCCAGAGTATCATACTCCCTGTGGGCCAGGTTCGCGCCAGGATGCCCCTCGGGCCATGGCCACGAGCGGCTCCGGTGACGGCACTCCTCACCACGCCGACGACCGCGCCGCGGACCGCCGAATCCACGCGTGCGACGGCGGCGCCGATGCCCCGGACGAGTCGGGGAGCCAGCCACCGGTACGACCACTCCGCATCGATGTTCACCGACCTGAGCTCCGGTGGGTAGATCCCCGTCTTCATGAGCCAGAGCACGGCCAGGGCGCCGAAGAAGAGGAGCTGCATCTGGGTCAGCACGTGGGTCGCGTCGTACGGATCGAACTCCGCGGCGAAGGGCAGCAGAGCATAGAGGAACCCCGGGCACGAGCCGATCCCGATGCACAGGAGCGCCGCGATGAACATGGCCGCCAGCATGTTCTTGGGCGGCTCCTTGGCGCGAATCCCCGAGTCGTGACCGAAGAACGCGAAGTACGGGATCTTGATGCCCGCGTGCTCCAGAACGCCGGCGGAGGCGAAGAGGAGGAAGGGCCAGATCCACACGTGACCCTCTTCTAGCGCCGAAGCCATGATCATGGACTTGGTCACGAAGGCGCTGAGAAGCGGGAACGCCGAGATGGTCATGGCTCCGACGACGCACAGCGTCGCCGTAATGGGCATCGTCTTATAGAGCCCACCGAGGTCGGAGCCGTTGATGCGGCCCGTCATCTGTAGGACCGCTCCCATGCTCATGAAGAGGAGGCCTTTGAAGAAGACATCGGCGAAGGCGTGGGCCACGGCCCCGTTCAGAGCGAGCGTAGTGCCGAGCCCGACGCCGGTCACCATGAAGCCGATCTGGTTGATCATGCTGTAGCTCAGCACCCGGCGCAGATCGTTCTCGATGACGGCGTAGAAGATAGGGAAGCACGTCATGATCACACCCACGTAGATCAGCATCTCCGTCCCGGCGAAGCTCTTGGCCAGGGCGAAGACCGCCACCTTGGTGGTGAACGCGCTCAAGAAGACCGTGCCCGTGGGGGTGCCCTCCGGATACGCGTCCGTGAGCCAGTTGTGCAGGAACGGGAACGCCGCCTTGATCCCGAAGGCGATGAGGATCAGCCATGCCGCCAGCGAGCCGTCGAGCCCGATGGGCCCGAACTCGATGGATCCCGTGCTGTGGGCACGCATGAGCGCCCCCGAGAGGAGCAGTACCCCCGAAAGCACGTGGATCACCAGGTACCGGAATCCCGAACGCAGCGAGCTCTCTGTGCCCCTGGCCCAGATGAGGAACACGGATGTGAACGCCAGCAGCTCCCAAAAAACGAACAGCGAGATGAGGTCCCCGGCGTACACGGCGCCCAGCGCGGCGCCCGCGTAGAGCATGGCCGATGTATGCTGGATGCCGGGGTGATCGCCCTCGTCGAGATGCAGGGCGTAGAGGTTCCCCAGGAAGGCGGCCAGGTGGAACAGCCACCCGAACAGCATGCTCAGAGGGGTCACCACCACGGGGACCAGGGTGTAGCCCAGCAGCTCGATCTCGACGAACGAGCCGTTCTGGAGGTCCTGGAGGCCCAGGAGGTTCAGGGCTCCTAGCACCGGGACGAGGAGCAGAACACCACGGCGCACATCCCCCCTCGTGACTGCGACGAGCAGGGTCCCGATCAGGAAGATCACGAAAGGAGGCATGTCAGCTCCTCCCCTCGTAGTAGTCCTCGGGGCGCATCAGCACACGCCGCATCTGCTTGGCGATGAGCACCAGAAGCCAGATGCCGACGAACCCGTAGAGCGGGTAGAAGGCGAGCAGGTTCTCCCAGTCGTGCACGTTGTGCCGGTGGATCACGAAGTCCAGCAGGACCAGGATGACACAGCACGCGTAGAAGACGTTGAACAGGAGCTTCACGTTCCGGGCATTGTCCCAGACGTGCTGCGGCTCGTCGGTCGAAGCGCCGTGGCCGTGTGAAGTGTGCTCGCTCACCGGGAGATCACCATCGTCATCAGTTCGTAGAGCGGACCGGGATTCAGGAACAGACCCAGCGTGGCCAGCGCGGTGATCACCATGGCCACCAGCGACGACCAGGGCGCCTCGTGGATGCCCTCACCGCGGTGGGCATCTTCCGGAGGGGCGCCGAAGAAGGCACGCACGGGAACCTCCAACAGGTAGACCAGGCTGAGGAGCGAGCTCACCATGAGCACCGCCAGCAGGCCCACCTGCCCCGCCTCCAGCGTACCAAGCCCCAGGAACCATTTGCTCCACGCTCCACCCACCGGTGGAACGCCGACGATGCTCAGCGAGCCCACGAAGAACGCACCGAACGTGATGGGCATGGTGCGGCCCAGCCCGCTCATGCGGCTGATGTCCCTCTCATGGGCGGCTACCAGCACCGCCCCCGCCGCGAAGAAGAGCGTGATCTTGCCGAAGGCGTGCATGGCGATGTGCATGCCGCCACCGATGATCCCCCACTCGTTGGCCAAGAGAGCCCCGAGGACGATGTAGGAGAGCTGGCTGATGGTGGAGTAGGCCAGCCGGGCCTTGAGGTCGTCCTTCGTGAACGCCACCAGCGAGCCGAGGATGATGGTGGCCGCCGCCGCCCAAGCCAGCCACGTGGTGCTCGCCAGGACCCCCAGCAGGTCGATGCCGAAGACGTAGACCGCCACCTTCAATATCGTGAACACCCCCGCCTTCACCACGGCCACAGCGTGCAGCAGCGCCGAGACCGGCGTGGGGGCCACCATGGCCGCGGGGAGCCAGCGGTGGAAGGGCATGACGGCGGCCTTCCCCACTCCGAAGACGAAGAGGACCAGGATGACGCTCAGCACCCCGTCGCCGGCCGTCCCCGCGAGGATGCCACCTTCGGTGAAATCCACCGTGCCGGCCAGCTGCCACGTCCAGATGACAGCAAGGAGCTGGAGGCCTATCGAAGTCGAGAGCAAGATCCCCAGGTACACGCGGCCAGCGCGCTTGGCCTCTTCCGTGCCGTGGTGCGTGACCAACGGGAAGGTGCAGAGCGTCAGGACCTCATAGAAGGCGAAGAGCGTGAAGAGGTTGGCCGAGAAGGCCACTCCCATGGCACCCGCGATGGCGATGGCGAAGAAGGTGTAGAAGCGGGTCTGGTTCTCCTCGTGGTGCCCGCGCATGTACCCGATGGAATACAACGCCGTGACGATCCAGAGGAACGACGCGACCAGGGCGAAGAGAAGGCCCAGCGGCTCTACGCGGAGGGCCAGCTCGATTCCCGGCACCACCTCTACGAGTGCGAGCTCGGGGCGCAGCCCGCTCTTTACCGGGTCCAGCAAAGTGAGGACCAGGCCGAAGAGGGTCGCTGCCGTGATGAGGCCCGCCCCGTCTCTCACATTGGGCCACCTGCCGAGGGCGAGGATGAGTGCCGCTCCCACCAGAGGCAGGACGACGATCAGCCCGGACGTCATGGCCGGCGTCATGGTCCGACCCCCAGGAGCGTCCGGGCGGCGGCTCCCGCCGCCTCGGTGGTGAAGGAGGCGTCGATGCCGAAGTAGAAGCTCGCGGCGACCAGGACCCAGGTGGGTACCAGGAGGCCGAGGGGCGCCTCTCGGACCGGGTGATCGTCGTCACCCGGGAAGTCGTGGAAGTAGGCCGCTTCCACCACCCGCCAGATGTAGACCACAGCCATCAGGGACGTGATGAGGATCAGTGCCGCAACAGGCCACCAGCCTTGCTCCAGGGCTCCCGTGATCAGGTACCACTTGCTGATGAAGCCCACCGTGAGCGGCACACCGATCAGGCTGAGGCCCGCACCGACGAAGGCGGCCATGGTCCAGGGCATACGCCTTCCGAGGCCCCGCATGGCCTCCATGTCCACGGAGGCGATTCGGTACATCACGCAGCCCAGCGCCATGAAGAGGGCGCCCTTCATCATGGCGTGGTTGAACAGGTGGAGGATTCCCGCCGTGAGCCCCGTCACCGAGGCCATGCTGATCCCCAGGATCATGTACCCGATCTGGGCCACGCTGGAGTAGGCCATCATCCGCTTCACGTTTCGCTGGAAGATGGCCACCAGAGACATGCTGAAGATTGCGACGAGGGCCAGCGGTAGCAGCACGAGATCGAGCTGCATGACGTCGAAGGAGAATACCGGCCCGAAGATCGTGAAGAAGAAGCGGAGCAGCATGTAGACCGCCACCTTGGTGGCGGTCGATGCGATGAAGGCCGTGACGGCGGACGGGGCGCACGTGTACGCGTTGGGGAGCCACAGGTGGAGCGGGAAGAGCGCCAGCTTCAGGCTGATCCCAACGGTCAGGAACCCGAACGCCACCGGGATCGTGCGGTTGGCCCCTACCTCGGGGATCCGGGCCGCGAGGTCCACCATGTTCAGGGTACCGGTCATCACGTACATCATGCCGATGCCGATCACGATGAACGTGGCCCCCACCGAGCCCATGATCAGGTACTGGAACGACGCCGTCAGCGCCTTGCGATCCTCCCCCATGGCGATGAGCGCGTACGCAGAGAGTGACGATACCTCGAGGAACACGAAGACGTTGAAGACGTCTCCCGTGACGGCAATTCCCAGGAGCCCCGTGAGGCAGAGGATGAACGCGGCATAGAACAGGGCGATGCTGGACCCCTCCAGCTCGCGCTCCACGCTCTGTTTCGCGAAGGGCGTCACGATGGCGCCGATGGCCGTTACGATCACCACCACGAAGGCGTTCAGCAGATCGATGCGGTATTCGATCCCGTACGGAGCTACCCACCCGCCCAGCTCGTAGCTGATGGTGCCTTCGGCCTGAACGCGGGCCAGAAGCTGCAGGGCGATCCAGAACGCGGTCCAGGTCGTGGCCAGGGCGATGGCCCAGGCGATCCTGGCGTTCCGCACGAACGCACATACCGGGGCCGCCAGCAGGGGGATGACAACCTGCAGTACCGGGAGATGTTGCGTCACTCGGCGAGATCCTGGCTGTGGATCTCGTCTTCCTCGATGGTCCCATACGCCTCGTGTATGCGGACGATCAGGCTCAGGCCCACGGCGGTGGTGGCGATGCCCACGACGATGGCGGTGAGGATGAGGACGTGGGGAAGCGGATTGGAGTACACGACGTCACCCTCCGTGAGGATCGGCGCCGTCCCGCCCTGGATCTTGCCCATGCTGATGTAGAGGATGAAGACCGAAGTCTGGAAGATGTTCAGCCCCACGACCTTCTTGATGAGGTTTCCTCGGGAGATCAGGATGTAGAACCCGACCATCATGAGGAAGATGAAGATCCAGTAGTTGACGAGGCCCAGCAGCCTCATGCGCGGAGCCCCCGGCGCCCCGCGAAGGAGTAGAAGATGGCGACCATGACTCCGAACACCGTCGTCAGGACGCCCAGCTCCACCAGAAGGATGCCCCAGTGCTGGCCGTGCTCCGGCTCGTGGGCGAGTACGCCGTAGTCAAGGAATTCGCCACCGAGCAACATGGTGACCACTCCTACGCCGGCGTAGATCAGGACGCCAGCGGCGCCACAGAACCATGCCACCGACAAGGGCAGGACCTCCCTGGCCATATCCACGCCGAAGATGAGGCTGTAGAGGATGAAGCCTGCGGCGAAGATGACGCCGGCCTGGAAACCACCGCCCGGCCCGTAGTCGCCGTGGAACTGCACGTACAGGGCGAAGAGCAGGATGAAGGGGATGAGGATCTTGGCGCCGACCCGCAGGATGACCTTATCCTCCATGGTCACCTCGCTCGCTCGGAGCTTGCTCGCCCGGACCATCCGCCGAAGGCCCGCCAACCAAACGCTCCTCTTCCGACCATTCTCTTCTGCGGACCTGGGCCATGAGCAGGAGCACACCCACCATGGCGGTGAAGATCACCGTGGTCTCTCCCATGGTATCGTAGCCCCGATAGCTGGCCAGGACCGACGTCACCACGTTGGGCACGCCGATCTCGTGGCCCGACTCCTCCAAGTAGTGGTCCGCCACGTGGTGGTGGACGGGATTCGCAGGGTCTCCGTACGGAGGCATATCCAGGGTGCCGTAGACGAGCGCGCCGCCCGTCACGAGCACGACGAACAGGGGCAGAAGAGCGGGTCTGGACGGGCCCTTCGAGGTGTGCCCCACCAACGCCATGCATCCGAGCATGAGGACCGTGGAGATTCCCGCACCCACCGATGCCTCGGTGAAGGCCACGTCCACGGCGTCCATGACCGTGAAGAGGGCCGCCGACAGGAGGCTGAAGATGCCCGCCAGCATCGCCACGGCAAACAGGTTCCTGAGCTTCAGGAGCGCCAGCGCCGTCACCGCCAGCATGACCAGGAGGAAGATGTCGACCAGGACTTCTATGAGTCACCTCTCTCGAAGTCGATTCGAATCGGGACCACGTTGCCGTGGAGGGCGGCCCTGGAGAGGGCGTGGGTGGCGATGGGGCTCGTGAAGAGGAGGAACCCCCAGATCAGGAGGAGCCGCACGGCCACGAGGGTGATGCCCGCCTGGAACGACATGCCGATGAGCATGAGGCCGGCTCCAATGGTGTCCGTCATCCCCGCCGCGTGAAGCCGCGTGTAGACGTCCGGCATGCGAATGACGCCGACCGCGCCCACCACGATGAAGAAGAGACCCCCGAAGATGCAGACCCAGCTCAGGACGTCGGCCATCATTTCCATCACGCCTCGCCCCGCGAGACGGCGCTACTCGCCCCGCGTCCCAAATTGCCCACCTCGAAGAACTTCAGCACGGCGATGGTGCCGATGAAGTTGATGAGGGCATAGACCAGGGCGAGATCCAGGAACTCCGGGCGCCCCGCGAGAAAGCCCAGAACCGCGATGAGAAGCACCGTCTTCGTCCCAAACATGTTGAGGGCCATGACCCGGTCGTAGACCGTGGGCCCCAGGAGCGCCCGTGTCATGGCCAGCGTCATGCTTACCATCAGGCCCGCCGTCGCCACGACGAACATCAGGAAGCACCCTCCACCCAGGACACGCGCTGGTCCATCTCGTCTTCCTCGCGGCCGTCCACGTCGTGCCAGGTCAGGGCATGGATCTCGAGCTCGTCACCGCTCACCCCCGTCGTGATGGTCCCCGGTGTCAGGGTGATGGAGTTCGCATAGATCACGCGTCCCAGGTCGGTCTTCTGGGAGGCGTTGAACACGACCGTGATCGGGCTGATGGGAAGGCTGGGGGTAAGGATGATCCGGGCCACGTTGAGATTGGCCACCCAGATCTCCTTGAGAAGCCAAGGAAAGTAGCCGAGGAACCGTCCCGCAATGGAGAGGGGAACACCCTCGTAGTCCACCACGTCCATGCGGTGAGCGATGTAGACGACCAGCGCCGAGGAGCCGACGCCGAATCCCAGAAGCAGAGGCGTGTAGTGCCCGGAAAGGAGAAGCCACAGGGCGAAGAGCGCCGCTCCCAAGCCCACAACTCTTGCCAATCCGACTCCTTCGCTCCGTGTTGGATGCCCCCCGGACAGAACCGTCCAGGCTGATTTCGGACGCCAAACCTACCAGTTTGACTGGGCGCCGTCCACGATGCTTTGAACGAGCAGCTCGATGGCCTCCGCCCGAGCCACCTCCTCGGTTTCGCTCTCCTCCAGGTACTGCCCTTGCGCTCTGAGGGCGAGGTCGTCCCAGAGGATCACATTCTGGACCCGGTCGATCAGCTCGACCTCCACCCGGATGCTCACCTGGCGCTGGAGAACCTCCACCTGGTCTCTCCGCTGGCCGGGTCGGAACAGGGGGGTCGTCAGGTCGTACCGGATGATGCGGCCTTGGACGATCGCATCGGCGACCTCCTCACCGGCGTTCGTGATGCCCAGGGCTCGGGGCAGCTCGCGAAGCAGCTTGTCGTGGAGCTCTTGAGTCAGCTCGAAGCGGTTGGTGTCGTTCTCGAACGGCAGGATGGCAACGGTCCGGATGTGGTCGGGGAAGCTCCCCGATCCGAAGCTGTAGTTGCACGCGGCCACGGATGCGACCAGGCACGACACGATCAGACCCCGGACGGGGCCTCTGATCGACTCCCGTATCGCCCCCTGGATCACGACGCGGCGTCCACCGTTAGCGGTGGGGACTCCAGATGTCGGCTGGGTAAGACTCCACATGCTCAACGGACTCGACGGTTATCTTGAGCTCTCTGAACGAGGCCAGATTGCGGTAGGTGGCCCCACGGGGCAACTCCCACTCCACCTCACGGTCCAGGGCGACCCGATGGAGGGCGCTCCCGTCGTGCAAGAGCTCGACGCCGGTCAGCTTGTCGTCACGAAGCTCATACCAGAGCTCGTCGCCGTCGCCGAGCGCATATCGCAACCGAAGGGCCTCATCTCGCTCCTCCGCTCCCAGGAGCGTCACGCCGTCACCCGGCCTGAACACTCCCAGAGACGCCCATAGAAGGGGCGGAGACGGGACGACCTGCAAGGAAGTTCCTTCGGGAGCCCGCAGATCGTCGTCGACCAACGCCACGGCCAGGGCCGATTGCCCGTTTCCCAAGAATAGATCCAAGCGCGCCCGGTCAGGTGGCTCGAGCCGGGCCACACCGTCGCCTCCGACCCGGAGGTTGGGCTCCCGGATGCTCCACTTGAAGAAGACGCGAGCGGCACGCGGGAACGGGTTGCTCTTCGCCGCCGCCGCTACGGCCTGCTGCGCGTCCACGGTCGGAGCGGGTAGCTCCGGCGGTGAGCCGCCACAGGTCGTCCCCACCATCGCAGCGACCGCCAATGAGAAGGCAAACCTGATCTTCAGGACTCGTATCGCCGTCATGAGGGCGCCGCCCCTGATCTCCGTGGTCTCGTTCACTGATCCGTGCGGGTCATCACGTCACGCGGGGGAAACCCCCGCTCCGATCGAGCGTTCCAAGTGCCCCCGCAAACGTACTTCCCCAGGGTAATACACACAGTTTACCTTCCGATCCCCATGTCAGAGAAACCCATCCATCTCGCAAGCGACATTCACCTCGGGGTCGTCCCGCGGGAGACCGAAGACGCGTTCCAGGGTTGGCTCGAGCATACGGGCACGGCGGCGTCGCAGCTCATCCTCAACGGGGACCTCTTCGATTTCTGGTTCGAGTACCGTTCGGCGGTTCCCCGGGGCCACACCCGGGCGCTCGGTGCTCTCGCGAGGCTCGTGGACGGAGGGGTCCCGGTGACGCTAATGGGTGGCAACCACGACTGGTGGGGGGGATCCTTCCTGACCGACGAGATCGGGGTCACGTTCTTGCGGGATCCCGCGCTGCTGGACCTTGCGGGCTTCCGCACGTTTCTAGCTCACGGCGACGGCCTCGGGCGTGGCGACCTGGGATATCGCGTTCTTCGCACGGTGTTGCGCAGCCGGATCACCCGATGGTCCTTCCGGTGGCTCCATCCCGACGTGGGGGCGGCCCTGGCCGACCGTGTCTCGAAGACCGAGCATCGGCTGACGGGACCTTCCGACAGGGAGCGCACCCGGGCCATGGTGCTGCAGGAGTGGGGTCGACAAAAGCTCAAGGACGAGCCCGACCTGGACCTCGTGGTCCTCGGACACACCCACATCCCCACCCTCGAAGAGGTCGAGCCCCGACGCTACTACGTGAACGCCGGAGACTGGGTCCACCACCGGAGCTACCTGGTGTTGCGCGAGGGGGAGCCGCCGATGCTCGGGGAGTGGCAGAGCTAGCGTGGTGTCCCAGAAGTGTCTCGGCCATTCGAGCACCGATGCATCCGGCCCTGCGGCGTTCCTCCTCCTCGAAATAGCGCTGCTATTCCTCGTCGTCGCGCCTTGCAGAATCCGGCGCCTCGGCACTCTCGGTGGCTCGCGAACTTCTGGGACACCACACTAGCGGAACGGATCGAACGGCAGCGAGAACGCGAGCTCTACCCCCATGTTCGGTAGAGGCCGGATCGCGGCCTCCAGGGGCTCCGGGAAGTCGGCCAGATGCGCCGCCACGAACGCATCGGCACCCCCCAGGAACAGAAAGAAGATCCCGACGGCCAGCCAGTCTTCCTTCTGCTGCGAACGGATCTCCACCAGCTCCTCGGCGTCCTGTACCACTTCATCCTCGTCGACGAGGTTGGCGATCTCCACCGGGTCGACGACCGTACCCTCGCCGATGACCCGCGCCTCGGCCTCGGCCCGTCTCAGGGCCACGATGTCCCTGGCGCTTCCCAGGGTCTTTGACGTCTTCAGGATCATCCAGAGGCTCATCGACTCTACGCCGAAGTAGAACGCTCCTCGATCGGGCGATCCCACCGTGGCTTGGCCCCAGCCCGGTATGAGCACGGAGCGCAGGAAGGCGCCACCGGCGCTGTGTCGACGCGGTGCGCTCGCGGAGTCGGGCGCAGCGGCTTCCCGGGCCGGCGGATCGGCCACGGGATCCTGCGCCCGAGCGCAGGTCGGCGCCAGCGCGAGGCCCGTCGCCACGAGGCTCACGATGAGGAGTGCAGTAGCCGCAACTCTGGTAGGGATCCTCAATCGCACCCTTTCTCGGACCTGGTAGCGGTTCGAACGAGCGAGGGGAATCTACCCTCGACGATCCGGCGAACAAAACGCCGCACCGATCTACTACACGCGATGCGGTTCCATGGTGTGCTATCCTGGGGAAAAGTGACGGCCTAGCGTGCGCTTCGTCCTCGGGATCGGGGGAGGGGTACGGATGAATCAGGTCGAGCCTCAGGTTGCCGCCGAACAGCTCTTTGAGGAAGCTTGGGCTCCTCCACTCCTTCTCGCGAGCCGCTTCGGCGACCGCGCGGGCTTCCTGTTCGGTTACGTGCCGTTCTGGTATTGTTTTGAGCGCCTGCGCTGTTTCGGGCGCCGTCAGTGTGGTAGTCATGGCAATGATACCTTAAAGTGGCCGAGCGACACCTAGGATCAGGAGATCCTGCCAGAGAATCCGGCGACTCCTTTCTGTTGGCAGTGAGTGCGCCACGGGCTCGATCTCTTACACTCCCGATTGCCGAGGATTGAGTGGCGGGCACGACAACGAGTGGCGCAGCGAGAGCTACGTTCGTGGACGATCCCGGCTTCGCGGCGCGGATCAGGGAGCGCGATGCCCAAGCGCTCGAGGAGGTCGTTCGCCGTTATCTCCCTCAAATCCTCCGCGCCGCCCGCAGTGCCGGCTTCGCCCCTCAACTGGCCGAGGACGTCGCGCAGGACACCTTCGTCACCTTCATCGAGACGGCGCCCCGATTTGAGGGCCGATCCCATGTCCGGACCTGGCTGTTCGGCATCCTGTACAAGAAGATGGCCGCAGCGCGGCGGAATCTGCGGCGAGACAACGAGATGGACGACATCGAGGAAGTCTTCGAGCAGCGGTTTGATGACGCCGGGAGCTGGACGCGGAGGTCTACGATGCCGAGGTGCGGCGGGGAATTGACGGCTGTCTGGACCGGGTTCCAACCAACCAGCGGATGGCCTTCCTCCTGCGTGAGATCGAAGGGATGGATACCCAAGAAATCTGTAAGATTCTGGAGGTCACGCGCACCAACCTAGGAGTCCTACTGCATCGGGTCCGCAATCGCCTACGGGAATGCCTGGAAGCCAAAGGTATCGAGCCATGATTAACATGCCGAACTGCAAAGAAGTTGCGCGCCTCGTTGCCAGCGAGGAGCTCGCCGACGCCGCATGGTTGAGCCGGGCCCTTGTCCAGTTCCACCTCCTCATGTGCCGCGACTGCCGAGGTTACGCGGCTCAGCTTCGAGCCATCGGGGCCGCTGCGCGGGACCGATGGGACTCGGGCGTGGCGGACAGAGCAGCCTTCGAGAAGCTTGAAAGCTCGATCCTGGAGCGATGCCTCGATGCATCGGATGCGAATATTGAGAACGGGCACGGTCGCGAGCCCGAACCCCCCGCAGCTCAGGCCGATCCGCACTAAACGCACCACACACCGAAGCATCTGTAAGATCTTGGGGGTCACGCGCACTAACCCTGTGAGTGCTACTGGACACCAACGTGGCGTCGACAAGCCGCTGGCCAGTTAGCTGAGCCTTACAGGAAGGAGTTCGTGCGATGAATGCCTCTCATGCCACACTGAGTTTCTTTGCTGTCCTTGCCCTAGCCGGCTGCACCACTATGCAAGTACGGACGGACTACGACGCGGAAGTGTCGTTCACGCAGTTGAGCACGTACGACTGGGGCGACCAGGAGGCGGACGCGAGCGCTGATCCGGCCGTGAATAGCCCATTGTTGGAACGGCATATCCAAGATGCAGTGGAGGGCGAACTCGGCAGGATGGGTTATCGCAAGGTGACGTCCGACGCTCCTGACCTCCGGATTGTCTACCGCGTGACGGCAGAGGAGAAGTCGAGGATCGATGGATCCTATGGCTATGGATCCTACGGCTATGGAGGACCGTACGTGTACCCGCGGTCCTCCTTATCGAGGGTCCTTTGGCCTTTCGCTTTATGGTGGCCGATACCTCAGGCCGTTCTATGGCTATCCGGGCGCCGGATACGGGGGTACGGGCCGCGTACGCGAATACCTGCGCGGAACCTTGGTTCTGGACATAATCGACGTCCGAACGGACGAAGTCGTCTTTCGAGGGTCGGCCAGCAAATCGCTGCGTCTTGATCCGGATCCTAAGAAGGTCCGGATGTATGTCAGCGAGGCGGTGGAGAAGATCCTGAAGGACTTCCCGCCGGGAAGGTCATCGGGCCAGCTTGTCGCAGCAGGCTGATTAACTGCACAATTCTGGCACCGCGGCACAGTCCCGGTAGCAAGAAGGGGCTCCGGCCTGGTTCACACTGAGAACCGCAGGAGCCCCTAAGTCGTTGCCGCTCGGGCAACTTCACATGTGGCGGGAGCGTGTGGGAATCGTCGAGCCCATCCGTAGGCTCGTGTGAACCCCACCCGCGCGGGTGGTGCACATCGGAATCATGTACATTGTGTCTCGCCGATTGAGCGCCTTCACGACCCCGTAGTGCTATGACCGGGAGGCTCCCGGATCTCCATGGCCGAATCCCGACCCGATCTGACCGGCTTGACGATCGATCGCGACCGACCCTCGCCGGACTCGATGCGCGCCCTGCGTCGAGACCATCATCATGGTCACGCATGACGCGAAAGCGGCCGCGCGCGCGGGTGATCATGCACCTCGACAAGGGGGTGTTCACAGTATGAGGTACGCTCGCTTGGTGCTGGCCAACATGGGCCGGAACAAGAGCCGCACGATCCTCACCGTCTTGAGCGTCGCGGTGGCATTTTTCCTGTTCGCCAGCCTCCGATCCGTGCTGACCGCCCTCGAGGCCGCCTCTGAGGTCGGCAGTGAGAGCCGCCTGGTCACCAGCTCCGCCAGTGGGATCACGTTTCCGCTGCCACAGGCACATACCCAGCGCATCCGTGCAGTCGAGGGGGTCGGCAGCGTCTCGTGGGCCAACTGGTTCGGGGGTGTCTACATCGATGCCCGGAACTTCTTCGCCCAGTTCGCCATCGACGCCGAGACGTACCTGCCCATGTATCCGGAGATCGACCTACCTGAGGACCAGCACCGCCCACAGATGGCGTCTGGACGGACGTGGCCGCAAAACACGTCATCAACACTGCAATCATTCGTTCTTACTACTCAATATTCACCACCCCAACACGTAATCACTCTTCGCCGGACTCACCCCCCCGAACATCACTCCGACCAGCCAGTACCACGACACCTTCCAGCAGCACGTCCAGTTCTCGTCCAGCGGGGATATGCAGTTCTTCTGCCCAACGTTCGCGGTAGCTCGGGATACGGGAAGGCCTTCGAGGACGGCAACAACGGCTGCTGGGGCCACTGCGACCTGGAGGACGTCGTCGGCAAGCTGGCCGAGCTTCATGGCGCACCGGATACGGACCTTGAAAGGCGGGTGCTGCCCCTCCAGAAATAGCCCGCAGCGGCACAATCCTGGCACAATCGCGGCACAGTCCCGGCAACAACAAGGGGCTCCGGCCTGGTTCACTGAGAACCGCCGGAGCCCCTAACTCGTTGCCCAACGGCAACTTCACATGTGGCGGGAGCGTGTGGGAATCGAACCCACCAGCCCGGGGTTCAGCCGGGCGAGCTGGTTTTGAAGACCAGTGGGGCCACCAGACCCCATCCGCCCCCAGTCGTTGTGCCGCAAGGGATTCCAGGTATCAGCATCCTCGCCGACCTCCGTACACCGTCCCCTTCGCGAAACTTGTCGGCATTTCAAACTTCGGGCAACGCGATCCGGACCCAACGCTGGGGCGGCAATCGCTCAATAGGAAGCTCGCCGAGATGCTCTTCGGAGACGTGTACGTATCTTTATATCGTGAATATACGTACAAGGCCGTGCTGCGGCATGGAGAGACACACTGTACCCTAACCCACACCTCGGCTATGTTGCACGCCGCCGCATGAACCACAACGGGTCCCTATGGTCTCCACACGCTCCAGAGAACAGGCCACGCCCGCCACGACCGAGCCGGCCCCAATTCGGAGCGCCCGCAACCCCGGCAAACTGTTCGAGCCGGGGTGGGTTCGGGAGGTCCGCGTCAACCGGAGTGCGGTGGAGCGACGAGCCGCCACCCTGGGCACCCGCCGCAGCGTAAAGAAGGAGTGGCAGGCGGCTTGGCTCCTGAAGGCGGTCTCGTGCATAGATCTCACCACGCTCGCCGGAGACGACACTCCCGGACGCGTGCGCAGGTTGTGCGCGAAGGCTCGCCAGCCGGTCCGACAGGATATTCTCGAGGGCCTCGGTGTCGGATCTCTCGGTCTTACCACCGGCGCGGTCTGTGTTTACCACACCATGGTCGAGACAGCCGTCCAGGCCTTGCAGGGATCCGGCATCCCCGTCGCTGCGGTGTCCACCGGCTTCCCGGCCGGGCTGAGCCCGTTCGCCCAGCGGGTCGCCGAGATCGGCGCTTCGGTGGCCGCGGGTGCGGCCGAGATCGACATCGTCATCACACGGGCCCACGTTCTCGCGGGCGACTGGGAGGCCCTCTACGACGAGGTGAGGACCTTCCGGGAAGCGTGCGGGCCGGCACACCTGAAGACGATCCTCGCGACGGGAGAGCTGGGCACGCTGCGGAACGTCTACCGGGCCAGCCTGGTTTGCATGATGGCGGGCGCCGACTTCGTGAAGACCTCCACAGGCAAGGAGCCGACCAACGCCACCCTCTCCGTGGGACTCACCATGGCGCGCTCCATCCGGGAGTACGGCGAGCGGACCGGCTATCAGGTCGGCTTCAAGCCCGCCGGTGGGATCCGGAAGGCAAAAGAGGCCCTCATCTGGCTGATCCTCATGAAGGAGGAGCTGGGCAACGCCTGGGTGGAACCGGACCTCTTCCGATTCGGCGTCAGCTCGCTCCTGGGCGACATCGAGCGCCAGCTTGAGCATCATCTGACCGGACGGTACTCGGCGGCGCACCGACACCCCCTAGCATGATACTGCGCCCAGTTCAACGGCCCGACCATAGATGAGCAAGATCGCGGACATCTTCGAAACCATGGAGTACGGCCCCGCGCCGGAGAGCGTGGAGCTTGTGGAGGAGTGGCTCGATGGATACGCGCGCTCCTTCGATCACTTCATCGACGGGGCTTGGGTCGCCGGGGCTGACGAGGAGCGATTCGAAACGTTGAGCCCGGCCACCGGTGCGCGCCTCGCGACTATCAGCCAGGGGAGCAGCCAGGATGTCGATGCTGCCGTGCAGGCCGCCGCGAAGGCGTTTCCCTCGTGGAGCAACCTGGATGGGCACGCCAGGGCGCGTTACCTCTACGCCCTGGGCCGGGGCATCCAGAAGCGGGCCCGCCTCTTCGCCGTCCTCGAGAGCATGGACAACGGCAAGCCCATCCGGGAGTCGCGGGACCTGGATATCCCACTGGTGGCCCGCCACTTCTTCCACCACGCTGGATGGGCCCAGCTTCGGGACGAGGCCCTACCTGGCTACGGCCCCGTGGGCGTGGTGGGCCAGATCATTCCGTGGAACTTCCCCTTGCTCATGCTTTCATGGAAGATCGCCCCGGCTCTGGCCATGGGAAACACGCTGGTCCTGAAGCCGGCCGAGTTCACGTCTCTGACGGCCCTCCTCTTCGCCGAGCTCTGCCAGGATGTGGGCCTCCCACCGGGGGTGGTCAACGTCGTGACGGGCGACGGCGAGACGGGAGCGGCCCTGGTGGAGCATCCCGACGTGCACAAGATCGCCTTTACGGGATCCACGGAGGTGGGCCGGATCATCCGCGCTGCGACGGCGGGGAGCGGCAAGAAGATATCGCTCGAGCTCGGCGGCAAGTCGCCCTTCCTCGTCTACGAGGACGCCGACCTCGACAGCGTCGTCGAGGGCGTGGTGGACGCCATCTGGTTCAACCAAGGCGAGGTGTGCTGCGCCGGCTCCCGCATCCTGGTCCAGGAAGGCATCGCAGAGACACTCGAGCGCAAGCTGCGGGCCCGCATGGAGACCCTTCGCATGGGGGATCCGCTCGACAAGTCCGTGGACCTGGGTGCCATCGTCGCTCCCGTCCAACTGGAGAAGATCCGGGCCCTCGTCGAGCAGGGGAAGGCGGAGGGCGCTCGGATCTGGCAGCCGTCCTGGGCAACCCCCAGGGAGGGATGGTTCTATCCTCCCACGCTCTGCACCGACGTCAGCCCTTCGTCCACGATCGCGCGCGTCGAGATCTTCGGGCCCGTGGTCGTCATGATGAGCTTCCGCACGCCCGAGGAGTCGGTGGAGTTGGCCAACGACACGCGCTATGGGTTGGCGGCCAGCATCTGGACGGAGAGCGTGAACCTCGCCCTCGACATCGCCCCCAAGCTCAAGGCCGGAACGATCTGGGTGAACTGTACCAACCTGTTCGACGCCGCCTCGGGCTTCGGCGGATACCGGGAAAGCGGATACGGGAGAGAGGGCGGCAAGGAGGGGCTCTGGGAGTACGTGACGCCGGTCGGCGGGAAGGATGGCGCGCGGGACCGGCCGTATGGTCCCAGGACTTCCGACCAGTCGGGACTATTGGATCCCGCGGAGGCGGGACCCTCGGCCTCGGCCGGGGGTGACCGTGGGAAGACCCCGGCCATCGATCGGACCACCAAGCTGTACGTGGGCGGCAAGCAGGTCCGAGCCGACGGGGACTACAGCTTGTTGGTCCGTGGGAAGGACGGAACCATCATCGGCGAAGTGCCCCGGGGAAATCGAAAGGACATCCGCAATGCGGCAGAGGCGGCCCACCAGGGAGCCGGGCTGTGGACGCCCAAGACCTCGCACAACCGGGCCCAAGTCCTCTATTACCTGGCGGAGAATCTCTCGATTCGCCAGGACGAGTTCCGCGACCGCCTCCAGCAGCTGACGGGAATCCGTAGGAAGGTCGCCGAGGCGGAAGTGGGCCTCACGCTCCGGCGGCTCTTCACCTACGCCGCCTGGGCGGACAAGTACGACGGCCTGGTGCACCACACGCCGTTCCGGAACGTCACGCTGGCCATGCCCGAGCCCGTCGGCGTGGTGGCCGTCGTATGTCCCGATGAGGCACCCCTCCTGGCCTTCGTTTCGCTGGTGGCTCCCCTGCTGGCCATGGGGAACGCCGTCGTCGCCGTCCCCTCCGAGCGCTGGCCCCTCCTGGCAACGCACCTCTATCAGGTTCTCGAGACGTCGGATGTCCCCGGGGGCGCCCTGAACATCGTGACCGGGCTCCGGCAGGAGCTGGCCCCGGTCCTGGCCGCCCACGACGACGTGGACGGCATGTGGTTCATGGGTGACGCCTCGGGCAGCGAAGGGGTGGAGCGGCTGTCCACAGGCAACATGAAGCGGACGTGGGTCAGCTACGGAATGCACCGGGACTGGTGGAGCGCCGAGCACGGCGAGGGCGAAGAGTTCCTGAGGCAGGCCACACAGATCAAGAACATCTGGGTCCCCTACGGGGAATAGCCCGGGGCGGTCTCGCACCGCCACAATACGCCTTACCTGTGGTTGCGAAGCTCCGACTGCCTCAGGGTCTCCCCCCTCGTGGTCTGACACGCGCCGATCCCCAGGACGAAGAACAGAGGACCGTACATCGCGAAACGCTTCATGGTGCTCCCAACCGAGGGTCGCACGGCGGATAGAGGCCTCATGTGATACGAAGCTGGATGCGGTCCCCCGGAAAGACCAGCTGCCGGCCCGTGGTGTAGCCCCGCTGGCCCATGACCCGCACCCTCAGCCGCAGATCATCCGATCGGCGCCATTGTACCGAGAAGGTCTTACGCACATTCCCGTCCACCACGCCCAGGCGCCACTGGCCGGAGCTGGACAACATCCAGATCGTGGCCTGGTTGAAGTTCAGGTTGTCGACCTCGATGAAGATCATGGCCTTAGTGGTGCCCGTGAACGGGTCACCACCCCCGAACCCAGAGCACCCCGTGATCCCCACCAAGAGGATCAGGGCGGCCATTCTCACACCGGGAAGCAGTCTTCTCATGTCCATCGAGCGTAGGAGCTCGTTCAGCCTCACCAGATCCTGTTGGACGATCAGCGTCAGCTGCTCGAGGTCCAGGTCCAGCTTTGCGGAGAGCATTTCGAAGATGCTTCCCCAGCCGGCCCAGGTCATGCCTCAGCCCGTTCGGGAGATCACGTCGATCTCCACATCCACGGCCTTCGGGAGGCCCGCGGCCTGTACCGTCGCCCGGGCCGGCCGGTGATTACCGAAGTGCTCGGCGTACACGGTGTTCATCTCCGTAAACGTGCTCATGTCGGCCAGGTAGACGGTGGTCTTCACCACGTTGCTCAGGGAGCTGCCCGCCTCGCGGAGCACCGCCGCGAGGTTGCTCAAGACCTGGTGGGTCTGGGCGGCCACGTCCCCGTCGATCAACTCGCCCGTCGCGGGGTCGATGGGTATCTGTCCCGAAGCGAACACCCACTCGTCGACGACCACCGCCTGTGAGTACGGGCCTATGGCCTCGGGGGCGTCGGGGGTGTGGATCATCTTCAAGTCACTCATCGAATTATCTTCAAGTCATTCATCCGGTAACACTCCCTAACGAGATGTCGTGGATATATTTAGACCGTTTCGGTCACCCGGCGAGGGTCTCCTCGGCGTGAGCGAGGATCTCGGACGGGATCACCGTCGCCACACCCGCCTTCGCCACCTCGAGGGCCGCCGCGTGGTTGGCCAAGATAGCGGATTCCAGCGCCGTCCCGCCTGCCGCCAGACACACGGCGAGAACCGCCGTCACCGTGTCCCCGGCTCCGGAAACGTCGTACACCGAGCGCGCCGAGGTCGGCAGGAGTACTGTCTCGGCTCCCTCCGAGTGAAGCGCCATGCCCTGCTCGCCCAAAGTGAGCAGAAGATGGTGGCACGCCAGGCGCTCCCGAACCGCCTCCATCCAGGTCCCGTCGTCGGGCCGCAGGGGCTCGCCCAGGGCGTCCTCCAGCTCCTTGGCGTTGGGTTTGAACACCGTGATGCCCGGATACTCGAAGAAGCGCTGGCGCTTCGGGTCCACGACGGATGGGATGTCCGACTCCGCGGCGGCCGTCACGACCGCCGTCACCACCGAAGGCACCAGGACGCCTTTGTTGTAGTCCTGTATCGCGACGGCCGAGCATGCGCTCGACAGCCTGCGGGCCGCCTCCGCTAGCCGGTCCGCCGTCTCCTCATCGATGTCGCCGACCTGCTCACGGTCCACCCGGACGACCTGCTGATGGCGGGCCATGACCCGCGTCTTCACGGTCGTGGGACGCTGCGGGGCCGCCACAAGCCCATCGAGGTGGACGCCCAGCTCGGCCAGCTCGCCTCTGAGCTCCCGGCCCGCCTCGTCGTCGCCCACACAGCCCACTACGGCGCACCCGGCCCCCAAGGCCACCACGTTCGCGGCGACGTTGGCCGCGCCTCCCACAGCCGACGAGTCTTCCTCGACGTGCACCACCGGGACCGGGGCCTCGGGCGAGATGCGCGCCACCCGACCGGAGATGTACCGATCCAGCATCACGTCGCCCACCACCAGGACCCGGACGTCCCGGGCCATCTCCAGGAGCTCGGCTATGCGGTCAACGCCGAGTCGGTTCAAGTCGCCTGCTCCGCCGCCATCGGTTTGCCGGTGACGCTGAACGGCTGCCGTCCCCGGGCCTCGAGGGGCCAGCGCTCCAGCGCTCCGTCGGCCAGGACCAGTAGCTCGTCCTGGAGATTCACGGACACGCACACGTGGTTGGGGAGCACCCGAACCAGCTCTCCCACCTCGGGACGCCAGTCGCTCCTGTTGATGTCGAGGACGCCGTGCTCCTCCGAGACTGCCTTGAGGACCACTTCGGGGTGGTCCAAGAGGACACCGAACCCCTCGTCTCCTCCCCTGGCCTCCTTCGCCAGGGCTTTGGAGCCCGCGTCGATGACGGCCTGGCCCCGTATCGACGTGCTCACCACCGTGGCCAGGACCGTGTAGGCCATGTCCTCGGAATCGGCGACACCGATGGTGAAACCCTCTCGATCGAAGAAGATGGCCGTCCCGCTCCGGATCTCCGTGAGACCCGGAAGCTCGTGGCTGCGCCACAGGGTCGGCGTGGAGCCACCGCTCACCACCTCCGGTGACAGCCCCGCCCCCTCCAGAGCTTCGTAGAGCTCCCGGAGGTCGGAAGCCAGGACCTCGAGCTCGGCGTCCTGCCCATCCTGTGGTCCACGGATGTGGCCCGGGTAGAACATGAGCCCCGCATACTCGACCCCCTCGAAGTCCCGAACCCGGCCTGCCAGACGAACGGCCTCCCCCTTGGTCTCCAGGCCCACACGGCTCATGCCAAGGTCCACTTCGACCAGAATCCTGACCGTTCTTCCCGCTCGCTGAGCCGCGGCGGCCACGGCCCTCAGGGCCGCCTCCGAGTCGAGCCCCACCGTGAGCCGGACGCGCTCGGGTATGGCCATGACCCGATCCAGCTTAGAGTCCCCCATGACGGGATAAGCCAGAAGAAGGTCGTCACACACCGTGGACATGACCTCCGCCTCCCGGGGCGTGGCCACCGACAGGCCCTGTGCTCCGGCCTCGATTTGGAGGCGGGCCAGACGGGTGCACTTGTGCGTCTTGATGTGGGGACGCCACGAAATACCGTGCTCACGGCAGTAGGCGACTACCCGCTCCAGATTGGCCCTGACCTTGGCGAGGTCGGCGACCCCGGCCGGGGTCTCGACGGCTGCCAACGAGGTATGAACGGACATAGGCGTCGACCGGAACCCCTAGTGTCCCGTTGCCAAAGTGTCTCGGCCAGTCGAGGGCACGATGCATCCGCAACGGAACACTAGTGAACGACATCCTCCAGGGCGGCCAGGAACTCGGGGTCGTCCTCGATGATCGGGCCGAGCCGATCGAAGACGATCATCCCCTCTGCGTCGATGAGGAATGAGGCCGGCAGCCCGATGGCGGCGAAGACGTCGGTGGAGACCATGTCCGGATCGAGAAGGATGTCGTAAGTGACGCCCTTGTCGGCCAGGAACTGCTCTACGGCGTCCAGGGAAGCCCTGGAGTCCACGGAGACGCCGACGATCTTGAGCCCCCGCTCCCGATGCTCCTGGTAGACCGACTCCAGGTAGGGTGTCTCGAAGCGGCAGGGCCCACACCAGGTGGCCCACAGATTCACCAGGACCGGACTGCCACGGAAATCGGCCAACGACACCGTCTTGCCGTCTTCCAGCGCTATGGCCTCCAAGTCCGGAGCCTGGTCGCCTGCCCGGGGGGGACGAAGGTCCGCACCAGCACCGATACACGCCGTGACGAACAGGGGGAGGGCCAGCCGGGCGCCTCGATAAAGTACGCTCATTCCAAAGCCTCGATCGTCCTTGCCATCCGTATGTCGCGGGCTTCGCCCGACTCGGTCCAGGCGAACACGATTCGGCCCCGCCCGTCTCGTATCATCCGAGGGACTCCTGCCAGCTCAAGACGACCCTGTCCCCGTAGGTGGACAGTCCCGGCCACATGGTGCCCTCTCCGGGAGGCAGGTCCAGCGCTTCGAGCTCACGGGGGCCGGGCACGGGGCGGTCACCCCACGTGCAGGACAGGCAGACCAGAGGAAGCGCGAGCAGCCTGGAACGAAAGGATGACATGTGGTGTCCCGTAAGAGCTCCTATGCGGGGGAGTGCGTCACTCCGGGCAGGAATCTTGCACAGGAGGTGGAACGCAGTAAAGGGCCGACGCTGGAACACGTCGACCCATCTGAGGCGTTCCTTCTCTGGAGGCTCGCTTCGGACGACTGGGAGGGGGACCAGGAGGATCGAGGTCTCGGGAGGCCGAAGTTGAGCTTTGGTTCGGTGAGGCAGTACCTTGCCGGTGGTTTAGGTTGGTCCGTCACAGATAAGAGGTGTTACATGGAGCTCCCCAACCGAGTTCGGGCCGTAGGGTCGATGACGCGCCTGGTAGCCGCCCTCGCGGCATGTTCGGCCGTCCTGACTCTTCCGCTTCCCGCGTCGGCCCAGTACTTCGGGCGGAACAAGGTCCAGTACGAGACCTTCGACTTCAAGGTCCTCAACACGCCCCACTTCGAGATCCACTTCTACCCGGAGGAGGCGGAGGCCGTCGAAGATGCGGCACGCATGAGCGAGCGCTGGTATGAGCGTCTGGCCCGCACGTTTCAGCACGAATTCGAGAAGCCCAAGCCCATCATCCTGTACGCGGACCATCCCGACTTCCAGCAGACCAATACGCTCAGAGGATCTCTCAGCGAGGGAACGGGTGGCGTCACGGAGTCGCTGAAGAATCGCGTCATCATGCCCCTCACGGGGTCCTATCGGGCCACGGATCACGTCCTCGGCCACGAGTTGGTCCATGCGTTCCAGTACAATGTGGCCCAGGGTCGCTCCGGAGCCGGAATCAGGGGTCTATCGCTCCTGCCCCTTTGGTTGATCGAGGGGATGGCCGAGTACCTCTCGGTAGGCCGCGAGGACCCGCTCACCGCCATGTGGCTGAGAGACGCCATCCGGCGCGAGGACCTCCCCACGATCAGGGAGATGACCACCGAGCGTCGCTTCTTCCCCTATCGGTTCGGTCAGGCTCTGTGGGCTTACATCGGGGGCACATACGGAGACGAAAGGGTCGTGGACCTCTTCCGGCGGTCCCTGCGCGTGGGTTGGGAGCCGGCACTTCAGCAGGTTCTGGACACGTCCTCGGACAGTCTGTCCGTGGAGTGGCGGGAAGCGGTGGAGAACGAATACCTCCCGCTCATGGGTGGGCGGCAGGCGCCCGGTGAGTCCGGAGCGCTGCTCCTCGCCCCGTCCACGGGGGCGGGCAAGACGAACGTCTCGCCTGCGGTGAGTCCTGACGGGCGATTCGTCGCCTTCCTCTCGGAGAAGGACCTCTTCAGCATCGATCTCTTCGTCGCCGACGCCCGCACGGGTGAGATCCAACGCAAGCTCGTGAGCGCCAACGCCGATCCCCACTTCGACGCCCTGCGGTTCATCGACTCCGCCGGGGCCTGGTCCCCCGATGGGGAGAAGTTCGTGTTCACGGTGTTCGCCCAGGGTGACAACGAGCTGGCCATAGTCGAGGTCAGCAGCGGTAACGTCGAGCGGAAAATCGACCTGGACGATGTCGGAGCCATCACCAGCCCCGCGTGGTCCCCGAATGGGCAGTACATCGCCTTTTCGGGAATGCAGGGAGGCGTGAGCGATATCTACACCTGGGACATCGAGACCGGCGCCCTGCGCCAGCTAACGAACGACAAGTTCGCCGACCTCCAGCCAACCTGGTCGCCCGACGGCACCACCATCGCCTTTGCGTCCGACCGAGGCAGCATCACGGATTTCGAGAACCTCGAGTACAGCAAGCCCCAGATCGCTTTCGCGAACTTCAGCACGGGCGAGGTCGAGGTGCTGGACATCTTCGGCAACGTGAAGCACATCAACCCGCAGTACGCACCGGATGGCCGGAGCCTCTACTTCGTCTCGGATCAGGACGGCTTCAGCGACATCTACCAGTACGAGTTCGCCACCACGGACATTCGCCGCATCACACGTTTGTCCACTGCGGTGAGCGGGATCACTGGCATGTCGCCGACCCTCTCTGTGGCTCGTGAGGCGGGGACGATCCTCTTCACCGTCTTCGATGCCTTCGAGTTCCACGTGTACAGCCTGCAGGCAGGGGAAGCAAACGCCGGTGGCGAGATCGTCACGGCCTCTGCAGAGCGTCAGCCCGGGCGGCTCCTGCCCCCGAGCCTGCCGACGCGGTCGAGCCGAATCGCGGGTTATCTGGCCGATGCCCGGACCGGCCTCCAGCCCACCGGCACCTACCTGGTCGAGAACGCCGTCAAGTACAACTCGTCCCTCATACTTGACTACGTGGGACAGCCGGCGCTGGGCGTGGGCACGGACCGGTTCGGGAACTACGTGGGTGGTGGTGCCTCGGCGTTCTTCAGCGATATGCTCGGGAATCGGTCCCTGGGCGTCGCGATCCAGGCGAACGGCACCTACAAGGACGTCGGTGGCCAGATCTACTATTTGAACCAGGAGAGGCGACTGAACTGGGGAGTCTCTGGCGGCAGGATCCCCTTCATCCAGGGCTTCCAGACCTTTGGGACGGACGAGAACGGCAGACGTTACATCGGTCTCATCCGTAACCGGATCTTCCTGTCCCAGACCAGCCTGCTCCTGGCCTATCCGTTCTCGGCGACCCGGCGGGTCGAAGGCAACATAGGAGTTCAGCGCTGGTCGTTCGACCTCGAGGAGGATCGATTCTTCCAATTCGGGGGTGCGACCCGGGTGTCGCTGGATTCGCGGGAGCCCATCAACATGGCCTCGGCATCGATCGCCCTCGTGGGTGACAACTCACTCACCGGGTTCACGTCACCCGTAGGCGGCGGCCGCTTCCGCCTGGAAACGGGCCACACCCTGGGCACGCTCGACTACACCTCGGTCGTGGCAGACTTCCGGCGCTATCTGAGCCCGACCCGTAACCTCACGTTCGCGGCCCGCGGGCTGCACTTCGGACGCTACGGCAAGAAGCTCGATGGGAATCCGAGGACAGCGGTCATTCAGCCGTACTTCCTGGGCTGGGAGACCTTCGTCCGTGGATACGCTTACGAGAGCATCGAGCAAGTGGAGTGCGACAACTCTTCGGAGGAGCTCGGCCTAGCCCGGGGCAACTGTCCCGGCTTCGACCGTCTCTTTGGACATCGGTTGGCCGTGGCCAACCTCGAGATGCGCGTGCCGTTGCTCGGGACCCCGCAGTTCGGGCTCTTGAACTTCCCGTACCTGCCCACCGAGTTCGTGCTCTTCGCCGATGCCGGACTGGCGTGGAACGACCTGGACGAGGTGGACTTTGACTTCGTGCGGTCCGGTGGAAAGCGTGTCCCGGTGTTCTCCGCCGGCGCGAGCGCCCGTTTCAACGTCCTCGGGTTCCTGGTTCTGGAGGCTTACTACGCGTTTCCCTTCCAGCGGCCCGACAAGGGAGCGCACTGGGGCTTCCTGTTCTCACCCGGCTGGTAGTCCGCTGCCGGGCCAACCCTTGTGGCCACATGGAAAAGGGCCCGGGCTCCCGTGAGGAGCCCGGAGACTGGGGGGGTCTAGAAGATCGACAGGTTGATGTAGCGCCCCGGATTGGCCCGTAGGTCGTCGACTAGAACGCGCATACTCGCCACGGCCGCGTTCAGGCTCACGTAGAGCGAGTCGTTGACAGAAAGCTGCCCGAGCGTGCCTTCACCCCGCTCCATCCGGCCGAGGATCGTCTCCAGGGAGGCGGCTGCCCGGTCGAAGCGTGCCGACGCGGCGCTAAGGCTCCCCATGAGGGAGTCGGCCTGCGATACCGTGCTCGAGATGTCGTTCCCGAGCTCCGGGCCGGTGACATCGGCCAGTCCGTCGGCGGCCCGGTTCAAGGAGGCGATGAGATCCTTGAGCTCTTCGCTCTGGGAGCCCATGAGGTCGGCGAGCTCGTTCAGGATCGCCTGGAGATCCTGGGCGCTTCCACCCACGGCGGCGATGGTGGAGTCCGAAAGGAGCGCGGTTATCTGGTCGAGAAAGGCCTCGCCCTTCTCACCCAAGGATTCGGTGTCGTCCAGGAGCCCCTTCACCGCCGTCCCCGGGAGGTTCGCACCGGCCGAAATCTCGCCCGGCCCGTCGCCCGGCACGACCATCACGGTCCTAGGGGACATGAGTCCCGGGCTCACGATCTGGGTTCGCGATCCCTCGGGGATGCGCCACTGGCCCTCGATCTCGAGAACGACCAGGACGTCCTCTGTGTCCCGCGCCAAATTGAAGTCGTGGACCCGCCCGATATTCACACCTCGCATCTGGACGGGGTCTCCTTTACGGAGCCCCATCACGTTCTCGACGCTGGTGGTAATCTTGTACCTGCCCCGGAAGGTAGCCGGATCCGTCAGGAGATAGAGCAGGTAGATCGTCGCGGCGAGGCCGACGAGCACGAACAATCCGACCCGGACGTCCCGCCGGCCAGCCTGTTGAGGGACGGCCTGCTCGATCTCCTGGTCCGTGGGGCTCTGGTCGTTCCGTATCTCCAATGAATGCCCCCGTATACCCGTTTTAGTGTCCCATTACCAAAGTGTCTCGGAACACTAGGTGACTTCCAAGACGTCCAGAGCCGCTATCGCGGCGGCTCGATCGCCAAACGCCTTCACCACCGGATCGTCACTCACCCTGAAGGCCTCGGGCGATCCGCAGAATCGAAGCCTCCCGCCCTCCAGCATTGCGACCCGATCGCACATCTCCAGGCCACCCTCCACGTCGTGCGTGACGAGGAGCGATGTCGTGTGCAGCTCGTCGGAGAGGCGTGTGATCAGCCTCTCGATGGCGGCACTGTTTACGGGATCGAGCCCCGTAGTGGGCTCGTCCCACAGGAGAATCTCCGGACGGCCCGCGATGGCCCTGGCGATCCCCACTCGCTTCTTCATCCCCCCGGACAGCTCCGCCGGGAGCTTCCCCAGGACCTGATTCGGCTCTAAGTTCACGAGCTCGAGAGATTCCCAGGCCCGGCGCTTCACTTCAGCTCTGCTCATGCCCCGAAGGGCCTCCTCCGCAATCCCCATCTCGATATTCTCGAAGACGGTGAGCGAATCGAAGAGAGCGGAATATTGAAATACGTACCCCACCTTCTCCCGGATCCGCTCCAGTGACCTCCGATCGCCAAAGTAGACCGAGTCGCCGGCCACCCGCACATCGCCTTGGTCGGGCGTGATCAACGCCATCGTGGTCTTGAGGAGCACGCTCTTGCCGGTACCCGAGGGACCGAAGAGGGCGAACATCTCACCCCTCTGCACGGAGAGGCTGACGCCTGAGAGCACGGGGGCGTCGAAGGCCTTGAAGACGTTCATGTACTCGATGACCGGTCCGGATCCGTTGCCCTGAGTTGGCACCGCAACCCCCCTACTGCAGGAAGAGTGGAGGGAACATGGCGTCGATGATCAGGATCGTCAGGGTCATGAACACGACCGACTGAGTCGTGGTCCGCCCCACGCCTTCTGCGCCACCGGCCGTTCGCAAACCCATGTGGATCGCGATGATGGGGATCGCCGCCCCGAAGACGAACGCCTTCAGGAGCGAGTAGAACAGGTCGTAGGAGTGCCAGAAGAGGCGCGCCCCGTAGAAGAACGTCTCTGGACCCAGGCCGAGGGTGAACTGGGCGGAGATCATTCCGGTCAGGATTCCCACAACGTTGGCCATGGCCACGAGGGCCGGCATGGAGATCATGAGCGCTAGAACCCGCGGGGCCGCCAGAATCTCGACCGGATCCCGACCAACGGAGTAGAGGGCGTCGATCTGCTCGGAGACCTTCATGGTTCCCAGCTCTGCGGTGAAGCGCGCGCCCACCCTCCCAATTATGACGATGGCCGTGAGGACGGGCCCCATCTCGAGAATCACGCTCTCCACGACGACGGAGCCCATGACGTAGAGAGGCAGATTGCTCTGCATCTGATAGCCGCCCTGCTGGCTGGTCACGACTCCGATGAGCCCGGCGGCCACCAGGACGATCGGGATGCTCTGAATTCCGACGATGTAGATCTGCCTCAGTATGTCCCTGCCCGACACACGAAAACGCGCGAAGGCCACGCTTATGTTCCAGACGAGAAGACCCAGCTGTCCGGCGTGCTCAGCGACCAGTCTCAGGGTGCGGCCGAGTGCGGCAAGCATCCGGGTCAGCGCCTCGGCGGGGCGGGCGACCAGAGAGGATTCGCGGCTCACAGAGCTCCGAAATTTCAGGCTGAGGGCAGTTGAACGCCCAAGAAAGAGGCGCAAAAAGGTTCGGGCTTTTTCGGGTGAAAATCAAGGAGTTGTGCCCCGGAGCGCTCGCCAGGGAACGAGACGGGGGTTACCGTGCCGGACGCTCTCGATTTCAGGCCTGGGGAACCATGAGACGTCTTGATTTGATAGCTCGTGTAGTCGCAGCGTCCGCGCTGGCCTCGTCCTGGACCCCGGAGTCACTGGCAGCTCAATCCGTCGACCACGCCCAGGAGCTCCGGAACATCTTCGCCGATCCCTCGGTGAGAGCCGCGCTCGACCGTCTCGAGGCCGACGACGCCGAGACCATGCGGGCCCTCATCACGCTAACCGAGATCCCAGCGCCACCGTTCGGGGAGGAGGTACGGGCTCAGGCCTTTCGAGACATGCTGGCAGACGCCGGCGTCGACTCGGTGTACATCGATCAGGTGGGCAACGTCATCGCCCTGAGGGGTGGAACGGGGAGCTCGGGTGGCACCGTCGCCATCGCAGGGCACCTCGATACGGTGTTCCCGGAAGGGACCGACGTAACGGTCCGGATGAGTGGTGACACCCTGAGGGCCCCAGGCGTAGGAGACGACGCCCGCGGACTCACAGCCGTCCTGGCCATCCTCCGGGCCATGAACGCCGCCGAGATCAGGACCGAGAGTGACATCCTCTTCGTGGGAACCGTCGGCGAGGAGGGCTTGGGGGATCTTCGCGGTATGAAACACCTCTTCCGGGCCGGAGGGCCTTCCATCGACAGCTTCATCTCCATCGACGGCCTGAGCGACACCCGTGTCACCCATCAGGGTCTGGGATCCCACCGCTACCGGGTCACCTTCACCGGACCCGGAGGACACTCCTGGGGTGCATTCGGGCTCGTCAATCCGGCGCACGCCATGGGTCGGGCGACGCACTACTTCGATCTGGCGGCCGACGCCTACACTCGGAGCGGTCCGAAGACCAGCTACAACGTGGGCGTCGTGACCGGCGGCACCTCGGTGAACTCGATTCCCTTCGAAGTAGCCATGCAGGTGGACATGCGCTCGGCTAGCCAGGAACGTCTCGTTGAGATCGACTCGCTCTTTCACCGTGCCATTCGGAGAGCGGTGACCGAGATGAACGCCAGTCGCCGCTCGGGCCCGGCTCTCGCGGTCGACATCGAGATGATCGGGGACCGACCCTCGGGAGAGATGGCCGAAGAGGATCCTCTCGTCCAGCGGGCCCTCGCCGCCACCGAGCTCCTGGATCTGGAGCCGGCCCTTGGTCGATCGTCCACCGACTCGAACATCCCCATCTCGCTTGGTGTGCCCGCCGTGACCATCGGAGGAGGTGGGTCGGGCGGCGGCGGACACTCGCCAGGAGAGTGGTACGTGAACGAAAACGGTCCCCGGGGCATTCAGCGTGCCCTGCTCATTCTCATCGCCCAAGCTGGGCTCGCCCCCATCAGCTAGTGTTCCATTGCCGAAGTTCGCGAGCCGCCAAGAGGGTCGGGGCGGCGACGACTCCCAAGAGACCACAGTTCCTCCGCGAAGCTCCCGACTCGCTGCTCCGGCGTAACGGAAGGGCCGGCACGGAGTCTCCCGGCGCCACGAGCCAATCCTCGAAGCGCTGATACCGCTGCAGATACTCGCCCCCGGGCACCTCACGCCAGACGATCGCCTCGCTCGGCAGCAGATAGACCAGCTCGTGACCCGGGAGTGGCGGCGCGAAGACGGCGCGACCCCCGGCGTGCTCTACCGGATCCGGCGTCTGGAACAGCCACTCGACGGAGGTGAACGAGGTGTCCCGTGCAAGGGCGATGGTACCCTTGATAGTGGGCTTGTTGTCCTTCTTCGGGCAGTAGGCCAGGGTCCATCCGTCGGGGCCCTCGTGCTCCAGGACGAAGCGATGCCGCTCCCCGAAGAGGTCGTCGACGAAGTGGGGAGCGAAGTCGGCGTCCAGGGGCGGATACACCCAGGAGTCGTAGGGACGGGCTCCGTCGGTGCGCCGAACCTTGAAGGCGTATCCGTCACGCTGGATGCGCCGGGTCCAGCTGAAGCGCAGGAGCGACGAGGATCCGCGCTGGCTCAGGGCCAGAACAGGCAGGTCCAACGGCCCCAACTTGGAGAGAGGCACTACGGTGTCGGCCTCGGCCAGGTATGTCGCTACGCCAAGGGTGTCCATGATTCCGTGGTACCGCAGCCGGGCGAGCTGCCACAGCTGCCTCGCCTTTTTGTCGTCCCGCCCCATCTCGCAGGTGGCTTCTTCCGTCGTCACCACGAGCCCCTCGAGAAGCAGAGGATCCTCGTCGAGCCGGATGGCGTACTCGTCCACACCCTCCTCGACGATGACCTCCTGCGTCTTGAAGCCCAGGGCTCCCACCTGCAGGGTGACGGCCTGAAACGCGATGCTCTCGGGGAAAAAGAAACGCCCATCGGAGTCGGTGAGACGCGCCGCGATGCGTGCATTCGCCGTCCAAACCTCGACGGCAACACCCTCCAGCAGTACCCCACCCCTCGCTGTGACGACGCCCGTTATCTGGGCCGACGCCCCACCGGCCCACACCCCGGGCAATACCAGGGCGAGCATCAGGATCCTTCCAATGTTCCTACTCACATGACTCTCCGGACCTGTGACGGCCGATCCGCCCCTAGCAGCGGCTCGGCTCATCTCATCTATGTTCTATCGACCCACCAGCCGCAGGTTCCCCCGTCGCCGTCACGTGCGACAGCGATGCGAATCAAGGAGGGGGGCCGCCTCAAGAAACTCAGACGACCCCCCTTTGGTTTCCGTTAAGGCCATGTGGCCCGTTTGGGACCCGGTGTCCCGTTGCCAAAGTGTCTCGGCCAGTCGAGGGCACGGTGCATCCGCGGACGGAACACTGGAGAGATCAGAGAATCGGCCCCTCCTGAGCCGAGCCGTAGAAGATCCCGTTGAAGAGAAGCGGGAACGCCGCATGGGACTGTGAACGGAACGTGATCCTGGGCGAGAAGAGGAAGAGCTTCCCGTCTCCGAGGGGCGCTTCGATCAAAGCCGTGCCGTTCTGCATGCGCTCCTGGCCCCACGCCCACCCGCTTCTCAGGGGCTGATCGGTATCGAACCAGCCGATGCGCTTAACCCCCTGTCGCTCCCACCCGGGCTCGAGTCGGAAGAGAGGGCTGTGGCTGATGAGAACGTCCAGGCGCTCACCGAGCCCGTGCGTCACCGGGCTGCCGTGCTCGAGCTTGAGCGAGTGAACGGATCCGGGCGTGAAGTACTGCTCTTCCGCCAGCGGCTGGCCATTCTCGACCAAATGGTTGCTCATCGGGAGACCGGCGTAGTAGCCCAGCACCGAGGAGCTGCCGATGGCGATGACGGTCCCTCCGCCTCGGGCGAACTCCAGGATCTCAGGAACGGTCCCGTCGGCCGTGACGGATCCAAGACGGCTACGGAACTCCTCGGGAATCGTGGCCGGATCCGGCGGCTGGCGTCGCCTAGCTCCACCACCCTTAGCCCCGTCGCTGGGAGCCGGAATCGCACCGTCCTCGAAGACCAACACGTCGAACCGGTCGCTCAGACTCCCGTCAGTCAGCTCCGAGGGATAGACCACCTCGAAATCGAACCCGAAGTCCTCCAAGATCATGCGAGTCCACCCCGAGGGCATGGATCCCCCGTAGCGATCCCAGAGCCCGATCCGCGGGCGACGCAGCCTGAGCGTCTCGCCCATGGGGGCGCTGACCGCTTGGAAGCTCACTCCTGTCTCGGCAGCCAACCTCGTCAGCGCATTGTCGTCGACCAGGCTTTCCGGCACGTAGAAGGCCCCGTCGGCGAAGCCCGCTCCGTTGGGCACCTCGAGGAGCCAGTATACGTCTCTGCCCTGCGCAAGAAGGCGGTTCAGAACCAGGAAGGAGCCGTTGTGGCGATGATCGAACACGTAGCCGGCCGCTGAGGCCGAGGCCATCACCTGTCCCGGAGGTGTCTCAGCGAGCCCCTCGATCATCTCGAAGGGTCCGTCGAAGCCGTCCAGAATCCGGTCGAACTCGACGCCCATCTGATAGGCCAGCGTCCATCCCGCGTTGTCGTACGGAGGCGTGGGAGGTCCGCCCGGATAGGCGAAGTCGTTGGGATGCTGCTGGGGCTCGAACATGTCCATCGCGTGTGGGCGGAAGGCCTGATCGGTCTTCACCACGTAAGAGGCTTCGGCGTAGCGCCGACCGGCCACCGTGAAACCCGCCGTGGCCCGGTGGACATCTACCCCGTTCTTCAGAAGCGCGTTCACGAACTTGGTGGCGGTGGCGAAGTCCGCCTGGTCCCGTGGCACAATGAACCCCCGGGGATCCCGTCCTGCCCGGGGGCGAAGCATTCTCTGGAAGTCCTCGGCCGATCCGGCCTTCCCGGCACCGAGGCGTTCAGCTGCATCTTCAACCTCGAAGGGCAGCACCGTCCAGGTGTCGCGGCTGCCCCGCTCGATCGAGTTCATGCCCATGCGCCAGATGTTGTACAGCAGCTGGTCCCGATTCCTAGAGGCGTAGTCGAGGACCGCCCAGTTCGCCGTCTGGGAGTATTCAATCGACTGGCGGAAGTGCCAGACACCCGGTTCGACGGGCAGCGGAAGGTCGCCGCTTGCCAGCTGGCGCTCGGGCCTGAACGGAATCTCAACGGGCGTCGGGTTGCCGATGGTCTCCGTAAGGAGACCGATCATGTTCTTGAAGTAGGGCGTGGTGCGCAGTCCGCCGTTCCACCAGGTGGAGTAGCTCGCACCGGAACGCATGGTGGTGCCCCCCTTCCCCTCGCGAACGAACCGGCCATGCATGGCGGCGCCCACCCCGTCGAGGCTGGTGATGATGATGGGGTCCAGGTTGGGATTCGGGGGATCCCGGAACGGGGGCGCGAACATGACGGTGCCCGAAGGACCCGTTTGATGATGGTTGTATACGATGTGGGGATACCACTCCCGGTACATCACCCGGTTGATGTTGGTGGTCTCAGCCAGCGCCGACATGTAGAAGTCCCGGTTGTTGTCATGACCGGCGTACTTGTTGTACAGGACGGGAACGCCGCTCGTGCTCCGCTTCAGCGGATCGTCCACCCGCACGTACCAGTCGGACACGAGCTCCATACCGTCGGGGTTCACGTGTACCGCCAGCAAGATCACATCATCCAGGATCCGCAGCGTCTCCGGGTCCGACCGGCTCACCATCCGGTACACCATCTCCATGAGCTGCTGGGCTCCCAGAACCTCCGTGGCGTGGAGGCCCCCGTCGATCCAGACCACGGCCTTGCCCTCCTGGGACAACGCCCAGGCCTCCTCCTCCGAGACCCCCTTCGCCTTCGCCAGGCGTCGTGAGATCTCACGGTAGCGGTCGAGGTTCAGACGATTCTCCGGCGACGTGATGATCGCCATGATCTGAGGCCTCCCCTCGGAGGTGAGGCCGATGTCATGGACCGACATTCGATCCGACTCGCTGGCCAGCTTCTGCCAGTACTCGTAGAGCTCGGTGTAGTTGGGGAGCTGGTAGTCCGCTCCGATCTCATGCCCGAACTGCTGCTCGGGCGAGGTCACCGCCTCTTGGGCGGTGGCGGGAGGCGCCAGGGCCGCGAAAAGGAGCGCGACAACTGGGAAGGAAGCCTTTATGGGACGCATCGGGATCACCACGGACTATGGGCCAAGGGAAAAGTCACGGGCTTATCTTCATGCCCGAATCCTCACCCGTCAACCAGACGGGTCCCTAGTGTTCCGTTGCCAAAGTGTTTCGGAAACGGAACACTAGCCGGTGAGCTCCGAGAGGGTTACCACTCGCCCCTGGGAGGCCCAACGACGGAGAGTCACCTCCTCGTCTTCGAGGCCCAAGCCCCAGGTTGCATCTCGGACCGCCGTGACCCGGTATCCCCTGTCCTGCATGCCATCCACGGCCTGGGTGACGCAGACGTCCCGGGCGACACCGATGACCACGAGTTCCAGCTCCCCCTCCACTTCATCCTCGAGGGCAGCCAGGAAGGCTTCGGCGGCGGCGTTGCCCTCGAAGACGTCGAAGCGGTCCTTCTGGATGAAGACCGATCGCCCACTCCGGATCGCCTCCCGAGCGGTCTCGGCGGCCTCCGCCCTGGTGGCCCCCATGGGCAGGACCAGTGGATCGGTCGGCCGAACGACCCCTATGAGCTCGGCCCCGGCTCGTTCGTCCGGATCGTCGGACCGGCCCATGCAGTGAGGCGGATAGGTGCCCGCCTGCGGGTTTGGGGCGTGAGGATCGATCTCGGCGTCGTCGAGGGCGTGCCAATCCCCCGTATAGACGATGACGGTACAGTCCTCCCGCATCCACGCCACCGCATCCCCAAGGGCCGCGACGATGGAGGTGGCCCCGGGGTCGGAGGCGTCGCTCAGGTCGCGCACGTAGAGGCGGCCATCGGGCTCCATGAAGTCTCTCTGGACGTCCACCACCCACCCGATCCGCGTGACCGTGCCGGAGCTCGAGGTCATGAGACGGTCTCCATCCGCGGGTTGGGGCGATGCCAGCGGCCTATCTTTGCCGAAGGGCGGCCCTCCACCAATACGACGTCGGCCGTGAAGTCGTAGCTGCCTCGCACCAGCGCCGAGCCCACGCCGTAGGAATCCACGGGCACTCCCGCCTCCTTGAAACGACGGATCTTGTCCGCATCGAAGCCGCCGGAAACCACGATCTTCACATGCCTGAACCCCTCCCGGTCGAGGGCGTCTCGCACCTTCTCCACCAATCTCGGATTGACCCCACGGGGATCGAAGTCGCCCATCTCCCCCTGAAGGGACTCGTCTACCAGGTCGGCGGCCGTGTCGAGGCGGACCCCCCACAGGCGCTCCCCCAGGGCCCGGGCCGCGGCCAAGGAGGTCGCCACGCAGTCGTTCTCGAAGTCCACCAGCGAGATGATGTTCACGTCGTCGGCGATGTGACGCACCAGGGCTTCGGTGGCCCTCACGGTGTCCCCACCGTAGGCGGCGATGAGCGCGTGGGGAATGGTCCCGTCACCCTCACTCCCCCACCAGGAGGCCTGCGCGTCGGTCGAGACCCCGATGGCACCGGCCACGTGGGCCGCCCAACCATCTCCGGTCTGCACCATCCAATGGTCGTGTCGCGCGGGGAAGAACAGGACCGGCTGGGGCCAGGCGGCCTCGACGACCTCACGGGTGCTTGTCGCGATCTTGGTACGACGGCCCAGAACCCCCACGTAGAGCGTCTCGAGATGGGCGAAGGCCGCGTACGGCCCGCGGATCAGCATGACCGTCTCCCACGGCTCCACCCGATCCCCGTCCCGCAAGGAGGATACCTCGAGGTCGGAGAAGGAATAGCCATCGGTCAAACAGAGCTTGAGGATGGCGATGGCCTCGTCGGTACCGGCCACCCATGCCCGTTTCTTCTGGAAGACCTGCATCGTTACGACGGGGTCGTGCCCGTCGGCGATCAGCACGTCCCGTGCCCGGACGAAGTACTTGTCCGAGTAGTATCCCGCCTTCATCCTCTCCACGGGGAGCTGGAAGATCTCTGGATCGAGACGATCCCCGTCCCGAATGGGATCCGGAGGACCCGCAGAGGCAGTGCTCACCAGACGTCCTCTCGCCGTCGTGTCGTGTAGAAGATGATCCGTTCCTTCACCGGCTCATCGGTCAAGCGACTCCAACAGGTGGCGTACAACTCCACCTGCCGCCGGTACGCCTTCTCGCGAGACGGGAAGTCCGGATCCGTGCCCACATCCGTCTTGTAGTCGGCGATCGTCCAGCCGTCGGCCTCCCGGAACGCCAGATCGATGACGCCCTCCACGTACCGGGATGTCTCCACCTTTCCGGACCTCTCGGCGGTCTCCAACTCCGGGACCCTCGTCGAGAACGGAACTTCCACTAAGGTCCGTTCCGCAGCCCGTGCCCGCTCCCAGAGCGAAGACGTGCGCACGACTTCCACGAGCGCGACGAGGGAGGCGAGCTCCGTGGGCTCGCCCTCGGCGTCCAAGGGTCGCTCGTTCTCAAGGAGCAGTCCGCGACAGACCCCCTCCAGGGCTTCTTCCGACAGCTCGCCTGCCGCGGCCGCGAGAGCACCGTGCACCACGGTCCCCCAACTGAATCCCCGGGACCGCTGTTCCGGTGGCCGGTCCTCCGTGGGAGCCCCCGCGGGCACCTCAGCGATCTCTGGGCGCCCACTCTCGAGATCCAGAGCCAACTGTGCTTCCCCCTTCTCGGCCGTCTTCGCCACGGATGTCACGGACTGAAATAGGTATCCGGGCCGACCTTTCTTGTCACGTCTCACGTCTATGCCGACCCCGCGATCGCGAATCGCCCTCCCATCCTCCTCCAGAGTGGCTCGGGGGCGAAGCGGCTCGATGACCATATCGTCCAGGCGGGACCCGTGCTCCTCCAACCACGGGTCCAGGAGGGACCACGGTGACTTCGCGATGTCCTCGTCTCTCCGGGCCACGACGAGCTCGTCCTCCGCCCGCGTGGCCGCCACATACATGAGGCGTACCTCTTCGGCGTCATCGAAGCGCTCCTCCGCGGCCTGTTTCTCGAACCAGTCGGGAGGCATGGCGTGGATGTTCGTACCCCACTTCTCGCGCGTCTGAACGACCAGGTATCCGGCGGCCCTCCCCTCGTCCAGCCTGGCGATGTGGTGATCGGGCTTCCGTCTGGTTTCCCCAACGGGGGCGGCAAGCACCACCACGGGGGCCTGGAGGCCCTTGGCCTTGTGGATGTTCATGACCCGCACGGCGTCGGAGCGTCCCGGTTGTAGTGGCGCCTCGGGCTCCTTGGCCTCGAGGGCGAGACGGACGGCCTCCAGTGCCCCGGCGATGGACGTGCTTCCCTCGAGGGTCGACGACCCCACCGCGTCCAGGACGTAGAGGAGCGCCCCGGAGCGGATCTGTCCGAGCGGGCCCGACGCCGCATGAGGGAGAAGACCGATCTCGTCCGTGATGCGAGCCAGAACCCCGTCGGCCGGTGCGCGGCGGGTCGCTTCCCACCATCGGTTCAGGCGTCGGAGGGTCTTGGTGACGTCCGTCTCCGGCTGGCCATGGAGGGATGTCAGCGTGAACCGGCCGCCCTTCACCCGGTGATCTAGAAGCTGCTCGAAGTCGAGACCGAAGAAGAGCCCCACCAATACGGCTGCCAGCTTCACGGGATCGCTGGGATCGGCCAGACACTCCAGGAGGCGAACCAGCTCGGAGATTTCCTCCTCTTGCCCTTCGGCGACGCCGGAGAGGGCCACGGGCAGGTCCCGTGCTTCGAGCTCTCGAGCATAGGGCTCGAGGTCCTTCCGGTACCGGGTGAGGATCAGGAAGTCTCCAGGCGTGCGGTCGCCTCCTGGAGCGCATCGCCGGCCGATCCAGGTGGCGAGCTTCGCCGCATCCTCCGAGACCATGGCGTCCCGGGCCGCATTCTCGATCAGGTAGTGGAAGACGCCGTCGGGCTTGTCGGGCCGCTCCGATCGCTGTGGCAGAAGCGGTGCGAACGCCGCCTGATGAGCCTTCGCCACGGGCGGGAGGCCTTGCCCACCCTCGAAGACGCCGTTCACCAATGCCGCCACCGCCGGCACAGAGCGGAAGTTGGCCTCCAGTCCCAACACGCTGCCAAACGCCTTGAACCGACCCTTGACCGCGTTGTACACCGTGATATCGGCCCGCCGGAATCGGTAGATACTCTGCTTCGGGTCCCCCACCACGAACAGGGCCCCCGCTCGCGGCTCGAGCACCAACCAGCTCTCCGCAGTCCCATCGGCCTCCCGCCCTCCCCTGTGCACTCCCCTCTCGCCTCCTCCAGGCTCGGTCGCTCCGTCCTCGAGCGGCTCTGCGGCCAGCAGCATGAGGATCTCAGCCTGTATTGGATCCGTGTCCTGGAACTCGTCCACGAGAACTCGACGATACCGGAGGCCGAGTTGGCGGCGGGCCTCGACGCTGGACCGCAAGAGCTTCACCGTAAGCGTCAGGAAGTCTTGGAAGTTGAGCCGCCCCGTCCGCCGCCTCTCCGCCTCCCACGCCTGCGCCGCTCCGACGACCATCCGGATGGCGACGGCATACCGGTGCATGCGCCACTGCAACAGGAGCGCCTGAGCGGGTGCTCCTTCCGCCACGAAGGCGGAGAACGCCGAAGCCAGCTCCTTGGCCCGGACCTTGATGGCCGGATCCTCCGACCATCTGATCTGAGTCACCTTGTACGTCTTGCGGCGAGCCACCTCGGAGAGGGCGTGGAGGAACTCTAAATCCGAGTCCCAGCCGATGACGCGGAGGGAGTATCGGAGGCCGTACACCTTCTTTTGCAGGCCGTCCCAGCTTTTCTCGGGCTCCGACCCGGGCATGATCTCCTCGGCCCGGTCCATCAGGCGCGTCAATTCCTCACGCACGGGGGTGATATCCGCCGGATCCGGCCGGGGGACGTCTTCGGCGGGGAACTCCACGTCGGGGTGCTCGCAGACTTCGCTGAACAGACCCTCGAGCTGCCTGGGGTGCAGCCCGACCTCCGCGAGCTGGGCGAGAATGGGGTGGGCGTCGGCGGCGAGCCTTTCCAGGTGTGCCGCCCAGAAGCCTGTCGCGAGTTTGTACGAAGCCTCTTCCGTCAGCTCCTGGAAGCCGGGGTCCAAGCGCGCCTCCAGCGGCCGCTCCCGAAGGAGCCGCGCACAGAACGCATGGATCGTCCCGATGAACAGTTGATCCAGCGAAGAGAGGGCCTGGCGCAGCCTGGCGCCCTCGCCCGAGCCGGGTGCCTCGGCCGCCAGCACCTGCTCAAGCTCCACCTGAAAGCGCTCACGCAGCTCGCCTGCGGCCTTGCGGGTGAAGGTCAATGCGGCGATCTCCGACGCTGTTGCGGTGCCCGACCGGATGAGTGCCACCATGCGGCGCAAGAGCGACGTCGTCTTGCCGGAGCCGGCGCCCGCCTCGACCAGGATGTTCGTATCCAGATCCGAATCGATGTCCGTCCTGGCGGCCTCGTCCGGAAGGTGCCGCTCCGCCTCGTCAGGTAGGTGCCGCTCCGCCCCAGTCACGTGCCATCCTCCCAGCCCCTGATCCGGCGAAGCCCGGTGTACTCCTCCAGAACGAGCATGTTGCGCTCGCCCCACTCGGCCATGGGTGAGCTGAGATTCCAGCCGTCGCCAGAGACCCTGCACACAGACCTGAAGTCACAGACCCGACAGTCTTCTTTGTCGTTGGTAGGGAGCAGTCGTCCCGATGCCACCTGGTCCAGCATCACCCCCAGCAGCTCCAGGCCCGGACGCACCGACTCCCGAGTGAACCTCCGTTCCTCGTTGCGCCCTGTCGCAGTCGGGAAAACGTACGCGATGTCGGCCACGTCCTCGCCCAACAGCTGCTCCGCGACTTCGGCGTAGGTCACGTGCTGCATTCTCCGGCCCCCGTGAAAAACGGCCGATGCGGGCGTGAACCGGTACGGGGAGCCTGTCTTGTAGTCCAGGATGTGGAGTCCGTCCTCGTCGCGATCGACACGGTCCACGGCGCCCTGAACCGAGATGGAGCCCCCGCCGACCGTGATTTCCACCGGAGGCGAGTCGCCCCTGCCGAACTTCATCTCCAGACGGATCCACGGAGCGCCTCGATCCCGCACGAAATCGGTGAAGGATCGGACGTCCTCCCTGAGGAGCGTCAGCCCCTGGGCGTATATGGCCTCGTTGGGGACCGGCACCGCGCTCCTGAGCCGCCGGGCCTCCTGCTCGAGTACCTCGATGGCCATGTCGTGGAACGCGGGCTCACCCGGCTCGAGGCTCTCCTCGCGCGCCCGTGTGAGTGTTCGTTCGAAGACCCGATGGAGTAGGGCGCCTCGCTGCAGGTGATCCAACCAACGCTCCGGATCGAGAGCCGGGTCGTCGGGTGGCCGCAACCCGATGCCGTATCGAAGGAGGTACCGGAGCGGGCACGCGCCCAGGGCCTCCAGTCGCGTGGCCGAGGCGACTATCAGGGGGTACGCGCGCGGATCCATCAGCTCGGCACGGGGCGCCACCAGCCCGTGGTGAGCCGACGCCTGGTCCTTCACGTGCCGGCTCCTGGCCTCCATTCCACGACCCAATTCTGGGAAGGCCTTCGCCAACGCTCCCCCGGCATGGAGGAAGACGCCGTCGCGGCCCAGAGTGTCGAGCCAGACGTCGGTGCCGTCCAGAGGCCCCGAGCGCGGGATCGCACAGACCGGCTCTCCCAGGGCCTTGTGGAAGTCGTCGAAGGTGGCCTCCGGCCTCCCCTTCCAGAGCCTGAAGATGTCGAGGAGAACGGACGCTGGTTGAACGACACGGGCTTCCGCCGAGTCCCAGGCAGTATAGCTCGCCGTCACCCGACCCCGGGTCCGGGCCAGAAGCGCCGCCAGCTGAAAGCGCCTCTCCGCGAGGCGTTCCGCCGACGTTGGCAAGCCCGCGGCCAACTCTTTTCGATCGAGGTCCAGGAGCACCGGGTCCTGGGCGCCGGCTCCGGGAAAGCGGCCGGCGTCCAATCCGACGATAAACGTAGCCCTCCTCCCCGTATATCCCCCGTGGGAGAGGTCGGTGAGGTGGACGTGGCCGCCCGTGGACTTCCAAGGTGGAGACCCTTCGTCCCAGGCCGCTCGGACACGGATGTCCAGGTGGCTGCGCAGCGCAGCCATGGCCGCATCGAACGAGGTCTTGCGGGTGAGGGTCTCGGCGATGCGGGATAGGCGCCCGAGGAGATCCTCGCGACCGACCGCATTTGCGCCCTCCCCCTCGGGAACGAGTTGCAAGAAGGCCTGGACTCCCCTGGCGAGCTCCGCCGCAGAGACGCTTCCGCGCTCCAGCACCAGAGGCCTCGGCGTCCAAGGGGTGGCGTCCTCGAGAATCCCGAGGAGGGACTCCAGAGCCTTCAGCTCCCGCACGCGGTGCTCGCCGCGCGCCTGGGCCTCTTCGGGAGACTCGTCCCTGAAGGGTTTCACCTTCTGCCCTGCGGCCTCCTCCACCGCGAGCTCCAGCGCCGCCCGCACCGCCGGGAGGTATCGGGAGCGCCCCCATCCGACGCGGAGTCGTCGAAGAAGTCGGGCCAGTGCGGCCGAGGACACGCCCTCGTACTCGGCCGGAGCCACGAGGTCGCCGGCCTCCAGGAGACCCCGAAGGACCTCGGCCGGAAAGCCGCTCTCGATCCACCGCAGGTAGGCCTCCATGGCCCGACCGGGTCGTGTCCGCCGGATCGCCAAACCAACCCCGAAGCTGCAAGGCACGCCCAATTGGTGGGAGAGGGCATCGAGGACGGCGCCGTATGTGCCCGGATCGACGGTGACGATCTCGACGTCGTCCCAGCGTAAGCCGCTCACCATCATGCGCCGCAACACCTCCCGGAGCTCGTCCCGGACACTGGCTGCCGCAAACATCTCCACGTCGGGTACGTCGTCACCCGCCGGCGCCCGATCCACGGCGTGGACGAAGGAGAGCCGGCCCCTCGCCGGAACAGCCTTCCAGACCATCGCCGTCGGAGGAGGCAGTCCGACGACCGGATCGGTGGCGAGGACCGTGGCCCCCCGCTGCTGCAGGGCATCGATGAACCGTCCGCCGCCCCCCCTGGTGCCGAGACCGGGAAGAAGAAGGAAGATGGTGTCGTCCGGGCCGCTCGATCCGTCCTGAGTCAGAACCTCGGCAGCCCGGCGCAACACCTCGGCCGGGTCCGCGAGGTGCCGCTCCGCCAAGGTCCTCTGGTAGGACGTCAGGAGCTCCCCAAGAAATGCCCTACGGGCGGGCCCCGAGGCGAGAGATTCGGGGCCCACACCCGACAGTCGAAGAGCCGACACCACCCCCAGGATCGCCTCCCGGAATCCCACGCCATGCTCGAGGATAATCAGGTCCGGCCACTCACCCGTGGCGAACACGCCATCCATGGCCTGGTCCACGAGGGCCCTTTGACCGAACTCGTCCAGGATCGTCAGCCCCACGGCGGCAAGATCCGGCCCCGCGATCTGGGCGGCCAACCGTCCCGGGGTCGTGACCTCGAATCCCGCCCAGCCGTGCTCGTGGAGCGCGAGCGCACGGAGCAGCTCACTTCCCTCGCCGAACGTCGTGGATATCAAGACCTTCCGTGAGAGCGGGTGGGCCTTGGCCACGCGGCCAAGCGAGTGGAGAAGCGTGAACCGGGGGCCGAGTCGCTCAGCCACCGCTGCTAAGCGACGCGTCCTCGGGCCGGTCGAGGTCTTCCTTAACGAGAAGGGACTCGGGGATCGAGATCGTGAAGACCGATCCCTCACCCAGGGTGCTCTGAACAGAGATCTCCATTCCCATGAGCTCGCACAGCGACCGCGATATGGCCAAGCCCAGGCCCGCACCGGAATGCGCCCGCGTAATCCCACCGTCACCCTGCTCGAGAGCATCGAAGATGGTGGACAAGCGCTCCGGGGGGATGCCCACGCCGGTATCTTCCACCCGTATCTCGGGCGGAATCGAATCGTGAGCGTCCAGGACGACGGTGATGGAGCCCTCTTTGGTGAACTTGACGGCATTACGCACCAGCTTGATCAAGACCTGACGAAGCCGTGATTCATCCGTCAGGATGCGACAGGGCTGCTGCGGTATCTCGATCCGAACGGCCACGTGTCCGTTCAGCCCCCAGTCCTCGAGCTGGTCCACTGTCTCCTGGATGAGCGAGGCCACGTCCAGCTCCTTCGATTCGATCGCGATCCCCCCTTCTTCGATGCGGTCCAGATCCAGAAGGTCGTTGATGAGGTTGAGCACGTGCAGCGCGTTGAGGCGTATGCGCCGGAGGTAGTTGAGATCGCGGGATTCGAGGCTCAGGTGCTTGTTCCTGAGCAGGACATTCGTGAATCCCATCACCGAGTGGAGTGGGGTCCGCAACTCGTGGCTCATGCGACCGAGGAATTCGCTCTTGGCCGCATTTGCCTCCTCGGCCCGGCGGTGGGCGGCATCGAGCTCCACGGATTGCTCTTCCAGCCGAAGGATGAGGTCTTTGGCCGCGTGCCCGAGCGAATCGGGCCGGCTTGCCGGGTATCGGCGAAGAGTAGGGTGGCCCGGCATGAGGCGCCAGGCCCCACCCACTTCCCGTGAGCTGTGCCCCGTGGGCCCTTGTCACCCGACCTGAAGTCCTCCAATACTATCGGTGTATGGCGACGCTGCTATGGGTCCTCGGGGTATCTCTCTCCGTCTCCTTCCTGTGTTCCATCTTGGAGGCCGTCCTCCTCTCCGTAACACACTCCTACGTTGAGGTCCTCCGGGAGCAGGGATCCAAAGCCGGAGACTATCTGAGCGCCATGCGAGAGAGGATCGACGAGCCCATTGCAGCGATTCTGACGCTCAACACCATAGCACACACGGCCGGCGCCGCGCTCGGGGGCTCGATCGCGGCCCGCGTCTTCGGTGAGATATGGATCGGGGTATTCACCGGGGTCCTGACCCTGGTCATCCTGCTCTTCTCCGAGATCGTGCCGAAGACGATCGGGGCTACTTTCTGGCAGAAGCTCGGAAGGCCGTCCGCGCACGTCCTGCGCTGGATGATCATCCTCATGAAGCCGATCCTGGTGCCTCTCAACCTCTTCAGCCAGGTGCTCCGGGGCTCGCGCGGCCCCACGGTCAGCCGGGCCGAGCTGGAGGTCATGGCCCAGATCGGCTACAGCGAGGGCACCATCGACGAGGACGAGTGGAAGGTCGTGACCAACGTGATCCGCCTCGACGAGGTCACGGTCGGGGAGGTCATGACGCCTCGGACGGACATGGTAGCGGTGCCCCGGGACGCCACGGTGGAGGAGGCCATGGCGGTCATGCTGGACGAGGGGCACCTCCGCCTGCCCGTCTACGAGGAATCCCTGGACAAGATCGAGGGGCTGCTCGTGGCCCGAGACCTTTGGCGCGGTGACCGGGAGGGCCTGGAGGACATCTCGCGCATCCTCCGCCCCATCAGGTTCATCCCCAATACCAAGCTGGTGGAGGACCTGATCCCCGAGATGCGGACCAACAGGACGAAGATGGCCATCGTCGTGGACGAGTTCGGCGGAACGGCAGGTCTAGTGACCCTCGAGGATCTCATCGAGGAGATTATCGGAGAGATCCAGGACGAGCATGAGGCGGACGAGCCTCTGAGCTTCGAGCAGCTATCGGACGGCTACGTCCGTATCTGGGGCGGAGTACCGGTTCGGGAGGTGAACGACCGTCTGGGACTCGCCCTTCCAGAAGATCTCCACGACACCCTGGGGGGCTTCGTCTTCGGAGCCTTGAACCGTGTCGGGTGCGAGGGGGACGTGGTGGAGGTCGAGGGCGGGCGCCTCCGCATCACGAAGATGCGAGGACGCCGGGTCGAATACGTCATTCTGGTCCCCAGCGTGCCCGAGGCCGAGTAGGCCGCTCAGTCGCCCACGCCCGGCACGTGGATCGTCTGGGTCGGGTATGCAAACTCGATGCCCTCCTCGGCGAAGCGCTTGAAGATCTCGAGATTGATGGAGTGGTGTGTGGCTCCGTAGGTCGCGAAGTCCGGGACCTGCATGTGGTACACGATATCGATGTTCAGCGCCGAGTCACCGAAGGTCATGAAGAAGCACCGATCGAAGAGGGTGTTCTCCCGGCTCTCGATGATTTCCTGGATCAAGCCCGGAATCCGCTGGAGCTGCTCGGGAGTGGTGTCGTAGGTCACCCCCAGAGTGAAGGCACAGCGTCGCTTCTCCCGGCGCTGGAAATTCTGGATCCGGCTCCCGAGCAAGTCCGAGTTCGAGAAGACGAGCTGCTCGCCGGTGAGCGACTTGACCCGGGTGGTCTTGAGGCCGACGTGCTCTACCGTGCCGGCCAGGCTGCCGACTTGGATGTAGTCGCCCACCGCGAAGGGCTTGTCGAAGATGATGGAGAACGACGCGAAGAGGTCGGACAACGTGCCCTGAAGTGCCAACCCCAAGGCCAGGCCGCCGATGCCCAACGACGCGACGAGAGGACCGACGTCGATGCCCAGGTTGTCCAGGGCCAGCATGATGAAGGTCGCCCAGACCCCGAAGCGGATGAGAAAGCCTACCGAGCCCATGGCCGTGGTGATGGTCGGGTCGCCCTCGAACTTCCTCGCTGCCCAGCTCCCGAGGAGGTAGTTGACGACGCCGTTGGCCCAGAACGCTCCTTGGATGAGGAAGCCGACGACGAGGAGGCGCGTGAAGATCGAATCGATTTCGGATGGAAGCTCGAGGGTGCGCGCCCCGGCGTAGACGGCGACCAGCGCCACGAAGAGGCCCTTGGTCTTCTCCAGGAGCTCGGTGACGAGATCGTCGATGTCCGTCTCCGTCTGTGCAGCCAGGGCCTTCATCCGGCTCAACACGATGCGGAAAACGATCCGGACGGCGGCCCACACGACTGCCGCCACCACCAGCGCGATGATCCAATCGAGGGTCGTGTTGCCCAGGAACAACGACCTGCTCAGGAAATCCTGCATGATGTCTCCAGCGATGCGTGAAACCGAACACGGTTTTGGGTGGATGCCCAGGAAAACTGTCAGTGATGAAGCGGGGGAGCAACCATCGCGGGCCCCTCATTCGTACGCCTCACGGGACGATTCCCGGGCAAAGCTTGACACGCCCAGGAGGCTTATCTATCATCGCACGTGCCGCATATGATTTTACCGTCGGTAGAGGCCCCATGAGGGCCGTCGACCCTCGGTTGGAATTCTCCGACCAGGCCGTGGAGGAGGTGTCTCCTCCGGCCTGGTTTTCGCTTTGGGGGGGCCGAGTCCCCTTCGTTCCCCCCTCTTCCACACCCAGCACCTAAAGGAGCTGTGCCCATGAGCCTCGATGCCCTCTTGTATGACGTCGAAGCATTTCGTGAAGAGATGGAGGACTACGTCGACGAGCTGGACTCCCGAGATGGGCTGTCGCTGAGCACGTCCGAGGAGGTTCTCAACTACGTCGAGGAGTACGGAATCTCGTCGATCCGCATCTGGTTCACCGACATGATCGGATTCCTCAAGTCGTTCTCCATCACACCCAAGGAGCTCAAGGGAGCTTTCGACGAGGGGATGGGCTTCGACGGTTCGTCCATCGAGGGTTATCAGCGCATTCAGGAGAGCGACATGGTGGCGGTGCCCATCGCCTCCACGGCCCAGACGCTCCCTTTCCGGCCCGGCGGCTCGCGCTCGATCCGCATGTTCGCCGAAATCCGAAATCCGGACGGGAGCGCTTATACGTCGGATCCCCGGGTCATTCTCTCGCAGACCCTCAAGCGTTTGAACGATCACGGCTTCTCGCACATGAACATCGGACCCGAGGCCGAGTTCTTCTACTTCAAGGACGAGACGGGTCCGACGCTCCTGGACGACGCAGGGTACTTCGACATCAATCCCGTGGACGTGGGAGACGACATTCGAGAGGCCACGGTCTTCGCCCTGGAGGCCATGGGTGTGCCCGTCGAGTATCACCATTCCGAGGTCGGGCCGTCGCAGCATGAGATCGACATCCGCTATCAGGAGGCGCTGCGGATGGCCGACAACCTCCAGACCTACAAGTATCTGGTGAAGGAGGTCGCCAGGCGCTGCGGAGTGTTCGCCACGTTCATGCCCAAGCCCATCGCCGACGAGAACGGCAGCGGCATGCACACACACATGTCGATCTTCAAGGATCAGTCCACCAACGCGTTCTACGACAAGAGCGACCCGCATCACCTGAGCGCCACGGCCAAACACTTCATCGCCGGTGTCCTGGAGCACGCCAGGGAGTTCGCGCTGATCACGAACCAGATGCACAACTCTTACAAGCGCCTGGTACCCGGCTACGAAGCTCCCGTCTACATCGCCTGGGCCGAACGGAACCGGTCCGCCGCGGTGCGGATCCCCCTCTACAAACCGGGTAAGGAAGTGGCCACCCGGATGGAGCTGCGCTTCCCGGATCCGACCTGTAACCCCTACCTGGCGTTCAGTGTCATGCTGTCCGCCGGGCTTGACGGGTTGGACAACAAGACGGCGTGTCCGGAGCCCATGACGATGGACCTCTACAGCCTCACCACGGTCGAGCGGGAGGAGATGCATATCGCCGCCCTTCCCCACGACCTGTTCGAGGCCGTCCACGTGGCCGAAGGCAGCGAGTTCCTGAAGACCACCCTCGGCACCGACGTCCACAAGAAGCTGATGGAGACCAAGTTTGTCGAGGCCGACAAGTTCAGGCTGCACGTCTCGGAGATGGACCTCAGGGAACACCTGAAGCTCTGATCAGACCGCCCGGGAGCCCCACGCTGTCTGCATGGGCGCCGTGAGCCGGTCAAACCCATTTCAGATACTGGGTTCGGGAGCCGTGGCGGAATCGCCGGTCGGCGGCACGGAGTCCTCTGCGTGAGATGACGAGTCGCCAGCCGGCGCCGCGACGGACCGATCCCTCCTCTCCTCCCGCCAGAACGAGATGGCGAGTAGGACGGCGCCGCACGAGATCGCCATGTCCGCGACGTTGAAGATCGGCCAGAGCATGACGCCGAGATCGATGGGTCCGATGAAGTCGACGACACCCCGATCCCACCGGATCCGATCGTAGAGATTCCCCAAGGCTCCTGAGATGACCAGCGAGACCGAAACGAACCGAAGGCGATCCTGTGGACCCGCCTGCCTCAGCAGGACGAGAAGCAGAATCAGCGCCAGCATCGTAATGGGTATGAAGAACCAGCGTGGATCGTTGCCCAAGGAGAGTCCGAAGGCCGCACCCCGATTGAATGCGAGGGTCAGGGGGACGTAGCCGAAGAACAGCTCCATCCGCCGGCCACCGTCCAAGGCGGCAAGAGCCCAGTTTTTCGTGATCAGGTCCAGCACGATCACGATCGGGAAGATCCCGAGGAAAACGAGTAGTTTCTGTTTCACGAGCCTTCGATTGCAGTGGAGACTAGGATATGAGGCCCCCGAATCTCGCGGCGAGCCTCATCGCACGCCAGAGGGGTGCAACGCGGTCCTCGACGTGAGAGGTACGGGGTACATCTTTAACGTAAGGGACGCTCGACATATCTAGTATCCAGAAGCAACCCTATCGGGAGTCGACCATGAGCGCACTCGCACGAGCCTCGCTCGCTCTACATCGCAGTTCTTCTACTCCCTGGCCTGGCCAAGGCTCCGCTGGCGTACGCCCAGGAAGCCGAACGGAGCCTGTCAACGCCAGTGAGACACTCTTGGGAATTAATTAGAGAGCAATCTCCTGTGTCGTGAGGGAGGGGGTTGGAGGATTGATCCAGACGGCCTCCGGGAGCGGTTTGGGCTTCGGCTCACCGGAGACGAAGCGGTCGGGATGAGCGGCCCAGGCCTCGCGTAGCACGGCCTCCCTGCCGGCGATGACCTGATCGGCGTGACCGAAGTGGACCTGTTCGGGGGTCAGCATCGAGATGCCGCCATGGCGGTGCTCGGCATTGTACCAGCGGAAGAACGAGCGACAGAACAGCCCTGATCCTCGAACCGTCCAGGAAACGAGGGATGGTACTTCAAGGTCTTGAACTGGGCCTCGGAGAACGGATTGTCATCCGACACCTGAGGTCGGCTCAGCGAGCGGGTCACCCCGAGATCGGCGAGGAGCTGAGCCGTGCATTGGCTCGTCATCGGAGCTCCTCGATCCGAGTGCAAGGTCAGGACCTGGGGCTGGACGCCATGCTTCAGGCAACTCTGCTGGATCAGGCGCCCGGCCAAGGCCGAGCTCTCCCGATCCGCCACCATCCATCCCACGATGTAGCGGCTGAAGATGTCCATGATGACGTAGAGGTAGAAGTAGCTCCACTTCCTCGGCCCCAGCAGCCGTGTGATATCCCAGGACCAGACCTGGCCCGGGCCCGTCGCCATCAACTCGGGTTTCTGGTATTCGGGATGACTCCGCTGCGCTCGGCGCTCTCGAACTGGCACTTGGGAGGCCAGAACGCGATACATCGTACGTTCGCTGCACAGGTAGACGTCTTCGTCGAGCAGGGTCGCCACAACCTCGGCCGGGGACCGGTCCACGAATCGCTCCGAACACAGCGTGTCGAAGACCTTGTCTCGTTCCTTCTCGCTCAAGGCACGGGCTGAGGTCGGGCGGGGCTGCTGATGCCCGGGCTGTAGTGATATTGTTGTAAGTCCTTGCCATTATTCTACTTATCACTATACACCTATCTATTGTCCCATCATTACACCCCTCTTTCTGAACGGGACTCCATCGGACCCTCAAAGACGCTCAAGGACAGATTGGCGGGTGAGGGACCCTCAAGTCCGTGACTCCGAGGCCATCGCGTGGGGTGGCAAACTGGTCGTACTGCGAGTTGGAGAACGCTGGTCATCGACGCAGGCGAGGATCTCAGCGAGGGCGGATAGGGCTTCACCTGCGGGCTTTGCCATGCCGCCAAATCACGACGTGGCCACGCGTTTCTCTGTCCGTCTGACACCCAGGCGTGGCCCCTCATCTGGATCTTGGACGGCAGGTCCGCCTGCCATCGCCCGCTTCTGGCTGCCAGATGACCGAGGAGGGTCGGCCATCGACCCATCGTTCCACCGACACGATCAGGTCCCTCACATCGGGCAGGGAGTAGTCAACTACGACCTCGGCAATGGCTCGCTGGCGTCCCCGTCTTCTCCTTGAGGCGTCAAAGTCGAAGTCGGCTAAAGGCACGAATGTGTCTGGACCGCGGGGAGATGCCCGGTAGGCAGTACTCCCTGTGTTTATCGTGGCAACCTCAATAACGTCTGCGTACCGGTCCACAAGGCGTCTCATGCTGATCGTAAGCACCGTTTGCGGATGCGCGCGGTACGCTCGTGCGCCGACCATGGTCAAGAGACGATCTCGGGTCGCCCATAGGAACACCCGGTGATTCAGCTCTCTGTACCAGCCCGCAGGCGTCATCCCGTGTGTCAAGCAGCCGGCCAGCTGTTTGTCACTCATTGGCTTTTGGTCACGCACCACGGCTCGGCCATGAATCGGATGAGTAATCGTCACGGAGTCAGGTCGGTGTGCGGCTTCGATGGCCTGTCGCTCCTCTTCATCAATCTCGAAAAGGTCTAGGAGGGCGCTTGTCGAAAGCAGGCCGTGCTCGTGTATGGAAGGGCAAGAATCTTGATGGGCCATGTGATAGACTTTCGGAAGGGCCACAACCAGATCGTTGCCGGTCAACGCCCACCCCACTTGCGACGATCGATGATACTTCGTTCGGGATGCCGGAAGCGGGTAACCACCAAGGACACGGGAGCCAACGCGACGCGCTCGATCTCCTCGATGAATTGAATCGTCGTCTCGTCCAACTGCTCGAACCTCCGAGCGCCCTCGTTCTCTCTCCGAATATAGTCGGCGAATGACAGTGCGATGTCGGTTGGCCCGTTAAGCGACGCCGACTTCCGGAGCAGAGTCCAGTTGAACTCTGCTACCCGCCGAAGTTGATTCGACGTGCTTGAGTGCTCCTGCTCGCGAAGTTGGCGCACACTCTGACCCGAGCGACGAGCGACCTCGGCCCAGCTGATCACGCGCCCCATTGGGCCGGATGGCCCCTTCACCCGTATCGGATAGGAACGGACGACCATAACTACTCTCCGCACCCTACCAGGAGCGATCCCCGCCTCTGCCAAACAGCCGCTTACGGTTGTGTCGCGCGATGTAACGTGCGGGTAGGACCCATGGTGCAGGCTGAGGCCTGTGCCCTGCGTCCCCTCCAAGAAAACACGCTGGCCAGCTCGGAAGGCGTCGTCCAGAATTTCTACGGTCGGCCGGAGGTACTGCTGCAGTTCCCGGACGCCGCGCGCGAGCCGTACCTCCGGCTTGGCGCGGGGCCGTAGCACCTTTCTCGCTGTGGCCTCTCCGACCCCACGTCTTGTGGATCCAATCGCGGACATTCCCTCTCCTTCCGCATTATCCAGATTCTCCCGTTCCAGGTCGGTGTCCTCGATCACCATAGCGTTGGGGTCGATGTAGAGGCTCGCACCCGTCCTGCCGCAATGCCCAATCTCGGACAGCAGATCGGGAACTCTGATAACTGCTCCGGGCCCGATGACTACCTTTGCCGATTCGTTCTCCTGTGTCCCCGACGGCAGGTGGTGATACGTAAGTGCCCCTGCCTCCCGGTAAACCTTGTGGCCAGCGTTGGGCCCACCGACCCGAAGCAAGACGTCGTACTCGGGCGCAAGGTACGACGCGATGTGTCCCTTTCCCTCGCTTCCCCATTGCCCACCGACAAGCACGTCGACCAATCGGGAGTAGCTTCGCCCATAAAGTCCGAGCCTTGCTGCGGTGCGTACGAGGATATCCTCGTCGTTGCATCGCTCAGTATCGACAACGATGTCGGCCATCTCGACGAGGTCGCCAACCTTCGCCTCGGTTGGGTCAGCCCGAACCAAAGCGTAGGAATCCAACTCCTGCATCTTCGATCGCCGTCGCCCGTATCGTCGTCCCAGCTCCTTTTCGGAAGCTGTTAGGTGCACGTGAACGACTCTATTCCCGAACAGCTCTCGGAGTCCATCCACCTGACCCTCAATGCGGCACGAGTCAACGACTACGTAGGCGGGTTCTTGGGGAAGGTTCACTACGGCTCGGCTGATGGCCTGGCCGAGCCACCGACCATCTGTTCTCGCATCGAGGCGCGAACCAGCGAGCTGGAGGGCTGAGCGTTCGAATTCCACCGTCGGCTGTTCTGCGCGGATCAGCGCGTGCGTCTTGAGAACGGCGACGTCAGCGAACCTCTTCTCTAGTCCAAGCGCAAGTGACGTCTTACCCGATGCCACAGGGCCAGAGATCGCAATGATGCGGAAGGACACTCCGGCCCCCGTGCCCTACTCGACCGTTAGCGGAAGCGATCGTTGCTCAGAAGCTGGGATCGGCGCCCCCGGTAGGTCGTACACGGTCACGGAGACCCCGTGGAAGATACATTCGTCACGGACAAGTTCCTCAACGATCGTCCAAGCACCTCCGGCCTCACCCGTCCCTATCCGGGGCATGTGCACTGCCGCGTTGGTGTCGAGGGCCATCTGGGTCACGGAGGCAAGAGCCCTTCGGAGCGCGGCATATCGTATCCGGGGGTGCTTGGATGGCCCGTAGCCGCTTTGGGCGACCATGCTGGCCACGTATACATCAGGCTCTGCGGGTGCCAGCTGGACGTCACCGAGCGTCAGACCACTGCGGGCCCACTTGCGAAAGTCGTCGTGAACCGAGGGCCACCTTCGCCGGACGGCGACCGCGAACCCCTTCCCACCCCAAGTGCGGGCCTTGTTACTAACGACCTGGGCAACGATGGCGGGCAGCGTGCGAGGCCTAGTCGCGTCCCCTCTGACGAATTCCAGCATCGAGGGGATGCCTGCGGCAGCCCTATCCCGGAGGACACCGGCCACTCGAGGGTAGCGAGAGCCAGGATAGGGTGGAATACCGACGCACTCGACGCGATACGCCGTGCCCCACCCCGGCCAGCGCTCCTCGCAAATTGCCGTGAATCCTATGCCGGTGCACTCGGCGAGGGCAGAATCAGCTGACACGACTGTTCCGCGGGGAAGAGCTGCCGTCGACGAGTGCGAAGGGATCATGTATTCGACGCGATAACCTCCCTTGTGCGTGCCCTCCTCTATGCGAGACGCGGCAAAGGCCACCACCGGTACGTCGGTGACGCGCACGGCCCTGATCAGCAGAGCTTCCGTCGACACTGCAAAGGTTCGACGAAGCTCGACTAGTCGCTCAATCGTCATGCTTTCCTCACGGAGGTTAGGAAAGCTACCGAGAGGCATCAGAAGCTCTGCAGCCGCAACGTTACACAGCGCCTCGAGCTGCCACTCGTCTCCTGCGAGCTCGGAGCGAGCGGCACGATGCCGCACGGCGGTGGCGCAGTCAGGGAAGAGGGTGTGGGCTATCTCGTGCGCAACTGAATACCGAACCCGCGCAGCGGGACGTGTAGGATTGAATTCGATCCGGAATCTCTGACCTCTCCCCACCGGAACGGTTCGAGCGTCTCGCACTCCGGCCTTTGCCACAAACTCGATCTTGCAAAGGTTTGCCAGCCAAAACGGATCAAACGGAGGTCCTCGCCACCCCTTGTCGAGCGCATCGAGTACTAGCTTCCTCGCTTTGTCAGAGATTGCGTCCACTGGGTCTGTATCGCCCGCCATGAGCGCTACGGACCGGTTGGTCCATCTCCAGTCATGCATAGTGGATTCGCATACCCTCCTTGCGTGAGCGCCTATCAAAGATAACCGAATCGTGAGGGTGGCGCCCCAATCTTGGCGGCTGTTCCTGGTCCACCCAAACCGGGGGACTCGGTTGGCGCGCGGTCGCTTTTGGAGAGGAAGGGACTCAGCCCCGGTCGCGTTCCGCAATGGCCCAGCGCCCGCTCTCGGCCGCAACGATGGCCAAGTGTGTCTTGCCGACGCCGGCGTTACCACCGCGAACCTGCGGCTTCGGTCCAATGCGTCCCTCGGTCTAACGGCAAGAACGGCCGATCGTGCAGTCCCAGTTGACGGTCCCCTCCGAAGCGATGAACCGACCAGACCGCTCCTGCCGACAGGACGAAGAAGCATAGGAATCTACTGTCGGTCGCGAAGGAGCGAAGCTTGGCGGAGGGCGGTTGGTCGATGGCCCCTGTCCTCTCTCATGGCGAACTGTCAGATGATTTCCGTCTCAGATCACTCGGCACTGCTGCGGCTCGCGGCGATCTGTTCTCGGATCCACGCATCCACTTCGGACTCGATCCAGCCGACGGCGCGCGCGCCTAGCCGGATCGGTTGGGGAAAGCTCCCGTCGGCCACCCGCACGTAGATCGTGCTCCGCGCCAGCCCGGTGCGGGCCTGCACTCGAGGTAACCTCAGGACGCGGGCGGGCGCGTCCATGCTCTGTTCCATTGCTCTCGTCATCGGTCTGCCTCCGTTCTGTTCGGTGAAGAATTCCGGGGCGCGTTGCCCCGGGGGAGGGAACAGGGGCCACATGGGCCCGGCGGCAGGCTTCGATGAACACGGGGACCTGGCAGGCCATCGCCAGTCTCGGGGATCGGCCAGGACGGAGCTGACGCACCGGGTTGAGATAGCCCACCGCCCGCAGGCCGAACGTCGACGGCTTCACTCCCGTGCGCTCGAGGGATGCATCCACTCGCGATTCGAAGTGCTTCGTCAGCGTTTCCATGGCAGTTGGGGTCGAGACCCGGCATGTGAGGACCCGCTGATCTACGGCCGTGGGGCTGGCCGGGCGCGACCGGATGCCGCCTCGGAGGGAGCTTTCAAGTGAGTCGAAGGTTGGCCGGCGGGTCGCGGTGAGGGTCACACTGGATCTTGATCTTGCCGCATCGAGCGGGCGCGGCCCCACACCTCGAAGGCGGGCGCCGCGCCCGGCGCTCAGCGGGAGATCACGCTCCCGTACACGCTCAGGTCCCCGAGCGTGAAGTCCTCGGCCGCCACCTGCAGCAGCCTGAGGCGGTACCGGGCGTGGTCGCCCCGGTGGGGCACCCAGACCCGCAGCACGGGCGCGTCTGGCGGCAGCGCTCCGGCGATGACGACCTCGCGTCGCGTCGAGGACGACTCGTCCGTCTCGAACATCTCGAGCCCCGGCGCCTGCAGCGAGTCGATCGCCGGACCCTCGACGACGAGCATGGCTCCGATGTCGCGGGCCTGCGGCGGGGCCGTCAACCGAACGTGCAGAGGGCCGGGATCCAAGGCCGATGCGTTGGCCCGGCCGTCCCGAGCCGCGTCATGGTGCGGGGCGACGATGCCGTCCCCGCAGCCCCAGGCCGCGATTACCACGGCCAGCAGCGCCGTCCGCAGCCACCCGAACCGCCGGGTCCGGGAACCGGCGGCAGGCGGGTCCGGAGCCGCTCGGCGGCGGCGGGCAGGGCCGCGCGCGCCCTTTCGCCGCTGGCTGCCCCCTCTCGCTGGCTGCGACGCAGGCAGCGCGGGGGGAGCGGAGGGCGGCGGTCCGGCGCCCGCAGCCGATCCGGATCCCGGCCGGCAGCGGTTCATCCAGGCAAGCAGATCACCGAGGTCGTACGTTCCGTTCCCGTTCCCCATACTGTCCAGGGCGGCGAGCTGGTCATTGTCCATATCTCCGTCCCTCCACAACGCCGCGGCCGCCGCCCCCGGGGCCAGGCCGTCTCCGCCGGCCAGCGCCGAGCAGGCGCGCGCGGCCAGGTCTTCCTTCATGGGGGCACTGGCCGCCGAATTCCCCGCCGGACCCCGCACCGTCGCCGAGATCGTCTCCGACAGCGCCCGGCCGTCCTTCGTGCAGATCGCCGCCGGGGTGCCGCAGGCCGCCCCGGCCGCGAGCGTCACCGTCACGTCCACCAGCGAATTCGGCTCGACCGTCAGCTGCCACAGGTCCCGGCGCCGGTTCACCCGACTGGCCTTCGTCGCCCGGCCCCCGGCCACCGCCACCACGTCCTCCCGCAACCGCCGGCCGTTCATCCAGCTGAGCGGCTCGCTGAACGCGATCCGCAGTGTGAACGCGCTCTCGCCGTCGTGCGTCTCCGGCATGTCCCGGAACTCCGCCGTCAACGGCGTCAGCGCGTTGTCGTTGTCGACGATCGTGCCCGTCGCGGCCGCGTCGCCCAGCGTCGCGTCCGCCGGGTTCGACAACGTCAGCGTGAAGGTCTCGTCCTCCTCGTCCGCCGAGTCGTCCGTCGTCGCGACGCTCACCGTCTTCGACGTCTCGCCCGCCGCGAACGTCAGCGTCCCGGACGCCGCCGTGAAGTCCGTCCCGCTCTCCGCCGTGCCGTCCGACGTCGCGTACCGGACCGTCACCGGCCGACCCCTCGCCGCCGACAGCGACACCGTGAACTCAATGGCGTCCCCCTCGGTCGCGCTCGCGTCCGACACGCTCACCGCCGGCCCCGCGTCCGCCGGGCCGGCCACCGTCGCCGAGATGGTGTTCGACAGCGCCCGGCCGTCCTTCGTGCAGACCGCCGCCGGCGAGTCCGGCTCCACCGTCAGCTCCCACAGGTCCCGGCGCCGGTTCACCCGGCTGGCCGCCGTCGCCCGGCCCCCGGCCACCGCCACCACGTCCTCCCGCAACCGCCGGCCGTTCATCCAGCTGAGCGGCTCGCTGAACGCCACCCGGAAACGGAACCCACTTCCGTCGTGGCGCTCCGGCAGATCCTCGAACGACGCCGTCAGCGGCGCCTCCTCCGGCTCCCCCGGACCCGGGATCGTCGACGCCGCCGGCACGTGCGCCAGCACCTTCCCGCCGGCCGTGCAGATGCCGCCCGAGGCGCACGCCGCGTCCGCCACCAGCGCGAACGTCACGTCGCCGCCCCCGTCGGGGACCAGGAAGAACACCCACGCGTTCTCCAGGCCGTCCTCCGCGTGCGGTTGGACCGAGGCCACCGTGCCGCCCGTCACCGTCACCGACCGCGTGTCCGCCCCGAACTCCGCCACCGGCTCGCTGAACGCGACCACCACCTGCGGCCGGTCGTCCGCGCCGCTGTGCGACGCCGACGCGAACGCGCTCGCCGGGAATTCCGCCGTCAGCTCCGGCTCCGGGTCGCTGTTGCGGATCGTGCCCGTGGCCTCGCGCTCGCCGGACCTGAGCCTCGCGCCCTGCGGGTTCGACAGCCTCAGCGTGAACGTCTCGCCGTCGTCCTCGTGGGCGTCGTCCGTGATCGGCACCGACACCGTCCGCTCCGTCTCCAGCGGATTGAACCTCAGCGTGCCGCGCGTCTCCGTGAAGTCCTCGCCCGCCGTCGCCGTGCCGTCGACCGTCGCGTAGTCGACCCGCACGATGCCCAGCCCGTGCGGCTCCAGGCGCACCGTGAACTCCATCGCGCCGTCGGCCTCGTGCGCCTCGGCGTCCTCCACCGACAGGTACGGCCCCGCCGCCCGCGACCCGTCCACCTTGTGGCCGCGCTGCGTGCCCTTCCGCTTGTAGGAGAGGTCCGCCTCGTAGTCCGTGGCGCTGCGGATGCTCTCGCCGTACACCACCTCGATCGGGTTCGCGGGGATCGCGATGCCGTTGCGGTCGATGTCGACCTCCAGCACCAGGTACGCGAACACCAGCTTGTCCGTGCCGCTCCCCGACTCGTAGTCGGCCTCGCACACCGACCCGCACGGATCGCCCACTTCGACCTCCATCGTCGGGTAGCCCTCGACGTGCACCAGCTGATCGAACCGCACCTCGATGCGGATGTTCTCGCCCTCGCCGTAGGTGTCCGGCTCCCTGGCGCCCCGCGACCACAGCCGCGGCGTCGACACCACCTCGATCCGATCGATCTCCGGCACCCCGTCGACGTCCTCCACCGTCACGGTGGCCGACGACGGGTCGCCCACCGTGTACCCCGCCCCGGCCTGCACCGCCGCCGTCAGGTCGCCGTCCGGCTCGGCCAAACGGTCGTTCTTCAGCTCCACCGTCAGCGCCGCCGTCGACGAGCCACGCGCGAACGTCACCGTCCGCTCCGTCGCGGCCCCGTCCGGCAGCAGGTCGCGGTCCGCCTGCTCCATCAGCGCCACCGTCACCGTCAGCGGCGACCCCGTGGCTGTGGTGCGGCTCAGGGTGAATACGGCGGGCTGCTCCTCCAAGACCGTCGGGTTGGCCGCCGCAATGCTCACCGCCGGCGGCCTGTCGTCGTCGCGGATGACGATGGTTTGCTCGGGCGACTCTCCCTTACCGGCTTCGACTGTGAACACAATGGTCTCGTCCGGCTCGCCTTCCTGGTCGTCGACGATACCGATCGTGAAGGAACCCTCCGCCACCCAGACCGTGCCGGCGGTGTTGGAGAACACCGAGGGCGGCAGCCCCGTCTCGAGAACCACGAGCCCACCCCCGGAGAGATCCCCGACCGGCGGCGTGTAGTCCACGCCGCGCGTCGCGGTCTCGGCATCCCTGTGGTAGAAGATCACATCCGTGAGGGCCACCGGAGCGCCGTCCCGCTTCGTGAGCGTGTAGGTCACGGTCGCCGTGCCCGCGCCCTCGTTCACCGCCGCCGGCGCATCGATCACGACCTCGAACGATTCCACGTCGTTGTTGTGGATGGTCAGCCTCACGGCGTCCGGGTTCGGTATGGCCGGGTTCGACACGATGCCGGAGATCGTCACCACGTCCGGCGGTTCGGGTTCGTCGTCGTCGACCGGCCGGACCGTCACCGTCCCGGTGCTCCCGGTCTCATTCGCGGCGAAGCTCAGCGTCCGGTTGGTGCTCAGCTCGAATTCGTCGTCGGTCGCCGGCGCCACCGGGCTCGCCGAGATCTCCACCGTGAAGGCCACGGGCGAGGCGGGCGACACCGTCGCCGTCACCGTGATCGGTGTTGCGTCTTCAAGGACCGCGTCATCGCTTAGATGCAGCGTCACTTCCAGCCCCGGAGGGATCACCACCGTGCCGCGGACCTCCATTCTCGGTTTGGGTGGCGCCAGCTCCTGCCAACTGCCTGGTGTCCACTGGTGACGCGTATCCCGGATGCTGAATCCGTGTGCGGTTGTCTCATTGTTCGAGTCAGTGAGGGAAATATCGAAGTTGGCATTAGTGATCGTCGTCATGTTACTGACCACAACCCAGTAGTGCGTATCGGCGTCGAGTGAGAGGGGGTTTGGAGCCGAAAACGTCCGGTTCCCCGCCGTGCCCGTGTTGTCTCCAATTGGGTCGGCAGGATTGTCGAGCACGACCAGCAGGGTCCCGGGATTGCCGGAACTGCCGTTGTCGTGAATCGCTACCTGCACTACCGAGCCCGTACCAAGGTTCGTACGCAGGTTCAGCACAACGCTCTGGAGCGTGTACCCCGCTTCATTTGGTCCAGTCGTGAACCGCTGGGCAACTCTTTGCTCGCCGATTTCAACAGACCCAAGTGCAAAATCCGGGGGGTTTACGTTCTGCCAGGTGTCGATCGACTCTCCGAGATTCGAGACCAGCGAGATCTCCTGCGCCTGGGCCGTCGTCGGGAGGGCGAGGGCGCCGGAGAGCGCGAGCAGCGCCGCGGCGGCCAGCGCGCGGGCGGAGCGGAGGAGCCCGCGCCGCGCGACACGCACGCGTGCGAGACCCGTCGGCCGGTCGGCAGCGGATGCGGCATATGTACAAGGAGAGGGACGGCCGCCCTGCCGGGGCGGCATGGTGTCAGGCCGTGGAGGTGGGCAGCCGTGTTCCCTCGCGCTTGAGACGCTCGGCAAGATGGTATCCGTGCGGCGCTCGCGGCCGCGTCCGTCCGGTGTCCTAGTCATCGCGATGTCCCCTTCGCTCGTTCTCCTGCGGTCTCCGCGCGCGGATTTAGCTCTCGATAATTGTAGTTATCGAGAGTAAACTTTTTAGCTGTATGTCATTGTGTAGGGGGCACTTATGCGTATTTCGGCCCCAGGAGGTGTGTCCGACCGTCCCGACCCGGCCACTCAGAAGTCACAAACCGGCGAGCGCCTGACCGCCTACCTGGAGGACGCCCATGGCGCCCTGAGCGGCCATACCGTGCGAGCGGTGCGAGCGGACCTGGAACGGTTCGCGGGGTGGTGCGCGGAGCGGGGGCGTTCTCCACTGCCCGCGAGCGCGGCCACGGTGGTGGCCTACGTCGAGGCGATGGCGAGCGAGCGAGCGCCTGCGACCGTGCGCCGCTACGTCTCGAGCGTCGCCACCGTGCACAAGGCGGCCGGGGAGCGGAGCCCGCTCGAGCACGTGACCGTGAGGCGGGCGCTGAAGCGGATGCGCCGGCAGAGGGGGTGCCGACAGAGGCAGGTGCGGGGTCTGACCTGGGCGCTCCGCCGGCGCCTGATGGAGGCTGCGGGCGACCGGGTGATCGACGTCAGGAACCGCGCGATCCTGGCCGTGGCCTACGACGCCATGCTCCGGCGCTCCGAGCTGGTCGCGCTGCAAGTCGTTGACGTGACGATGGATAGGGGCGGATCGGCTTCGCTCCTCGTGCGCCGCGCGAAGAACGATCCGGAGGGCGGCGGCGCGATGCTGTACCTTCACCGAGACAGCGTCAGGCTGCTCTCGGAGTGGCTGGGCGCGAGCGGGATCAGTGGCGGGCCGCTCTTCCGTTCGATGCGCAAGGACGGCACGCTGGGCGGCCGGCTGCATGAGAGCCAGGTGCCGCGCATCTACAAGGCGATGGCTGAACGCGCCGGGCTCCCGGAGCAGATCGTGCGGCGGCTCTCCGGGCACAGCCCACGCGTGGGCGCGGCTCAGGACATGATCGCCAAGGGGATCGGGATCCCGGCGATCATGCAGGCCGGACGCTGGAAGAACGCCCAGATGGTGCAGCGCTACGGCGAGCGGCTGCTGGCCAAGCGCAACGGCGCCGCACAGCTGGCACGGCTTCAGAAACGCAGATGAGCCCCGAAGAACCCGGGGGGGCTCTCTGGTCACAATCCTTGCCGCGGGTTACTCTCGATAACTACAATTATCGAGAGCTATCCGGAAAGCTACACGCTATTTTGTGAGTGAGTAGTGACTTGTCGGGCGAACGTCGTGGCCCTTTAGTGACTTCACGCGCGAAGAGCGCTATTCTCCACCCCCCGCGGTCCGGCGGAAGGCGGCCGGGCCGATCGGCCGGAGCCTCGTCCGCTCCGCCTCACCCTTCGGCGGGAGTGGAGCATTGAACGATCGAGACCCTACGGGGCTATCCGACGACCGGATCTCGCGGCTGAGCGCGGCCATCCTCCGCATCAGCCAGAGCCTGGACTTGGCCACCGTGCTGGAGGAGGTCGTCGAGAGTGCCCGCGCGCTGACCGGCGCCCGCTCGGGCGTGATCACGACGATCGACGAGCAGGGAGAGGTCCAGGACTTCGTCACATCCGGCCTTTCTCCCGATGAGTACCGGAAGATGGTGGAGTGGTCCGACGGGCGGCGACTCTTCGAACACCTTCGCGACCAGGCGAAGCCGCTCCGGGTGGCGGATCTACCCAGCTACCTCGACTCGCTCGGCCTCTCGCCGACGCCCTGGACGTCGAGGTCGCTGCATGGGACCCCGATGCACCACCTGGGCGAGCATCTCGGCAACTTCTTTCTCAGCGACAAGGAGGACGGCGAGGCGTTCACGGGCGAGGACGAGGAGATCCTGGTGCTTTTCGCCTCGCAGGCGGCGACGGCGATCGCGAACGCGCGCACGTACCGCGATCTCGAGCGGGCACGGGCCGACCTCGAGGCGCTCATCGAGACCTCGCCGGTCGGCGTGGCGGTGTTCGATGCCGGCACCGGCCATCCGGTCTCGTTCAACCGCGAGGCGCGGCGCATCGTCGAGGGGCTCCGCACGCCGGGCCGTCCACCGGAGCAGCTGCTCGAGGTGATCACGTGCCGGCACTCCGACGGGCGGGAGGTCTCCCTAGAGGAGTTGCCCCTGGCCCGGCAGCTCGGGAGCGCCACGACGATGCGGTCCGAGGAGGTCGAGCTGTCGGTGCCCGACGGGCGGAGCGTACGGATGCTCATCAACGTCACGCCGATCCGTTCGGAGGAGGGAGGGGTCGTGTCGGTCGTCGTCACCATGCAGGACCTGGCGCCGCTCGAGGACCTTGAGCGGCAGCGGGCGGAGTTCCTCGGGATGGTGAGCCACGAGCTCCGCGCCCCGCTGACCTCGATCAAGGGTTCGACGGCGACCGTGCTCGGCGCCGTGCCGGTCCCGCCCCAGGCCGAGCTGCTCCAGTTCTTCCGCATCATCGACGGGCAGGCCGACCACATGAGGGGCCTCATCGCGAACCTTCTGGACGCGGGAAGCATCGAGGCGGGCACGCTCACCGTCGCGCCCGAGCCCGCGAACGTCGCCGCGCTGGTGGACCGGGCCCGCAGCACGTTCCTGAGCGGCGGAGGCCGCAACGCCGTCCTCATCGACCTGCCGCCGGACCTGCCGCGTGCGATGGCCGACCCGGAGCGCATCGTGCAGGTGATGAACAACCTCTTCTCGAACGCGGCCCGCCACGCTCCCGCGTCCTCCCCGATCCGGGTCGAGGCGACGTGCGAGGGCGGCTACATCGCGCTCTCGGTCTCGGACGAGGGCCGGGGGATCCCGCCCGACCGGCTCCCGCGCCTCTTCCACAAGCGCGCCGGCTTCGCCGGAGGCACCGGGCTCGGCCTCGCCATCTGCAAGGGCCTCGTCGAGGCGCACGGCGGCCGTATCCGCGCCGAAAGCGGGGGGACGGACCAGGGCGCGCGCTTCACGTTCACGATCCCGGCGGCCGGGCCGGCCACCCCCGAGGCAGCCACGCCCGAGGAGGCTCCGGCCAGCGACCAGCCACGCCCGCCCGGGGACGGGCGGGAGAAGACTCCCGTCCTGGTCGTGGACGACGACCCGCAGACGCTACGCTACGTGCGCAACGTCCTCTCCGATGCGGGCTACGCCCCGCTGGTGACGGGCGATCCGGACGGACTCTCCGGCGTCATCCGCGCCGAGAAGCCCCGCCTCGTCCTTCTCGACCTCATGCTCCCCGGAACGGACGGGATCGAGCTGATGAAGCGGGTCCCCGAGCTCGCCGATCTCCCGGTCATCTTCATCTCCGGCTACGGCCGCGACGAGACGATCGCCAAGGCGCTCGAGAGCGGCGCGGCCGACTACATCGTCAAGCCGTTCTCGCCGACCGAGCTCGTGGCGCGCGTCCAGGCGGCGCTACGGAACCGGGCCGTGCCCGAGACCTTCGTGCACGGGGAGCTCGCCATCGACTACGGCCGCCGACACGTGAGCGTGGCCGGCCGCGAGGTCCCGCTCACGGCCACCGAGTTCGACTTGCTGCGCATCCTCTCGCTCAACGGGGGACGCGTCGTGAGTACGGAGGCGCTCCTCCGACAGGTGTGGGGGCGCCGGGGCTCGGACGACACCGATCGCGTGCGCACCGTCGTCAAAAAGCTCCGCCACAAGCTCGGCGACGCCGCCGCCAACCCCACCTATATCTTCAACGAGCACGGCGTCGGCTACCGCATCGCGACCCCGGGTGGGGCGTAGGAGGCCGCCGCTCAGTCCCACTCCCCCTCGGCGTCCCTGTTGAGCGCGTTGGCGAGTTCGGGATCGCCCTCACCGCGACGGACGGAGCGCTCGACGAGATCGACCCGGCGCCCCAGATCGGAGAGCCCGGCGGCGCGCGCAACGGCGTAGAGGGCGGCCAAGACGGCGGCCAGCGCCAATGCCAGGTGGAAGGCAATTGGAACGCCGTGGTCCGCCAGGATCACAGGCCAGAACGGCGCGAGATACTCGAGGCGCGACCCGGCGAGGAGGACGCCCGAGCCGGTAAGGGCTGCGCTGAGGCCTACACTGATGCGCCAGGGTTGCATCGCTAGAGCTCGATTGCGGCCGGGTCCCGCTCGGCCGGACCTCGTATGGAGCCATGATCCTCGCAGCCGAGCGCCCTAAGCACCCGCGCTCCGGCCGGCCCGTTTGCGTGCATCCGGAACCCGGCCGCGGCCTTGGCTCGGACCGATCCCTGGCGGTAGTGCCCCGACGCGACCTCGACGTTGACGCGGCCGCTCCGCCCCTCGGCGTCGACGTACTCGATCTGAGCATCGGGGTAGAGCACGCGTCCCCGGGCGTCGATGGGGAGCTCCAGCTCCCGGGCAGCGCGGTGCCGCTCGGCGTCCGCGGCCCGGCGACCGTCTCTCGCACGCGCGGACTCGCTCCGGCGCGCGACAGCGCTCTTGAGCTCGCCGTCGAGGCGCACGCGCCGGATGGTGGCGCCCCGCTCGAGCAAGCGTTGGCGCTCGCGGCCGCAGGCCTGGTAGATGGCCGTGTCGTGTGAGAGCTGGGCGTGTTGGAGGAGGCGAGCGGCGGACCTGATGTGCTGTCCGGGGTCCAGCCCCTGCCCGGCGACAAGGTCGCGGATGGCGGCCGCTCCCTTGCGCGTGAGCGTCAGGACCTTGAACGGCCTTCCCTTTGGTCCCTTGGCCGTGGACTCGTTGGCGAGCCCCTCGCGGGTCCAGGCGTTCACGGCCCGGCGGGTGGTGTAGGGATGGCCGCCGAAGTGAGCCTGGGCGAGGTCGCGGACGGAGACGGCGCCGTAGATGCCCACATCGGCGAGCGCCCCACGGCACCGTTCGCGGAAGGAGATGGACCCGGCGTCCTTGCGCGCGTCGTATTCTCGGCGATGGCCGTCCCGCATGCGGTAGGTAGCGCGGCTTTGTGGCGCGGCAGGACGCGGGTCCGATCCGATCGTGCGGTCGAACATCTCCTCAGCTCCGTCCTCGACGTCAGCGGCTCGGGCCGAAGCTCCGGTTCGGAACCGGCAGCGGACGCTCCGGCCGGAGGGCGGGCTCTCGGGCGGGAGCGCGGGTGGCGGCCACCGGAGTGGGCTCGCGCTCGGCCTGCCGCTCGCGGCTCCGGGCGAGCACGAAGTCGGAGATTTTCTGCGCGTCGGCCGCGGCTCGGCGGATCTCCCTCGGGTCCTCCTCGAGGGCGGCGACCCACCCCTCGACATAGGCGGCGCCCCGGCTCGGGTCGTGGCCTACGCCCACGCGCTCGCCCGTCATCATTGCGCTGATCTCCGCGCGGAGCTCTTCCTTCGCGTAGGCCGGCGAGCCGAAGCCTTCGTTCATCCCGTCGATAAGCGTGGCGCGGTTCATCCGCTCCGGATGGCCGGTGCTGTGCCCCAGCTCGTGGAGCGCGGTCTGGTAGTAGTGGTTGGCCGAGGGGAACTGGCCGCGCTCGGGCAGGACGATCTCGTCACGGTTCAGGTTGTAAAATGCCCGGTCTCCGGCCACGTGACGGACGGGGACCCCGCTGTCCTCGAGCACCCGCTCGGCCTGCTGGTGGACCTTCCAGAGCGGTTCGGCGGTGGGTGTGGAGCGGGCCGGCAGCCCGTCGGCCTGCCCGGCGTTGAAGACGTTGTACTGCCGGACGACGGGCGTGGGCAGGCGCTCGTGGCGGTAAACGCGTTTGCCTTCGTTGTCCCTGACGGGCCGGCCGCGCTCGTCGGTGACGGCGATCCGCCGGTGGTCCTGGAAGGAGAGGATGCGGGTGCCACGCTCGCCCTTCCTGACGTGGCCGCCTTGGACCTGGATCTGGCGATAGGTTCCCCAGCGGACGTCAGCGTAGCCGCGGGCCTGCGCCACGGCCGCGAGATGCAGGCTGTTCCCGCCCGCGTAGGAGCGGCCGGTATCGACGTTCGCGGGGAGCACGTGCTCGCCCGGCCCCCAGGGCTTCTGCCAGGGCGCCGTGCCCTGGCGGATCTGCTCGATGACCCGGTCGGCGAACTGACGGTGATACTCGTCGTGCTTCATCGGTCTACCTCCTCCTCCCTGCCATGCGGATCCTGGCCCGCGTCCCGGATCTCGTCCTCGCTCCCCACGTCCTCGGGGAAGAGGCCGTACTGCTCGGCCAACAAGGCCGGGACCTCGAGGGCCTCGCCCCCGTCCCGCGCAAGCTCCCGGTCGAAGTCGTCGAGCGATTCGATGCGGACGATCTTCTCGTCGCTTGGCATGTGTTCACTCCTTTTCTGTTTGTTCTTCATCGTCCTTCCTCCATATCGTCTCCGTGAGCCAGCGGTTGGCAGCCGAGTCGTAGCTCCGGACCCCGATCGCCTCCTCGACGAAGCGTCGGCCCCCTCGACGGGTCATGTGGACGACAAGCGAGATGCCGTCGACCACGCCCCGGCAGGTGACCTCCCAGGGGAGCGCGCCGCCGGCCTGCATGGCGCAGCTGGCCAGTCGCGAGAGCGCGGAGCGCGCGTTGTTCGCGTGGACGGTGGTGAGCGAGCAGCTATCGACGATGTGCGTACATCGTCGTAACTATATGACATACGGTTAGTTATGTATGCAGTAGTTTCTGGTCCGACTCGTTTATATCGTATATGGTCCCGTATAAGTAGTGCGCGATTACACGGGTCCCTACGGTACGTTCGCGGAACCCGTGACGGGTGCTCCCTTGGGCGTCGCGGGCGTCGCGCGGGGCTGAGGAAGACCCGGCAGATGACGACGTGGCGATCCCGAAGGTTGGAATCTCGTCGCGACGGCGAGGGCGTTCGGGAACGTACTGGCGAGGCGCCTCTAGTCACCCCGCCGAACGCTTACTGAACGGACGTGTCGGCCCCGGATCGCCACGCGCCCGAGCGCTAACGCCATCTGACCGCCTGTCTGACGCTTGGCCAGGTGGAACCGTCCGGCGGCTGGGGTGGTTGGGGCGTCTACGGCTTCAGTCCAGACGACGGGAGCCTCAGCCAGACGTCGTTCGCGGTCGACGGGACCACCTACACGATCGAATTTCCCTCTTTCTGAACGGGAATCCAGTGGACCGTAGCGGAGGCTCCCGGAGGAGGCGAAGGAGCGAACCTTGCGGGAGGGCAGTTTGTCGATGGCCCCTGTCCTCTCTCATGGCGAACTGTCAGATGATTTCCGTCTCAGATCACTCGGCACTGCTGCGGCTCGCGGCGATCTCTTCTCGGATCCACGCATCCACTTCGGACTCGATCCAGCCGACGGCGCGCGCGCCTAGCCGGATCGGTTGGGGAAAGCTCCCGTCGGCCACCCGCACGTAGATCGTGCTCCGCGCCAGCCCGGTGCGGGTCTGCACTCGAGGTAACCTCAGGACGCGCGCGGGCGCGTCCACGCCCTGTGTTCCATTCGTATTGACATCGGTCTGCCTCCGTTCTGTTCGGTGAAGAATTCCGGGGCGCGTTGCCCCGGGAGGGAACAGGGGCCACTTGGGCCCGGCGGCAGGCTTCGATGAACACGGGGACCTGGCAGGCCATCGCCAGCCTTGGAGAGCGGCCACGGCGTAGCTGACGCACCGGGATCGGATCGCCCACCGCTTGCCGACCGAGCGTGGATGTTCTCATGCCCGTGCGGTCGAGGGACGCAGCCACTCGCGATCGGAACGGCTTCGTCAGCGTCTCCATGGCGCCTGCCGGTCGGGACGCGGCCTGCGAAGACCCGCACCCCGACGGCGGCGTCCGGCCGAGCACGACCCGATCTCGCCTCGGAGGGTGCTGCTCAAGCCGACCCGCGAGCGCGGCCAGCAGACGGGTTGTGGTGTGGGTACGGCGAGCTTTGCGCCGCGGTTTTTGTAAGCGACTTTGGCGCGTCTCTTCGGCCTCGACACAGGCTTGCAACGCATCCGACATCATGAAGCACCGGTACCCGGCCGTGCTGGCGACTGAGGTCCGGCCGCGCCGCATTTCAGATTGCCCGTCCGTCGGCGTCTACCAGCGCGCGGTGACGCGGCCGTGCAGGCTGTGCTCCGGGTCTCCCTGGCCCAGCAGGCTCTGGCGGCGTTGGGCGTCGAGGCCGAACTCGAAGCTCATGGCGCCGCCCTGCAACAGGGTCAGTTTGTAGCCCAGCCGGTAGTCGCGCCCGTACTCGGAGGTTGTGACGCCGAACTGAACTGCCCTCCCTCTCCATGTCTCGACCCGTCCTAGATTCTAAAACTGCACCTGGTCTCGTTTCAGGGGGGCAGTTCAGTTCGCGGCCTGTCGCCGGCGCTTGCCCCCGGAGGTCACCGGTTACCGTCTCCCGCGTGCTTCGGGCACAGCGCAGGTGGTCGTTCTCCCGTCAGAAGTCGTACCGCACCCGAAACAGGAGCAGCCTGCCGACTTCCGGAGCTCCCACGAACTCGCGGTGCAGATTGTTGAGGATGTTGTTCGCGGTGAGCGACACCTGGGTGCTCGGCTGGAAGGGCAGCCGATAGCCAAGGCCCGCATCCACAATCGCGTAACCGTCCACATTGCCGATGTAGACGCCGGAATTCATGGGGAAGCCGTCGGTGACCCGGACCCGCCCCTGCACCGAAAAGCCGGAGGCCTGGTCGTCGAAGGTGAGCCCCAGGGACCCCTTGTGGCTCGGTGCGTTCAGCGCGATGTCGTTGGTGCTGGTGCAGTCGCCGTCCTCGTTGAAGTCGAAGCACTCGTCGCTCTGGTGGGAGTAGTTTGCGGTGATGCTCAAACGGTCGGAGGCCAGGATTTCGGCGGACAGATCGACGCCGAAGAAGTCGACTGCACCGAAGTTGCGGTAGGTGACGAGAAGGTCGCCGTTGTCCACCTGATCGGGCACCACGGTCCCCAGTGGAAGGGCGGCCGCCGTTCCCACGATCGTGGCAACATCCTGGGCCGACAACAGTCCCGCCTGGATGAGTGGCGCCAGGCGCCCGGTGACGAAGGCCTGAAGGCTCGCCGGGTCGAAGAAGACGTTGGGAGTGATGACCCGAAGCGGACCGACGAAGTTCTCGACGCGTGAGTAGTAGGCGTCCGCGGCCAGCAGGACCCGGTCTCCGAGCAGCCCCTTGTATCCCACTTCGAAGGTGTTGTTGATGGTCGAGGTGAGGTCCGCGATGCCGTCGATGGCCGTTTCGCCGTCCGGGAAGGGATTGCCGCCGGTCGCGGCCGCGGCCTGGTCGAGGGTGCGGAAGACGGTCCCGATCGCCGGATCCCCGGGCAACGCACCCGGCATCTTCAGGAAGTCGACGACCAGGGCCAGCCTGGGGTCGAGGCTCGGGAGGAGCGCAAGGATGCCCTCCCACAGGACCAGCGCGTTCGCGGGGATCTGCCCTGGGGCGAAGGGCGAGCGCATGCAGTAACCCATGTGCCCCCCGGGGCACTGGGCCGAGAAGGTAAAGCCGCCGTCGGGTACGCCCAGGGCGCGAATGTTGTAGCTGAGGGGCAGCGGATCGAGTGGTATCTGCGCCGCCACGATGTCCAGGAAGAGGTTGGTCGACGTCGGGGTGGCAAAGGCGCGGTTGAAGGTCAGGCGGAAGTTTTGGGTCTCGGTGGGCTTGAAGACGAACGCCGCCCGGGGCGAGATGTTCACGTCCGTGAGGCGGTCTTGGTCGTCGACGCGGATCGCCGCCACGACGTCGACCTTGTCGCCGAGGGAGGTCTCGGAGTGAAGGTACGTCCCTATCTCGGTGATGATGTCGTCGTACTCGTTGCGCCCGAAGATCGTGCCCCCGCTGCGCGGCTCGGTCCTCTGCCAGTCGACGCCGTAGGTGAAACTCTGCCAGGAGCCCAGGTCGAAACCGTACTGGAACTGCAAAGCCATCGTGCGCGACTGGTCGACGACGGGATCGTTGGTGCGGAGCAGGAAGGTCCCTTCGCCGGCATCGGTCTGGTTCAGGAATGCCTGAGCGAAGAGCCTGCCTTTGGAAAGCCGGACCTGCCCGTAGTTGTAGCCCCAACCATCCACCTGGCTGGCGCCGATGCCGGTCATCTCTACCCCGCTGCCGATCGTGGACGTCCCGCCGTTAATGACCAGATCGCCGCCGCCGCCAAAACGGAAGTCCATGCGGGCGTCCGCGCTGTACCGCTCGACGGAGTAGTCCCTGCCTACGACTTCCAGGGGATCGACGTATTCCCAATCGTTACCCCGCGCGTACTGGCCGGAGAACTTGAGGCCGAAGCGGTCGGAAACCGAGTGAGCGCTTCGGAACTGACCGTGGAAGAACGAACGTTCTCCACCAGCCAGCGAGATCGAGGTGCCCGGCCTGTCGATCGGCGAGGGCGTGATCACGTGCATGACCCCGTTCGCCGCGTTGGGTCCATAGAGGGCCGCGCCCGGCCCCAGAGAGACTTCGATCCGGTCGATGTCGAGGTCGTTCGTCGGGAACATCGAGTACGCATTGAACCGCAGAGACGGGATGCTGGCGTACCGGTTGTCGATGATTGTGAGTAGCGCACCCGAGAAGACGTTGTTGAAACCGCGCGCGACGAGGGTCCCCGAACCGATCCCCGTCTGGGCGGCATCGATGCCGGCTACGGTTCTCACGTGGTCGGCGACGGTGGTGGCTGCGGTTCTGGCGATTTCCGAGGAGGACACGGTCGCGATCGAGGCCGGGGCGTCCAGCGCCTTTTCCTGGCGCCGCGAGGCCGTAATCACGATGGGGTTGAGGACAAGGGCCTGCGAGCGCATGGTGATCATCACCTCCGTGCTCTCCCCGGCTCCTACGCTGACCCCGTCGACGCGCGTCGTCTCGTGACCAATGAATGTGACGACCACCGAGTGGGTGCCGGGGGCCACCGCAAGCGTGAACCGGCCGGCGTCGTTCGTGCCCTGCGGCCCACCCTGTCCGAGCGCCTCGACGGCGGCACCCGAAAGGGGTTCTCCCGTCTCGGCATCGGTCACCTGACCGGTGATGGTGCCCTGCTGCGCCTGGACCGGAGCGGCCCACACGGTGGCCGCCACTGCGAGTCCCAAGAGTCCGGACAACCTTGCTCTCGAATCCATGAAACCCCACCCTCGCCTTGGGAATGAACTTCCCGTCGTAGACCACTTCCGCCGGTTGCGGTGCCAACTGCCCCAATATTGGGGCTTCCAATATTGGGGCTTGCCGCAGCGGAAAGGCAATCTCGGACCGGAGGGGGGTGGCAGGAGCAAGGCAAGTTCACCGGGCAAGCTGATGACCTACGTCGGGCTGGTGCCAAGCGAGGAGTCAAGCGGGGGCATGAGGCGGCAGGGCTCGATCACGAAGGTGGGTTACAGCCGGGTCCGGCATGATGTCGGATGGGCACCTGCGGTACGGCCCCGGACCCGGCCGAATCCGTGTTCAAGATCCGTTTCGGGGAGCCGCTCGCAACGCCATGCTCCACCCGCTTGTGGTTCACCCCCCAGCCCTCGATGCGGAGCATGTCCGTGACGCGTCGGTAGCCGTAGCGGCCGAATCGACTCGCGAGTCGCACGATATCACCTCGGAGCGCCCCCTCGTCACTCGCCACTTTCCTCAGCCCGGCGCTGGGTCGGCTGTGTCTTATTTTTTATAAGTCATTATTGTTACAATATATACGAGTCATACCCGTACTACCGTCCCCTCATTCAATCCCTCTTTCTGAACGGGAATCTAGTGGACCGTAGCGGAGGTTCCCGGAGGAGGCGAAGGAGCGAACCTTGCGGGAGGGCAGTTTGTCGATGGCCCCTGTTCTCTCTCATTGCGGACTATTATAGATGGTTAGTGTTTCAGATCACTTCGCGTTGCCACGGCTCGCGGCGATCTGTTCTCGGATCCACGCATCCACTTCGGACTCGATCCAGCCGACGGCACGCGCGGCACGCCACCGACGCCCGCCGATCGGCGGTCAAGATCCGCCCTCGGGGAACCGACTCAAGGGCGGTTCAGCGGGATGGGGGTTGGAGACGGAAGACCGGGTCGTCTGCGGCGAGTACCTGGCGCTGCTGGACTACAAACTGGACCGTCGCGAGGAGCTGGAACGCAAGGTCGAGGCGCTGATCGTGGAGCCAGCCTACCGGGAGGCGGTCGGCTGCCTGTGCGGCCTCAAGGTGATCTCGACGCAGGCGGCGATGGTGCCGGTGACGAAGATCGGGGACTTCCGGCGCTTCGAGCATCCGTGCAAGCTGATGGCCTATGTGGGGCTGGTGCCGAGCGGGCATTCGAGCTCGTGAAGATCTCCGATCCCTGACGCGATCTCGGCGAGACTCAGGCCGAAGTTCCGCCGTACGCGGAACACATACTCGGCCTTGGCGATGGAATCCCAGGCCTGCGGTCCGTTGACATGTTTGAACCCGGCGAAACCCCACAGCTCCTTTCTCGTCGCGTGGATCACCGGGAGCTCTCGGAGTGATTCGAGAACTTCCTCCGACGGCCTCCTGGTTAGCTGGATCCCGAGCTGCTCCCGAAGTTCAGGCTCTGAGAGGATCTTTACGGCCGAGAGCCGTCGGTTGCCCTCGACAACAACCAGACGGTCCCCCTCCTCGGTCGCGAATAACTCCTCGTGCTCCCAGTAGCCATTCGCGAGGATGGAGTCTACCAACTCGTTCACTGACTTGTTACGCCAGAGCCAGCGTAGGATACCTTCCTGGTCGTCGACGGAGAACGCCTCGTCCGCGAGCCGTGGGTTCTTCGGGTCGAGGTGCAGGTCGGCTGGGGCGTGACGAATGACCTCCAAGGCAATCATCCTTTCAAGGCAGTACCCGTGAATCGGACCCGGTACGTCGTAAGATGGGCGCTGGTTCCCATGGCGCTACTGTTCAGTCTGCGTTCCGAGAGGAGTTGCGGCTACCCCACCCTGGGGTTTCACCCCCGAATTCCTCGGCAAGACGGATCTCGGACTCGAACTTTCTTCACTCGAAGTGATTGAGGCATGCGTCTTCATGACGCCCATCCAGACGACCAGGTTCACTTCCTCCTCCTCGATGGGATCGAGGGGATCGGGCGGTTTCCACGGCTGGAGCCCGAGTTCCCTCACGACCTCGGCAATCCTCCGGGTCATCTCGCCAGGGGTGACCTGATCGGGATCGAACACCTCCCGTAGCTGCCGCTCCTGCCGTATGCCCCAGGGTGCTTCGAGGGCGTCGGCGACGCGGTCCCGCTCCTCGAGCGACATGCCCGCCGCCGGATGCATGCGGACGTGGTCGGCGGCGGCCCGGAAGAGGGGGCGGACATCGGGCTGGAGGGTCGCCGGGTCGGTGGCGCGCATCCATTCCTCGTAGATGTCGCGGCGCGCGCGGTCCCAGGCACCGAAAGCCCCTTCTGCGAACGCGTCGGGTAGCACGCGCGCGGTTTTCTCCCCGCACGAGAGGATTCCGAGGCAAGTCAGGGTGTCGTGTTCGATCTCAGCTTTGGGGTCCTCAGGCACGAAGCGCATGAACACCCGGTCGAAGACGCGGGCGCAGAAGACGTAGCCGGTGCGGGCTCCGCCGACGAACCCGGAGCCGACACCCCATGCCAGGTGCCGGATCCGGTCGCCCCAGCGCTCGATTCCTTTCCGGAGCTCCTGCCGGTATTCCTCGCCGCTGTGCGCGTGAACCTCCTCACCGCCGCGCTCGAACAGGGAAGAATCCCCTTTTCGGAGTGCCTCGATCTTCTCGCGGTCATCCGCGAAGACATGTTCGGTCTTCGCCGTGTCTGGGATGACGGCCTGATCGAGTCCGATTGAGGCCGCAGCCTGCGCCAGCTTCCGCCGGATCCGCTCCTCCAGGGCGAGGAGCCTCTCGAGCTGACGGTCCGGGAATACGCACGTGAGGAATACCTTCTCGTGGGGGCTTCCGATGCGGTCGATGCGCCCGTGCCGCTGCACGAGCCTCATCGGGTTCCACGGCAGATCATAGTTGATGATCCGACCACACTGCTGGAGGTTCATCCCCTCGGCCAAGACGTCCGTTGTAACGAGGATATCGTACTTGTCCTCGGCACGTGCCGGCGGGGCCTCCGTCGACTCCGGCGCGAAGCCGAAGACCGCGTCGCTGCGCGTGGTTCCCTCGTACGAATCCGTGCCTCTGACGACGGCGATGCGCCCGCGGAAGCGTGCGAGCCGCCGGTCGGTCTTGAGAACGTCCTCCAGGTGCCCAGCGATCCATTCGACGGTGTCGGCGAAGTACGAAAAAATGAGCACCTTCCGGCGGTTGCGGATGTCCGCTTCCGAGATACCCGTTCGCTCAGCGTCGGCCGCGGTGCGTGCGAGTTCCTCGACGAGGAGCTTGAGCTTGGGGTCGTTCTCCGGCCTGACGGTGGCCGCCCGAGCCCGGAGCCTCTCGAGGAGGGCCCTGTCGGACCTCACGTCCTCGAGCAGTCTCCGGGTATCAAGGTCGTCCTCGACCGGCTCGCCCTCCCGGAGGAGTTCGTCCCACGCTTCGTCCGAATCCGCTTCCCGCAGCTGCGACAACGAATCGGATGAGGGGATGACGCCCTCTTCCACTGCTCGCGCGAAGTCGTCGTGCGCGGTCACCATCCTCGTGACGGTTGCCACGAACGCCCGGGAAGAGGACTCGAAGCGCTTCAGGAGTCCGGAGCGGATGAGGCCGACGAGGGCGGTCTCGCGGGCATCGGGGCCTCCCTCCCGGCGGTACCGGGTCGGCCAGTAGCGCGCCATCGTGAGCCCGGGCTCGCCCGTCTGGGAGTCCAGTACGTCGGCAAACTCGTCGAAGAATCCGGGGAGGACGCTGTCGAGGTCGTAGCTGCGGGACCTGACCACCGGATCGGGGAAGCGGATCGTGACCTCGGTCCCGTCATCCAGGCGGAAGTGATCGTTCGGGTAGAAGCGCTGAACGAAGTGCCGCGTCCTCCGCACCGTGGTCGCGTCGAGGATGTCGAATAGGGTATCCGGACTGAGAGAGAAGGGATCCTCGTCGGCCGCTTCCTGAAACCGCTTCTTGAGCGAGGGGATACCGCGATCCGCGAAGACCGCATCATGTCCGACGAAGTATGCGAGCAGGTCGTAGAGGTCCCAGAGCGAGTTGTTCACCGGCGTGGCGGTGAGGAGGACGACCTTCCTCGGCGGGTCGCCGCGGAGAAGCTGCCGGAGTGCGCGCGCGCGTTTCGTGTCCGGGTTCCGGAAAGCGTGCGCCTCGTCGATCACAACGAGGGAGTAGTCGTCGATGTCGGACCCCAGTGCGCTCCCCTCTCCTTCGCCGAGCTGCTTGTCATTCGCCAGCTGCTCGAATGACACCACCTCGATTCCGACCTGGTAACGCTTCCTGAACTGCTCCCACATCCCGTCCCGAAGCTGGGCGGGTGCGATGAGCAGCGCCCGCTGCCGGTTCCGTTCGATGACCTCGGTGAACAGGTCGGCCGCGATGAAGCTCTTCCCAAGCCCGACGCTGTCGGCAACGAGGACGCCATTGTATTCCTCCAGGATGCGCTTCGCCCGGAACACCCCGTCGGTCTGAAAGCGCGTGAGCTGGATCCGTCCCGTCTCTCTCGCCTCTTCCTCGAGTTCGTCGCCGTACCTCTCCCACAGGGCACGGAGGTAGATGAGGTATGGAGGGTGCTCGGCGAACTGCTCCAGGTAGATGGCGGCGAGGTCGTACGGCACGGCATCGTTCCACAGCCGGTCGAACCACTCCTCGACTTTGGCCACGACGCCAGGCTGATACTGACCGAGGTTGAGCTCGAGGTTCGTCGTGAGGCCGGCGAGGGTGAAGTTCGACGATCCGGCGAGCACCCCGTGCTTCCCGGAGAAGAGAAAGGCCTTCCCGTGGAGGAAGCGGTGCTCGTAGCGGCGCACCTCGATCTTCCCGGAGTCCAGGAATTCGAGGAGCTCACCGACGGCGGCGCGGCTCCGTGGGGAGAACGGCAGACGGTCTCGGTCGCGCCTGAGCCTCCGCTCCGCGTGCTCCAGCTCTTCGTCCGCCAGCTTCTTGTCGTAGCGCTCGCCGCGCGGCTCCCCCAGCCTGCGTTCCGGCAGCCTCGCAGCCGGCACGGGCTCGGCGCCTAGGAGGAGGCGGACCCCGGACGCGCGCCGCAGCACATCGGCCAGCCGGCCGAACCCCCCAGGGTTGAAGTACCCCGTGGCGATCGACACCGCGGGCGGCTCGCGAAGCGTCCCGAGCAGGTGGTCGAGGCGCTCCCGGAGCGCCTGCTCGAGCGTGTTCCCGTCTTGGTTGTCGACGAATTCGGGGTGGGTCATCCGGAACCCTTCCATGCCCGGAAGTGGTCCAGTGTGGCCCGCAGGGGCTCCTCGTAGTCCCATCCCTCGTGGAAGGTCTCGAAGACGTGGACGAGCTGAGCCTCGTCGAGGCCGTAGAGGCGAGCTACCACCGCGTCGAGTTCCCGGATGTGTTCCTCGCGCTCGTCCGCCTCGAGGGGACCGCACTCGACGCCGAGACGTTCGGTCCAGTCGGTGAAGCGGTCGTCAGGCGCGGCGAGCCTCCCGGCGAGCGCGACGACGCGATCCCGCAGCGGATCTTGGGGGCTGGGGCGGGGGACCGGCAGGGGATTCAGCACGTAGAAGTCCACGTGCGTCTCCACAAAACGCCTCGCATACCAGTCGAGTGAAATGGAGGACAGGATGCCAAGTAGGTACGCCTCGTCTTGCTCGTCCCCTCGCGGCCAGAGGAAGTACGGCGCGACGTCGGTGAGACAGGTGTTTGGCGGAACAAGGGCAGCACGAACTGTGCGACTGTCCGTCGCTCGAGCGATGCGGCGAAAGGCAATCCGCGCCTGAAGGCAAGGAAGAGTCTCGGCATCGCTTCTCCACGCATGATCGAACTCCGCGAATGCGCCCCGCCCGAGCCCGTTTGCCCTGAAGATGGTCGAGCACCCGTTCCGGGTCCGTCCACGCGTAGTACGTCCCTGTATCCGGGGTCCAGAGGTCGAACGACGCTCCCTTGTAGACCGGCCAAAATCCCTCGGGACACTCTTCCGATTGGAGATCCATATGCGGCTTGCCGGTTGTGGAGTTGAGGTCTCCCTGTACCGGCCTGGCTCTCCAGCCGGAGCCATCGTTCAGATCGAGGCGAGGACTCTTACGCAGCTGCGCGAACACCTCCACTGACTCGTCCGATGGGAGGAGCGGGAGCGAGGCCGTGTCATTCCATGCCTCGACCTCGCGGGCACGAAACGTCACGGGGGCTTTCCTTACGCCAGCCCGGAACCGCTCGAGGCTCGCGTACGGCCCGCTCAGCCGGAGCTCGGATTCCCTGCAGCCCTCCCGGCGGGTGATGGCTGTGAGCCCGATGGTGTACCTCGGCTCCATGTCGAATGCCCATCGGCCTGTGTTCATCAGCATCGTCAGGTCCACGGTCTCGGCTTGGTTGAGGATCCGCCTCCGGAACTCGTCGCCTCCCTTTGCGGCAAGAGCGGATCGGGGCAGCACGACCCCGATCCGGCCGCCCTCCGCTGACACGAGGTCCCAGAACCTCCACACGAACGCCTTGTAGAGATCGGGGTGCCCCGCACTGATCCCCGGGTACGCACCCGCGATCAGAAGGGCTCTGAGGCGATCAGCTGTCTGCCGCTCTTCGTCAAGCTTGGTGACAAGGTCGGGCCGCTCGCTTCGGTACTGCTCTTTGAGCACCTCAGCCTCACGCTGGGTACGAGCACGGAGCCCTGGAAAATGCCGTGCCCAGAAGGCGTGCTCCTCAACCATCGGCTTCTCCCAGGGCGGATTGCCCAGGATCACGTCGAAACCCTTCCGTGATCCGAGGAACACGTGGGGGAAGGCGAGCGGGAAATGGAGCACGTCGAGTCCCTTGAGCTCCTTGTGCCCTTTCTCCATCAACTGGGCTTGGAAGGTGTCGCCTTGTTCGTCCGGGCGCGTAGCCACCTGTCCCTGAGTTATCGCTTCGCGGATGCCACTGTTTGTCCGTGACGCCGTGAGCAGCGTGAAGAGCTCCGCCTCCATCCGCGTCTCCCGCCGCATCCGCTCGTAGAGCTCCCGCGCCTCCCGGATCTCGGCATCGCTCGCATCCGTGAGCAGGGCCAGCTTCTCGAGGGGCTCCCGGACGGCCTCAAGTCGCTCACCCGCGACGAATGCGAAAAGCTCACCGCTCTCGGCTTGGAAGAGTTCGGATGCCTCTTCGAACGTCGCGATCCCTACAAGCGAATTCCCTTTGGCCAGGTTGTGGTCGAGGAGCGAGAGCGGGAGCCCAGGCACGAACGTGTGGATCCAGAGCGAGAGCCGGGCCAGCTCGACGGCCATCGGGTTCATGTCCACGCCGAAGATGCAGCGCCGGACCACCTGCCTTCGAAGGAGCTGGGTGTCCTCGATCGGATCGCCAGACCACTCCTCTCCCAGGTTTGCGGCCGCCGTCCGGCGGAGCCGCGCGAGTTCCTCCCGCACGTCCGGCAGGGGACGGCCGGCCAGGTAATTCGCGAGGCGTCGCTCGATGCGGTCCACGGCGCTGACCAGGAAGTGGCCGGAGCCCATCGCGATATCGGCGATCCGGAACTCGAAGAACCGTCGGCCCGCCTCCCGGTCCGACATTCCGTCGAGCCGCTGGAGGTGCTCGGCGAGCGCCGGCTCAAGCACCCGGTCGAGGAGGTGCTCCACGGCAAACGCCCGGGTGTAGTAGGACCCGCTGGACTTCCGGGCGCCGGAGCGGTTGTGGAGATAGACCTTCCCCGCGTGCACTTCGACCGTGTCACCGGGACCGGCGGGCAGGTAGGCCTCGGTCCGCGGGTCCACCGTCAGGTTCGTCTCGGCGAGCGAGAGCTCGCTCTCGAGGAGGCCCTCGTAGATCGTCCCGAACTCGCGGATCCCGAGCGACCGGAAATCGACAGGACCCTCCGTTCCCTCGGCCGTCCGGTCGAGGAGGAGCGCGGAAAGCGCCGCCGCAAACTCCCGGTCGGAGAGCGACAAGCCCGCGATCCTGGCTCCGAGCACCGAGACGGCCGCATCGGAAGCGAAAAGGGTGCCGTTGTACGCCGGGACGTCCCACTCCGGGTTTCCCAGGCTCACCGCCTTCCAGATCTGCGTGACCTGGGACCAGTAGAAGTCCTGGTCACCATCCTCGACGCCCTTCTGCCGAGCTTCCTCGAGACGCTGGGCAATCCGCTTGAGCGAGTGTTCCCGGTAGCTCCGCGAGGTGTGCAAGGGAAGCAGGTCCCGGTCCTCGGCGTACGCGACGAAGAGGAGCCGGTAGAGGATGCGAAGCGCCGCCTGGTACGCCTCTTGGAGATCTTCCTCGTTCGGGTTCTCCGGCGACATCGCCGACACGACAGCGCGGGAGAGCGACGGTATGACCTCGCGGTAGACCCGGTCGCGAAGCCGGCTTCCCAGATCCGCGGCGTAGTCCTCGCTTCGTGCGAGGATCTCCTCGACGGTTCCGCCGGCTGAGAGAGCAGGCGCGGAGAGGAGGAGCCAGAGATATCCGGAAGCGTCCTCCTGCAGAAGGTCTAGATTGACCTCCACGAACGTCTCGGAACGCCCCCGCCGTCCCGTTCCTACCCCGGGCTTCGCCGGGTAGAGGCGGAGCGTCGCGCCTGCGACCACCACTACGTAGTCCAGGTTCTCCCGGTCGGCCTGAGCCAGGGCGTAGGATACGGGCGACACACCGTCGAATCGTGGGCTCGCGGAATCGATCTCCTCGGGCTGGTCCAGCAGGACGGCAACTGCAGTCTTCCGGTCTCCGGCTAGGAGGAGCATCGCCGGTCCGGGCAGCTCCGCGGTCGTGAACCGGAGACCCTGGATCAACGCGCGTCCCCGCAGCGTCCGGAGCGCCTGACCCTCTTGTACGGCGAGGGCCCAGTCCCCGCGCACCGGAACGCCGTGCTCGAGTTCCTGCATCGTGAAGAGGCCTCCGTTCCGGAGGCCGGGGATCGGCGTGTCCAGCTGGGGAAGGAGTTGGTGGAGCAGCCGGATGGCCGTATGCCGTCCCTCTGCCTCAAGGGCCTTCCGGCACACCGCCTCGACCTGCTCCATCGGCAGTCTCGGGTGCTCGACCGGGTTGTGCTCGGTTGGACCGCACACCGCCGCCCGCGCGTCCCCCCAAGGCGCTACGATCAGAACGGGCGCGGCGCGCCGTCCGACCCGCTCCCTGAACAGCGCCCGGAGTTCAGTGACGCGGGGCAGGCCGCCGAACGGGACCTCGACGACCTCGAGAGCGAGGGGGCCATTCCCGAGAAAGAGCTTGGCCGGGCGGTCTCCGACCGTGATGGCAAGGGCGTCCAGGTGATCGAGCATGAAGATGACAGCGGTCAGGGTTCAGCGAGAGGGCGCGGACTCAAGCGGCCAGCGTAGACGGAGTGTGGGAAGCGCGCAACTCGGCTGGCGCACTCTGACAGCGTGCCCCAGATCTCGGGCAGGGGCTAGGAGCCATCAGAGACAACACTGCACGCACCGGGCTCGGCTAATTCTCGTCGCCCGCGGTCAGGCACACGGGAGGGGTCCACTGCCACGGACCGGCCCTGACGTCTCCGGCACCCGCTCGAGGTAGGGCTGGCGGGGAGACCCAATTGGCCGCCGTCCTAATTCGATCCCAATGGACCTCTTGGGACGATCAGTCATTCCCCGGGCATTGACACCGTTGACGTCCGAGGTACAGCATTCAGCGGCGCGATTCTGCGGGCTCCGATGATCGCCTACCACGTGACCCACATCGCGAATCAGGTTCGCCGGATGCGGACGATGACCGCCAGCTCATCGAACTCCAAGAGCAGCCCGACTACCCCAAGCAGGGCGCCCGCGGCGAGGTGGACGCGCCGATCGAACCATCGGCGACGGGCTCGAATCGGGCTACGAGTTCACGGGCGCGGCGGGCGAGTTGGTCGAGCGCCTCTCCGGCGCGCGCTCCCGATGACCGGCGTGCGTCTCATAGCCGGGCGGGATGTGAAAACGACGTGGAGGGTCGATTCACAGATGACCCCGGTCGCGATTCACAGAGGCATGGCTCGCGATTCCTTTGCGGTTGTTGCGGTTACGCCCGGTGCTACCCGGTCGGTGGGGACGCACCAGGCGCGCCGACCGGGACGGGAGCGACCCCCCTCAGAGACGCCCTGGTGCGGGCGTAGGGCCGGGTGTGTATTCACACAGCCCTGGCCCCCGGCGGGGTCGCTCCCGATCCATGGATCCCTTGCGGGAAGGTAGGTAACACGGATAGGGTCGACGCCGTCCGTTTCGCTCGGTGCCGCTTCGATGGCTGCCGTCAGGCACACCTCCCGGGCACCCTTTCCCGGCCGTCAGCCACCGCTGATCGGCACTCCACGCTTTGATCCGCATCTGCTATTTACCGCCCGTCGGCGCCGTGCTCTTCGCCAGCGGCCTTGGCCTCTGGGTCTCTAGAGAGTCTGGCTCCGGCCGCGGGTGGGAGGGGGCGGCCAGGGCAAGCCGCCCCCCGCGGAGTCGTGCTCTCCGCGATCCCGGTTCCGGCGTTTCAGAGACAATGAAGCGGCGACCCGGCTGACAAGTGGCTGTGATTGTCAACCGGGTGAGCTGTAGGGTAATGTGCTGTATGCCTGCTCCAATGACCAGCCGTTTTGAGCACGCCCTTGTGTTCGCTGCGCAACTCCACCGAGAGCAGCAAAGGAAGGGCTCTAGCGTTCCTTATGTTTCACATCTACTCGCCGTCGCGGCGATCGTAGTCGAACACGGCGGAGACGAAGACGAAGCCATCGCGGCACTGCTGCACGATGCCATTGAGGACCAGGGGGGCGCAGAGACGCGGGAAGAGATTCTGTGTCGCTTCGGCGAGCGCGTGACCGGGATTGTCGAAGGCTGTACGGACTCCGAAACCATTCCGAAACCTCCGTGGGAAAACAGAAAGCGGGTCTACATCAAACGGCTCAGCGAAGCTTCGGCGTCGGTCCGGCTCGTCTGCGCCGCCGACAAACTCCACAACGCGCGTAGCATCCTCAGCGATTACCGCAACTTGGGTGAGGAGATTTGGCAACGGTTTGAGGGCCGCAAGGAAGGGACGCTATGGTACTACCGGTCGGTGGTGGATACCCTCATCCGATCTGGTCGGACACCGCTCGTCGACGAATTGGAACGGGTTGTCAGCGAAATCGAACGGCTCGCCGGCAGACGACCCAGCGTCTTGGTTCCGGCGAGTAAGATCGGCGAACGGAGCCGCGCCGAACCACGAGCGGAGCGGTGAAGCTTCCCGGCGTCGCCAGGGTTGAGGGGTTCCTCTATCCCCTCGTCGCTACCTCGCTCCTGTTGGGCGTTCTGCTCATCTGGCAGCGCACCTACGAGCAATCGTGCCTGGCACTCGCGTCTCCGGGACTCGTCTATATCGCGATATCCTACGGGTTACTCGAGTACCGCATGGAACGAAAGCGCTTCGCTCTCGACTACTATCTCGATCGCCGCTCCTCTTGGCGCAGGTGGTTCCGGGGGTCGTGGTTACCGGTGCTGATCAGCATGGTTGTGGCGTTGCCGCTCACCATCTTCCTACTGGCATTCGTGGCACTCTCGCGTTCCACCGACTGGTTGTTTCTGGCGTCGGCGGCCGTGCTCGCGCCAGTTCTGTTCGTCCGCCTGTCAATCTGGCCCGGGCGTCACTTCAGGCGCGACCCTGGCGAGGGCGGGCGACGTGCCGCGGTCGCGGACGTCCTGACTGCGCGCCTTGCAGGTTGGCTCCTTCTGGCTCTCGTCGCCCTCACCTATGTCTACTTCAACTACACGAGGATTACGGGTCCGGCCTACATCTATCCCGATTCTCTTCAGCTTACGGTGGAGGCCTTCACAGCGCGTGTCCGTTCGGGGTGCCCGGTTGTGGCTAGTGGCCTCCGCGCGGCGGCCGGGATCGAAGGGATCTCGTGGTACTTGGTGACCCGCGCGGCAACCGCGCCGTGGATATCTGACGAGATCAGGGTGGTCGTGTGGGTCGGATTCTTCCTGAACGCCGCGGTGGCGTTCACCGGGTTTATCCGGGGGCTCGAGGGTTCAATCCTGGCGGCATGGCGAATGGTCGCCCCGAAACGTAAGGGAGTGACAGATGTCGACTAAGCGCGCGCGCGGCGACGAGGCGGTCTGGAACACTACTAGAGCGGGACGGTCGGCATGGGTCGGGCGGGCGATGCTCGCACTCATTCCGCTAGCGATATTGGGAGCGACAGTTCATCACGTGCTCCAGCAGCGGGTGGCGGAACGGTGGCGGGAATTCTCAGAGGAGCTTCAGCGGACCCCGTTGCCGGAAACGAGCCAAGCCATCAACGAGCGAGTCGAAGAGGCCTTCACCCCTGTTTACGATCGTATCCCGGCGCTCCTAGACTGGCATTACTCGCTCCGCGGACAGACCACAGAGTTAGTTCTGCGGGCGTTTGGAAGACTGGGGGAGGAAGTCGAGTCGCGGCTGCTCGGAGGGCTGGAGGAACGTATCGGCGATGCCAGCGAAGGCGTCGGCCGCGTGATGCAGGAGGAAATGCTCGCTGAGGTCGAGCGCTGGTTCGGTCGCGAGTTGGCGTCGGTCCCGCCAGGGCTGGGGACGCGATACGAACGCATGCTGGAACCGATTCTCAAGAACACCGAGAGGCGATTCGCCGTGTCCGTCGGTCCGACGGCTCTCGGGGCCGCTATGGCCGGCATGGGGACCTCGGTCGGTGTGACGGCCCTCGCAAGCCGGTTCGCTGGGATGCTGGCATCGGGAGCCGTCAGTGCAGCAATCCCAGCATTAGGCCGCGCCTTAAGCCCCTCGGCGGGGATCGTCGGGGGCGTCGCCGTAGGGCTGGTTATCGATGCCTTGTGGAGGGAGTTCGATGAGTCGCGCAACCGGGAAGAGCTCGAACAGGAATTGGCCGCGCTGGTGGACAAGGAGAAAGAGAAGGTGAAGTTGGCGATTTCGAGAGCCGCAGACGACGTCAAGTTCGAGGCGCTGGGTGACTTCCTTCCCTTCCAGTTCGGCATCCGCAACGGAAGGCCTGCCCGGGCGTCAACGACGATGTGAACGGGCTGAGAGTTACTTCGGGAGGTATCCTCCTGCCCACGAGAACGACTGCTAGACCCACGCGCGAGCCCGCCGTGGACGCCGACTTCTTCAGCGGCTCGACGGCCTTCCCGCAGGGATCGATTCGGAAGGGAGCGACCCCCCGGCCGGAGGGTGGCATGGGTGTGCACATGCCAACCCTCCCCGATGCCGATCGAGGCATCCCCAAAGGGGGGGTCGCTCCCTTCTTCGGCCGAAAGCTCCGGAGCGGCGTCGCCGCTCCGGCGGCCGTGCCGCAACTGTAAGACAGCCAGCCACATAAGGGAGCGCTGGCGCGCACATGAAAATGGCGTTTCGGTGCACATGCACTCCGATGTCTGATGTGCACTCGCCGATCAGCACCGGCCCTCGCTGATCCGCGTTCAAAATCCGCCTCCAGGGAGCCGTCTCGAGCGCCATGTCGCGAAGCCGTGGATCATCGTTCCGGGAGTCGAGGATCGGTGGAGGTCGTTCAACTCGACGATCCGCTTGAGGCAGGCCTGCAGGTCGCCATACTCTTTGAGCACCCGGTCATCCTTGGCGCGGATGGCCTGCTCGATTCGGACGATCTCGCGGCGGGCCGCACTGTCGGGTTCCGGAGCGGCGGAGGGGCCGGATGCTGTAGATGTGTTGGTCCAGTTCTCGAGTATCGTCAGGGCCCGCTGCAGCTCCCTCACGGTGCGGACGACGGCCACGACCTCGATGGATCGGCCGCGCTCCCCGAGGGCCTTCCAGAGGCCGCGATGTGCCACGGCCCACGAGCGTAGCGCCGTCGTGGTATCGTGTCCGGGCTCGACGTAGACGAAGACGGCGCGCTCGGCGTCCAGCGCGACCGGCAGTTTGAGCGGGAAATAGCGCCGGCTGTTGCCAGCGGCTCCGCGGTAGAGCCGCGAGGGCAGGATCCGGCGTTCGATGCCGAGCGCCTCGAATGCGCCAACCTTCTCCATCTCGGTGGGCAGCCACGACAAGCCGGTGTGCTCGATCACGTAGTCGAGCGAGAGCAGGCGCCGCAGGAGCACTTCATCGGAAGCGGTCCGGCGGTGGCGGAGGTCCTCGGCGCCGAGCGCGCGGTAGATCCCGCGCCCGCAGATCCGGCAGACTTTCCGGCCTTCCAGTGTCTCGTCGGCCGCCAGCCTTCGCTCCGACATGGCCCGGACGAACCGAAGAGCCTGCCAGCGATCGATCCGTAGATAGGCGGAGAGCTGGGCGCGGGTGAACACGCCGCTGTGGAGGCAGACGAGCGCGATCCACTCGGCCTGGCGTCCCGTCCAACCGAATGGCTCGAGCGCCCTCTCTCGCCCGGCGAGATGGGCGATCATCGCGGGGCTTCCGTGACCAGGGCACGGTCGGTCTGGAGGTAGGTGATGAGGATGCCCATCGGGTTGTAGACGACGAGCTCGGAGGGGATGACGGTGAGGAACGTGAACCGGAGCGTGATCGACCACCGCTCCCTCAGCGTCTCCTGTCCTTGCCTGAGGTGGACTAGGTCGAAGTCGGCGGTCGCGCCGTGGGGCGCCTCCGGTGCGGGGTGGATGCGGAGCACGACCTGCTCGACCTGGTGCTCGGTGTTAGCGGTGCCGGCCGCCATGGCGGCCACCTCGGCGCCGTTCCTCGTGAACGCGGCGTTCGCCAGCTCGGTCGAGAGGAATCGGAGGCTCCGGGTCCAGTGCTCCTCGACCTGGTGTAAACCTATGCCGTCAGGCCATCTTGCCTCAAACCGGCAGGCGAGGAGGGCGAAGGCGATTGTGGCCGCACCAGACTGGCACCTACGCCTAGTAGCTGCATTCGCGCTTGGCGGGGTTGTCAGCGGTTCCCGGTCATGGTTCGGTGTAGGGATGGCTTTCGCCCACCGAGACGCGCTCCTGGCAGATGACTAAAGTCAACTCCCCTCTCCACTCCTGAGCCGATCGAAATGACAGAATGGGTCGAGGAATTGACTGGGAATGATTGGGAAGAGCACTGCCACACGCTCCTCCGCTATCGATACAGCCCAGTGAATGTTCAGGCTGTCCCGGCCGTCCAAGGGGACCTCGGAATAGATTTCTGGATTAGGGGGTCTGGCGACATCTACCAATGTTATGGTAGTGAGGCCGACTCGGCGAAGGATCGGCTCCGCCTTCAGAAAGACAAGCTGCGGGCCGAGGCCGCGAAGCTAAAGCGTTATTCAGATAGGATCGGGGCGATGATCGCCCCAGCCATCTGCAGCCGTTACGTGTTTCTTGTGCCGCTATATGAGAACAAAGAGCTGCTTGAGCTCGCCGCCACCCTGGCACAAGACATCCGGGCCTCCGCCCTCGTCTTCTGCACCGCAAATTTCGAGATCGTAGTGCATCACCTGCAAGATTTCCTCGTCGAACGCGAGGAAATGCAGCGGGCTGGCCTCGCCGCCCCACGCCTCAACCAAACCGAGCTTGATGGGCAGGACGTTCATGATTGGCTGACGGACAATGGGGACTTGGCACGCACCATTCGTGAGAAAGTTGAAGCTGCAAGGCCATCCGGCCCGCCGGAGCGCATTGACCAGTGGGTGCAGGAGACAGTAGGCAATTATCTACGGGGAGAAGATGCAATGGCTACCCTTGAGGCGGCGCACCCCGACCTTTACGAGAGAGTGCGGTTAATCATGGCAACTCGTCGCAACCGTCTCAACGCGCTGGGCGGAGGGGCGGCCGGGCTCCCAGCCGATACTCTTAGGGACGAGTTTGATGACCTTGCTGCAGCCCTGGCTGCTCCTGACGTGGGCATGCACGTAACTGACGCCGGTATCCTCACAGAGGGAACGATCGCTAAGTGGTTAGCCGAATGCACCCTCGAAACCAGATGAGGACGGCCCAGTGAGCAGAGCCGGATCGTCCTTTCTTACGGGCATCGACGTACGCGTTTCCCAGCAGCCCGAGCCTATTCCCATCGATTTGCGTACGTCGTGGCGGATCGCGACGCTCGTCCTGATCCTCGCCGGCAGCAGAGCTCGTCGCGCAGGGCGAGACAAGGTACTGCTCTTGACCTACGCGCTTCGTAATTCCCACCTACAAGACGATTTTCTTGCCGTACTTAGTGGTGCGCGATCTCCCTTCTTCCTTACGGTGCGGGTTGATCCGGCAGTCGCTCGCGCTTCGGCTTTCGCCGCTGGGTTTGGCTTGCTTACACATAAACATGGCTGGACGGCGGAGCTGACTGATCAGGGAGTGGCATTCGCCAATGCCGTTGAGTCCGATGAGAAGTTGCTGGCGGCGGAGAAGTCCTTCTTATCGAAGGTCAGGCGCCTAGCCACTGAGCGTAGGGTCCGCGAGGTCCTTGCCTGGAGATAGGCCCTTCAGATGCTGAAATTGCGTGCAATCGAGCTGGCGGCCCAGGCCAAGGATGCAGAGTACGGCGCCTTGTTGGAGTTCCCCCCAGGGCTAACGGTGATCTCGGCCGAGAATACAAGAGGGAAATCGACCCTCGTCCAGGCCATCATCTTCGCGTTGGGTCTCGAAAAGATGTTGAGTCCTCGTCGCGAGGTCCCGTTGCCGAGGGTTATGACTGTAGAGCTCCAAGAAACGGTGGGCGGGCCGGACATCCCCGTCCTCGCCTCTCAGGTCCTTCTAGAGGTCGAGAATGGCAAGGGGGACGTCATCACCCTGCAACGATCTGCAAAGGGTCCCTCCAATCTGCGATTGGTATCCGTGTTTCATGGACCGCAACTCACGGATCGCACGGCTAAGCACAAGCGCAGCGATTTCTACGCTTTGGATCCTGGCGCAGCGCAGTCCTCCACGGGCCTACACACCTTTCTGGCGTCATACCTTGGTTGGGACCTACCAAGCATTCCACGTTTCAATGGAGGCGACTCCCCCCTCTATTTGGAAGCGCTGTTTGCCTTGTTCTTTGTTGAGCAAAAGGTGGGGTGGTCAGCCATTCCTGCGAATTTCCCTACGTACATGGGATTGCGGGATATGTCCCGCAGGGCAGTCGAATACGTCCTAGGTCTCCAGATTCATGAGATCGAAGTCGCACGCCAGCGCATTGAGTCCCGTGTGAAGAGCAGCCAAGCTTCGTGGATAGCTCTTGTCGAGGAGGCTAATCGCCTTGCTGGCTTGGTATCCGGTAGGGTTGAAGGCATGCCCACTGATCCAGACCTCAATTGGATGGAAGACAGCACCTATCTATTCATTCCAGAGGGAAAGGAGTGGGTGTCGGTTGAAGACTTGGCTTCGCGCCTTGAGCAGGCCTTGAAGGAAGAACGCGCGACAAGGATTCCCACCGCTGGCAAAGACACAAGAGAAGCAGGAGAGGAGCTCGCTCGCGTCCTGTTGGAATTGGAGACGCTGAGAGCGACCCGTCACGAGCTGACGAGTAACCTTACTGCAGAACGGGCGCAGCAGAGAGCAACTGTGCGGCAATTGAGAAACATTCAGGAGGACCTCCAGCGGCACAAGGACGCGGCGAAGATTCTAAGCATCGGGGGCGAGATCGGCCTAAGCCTTAATCCTGATCGGTGCCCGACCTGCCACCAGCGTATTTCCGACACCCTCCTCGGTCCTGATGCAATGGACCAGCCAATGAGCCTTGAGGATAACCATGCATTTCTGCTGAAGCAGAGAGATCTCTTCAGCAATCTTCAGGCGCGGAGCGCGTCTCTTGTTGGGAAGCAAGAGAAGGAAGTGACTCTGCTGGGGGAGCGCATCGCCCGTTCGTATGCTAGACAACGTGCGCTTCAGGACACACTAGGATCGGCTTCAGAGACGCCCTCGACAGCCGCGATTCAGCATCGTGTCGAACTCCAAGCTCGTCTAGATAGCCTGGGCAAGGTGAACGCCGCCTTCTCTAGGATCATCTCTCACCTAGCCGCGCAGCGTGAAGAGTTTCGTGCGATCAAGGCGGAAGAGGAGGCCCTACCACCGCCCGGGCTGCCCCGGAGGGACAAGGAGCGGCTTAGAAACCTAAGAGCATCCATCGTTAGTCAGCTCGTGGAGTACGGATTTTCCACATTCCGAGCCGAAGATATTCAACTGGCTGAGGATGCCTATCGACCCATCCGCGAAGGATTCGAGATAGGCTTCGAGCTCTCGGCGAGCGACGCAATACGGCTCAAATGGGCCTACCAACTCGCACTGTTAGAGTCTACTAACGACTTGGAAGAGGCCCACCATCCAGGTCTTCTAATCTTTGACGAGCCTCGTCAACAGGAAACCGCACCAGTCAGCTTTCACAGCTTGGTCGCACGGGCGAGCCGAATTCCCAAGAACCTTCAGATTCTATTCACGACCAGCGAAGACAAGGCAACTCTCCGCAGGGCGATTGCAGAACTGGATCTGCATTTCATTGACCTGACAGGCTATCTACTTCAACGAAGGTAGGGGTCAGACCCCAGGATGCGAGGTGGACAGCCGGCACACCGAAAGTTGGCCCAAGCGTTGCAGAGGAGCGGATGGCCGGTCTAGGCTTCAGGCACAGCGCTGGCTTCGGCAAGCGCATGGAGTACTGGCTGATCGGCCAGATGCTGAAGGAGGGTCTCGACGTCTACGTGCCGCTGGTGGACGACAACGCCATCGATGCGTTAGTGCGGAGGCCAGATGGGTCCTTCATCGAAATTCAGATCAAGGCACGCTCCATGGACTGCTTGCCGAAGGATTGTGCGCTATTCGCTGCGATTCCACACGAGTTGAGGCAGCACTACTGGTTCGTGTTCTACTCGGAGAGATTGGAGTTCAAGTGGATCATGACTTCGGCTGAGTTCATCGAGGAATCGCACCAGAACAAGAAGGGGAAGAACACGGGTAAGCGTTCCATTTGGTTCAACGGAAATCGGAGGGACAAGAAGACGGGAGTAGTCGGGCCGAACCCTAAACCAAGATTCGAGCGATTCCGACAGGAAGCCTTCGAACGGCTCCTGACATGAAGTATTGCAGAAGCGCTTCGATCCCCGCCCTGGTCATAGGTGGAAAGGTGAGAGGGGTTCTCACTTACCTACCAAGTGAGTGCAGACCCGGTCGTCGGCTGGGGCGGATTGGAGCGCGTGGCCGGCAAGGGACTGAGAGGAGAGACCGGCATGCCGAAGATCCGAAGCCCGGAAAATGATGCGGAAGGTGATGGGACGGACCCCAAGGGTATGCCCCTGAACAAGCGGCTTTATAAGCTCCTAGGGGACCACGGACCTCAGATTGGGGCCGTCGTGGGTCTTCTCACGATTGCCGGGTTCGGGTGGGTTGGTCTGACCTGGCTCTTTGCGGAGCCCGACCTCTCAGTCGAAGTGAGTTCTTCGGAAGTGCGATTGCCCTCAGCGTTGCATCGTCAGCTCATTGAGGCGCTTGAACCTTATTCGAGCGAGTCGGTCCCCGACTCCATTGTGGATGCATTGAGAGAAACGGCCGCATTCCTTAGGGAGACTCGTCAGTTCACCCAGGTCTCCCTTAGGAACAACACAGACGAGTCCCTCGGGAACGTCGAGATCCGCGTTCAGAACGTCGGTGGACTGAGCGGCTGGGGAGTCGCGGGCAACGCGTTTACAGACCTCGAACGACAAAGAGTCCTCGAAAGCGTGTATCACGACGCGACTAGCGAGCTTCTTCTGGTTCAAGGCTTGGACCGACTCCCTCCCAATAGCACGATCGAAGTTCTTCTTTGGGCCGAGGCACCTTTCCTGGGATTCTCAGACGGGCGCTCCATTTCCGTGACATTTGATGGAGGAGTGGGTGAGCTTGTCCGCACCGAAGAGGTTTCTGGTCTGAACGCCTTCGTGTACACGAACTCAGCGCTGCTATTGCTGATCGGTGGTCTGGTCATCCTGATTATTCTGACCGGCCGGGCGAAGTCGGACCGAGCTTCGGATGGCGCTGACTAGGTCCCTCCGACGCGTTCGTGAATGGCTCACGAGTGTGCTCGCACGCCGGGTCGCCGCGACTGGCATCGACTTCCTGCTATGGCTCTTGTGCTGCTGGGTGCTGCTGAGCTTGGACGGGCGGTTCAGTTGGACTATCACTTACGACGGCGTGTCCATTGGGTTGTGGATACTCGTCGCAAGCATGGTGGCATGGGACACCCTTTTCGACCGAAGTCCGGGCAAGGCTCTCGCTGGGCTGACGATCAGGTCCGGGGACGCGCCGTTTCCTCGCACCCGAGTATTCCTACGGGCGCTGGTGTTTTGGCTGCTGATGCTAGCCCCTGTCGGTGCCCAGGCCATGGACTTCTTTACCACCGCGCTTAGCACTTCACATGCCATAATGCTCCAGTTGGCCGCTCTCTGGTCGATCATCCTGCTGGTGCCCCTCACGGTGGTGACCTCCGGGGGGCGGCTCGGAGTGCATGACCTCGTTGCGGGGACATCTGTAGGGCTCAGGAGGGCCCAGAATCAGGCTTCCGCCCAAAGTTGGACGACGGTCTTTCGGCAGTTCGCGGGCTGCCTCGCCGTGATTCTGGCGGCGATCCTGGTTGTCGAATGGAAGGGTAATCTCGTGCAGAGCGTGGCCTCTTCATACGAGGCAAGCGCCGTGAGGTATGCAGGTGTCAGAACTCTTGAGGGAGCGCCCCCGGGGGCCCTGTTGGGGCGGCTCCAGGGTGGGGACGCGGATGCGCCTCTTGGCCGGGACGGTAGTCTGGTGCCCAATCCTGCCTTCCGGGTCGAGTTAGTTGTGCCACCTCGAGTGGTATCGGACAGAGCGCTCGCGCGGTCGGTCGCCAGCCGTGTCTTCGAGGAACTCGAACTCGCAAGGTTGGTCGGGCCCGCGAACTACGAGGTGACGTTGGCCGCATACCGACACGTCGGCCTCCTCGGAGTCCGGGAGTACGTCCACTTCCTTCGTAGACTCGACCGTGAGGTGTTCACAGACTCGTATCATTACGTACCGTCCGGTACCGCTGAGCCGGGAGCGGTCCCGTGGCGCATTGCGGATTTGTTGTTTGAGTCAACCCAGCACAGCCACCGAGAGCTGTCCACGGCCTTCTACCTTGGGGCCTGGGAGCCTGGGAACCTCCGGCCCACGTTGGAGAGCGTTCCCTACGACCAAGGTGCCTACTGGAATTTGAGTGATGGGCTGCAGGCTGCGCTCGATGGCCGACTCTCCGACGACATCGGCGCGCTGCGACTTGCGGAATGGTATGTTGAGTTCTTCCCGCTGGACGCTTGGGCGTGGAACGCGCTTGGTCGCATCCGCGAGCGGGAACAGTGGGGTCGAGACGGGCTGTTTCCGCTAAGGCGCGCGGTCTCTCTCAGCCCGCAAAACGTCCTTTATCGACACAGGTACGCCGAAAGTCTCTTCGTTCGTGAGTATTATCAAATGCTTGTCGAGTTCGTGGACGAGGGCGTGGCGGTAGGAGCCGCCAGCTACGACCAAGTCAGACTTGCGGCCGGGGCGCACGTTCAGCTCCTGCAGCTAGCTGAAGCTCGTGCGAAGCTTGAACTCCTCCGAGAGACCTTTCCCGAGCTCGTAAAGGACGATTCCCTTCTTGAGTCGGTGGAGGCGGTACTACAGGTGTTTGACTCACTCCAGGTGATTGACTCGCTCCCGAATGGATAGTGACGCCCTTCCGGTGCCGCTCACCAACGCAGAATCGGCCAAATCCCCCTGATTCCAGCGCTCACCAGCGCCCACGAGCGCCGTCCAGCCGAAGGGCTCGAGCGCCTGTTCGCGTCCCTGGAGATGAGCGATCATCGCGGCTCCGTCTCCAGCCGAGGCAGTCGCCGACGAGGCCGAGTTCGGAAAACGGTTTGACGGGCGCATGACTGTGGGCAGCTGCTTCAGGGCCGTTAGGGTCGCCATACCAGATATTGAGGAGCCTGCTTCCTGCGGTGTCAACAATGGAAAAGGAGAAGTTGTCCCAGGAGGTCCCACCAAGTGCCAGAGCCGGACCACGACGATCGGGCGGGGCGGCTCGCTCAGCGTCTGCAGGACATCGTCCGACTGAAGCCGGCTCTCAGGTCCCGGACGCAATTAACTGCCGTGGTATTGGTGAAACTCGCACGTGTCCGTGGACTTGGTCACCGGCTCCACTTCCGAGACTTCCGAATCCGGTTGGCCATCACTAGCGCCCCCGATGACCGGCCAAGCTTTTCATCGGAGCTCGGCGGCATTCCCTCGGGGAGTCGTGGCCTCTGGTTCTCGCGGCGCTCCGGCTAGATAGGCAGCCCAGTCACCCATGAGCCGGCGGCGGCGCTCGAACAGGTCCGTACGCCGATAGGCCGCCTCAACCCTGTTCTGGACCACATGTGCGAGGGCCGCTTCGATGACCTCGCGCGGATGATTCGTTTCCTCGGCCGCCCAGTCCCGGAAGCTCGAGCGAAAACCGTGCGGCACGGCCGCGATCCCGTGTTTCTGGAACATCCGGCGCAGTTGCTTCTCCTCGAGCTGCTTGCCGAGCCGATTGGGAAACAGGAACGGACTGGTTCCCTCCACGAGCTTCCGTGCCTCGTCCAGAATCTCCACGGCCCGGCCACACAGCGGCACCCGGTGCTTCCGGTTCGACTTCATCCGCTTAGCCGGTACGGTCCACACGCCGTTCTCCCGATCGATCTCGGTCCACTCCGCCCACCGCACCTCGCCCCATCGCGCAGCCGTCAGTACCAGGAACTCGAATGCCAGCCGGACGGCCAGCGGTACCGTCGATGCCCGCGCCGTCCTGATGGCCGCGGCCACCTCGCGATGCGGCAAGGCCCGCATGTGCTGCACAACGTTATGCTGTGGGCCCAGGACCGGGCCGATCCGGTCACAGGGGTTGTCGATCCGGAACTCCATCGCCACCGCCCACTCCAACACCGCGCGGATGCGCTGCCGCAACCGCCGGGCGGTGTCCGCCTTCGTGTGCCAGATGGGAGCGAGGATCTCCAGCACGTCGGCGCTAGTGACCTCCGAGACCGGCATCTTCCCGATGCGCGGGAAGGCGTACCGCTCGAAGGTCAAGATCCACTCGCGGCCGTGCGTCCGACTTCGCCAGCCGGCTTGCTTCTGTTCTACCACACGCGCGGTGGCTTCGGCGAAGGTCGGTACGCCCTGCCTACGACGCTTCTCGGCAAGCGGGTCGCTGCCCTCGCGGGCCAGCTTACGGTTGGCCAGCGCCTTTTCCCGGGCCTCGGCGAGGGAGACCAGCGCGACGCTGCCGAGCCCGAGCTCGCGGCGCCGACCCCGGATCATCAGGCGCTGAATCCAGCTTCGGGTTCCGCTCGGCTGGACGAAGAGGTACAAACCGTTGCCGTCTGCGTGTCTTCCAGGCGGGGCAGTGCGCACGAAGGCGGCCGACAGGGCCTTGTCTGGATGGCGGCCCTTGGGCTTGGTTTTCCGGGGCGGAGTGGCCTTGTTCGTTACAGTAACCATCCCCACATAATATACGGGATGGAGGTGGATATCAATGGATGTTGTGAGCGGAGTGCGTTGCTAGTCTATGCTCGTAACTTACTGTTATCACAGTCATTTATGGACTTAACTGGACGATACTGCACACCGGTCCAGATAGTCTGCCCATTCCTGGGTCGTGCGTGGCTGCCCGAGCACCCGGCACGCTCTCCTCTCCGACGCCCCGAGCTGCTGACGTACACGCGCCACACAACGTCGTCGGCGCTCGGGGCTCAGAAGTTTCCCTTGGCCGCTTCCTCCAGGATCAGCTTGTCCAGTGTCAAGTCCGCCACTGCTCGCTTCAGGCGCCCGTTCTCGCGCTCGCGCTCCTTCAGGCGCCGTGCCTGGCTCACCTTCATCCCGCCGTACTCCCGCCTCCACCGGTAGTACGTCTGCTCGGTGATGCCGAGCTCCCGGCTGATCAGCTTCACGGATTTGCCGCGGGCCAGACCGACCTCTGCCTCCCGCAGTGCAGTGATGATCTGCTCCGGAGTGTGTCGCTTCCTTCCCATCCTGACCTCCTCGCTGAAAAGCTTCAGACCAGCTCGATCCTAACATTGCACCTGGTCTCGTTTCAGGGGGTCAGGTCACCTCTGCTCAGAACGCACGATGTACAGGATCCTCCAAGAGGATCACCCCGTGCGTGAGCGGCGCAGTCAGCTCACGCATCCCGCCTACACGAAGCCCGAGCTCGTGGCCACGGCACCGAACCAGACCTGGTCGTGGGACATCACCCGGCTTCTCGGACCCGAGAAGTGGTCGTACTTCTACCTCTACGTCCTCATCGACATCTTCAGCCGGTACGTGGTCGGATGGATGGTCGGCGACCGCGAGAACTCCGCGCTCGCCGACCGGCTCATCCAGGAGAGCTGCCTCAAGCAGGATGTCCAGCCCGAGACGCTGACCCTGCACTCCGACCGCGGGGCCCCGATGACCAGCAAGTGCACGGCCCAGCTGCTCGCCGACCTCGGGATCACCCGCTCGCTCGGCCGTCCCCGGGTCAGCGACGACAACCCCTTCTCGGAGGCGCACTTCAAGACCGTCAAGTACCACCCCAACTTCCCCGGACGCTTCGCCGACATCGGCGCGGCGATCGACTTCTGCCGATCCTTCTTCCCTTGGTACAACCATGAGCATCGCCACGGCGGGATCGCGATGCTCACCCCGGCTGATGTCCATCACGACCGAGCCCGTGACGTGCTCGCCCAGCGTGAGCGCACTCTCCAGCAGGCGTGGTCCGAACACCCTGAACGCTTCGTGCAGGGGATCCCCACGCCCCAGCCTCTCCCGACGGAGGTCTGGATCAATCCACCAGCTGCGGCTCCGACACCGCAGCCTGCTCACTAAATTATGACTCCGGGTGTCTCATCGCTGTTGACAGGTTCCGCACGTCTGGGAGTGCGGAGGTTGTTTTCCTGACAGTAGCGTCCATAGATGCCGTCGTCCGGCGATCCCGACTGACCGACGTACAGGTGAGCCAGTCCCGTCGAACGCAGCTCCGAATACAGGTAGACGCCGGGCCTTCTAGCGATTCCGCTCCGCTCCTGGTAGCCGCTGATCGGTTCGGCCTCCAGAAAGGTTGATCGCAAACGCGCTGCTCGCCAAACGCTAACGGACCCCGGAAGGCGGCTGGATCCACCTCCCGGGGTCGTCGCGTTGTCGGTGCGAAATCGGCGGCAGCGTCCACCAGTTCCGCACCGCTGCGTCCAACTACCAGCTGTAGGACAGCTTGGTGTAGTAGAACCCCCCGTTGAAGCCGAACGGGCTGTACTCGCCATATCGCTGACCGGAGTCGGTGGCGGCGAGGGGGAACTCGCCCGGATAGGTGTTCAGCGCATTCTGAGCACCGACCGTAAGTGTCCAGCTGTCGGCGAACGTCTGGGCCACCTCGAAGTCGAGCAACTGGCGTCCTGGATAACGAGTCGTGACACCGGCATCGCCGGAGTAGGGCGCGAACCTCTCGAAGACGCCGTCCCAATGGCTGCCCCGCACCAGCAGGCGGGTCCCGCCCGGGAAAACGTGATTGACGGTCACGTTCCCTCTCGTGAAGGGCAGTCCCTTCTCCAGCGCGTTCACACGACCGTCGTCCAGCGTCTCCGAGTTGTGCTCGGTCACGTTCGTGTTAGTGACGTTCCAAGCTACGCTCACGGTGGTGACGCCCCGCTCGTTCTCGACATCGTAGGCAGCCACCACGTCGAGCCCCTGCGTCCGGGTCGAGAAGTCGTTCACGAAGAACTGGAACCTCTTGAGCACGCCGCCGGGCCGGATAATGCCGTCCGCAACCAGCCGCTGGATCTCGTCGTTCGTGAGGTTGATGTTCTTGCTGGTGGTGAGACGCTGCGACACGTCGATCAGGAAGTAGTCCGTGGTAAGGCTGAAGTTGCCCCGTTGGAACACGCCACCGAAAGACACGTTGACCGAATTCTCCGGCTCCAAGGGCTCTCCACCGTACTCTTGGGCGAGCGCCGATGTCGAGGGGATTGTACCGTTGTTGGTAAGGTCCTTGAGGGCAGGATCGTAGATGGTCGAGATGTTGAAGGCGTTCTGCTGTCCGGGGGTAGGTGCTCGGAATCCGGTGCTGGCGGCACCTCGCAGCGCGAATCCGTCGGATAGGCTCACGCGTCCGGCAATCTTCCCTTTGACCGTAGTCCCGAAGTCCGAAAAGCGCTCGACCCGGCCCGCCACGCCGAGGGTCCAGGCGCCGTCCGGATCGCGGAACTCGAGGTCCCCGTATCCCGCGAAGTTGCTGCGGTTCCAAGCTCCCGCCGTGAGCGGCCCAAACCCGGTGAAGCCGTTGGAGCCGGGGGTGAAGCCTTGCGAGGCCAGCGGCCCCTCGGTCCAAGATGGCTCGTCGCCCTGAACGATCTCGAACCGCTCGTTACGCCACTCCGCGCCGCCCGCGATGTTGACCCGGTCGTTGACGGCGTAGGAGAGATCGACGTTGAGGTTGGTTTCCAGTTGGTCGTAGATTCCCGGGTTGAAGTACGGAGTGCAGGGCTGGTCGGGAACGGCCGGTGAGGTTCCCTTGTCGCTGCACGGCTGGTCGGGCCCGAGCGAGGCGTTGACGGTGTTGTACATGTAGAAGTCGAGGCTGGAGTTGCCAAAGGCCGCGCTGGCGTCCCACGACAACCGACCGCTGGTCCCTCGAAGCCCCACTACCGCGGAGGCGTCGGAGACATAGGATCCGAACTGCGGCGTAAACCCACCGGGGAACATCCTCTGGAAGGTGAAGCAGTTGGGATTGTCCAGGACCTCCTCCCACGCAGCCATGTCGGCCACGAGGCCGTCCACGACCCGGACTTCCGGACACCCGGCCGATTGGTCATCCACTCCGTCGGCAGCATCCAACATGTCGCCGACCAAGAGCTGGCCGGAGCCAGTGTTGAACACGCCGCTACGGGTGTTCGGATTACGGAAGTAGAAGCCCCCCTCGACTTGCTTGGACGCGTAGTTGCCGTGCCCGTAGAACAAAAGGTTGTCGCGGAAGACGTAGGCCGAATTCGCCCACAGCTTGAAGTCGTTCGAGACCGTCGGTGACCCCCAGATCTGCGCGGGTGTGCGCACGTGGGGGTTCCCGGAGGCGATCAACCTTTTGGCGTCGTTGCGTTGAACACCGCGATCGGTCGGATCGGCGTTGCCGTATTCGCCGGTCAGGTTCAGGAAGCCGGACTCTCCCAGCGGCAGGCCGAAGTTGCCCGACAGCGTGTACATGTCGCCGTCGCCCGGGAACAGGCCACCCTCCAGAAGCTCGGTTGTCTCGGCGAGCAGGTGCCCGCCCGTCTTGAGCTCGATCGAGCCGCCGGAGCGGTCGTTCTTGAGGACGAAGTTCATGACCCCCGCGATCGCGTCGGACCCGTACTGGGCGGCCGCGCCGTCGCGCAGGACTTCGGCCTGCTCCAGCGCGAGTCCGGGGAAGAGTGAGATGTCGGGGCCCTGCGCGCCGTCGGCGATGCTGTTGCCGTACCACACGATCACCGCAGAGCGGTGACGCCGCTTCCCATTCACGAGCACCAGCGTCTGGTCGGGCGAGAGGCCGCGCAGGTTGGCTGGCCGCGAGAAGGTGGCGGCGTCACTGATGGGCTGGGTGTTGACGTTGAAGGAGGGTACGACGTTGCGCAGCACGTTTGCGAAGTCGACGTCGCCTTGGTTGATGATCTCGCTGGCGGGGATGACGTCCACCGGAACGGCCGACTCCGTCACGGTGCGCGGTCGGGCGCGGGTTCCGATGGCCGTGATCCCGCCGAGGATGACCGCCTCCACGGACAAGGCCACATCGAGGCGGGACTCCGAGCCAGCTGTGACCGTAACCTCCTGCCTCACAATGGCGTACCCGATGAGCTGAATCTCGACCATGTGGGTGCCCGCGGGCACGCCCCGGAGTTCGAAGGCACCGTCGTTGTCGGACAGCGTTCCGACGGAAAGGGCGGAGATGAAGACTTGGGCACCCGCGAGGCCTTGGTTGGTGGCATCGTCGCGGACGGTGCCCGCGATGGTGCCATCCTGCGCAGCCACCAAGGTGGGCAGAACCATCGTTAGGGACAAACCAAGAAGTACCCATCGTGGGGTGATGGCGAGGGTGAGTTTCATTGGGAAGCTCCCAACCTTAGAGGATAAGCACGACTGCGACTGACGACAGTTATCGAGCGCTATCTGTAGCTAGGCGATGTTTTGTGAGCGAGTTGTGACTTGCTGGGCGATTGGCGTAGGCCCGTTCGTGACGTGACCAGCGTGGCCGTCAGACCGCCGGGGTCCGTCGCCGTCGCCGTTAACCCCCCAACACGACAAGCGCACGAAAGGTAACTGTTCGGCCAAGCCGTGGGGAGTGAGGTGGTCCCGGTTTTTTGGACAGGTCGTTAAGGTGGATTCCAGAGCGGAAGAGGAGGCACCGAGATGGCCAGGAAGAGACGGCGGTTCACGGCGGAGTTCAAGGCACGGGTAGCGCTCGAGGCGCTGCGCGAGCGGGACAGCGTGCAGGCGATCGCGGCGCGGCACGAGCTTCATCCGAACCAGGTGACCACATGGAAGCGGCAGCTGCTCGAAGGGCTGCCGGAGGTGTTTGCCGGGGGCGCGGGCCGCAAGGCCGCCCTGGAGCACGAGGCGAAGATCCGGGACCTGCACGCCAAGATCGGGGAGCTCACGGTCGAGCGGGATTTTTTTCGGCGCGGGCTCAAGCGCTGAGCCGGGCGGAGCGGGGGCGGATGATCGAGCGGGACGGACCGCTGAGTCTTTCGAGGCAGTGCGCGCTGCTGGGCGTGAGCCGGTCGTCGCAGTACTACCGGCCGAAGGGGGAGAGCGCCGAGGACCTGGCGCTCATGCGGCGCATGGACGGGCTCCACATGGCGTATCCGTTCTACGGGAGCCGGCAGCTGATGCGGCATCTGCGCCGCGAGGGCGTTGCCGCGGGCCGGCACCGGATCCGGCGGCTCATGCGCCTGATGGGGATGGAGGCGACCTACCGGCGGCCGCGCACGAGCGTGGCGAGTCCGGAGCACCGGGTCTTCCCCTATCTGCTGCGGGGCCTCACGATCTCGCGGGCGGACCACGTGTGGTGCGCGGACATCACCTATGTCCCGGTGACGCAAGGGTTTTTCTACCTGGTGGCCGTGATGGACTGGGCGACCCGGCACGTGCTCGCCTGGCGGCTGTCGAACACGATGGACGCGTCGTTCTGCGTCCAGGCGCTGGACGACGCGCTGGGCTGGAGGGCTCCGGAGATCCTCAATACGGATCAGGGCTCCCAGTTCACCAGCGAGACGTTCGCCGACCGGGTGCTGGGTGCGGGCGTGCGCTTCTCGATGGACGGCCGGGGCCGCTTCCTCGACAACATCTTCATCGAGCGGCTGTGGCGGTCGCTGAAGTACGAGGCGGTGTACCTCTACGAGCTCCGGGACGGGCCCGACGCCCAACGCATCATCGGCTCGTGGATCGACTTCTACAACGAAGCGCGCCCGCACTCGTCGCTGGGCGGACGGACGCCGGGCGAGGCCTATCGCGAAGGCGCGGAGGTGTGGTGAGGACGATCCGGCGCGACGCCACCCAACCGGCGCAACGACGCCTGCGATCGTCGCGGGATCTACGCGCGGCCCTTCCCTCCGTCTTCCCATCGGGAACCAGTCCCGACGGGAAGACGGAGGTTATATTCAAACCGGGCTCGAAGGAGAACACCCGGCCTCAAGCGGGACCCCGAGGGCTTTGGAGACCATCGGAATCCACCTTAAGATCGCCCTCGGACTGTCCAACGAAGTAGGACCACCTCAGAGCGTCGTGTTGTCGGATCGTGTGGTGGGGTCTGATAACGTGATCCGGAATGTAGTATCGTCGAGGGCATGGCGATGCGGGACGGCAACGGACATGCGAACGTGGCGCTGGCCGAGGGGCTGGAGGAGCTTTGGCCGGTGCCCGGTTCCGTGGAGTCGGAGCTTGGGGACTGGCGGTCGCTGTACGAGCGGGAGCGCGAGCGAGCGGAGGCGGCGGTGGCCCGCGCGGAGGAGTTGCGGTGGGCGGAGGTGCGGGCGCGCTGCGAAGCGGGATCGTGGAAGTGGTGGTGGGAGGCGTCGCGCCGGAAGCTGAGGGCGGTGATCGCGGAGACGCGGGAGGCCCGCCGCGCGGCGCGGGACGCCCTGGCGTTGCAGCGCGAGGTGGGGCGTCTGCACGGGCTGCTGCGGGAGGCCGGGGTGGACGCGGGGAAGCGCGGCACGGAGATGGCGCTTCGGATGGAGGTGGCACGGCTTCGCGAGGAGGGTTGGGCGCTGGAGAAGGCGCTCGATGCCCGCGCGGCCGAGGTGCAGAACCTTCACAAGGCCCGCATCGAAGCGGACGCGGATATCCTGGCGCTGCGGCGGCAGTTGCGCGAGATGCTCGAGATCCACGGCGAACTGTCGAAGCTGGGGGACCAGCGGGATCGGGTCGAGTCGCTGTCGGAGGAGGTCGGGGCGCTTCGCTGGGCGCTGAAGGTCTCGGAGGCGTCGAAGGGCCGCCTGACGGCGCGGCTGCGGCGTGCGGTCGAGGCGGGGCGGGCGCGGTCGCCGTCGGCCGCCGACGCGGAGTTGCGCAAGGCCTTGCGCAGATCGCGGCGCCAGAGGGCGACGATCGGCTCGCTGACGCGGGAGAAGACCCGGCTCGGCAGGAGGATGCGGGCGTCGCGGCGGCGGATCGAGCGCCTCGAGGGCCAACTGGCGAAGCTTCGCGCGTCGCGCACGGTGCTGCCGAAGGGGCAGTCCGGCGGCGCGTGCGAGAGGCAGGAGCGACCGCGTTCGGGGCGGCGGCGGGGCCAGCAGCCCGGCACGCCGGTCCACGGCCGCACCCCGCGCCCGGGGCTTGAGGAACGCACCGAGGAGCACAACCCGCCCGCCGATGCGCGGGTGTGCCGGGGTTGCGGGAGCCCGTACGCGGCCAACGGCGCCGAGGAGTCGGCCCTCGTCGAGATCGAGGTCCGGGCGCACCGGCGGGTGATCCGCCGCCCGCGCTGGCGGCGGACGTGCGGGTGCGCGTCGTCGCCCGCCGAAGTGACGGCGCCCCCCGTGCCTCGGCTGTTCGCCCGCACGCCGTACGGGACGAGCGTCTGGTCGCGCTTCCTGTTCGAGCGCTACGCGTGCCTGCGCCCGCTGCACCGGGTCCGCGGGTGGCTGTCCGACCAGGGTCTGCCGGTCTCGCCGGGCACGCTGGCGGACAGCGTGCACCGCTTGGCGCCGTTGTTCGAGCCGGTGGGCGCGGCGATCCTCGCGCACCAGAACGGCTCGGCGCTGCGCCATGCCGACGAGACCAGCTGGCGGGTGCGGGCGCTGCGCGACAGCGACGGATCGGGGTACGCGTGGCTGTGGATCTCGGTCGGCCGCGGCGCGGCCTACTTCCATGTGGATCCGTCACGCAGCGCCGAGGCGGCCCGGAAGCTGTTCGACGGGGCGCTGTGCCCGACGGTCCTCGTCTGCGACCGCTACAGCGGCTACAAGAAGCTGGCGCGTCTCCTCGGGGGCAGGGTCACGCTGTCGTTCTGCTGGGCGCACATGCGCAGGGACTTCATCCGGTGCGCGGCCGGGCACGTCCATCTGACCGGCTGGTGCCGGGAGTGGCTCGGGCGGATCGCCACGGTCTACCGCCTGCACAAGGCGCGGCTGGAGCTCCACGACCCCGGCCTCGAGCGCCAGAGCCCGGCGTTCGACGCGGCGCACGACGCGCTGAGCGAGGCGCTCGGCGGCATGTTCGCGGCCTCCGAACGCCAACTCGCCCGCCTGTCGCCAAAGGCGAGGGAGGGAGGGCCGCTGCGCTCGCTCCTCAACCACCGCGAGGGGCTGAGCGTCTTCCTCGACCGGCCCCGCGTGCCGCTCGACAACAACCTCGCCGAGCGGCTGCTGCGCGGCCCGGCCATCGGGCGGCGCCTGTCGTTCGGCTCCGACAGCGAGTCCGGCGCCCGGTTCACCGCGCTCATGTACTCGGTGACCGGCACCCTGAGGCTGAACGGCCTCGACGTGCCGCGCTGGCTGCCGTGGTCGATGGACGCCGGACGCAGGCGCGAAATGACGGCGTCCGCATGAGCGAGCGCATCGAATGCCGCTACCACGGGCGCGACTTCACCGCCGCGGAAATGGCGCTGCTGCGCCGACTGATCGCCGGACCGCCCGCGCTCAACCGCCACGCCCTGTCGAAGGAGTTCTGCCGGCGCATCGGCTGGTTCAAGCCCGACGGCGGGCTCAAGGACATGATGGCGCGCGTCACCATGCTCGCCATGCACAGCGACGGCCTCATCGTCCTGCCGCCCCCGAAGTGGAGGCAGAAACGACCCGGCCCCATCGTCTTCGGACAGGACACCGAACCGCCCCTCTTCCCCCCGCCCACGATCCTCGACGAGGTCCGCCCCCTCGAACTCCGCACCGTCGGCGGCGGCACCCGACAGGGCAGGCTGTGGAACGAGTTCGTCGCGCGCCACCACTATCTCGGCTACAAGACCCTCGTCGGCGCCCAGATGCGCTACGCCGTCCACGACCGCAACGGCTGGCCGCTCGCCATACTCGGCTTCAGCACCGCCGCCTGGTCCCTCGCTCCACGCGACCGCTTCATCGGATGGACCCCGACCCTGCGAAAGAAGAACCTGCCGCTCGTCATCGACAACCCCAGGTTCCTCATCCTGCCCTGGATCCGCATCCCCAACCTCGGATCCCACATCCTCGCCCTCGTCCGCCGCCGCCTGCCCCGCGACTGGACCCGCCGCTACAACACCACCCCCGTCCTCATCGAGACCTTCGTCGAGGTCCCCCGCTTCACCGGCGGCGTCTACAGGGCCTCCGGTTGGATCCGCGTCGGTACCACACGGGGACGAGGGCGCTACGACACCGCCAAGCAGTACGGCAAGCCCACCAAGGATGTCTGGCTCCGCCCGCTCGCCAAGCACTGGAAGCGCATCCTCAACCGCTGAGCACCCCCACACACACGATCCGACGACACGACGCTCCCCACGGCTTGGCCGAACAGTTACCACGAAAGAGAAGTACGCAGCCGCACTGTGACGGCGAAGGAGCGAAGCTAGCCCGGAACTTCGTCTGCGGCCATCCCATTCGATCCGGCGAAATCCAGCTCACGTTTTTGCATAGCTGAAGTGATACACCGCCATTATGATGAATCATAACCCGTTGTATAACCTCCAGTTAGGATCGTTTTCGGTAGTCCATGTTGAACTTAGACGATTTCTTGCCGTAAAACGCACAACTTGAATCCGATACCGCCCAAGGAGTTCCGGGTAGGTGCATAACATCCAGTATTTACAACAGGTTACGTAGTTTCTTTCTTGTCTCGTTCTGCCAGCAGTGCCCTTTGCGATCCCGTTCCATCCCAGTTATGATTGGGGGATGGATAATGTGATTCGATCTCCCGTCAAGCGCCGCCTAGGCAAGCCCAAGGGCCGCCATCCCCACAAGCGGCTCTCGACCGCCTTCGTGCGCTCGGCACCGCCCGGCAGGCACTGCGATGGCAACGGTCTCTACCTTTACGTCCAGAAGACCGGAACCCGGAGTTGGATTCAGCGGCTCGTGATCCGGGGCCGCAAGCGCGAGCTCGGACTCGGCAACGCCCAACTGGTCTTGCTCGCCGAGGCGCGGGAGCAGGCGCTGGCCAACCGCAAGCTTGCCCGCGCGGGCGGCGATCCGCTGGCCGAGAAGCGGCGTTCGGCGGGCATTCCCACCTTCGCCGAGGCCGCTAAGCGCGTCATCGAGCAGAAGAGCGCCGGATGGCGCAACGCGGCGGTGCCGAGGAACTGGTATCGCAGCTTCGAGATTCACGTCTTCCCAAGGATCGGGAGGGTGCCGGTCTCCGAGATGACGAGCGCCGACGTGCTCGAGATCCTTACACCCATCTGGCACGCGAACCCGCCGACGGCCCGGATCGTTCGCCACCGCATCCGCGCCGTGCTGGAATGGGCCATCGCCATGGACTGGAGAACGGACAACCCGTGCGACCGGCTCCTGCCGGTGCTCGGCTCCCAGCAACATGTCGTCAGACACCGGAAGGCCCTGCCTCACCGCGAGGTGGGGGCGGCCATCGAGAAGGTCCGGGCGGCGAAGGCGGGCAAGGTGGACGCGCTGGCGTTCGAGTTCATGGTGCTCACGGCGGCGCGGGGCGTCGAGGTCCGCGGGGCGGTATGGAGCGAGATCGACCGGGAGGAGCGCGTCTGGACGGTCCCCGCGAGCCGGATGAAGAGCCTGCGCGCGCACCGTGTGCCGCTGTGCCGCCGCGCGCTGGAGATTCTCGACGCGGCGCGGAAGCTGGGCGGCGGCGGGAGTCCGATCGTGTTCGTCGGCAAGCGCGGCAGAGAGGTGGGCGGCGAGCAGATGGGCCGGCTGCTCAGGAAGCACGGGATCACGGCGGTGCCGCATGGGTTCAGGTCGTCGTTCAGGGACTGGGCCGCCGAAGAGACGGACCACCCCCGCGAAGTCGTCGAGGCGGCCCTGGCCCATGTAGTCCGGAACCCGGTCGAGGCCGCCTACATGCGCTCCGACCTGTTCGAGCGCCGCCGTCGGCTCATGGACGACTGGGAGGCGTACCTAGCCGGAGAGAGTACCAGGGTGGAACGCGCGTGATGCATGGTCGGTGGGTAACGAACGGAGTTCACCTACCGTGAGCGGTAAAGGACCTGGGTAACAGTTAAGTCAAGAGACCTGAGTAACAGTTCTCCGTCCTTTGCAAGTGCCTCCAGTTCGTCTCTTCCCTCGTCCGAGGGAGTCGAAGATGAGGCGTTTGGGTTCAACAAAGCGTCCTAGCCAGATGGGTCCGAAGTAGACCTCAAAGAGACCGTGGTCAATCTCTTCCAGTCCGACTTCATGCCCAGCGAAGAGTCGGCCGACGGGCACACGGTCCCCGTACCAGCGGATGCCACCGTTCGTGCTGACGAGCCGGGTCTCGAAGTGGCCCGGATACGTGACCGGGTCGAGTTGCTTCGGGAAGGGTCGAGGTGAGGGTCGGTAGAGATTGGAGGGCACGGCACCGTCCAACGCCTCGTGAGGCCGGACTTCGTTGTAGAGCTTCCTGAATCTTCGAAACGCTTGCTGCTGGGTCCGCATGTTGGAGCTCGGAGGTCGGGTGGTACGCCTCTTTAGCACCAGGTGCATGTTCTCGTGCTTGCCGTTCTGCTGAGGGCAGCCAGGCTCGATGAGCTCAGGCAGAATGCCCACCTGAATGAACCACACGGACAGCCGAGAGAGACGGCCTAGTGCGTTCGAAGCGAAGGGAGTGCCGTTGTCCGTACGGATCCGTTCGGGTAGACCGTGTTGGCGAAATAGCCGCGTGAACACTGGGATCACGCCGTCGATTGTCACGTCCGGACGACCCCAACACTCCAGTACGAACCTCGAATGCATGTCCTGCACAGTAAGCGGGTAGCACAGCTCACCGTCACCCATCGGGAACTCGCCCTTGAAGTCGGCCGTCCACGTCCCGTTCGGTTCAGATGCGTTGGTATCGGGTCGACCCGGGTGCCAGCGGCGCACCCTTCGCCGACGCCTCGGCACCAGGTCGTGACGCACCAGGATGTTGTGCATCGTCTGTCGTGAGGGCAGTGCTAGCTCCGGCCGATGCGTCTGCAGGTACCACCGGATCTTCTTCGGCCCGAAGTCGTCATACTTGCGTCTAACCTCGAGGATCGTCTCGACCACCTCACTAGGCGTAGCCCATGGGCAATGCCCGGGTCGACTCGCTCGATTCTCCAGACCTGCTGGCCCGGCTCGCCGCCATCGATCCATCCACTTGTAGCCCGTCTTGCGACTAATCCCGTATCGATCGCACACCGCAGCAAAGCTCCGAAGACTGCGATGGGCTTCTTCGATAAACCGCGTTCTCTCTTCCATGACATGAGTCTCCTCGAACGGCATCGGCCTCCTCCTTTCAGAGGTGCCGACTGTAACCCATGTCCCTTTACTTAAGTGTGTACCATGTCTCTTTACCGGACCCCGTCGAGCAGGAGCAGGAGTTATTTCAGTCGTCAATTGGCTCCGGCCCAGCTGGCGCCAACAAGCGCCTGCTCGCTCGCCTCTTGGCCGTAATCGAGGGATTTTGGATGCAGAGCATCGGTGAGACCGAGATCCTGATCGAAGCGACGATCGTCAGGCCTGCCCCCGCGCATCTACCCCGTCACGGTGCGCGTGCTGGACACGCCCTACAGACTCGGCACGGGCATCACCGCGACCTTGCACGTCGAGAACTTCGTGCCGAACGCCGCGCCGGCGATCTCCCTGATCTGCGCGCCGCGGTTCCAGCCTCAGAGCGGCGCAACGAACCCGTGCACCGCGACCCTGGACACTCCAGCCATCGGGCCGGACGGAGCCCGCATCGACTTCGGCGCCGTCGTGACCGATCCCGAGAACGACTCCTTCACAGTCGCGTGGACCGCCTCGGCAGGAAGTCTCAGCGCATCGAGCGGAGCGAACACGACCTGGAACGGCTCGACCCTCACGGCGGGTCAGTCGGCCACGGTGACGGCCACCGCCACGGACAGCGACGGCGCGGCATCCACCGCCACCGACACCGTTCACGTGCTGGACTACGTCTCGGGCGGCGGTACTGGCCCGACGACGCCGGATCCGCCTCAGCCCATCGAGGAGGTCGGAGAGTGCGCATCCCGCGACCTGACCAAGACCGAGTTCCTGCCCGGCGAGCTGTACTGCGGGCAGCTGCACAGTCTGACAGAGGCATGGACGCACTACACCCGTGGAGTGAGGACAACCGGGAATACGGTTGCGGAAGGAATCGCGGTACTTGGGTCACGCAACCGGATCTGCGCCTACATCGGCTCGTGCCGCGCGACTGAGAGGGATGACGAAGTCCACACGTCCGGAACTTCGACCTACCAGTGGATCACAGTGCGGTAGGTCACGTTGGCAGCACTGTTGCTCATCGGCGTGATACGCCGTCGGGCCGGGAACCTGCGACGCACCTGCCGGCCCGACGGCGAACGCGCTCCGGTGCAAGCACCGTCACCGATTGCTCGGCGAAGAACGCCCTATGCGAGGCAACAGGGCAGAAACTTACCGGCTGCGCGACCGTGCCCGCCCCGGTCACCACCTCCAGAAGCCAGTGCGCCTCCACGCCCTGGCCGAACTACACCAGGTCAACGGGCCCCCGGTTCCCGACGCCCAGAAGGTCGAGCCGCCAGTGATCGCGGGCGGCAAAACGACCGGCGCGACCACATTAAGCGAGCGCAAATGTGGGACGAAACGTGGACCCAGGCCGGGACTAAACAGCAACCCCCACGTGTTCAATAACTTACAGAGAACCCCGCAGAAGCGGGGATGATCCGAGGTAGCGGTCTATCTCGAGCGCCGGGCGGACGAGTTCCCCGCATGCGCGGGGATGATCCGGTTTAGACATCGCAGTCGCACAAGGGCGCGACGAGTTCCCCGCATGCGCGGGGATGATCCGTCGGCTCAATTTACCGTGCCGGTGGTCGTGCAGAGTTCCCCGCATGCGCGGGGATGATCCGGATCGGCGTGCGCACCAGGATCCGGTATGCGGTCAACCGGATCGACGAGGATTATTTCGACGGGGAAGACCTGTAAGGCGCTCGTCGTGTCGATTCTCGTGCCGCAGGAGCGACTCTGGGTCGACGACCTTCCCGCCTCGGCGAACCTCGGGTAACACCGGCGCGCGCCGTGCGATCGTTTCAACGTCCTTCACCTCGAGCCGCTGAAGCGAACGCTTGAGATCGAAGGCCGCCCGCTCGGCCTTGATCGCGGTCTTGAGCGCCGGTGTTTTCGGCGGTAATTCCAAACGCAACTTGAGTGCCACCTCGGACAGGCCCGCGTGCGCCTGGCCCACCGTGCTGAGCAGGTGTTCTCGTTCGTCTTCGGTCATATTCTTTGGATTGTAGCGAGCATTGCTTGAGGACGCGAGGCGACGGATGGATCGTGGGGGGCCAGAAACCGCTGGGTTCGGCGGACCGCTTAGGGTGTCCTCAGAACTCTTCGGGGCTCCTAGAGACGCCCGCGTGGCCTCATGGCTGGACGGTGGGGTGAGGAGGGGGACGTATCCTGCGCGATAAACGGGACTTATCGATCATTTTTCCGACTAAGGTTTTACCCCTTCACGGAGGGAACCATTGATCCTGAGCGACCCCAAAGGCGGGATGGCCGGAGTGCAACGTCGGCCCCCCGCCGGGGCCAAGAATCGACGATTCTGGGGGAGAGGCGCTCAGGCCTTTCGCATGGCCACGTCTAGTGCGTTTTTCATGATGCTGTGGTGACTGCGTAACCGCTGTCGAAGCTCCGCACGTGAGCCTCTATGAACCATTGACCTACGATCAGCTGATGAGCCACTCTGTCCGCCATCATCTTCGCCTTGAGATTGATGCCTACGACGAGACCATCCGCACGTTCATCCCAGGCTACGAAGAAGGCTTGGCGAGGGCTGCCAACGAAATCGCTGGTGTTCGCCCAACCCTGGTGCTTGACCTCGGCGCGGGAACGGGCGCCTTGGCTGAAGCGATGCTGGACCATGAACGCGTCGGTGCCGTTGAAGCCATCGACATCGATCCTGAGATGCTGGCCCAGGCGCGCCTTCGGCTCAAGCGATTTGGGACCCGCGCTCGTGTCCGCCGGCGGTCGTTCGAGGCGCCACTCTCCACGTGTGACGCCGTGGCTACGGCCCTGGCTCTGCACCACGTTCCCACCATGGCACGCAAACTCACGCTTTATACACGCATTTACCGGGTGCTCCGCCCCGGTGGCGTCTTCGTGAACACCGACGTGGCCATCAGCGCACACCCGGGGGCGCGCGAGCAGTCGTACCGTCGATGGGCCGCCCACCTGGTGTCGTGCGGCATTGACGAACAGCGCGCCTATGAGCACTTCGCCGCGTGGTCGGCGGAGGACACCTACTTTTCAGTCGACGACGAACTCGCGGCCATGCGCGAAGCCAAATTCCAGGCTGACTGTATCTGGCAGGATCGCCCACACACTCTCCTGGTAGGACGCAAGATCTGAGCCCCGGTCTACGGGAATCTTGATGTCCCCCGTATATCGGCTTCGGGTTCAGCCTCCGTGCGCGGCGGAGTCGACGTGTCGCACGCGCGGGCCGTGACTCGGCGAATCCCTCCAATCTTGCGTGCCGATGCATGCCAACGGCGTCGTCGCTTCCCTAGCCGTCACCGAATTCATGCTGTGCTGAGACGGTATTCACCTGACAGTTGACCACGAGAGAGGACGGTGGCCAGCCGCCCTCGCCGGAGCTAATTGAGAGATGTCGAAGTCACTCACTTAGCACGGGAGAGAAGATGACCACCGTCCAGGGGGAGAAGATAGCGCGCCGCAAGCTGAGCCTGCTACAGTTGGCCCAGGAGCTCGGCAACGTGAGCAAGGCGTGCAAGATCGTGGGCTACAGCCGGCAGCAGTTCTACGAGATCAGGAGGAACTTCCAGCTTTACGGGGCCGAGGGGCTGATCGACCAGCTTCCGGGGCCGAAGGGACCGCACCCGAACCGGGTGAGTGAAGAGATTGAGCAGGCGGTCTTGGCCCACGCCTTGGAGGCTCCGACGCACGGAGCTCAGCGGGTCGCGGACGAGTTGCTGCTCGGAGGGATCCAGGTGAGCTCAGGAGGCGTACGGGGCGTGTGGAGCCGGCATGGCCTCACCACGAAGCACGAACGGCTGCTCAGGCTCGAAGAGACGGCCAGGGAACGGAAGCTGAAGCTGACCGACGAGCAGATCGAGCTGCTGGAGCGCTTCAGTCCCGAGTTCCGGGAGCGCCACATCGAAGTCCATTACCCGGGCGACCTCGTCGCCGTGGACACGTTCTTCGTCGGAACGCTGAAGGGGGTCGGCAAGGTGTACCTGCAGACCGTGCTCGATTGCTTCAGCCGCTACGCCTGGGGCCGGCTCTACACGAGCAAGCTCCCGCTCACGGCGGTGCAGGTGATGAATAACGACGTGTTGCCGTTCTTCGATGAGCACCGGGTCCGGGTGAAGACCGTGCTCAGCGACAACGGCCGCGAGTTCTGCGGCCGTCCGGACCGTCACCCATATGAGCTGTTCCTTCAGCTCGAGGACATCGAGCACCGCACGACGAAGGTGGGCAGGCCCCAGTCCAACGGCTTCATCGAGCGCTTCCACCGCACGCTCCTCGACGAGCACTTGAGGGTGAAGGGCCGCACCACCTGGTACGAGACCGTCGAGGAGATGCAGCAGGACCTCGAGGCGTATCTGGAGACCTACAACCGGAAGCGGCCGCACCGCGGTCGAGCCATGGAGGGCCGCACGCCCTATCAGGTCTTCAAGGCCGGTCTCACCGACGCCAGGAAGGCCGCAAAGGCCAGGAAGGAGGAGGCTAAGACGAAGGCAGCCTAGACACAGCTCCGGCGAGGGCCAACTGTCAGGTCATTACCATCTCTGTACAAACTGTCAGGTCATTACCATCTCTGTACACTCATGCTTAGTGTCGCCGGCATTCGTGAGCCAAACCGGCTGCTTACGTATCACGGCCGGACGGGCAAGGTGACCGTCTCAATTAACGAAGTTCAGCGCCTTCGATGGGCCACATATTCAAAACTTCTTACGCCTCGGATAATCCTCGGGACGAGCCTGACACCATTTGATCAGCCCATCCCTCTCAAACCTGTAGGTCTCGATCGGAAGTCCTTTTAGTAGCTCGAGAAAAGACTTTCTGGGCCTAGGACTCGGACCTCGCTTGGCCGCAAGACGGCATTCATAGGCTAGGAAGTCGCATGCTTCAAACGGGCGCACCCACCTTTCGGTTGCCTTGTTGTACTTAGGGACGAGCGTGATATGTGACCTTTCCATCCCATGTATCAGTTTCTTTAGTGGTGATTGGCCAGCGTCTCCTTTCTCGATGATATGTCCGAGTGCAGCCTTGGGATATCTATCCCAGACCCAATCTTCAGCCCCAGCCGTACAAATCATGGTTGCTAGCGAGTATGCTCCGTCAAATCCAGGACCGTGCAGATGGTAGTCCTTGTTCACTGCGTTGTAGTCTCTCGGGATAATGCGAATCGCCCGCCCATGCATCACTGCCCTTTCCATAATGTCAATCAGTGACGCGAGAAACTGCCTTCTCTTTTCTTCGTTGCCCTTCCACTCCGAAAACTCTCCCCGAGAATGTGCAAATTGCTTCATGTGTAGGTGAGACACACCGTATATATCCAGCAGCCTATTCCACGCACGCTCGAACTCGATCCAGCCCTCTTGGCTTGAAACCAATCCGGCCGCTACAAGTGGTTCTGATTCTACGTTCTCTTGAGACGACGCATCATAAAAGATGTTGAAGGCCATGAAGTACCTGTCGCCTACCGGGACGCCGTAGTCAAATCTGCTCCTACCCAAATATTCGCCATATATTCGGGTTAGTCCAATATATTATGACGATCCTACTTGACGGGGTGTACGGCGGCCACGACACAGGTCATTTGTTCCCTGTAAGCTGACCTGGCCAGGTTGCCCGGGCAATGAGACCGGTACCGGACGGGCGCGGTAGGGGCTAGCGGGTGACGATCAGGAGGAGGACACAGTCCGCAAATAGTGCCGACCAGAATGGACCGGTGCTGACCCCAAGCAACTGGTCCTTGATCCGGGTTCGAGATGCCTGCCAGTCATACGCCATTTGATGCCGTTTCCCCGCCCTTTAAGCACGGCAGCATCAGGTATGGTAGGACGGCAAGTGCAGCAGATCGCGCAGTCTGGTTGAACCGGCGAATTATTCAGTAACCCGTTGCTACAATTGCGGTTATCCGGTCACCGATACGCTGTGGATCACTTCGGATATACAAAACGAACGGGCCGCTGCGGCAGGGATCGGTCACACCCGACGGAAGGCTGGGCGGCCGCCTGTTCGTAGTCCAACTAGATCTCACGACATCCAATAAAGCAAGTGAAGTTGCTTCATGATCAGCCAGCCAAAGCATCTGCATGAAATGTACAATAGTCTTCCCAAGTCTGCCCGTGATGCCATTGAGAAGAGAGACCGGAAAAAGTAGCCTCCGTTGAGAGGTATGACATACCACCCTGGTACTTCGAGACGGGCCGCATCGGTCCGAACCGGCCCGGAGCCTCCGCAAGGCTGTCTCGGCAGCCGCCGCGAACACCCGACGCTACCTCCCGCTCAAGCTGCTGGTCGCCCTGGCCGCCTACCATCCCATCTTCGTCTACGTCCATGGGCTCTCTCGCCTCGCAGCCGCCCTGCACGGTGGCGGCCGAGGCGGGCAGATAACCCCGGCCGAGGCGATCGAACGGCTCCTGGCCGCCCAGATTGAGCTCTCGCAACGGCCGCCGCCTCGAGGCTGCCATGCGCTCCAGCCGCCTGCCGTACATGAAGACGCTTGCGGCCTTCGACTTCGCCTTCCAGCCCTCTATCAAGCGCGAGCAAATCGCCGCGCTCCGCGAACTCGGCGTCGTCGAGCGCCGGGAGAACGTCGTCTTCCTCGGCCTGTCCGGCGTGGGCAAGACGGCTACATTCACGTTGTACGGTGAACCGCAACTGGGGCGCATGCTGTGAGAGTCCAAGGGGAGAGGAATTTCGTGGGTGCGAAGAGGAAAGCGATCATCGTGGCCCTGGTCGGCATGGCTGCCTACGTCGGAGCTAGAACTGTTTCATTCTTTGCGGGAAGAGCTGCGGTAGGAGCCGCAGTGGAGTTCCTGAACTCGCCCGAAGAAATGCGGGAGTGGAGAGCAGGCTTCGAAGAAGAGTCTGACGGCTGGGACTCTTGGGCAGCCATTTGGGCTGATTCAACAACCGGAACGATGGCCGCGTGGGGCGCGAGGGTTGCAGTTTTCCACCTGACCGAAGACGAAGCGATCGGGCTGTATCGGTATCGCTCCAGTCTATTTGGTCAGATGGCGGCAGATTCAACGGCCGGTGCTCTCTGTTCTCTGGGAGCCTTTGCGGACGAGGAATCGCTGGAGAGCATCAATCTGGTCGATGCCGGTTCAATCACGCGACCGCTGGGGAGAGCGTTCGGAAGGTATCACGAGGGTCGGCAACCTTGGGTCCCTCCCGTGGACCTAGAGACCGATGAAGCTGCATGGGCCGCATTTGTTGAGTATCTGGAAGGGATCAGTCGCGGGCAGCTGTTTGACGACATACTGAACATGGTCGATTCGAGCCAACCGGATCCTGCACGAGACTGTCAAGCCCAGTCTGAACTCTACCGCCTCGCTGCAGAAAGGCCGCAAGACCGGGTTGGGACGATCACGCTGATCGACTTCGTTCGCAGTCTGTATGCGCTTGGGACCGGACCGCTGCCGGGCACGCTCCACGTAACCGAGCTTGACTACGCGGCGGATCCGGATTTCGGCACTGTGGTGTTACAAGCGGGCTTCACTCTCGATCCCAACGTGTCGGAAATCTCCTCGTTTGGAGGAGTGGTCGATGCCTCCTACCTCGGCGGGGACTGCGTTGGGTACGCGGATCGGGCGCCAGATGTCCGGCTCATGTGGAGCGGAACAAGCGACGAGCTTCGCATCTTCTTCACGGAGGACGCGGGCGAAGACGCCTCGCTTGTCATGAACCTCCCGGACGCCACCTGGGTCTGTAACGACGACTACGCAGGCTCGCTCGACCCGGTGATCGTTCTTAAGAACCCACCGGAAGGCCAGTACGACATCTGGATCGGATCGTATCAGCCCAACCAGTTCCCTCTCTGCCAACTTAGGTGAGACACGGAACGAGTAAAGAATTAGAGTAGGGCGAAGGCAGAGAAACCGAGGATGCTGGGACACCGAGAGAGAATGGAAGAGAATGGAATCGCCCCACTAACCTGGGAGGGTAAGCGAAGCGCGGCAGCTGCTCCGGACGCGGAGGTGGTAGATAAGCCGACGCGCCGACGGTTTAGTCCGTCGTACAAGCTGCGGGTCGTCGAAGAAGCGGACCGGTGCACGGAGCCGGGAGAGGTAGGGCGACTCCTGCGACGCGAGGGCTTGTACTCGTCGCACCTGACGACATGGCGCAAGGCGGTGCGGAGTGGGTCGCTGAGAGTGCTGTCGAAGAGACGAGGTCGAAAGCCGAGCGAACGGAATCCGCTGGAGGGGAAAGTGCGCAAGCTGGAGCGCGAGAACACTCGCCTGGAGAAGGAACTCGAGAAGGCGCGCCTGATCATCGACGTCCAGGGAAAAGTTGCAGGGCTGCTGGGATTGAGCCTCGAGGACGGGACGAACTCGTGAAGGCGGCCGAGGCGCTGGCCACGTACGTAGGGGTAAAGCCCGCGTGCGATGCGCTCAGGGTCGCCCGAGCCACGTTCTATCGTCGTCGGAGGCCATCGACCGGGCATAAACGGTCTACCATCTAATACTGGGCTGTTGGGTCAATAGGTGTGTAAACAAACGTATCAGGCGGCATTCTTCCGCTGTTGGGTTGAGACGGGCTTTCCGTCTTCGAACTTTCTTCCTTCAAACACGTCCTTGAGGAGGTGAGGAGCGTCGAGCCTTCGGAACCGCTTCTCGGCCACCAATAGCAACTTCCAGATCAGCGCCGTAGCGCTCTCGACCCGCTTGAATCGCTTCGCCGCCGTTGTCCTGAGCCGTAGCGCAGCGAACGGGCTCTCGACCACGTTCGTCGTGCGTAGATGCTTCGAGGTGATCCTCGGGGAAGTCGTAGAACGCCACCATCCGCTCCCAGTCGTCCTCGAGTACGTCCACCGCCTTCGGATACCACGGCCTGTAGCGCCTGGCGAACACTTCGCGGGCCTTCACAGCCTCGGCCCGGCTCGGTGCGTAGACCACGGCCCTGAGAAGATCCTTCGCCTCGCTCTGCTCCCGCTGCGGCAGCCGGTCCAGCACGTTCCTCATCTTGTGGTTCCAGCACCGTTGCTCGGCCGCCTCAGGCCATACCTGCCGTACTGCGCCCCAGATCGCCGCGTTACCGTCCGCCATCAGAAGCCGGGGCGCCTCGATGCCGCGTGCCTTCAGATCCCGCAACACCTCGGACCAGGACTCGACCGACTCTCGGTAGCCCGATCTCAGGGCCAACACCTCCTTCGTCCCGTCTCGCATCGCGCCCAGCACCACCACCAGCAGCGCCGCCTTGTCCCGCTCGAGCCCTGCCTTCACGTAGATCCCGTCCGCCCATACGTAGACGACCTCACGGCTCTCCAGGCGACGCTGGCTCCATTCCTCGAACTCCGCCGTCCATCCCGCCCCAAGTCTCCGAATCGAAGACTTCGACAGCGGTGCCCCCTCGCCTAGCAGTCCCCGCATCGCCAGCTCGAAGTCTCCCTCTGCCAGTACGTGCAGATACAGCTCCGGAAGCAGAGCGCCCAGCTCCTTCGTCCGCCTCGCGAACAACGGCAGCACCCGACTCTCTAACCGCTCCTCGACGCCCCGAACCCGAGGGCGTCGGAGTGTGATCGTGCCCGAGCTCATCGCCAACCGCCTCGGCTTGCCATATCCGTTGCGGTAGCCCTCGGCCGAGTCCACCGTACTCCTGCGCTCTGACTTCTCCCGGCCTAACAACTCCGTGACTTCCTCCTCCATGATCTGTTGGATGAACTCCTGCGCCTTCTCCCTAACCATCCCCTCGAGCGTCTCCCACATCGGCCTGCTGGACGCACCCTGGGGTCCCGCGATATCCTCTCTCATGAGGCGACGTTCCTTTCCCCGGGCGCTCACCCGGGCTCGCTGCTTTAAATCTCAGCGCAAAGGTGCGTCGCCTCTCTTTTTACACACCCTTCTATGGGGCTGGCGGTCAAGACGCACCTTCCCCACGCGCCGTCGGCTCATTTTTTGACCGTCGGCGTCCGCATGGTTTGGATTGCCCGGTCGACGACTCAGGGTGGGGAGGGGTGCGCTCGCAGGGTCCGCATCGCAGTCCGGAAGACGTTCACAGCCGTCGCGTTCTCCGCTCTGGAGCGGGAACCATCCTTCTATCTGGGACTCTGTGGCCCATCGCTTCGTTCGGCTCTCCAGGGGTGCATAGCCTTTGAGTGGGGGCTTGGGCTCTCTGCCCCGGCCCACGGTGTGTATGGATGCTGTCCCCTGTAACCGGTTCGCTTCCGTTTCGTCGGACCCCATGTTGTGACCGCTTTCGACCCCACGCTCGCCGATCCCGGCCCGGTTTACTCCGTCGCTTCCAGTCTCTTGGGGTCGTACGCTTCGCCCGTGCGCCACACCGCTAGCACGATCGAGGCGAGCTGACGCGCGATCGTCAGCTTCGCCAGATTCGGCTTCGTGCCCCCCTCCAGGAGTCGCTCGTAGTGGCGGTACAAGGGTTCGTTTTCGGCCCGACCGATCACCGTCGTCGCCGCGCCCTTGAACACACGCTTCAGCGTGTGGTTGAAGTTCCGGTTCAGCCCCCGCGTCTGCTGTACCGCTTCCCTTACCCACCGCCCACCCGGACCCCGCACCCAGTCCGACGAGCTCCGCATCACCACGCCCAGTCCGCAGTACGCCCAGAATCTGCTCCGGCTCTGGAACCGGTACGGCGTCACCACCACCGGCAGGAGCTCCGCCGTCCGGATCGGACCCAGACCCGGGCACGTCTTCAGCACATGCCACTCTCGATGCTTGCGTGCTTCCGCCAGCAACGCCTTCTCGGCCTTCGCCCTCAATGCCACGAGTGCGTCGTGCTCCTCGTACAGCAACCCGGCCGTCGCCCTGCTCGCTTCCGGCAGCTTGGCCAACCACTCCTCCCGGTCGCGCTTCAAGTAGACCGAGCGCCCCGCGCCGTAGGCCACTCCTCTCGAGCGCAGCACGCTCTTGAGCCGGTTCTTCACCCGCACCGTGTCGCCGACCAGGAAGTCGTAGCTCTTCGCCCGTTCCCCCAGCCGCCTGAACTGGCCCCGGTTCTTGTAGACCCTCGTCTCCAGTGATCTGATCCGAAGCTTCTCCGCCAGGGCAAACGCGTCCAGCTTGTCGGTCTTCGGGCCCCGGCTCTTGCCGACCCCCGCCACCGTTAGCTCCTCCACGTGCGGCTCCAGCACCTCGTACAGCCACCCCGACAGCGTCCCTTCTTCCAGGCACAAGTGCCGGTTCCTCGGAATCCCTCGCAGCACCTCGATCAGCGCCCGCGCGTTCGTTTCCACCACCTGCGAGCCCAAACGTTTTCCGCTGGGTCCTACGATCCCCAGCGTGCAGCTCGACGCGTGTGCGTCGAGTCCGATATATCTCTCCATCGGCGTTCTCCTCTTGGATAGGTGGGTTGCTTCCTTGCGCGAACAATGATGAACGCGCACCCGTTCCCGGAGGAGAACGCCTCTTCGTCTTCGGGCTGCTTAGCTGCTGATCGGTACCGGTAGCGGTCGCCATGCCCCTATGATGCCTTTGATCCTAGCTCCCCCTCATCGCCGGAGAAGTCAAATCGAAGCCGACCTCAGCCGCGTGGTCGTCCTCACACCGGGAGGACGCACAAGGGTTCTGCGACGAGCTGGACCGCATCGTCCGTTCGAATTTCACCGGGGGACTACTGGAATATTTCACTTCCCAACCGTCTCGACACTTCGGGGGCCAAATCGCCTGTCTTGTTGGCGTACTGGGCTGCGTTGAACCTGTTGGACGCGGAGGTGTTATTCAGCGGGTTGAAGATCCGCGCCCTGCTCGACCCGAACGTGACGGCACCGTGATCAGTCGGGCGCACATCGCCAGTATCGAGATGCGGCTACCCGGCGTCGAGGAACAAATCGCCATCGCCGCCGTGCTCTCGGACATGGACGCCGAACTGTCGGCGCTGGAGTCGCGGCGGTACAAGACCCGTGACCTCAAGCAGGCCATGATGCAGGAGCTGCTCACCGACAGGACAAGGCTGATATGAAGATCTCCACGATTCTAGACCACATCGACAGTGGGCACATGGCGTTGCCCGAGTTCCAGCGCGGCTACGTCTGGAACCGCGATCAGGTGCGCGGTCTGTTCAACTCGCTCTACTGCCGCCATCCGGTTGGCGGGCTCCTGGTGTGGGCTACCGAGTCGAAGACTGCCACGCACCGCGGTGACGGCGCGCTTGCCGCGGGGGTCGTGAAGCTTCTACTCGACGGCCAGCAGCGCATGACATCCCTGTACGGCGTGGAGCGTGGGAGGGCGCCAAAGTTCTTTGATGGCAACGCCCAGGCGTTCACAGGACTGCGCTTTCATCTGGAGACGGAGACCTTCGAGTTCTACCAGCCGGTGAAGATGAAGGGCGATCCGCTGTGGATCGACGTGACCGAGCTGATGCAGAAGGGCACCGCGGGGCTGGGCGAGTTCGTCACGTGTCTCACGGAGCAGCCGGCGCTGGCGCCCAAGGTCGGCGACTACGTCGTGCGCCTGAGCCGGCTGCTCGGTATCGTCGATGTGGACCTGCACGTTGAGGAAGTCACCGGCGCGGACAAGTCGCTCGACGTGGTGGTCAACATCTTCAACCGGGTGAACAGCGGTGGCACCAAGCTCTCCAAGGGCGACCTTGCCCTCGCCAAGATCTGTGCCGAGTGGCCTGAAGGGCGCGATGTGATGAAGGTCAGGCTCAAGGAGTGGAACAACGCCGGCTACCACTTCACGCTCGACTGGCTGCTGCGCTCGGTGAACACGGTGCTGACCGGGGAGGCGAAATTCCAGCACCTGCATGAGAAGAGTGCCACCGAGGTACAGGACGCGCTCGCCCGCGCGACGAAGCACATCGATACGAGCCTCAATCTCATCGGCGGGCGGCTGGGTCTCGACCACGACCAGGTGTTCTTTGGACGCTTCGGTGTGCCGGTGATGGCGCGCTATCTCGACCAGCGCCAGGTGAAGCAGCGCGGCGCGATGAGTGAGAAGGAGCGCGACAAGCTGCTCTTCTGATTCGTGCAGGCGGCCATGTGGGGGCGCTTCTCCGGCTCAACCGAGTCCTTCATCGACCAGGACCTCGCCGCGCTCGAAGGCGACGGCGGCGGCCTTGACAAGCTGCTGGAGCAGTTGCGGCTCTGGCACGGGGGGCTGCGGGCCGAGCCGGGCCACTTCACCGGGTGGAGCCTCGGCGCGCGGTTCTATCCGGTGCTGTACCTCCTCACCCGCATGGGAGAAGCCAAGGACTGGGGGACCGGGCTACCGCTCAGGGCGAGCCTGCTCGGCAAGATGAGTCGTCTGGAAGTACACCACATCTTCCCGAAGGCCCAGCTCTACAAGCGCGAATACAAGCGTCCGGAAGTCAACGCCCTCGCGAACTTCTGCTTCCAGACCAAGGACACGAACCTGGAGATCCGCGACCGTTTGCCGGAGGAATACTTCCCGAAGTGCGAGGCACGTCACCCCGGCGGCCTGGCGTCACAATGGATCCCGATGGACCCGGCACTCTGGAAGATGGAACGGTTTCGAGACTTTCTCGAGGCCAGGAAGGAGTTGCTGGCAGCGGAGCTCAACCGGCGCATGGAGGATCTGCTGCACGGCGACACCCGGTGGCTCGCGAGTGCGGCAGCGGTCGCGCCTGTGCCGGCCGGTGTCCCTGGCGGCATCACGAGCGAGGAGGAAGAGGCACAGCTGGAATCGCTGAACGAGTGGATGGAGGCCGCATGCTTCCCCCGCGGTGTGGTGGCCTACGACTTCTCGGACCCGCAGTCCGGCGAACAGAAGGCCGTCTTCGATCTCGTGTGGCCGAACGGCATCCAGGAGGAGCTGAGCCAGCCCGTGGCTGTATTGCTGAACGAGGAAAGGCAGACGTTGGCCCTCGCCAGTCAGGCAGGGTTTCGGTGCTTCACGGGCATCGACGAGTTCAAGCGTTACGTCACCGTCGAGATCCTCGGCGAGGGCGCCGCCGCGTGAGCGACCGTGGTGAGTCCGATCTGAACGGTGGCCTGGCGGCAGGACACCGCGTGCCTCCTGGCTGGAGGACAAGCCGGCGCGACCCTACGGCATCGAACGCTGCCGGCACCGACACGAACTGATGTTTGCCATCAGGCGTGGAGGAAGCAAGTGATGAGTCAGGCGGCGCGTCGAAACCTGACCTTCACCCACGGCGTCGCGGCGAAACTCATCAACTGTTACCTGAAGTCCAGGTTCGTCTGCGGCAGGTACCTTAGAGACGGTCCCGGGGGAGGATCCACGCGACGGAGTCCTCGGTGGGGACACGGCTAACATAGGAAACTGCTAGAAGGCGCATGGGAAATCTGTGGTATGCGGCGAGAGGCCCGGCAGCTCAAGTCGACCCTAGATGTCAGCATCGAGCGCTGGGTGAACTCGAAACGGCAGGAATCCAGCTTGACGGACAGGTTCATCGAACTGAGGATTGTCTTCCCAATGGCTCCTGGCACCAACAGTACGTTAAGATGGCCACTCGGTTTCTCGATCAATCATGGTTCACTGGAAATAGAGTCGAAGCATCTTGGAAACTCACGAGCGTGAACTATGGGCGTTGATTGGCTTGCTGGCGGTTGCCAGCCTGTGCATTGGGGCAGGCGAAGCCCACGCGCAGTCCGTCTTCTTTGTGCGCCTGGCTCCCGAGGTAGGCCGGATTACGGTCGAACACACCAAGGAAGTAACCATCCAGGGGGGATCGAGTTCAAGCACATCGTCCTCTTCGGGCCTCGCCCTCGCGGGCAACCTCTCGGTCGGGCTACTCCTGGAGCTCCCGGGGAGCTGGCTCGTGGGCGGCGAGGTCGAAAGTGCCGTCTCCAGCCGACGCAAGCTTGAGGGCACGATTTCTCCGACCCCGAACGGGAACGTTCACGATGTCTGGCCCGGCCAGTGGGACTTCAGCGACCTGTACGGGGCGGGTGGCAACATCCTATTTGGGCGCGGGCGAGGGGACGGCCGCTCGCGGATCTACGTCTTCGGTGGAATCCGTCGAATGTGGACCGAGTTCGCTTCCGGATCGACGAATCCCGAGACCGGAACGGCCGGTGAAGACCGCGAGCGCCTCGCAAGATGGCCGTGGGCGATCGGCGCGGGTACGACGCTACACCTGAAGTGGCCGCTGGACTTCCGGGTCCGCTACTCGCGCTCTCTCACCGACTGGATAGTCGTCGATGAGGGGGCGCGGCTCGACTACAGGTACGCGGCGGGCGGCGTTGTGTTCTTCTCTCTAGGGGTCCACGTCTTCGACTGACCACACCCCGCCCCGATCCTGGGTAGGCACCCTCTAGTGGGCATGGAGCCCGAGCATCCGACCCGTCCGGAGCCTGTCAACGCCAGTGAGACACTCTTGGGAATTAATTAGAGAGCAATCTCCTGTGTCGTGAGGGAGGGGGTTGGAGGATTGATCCAGACGGCCTCCGGGAGCGGTTTGGGCTTCGGCTCACCGGAGACGAAGCGGTCGGGATGAGCGGCCCAGGCCTCGCGTAGCACGGCCTCCCTGCCGGCGATGACCTGATCGGCGTGACCGAAGTGGACCTGTTCGGGGGTCAGCATCGAGATGCCGCCATGGCGGTGCTCGGCATTGTACCAGCGGAAGAACGAGCGACAGAACATTTTGGCCTGGCCCTGATCCTCGAACCGTCCAGGAAACGAGGGATGGTACTTCAAGGTCTTGAACTGGGCCTCGGAGAACGGATTGTCATCCGACACCTGAGGTCGGCTCAGCGAGCGGGTCACCCCGAGATCGGCGAGGAGCTGAGCCGTGCATTGGCTCGTCATCGGAGCTCCTCGATCCGAGTGCAAGGTCAGGACCTGGGGCTGGACGCCATGCTTCAGGCAACTCTGCTGGATCAGGCGCCCGGCCAAGGCCGAGCTCTCCCGATCCGCCACCATCCATCCCACGATGTAGCGGCTGAAGATGTCCATGATGACGTAGAGGTAGAAGTAGCTCCACTTCCTCGGCCCCAGCAGCCGTGTGATATCCCAGGACCAGACCTGGCCCGGGCCCGTCGCCATCAACTCGGGTTTCTGGTATTCGGGATGACTCCGCTGCGCTCGGCGCTCTCGAACTGGTGAGGTGGTCCCGGTTTTTTGGACAGGTCGTTAAGGTGGATTCCAGAGCGGAAGAGGAGGCACCGAGATGGCCAGGAAGAGACGGCGGTTCACGGCGGAGTTCAAGGCACGGGTAGCGCTCGAGGCGCTGCGCGAGCGGGACAGCGTGCAGGCGATCGCGGCGCGGCACGAGCTTCATCCGAACCAGGTGACCACATGGAAGCGGCAGCTGCTCGAAGGGCTGCCGGAGGTGTTTGCCGGGGGCGCGGGCCGCAAGGCCGCCCTGGAGCACGAGGCGAAGATCCGGGACCTGCACGCCAAGATCGGGGAGCTCACGGTCGAGCGGGATTTTTTTCGGCGCGGGCTCAAGCGCTGAGCCGGGCGGAGCGGGGGCGGATGATCGAGCGGGACGGACCGCTGAGTCTTTCGAGGCAGTGCGCGCTGCTGGGCGTGAGCCGGTCGTCGCAGTACTACCGGCCGAAGGGGGAGAGCGCCGAGGACCTGGCGCTCATGCGGCGCATGGACGGGCTACACATGGCGTATCCGTTCTACGGGAGCCGGCAGCTGATGCGGCATCTGCGCCGCGAGGGCGTTGCCGCGGGCCGGCACCGGATCCGGCGGCTCATGCGCCTGATGGGGATGGAGGCGACCTACCGGCGGCCGCGCACGAGCGTGGCGAGTCCGGAGCACCGGGTCTTCCCCTATCTGCTGCGGGGCCTCACGATCTCGCGGGCGGACCACGTGTGGTGCGCGGACATCACCTATGTCCCGGTGACGCAAGGGTTTTTCTACCTGGTGGCCGTGATGGACTGGGCGACCCGGCACGTGCTCGCCTGGCGGCTGTCGAACACGATGGACGCGTCGTTCTGCGTCCAGGCGCTGGACGACGCGCTGGGCTGGAGGGCTCCGGAGATCCTCAATACGGATCAGGGCTCCCAGTTCACCAGCGAGACGTTCGCCGACCGGGTGCTGGGTGCGGGCGTGCGCTTCTCGATGGACGGCCGGGGCCGCTTCCTCGACAACATCTTCATCGAGCGGCTGTGGCGGTCGCTGAAGTACGAGGCGGTGTACCTCTACGAGCTCCGGGACGGGCCCGACGCCCAACGCATCATCGGCTCGTGGATCGACTTCTACAACGAAGCGCGCCCGCACTCGTCGCTGGGCGGACGGACGCCGGGCGAGGCCTATCGCGAAGGCGCGGAGGTGTGGTGAGGACGATCCGGCGCGACGCCACCCAACCGGCGCAACGACGCCTGCGATCGTCGCGGGATCTACGCGCGGCCCTTCCCTCCGTCTTCCCATCGGGAACCAGTCCCGACGGGAAGACGGAGGTTATATTCAAACCGGGCTCGAAGGAGAACACCCGGCCTCAAGCGGGACCCCGAGGGCTTTGGAGACCATCGGAATCCACCTTAAGATCGCCCTCGGACTGTCCAACGAAGTAGGACCACCTCATGGCACTTGGGAGGCCAGAACGCGATACATCGTACGTTCGCTGCACAGGTAGACGTCTTCGTCGAGCAGGGTCGCCACAACCTCGGCCGGGGACCGGTCCACGAATCGCTCCGAACACAGCGTGTCGAAGACCTTGTCTCGTTCCTTCTCGCTCAAGGCACGGGCTGGGGTCGGGCGGGGCTGCTGATGCCCGGTCGATGGCCTCCGACGACGATAGAACGTGGCTCGGGCGACCCTGAGCGCATCGCACGCGGGCTTTACCCCTACGTACGTGGCCAGCGCCTCGGCCGCCTTCACGAGTTCGTCCCGTCCTCGAGGCTCAATCCCAGCAGCCCTGCAACTTTTCCCTGGACGTCGATGATCAGGCGCGCCTTCTCGAGTTCCTTCTCCAGGCGAGTGTTCTCGCGCTCCAGCTTGCGCACTTTCCCCTCCAGCGGATTCCGTTCGCTCGGCTTTCGACCTCGTCTCTTCGACAGCACTCTCAGCGACCCACTCCGCACCGCCTTGCGCCATGTCGTCAGGTGCGACGAGTACAAGCCCTCCCGTCGCAGGAGTCGCCCTACCTCTCCCGGCTCCGTGCACCGGTCCGCTTCTTCGACGACCCGCAGCTTGTACGACGGACTAAACCGTCGGCGCGTCGGCTTATCTACCACCTCCGCGTCCGGAGCAGCTGCCGCGCTTCGCTTACCCTCCCAGGTTAGTGGGGCGATTCCATTCTCTTCCATTCTCTCTCGGTGTCCCAGCATCCTCGGTTTCTCTGCCTTCGCCCTACTCTAATTCTTTACTCGTTCCGTGTCTCACCTAAGTTGGCAGAGAGGGGTCCGGCTCATCCAACCAAGCGGCCCGCCGCGAGACCGCCCGGACCGGGCGGGCCATCCGTCAGGCGGGTCACCCGGGTGCTCGGGGAGTATGGCGACTGACAGGCCTGCCTCAAGCGGATCGTCGAGTTGAAGGACCTCCACCGATTCTCGAGCGCCGGAACGATGATCGACGGCCTCAACGACACGGCGCACGATACGGCTCCCTGGAGGCGGATCTTGAACGCGGATCGGCGAGGGTGGGTGCTGATCGGCGAGTGCACATCAGACATCGGGGTGCATGTGCACCGAAACGTCATTCCCATGTGCGCGCCAGCGCTTCCGTATGTCGCTGGCTGTCTTGCCGTTGGGGCACGGCCGCCGGAGCGCCGCCGCCGCTCCGGGGCATGCGGCCGTAGAAGGGAGCGACCCCCCCTTTTGGGATGCCTCGATCGGCATCGGGGAGGGTCGGCATGTGCACGCCCATGCCACCCTCCACGGGGGGTCGCTCCCTTCCGAATCGATCCCTGCGGGAAGGCCGTCGAGCCGCTGAAGAAGTCGGCGTCCACGGCGGGCTCGCGCGTGGGTCTAGCAGTCGTTCTCGTGGGCAGGAGGATACCTCCCGAAGTAACTCTCACCCCGTTCACATCGTTGACGCCCGGGCAGGCCTTCCGTTGCGGATGCCGAACTGGAAGGGAAGGAAGTCACCCAGCGCCTCGAACTTGACGTCGTCTGCGGCTCTCGAAATCGCCAACTTCACCTTCTCTTTCTCCTTGTCCACCAGCGCGGTCAATTCCTGTTCGAGTTCTTCCCGGTTGCGCGACTCATCGAACTCCCTCCACAAGGCATCGATAACCAGCCCTACGGCGACGCCCCCGACGATCCCCGCCGAGGGGCTTAAGGCGCGGCCTAATGCTCGGATTGCTGCACTGACGGCTCCCGATGCCAGCATCCCAGCGAACCGGCTTGCGAGGGCCGTCACACCGACCGAGGTCCCCATGCCGGCCATAGCGGCCCCGAGAGCCGTCGGACCGACGGACACGGCGAATCGCCTCTCGGTGTTCTTGAGAATCGGTTCCAGCATACGTTCGTATCGCGTCCCCAGCCCTGGCGGGACCGACGCCAACTCGCGACCGAACCAGCGCTCGACCTCAGCGAGCATTTCCTCCTGCATCACGCGGCCGACGCCTTCGCTGGCATCGCCGATACGTTCCTCCAGCCCTCCGAGCAGCCGCGACTCGACTTCCTCCCTCAGTCTTCCAAACGCCCGCAGAACTAACTCTGTGGTCTGTCCGCGGAGCGAGTAATGCCAGTCTAGGAGCGCCGGGATACGATCGTAAACAGGGGTGAAGGCCTCTTCGACTCGCTCGTTGATGGCTTGGCTCGTTTCCGGCAATGGGGTCCGCTGAAGCTCCTCTGAGAATTCCCGCCACCGTTCCGCCACCCGCTGCTGGAGCACGTGATGAACTGTCGCTCCCAATATCGCTAGCGGAATGAGTGCGAGCATCGCCCGCCCGACCCATGCCGACCGTCCCGCTCTAGTAGTATTCCAGACCGCCTCGTCGCCGCGCGCGCGCTTAGTCGACATCTGTCACTCCCTGACGTTTCGGGGCGACCATTCGCCATGCCGCCAGGATTGAACCCTCGAGCCCCCGGATAAACCCGGTGAACGCCACCGCGGCGTTCAGGAAGAATCCGACCCACACGACCACCTTGATCCCGTCAGGTATCCACGGTGCGGTCACCCTCGGAGACGCCTTCTCCATCGTCGTAGACGATCACGGTCACGCGCACGGGATCGGTCTCCAGGAGCCGGGGCCGATCCAGGAGGACCCGCCACAACCCGTAGGACTCCTCGATCACCGCCAGGACGTCCGGGGAATTGGTGCCATACTCCACCGGGATGCCCATCACGGGGAGCTCCACGCGATGCTCCAGTGGAACGTCACGTAGAAGGGGATCGTCGGATCGTTCGAATTCGATCAAGTCTGGCACCTAGTGGCGGTTCATCCCGTGAGAATCTCGTATTTGTCGAGGATCTGCATGGCGGTCCAGTCGGCGTCCTCGGCTTCCGTGTGAGCCTGCGCGGCCTCCGCCAGCCGGAGGCGGCGTTCCTCATTTGCCAGCAGAGCGGCGGTCTCCCGCGCAAGGGCCTGGGAGTCGCCCACAGGCACCGTGACGGCCGCGTCGGGCGCCCAGTCGATGAGGTGCCCTACGGCCGTTCCCACCGTGGGCACACCCGCGATGGCCGCCTCCAGTACCACCAGGGGCCCCGATTCGTGCCTGGACGTGAGCAGCAATAGGTCCGCGCTTTCCATGAGGGACCTCAGCTCCGAGTGGGGCAGGAAGCCGTGAAAGGTGACGCGCTCCTGGAGGCTCAACGACTCCGCCATCCTCTGAATTCGGCCGTCCAGGGTGTCCACACCAACGACGTCGAGGTGGCAGTCCACTTCTTGGGCGACGAGGATCCGAAGCGCCTCCAGGAGGACCCTCTGGTCCTTGACCGGATTCAGGCTTCCCACGTGGATGAAGCGGGCCGGTCTGCTCGGGTCGCGGCGCCTCGGGGGGGCGGACGGCCATCGGTCCAGCGCCACACCGAACGGGACCCGGGCCGCCTCGATTCCGAGCCCGGCTGCGTGCTCCTGCATCACCGTGCTCGACACGAGGACCTCGGTCGCGCCGGTAACGGCGGCCCTGAGCCAGAGACGCCCTCTGCCGTAGGGTCGCAGGCCGAAGTCGATGTCGGGCATGGACTCCAGGTCGCCTCCGATAAGATGGAGCGGGACAGGTCGACAGAGGAGTCGGCCGGCCACGGCCGCCACGAGGCCAGGCGGAGCGGCCCATAGGGCGTGAAGGACGTCGAAGGGTGCTCGACGATGCTCACACACCACCGCGGCGAGGGCCCGAAGCCGCCGTGGCCGGGCCCCGATGTTGTGGATCTGTGCGCCCAGGAGCTCGTATCGGGATGGCCTCGGTTCCTGACGGAGGGCGAAGACGTGGAGATCGTGCTCCCGCGCCACGCGCTCTATGAGCCACAGGTTGCAGGGGATCACCCTGTGGGTCCCGGACCGATCAACGCCGCCCGGAAGGAGCATGGCGATCTTCATGCGGCGGCCAGCACCCCTCGTACACGGCTCGCAGCTCCCTGGCGCCTGAGTCGATCTTGGGGCCGTCGGATCCCGGAGCTCACTCCGGCCCCTGTCCGAGAACCTCGTCCACTTGGCTCCTCATCTCTCGCTTGAAGCGCTGGCTCCCGAATCTAGCGGCGCTGGCGTGGAGGGCTTCGAGGGAGAAGTCGTGCGACTCGAAGCGCTCTAAGGCGTCCATGAGTCCTTCCGGGGATGGCTCGTCGAAAAACACGCCCGTGGTATTTCCGTTGTAGTCCACGCCCACCACGGTTTCGAGTGCCCCCCCCTTTCCGTATGCGATCACCGGGGCTCCCGCCGCCTGGGCTTCGACGGCCGTGATCCCGAAGTCCTCCTCCCCGGGAAGGAGGAACGCACGGCACCGTGACAGGAGGTCGGCCACCTCCGCATCCGTCACTCTCCCGAGGAACGAAATTCGCGGCCCTGCCACTTTGGCGAGTCGAGGGAGCTCGGAGCCCTCACCCGCGATCACGAGCCGACGGCCGAGCCGATTGAAGGCCTCTACGGCCAGATCCACACGCTTGTAGGGGACCAAGGCGCCGAGGACGAGATAGAAGTCCTCTCGGGTCGGTGCGGGTCTGAAACGCTCCACATCGACGGGGGGGTACACGACAACGGCGGTCCGACCGTAGTGCCGGCGAATCCGCTCACCGACGCACGCGGAGTTGGCAATGAAGCGATCGACTCGATCTGCCGAGGCCACATCCCAGCGTCTCAGCCTCGGGGCGATGGCGGCCACGGCCGCACGGACTGGCAGGCTCGCCCGGCCGGGCCCGAAGTATTCCTGATACTGATCCCACACGTAACGCATCGGGGTGTGGCAGTAACACAGGTGGGGCACTCCCGAGGGTGGGCGAGCCCCCTTGGCCACGCAGTGGCTGCTCGAGATCACCAGGTCGAAGCCTTCCAGGTCGAAGGATTCGACGGCCCGGGGAAAGAGCGGCAGGAAGTAGCGGTATGGACCGCGGGCAAAGGGCAGGTCGTCCACGAAGGACGTATGGATGGTCCGGCTCTCTATCCGGGAGGAGACGGACTCGGGTCGACGGATCAGGGTGAAGATCTCCGCCCGGGGGAAGAGCTCGAGAAGCGCCTCCAGAACGCGCTCTCCCCCCCTCATGCCCGTGAGCCAGTCGTGCACCAGCGCGACTCGTATCGATTCGGTGCCCGGCATCAGCGCGCTCCCACCCCTGCCGGCCGTGCTACCACCCTTCCACACGCCTCGAGAACCTGCTCGCAGGTCCGGTCCCACCGATACCGTGCCGCCACTTCGCGTCCGCGGGCGACCAGGTCTCGTCTTCGATCCGCATGGCTGAGCAGGTCGTCCAGCGTGGCCGTCCAGGCTGCCCGGTCCAGCGGCAGAATCTCCGCCCCGCCCCCCATCACCTCACGCGCCGGACCGTAGTCGGCCACGACTGCCGGCGTCCCGCATGCGACCGCCTCGAGTGGGGGACGCCCGAAGCCCTCGGCCAGCGAGGGAAAGCAGAACACCGACGCGCCGGTATAGAGGCCGTGGAGCTCCTCGTCGGTCACCGGCCCCACGTCCACGACGTTCTTAGACGCGGGCTCGATCGACGACCGTGACCGGTGCACGTGTCGGGACCGCCCCACGACGACCAGGGGAAGGGTCCGGCCCGACTCTGAAGTCAGGTCCTCCAGTACGCCCGTGAGAAAGGTCAGGTTCTTCCGGGGATCACCCCCGTCCACGGTGAGGGCGTATTCGGGCGGGAGGCTCCAACGCTCCCGCATACGCCTAACCACCTCCGCCGAGGCCGGCTGGTGGAACGGCTCCACGCCCTGGGTCACGATCTCCACCCTGTCGGGATCCACGCCGACGAGTCGAATCAGCTGGTCGGCACTCCACTGCGACACGGTCAGCACCCGCTCCGCCCTTCTTACGGCGCGTTTGACGACCCAGCGCCGGGCGAGGAAAGTGGCGAGTGACGAGGGGGCGCTCCGAGGTGATATCGTGCGACTCGCGAGTCGATTCGGCCGCTACGGCTACCGACGCGTCACGGACATGCTCCGCATCGAGGGCTGGGGGGTGAAGCACAAGCGGGTGGAGCGGATCTGGAGGCAGGAGGGGCTGAAGGTGCCGGAGCGGCAGCCGAAGCGAGGTCGGCTGTGGCTCAACGACGGATCGTGCATCCGGCTGAGGCCGCTGTATCGGGGCCACGTCTGGTCGTACGACTTCGTGGCCTCGAGGACGCACGACGGGCGTGCGCTGAAGCTGCTGACAGTGCTGGACGAGCACACGAGGGAGTGCCTGGCGATCGTGGTGGCTCGCAAGATCCGCTCGCACGACGTGCTCGAGGTGCTGGCCGATCTGTTCGTCCGACACGGGCCTCCCGAGTATCTGAGGTCGGACAACGGACCGGAGTTCACCGCGAAGCTCGTGCGGCGGTGGTTGAGGCGCGTCGGCGTCGAGACGCTCTTTATCGAGCCGGGCAGCCCGTGGGAGAACGGCTACAACGAGAGCTTCAACGGCAAGCTCAGGGACGAGCTGTTGAACGGGGAGATCTTCTACTCGTTGGCGCAGGCGGCCGTGCTGGTCGAGCAATGGAGGCGCGAGTACAATACCGTCCGACCCCACAGCGCCTGCGGCGGCTTTCCCCCGGCCCCTGAGGCGATTAAGCCGTCGCCCTGGTTCCTGAGGATGCCCGTCCTTCACGGCCCTCCACAGGTGCTGGGACTAACATAGGATGTGGTACCGCTCTTGGGGGCAGGTCACGACCGCCATTAGGACCGTTTCCGGAATCCGCGTCGCCACCCCGAGACCGGGATCAAGCGTCCCGTCCGGATCGATCTCTATCACCACCGCCAAGCCTGGCTGTACGATCTCGCCGGGGATCTCTGCGTTCACGGACTGCGACAGATCGTGTTCGATGATCTCCGCGGGGATGGGCACTGTCTTCCCTGGTATGTCCGCCAAGAGCCTCTCACTGCCGTTCAGGTAGAAACGTGCGCGGACTTGGGGGATGCCGACCGACGTGGCGTGCGCGGCTGTGACGAAGACCCGGAGCAGGGCCTCCACCTCCCTCAGCGAGTACCTATGGCGCGCAGTGCCCATGGGATTCTGGATCGCTGATGTTCCGGGCCAAGCCGCTTGGCAGAACAATGGACCATCTTCTACTGGGGATGGTGGATCTCTTGGGCGCCCTTCGTTGGCATGTTCATCGCCCGCATCTCCCGCGGCCGCACGCTGCGCGAGTTCATCCTAGGCGTGATGGTTGTCCCGACTGCCCTGGCGCTGCTGTGGATCGGGATTCTCGGCGGCAACGCCATCCACTTGGAGCTCAACGCCGCAGGCGGCGTCGGTACCGCCGGGATCATCAAGCTGATGCAGGATGCAAACTACGAGGCCGCCCTCTACGTGACCATTGACCTGTTGAGTGACATCGATTGGCTGACCTGGGCCATGTCCGCGCTAGCCACCCTGCTGCGGGCGACGTGGTTCATTACATCTTCAGACGTCATCACCACCCTGCTTAGCATGGGCGACCCCCCCCCGGTGTTTTCGCGTCGTCTGGGGACTCGGGGTGGGAGTGGTGGCTGCCGTGCTGCTGCTCGCCGACGGGCTCCAGGCCTTGCAAACCGCCGCTATGGCCGCCGCCCTGCCCGTGACCGTCATACTGTTGCTTGATCGCCGGGCTGGTAAAGTCCCTAGTGCAGGATCCGTAATGATGATCCGTAATGATATGGAGGTGGCGAGATGCGCGATCTCTTGCCATGCTGACCCAATATTAGAACGCCCACACTCGTGCGGAGAGGGTGAGGGTGTTACGCTCAGATATGGTATCCCACGCGAAGGCGCCCCACGTCAGACACAGGGGCAACCCACCTCAGAACCGGCGGTAGGTCGCCGACAGCTTGATGCGCCGCCCCTTGGCGCTGTGGGTGAAGCCGTCGAAGGACTGTTCCCACTTCACGAAGGGCGGTGCGACGTCGGTCAGATTCAGCAGGGAGAGCGAGATGCCGATCCCTCTGGACGGGCGCCAAAGCGCGGTCGCGTCCAGCGTCACGAAGCTGTCGATGTGCTCGTATTCGCTTCCCGCTTCGTCGTGGTCAGTGTAGGAGGAGATGTAGTTCAAGTACCCGACCACGCTGTAGTCGGCCCATCCGTAGCTCCCGAACAGCCTTCCCTTGAGACTTGGTAGAGGCGGAGCGATGGGGTTGTACTTGTTCAGGCCCCCGGCACCTTCCGTATCGGGCATGAGTTCGACGCCCTCGACATTCAGCGCTTCGATGGAGAACTTGTTCGTGTAGGTGGCCTCCAGACCGGCATTCACGATGCCGCTGCCAACCTGGGAACGAGCGGTCAGCTGAACATCGAAGCCTGAGGTCTTGACGCCCGGCCAGTTGATGAGATCGACATCGATACGCTCGATGCCGGTGACGTCGCAGGTGCCGGTGCCCCGTCCGTCTGAGCAGGTTACGTAGCTCTGGACGGCCTCGCGGGCACTCCCTCCCTGGTGATAGAGTCTCGTGACCGCATTGTAGGGCACGACCGCGATCACGTTCTCGAAGTCGTAGCTCCAGTAGTCGGCGGTCAGCTGAACCGGGACGAATCCCGCTTGGTCCGCCAATGTCACGACGACACCGGCGTTATAGGTGAGGGCCTGCTCGGACTTGAGCTGCTTGTCTCCGTGGGTGTCGACAGCCTTGTAGACGCCCGCCTCGTTCACGTATGCGAGCGCGGTCGTACGGCTCTCGTTCAGGTCGTCGACCGATGGGGTACGGAAGGTCGTCTGCAGCGAGCCGCGTAGCGCGAACTGGTCCGTCAGGCCCAGTCGGAACGCAGCTTTCGGATTGAAGCTGCTCGCAACGCTGTGATACTCGTAGTTCGCGGCGAGCTGCAGATGGAGGCGTTCATCCATGCCGTGCAGGGGGAGTTCCGCGAAGAACCGATGCAGCGTCTGGGCAGCGTCGTAGGGATAGGTCCCGGTCGTAAAGGTGAACGGGCCGGCCTGCTCGAGACAGGCCTGGCTGCCAAGCACCGAGCACGGGTTGCGGTTCAGGTTGCCGGGATCATTCGGTGTCGACGAGACGTCGAACCGACGGAACTGGTAGCCCAGGGCGTAGTTCTCCGCCGGGCCCTTGCTACCGGTCAAGGTGGCATCGGCGACCAGCATGTCCGCGAAACTCTCGACATCGACCTGCTCGTTGATCCAGGCGAGCATCTCGGGGTCGTTCGCCAATTCGGGCGAATAGTCAGGATTGGCCTCGGTCACGAACCGCGCACCGGGCTGCTGGGAATACTGGAGCGCGTTGCTGAACGGGTTGTAGAACTTGCAGTTGCCCTGGCCTGGGACTCTTCCGCCCGTCGGACCCAGCGACATGCCCGAGGACGAGCTGGGATCCGCGACCACATCCACCCCGCAGTCGCGACCGCCGTAGCCGCGGAAAGCGAGATACTTGCGGTAGGCGTATTCCGCGGGCTGATTCACGTTGCCTGAGGAGCGGGAATAGCTGAGAGCGAGGTTCAATCGGTTGTCGTGTCCCTCGAGGACCTCTACGCCTCCGTCCCAGGAGGCGGACAGCCGCTGAGTCCGGGACTTCCGCTCAAGAGTCCGACCGGGCCCAGAGTGTCCCACCAGCCGTCCGAAGAAATACCAGTCGTCCTCCAGGCAGTGGGCGCTGGACATGAACTCCACGGTGGATCCGTGCTGCTGGCAGAAGGCCTGCCGTCCCGGGTTTTCGGCGGGCACGATCTGAAGCCCGTCGTAGGGCTTGATGGGCGGAAATGAAGGCGTCGTCACCCAGGCCGGCGTTACCGCCTCGGCCCAGAGGCCCTCTATGTGGTAGCTGGAGTTGTCGCCCAGCTCACCGTTGATTTCTGCGAAGGCGCGGAAATGGTTGGACTGTTCCAGCAGGTTGTCCCAGGGCTGGTAGCGGAACCGGCAGGTTTTGCTCTCCTGGAAGCCGCCGAACTCAAGGCAGCGCGGATCGATGAAGATGTCGTCGTCCGAGAGGTGCGCGTCCGCCAGCTGGGAGATTAGTTCCCCGGAGCTTTCACTACCCGTCAAGGATGGCATGAGAAACGCCCCCGGGTTGCCGGTCCCGGACCAAGCGCCTGCTCCAGAGATGTAAGGGTGCAGCGCCCAGTCCCGCTCCTGCGGGGTCAGCTGCTGGCGGGTCATCCATTCCGCGGACACGACCGCGTTCGTGCTGCTTCCCAGCCGCCGGCCCCAAATGCCGCCGACGTTGGTGTCGCCGGCGCCCGCGAAGTACTCGTGGGAGGCGGTCATCTCCATCCCCTCGAAGTCGCCGCGGGTGAGGAAGTTGGCTACCCCGGCCACGGCATCCGATCCGTAGATGGCGGAGGCGCCCTCCTTCAGAACTTCGATGCGGTCGATGGCGATCGACGGGAACGCGTTGATGTCTACATAGCGCCCGCCGATCAGGCGTGCGGGAAGGTAAACCTGGCGGCGGCCGTTCAGCAGAACGAGTGTGCGCGAGCCGCCCAGGCCGCGCAGGTTCACGTTTGCCACGGTCTCCGGCACGGCGGCGACTTCGTTCGCGTTGTACCAGCTCTGCCGTTCACCGACCACGCCGTGGCTCGAACTCAACGCCTTGAAGAACTCCACGACCTGCGGAGAGCCCTGCTCCTCGAGCTTTCTGCGTGCCACAACCGACACCGAATAGGGCAGTTCCGTGGCCGATACCTGCGCGCTGGTTCCGGTTACGACCAGTTCGTCAAGCTCGAGGGCGGTGAAGTTCAGCCGCAGGTCGACGGTCGTGACCTGTCCGTCAGATACGGTGACATCTTCGGTCGCCGTGAGGTAACCGACGATGCGGGCGGAGAACTCGTGCGAACCGGCTGGCACGTTCGCGATCGAGTACCGTCCCTCGGGGTTCGTGAGGGTCCCGATGCTCAGCGCCTCGATGAAGATCTGGGCGCCCGCGATAGGCTGGCCGTCGGCCGCGTCGACCACGGTGCCGTCGATTATGCCGGTGGACTGTCCCGAGGCGGGGACGACCGAAAGAGCGCCGACCACCGCCAGCGAACTCAATGTGCGCGGAAATCTTGAGAACCATCCAGCCACCGCGGCCCCCTCTTTCTCAAAGTGATGTCACACGCATCGACTCGGCTATTTCTTGCTCTGGAGCTGTCTGGGCCATCGGCAAGTCCTGTGACCGATTCACGAAGAAAGTGCTCGGCGAGCCAAGCCATGGCTTCGCGTTCGTGCCCGGTCCATCGCGCTGTTCATGACAGGGACACCACCGCATCGAGATCCGGCGACTGGATGACACAGTAGGCTATGCAGCACCCCCCTGGAGAGCCGAACGAAGCGATGGGCCACAGAGTCCCGGATAGAAGGATAGTTCCCGCTCTTGGAGCGGAGGAAGGCCTCTGGCAGAATCATAGCGATGTCGATGAGGTATGGATTCAACGGAAACCATGGCCCGCTGAAACCGTCTCGTCAATAGCAAAACTGTATTGTTTCTGTTACAGAGGCGATCGTGGAGGTGGTAGCTGGACTGGCGGGGTAGAGCGAACCCGATGGTGTCGTGCGCTGGCCCCGAGATATCGTCATTTGACGATGTGGGTTAGTGCAGCTGATCCGGGAGTTAGTCAGTTTTTGCACCGCTCCAATGGAGATATTGTTGTCGACGCGATCGGGTTCGTGGTGCGGGCGACACTCAAGGAGCACACGGGGTCGCCGGTTGTCGGGACGTTGCGGTGTTCACCGGGGGCGTGGCACACGGCCGCGAGACGGGCGCACGGGGGTGTCGGGCACAATCAGGACCGCCGTGAAGCCGCCTCGAAAGGATCCGGTTTCGACGGGGCGGGCGGCGCGGCGTCTGCGGTCGGGCCGGAAGCCCTGCATGGGCCTATAGTCCTCCATTTTGGAACGGGTCCCGACCACCGTCCCCTTTCCATTCGCGCCGGAGACGTTTCGCAATGCGGCACCAACGTTGTTTCTCTACCAGCGCTTTCCTGCCTGTGTGCGGTCGTGCCGTCGTGTTGCTTGTCGCCTGCGGCGACGACGCCAGCAAGCCGCCCAACCAGGCTCCGGTGGCTGTCGGCACCCCACCGGTACTGGAGATCATCGCCGAGCAGGCAGTCAGCGTCGTCGATCGTCAACTACAGGCTCTTGGTCTACGAGACCGTACGGGACCGCTTCCCAGGTCTGCGTGGCGGTCAGCCCATCCGGATCGGTCGCCGTGATGGTTTGCTGACGGGCATGGATGGGATCCGTGTTGCAAGTTGTGCGGGGGGTGAGTGAAGGTAGGGACGTCGGTTGCTAGCCCGTTTCGGTGCGGGTTGCCAAAGGAGGAGGCAGGCGTGAAGACCGGAGACAGAGGAGCATGAGCGACGGGCGGCAACGGCGGGCCAAGGCGAAGGACGGGTTGTGGAAGGGGCTGAATCCCAAGATGGCGCTGGCAGCCAAGAGCTTCGTCCTGGCATTCGTCCTCTTCGCCGTCCGCGACGTGGAGGCTGCAAGCGCCGCGTTCGAGCGCATCCGCTCTTGGATTGAGGGAACGCTGGACTGGTATTACATTTCAGTGGTTTGCGCCTGTCTCTTTGCCTGCTTGTTCCTGCCGTGCAGCCGGTTCGGAAGGATCCGGCTTGGCGACGACGCTTCCGAGCCGGAGTTCCGCACGTCCTCCTGGCTCGCCATGCTGTTTTCGGCAGGTGTGGGGATCGGGTTGCTCTTCTTCTCCATCGCCGAACCGCTCTTCTACTTCGACAACAGCCAGAGCGCGGGTTACCCGAACAACCCCCTGGCCGCCGGCGCCGTGTCGCTGGACGAGGCGCGTGCCGTGCACGCTATGCGCGTGGTTTACTTCCACTGGGGCATGCACGGCTGGGCCGTCTACGCCCTGGTCGGGCTGTGCCTGGCCTACTTCGGATTCCGCAAGAAGCTGCCGCTGACGTTGCGCTCTGGTCTGTATCCGCTCATCGGCGACCGAATCTACGGCCCCATCGGCGACATCGTGGACCTGCTGGCGGTATTCGGCACGGTCTTCGGCATCGCGACCACGCTGGGGCTCGGGGCCAGCCAGATGGCCACCGGACTCGACGTCCTGCTCGGCGTCGATCCGGGGCTCGTCACGCAGGTCGCGCTGATCGCGGCAATCTCGGTCGCGGCCACTCTGTCGGCCGTATCGGGCGTGAGCCGCGGGATCCGCATCCTGTCGGAGTGGAACATCGGCCTGAGCGTTATCCTGTTGGGTTCCTTTCTCTTCCTCGGTCCCGGCACATGGCTCGTGGGCTTTCTTGCAACCTCCATCGGCGAATACCTATGGCATGCGCTGCCCATGGGTTTCTGGATCGCTGATGATCCGGGGCAAGCTGTTTGGCAGAATCGCTGGACCATCTTCTACTGGGGATGGTGGATCTCCTGGGCGCCCTTCGTCGGCATGTTCATCGCCCGCATCTCGCGCGGGCGCACGCTGCGCGAATTCATGCTGGGCGTGCTGGTTGTCCCGACTGCTATGGGGCTGCTGTGGATCGGGGTTTTCGGTGGCAACGCCATCTACCTGGAACTCAACGCGGCGGGCGGCGTCGGAACCGCCGGGATCATCGAGCTGGTGCGGGACGCGCACTACGAGGCCGCGCTCTACGGGACCATCGACAGGTTGAGCGACATCGGCTGGCTGACGTGGGCCATGTCCGCCCTGGCTACCCTTCTGCTGGGGACGTGGTTCATTACGTCCTCGGACTCCGGCACGCTGGTCATAACAACCCTGCTGAGCATGGGCGACCCCCACCCCCCCCAGCGTTTCCGCATCGTCTGGGGACTCGGCATAGGAGTGGTGGCCGCCGTGCTGCTGCTCGCCGACGGCCTCCAGGCCTTGCAGACCGCCGCCATGGCCGCCGCCCTGCCGGTGAGCATCGTGCTGTTGCTTATGATCGCTGGGCTGATGAAGTCCCTGGCGCAGGATCCGTAGTGATACGAAGGTGGCGAACTGCACCATCTCCTTCCCACGCCTGACCTCGAGATCGGGTCCGTTGCTGTGCATGAGGTCATCACCCCGATCTACCACACGATGGCTTCCACAGCCCGATCGGTGCATCAGCGCGTGCGCTGGGTGTTGTAATGGGCGGTCGCGATGAAGCTCCGTACCGACAACCCACAATCGACGCCCGCCGGATACAGGTTATTAACCTGACCGGATATTTCGTCGTCAGCCACTGAAGCTGAACTCGGTCAGGGCCGGTTGAGGGCTATGCTGAGCGTAGCGTGCGGGTCTCCGAATAGGGTATCTCGGCTGTGTAGACCACGGGCGGTCCGCGACCGACAACCGACATCCGGCTGCTTGCGCCGCCTTCCCGTCCAGGGATTCCGGGCGTGATGGACGCGACCGCGGGAGGCCAGTTACGGTGTGAGAGCCAGCCTACCCAATGTTTAACATTGCGGTCTGGCCAAGGGGACGCTGCGCCCCCCTTTGAACCCCCAACTTCCCGCGCGGCGCTGCCCGAGCAGCGCGCTGGCGGGGTGCGCTGCACCGTCGTCGCCGCCACCGGCGTGATTCCCGACCGGGCTCACCGACCGTCGGGCCAAGGTCGTGGCCGCCGTGCGTCGCCGCCCCAGGCCAGGGCTCCGCACGGGGACGCGGACCCGCCCCGGCGGCGGGGCAGTCCATCCCGAGGAGTCATCGCCGTGTCGGGCAGCCCGCTACCGTTGATCCTCAAGTCCGCGGCTCGCGGTCAGGGGGGCGAACGAACCTTTACGGAGTCCGTAACAGGGCGTACATTCGGAGCACATGATACGAAGCTTTAAGGACCGGAGAACGAGACGTTTCTTCGAGGGGCGGCGTGTCGCGGCGTTTCACGGCTTTTCCGATCAGGCGGTGCGCCGGCTGACCCTGCTGGACAGCGCGGAAACGCTCGGCGACCTGGCCGCGCTGCCGAGCAACCGGCTGGAAGCGCTTCGGGGCAGCCGCGCCGGTCAGCACAGCATTCGGATCAACGCGCAGTGGCGTATCCGCTTCCGTTGGACTGACGACGGGCCGAGCGATGTCGAGATTGTGGATTATCACTGAGGAGGCATGACATGAACGCGAAGAACGGGATGAGGCCGGTGCATCCGGGTGAAGTCCTGCGCGAGGAACTCGACGAGCTCGGGCTGTCGGCCAATGCGCTGTCGAAAGCGCTTGGCGTGCCGGTCAACCGGGTGACGATGATTCTCAACGGCCAGCGGGGCGTGAGCGCCGATACGGCGTTGCGGCTGGCCACCTATTTCGGGACGACTCCGCAACTCTGGTTGAATCTGCAGAAGACTTGGGAGCTTCGCCGAACGGAGATCGAGGCGGGTCGCGAGATCGCCGAGCAAGTCACGCCTCGGCACGCTGTGGTGTAGAGGAGGCGACCCACGCCGTCCCCGAGCTGCTGGCACCTATGGGGCAGGAGACGATGGCTCCGCGATGCCGGATCGCCATGGACGCCGGTGGCGGTCGCTGGATGCGGGTACGATTATGGGGCAACTCTGGGGGCATTATCAGATGCGTCCAAGCCAATTATCCAATGGTCACAATGACTTACGGACGCTTATGACAGGTTGCCGTTCGCGGTGAGCTCGTCGAACGAGTCCTGTGCGCTCTCGACGGTCGAGGCCAGCGAGGCCGCGGCGTCCATCATCGCGTAGTCGAGCACGCGCTGGCGGTCGGCGGCCTCACGGGCTTGGCGGTAGACCTCAACCGCGCGGGAGGATGCCTCGGCCGGGCGGTTACGGAACAGCTCGAGGATGTCCGCCTCGCTCACCTGGTCGGCCACACCCTGCGCGCTCCGCCAGACGCCGGTGAACGAGTCGCCGCTCCCCATGTAACGGACCGCGTCGACCAGCTCGCCGGCCGCTCCGCTGAAGTCGGAGCCCCAGTCGAGGCCGTCGCCGACGAGGCCGATGGATCCGGCCGACAGCTCGGCGAACGGTTCGATCAGCGCGTCGACCTCGCCGCGCGCGACGTCCTTCATGTAGTCGAGCTGCTCCTCGAGCTCGGTGAGCTGGCGGGTCATCGTCCGCATCTGGCGGATCTGGTTCGCGATCTGGGTCGCTTGGTTCACGATCATCTGGGCACGCTGAATCACGCCGCCGATGTCGAAGAGGGCGTTGGCCGGCCCAGCGCTCGCGAGCATCAGGATGGAGACCAAGAGGGCGGTGGTGAGGCTGCGGTGGCGCATGATGAGCTCCTTTGGTGTCATTGCCGGGGACCGGCCCTGGGGACCAGGACATCGGAGGTGAACCAGATGCGCAGGCGATGGCCCGCGCGGATCGTGAGAGTGGGTAGCCGGTTCAGGAACCGGTCGAGAACCGAGGTCGCGCTCTGGCCGACGCCCGCCCTGAGGCCGAACGGCGAACCGCCGGCCAAGGCGAGCCCGCTTACGACGCCGATGGCTCCGGCCGCCGCGAACGTGCTGAAGTAGTGGCGGTCGACCTGGTCCTGAAGGGCGCCCTCGCCCGCCTGGTTCAGGCCGGTGAACTCGAGGTCGATCCAGCTGCCGTCGGGCATGAGGAGTCGGTGGAACGCGATAGCGAGCCGGCTCTGGTCCGGGTCCTGAACGGCCTGGGCCGTGCCGACGACACGCGCGCCGCGCGGGATCAGGATCCGCTGGCGGTCGGCCGAATAGAATGGGACCGAAACGGTGGCGAGCACCGGTCCGGGGAAATCGCCCGTGAGCTGAGTGAGGAGCACCGCCTCGAGGAACGAACCCTCATAGATCCGCTCCCAGCCCGGCAGGTCGGCAGGCTGGACGCTACGCCCTGGCTCAGCCGTGCCGTGCGCTCGGAGGGAGGCCTGCGGCCCGGACGCGGGCGCCGCAGCAGCGGCGATGCCAGGGGACCCGAGGAGAAGCTGTTCGGCCGCCAGCTCGCCCTCGAGCGCCCCGAGCGACTGCTCGAAGGAGGCGAGTGCCGCTTGGACCGTGTTCTCGAGGAGCGCCACATCCGCGTCGGCCGCATCGCCGGTGCCGGCTTCGGACGACTCCGCGGTCGCGTTCGGATCCCGGTACGACTGAGCCACGGGAAGGGCGCGGAGCGAGCGGGTTCTTCGCTCCAGCTCCTCCAGCCGAAGCGCCTCCCTAAGCTCCGACTCGGCCGCTCCGATGCCGAGGAACACGGTGTTCGGCGCCTCGGCCTGGGCCTGGAGCCGGGCCATCTCTTCGGCTGCCGCGGCCTGCCGGCGCTCGAGCTCGGCCCGCGCTCGGGCCGCGGCCTGCTGGGCCTGCCGTTCGGCCTTCGCACGAATGCGGTTCTGGAGCGACCTCCCCATCCCGTCGTCGACCGCCTGCGCCTCGGGCAGGGCTACGAGAGTGTCGGCTTCCTGGGGACCCGTCATCGCCCACGAGAAGAGGAGTCCACCGACGAGCACGGCGATCAACACGACGCCCGCCTTCGTCACGATGCCGCCCGGCAGCGCGCCTTCGGGCGGCGATACCCACTGCTTCCAACGGCTCATCGGAACCTCTCACTCGGCGTGAACCGCCAGCTGGCCCGCTTGTCGCCGATCTGGAGCCACCCGTCGCCCAGCACGTGGCGGGCGATGTAGAGGCCGTCCTCACTGAGGTCGTAGGCGACGAGCGCCGGTTCGCCGTCCCGGAGCTCATAGAGGGCCGGCGACTCCTGGGCATGCGAGCGGACGTAGGTGAACTGCCCGTCGTGCCACATCGCCTCGACCAGGAACGGTCGCCGGGCCGCGTCCCCGTCGAGCCGGTACTCGAAGGCGAGACGCTCCGGATAGCCGGCACGGAACGCCTCGATCGCCGACTCAGCCTGCGACCGGGCCTCCAGGATACCGACCTCGGCCGCCTCCCGGGCACTCCGGGCCGCCTCGGCCGCCTCGGCGGCCATCTGTTGGTAGGCCGCGACCTCGCTCCGCGCGACGAACGCGGGCTGACCGGTGCCGCCGCTGTACAGCCCCGTCTCGTCCGCTCCGGACTCGACGCGGACGACCAGATGGGGCGGTCGCTCGTTCTCCTCGGCGCTGTGCTCGGCCACCAGGAACGAGTAGATCCGCCCCGACTCGCATACGAGCGCGATATTCGTCGCCGCGTCCGAAGCGAGAGGCTTCAGGAACGCGACGTTCGCCGCGCCGGTCAGGTGCCAGTACTCCGAGTCGCCGACCACGAAGTCCAGGATGTTCTCACCGGCGGGGAGCACGATCACCGTCGTGTGACGGACCTGGGTGCGGAGCCGGTGGATCCGGTCCTCCCCCTCCTCCGGGACCGGTACTCGGAGGAACGCTTGGTCGTCCTCCTGCTGGGCGGTAGCCACGACGGGGAGGGCAGCCAGGAGAAGCGCGGTTAGAACGATGGGTGTCGTCGGGGATCGCATGGCGTATCAGCTCCTTGCGTTGGGGGTGGGGGTGGGATCGTCTCGGCTCGCGAGCACCTCGAGGGCCCGGGCGAGTCCGTGGCGCTCGACGGCACGGGCGCGCTCCTCGGCATCCAGGGCCGAGGAGGTGTAGAGCCAGTAGCTCTCCGGATCGACCTCGAGCCGGAGCACCGCCGCCCCGTCCGGGCGGCGCAGATAGAGCTCGCGTTTGGGGATCAGGCCCCGGACCCGGGCCAGCTCCGAGTCGTTCAGCCGGAACAGCGCTCCGACCGCGTCGGGGAGCTCGGGGTTCGCGAGGAAGAGCTTCGTCGGGATCGACTCGAGCAGCGCCGCAGCGCCCGGCGTGGAGGTCACGTCCACGGCGGACTGGGTCGCCAGAATCAACGCGGCGTTCTTCTTCCTCCACGTCTTCGCCGCCTCGGCCAGGTAGTTCAGCACGGCGGGGTCTTGCAGGTAGCGCCAAGCCTCGTCCACGACCATCAGCTTCAGCCGCGCCGCCTCGGACGGATCCTCCACCTCCAAGCGCATCCGCTCGAGCAGGTAGGAGAGCGCCGCGTCGCAGAGGTCCGGATGCTCGACCGCGCCGGCCAGATCGATCACCTGCCAGTCGGCGAACTCGAGGTCCGGTGCCCCGCCAGCCGGGTTATCGAAGTACGCGCCCCAGGCGCCGCCTTCGATCCAGCGGCTCCACGCCGGCCACATCCCGGACGGAAGCGACCCGGCCAAGACGCTCAGCGTCCGCCGCTCCGGCTCGAACGCGTAGAGGTCCTCGATGCGCGAGCGGATCTCGCTCGTGTCCGCCCCGCTCGCTTTCCAACCGCCGAGCTTGAGTAGCCGGAGCACCCAGCCCGTCAGGAACTGGAACGTCCTCGTAGTCGCCGGGAGGGCGAACGGCTGCAACCGAAGCGTCGGCTCCGCCTCGCCGGGCGACAGCTCGAGGTAGCGCCCCCCGAGGAACCGGGTCAGCCAACGGTAGGAGCCGCCCAAGTCCAGGATCAGGACCCGAGGGTCGTACCTGAGAGCTTCGACCAGGAGGAAGTTCAGCGTGAAGCTCTTCCCCGAGCCGGTCGCGCCGAGCATCAGCGTGTGGCCGACATCGCCGGCAAACAGGTCGTAGTGGTATGCCGTCCTCCACGGGGTCTCCAAGACCGCGAGCGACTCGCGACCGAGGTGACGGCTCCGCCGCGTCCCCCGTGGCGGCCCGAACAGCGGCGCCAGGCAGGCCGCCACGCCGGCCGACACGAACACCCTCCGCACCTGCCGCCCACGGGGCTGGGCCGGCAGCCGCGCGAACCAGGCCGGCAGCTGGCCGTAGCCCTCCCGGATCACCTTCGCGTCGTGCGCGGCGAAGAGACGCCGGAGGTCGCCGTCCAGCCGCTCGATCCGCCCCAGCTCGCCGTGGAGCGCCACCGATACGTACGCCGAGGGCAGTCTCAGAAGGGCCGACGCACTAAAGGGCCGACGCACTCAAGGGCCACCACACAGAGGTACTCGGGTCTCCATCTGCCCCTTGCCGGGCGGCACGACCGAGTCCAGTCAGGTCAGGCTGCGACCGCCGTCGACCGCGATGATCTGACCCGTGACATACGGGGCTCGCTCAGCTAGAAACAGCAGCGCCTCCGCGATATCCCGAGGATCTCCCTGGGACCCGAGCGGTACCCGCTCCAGCGAGCGCTGCCGCCGCTCCTCCTCACCATCCTCCGCTGCGCCGCTCTGGGGCCACAAGATCACCCCCGGAGAAATGCCGTTTACGCGAACCGCCGGCGCCAGATCCCGGGCCAAGGACTTGGTCAACATGGCTAGCCCGGCCTTGGTCATGCTGTACACGGAATGATCGGCCAGCGGCCTCTCAGCGTAGATGTCGATCAGATTGACGATGCTTCCCCGATTTTGCCCGAGGCTATCCGCCAGCGCCTGGCTGAGAAAGAACGGCCCCTTGAGGTTGCTACCGACGAGCGAGTTCCAGTCCTCCTCGCGCACGCTGCCGATGGGCGTGGCGTAGAAGCTCGAAGCATTGTTGACCAGCAGGTTCACGCCGCCGAATTGGTCGATGACCGCGCCCGCCAACTCTTCCGCGGTGCTACGATCCCCCAGCGTCGCGTGGAAACACGTCACTGATCCATCCCTCAGACCGTTGAGCTCGGCGGCAAGAGCCCCGGCGGCGTCGGCGGAGCTCCGGTAATGCAGCGCAACGTCATAGCCGGCTTCGTGGAGGGCTCGGCACAGCTGGGCACCGATGCGTTGGGCACCGCCTGTCACCAGCGCCACCTTCGAATCTGCGTTCCCCTTCGAATCTGCGTTCCCCTTCGAATCTGCGTTCCCCATAGTCGCCCCACTGTGCTGACGTGTGGTCACACGCACTTCGCTGCCTTGGTCCTCCGCCGTTGTGGCCGGTTCCTTAGCTTCGCCTTCCACCGCTCGGGCACGCAACACCGGCAGGGCGACACGAACGCTCGTTGGACGACGCTGGCTTCGGTGAACCAGCACGCACGGTCGCACCCGGACTCCCGCTCGAACCAAAGCCTGGGACGAGGGTAGCTCGACTGGCCGAGACACTTTGGCAACAGGACGCTAGGTTGCCCGCCGAGTCCACCGAGTACGACTTGAATCGCCAACGAGGAGTCCATGCCCCGGGTGACAGTCACGACGGAGCTCGAGTTCAGCGCCGCGCATCGGGTGTTCAATCCAGAGTGGACCGACGAGCGCAACCACGAGGTGTTCGGGGGGTGCGCAAACCCCAACTGGCACGGCCACAACTATGAGCTCCGCGTGACGGTCGAGGGGGAAATGGATCCGGAGACCGGGTTCGTCATGGACTTCAGGGATCTGAAGTCGCTCGTGGAGTCACGCGTGATCCAGGACCTCGATCACCAGAACATGAACCTCGATGTACCCTGGCTGGCGGGGTTCATCCCCTCCGCCGAGAACATGGTCGTCGCGATCTGGAGCCGCCTCGCTGACGGCCTGCCCAACGAAGTGAAGCTCAGCAAGCTGACGCTTTGGGAGACCCCCCGAAGCTACGTGGAGTACACAGGTGAGTAGTGAGCTTTCGGGAGCCTCGTTCGAGGACCTGGTAGCCGAGATGATCCGTCGGCTCGGCGATGACCCCGACCGTCAGGGGCTGAAGCAAACCCCCGAGAGGGTCTCGAAGTCCATGGCCTTCCTGACCCGCGGGTACCGGATGACACCGGAGGACGTGATCAACGGCGCCATCTTCGAGGACTGTCACCGGAACATGGTGATGGTGAAGGATATCGAGATGTACTCGCTCTGCGAGCATCATCTCCTGCCCTTTTTCGGGAAGGTGCACGTCGCGTATATCCCGAACGGAAAGATCATCGGGTTGTCCAAGGCGGCTCGCTTGGTCGAGGTCTTCGCCCGCCGCCTTCAGGTGCAGGAGCGCTTGACTGAGCAGATCGCTCAGGCGCTCTGGGAGCTGGTGGAGCCCGAAGGCGCCGGGGTGGTCGTAGAGGCCTATCACTTGTGCATGATGATGCGGGGGGTCCAGAAGCAGAATTCGAAGACGATCACCTCGGCCGTCCGCGGTTCGTTCCTCGAGGATCAGATGACCCGGGACGAGTTCCTACGCCTCTGCATGACCGACCACAGCCCGCTCTCCCAGTGAGCGAAGGCCCGGCCCAGGGCCCATGCATCTGCTCCTCACCGACCGCCTCACCTGCCCCCGCTGTGGGCCCGAGTTCGGGCTGATCCTCCTTGCGGACCGGCTGGAGGACCGGCGCGTCCTGGAGGGAACACTGGGCTGTCCGAACTGCCGGGAGCGCTACCCTATCCGGGAGGGATTCGGGGACCTGCGGCCTCCACCCCGGATCGGCCTCCACGACGAGGAGACGCTCGCGGCGCCCGACTCTCCAACGCTCATGGAGGTGGCTGGTCTGCTGGGGATCACGGAGGGCGTCGGTCATGTGGCCCTCTTGGGACGCATGGCGGGCCACGCCGATGCCCTTGCCGAGAGGTTGGAGGTCGTGGAAGTCGTGGGGATCGCTTCGGGGCTACGGAGCTGGGACGAAGCCGAGGGTGTCAGCCGGCTGATTGCGGGCTCCCGGCTTCCGTTCCGGGCTCAGAGCCTTCGCGGCGCGGTCCTCTTCGGAGACGAGGGGCCGCTCGACGCCCACGAGGTTGCACGCGTCGTGGCGCGATTGGGTCGCGTGGTCGTCTGGGGTGGCGTCGACGGCTGGGATTCCGCCCTCGAGACCGCGGGAATGAGAGTTCTGGTTTCGGAGACGGCGGCGGTGGTGGCGGCACGACAATAACCCTGTCGTTGCGTCGCATTTCGGCCTTCTCTACTTTCGTCCCCACCCACTCCGGCGTTTCGCGGCTGACCGCTCGCCCGTTGCGTCGTACCATTTCTCGCGGCCGAGCTTTCTCTCCATGGCGTGGTGGAACAAGGTTCTCGGCGGATCCAGGGACACCGGGCGCGTCGCCTACTATGACGAGGGCGTCGCCTTGATGGCGGAGGGCAAGTTCCACGAAGCCCTCACCTCGTTTCGCCTGGCCCTCAAGGAGTCACCCGGGGACTCCGTAGTGCTGCAGCAGATCGCCATCTCGTACACCCGCATCGGGATGACCGAGGAGGCCGCGAAGACGTATCGGCATGTGCTCCAGAAAAACCCCGATGCCGCCGGCGCCCACTACGGTCTGGCGTTCCTCCTCGTGAGGGCCGGCCAGGAGCCGGACGCCATCCCGCACCTCCGCGCCTTTCTCGAGAACGCACCTACCGAGGAGGCTGGCGAGCACGTGTCCCATGCCCGGGAAACGCTCGCCAGGCTCACCGGAGAGGGTGGATCGAACCCTGCTACCGAGGGTCCTCAACCCACGCAGGATGAGCTCTTCTAAACAGACGATCCTGTCTTGGACCGGGCAAGGCGACGTGTTCAAGGGCCGCTCGGGGTCAGGACCCGAGGTGACCATCGACGGGGCCGGCGAGGCCGGCGCCTCAGCGATGGATTCTCTGCTTCTGGGGCTCATGGGCTGCATGGGCATCGACGTGCTGATGATTCTCGAGAAGTCCCGCGTCGACGTGAGCTCCCTCGAGATTCACGCCGATGCCGACCGGAACCCTGACCCTCCCCGCTACTTCAAACGATTACGTCTGACCTTCGTGTTGGGAGGAGTGGCTGCCGAGGCGCGGCCCAAGGTGGACCGCGCGATCCAGCTCTCCCGGGACAAGTACTGCAGCGTGCTCCACTCGCTTCGCCAAGACCTCGACTTCGAGACGGTGGTCGAGGGCGTCTGAGCACCGTCGGCCTCGAGCGACCCGTAAGGCCACAGGAGAACCGGATGGGCTCTCTCGACTACGTGTCCAATCCCGCGGACCTTCCGCCCGGGACGCTGAGTCAGCTCTTCCTCACGGCCGTGGAGGATCGCCGCGAGGAGTTGGCGTTCCGGCACTTCCCGGGCGACGGCGACCACCTCGAGGATATGAGCTACGGTGCGGTATACGACCTCGTTCGGGCCGTTTCCGGTGGGCTCCAGGCCCTGGGCATGAAGCGGGGAGACCGGGCGGCGATCCTCTCTGAGACCCGTATGGAGTGGTCCGTCTGCGACTACGCCTGTATCTGCACTGGTGTTCTGGACGTGCCCATCTACAGCACCCTGACCGGCCCCCAGGTGGCGTACATCCTGGAGAACTCGGATGCGTCGCTGGTCTTCGCGTCGACTCCCGACCAGGCGGAGAAGGTCGGGGCCGCGAGCCGGGAGATCGGACGGGACATCCAGATCGTGGTCTTTGACGCGTCCGGCTCCCTCCCCGAGGGCGCTCTGGCGTGGGAAGACTTCCTGGAGAAGGGGCGCGAATTCGACGCCGAGGTGGAAGACGAGAGCTTCCGTGCCATGGCCCTGGAAGCCGAGCCCGACGGTCTGGCCACTCTCCTATATACGTCAGGCACGACGGGGAACCCCAAGGGCGTGATGCTCACCCACAACAACCTGTGGAGTAACGTGACGGCAGCGCGGCGAATGCTTCCCCGAAAAGAGGGTGATACGGCGCTGGTCTTCCTCCCCTTGTCACACGTCCTCCAGCGCATGGTCAGCTATCTGTACTTCTCACGGGGCGACACGGCGGCCTACGCCCACTCCATCCACAAAGTGGCCGACGATATGAAGGTGGTTCGGCCCTCCGTCGTGGCCTCCGTTCCACGGTTGTACGAGAAGGTCTACAACGCCGTGATGGAGGCAGAGGGCCTCAAGAAGAAGCTCGTCCAGTGGGCCAGGGAAGTGGGTGACGCCTGGGCCGAAGAGAAGCTGGCGGGCCGTGAGCCCGGCCGCGCCCTCAAGGTCGCATACCGTCTCGCGGATGCCCTCGTCTTCAAGAAGATCCGGGCGGCCATGGGGGGGCGGATCCGTTACTTCATCAGCGGTGGGGCGCCCCTCGCCACGGACATCAATCGCTTCTTCTTCTCAGCCGGAATCTGGATCATGGAGGGCTACGGCCTCACGGAGACCAGCCCGGTCACCAACGTGAACTCGTTCGAAGGCTTCAGGATTGGGACCGTCGGCAAGGCCATCCCCGGCACCGAGATCCGGATCGGAGAGGAAGGCGAGATCCTGATCCGGGGCCCGCAGGTGATGAAGGGCTACTACAATCTGCCGGAGGCCACCACCGAGGCTATCGATCCCGAAGGGTGGTTCCACACGGGGGACGTGGGCGAGATCGACGAGGACGGCTTCCTCCGGATCACGGACCGCATCAAGGACATCATCGTCACGGCGGGGGGGAAGAACGTGGCGCCCCAGCCCATCGAGAATCGTCTGAAGACCAACGAGTTCGTGGAGCAGGCGGTGATGGTCGGCGATCGCCGGAGCTTCTGCGTGATCCTGATTGTTCCCAGCTTTCCGAACCTGGAGGCCTGGGCGCGGAAGACCGGTATCGAGGCTTCGGACGCGAAGACGCTTCTGGCTCGCACGGAAGTCCAGGAGCTCATGGAGGAGCAGGTTTTCGGAGCGCTGAAGGGGCTGGCGAGCTTCGAGACGCCCAAGAAGATCGGGTTGATCGAGTCGCAGTTCACCATCGAGGACGGCACCCTCACACCCACCCAGAAGGTCAAGCGGAGGGCGGTGGAGGCACGATACCGCGAGCTCATCGAGGCGTTCTATCTGGAAGACAAGCTGGACCAGACCGTCTTCTCGGAGCCGTGACCGAGATGTCGGACGTGCGAGTCGTCTTCGTCACCGCCGGAGACAAGGAGACGGGCCTCGCCCTGGCTCGCCAGGTCGTGGAGGAGGGGCTCGCCGCCTGTGGAAACCTTCTTTCAGACGTCACCTCCGTGTTCGAGTGGGACGGAAGCATGCAGGAGGAAGCGGAGGTTCTGCTTATCTTGAAGACGAGTGCAGACCGAGCTTCGCGACTCGTCGAGAGGGTTGCGGAGCTGCATACGTATGACGTTCCCGAGATCCTGACGTTGGCAGTCGAGGGAGGGCACGAGCCCTACCTCGAGTGGGTGCGCGAGTGCACGCGGGCGGAGTCTTCCCATGACCAGTAGGAACCGTAGGGCGATCCGAAGGCGAAAGGCGTTGAGGGAGGTGGACCACGGAGGAGCCGACATCGACCGAGGAGAAGTCGAGGTCATCCCCGTCGTTTTTGTGAGCGACCTCGCCGACGAGGCGGCGGAGGGGAAGGCCGACGCCACCGCCGAGACTGCTCCCGACCTCGCTGAAACGGCGTTCTCCGGGGAGGCCGTCACTGCGGACGCCGACCTTCGCGAGGAGATCATGCCGGACGAGGTGCCCTCTGGCGGCCCCGGCGCTGACGACGTCCCGGATGCGGCCACTTCCGAGGAGGACCGGCTGAGCACTGCCATCCGCATGGCCCGCGAAGGCCGCATGCAGGAGGCCGTGCTGCTTTTCATGGAGATCCTCGACGAGAGCCCCACACACTCCCAGGCACAGTTCGGTCTCGGAACCCTGTACGATGATCTCGGCCGCCATGAGCTGGCCATCGAGCGGTTCCTCGCAGCCAGTGAAGTGGATCCCGACAACGCCCAAGTGCGGGCCAGCCTGGGGGCCGCCTACGGAGCGGTGGGCCGATTCGAGGATGCCGACGTCGAGTTGAAGCGAGCCCTCGGCCTCGAGCCGGAGAGCGTGGAGGTCCGCGCCAAAGAAGGGCTCCTGGCGTTTCGGAAAGGGCTTTACGCCGACGCCGAGGCGGGCTTCCGCGGGGTGTGCAAGCACGATCCCGACCATGGCCCAGCTCACTTCTACCGGGGCGAGGCCCTCAACAGGCTTGGTCGCGTGGATGAGGCCCTCCAGGTGATGGAGCGGGTGATCCAGCTCCAGCCACACAACTGGCGTGCGTACCACACACTGGGGATGCTCTACGACAAGAAGCACGAACGGGAGAGCGCGGCCGAGATGTATCGGCGGGCCCAGGAGCTGAACGTGTGATGATCGAAGTTCGTCGCGACGATCTGGTGACGGCCGAGGTCGAATGCGTCCTTCGGGCCGTCAGCTCGAGAATGGAGCCTGTGACGAGTCTGGGACGGGCGGTGGGCGCCGCGGCCGGCGCCGAGCTCGAGGAGCGCATCGAGCGCATGGGTGAGCTCCCCGTGGGTGGAGCGGTGATCACACCGGGCGGGGCGTTGCAGGCGGCGTTTATGGTGCACGTGGTGGTTCAGTCCGACGACGAGCCCGTGACGGCATCTGGTGTACGAAGGGCGTTCCTGAACGGCCTTCGGCATGCTTGTCGACTCGGAGTCGAGACCCTGGCCCTCCCTCCTCTCGGCACAGGAGCGGGGAATCTGGACGCCGAGGCGGCGGCGGACGTCATGGCACAGGTGCTGCGGGAGCACCTGGAGCGCGAGGAATACCCGAAGCAGGTCATCGTCATGGTGTCGACGGACTACGAGCTGCAGGTGTTCGCTACCCGTCTCAAGGAGTTCGACGATGACCGTGAGGAGTCGAGCGGCGATGGAGTGTCGAACGGCAATTGAGCGTTGAGTGGCGATGAAGCGTAGCACGTGAGCCGGAAGGTGTTGGCCGTGACGATCGTGGCGATCTGGGTCGCTATGGTGGGACGGCAGGTCCGGCGGGAGTACTTCCAGCCCGAGCTCACACGGCTGGCAGAGGCTGCGCTCGCGCTGGCTCCGGGGGTGAGCTTCTACACGCTCCGCATGGGCGAGCGCAACGTGGGCCAGGCCACATCGCGCCTGGACACGATCCCAGAGGGGTTCGAGCTGGAGGACGTCATGGTCCTCGACCTCCCGGCCCTGGGTCAGACGGGCTCCGCCGTGGCCCGAACGCTGGTCCGCCTCAACCCCGCTCTCATCATGGAATCCTTTTCCTTCTCCCTGGACTCCGAGCTCGGGACGTTTCGGGCCGACGGGACTCTTGGCGCCGACTCCACGCTCCACGTCACCATAGATGCCGGTGGCTCGGAGCAGGAGATCTCCTACCGGCTGGCCGAGCCACCCATCTTTTCGGCCGCTTTCCCCATTCGGATCGCCATGGCTGGCGAGCTGGAGGTTGGCAACACCCTGCGACTTCCGGTCTTCGATCCGTCCACGTTGGCCACGAGGGCGGTGGAGGTCCACGTGCTGGAGCACGACACGCTCGTGGTTCCGGACAGCGCATACCTGAATCCCAGCACGAATCGCTGGGAGCCGGCCCGCTACGACTCCATTCCGGCGTGGAAGATCGCCGAGGTCCATGGTGGCGTGCAGGTGGAGAGCTGGGTGGATCACGACGGGCGGGTCATCAGCGCCTCGAGTGCCCTCGGCTTCACCATGGAGAAGACCGAATACGAGCTGGCGAGGCAGGCGCAGGAGGACTCCCGAGGGGTGGCCACGTTGGCCATCGACCAGGACGTGATCCTGTCGACGGCCATCCGGAGCAACGCCGACCTAGGGTCGGTGGAGGAGTACGACGTGCTCCGCTTCCGTCTCACGCGAGTGGAGCTGGCGGGTTTCCAGCTCGACGGGGGACGCCAGACGCTTCGAGGCGACACGCTCATCGTGCGCCGCGAGAACTGGGCGGCCGTGGAGCCCGACTTCTCGCTCCCCTACAAGCTCATGGATATGCGCGAGGAGCTTGAGGCGGAGCCGCTGATCCAGAGCGACGATCCGCGAATCCAGCGGGAGGCCCGCCAGGCGGTGGGGCGCTGGCTCCGAGACCCCAAGGCGGCCGCTCAACGGCTCACCACCCGTGTAGATCGCATGCTCGAGAAGAGCGTGACCTTCTCCGTGCCCAGCGCCCTACAGGTGCTCGAGTCGAGGCAGGGAGACTGCAACGAACACACGGTCCTGTATGTGGCCAGGGCCAGGGCCCTCGGCCTTCCCGCCCGGACGGCCGTCGGTCTCGTCTACCTCAACAACTCGTTCTTCTACCATGCCTGGCCCGAGGTGTGGTTGGGAGAGTGGGTGGCGGTCGACCCGACCTTCGGCCAGTACCCGGCCGATGCCGCACATATCAGGTTCGTGATCGGAGGGCTCGCCCAACAGGTCGAGATCATCCGCCTCATCGGCCGTCTCAACATCGAGGTGATCTAGCTAGCCTGTGCACAAGTCTGGTGAGTTTCCCCTAGCGAGCCTCTGCACCAGTCTGGTGGGCCTCCCTAGGGCCTGGCCGAGCGACGGGCCGCGGCTGATCGCTACCGATGTAGTACAACCTTCCAGAGGATTCTCAATGACCGAAGTCCCCCGAACAAGCTCCGGCCTTGAGGCCCGCCTCGCCCAACTCATGGACGGTGTGGGGCCCGGGGAAGACGCGACTCCGGAAATGCTCCAGCTCGAGGGAGTCGTGAAACGTTATGGGGGCTTCACCGCCGTCAACGGCATCGACCTCACGGTGCCCCGGGGCGAGATCTTCGGATTCCTCGGTCCCAACGGTGCCGGAAAGACGACCACGATTCGGATGGTGGCCGGTGTGCTTGAGCCGACTGAGGGCACGATCCTCATCGGAGGGAACAACCTGGAGGTCCATCCCGTCCACGCCAAGTCCCGCATCGGGTACATCCCCGACCGGCCCTACCTCTACGAAAAGCTCTCGGGAGGTGAGTTCCTGCGCTTCGTGGCGGGCCTCTGGGGCAAGGACGAACACGCGTCGGACGAACGGGCGAACGGACTCCTCGAGATCTTCAGCCTCATCGAATGGAAGGACGAGCTCATCGAGAGCTACTCCCACGGGATGCGCCAGAAGCTCCTCATCACCTCGGCTCTGATCCATCAACCCGAGCTCATCGTGGTGGATGAGCCCATGGTGGGCCTCGATCCCCGGTCTGCCAGAATTCTGAAGGATCTGTTCCAGGCCTTCGTGAACCGGGGAGGGACGGTCTTTCTCTCGAGCCACACCCTCGAGGTTGTAGAGGCCGTGTGCGACCGCATCGCCATCATCCGTGACGGCGACATCATCGCGAAGGGCACAATGGAGGACCTTCGCGGGCAGGTCGACTCCGGCGAGGCCCACCTCGAAGAGATCTTCCTCAAGGTAACCGGGGACGAGGACATGGCGGACGTGGTGGCCAGCCTTCAGGAGACCTAGTGTCCCGTTTCCAAAGTGTCTCGGCCAGTCGAGGGCACGGTGCATCCGTGGGCTCGGCGTTGGCACTCCTGACGACCACGCTTCGCGCGGTGCCCGCTTGCGCTACGCCGCGTCGTCCCGCCTTGATCCGACGGCGCCCCGACCCTCTTGGTGGCTCGCGAACTTCGGAAACGGAACACTAGTGAACGGCATCACCTTTCGCGGTCCCGGGATCCTCTGGCTGCTCGGGCCGAAGATCCGGTCGAAGCTCCACCGGACCAAGAGCGAGGAGGGACACCTCTTCAAGTGGGGCGTGCTCGCCTTCGTCGGGCTGTTCTTCTGGTCGTTCATCTTCGCGGTTATCTTCCGGATGCTGCTGTACTTCCGGGGAACCCAGGGCATTGGCGACCTGCTGGCGGGGAAGCTGCTCGGGCTGGCGCTCCTGACCTTCCTGATGATCCTACTCCTCTCCAACGTCATCACCGCGCTCTCGACGTACTTCCTCTCGAAGGACATGGAGCTCCTCGTGGCTTCGCCCGTGGACTCCGTGAGGCTCTACGGGGCTCGGCTCGTGGAGACGATCGTGGACTCCTCTTGGATGGTGGCGCTCCTGGCGATTCCGCTCCTGGCGGCCTACGGAGTGGTGTACGGAGCCGGATGGTCCTTTTACGGTCTCGCCGTCGTCACGCTGATCCCGTACCTGGTGATCCCAGCCGTTCTCGGGACGGCTTTCACACTCATCCTCGTGAACGTGTTCCCTGCCCGGCGCGCCAGAGAACTCCTGGCTCTCATCGGGCTTTTCGCTGCGGCGGGCGTGGTGGTCCTCTTCCGGTTCCTCCGGCCGGAGCGCCTCGTGAGTCCTGAGGAGTTCCGCGACCTGGTGGACTTCATGGCGGTGCTGAGGTCGCCGACGTCTCCCTGGCTCCCCAACGAGTGGGTAGCGGGCACGCTCATGTCCCACCTCAACGGGGTGTTCGATCCGTTCCCGTTCTGGCTCCTGTGGAGCACGGCCGCTGCCGTCTTTGTAGGGGCGCCTGGCTCCACGATCGCTTCTTTCGGTCGGGATTCACCCGGGCCCAGGAGGGTGCCGAGCCCAAGGAGGACCGGGTCCGGACGACCAAGCTGGATAGGTGCTTCGGATGGACCGCTCCCGCGACCCGCCAGCTCGTGGCCAAGGAGATCCGGGTCTTCTTCCGGGACGCTACTCAGTGGTCGCAGCTGATCCTCTTGGGCGTCCTGGTGGTGGTGTACGTCTACAACATCAAGGTGCTCCCGCTCTACACCGGTGAGCAGGTCTCCTTCTTCCTCATCAACGCCGTTTCCTTCCTGAACCTGGGGCTCGCGGGATTCGTGGTTGCCGCCATCGCTGCCCGGTTCGTATTCCCGGGTATGTCCCTGGAAGGTAGGATGACGTGGCTGTTGAGGTCGTCGCCCCTCGATATACGTACCCTGTTCCTGACGAAGTACTGGGTGGGAACCATCCCCCTTCTTCTTGTGGCTCTCCCCCTCATCGTGATCACGAACATCATCCTCGAGGCGACGACGCTGATCCTGGTGATCACCACCGTGGCCATGATCGGCATCACCCTGGCCGTGACGGCTCTGGCCCTCGGGTTCGGGGCCCTCTATCCGAACTACGACACCGACAACATGGCCGAGATTCCTACGTCCTTCGGGGGTCTCATGTTCATGATGGCGGCCGTCAGCTACCTGATCGGTGTCGTGGTCCTCCTTGCGTGGCCCGTGTACCGCCTCCTGCTGGTTCGCTTCCAGGCGGAGGGCGGGTCGGCGGGGATCCTGCCCCTCGTCATGGGGGCCTCGGGCGCCCTCGTTTTGACAGCCATCTCCATTGTCCTTCCCCTCAGGGCCGGGGTGCGGAAGGTGCGAGCGCTGGAGCTCTAGTGGCCTAGACACTTGTGGGACACCACACGAGGGCCGGCCACCTGGCCCAGACTCCGGCGCCGCGTTAGCATCATCCCCGAGTTTGAATCGGACCCTGCGGCCACCGCATCAGCGATCGAGGCAAGGAGCGATCGATGCTTGATGCCATAAAATCATTTTTCGGCTCTTCCATGACCCCTCCGGCCGGCGAGAAGGAGTTGGGTGACGAGGACATACGCCTGGCCGCGTGCGCCCTCCTCATCGAGCTCGCCTACTCGGATGACGAGTTCACGGAGGAAGAAAGGCGGCACGTGACCTCGGCTGTGCGGAGGCAGTACGGACTCGACGAGGATCACGCCGAGGCGCTCATCAAGCTGGCCGAGCTGGCCCGGGGGGAGGCAGTGGACCTCTATCAATTCACCAAGCTCATCAAGGCCAACTACTCTCTGGGGCAAAAGATGGTCCTGATGGAGGTCATGTGGGGGCTCGTCTACGCCGATGGCGAGCTGTCGAGCCACGAGGAGTCCCTTCTGAGGAAGGTCTGCAACCTTCTGGACCTGTCTCCGGGCTATCTGGCGGACGCGAAGAAGAGGGTGGAGGTCGGCAGGGATTCGGCCGGTCACGATGCCCACCCGCACGGGTAAAGGCCCGACTGACGACGGCCCATTGAAGACCGATCGCGCCTTCCGCATATTCCGGAGGCGTAGGCGACTGGAACCTCAATACACAGAGCGATGCATCTTCTTCCGGGTGGCTACAACTTCATCCACATCGTGTTCTGGACGGTCGTGGGATTGGTGACGGTAGGCACCACGGCCGTGGCCATCATTCTGGCAACGGGTCTGGCCCTCCTCCTCTTGGAGTCCATCGGACGGGCCTGACGGTCGAAGCGACCCGACCCAACCGGAGACAAAGTTGGTCCTCTTTCTCAAGATCCTGGTGGGTGTGGCTGCGCTCGCCCTGGGGATCTACCTGGGGGGCACTCGCTACACCCAATCACCCGAAGAAGTCTCCGCCCGTATGGGCAAAGGGCGGCCCCGGAAGGCCAAGCGCCACTTCATGTGGCTCAACTACATCAAGGTAGGAGAGCGGGCCTCCGAGCGACGGCGTGAGCGCCGGCGCTTCAAGACGGCCGTCGCCCGGGACCCGTCGCAGAAGCGCTCGGAAGACTAGTGTCCTGAGCCCCCTAGGGCGTGAAGTCCTCGCTCATCAGCCCCAGAGGCTGTTCAGGATCACCAGAGCGATCCCGATGAAGCCCCCCAGCAGATAGCCCAGCCGCACGATGATCTTGAGCTCCTTGTGCGTCACCTTTTTGACGAGCTCCTCCATCTTGGCGGGCGGGAAGGCCAGGACCTTCTCCTCCACACGTCCGGCAACGTCGATCTGCTGCACCACGTCGGGCACCTGGGTCTGAAGCCACTCCCAGACCGGGTTGCCGAGGGTCTGTTCGGCGGTTCGGGAGGCTCCCTCGGGGAGCCAGTTGGCGGGAGTCCCGATGGGGCGCTCCAGGATGTTCTTCGAGAGCCGGCTCGCGGCCTCCCGGTAGAGGGTGGTCGCCGCCTCACTCCGTGCCCCGGCCACCAGCCACTCGGCCACCCGGTCGGGCGGCAGCTTTTCGAACACCTCGCCCCACGTCCGGGCCCCCACCTTTTCCAGCGCCACCTCGAGCTTCTCGACCACGAAGCTGCGCGACGTGGGGTCCTGTGCAAGACCGACGAACCATCCCACCACCGTCGTCCGAGCGTCCACCACGCTGGGGTCGTCTGGTTCTCCGAGCACCGACGTTACGGGCCGCCTCAGGAAGTCCACGATGGCGTCGTTGATCCCCCGGGCCATGGCGTCCTGTATTGCCTCCTCCTGGAGTATCTCAGCTAGGCGCTCCGCCCCTTCGGCCTCGATGGTGTCCAGGACCATGTCCACAGTTGACTCGGTGATGATGAGCTTGGCGACCACCCTCTGATGGAACTTGAGGTCGCCGAGGAAGCGATGGAGGAGGTCGTGGATGAAGGTCTCGAACTTCGCGCGCGCCTCCTTATCCTCCAGCAGTGACCCCAGGCGCTGGATCGCGAGCGGGAGGTAGGCGGTGATGCCCTTCTCGACGGCCCCCACCAGGCCCAGCGGAAGGACCTCTTCGAAGGTGCGCCGGGGCTCCAGGAGCCTCCGGGCCGCGCGATCCAGGTATTCGTCGATGGCCCGGCTGAAGTCCTCGCTTTCGACCGCTCCCGTGATCCAGTCGTCCACGGCCTCCGAGATGGCCCCCTCGCGGGCGGGCGTCAGGATGCCCGCCACCTGCTCGTCAGCGATGGAGTGGACGATGTCCCCGGCTCGCGCCGAGACCGTGTCGGCGAAGCGGTCCGACTGCAGGTACTCGTGCAGGCGCTCGAGTCCGAACGTCGCCACGTCGTCCACGATCCCCTCAACCTGCTCGTGCATGTCCTCGGGAATGAGGTCACGCACCGAGCCCCTCTCCCTGTGGAGGAGGGCGTCCAGGAAGCCGGAGAGGTGGCCGTCGAAGGCGGCCCGGAACTCCTGATCGCCGAAGATCTCTCCCAGATCCTCTTCGGTGAGGAGGCGCGTGCCCACGGTACGTCCCACGGCGGCCGCCAGGCGAGGCTGGTTCTTGGGAATGGCCCCCTGGAGCATCTTGAGGTCCCGGCTCCCGACGCACGGGGCCTCGTAGGGATGGAAGAGCATCCAGATCGCCACCGAGTTGGTGAGCCCTCCTGCGAGGGCTCCGAAGGCGATGGTGATCAGCGCGCGGGTCAGCTCGTCGGGCACGCAGCTACCTTTTTCTAACGCTGTACGTGGCGCACGAGCCCCCGCACCTCCAGGGAATCCCCTGTTATGACGAGGGGGCCGGAGACCTGATGGAGGCCCTCCACAGGAAGGAGCGGTCCTTCTCCCGCCACGGAGCGTAGCTCCATGCCGGTGCTGAGGAGCGAGAGCTCCATCTCCCCGTCGGTGGACCGGATCTCCCAAGCCACCGGAACGTCACGCCGCGCCTCCTCGAACGATCGTACCGAGCTCCACTCCACCTCCATCTCCGGCCAGCGATACTCCTCCTCACCTCGTCTGCCCCAGGCCGTGTAGCTCGGGGATCCGCCTGTCTCCTCGATCATGAGAGCCAGATGCCCGGGACCCGTGAGGAACATCCACTCGCCGGGAACCGGGCCCTCCCGAAGGTGAGCCCGGCTCATGTCGAGGACCATGCCTTCGATCCGCAGATTCCCGAAGTGAACGGCGCCTTGATGAATGCGGAAGGTCTCCCCTCGACCTCCGCTCCAGTCCGACATCCCCTCGTCAATGATGACCTCCAGCTGCCTGGGGCCATCCTCGTAGAGAATCTCCTCGAGGACATCCTCCGGGCCCACCACCAGATCCATGGCGCCGCGCGGGTGGATGCGAAACGGGGACCGCGTCAATGGAGAGTCCCATCGGTCGTTGAAGAAGGGCTCCCAGAGCCCGGCTCGTGCGAGCCACCCTTCCGCGATTCGCTCGACGCCCCGCTCGGAGGCGGAGGATCGGAAGAGCCACGGGACAATGATGGTGCTGTCCGCGCCAGCCGTCATGAATACGACGTTCCGTTCGTAAACCCGGTCGTCGAGGTTTCGGTCGGGATCGGCGTCGGGTGGGGGTCCCTGAGCCGCCGCCCGAGGTTGGGGAGCGTCCTGACCACATCCGGTCAGGAGGAAGCACACTGCGAGGAGGGCCCGGAATCGAACGGAGCTTCCGCCCGTCATCCAGCTTCCGCGCTCCACGTCTCCGGGTGAGTGGGATCCAGGATCGCCCCGTCTTGGGCATCCAGAATCCGATCGAGGCGCCGCAAGAAGCGGCCGATGCGGCGGGCGTTGGTCCCCAGATCCGCCCTACCCTTGCGGGACCGGGATTTAACGTCGACCCGCGTCATGGCGTGCTCGTCCAGGCCGATCCGGATCTCGAAATCGTCGATGAACTCGAAGACCAGGGTCTGGCACTCGACCCTTAGGTAGCCGTCCAGGTCGTTGGCCTGGAGCAGGGTCCAGCGTCGATGCCGCTCGACCAGATCGAGACACGCGATCCAGACCTGATCGAAGGGAATGGCGTAGGTTCGCCCCAGAAGTCGAGGATCGTCGGACCGGGGGTCGGTCTCGGCCCGATTCGTGATGAAGGCTCGCTCGAGGCGTTCTCTCAGCAACCGGTTAGCCTCCAAGGCGATATCGAATGGTGACGGTGGCTCGGACCGTCTGCCGTGTCGGCTCCACCGGTGTCAGCGCTTCGGCGGCCATGGCCAGACTGGCCCGGGCCTGCAATCGTGGAACGGGGGCGGGTGTGCCCCTGACCTCGAGGGGTGGCCCGAGGGGCACGCCCATGGCCTGGGCGATGATCTCGGCCTCTCGGCGGGCGTTTTCCACGGCCATGCGTAGGGCTTCCAGACGAGCCTGTTCTGTCTCAGTGGCCAGGAACACGAGGCTCGCGACCCGGTTGGCGCCGGCATCGATGGCCGCGTCGATGAGAGGACCCGCGGTCGAGATGTCGGCCACGCTCACGCGAACGTTATTCAGCGCCTGATAGCCCACGATCCGGTTTGCCCGGGGCTCGTTAGAGTTGGCTCTGCGATACCTCGGCTGGAGGTTGTAGCCGTGCGTCTCGATTCGCAGACCCTCCAGCTCGGTGTCCCGGAGGGCCGCGATCACGGCCTCCATGCGCTCCGCGTTCTTGGTGGTGGCAGCGCGGGCAGACTCGGCTTCGGTCTCTACGGCGAAGCTGGTCTCTACCCGGTCGGGGTCGACGGTGACCTCCCCGTACCCTGTGACCTCCACTGTACCAACCGTATCGGCGGCTACGCCCGCCACGGCCTGAGGATCCACCTGGTACAGGTAGATTCGGCTCGGGTCACCGGGATTGTCGAGGTTGGGTCCCTCCGGAGCGGGAGCCGAGGCGCATCCCGCGATCGCCCAGGTGGCGAGGAGGCAGCGAATCACGTTCCCTCTCGATTCATGGAAGGGGTCGTTCGACAGCGGATGTCTTGACCCGCACTCCGCACCAGTGTTCCCCTTTCGTCGATTGCCCCGGATGCCTGCGCCCCATAATGTCCGCCCACATGAAAGCTATAATTCCACTGGCTGGAAAGGGTACTCGCCTTCGTCCCCACACTCACGTCACGCCCAAGCCCCTGATACGCGTGGCCGGTAGACCGGTGATGAGCTACATCCTGGACGATCTCGCCGACCTCGGCGTGCAGGAGATCGTGTTCATCGTGGGCTATCTCCGGGGGGTTATCGAGGCGTATATCGCCGAGACCTATCCGCAGATCACCGCCCACTACGTCGTTCAGGAGGTCCAGGACGGAACGGCCGGAGCCGTGGCGCTGGCCGAGCCCTTCGTGGACGACGAGGTGCTGATCCTCTTCGTCGACACCCTCTTCGACGCCGATCTGACTCTCGTGCACCGTGTCGAGGAGACCGCCGGAGGCGTCATCTGGGCCAAGGAAGTGGAGGACTACCAGCGCTACGGGGTCATCCTCACCGACGAAGACGGCCACATGGTCCGCATCGTAGAGAAGCCCTCCGAGCCCATCTCCAAGCTCGCCAACATCGGGCTCTACTACATGAGAGACTGGCGGCTTCTGTTCGAGGGGATCGCCCATACGCTGGCCTCAGAGCCGGGACCGTCCAGCGAGTTCTACCTCACCGACGCTTTCCAGTACATGGTGGACCAGGGAGCCAAGATCCAGGTGGCTCCCGTCGATGGCTGGTACGACTGCGGTAAGCAGGAGACCCTGCTCGACACCAATCGGTACCTGTTGGAGAGAGGCCGGGCAGGCGTCGACGACTCCGCCACGGTCGAGGGCTCCAACCTCATCGAGCCGGTTCGTGTAGAGGACGGTGCGTTGGTCATGGGTTGCACGCTCGGGCCCAACGTCACGGTCGAGTCCGGCGCTCGGATAGAGGGCTCCACGCTGGTCGACACCATGGTCGGAAGCGACGCCGTCATCGAGTGGTCCGACCTGCGGGGCTCGCTGGTGGGGTCTCACTCCCGGGTGCGGGCGTTCCGGGGCCAGCTCAGCGTCGTCGACCACTCGGAGATCATCGGCGGTCAATAGAGGAGGGGCCGCGCGGGGCGCGTCCGGTCAGGTCACTCCCGCCATCAGGAGCACCGTGTTGAGCGCGCGGCACACTCCCTCCGGTCCCCCCGTGTTTCGATACCACTCTTCCAGTGTGTGGGTCTCACCGGCCTCGCCTCCGGCTCCAAGGGTGATGGCCGGGATTCCCAGTGACATGGGGAGGTTGGCGTCCGTGGAAGAGGCCACCAGCTCAGGCTCCATATCGAGGGCCCGCGTCGCGGCCAGCGCCGCCTCCACGAGCGGGGAGTCGGTGGCCGTGGCCCCCGCAGGCCGATCGCCGATGAGCGTGATCTGCAGATCGAGCCGGTACAGCTCTTCGGCTGCGCCCGAATTCTCCTCCTCCACGGAGCGTCTCAGAATGGCCCGGACCCGCTCCTCGGCCACCGCCAGGTGCTGCTCCGACTCGCTCCGCACGTCGAGCTCCGCCCAGGCCTCGACGGGGATGGTGTTCACGCTTGTGCCACCCCCGAAACGCGAGATGGTGAGGCTCAGAGACGGGCGAGTCGGCGGGGGCCAGTCCGCCAGGGCTCCCACGGCCCGCCCGAGGGCGTGAATCGGGTTGGGGATGCCCCAGTCCACCCATGAATGCCCTCCTCGGCCGCGGAGTGTGACCCGGAAACGCCGAGCGCCGAGTCCCCGGTTTACCACCGTCCGGGCGCCTGCGCCATCGAGTGAGATGAACGCGGACGCGTCGCGGGCGGGTCCCCCGTCACGGAAGAGGTACTTTACGCCCCTCAGGTCTCCGGCTCCCCTCCTCGCCCACGGTGGCCACGAAGAGGATGGGCCTCAGGGTCGGCACATCGGCCTCGGAGAGAGCTCTCACCACCGCAACCAGCGCGGCCAGGCCCCGCCCATCGTCGGAGATACCCGGGGCCCGGAGGACACCGTCATCGCTACGCACAGTAAGGTCCGTTTCGGCGGGGAATACGGTGTCCAGGTGAGCCGACACCACGACCGGACTCCCGGCTTCCAGGCCGTGCCGCATCCCCACGACGTTGCCGGTGCTGTCCGTGCGGAGATCGATCAGCCCGGCCTCCTCGAGGAGCTCCGCCATCCGCCGCCCGCGGGCCTCCTCGCCGAACGGCGGGGAGGGAATCTCCGTGAGCTCCACCTGATCTTCGAGCGTGCGCTCGTCCGTGGCCATGATGTGGTCACGGGCGGCTCGGACCCCTGGATGGTCCAGGAGCCCGGTCACGGCCGGCAGCGCGGGATGAGACATGAGTCCAAGCTCGGCGCCGACGGCTGGCGCGTCAAACGGTGCCCACCCGATTTCTGCCAGACGCTCCTCACGCGGCTCGCCCCACTTCTGGGACACCACCCTTACCTGTAGGATTCGCATGCTCCGGGCTATCTTGCGTGCGAGCGCCGGCTGGGCCCCGGGGTCTCACTTCAGCGCCAACTCAACCCAACGGCCATGGACGAGCAGGACCTCATTCACGACTGGAACTCGGCCGATAACGACGCGTTCGACTGGGGCTCGGTGTCTGGCATCCAGCTCGATGACGAAACGCTACGGGACGGGCTTCAGAATCCGTCCGTGATGGATCCTCCCATCGAAGCGAAGATCCGGCTCCTCCATCTCATGGACGAGCTGGGCATCCATACGGCCGACATCGGCCTCCCCGGCGCGGGCCCTCGAGCCGTCGAGGCCGTTCGAGCGCTGGCCACCGAGATCGTGGAGGCGGACTTGTCCATCGAGGCCAACTGTGCCGCCCGCACGGTCGTGGCCGACGTACGCCCCATCGCGGAGATCTCCCAGGCGGTGGGAATCGCCATCGAGGCCTCCACGTTCATCGGTAGCTCGCCGATTCGGCAGTACGCCGAGGACTGGACCCTGGACAAGATGCTCACGGTGTCCGAAGAGGCTGTGAGCTTCGCCGTCGCGGAGGGTCTGCCGGTGATGTTCGTGACCGAGGACACCGCGCGGGCCAGGCCCGAGACGCTCAAAGCCCTTTATGGACACGCCATCGGATGGGGCGCCCACCGGCTCTGCATTGCCGACACCGTGGGGCATGCCATACCTGACGGCGTGCGGGCCCTCGTCCGCTTCGTGATCGAAGAGATCGTCGAGCCTTCGGGGGAGGACGTGGGTGTGGATTGGCACGGCCACCGCGACCGCGGTCTCGGCCTGGCCAACGCCCTCGCGGCCATCGAGGCCGGCGCCACCCACATCCACGGCACGGCCCTCGGCATCGGCGAGCGCGTGGGTAACGTGGAGATGGACCTCCTTCTGGTGAGCCTCAAGCTACTCGGGCTCCATGAAGCCGATCTCACGCGATTGCCCGAGTACTGCAGCACGGCGGCCGAGGCCTGTCAGGTGCCCTTCGCCAGCAGCTACCCCGTGGTGGGTCGCGACGCGTTCCGCACCGGCACGGGGGTGCATGCCGCCGCCATCGTGAAGGCCGCGGCCAAAGGGGACGCCTGGCTCGCCGACCGCATCTACTCGGGCGTGCCCGCCTCCATGGTGGGGAGGGTCCAGGAGATCGAGATAGGCCCCATGTCCGGGCTCTCGAACGTCAAAGCCTGGCTCGCCGCCCACGGGTACGACCCCGACGATGAGAAGGCCTGCCGCATCCTCTTCGAAGCCGCCAAGGCCACGGACCATACCCTGACCGAGGGGGAGATCGTGGGACTCCTCAACGGATCCTGAGCCTTCCGTTGCGAAACACACGGTTCGATCGGTAACATGCCGGAAACGGGCGTTTACCTGCCACGTCAAGACCTTCCGATCCCGGATGGCGTGGCCGTGTAGCATTCCCCTCGACGCATGTCCGACCAACGACCCGAGAAGACCGTATCATCCCTGGGTGACGAGCCGTCCGAGCAGGAGCCGATCGGCACGGCGGAGCCCACGGCTGTGGAGGACGTCGTGGAGCAGCTTCTCGACGAGGTGGGGATCCAGACCGAGCCCCGACCGCTCCGCAACCTCGAGGGCCTCCGGAGCAAGGTGGCCGTCGTCAGTGGCGGATCGAGCGGAATCGGCCGGGCCATCGCCATGGACTTCGCCCGGGCAGGCGCCGATGTGGCGTTCTGCTTCCTGGACACCGGCGAGGAGTCCAGGGCCGAGGCCCAGGAGGTGGCGAGCGTCATCCGGGAGTTGGAGGTCAGGGTTTTTTGCGAGGCATGCGACGTTCGGGAGGCTGAACAGGTCAACGCATTTGTCGAGAAGACCGTGGAGCGTCTCGGGGGCGTCCACATCCTGGTGAGCAACGCAGGGGTGGGACGCGATCGGGCGCTCTGGCGGATGGACGACGAGCAGTGGTCCACGGTCCTGAACACGAATCTTACGGGGGCTTTTTATTTCACCCGGGCGGTGGCGCCGTACCTCCGGGCGCAGGAGTGGGGCAAGATCGTCAACATTACATCCGTCCACGGGCTTCGAAGCGAGTTCGGGGTCGCCAACTACGCTGCATCCAAGGCAGGGATCATCGGTTTCACCCGAAGCGCCGCCGTGGAGTTCGGCCCCAAGAACATCAATGTAAATGCCGTCGCTCCCGGCTACATCCGAACCACGCGTCTCACGGCGAGGGTGCCTGCCGAAATTCTGGACATGGCTCGCGAGCAGGAGACCCCAGGCTCTCATCCCACTGTCCCAATTTAATTTACGGGATGGTCGAGGTCCGGTTCCCGCTAATTTTCCCCGCTATATTGACCCCGAACGGGCCCTCCTACGGTCCTCAAGGGCCTTCCTGAGCCGGTCCTCGTCGGCCCGCTGATAGCACTGAAGTACCGTCGTTGCGGTTTTCCAGCCTCCGAGTTCGCAGAGCACCTTGAGGGGCTGGTCCATGAGGTCGGAGGCGAACTTCCGCCTCAGCGAGTGCCAGCCCCGGCCCCTCTTCGGCTCCAGCCCGGCGAGCACCTGGGCTTTCCTCCACCAAGTGCGAGCGCGGGAGCGACTCATACTCTTCGAGGAATCCCTAGGTGCTGGCAGCAATGGCGTGTTGCCGATCCCGGGATTCCGCCTCCGCGCCTCCTCCAAGACAGCGAGCGCCTCCGTCGTCACCGGCGTCCGGTGCTCGTAGCCGGTCTTCTCGTGCTCGCCCCTCCACCGGATGGTTCTGCCTTCGATGTCGACGTCCGACCACCGGAGCTTCCGGATGGCCCCGATGCGGTGGCCGGTCTCGTGGGCGAGTACCAGCGCCACACGGAACCGCCAGTGCACTTCCAACGACACCCTGAGCAGAGCCTCGTACTCTGCTTCGGTAAGCATCACCCGGTTCGGATTCTTCTCTTTGGGCAGCTTGAGGCCCCGCAGGGGATTCGACTCAAGGAGGAGTCTCCCCTCCTCGTCTCTTGACTTCCCTGCCCAGTTGAGCACCGCGAGCAGGAACTTCAGGTCGTATTCGATGGTCCGATCGGACACCGGCTTGCCGCTCGGACCAACCTTGCCCGACCTCCGCACCCGGATGAACCGATCCCAGTCCCTCTGGGAGAGCGTTGCGGCACCTCGGTCCCTTCCGAAGAACTTCAGGAACATCTTCGTCGCAGCCCGGTCGTACCTCCGGGATCGCCTGCCCTTCGTGGGCGTCACCTCATCACCGTAGATGTCAAACAGCGTCTCCAGGGTGAGCGGCGTCGGCTCGGCCTGTGCTTCCCCAAGGAGGTTAGCCCCGGCGCGGCCTGCGGCGACTTCGTCCGCCTGCTTCTTGGCCAGCGCCCAGTCGCGATGCCCGAGCGACTTGCTCCGCCTGCGGCCCTGCTCCCGCCACTCGATCTGGATCAGGCCGGTCTTGGGATCGGGGAACACCCTCACCCGGTTCCGGCCCCATTCGCCGGCGCTGTAGCTCCGGCGGCTTCGTTTCGTGCGTGCCATCATTCGATTCCTCTCGTGATGGGACTGCACGATCTGCGCGCTTGAAAGCTCGCGCGGGCGGGGTGTTTTCGCCAGTCGGAGTCTTGTCCAATGACAAGTGAGCCCGAGCAGGGAGACGGTTTCCAACGAGAGATGAGCCCGAAGCGTGGGGCGAAGAGATCATTGGAGTATGATCGTGACACTTCGCACCGAACGGATTCAGACGCTCGACCAGATGTGCGCCTTCGTGGAAGGCAACGAGCCGGTGGACTTTGGGCTCACCGACCGGACCTCTGCCTACGCCTTCGTCCGCCGGACGCTGGTCCGCTTCCGGTACCACGGCCTGAAGCGGGATGACAAGGGTCTGGTGAAGCGCTTCCTGGAGAAGGTGACGGGCTACTCGCGGGCCCAGATCACCCGCCTCGTGAAGCAGTACCGCCGGAGCGGGGGGATCCGCGACCACCGCAGGAAGCACCCCGCCAAGCCGTTCCCGCGCCGCTACACCCCTGGTGACGCGGCCCTGCTTGCCGAGGTCGACGAGGCCTTCGGCCAGCTCTCCGGACCCGCGACCAAGGCGGTCCTGTGGCGCATGCGCCATGTCCACGGCGACGAGCGCGCTTCAAGCGGCTCGCCGAGATCTCCAACGGCCACATCTACAACCTCCGCAGGTCCCGCATCTACCGAACCGGCCGCCTCTCCTTCCGCGAGACCCGCCCCACCCCGGTGGGCTTCGGCGTGCGCCGCAGGCCGCGGCCGGACGGCAGGCCCGGCTTCCTGCGCGTCGACACCGTCCACCTCGGCGATCTGGAGGGCCGCAAGGGCGCCTACGTCATCAACATCGTCGACGAAGTCACACAGTTCCAACACCTTGGAGCCGCCCGCCGCATCACCCAGCAGTTCATGGTCCCCGTGCTGAAGGACCTCATCTCCGCCTTCCCCTTAACCGTCCAGGCCTTCCACGCCGACAACGGGTCGGAGTACATCAACCGCGAGGTCGCCGACCTGCTCAGCCGACTTCACGTCCCCACTTTCACCAAGTCCCGGCCCCGCCGCTCGAACGACAACGCGCTCGTCGAGTCCAAGAACGGCAGCATCGTCCGTCGGTGGCTCGGCCACGTCCATGTCCCCCACGAGCTCGTCCCCAGCCTCGACACCTTCCTCCGCGACAGCCTCTGCCCCCTCCTCAACTTCCACCGGCCCTGCCTCTTCCCCACCGAGGTGACGAGCGACAGCGGCCGCGTCACAAAGACCTACCGGCAGGACAATGTCGCCACCCCCTACCAGCACTTCCGATCGCTGCCCGGCGCCCAAGGACTCCTCCGGCCCGGTGTCACCTTCGATGCCCTCGACCGAATCGCTTCCGCCACCACCGGCCTCGACGCCGCCAAGGCCGTCCAACGCGCCCGCGACGCCCTCTTCCGTGCGATCGGCCAAGCCAGAGACTCCGCCGCATGACACCCTCCCGCCGACCGCAGGCTCCCCGGAGACCCTCCCGCATCTCCCGCAACCGCTCACCCTCCGGTTGCCTCTCTCCACCGTCTACGGGATAATGACAAACCCTTCAACTTCCACCTGCCTCACGCTTCGACCCCTCCCTCGCCTCTTCGGACTCCGCCGCGTTCAGGCTCATCTCCGTATTGGAAACGACTGTCGGAGTCGGGGCTCGGATCGTGCTTTCGTCGGGCGGATGCATGTGCGCGATGGCTCCATCAGTTCGGGGAATAGCGGCCGGTCTACGCCGCACCGCGATGTGAAAACGACGCGGGGGGGCGATTCACATTTCGACTCCCCGGCGATTCACACGGCGCCAAACCTCCATCCGCTGTGCTTCCAACGTCTTGCGGCCAGTCGGCCCCGTCGTCAGTTGCCGAACGGGCCGCTGTGGCCGTGGCCGGAGCGACCCCCCGCCCCGAGGGCTTGGTACGGCATAGAGGCGAGTGTGTATTCACACCCTCGCCCCTGCCTGCCAGGGGTCGCTCCGGGCCAACAATCCCATGCGGGAAGGCGAAAGACGAGCCGGAACAGGCGCGTCCCGGTCTTGGTCGGCGATGCCGGACACCCCGACGGCCAGCCGGTCGCCCAACACGTCCGCCGCCGCCGAGAAGCGGCGCTCGACACCCTTCCGGGACGGATCGCTGGTGCGGTAGCGACCCGAAGGGGGCGGGGGCAGGGGTGCGCGAGCACACCCGGCTCCGAACCCGTACCAGGCCCTCGGACTGGTGGGTCGCTACCGTCACGGCCTGTGCCGCCCGCGCGGCACGGGCCGGACAGGCCGCGTGAGCGCAAGACGTGGCCGCAGCAGCGGATACGCGCCGGTCCCGGTGCGCACTGCGGAAGCGCCGAAGTGCGCATCGGACCCCCGTGTCGTTTCCGCGCTCAGATGCGGCCGTGATTCGGGGGACGCTCATCGGCGACGTCGCCCCCTTGGAGCCGCACCGTATGCCAGACGATACCGGTCGGCTGGTACGCCCCGGCACCCCTCCCGCCGGTCAGCGGATCCACTCCTCGAACTCGACCTCGACCCAGCGCACCACGCGCCCGCTCAGCCGGATCGGCGGGACGAAGCCTCATGCCCGTGCTGTCCAGAAACACGTCCACCCGTGTGTCGAAGTGCTCCTCCAGGGTCTGGATGACTGCCGTGCCAGCCGCACCAGGCCCCTAACTGTGAACGGACCTTTCCCGCGATGTCAACTCCTCGGAAATCGCCTAAGTGTCCCTCCTGTCCGATGTTGTCCCACGTGTCCCTCCTGTCCGGAACGCCGCCGCCAATGCGATGGCGGAGCACCCCTGCGCAGAAGGCGCACGAGGCTGGCGTGGGAGGGTGCGAGGCCCGGCCGAAGGCGGGACCGTTCCCAAGGACCGGATCGGACGCACATGCCGGAAGCGAGCTCTTCTCACTCGGCTTCACCATGCCCAACGTGGCCGACGGTGACGGGAGTTCGTCCTTCGCCTTCGTTCTCCCGGTTCAGCCCGGCTGGGCCCGCAGCCTGGCAAGCGTCACGCTCTCAGGACCCGATGGGTCGGTGACGTTGGGCAGCGACACCGATATCCCCATGTCCATCCTCGTCGATCCGAGCACCGGACAGGTGAGGGGTATCCTGCGCGACATGCCTCAAGCGGACGCGGCGGCTCTCGCCCCTCAAGCCGGTCCGGACAGTCTCGACGTGCTCTTCAGCCGCGGGATTCCAGATGCCGCAGGCTGGGTCCGGTGAAGGCGTAGTACTACCGAGTACGCCATTAGTGCAGTGCGCCTGGGTACCAGAACGGTCCTGGCTGGCGAGGTTAGCGACCAGTAGCCTTTTGGGCCCGCCCTCGACACGGAATCGGGTGACGGAGCGTCCAGGGCGGATCGCCGAAGGCCGCGGGGAAGCGGCTGGGATTTGGAACGACGAGTATGTCCCTGCGGATCTCCCGCTAACCCTAGGAATCTCGGGGACGCGACTCGGGCTTGGTTCACGAAGGAGGTTCGAGACCTCATTTTAGCGCCACGGGGGGCGCATTCGGGAAAAAGCCCGAACCGATCAATATCGGATGTCGGCGGCTCGGCCTGTCGGCGCGCAGGAGCGCGTCCCGCATGGCGGTGCCGGCAAAAGCAGAACGAAGGGCAACACGAGAAAGGTCAGCAAAAAAGCGGTTAGTCATAGTGCCTCAGTGCCAGACTTCACAGTATCCGTACCGTTGCGAGGGGTAAGGTCCGAGCAGTGCGATGTGGCGCGAGTGGGCAGCATGGAATCTGTCCATGCTGTCGCGCCAGGCATAGATAGTGGTGATGTTCAGCGCCCCTGACGGGGTCCGCTCAATGAACGAGACGGATGACATCGATCCGACAACGGTCAGGTCGTCAGCACCGGCGTTCCCGATCAACCTCGCTTTGCCCGCCTCATGGTCGATGCCGTCAATATGAAAGGTGAAGGCTTCTGCTTCTTCCTTGCCGGTTTCCACCAGCAGTCGGCCTTGCTCCACCCTGCCCTGCGAGTAATCCGGCAGGGAGCACCTGAAGCTACGGGTCTCCATCAAAGCGAGAGACGCCGTAGCGTCCGGGAGCAGTGTTTGGGCGCTTGTGGGGTGATCGCGAAAGGGTGACCAGATGGGCAAACACGGCAGAAAACTCACCGCCGCCTTCGTGCGAAGCGTCCACGAGCCGGGGCTCTACTGGGACGAGCACGGCCTCGTGCTCCGGGTCAAGCCATCCGGCTACAAGCAGTGGATCCAGCGGCTGTTCATCCACGGCAAGCGCAGGGAGCTGGGGCTCGGTCCCGTCCGCCTCGTGACGCTGGCCGAGGCACGGGACGCCGCGCTGGCCAACCGCAAGGTGGCCAGAGCGGGCGGCGACCCGAGGGCGACGCGCCGCCGCTCGGTGCCGACGTTCGAGCGAGCGGCGGCGAAGGTCTTCGCGATGCACCGAACGACGTGGAGCGCCAAGCACGCGGCCCAGTGGGCGTCGACGCTTCGCATGTACGCGCACCCGAGGATCGGGGGGAAGCGGGTGGACCGGATCACGTCGGCCGACGTCATGGGCGTGCTGATGCCGATCTGGAGTGCGAAGCACACGACGGCCAAGCGGGTGCGGGAGCGGGTCGGGACGGTGATGAAGTGGGCGATCGCGCAGGGCTACCGGGTGGACAACCCGGCAGGCGAGGCGATCCGGGCGGCGTTGCCGAAGCCGGGGCACGTCCAGAAGCACCTCAAGGCGCTGCCCTACGGGGAGGTGGCCGGTGCGATCGAGGCGATCCGGCGATCCGGGGCAGGAGCATCCGTGAAGCTGGGCCTCGAGTTCCTCGCGCTGACGGCCTGCCGATCCGGTGAGGTGCGCGGGGCTCGCTGGGGGGAGATCGACGTGGCGGGCGGAGTGTGGACGATTCCTCCGGAGAGGATGAAGGGCCGGCGTGGACACCGGGTGCCGTTGGCGGGGAGGGCGCGGGAGATTCTCGCCGAGACGAAGGCGCACGCGCCCCGGTCGGAGTTGGTGTTCCCGTCCGCGAGGGGGGCGCGGCTGCCAGCCTTGCGCTTCAGCGAACTGTTCAGGGAGTTGGGGATCGGGGCCGTCCCGCACGGGTTCCGTTCGAGCTTCCGCGACTGGGCGGCGGAGCGGACGGATGCGCCGCACGCGGTCATGGAGGCGGCGCTCGCCCACGTGGTCCGCAACCAGGTGGAGGCGGCCTACGCCCGCTCGGACCTCTTCGAGCGCCGCCGTGTCCTGATGGAGCAGTGGGCGGAGTATCTGGCGGTGCGCACAACGGGCACCGACACCTGACCTGACCCGCGACGGGGCTCAGAGGCCGTTTCCGGAGGCATTTCGGGGAATATGCGGGCCGTAGAATCGCCCAGGATCGACGATCTCGGGTCTCCGAGGGGTACGGGTCGGTGGAAACCGGGCCGCGGGGCAGAGAGCGCCGCCATGGCATAGGCGCGCGACGGGGCGCTCCGTCGTCCGTGAGGTCGACGATCACGAGGCCGGGGAGCTTGCCCGCGACGGCCCGGCCGCCGCCGTCTCGGGCGGCCCCCGGGAGCGCGTTTTCGGGCATCCGCCGGGGCTGGCTCACGACCGTTACTGGTCGTAAGCCAGCCTACCCCCGGTATAACCGCGGGGCTGGCGAGGGGCGTGCCCCTTCGATCCCCAACGTCCCGCGCTAACCTGCACGGATTCAGCGAGCGACGCGGTCGACCGCAGGCGTTCTTTCGCGCGGCGCGGTCGCTCCTCGTCACAACGTCGCGGCCCACCGAGCGCATAGACCGGTTCGAGCACCCCCACTATCGAAGCGAGACGGAGCGTCGGAGTGGACCGCGTTCCCGGCTCGACCGCCGCCGGACAGCCGTGGGCGCGAATGGGGACGACGTTCCGGAGGCGGGTTCCCCCGCTCTCCGCCGCGCCGATGCCGCGCGCGGAAACCCGGGGGGTCAAAGGGGGGCGGAGCCCTCCCTTGCCAGGCCGCAGTGTTCAACACGGCGTAGGCTGGCTCCCCGGCCTTAGCTCGCTCCCCGGCCTTAGCTCGCTCCCCGGCCTTAGCTCGATCTTCTCCCTCGTGCGGGGCCCCGTGCCCCGCTGGTTCCTGGTTGCCCTGCCGCGATCATCCGCGTCTCCCAAAGATGAAAGGTAACGCGATCCCGCGCACGTCAGGCCCGGGCCGAGATGGCCTCCGCGAAATCCGACCCGCTGGGTTCCTGGAACGCTCGCAGCCCGAACTCCGGCAGAATCGCGATCAGATGGTCGAAGAGGTCGCCCTGGAGCCCCTCGTAGTTCGCCCACGCGGTGTCGCTCGAGAAGCAGTAGACCTCGATGGGCACGCCCTGCGGTCCGGGCGCGAGCTGGCGCGCCAGCACCGTCATCTCCTGACTGATGCGGGGATTGCTCTTCAGGTAGTTGAACACGTAGAAGCGGAACGTTCCCAGGTTGGTCAGGCGCCGGATCTCCGGGATGATGCCGGGATCGCCCTTGGCCTTGGCCGCGTTGTAGCTCTCGATCTTGTGGCGCGCCTCGGTCATGTACTCACGCAGCGTCTCGAAGCGCGAAAGAAGCTCGATTTCCTCGTCGCTCAGGAAGCGCACCGAGTTCATGTCGACGCGAAGCGAGCGCTTAATGCGCCGTCCGCCGGATTCCGTCATCCCGCGCCAGTTCTTGAAGGACTCGCTGATGAACTTGTGCGTCGGGATGGTCGAGATGGTCTTGTCCCAGTTCTGGATCTTGACCGTGTGCAGCGCGATCTCCGTGACATCGCCGTCGGTGTTGGCCTGCGGCATCGAGACCCAGTCCCCGATGCGGATCATGTCGTTGGACATGATCTGGATGCTCGCCACCAGCGACAGGATGGTGTCGCGGAAGATGAGCATGAGGACGGCGGTGAGCGCGCCGATCCCGGAGAGGAAGACCAGGGGGCTCTGATTCGCCAGGATCGCGATGGCGACGACGCCCGCTCCCAGGTAGGCCAGCAGGATGATCCCCTGGAGATACCCCTTGATCGGCCTCGAGCGTGACTGCTCGAAGGCTTCGACGTAGATGTCGTTGACGGCGTCGAGGAAGGCGCTGAACGCCGCGGCCGTGGCCATCACGATGACGGCGGCCGAGAGACGACGCGCCAGGGTCCAGGTCAGAATGAGCCCGGCGGATTCGGTGCCGGCTGCCGCCTCGGCGGGCGTCACCCCCAACACCGGCCCGATGCCGTAGTAGATGATTGCGGCGGGCACGATGTGGGAGAGGCGCGCGAAGACCTTGCGCTCGATGACCCGGTCGTCCCAGGACGAACGCGTCCGGGCGGCGACCCGCCGGATCGCGCCGTGGACGATTCTGGTGGTCACCCAGTCGACGATCCACGCGCCGGCCACGAGGATCACGAGCCCGGCGACCAGGCTCAGCCAATTGTCGGGAAGGAAGGGCATTGGTTTGGTATTCGGCTCCCGCGCGACCTAGACCTTCTTGCGCAGCCAGTCCAGGACGAGGCGCAAGACGTACCTGAGAATCCGGATCATGCAGGGCCGTCCTTATCGGTTGTCGAGTATTCAGCTGCCGGATGCCGGCATCACGATAAGGACGTGTACGAGGGGAGGGGGGTCAAGGGGTTGGCGCACCGGACACCTAGGACGAGGCGTGGCGCGCAGCCCTGCACGGCGACTATGCCCTCGGGGAGAAGCTTGGGCTGTTCGATCCCGACCCCGAGCCCGACGCCTAGAGCACGTGGTGATAATCGCTCGGCGCCCCTGGGGAAGCCGTAGGTCTCACACCCGGTAGCCCCCGTAGTCGCCGAAACTTCGCCCGACCGAGACGTCGGACGCATCCATCGCCGCCAACGCGCCGTTCGAGTACCTGTACGACAAGCCCTGCGAGGACCGGAACGTCGTCCAGGTCGCCGGCCCGTTCACGGTGGAGAGCCTCTCGCCGCACCGAATGCTCCCGGTGAGTGTCAACGACGACGTGATAGGTTTGGAAACAGCTTCGGATGCGGGGGCAAGCATACGACCGGACTTCGCCGGGAAAATCTTAGATCAACTGCGAACGGCGGGCGTCCAGCAGACCCACCGCGACGACCGAATCGACTTCAGCCGCCCTGACAGGGTGGCCCGGTGATCACGTCTGTGCGGTGGGTCAGTACGTTGAGAGGAACCGCGCGCGGCGGGCGGGCATTCTGATTGGGCCGGAGTTCGGCACGGCTTCCCGACCGGATCTAGCAGCGGAGGCTGCGGAGGCCGGATTCGACACTCTAGGTCACGTGCGCGTTCAACTACGATGCCCAGTCGGCGGACTTCACCAAGCTCGGTCGCGTCCCGATCATCAAGGCTCGCATGCACGCCGATCTCCACATGGCGGACGGAACTCAAGAACACCGGGAAGGGCAACCTCTTCGTGGTCTTCGGCAAGCCTGACATCGAGATGCACGATGCGGACGATGGGGAGATCCGGGTAGAGATCAGGGGCATTGATGTCTTCCACCCCGGCACCGGGGAGATCCACTCCGACGAGCCGAGGGGTCGGCCCGTGAGCCACTCGACGTGCTCGTTGCGGTACGCCGCCTAGCTCCGGCCCCTCCTGTCCGGATCCGATAAGACACAGCTCTGGAACTTCCGTGCGGCTCGCCGCTGCACGAGCGTCAGGTTAGTATTGTAGGATGGGCTCGCCGAGATCCACACACTGGAATATGGATTCAACGTGCCCGCTCTTTGGAGTGGTTCCTCCCGCCATTTCGGTACAAGCGAATCAGATGGCGCCGATCGGCAAGAACGGCAGATCATGCAGTCCCAGTTGAATTTAGGAGATTTCTTGCCGTGATTCACACCATCCCTGCCACGCCTCGTGAGCGCAGTGTGCTAGGCAGGCTGGGAGATCCACAGGACGTGGCCAGCGTGGTCCTCTTCCTCTGCTCCGAGGCGGCGAGGCATATCACGAGGACCGTGATTCCCATCGACGGTGGCTATCTACTGTAGGCCCTCTCGGGCCAATGTTCATGGAGGTTCAGACCCCTGTCGGGGAGGGTGAGACGATGACGTTTTGGGTCGGCACCAGCGGATTCTCGTACAAGGAGTGGAAGGGGAGCTTCTATCCGGAGGATCTGCCCAACGGTCAGATGCTCTCGTACTACGGCGAGCGGCTCAACGCGGTGGAGATTAACAACACCTTCTATCGAATGCCGTCGCGGAAGGTGTTGACCGACTGGTGCGGGAAGGTGCCCGACGCCTTCTCGTTCGCGCTCAAGGCCTCCCGCAAGATCACGCACCATAAGAGGCTCAAGGAGGCCGAGGACGAGCTCGGCTACCTCCTGGACGTCTCGGAGGAGCTCGGCGGGCGCCGGGGACCCATCCTCTTTCAGCTTCCACCGTATCTGAAGAAGGACGTGGAGCGTTTGCGGGACTTCGTCACCCTCTTTCCCCAGGGCTTCCGGGCCGCCTTCGAGTTCCGTAACTCCTCGTGGTTCGACGACGCGGTCTACCAGGTTCTAGGTGATGCCGGCGCAGCCCTGGTGGCGGCCGATACGGGGAAGGACGACGATCCCCCGGTGGTGGCGACGGCTTCCTACGGATATGCTCGTCTCCGCAAGGAGGCGTACGAGCCCGGAGAGCTGACCCGCTGGGCCGGGACCTTTAAGGATCAGGGCTGGGACGATGTCTTCGTGTTCTTCAAGCACGAGGATGAGGGCGCGGGTCCCGTTCTGGCCGATCTCTTTGTGAAGGAAGTGGACGGTTAGCGGAATGTCTGAAGAAGCTGTGGATCTCACTGCGATGGTTGAAGGTGGCGAGGGGATCTCCACCGTGCGTGGAAGCGCCACGTTCCGCGGTTGGAACAACATCCGCTACAAGGCCGGTCTCTCGGCCAAGAACGTCGGAGCCCGCAAGCTCTCCATGAACGTGGCCACCATTCCGCCGGGGGGCGTCGCGTACGCCCACATCCACGTGGATTTCGAGGTCATGCTGTACATACTCCAAGGGAATGTGCGGCATGAGTATGGGGCGGGACTCGAGCTCGTCTTGGAAAGCAAGGCGGGTGACTTCATCTTCATCGAGCCTGGCGTTCCCCACGAGGTGTTCAACATGAGCGACACGGAGCCGGTGGTAGCGGTCGTGGCGCGCTCGGATGCCAGCGAGTGGGAGAACATCGTCGACTACGACCGGAACTCCGAGGCATGACTTTCGGTCGAAGAAGACCGAACTCCGAGGCACGAGCCAATAGGTAGGAATAGCTACATGATCGACCGCCGTCATTTCTTCACGCTCTCGGCCTTGGCCGTACTGTGGCTGGGTACGACGGGACTTACCGCCCCCCAGCCCCTCGCCCCGCTCGCTCCGGCGAGCGTCCAGGCCGACACGGTTCAGCCGGTTCGGGCGCCCCATGGCATGGTGGTGTCCGGGAGCGTACACGCCAGCAAGGCGGGCGCCGACGTGCTGGCTGCGGGTGGCAACGCCGTGGACGCGGCCATCGCAACGGGCCTCGCGCTGGCCGTGACGCATCCGTCGGCCGGCAACATCGGCGGCGGCGGCTTCATGGTGATCCGCTTCCCCGACGGGGCCACCACGGCCCTCGACTTCCGGGAGAAGGCGCCGCTGGCGTCCCACCCCGAGATGTGGCTCGACGAGTCCGGCGAGTATTCGCGCACCAAGCATCACGACAGCCACATGGCCGTGGGCGTGCCCGGCACCGTAGCCGGATTCTGGAAGGCGCACCGGCTGTACGGCGGTCAGGAGTGGCGGCGGCTGGTGAGCCCGGCCGTGGGCCTGGCCCGCGACGGCTTCGAGATCACCGAGCGGCTTGCCCGGGGGCTGCAGCGTCTCGTGGAAGACCGGGGGGCCGCCTATGAGGGCACGGTGGCGTCGTTCTCCATGGACGGCCGTCCCTTCGAGCCCGGTTACCGGCTCGTGCAAACCGACCTGGCGCGGACCCTGGAGCGCATCGCCAACGACGGGCGCGACGGGTTCTATCAGGGAGAGACCGCCCGCCTGCTGGCGGCGGAGATGGAGCGCGGCGGCGGCATCATCACCCTGGAGGATCTCGCCCGCTACCAGGCCAAGGAGCGTACCCCCATCAAGGGCACGTATCGAGGCTACGACATCATCTCCATGCCGCCTCCGTCCAGCGGGGGCGTCGCCATGGTTGAGATGCTCAACATCCTCGAGGGCTACGACCTCGCCTCCATGGGTCACAACTCGGCGGACTACATCCACCACCTGACGGAGGCCATGCGGAGGGCCTATCGGGACCGGGCCCGATTCGTCGCCGACATCGACTTCGTGGACGTGCCTGTCCACCGGCTGACCAGCAAGGCATACGCCGAACACCTCCGTGCCGACATCGACCCGCTCAACGCCAGCGTGTCGGCGCCGTCGGACGTCACGGAGCCCTACGAGAGTCCCGAGACCACGCACTACTCCGTGGTGGACCGGAACGGCATGGCGGTCTCCGTCACCTACACCCTCGAGTCCGGCTACGGCTCTGCGATCACCGTTCCCGGGGCGGGCTTTCTGCTCAACAACGAGATGGGCGATTTCAACGCGGGGCCCGGCCTCACCGACGACGATGGGCTCATCGGTACCCGGCCGAATCTCGCGCGTCCGGAGCAGCGCATGCTCTCCAGCATGACGCCGAGCATCGTGGCCAAGGACGGAGAGCTGGTTGCGGTGGTGGGGAGCCCGGGAGGACGGACGATCATCAACACCGTCATGCAGGTGATCCTGAGCTTCGTCGAGTTCGAGATGAACATCCAGGAGGCCGTCAACGCGCCTCGGCTACACCACCAGTGGCTACCGGACAACGTCCGCTTCGAGCGGGATGGGCTGCCCCCAGCCACGGTCGCCGAGCTCGAGCGGCGGGGCTACACGCTGTCGGTCCGGGAAGGGCAGGGACTCGCTCACTCCATCATGATCGATCCCGGGAACGGGGACCGCCTGGGGGCCGCCGATTCCAGGAACGTCGACTCGGGAGCGGTGGGGAACTGACCGCCCCAGGTGGTCAGCCGAGCCGGAAAGGGGCGGTCAGCCGTCCTGGCACACGGGTGTGAGCCACCCGTGTAGGTCCTCCTCGTCGGCTCTGGCGACCGCCAGGAAGCGCTTCTGGACAGCGAGGGTGACCGGACCCGCCCGCCCCTCACCGATGGTGATGCGGTCCACGCTCCGGATGGGCGTGACCTCGGTAGCGGTGCCCGTGAAGAACAGCTCGTCGGCCGTGTAGAGATCCTCGCGGGGGACGGGTCGTTCCTGCACCTCCAAGCCGAGGTCGGCGGCTATGACCATGACCGCGTCCCGGGTGACTCCCCGCAGAAGCGTCGCGTCGAGCTGGGGCGTCACCAGGATTCCACCCCGCACCAGGAACACGTTCTGTCCGCCGCCTTCGCTCAGCAGGCCGTCGGGGGACAGGACCAGTCCCTCGGCATAGCCGTTGGCGACGGCCTCCATTTTGATGAGCTGGGCGTTGTTGTAGTGCCCGGCGGCCTTGGCCTGGACCGGAAAGGTGTTGGGCGCCGGTCGGCTCCACGATGAGACGCCGACGTCGACGCCGTTCTCCAGAGCTCCTTCACCCAGGTAGGCGCCCCACGGCCACGCGGCGATATAGGTCTCGATCGGGCTCTCGGATGCATCCAGGCCGGCCGAGCCGTATCCCCGCAGCACCATGGGCCGGATATAGCAGTCCTTGAGCCCGTTGTGCTCGACCGTGGCTCGGCACGCATCGATGAGCTCCTGTTCGGAGTACGACGGCTCCATCCGGTAGATCCTACACGAGTGGACGAGCCTCAGGATGTGTGCGTCCAACCTGAAGACGCAGGGCCCTTCGGGCGTGTCGTAGCACCGAATGCCCTCGAACATGGAGGTCCCGAATTGGACCGCCGTGCTCAAGAGGTGGACCGTGGCGTCCTCCCAACGGATGAACTCCCCATCTCGCCATATGAATTCAGATTGTACCAGCTTCCCCGACATGCTGATCTCCAGTCGTCTTTAGCGGTCGTGCCGAGCGCCTTATCGATTGCGGCCGAGCGCTCCGCTGATACCATTGCCCACTTCCCGGTTTGCCATCGGCCCCGCTACAGAAGGGAGCGGATGGCGCCTCCGTCGACGGGAATGGAGACTCCCGTGATGTAGCTGGCTCGCTCGGAGGCCAGGAACGCCACGAGTGCGGCGAACTCGTCCGGCGAGCCTATACGCCCCATGGGGATCTGGCTCTCCAAGCGCGCGTACGCCTCCTCCAACATCAACCCGGAGCGATCCGCCGCGTCGACCGTCAGCTGCTCCAGCCGCTCCGTCTTCGTATACCCCGGCATGACATTGTTTACGGTGATGCCGAAATGGGCCTCCTCGTTGGCCAGGGTCTTGGCGAATCCGGTTACGGCCGCCCGAACGCTGTTCGAGAGGATCAGGCGGTCGACCGGTTGCTTTACCGCCACCGACGTGATGTTGATGATCCTTCCCCACCCCGCCTCCCGCATGGCCGGTAGGACTTCCCGCGTCAGGTTCAGGACACTGTAGAGGTTCTGACGGACGGCTACACTCCAGTCTTCCCGGGAGTGGCTCTCGAAGGGTCCGGGGGGCGGCCCGCCCGTGTTCGTGACCAGGATGTCGACGCGGCCGAACTCGGCCGTCGTCGCCGCCATGAGGCGGTCGATGTCGCCCGGCTCGCTCAGGTCCGCCGGGACCGCCACCACCGCGGCCCCGGTCTCGTCGAAGATCGCCTGCCGGGCCAGTTCCAGGGCCTGGACGCTGCGGGCGCAGATGACCAGGTTGGCGCCTTCCCTCGCCAGCTCGTCGGCGACGGCTCGTCCGAGGCCCTTGCTCGATGCCGCCACCAGGGCGGTCTTCCCTTTCAATCCCAGATCCATCCCCGCTACCCCCGGAGATAATCGTCGGTCCCCGACAGCCAGTCCTCCCGGGGCGGAACGAAGATGTCCAGGTCCAGCGTGTCCTCCAGTGCCTCGGCTTTGTGTGGCACATGGGCCGGGATGTGGAGCACCTCGCCGGCGTGCACGACGATCTCTTCCGACTCGTCGTCCCCGATCCAGAAGTGCAACGCTCCCTCGAGGACGTACGTGAACTGCTCGTTATGGTGTGAGTGGCGCGGGACGACGGCGCCCTTGTCGAGGTATACGTGGGCCAGCATGCCCTTTTCGCCGGTGATGAGGCGCCGGCGCAGGAGGGGATTCAGCTCCTCCTCGGGAATGCTGTCCCAGGGGATATGTCGAACGGAGGCATCGTTCATCGGTCTAGGCTCGATCTCGGGTGCGGCGTGACTGCAAGACGCTGCAAGAGACCATGTGAACCCCAGGCGAGCAAGGTGGCGGCTCGCCGACGGCGGGAACGTCCGTCCGTCCCGGTGGGTTGAGTACCAGAGAGGCCTCCCCAGATGCAAGGAAGACCGATGATCCGCGCCCGCGCCCATCCCCTCCAGATCCTGTTGCTGAGCATGCTCGCGGCATTCACGTCGCCGCCACCTGGGGCATCCGGCCAGCAGCGGCCGGCCATCGCCGGGCGGGACGACTGGTCAACGGACTTCAGCAAGCACACGGTCCCCCTGGAGGAGTTCAGTTCGGGCGGACCGCCCAAGGATGGGATTCGCTCCATCGATCGCCCGGGCTTCGTGACGGTGCGGGAGGCCGACGACTGGCTGAAGGACCGCGAGCCCATCGCCGTGGTGAGAGTGAACGGGGTGACCAAGGCGTACCCACTGTCGATCCTCATCTGGCACGAGATCGTGAATGACGAGATCGGGGGCGAGCCGGTGACCGTCACCTACTGCCCCCTTTGCAACACGACTATCGCGTTCGACCGCAACTTCGACGGGCAGGTGCTCGAGTTCGGTACCACGGGCCGGCTTCGATACTCGGACCTGGTCATGTACGACCGGCAGTCGGAGACGTGGTGGCAGCAGGCGACGGGTGAGGGGCTTGTGGGCCAGTACGCGGGAGACCGGCTGACCCTCATCCCCGCCACGGTCATGAATTGGCGGAGCGTGAAGGAGCAGTTGGAGGATGCCCTGGTTCTTTCCAGGGACACGTGCTTCCCGGCCGACTTCAGGAAGCGGTACGGGAACAATCCGTATCAGGGGTATGACCGGGGAGACGGACCATGGGATCGGTTCTTTCGGTATGGGCGCAGGGACGATCGGCTCCCGGCCATGGAGCGCGTGGTCGCCCTGGAGAGCGACGGGGAGTACCTAGCCGTGCCGTTCTCCGTCCTGAAGGACAAGCGGGTGGCCCAGGTGAGAGTCGGGGGCCTGGACGTGGTGGTTTTCTGGGCCTCGGGCACCGCGAGCGCCGTCGACAACTCGACCATCGCGAGAGGGCGCGACGTGGGATCGTCCATGTCGTTCTCCCCGCGGATCGACGGGCGGGTGCTGACCTTCGAACCCCGCGGCAACTGTCGATTCCGGGACCGGGAGACCGGATCGGAGTGGAATCTCTCGGGCCGGGCCGTCAAGGGTGAGCTGGAGGGCACGCAGCTCACCGAGATCGTTCACGGCAACCACTTCTGGTTCGCGTGGGGCGTGTTCCGGCCCGACACCGAGATTTGGCGCGGGGAATAGCCGAGGCCGCGAACCGCGCTAGTTTACGGAGCGCGCCACGACCCCCGCCGTCCAGGAGACGATCGTGTCAGACAAACCGGAGAAGACGGAAACCGAGTGGCGGGAGGCCCTCACTCCCGAACAGTTCCAGATCCTGAGAGAGAAGGGGACCGAACGGGCCTTCACCGGCGAATACTGGGACAGCAAGGACGCTGGAACGTACGTGTGTGCTGGCTGCGGCACCCCCCTCTTCCACTCCGACACGAAGTTCGACTCGGGGAGCGGCTGGCCGAGCTTCTACGACGTCGTGGAGGGCGAGTCCGTGGGCACAGAGGAGGACCGGAGCCTCTTCACGCGTCGCACAGAGGTCTTGTGTGCCTCGTGTGGCGGTCACCTCGGTCACGTATTCCCCGATGGCCCGCGGCCCACGGGCCTCCGCTACTGCATCAACTCCGCTGCCCTGACTCTGGAGCCGGAAGAGGATGGGGAGTCCGGGAAGTCGGAGGAGCCCGACGCCGGGGAGTGAAGGGAGCCGCGCCCTACCGGGTCCCGGTAGTCCTGCAACCGAGCCGAAATCCTGACGGCACCCCTCCCGTATTCTCCTCAGGCGGGCGGGGTGTACCGCCCTCCGCGCTTTGCATACTTTTCACGGTTCAGCCAGCGAGGTGCTCACGCCCCTCGTGACCGTGACAGGGAGGCCGATGGATTCGCAGAAGACCTTCGAGCGCGTCGCTCGCTTCCCTCTCGTCGTAGGTGTGGTGGGCACGGTGCTTGCGACTCTGCTCGTACAGGGGTGCGGAGGACGGGGCACCGGGGCGCCTCCCGAGGCTGGAAGCACCCGCGGCTTCGTACCGGATCTTCGGGGGAGACGGGTCATGGTATACCCGACGCAGATCCGGCAGGGTGTACCGGGAGATGTGGACCCGGAGATCGCTTTCGCCTTCCGGGCTCAAGGTAGGGAGGTCGATTGGGTTTTTCCGGAGGAGCTCCGAGCGACCCTCCGGCGCGCCCCGGCCGTCCAGAGCACGGTGGACCGGCTGGGTGTGGGCATGTTCCTTGCCGGCGAGGTGGACCGGGTGGGGGATCCGCTTTACGGCCAGGTGCGCCGCCTGGGAGAGCTGGCCAACGCCGATGTGGCGTTCATCCCCGTGACTCTGCGCGGGGGAGCCGAAGGGGCGGCAGGCGTCTCGGTGGTAGAGATCGTCTCCACCATCATTGACGTGACGACCGGACGGGTGATCTGGTTCGGGGTGGTGGCCGGTCAGCCCGGCCAGGTAGCCGACTTCGGATCGGTGGCCTCGGCCGTGGAGAGGCTGGCGGAGATGCTGTTTTGGTACATGCGATAGCAGAATGAAGAGCATGATTGCGAATAGATTCTCGAAGGTCGGCCTGGCCTTGACCTCCATCATGGTCCTCGGTGGTGCGGCCTGCGAGGTCTCGGACCTCCCGGTGCCCTCCGAGGCCGAGGCGCGAGCCCATTACGAATCGTCGTGGGCGTTGAGCTTCCGCGTCAGCGGCAACGTCTTGGAGATCACCGTGAACCAGCCGCTCCAGCAGGTCCGTCGCGGCGGCACCCTGTGGGCCAAGGTCGGACCCTACATCTACCTCTTCACCGAAGAGACCGAGACCTTGCTCCGGGACTACCCCGGTCTCTCGGGCGTTCGTGTCATCACCCAGACGAGTCGGCGGGACACCGAGGTCGCACGCGCGTTCCTAAGGCGGAGCCAGCTCAACCAGCTGACCTGGAAGCGGGCCAGGAACATCTCGGGCAAGGCGCGTCGCGACGGTACCAAGCGGCCCACGTTCCTCGAGGATCTCGTCGAGTGGGGTGAGGATCACACCGAGTTCGAATACAGCAGCGAGTTCGTGGGACGCTGATCGCCCGGAGTAAGGCGCCCGCCCTGCGACTTCACATTACATTGCGGCATGCCTCTGCTTGAAGGACGATCCGTCGCATGACCAAGGCCGTCACCGTCATCCCCGGAGATGGGATCGGGCCGGAGGTCACCGACGCCACCCTCGATATCCTGCGAGCCGCCGACGCGGGCCTCGAGTACGATATGCAGCTGGCGGGGATCGCCGCTCTCGACGTCGCGCACACCCCTCTCCGGAGGCCACCCTGGACTCCATGCGCCAGAGCGGGTTGGCGCTCAAGGGCCCGCTCACGACTCCTTCGGGCTCGGGCTTCCGCTCCATCAACGTGGCGCTCCGCAAGGAGTTCGACCTCTACGCCAACGTGCGCCCGGCCCTCACCATCGTGCCGGGCGGCCGTTACGAGGACATCGACCTCGTCCTCATCCGTGAGAACACGGAAGGCCTCTACGTAGGTGTCGAGCACTACATCGGTATGGAGGGAGATCCCAAAGCGGCGGCCGAGTCCGTGATGATCGTGACGCGCTTCGGTGCCGAGCGCATCCTCCGCTACGCCTTCGAATACGCCCGGAAGCACGGTCGCAAGAAGGTGACCCTTGCCCACAAGGCCAACATCCTGAAGTACACCCAGGGGCTCTTCCTCGAGGTCGGGCGCGAGATGGCCGCCGACTATCCCGAGATCGAGTGGGAGGACCGCATCATCGACGCCACGGCCCTGGCGCTGGTGCTGGATCCGTACCGCTTCGACGTCCTGGTGATGGAGAACATGTTCGGTGACATCCTGAGCGATCTGATGGCGGGGCTCGTGGGTGGCCTGGGATTCGCTCCCGCCGGCAACATCGGCGAGGACGCCGCCATGTTCGAGGCGGTGCACGGCTCCGCTCCGGACATCGCCGGGCAGGGCGTCGCGAACCCGACCGGGCTGCTCCTGTCGGCGTGCCTGCTCCTCGACCACGTGGGGCAGCCCGACGTGTCCGACCGTATCCGGGTCGCCCTCAACGGCGTGGTATGTTCGGGCGAGGCCCGGACCCGCGACATGGGCGGGGAGGCCTCCACCGCTGAGCTCACTGACGCCGTAGTGCGGGCTCTGGCGTGACTTGGGGAAAGAGTGACCCGGACGAGGTGGCCTGTGTCCGCTGCCTCGAGATGAAGCGACGGCCGGATCTCGACCGAATGCTGTGGTGCGAGGCTTGCCGCGAAGCCGCCCACGCCCGGGCCACCTCACAGAGCTGGGTCGTGGGGTTGGTCGTGGCCGTCATCCTCTCCCTCTGGATCTGGCTCTACATTGTACCGTCCAACCTCGTGATCGGCGGTTGGGTCGGGATGGTCTTGGCCGCTTTCTACGTCAGCGCACGGGTGGCGCGGGAGGTTCTCTACGCCACGGCGCGCATCGGCAACCGCCACGCCGTTGAGGCCGTTCCTCCAGGGCAGGATCCACAATAGTGTGGTGTCCCACCGACCAAACGCAGCTGCGAGGAAACCCATGCCAGGCAAGTACCAGGGGATAGATTTCTACGACGTCGACAGCCTCCTCAGTGAGGAGGAGCGCATGATCCGGGACACCGTGCGGGAGTGGGTGGAAGACCGGGTCATCCCCCTCATCGGTGAAGCGTACATCGAGCGCCGCTTCCCGAAGGAGATCATCCCCGAGCTCGCCGAGCTGGGGATGCTCGGCGCCAACCTTCCCGAGGAGTACGGCTGCGCCGGACTCAACAACGTGGCTTACGGGCTCATCAATCAGGAGCTCGAGCGGGGCGACTCGGGCATCCGCTCCTTCGCGTCCGTGCAGGGCGCCCTGGTCATGTACCCGATCTACGCGTTCGGAAGCGAGGAGCAGAAGCGGGAGTGGCTTCCCAAGCTGGCGTCTGCGGAGAAGATCGGGTGCTTCGGCCTCACCGAGCCCGACTACGGGTCGAACCCGGGCGGGATGATCACCACGGCCAAGAGGACCGACGACGGGTGGCTCCTGAACGGCACCAAGATGTGGATCACCAACGGCTCCATGGCCGACGTGGCCATCGTCTGGGCCCAGATCGGCGAGATCGGCGATCTCGATGGAATTCGAGGGTTCGTCGTGCCCACGGACACGCCCGGCTTCTCGGCCCGCGACCAGAAGGGCAAGCTCTCGCTCCTGGCGTCCGACACGAGCGAGCTACACATGGAGGAAGTCCATCTTCCGGACAGCGCGCTCCTGCCCGAGACCACGGGGCTCAAGAACCCCCTCAAGTGCCTCACCCAGGCCCGCTACGGCATCTCCTTCGGAGCCGTGGGGGCCGCCATGGCCTGCTTCGACGAAGCCCGGAGCTACGCTACCGAGCGCGTGATGTTCGGGGAGCCCATCGGGGGCAAGCAGATCCAGCAGGTCCGGCTCGCCGACATGCTGACCAAGATCACTCAGGGCCAGCTGCTGTGCCTTCAGCTCGGACGGCTGAAGGACGCCGGAACGGTGACCCCGCAACAGGTATCGCTGGCGAAGCGGGCGAATTGCGACATGGCGTGCGACATCGCGCGGGAGGCCCGCCGGCTTCTGGGCGCCAACGGGATCCTGGTGGAGTACCACTCCATGCGGCACATGGCGAATCTCGAGTCCGTGTATACCTACGAAGGGACCCACGACATCCACGGGCTGATCCTGGGTCAGGCCGTGACCGGCCTTTCGGCCTTCTAGTGTGGTGTCCCAGAAGTGTCTCGGCCCGCAAGAACTGAGACCGAGCAACCCCGGGACATCAGCCGGGCTTCAGCGGCGGCACCTGGGGGCACGTCATCGCGAACGCGACCTGGGACGGAGGGGTGTGGCGGCCCACCACATGCAGTGTCTGGCCGAATTAGGCGGGCAGCGCTAGGCGCCGACACTCACCTAACCTATGCCGATCACGAGGCCGACCCATCCTCCCAAAACATACCAACTCTTGGTGGAATTCCAGCCAGTGAAATCAGGCTCCACCCTCGGATCTGGCTCTCCCCAGGAGCTAAACCCAGGGGTGAGACCCAGGTCGAGGTTCACGTGCGAAGTGAGGCGGATGAGGAGGCCCGGGCGTACATAGGCCGCAAGGCTGGTACGGGTTACGTCGACCGAATACGCCTCCGGCTGTGTCGGCACATTCAATGGGATGCCGACGAACTCCAGCTCGACGGACCGTGTGCCGGCTTCCGTCTCAGAAATCCTGGACACGGCCACCCAGGTAAAAACGTAGAGTCCGACGCGGTCGGCGTAGACTCCGACAACAAATCTGGGCTCCAGAAAAAACCCGAGCGTTGCTCGCCTCGCAGTCCGATTGGGGAAAGAAATCGTCCGACGTACCAATCTCTCCGTCCAGGCCCGCATCAGGGATGAGCAGAAGATCAAGGGAACGAGAAAAGCGCTTGGACCGACACGGTGTGACTTCACTAGTAGCTCCTCACCCCGTCCAGAGCGAAGATGGACTCTTCTGAGCGTCCCTCCACGGAATGCTCGCCGATGCTACGCAGGTCGAACGCGTCTCGTACTCTGGCCTCGGTCGATTGGGAAACCAGGATGGTCCCGAACTGCTCGCCGGCCAATTTTTCGAGCCGGAAGGCGTAGTTCACTACGTCGCCTACCATGTTCAATCCCGGGCGCTCCCGCCCGACGGGACTGATCGCGACGATTCCAGTGGTGATCGCCCATTCCATATTCAGTGGGAATTCGCCTCGGAACCTCCACACGTCTGCGTCCTCGGCGAGCTCCGCTACCCTAGCCTGCAAGGCCAGTGCGCACCGACAGGCTTGGAGCGCGTGCCGATCGGGCGCGTTCCCGTCAAACTCCCAAAACGAGAATATCGCGTCTCCTTGATACTCCTTGATCGTGCCTCGAAAGTCAGTGATCACCAGCTCCAGCTCGGCGAACACGCTTTTCACAGAAGCCGCGACATCGGTGGCAGAGAACTGCCGATTGAGTGTCGTATAATCGGCAACATCCCCGACAAGTATGGCGACCTCGGTCTCGGCAGGCCCGGCCGGACTCGTCTCGCCAAACGTGGCCGACCCATCCCATGTCTCATCCGAGACCTCGCCGATCTCCAAGATCACCGAGTGTCCCTCGGCTACCTCGATCGTCGCACCCTGAACGATCTGGACCTCGGTCTTCGGGAAGAGGCGCCTTCCGTCGACGCGAGTCCCGTTCGTGCTCTCATCACGAAGAAAAAACTCGCCTCTCGAGGACTGACGCACCACGCAATGGCGTCGTGACACGGTGGCTTCGTCGATCGCCAAGTGCGCTTCGAACGGCGTGTGTTTGCCCGGCGGCCGACCCACTACGATTTGACGGCTGAAGGGGACAATCAGCTCCTCTGCTTTACCGCGTTTGTAGACTAAGCTCGCTTCATACATGATCGGCGGACATCCGAGCCACCGTTGCCAGGAGGAGCGGCAGTGGCTGTAGCGGTTTCATTCCAGCCTCTCTTCGGCCAGAGCACCCCCAGCGAAGCAGCTCCCCCATCAGGTCCTCGTGGTGCTGGAGCGGATGATACGGGGGCTATGGGTTACGCGCACGTGGTTTCGGCAGTGCGACTGAGCTAGTGAGGGGGCGTGAGTTCCTCACTCTACCGCCCAAGTCCCGTCACTCCTCATGACCCAACCCGAGTTTTTGGGGTCCTGCTTGGGGTCCCGTATGCCCCTTTTCGCCCCCTAACTCACCGACACCAAAAAGCCGGACGCCCAGGTACTCCTGGACTCCCGTCCAATGAGCCGGGTGGGTCTCGAACCCACGACCTACGGATTAAAAGGACGTGACTCGGGTCGACGAATGCGCTCATTGGGCTCCCCCTTGTCACGCTCCGAGCGCGTCTACCGCAGCCTAACGTCCTTCCGTAGAACAACATAGGCATGCTGGACCCTCCGAAGTTGGCATTGGGGTGTGTAGTTCAACGAAGCCGACGGAGGGGACCGGCCGTGCCCGAGCCTACGGACCACAGGCTCTTGACTGCGCCCGAGCCCGAACCGGAGCTGGACCCGACGTTGGGGCGCCACCTCAGCCCCGACGAGGTCGCCGACCGACTCGGAACGGATCGGGCGTGCGTGTACAGCCGCGCAGAACTGCTGGGAGCGGTGAAGCTCGGTCGTCGCACGATGCGCATCCGAGAGTCGAACCTGGCGGATTACCTGGAGTCGTGCCGTGTCGGCGACGACAAGGAGACGGGACTCCCGTTGAAACCATTAAAGGAGAACATCCAATCCAAGTCAGTCTATAAATCGAATTTCGAGGAAGGCGTGGCCAAGCTCGCGAAGCTTCATCAGGCGGGTGGTTGGGCGAGAATGGGCCACACTTGGGCCGCACTGCCCTTTCTTGGCCGTGTTGGCGCGGAAGTGCTGACCGTGTAGGTTGCTTGCTAATAAAGAGATAAAAGGTGTCGCCCCACTAGCTCAACTGGTAGAGCAACTGACTCTTAATCAGTTACTTGTCCATCTATTACCATCCAACGGCATCCCTCCCAGTTCCCAATAAACCTTGTCATTACTGCACTTACGAGGTATACTACGTCTATGGGTGTCCACTGCAGTAGCGTGCTGTGCACGATATCGTGGACCCCACACTGGACCCCACAGATCCAAACAGGGGGGGTGATAGTGCCGAGACTGAAGCTAAGCGCGCGTGGGGTCATGGCGTTGGGAACGGATCGGGCTCGTGAGGAATTCTGGGACACGGTTACGCCCGGACTGGTCCTGCGGGTGAGTGGCGAGAGCGGCACCAAGACGTGGAGCGTCAGGTATCGGATGAACGGTATGCATCGCCGTCAGAAGCTGGGAGGCTACCCGAGTCTGAGTCTGGCGGAAGCGCGAGCGGCTGCGCGCGAAGTGCAACGGCAAGCCGACGCGGGAGAGGATCCTGCAATGGAGCGTGCTGACCGCAGAGCGGGCCGTTACACGTTCAAGGAACTCGCCGACGAAGTACTGGAGGCACGGGCGATGCGGACCCGGGAAGCGACCCGGCTGGAAAGAACGCGGATTCTCGGCAAGGAACTTTTGCCCGTGTGGGGTCATCGGCCAGCTGCGGACATCACTAGACGGGAGATCGTCCACCTCGTCGAGGATATTGCCAAGAGAGGGGCCCCGATCGTTGCGAATCGGACGCTGGGCCTCATCCGGCTGATCTTCAACGATGGACTTCGCAGAGGATTTCCGACTCTGGAGGCCAATCCTGCCCACTTGGTCGAGCTACCGGCCGAGGAAGTGGGAAGGGATCGGTATCTGACTCGAGAAGAGATTCAGGTCATCTGGCAGGCGACCGGCGACGAGACACCCGCTACACGTGGTGCCTTCCGCCTCGCGCTATTGACGGGTCAGCGGATCGGATCGGTGTGCGCGATGCGATGGGACGGAATCACCGGAGACCTATGGACGATTCCGCCAGAACACTTCAAAGGAAAGCGTACCCACGTTATTCCGCTCTCGACCGAAGGATGCGAAGTCATCGAGGAGTTGAGGGAGGCTGCCGACTCGGATACATGGGTTTTCCCGTCACGGGCAAAGGCGAAGAGACCCTATTTGACGAACATGGGCGGCTCACTCTCCAGGGTGCGCAAGAAGACCCCGATCCCAAGCTGGACCGTCCATGACTTCCGTACGGCCTTCCGGACCCACGCCGTCCGGGCCATAGAGGACGGCGGACTCGCGATCCCCGCCCATGTAGCGGACGCTGTACTCGGCCATAAGGAAGCGACTCTCGGATTCGCGAGGTACACAGGGGACCGGGACCGCTACCTCCTATATGAGAAGCGAGACGCTCTGCAGAAGTGGGGTGCCTTTGTCATGGAAGCGGTGGCGGCGGAGCGATGAAGAGAGATTACCCTCCACTAGAGTTGACCCGGTGGTCTGGGGCGATGGACGCAACATTCTCTGCAACACCTTGCCCGCGACGGATCCGCAGACGCGCTCACGGTTGATGATTCGGATTTGCTCGGTATATCCTAAGCGTTAGTAGGACCCACAGGTATCAACATCAGGATCTGTGTGGTTCTCGTGAGGATCAAGTGACTTGCGGACTCAAGCTTGATCAGTTCATGTCCCCGCCGGAAGGCTGCAAGAATCGCTTCACAAGGTCATCCGGCTTGCCTGGGGGGGAGCAAGGCTTTGGCCTGCTCATCTTCGATGCTTATCGTCCGTGGTACGTCACCTGGATGTTCTGGGAGGGGGCGCCCGAGGATCTCCGGGACTTCGTGGCCGATCCGGCTTCTGGATCGCGGCACAACCGCGGGGCGGCCGTGGATCTGACGCTCTACGACCTGGGGTCGGGCCGGCACGTGGAGATGGGAAGCGGCTACGATGAGTTCACCGAACGCTCCTATCCCGACTATCCGGGCCTGAGCGTGCGGGAGCGGGAGAGCAGGAACCGGCTCAGAACGGCGATGGAGAAGCAGGGATTCACGATCTATCCTTACGAGTGGTGGCACTTCGACTACCGGGCCTGGTCCGACTATCCGATCCTCAATCTGACCTTCGAAGAACTCGAAGATTGACGACCGTCGACCCGACCGTGAGTCCGCCCCCGGGACCCGGGATCTAGAGGAGAAAGGGCACCGTTGTGCGAGAGCGGCGCGAGGGTGGGACAACTCAGGGTGGGACAACCCTAAGTAGTGAGCTGCGGGAGGGAATCCGCAGGATGCGGCCAAGACGCCAGCCGCCCGACGGTCCTGACCATGTCGAGTTCGAACGTGTCACCAAGAGCTTCGACGGGCGGACCGAGGTCGTAAGCGACCTCGACCTGACGGTCCAAAAGGGCGAGTTCCTCACGCTGCTCGGCCCCTCGGGGTCGGGCAAGACGACCTGCCTGATGATGCTCGCCGGGTTCGAGGAGCCTACCTCGGGCACGATCCGCATCGACGGCCGGGCCATGAACGAGGTGGCACCCCGGCGCCGGGGCATCGGCATGGTGTTCCAGAACTACGCGCTGTTTCCTCACATGACCGTGGCCGGGAACCTGTCGTTCCCGCTCGAGGTGCGCGGGCTCGATCCTGCGGCCCGCCGCGAGCGGGTCGGCCGCGCCCTGGAGCTGGTGCGGCTCGAGGGGCTCGAGCACCGGCGGCCGAGCCAGCTCTCGGGTGGCCAGCAGCAGAGGGTGGCCATTGCCCGAGCGCTGGTGTTCGAGCCCGAGCTCGTGCTGATGGACGAGCCGCTCGGCGCACTCGACCGGCGGCTAAGGGAGGAGCTGCAGTACGAGATCCGCCGCATCCACGCCGACCTGGGCGTCACGGTCCTCTACGTCACGCACGACCAGAACGAGGCGATGGTCATGTCGGACCGGGTCGCGGTCTTCCGCGCCGGCCGCATCGAGCAGGCCGCCTCGCCCGAAACGCTCTACGAGGAACCCGAGCGCTCATTCGTCGCTCGCTTCATCGGCGAGAACAACCGCCTGGCCGGCACGGTTGTCGCCGTCCGGGACGAGATATGCGATGTCGACGTCGGCGGCCAGCTCGTCCAGGCGTTCCGCGTCGCCGAATGCGGGCCCGGCGACCGCACGACGATCTCGATCCGGCCCGAGCGGGTCGCCATCGCGCCGACGCCGGGCCTCTACACCAACGAGTTCGACGCCCGCCTCGAGGACATCACGTTTCTGGGCGACCATCTTCGCTTGAGAGTCGATGTCTGCGGCCACTCGGACTTCATCGTCAAGATTCCCAACATGGTCGGCCACGGCGCCGTTCTGGAAGGCGACCGCGTCCGCATCGGCTGGACCCCGACCGACTGCAGGGTGCTCGACCCCGAAGACGAGGAGGACACGCCATGACAGGCAAACACGGATGGACCATCGGTGCGGCCGCCATCGCGGCCCTGGCCCTGGGCTGCGGCGGCGAGCCCGCGGACTCGCTGACCGTCGTTTCCTGGGGCGGCTCCTACGGCGAGGCCATCAGGAAGGGCTACCTCGAGCCCTTCATGGCCGAGACCGGAATCGAGGTGCGCCTGGAGGACTACAACGGCGGCCTGGCCCAGGTGCGCGCCCAGGTGGAGTCGGGCAACGTGCACTGGGACGTCGTCGACCTTGAAATTGCCGACGCGGTCAGCGGCTGCGACGAGGGCCTGCTCGAGGGGATCGACGCCGCCCAGCTCCCGCCCGCTCCCGACGGCACGCCGGCCACGGACGACTTCCTTCCCGAGACGCTCTTGGAATGCAGCGTGGGCATGGTGCTCTATTCGACCGTCTACGCCTACAACGACGAGCGTACGCCGGGCGATAAGCCCCGGACGATCGAGGACTTCTTCGATCTGGAGCGCTTTCCCGGCCGCCGCGGGATGCGCCGCACCCCTCTCGTCAATCTGGAGTTCGCGCTGATGGCTGACGGCGTGCCCCTCGAAGAGGTATACGCCGTGCTCGACACGCCCGAGGGGGTGGAGCGGGCCTTGGGCAAGCTCGGCACCATCAAGGATGAGGTGGTGTGGTGGGAGGCCGGGGCGCAGCCGCCGCAGATGCTCGCCGACGGCGAGGTGGCGATGACGACGGCCTACAACGGCCGCATCTTCAACGCCCAGGTGCTCGAGAGCCAGCCCTTTGTGATTGTCTGGGACGGCCAGGTGCTCGATACGGGCCAGCTGGGCATCGTCGCCGGCACCAGGAACCTCGAGGCCGCGCTCGAGTTGGTCCGCTTTGCCACCACCGCGGAGTCGATGGCCGCCGTCGGCGGCCACATCGCCTACAGCCCCGCCCGACGGTCGGGTCTGCCGCTCGTGGGGACGCACGTCGAGACCGGCGTCGACATGAATCCCCACATGCCGACGCACCCGGATAACATGGTGCGAGTTCTACAGAGCGACTGGCTGTGGTGGAGCGACCACATGGACGAGATGAACGAGCGGTTCAGCGCCTGGCTGGCGCAGTGATCCGAGCGCGGCTCAGGGCCGGCGGGCTGGTCCTGCCGCTCGCTGCGTTCATCGCGGTCACGTTCGCCCTGCCGGTAGCGATGATGCTCGTCAGGAGCGTCTACGATCCGACGGTGGCGGACATCATGCCCCAGACGCTGGCCCTGCTCGGCGAGTGGGACGGCCGGGAGCCGCCCCCCGAGGCCGTCTACGCCGCGGCCGCCACGGAGCTCGCTCGCGCGGCGGACGAAGGAACGCTCGGCCGCGTCGCCACGCGGATCAACCGAGTGCAGGGCGGCCTCAGGAGCGTCCTGGTCCGGACGGCGCGCGAGCTCCGTGACATGCCGGCCGGCGCGGGGCCGGAGGCGTTCCTCGACATCGACCCCGAGTGGGGCGATCCGGGGACCTGGCGCGCCGTCCGCACGGCCGGCGACCGGCTGACGGCGCGCCACTACCTGCACGCCGTCGATCTGGACCGAGCGCCCGACGGCTCTATCGAGCTCCGCCCGGCGGACGAGCGTATCTACGTACGGCTGTTCGGGCGCACGTTCGCCGTCAGCCTAGCCGTCACGGTGTTCTGCCTGTTCCTGGGCTATCCCATCGCCTACCTCATCGCGCACGCCCCCGTGCGGCGCGCCGGTTGGCTGCTCGCGCTCGTGCTCGTGCCGTTCTGGACGTCGCTCTTGGTCCGCACCACATCCTGGATCGTCCTGCTGCAGACGCAGGGCGTCATCAACGACCTGCTCGTCTGGGCCGGGCTGGTCGCCGACGACGGACGCATCGCCCTGGTCCACAACATGACCGGCACGCTCGTGGCCATGACCCACATCCTGCTCCCGTTCATGGTCCTGCCCCTCTACTCGGTGATGCGCTCCATCCCCCGGCGGCAGATGGCCGCCGCCGCCTCGCTGGGCGCCGGCTTTCCCCGGGCCTTTTGGCGCGTCTACTGGCCCCAGACCGTGCCGGGCGTCGGCGCCGGCTCGCTGCTGGTCTTCATCCTGGCCATCGGCTACTACATCACCCCGGCGCTCGTGGGCGGCCAGAGCGGCCAGCTGATCTCGAACTTCATCGCCTACCACATGCAGACCTCCCTGAACTGGGGACTGGCGAGCGCGCTGGGCGGGATCCTACTCCTGTCGGTGGCGGCGCTCTACCTCGTCTACGACCGGGTGGTCGGGGTGGAGCGGATGAGGCTGGGATGAGGGCGGAGGGGCTCGGCGTCGGCGTGGGGCGCGCGGCCTACCTCGCGGCCTGCGTAGGGATCTTCGCGTTCCTGCTCGTGCCGCTGGTGGTCATGGTGCCGCTCAGCTTCAACGTCGAGCCGTACTTCACGTTCACCGAGGGCATGCTGCGCCTCGACGCCGAGGCGTTCTCGCTCCGCTGGTACCGCCAGGTGGCCAGCGACCCGGTGTGGCGGCGCGCCCTCGCGAACAGTCTGTTCATCGGCACGGCGGCCACCCTGCTGGCGACCGGCCTGGGCACGCTGGCCGCCCTCGGGCTCGCGAGCCGCGCCATGCCGGCGCGCCGTCTCGCGATGGGGCTCCTCCTCTCGCCCATGGTCACGCCGCTCGTCATCTCGGCGACCGGCATGTTTTTCTTCTACTCGGCGCTCGGCCTCACGCAGACCCACCTGGGATTGATCCTGGCCCACGCGGCTCTCGGCACGCCGTTCGTCGTCATCACCGTAACCGCCACTCTCGCATCCTTCGACCGCAACCTGACGTGTGCCGCCAACGGGTTGGGGGCCGGCCCGTGGCGCACGTTCCGCCGAGTGGAGCTGCCGCTGATCGCACCCGGCGTCGTCTCGGGCGCGCTGTTCGCCTTCGCCGTCTCGTTCGACGAAGTGGTGGTCGTGCTGTTCATGGCCGGCGAGGCGCAGCGCACGATCCCGCGACAGATGTGGGCCGGCGTGCGCGAGCAGATCAGTCCTGCGATCCTGGCCGTGGCGACCTTCCTGATCGGCTTTGCCGTGCTGCTCTTGTGCGTGGTGGAGTGGCTCCGCCGCCGCGCCGGGGCCGGGGCGACCGCCTAGCCGGCCGGGCGGCGGCGCCATCCCTCGCAGGCGACTCCGGGGGGCTGGCAAGCGCCGATACAAGAATCTCTCGGGGTCGTGACAGCGGGCCTGCTACATTCTCGCACGCGGCATGGGAACGACTCAGGGCCTCTGGACGGCGGGCCCGACCGCGTTGCTCGGGAGGCCCCGGGAAAGGACGCTTTGGGCCAGGGCCCGCGGACTCCGCCCCGGAGGAGCGGATCGGCGGGGAGGAAGCGAGAGCGCCAACCCCCGAGTGTCTACGTCGATCAAAGAAGGCGCGTGGATCTAGGATGAGCCTAAGGACCTTTTCAATGACCGGATCTTCCCGTCCTTCGCTCGGGCTCGTCGCGCTCGCCGCGCTTTGGGCGTGGGCCTGCACCCCCGAGGCTCCGAGCGGGCTGGCGTCCCGAAACCTCATCGTGATGATCGCCGACGGGGCGGGCGTCGAGCACTGGACGCTTGCCTACTTCGCCCGGAGCGAGCTGGCGGTGCGGGAGTTCCCCGTGACAGGCCTCGTCGATACCAGAGGCCACGGCCATGTCGTGACGGGAAGCGCGGCGGGCGCCACCGCGCTGTCTACCGGCACTCGAACGTTCTTCGGAGCCGTTGCCGTCGGGCCCGACTCGGCCCACCTGGAAACCGTGCTGGAAGCCGCCAAGCGGCAAGGGATGGGGACGGGGCTCGTCACGACGACGTACATCACCGATGCCACTCCGGCAGCCTTCGGCGCCCATGCCCTCTCACGCAGGGAGCAAGTGAGCATCTTCCGGCAGATGATCAACCTGCCCGTGGACGTGCTCATGGGGGGCGGCCGAGGGCTGTTGGACATTGCGGAGGAGCGGGCGGGCGTCGATCTCTGGACTCTGGCCAGGGAGCGGTACGAGATCGTCGAGTCCGTCACAGAGCTGGAAGCCGTTCGTACCGATCAGGAGACCGCTCTTCTCGGCCTCTTCGCCGAGGGCGAGATGGCGCCCGCAGCGGAGCGGTCACCCAGCCTTGCGGCCATGATGTCCGTCGCACTCGAGATGCTGGAGGGCCGCCCCGGGGGGTTCTTCCTGATGGTCGAAAGCGAGGGCACCGACACGGAGGCTCATCGGAACGCCGGGCGCGAGATCCTCGTCCGGGAGATGCTCGCCTTCGACGACGCGGTACGATTGGCGCTCGACTTCCGCCGCCGGAGCCCCCAGACGCTCGTCGTCGTGACCGCGGACCACGAGACCGGCGGCATCGGCCTCCCCACGGCCGAGCGCCGCGCCGACAGCCTGCAGTACACCACCGAGGACCACTCGGCGGCGTTCGTTCCGCTCTTCGCCGTGGGTCCTGGTGCGGAGCGCTTCGGTGGACTGAAGGAGAACCGGGAGGTGGGGCAGCTCCTGCTCGAGGCCGTGCGCCGCTGAAGCGGACGGTGCCCCGCCCGGAGCTGCCCGGGACCGCCCCCGGCTTAGGACCTAACGAAGTTGCGGTCGGTGCTGGCGTTGCTGATCGAGGAGGGAGCATTGCTTGCTGGCTACCCACGACCATGCGGGGGTGACCACGGACGCGCTCCTCCGCCAAGTGTGGGGGCGCCGGGGCTCGGACGATACCGATCGCGTGCGCACTGTCGTGAAAAAGCTCCGCGCATAGCTCCGGCGACGCCGCCATAGAAGCTCTGAGCTTGTCAGGACGCCGCCTCTGTCGGGCGGTGTGTCCGGGCGCCGAAATCTGAACAGGCGGAAGACCTCGTGAACGATCGTGTGGGCGCCGCGCCCGTTCCCGGCCCATCGGTCGATGCAGCAGTCTTCCTTCCCGTACCACCACTGACCTATCGTCCACTTGTGATCGCTGAGGAGTCCCGCGTAGGTGTGGGCCGTCATACGGGGGGCCACCCACGTGACCTTGGCCAGCGTGAGGAACTCACGACGAACTGCTGACACGGGACCCGATGCGACCCGGATTCCTGCCATTCGATGCCGTTTTCTCGCTATTTCGGTAACGCTGCAATCAGCCATCGGCCAACGGCAAGTGCGGCAGATCGTGCAGTCCTGGTTGAACCGGCGAATGATTCAGTAACCCGTTGCTACGCTGGCGGTTAGCCGGTCGCCGATACGTTGTGGATCACTTCGGATATACAAAACGAACGGGCCGCTGCAGCAGGGGTTGGCCGCGCCCGATACGAGGCGTCGCCGGGTGAGCGCCGACCGAAGGTAGCCGTTCGGTCGTGGTGTGATGACGCGGACCGGGAGGAGGTTGAAAGTGGCTGCCATCAAAGGAGTCCGGTCGCCCGTGCGCACCGAGCCTCACCCGTCGGCAGGGTGATTCCATACCTCGACCGAACGGTTACGACCGAAGCGATCCCACTTTGGCCGACTCATGGACGACCGGTCGGCCTATCTGGCCAGCGAGCGTCGAAACCGGGAGGCCGCTGGTCCGGTCCGTTGAAACGCCGCGCCCATTAGCGCTGTACCGCCTTCGCGAGAGACAGCTAGGACGGGAGAATCAATCTGATTTCCTTGATCGAGAAGTTCCGCGACGAAGAGACTTGCCGCGAGTATCTCGAAAAGCTGCGCTGGTCCGCTGGCGTCTGCTGCCCCCGTTGCGGGGGCCTGTCCGTCTCCGAGATCAGCACCCGCGACCAGTTCGATTGCAACGGGTGCCGCTACCGCTTCAGCGTCACGTCTGGGACGATCTTCGACAACACGAACCCTCCGCTCTGGAAGTGGTTCGTGACGATCTACCTGATCTGCGAGTCGAAGAAGAGCATCAGCGCGAACCAGATCAAGCGGACGATCGGCGTCTCCTACAAGACCGCGTGGCACCTGTGCCACCGCATCCGTACGGCCATGAAGAGCCGTGTAGTCGGCGGCCCGACCCTGTTCGGGGTGGTCGAGGTGGACGAGACCCTGATCGGCGGCAAGAGGCGCGGGGTCGGGACCGGCAACCGGGTCGACAAGACATGGGTGGCAGGGGCCGTCCAGCGTGGCGGCGAGGTCCGCATCAAGGCCGTTCCCGACATCAAGCGGGCCACGCTCCACGCCTTCATCGCCAGGAACACGCGGCCCGACACCGAGGCGATTTACACCGACGAGCTCAAGTCCTACCTCGGGATCGCCGACCACGACACGCGCCACGAGACGGTCAGGCACTCCGAGGAGGAGTGGGTGGCCGGTGACGTTCACACGAACAGCGTCGAGGGCGTCTGGAGCCTGCTCAAGCGCTCCATCGTCGGCGCGTGGCACCAGATCAGCGCGAAGCACCTGGACGCCTACCTCTCCGAGGTCGAGTTCAGGTTCAACAACCGGCACAACCCGTACATCTTCGAGACGATCATGACCCGGCTCCTGGATCGGGAGGCTCTTCGATATCGGGAGCTGACGGCCTCATAAGGGGTAGACCCTGGCTCTTTCGAAGCTTCGTCTCGTCGGCCCTCGCCTCTGCCACAAGAGTGTCTAATCGCTTCTTTAGGTTCTCCACGTAGGATGAGAACTCATTTGCGCTCAATGCGTCGGCAGTCAGGCGCATTGGCTCACCGCCTAGTACGGACACAGCGATGACATTGTAGATGTTGTTCCGGTGGACCTTTCCGAACGCTCCCGAGCGTATTTCAAGGTCAGGCAGCAGCAAGCGATGAGTCATCTACCTTCTCCGCAGGATCCCAATGTGCTACTACGCATAGACCGCCCCCTCACTGCGACACCTTGACGAGCCGTGAATGATGATTGGTCGCCTGCGGCCAATCATAGGGCTCAAAACTGAATTCTTGCTCGGGCTCACCTATGGCCTGAGCAGTGAACACGAACCTCTCAAAAGATGGAATACGTATGATGTCGTGCTGAAAGCACACCATGAGGTGGTCCTACTTCGTTGGACAGTCCGAGGGCGATCTTAAGGTGGATTCCGATGGTCTCCAAAGCCCTCGGGGTCCCGCTTGAGGCCGGGTGTTCTCCTTCGAGCCCGGTTTGAATATAACCTCCGTCTTCCCGTCGGGACTGGTTCCCGATGGGAAGACGGAGGGAAGGGCCGCGCGTAGATCCCGCGACGATCGCAGGCGTCGTTGCGCCGGTTGGGTGGCGTCGCGCCGGATCGTCCTCACCACACCTCCGCGCCTTCGCGATAGGCCTCGCCCGGCGTCCGTCCGCCCAGCGACGAGTGCGGGCGCGCTTCGTTGTAGAAGTCGATCCACGAGCCGATGATGCGTTGGGCGTCGGGCCCGTCCCGGAGCTCGTAGAGGTACACCGCCTCGTACTTCAGCGACCGCCACAGCCGCTCGATGAAGATGTTGTCGAGGAAGCGGCCCCGGCCGTCCATCGAGAAGCGCACGCCCGCACCCAGCACCCGGTCGGCGAACGTCTCGCTGGTGAACTGGGAGCCCTGATCCGTATTGAGGATCTCCGGAGCCCTCCAGCCCAGCGCGTCGTCCAGCGCCTGGACGCAGAACGACGCGTCCATCGTGTTCGACAGCCGCCAGGCGAGCACGTGCCGGGTCGCCCAGTCCATCACGGCCACCAGGTAGAAAAACCCTTGCGTCACCGGGACATAGGTGATGTCCGCGCACCACACGTGGTCCGCCCGCGAGATCGTGAGGCCCCGCAGCAGATAGGGGAAGACCCGGTGCTCCGGACTCGCCACGCTCGTGCGCGGCCGCCGGTAGGTCGCCTCCATCCCCATCAGGCGCATGAGCCGCCGGATCCGGTGCCGGCCCGCGGCAACGCCCTCGCGGCGCAGATGCCGCATCAGCTGCCGGCTCCCGTAGAACGGATACGCCATGTGTAGCCCGTCCATGCGCCGCATGAGCGCCAGGTCCTCGGCGCTCTCCCCCTTCGGCCGGTAGTACTGCGACGACCGGCTCACGCCCAGCAGCGCGCACTGCCTCGAAAGACTCAGCGGTCCGTCCCGCTCGATCATCCGCCCCCGCTCCGCCCGGCTCAGCGCTTGAGCCCGCGCCGAAAAAAATCCCGCTCGACCGTGAGCTCCCCGATCTTGGCGTGCAGGTCCCGGATCTTCGCCTCGTGCTCCAGGGCGGCCTTGCGGCCCGCGCCCCCGGCAAACACCTCCGGCAGCCCTTCGAGCAGCTGCCGCTTCCATGTGGTCACCTGGTTCGGATGAAGCTCGTGCCGCGCCGCGATCGCCTGCACGCTGTCCCGCTCGCGCAGCGCCTCGAGCGCTACCCGTGCCTTGAACTCCGCCGTGAACCGCCGTCTCTTCCTGGCCATCTCGGTGCCTCCTCTTCCGCTCTGGAATCCACCTTAACGACCTGTCCAAAAAACCGGGACCACCTCACTTGGGATGACCGAGTTGAGAGAAACGCGCATGCTGGAGTTGGTCGAGGCGAGGCGAATCTTTTGTTGGGACCAACAGTTCGACGAGTATAGTTTTCCAGAGAAGGCAACCGCGGAACGGAGGTCCGAGACCGCCGAGGCCTAGAGCCGCCTGGACACCCAGACGGCGCGACGGGCGATGCGGATCTCCTCGTCGAGGCGTTTGTAACTGTGATAATCAGGGCGGAGGGACTTGAGCACCACCTTGTGTGCCTCGGAGTACGACACATGCTCGATCCGTTGGCGACAGGGCCCAGGCTGTACAAGTACGGTAATCACCTGACACTCGACCTCGCTGAGGTCAGCGCTTCAGGCCGCGGTCGTCACGACTTTTCCCGGTTGACCTTCTCGGGTCCGTGGCTGCCAGATCCTCGCCTTGAAGACCTGATACGGCGTCCGCCTTTCCATATACCGCCTGGCTGCGGGTCTCGGCAGCCGCTGACCGATTGGGTCCGGGGTCCCGTACGATCGCCGCTGCGGCGGACGAAGCAGAGCGGCTCGCGGCGAGAGGCTGGGGCCGACGCCCAAGCGCACCCGGCCCACGGCAGGGCAAAGCCACCGTGTGCGAGCTCAGCGCGCGCCGGCGGCACTTGGGCGTAGCGATAATTGAGGACCACGAGGGATCAACGGGTCGGTCCGCCCGCCCGCCCGCGACTCCCACCGGCCAAGTAGTTCGCCCAGTCGTCCATCAGCCGACGGCGTCGCTCGAACAGGTCCGAGCGACGATAGGCTGCCTCGACCTGGTTTCGGACCTTGTGTGCCAGCGCCGCCTCCACGACCTCTCGGGGATGATCCGTCTCTTCGGCTGCCCAGTTGCGGAACGACGACCGGAAGCCGTGGGGCACGGCCGCGATCCCGAGCTCCCTGAGCAGCTCGGACAGCGCCGTGCTCGCCATTGGCTTGCCGCGCACGCCCGGAAACACGAGCGGGCTGCCCCGACCGAGCGCCCGCACTTCCTCGAGGATCTTCAAAGCACGCCGGCACAGCGGGACCCGGTGCTCCCGGTTCGCCTTCGTGCGTGGGGCCGGGATGATCCACGCACCCTCGTCCCGGTTGATCTCCGTCCACACCGCCCCTCGGACCTCGCCTGAGCGTGTCGCAGTCAACACCAGAAACTCGAACGCCAACTCCACGACAGCCCGCGCCCCGGACATCCGCACCGTCTCGATCGCCGCCGACACCTCGCGATGGGGCAACGCCCGCATGTGCCGCACGCCGTTTCCCTGCGAACCGAGCACCGGGCCGATCCGGTCGCATGGGTTGTCCGGCCTGAGGCCCATCGCCACTGCCCACTCCATGACTGCGCGGATGCGCTGGCGCAGCTTCCGGGCCGTGGGCGGCATCTCATGCCAGATCGGAGCGAGGATCCCGATCACGTCGGCGCTCGTCACCTCTGAGACCGGCATCTTCCCGATGCGAGGGACAACGTAGCGCTCTAGGCTACTCAGCCAGAGCTGCGCGTGCTGGGCCGAGCGCCAGCCCGGCCGCAGCTGGTTGAAGACCTGCCGGGTCGCGTCGGCGAAGGTGGGCGTCGACTCGACGCGGCGCTTCTCCGACAGGGGATCGCCGCCCTCGCGGGCCAGCTTTCGGTTGGCGAACGCCTTCTCTCGGGCTTCCTTCAGCGAAACCAGGGGGAATCCGCCGAGTCCGAGCTCGGTTCGGCGGCCACGGATCGTGAGGCGCTGGATCCAGCCCCGGCTCCCCGAGGGCCGCACAACCAGATAGAGGCCCTGGCCGTCGCAGTAGCGTCCTGCCTGGCTCACGTTGCGCACGAAGGCGGGCGTCAGGGCATTGTTGGGATGCTGGCCGCCCGGCTTGCGTTGCGGGGGTCGATTGGGGAGTGTCATACCTACCAATATATCCCTCACAGATCGGCGGATGCAATGGGTTGGAGCGGATCGGTATGGGACAGACAACAACCTCATGTATCGTCATAAAGCAATGTAAACAAGTCGATTATAGATATTATCGGACTCGATGGGATGATATGGCTTGATAATGCTAGGCAGCCTTCCAGGAAGGGTGTTCAGCGCCGCTGCGGGGCGGCGGATCGCCAGTTCTACCGACCGTCCAGCCGGTGTGTCTGCGCTACCGCAGAGGACCGGGCGCGGACCCGCGGAGAACGCCAGACCGTGGGCTACCGGGAACGTCGAGCCATGAGTCGGCGTTTCGGATCCCCGGAGACGTTGGGATGTGGGAAAGCCCCGATCCGAGAGTCCCCGGCTCGACCTCTTCCCCGGCCCTGAGCCGGTCCAGGTAGTCGGCCCAGGTCTGCATCATCACGCGTCGCTCGGGAAGAAACGCCGTGCGGTTGTATGCCCGGCCGTTGGGATCCCTGACCGCGTGTGCCAGCTGGTGCTCGATGAAGTCGGGCCGGAAGCCGAGCACCTCGTCCAAGATCGTGCGCGCCATCGCGCGGAACCCGTGCATCGTCATCCGGTCCCTCGGGATGTCCAACGCCCGGAACGCGCTCCACAGCGTGCCGCGGCTCATCGGCAGCTCCCGGTGCGGATGGCGGGCGTTCGGGAAGGCGTAGTGGTGGTGCCCCGTCAGAGGATGGACCTCGCGAAGGATCGCCACCGTCTGACGCGCCAGGGGCACGACGTGCGGCGTGCCGGTCTTCGTCACCGTGTAGCGCCACTCGGCCCCCTCGAGGTCGATGCCGGCCCACTCCGCCGTCACCAACTCGCCGAGGCGCACGAACACCAGCGGTGCAAGACGGAGCGCGCAACGTACGGGAAGCGTTCCGGAGTAGCCGTCCAACTGCCGGAGCAACGGACCGACCTCCTTCGGATCCGTGATCGCCGCGAAGTGCTTCGTCCTGACGGGCGGTAGCGCCCCGCGCAGGTCCCACGATACGTCCCGCTCGGCCCGGCCCGTCGCCACCGCGTAGCGAAGCACCCGCCCGCAGGTCTGGAGGACGTTGTGCGCCGTCCTCAGGTGGCCGCGCTTCTCGACGCGGCGGACCACGGCCAGCAGATCCGGTGCCGTGAGTTCCGCGACCGGCCTCGCGCCGACGTAGGGGAAGACATCCCGCACAAGCTCGCTCTCGAGCCGCCGGGCGTAAGCCGTGGACCAGTTGGGCGAGTGTTTGGCCAGCCATTCGGCGGCTACCGCCTCGAAGCTGTTCCTGGCCCACTGCCGCTTCGACTGCTTCTGGGCCTTCCGGTAGGCGCTCGGGTCGATGTCGCGGGCCAGAAGCTTGCGGGCCTCGTCCCTCCGCCGCCGGGCGAGCTTCAGCGAGACCTCGGGATAGATCCCCATGGAGATCCGCTTCTCCTTCTCGGCGAAGCGGTACTTGAAGCGCCAAGCTTTGGTGCCGCGCGGGGCGATTTCGAGGTACAGGCCCCGGCTGTCGTAGATCTTGCGGGGCTTGTCGCGGGGCTTGGCCTTCCGGATGGCGGTGTCGGTCAGCGGCATGTCGGGGCATCGGTTGACGGTAACAGAGATATGCCCCGGAATAATGCCCCATAATCGTTCCGGCTGTCAAGGGGTGCGACGGGGTCTCTCCAGAGTATATAAATCTCCTAAACCATTATATACCAACGCCTATCTGGATATTACGGAACGTCATCGGACAGTTAATCGATACAAAACGGCAACCTGTCCAACACCGCCCTACAGCAGGCTGAAGTCGCGGCCGCGCTGAGTCAGGGCCGGATCAACGCCGGCGTGGCCCAGGTGCTTGCCCACCAGGCCGCCCAGGAGGCGAGCCGCGCGCAGTTGGCCGAACTCGCGCGCCTCGAACGGCTCGCCGCATGGAGCGAAAGCCGGGCGCGCGCGAACGCGATGGCCGGCACGCTGCGCGACGCCGCTTCCCGGAACCGCGATGCGCTCCGCGAGGGGCTGCTCCTCAAGATCCCGTCGTTCTACGGGGGCAACTAGGCGATGCAGCAGTCGATCGATCCCAACGTCCCCACGCAGATCCCCGACGACCAGCTCCAGGACTTCAAGGGGTTTCTGGACATCGTGCTCGATACCGTCGTCGGCGGGGCCGCGCCCGACGTGCACGCGCTCGGGCTCCAGCTGTGGGGCGGGCTCGCCGCCGTCATGATCGCCTGGACGGGCCTGAAGGTCGCGTTCAGCGGCACGTTCCAGCCCTGGGAGATCATCAAGCTCGTGATCGGGATCGCCATCCCCCGCACGATGCTCCACTACTACATCGTCCCGATCCCCGGCGTCGGGCTCACGTTCCCGGCCACCATCGCGGCCGGAGGCGCCTGGCTCCAGAACCTGTTCCTCTCCGACGTGGTCTCGGCCGGATATGCCGAGATGGCTGCGCTCGTGCAGGCCTACGGCGCGCATCTGAGCGGGGCGTGGTCGAGCGGGAACCTGCTCTCGATCGTGACCACGGGCGTCTCCGTGTTCCTTTCCTCGCTCGTCTCGCTCGCGATGGGCGCCTCGCTCGTGTGCTCGCTCCTGGCGCTGTTCTGCGTCACCTACGCGCAGGTGATCTGGGCGCAGGTCGCGCTCGCCATCGCGATCCTGCTGGGTCCCGTGTTCATCGCCTTTCTGCTCTTCGAGCCGCTCTCGTTCCTGTTCTGGGGATGGTTCCGGACGATGATGGTCTACACGCTCTACGGCGTTGTGGCCGGCGCCGTGCTGCGGGTCTTCATGGGCGTGGGGCTCGGGTACATCACGACCTACGCCGATGCGCTCATGGGCACCGGCACCGCCGACCCAGGCGAGCTCTGGCTCTGGGCCGTCGTCCTGCTCCCGCTCGTCGTCTCCGGCCTGATGGCCGGGCTCAAGGTCGGCGAGCTCGCCTCGATGCTCGTCTCGGGCTCCGGCTCCGCCGGGTCCGGGTTCGTCGCCCTCGTCATGCAGGGGGCCAGCAAGGCCGCCGTCCCCGCCAAGCCGCCCGTCTGAAGCCTGAGGAGATGCCACGAATGAAACGAGACAGGAACGCCGGCCGCGAGTACGCCGAGATCTGGGGCGAGGCCGTACAGGCGAACCGGAAGCTGCGGACGATCCTGATCTTCCTCTCCGCGAGCTGCGTCCTCGGTGTCTTCGTCCTGCTGCGGATCGCGGGCGCCGAGCCTCCCAAGCTCTCCCAGCGCGACTGGGACCGGTTCATCCGGGCACGTCGTGCGGGCAAGGCCGGACGCAGCCGCAGGACGGTGGCGGACCGAACGATCCAACAGGACCTGAAGCTACTGCTCGCCATTCTGAATTGGGCCGCGAAGTCGAGGGACGAGGAGGGAAGGCTACTCCTCGAATCCAACCCCCTCAGGGGGCTCAAGACCCCTGCCGAGAAGAACCCGACCCGGGTGCTTCTCACCGACGCGGAATACCAGGCCTTGCTCCAGGCATCCGAGGCCATGGACTGGCGGTTTTGCGTAGCGCTTGTGATCGCCCACGAAACGGGACACCGTATCGGCGCCATCCGTCAGCTCCGGTGGTCGGACATCAACATGGAGAACAAGACCATCCGGTGGCGCGCCGAGCATGAGAAGACCGGATATGAGCACAGGACGCCGATGACGGCCGAGGCGCTCGCGGTCTTGGAGGAGGCGCAGAGGAATAACCCCGGGATCGGAAACGTTCCGCTGCTGCCCGCGCAGAAGGATCCATCGGTGTGTATGAGCCGTTTCCTGGTCCGTACCTGGTGGAGCAGGGCCGAGGCGCGAGCCGGGCTAGAGCCCAAGCGTGGCCGCGGCTGGCACTCCCTGAGGCGGAAGTTCGCATCCGACCTCATGAATCAGCCGCTCAAGGTGCTCTGCGAACTCGGAGGCTGGAAGACGGCCCAGACGGTGCTTCAGTGCTACCAGCGAGCCGACCAGGAGCAACTCCGGAAGGCCCTCGAAGACCGCCGCAAGGCTGTTTCCGGGTCCATTTAGCGGGAAAAATTAGCGGGAATCCGACACCCGAATCCCGTAAGTCCAGTGGGCCTGGGTAGACTCGAACTACCGACCTCACGCTTATCAGGCGTGCGCTCTAACCACCTGAGCTACAGGCCCTGCGGCCAGAAAAGCTAATGTTTTCCTGAATGCCCCTCAACCGCCCAGAAGGGGCCGCGCGCCTCTCGTGCCGGCCTAGCGCCCTCCCTCCGAAATCACCTCCGACTCCCCACCCGCGTTCTTCACGTGCTCGTCGAACCAGCTGATGAAGCGCGCCCACATGTCGAGCTTGTTCTCGATGGCCCGCAGCGTGTGTGACTCGTACGGATAGACGTAGAGGACCGCAGGCTTTCCGAGTGTGGTAAGTGCTTGGATGAAGCGTTCGGACTGAATGGGGAAGGTACCGGTGTTGTTGTCATCCCCTCCGTGGTACATGAGGAGCGGCGTGTTCATCTGGTCGGCCTTGAAGAACGGGGACATCTCGATGTAGGTCTGGGGCGCCTCCCAGATGCTCCGCCTCTCGCGTTGGAATCCGGCCGGTGTGAGCGACCGGTTGTAGGCGCCATCCCCGGCGATCCCCGCCTTGAAGTAGGGGCTGTTGGCCAGGATGTTCGCCGTCGCGAAGGCGCCGTAGCTGTGCCCCCCGTGGCCGATGCGATCGATGTCGATCACACCCAGCCCGTCTACGGCCCGGATGGACGCGTACATGGCGTCCACCAGGTTCGGGATGTAGTTGTCGTTGTAGTTCTCGCCGATGATGGGGATGTCCGGATAGACCACCGCGTACCCCTGGGTGAGCCAGATGTCGGACCAGCGCAGCCAGCTCATGTGGGTGAAGGCGTTTCGATTGCGCGCCCGCACGGCGGCGTTTTCATAACCCTCCGGCTCCTCGTACTCCCTGGGATACGTCCAGAAGATGGCGGGCACCTTCTGTCCCTCCTCGTAGTCCACCGGGAGCGACACCCGCCCCTGCACCTCGAGCCCGTCCCGTCTCACGAAGTCGAAGTCGATGCGGCGGGCGGCCGTCACCGCGGGGAATGGATTTACGTTGTTGGTGAGGTTCTCCATGGAGCCGTCCCCACTCCACAGATAGCTGTCGGGAAAGTCCCTCATGGACTCCCGGCTCACGATGATGCTCGTGAGATCGGCGTCGAGGGGTACCAGCGGCCGGTCGAACGAGTCCCGCGCGCCCTCGAACACTCGCGCGGTGGAGCCGTCGGACACGCTCAGGCGGTCCACGAAGGGCTGCGGACGAAAGTCCGCCTTGAAGCCGTCCCCTCTGAGGTAAGCCGAGCGAGAATCGGAGGACGTGAGCGCATAAGAGATACCGTTCCCGGTACGCGACGCCCACAGGTCGCCGGGCTGCTCCGTGGGATCGTCCGTGTCGAGGAAGTCCACCAGCATGCGTCGCGCCTGAGCGCTCCCGCCGAGATCCCAATACGCCAGCCCCGACTGCTCGTCCTTCGAGACCTCGGCGAACACGCCCGCTCCGTCTCGCGTGTACGTCGCTGCGGTCACGGGATCTTCGCTCTCGGCGACGACCCGAGCGTGCTCCATGTCGAAGGGCGCAGCCAGCAGCATGATCCGGTCCGGCCTCGGCACGTCGTCATCCCCCCCAACCCGCTGCAGGTAGGTGATCCCCGCTCCGTCGGGACGCCACGCGAACGCCCTCGGCTCGGCACCGACGTCGGATCCGGGACGCCTCCTCGCTTCCTGGAGGGGCCGCTCGTCCAGAGTCGCAATCACCACGCCCTGCCGGTCCATGATCGAGGTCCTTCGCGGAAAGCCCCGGTACGCCGTGATGTACGAGAAGGGACGCTCGATCGCCGTCGTCAGCAGATGACGCCCATCCGGGCTCAGTGAGATCGACTCGAACATGGCCGGCTCACCGAGCAGGCGCGGAGCCCTTCCCTCCGCCAGCTCCGCGACCTGGCTCCGCGTATAGTGCTCGAAGAGCGTCTCGTCATGGTCGTCCCTGAGGAGGTTTGGGTAGGTGGGCGTCGGAGTGGGCTCGGCACGAGTGCGGCGCACCACCGGGCCGCTGGGCACCGGATTGCGCGGTGGCTCGGGACCCCGGTCCCCTGGCACGAGGAGCGTTATCACCGTCCCTTCGGGAGTCCACTGCAGCATGTTGGACGGTTGGCTCCCCTGCCCACGTGCGCTCGTCCCGACGGTGGCGAGGACACGCGCGTCGCTGAGGCTCCGAGCACGGCCGGTCGCAGGGTTCGCGGCCCACGCCTCGGTGCCGTCCGTGAGGTGGGCGAGGAAGGCCATGTGCGCGCCATCCGGTGACCAGGTCAGATCGCTCACGAAGCTGCCCTCGGGCAGATCGACATCCACGAAGCGCCTCCCACTGAGCGAGTAGAAGCGCAGCCCGTAGATCCCGTAGGTGTCCAGGTGCCACAGCCGATCCGTCTGCGGCCGAATCTCGAGCTCGGCCAACCGATAGGTCTCTCTCGACATGATCTCCAGGGTAGAGAGCTCCGTCACCAGCGGCACGACGAAGTGGTCCCCGTCCGGGCTCATGTAGTTCAGGGTCGAGTAGTTCTTGTTCGTTCTGAACAGCTCCCGGATCGACGCCGAAGGGAGGACGTAGTGATCGGCATCGGGATTGGCCGCCGGGGCGTCCTGAGCCGAGACCGTAGAGGGCGCAACTGGTGCGACCGCGAGCGACCCAGCGATCAGAAGGGCGTAAAGTAGGAACTGAGGTCGGAGACCTGGCATCTGCGACACGTTTACCTCCCGGGATGGACCATCGGTGAAGGGTCTCACCTTAGGGCGGGCGACAGCAGGGCGCCATGGCAGGACGGCGGCCGGTCGAATGACAGGCCGGCGGGGAGGACCCCGAACCCTCTCTGGAGGTCATCCAGGTTCTGCTGCGCTGACCGTCCGGCTCGACACCTCGTGGACCCGGTCCACCAGGAAGGCCACCGCGTCGGGATCCGTGGTCCTCTCGATCCCATGCCCAAGATTGAACACGTGGCCGGGCGCGGAGCCCGCCTCCTCGAGGACCCCATCGATCTGGCGCCCCAGCTCGTCCCGAGCGGAGAATAGGGCCGCCGGATCCAGATTCCCCTGCACGGCGAAGCCCGGACCCACGATCTCGCGAGCCCGTGAAAGGGGGAGTCGCCAGTCGACGCCCAGCACGGCGGCTCCAGACTCGCGGGCCGTCTCGAGCAGCGTGGCGCCCTGATTGGGGAAGTAGATGAGCGGCACATCGAGGGGCCGAAGGGCCTGGATCACGCGCTGAACCGCCGGAAAGGCGAAGATCCGGTACGTCTCCGGGCCCAGCAGGCCCGCCCAGGAATCGAAGAGCATGAGGGCCTTGGCTCCCGCACGGGCCTGCGCCCCCATGTACGCGATCATGGTGTCGGCCAGCTTCTCGAGAAGCTTCCGGGAGGCCTCGGGCTCAGCGAACAGGAAGCCCTTGGCCTCGGAAAAGGTCTTTGACCCCTGTCCTTGGACCAGGTAGCAGAGGAGCGTGAAGGGAGCTCCGGCGAACCCGATGAGGGGCGCCGAGTCGGGAAGCTCCCGACTCAAGATGCGCACCGTCTCGAGAACGAAGGGCACGCTCTCCTCCGGATCCGGGACCCGGAGCGCCTCCACCTGTGCCAGGCTCCGGACAGGGTTCTCGAGGACGGGCCCCGGAGCGAAGTCCAGCGAGACCCCCATCCCTTCCACGGGCGTCATGATGTCGCTGAAGAGGATGGCCGCGTCCATACCGAAGCGCCTGATGGGCTGGAGCGTCACCTCGGCCGCCAGATCCGGGGTCTTGGTTAGGGTCACGAAGTCCACATCGGCCCGGATCTTCCGGTACTCCGGCAGGTAGCGTCCGGCCTGCCGCATGATCCAGACCGGCGTGTGCTCCACGGGCTCACGACGGCAGGCCGCCAGGAAGGGGGGTGTCGCCGTCGAGCCTGCCTCGGTCTCGGGGGTTACGGCCACTGAGGCATCGCTCACGTCACTCCCCTCCCTTCAAGGCCCGGGCGGCATCCTTGGCGAAGTAGGTAAGGATGAGGTCGGCGCCGGCCCGCTTGAGCCCCACGAGACTCTCCATGACGATGCGATCTTCGTCCACCCATCCCTTCTCGGCCGCCGCCTTGATGATGGAATACTCACCCGACACCTGATATGCGGCCGTGGGCATGCCGAACGCCTCTTTCACCCGGAAGATCAAGTCCATGTAGGGCCCGGCGGGCTTCACCATGACGATGTCGGCACCCTCGTCGATGTCCAACTCGACCTCGCGAAGCGCCTCGTCGCCGTTGGGCGGATCCATCTGATACGAGCGCCGGTCCCCGAAGGACGGGGCCGAGTGGGCCGCATCACGGAAGGGACTGTAGTACGCCGATGCATATTTGGCGGCGTACGAGACTATGACCACGTCGGGAAGCTCGGCCACGTCGAGGGCGGTGCGGATGGCGCCCACACGGCCGTCCATCATGTCGCTGGGGGCCACCGCGTCGGCGCCGGCCTGGGCGTAGGCGACCGCGGCCCGGGTCAGGAGCGGGAGCGAGGAGTCGTTGTCCACCTCCCCCGCTTCGGTGAGCACGCCGCAGTGGCCGTGGTCGGTATACTCGCAGAGACAGACGTCGGCCCACACCAGCAGGTCGGGCACGGCGTCCTTGATGGCTCGGATCGCCCGGGGAACGATCCCCTCGGGATCGTATCCGGCAGAGCCCTGCGCATCCTTGTGCTCGTCGTCGGGAACGCCGAAGAGGATGACCGCGGGAATGCCCAGCTCGTGGACCTCCCTCGCCTCCTCCACGACGAGATCGACGGAGAGCTGAAAGACCCCGGGCATGCTCGCCACGGCGTTCTTTGCGCCCTCCCCCTCCACGACGAAGAGGGGATAGACGAGATCGTCCAAAGACAGTGAGGTCTCCCTCACCGCTCGCCGCCAGGTCTCGTTCTGGCGAAGCCGGCGCAGGCGGCGCCTCGGAAAGCTCATTCAGCTGCCTCTTATTGACTCCAGTTATTGCGACTCCAGCACGACCGTGATCTCGGCCGCGAAGAGCATCGTTCGGTCATGGTCTCGCGCCGCCCACTTCCGGAGGGTCGCGACGCTGGGCTCTACACGCCCCTCGAAAGATACTTCACCATTGGTCACGAGGCGGATAGGCCGACCGAGAAGAAGGCCGGGCCGACATCGGCCCGGCCTTCCTGAAACAGCTTCCCACGATAATCGGGAGCCTACATCCCCCGGTGGAGTGCGAGGTTCTTGATCCGCATGTCCAGGTTGTGGTTCAAGCGGACGCCCCACACCCCGTCGGTGTAGATGTCGGCCGTCTTCTCACGATGGACCTCCTGGCCGTTCATCTTGAAGATGACGTCCTCGGCCACCACCTCGATGGACATGTCGTTGGTGGCGTGGCCCGCATCGTCACTCTGATGGATCGATGCGTGCGGCGTCCACGGAGCCAGCTCGAAGGTCTCGCTCCCGGTCCTGGTCTTGATGATGTAGTAGCCGTCACCGCGAACCAGGAAGTACGTGTACACCTGGTTCGGGCCCTGCAGATCGTCACCACCGATGATCAACCCGATGCCGTGACCGTGGCCCTTGGAGCTGAGCTGCTCGAAGGTGCCCGACGCCGTGTAGCTTCCATGCGCCATGTTCTCGGGCCGATAGAGCACGATGGCAGGTCCGACACTGATGTCGAGCATGCCGCCCTCGTCGCTGAACCGAACGTTGTCGAAATTCTGGCCTCTGTCGGTCCGGCCCATCCAACCCTCGGCCAGCTCACCCCCGCCCTCGACCTCCCGGTCGGCGTCCATCGGCTTCTGCGCTGCCAGAGGCACGGCAAGCAGGAGCGTCACCAGTGCTAGAAGACTCGATCGCATCGTTTCTACCTCCGTCGATACGTGACCCTCACGTGAAGAACCGGCTTCTACTATTGGGATGGTTCGTTTGATCCCGTGGCGCCGTCCAAAGTGCCGGAGCCGAGGCAGGGGCGCCAGTCCCGCGGGGTCGAGGGACCCTCAGTGGTTCCAAGCGTCCTTGGGTACTTCCACCCGATCTCCGCCCTGAGCCAAGGCCGTGACCAGGGCGCCCTTGAGGGCCCGGAGCATGTCCTCCTTCGTGCCCTCTTCGTCTCCGCGATAGCTCGCCACGGCCGCACTCATGGTAGTGCCGGTCTTGCTGGTGTAGTCGGAGATGGCATCGCGGATACGGTCGGCGAAGATCAAGCCGCCCTGGACGTTGCACAGTGGCAAAAGACAGATGAACCGATGCTCCCCATAGCGAGCGGCCAGATCGCTCGATCTCGTGACCTGGCGGATGGCTGATCCCAGCTCGGTTATCTGCTGCTTCGGGTCCGGCTGTTCCTCGGCCCCAGAACCCTCGTCGATCCCGAACAGAACCAACGTCACATTCACACCACGGTGTGCGATGGGAAAAATGAAGTCGAAGAGGATCTCGAAGTGCCACTCGGTGGAGAGGCCCGTCGCTGGATCCATCAGTCGGTCGGAGTCGCGCACTTCCCTACCCGCCCGCCGGGGGACCGTCGGGGTGGGTGCTGCAGTCCGGCGGCATCCGCACCGTGTAGCTGACCAAGACGACCTTCCAGCCCGAAGCTGTCCCAACCGTAGTTGAAGGTTCCTGATAGGGGAGAAAGAAAAGTGGTGGTTCCGGGGGTCCCGGGCCGATAGGCTCGGGTAGGCAAAAACCCCAACACGGAGCCACCACGATGAAGAGAACGTACGAGGTAAGGGATCGGGCGGACAAGCGCGCGATCAGGGAGTTCCTGAAGCGGGAGGGGCAGTTTCTGCTTCCGATGCTTGAGCTCGTGGAGCAGACGGAGGTCGTGATCGACGAAGTCATCCAGGTGATGGGACGAGCGACGATCGAAGCGGTGCTGGAGATGAGCGCCGAGGGTGTGGCAGGCGTGAAGCAGGCAGGTCGGTCACGAGCGGAAGACGACACGGTGTGGTATGGCCGGCAGGGTGGTGTGGTTTACCTGTCGGACCGGAAGGTGCGTGTGGAGCGGCCACGGCTCAGGCGCCGGGGCGCCGGGGAGGGTGGCGAGGTCGAGGTGCCGGCGTACGCAGCGATGCGGAGACCGGGCGCCGTGGCGGATCGGATGCTCGAGGTCCTGATGGCGGGGGTGAGCACGCGGAAGTACGGCCGTGTGATCGGTGAGATGGCCGACACGGTCGGGGTGAGCAAGTCGGCGGTGAGCCGTGAGACGGTCGAGGCCTCAGAGCGCGTGCTGAAGGAGCTGATGGAGCGCCGGCTGGATGCGTGGGACCTCCTGGTGATCTACCTGGACGGGATCCGGATGGGCTCGCACCACGTGCTTGCTGCGGTAGGCGTGGACTCAGACGGAAAGAAGCACGTGCTGGGCGTGAGGGAAGGAGCGAGTGAGAACGCCGAGGTGAGCAGCGCGCTCCTAGAGGATCTGGTCGAGCGCGGCCTGGACCCGGGCAGGCGGCGGCTGTTCGTGATCGATGGCTCGAAAGCGCTCAGGAAGGCGATCGAGAAGGTGTTCGGCCAACGTCACCCCATCCAGCGCTGCCGCAACCACAAGCTCCGCAACGTGCTGGGTCATCTGCCGAAGGATCAGCACGCTCAGATGAAGGCGGCGTTCCGGGCAGCGATGAAGCTGGACGCGAAGCAGGGCGAGCAGAAGCTCGAGCAGCTCGCCCGATGGCTCGAGCGCGACCACCCCTCGGCCTCGGCCAGCCTACGCGAAGGCCTCAGCGAGATGTTCACGATCAACCGGCTCGGCCTCCCGCCGCGGCTGAGGAAGTGCCTGGGCTCGACCAACCTGATCGACAGCACCCACTCGGGCGTAAGACAGAAGACCCGCAGGGTGACCAACTGGAAGAACGGAGCGATGGCCTTGCGCTGGGCTGCGGCCTCGTTCGTGGAGACCGAGAAGAGCTACCGGAGGATCATCGGCTACGACCAGCTCTGGATGCTCAGGGCCCACCTCGACGACCATGAACCGGTTGCCGAAATGAGAAAGGCAGGCTAACAAGGAGACTCTCCGGAGCCACCACCTTCAACTGTCAGCGGGACACCATCTCCAGCCCTCCGGGGTCTTGGCGAGCTGGAAGGCGTCGGTGCCACAGTGGCTGAACTCCAAGCCACGGTAGAAGTCGTAGGGCGCCCACAGCGTCGCCACCGGCCCGTCGATCCGGACCTCGGGATCCCACATGCGCTCGTACATGGGGCTCGTCACATCCGCCAGGCGAGTCGCGAACTGCTCCCGGGTGGTCTGCTGTGTGGTCTCGAATCCGACGGCCGTGAGCAAGCCCTCCGGGATCATCGAGTCGGCGATCTTCCCCACCTCGATGCTGCCGAGCTCGTCATCCACGCCCAGGATCTTGGCGCCGTTCAGGCTGGCGATCTGGATGGCCTGGGAGAAGGTGAACTCGGCCTCGACCAGGAGCTCGACACCCCGCTGGTCCCCATATCCGGGTAACGCTCCACCCCGGCCCGTGGGGTCCACGCCGGCGGCTAGGAGCCCACCCATCTCGACGAACCGCACTTCGTACGCCATGGCGTTCCTCAGGAGGTCGACGCTGAGCCGGGGATTGGGATCGTTGTCGATGCGCTCACGCTCCGCCAGATACGCCTCACGAACTTCGGGCGCCATGGCCTCCAGCGCGCGCGGGTCCTTGGTGGGACGGTTCGGGTACGAGAGCTCGTAGACCGGGAGCGTCGACGTCATGGCAACCCCGGCGTCGATCATCTTGCGGAAGGTGGCCTCCACCTCGGGTCCCCTCACGTCGACGTTGAGCGCGACCATGTTGTTGTTGGGCGGGCACCGGTCGGGCTCCTTGTTGGGATGGAAGTCCGTGTTGGTCGAGAGCCCGTGCTCGATGTTGTCGATGCCCAGATCCACGGCTTCGCTGTGGCTGATCGAGCAGATGTGGCCGGTCACCCTCATGCCGCGCTTGTGCGCCTCGACGATGACGGCCGCCATCTCGGCCCGACGGATGTTCGTGTAGGCCTTCAGCCAGGTGGCCCCCTCCTCACCCCAGTAGGCCACAAAGCGGCGTGCCTGCTCGGGTGAATTCAGGTGGGTCATAGTGACCCTCCCTTCGGGGCCCGTGATGTAGGGCGCCGTGATGTGGATGCGGGGGCCCGGAGTGCGCCCGTTGTCGATCTCGGCCTTAAGGTTGATCTCGGCGTACGGCGCCCGGCTCCCCGTGGTCCGGATCGTCGTGACACCGCCCCCCAGATAGAGGCGGGGCCCCGTGAACGTCATCTGAGCACCCCGGCCACCGGCGGCCGTGTAGAACATGTGATCGTGGAGCCCGAACATCCCCGGAATGAGCGTGTGGCCGGAGTAGGTGAGGACGTCCGCGTCCTGGGGGATGTCCACGGTCGTCCCGATCTGTGTGATGCGCCCCTCTTCCACCACCACCGAGACTCCCCGCTGCGACGGTCCCCCTGTCCCGTCCACGAGTGTGACGTTCCGGAGAACGAATGCGGGGGCGGAAACGGTTACGTAGCGGTCCCGCACCTGGCTCGATAGCTCGGTGGCGAGCTGTGCAGCCACCGACATAGGGAGAGCCACAGCGAGGCCTGCGAAAAGGAAAAGCATGCGTCTCATGGTGCTACTCCTTCGAAGCGCCCCCACGCTGGGGGTGTCCAATGAACCGTGAAGGCACTCATCATACCGGCCGCGGCGTGCTCCGCAACATGACGGCGCATCGGATCCGCGCGTCAGTTGACTCCGACCCGGCCCTTCACTTCCTCGAGGAGGGTGCGCGAGTCGTACCCCACGCCGTCCTTGAAGACCAGGACCGTGTTTCTGATGATGGACGGATCGCCGGAGAGGTCTCCGCGCAGGAGCACCATGTCGGCGATCTTCCCCACCTCGATGCTCCCCAGGTCCTCGTCCACACCCAGGATCCTCGCCCCGTTCAGGCTCGCGATCTGAATGGCCTGGGCGAAACTGAACTCGGCTTCCGCCAGGAGCTCGATACCGCGCTGGTCGCCATAGCCGGGCAGGGCTCCTCCGTTCCCCGACGGATCCACGCCGGCCGCCAACAAGCCGCCCATCTCCACGAATCGGACCTCGTACGCCATGGCGTTCTTGAACATCTCGAGCGTGAGGAACGGGTTGGGATCGCCGTCGATTCTGTCGCGCTCGGCCAGGTAGGCTTCACGCACTCCGTCCGACATGGCCTCCAGCGAACGCGCATCCTTGATGGGTCGGTTCGGGACGAAGAGCTCCCAGTAGGGGAGCGTCGACGTGATGGCCACGCTCTGGTCGATCATCTTCCTGAACGTGGCCTCCACCTCGGGGCCCCTCACGTCGACCCGGCCCGCCACCGCCTCGTTGCCCATGGGGCACCGGTCGTTCACCTTGGCCGGATTGTAGTCGGTGTTGGTGAGCAGGCCGTGCTCGAGGTTGTCGATGCCAAGGTCGGCGGCCTCGGTGAAGGAGAGGGAGCAGAGGTGTCCCGTGACCTTCATGCCGGCCCGGTGCGCTTCGTCGACGGCGGCAATGAACTCGGAACGCCCGATGTTCGTGTACGTCTTGATCCACGTGGCGCCTTCTTCGCCCCAGTAGGCAACGAACCGGCGGGCCTGCTCGGGAGAGTGCAGGAGGGTCATGTACGGGAACTCGGGGTCAGTCGGCCCACTCGTGATGTACGGCGCCGTGATGTGCATACGGGGACCGGGCATCCGTCCCTCGTCGATCTCCGCCTTGATGTTGATGTCGGCGTAGGGGGCAACGCTTCCGGTGGTTCGGATCGTGGTCACACCCCCGCCCAGGTAGAGACGCGGGCCCGTGAAGGCGAGGTGAGCCACACGGCCCCCCACCGCCGTATAGAACATGTGATCGTGCAGCCCGATAAGACCCGGAATCAGCGTGTGACCAGAGTAGTTCAGAATCTCGGCATCCTGAGGGATGCTCACGCGCTCTCCCACCTGGGTGATCCGTCCCTCTTCCACGACCACCGACATACCCCGACGAGGTTCCGCACCCGTACCGTCGACGAGGGTCACGTTCCGGATCACGAAGGCCGGCGCGGAAACGGTCACGTAGCGGTTCCGCACCTGCGTCGACAGCTCGGTGGCAAGCTGCGCTCCCGCCGCATACGGGAAGCCGACCAGGAGGCCGGCGAGGACCAGAGTCGCACGTGTCATGGTGACGCTCCTTCTTCCGCTCGTGTATTTGTTATTCGATCGAACCCCGCCGATTGCCACTAGTTGATCCCGATCCGGCCTTTCACTTCCTCGAGGAGGGCGCGCGAGTCGTACCCGACGCCGTCCTTGAAGACCAGCACCGTGTTCCGGATGATCGACGGATCGCCGGACAGGTCTCCCCGGAGGAGCACCATGTCGGCGATCTTGCCGGGCTCGATGCTCCCCAGCTCGTCGTCCACGCCGAGGATCTTCGCCCCGTTCAGGCTCGCGATCTGGATGGCCTGCGGGAAGCTGAACTCCGCTTCCATGAGGAGCTCCACACCGCGCTGATCGCCGTAGCCGGGGATCGCGCCCCCGTTGCCCGAGGGATCCACACCGTTCGCCAGGATCCCGCCCATCTCCACGAAGCGGAGCTCGTACGCCATGGCGTTCTTGAACCCCTCCAGGCTCACGAAGGGGTTCGGAGCATTGTCGATGCGGTCGCGATCGGCCAGGTACGCCTCGCGGACGGCGTTGGACATGGCCTCGAGGGAGCGCGCGTCCCTGGTGGGCCGGTTCGGGACGAAGAGCTCATAGACGGGGAGCGTCGAGGTCATGCCCACGCCCGCGTCGATCATCTTCCGGAAGGTGGCCTCCACCTCGGGCCCCCTCACGTCGATGCCCTCGACGACCGCGTCGTTGCCCTGCGGGCATAGGTCGGGCTCCTTCTGTGGGTGGTAGTCCGTGTTGGTGAGGAGCCCGTGCTCGATGTTGTCGATGCCGAGCTCGACGGCCTCCGTGAAGCTGATCGAGCAGATGTGCCCCGTCACCTTCATGCCTCGCTCCTGGGCCTCGTCGATCACGGCCGCCATCTCGGCACGGCGGATGTTGGTGTAAGCCTTGAGCCAGGTGGCCCCCTCCTCACCCCAATAGGACACGAAGCGGCGGGCCTGCTCGGGAGATTTCAGGAGGGTCATTCCCGTGTTGCCCTCGCCTCCCGTGATGTATGGGGCGGTGATGTGCATACGGGGGCCCGGCATACGTCCCGCCTCGATCTCCGCCTTCATGTTGATCTCGGCGTAGGGTGCCCGGCTTCCGGTCGTTCTGATGGTGGTGACCCCCGCCCCCAGGTAGAGACGCGGGCCCGTGAAGGTCATCTGTGCAGATCGCCCACCGGCGGCCGCATAGAACATGTGGTCGTGCAACCCGAACAGGCCGGGGATGAGCGTGTGACCGGAATAGGTGAGTATGTCCGCATCCTGAGGGATGTCCACGTTCGTGCCCACCTGCGTGACGCGGCGGTCCTCCACCACCACCGACACCCCCCGCTGGGGCGCCGCTCCCGTGCCGTCCACCAGGGTGACGTTCCGCAGGACAAAGGCGGGGGCCGAGACCGTCACGTAGCGGTTTCGGACCTGACTGGAGAGCTCCGTGGCCAGCTGGCCCGCGGCGAACGTGGGCGCGGCGAAGGCGATCCCCGCGAAGAGGAGGATGGTGCGAATCATTGTATGACTCCTTCGTGGCGCCCCTCGGAGCGCGTGTGACTGCCCCGGGCCCGATGATCGCCGGATCGCGCGGCGGCGGTCAAGGACACCGGACCTCTAGTTGACCGAAAAGGCCATCACCATACCGGCTTCCAGGTGCTCTGCGATATGGCAATGGAGCATCCACAGGCCCGGATTAGACAGCTCGAGGAGGATGTCCGCCGTGGCGCCCACGGGCAACATCATGGTGTCCTTCCAGACCATGTTCCGGTTGGGCACCCCGTTCATCTCCAGGACCAGGAAGCGCTGTCCATGGATGTGGATCGGATGCTGCATCGCGTGGATGACCCTCCGCGAGTTGTGCAGCCGAACTTTGACGATGTCGCCCACGCGAAAGCTCCAGGTGATGTCCATGTTCTCATTCCCGGTCCGTGGGTCGCGGAGGATCCAGGTCACCTCTCGGGGGGTCGCCGCCCAGTTCATCATCGGCATGGCGGCCGACCACTCGACGGGAGCGAAGTACGCGGAGTCCAGGCTCATGAGGCTGGTGACCACGCGAGGCAGGCCCTCGCCAGACATCGTCAGCTCGAGCTCGTGGTCCACCGGCCTCCCGAAGTGAGTCCGGTAGCCGTCGATCTCCTCCACCGTGGGACCGTCCTCCCGGAGCGTGCCGAACACGGTGGAAAGATCCTCCTCGACCGGCTCCGCCGAGACCTGAACGGCGCCCAGGGTATCGCTCTCTGGAAAGAACGTGCCGTAAAGATGATCGAGGCCCTGGACGTCGTTCACGAGAGGAAAGCGCCCCGCTTCGGGGAAGCGCACGTGCACCACGTACCGCTCCGCCGGCGCGATGACCACGCTTTCCACCCACGCCTCCCGCTCGAAGTTGCCGACGTCCGAGCCCACCACCTTCATAGGAGCGCCGCCGAACGACAGGTTGAACGTGCGGGTGTTCGAGACATTCGTGAAGAAGAATCGGATGACCTCGCCCCGGCGTGCGTCCACCTGCCAATCCGGCTCGCCGTTCACGAGGAAGACGTTGCCGAAGCGCCCCATGAGCACGTGGGTCGCCTCCTCGAGGCCGAAGGGCAGGAGCCCCTGCTCCCCCACGAGCAGGTCGTCCAAGGTGACGACCTCTTCACGGTGCGCCGCCCCATAGTAGTCGGCCCTGGGCGATGCAACGCGCATGTTGCCGTAGAGGCCGAGGTCCTGGGTCACATCCTCCCGGAGATGCGGGTGGTACCAGTAGACGCCCGCGTCCCTGAACAGGATCCGGTACTCGAAGGTGCCGCCCGGGGGTACCGGATCCTGGGTTAGGGGCGTGCCGTCGAAGCGGTTGTCGAGCCGCAGCCCATGCCAGTGGATCATGGTGGACAGGTCGATGGCGTTCGTGAAGAGGACCGTCACGGTGGTCCCCTGGTCGACCCTCAGGAGCGGCCCCGGTTGCTGGCCGTTGAAGGCGTACATGACGAACGTGCGCCCGTTCACCTCGCGGCGTACGAGCCCCGCTTCGAGCCGGAGCGTGTCCCCGTCGGCCAGATCCATGATCTCCCTGGGCCGGGCCTCCGGTAGGCGAGAGGGATCGGGCACGGTGGGCAGGTACGGCCTCACCCCGGGGCGCAGCTCCATCATGGCCGGCAGCATGGAGAGCTGAGGGGACACCGGCGGCATGAACCATCGGACCTCGGCCTCGGCGCCCATGCCCTCCATCGCCGACATGGGGGGAGCGTCCCCCCTCGCCGTCCCCAGCACGAATTCCAGCATATCCGCAGGCTGCATGCGCGTCGCGGGCGACTGAGCACGGAGGACCAGCCGGCCCTCTCGATCCGCAACTTCCGCGGAGCGCTCGGCGGAGACGAGGATGACGAACTTGTTCAGATCGATGGAAGCGAGCTCCGTAGTCCCGTTTCCGACCTCCCCGAGCTTCTTGAAGGGAAACATCGTGGGATCCATCGCCCACGCCACATAGGTCGTGAAGTCCCCGAGACTCGAGGGATCCGGGAGGCCCGAGAGCGTGAGGCGCGGCTGGAAGACGAGCCGCCCGTCGGGGGTCACGACCGGGCTGAAGGGGGAAGGCGCGAGCGTGAGCTCGAGTACGCCGGCGACGCCCGTGATGCCCGGCGGAGCGACCAGCTCGATACAGTAAAGGTCCCGGCTGGCCGCGCGCTCTCCGGCGAAGGCGTCGCCGCATGCGACCTCTTGCGTCATAGCCGCGCGAGGAGTGCCCAACACCGCCGTGAGGACGGCAGTGACCGTCACGAACATCCGCACCCTACCCGCCCACCTCGCCCTCACGTTTCACCGGAGTGATCTGGTGGAGGCGGCGCGGCTCGAGCTGGAAGGTTACGTGCTCGATGCCGCGCTCCCCCATCCGCTCCCGGATCTCGTCCAGCACTCCCTGGTGGTGAGCGGGGTCCTCGAGGACGCCGTGCCCGCTCAGCGCGACGAACCCGCTCGTGAGGGTCCAGACATGGAGGTCGTGCACGTCGTCCAGGTGCGGGATGGCGTTCAGCTCCTTGAGGAGCGCCGTCATGTCCACATGCCTGGGCGCCATCTCCAGAAGGACCTCGGTGGCCTCCCTCACGAGCCGCCAAGCCCCCAGGAGGATCAGCCCTGCGATGACCACCGACACCAGCGGATCCGCCGGATTCCACCCCGTGAGGAGGATGATGGCACCGGCTCCGATGGCTCCCACGGACCCGAGAAGGTCACCGAGGACGTGCAGGTACGCTCCGCGAACGTTGAGATTGTCGCCGGCGTGCTCTTTCAGGAGGCCGGCGCCCACCAGGTTCACCACGAGGCCGAGGACGGCTACGGCCATCATCAGGGGCCCGTCCACCTCTTGAGGCGCCCGCAGTCGCCCCCAAGCCTCCCAGGCGATCCACACGCTGACCCCCAGGAGGACGGCTCCGTTGACCAGGGCCGCCAGGATCTCCAGGCGGACGTAGCCGAACGTACGCTCCGGACTCGGCGGACGCATCGCCAGGCGCATGGCCATGAGCGACAAGGCCAACGCCAGCACGTCGGTGAGCATGTGGCCGGCGTCGGCCAGGAGGGCCAGGGAGTTCGCCAGCACGCCGCCGACCACCTCTGCCACCATGAACGCGCCGGTGATGAGGAGCACGATCCACAGGCGGCTCGCTTGAGAGCGCCGATCCAGGCCGCCGCTCTCGACGTCATGCCTGTGGGCGCCGAAGGCGTGACGGTACGAGGATCCGTGAACGTGACGCATCGTCTAGCTCGCCACCGCCGCTACGGTGACTCCTCTGGAAGAGCGGAGGGCGGGCCCATGCCCAGGAGCGCCCGCTTCAGGAGAATGGGGCCGCCCAGGATGTTGCCGATTATGACTGCCATCCCGAGGGCTACGATCCCCGGGCCCACCGCCGGGAACCTCTCCTGGATCAGGAGCACGAGTCCCAGCGTCACTCCGCCCTGGGAGAGGAGGCCCTGCCACGTCTTCCGACGGATCTCGGCCGGCGCTCCCGCGCGGGCGAGCCCCACGCGGGCGCCCCAGTAAGTCAGGACGGCACGGCCGGAGAAGATGACAAGTGCGGCGAGCCAGAACTGACGCACGGCCCCGAGATCCAGGCGCGCCCCAGCCACCACGAAGAAGAACGCGAAGATCACCACCGATACGGATTCGATCCCGCGGATCATGCGATCGCCTGCCGGCGAGAGGTTCTCGATGACGAACCCTGCGGCCACACCGGTGAGCAGGAGCTCGACCTGAAGCCGCGCGGCCACCACCACGACCAGATAGGCGAAGAGGAACGTTGCCACGGGCGGCCGGTGGCGGTCCTTGTCGTCGCCCAGGTAGATGGAGAACACCCAGCCAAGGACGGCCCCGACCGAGAGCGCCCCGCCCACCTCACGCCCCAGGTCGATGAGGGCGTGGCTGTCGAATAGCTCACCAGAATTCAGAAGGGGCGCCACCAGCGCCATGGTCAGGGTGAAGAAGACGATGACGATCACGTCCTTCACGATGGTGACCCCGAGGATGACGTCGGCCAAGGGCCCGTCGGTGTGAGTCTCCTCGATGACTGCCACGGTGAGATCCGGCGACGAGTTCGCGGCCCAGATCCCCAGGAGCAGACCCACCGCCACCACGCCCGAGAACGGGAGGTCGACGAGGAAGGGAACCAGGGGGCGCATCAGCACGACGAGGGCGGCAATGCCGATCCAGACGATGACCGTCACCGAGAGCGTCGTGTAGAGGATGCTCCGGGCTTGAGGTCTGAGCCGGGATACCTTCAGCTCGCCTCCGGCCATCAGCGCGATGAGCGCCAGGGCGAAGTGGTCGATGAGCGCCAGCTCCTCCACGGCCTCCACGGAAATGAGCCCCAGGACCGAAGGACCGGCCAGAATGCCCACGATGAGGTATCCTGTCAGCCTCGGAAGCCCCGACGAAGCGGCCAGGCTCCCCGCCACGTTTGCGATGAGGAGCACGAAGCCGATGAGAACCGCCACCTCTGCACCAGGGAACGCCGGCTCCGTGGCGGCGAAGGCCACGAACGTGATCCCGAAGAGCAGGAGCAGCGTCAGGGAGAGACCGATGATTCTCACGAGGAACGGTTATCGGCAGACGATCGACGAATGGACGTGCGCGGGGGGCTTGCGCGTGAACTCGGCTCGCCCTCTCGTGTCGGTCAACTTACATCGGAGCCCCTGAGTGTGCAGCCATCACCACCGAGTCACGACGCATGACGCCCTTCACGCGACGCGTCTACGCGGTCGTGGCGGCCATCCCACCAGGCCGCGTTCTCTCGTATGGCGACGTCGCGGCCATGGCCGGCCGACCCCGGGCTCCCAGGGCCGTGGGCGGAGCGCTGTCGGCTCTCCCCGACGACCAGGACGTCCCGTGGTGGCGGGTCGTGAGCAGCACCGGGAGGATCTCGACGTCTTCTATCCACCATATCGCCCAGGTCCAACGCGCTCTCCTGAAAGATGAAGGGGTGGTCTTCAGCGCTGGCGGACGGATCGACTGGGACCGGTTCGGGTGGTCCTCGGAGGATGACGTGGTCGACAAGATTATGGAGGAGGTCGACTCTTGAACCAGCTCGCCACCGCCCTCGGCCTGATCCTGGGCCTTCTCGTCGGACTCGTTGTCGCCGCCACCGACATCGGAGTCCTGGACCGGTTCGCGGAGGGCGTCGCCCCTCTGGGCACCCTGTTCATCAACGCGATTCGGATGGTGGTGATCCCCCTGGTGGTCACCACGATCTTCGTGGGCGTGGCCCGGCTCGGGAATCCGAAGACAGTGGGCAAGCTGGGTGGCTCGGCTCTGGGCTTTTTCTGGGGCACCACGGTCCCCGCCATCGTCATCGGCGTGGTCTTCATGAAGATCACGCTGGGGATCTGGCCGGCTACGGTCCAGTTCGCCGCAACAGGCGAGGCGCCCCCCGAGATTCCGGGCCTCCTCGACTTCTTCCTGCGACTGATTCCAGCCAACCCGTTCGCTGCCGCGTCCGACGGCGCCCTGCTCCCGCTCATCGTCTTCACCCTCCTCGTGGCCGCGGCCGCAGGGGCCCTCACCGAGGACCGGCGCCGGCGCTTGATCAACCTGGCCGAGGACATCAGCGCGATGTTCGTGAAGCTCATCGACTGGATCTTGTGGACGGCCCCCGTCGGTGTGTTCGGGCTCACGGCGCCGGTCATGGCTCGCATGGGCCTGGGACTCCTGGCGAGCCTGGCCGTATTCGTGGCCACAGTCGTCGTGGGCCTCTTCGTTTTCATCGCCCTCTTCTACCTGCCGCTGGTGCGCTTCCTGGGTAGGAAGGGAGTGAGCGAGTTCATGCGGGGCGTCGTCGGGACGTATACCATCGGCTTCTCCACCACGAGCTCGGTCGCGTCCCTCCCGGTCATGTTCGAGGACGCCGACAACCTCGACGTCTCGCCTCCCGTCGCGTCGCTGGTGCTCTCCCTGGGCGCGGCCATCAACCGCGCCGGCAGCGCGCTGTTCCAGGCAGCCGCCGTGGTCTTCTTGGCCGCCATCTCCGGTGTTTCGCTTTCCGCCACCGCCCTCGTCAGCGCCGGGATCGTGGGCTTCCTGGTGGCCATGTCCGTGGCCCCCGTCCCCTCGGCGAGCATCGTGACCCTGGCGCCCATCCTCGAGGCGGCAGGCGTGCCCCTGACCGGAATCGGGATCCTCCTGGGGATCGACCGCATCCCGGACATGTTCCGGAGCGCCACGAACGTCACGGGTCACGTGGCGTGCGCCGTGGTGGTGGAGGGGCTCGTGGGCGGCGAGGTGACGGCCGCGGATCAGGCCGCGGCGGATCGCATCACGGGGGGTGGCGCTCCGGCGGCATCGGAGGGGCCGGCCTAGGATCCTGTCCGCATCCCATTACCAGAATGGGCTCCTAGGCCAGCAGTCCGGAGTCCAGCAAGGCCGTCGGCGTCCGCGCCGGAATGGGAGACCGCTGGTAATCACGGGTGTTCCGGGTGGCAATCAGAGAGGCTTGCCTTGCGGAAAAGCCTGTGTGCACCCGTCACTCCCTTCACATCAGCAGCAAGGGTTCTCGACCCCGACCCCTGCCACCAGCTATTGTGGGGAGACGTCAATCGCATGTTGCACGCTCATGGGGTCCGGTAAAGAGACATGGTACACACTTAAGTAAAGGGACATGGGTTACAGTCGGCACCTCTGAAAGGAGGAGGCCGATGCCGTTCGAGGAGACTCATGTCATGGAAGAGAGAACGCGGTTTATCGAAGAAGCCCATCGCAGTCTTCGGAGCTTTGCTGCGGTGTGCGATCGATACGGGATTAGTCGCAAGACGGGCTACAAGTGGATGGATCGATGGCGGCGAGCCGGGCCAGCAGGTCTGGAGAATCGAGCGAGTCGACCCGGGCATTGCCCATGGGCTACGCCTAGTGAGGTGGTCGAGACGATCCTCGAGGTTAGACGCAAGTATGACGACTTCGGGCCGAAGAAGATCCGGTGGTACCTGCAGACGCATCGGCCGGAGCTAGCACTGCCCTCACGACAGACGATGCACAACATCCTGGTGCGTCACGACCTGGTGCCGAGGCGTCGGCGAAGGGTGCGCCGCTGGCACCCGGGTCGACCCGATACCAACGCATCTGAACCGAACGGGACGTGGACGGCCGACTTCAAGGGCGAGTTCCCGATGGGTGACGGTGAGCTGTGCTACCCGCTTACTGTGCAGGACATGCATTCGAGGTTCGTACTGGAGTGTTGGGGTCGTCCGGACGTGACAATCGACGGCGTGATCCCAGTGTTCACGCGGCTATTTCGCCAACACGGTCTACCCGAACGGATCCGTACGGACAACGGCACTCCCTTCGCTTCGAACGCACTAGGCCGTCTCTCTCGGCTGTCCGTGTGGTTCATTCAGGTGGGCATTCTGCCTGAGCTCATCGAGCCTGGCTGCCCTCAGCAGAACGGCAAGCACGAGAACATGCACCTGGTGCTAAAGAGGCGTACCACCCGACCTCCGAGCTCCAACATGCGGACCCAGCAGCAAGCGTTTCGAAGATTCAGGAAGCTCTACAACGAAGTCCGGCCTCACGAGGCGTTGGACGGTGCCGTGCCCTCCAATCTCTACCGACCCTCACCTCGACCCTTCCCGAAGCAACTCGACCCGGTCACGTATCCGGGCCACTTCGAGACCCGGCTCGTCAGCACGAACGGTGGCATCCGCTGGTACGGGGACCGTGTGCCCGTCGGCCGACTCTTCGCTGGGCATGAAGTCGGACTGGAAGAGATTGACCACGGTCTCTTTGAGGTCTACTTCGGACCCATCTGGCTAGGACGCTTTGTTGAACCCAAACGCCTCATCTTCGACTCCCTCGGACGAGGGAAGAGACGAACTGGAGGCACTTGCAAAGGACGGAGAACTGTTACTCAGGTCTCTTGACTTAACTGTTACCCAGGTCCTTTACCGCTCATGGCGCGTGAGACTCTCTATGCAAGTGGATCGAACCATCCTGTTCGCCGACATATGTGGCAGCACTCGGCTGATTGAGGCCCTTGGAGACGATCGAGGTTGGCAGGTCATAGGGGGTGTCCTGGAGGAGCTCGGGCAAGTAACGGCGGACCTTCGGGGAACGGTGATCAAGACCATCGGGGACGAGATACTGGCGGCCTTCGAGTCGCCCCTAGACGCTATCGCTGCCGCCGTCGATATGCAGCGGGCAATGCAGGAGCGTACGGCACCCCACGGTCATCTGATCGAGATCCAGATCGGATTACACGCGGGTCCGGTGCTGTTCGAAGCCGGGGACGTTTTCGGGGACGTGGTCAACGTAGCCGCACGGGTGACGACGATCTCCGCGGCCGGGCAGGTGCTCACGACGTTGCACACACTGGAGCAGACTCACGGTACGGACCTCCCTTGTCGGAGCCTCGGAGTGCCGACGTCCGGCCAGCGATCCTCGGGAGACTTCGCGAGCATTCGCATGACCGCGTCGGCGACCTCTGAAGGGCAGTCCGCCCTGAGCTCGGTAACTGGCGATGGCTCGTCAGAGGTGTGGGCGAACATGACTACGTGGTGCGACCCGGTGAAGGGCGGGGCGCCGCAGAGCATCTCATAGGCGACGATCCCCAGAGCGTACTGGTCGGAGGCGCCCGTCAGGACTTCATCTCTGCACTGCTCCGGGCTCATGTAATCCGGCGTACCGACGGTGGTGCCGGTCACCGTCAGGCCGCTCTTCGACTGGGCGATCTTCGAGATTCCGAAGTCCGTTATGTAGGCGTTGCCCTCACGGTCGAGCATGATGTTGGCTGGCTTCACGTCGCGATGGATGACGCCCCGGCCGCGCCGATGGGCGTAGCTGAGCCCGCTGCCTATCTGGAACAGCAGCGCTTGGACAACGGGGATCTCCAGGGGGCCGTGGTCCCTTAGGACTCTTCGCAGTGATGGGCCGTCGATGAAGTCCATCACGAAGTAATGGAGATCGGCGAACTCTCGGACCGCGTGAATGTTGACGATGTTGGGATGTCGGAGTGAGGCGACGGTCTGGGCCTCGAGCATGAAGCGCTCCACCATCGTTGGATTGTCGAGGAACGCCGGCGCAATGAGCTTGATGGCGACTTTTCGACCCAGGGCGAGATCTCTAGCCAAGTACACGGCGCCCATGGCTCCACGCCCGAGCTCGCGCATGATCTCGAAGTCACCGACCGTCGCCTTGGCAAGACTATCTGCGATGACCCTGTGTACCGATACGTCGGACTGTATGGTGGGGGCGTCGGGAGTCCGAGTGCCGCACTTGGAGCAGAACTCGTCCCCCGGCACCAACGGACCTGCGCATGCGGGGCAGATGGTGGAGCCGGCGACCGCGTCATCGGTGCTCGGTTCCGAGCCGGCATCCTGGATATCGACCGGAGTCCCACAACCGGCGCAGAAGCGATCGTCGACGAAAACGCGCTTACCGCACGTTACGCAAGCTGCCGTACTTGGCATCGACGACCCCTATCCTCGACTACGTCCGGCCCTCGTCTTGGACCTCTCAGAGCGAAGGTACCGGTCCCCTGGCCGTGAGAATCTAACATCACAAGAATGCGACTTCCCCAAGAGACGGACAACCATAAAGCCACCTCTGAGCGTCTACCCCGCTGTCCTTTCCCTTCTACGAGTCATCGCCGTACAATGCACGAGGGAGCGTTTGAACTTGGCCATCGGTGCGCCTACGAGTCGGGTCGATGGCATCTGAGGAGGGAGCACACCATGAGCCGACACGAAATGACCCGGCGCGACGCGCTGAAAACGGGAGCGAGTGCAGCCGTCGTGAGCGTGTCCACGGCACCGGCGAAGAGGGGTTCCTCATATCCGTCTTCATGCTCGCACTCGGCGAGGAGGAGATCGTGGCGACCAGGGTCCGCGAGATCTTCGGGGAGGCGCTGGCAAGATTGAGCAGCTTCGCTGTTTTTTGGCGAGATACCGCTGGGCGGCAGCCTGGTGCGGTTTCCGAGTGAAGAGCTAAGAGTTTAGCGTAAAGAGTTTCGAGTTTAGAGTGAGGGGCATGGTGCTATTGGATGTGTTGAGGGCTGGATGACCATGGTTGGGGTTCGCTGGCGCGTCCTAGCCGCGTCAATGCTCACCTCGGTCGCAGTGCCGACGATACAGGGCCAAAGCGCGGGCCCGAACATCCAGACCGAGTGCCTGGCCTTCGGCCTGTCCGCGAACGGGTCCCGGAGCGACATCTACTGCATGGACCTCTACGGCACACCCGACCTCCCCCGCGTATCGGGCAAAGCGTGGCTGTCCTATCTCCCGTCGCCGTTCGGGATCTCTGTCGCACCAAATGGATCGCACCGCTATCGCGTAACCCTCGAAGTCGAAGGCCTCCCAGCGCCCAGCTCTCTCGGCGAGTACGCCACCTACGTCGCATGGGCCACGACCCCCATCCTTCGACCCATGACCAAGTTGGGGGAGGTTCGAAACGGGGAGACGACGCTCGGGGAGGTCGACTTCAACAAATTCGTGATCTTCATCTCGGCCGAGCGGTCGCCCGATCTCCCGGAGCGCACGGGGCGACTGGTGATGCGCGGCACGTCGCCCAGCTCGCGTCTCCAGTCGCACGACCTGCTGTTCACGGCGCCCAACGCCGCCTTGCCCCCCGCGCCCCCCGCGGCAAGCTCCAACCAGCACGGTCGCGATTCCATGTGGCCGATGCCCCCGGGCCACCCGGCTATTCAGATGCTACCCGGCCTCTCCAACCTGATGCCAGACGTCTCCCCGTTCCTCCCCGACGGCGGGCCTGGACCGATCCCGGAGGCCAAGCCCCGCGAGTTCCTTACGCTCGCTGACGGCGATACGCTGAGCCTCGACGCTCGCGTCGTCAAACGGACGATCAACGGCCGCACCTTCACGATGTATGGCTTCAACGGGCAATATCCCGGACCGCTCCTGCACGTTCCGGAGAAGGCCACCATTGTCGTCAACTTCACAAATAACATCAGTCTGCCCACGTCGGTGCATTGGCACGGCGTCCGTCTCGACAATCGATTCGACGGCGTCCCTTTCGTAACGCAGGATCCGGTGGAGCCCGGTGCGACCTTCGAATACCAGATCTTCTTTCGCGACCCGGGCATCTACTGGTATCACCCCCATCATCGGGAAGACATCCAGCAGGATCTTGGCCTCTACGGCAACATGCTCATCCGCTCTTCCGACCCCGATTACTTCGGCCCGGCGAACCGAGAAGAGATCGTCATGCTCGACGACATTCTGATCGGCGATCAAGGGCTCATCCCATTCGGCCTCGAGCGGGCGACCCACACGTTCATGGGGCGGTTCGGCAATGTCTTCCTTGTCAATGGGGAACCGCACTATACGATCGACGTCGACCGCGGTGAGGTCATACGATTCTTCTTCACCAACGTCTCCAATACCCGCACCTTCAATCTTGGAATCGAGGGGGCGGCCCTGAAAGTCGTAGGGTCAGACATCGGAAAATTCGAGCGGGAAGAGTGGGTCGAGAACGTGGTCATCGCCCCGGCCGAGCGCTACATCGTCGAAGGCCAGTTTCGGGAAGCCGGAACCGTGACGCTCACGAATCAGGTGCAGGGGGTAAACCACATCTTCGGCAACTACTTCAGCGAGGTCGACACCCTCGGCACCATCCGGGTCTCGTCTACTCGAGTCGCCGAGGACCATAGCGAGGGTTTCGGGCACCTTCGACATCACGACGACGTGATCGCCGATATCGGTCGGTATCGCCCCTATTTCGACAAGCCCGTCGACCGCGAGATGGTGCTCCGGCTGGAGGCTCGGAATCTTCCCCCGGCGGTTGAGCAACTCATGCGGGCCGACTCCGCATTCTTCAACGGCGTGGAGTGGAGCCGCACCATGCCCATGATGAATTGGGCGAGCACTCCCGAAGAGGTTTCGTGGCTCATCGAGGATCCGGCGACGGGCCGGCGAAACATGAATATCGACTGGCAGTTTACCCTCGGCGACATCGTGAAGATTCGCATTACCAACGATCGCCATACCTTTCACGCCATGCAGCATCCTGTGCACTTTCACGGGCAACGGTTTCTCATCCTCGATCTGAACGGGGTGCCCAATGACAACCTGGTCTGGAAAGACACCATGCTCGTGCCGGTGGGGGCGGTGGCCAACATCCTCCTCGACGTATCGAACCCCGGTAAGTGGATGGTACACTGCCATATCGCCGAGCATCTCGAGTCGGGGATGAGATTCCTATTTGAGGTGAGTAGTGAGAAGTGAGAGTGGTGGGTGGTGATGGTGTGACGTATGACCTATGAGGTCTAACGTCTAAGCGTCTAACGTCCGACGGTAAAGGGAGGTTCCGATGCGAGAGGTCGTGAACGTGGTGGCGCTGCTGTCGTTGGCGGCGCCGGTAGCGGCGCAACGCCCACAGCAGCTCTCCGACGCAGTGAGACAGTACGTCGGTATCGACGCAGCCGTCGTTGCGCTGACGCACGTGCGCATCATCGATGGCACAGGCGCGGCGCCCGCGGATGAGCAGACGATCGTGATTTCGGGAAATCGAATTGAGCAGGTGGGCTCGGCCGGCACGGTGCGCGTCCCCGCCGGCGCAGAGGTGGTCGATCTCTCGGGTCACACCGTCATTCCCGGCATGGTTGGCCTTCATAATCACATGTTCTACTATACGCCCAGCAATACGCTGGTCCACTCGCCCCACTCCAATCCTCGACTCTACCTGGCGAGCGGGGTCACCACCATTCGCACCACCGGCACCGTCTCACCGTATGCCGAGCTCAACCTCAAGGGCGGCATCGAGCGGGGCGAGCTTCCCGGACCCCGGATGCACATCACCACTCCCTATCTCATTTCACCGGGACCGGACACGCGTATCGACCAGATCGGGATGCACGAACTCGCGACTGAGGAGGATGCACGGCGGGTGGTTCGTTACTGGGCCGAGGAGGGCGCGGAGTGGGTCAAGGCGTACACCCAGATCACCCGGGCTACCCTCGGCGCCGTCATCGACGAAGCCCACAAACACGGAATCAAGGTCACCGCCCACCTCTGCTCGGTGGGGTTCCGGGAGGCGGTGGCGCTCGGTATCGACAATCTCGAGCACGCGCTCAGTGCGAACTCCGAGTACGACCCTGCGAAAGAGCCGGACCAGTGTCCGGCGACGCGTTTCGCTGTGTTGGCCGACCTCGATCTGGATCATCCCGACGTGCAGGCCACGTTCCGCGACATGATCAGTAATGGTGTGGCGATGACTTCCACCATCTCGGTGTCGGAGCAGTCGACGCCCGGTCGGATCTTCGAGGATCCCCGCATGTGGGACGCGATGGCCCCACACATGCGCGAGCAAGAGAAGGCGCGGCGGCTCGCCATTGAAACGGCGCCGATCGATGTGGCCGCGGCCTCCCAATACACTTTGCGTCTCATCTTCGACAAGCAGATGCAATACGAATACGACTTCGTGCAGGCCGGAGGGCTTCTCGCCGCGGGGGTGGACCCCGCCGTCGGAGCCCTGGCCGGCTACGGGGACCAGCGCAACTACGAGCTCTTCTTAGAAGCCGGCTTCAGCCCAGAGCAGGCGGTCCAGATCCTCTCCGCGAATGGAGCCAAAGTATTGGGTGTGTACGACGAGCGTGGTTCGGTGACCGCCGGGAAGCTCGCAGACCTCGTGGTGATTGACGGCAATCCGGTGCAAGATCCATCCGATATCCGCGATGTTGTGATCGTCTTCAAAGACGGCGTCGGCTACGACGCGAAGAAGTTGATCGCGTCGGTAGACGGCATGGTGGGAATTCGCTGATTCATGAACGCAGATCAGATTGACGAGTGGCGTGAGGCCGGAAGCGCCATCGAAACCTGGGTCCTCGCGATCCCATGTTCGACTCTCTGCGTGGCGAACCGCGCTTCGAGCGGCTCACGGCGAATGTGAAGCTGCGGACGCGAAGCTTTTATCTCCGCCGGTCAAAATAATCCACAGGCCTGACGTCGTCCGTGAGCATTTCGGGCACGACCCAATCGTAGGACCCGAAGGCGCGCGTCTCCGGCCAAATCTCGTCCAGGGTTTCCGCGTCGTACAAGATTCCCGCTTTCATGACGTACCGAATGTCCGCCGTCGCCCGAATGTCATCCAGTGGGTTGCGGGTGAGCACCAGGAGATCCGCCAGCTTTCCCGTCTCGATCGTTCCGATGTCCTGCTCCACCCCAAGGAAACGGGCGCCGTGCAGGCTTGCCACTTCGAGGGCGCCCATCGGTCCGAGCGCGGCGGCGGCCATCCACACTTCCCAGTGGGTTCCGATGCCATGCTGCTGGCCGTGCGAGCCGATCGCACCACCTCCACCCTCGGCAATGATGTCCGCCATTCCCTGAGCGATGAGGGGAAAGGCGTAGTCCGTCTCAGGACGAAGCATCCGGGCGCGGCTGTGCGGGATCAGCTGGCGCCAGGGCATCCAGCGGCGCTGCTTCACGTCCCGCCACACGTCTGACTCCTGGAAAAAATAGCCCTCGCTGGATGGCGCGGGCCCGGTGACCACGAACGTGGGGCTATAATAGATCCCCGCCTGTCCCATGAAGCGGGCCACGTCGCGATAGACCGGCACCACGCTCAAGGAGTGCTCCCACCCCGTGTGTCCATCCATGACCATGGACAGGTTGTAGAAGAGATCGCCACTCTCGGCGGTGACCATGACGCCCCGCTTCCGGGCGGCGTCGACCACCCACTGGCGCTGGTCCCTTCGCGGCTGTCGGTACTGCTTGATGGAAACTGCACCCCACGAGACGACACGGTTCACGTTTTGCGCTGCCACCTCCGCGCTCGACAGGTCGTTCCATCGCGATCCATCTCCCGAATACAGTGGATCACCCGTGCTGTACGTACGCGAGCCGAGGGTTTTCCCCGCGGCAATCAGCTCGCCGGCGGGGAACACGACCTGCGACCACATCGAGTTGTCGAGGCTCGTGGTGACCCCGTAGGCCAGGTAGATCGCCTGCTCGAAGTTTCGCTTCGGCAGGATACCGTGGTGTTCCACGTAGTGGTGGGCATGCATGTCCACCAAGCCGGGGATGATGGTGGTACCCGAGGCGTCCACCACCCGGTCGGCGCCCGAAGTGTCGCAACGACCCACGCACGCGATCCGGCCGCCGGTGACCACCACATCGCCACGCTCCACGACCTCACGATCACCGAGCGTAATGATACGAGCGCCGGTGAGAGCAATCGTCTCCTCCGGAACGCGGCGGGGCACGGTGAGATGGATCTGGGCGGTGTCGGTGACACCGTCCGCCGGCCGATGCACGAAGTAGCGCTCCCCGCTCCCGTACTCGAGGGTCGAGGCGTCACGCCAGCGCGGGAACAGTCCTCCCTCCAGGGTGAGCTGCTGCACCGGAAGGGAACCCTTCCGCTTCTCGACGTGCAGCGGGTCGCGTCCCAGTCCGCGGCGGGGCACCGGCATGAGGTACACGTTGTCGGCTTCTTGAAACGCAACCCATCGGCCATCGGGGGAGGGAACAACCTCGTCCGCGTCCGGGAAGGTGAGGTGGACGCGCCGATCGCTCCCGTCTGGCCGGACCGAGACCAAATTGGTCCGGTATTCCCGTTCACCCAGGTTCTCGCGTTCCGGGAAAAAGATCCGGCCGTCGGGACCCCACGAAGGCCGGACGACCTGCCGGCGCGCATTCATGAGGAATGTCCATTCTCCGGGGTGCTCCACCTCCGTCACAGGCTGCATCGTGCCGCCTGCCGCCGGAACGCGGACCAAACGATAGAAAGGATTGTTCAAGAATGTCTGCCCGCGGAGCGAGGCTCCCGAGCCCCGCATCAACGCGATCTCCGTTCCATCTGGACTCCAAGCCGGGTTGACGTACTCTCCGGTCTCGCGCGTCAGCTGCTCGGGTTCACCACCGGCGGAACGAACGCGCCAGAGGTGTCCGCCGCCCGGGCCATTCCAGGTGGTAAATGCCAACCAACGCCCGTCGGGAGACCAGGCCGGCGAAAACTCGAACGGCTCGAAGCTATCGGGGGTCAGGCGGCGCGGGGTGCCGGATGGGAGGTCTACGATCCAGAGCCTCCCCACCGCTTGGAAGACCATCCGCCGTCCGTCCGGAGAACCGGTGTGCCACCGGAGGAATTTCACGTCCAGCTCCTGGTCGGGAATGCGGAACGGACGGTATGCCATCTCCGAGATTTCCCGATGGACCCGAGCGGTGAATGGAATTGTGGTGACTTCACCAGTGGCAACCTCCACTCGGCGGATCTTTCCCCCCTGGGTGATGACCACGGAACGGCCATCGCCGGACCAGGAGAATCCGGGCAGGACGCGCTGTGTATAGCCGCTAGACGCGTACGCCAAGTCGACCGCGATGGGGTCCATGAGAAGCCGCTCTTCCCCGGTTTCCAGGTCCCGAAGCCAGAGCGCTGTCCGCGGTCCAAACTCGTGTCCTTTAAAGGCAATCCGGCCATCCGGGACGCGGCGTGCGAAGGCGAGGTAGCGGCCATCGGGAGACACCTCGGGCGCGTAGGCTCCTCCGGAAGAGCCTCGGTAGCTTCCTCCCTCCGCGCCGTGGGTGAGCTCGAGGATACGGCCGGTTTGCAGGTCCAGCCGGCGGAGCTGGAAGGCTCCGAGCAGGGGGTCTCTGGTCCCGGGCTCGGACGCGTGGAAATAGACGTATCGGCCGTCCGGAGAGGCTGACGGTGATCCCGCCGCCGCTACGTCGGAGCCCACGATCTCTACGCCGCTTCCTCCGTCTACATGGTAGAGCCAGATCCCGCTTCCCCCCGCGGGCTGTCCGAGGGCGGCCATCTCCTGTCGGCGTACCATGAGATAACGCCCATCCGGGGTCCACTCCGGATCGAACGCCCGAACCATGAGGTCCTCGGTAACCGGCCTCGGGTTTTCGCCGTCGCCGTCCATGATCCAGAGGTTGTTCTGGCCTTTGCGGTCCGAGATAAACGCGATTTGCGTCCCGTCGGGCGCGTAGCGCGGATTGTAGTTGAGCGCGATCCCGCTGTTGCAGGTCAGGCACTCCGCGTCGCCGCCGGCGGCCAGCATGCGGTAGACGTGGCCGAGGAGATCGAACACCACCCACACGCCGTCGGGAGAGATGTCCACAGATATGAAAGTTCCCTCGGTGGTCGTGAACTCGATCGTGCGAGTTTGCCCGCGCGGGATCGTGACGTCCCACTCGGACTCTTGGGCGGTAGCCGCCGTGGCGAAGAAAAACAATGCGAACGAGATCAGCTTCTTGTTGATCATCGGATTCCCTCGGTTTCTCAGGAAGTTATTTCACGCTGTAACCATCCGGCGCCGGCCACGCACCGTATCAACTCACCGGCATCGCGTTGGAACGCAACCACGACGCTGAGGTCCGTGCCGAGAGGAGCAGTGGGGAGGGGTTTCACCTCGAAATGGCCCGCGTAGATCCAGCTCACCCGGTGCAATCCAACTTCGGCCGGTCCTCCACCCAGCGAACGGGTTCTCCCTGATCGTCGCGCACCATCAGGAGCATGCGGCCGAGGGTTGGCTCGCCCCGCGCCTCCATGGAAACGTTAGGGACGTACCACCAGACATCGCGCACGGGAAAGAGGTAGCTCCCAGCTAGAGTTCCGGGCCGCAATGTCGCACAGCGGCGAGTAATCGTCCAGGGCGAAAAACCCCCGCCTGAAGGTAGCGCCAACCAGTCTCCATCCCGCCGTTGGAGCTCGAGGTCACGAAACGCGATCGTGGGGGCACCGCCGAGCTTGAGCAATCCCCACAACCTCGTTGCCCCCGACATGTGCGAGGGCCGGAAGCTGTGACACTTGTCAGGGAAGCCGTCACTTACTAGGCTCCGATCGAGCCCTCGGAACGAGCCGGGTAGCAAGGACCTTCAGTCATACCGAAAGAGAGTCCAGATGCCGTTACAAGTCGATTGGGAAGGCGTTTTCCCCGCGATACCGACGCAGTTTAAGGAAGACCTGTCCGTGGACCTAGAGGCTACCCAGAAGCACACCCAAGCGCTCCTGGACAATGGCATTCACGGGATCGTGATGCTCGGCACGATCGGCGAAGGCACTTCCCTCACTTTGTCTGAGAAGGTGGATGTACTCCGCGCCACGGTCGAGGTAGCGGGCGGCAAGGTCCCCGTGCTCAGCGGCGTCGCCGAATTCACGACCCAGGGCGCCTGCAGCACCGTAAGAGCGGCGGCGGACGCCGGCGTCGACGGCATCATGCTCTTGCCAGCGATGGTCTACAAGGCGGATCCGCGCGAAACCATCGCACACTTCCGCACGGTGTCGGAATCCACCCACGTGCCCATCATGTGCTACAACAATCCGCCGGTGTACCGCGTCGACATCACGCCCGAAATGTTCAAGGAGCTGATGGATGTGGAGAACTTCGTTTGCATCAAAGAGGCCTCGGGCGACGTCCGGCGGATCACGGACCTCTTCAACGCCCTCGGTGACCGCTTCTTGATCTTCGCCGGCCTCGATGACGTGGCCCTGGAGAGTTTCATGCTTGGTTGCACCGGTTGGATCTCCGGCCTCGTCGATGCTTTCCCCAGGGAGAATCGGGTGCTCTGGGATGCCGCCATGGTCGGAGACTACGAGCGAGCCTTGGAAATCTATCGCTGGTACATGCCGATGCTGCGCTTCGACTCCCACCCCAAGTTGGTGCAGTACATCAAGCTCACCTGTCAGGAGCTGGGTTACGGCCACGAACGAACGCGACCGCCTCGCCTACCTCTCGTCGGCAAAGAGCGCGAGCACGTCCTCGGCATCGTGCGCAATTGCGTGGCCACGCGGCCGCAGGAAACGGCGGCGACTTCCGCCTAACGTCGACTCCTAGTGCGCCCGTACATAAGTACGATTACGCACCGAGAGGGCCGAAGCGCCCGATCCGGGGCACCCGCGCCGGAGGCGTGGGTCAGGCGCGAGGAGGAGGAATAGCAGCGCGACAATGCGCTTTGCGATTGTTAACCGCGACGACGAGCAACGCCGAGGTCGGGATGCAGCGATCCTCGAATGCAAGCGTACTTATGTACGGGTGCACTAGCTGATTCCGGAGGCGGGCGGCGCCTTCGACTCGGCCCTATTCAGACGCCGAGTACGCCATGCTCGCGGCCACCAGGTCCGTGATCGCCTGGCCGATCGCCTTGAACACGGTGATCTCTTTGTCGTCGGAGCGCAGCGGGGCCGCGCCCGAGCACATCTCCGACAGTTCGGCAACAAGGTCTTCCTTCGTGAACACGCCTTCCTCGATCGGTACGAGGATCTCGCCGGCCTCCTTGAAGGCGTTGACGTAACTGTCGCAGTAGACCTTGCCCTTGGTGATCACCTCGGTGTCACATTCACGCTTGTCGGCATGATGGTTGCCGATGAAATCCAGGTGCGTGCCTTCCTGGATCCAGGCGCCACGGACCAAGATGTCAGGGGAAGCTGTCGCACAGACGATGATGTCGGCTTCGCCGCATGCCGCTTCCAGATGGTTGACCACAGAAAATTCGATGTCGGGAAGATCTGGTGAGACTCGGGCGATAAGGTCCTCGGCCTCGGCCACCGGAGGCAAGCCGCCGGGATTCCCCCAAACCATGATCTTCTCGAGCGTCCGCACAGAGGCGTTGGCCCGGACCATGTATGTCGACAGGTTGCCGGTACCTAGGAGCAACATCGTCTTGGAGTCTTCGCGGCTCAACAGGCGCGTGGCGAGGCCCGACACGCCGCCGGTGCGCCAAAAGGTAACCGTGGCGCCGTCGACCAGAGCCAGGGGTTCGCCATGCTCCTGGCCGAAGATCATGACCTTCGAGTGCAGAATCGGATACGGCGGTTGGTTGCTCGGATAGTAGGTGAAGGCCTTGACGGCGACGATCTTGTCATTCCAGGCCGGCAGCAACGCGAACGCATCGAAGTTGTCTTCCTGGTCGTTCAGCATGTGAACCTGGCGCGGCGGCTGCGTGAAGTCCTTGGCAAAGGCCTCCTGTAATGCATCCACCAACTCCGGGTAGCTGAGGGCGGTATTTACCTCGTCGGCACTGATGATCTTCATGGTTCGGACCTTGTCGAGATTTCTTCGCGTGCGACTCCGCCAGTGTTCATCCGGCGCGGCGACGTCGGGAGGCCGACCGCGGTGAGGCCGGGGGCTCGGCAACGTCGAACTGGACTGCTGTTCACGCGTTGTCCGAAGGGAGCCTTAAAAGCCCTCGGGGGCAAGGCCCTCCAAGAATGGGCCTATGTCGGAATCAGATTGAGAACCGCGCCCTTCGGGTGTTTCCTGACACCTACGTGCGTTCGGCCCCCCCCTGCTGGTCCCCGTTAGCCGTTGCGCGGGGCTCGACCCTCACTTGACGACGGCGGACCGAGGGAAGAAAATTGCAGAGTTCGACCGACTGACCTCGGATGGAGGCTCCTCCCATGAGTCGGAACAATCGTGCAACTCGGCCTTGGTATGGCGCGGTGACGGCCTGCCTCCTCCTCGGGATCCTTTTGGTAGGAGCGCCTCTCGGCGGGCAAGACCGCTCGGGGCCCCTGCTCATCGGGTCCGGGGTCGGGACTCCACCGTTCACGACGGAGAACCCGATCGGCGGATACGAGGGCTTCTCCCTTGATCTGGCATCGGAGATCGCCAAGCGAATCGGACGGTCCGGCACGAAGCTGGTCATCCAGGAATTCTCCGGCATCTTCGACGCGCTACTCGCCAGAGACTTCGAGATGATCGTGACGCCCACCAACATCACGCCCGATCGAGCACGCCGGGTACTCTTTTCCGAGGGCTACATGGACACCGGATTGGGCTTCCTCGTGTTCCAGGGTGCGGAGCTACGGGACGTCACGGACCTGCGTGGCAAGATCCTGACGGTGGGGCTCGGAACCGTGTCCGACACGTGGGCTAGCATCAACGAGGCCTGGCTTGGCTTCTCCGTTCAGCGGTACCAGGAGAGTGGCGACGGGGTGAGTGCCGTGATCAACCGGCGTGCGTTCGCGAACCTGTCCGATCTACCCGCGGCTGCCCACACGGCCAGCCAGTTGGGGATCCTTACCGTCGCCTACAGCCTTCCGATCGCCGGCAAGTTCGGACTCGTCTTCCATCCGGACGACGTCGAGCTCCGGAAAGAGGTCGAGAATGCACTCGAGTGCATGAAGCTGGACGGCACGCTGGCGGGCATCCACGAGAAGTGGTTCGGGTTCCCTGCCGGGGAGGACACTGCCATCAACACGGTCTACATGGGCTACGGTCACCCGGGATACGAAGGGCACGACCCCGAGCCGCACGTGCCGCCGTGTTCGTGAAGCGGACTGAGCCCTCGCGATTGCCGCATTGGTGAGCTGATCGCTCCCGGTCTGCCCTGAGGCGGGATGAGCCGCGATAGTTCCTGGCGGCCGTCGCGCTGCTCGCGCTCACGACGTGCACGCAGTGCACCGACTCCGTGCTCATCACCAACGTCTACATCCTGGACGGCACGGGCGCGCCTCCGGAAAGCGAACGTAAGCGCCGCTCTACCTCGTTTCCTCGCTGAAATCCAGGTTACAGCCAATCTGACTCACCCCCATATCCTGCCTCTCCACGACTCGGGCGAGGCGGACGGCTTGGCTGGCGGCTATTACGAGACGAAACCACTCGACGTCAACGACCTGATTGAGCGCTACATCTTCGAGGCGATCGTAGACTGATCTGCGAAAGTCGGCCGCCTTCTGTCAATGCGCTGCAATCGGAGGACCACGGCGACACCGGCAGAAGTAGACGACGGAAGCACGCGTCTAGACTGAGGGGATTCGAGCGCATACACTAGGTGAGCGAAGGCCGTCGGCACATGCAGCATCCTTATCGAGGAGGGGCCCATGTCGCTGTCCCGTAGAGCCCTGTTCGGGCTCGAAGCTTGGCCGGGCGCGCCGAGCGTGCCGCTCATTACTGCTCGAGGGCGCGAGGCGCTCGTCGAGGAACTCGGGCCGTTGGCCGGTGAGTTCGGACCGATTCCGCCGCCACAAGAGGGCGAGATCCGTATCTCCAGTAATGAGAACCCCCTGGGGCCTCCAGACGGGGCCGTAGCGGCGATTCGCGAGTCCTTCGAAGAGGCTGGTCGCTATCCTACGAATGCCCAGCCCAGCATGCGTGACCTGACCAACGCGCTCGCCGAGACGCACGGCTGTGAGCCCAACAACATCGTGCTGGGGGCGGGCTCGGGTGAGATTCTGAAGAACGCCGCGCACGCGTTCACCAACAAATACCGTCCTCTGGTAACCGGGACTCCTTCGTACCTTCAGCCTTCACGGGTGGCCCACTTCCTGGGTGCCGACGTGAGGGCGATACCGATCTTCCGGGCCAGCGGGCAGCTCGACCTCGAAGCGATGGCATCCGCAGCGCGGGGCCCCTCGTTGATCTTCGTCTGCAACCCGAACAACCCCACGAGCACGGTGCACACGGGCTCGGACGTGCGCTCGTTCGTGAACACGGTCCGGCGGGCCTCGCCGAATACCGTGATCCACTTCGACGAGGCTTACCACGAGTATGTGACCCACCCCGACTACGAGTCGGCGCTCGAGATGGCCCTTGAGACGCCGAACGTGTTCGTCAGCCGCACGTTCTCGAAGTGCTTTGGGATGGCGGGCATGCGCATCGGCTACGGCGTCGGACACCGCGACGTCATCGCGACGCTGAGACGCTACTCTCTGACCGTCAACACGAACACGCCGGGCGTCGGTGCGGCGTATGCCGCACTGCAGGAGCAGGGCTTCGCGCACAGCGAGCAGGCCCGGAACAGCGCGGCGAAGAAGCTTACGGTCGATTTCTTCACCCGTAAGGGCTACGACCTCTACGACTCGCAGACGAACTTCATCTTCGTCGAGCTGGGCAGCCCGGCGGCGGATTTCCGCTCCGCCTGTGGCCAGCACGGAGTGGCCGTCGGCCGGGACTTCCCGCCGATGGAGAGGACGCACGCCCGCATCAGCATAGGCACGTTGGCAGAGATGCAGGGTGCGGTTGAGGTATTCGAGGAGGTGCTGGCATGAAGGCCCACGAGAAGATCCAGGATGGCCCGATGAACGTCTCGCGCCGGTCGTTCGTTAAGAGCGTCGGGATCGGCACCACCGCCGCCGCCATCATGTCGTTCGACGGCTCACGCGCGTGGGCGCGCGCCGCGTCATTGGCGCTTCCCCTGCAGGAGCGCCCCATGCTCCTGCACAACAACGAAAACCCGCTCGGTCCAGGTGACCGCGTCCAGAGGGCGATGAACGACGCGCTCGCCGGTGGTTCCAGGGCCGGCCGATACCCCTTCGACGTCGACAGGGAGCTGGCGACGGCGATCGCCAAGATGAACGACGTCCCGACCGATTACGTGATGATAGGGAACGGGTCGACGCAGCTTCTTCGCACGGCGACGCAGGTGTTCACCTCGCCGACGAGGCCCCTGGTAACGGCGGCTCCGTCGTATGAGGAAGCGCCCGGGTACGCCCAGCTCATCGGTCATCCCGTGGAGGCGCTGCCGCTCGACGACAACATGATGATCAACCTCGACGCCATGGCCGACGCGGCCAGGGGCGCGGGGATGGTCTTCCTGAACAACCCGAACAATCCCACTGCCACGCTGCATGGCGCCGATCCGGTGGGGACGCTCATCGAGCGTGTGCTCAGCGAGACGGACGCGATGATCATGGTCGACGAGGCCTACCATGACTACGTGACCAACCCGCGGCACGAGACGCAGATTCCGCGCGCGGTCAAGGAGGCCCGGGTCATCGTTGCCCGTACCTTCTCCAAGGCGCACGGCATGGCGGGCATGCGCATCGGCTGGGTCGTGGCGCATCCGGACGCCATCCGCAAGATGCGCACCTGGCACTACGGGCTGAGCCTCAACATCCCGTCGCTGCTCGGCGCGACGGCCTCGATCCAGGACCCGGATCGTATCTACGCCGAGAGCGAGCGGAACACAGAGGCCCGCCAGTTCACCATCGACTGGTTCAAGGCCCGAAATCTCGATGCTACGTACTCGCAGACGAACTTCATTTTTGCGAGGACAGGCATGCCGGCGGACGCTTTCAGGGCTGCCTGCGCCGATCGGAACATCCGGGTGGGGCGCAACTTTCCGCCCTACCAAGACGAGTGGGCGCGCATCTCGATAAGCACGATCGACGACATGCGGCGCGCGGTGGACGTCTTCGGCCCTGTGCTTGCCGATGCGGGCGTGGTCGTCGCCGGCGAACGCGGCTCCGAGGCAGCGTAAGGGGGCGAAGGGGCGAGCCGACCGGGCCACCGATTCCGGAGCGGACCACATGTCGGATTCCGTCAACCCCAACCGCCGATCGTTCCTGCGTGCGAAGTATGTACTTAATGCAAACGGCGTCATAGGGCCTCACGACCCGTTATCTGGTTGTGGTTCATCGGGTTCTGGCCATCCTTCCTTCGGCTTTTCTTTCTTCAGCGCCCGCCTTAAGCCTTCCTCAAAGGGCACATCGATCTTGAGTCTATCCGGCTCTGGACCCGGTTTGCCATAGCCTTCGCCATCACCACCGGACACACCCGACACAACCCCAAATGATGTGCCGAAGTTGACCACAGATATGTGCGTGGTGTATCTTCCCTCGGGTTCAAAGATAGGGGGATTCATATGGCCACTCCGTATGACAGCGCCATCGCGGCGCTCGAAGAAGAAATTGCAGCGCTCACGGCGGCCCTACAGGTACTCCGAAGGCGTGGCCAAGACCACCAGGACCCGAGCGCCGCGAAGGTCTCGTTCACGCCAGACTTCACAAGAGTCAAGGCCGCACGAGACCTGCCCACCAACGAAGAGGCAGTAGAGACGATCCTTGAAGCTGCATACCCGCAATACCTCGGGACAGCTAGGATCGTGGAGGTTGGACCCATCGTTGGCGGTAGAGACCTAAACAAGAACTCGGTGCGCTGGGTGCTCAAGCACGGCGTGGACGCCGGGCGGATTAAAAAGATGAAGCAGAACGGCAGGGCGTTGTACAAGATCGTGAAGTAGAAAAAAACAGAAGTCCTCACAGCCGGGGCTAGCCGGACATGAGGACTTCCAGGGGCAGTGGCAGAGAGGCTGATTGCGACCGTCTTTAAAACGGTTGGGGTGCTGCAACACCCCCGTGGGTTCGAATCCCACCTGCCCCGTGCTTTTTGACAACTGGCATATGGTGGGACTCGCCTATTGGTGAAGGCACCCCTCTTAAAAAGGGCCGATCCGCCCGGATCTTGCGGGTTCGAATCCCGCTCCCACCGCACAGTTTTCTCAAAAAGCGTTCTATATGAAAAGAAATGTTTGCGTTCTCCGCAAGATGCATTTCTGACACGCGGGGCCAATGTTTGCGGTCTGTGGGCGGCGTTTTCTGGTGATGTGAACATCACCCTAGCCAGCGGTACAAAAGGCGCTTTCCGTCCCCGGCCTGGACCAGGCTCCGCATCCTTGCGCCGTCGTCCATCCCACGGGTATTCCACCTGAATTCGAATTCGCTCACGTAGCGGTGTAGATGCTTCTTGCTGACGCTGTGGAACGTGCCGATCACGCCGCGTTTGAGGATCGCGAAGAAGGACTCGGCGGTGTTCGTCGTCGCGTCACCGCGCACATACTCTTTCCGCTTGTGGCTCACCGTCTCGTGCCCAGCGAATTCCTTGTCGAGTCCACTGTACGCGCCGAACTCATCGGTGTAGATCGTCGCTAACGGTAACACCGTCTCGCGCAGCGCAGCCTTGAGGGTCGCCCCGGTCACGTTCGGGACGACGCGGGCACGAACCTCACCGTCTCGCTGTATCGCCGCGAATACAGGCGTTTTGAGTTCCGTGGAGCGTCCGGGCTTTGATCCCCGGCGACCGCGTGGGCCGACGTAGGTTTCATCGGCTTCAACTTGACCGTCAAGCAGTCCAGATCCGTTGTCAGCCATCGCCCAGCGGATGCGGTGCATCAGGAATAGCGCGGACTTGTAGCTAATGCCCGTCTCGCGCTTGATCTGTAGGGCCGAGACGCCCTTCTTCGAGCTGGCCGCGCGCCAGTAGGCATGACACCACACACGTAACGGAATCCGACTGTCCTCCATGACCGTTCCCATCCTCACCGTGTGTTGTTGCTTGCATCCCCGGCACCGCCAGCGGTAGCCCTTCTCACGCCCGCCGCCACGGGACCGCATTTGGTAAACATCGCAATCACCACAACGAGGGCAGCATGGGTTGTCGCCCCATCGTAAGTCTTCAAGGAAGGCGACCGCCACATCCTCATCGGCACATGCCATCGGGATCTCGGCAATCGTCCGGGTCTTGTCTCTGCCAACTTTCGCCATTTTCTCAATCTCTCTAAGGTCTCTTTAACGTATTATAAATATAATTGGCCCTGTGTGTTACGTCAAGTACATACTTCCGTCCTGCGTTTCCTCGCGGGCAGCTCCCTGTTACCCCTGCTCGGTTTGCCTGGCTGCGGACCATCACGTGACGAGACGTCCGGATCCGAACTCCTTCCTGACCTGACATCTCGACTCGCATCGGCCGGTGACGCGATCAACGTGCTGGACTTCCAGACGGCGGCGCAGGCCGCCCTCCCCCCGGCTCACTACGGATATCTCGCCACCGGCGTCGATAGCGACGAAACGCTCCGGGCCAACCGCGAAGGATTCGAACGTTTCGATCTCCGGCCCCGGCGCCTGGTCGACGTCTCCCGGATCGACATGAGCATCGAGCTGCTCGGTCAACGATGGGATACGCCGATTGTGTTGTCACCGGTCGGCAGCCAGAAGGCGTTTCACGTCGAAGGCGAACTGGCGGCCGCGCGCGCATCGAGCGCCCGGGGCCACCACCAGATCCTGTCCACCGTCACGACCACGTCCGTCGAGGACGTCAACGCCGTCCGCGAACGGCCGGCCTGGTACCAGCTGTACCCGACGTCGAGCTGGGAGGTGACGGAGGCGTTGATCCGCCGGGCCGAGGGTGCGGGGTGCGAAGCGATCGTGTTGACGGTCGACTTGCCGGTAGGGAGCAACCGGGAGACTGCTACCCGGTACGCACGGATCGATACGCGCGACTGCAGCGCATGCCATGACGACGCGCCGGCCGACGACGACCCGATGAGCTTCCCTACCGGATGGCTCGCCCGGAAACCGATGTTCGACGGGCTCGACATGCAGCGCGTAAATTTCGATACCCCAACCATGACCTGGGATTTCGTGCGCCGTCTCAAGGACACCACGGACCTCAATGTGCTCGTCAAGGGCATCATGCGGGACGATGACGCCGAGCGGTGCGTGCAGTACGGGGCCGACGGCATCATCGTCTCCAATCACGGCGGGAGGGCCGACGCCAGCGGCCGGAGCACGATCGAAAGCCTTCCTGAAGTCGTGAACGCTGTGCGCGGCCGCATATCCATCCTTATCGATGGGGGGTTTCGACGCGGTACCGATATCCTGAAAGCCATGTCGCTCGGAGCTGACGCCATCTGTATTGGCCGCCCGTACATCTGGGGCATGGCGGCGTTTGGCCAGGAAGGCGTCGAGATCGTGCTCGAGATTCTGCAGACAGAGTTACGGATCGCGATGCAGCTGCACGGGGTTCCCTCCCTCGCTGCCCTCGACGGTTCATTCGTGGAATCCGACCGACTACGGTCGACCTCTCAATAGGAATACGGCCGGCATTTTTCCGGACCATGTTCGACATCTTCATCAGCTACCGCCGCGGCGATAGCCGCGCGGACGCGGGGCGGGTGTACGATCGCCTGAGTCACCACTTCGGGCCGGACTGCGTCTTCATGGACGTGGACGACATCGAGCCGGGGCAGGACTTCGCCGGGGCCCTGCGGAAGGCACTGGAGAACTGCGGCGCACTCGTCGTGCTCGTCAGCCCCGATTGGGCCGACTTCAAGGACGGGCAGGGCCGACGGAGGCTGGAGCAGCCGAACGACTTCGTACGACTCGAGGTCGTGACGGCGCTGGACCGGGGCGTCACCTTGCTGCCCGTGCTGGTGGGCGGCGCGGCCGTCACCGTCCTCATCGAAAGGCGGCGAAAGACACGTTTTGGGCGGCAATTCGGACCTTCCCAGCGCTGCCCTCTTTTTCGTGGCGGGTGTGCGACCGGCGACATAGCTTGAAGACATGGATCCTCGGCCACTCCTCGTATCAGATCCTCCCCACAACGTAGTGGATCCCATCTCAGCAGCGCCGCACTTCCACCTCACTGCGGCCGAGGTGCGGATGAAGGCCGCCTACGGGGTGCCCGAGATCTGGTTCGCTCAGGAGGACCGGGCCGCCCTGGAGGAGACCGCCGCCGCTCTGACGAAGGCCGGGCTCAGGACCGTCGTGGTGGAGGGCAGCGGCCTCGTCGACATTCCCCCTCAGAGTCCCGCAGTCCCGGTCGCCTTCGAGGACGACGGTCTGTACATCGACGGGAATGGCTCCGAACGGATGGTCGCCTACGACACTCCAGCCATCGCGGTATTCGGTCGCCCCCACCCATCAGAAGGGCAAGAGCAGCGCACCGGAGCCTCCATATCCGCTCAGTTGTCGAGCAGGGGACGCCTACGGCGCCGCACTCCGATTCTCGCCGAAGAGGGCGCGTCTGACTTCTCGGCCTTTCTCGACCTCTACCTGCCCTCGGACGAGGGACTGCGCAGGATCTCCATCGTCAACGGCGTCACCGACGTGTCGGGGTTGCCCCAGGACCTGGCCGGGCCGTTCGGCATTTTCAATGTCGTGAAGGAGTGCGAAGCCCGCTTCCACAATGCGCGCTTCGATCGACGTCTGGTGGACATGAGGCTTCGCGGCGTCCGGCTGGTCGTGCCACCAAGATCCCCTCACCGGACAGGGTTCTCTTACGCCACGACCGCGCTTGCCGAACTACTCGGGTCCCTTTCACCGAACCTTGGGGACGCCTCGCAGCCCGACCTCTCTTCGCGGCTCGCCTATCTCACGGTGCGATCCCGGATGGCTTGAGCCGCTACCCCCCACGGACGCTGAGTAGTGCTCGATGGCCAGCGGGCGCCCGTTATCCTGGGCTTCGGCTTCTTCCCGCCCCCAGAGAGCTCCGAGCAGCAGCGCCGCCAAGACCGTCACCATCCAGCAAAGTGCCAGACGTCGCGCAAAACACCGGCAAGACCGACTTCCGGCCTCGTCGTCGTCGCGCCCTCGTCCCGTCCGCCGCGCCCCGCCAACGCCCAGCGCCGCGGCACGTCACGCGCTTTCCAGACCGCTTCCAAGGCGCCGTGGCACAGGGTTTGACCACATTGGGGTCTACGCCTTGAGCCGGACACGCCTTTTCAGGGCACGGCGGGATATGAGCAGTAGCCAGGATACAAGCGGACATGAGCGCCGATTGACGAGGACAAAGCTCCTCGTCGACGAGGCGCTGCAGCGCAGTCAGGAAGGCTCCGGTCCATCCAATTGGAAGGACTACCTCGACGCGCACGCGGCGCTCCTGCGAGCCGAGCGGGATCTGGCGCAAGCCAACGGCGAGGAGGCCGCGTTGGAGATCGAATGGAAGATGCCCTGGGACAACGGAGCACCCCTGCCCCACGTCCTCTCCTCGGGGCACATGACGCTCCTGCTCTACCACATCGCTGAGCCGGATCCCGGATGGGACGGGACATACGTGAATGTCGTCGGTGTCGACACGCCGGGACAGATCGCACTCGTGGAGTTGGTGAGGTGCTACGCCTTCAAGTTCGGCGGCCCCAACGACGAGGTGTTCGGCGGCCATCCTTTGACGGGAAAGGGATTCGGGGGATACGGCGCCTACGTCGTCGCCAACTCAAAGTGGCTCGACCAGGAGATGCGCATCCAGAGCGTGCACAGGGGCTTCGACCCCGCACGGTGGAAGGACACTCGCCACTACCTGCTGGCGTTTCACGACGAGATGCTCGAGTGCCTCGCCGAGGATCACCGGCTCCATGCCCTCGACATGAGCATGGCCGAGGCCCTCGAGGTGGCCCAGAAACGCCTCGTGGCGGACTGGGGGTAGCCCCGTATGATCTTCTCCGGCTCCTACGCGGAACGGGCGTGCGTCAGCTGCGGAGACCTCCGGTCCCGCGTGACCCCCACGTCCCTCTTGTTCTTTATATGGCTGGCCGGCGGCGGCCTCTTCGTCATCTCGCAAGCCCACGGAGTGATCCTCGAGGCCCGATGGTGGCATTGGCCTGTGGGTTTCATCGGAGAGCTCGGGCTGACTCTCATCCTCTTCAGTGTCGTGCTCTGGTTGCGTGATGTGCTGCTGCCCATGCCCGACACCTGTCCGAGCTGCTCGGAGCCCATGGTATACACCGCCACCGGCTTCTACGATTTCGTGTTCTTCCCGAGCCTGTCAGAGGTGATTCTGCTGATGGTGTTCGTGGGCCTGCACGTCGTATTCCTGACCTGGCTGAGCCCCGGTGAGGGGATCGCCAACGGTAGCCTGGTGACCTTGCTCCCGTTTTTTTGGACCCCACCCCGCAACGCTCCGGCACTGTCTCCGGAGTACTGGTAGCTGGACCTCCCGGCCTCTATCTTGGGCAGGTCCGGATGACGGCAACCCTTCTTGCCGCCCGCAGTCTGGTCCGCACCACCAACCAGGAGGCCTTCATGCTCACCAGATGCCACACGCTCGCCCTGCTCGCCATCTCTCTGCTCCTGCCCGCCGCCTCCGGTGCTCAGGCACCCGAGGGGGCGTTGAGCCTGGAGACCTACCTCGATTGGGAGTGGGTGAGCGGCCCGCAGATCTCCCCCGACGGCAGCCAGATCGTCTACACCCGTTCGTGGGTGGACAAGATGAAGGATCGTCAACGTTCGTCCGTTTGGATCATGAACGCGGACGGTTCAAGGAACCGCTTCCTGGTCGATGGCTCGGCACCGACGTGGTCGCCGGACGGCTCCCGCATCGCCTTCACGGACGAAGGTGACACCGGGGACGCCCAGATCTTCGTCCGTTGGATGGACGCCGAGGCGGCCACCACCCAGATCACCCGGGTCGACCATTCACCGGGCACCTCCGGTGGTCGCCGGACGGAACCCAGCTCGCCTTCACGATGACCGTCGAGTCCCCCGAAAGTGAATGGACGGTCGATCTGCCGGACCAGCCCGAAAGAGCAGAGTGGACGGAAGGCCCGAAGGTGGTGGAGCGCCTCTGGTACCGGCGCGACCGCCGCGGATACATCGACGACGGCTACACGCATATGTTCCTTGTCCCCGCCGAAGGAGGCACGCCGCGGCAGCTCTCGGACGGTGAGTGGAATCACAGCGCACCCGAGTGGATGCCCGACGGCTCGAGCCTGGTGTTCAGCTCGCTGAGGGTGGAGAAGGCCGAGCACGTTTGGCGTGAGTCCGAGATATACGAGGTGGACGTCGCCACTGGCGTGATCAGCCAGCTCACCACGCGACACGGCCTGGACGAGAGCCCGGTGCCTTCACCGGACGGTCGCCTCATCGCCTACCAGGGCGTGGACTTCCACGAAGACACATACCGTGACACCGGGCTCTACGTCATGAATGCCGACGGCTCTAGCCCGCGCCGCCTGGCCGGAGAGCTGGGCCGAAGGCTGGATAGCGTCACCTGGGCCGCCGACGGCAGTGGCGTCTACTTCAACGCCAGCATGCGCGGGACGCAGAACCTCTGGTTCGTGCCCCTCGACGGTGAGCCCCGCGCGATCACCGACGGGAGCCACATCCTCTCAGTGTCGTCCATCGACAAGAGAGGGACGGCCGTGGGCACCGTGAGCAGCCATAACGAGCCCCCAGATGTCGTGAGCTTCAACCTGAGGAACCCGGGCGTGAGGAATCTCCTCACTCGGGTCAACAGCGACGTCCTGGCGGGCGTCACGCTGGGCGACATGGAAGAGATCTGGTACAAGTCGGTGGGCGACTACGACATCCAGGGATGGATCATCAAGCCGCCGAATTTCGACCCCTCACAGAAATATCCTCTGATCCTCTCGATCCACGGGGGGCCCCATGGCCAGTACAACGTGGGCTTCAGCTTTGCTTGGCAAGACCACGCCGCGAACGGTTACGTGGTGCTGTACACGAACCCGCGGGGGAGCTCCGGATACGGGAGCGAGTTCGGCAACGCCATCAACAACGCCTATCCCGGACAGGACTTCGACGACCTCATGACCGGCGTAGACGAGGTCATCGCCAAGGGGTACATAGACGAGGACAACATGTTCGTTTACGGATGCTCCGGCGGTGGAGTCCTGACCTCGTGGATCGTGGGCCACACGGATCGCTTCGCCGCCGCTTCTGCGAACTGCCCGGTTACCAACTGGATATCGTTCGTGGGGACCACCGACGGGGCGAGGTGGTACCGCAACTTCAAGGAGTACCCCTGGGACGACCCCTCGGAGCACCTACGGCGTTCTCCTCTCATGTACGTGGGCAACGTCACGACCCCCACCATGCTCATGACGGGCGAGGGCGATCTCCGGACGCCCATGCCGCAGACTGAGGAGTTCTATCAGGCGCTCAGGGTTCTGGACGTCCCCGCGCTCATGGTGCGGTACAAGAACGAGTGGCACGGCACCAGCAGAACCCCCTCGAACTTCCTTCGGACGCAGCTATACCTGAGGAAGTGGTTTAAGAAGTGGGAGCGGCCGCGGGCCGTGACGACGCAATAGGCCGGGCGGTCTGATCCGCCTGTTGCAGGTCGGCCCTCCCCCGGAATCCCCCCGGGAGGAGGGCTGGTCTGGAGTCTCCCCCGGCCGGGACCGGCCTACGGGAAGCGGATGAGCTCGGCAGGAACCGCGGCCGTGAGCCAGACGCCGTTCGCGGACAGGAAGAAGTCCTGTCCGCGGGCGGCGAGGCCGGCCGAGTCGATCCGTAGCACGACAGGCTCCCCCCGACGCCTTCCCACCCGAACCGCCGTCTCGGCGTCCGGCGACAGATGGACGTGCTGGCGGCTGCCGGGAACCAGTCCCTTTGCTCTAATGGAATCGAGGGACCGTGCCGTGGAAGAGCTCCGGCGGCGGCTCCACCGGTGAGAGGCCCAGATCCACCGGAATCGAGTGCCCCTGGTTAGCGCGGATCGACGAGCCGTCTTCGCTCAGCGAGAATCGGCGCTTGTCACTGGTGGCGACGACTTCCCGAACGAGCTCGATGGTCAGATCCAAGCCGGCCAGGCGTGAGCGCTCAACGAGGTCGGCCACCGAAGCCCAGCCCTCCCGGTCGACCTCGAGCCCGATCCGGCTCGGATCATGCCGGAGCACCAGGCTCAGGAAACGACTGATCCGGACGAGATCTTTGCCCATGACAGCGGACCCTCTCGGGCGGCTTGGAGTCCTGGTGGGGCACCCTCTTGGCGCCCCACTTCGATAAGCTGACGGTGAGCCGACGGCAAGGTCGGCGACCCCTGCGCGCGGCTGCGGCACGCCAGAATGTGAGGCGGTTGAGCAAGAAGCGCTAGTGTTCCGTTGCCGAAGTTCGCGAGCCACCAAGAGGCGGGCCATGGCGTATTAATTGGGGAACCCCCGCACCCGCGAGGACTTGGCAACGGGAGGCGCCTTCACTAGAGTCGAGCCACCTGGCGACTGGACTTCAAGCAGGGATCGAGGATGAATCACGTCGGAAAGGCCCTCACCCATCTCTTGACCACTGCGGCGCTCTTGGTGGCGACGCTGGGTCAAGGAGTCAGGCCTTGCCCGCATCATACTCTCGTCGAAGAATCCGAGGCGGTGGGGGGTGAAGCGCCGCATTCCTCCCACCTTGGCACCCGAGAGCATTCCGGCTCCGGTGACTCGGGTCACGCTCCGTGCATATGTGTGAGCGGGTGTCCGCTCCCGTCGGTTCCGTCGTTGAATGCCGGTGCCGCACTGCATTCGCATGTTCCCAAGGCGGAGCAGCGGGTACCGACGCACGGGTCGCTTGGCGTTTGGCCCATAACGCATACGGCCTACAACCTCCCGATAGCTCGGGGACCTCCTACGGCCTGCTGACTCCACCCCGTAGAACACAACCGTGCACTCTTGAGGGCGGCGCGGAGCCCTGCTCCCGCCGTCGCTCGACCCGTAGGAGGTCTACGCGTGTCACCTTGGCTCAAATGCGTCCGCCATTGTCCCGCATTCGTCATGCTTGTAGTAGCCGTCGCGCCAGGCGCCGGTAAGGCGCAAGAAGAAGATTCCCACGCCGCCGCCGGACACGTCCCTGGACTCCACTTCTCGCACCCGCTGTTCACTGAATCCGTCTCGCCCGACACCAAGCTTCGACTCGACTTTGGGAGGGCGTGGGAACCCGACGGGAACGAGCTGGAGATCGAGGTGGAAGCGGAATACGCGGTCCACCGATCTGTCAGCGTGGAAGTCGTTGCCCCCTATGTATTCCTCCACCCCGATTTCGGACCGACAACCTCGGGTGCGGGCAACGTCGAGATAGCCCTGAAGTTCGGCAATTACGCTTTCGAGGAACGGGGCTTGCTTCTCGGCTATGGGGTTGAGGTCGCGCTTCCCACCGGGGATGCGGACGCCGGCATCGGAACGAACCATATCTGGGAGTTCGAGCCGTTCCTCAACGTGGGTGGCGCGGTCGGCGACTTCGAGCTCGTGGCCTGGGGGAGGTTCGGCATTCCGACGAATCAGGATGCGGGAGAGGAAGTCGAGACCGACTTCTCATACGACTTCTCGTCATTGTACCACGTCTCGGACAGACTTCAGGTACTCTTGGAGTTGAATGGCATAGTCGGTCTGAGCGGCGAAGAGGCTGGAGAGGGAGTGCTTGCGGTCTCGCCGGGAGCGAAGGTGGCTCCGCTCCCGGATTCGCCGCTGTTCATCGGGGTCGGCGTCAGCGTTCCGATCAACGATGAAGAGCTCGATGCGCGCCTCAAGGTTGCGCTTTTCTGGCACTTCTGAATCGCGTCCGGCCTTGGGTTCAGAGCGGTGATCGGTCTCGGGGTGAGATGCTCTTGTGCGGCCTAGCTCTTCATATTCGATGCGTCTGGCGACCTTGGACGTCTCGCCGGAGAACCGTACGTATCTTTACATTATGAATATACGTACGAGGGTTTGTATTCAAGAAGATTGACGGCTTGCTGATCTGTAGGCGGCTGCAGCAGCACGAGCGAGAGCGGGAGCTGTTCACCTAATCGAGAAAAGCCTTCAACTCCTGCAAGAATCGCGGCCAGGCGGGTTCGTCTTCGAGAATGAGATGGTTCCGTCCTTCTAGGGCGACAAACCGAGCCCCCGGAATCATGGCGGCCATTCTCCGTCCCTCCTCGAATGGCACGGCCGCGTCGTCGCGACAATGCAGGACAAGCGTCGGGGCGGTGATCTCGGAAAGGAAGGAGTCCACGTCTATCTCGTCTATCACCTGGCGAATCCGGACCGCGTTGTCTGGCGAGGCAGTTACTCGCTGAAGGTCGTTGAACCACTGCGCCTGTTCCGCCGTCGCCCCCGGAGCGAAACGTGAGGTGAAGATCTGTCGAAATGCGGGGTTCTCCTGGCCCCATCCCTGTCGCATCAATGTGGCAATCGCCTCCGTCTGCTCAATTTCCTCCGGTGAGCCGCGCTTGCGCCTACCTCTGGCGTATCCGCCGTAGAGCACAAGGTGCGTTACGCGTTCCGGATGTCGCACTGTATAGGCGATCGAGACTGCACATCCCTGAGAGATGCCCAGGAGGGCGAAACGCTCTAACCCCACGGCATCGACGACCGTCTCCAGATCGCGGACGAACGCCTCAAAGGAGAGATCGCTGGCGTCCCAGTCAGAAAGGCCATTACCCCGCTCGTCATACCGGACCAACAAGTAGTCTTCGGTAAGGTCTTGCAGCAGATGACGCCACACCGGGCTCTGCCAGTCATACTCGAGGTGGTTCAGCCAGTTGGCGGCCTTGACCAGCGGCTGGCCCCGGCCGGCGGTGGCGTACCCGATTCGAATTCCATCGGATGCCGTGCAGAAGCGGATCTCCTGTTGCTTTCCGGGCGAGTCACTGGCAGACGCCGCGTGTGCCTCACCGTCGGTATCCAGCTTGATCCTGTAGACGCGGACGGGTCTCGCGATGTTCTTGAGCCGCTGCTCACCCAAGTCCTCATAGGCAAGGGAGAGCTTGCCCTCGACGTGGCGATACGCTTCGCTCGAGATACAGATCCCGCCGCCCCCAGCGAGTGCTTCCAACCGGGCAGCGAGGTTGACCCCGTCGCCGTAGATCCGCTCGCCCTCGACCACCACATCCCCAATATTGATCCCGATCCGGAACTCCATCCGGCGGTTCTCGGGACGTTCTTGGTTCTTCTCCAGGAGCGCTCGTTGGATTTCCACCGCGGCCTCGACTGCCCGCACGACGCTTCCGAACTCGGCCAAGACGTTGTCCCCAGGCGAGTCGACGACCCGGCCGCCAGACCCTTCGACACCATCCGAAATGACCGCGCGGTATTCGGTCAGGGTGCGAATAGTGCCTACTTCGTCCTCGCCCATCAGGCGGCTGTAGCCTTTGGCGTCCGCGCTGAGGATGGCAGTGAGCTTTCGCTGAAGTCCCATACCGTCTAGCCAAGAGAGAGGGTCTTACCAACGTTTGAGGTGCCCTGCTCACGTCCGAGCGCGATGACCTGATACCTGAGCCTGGGACCCACCTTCGGTGGGTATCCCGGGAGCCAGCACCCCGTGATAGCGGTGGCGGAAGAGAAGGCGTTGCTTGGGGAGGTCTGGACCTCGCCAACCGTATTGGTAGAAGAGTTCACAGGCGATCCCTTACGCCTCCAGGTCCGGGACTCTCCTGTGGAAGCCGGTCGAATCCTGGTAGGCCTTCGCGAGCGAGAGCACCTTGGTTTCGCTGAACGGCTTCCCGACGAAAATGATGCCGGTTGGGAGGCCGTCTTCCCCGAACCCGTTGCGCACGGCCACCGCAGGCAGACACGCGTGGTTCGCGAGCTGGAAGAACTGGGACGTCGCGGATCTCGGCTGCGGACCGCCCCCACCACCTCCTGCTCTCTCCGGTGGGGGTTCCGCCAGCCTCGAGCGCGAGTCCCCGTACGGGACCACGTAGACGTCGAAGTTTCCGAGCGCATCGTCCAATCGCCGCATCATGACGCCGCGCACCTGCTGGGCGCGAAGGTAGGCAACCGCCGGGACCGTCTGATTGACCCTCCATCTGGTGCCTCGCTCGGGTCTCGACAGCTCTTGCTCGCGTCCGCTGCGGAGGAAGTCGTCGAATGCGGCGGACGACTCCGCCGAGAGCGGCCTAAGCCCCTCCGTCGAGAAGTCACGGAGCGGCACGTCCATCGCTGTGAGCGCGATCCCCATCGAACGGAGTTGATCCAGGCTCCGCTGATCGTTGGCCATCCAGTCGGCTCCCTTGTCCGCGTCGCGCTCGAAGGCGTCCTGGAAGTACGCCACGCGGAACTGCGACACGTCGAGCTCGGCGTCCCAGTTGAAGGGGATGTCCAGAACGCTGGCATCCCTTTCGTCCGGACGGGCGATCGCCCTGAACACGATCGCGCAGTCCTCGACGGTGCGGCAGATGGGACCCAGCCGGTCACCCGTCCATCTGAGGGTCATGGCCCCGAAACGGCTGACACGCCCATAGGTCGGCCGCAGACCAGACGCTCCACACGCGACCGACGGACTGAGGATGGAGCCGCTCGTTTCGGTCCCGATGGCGAACGCGACGCAGCCGCCGACGGTCGCTGAAGCCGGTCCGGCGGACGACCCACTCGAGCCCTTGGTCGAGTCCCACGGATTTCTGGTCCTCCCGCCAAACCAGTGATCTCCGCCGGCCAGCTCACCCGTAGTGAGCTTGGCGATCAGCACGGCCCCCGCCTCTCGCAACAGCCTCACTACGGTCGCCTCGTAGTCCGTCACTTGATCCTTGAACGCATTGGAGCCCCACGTGGTCGGATATCCACGTACGGCGAGGATGTCTTTGGCTCCCCAGGGAAGTCCGTGTAGAGGGCCCCGGTACTGACCACTTCGGATCTCCATATCGGCACGTCGCGCTTCCTCCATCGCCAAATCGTCCGTGAAGGTGACGACGTTGTTGAACTTCGGGTTGTAGCGCTTCAAACGACCCAGGTACATCTCGGTCAACTCCACCGAGGTCACCTGCCGAGTCCTGATCAACTCGCCCAATCCGGTCAGCGGCCAGAAGGAGACCTCTTCGAGATCGGCCGGCCTTCTCAGCCCCGATGCGGAGCTTACCCGGAAAGGCCTCTCGGACCGGTCGATCTCCGTACCCGGGACGGCCGCGCTGAAGTAGAGCGGCGGAGCCACGCTGTTGTGTAGTTCGTACTCGTGGAGCTCGGCGTAGCCCTGGAGATTGCGATTGACCCCTTCCGCCATCTCGTCGGCCTGCTCCTCGGTAAGCTCGAGCCCCGAGAGCGTCCCGGCCTCACGGATCATCTCCGGAGTCACTTCCTGTGCCTGCTGCTCCTGCATCTGGGCCCAGAGGGTACCGGGCAGCAGGGTGGAGGTCAGGCCGACCCCGGAGAAATAGGAGAGAAATCTTCTACGAGTCGTTGTAACGGTGTTCATTCCGATCTCCGTTGGAAGAAATCGTCGATGGCTCGTTCAACCGCTCTGGAAGGAATCGTCGGCCAACCCTTTGACCACTCGCGACCACGCTTTCGACCATAATAACGATTGTGGGCTAGTCGAAAACCACCGAATCGTAGGAAATACTGAGGAGTGATCCCACGGCTCCTGAGCCGATCCTTACTACAGCCCCCGGAGCCACAGAATCGCGAACGCGCCAAAGAACCGGCTCCTTGCATGCCGTCGAGACGACCCTGCCGCCGGACCTGCGGTTCGTTACATTCTGAACAGGTAGCTCAGCTTCATGAAGAAGCCGTCGCTCGTGCGCTGCAATCTGTTGAACCGGAACGAATCCTCCTCGGTCAGGCTACTGCCGTACCCGGCGAAGATCACGGTCCCGGGGCTGGGCTCGAAGGAGAAGAGCGCATCGAAGCGGAAGTCGTTGTCACTCGACCCCAAGACCGGCTCGTAGCCGCCGTGCCCGTCGGGCACCACGATCGGGTCGTTGGTCCGGCTGTCGTCCCGGAGGTCGTCGACGTCGGTGGCGTCGTACTGGCCGACGAAACGGAAGAAGATGGCGCGGTTGAGCTGGTACTCGAGCTTGAGGCGCGGTATGTCGCGGACGCGGACCGTGCTCCAATCGGACTTCCGCAAGTACTGCTGCCGGATGTAGCTCCCCTCCACCCGTATCTGCTCGGTGGGCCGGAAGACCAGGTTGCTCCTCCAGAGAAAGATGTATCCGCTCGACCATTCGTCGAAGTTCTCGTCCTGGCCGAAGATCACGAAGGCGTTGGCGCTGAAGCGGGGCGATTTCGGCGTTCGTAACGACAGCACCAGATCGTAGTTGTCGAGGCTGGGCTCGCCCACGAAGGGAACGATCTCAGTTCCCGTAGAGGTCTGGCGCTCGATGTAGAAGTCGCTATAGAGCTCGGGGGGGTAGTAGAACCGCTCGACGAGCAGCGAGACGCCCAGGTTCCATCCTCCACGTAGGGTGAAGTCGTTTCCATACGTGAACTTCCACCAGTTGTCCGGTCCCCGGCCGTCAATGAACGTCTGGTGGAGCCAGCTGAAATCCAGCGTCACTCGTCCTGTGTACTTCTCGAGAAAGGCCCCGGCTTCGCCGAAGCGCGTGATGCTGGGCCCGCCCCTGATCTGGACCGTGCCCACACGGCTGAGGAAGCCGCTGCCCGCGATCAGGTCGTCGGACATACCCTTGAAGGAGACGTTGAAACCGAACTCCCGGCCCTGCCGTCTCAGGCTCATGTCCCAGAGGTGCCCGTTCTGCTTGTTGCTGGAGGTCCGGTCGAAGCTCAGGGCCCCCTGTATCTGCAGGTCGTAGATCCCCCCGAAGACGATGCGGGTGTCGGCGCTGGCGAGCCGATTGTAGTCGGAGCCCTCGACCCGATCGGTGTAAGCGATCCCCAGGGTGGACTCGGCGCCCATGTCCCGCTTGACCCTGAGGACGTTGAAGATCGGGTTGTTCCCGCTGTCGGAGAGATCCGAGTCCACGGCCGAGAGAAAGGCCATCCCCGTGCCCGAGACCTTGCCCGTGAGCTTGACCGCACCATGGGGACTCACGATCCGGCGAGTGTAGATGAGCCGGTTCGGCGTCTGGAAGTTTTCGCTCCCCTCCAGGAAGAAGGGCCTCTTCTCCGGGAAGAAGACGGCGCGGCGCGGGTCGAACTGAGTCTGCTCGGCATCGGCCTCCACCTGTGAGAAGTCGGGGTTCAACGTCCCGTTCATGGTCAGGTTGCTGGTGAGCCCCCAACGCACGTTGCCACCCAGCTCGGGTGTGGAGGCGTCGTAGTCCCAGCCGGTCGGATTCGAGGTCCCGTTGACGGACGTCGTGACCACCGGATTGAAATCCAACACCAACCCACGGTCGAAACCCTGCAGATCGTGGAGCGTGCCACCCTGGGCCAAGAAGGATGCCCTTCCCTGTTGAACCGGCGTCCAGGTCTGCTCGCGACCGGAGTGCTGGACCCGCCGGATGACGTTGATCCCCCAGCTCTGTACCTCCTCGGACTGGAAGGAGAGGCTCTTGACGGGGATGCGCATCTCGATCTCGTACCCGTAATCGGTCAGGCGTCCCCGGGTCTCGAAGATGAAGTCGGGACTCAAATCGACGGGGTCGCCGCTGCCGTGCCGCAGGATGCTAGCACGCTGAGCGCCCCGCTCGACCCGCGAGCCATCCGACTGGACCCCAACCGGGTTTACACCGAACACGGTGGCGGTGCGACCGTCGTTGAAGGTGTCGAGGAGGATCTGGATGTGGTCGTCGTTCTCAATCCTGTCCCGATCAGCAAGGGTGGAGTTCACCGGTCCGTGTGGCTCGAATGCCCGGATTCCGAAGTGGATGGCGTGGGGGGAGTACCAGACCAGGACTTCGGTGTTGTCTTCGGCGGGGAGCCCATCCACGGGCCGGTACTGGGAGAACCCCGTCAGAACGGACGCGTCGGCCCACGCGGCCTCGTCCAGGACGCCGTCGATCTCGACTTCGAGCTCGAGGCGCGGCACAGCCACATCGAGCTCACCCCGAACACCGCTGTAGACGATGGGCGCCGCAGGGGAGACCGCAGCCGGGGCGGGGGACTTCTGCGCGGTGGCCGGCGTTATCTGGAGCAGAGCCAGAAGGGGAACGAGCACGTATCACGACTCCCGTAGCGGTCTGAGCAGGACGGGGGACGGCGGGGGTCTTAGCTCGCAGGACCGGGTCGACCAGCCACCCCTCTCCTCCAGAGCCCTCACCTCACCATCAACCGCGCCACCCAGGACGTACCGGAACTTTATGCGACTAACAGGATCGAATATCGCACGTGATCGGAACGCTGTCAGGGGGACGTGACCGTCCTACTCCTCTCTCAGCACCACTCGCCTCCCCGTCGCGCCTCAACACAAAGAGAATGATGGTGCGCCATGGACTCAGGTCAGGCGGGTCAGCACCGCGATGCCCGGCGGAGCGACCGCGCGCTCACTTCGTCAGAGTCGGAAAAGCCGGTTCACCTTGATCACGAGGCCCCGGTTCGACAGCTCGGAGAACCGGTCCAACACGTCCGTATCGCGCTCTTCCGTGTACACGATGAAGATCTCGCTTCCGGGGGCATACTCCCAGCGCAGTCGAAGATTCGTGCTGAAGGTATTGCTATTGGTGCTGTACTGGACCAGTCCGCTCAGGAACATGCGGGGCGAGAAGCTGTAGCTGACGCGCGTCGAGGCTACGTGCTGCGTGAAGTCGCCCTGGGCCAGATCGACCCAGTTGAACGAGACGCTGGGCTCTATGGAGAGTTGGGGCAGGACCTCGATCCTGGCCCGCTGAAACCCCACGGATGTACGGTCGCCACCGAAGAAGCTCCCCCTCTGCACCGACAGATTCCCCGAGTACGGGCGCTGGGGACCGAAGCTGTACCTCAGCTGCACGTCGCGGAAGGTGTATCGGCCGACCGGGATCGTCACGCCGGAGGCGATGGGGAACGGGTCGACCAGGTTCTCGTAGGTGTCGGTCAAGTCCGCGCTGAACGAGTCGCTGTTGTCGAACTCGATCCGGAAATTCCCCTGTCGCTCCCGGGTCTCGACGAACCCCGCTTCGGCGTTCTCCAGGTAGTCAAGCCGCGCCTCGAGCGTCACCTGCCGGATCGACTCGATGGACATCGGCCGCGGGCTGTACCGGCCCGAGAGGAAGGTCTGTCGGAATCCTTTCCGCTGCACGAACCCGAGCTCCGGGTTGAAGTCCTCCCCCATCAGGAGATGATCGACCCCAAGGCCCCATAGATCTCCGTCGTAGCTGAACCGGCCCCGGTAGCTCTCGTCCGTACCCGTGAGCCCCTCGGTCTCCGTTTTGGCGTAGTAGCTGAGGAAGTTCACGTTGTCGAAGAACGAGAACGTGGCGTCCACTCCGTACGCCTGGTTGGATCCCGGCGCCACGGTGGACTCCGACCGGTTCTCGAACAGGACTCCGATGCTGCTCCGCCGGAGGATGTCCCGACGGAGCCGTAGCACGGTGAAGTTCGTCGACTCGGCTCCTGCGCTCTGGAAGTCGTCGGTCTGGACGCTCAGGGCGCCGACATCGAAGGATCCGACCTTCCCGGTCACTCGACCACCGCCGAGGATCGGCACCGGCTCTCCGCTCTGGAGGCCGATTCGCCGGCTGAAGAACAGCGTGGGCGCAGTCACGCCGCCGCCGCCGAAGCCCCCCCTGCCCCTGCCCCCACCCCGGCCCCCGCCGCCCACTCCGGTGGTCGCGAAACCGAAGATGCCTCGCCCTTCCAGAAAGAACTCCCTCTTTTCGGGGAAGAAGAGGCTGAACCGCGTGAGGTTGACCTGCTGTTCGTCCACCTCGACCTGGGCGAAGTCGGTGTTGTACGTGAAATCGGCCGTCAGGTTGTCGGTGATCCCGATCTTGAGGTCCAACCCCGCGTCGGCGTCGAGGTGATTGCGGACTTGGGGATCGGTGGTCAGGTCGGTCTCGAGGCCCGAAATGCCGTACGGCTTGACGTCGACCACCCTGCTCGCCCGCGGTGCCTCCAGCCCGACCAGCGTCCCGAACCGCGAGACCCGCAACACCCCCGTCGTGCCCCTTGTTCCGGACACCGATAGGGGGATCAACGTGAGATAACTCCACTCGTTCTTCCGACGGATGGCGCGCCTCATCTGAAGGCCCCAGACTTGCTCGGAGCCGGGTCGGTACCGGAGGGACTTGAAGGGGATCCGCATCTCAACCGTCCAACCACCGTCGAAGCGACCGGTTCGCACGTCCCAGACGGGGTTCCAGTCCGGGTTCGGGTTGCCCTCGTTCGTCATCGCGAACTCGGCGAGTGCGCCGAGGGGATTCGTGTAGAACGCCACCCCGTTGCGACGATCGTAATACGTATCGAACATGACGCCGAAGGTGTCGTTCTGACGGAGCTGATTGCCGTCGCGCCGCATTTCGTTCGCCACCCACTCGCTCTCGGCCGCGGAGTCCCACACACGCGCGGACACATAGACGTTGTTGTCGTCGAACGCGATCCAAGCCTCCGTCCGCTCGGTCGCCGCCGCTCCCTCATTCGGCACGCTCTGGATGAAGCCCGATATGGAGGAGGTCGCCTGGTAGAAGGGCTCGTCCAGTTCGCCGTCGAGTTGGATCGGCTCAATCAACCGGACCGCCCGGACCGTGGCGTTGCCTCGATCGTCGCGGCTGATGACTTCGGGCGCCGTGGGCGGGGGGGGGCCGTCGACCCGGACCCCGTCGGTCCCCGTGGAACCCGGCGTCTGCGCAGCCAGCAGTTGGGCGCGTATGGGTATCGCGGCTGCCGTGAACAGGGCCACGGCGGTGATCCAGCCCACTTGGGATCTGCGGCAACTCATCGCCATTCCCTGCTGGTTGATCTGCATCAGTCGGCGTTTTCTGGACGAGGCAGCGGTCATCGAGGCGGCCATGAGAGTGACCTCCTCGCGGACCCGGGGAGCGTGGCGGCCAGGGCGAAGCTGTCGGAGGCTAGTCGCTCACTTGCGATGACAGGACCCCAGAAGAGGATCGCGTACCGTGCCGGCTTCAAGAGGAAGTAGACCACCGCCATGACCAGCACAGGAGGACTGCGGCACACTTTGCCGATGAGCTCCCAGGACCCCTCCTTCTCCTCCTCGGGTACGTCGCGGGCATCGACTACTGCCATCGGCTCACCGTGGTACTCCTCGATCCCTTCGAGCCCGACATCTCCAGGCCGATCGCGTTGGAGGAAATAGAGGGAATCCAAATCAGGAAGAGCACGGCGGCGCCCGAAAAGAACGCCCAACGCCAATCGTCGAAAACCGAGTAGGCGACGTACCCTGCGAACGGAGATGCGACCATCCCGCCAAAGGCGTAGCTCGTGCACCACAAGCCCATCACCCGGCCCCTCTCTTTGATTGAGAACCAGAATCCCAGGTTCTTGGTCAGGGGCGCCCACCCGGTGGATTCGCAAAGACCTTGAATGAAGAAGAAGACGCCGAGGAGAACGACGGTGGAGGAAAGCCCCATGGCCACGGCGACGACACTCGACGCGACCATCCCCCCGAGCACCACTCGCCGGGGGCCGAATCGGTCGGCGGACATGCCCCACAGGAACTGGCCCACACCGTACGCGACGCTGAAGGCGATGTCGATGTTGCTCGCCAGGGCGGGCGAGAGCCCGACCGCCGGGTCCTCGAGAAGCCCGAGCTTGGCCACCGAGAACCCCTTGCGCGTAAAGTAGAACCCGGCGTAGGCGAGCCAGGTGATGCCGAAGATCCGCCAACGCCAGCGCTCGTAGGCCGGGTTCCTCCTTGCCGCAGCTAATGGTCTCACCAGGAGATCGAGTCTTCGATGGCGGCGATCAGCGACCGCATGTCACCGGGCAACACGTGTCCAAGAATAGCTCAACATCCGAGAGGGGCCCGAGACCGGGAGAGCCCGGAGCCCTCACCGACCGAAATCGGCGAGGGCTCCGGACGTACGGAGAGGCTTCGGTGAACTCCTGGAAGCTCTCTACGGCCGCCGGAGCTCCACCCAGTGGGCCAACCCGTGTCCGATCCGCTTGGGCGTCGTCCGTGACCGACCGACCAGCCCACCATTGAGGACGTTCCCTCGGTGCTTCAGGTCGAGCATCAGATCGTACGGCATGCGATTCACGTCCTCGGTGCCGATGTCACCCGCGAACGATCCCTGCAGGGCGCCGTCCTCGAAGCGGATCCCGTTCACGAGCGCCCAGGGCTGATCATCGAGGCGAGCGTACATCGCTCCGTTGGCATGCACGCTCAACACGAGCTTCCGCTCTCCCTCGTAGGTGTCCACCGATCCGACCCAGTCTCCCGTCAGGTCGGGCATGGGGTTGAAGTCCGGGCTGGTCGTCGGCTCTTCGGGTGTCGGGACCGACGGCTCCTCGGGTGCATCGAACCACTGAGGGAACAGCTCGTGCAGGATGTCTCGCTCGATCCGGCCGATCCACGGATTGGCCGCGTTGCTCAGGATGGCCATGGCCACGTTCCCCTCCGGAACCATGACCAACCGTGTGCTGACGCCGTCCATGCCCCCGCCGTGATGAACGGTCCGGCCGCCCTTGTTCGTTTCGTTGATCTGCCACCCGACTCCGTACCATCCGTTCCGGGTCGTCTCTGCGGATCCCCGGGCCATCTCGTCGATGGCTGCGTCCGACAGAATCGGCTTCTGGTCCGGGAGGTGGTTCTTTAGGTGCAACATCCCGAAGCGCACGAGGTCGTGGGCGCTCGAGAACACGGCGGAGCCCCCGGGGTGATCGAAGTCGTAGAACGGGATGGGCGTGGCGTCGAGAGCATATCGGGTGGCCGTATGGTCATCGTGACCTGGGCCGATGTGGACCGACGTACGCGTCAGCCCCAGCGGCGTGAACACTTCCTCCCTCATGAAGTCGGGGTAGCTCTTCCCTGAGCCGCGCTCAAGCAGGTAGTCGAGAATGCCGAAGCCGAGGTTGGAGTAGTGCCAACGCTCCCCGGGTGCGGTGATGAGGTTGGCGTACCTGCGGATGGTCTCGTCCATCACGGGTCGTCGGTAGGGCTCATCCCGGTAGAAGAACTGCCAGTGGTGCGGGAGCCCCGCCGAGTGGTTCGCTACGCGGCGAACCGTGGCCTGGGATACATCGAACGCCCGGCCATTCACCTTCGCGGCGCCGAGGTAGTCGTTGATCGGTCGGTCCAGATCGATCTCGCCCCGCTCGACGAGCACCATCAGCCCGGTAGTGGTGATCGGCTTCGAGATCGAGGCCAGCGAGTACATGGTGTGTTCGGTGGCCGGGATCCGGCTCTCCCGATCGGCCCACCCGAATCCCTCTTCCCAGATGATCCGCCCGTCCCGAGCCACAGCGACAGCGATCGACGGTACGCCTCCCTCGACCAGAGCGCGCTGGATGCGAGCTCGGGCCGCCGCGAACTGTGCGGAGGCCGGAACGGCCGAGGCGAGGACGGCGGCCGCCATGGCGCTGGTGACCAGGGCTGCTCGATAGAAGCGAAAAGGCACCGATCGGTGGAGGCGGGAAGGGCGTCGCGTACGCACGATCTCTGGACTCCTGGCTCGGGTTCAGCGGTGGGTGGACGGTCCACTGGTGGCGGGAGTGAGAAACGGAAACTGGTCCGACGTCCCTGGCGTGGCAACCACGACGCTTCTGCTGTGGATTTCGGAGCTCGTCCTCAATCCTTTCCTGTGCTTCTTTCGAGGAGATCACCGGGTAGCACGCACCCGCCGGTAGACCCATCACGGCCGGCATGCCCGGAGCCCCGTTTTTCCCGCGGATTGAAAAGCCTCCGTTCGGTGAATCGGCAGAGCCTCAACGGGAGCCCTCCCGTGGCGTCGGCTCGGGCACCGGGACGTGGCGAGGAATGAAGACGCGTCCGTCTTCGACAACGACGTAGCCGTCGCGGATGACGAGGTTCACATTCTCGAGGTCCCGAAGGTTCTCGTCCGGCCGTCCCTCGACGACGAGAACGTCGGCGAGCTTTCCAGGCTCGAGTGTTCCCAGTTTGTTGTCCATCCCCAGGATTTCGGCACTGTCCTTAGTTGCGGCCACCAGGACTTCCGGCTTCGTGTATCCGCCTTTGACGAACCACTCGAGCTCGGTGATGTACTGCTCGCCTTCCTTGACTCGGATCTGGACCAGCCCGTCGCTCATCTGGATCAGGGTTTCGTCGAGGGCGGGAAGCTCCCTCAGGCGCTTCTCCAGACCATAGGCGCAAAATGGGCACACCATACCGTCGACTTTGAGCGTCAGCGACGCTCCCTTGAGCACAGCGTCGGTCGCCTCTATTGCTTGGGGTGTCTTCTCACTCTCCCCCGCTTGCCCTGCAACGGCCTGGGGAGAACCGATCAGCATGCCGGTCGCCGCTACTGCGGTCGTCAGAATCACCTTGCGATAGTCGTTCATGACCTCAGCCTCGTTCAGCCTCGGGACCTCGTTTCCTACCGATAAGGTACACCGTCGAACGGCCTCTAAAGTTCGCACCCGACTCTCGTAGAAGGTGCCTGCTGTGCCACGGCGGGAGGCTCACCATTCGTCCGCACCTGCAATTCAGATGCCGGGTCGTATCTTGGTCCGGACGCCGGCGGCATCGACCGCCCCCGAAGATGTCGGTCTCACCCAAGGTCACGGCTTCGAGCACGGCGCCGGCCAAAGGCGCCTGGGTGTCCGCGTCCACGACGCGTCCCGCCACACCGCCCCGGACCGGTGCCAACTCCTGCGCCACGCCAGGAACTGGACCGGCCAACGGCGAGAAGAACAGAGCTCCTGCGGCAAGCATGGCTACCAGAAGTAACCGGGCTCCCGCTGCGGATCCGCCGCTGTGCATCACGATCATCTCCCGACCTCCATCCATCACGCGTCCTCCCCAGCAATGTACGCGAGGCACCGGAGATGGTTGCCGAGGCCCTCCTCAGTCAGCCAGCCCCGCGAGGGCCCCGAGCTGGCGGGGCGCCTCGTTCGTGCTCGTCCTGGAACGATCGGAATTGGGCTTTTCTGTCGCCGTGGCTTTGACTCCCGGTCTTCGGTCCCTATCATGTAAGCCCTTGCATCCCTCGCGGCCCATCGCGTGTGGACCTCGTCGCGCCGCGGGTCGCCGTGACCCCTGAGACAGGACGGACCACATGGCATACATCGATCCCTGTGAGGTGTCCCGGGAGCACTATCGAGTCCTCTTCTCCAACGAGCATCTCAGAGTCGTGGAGATGACCCTGCCCGCCGGTGCCAAGGACAACGAGCACTCGCACCCCAACGAGACCGTCTACTTCATCAAGGGTGGAAAGGTGCGGATCTACGTGGGTGACGATTCCATGGAGGCCGAGATCCCGGATGGTCACGTCATGTATCACGAGGCGTGGACGCACGTGGTGGAAAACATCGGGGACACCGACATCCACGCCGTCATCTTCGAGCCGCACAGGTAGGTGGACTGGGCACAGGCGGCCCGGACGTCGGCATCTGTTCCGATGCTGATCGGGCCGCCCCCGGCGCCCTCCCAGTGCAGACGTCCACGGGAGGCGCTGCCGAGCGGCAAGTCGGACTACTGCGAGAAGCCAATGGTCCACGACATCGAGGACGGCCACGACGGCATCAGTGCGCAGCGGGAGTCGGGCAAGACGTTCCAGGTGGCAGCCAGAGCATGAGCTCCCTCGGGAACGAGAAGGCCAAGGAGCTCCTCGAGGAGGGCGCCATCGGTGAGCTGAACTACGCCGAGGGCTTCTGGGCCCGGAACTCGCCGGTGGGGGCCTGCTCAGCCTAACGATGACCACCGAAGGCACGCGAATCCACGATCTCCTTCTCCTCATGGAGAAGCGCCTCCGGACCCTTTCCACGTACGGCGCGGATCATCCCATTCAGGAGCAGGCGGATGAGGAGATCCAAGCGGCCTTCACCGACATCTGGAGCCGGCTGCCAGGACTACCGATGACCGTCTCCGAGGAAGGGCTCGAGTGGGAGGCCGAGACGGTTCTTGGGACCGACGACAAGTCCGAGAGTCTCGCATGGGCTCTTTTCAGGGCCGGCATCCGGTTCGTTTCGTTCTCTCCGGGGGCGGAGCAGGAAGAGATCGCGAGCCTCCTGCGGGCCGTCAGTTGGGCACAAACGCTGACCGACGAGGACGAAGATGACCTCCTGGCCTTCCTCTGGACGGCAGACCTCCAGCACATCCGTTACAAGGCGGCGGAGACGGAGGACGTCGGCGAAGAGATCGAGCCCAGAAGAGAGGCCGTCCCCCAACCGCGTACAGCACAGGAAGTTCGCGAACAGGTGGACGAGGATGTCCGGGCACCCGTGGAGGAGCCCGGACGGGCCGGACTCATGCCCGAGGGCGTCCTTAACCTCGAAGAGTTCGAGTCCACTCCTCTACTTCCTCGATGAAGCCGAGATCAACCACCTGCACGCGGAGATCGAAAGGGAATACCATCAGGACCTGGGGCGTAGCGTCCTGCCGCTCCTCTTCGACACCTTCGAGCTGCAGACGGACTCCGAGGTTCGGTCGGAGGTTATTGAAGTTCTCGCCGATCTCCTACCCAACCTGCTCATCTCCGGGGACTTCGGATCCGTGGCGTATCTCATCTCCGAGACGCGCATGGTGCTCGGGAGGGACCAGGCGCTCTTCCCCGAGCATCGCGAGCTCCTCCAGGAGCTCACCCATGCCTTGTCGAGACCCGAGGTGATGGCCCAACTCCTCCACGCCCTGGACGAAGCCCGCGTCCAGCCGTCGGAGGAGGATCTCGAAGAGCTGTTCAAGCAGTTGACGCCGGATGCCCTCGTGACAGTCCTGAAGTGGCTACACAGGCTTTCGAACGAGCACGCCCGCCGGATTCTGCACATGGCCGCGGGACAGATGGCCGAGACTCAGCCCAAGGCGTTGGGGGCCGCTCTGGAATCACAGGAGCGGGTCGTGGTTCTGGCGGCCCTGCGCCTGGTTCAGGAGCGCGAGCTGCGACAGCTCCAGGGCGAAATGGAACCGCTACTGGAGCACCCTGACATCGGTGTTCGAATCGAGCTCGTTGCGGCCCTGGCTAGCGTGCCGACGTCTCGTACGATGAAGGCCCTGGTGACCCTTCTGGTTGACGCGGATCCGGACGTCCGGATCGCGGCCGTCAAGGCGCTGTCCGCCAGGCGCTACCAGGGTGCACTGCAGATCGTCCAGCAGGCAGTCCTGGGAGACGAGATGCGGGAGGGGGACCTGACCGAGAGGCGAGCGTTCTTCGAAGCCTACGGAACCATCGGGGGAGAGGGGGTCGTGGGCAATCTCGAGACACTCCTTCTCGGCAAGGGGTTTGGGCGCGGCCGAGCGGACCCCGATACCCGAGCCTGTGCGGCCATGGCGCTCGGACGAGTAGCGAGCCAATCCGCGAACGAACTCCTGCGCAAGGTGGTCGAAGATCGGGATCCGATCGTCAGGACGGCGGCGGCCCGCGCCCTGCAACGGGACGATCGATGATGGCACCGGCGGGGGGGCGTGGTCGCAGGCGAGGCCAACGTCGTGAACGCCCCGACCGACGCCACCCATCCGCCGGCGGCGGTTCGGGAGCCACCGCGGACGACCCGATGCAGGATCTCGGTGGCAACTTCCTGCTCGCCCTCTACGAGGCCCTCAGGATCCTCAAGGCGCATCCCATCGAGAATGCGGAAGTCAGGCAGGCCGTGGAGCAGTTAGCGTTCGCCGCTGGGGAGATTCTTGACAGGGAGGGAGTGCTCCGGGCCCGAATCAGCGGCCAGCTTATCGATGTGAACCTGAGCCGGCTTCGCCTGGGTCTCGACAACTTCCTCTCCCTCGGACATGTGGTCAGCACGCTCTCGAAGGCCGGAATCGGCTGGATGCGGATGGATAAGCCGGGCAGCAGCACCGAGTGGAAGACGTTCGTCTCCCAGCTCCTGAAGTTCGCGGCCAGTGAGCCCGGCGAGAATGTCATCGACGAGTTCCGGACGGTCATCCGTGATCGCGGCGTCTTCCACATCGAGGTCGGGTCGCCCATGGAAGGGGAGACGAGGTTCGCCGGCGAGCTGGAACGTAAACGCGTCGCCAAGCAGACCTATGAGCAATCCGTAGCGGTCACGAAGGAGCTATACGGAAGCACCAGGTTGGGGCAGAGCATGCACCTCAAGCAGATGAGGCAAGCAGTGCGGGGCATCGTCGATCAGGTGCTCAACAACGAGGTAACGTCGGTGGGGCTGACGACACTCAACGACTACGACCGATATACGTTCGCCCATACGGTCAACGTCTGCATCTTCAGCGTCGCCATCGGCAGGCGGCTCGGCCTGAGCAAGTCGAGGCTCTTCGATCTCGGAATGGCTGCCCTGCTGCACGACGTGGGGAAGAGCCGGGTCCCCTTGGAGATCGTGTCCAAGGAGGGTGAGCTCACAGAGGCGGAGCACGCGAAGATGCAGGCCCATACGTGGCTCGGGGCCCTCAGCGTGTACCGCTTCCGGGACTACGGGGAGCTGCCCTTTCGGGGCATGATCACCGCATACGAGCACCACATGAACGTCGATCTGTCTGGATATCCCAAGGTCATTCGACCCCGGACCCCATCCATCTTCTCGAGGATCGTCGGAGCGGCGGCAGCCTTCGACGCGGCAACGAGCACCAGAAGCTATTCCGCCGCCAAGTCGCCGGATGTCGTCCTGCGAGAGCTGTGGGACGATCCGAACCACGCGCACGACCCAGTGCTCGTAAAGGCACTCATCAACCTCTTGGGGATCTATCCCGTGGGCACCTGCGTGATCCTCGATACCTATGAGCTCGCCATCGTGCACGCAGCGAACTCCGATGCCGCCCAGGTGCACCGCCCCATCGTACGCCTCATCTGTGATGTCGACGGCGTCTGGCTCGATGAGCCGCCCCTGGTGGACCTCGCCGAGACCGAAGAGGACGGATCATTCGGCAGATCCATCATCAAGGTCACCGATCCCGACAAATACCTCATCAAGGTCTCCGACTACTTCGTCTGAGCGTTCCCCCATCCTCGGCGTCTCGCACCGGTGGCGGCACCCCTCGGGAATCCCGTGCAACGAGCCGGCCGCGCGGAAGACCTAGAGGCGGAGATGGCCCGCTGGAACGAGTACTCCGGGGCGGTCACCGCCATCCTGGGGGAGGTTCCCTAGGACGACCATGTCGAGGCAGCGCCGCTTCTCGGAGGAATTCCCTTCCGACCTCAGCCTCAACCGGCTCCTGCAACGCCTGGACGCCGAGGTCCGTGGCGAGATCCGTTTCTACCTGGAAGAGCGCTCTGTTCCGATGGCTTCAGTTCCGGTTGCTTCCCCCGATCGGATCGCCGGCGGGCATCTGCAGGTGCGGGCCGGGCACGGTGTTCTCGATGCGCGCCTGCCAGCGCCGAATGTCCGCGGCCACGAGTCGCTGGTGCGGTGACGGTGCCGAGGTGCTCTCGATGCGCGCCGCGAGCCTATCGAGACGATCGGACAGGACCGCACGGACCTCGGCAGGGTTACCGGCACTGCTCGCCTGCCGCATCATCCGATCGGCCACCGAGCGCTGCACGCCATTGAGGACGCGCCGCCGGTGCTCGTCCCCGGCCGGGGGCGCGTCCCAAGTGGCCTCGATCAGCCGATCCGCGACCTCCTCCAGGTCGGGGTAGTCCCCCATGCTCCCGAAGACCACCAGCCGGGCCATCCGCTGCGGGTGGAGGATCTCCCCCACCGAGAAGTTGGCCGCGGCTTCAGCGGCTGCCAGGGGATCGAACAGGAGCTCCGTATTGCCGGGAAAGGCCTCGCCTTCACCATATCGGTAGGCCGGCGGCGGGATCATGGATACGATGTCCTCGGAGAGCGCCAGGAAGTCGACCGTAAGGGTGGACAGGATAGTCTCCAGGGCGTCTCGCTGCTCCTCCCCGGGGACGATGGTGAAGGGGGTCTGGCCGTCTCCCTTCACCGCATTCCGGTAGTCGGCACCCCCGAGGCTCTGGGCCGCCGAGCGCAGCTGAAAGCGGTGATGCATGTACAGAGGGAGCAACACATACTCCAGATTCGACAGTGGCTAGCCCGTCCGAATCGCATCCGCCCCGAACCGTTCGAGTCCGATCTCGCGCACGCGGATCTCGAGCTTGAGGTGGTCGACGAGGTTGGCGCCGTTGTCCCAGACGCTGGCATACTGGTGGCCTGCCCCGATGAAGTTGTTGTTCGTGTGCCCCATGTAGATGAGGCCGTCCTCGACCCCCCGCTGAGCGATCCGGGCGAGCGCATTGGCTTCATCCGTCCCGGGCGGAAATTCACGGTAGAGCCAGTTCACGGAGAGCTTGTCGTACGCTCCGATCCGCTGCACGTAGGCGTCGGACAAATCGAGGTTCCCATCGTCATCGATCTCGACCAGCGGCGCGGGATAGTCCATCACGCTCTCCCGTCCGTAGGTGCTCGCCATGTAGTTGTGAGGGCATCCGAGCGTATGGCCGACCTCATGAGCCGAGAGCTGACGAACCCGCGCCAGCGCCATCTCGACCGCCGCCGATTCGCCCACCACCTGAGCCAGGTACTCGAAGTTCGGCGCCGCCGCCGATGCGCCCGCCTCGTAGTAGGCACCGCCGCTGTCCTGCCGCCCAGCGAAATCGAAGTACCCGCCACCGTCCGCTGAAGAGATACCACCGGGGAAGGGGGCGACCATACCCTGCCCGTGAAGGTAGTCCTGCCGCAACCGAAGGCTTCCGAGGTTCACCACACCGCGCACGATCTCACCCGTGCGCGGGTCCGCCACGGTGTTCCCGTAGTAGTAGCCACGAGTTCGGCGGTGGGTCCAGTTGATCATGTTGTAGCGGATGTCCTGCGGATCTACGCCTTCGGGCAGCACCTCCACCCGGAAGGCGTCGATGAATCCCGCGGCCTCGAAGGCCTCGCTCCACCAGCTCGCCCCGTCGATCAACGCGCTGCGAACAGGCTCGGGCGTGCCCGGATCCACGTAGTAGACGATGGGCTCGACGGGCTCGGAAGGCACGGGCCCGGGATTACGCTTCTCCAGGCGATGGCGCGCCACCCATCTCTGGCGCGTGTCCTCGTCGATGGCGGTGGCGTAGTCGTAAACGGTGGGACCGTTCACCCCCACCCTCGGGTCGGCGGTGCGGGTGCGGTATCCGTCATCGGGCAGCTGGATGAAGGAGTGGTGCTGCCGGAGCGTGATGGCACCGCCGGTCGCTGCCACGCCCCGGACCAGCCCTCCGGGCTCGGCACTCGTGAAGGTGAGGATGGCTTCGACCTCGGTGTTCTCCGGAAAGGATCGAGTCGCGGGCAAATGGATGGCGCTCCGGGACCGGTCGAGCTCGAAGCGACCCTGGTGCCGCTGTGCGATCTGCTCCACGACGCCGCGGGCGTCACGAAGGAAGAACTCCGTCGCATCCACCAGAACACGGGCCCCGGTCTCGGCCACGATGTCGAAACCCCAGTGCACCGAGGGTGCGAAGGCATCTCGCACCGCCTGAGCTTCGGTCGGGTTATCGCTGCGTGCCAGGAACCGGTAGTTGGGCTCCATGAGGAGGATGCGGGGGCCGATGCGCCTCGGCTCCAGAATGTGTGTGCCCCTGAGCTGACCCCTGTCGATGCCGACCGGATTGCTCCCGAGTCCCGACCCCATGGAGATCTGATAGAGGAACTCGGTGCCCAGCTCGTCGATCTCCCAGTAGAGAGACCCGCTGGAATCCTCCCAGTAGAGGTTGAAGAACCCCTCCATGCGATCGGCGTTCTGGGTCTTTTCTTCGATGCTGGGCAGTGGGCCTTCCTGTGCCGCGACCGGGGGCGCGAAGCCGGCCGAGGCCGCCACACTGAGAGCCGAGACGGCTGCGAGTCGGAGGAGCCTGGCGGTAGCCCGCCAAATGGATGAACAGGACATGGGGTCACCTCGGTTCGGGTTGATTCCGGAGTCGTCCGACTTGATCTCGGAGCACGACCGAGTCGGTCTCGCACAATCTCTCGTGAGCAGAGAAGAGGGCGCAAGCGGTAGACTGAGGAACGAACAGGGCGCCGGCTGCGGGAACGGAGGGGAGGCAGGTACGGTACTCTGAGAGAGTGCCTGCTTCCCTCTGCTGATCACGGACCATGCGCGAAACCTCGACTCTGCTCTTCCTAGGCGCCTTCACATTCCTCCTCTCCGCGTGTGAGGAGCCCCGGTCGTGGGGGGAGCTGAACAGCATCATCGTCGCCACGTCGGAGGAGCAGTGGGCAGCCGTCTCGGACCTGGTGGAGTCGACCCTCGAGGCGCGGATCGTGACCGTGCGTCCCGAGAAGACCTTCGTGGTCACGCATCAGGATCCCTTCCGGCCCGAGTGGGAGAGGCTGCAGCGCTTTCGGCAACTCCTCCTCATCGGAACGGCCGACGACCCCTGGATGACCGAGGCGCTGGCTCTCACGAAGCGCACCTCGTTCGACCCTCCTGAGATGTTCCAGGTGGAGGACGTGTGGGCCCGAGGTCAGACCGCAACCGTCCTGCTGCTCACGTCCGGCGACGCTGCGGGAGCCGAGCCGCTAATGGAGCAGCTCCACGACCTGCTGGACGGGCAGTATCGCGAGTGGGTGCGGAGCCGGATGTTCATGTCGGGCCGGAACGAGGCACTCGCCGACTCCCTTTGGGATCTGGCCCAGTTCAGCATCGTGCTGCCCCAGCTGTATAAGCGGAGACAAGAGGACTCGGTGTTCATGTTCCGTAACGACAATCCGGATCCGTCCGAGCTCATCCGGCAGATCACGGTCACCTGGCGGACGTATTCACCCGAGGGCATTACCGAAGACGAGCTTCTGGCATGGCGCCAGGAGGTGGCCGACGGACACTTCGGATATCCCCAGGTTCTGGACCTCTCGCTGGCTCAGACGCGCCGACTCCAGCAGGGTGACGTCATAATGAACGAGGTCCGGGCCGTCTGGGCCAACCCGCCCGAAGACCTTTTCCCGGCGGGCGGACCCATGATCACCCGGACCATTCCCTGCCCGCACCAGGGCCGGGACTACCTGGTCGATGCCTGGCTCTACGCACCGGGCAGAGACAAATACCAGTACATGCTGCAGCTCGAGACCATCCTGAACTCGTTCCGCTGCCGCACCCCGGGAGGGACGGTTACCGCGAGCCTCTGAGGCGAGCGGTCGCGGCCCGTCCCCCTCATTCCGCCAGCACCCTCACCGGATCCACCTTGCGCCCCTTGGTGGCGTGTTATATCATTATATCCGGATTTATGGATACTCTGCTGACGGAACCCCGGGTCTTCGACCGAATGAGCGCGCTGGGCGATCTGGCGCGCAGCCGCATCCTGGTGCTCCTGGAGCAGGGTGACTTCACCGTCTCGGAGCTGGTGAAGGTATTCCAGCTTCCCCAGTCGACTGTGAGCCGTCACCTCAAGGTCCTGGCCGACGACGGATGGGTCACGTCCAGATCCAGCGGGACGAGCCGACACTACCGAATGGCACCGGACCTGCACGATGCCGCCCGCGAGCTGTGGGAGCTGGTCCGACCCGACGTAGTGTCAGCCGGCCACACCGAGGAGGACGTGGAGAGGGCCCGGGCGGTTCTCGCCGAGCGACGTGAGCGATCCAAGGAGTTCTTCGCGTCTTCGGCCCACCGATGGGACTCCCTCCGGGACGACCTCTTCGGCACCGATTCGGAGCTGCTCCCGCTCTTCGCTTTTCTGGACCCGTGCTGGGCGGTGGCCGATCTGGGCGCCGGCACGGGACACTTCAGCGTGCGCGTGGCACCGTTCGTGGAGCGCGTTATCGCCGTGGACGGCTCCGAGGAGATGCTCGAGGCCGCGCGGCACCGGTTGGACAGTTTCCCGAACGTGGAGCTGCGGCGGGGCGAGCTGGAGGACCTTCCCGTGGCCGACGGAGAGGTAGACCTGGCGGTCCTGCTCCTGGTGCTCAACTACGTCGTGGAGCCTGTGGCGGTGCTGAAGGAGGCATACAGAGCCCTCACACCCGGCGGCCGACTGCTGATGGTGGACGTGAGGCTCCACTCGCGGGAGGCTTTCCTCGAGGACATGGGCCACGTCTGGCCCGGCTTCGACGAGGCCACGCTGGCCGGCTGGAGCCGGGAGGCCGGGTTTTCCTGTTTCACCCACCAGCCCATTCAGGCCCGGCCCGAGGCGTCGGGCCCCCTTCTCTTCGTCGCCTCGGCGACGGGGACCAACTGATACGAGAGTCTCGTTCGCCTTTCCTACGAGTGAGGATTGAAGCATGGATACCGCGGTGATAAACGAAGAGACTGGGGCCACCACCAGCGAAGCACGCCTCCCCTTCAAGGTCGCGGACCTCTCGCTGGCCGAGTGGGGCCGAAAGGAGATCCGGCTTGCCGAGCACGAGATGCCGGGGCTCATGGCGGCGCGCGCGGAGTACGGCCGCCTGCAGCCTCTGGCCGGCTTCAAGATCATGGGCTCCCTGCACATGACCGTTCAGACAGCCGTGCTCATCGAGACCCTGCTGGACCTCGGTGCGGACGTGCGTTGGGTGTCCTGCAACATCTTCTCCACCCAGGATCACGCCGCGGCAGCCGTCGCCGTGGGCCGTGACGGAACGCCCGATGATCCCCGGGGTGTACCGGTCTTCGCGTGGAAGGGCGAGAGCCTCGAGGAGTACTGGTGGTGCACCGACCAGGCCCTGATGTGGCCCGACGGGAGCGGTCCGAACCTCATAGTGGACGACGGTGGCGACGCCACCCTTCTCCTCCACAAGGGCGTCGAGTATGAAGAGGCCGGGCGGGTCCCCGACTTCGACTCCGAAGGTGAGCCTGAGGAGTGGGGGGTCATCCTGGAGCTACTCCGCCGGTCCCTGGCCGAGGACTCCGGCAAATGGCGCCGGATCGTAGAGAAGATCCGCGGCGTCTCCGAGGAGACCACCACGGGCGTCCACCGGCTCTACGAGATGGAGGCGGCGGGTGAGCTTCTCTTCCCCGCCATCAACGTCAATGACTCGGTGACCAAGTCGAAGTTCGACAACATCTACGGCTGCCGTCACTCGGTCATCGACGGCCTCAACCGGGCCACTGACGTGATGATCTCCGGGAAGATGGCCGTCGTTTGCGGCTACGGAGAGGTGGGCAAGGGCTGCGCCCAGGCCCTCAAGAGCCAGGGAGCCCGCGCGGTGGTCACGGAGATCGATCCCATCTGCGCTCTGCAGGCGTCCATGGAGGGCTTCACGGTCCGGCGCCTCGAGGACATCCTCGGCGAGGCCGACATCTTCATCACCGCCACGGGCAACAAGGACATCATCACCGCCGAGCACATGGCCGGCATGAAGGACAAGGCCATCGTCGGCAACATCGGCCACTTCTACAACGAGATCGACATGGCCGGCCTCGGGAAGGTCCCCGGCATCCGGCGGGAGAACATCAAGCCCCAGTACGACGAATGGATTTTCCCCGACGGCCACAGCGTGATGGTCCTGGCCGAGGGGCGCCTGCTGAACCTGGGCTGCGCAACGGGCCACCCGAGCTTCGTCATGTCGGCGAGCTTCACGAACCAGGTCCTCGCCCAGATCGAGCTGGTGCAGAACACGGACCAGTACGAAAAGAAGGTCTATGTGCTCCCGAAGACGCTGGACGAGAAGGTCGCCCGGCTCCACCTGGACAAGCTGGACGTCCGGCTCACGGAGCTGACCGACGAGCAGGCCGACTACATCGGCGTCGACAAGGCCGGGCCCTACAAGCCGGAGATGTACCGCTACTAGTTGTTCCGTCGCCAAAGTTCGCGAGTCACCAAGAGGGCCGGGGCGCCGTGGGATCAAGGCGGGACGACGCAGCATAGCCCAGGCTACGGCAAGGAGTCCCAACGCCGAGCCCGCGGATGCACCGTGCCCTCGACTGGCCGAGACACTTTGGCAACGGGACACTAGGCAACGGACCGGGCCAGCGGCGACCCCGGAAGAGGAAGCCGCCTGGCCCGGCGCCGATCAGGCGAGTGACGCGATGGCGTCCACCACCCTCTCCACGTCCGCAAGCGTGTTGTAGATGTGGGGACAGAGCCGGATTCCGGCGAACTCCCCACCCCTGGGCGCACCCGCGATGGTGTGGTCAGTGTAGAGCGTGTTCAATGCTTCCCGGGGGTTGAGGCCCGGCGGCAGGAACACCACGACGCCGGCGCTGAGCGCAGGATCTCGGGGCGTGTGGAAGCGAGTCCCCGGAACCCGGTCGGCTACGCCGTCCTTGAGTGCGGCAGCCAGCTCTCTCACCCGAGCCTCGACCCTCTCCGTGCCCACAATCTCGTGGAACTCGACGGTGGTGCCCACGGCGGATACGGCGGCATCGTCACGCTGGCCCAGATTCTCGAACTTGCGAGCCCCACCTTGGACGGCGTTGGCCCACCCGACCCCGACGTGGGTGGCCCACAGGTCTGCCTGCACCTCGCCGCGCACGTATAGGACCCCCGCCTCCTTGGGCCCCACGAACCACTTGTGGGCGCTCCCCGTATAGAAGTCGCATCCGATATCGTGGAGATCGACCTCGAGGCATCCGTAGCTCTGGGCGCCGTCGGTCATGGCCAGGGCGCCCCGGGAATGGGCCGCCGCCACGATGTCACGGGCCGGAAGCATGACGCCCGAGATGTTGGAGGCGTGGCTGAAGGAGACCAACCGCGTGCGGGAGGTCATGGCCGCCAGGAACGGATCCAGGAGCTCCTGCGCGGTCGTGGGTTGCGGCGGCGTGCTCACCCGCTTCACGGTATAGCCGTACCGCTCGGCGCGGACGTCCCATGCCGTGCTGTTCGTCGGATGGTTCTGATCCCAGAGCACCACCTCGTCTCCGGACCCGAAATCCTGACCGTTCACGACCGTGGCGTTCGCAGCGCTGGTGTTGCGGACGATGGCGATCTCGTCGGCGTCGGCCCCCAGGTAGCGGGCGAGGCCGGTGCGCGCCTCTTCTCGCAGCCGACGGAACTTCCTGCGGTTGTTGAACGACGCGTCTCGATCCACGTCCCTGGTGAGCTCGAAGACCCGCTGCTGCACGGAGATGGGCGAGGGGCAGAGGTTGGCCGCGTTCATGATGATCAGACCGTCACGAAGGGGGAACGCGTCCTTTACCAACCGCCAGAAGTCCTCGTCGGCCGCGTCCCCGGGGCCGAGGCGCATGGCGGCTCTGCGCAGACGATCCATCCGATGACGAGCTTCCGAGGAGAAGAGATCGGTGGGGAGAGAATCTACCAGACCGGTGGGTGCCTCCGCCCGCAGAAGTGAGGGGACCGAAGCCGAGGCGACCACGCCCCCCGCCACATGACCGAGGAAACTCCGTCGACTCTGACTGCTCATGGTACTCCTCCGGACCGAGCGCCTGTGTTGATGAAAACAAAATAGGGGGCGGGCGCCACCCATGACAGATCGCGAGCCTACCTGCTCGCTCCCTCAGCCCCCCGCCATCGCCGCCCGGATCTCCTTCTGGTCCCGGGCCGACGGGAAGCCCCATTCGGGCCGGTAGCCGAACATCTCGTAGAGGTTGGAGGACCCGAAGCGCCCGTCCAGAATCTCGATGTGCTCCCCCGAGAGCAGCCCTGGGTGAGGCACGCCACACGCCCGGCTCAGCTGCAGGATCTCCTTACGCAGGCAGATCACGTAGTTGGCCAGCCGAGCGGCCTTGGACGTCGGGTCCAGGCCCCGGATCAGCCAGCGGTTGTGCGTAGTTACGCCTGTGGGGCAGTGGTCCGTGTGGCAGCGCTGCGCCTGGATGCAGCCCACGGCCATCATGGCCTCCCGAGCCACGTTGATCGTGTCGCACCCGAGGGCGAAAGCGAGCATTGCAACAGCCGGGAACCCCAGCTTTCCGGATCCCATGAGGACCACGTTCTCGTGGACTCCGGCCTCGGCCAGGATCCGGTAGATGCGGCTGAAGGCGATCTTGAAGGGCAGAGCCACGTGATCCGAGAACGCGAGCGGTGCGGCTCCCGTGCCCCCCTCCCCGCCGTCGATGGTGATGAAGTCCACCCCGCGATCGCCCCGGGACATGAGGTTCGCGAGCTCCTCGAAGAAGCGATGGTCGCCGACGGCGGACTTGATCCCCACGGGGAGACCACTCGCCTCGGCCAGGCGCTCCACGAAGTCCAGCATGTCATCGACGCTGGAGAAGGCGGAGTGGGTCCCGGGACTGTAGACGTCCTCGCCGACGGGAACGCCCCTGATCTCGGCGATCTCCGGGGTGACCTTGGCCCCGGGCAGCAATCCCCCGAGACCCGGCTTGGCACCCTGGCTGAGTTTGATCTCCACGGCACGGACTGGATTCGCGTCCACACCCTGCAGGAACCGCTCCATGTGGAAATACCCAAGCCCGTCCCTGCAGCCGAAGTACCCCGTCCCGATCTGCCAGATGAGCTCGCCACCCCGCTGATGGTACGGAGAGATCCCTCCCTCCCCCGTGTTCTGTAGACAGCCGGCGATCTTGGCACCTTCGTTCATGGCTGCCACCGCCGCGCCCGAGAGCGAGCCGAAGCTCATGCCGGAGACGTTGACCACCGAGTGGGGCCGAAACGCTCCCGCGCGGCGCCTCGGCCCTCCCAGCACCTTTGCGCAGGGCACCCGGTAGCTCTCGTCGCCCCCGGACTGTCCGTAGGCCTTGCCCTCGGCGCTGGGGCCCGAGACAATGACCCGATGCTTGATGATCAGATAGTTAGACGTCCGCTCCAGCTCGTTGTCGGTGCCAAATCCGAAGTAGTTGTTCTCCTTCTTGGAGGAGGCGTAGATCCAGCTCCGCTGGTCCCGCGAGAAGGGCCGCTCTTCGTCGTTGCCCGTGACGATGTACTGCCTGAGCTCGGGGCCGATGGACTCCAGGAGGTACCGAAAGTGGCCGATGATGGGGAAGTTCCGGAGGATGGCATGACGCTTCTGCGTGACGTCGTAAAGCACTACCAGGAGCAGGGCGATCCCCAAGATCCAAAGCCACATGGCAAAGTCCGGATTCGGGTCGATACGATGGGCGTCCCACCTTGATACGCGGTTCGGCGGCCACCCACAAGGCTGCGGGGGCCGGGCCCGATGTTTATTCTTGGGCTCCACGCCGCCGCGCTAGTACATTGTATGATGGAGCGCACGCGCATCGCTGACCGGAACCCTGCCCGACAGGCCGAATGACCGAAGAAAAGCACCCCCCCTCTCGCCCGGAAGACAAGACCGGTAGCGAATACGGCGACGCCCTATCGGACGTTCTAGCCGATCAGCGGCTCCGCTCGGACCGCCGCCAGCACGCCTCGGCGCATCCGCTCCGCCGCCAGCTCAATCCTCTCTTGGCGCCGGCGCTGGCGGGCATCTCCTTCTGGCTCTGGGTCTTCCCCCCGCCGCCTCTGCAGCCGACCCCTCCCCCGCAGGTGCCGGTGGCCGTGCAAGAGGCGGGGTTCCGGATCGAGATGTACCTCCAGCTCACCCGCATCCAAAAGTTCCTGAAGGACAACGGGAGGCTTCCCAACTCGCTCTCGGATACGGAAGAGGACGTCCTGGCCGGCGTCGAATACATAGCCATGGCCGACTCAACGTTCCTACTCCGTGGGAGTGTCTCCGGAGTCACCATCGACTATGTCTCCACACAACCCGCGGAGGAGCTCCTGCAGGATGCCAAAGAGATCGTAACCACACAGGCAGCGGGCGGATGAGCGATCGCAAAGGGTTCTCTTTAGCCGAGCTGGTGGTCGTCGTCCTCATCGTCAGCATTCTGGCCGCCATCGCCCAGCCCAAGCTGAGTGACGTTCTGGTGAAGGCGCGGGCCGCTGACGCGTACAGCGACATCCAGGTGGTGCGCGTCGCCGCCTTCGCGTTCCAGGCGGATCAGAACATCTGGCCCCCCGACGCCAGCCAGGGCGTGGTTCCTACGGGCATGGATGTGTACCTCCCCGGTGACTTCAACCTGACGAAGTCGGACTATGTGCTGGACTTCGACAACTGGGGTGGCACGCCCTTCGTCATCGGCGTGAGCCTGATCACGTCCGACGCCAGGCTCGGCCTCACGCTCCTGGACATGCTGCCCCCGCCCAAGTGGAGCTCCGGGGGCAGGTACACCTGGGTCATCGAGTAGCGAGGGCCACCTGCGGGGCCCACGGCACTCGACGACCCCCAGTGGCGGAGTTCTCGAACCCGAAAGCGCGTGGTTACGCCATCGGCGCATCCGGTTCTTTGTGACCTCTCCCCACACGGTGTAGAATGGAGGGTCGTCGACCGCTTTCGTCGCAGAAAAGTGTGCCGGGCGCCGCCCCCTCAATCTGACTGTGTGAACCGAGCGCTGTGAGCTTCGTCCACCTCCATACACACTCCGAGTACTCCCTCCTCGACGGAGCCAACCGCCTCACCGACCTCGTTCACCGGGCCAAGGAATTCGAGATGCCCGGCCTGGCCCTTACGGACCACGGCTGCCTCTTCGGCGCCTGGGCATTCCACAAGCTGGCCAGCAAGGAAGGGCTCAAGCCCATTATCGGGATGGAGGCCTACGTCGCTCCCGGGGATCGCCGGGACCGCTCGAAGGCCGGCCAAGGAGAACGGGCCTACTACCATCTGGTCCTGCTGGCCCGGGACATGGAGGGCTATGAGAACCTCGTGAAGCTCTCCTCCATCGGGTACACGGAGGGCTTCTATCACAGGCCGCGGGTGGACCGAGAGGTCCTGGCGGCGCATTCCGGCGGCATCGTCGTCAGCTCCGCCTGCCTGGCGGGGGAGGTGGCCCGGAACCTCATGGCCGACAACTGGGCGGGGGCCAGGGAAGCCGCCGACTGGTACGCCAACCTTTTCCGGGACCGCTACTACCTAGAGGTCCAGGCCCACGACTCCGAAGGACAGGCCGAGCTCAACTCCAGGATCCTCAAGCTGGGCGAGGAGATGGGGCTCGCCGTCATCGCCACCAACGATGCCCACTTCCTGCAGGCGGAGGCCCACGAGGCCCACGATGTGCTGCTGTGCATCGGCCTCGGGAAGGACCGAAGCGACCCGAGCCGCATGCGCTACGACCAGGGCCTCTACTTCAAGAGCGCCCCGGAGATCGCCGAGCGCTTTCCGGACCGGCCCGACCTCCTCGAGAACACGCTCAAGATCGCCGACGAGGTGAACCTCGGCTTCAAGAAGACCTACCACCTGCCGGCGTTCCCTCTACCAGAGGGGCACGAGGATGAGAACGAGTACCTGGTCTACCTGGCGACCCAAGGCGCCAAGAGGCGCTACGGCAGTCCGCTGCCGGAGCCCGTTCAGAAACGGCTCGACTACGAGCTCGGCGTCATCACCGAGACGGGCTACGCCGGATACTTCCTGATCACTTGGGACTTCATCGACTGGGGCCGGCGTCACGGAATCCCCGTGGGTCCCGGAAGGGGCTCCGCCGCCGGGTCCATCGTGGCCTACGCGCTCTGGATCACCAACCTGGATCCGCTGGAGTTCGGGCTCCTCTTCGAGCGCTTCCTCAACCCCGAGCGGATCTCGATGCCGGATATCGACATCGACTTCTGCTACGAGCGTCGGGGAGAAGTCATCGACTACGTGAAGGACAAGTACGGTCAGAACGCCGTCGGGCAGATCATCACCTTCGGGACCATGAAGTCGCGGGCAGTGATCCGCGACGTGGGGCGGACTCTGGGGTTCGAGCCGTCCGAGACCGACCTCATCGCCAAAATGATCCCCAACGCGCCCGGCCAAGCCTTCACGGTGGAGGAGGCCGTGAAGGGCCTCAAGGAGGTCAGGGAGCTCTACGAGGAGGGGGGGCGATACCAGCAGCTCTTCGACTACTCGATGACGCTCGAGGGCCTCTCGAGGCATTCCTCGGTCCACGCCGCCGGCGTCGTCATCGCCCCCGGTCCGCTGGATAACTACGTGCCGGTGTGCATCCAGACCGGGAAGAGCGGATCGAATGGCGACGCCGCCGAAGCGACGTACGTCACACAGTACGACATGAACTGCCTCGAGGACGCCGGGATGCTCAAGATGGACTTCCTGGGCCTCAAGACGCTCACGGTCATCCACGACGCGGTGGAGGCCGCAAAGGCCCGGCTCGGCGAGCTACGGCACCCGGACAGCGGCGATATCTACGAGTCCATGGACGATGTCCCCCTTGACGACCCCGCCGTCTACCGGATGCTGGCTCGGGGCGGCACCTCCGGCGTCTTCCAGTTCGAGTCACGACTGGCGGTGGACAAGCTGAGAGCGATGCGCTGCGACCGCTTCGACGACCTGGTGGCCACCAACGCCCTCATTCGGCCGGGCCCGCTCGACTCAGGCATGACCGACGCGTACATCCGGCGCAAGGTCGGCCAGGAGCCGGTGCGCTACGACCATCCGGATCTCGAGCCCGTCCTGGAGTCCACCTACGGCATCATCGTCTATCAGGAACAGGTGATGCGCATCGCCAACGTCCTGGCGGGCTACAACATGGCCGAGGCGGACGTGCTCCGGAAGGCGATGGGAAAGAAGATCGCCAAGCTCATCCGGGAGGAGCTCGCTCAGTTCATCGACAAGTCGGTGGAGCGGGGCGTTGACAAGCGTGTCGCGCAGAACCTCGCCGAACAGATCGAGACCTTCGGGCGGTACGGCTTCAACCTGTCCCACTCGGTCGCGTACTCGCTTCTCTCGTATCACACGGCGTGGCTCAAGGCGCACTTCCCGGCCGAGTTCATGGCGGCCATGCTCTCGGCGGTGCTCTCCAACACCGACGACGTCGTGAAGTACATCGCTGAGTGCCGGGATCTGCCTCGGTACCTCCCACAGCTGAACGACGGGCTCGAGGTCCTCCCTCCGGATGTGAACGAGTCGGGGTGGAAGTTCACGGTGGTGAGCGAGACGCAGATCCGATTCGGGCTGGGCGCGGTCCGGGGCGTCGGGTCGAGCGGGGTGAAGTCGATCCTGGCCGCCCGCAGCGACGGGCCCTTCAAGACCATGTTCGACTTCCTGGAGCGGGTCGACCTGCGGGCCTTGAACAAGCGCGCGGCGGAAGCCCTGATCGCCGCGGGCGCCCTGGATTCGTTCGGACACCGGTCCCAGCTTCTGGCCGGCCTCGACACGGCGTACTCGGAGATCAGCGCCCGGAAGGCCGAGGAGGAGGCCGGCCAGGCGTCACTTTTCGGAGTCAGCGAGACGGCCCTTGAGAGATCCGATCCCGGCCTGCCGGGCGTTCCCGAGTGGCCCGACCGGGAGCGCCTCAAGAGGGAGAAGGAGGCCCTGGGCTTTTTCATATCCGGGCATCCGCTGGATCGCCATGGGGACGTGGTCCGGGCCTTCGACCTACTGAACTCGAGCAATCTCAAGGACCACGCCGGGCAGCCCGCGCAGCTGGCTTGCGTGGTGACCAAGGTGGCGCGGCAGATCTCACGCCGGGACAATTCGGAGTGGGGGAAGATCACCGTAGAGGACTTCCACGGAACCGCGACCATCCTGGCCTTCAAGGACAACTGGCAGAAGTACAAGGAAGTCCTCCGGCAGGACGTTGTGGTGCTCATCTCCGGGAAAGTCAGCGGGCGCGAGCGGGACGAAGAGGATCCGCCCATCTTTCTCGACGAGGCCGTCGTGTTGGAGGGGCTCGCCAACAGTGGCAAGCTGGTCCTTCAGATCGAGCTCCCCATCGGCGCCGAGCTTGACGCCGACGTATTCGCACGGGCCAGGGAGGTCCTGGTGGCCCACCCCGGAACAGCGCCCGTAGAGCTCACGCTAGGCAGTGGCAACGGCACGCCCTCACCACTTCTCCGGTCGCGGACACTGAAGGTCGATCCCAGTAGGGAAACCCTGGACGAGCTTCAGGAGATATTCGGGAAGGCACGAGTGCGGCTCGTAAAGGTGGGGAACGGCGGGGTGCAGGCGAACGGGCCTTGAGGTTCCGCCGACTCCGTGTGCGCCCCCCTGACATCTGTTCGGCGACCTCGGACGCCTCCCTCCTCCACCATCCGGTGCCGCCCAGACGCGCGTTCAGGGATCTCGGGGGGGGGGTTCCTCTCCCAGCTTCCGTACATAGGGTTGGGTAGGATGAAGAAACGCACCCCAAAATCGGCGAGCGACTCGGGCTCCGCGTCGCGGAGCTCCTGGGATCCTCCCGGAAAATCCTGGATGTTGTCCCCCACCCAGGCCATGACCTCGAGTGGAGGCAGGCCGGCTGACGTGCCTCCCTCCGCGACCGCACGGAATCGGCCCTCTTTGCCCCCGGGGCGCTGCCGGCACAGCACCACATCGACGTCCAACCCCACGGCCTCCAGGTTACGCCGCGTCGGATCGCACACCTCCTCGTCACGGTTGCTGACGATGGCCACGCGCCCTCCCATCTCGCGGATCCTGCGCACGAGCGCCACGGCCCCTGGGAGCGCCGGTGCGGCCTCTGCCCGCACCCAGGCGTTCCAGCTCTTGGGAGTGTAACCCAGGCCCTGGCGGGCCCGGCGAAGCTGATACTCGGAGTTGTCCAGGACCGTCTCGTCGGCATCCATGATCACGGCCCATGTGCCCCGTCCCCGTGCTTGGGCGACCACGCGCTCCCCGATCCACCGGAAGGCCTGCTCGTATACGGCCCGGTGCTCCGCCGCGGTGCGCGCCCAGTGGAGGGCCAGGGGATCTTCGAGCGCTGTCGGGGCCGGCGCCTCGAGCCCGGGCGGGGTCGCGCAGGCGACCACCGAGAACGCAGCGAGGAGCACTCCGGTGCGGCACGGTCTTCGCTTCGAGTTCATGGGTGAAGGCTGGGGTCTTTCGACCTCCACCGCCACTCCCCCCCAATTCGACTCCCCCCCGCGATTTCGACTCACAACCGTGATCCCACGCCCTCGAATCCGTCGTTCCACCATATCGAGGGCACGACGTGAGTTCCCTGGCCTGCTATGGCCGACGCCCTCCGCGTGGTATGGTGGGAACCCGAGTCGTATGGTGAGGGGGACCCGCGCGTGGCTCGTGACCTGAAAGGTGGTTGAGGAGCGGGGCACGAGTCCCCAGGAGACGGCCATGGATCTAGTCATCGAGGACGGGAGCCGGGTACAGGTGGTCTACTTTCTCATGTCGTAAGAGAACGTGATGAAGCAGATCGCCATACCGTGGGTCTCCTTCGACTCCGACGCCGGCTCCATGTCTCCCGAGCCACCGTTCTCCAACTTCAGCACTCACCCGCGGGCGTACGGCAACTTCGCTCGCCTCCTCGGCAAGTACGTGCGGGAGCAGCAAGTCATCCCACTCGAGGAGGCGGTGAGAAAGCTGACTTCGCTCCCTGCGGGCAACCTCGGCATATCGGGTCGCGGCAGCCTGGAGCCTGGCTACTTCGCCGACGTTGTGATCTTCGACCCCGAGACCATCATCGATCACGCCACCTACGAGGATCCCCACCAGTACGCCACCGGAATGGTCCACGTGTTCGTGAACGGCGCGCAGGTTCTGGCCGACGGCGAGCACACGGGTGCGCTACCAGGACAGGTGGTCAGGGGTCCGGGCTGGACGGGCGGTGGGAGATGAGAGGGCCGGCGGGCCGCGTCGCCTATCGGCCGACCAGCAGCTCCAGGAGCTCCTCGTTCCCTTCTACGTCCAGGAACGTGTCCCACTCCAGGAAGTAACCCTCCGGATCGTACCCGACAAACAGGCGGACTCGCCCGCTCTCGTCCACGATCTCCTGCGTCCGGAGCTCGAACCCTTCCTGCCCCTGCATATAGCCGAACCAGGCCTCCACGTCGTCCGTGAAGAACGAGACCGTAACGCTCTTTTCGTCGGTAGCCCGATGGAGGCCGCGCTCCCCGTCCACGAGCCCGATGTAACCAGTGGACGACACGGGGTAGACCTTGGCCCACCCCTGGTCTACGATCATCTCCTGGCCGAGGGCGTCGCGCCAGAAGCGCTGCATGGGCTCGAGGTCTCGGTAATAGAGCCAGAGAACGGTGGCCTGGACGCCCAGATTCCCAGGCCTGTTCGTCTCAACCGCGGGGGCTGCGTACAGCGCCTCGATCTCGGCCAACGCCGGCATCAGCCTCTTGTTCTCGGCATGGGGGTTGAAGCGCTCGAACTCGAGGAGGTAGCCCTCTGGGTCGATGGCCACGAAGCCGTCGTGAGGACGCCCCTCGTCCGTACGAAGCTCCGAGCGCATGGACACACCCTGAGAGCTCAGGTAGTCGTACCAGCCCTCTACCTCCTCCGTGACGAACGCGAGGGTCACCGTCCGCGGCTCGTCCGTCGAGTGCATGCCCTCCGCAGCGTCCACCAGGGTCAGGTACGAGGACTCGGCCACACGCAGGATCTTGGCGAAGCCGTAGTCGACCACGGTGCGAAGCCCGAGGGTCTTGGTGTAGAACGCCCAGGCCGCGTCCACGTCGTCGTAGTAGTAGAACGCGTTGGTCGCCAGCACGGGAGGAGCGCTCTCCATGGCCCGGCCCGCCGCGCCCTCGTCGGCGGGCGGCCTGTCACCCGCCTGACAGGCCATGGACAGGAGCAGCGTAAGAAGAGTGATGGGAGCTCGAGCCGCGCGAGGTCTTATCATCGAAGATCCGAGTTCCTCCTCGAGATCGGGAGCCGAACTATCGTGCCTCGGGAGCGTCTGGGGGGAACGCTCGGGCAAGAGCACGTCGGGGAAAACACGATAGGGGGGCAGGAACCATCATGACAAGAGTGACGCCAGGTGGGACACTAGGTGCCTGAGCGTGATCGGGCCGGGACCTCACCTCTGGTGAAAGCGGGGAGCGTCCCTCAGACTGTCGCAGGCGGAACCAGAACGTAGAAGAGGTCGTCCATGAGTCGTCCGGAGCCTGCACCGGTGCATGACCCCCTTCCCTCACGGGCGGCTGACCTCCCCCTTCCTCTCCAACCAGCCCCGGGATATCCGTCCGGGCAGCAGCGGTAGGCCCGTGGAGGGCTACGAGATGCGCACTGGCTTCAACTTCGGCGACTATGTGGTGGCGTACACGCTACACGCTTCCCTGAGGGCTCCGCTCGACCACCTGGTGAAGCCCGCGGAGAGGCACATCACGGACGGCATCTGACCACAACTCCCCCGATGAGGCGACCTTGATCACGATCACCCCCGTTCCCCACGCCCTGGTCCCCGTCGACTCGGAGGCTGCCGCTCGGATCAGCGCCCCCAACTACGACGAGTTCCAGGGCGACCGTGAGATCTGGGATCTGCTCCAGACGAACCCCACGAGCGTCCTCCGGGTCACCATGGCCCATTGTGACACGCCGTCGGCCACCGATATCGAGGGGGGCGATACGGCCACGTCGCTGACGCGGGCGAAGCTCAACATGGATGAGCTTGCCGAGGGCGACCTGACACGTGAGGTCCGGGACGTCCTGTGGGTCTACGAGATCCAGGACCTGAGGCGACCGAACGCTCCTCAGATCGGACTGGGCGGGATGGCGCGCACGGCCCAGATTCGAACCGAGGCCACTCCCGGGGGAACGATCATTCGGAACGAGGGCGTGCGCGAGGCCAAGGCCCACGGCAGGGCCGACCTCATCGAGGCCACCAGCGCCATCATCGGGACGGTGAACAACGCCGTCGACGACGCCTCCGGTGAGATTCACGCCGCGCTCGACGCCTACGCGGGCGCCGCCACGCCCGACCTGAAGGTCACCGACGAACGCGGGAACGAGCACCGGGTCTGGATCGTGGACGATGCGAGCGCCATCGGACGCTTCCGGCAGCTCCTGGCCGAGGAGCCCCATGCCTACGTGGCGGACGGGAATCACCGGAGCGCTGCCGCTGCCATGCTCGGGTACGCGAGCTTCCTCGCGGTGTTCTTCCCCGCCGCCACCATGACCATCTACCCTTACAACCGGCTCGTCACGGCGGTAGAAGCTCCGGCGACGGGACTGACGGCCGCCGTTGCGGAGAAGTTCGAGATCGGGGGGTCTATCGGGGGGTCTTTGGATGCGGCAGCCTATCAGCCCACCGAAACCCACCAGATCGGACTCTATTCACCCGAGCAGGGCTGGATGCATCTTCGCCCACTCCCCGGCACGTTCGATCCGGACAACGCCGTGGAGGCCATCGACACCGACATCGTACAGCGGCACCTCTTCACCGAGGTCTTCGGAATCGAAGATGCCGGTGACGCCCGGCTCACCTTCGTGGGAAGCAACAAGGACGCTGCGTGGCTCCAGGCCGCGGTGGACGAGGGACGGGCCGCCTACGCCGTCACTCTGCCTGCTGTCACGATGAGCCAGTTTATCGCCGTGTGCAGGCAAGACCGCCACATGCCGCCCAAGTCGACTTGGTTCGAGCCCAAGATCCGGAGTGGGCTCGTGATGGCTTTGTTGTAGTGTCCTGAGTCGCAGTCAGGATCTATCCCACCGTCGCCCAGCACTCGGTCTCGACCGCCGCTCCCAGGGCGAGCCCATCCGCGCCGAAGGCGGAGCGGGCCGGCTTGGGTCCCGGGAAGAACTCGGCGTAGACCTCGTTCATGGCGGGCCACTCGGCCATGTCGTCTATCATGATGGTGCATTTGACGACGCGATCCATCGACGATCCGTAGCGCTCCAGAGAGGCCTGGATGTTCTCCAGTGTCTGGCGAGTCTCCGCTTGGATGCCCCCCGGCACCGTCTGCGTGGCCCCGGGAAGCGCCCCGATCTGCCCCGACAGATAGATCATCGAGCCGACCCTCACGGCTTCCGAGAACGGGAAGCCCATGGCCGCATACTCCGGCGTGGTTAGGTAATCGACCTCGGGGGCGGTCTGGGTCGCGGCGGCGGCGTCAGGGGCGGGGGGCCGGCACGCCATCAGTCCAAGGGTGATTGCAACGACCATGAGATGGGTCGAATTCAGCATGATCTTCTCCTAGTGTCGAGAGAGGTTGATCCCGTGGATGCCTTTACCGACTCATTTTAGCGCCCGTGTGGCCGGAGACGGTCCCAGTCGGTCGGAACATGCTCAGGGCGCGGGAGGACGGCAATCGGGATCCGTGGGAGTTTACGGCTCCTCTTCCCCCTCGGGGAGATCCTCACCCCCCCGTGGCGGCGTCACCGTCTCCTTGGGTCCCCCTCTCAGCGGAGGTACTTCTCAGGAAGGCTTCCTCGTCGAAGTGCCCGCTCTGGAGGGCGGCCGTGATCGGATCCACCGCCTCCGACTCGGCGGGGCTCTCCTCGGGCTCGGTAGCACTCTTCTCCGCCTCGGTAGCACTCTCCTCCGCGGGGCCGTCATCCGATCCATACTTTATGGAGGTGTAGAGCCGCTGACCCGCCGACTCCTCTCGAGCCCGGCTCAGCGCCCGCACCTGTCCCAGGTGCGTCATGGTCGAGAGCAGAACCAGCACGGCGGTCCCCATCCCGACGCTGCCTGTAACGCGTACAGGGAACACCCCCGGCATCGTCGTCACCATCAGGACGACGCCCGCGAGACCCTCTACGAGCGTCAAGACCGAGACGCCCCCGCCAGCACGCCTGCTCGAGCGGCCTTTCAGGCCGGCTGAGAGGAGCGCGAAGGCCCCGAAGAGGAAGAAAATCGCCCGAAGCGGAAGCTCACCCATACTAGCCCGTAATCAGCAGGATGCGATCGTCGTCGGAAGCAGGGTTGCCTCGGCCATCGCGATTGCTCGTGGCCAGATACACCTCCCCACCCGGCCCCACCAGAACGTCCCGGAGGCGCCCGAACTCCCTTTGGTAGAGGGCCTCAAGGCCCACTACCCGCCGTCCGTCGGCGGAGAGCTCGAGGCGGTACAGCGTCTCGCCAATGAGCGACGTGACGAGCAGGCTCCCCTTCCACTCGGGAATCAGATCGCCGTCGTAGTAGTCTGCCCCGGAGATCCCTATGGTGGGAGTCCAAGCCTCCAGAGGCTCCTCCACCACGTTGCTGGCGCAGAAGGCCTCCTCCCCCGAGGTGTCTCCGTCACAGAAGCCGTGAACGTCGGGCCAGCCGAAGTTGCCGCCCCTCACGATCCGACTGACTTCATCGTTGTCGCTGGGACCGTGCTCTGCCACGTAGAGATCTCCCGTGCGCGGGTGGAACACGATACCCTGGGGGTTCCGGTGCCCGTAGGAGTAAACCAGGGAGCCGAAGGGGTTGTCGGGCACCGGACGGCCATCCAGCGTGACGCGCAGCACCTTTCCAGAAAGGGATCCCAGGTCCTGGGCCAGGCTCGCCCGGCCTGCGTCTCCCATGGTCATGTATAGATATCCATCAGGGCCGACGGCCAAGCGCGACCCGTCGTGGTTGCTGCGACCGAGGATGTCGTCGATGAGAATCTCGGTTTGGCCCAGCCTCGCGCCGTCATATCGCATACGAATCAGGCGATTCCTGATATCCCCTCCGTCGCCGTAGGAATGGGCCAGGTATAAGTACGGCTGATTCGCAAAGTCAGGGTGGAAGGCCATGCCCATGAGGCCGCTCTCTCCCCGCTCCAGGACCTCTACCTCACCCACGGGCGTGAGGGTGCCGGTGCTCGGGTCGACCCTGGAGACCAGCCCGGGCCGCTCGGTTACCCAGATGGAGCCATCGGGGGCCCAAGCCAGATCCCAGGGCGTGTCCAGACCGGACACCAGGGTCTCGACCTGCAGGGGCGACGAACCGACCATCGTGGTTGTGGGAGTCTCGGCGGGCGTCGTGCACAACGCGAGTGCCGCGCCGGCAACGGCCGCCATTGCAACGGCGCGGCCGATGATTCCGAACGAGGCAAACCCGTCCCGTGCGGATAGCGGTTCCTTCATGGCTCATTCCTCCCGGGCCTTGGGCGGGATCGAATCATGCCGTCATCCCGACGGAGTTGGCAATCTTCGACCTCGGCCATCCTGGCCTGATTTGCGCGACGCCAGCCTTCACTACACCATACCGGCGCCCTGTGTCCGACACGGCCCACCGAAGAGGCGTAGAGCTTGAAAGATCCGACATCCACAGACGGTGATTACGACTCGGCAGCGAGCCCCACCGCCTACTGGCGCCGGAACCTAACGTACGTCGCGGTTCTGCTCACCATCTGGTGCCTGGTCTCGTATGGGGCGGGAATCCTGTTCGTCGAGCAGCTCAACGCCATCCGCATCCCGGGCACGGGCTTTCCCCTGGGCTTCTGGTTCGCCCAACAAGGCTCCATCTACACCTTCGTCGTCCTGATCTTCGTCTACGTGGCCCTCATGAACCGCCTGGACCGGAAGTTCGGCCTGGACGAGAACGGCGATCGATGACCGTCCAGGCCTGGACCGCCGTCCTGGTGGGCCTCTCCTTCGCCCTGTACATCGGGGTGGCCATCTTGGCGCGGGCGCACTCCACCAAGGAGTTCTACGTCGCCGGCACCGGCGTCTCGCCTCTGGCCAACGGCATGGCCACGGCCGCCGACTGGATGTCTGCCGCGTCCTTCATCTCCATGGCGGGCCTCATCTCGTTTCGGGGTTACGACGGCTCGGTCTATCTCATGGGATGGACCGGAGGGTACGTGCTCCTGGCCCTTCTGCTGGCTCCCTACCTCCGGAAGTTCGGAGCCTACACGGTCCCCGACTTCGTGGGCGACCGCTACTACTCGCAGACGGCCCGAATGGTGGCGGTCGTCTGCGCCATCTTCGTTTCGTTCACGTACGTGGCCGGCCAGATGAGGGGTGTGGGGATCGTCTTCGGTCGGTTCCTGGAGGTGCCGGTGGAGATCGGCGTGCTCATCGGCATGGGGATCGTGTTCTTTTACGCGGTCCTGGGCGGGATGAAGGGCATCACCTATACCCAGGTCGCCCAGTACTGCGTGTTGATCTTCGCGTACCTCGTGCCGGCGATCTTCCTTTCCCTCCTCATCACCGGAAACGCCATACCGCAGCTGGGCTTCGGGGGGATGGATCAGGAGAGCGGGACCTTCCTTCTCGATCGGCTCAACGGGCTGCACCAGGAGTTGGGATTCACCCCATACACCTCCGGGACGAAGACCACCGTTGACGTATTCGCCATCACCGCGGCTCTCATGGTCGGCACGGCGGGGCTTCCCCACGTCATGGTCCGCTTCTATACGGTGCCTAAGGTTCGGGACGCCCGCCTCAGCGTCGGGTGGGCCCTGGTCTTCATCGCCCTCCTCTATACCGCCGCGCCTGCCGTGGCGGTGTTCGCCCGCATGAATCTGATCAACACGGTCTCCGAGCAGCCCTATTCGGAGATGCCCGAGTGGTTCACGAAGTGGGAGGAGACGGGCCTCATCTCCTTCGACGACACAAACGGAGACGGGCTCATCCAGTTCGTGGGACCGGGAGCCGTGGACGCCCGCGGAGCCACGGTGGAGAACGAGCTCGCCATCGACCAGGACATCATGGTGCTGGCCAATCCGGAGATCTCGGGACTCCCCAACTGGGTGATCGGGCTCGTGGCGGCGGGCGGATTGGCCGCGGCCCTCTCGACGGCGGCGGGACTCCTTCTGGTGGTCTCCTCGGCGGTGAGCCACGACCTGCTGAAACGGGGCTTCAAGCCGGACATCACCGAGCGAGGCGAGCTCATCGCCGCCCGCGTGAGCGCCGGGGCGGCCGTTCTCGTGGCCGGCTATCTCGGTATCAACCCGCCCGGATTCGTGGCTGAGGTGGTGGCCTTCGCCTTCGGGCTCGCGGCGGCATCGTTCTTCCCGGCGTTCATCATGGGGATCTTCTCGAAGCGCATGAACCGGGAGGGCGCGGTTCTAGGGATGATCTCTGGGATCTCGCTGACGGCCGCGTACATCGTCTACTTCAAGTTCGTGAACCCCGCCGCCAACACGGCCGAGCACTGGTGGTTCGGGATCTCGCCTGAGGGGATCGGCACCGTGGGCATGCTCGTGAACTTCGCGGTGGCGTGGACGGTGTCACGCTTCACCCCCCCGCCTCCGGCCAGAATCACACATCTGGTCGACCTAATCCGCGTGCCCAGAGGCGCCGGAGAGGCGCACGAGATCAGCGCCTAGGGTTCCGTCGCCCAAGTCTGCGAGCCACCAAGATACCAGGTCCGGCTTCTTGAATCATCGCGGCATCCGCGCGCGGATCTTAGACTTGTGTGGCGTTAACTTGTGTGGCGTTGCAGCCACACTGAGAGCCTGCGCCGGCTGAAAACCAACACGAGGAGTGGACGAAATGGACGATGAGACCGCAGGAACCGAGCGTCAGATCGAGGGAGACGCAGGAGGCAGGACCCGCGAGGAGCACAGGGTCAGCGGCGACAAAGTGATCGGCAAGATCAAGGAGCTGATCCATCAAGGAAACGTACGGCGGATCATCATCAAGAACGAAGAGGGCAGGTCACTCATCGAGGTGCCCCTCTCCGTGGGCGTGGTCGGCGCCGTGCTGGCTCCCATGTGGGCAGCTATTGGCGCGGTCGCGGCACTCGTCGCGAGCTGCTCCATCGAGGTCGAGCGGGGGCCGGGCTCCGACGAGGCCGAGGAGTAGACCTCTGGCGTGACCGTAGAGCGCCGTATGCTGATCGGCTTCGCCGTAGCCCTCCTGATGTCAGATCCGACCACCTCCGAAGACCATGAGGCAGAAGACCATGAGGCAGAGGAGTGATATGATGAGGACCCACAACCAACCCCTTTTCTTTCTGCTCGGGTTGGCCGTTCTCGGCCAGCTTCCGGCGGGGGCTCAGGTAGAGCTCCCGGAAGGAATGACCGCCGAGGAGCTGGCCGACATTCAACGTCGGATGGCCGCAGCCGCCCAGCCGGGTGAGGAGCACGCGCTCATGGCGACCCTCGTCGGAGAGTGGCACCAGGTATTGAAGTTCACTCCCGCCCCGGGGGCCGACGTCATGACCATGGAGGGGATGGCCACCAACGAGATGATCCTCGGCGGGCGCTTTCTAAAAACCGAGTCGGACCTGCACCTCCCCGACGTCGAAGGGGAAAGCCTGTCCCTTCTCGGCTTCGACCGGAGGTCCGAGGAGTTCAACACGATCGGGATGGACACCGCGGGCACCTACTGGGTGACCGCCAAGGGCAAGTACGACGAGGAGACCCGGACGATCACCATGTCCGGTGAGGACTATGATGCCATCTTCGGCGGTCTCCAGGAGTACGACTTCAGGACACGCTTCGTGGACGACGACACCTACGTCACCGAGATCTGGTTCAAGGACGCCGTCCACACCCGAGGCGGACCGCCATTCATGATGATCGAGATCACATCCACCCGACGCTGAGGCATACCCACGGGATGTCCGAGCCAACCGCCGACCACGTGTCCTTCGACCTTGCCCCGAATGAGTTCGGGCGGCTGGGGGACCGCCTCATCGAGCTGATGCTCGAGGCCCTCGAGGCCGAGCGCTCAGAGCCCGTGCTCGGCTCCATATCGGGGGAAGAGCTGCGCGGCCTGCTCGACCCGGGCAGAAGGCGAGGCATAGCATGACGGATGTTTCCACAGACGCGTCCGGAGACGGCGGCACCAGGGATGAGGAGAGATCGGCTGGCATCTCCTGGTGGGCCAAGGGCCTCCTCTTCGAGAACTGCAACTGCCAGGTGGTGTGCCCTGGCCACATGCACTTCTCCAACAAATGCACCCACGAGCGCTGCCTCGGTTACTGGGCCCTCCGGGTGGACGAAGGGGCGTACGGAGAAGTAGATCTCGCCGGCTTGAGCGCCGTCATCGCCTACGATAGCCCTCAGCACATGATCTCCGGTGGTTGGACCGAGGTCGTTATCCTCGACCAGGCCGCGTCGGATGCACAGCGCGTGGCGGCGGAGGCCATCCTCACCGGCCAAGCGGGTGGGCCGTGGGAGGTCCTGGATCGCTTCGTCGAACGGCGGCTCCCCACCCGCACACTCCCCATCGACATCGCGGACGAGGGTGCGGTGAAGCGAGTCGTCATCGAAGGTCTCCTGGAAGGCACGGTGGAGAATATCCGGGGAAGGGACCGGGATCGGCCGGTGATCTTCCAGAACATCTTCAACCAGATCCACGCCCCCACCCAGGTCATCGCCCACGGCAGCACCACCTACGACGACGGCGAGATCGTCGTCGCGAATGAGGGCACCCACGCCCTCTACTCCGACTTCGACTGGGCGGTCGACGCCGCATGACCACGTCCACATCCCATGGAGCCGGCCTCGTGGCAACCACCGCCATGTGGATGCTCATGATGGTGGTCATGATGCTGCCGGCCGTCCTCCCGTGGCTCACCGGCTTCGCCGCCCTCGCCAGAGACCGGGAGTCGGGCGCGGTCCGAGGCGGCTGGGTGGCGCTCTTCGGCTGCGGGTATTTCGCCGCGTGGCTGGCCTTCAGCGCGGTGGGGGCGTCGCTCCAGATCGGCCTCCGCTCATGGGGGCTCCTGGGAGCGTCTGCGGCGTTGTTGGCGCCGTTGGCGGGTTTGGTTCTCGTGGGTACGGGGCTCTATCAGATGACACCGGCGAAGGCAGCGTGCCTCGAGCACTGCCGTACACCGATGAGCTACTTCCTCTCGCGGTGGTGTAGCGGCCCAGGCGGCGCGTTTCGCATGGGCCTGTCCCACGGAGCTTTCTGCGTGGGATGCTGCTGGGCGCTCATGCTCACCGGCCTCGCCCTCGGCGTGATGAACCTGGCCTGGATGGCGGTCCTCACGGTGGTGATCGCCGTAGAGACTCTCGCGCCCCGAGGCGAGCGGATCGGTAGGCTCGCCGGGGCAGCGCTCATGGTGTGGGGGCTGGTCCTGCTCAGCGTGGCCTAGTCCTGCCCAGCGTCGCCTAGCGACCTCGATCACCGCAGAGAGCGCTCAAGGACTATCTTTAGGCCGCCATTCAAGGCCACGAGGCCGACTCACCCCGATCCCGCGACATGTCAGAGAAGCCCAAGGTCACCGGCGCTAGCCTCCGAAACGCCTTCCACGAGATCATTTGGCCTCGCCGGAAGCTCATCTCCCTCGGTCTCTTCCTGATCCTGCTCAACCGCCTGAGCGGGCTCGTCCTTCCAGCCTCCACCAAGTACCTCATCGACGATGTCCTGGGGCAGGGACAGGTCGTCCTCCTCTTCAAGCTGCTGGGCCTGCTGGCCGTGGCCATAGCCATTCAGGCCGGTACCGCGTTTCTGCTGACGATGCTCCTCAGCGTCGAGGCCCAACACCTGATCGCGAATCTCAGGGCCCAGGTACAGAAGCACGTGCTCCAGCTACCCATCCGGACGTTCGACGATACCAAGACAGGTGAGCTGGTGTCTCGTATCATGGACGACGTGGAGGGCGTGCGGAACCTGGTGGGCACCGGGCTCGTGCAGCTGGTAGGCGGCACCATCACGGCCGTGGTGGCTTTTATCTTCCTGGTGCGCATCGACTTGGTCATGACGCTCCTGGCGCTTGTCCCGCTGGCGCTCTTCAGCTTTGTCGCGACAAGGGCCTTTCAGACGCTCCGGCCTGCTTTCCGCCAACGCGGCGAGATCCGCGCGGAGGTCACCGGGCGGCTGACCGAGGCCCTCGGAGGGATCCGCGTGATCAAGGGGTTCCACGCCGTGGAGAAGGAAGGCGCGATCTTCGAGGCCGGCGTGCTCCGCATCTTCGACAACGTGAAGACCACGCTCACCACGTCCAGCACCGTCACCAGCCTGGGCACGTTCTTCATGGGCCTCGCCAGCGTGCTCATCGTGGGGTACGGCGGCCGAATGATCCTCCAGGGCTCCCTCACGCTGGGAGAGCTATTCTCCTTCACGCTGTTCATGGGCTTCTTGGTGGGACCCATCGTCCAGATGTCCAACATCGGCACCCAGATGACCGAAGCCTTCGCCGGCCTCGACCGCACCGAGGAGCTCCTCTCCTGGCCGGGCGAGGACGACGATCCCCGCCGGACCGAGAGAATGCCTCCCATCGATGGCCACGTGATCTTCGAGGATGTGTGCTTCGCGTACGATGAAGACAAGCCCGTCCTCAAGGGCATCAACTTCGAGGCGGATTCGGGGACGGTCATCGCCCTGGTGGGCAGCTCGGGCTCGGGAAAGTCCACCCTGGCCGGGCTGGCCGCCACGTTCCTCACGCCGGACACAGGGCGGGTGCTCGTCGACGGCGTCGACCTCGCCACCGTGAAGCTGGCCAGCTACCGGGAGCAGCTCGGCCTGGTCCTCCAGGACGACTTCCTCTTCGACGGAACCATCCGTGAGAACCTGCTGTTCGCCCGGGCAGGCGCTTCGGATGCGGATCTGGAGACAGCCACCCGGCAGGCCCACGTGACCGAGTTCACGGATCGCTTCCCCGAGGGTCTGGACACCGTGATCGGCGAGCGGGGGGTCAAGCTCTCGGGAGGTCAGCGCCAGCGCGTGACCATCGCCCGGGCGATCCTGTCGAACCCGCGGATCCTCCTACTCGACGAGGCGACGTCCAGCCTCGACACCGAGAGCGAAGCGTTCATCCAGGAGAGCCTGGGGCAGCTGCTCCAGGACCGCACCACGTTCGTCATCGCGCACCGGCTCTCGACCATCCAGCGGGCCGACCTGATCCTGGTCATCGAGGACGGGCAGATCGTAGAGCGAGGGCGCCACGAGGACCTCATCGCCGTCGACGGACGCTATCACCAGCTCTACACGGTGCAGGCGAGGATCTAGAGTTCCGTTTCCGAAGTTCGCGAGCCACCAAGAGGGTCGGGGCGCCGTGGGATCAAGGCGGGACGACGCGGCGTAGCCGAGGCTACGGCAAGGAGTCCCAACGCCGAGCCCTCGGATGCACCGTGCTCTCGACTGGCCGAGACACTTTGGTAACGGGACACTAAGGGGCCTGCGCGACTCGGGGTAGAATGGCTACGCCCGTAGGCTGCTACCCTTCTTCGAGTCGCGCGACGCATATTGTAGGCACGCCCTGCACTGCACTCGGCACCCGGAGATCGCCGTGTCCGACAACTCTTCCCCGCCCACCGGAACACCGAGCCGGGCCCGCCCCCGTCTGCTAACGGTCGTCACCCCGGCGCTGAATGAGGCCGAGGGTCTGGAACAGCTGGTCGATGAGTTGTGGGCGGTCCTGCCTGAACTCGCAGACGACTTCGAGCTCATCGTCGTGGATGACGGCAGCGAGGACGGCACGCTCTCGCTTCTCGAAGAGCTGCACGCGGGTGACCCGCGCGTCCGATACCTGAGCCTGTCCCGGAGTTTCGGACACCAGGCGGCCATCCTGGCGGGGCTGGAGCACGCACGAGGTGACGTCGTGGTCTCCATGGACGCCGACCTTCAGCACCCGCCAGAGCTGCTCCCCGAGATGGTGGAGCTTTGGAGGTCCGGGTACGACGTCGTGTACACCCACAAACGAGGCTCCCTCAGGCGCTCTCGCTGCCACCGCTTCGGACACGTCGTACCGAGCCGTCGTCGCGGTCATGCTCGGACTGCTCGTAGCCGTCGTCTTCCTGTTCGCCGGCCGCAGCGGCGGAGTCGTGGGAATTCTCTACTACGCTACGCCTACCCTCCCGGTGGTGGCGGTGCTATTCGACCGGCTGCGGACTGCGTCCGGCCGCTCGGCCGGCTGGAGATTTACCGTTCTCGCCCAATCCACCTCGATTCTGCTCGCGGGCGCAGTCAGCGACCTGGTACACGGTGTGCTGGTGCTGCCCTTCGCGCGCTTCGAGCGGGTCACCGCCCCCTTCCCCGCCCCACGTGGCATCCTCGCCGCCGGCGTCGCCGGTCGCCGGGTCGCGGGGACGGTCCTGATCGCTGCGCTGGCCGTCCTGCTCGCGCTCGAGGGGAACGTGCGGCTCCACTTCGAGGTCATCCTCCACCTCGGGGCGCTGGTCCCCGTGCTCGTCCTGGCCGGCGCGTGGTCGCTTGCGGCGGGGCGGGCGGCTAGCGAGGGCTCGGCAAACGGTAGGGACGAGCCAGGCGCGCCTCTTCGCTTCCTCGTGCTGGCGGCCACGGCGCTGCTCACGCTTGTGCACCTGCCCACGCCCGCCAGTCCGTACGTCTTCTTCGTCGCGCCGGTCGCCGTGCTGCTGACCCTCTCGATCGGCGGCCACGCCGACACCCGGCTAAGCGGACGCGTTCATGTGTGTATCATGCTCGCACTCGGAGTGATCGTCCTGCACATGAACCCGATGTTCATTCGCCCACCGGATCAGACGGAGCCTTTCGCGCTCGAACGGGCTCGGGGCATCCGCGTGTCGCCGGGTGAGAAGACCGTGTACGAGACGCTGGTCGAGATCATCGAAGAGCACGGCGGCAGCGAATACCTTCTCGCCATTCCGGACAGCCCCGAGGTGTACTTCCTCACGGGTCTCAAGAACCCGCTCGCCTCCTTCTACGACCTCTTCGAAGATCCGGAGGGTCGGACCGAGCGCATCCTCGCCGAGATAGACGAGCACGGCGTCGATGTCATCGTGGTCAACAGGCGGCCGAGCTACTCGGGTCCGGTGGCGCCGGATCTGCTCGAGGCGCTACAGGCTCGCTATCCCGAAGCCGTCACTGTCGGGCGCTTCATCGTGGCCTGGGCGGGCGAAGGCGGGTGAGGGGGGAAGAAGCCTATTCGCTCGCCTCGTGCTCGTCGCCTCCATCTATATCGCCAACTACGACGGCGCATGCGTGAACAAGTTCGTTCCGAAGCCGGCTGCCGATCCCTACCGCCTCGCCACCGGCATCACCAGGTAGCTCTCCCGCCCCGCCGAGTGGTGAATCACGTTGTTCGCCACTACCCACTTGATCTCGTCGTAGTTCTTGCCGCCCGTGTTCAGGTTGCGATCGAAGCGGGGAAAGTTGCTCGACGAGATTTGCACTCGGATCCGGTGGCCCGGCTGGAACTCGTACGCCGTGGCGTGGACGTTGAAGCGGAGCTCGTAGACCTCGCCCTCATCCATGAACGCCTTCCGGTCGAAGCCCTCGCGGTAGCGGGCTCGGAGGATGGCCTCCTGGATGTTCCAGGATCGGCCCTGGGGATCGACGTCCAGGAGCTTGACCGTGAAGTCCGTATCGCGCGCCGAAGACGACACATGGAGCACGGCGTCGATGGGACCGATGATCGCCAACGGCTCATCCAGCACCTCGGAGATATAGACGAGCACGTCGTCCCGCTCCTCTATGTCGCTCTGATCGAAGCTGCCGGGTTGATCATCGGGATTGCCGGTGCAGTACACCGAGCCGCCCCGGGATGGCACTGGGTCACCCGGATCGTACGAATACCGATCCGGCGTCTCAGCGCCCACGGGCGCATCCCAGGTCAGGCGACCGCCTCCGTCGGGATCGTTCGCGCCGCCGTCACTGCGGAGATGGAGCCGCTGGAATCGCGTTCCAGGGGGCGGCCACTGGTCGAAGCTCGCCCACTCGTTGCTCCCCATGACGTAGACCTGGACGTGGGGCATGTCCGTGATGCCGTTGTTCGCATCCTTCAGCCAATGGTCGAACCAGTCCAGATAGATGCGGAAGTAGTCGAGGCGGGCGTCTCCATAGTCCCGGTCGCCCACCATGGTGTGTTCCCCTGCCCACTCCGACTGGCAGTGCCCCGTGGGCGAGATGATGACGTATTGACCCTCCTGGGCCCGGGGGCTCTCCCCGTTTCGGCGCATGAGGTCGAATAGGAGCAGGGTCTCGCCCACGCCCAGATCGTACCATGAATTCACATGGAGAGCCGGCACGTCGAAGCGGTCGTCGTCGCTGGCGTAGCCGATCTCTGTCCAATAGGGGTCGTCCAGGGGCCGCACGAAGAACTGATCCCAGTCCCAACTCGGCCGGCCGGTGCGCTCCACCATGCTGAGCACCGGCAGGGACTCGAGCTGGGTCGCGATGTCCACCTGAGGAGGAAGCGCGAAGCCCTTGGACGGGCCCGCCACCCGTGGAAACCATCCGTACCCGGCCGACAGGCCGAAGGCCCCGCCCTCCAGGGTGCCGAAGTAGGTATGGCGTCCCCCCACCGTGCCCACGATGCCGCCGGCGGCCTTTGGCAGGGCGGCCATGTGGGCAGGGTGGCGCTGGGCCGCAGCGATGATCTGGTTCTCACCCAGGTAGGGCACCCGTACGTGCCCACCTTCCCCGTGGACCACGGCCGAGTCGCGGACCACTCGATGGTGTCCCAAGAATCGGTGACATCCCCGTTGTAGACCCGGTACTCGCCCTCCGACTTGAACTTGCCCCGAGCGTCCTGTACAACCACCCCATATCCGTGGCTGGCGAAGAACCGCGCCGGCGGGACCGCGCCTCGGTGGCTGTCCTTGTTGTACGGGAGGCGCATGAGGACCACCGGGAACGGCCCCTCCAGTCCAAGGGGCCTGTAGACGTCCGTGGCCAGACGCGTACCGTCGCGCATGGGCACCATGAGGTCCTTCTCGACCTCGAAGTCGTAGGTCGTGCGGCCCGGTACGGTCTGGGCCTCGGACGGGGTGGCAAGCGCGAGTGCCAGCTGCGTGAGGACGAGTGAGACCACGGCGACGGTGAAGTGGGCGATTTTCATGGCTTCTCCGGACAGCGTGCTGGCGGCGAAACCGTCGATCGCGACGGGCCGCGTCCATGTCTACGCTACGTCTTCAGCTTGTGGGCGAACCTGGCCCTAAGCTTCGCAACCTTCGGATCGATGACGACCCTGCAGTAGGGCTGATTCCCGTTCTGCCGGTAGTAGCCCTGATGGTAGTCCTCGGCCGGATAGAAAGACTCGAAGGGCACCACCTCGGTGACGATGGGGTCCTTCCAGACGCCGTCGGTGGTGAGCTCGGCAATGACAGCCTCGGCCGTCTCCTTCTGCTCGGGCGAGTGATAGAAGATGACGGAGCGGTACTGGGGTCCCACGTCGGCTCCTTGCCGATCGAGCGTGGTGGGGTCGTGGGTGGCGAAAAAGACCTCGAGGATCTCGCGATAGCTCGTCACAACGGGGTCGAACTCGACCCGGACCACCTCCGCGTGCCCGGAGCGTCCCGAGCAGAGATCCTGATAGGTGGGGTTCAGGACGTGGCCGCCGGACGCCCCCGAGATGGTGGTCTCCACGCCCTGGAGGAGCCCATACACGGCCTCTAGACACCAGAAGCAGCCGCCGCCTAGCGTAGCGACCTCCAAGGGTCGATCACTCATGTGACTCACTCCTCTGAATGTCCCGTCCGGGATTCTCCCGGCCGATGGCCTCTACCTCCCCGCGGCAGCACAGACCCCGAGGCCCCGAGCGGGCCCCGGGTAACGAGTCCTACGCAGCCGCGATACACTCGATCTCGACGCGCGCGTTGGCCGCCAAGCCGTTGACTCCGACTGCGGCACGGGCCGGCTTGTTCTCCGGGAAGAACTCCTTGTAGACCTCGTTCATGGCGCCCCACTCGGCCATGTCGGCGAGGAAGACCGTGCACTTCAGCACCCGGTCCATGGAGGATCCGAACTCCTCGATCTGGTGCTTCATCCTCGTGAGAGCCGCGCGAGTCTCGGGCTCGATCCCCCGCTCGGGCCGGACTCCCAGCTTGCCCGACATGAAGAGCAGACCTCCGTAACGGACGCCAGCGGAGAGCGAACTGCTCGGGTTCGAGCCGCCCGGAGTGAGGTACTCCGGGACGGCTTGCTGGACGGCGGGCTCGTCGGCGTCGGCCTCGGATGCGGGTGGCTGGCAACCGACGACCGCGGCGGTCAGGGCAAGCGCGAATGCTCCTCGAAGCATGGTGTACCTCCTGTAGATGAGTTTGTTCGCTGCGACAACCTAGAGCCAACCCACCCGAGCGCGCACGACCGCGGCGGCGGAACGGCGGACATCGGCTTGCACGCTCTCGCCCTGTGAGCCACAATCCCCGAGGTTCTGGATTCAGGGTAGGGGGATTCCGGTCCGTGAGGCCCGGATTCACGACGACTCTCCAGACCGAAGAGGACCGCACTGACCGGCTGCAGCGGTACCTGGCCTGGTACGACAAATGGGTGAAGAAGGCTTAGAAACTGGTAGCGGGTTGGGGATGACCCGCTGCCCACGACGGAGGCGAAGATGTCATATGTGAATAGGAATCTCGGTTGGGGGGTCATCGCCCTGACCGTATTGAGCATGGGGTGTGAGCCTGCGGATTCGGGTCCGGCCGCGTTCGTCTCGAGGTTGGGGAGTGACACCGTCACCATCGAGACGTTCACGCGAACGGATACCCGGATCGAGGGTCAGCTGGTCACACGGCTGCCGTACACCCGTCGGATCACCTATGCTGCGGACCTGGACCCGGATGGGACCATCTCCCATCTGGAGGCCGAGATGAGCACTCCGGCAGAGAACCCGGAGGGTGCCGCTCCCCAATCGTGGACGGCCACCATCACCAACGGAACCGCCACGGTGGATCGCACCGGCGGGCAAAACCCCGGAACGAACTCCTTCGACGTGGGGCCCGGAGCGATCCCGACGCTAGGAAGGGCCTTCATCGCCATGTTCGCCTTCGAGCAGGCGATGCGGCAGGCCCAGGCCTCCGGTGCCGACAAACACGCCGTCGAGTTGGTGTACCCCACCCGCCCTCAGCCCGTGAACAACACCGTCGGGCGCTTGGCCGGCGACACGGTGGCCATCAGCTTCTTCGGTGCCCCACTGAAGGCCTGGGCCGACGCGGACGGTAACATTCTCGGCGCCGACGGCACGCCCACCACCGTGGACATCGTCACCGCGAGGGTGGCGGAGCTCGATTTGGACGGGCTGGCCGCTACGTGGGCGGGCATGGACACGCGTGGTGAGGGCATCGGTGTCCCGTCGCCCGCCGCTACCACCCAGGGAACCGTGCAGGGTGTCACCATCGAGATCGCCTACTCGCAGCCGGCCAAGCGTGGCCGGGACATCTGGGGAGGGCTGGTGCCCCACGGGGAGGTGTGGCGGACAGGGGCGAACGCGGCGACGGTCTTTACGGCGGACAGGGACCTCGTGATCGGGGGAGCGAACGTACCGGCCGGCAGTTACACGCTTTGGTCGACGTATTCCGCCGACACCCAGCAGCTGATCATCAACAGTGAGACGGGTCAGGGGGGAACCGCCTATAACCCTGCGAACGACTTCGCCACGGTGGAGATGAGCATGTCGTCGCTCCCCGAGATGCTGGAGCGCTTCACAATCTCGCTGGAGGAGACAGCCGATGGCGGCATGCTTCACCTCGATTGGGATCGCACCCGGTTCTCCGTGGCGATTCAGGTACCGTGAGCGGACCGTAGGCGGAGGGCCCCCTGCACACCCTTAGCGAGCACCGCTTCCAGGCCACGGAGGGCTCCGGGGAGGTCTCGGCTCTGCTCCTCGAGCCGGCCGAGGCCCGCTGCTTCCTCGTCTTCGGCCACGGAGCCGGTGCCGGCATGCGCCACCGCTTCATGGAGGCCGCGGCGGAGCGGCTGGCGAACCAGGGCGTCGCCACGTTCCGGTACCAGTTTCCCTACATGGAGAAGAGGAGCAGGAGACCCGACTACCGACCAGTCTTGCTGAAAACGGTGCGGTCCGCGGTGGCGGCTGCCAGTGACATCGCCAGAGCGGTACCACTTTTCGCCGGCGGCAAGTCCATGGGTGGGCGGATGACCTCCATGGCCGCAGCCGGGGAGCCGCTGGAGGGCGTGCGCGGTATCGTCTTCTACGGCTTCCCTCTACACCCCGTGGGCAAGCCGGGTGTCGAACGGGCCGATCACCTCAGGGACGTCACGGTCCCCATGCTCTTTCTCCAGGGGCCCCGCGACAAGCTCGCCCCCATGGACCTGCTGGCACCGGTGTGCGAAGGTTTGGGAGAGAGGGCCACGCTGTACCTCGTCGAGGGAGCCGACCACAGCTTCCACGTCCTGAAGCGCTCGGGGCGGACCGACGAAGAAGTGCTGGACGAGCTCGTGGACTCGACACGGGCATGGATCGATACTGTTATGGAGTCGGAGACGTAACGCATGAATTCCTGGCCGACACGGATACTCCTGGCTGCCTCGGCAATAGTGGTCGGAGCCGCCTTCGCCACCCCACCCGCCACCGCCCAGGCGATCACCCTGGAGCCCCATCAGGAGCTGGCCCGCGAGCTCTTCCGCGAGCTCATCGAGATCAACACGGTGGACTCGGCCGGAACGACGGCCGCTGCGGAGGCGATGGCCCGGCGCCTACTCGATGCCGGCTTTCCGCCCGAGGACATCCAGATGGTGGGACCCAACGAGCGGAAGATGAACCTGGTGGCTCGCCTCCGTGGTGCCGAAACGGGACGGCCACCGATCCTCCTTCTGGCTCACCTCGACGTCGTGGAGGCCCTGCCCACGGACTGGAGCATGGATCCGTGGACGTTCATCGAGCGGGACGGTTACTACTACGGACGAGGCGTCACTGACGACAAGGACGAAGCGGCGATCTACACGGCCAACCTGATCCGCTACAAGCAGGAAGGGTTCGTGCCGGACCGGGACATCATCGTGGCGCTAACCGCGGACGAGGAAGGTGGCCAGTTCAACGGAGTGCAGTGGCTCATCCAGAACCGGCGCGACCTTATCGACGCCGGTTACGCCCTCAACGAGGGCGGGGGGGGAGCCATCAAGGACGGCGAGCACCAGCTGAACTCGGTCCAGGCCAGCGAGAAGGTCTACCAGAGCTTCAACCTCAGGGCCACGAACCCGGGGGGCCACAGCTCCCTTCCCCGCGACGACAACGCCATCTACGACCTGGTGAACGCGCTCCTGCGGATCAGCGAGTATCGGTTTCCGGTCATACTGAACGACGTGACGGAGGCGTACTTCAGGGGAACGGCCGAGGTGGAAGGCGGCCCTATCGCGGCCGCCATGCGCACTCTGCTCGCCGATCCCAGGAACGCCCCGGCGGTGGAGCGCCTGCAAGCGTTCCCCCACTACAACACCCGCATGAGAACCACCTGCGTCGCCACGCGGCTGAGCGGCGGCCACGCCGACAACGCCCTTCCCCAGACTGCCGAGGCGATGGTGAATTGCCGGATCCTCCCGAACCAAGACCCGGCAGCGGTCCTGGCCACGCTGAGGCGCATCGCGGGATCCGCAGTGGAGATCACCCCGGACGCAACGCCCAACCCCAGTCCCCCTTCACCCCTCAGTGCCGAGGTCCTTGGCCCCATCGAGCGGATTACCGAGGAAATGTGGCCGGGCGTGCCCGTCGTACCGGTCATGAGCACCGGCGCAACGGACGGTCTCTACTTGAGGCGGGCGGGGATTCCGGTCTACGGTGTGTCGGGCCTCTTCGGAGACGTGGACGACGCCCGGGCCCACGGCCAGGACGAGCGGATTCTCATCAGGTCGTTCCTAGAGGGCCAGGAGTTCCTGTACCGGTTGGTGAAGGCCCTGAGCGGAACGATCAGCTAAGCGATGGTCGGCAGGACCTTTACTCCTAGCACCATGTCGATGCACTGGCTTCGGGCGCACGGGATGCTGTGACGAGGCGACAACGATGGCCATCCGCTGTCCTTGCTGTGGGCGCGAGTACGACGTAACGCTCTTTCAGTTCGGGCGGACCATCCACTGTACGTGCGGCACTCGGGTAGGGCTCGAGCAGCGCATAGGCCCGCCCCTCTCCACCACCACTCCACGCTTCATGGCCGACGCCATGCTAGGCGGCCTGGCCAGGTGGCTCAGAACGCTGGGGTACGACACCGCCTACGACGACGCCATCGCCGACGCCGAGCTGGTGCGCACGGCGCTGGCGGAGGGCCGTCACATCCTCACCCGGGACCGCTCGATTCCCGAGGAGTGGCGCGTGGAAGGATGTCTCGTGCTCGAGACAGACCGCCCCCTGGAGCAGCTAGGGGAGGTGATTCGTGCATTCGGCCTGGAGCGCCCCTCACGCCTCTTCACTCGCTGCCGCGTCTGCAACAGCGCCCTCGTCCCGGCGGAAGAGGCGGACGTTCGCGACCACGTTCCCGCCCATGTACTGGAGCAGGAACAAGCCTTCGCTCGTTGTCGGGGGTGCCGGAGGATTTACTGGGAGGGCAGCCACACCCGGCGTATGCGAGCCGTCCTGGACGAGCTCTTCCCGCCCCGGTCGGGCTGAATGCCCGCCAATCTCACCAGGCCAGAGACGAGGTCTCCCGGCGCACGTCACCGGCCGCGATCATCACACCCGTCACGGGATCACGGTACGTCACCGTCGGGGCGCCGGACCTCAGGTTCCAGAGTCCCCACCATTCCACGTCGTGACCGAGACCTCTCAGCACGTCAGCCGTCTCACCCTGGATGCGATCCTCCAGACGGAGCCCAGCCGGATTGCGGTTGATCTCGTTGCCCGTGGTAGGGAAGTTGTAGCTGCCGAACCGGGGCTGATCGAGAGCCTGCTCGGGCGACATCCCCCACACCACCACGTTCAGGAAGACCTGTAGCAGCGACTGGAGCTGCTGATCGGCTCCCGGCGTGGACAGCCCCATGAACGGCTCTCCGTCCTTCATCACCAGGAGCGGGGTGTTCGTGTTTCTCGGTCGCTTACGCGGGGCCATGACGTTGGCCAGCCGCGGATCGAGGTTGAACTGGCCCATGCGGCCTCCGAGGCCGAAGCCCCAGCCCGGAACCAGCGGGGTAGACAGGTGCCCGTCACTCTCCGTCATGGAGAAGAGATTCCCGTCTCCGTCCATGACGTTCAGCGATGACGTGTCGAACACTGGTGTCTCGTCGGCGTCGGCCCCACCGACCGCGGCCGCAGCCCCTGCGGGCGTCGTGGCGCTGGTGGCCGCGAACGAGCGGGGTGAATCGTCGGCCACTGCGAGCATGCGAACCGGATCACCCCAAGGCGGCATGTCCTGGAAGGCCCGCTCGCGGTCGATCAGGGCGACACGGACTCGGGCATACTTCTTGGTATAGAGCTCCTCTGGGGTGTCCACCACGTCGGGATCGCCCACGTACTTGTGGCTGTCCGACATGGCCAGGTCGATGACCTGGGAAATCAGGTGGATATACTCCGGCGTGTTGTAGCCCAGGGCCTCCAGGTCGATGCCCTCGAGCATGTTGAGGATGAGGATCATGCGCGGGCCCTGGGACCAGCCGTCGCCGGCGTAGACGTCGTAGCCCATGAACGTCGTCTGCAGCGGGTCCATCCACTCGCCTTGGTAGCTCGCCAGGTCGTCGTAGGTGACGATTCCCCCCAGCTCGCCGAACAACGCGTCCACCGCCCTGGCCGGATCTCCCTTGTAGAAGGCCTCCCAGGCGGCCCGGATCCCCTCCGAGCGCGTGCCTCCGGATGCCAGTGCCCGCTCCTCGGCATGCATCATGTACCAGATGAGCCCCGCCAGATCCGGGTTCACCATCAGGTCACCGACCTCCTGCTCACCCACGCCGTGCTGGAACCAGAAGTCGCGGTTGTACGGGAACCGCAGAACCTGGTCCGTCTGATCGTCGATCAGCCACTTTTGCATCTTGTAGAGGTGGTAGCCCTCCTCGGCGATCTCCAGAGCCGGACCCGCGGCCTCGGCAAAGCTGATCGTCCCATAGCGATCCAAGGCCGCCAGCCACACGTCGACGTCGGCGGGCACGAGCGCCGTATTCACGGGGTCCTTCCCGTTCTCGAGGAAGTACTCGAGCGTCGCCCCCGCGGGTGACGTCCCGGCTCCGACACGCGTCACGACCTTCCCCTCGGCAGCGCTGTAGAGGATCAACGGTGCCACGCCGGTCCACCCAGCGTAGTCCATCTTGGTGACTTTGAGGGCCATCGCGGCGGTGACCCCCGCGTCGAAGGCGTTACCTCCCCGTTTGAGCATGTCCATGCCAGCCATGGTCGCCAGATAGTGCCCCGTCGACACGACACCGCGGCGCCCCATGAACCGCGGGCGCATGGCCTCGACGTTAGCCGAGTCGTAGACGTGGCCGTAGCTGCGGAAGGGGGAGAGGGTCTGGAGGAGGCCGCCTGCCCCGCTCCCGGGGGTGCCCTGCTGCGTGAAGAGACCGAGAGCGAGGCCGGCGCCTGTGGCTCCCAGGACGAGCGCGAAGAACGGAACGAGCACGGCCTTCTTCATGATCATCACCTCCGGTGACGGCCTGGGCGAAGCTGTGACCAGTCCCAGGGTGCTCTGATGATTAGAAGGCTGTCCGCCGGCTGGCAACGTACTTCGTCGAGCTCTACTGCTCGGACAGGCTCCTACCGTCCCGTTGCCAAAGTGTCTCGGCCAGTCGAGGGCACGATGCCGCGGCCCTCTTGGTGGCCCGCGAACTGTGGCAGCGGAACACTAGATCCCGAAGAAGACCGACACCGCGAAGTTGAGAAGCCCAAGCATCAGGCTCCCGAACAGGGCCGCCTTGAATCCCCGGACCTCGAACCCCGGCACGAACGCCGCAGCGAGCTTGAGCATGAACGCGTTCACGACCCAGATGAACAAGCCGAGCGTGAGGATCGTGAGGGGCATCGTGAGCACGACCAGGATGGGCCGAATCACGGCGTTGGCGAAGCCGAGAACCAGGGCCCCGACGAAGGCTGCGCTCGCGTCTTCCACCTCTATGCCGGAGATCATCTTTCCGACCACGGCGAGGAGCGCGGCGGTAACCAGGAGATGGACGGCAAACTGGATCATTTTCTAATCCTGAAAAGGACGAATTAAAGTCGGGACGTGCGACGGATCGCCAGCGATCGCCGATTCCCCCTCTCTTTATGACGCATCAGAGGGGCCGAGGGTTTCGTCGCGCTTCGGTCGTCCGTCGGTCCCCACTCAAACCGAGCGCCCCGTCAGGCGCTCCAAGGCGCCCATGAGGTCGGGCTTGTCGTCCAGCACGCCCAGGAGGGGATCGCCCCCCTTGAGGCGCTTCTTGCGGGACGGCACCGTCTTGATGGTGTGTTTGCGGATGTCGAGCTTGCTCGTCACCTCGCTCCACTTGAGGGGCGTGGACACGGCGGCCTCCGGCACAGGCCGGACACAGAAGGGGGCCACCAGCAGCTGGCCGGAAGCGTTCTGCAGGAAGTCCACGTAGACCTTCCCTTCCCGGCTCTTGAGGGCCCTAGTGACGGTGGCGATCTCGGGAAGCTCTCCCACCACGACGCGGGCGAGCAGGTTTCCCAGCATCCGTGATTGCTCGTAGCTGAGCTGCGCCCCCAGCGGAATCAGAACGTGGAGGCCGGACGATCCACTCGTCTTCACGTATGAGGGAAGCTCGATCTCCTGGCACACCTGGCGGATCACCTTGGCCACCTTCACCACGTCGGCGAAGGGCGCACCCTTGGGATCCAGGTCCAGGATGCACCAGTCGGGCTTGTTCAGGGTCGAGATGCGACTGGACCAGATGTGCAGCGGGATGGCCGCCGAGTTGGCCACCCACAGGAGCGACTCCACGTCTTCCACCACGAAGTAGTCGAGGACCTTGTCGGAGTCCTCGCTCCAGACCGGCTCTCTCCGAAGCCACTCCGGGGCCCACTCCGGGGCGTTCTTCTGGTAAAACGAGTTCCCATGGATGCCGTCCGGATAGCGGGTGAGCACCAGACACCGGTCTGCCAGGTACGGTGAGATCCACTCCCAGACGGTGCGGTAATACTCGATGAGGTCACCCTTGGTGTATCCCTCCTCGGGCCACAAGACCTTGTCCAGATTGGTGAACGGGACCGTTCGCTCCACGGTCCGATCGACGACCTGGACCGGGTCCGGGAGCGCCTCGCCTCCGCCCTCGTCCTCCCGAACGCACTCCTCCGCCCGCTTGTCGTGCCGGAGCCTCACGAAGGAGGGATGCCGGATCACGCCGGCGTCGGTGAACTCCTTGTACTGGACCTCCGCCACGAGCTTCGGCTGGATCCAACGGTGCGTCTTCCCCTTGGGGGCCGGGCCGGCACACGGGGGGCCCGGCTCACCAGCCAGATCCACGAGCATCTCCAGGATCTCTTCGAGCATATCGTCGCTGAAGCCGGTCCCGACACTCCCGGAGTAGGTCAGCTCACCGTCGACGTACTGGGCCAGGTGGAGCGCCCCGAAACCCGGCCGTCCTCCTTTGGGCTCCGTATAGCCCACCACCACGAAGTCGTCGGTGTGAACCGTACGGATCTTGTACCAATGGGTCGAACGCCCGGAGCGGTAGGGACTGTCGGCCTTCTTGGCCACGATCCCCTCGAGGCGCATGTCGGTCACCTGCCGGTACATGGCCTCGCCCTGAACCGGGATATGGTCCGAGTAGCGGATGGGCCCCGCGCTGGGGAGTACCTCCCGGAGCAGCTCCTTTCTGGACACGAGGGGTAGATCGCGGAGATCGAGCCCCCCGAAGGCCAAGAGATCGAAAGCGTAGAAGACGGCCGGCAGGTCCAGCGTTGCCTTCAGGATGTCCGAGAGGCGCTGCAGGCGGCCTCTACGCTGAAGGCGGCTGAAGCTCGGCAAGCCCGCCTCATCGTGGACCACGACCTCGCCGTCCAGGACCGTGCCATCATAGGGCAGCCCGTGGAGAGCCCGGGCGATGTCGGGAAAGGTCTCGGTGAGGTCGTTCCCGTTCCGGGACCAGAGCACGGGCTCCTCGGTCTCCCGGGACGCGATCACCCGATAGCCGTCGTACTTGAGCTCGAAGACCCAGCCTTCCTTGTCGAAGGGCTCCTTGCGGCTCGTGGCTAGCATGACCTTCATCTTCTCGGCCGGGGACGCCTCCTTCTCGGCGCCCAGCTCGCGGGCCCGCCCGAGGATCTCGGCATCTCGCTCGCCGGGGTCGGAAAGCTGATCCACCAGAAGTCCCGAGTAGATCGAGTCGTCTGGATACGCGTCCGTGCCCCGCTCGTCCACGTAGCCGTCCCGCTCCTTGATGAGGAGCCAGTGGTTGTCCCCCCGCTTGGGCGTGTGCACGAGCGTCCAGCGGCCGCGCAGCTTGTAGCCTCTGAGCTCGAAGAGGAGCTTGCCGTGCTCCAAACCGTGCTTCTCGCCGGGGATCTCGATCCAGACGCCCTTGTCCCAGCAGATGGACGGGCCGGCTCCGTACTGCCCTTCGGGGATGACCCCCTCGAACTCGGCATACTCCAGCGGGTGGGGCTCCACGTGCATGGCGAGACGCTTGTCCGCCGTATCCGCGGAAGGGCCCTTGGGCACGGCCCAAGACTCCAGGGCCCCGCCCATCTCGAGTCGCAGATCCCAGTGCAGGGAGCTGGCGTGGTGCTTCTGCACCACGAACAGCCGTGCGTCCCCGGCCGATCCCATCCCTCCGAACGGCTCGGGGGTATCGGAGGCGGAGCGTATCTTGCGATAGCGCTCGAGTCGGTCGTCGGAGCTCGCTACCATGCAGAGACGTTAGCGGTGGCGGGCCGGCTGACACCACCTTGCCGTGCACCCACCCCACCTTTTCATTGCATTCTTTCCTCCGGTGAACATATGTTTTCTTCCGGCCTTCAGTTCGCTCACGGGAGTTTTTTCGCAATGGCTGCACGTCCCATCTCCACCTCGACGATCTCATTCGGGCTGGTCTCCGTGCCGGTGAAGCTGTACGCCACCGGGGAATCCAAGTCCCGCATCTCCTTCAACATGGTCCACAAGGACTGTGGAACCCGTGTGAAACAGCAGTACATCTGCCCGAAGGACGACGTGATCGTTCCCCGGGAAGACATGGTGAAGGGGTACGAGTTCGCCAAGGGTCAGTACGTGCTCTTCACGCCCGAGGAGCTCAAGGCGGTGGAGCAGCCCAAGACCGACTCCATCCAGATCACCGAGTTCGTTCCTGCAGACCAGGTAGATCGCCTGTTCCTGGATCGCGCCTATTACCTCGGACCCGACAAGGGCGGTGCTCGGGCGTATCTGCTTCTCTCGGCGGCCCTGCAGCAAACCGAGCGTGTGGCCATCGCCAAGTACGCCACCCGCGGCAAGCAGTACCTGGTCATGGTGCGGCCCTTCGGGGAGGGCCTTCTTCTGGAGCAGCTCCGCTACGCCGACGAGGTCCGGGATTTCGCCGACGTCCCGGTAGACGAGGGCGATGTCAGCGAGTCCGAACTGAAGCTGGCCATTCAACTCGTGAACCAGGCGTCCTCGGACGAGTTCCAGGCCGCGGACTACAAGGACGAGGTCCGTGACCGCATGCTCGAGCTCATACAGCGGAAGGTGGACGGCGAAGAGATCGTCTCGTCGGTCACCGAGGAGCCCCAGACCCAGATCATCGACCTGATGGCGGCCCTCAAGGCCAGCCTCGCCGATGACGGAGAGGAGAGGATGCCGGCCAAGAAGGCATCCAGTAGGAAGAAGTCCGCCACCAAGAAGAAGGCGTCCTCGGGCTGACCAGCGGCCCCGCTCCGGAATCATCACGGCCCCACCCGTGATGAGAGGATACACCACGAGGCAGGTGGCCGAGATCCTCGGCATCCCCCCGGCCCGCGTCCGTTCCTTTGCAAGATCCGGATTCTTCGATCCGACCAGGGGTCCTGGGAACCAATACCGGTTCTCCTTCTCGGACATCATCCTTCTCCGCACCACGCGGGACCTCCGGGACGCGGGCGTCTCCATGCAGCGCGTACGGCAGGTTCTCCATGCCCTCCGAGAGCAGCTTCCCGAGGGCAGGCCGCTGAGCGCCCTCCACATCACGCTTGAGGGGGACAGTGTGGTCGTGAAGAAAGAGAGCACGCTCTGGGACCCCGAGTCGGGCCAGGTCCACCTCGACTTCGCCGTCCGGGAGTTGGCCGAGAAGGTCGAGCCCATCGCCCGAGCCACCTCAGCGAAGCCGGCGTCCACCGAGCTCTCGGCCGACGGATGGTACGAACTGGCGCTGGACCTGGAGCCCGTTGCGACGGACCGTGCCACGGACGCCTACCGGCGAGCCCTTGCCCTCAACCCGGGCCACGTCCGGGCGCATCTGAATCTGGGCCGGCTGCTGCACGAAGGCGGCGACGTGGAGTCGGCCGAAGCGCACTACCGCCAGGCTCTCGCCGCCGAGCCCGAATCGCCGATGGCCGCCTTCAACCTCGGTGTGGCGTTGGAGGACCTGGAGCGGGTCGGCGACGCCATCGAGGCTTACGAGAGGGCGCTACGCTCGGATCCGGACATGGCGTCGGCCCACTACAACCTGTCCCGTCTCTACGAGATCCAGGGCCGGACCAAGGAGGCGCTCCGCCACCTGGCCGACTACAAGCGGCTGGTGTAGCCTGCCGCTCATCACGGGACTCGGGCGCGACCCTCCCTAAACAGGGGAACTCGGGTGGCTGCGCGTGCCGGAACAGACACCCCGGTGCCTCCTACTTCGCTACCCGGTTCCGCCCCGCCTTCTTGGCCCGGTAGAGGGCCCGGTCGGCGGCCTTCACGACGGCCTCCGCCGTGGCGGCCTTCTCGGTCCGCTCAGCCACGCCGATGCTCACCGTCACCGAGAGGCGCCGCGGAGGCCTCTTCTTCGCCTTCTTCACCGATGGCTCCTTCCGCGGCCGCCCAATGTGCCGCACGGCGAACCGGCTGGCCTCGATCGTCTCCCGCAGCTCCTCGAGGTGGGGTACTGCGTCCTCGCGCCCCTTTCCGGGGAACACCACCGTGAATTCCTCTCCGCCGTAGCGGAAGGCCCGGCCGCCTCCGCTCACCTTGCCGAGCTGGGACGCCACCAGCCGAAGTACCTGGTCACCCACGTCGTGGCCGTGGCGGTCGTTGAACTTCTTGAAGTGGTCGACGTCGACCATGGCCACAGCATACGAGCGTCCCGCGGATTCGATTTCCTGCCACAGGGCTCTCCGGGCGGGTAGCCCAGTCAGCTCGTCCCGGAAGGCCATGGCGTACGACGTCTCCACGACGGCCAACGCGAGGACGAGCGCACCTGCCGTGAGGTGCACTGTGGACTCCACGGAATCGGCTCCCCTGCCCAGTGCGAGGAGCACCGCCAGGATCGTCCAGAAGAGCCCCTTCTCCACCGGATGGTCGCGGCGGATCGCCATCCCCAGCGTGACCAGGAGCGCGAGCAGCCCCACCACCACGGCTCCGTGGGAAAGGCCGAGCCAGTCCGCGGGGACCCAAGGGAGAAATGGCGTCCATGTCCAGATGAGCGCCCCCGGCCAAACGTCCCAGAGAACGAGCCCTGCAGCCAGGGCCAGGGCCACCATCACAGGTTGGAGAATACCCAGCCCGGAGAGGACTCCTCGGTCCTTCATGACCGCCAGGACCCCGAGGGCGAGGAGCAGGACGATGCCCCCAGTCCCCCACGGCGACCCCATGGTGGCGTCGACCGCGGTGGGATCGAACGCGGCGGATGCGAGGGCGGCAGGCTCCACTAGCAGAGCCCCCACGGCCCCAGGCTCCACGACGGTGGACTCGATGGTGGTGGGCCGGACGCCGGCCGGCCGTAGGAGCCGGTCCATGAGGATGAGACCCAGGAGCGCCGCACCGACCCGGCTTCTCCGGAAGCGCCACGCGAGAAGCAGGCCACCAGCGAAGATGACCAGCGGATATCGATTGACGGCCTGCTCGAGCCACGGGGCGTCTCCCGCCACCGTGGTAAGCGCGATCCCGGCGCCGACCAGGACGGCGCCGGGCCAGACCCAACCGACGGCTATCCGCTCGACATCCGGTCGAGGAACGCCCGCTCCTCCAGGGACAGGGTCTGCAAGCCCCCGCTGTCCGCCCTGGACAGTAGCTCCTCCACCTCATTCCGATTGAGCTCGTGCATGGAGGACAGGTCGATGGAAGACCAGCGCGCCCGGGCCTCCCGGTCGGATCCGTCCAGGGAGGGCGTATGCTGCACCTTGCGCTTGAACTCGCGCCGGTCCTTGCCGGAATGCCAATCTCGCCAACGGAGATACCCGGCCCCGACCGCGAGGCCACCCAGGTGGGCGAAGTGGGCCACGCCGCCACCCGTCCCGCCGATACCTGCGTAGAGGCTGAAGAAGACTAAACCGGCGGCCAGCACGCGAGCCTGAATCGGCAGGATGCCCCAGATGTAGATGTTCTCACGTGGCCAGTACATGGCGAAGCCGATGAGAATCCCGTAGACGGCGGCCGATGCGCCCACCACCGGGGAGCTGAACGAGAAGAGGAACGAGAACGCGGCTCCGCCGAGCCCGCTCAGAAAGTAGAGCCCCAGAAAGCCATGGGTGCCCAGCCGGGCTTCGAGCCTGGGTCCGAAGAAGAAGAGCCCGAGCATATTGAAGAAGAGGTGCCCAAACCCTGCATGCAGGAACATGTACGTGAAGAGCGTCCAGGGCCTGAACGGCATCGCGGGAATGTAGAACTTGTCGAGTCCTACGACGGCCGGGGGAAAGAGCGTCAGAAGACCGTAGAGGAGAGTCGCCGGCTGCACCAACAGAAAGGCGACCACGTTTGCGACGAGCAACCGGGTAACCCAGGGGGTCATCGAAAAAATAGTATCTCCTGTATCAAGCAGCCTGACGTCTTTGAACACGATACCGCGGCGGCGCGACCAGGATCCACGAGAGCTGTCACTCCGCGGGCTGCGCCTGACCATGGGCGCCTTGCCGCCGTCGCCGAAGGCCGCCCATTATCGTCCGTCTTCGCCGAGGCGGCGCCCCCGAGAATCTAGTGGACATCCGTGAGGTCCGTGAATCCATGACACGCCGGCCAGGTACTCTAGTGCAACTACGGAATCCACGGCAAAAATGTTCGGCGCCGTCCCGAAGAACGACAGATGACCGGGATATGATCGACGTCCAGTCCCTCACCAAGCTCTATGGGGACTTCCCAGCGGTCACGGATCTCTCGTTCACGGTGGGCCCTGGGGAGATCCTTGGCCTCGTCGGGCCCAACGGAGCCGGAAAGACCACGACGCTCCGCACCATCGCAGGCATCATTCAACCGTCGGGCGGCCGGATCCGCGTGGTCGGGCACGACCTGGCCAGGGAGCCGGTCGAGGCCAAGGCGGCCCTAGCCTTCATCCCCGACGACCCGCAGCTGTTCGATTACCTCAATGTGGAAGAGCACCTGAGGTTCGTAGGTCGCATCTACGGCGTCGCCGAGCCCGATCCACGCATCGCTTCCCTTCTCGGCGAGCTAGAGTTGGCCGACCACGCCAAGAAGCTCCCCGACCAGCTTTCCCGCGGTATGCGGCAGAAGCTGGCCATCGCCTGCGGGCTCCTCCACGACCCGTCCGTGCTCCTCTTCGATGAGCCCCTCACCGGCCTGGATCCCGGCGCCATCCGCCGCATGAAGGCGACTATCGTGTCCAGGGCGGAGGCCGGCGGCGCCGTCATCCTCAGCTCACACCTCCTCCACCTGGTCGAGGAGCTGTGCGACCAGATTCTGGTGATCCAGCAGGGACAAGCCCTCTTCACCGGTACCATGGAGGAGATCAAGGCCCACCGCCCGGACCTGGAAGGCCAGGGATTGGAGGAGGTCTTCCTGGCCCTCACGGAAGGGGGCGCGTAGCGGTATGGGGGCCTACCGATCCCCACTTCCCCACTTCCTGTACTTCTTTCGCATCAGCGGACGGAATCGGGTGCACCGCCTCCTGGGACGACTGCGCACACCGCGATACGCCGTCGCCATGTTCCTGGGCCTCGCCTATTTCGTCGTGCTCCTCTGGCCGGCGCTGTTCAGCGAAGGCGTGGTCGACGCCGAGCTCGGCCATCCCCTCATCCGGGTGGGGGCCCCGATGGTCCTGGCCATCTACGCCTCGTGGTGGTGGCTCTGGGGCGGACACACCGAAGCGCTTTCCCTCACGCCCGCGCAGGTACAGATGTTGGTGCCGGCCCCCATCCGGCGGGCGGACCTGATCCGCTTCCGGCTCCTTCAGACCCAGATCGCCATCATTCCCACGGCGGCGATTCTCTCCTATCTGTTCGGCATGCATGCCGTCCCCTGGCCGTTGGGGGCAGTGGGTCTGTGGATGCTGCTGACCACGCTTCACCTGCACCAGGCTGCGGCCTCCCTCGTGCATGCCAGTGCCCTTCGTCAGGGCACGACGGGGTTGAGGCGTAACCGAATCCCCATCGCGTTCTTCGTGGTGGCGTTCTCAGCCCTCCTGTGGACGCTATTCCAACCGGCGAGCGAGTTTCGGGCCGCCCAGACGATCGAGGACGTCCTGGCCGGAGTTCAGGCAGCCCTCTCCACTCCCCTGGCTCAGGGGGTGCTGTTTCCGTTCGATCTGGTCCTAGCCCCATTTTTGGCCGAGGGGGTTGCATCCTGGATTCGGGCGGCCGCAGCCGCATTCGTCGTTCTGGTCCTCCACTACTGGTGGGTGATCCGGACCGATGCCGCTTTCGAGGAGGCCGCGGAGGCGGCCGGGCGCAAGAGAGCAGAAAGGAGAGCCGCCATGCGCTCCGGCCGTCGATCCAAGGTGGCCGACGCTCACATCGGTGGCGATCGCCCGGCGATCTTTCCCTTGCGTCCCACCGGGCACCCCGCCGTCGCGCTCCTCTGGAAGAATTCCGTCTCATTCTCTCGCCAGATGCAGGTAGCCAGTCCCGTCTTCGTGGTGGCCGTCCTCGTAATCCTCTATCTGTTCGTGGTCATCCTCACCGGCTCTCCGAAGCAGGGAGCCGATGCCATCGGGCTCATCCTGGTCGCGTCGGGCGGCATGCTCACGGCCTTGGGCCCCATGGCCATTCGCAACGATCTCCGCGACGACATGGCCCGTCTGGACGTCCTGAGGAGCTACCCCTTGCCCGCCTCGGCCCTCGTGGCCGCTGAGGTGGCCGCCTCGACCATCTCCCTCACGGTCCTCCAGTTGGTCCTATTCGGGGCAGGCATCGTGTGCCTGTGGTTCGGAGAGATCGCCGACGGGCGGCTCCTGCTCCTTCTGTACGGCTACGTCGCCGCCCTCGTGATCCTACCGGCGGTCAACGGGATCGCCATGGTCATCCAGAACGCCAGCGTGCTCTTGTTCCCGGGCTGGGTACGCCCCAGCGGGAGGGAGTCCGGAGGGGTGGAAACGATCGGCCAGCAGCTGATGGTGATCTCCTTCACTATGCCACTCCTGGCCCTCAGCCTCGTTTTTCCGGCCGCGGTGGCGGGCACGGTGCTCATGCGCCTGGGCTTCGGCGTGGCGTTGATCGTCATCGCCGTGGTGGCGGCGCTGGGCACCCTCTGGAGCGAGCTTCTCCTCGCCTTCACCCTTCTGGGTGAGACGTTCGAGCGCACAGACACCAGTCAGATCACGGCCTAGGGGACCACCCTCGGGACGGGCTCACGGAGGCCCCGGACGGTGGACCTCGGCGAGTGCCGTCGCCGAGCCTCCCTTCACGGCCCCAAGTGGTTAGTGTGTTATTCCGATCGAGGCACAGGGGGAGGGCAGCGACTTGGTAGCAACACCGGCGGGCAAGATTACAAGAGCGGCGGCTCTGGTCGTGTGCGGGGTCGTGCTGGCGGCCACCCCAGCACCCTGGGGCAGACATGGACACGTGACCGCGGGCAGGGCGGCGGCCACCGATCTGCCGACGAGCATGCCCGATTTCTTCTGGGCGGCCGAGGATCGGCTCGCATACCTCAACTACGAGCCCGACCGTTGGCGGGACGGCAACAGCACCGAGATGAACGAGGGTTTCCGCTACGACCACTACGTCGATCTGGAGAGCGTACCGGAGGCGGCACGAGCCGCGCCCGATCGCTTCACGTACCTCGAGACCCTCTACCGGCAAACGGACCTGACCATGCCCCAGAGGGACGGCGGCTTTCTTCCGTTCCGGATCCTCGAGCTCTATCAACGCCTGCAGTCGGGCTTTCAGCGGTGGCGGGCCGCCGAAGGCGACGAGCGCGACTGGATCGCCCAGCGCATCATCAACGACGCCGGGGTGCTGGGTCACTACGTGGCCGACGGATCCCAGCCTCACCACAGCACCATCCACTTCAACGGCTGGGCCAGGGACGCACCCAACCCGCGGGGGTTCAGCCTGGAGCGTGACTTCCACGCCCGGTTCGAGTCGGGCTTCGTCCAGGCGAACGTGGAGCTGGACGACGTACTACCCCTCATCGAGGCCGAGCCGCGTCACCTGGACGACGTGCACGACCAGGTGTGGGCCTACCTCCTCGGGTCGAACGAGAAGGTGACCCGCCTATACGAGTTGGAGCAGGAGTTCGGGTTCGTCCCCGACCGACCTCACGCAGAGACCAAGCGCTTTGCCGTGGAGCGCCTGGCGGCGGGAGCGAACATGCTCCGGGATCTCTGGTGGACGGCCTGGATGGAGAGCGCCGGCGCTCCCTAGGGGACGTTTTGGAGGCCCCACACCGACCGGGCGGCTACGGCCGGGCGCAAACGGCCAGCAGACAGCTACCTAGCGCGCCACCTCTCCCAGGGCCGCCATGGCCTCCCGCAACTGGTCGTCGGTGAGGTACGGGGCGGGGCCGAAGCGGATCACGTTTCCCCGGTAGTCCGTTCGAACACCGCGCGCCGCCAACGCCGCAGAGAGCTCGCCGGCCCTCGGGGAGCGGAGGGCGAGGAATCCCGCCACCCCCTCCAACGGCACCGAGCGGTCGCGGTCGACCACGGCCGAATCGAGATCGAGGCCGTCGAACTCGTCCATGAGGAGTCCGACTTGGTGCTGGCTCCGCTCCCGGAGTCGCTCCTGGGTGAGCTCCTGCTCAGCGAAGAAGTCCAGGACGGCCTCGGCGCGGTAGTGGCTGGTGGGGTCGTAGGTGGATCCCGCGAAGCGTGCCACCCCCTCTCGGTAGGGCGTTCGGCCCGCTTCCTTCTCCTCGGCGAGGGTGGCGAACTCGCTGAACCAGCCCGTGTAGACCGGCCGGAGCCGGCAGTCGCCCGGGAATCTCAGCCAGCAGTTCCCTTCACCCATCTGCATGTACTTGTAGCCCCCGCCCACCATGAAGGCGCCGTCCAGCCCTTCCCGGCGCACGGAATACGGCACCACGTTCGTCGAGTGGTAGGCGTCCACGAGAAGCTCGGCCCCAACCCGCCTGCACACCTCGAGGACGCTCCCCAAACCCGGCACGATGTGGGCATTCTGGAAGAGCACGAACGACGCCAGAACCCCCGCCGTCCGGTCATCCACCGCCTCGGCCAGTCGCGCGGCGAGGGTGGCCGCCGGCAACGCAGACACCTTCACGACCTCGACAGGCTCCTCCGCCAGTCGGTCGAGCTGCCGGCGGATGCTGTGGAACTCGCCGTCGGTCGTGACGAGGCGTGGGCGCTCCAGCAGGGGCAACGCAGAGAGAAAGCGCGTGACGAGCTCGTGGGTGTTCTGCCCCAGGGCCACGAGCCCGGTAGAGTCGTCCAACAGCTCGGTGATGCCGCGACGCAGCCGCTCCGCCTTCTGCTCTGCCAGATCCCACTTCCGGTCCACGTGCTCGGCGGCGTCGAGCCACGCCCGCTGCTGGCCCTCGAAGGCGACGTCGGGCCAGGCCTGATGCGAGTGTCCCGTGAGCAGCAGCCGCTCGGAGACACGAAAGCGGGTGTAGTGCTCGGCGAGGGAGACAGGCTCGATCATGCCGTGCGGCGCGTGGAGACGAATGCGGCCTCGCTCATCCTACAGCCGGCTTCGAATCGCCCACAGGTCGGCGAAAACCGGCTCGTTGAGTGTGGTCCGTAGGTAGGCTGACCCTGCCGAGCCGCCCGTTCCGGGCTTCGTGCCGATGGTGCGTTCCACCATCTTCACGTGCCGGTACCGCCACTCCTGGAGCCCCTCGTCCAGATCCACCAGTCGCTCGCACACCGACGCCACTGCCGGGTGCTCCCGGTACACGGTGATGAGGACCTCCTGTAGGTCCTCGGCCGCCTCCACCGGGCGGGTGACGTCCCTGCTCAGGTGAGCCTTGGGGACGGGGAATCCCTCAACCCGGAGGAAGGCCAAGAACGCATCCCACAGCGTTCGCTCCTGGAATCGTCGCTCCAGGTTCGCCCGACCTACGCTCCCTTCGGGGAAGCGCTGGATGGCCTTCTCGTTCTTCGCGCCCAGGACATACTCCAGCTCCCGGAACTGGTAGGACTGGAAGCCCGAGGCCGCCTCCAACCGGGCTCTGAAGGAGAGGAACTCAAGCGGGGTCATGGTCTCCAGGATGTCGAGCTGCGCCACCAGAACCTTCAGGATCGTGAGCACTCGCTTGAGGGTGTGGAGCACCCGGGCCCGATCTCCCTCTTCCATGAGCCGGCAGGCGTAGTCGATCTCGTGGAGGACCTCCTTGAACCAGAGCTCGTAGACCTGGTGGATGACGATGAAGAGCATCTCGTCGTGCTCGGGCCCTTCCGAGGGAGGCTCCTGGAGCTCCAACAGCTCCTTGATCTTCAGGTACCGGCCGTAGGTGAGAGCTTCGCTCATTCCGTTGCTCCGAAGTCGAAGGCGCAGCGAGCCGTGTGCCGGCTCACCGATTCGTACTGCTCCGGCCATGGCAGGTCGTAGCCCATAGTGTAGGCGGCGTGCCGGGTCCAGTAGGGATCGAAGAGATGGGCCGCGTTGGAGCCCCACAAGTACCCTCGGGTGATCCACTTCATGGACGACCTGCCCCGGACCCACCTGGGAAGGGTGGACCGGGGCAGGCTGCGAAGCGCGGCACCACACTAAAGCCGCTCTACGCCCAACGGACCTGCAGGTAGCGACGTTCTTCCCTCCAGCACCTGCTCCGAGATCATCTGACCCGTCACCGGGCCCAGGGTGAGGCCCAGCATGGCATGTCCCGTCGCGACGAAGAGCCCGTCCTGCCCGGGGACGGGCCCGATGAACGGCATCCCGTCGGGTGTGCACGGCCTCAGGCCGCACCACTCCGAGCGGGCCGGACCGTCACCCACCCCGTCCACGTACCGCTTCGCGGCCGTGGTGAGCTGCTCCAGACGCGACCGCCTGAGCTCGTGATTCACCCCAGAGAATTCCAACGTGCCTGCCAGGCGCGTGAAGTCGCCCATGGGTGTGCAGAAGACCGACGTCTCACCGAATATGCAGGTAGTGCTCAGCGAGGGTGCTCCCTCTCCGGGTACCAGGTCACGGTGATAGCCCTTCCCCGCCTGTATCGGAAGGCGAAGGCCGAACTTCTCTGTGAGCTTCTGGCTGTAGGCCCCGGTAGCCAGCACAATCGAGTCCGCCTCCAGCACCTCACCGTCGGCCAGGCGGACCCCGGTCACACCACTTCCGTTGCTCAGGACCTCGTCGACGCCTCGGCCCGCGAGGACGGTGCCGCCGTATCTGAGCGCCCGATCAGCCATCTCCGTGACGAACCGGTACGGATCACATGTGGCGGCGTCCGGGAAGTGGACGCCCCCGACCACCCCGTCCAAGAGGGCAGGCTCGACCTCTTGGAGCTCCTCGCCGGTGAGTGTGCGGGGGTTGTAGCCGTGGTCCCGCATCATGGCCGCGTCCCGCTTGGCGCCCTCCAGGCCCTTCTCGGTGTGGCAGATCTCGTAGTAGCCCTGGCGGTCGTAGGCACAGTCCAGCCCTTCCTCCTCCACGAGCATATCGAAGAGCGCGAGTGTGGCGTGGCCCAATGGCGCCAGGGCTCTCGTGCTCACCTCGAGGTGGCTCTCGGTGGAGTACCGCCGGAAGGTCCACAACCACCGTGCCAGCCCCGGGTCCCAGCGGAGGGGGATGTAGAGCGGACTCTCGGGATCGAGGAGCAGCTTCAGAGACTGACGGATGCGGCTCGGCTTGTTCAGCGGAGGATGCCCGGCGGCCACCGTCCCCGCTGCGCCGTACGACGCCGCCTTACCGATCTCGCCCCGGTCCACGAGGGTGACGGCCGCACCGGCCTTGGCCAGGAAATAGGCACAGCAAACTCCGATGACGCCCCCGCCCACGACGACTACTCGGTGTTCAGACAGTGGTCGGCCCTAGTGTGGTGTCCCAGAAGTTCGGGAGGCACCGAGAGTGCCGAGGCACCGGAGCCGGGGTACCCGCGCCGTTAGGCGTGGGTCAGGCGCGAGGACGAGGAATAGCAACGCGGGCACCGCGGCCGAAGGCAGTGGTCCGAGGAGGAGGAACGCCGCAGGGCCGGATGCATCGGTGCTCGAGCCGAGCGACTTGCATGCTCGTCGTGAGCGCCGAGTTGACCGCGAGACGATCGAGCGCAGCGAGATCCATGGCCGAGACACTTCTGGGACACCACACTAACCCCCCTCTGCTACTGAACGACGAACCTGATGGTGTCCACCACCCACGGATCCAACGGGACGTGCCCCCAGTCACCCACCACGGCGATGACCGTGTGCTCACCCGCCGCAAGGTCGGTCAGCTCGAACTCGGTCTGGGCCGCCCCCATGTGGATGTGGACCCCCGGAGTAGACGGGATGGCCACACCAGCCTCCGGAAGATCGGCGTCGACGATCAGATGGTGGTGGCCCGTGCCATCCTCTTGCGTCCCGGCGGGGACGATTCGCAGGTCGGAGACCTCGAGCGTCACGAGCACCGAGCTGCCCTCAATCACGGCGTCAACGGCAGGCTGGGTGATCGTGACTGAGGGAGCGGCGGGAGCCGGCTGGGTCTCGGCAGTGTCCGCCTCGCCCGCGTCGGGTGCGCCTCCACATGCTGCGAGCATCAGGGCGACGGCTGTGGCAGTCGAACACGCGGCTGCTCTGGGCGTCATCACAGGGGTCATGGCGCGGCTCCTGGCGAGGGGCGAGGTGGTGGCCCGTAACCTAATCCGATGGCGGAACAACGTATTCGGTCCGGGCCGCCGTGGGCAACACGGGTGGTTCGAGAAAGCAGTGGCCCGATCACGCGTAGATCCCGAGGTGGAGATGGATCGCTCCATACTACGGACTGAACCTCTGCTAGGGACTGAATCCCTCATCCGAGGACTACACATGTGCTACCCCAGCATTATCGTCGGTCTCGCCTTCCTCAGGACACTGAGCGCTTCGAGCATCCACCATGACGTCGCCCACAGGCCGGACGTTGCCGGCATTCGGCAGCGTCTCGATGCTCTCCGGGACACGCGGACCCTGGCGTGAGGAAGCGAGCCATCACTTCACGAAACTCCCCCTTGGGCGCAACCTCATGCACATGTAACCACTTGTCCCAGGCCGAGATCTCCTCACCTTGCCTTCCCTTGTACGCCTCCTTAACCTGGACTTGAGCTCCATCTTGAACCCGACTGAAGAGAAGAACGGGGGTGAATGATGTCGCATACATTGCGTCGATCCGTGCAGACGCTGGTGCTACTCGCGGCGGCCGTGGTGTGGATGACCACCAGCGTCTCGGGCCAGAAGCCCAGCACGGCCAACGGTGAGTGGCCCCACTACACGGCCGACGAAAAAGGCACGAAGTACTCCCCCCTCGACCAGATCGACGCCTCGAACTTCGACGACCTCGAGGTGGCGTGGCGCTTCAAGACCGACAACTTCGGCCCGCGCCCCGAGTTCAAGCTCGAGGGCACCCCGCTCATGATCGACGGCGTGCTGTACACCACCGCCGGCACACGCCGATCGGCCATCGCCATGGACGCCAAGACCGGCGAGCTACTCTGGTCCCACACCCTCCATGAGGGTCTGCGCGGTGGACTCGCCCCTCGGCAGCTTTCGGGTCGAGGCCTTGCGTACTGGACCGACGGCCAGGGGGACAACCGAGTCCTCTACTTCACGCCGGGCTATCGACTCATCGGCCTCCGAGCAGAGACGGGCGTGCCCGTCGAGTCCTTCGGCGAGAGCGGCATCGTCGACCTGAAGGTTGGCGTGAAGATCGGATCGGGCGAGCAGATCGACCTGGTGACCGGGGAGATCGGCCTCCACTCGACCCCGCTCATCGCCAAGGACAGGGTCATCGTCGGCTCGTCCTTCAGGGAGGGCATGACGGTCGAAACCCACAACAACACGAAGGGGATCGTGCGGGCCTACGACGTCCGGACCGGCGAGCTCGACTGGACCTTCAACACTATGCCGGGACCCGGTGAGTTCGGCAACGAGACCTGGGAGGACGGCTCCTGGGCCGAGAACGGGAACACCGGTGTCTGGACCGAGATGACCGTGGACGAGGAGCTCGGCATCGTCTACCTGCCGGTGGAGACCCCGACGTCGGACTTCTACGGTGGCCACCGGCCGGGAGACAACCTGTTCGGCGAGAGCCTCGTGGCCGTGAGCCTCGAGACCGGGGAGCGGCTCTGGCACTTCCAGCTCGTGCACCATCCCATCTGGAACTTCGACAACTCTTCGGCCCCCATCCTGGCCGACATCACCGTGGACGGACAGGAGATCAAGGCGGTGGCCCTGCCGAGCAAGCAGGCCTTCCTCTACGTGTTCGATCGGGAGACCGGTGTGCCCGTGTGGCCCATCGTGGAGACGCCGGTCCCCCAGAGCATCGTGCCCGGTGAGAAGACGTCGCCGACGCAGCCGATCCCCACCAAGCCTCCACCGTTCGCGCGCAACTACCTGGACCTCCCGAACGACGTCATCGATTTTACGCCTGAGCTGCGGAAGCGGGCGCTCCAGCACCTGGAGAATTTCGTCTGGGAGCCGTCGCCCTTCAATCCGCCCGTTGTGGGCGTAGTGGACGGGGTATTGGGTGCCATCACCGGCGGCACGGCCGTCAACTGGCCGGGCGGCGGGTACGACCCCGAGACGCAGACGTTCTACGCGGTGGCGGGGAACTCTCCGGGTAGATCACGGTCCATCGCTTCCGGGCCCGAGGGACACTCCGATATCGCCTATTTGCTAGGAACCGAGGGAGCGCCCTTCAGGATGGCGTACGCCGCCGGCACCGGCCAGAACCCTGACGCATCCGGCCGGGGCGCCCGCACCATGCCATCGGCCTTCGGTGGGCCCGGAGGAGGGGGAGCCCGGCCACCGGGCACGGCTATCGAAGGCCTCCCCATCGTGAAGCCGCCATACGGGATCCTCACGGCCGTGGACGTGAACCGGGGCGAAATCAAGTTCCAGGTCCCCCACGGTGACACTCCGGACGACATCCGGAACCACCCACTGCTCGAGGGATTGGACATTCCGAAGACCGGTCAGGGGGGCAGCATGGGCGTCCTGGTCACCAAGACCCTGGTAATCGCCGGCGATGGACAGGTGACGACGACCCGGGAGCACCTGCGGGGCGCCATGCTGCGCGCGTACGACAAGGAGACCGGCGAGCAGGTGGGAGCAGTCTGGATGCCGGCCCCGCAGAGCGGCTCACCCATGACGTACATGGTGGACGGTGAGCAGTACATCGTCGTAGCCATCAGCGGCGGCCCCTACTCAGGAGAGTACCTGGCGTTCAAGGTGCCCGGGTAGCTTCCGCTCCGTGCTCCGCGGTTTGCCGGAGGAACCCGTACACCAGCCATCCCCCGCCTGACAGGACCGAGATCAGCAGCAACCACCCGAGGGCGTTCATGAGCAGCGCCATGTCGAGCGCGGGCCAGCGGAACTGATATTGGATGAGCTCGCCACCCCGGGCGGTCATCCAGTGCCAGCCCGTGTGGGCCACCAGCGCCGACAGGATGATCGTTCCCATCCGCTCGGCGACCCCGTAGCGCAACAGGGCCTCCAGCACCGGAATCATTATCACGAGCACCAGGAGCTGCCCGAGCTCGACGCCCACGTTGAACGACAGGAGCGACATCAGCATGTGGGACCCGGCGAACTGGAGCGTCTCCCGAAGGGCGAAGGAGAAGCCGAATCCGTGGATGAGCCCAAACCCCAAGGTGATGGCCCACCGGCGATGCAGGCCGATCTTCCCCGCGATGTTCTCGAGGGCCATGTAGACGATAGATGCCGCGATGAGCGTCTCGACCAGGGGTGGGAACCACAGGGTGTCCGGTGCCAGGCCGAAGGCCGACGCGATAAGCGTGATAGAGTGGGCCACCGTGAACGCCGTGACGATGACGACCAGAGGCTTGAGGCGCCGGAACGGGATAACCAGGCACAGCAGGAAGAGTAGGTGATCGATCCCGTCCAGGATGTGGAAGAAGCCCAGCTCGACGAACCTCAGCGCAGCCTGGTGCCACCTTGGATCCAACCTGACCACGCCCATGTCGCCGGTGTACTGGAAGGCCCGGACGACCCCGCTGGGCGGCAGGAACCGAAGAACGGTCACCACGCGCAGGGCTAGTCGCTCCAGCCCCGGGCGTATGGAGAAGTCGGACAGATCCGACTCGATGGGATACTCGAACAGAATGTCGAGCAGCGCCTGCTGCCAGTACAGCTGCGTCTCGTCCGGGAGCCGTCGCCCCGTGACGTGGGCCAGGGCCTCCCCGTATGTCGCGAACGACTCGTCCGAAGGGATCGAGGCCTGAACGGCCACGAGCTCCTGACCCTTGAGGCGAGTGCCGCCCTCGTAGAGCTCCACTTCCTCGCCGATCCACAACATGGCCGCGTCGCGCAGCGACGCTTCGGCCCGGGCCATGTCCAGGTAGCCCGGCCCGAGGAGGGGGAACTCGATGTCCTGCATGGCGCTGAGCGGCACGCGGACGAGCACACTCAACCGCTCGCCCTCGGGCTTGATGATCGCCTGGACCGTGACGTCCCCCGGAATCTCGTGGAGGGCGGGCGCCAGTGCGACCGAGCCCGTTGGGCGTGCAACGATGAGCGTCGCCGCGAAGGCGACGAGGAGGCACGGCTCGATGACCCTGCGGTTGCCCCTCGGCACGGCTGTCCTCTGACTGGGCCTCGCTGACCTGACCCCCGGCCACGAAAAGCGGGAGCACTCGGGTCATGAATATACGGGATGAGGTTGCTGATAGCCGCTTTCCTTTTCACGCCCAGTGAACATATACTGAGCCTCCTGCGTTGCACGCACTAGCATTCAGGGCGGAGGAAGGCAATGAAACCGACGCGTAGTCTCCTCATTCTGGGGACCCTGGTCACCCTCACCCTTACGTTGGGAAGCTGTGAGAGCGCACGGGATGCGGCCGCCGCCGCCGGGGGAGAAGCACCGATGTTCGAGGTGGACCCGTTCTGGCCCAAGCCGCTGCCGAACCACTGGCTCCAGGGGGCCTCGATCGGAGTCGCGGTCGACTCGCGCGACCACGTCTGGATCGTTCACCGCAACTCCCCCGACCAGTTCGCCGCCCGCACCGAGATCGGCCTCGCACAGGATCCGCCCGTGAGTGAGTGTTGCCAGCCGGCCCCGCCGGTCCTTGAGTTCGATCCGGAAGGCAATCTGGTGGGATCGTGGGGCGGACCGACGGATTCGGGCGAGTATGAGTGGCCGCTGTCCAACCACGGGATCGTCGTGGACCACATGGACAACGTGTGGATCGGCGGAAACGGCCCCTCGGATTCCCACGTGTTGAAGTTCGCCCAGGACGGGACCTTCCTGATGCAGATCGGTCGCGCGGGCGCCCGCGCCGCGGGGACCAGCGCCGACGGAGGGACGATCTTCGAGCGCAACAGCCACGACATGGAGAGCTTCGGGAAGGTCGCCAAGATTTCCTTCGACGCGGCCGCTAACGAGATGTATATCGCCGACGGCTACCTCAACAAGCGCATCGTGGTGATCGACTCGAATACGGGTGAGTTCAAGCGGTATTGGGGTGCGTACGGCAACCCACCCGACGACGAGGAAGCAGCCGCGATGGGCAGCTACTCGCCCGACGACCCGCCAGCCCCGCAGTTCCGCGGACCGGTGCACTGCGCTGAGCCGTCAAATGACGGGCTCCTTTACGTCTGCGACCGGGCCGCCGACCGCATTCAGGTCTTCCAGCTGGACGGCACCTACGTTAAAGAGGTCTTCATCGCCCCCCAGACGCTCTCTCAAGGCTCAACGTGGGACATCGCGTTCTCGCCGGATCCCGGGCAGAGGTTCATCTACCTCGCTGACGGCCAGAACATGAAGGTGTACGTCATCGAGCGTGAGTCGATGGAGATCCTGTACAGCTTCGGTGACGGAGGGCGCCAGCCAGGGCTGTTCTTCGCCGTGCACAGCATCGCCACCGACTCGCAGGGCAACATCTTCACCACCGAGACCTACGAGGGTAAGCGGGTCCAGAAGTTCATCAACCGGGGCATGGGACCGGTCACGGCCGAGAACCAGGGCGCTCCTTGGCCGAGGACACGGTAGAGCGCGGCTCCGCGGCTAACGACGCCGGGCGCTGACCAGGACTCGTCTTCCCGGGACCTGAAGCCAAAAACCCCGCAAGGCCAGAAAATCTTACGGGGCCGCCCTCATCTCCAACTGGGGTGGGTGGGTTCGAACCACCAACCTCCTGGTTCACAGGCGGGGCCAGTAGGTGCCGTATTCCCTCAGATTCGAGGCACAGCGCCGAATCGTCCACTAATCCCGAGTACGATTTTCAGCCCCATACTCGGGGCTAGAGTACGCTAACGTGCACACGAACGTACAATCGGGATAGGGGAGGACCGGCGATCCCGGTCCTTCCCCTCCCACACCACCAGGCATGCGGGTCCGCACCTGGCGGTTCGGTGAGTTGAGGTCAGTACGGCGTGAGCCGTGGCACACCCAGCTCGTCGAAGTACGCCCCTGGCAAGGCCGTGTGCAGGGCGTGGTGCGCGGCCACGTGCCACCAGCTTCGCGCGAACCGAGCAGCTCGCCAGGCGAGGTTCTCGCTCACACCGCGAGCCCTCAACTCCCGGTACGCTGTCCTTCCCCGTTTCCACTGGCGTAATTGCAACGTACGCAGCCGGCGGTGGATCCATTGGTCCAGGTCTCGGCAAACCCCCGGTGTATCCGCTAAGCCGAAGTATGCCTTCCACCCCAGCACGTAGCGCCGTAGCTCTTCCGCCACCTGTTGCAGGCTCCGCCCGCCACTCCGGCTTGTAATCTGCCGGACTCGCTCCTTGAACTTCGTCAGGGCCTTCTTGCTGACCCGGCGCTTCACGACCTTCCCTGCCGCTACCCAGAAGCTGTAGCCCAGGAACTGTCGATCCCACACTCGCGCCACCGCGCTCTTTTCCTCGTTGACCTGAAGCCGAAGTTTCCCGTACAGGTGCCTCAGCGCCTGCATCACACGTTGTCCTGCCCGCCTCGACCGCACGTATACATTGCAGTCATCGGCGTACCGGACAAACGCGTGTCCGCGTAGCTCCAACTCCTTGTCCACTTCGTCCAGGAGCACGTTCGCCAGCAACGGCGACAACGGTCCGCCCTGAGGCGTCCCCATGTGCCGCTCCATCACCACCCCGTTCGCCATGACTCCGGCTTCCAGGTAGCGACGGAGGATCCGCAGCATCGCCTTATCCTCGATCCGCTTTGCCAGCCGCCCCATCAGCACGTCGTGGTTCACCCGGTCGAAAAACTTCTCCAAGTCCACATCCACCACCCATCGTCTCCCTTCCTGGATGTATTGCTGCGCTTCGCGCACCGCATCATGTGCTCGGCGCCCAGGCCGGAAGCCGTGGCTGTGCCGACTGAACGTCGGGTCGAACCTCGGTTGCAGCACCTGCAGGATGGCTTGTTGGATGAACCGGTCCAGCACGGTCGGAATCCCCAACTCCCGGACCCCTCCCCCACTCTTCGGTATCTCCTGCCTTCGTACCGGCTTCGGTTGGTAGGTCCCCGCCAGCAACCGCTGTCGGATCTCCCCCCAGTGCCTGCGCAAGTACTCTGGCAGCTCCTCCACGCTCATCCCGTCGATGCCCGGACTGCCCTTATTCTGCCGCACGCGTTTCAACGCTCCTACGAGGTTGGCACGCCCGACCACCTCCTCCATCAGGAGATGCTCGCTTCCTGAGCGCTCGTCTCCATGGGCCACCGTTCCGGCTTCGCCACTCCCCTCTACCTTCGGGGCTTCACCCCTATCCTCCAGCGGGAGCTCCAGTTGCCTGGACTCCTGGCGCATGGCCTTCTCGAGATCCACGGTCGTCACACTCTCCTCTCCGTTCGGCCCTTCGTCCGACAAAGCTGGGTCCAAGCGCATCATGCACTTCGTCGGCCTACTATGGCCTCTGCTGACTTCTCGCTCCGCCGGCAGGCCCAACAGCGCAATGCCGGCATCGCCCTTTCAGGCGTCAGGCGAGACCTCCCCGGGTAAGAACGATGACCTTCCCCGCAAAATCGCCGGATCTACGCCGCTTCCCCTTGGTCGCAGGAGCTTCGCGGTCAGTGGTCCGCTCGCCCCGGTCCGCAGCGCCTCGTATCCGGTTCCTGTTCGTCGACTCACGGGTTCGTTTCCCGCTTCGTTCAGCGTACGCCTCACGACGAACGCCTTGCGCTTCCCTTCGGTCCCTGCGACCAGGTTCCGGGAGGACTTTCACCTCCAAGTCATCGCCCATGCCGGGCCCACCACACCAAAACGGCCTCCCGAGCCCAAAGCTCGGAAAGCCGCTTGATTCCTACCCCTCCTCCAACTGGGGCGGGTGGGTTCGAACCACCAACCTCCTGGTTAACAGCCAGGCGCTCTGCCGGTTGAGCTACGCCCCATTAAGTGCAGTATGTGGCTTGGTAAGGCCATTTTCAGGCACAACGGACATCATTTATACCTAGTGGTGTGCAATGTTCTGTGCAAGAACCGCAGGGCTTCACGCTTTCTGCTCCCTAAGCTCACCGCCGCCTAGGACAACTTCCAGCATGGTATCAGGATCGGCTTGCTGGTAAACCCTCTTGAGTGTCACAGCGTTCTTCCAGCCGCCTGCCGCAGCTACGTCTACGTCTGGGAGATGCTTGCGCTCCGTGGCCCACTTGCGCCGGTATGCATGCCAGAGGTCGCTCGATGGTGTAGCGGCCTTCCAGGGCGGCGTTCAGGCGGGTGACGGGGTCGGGCATCGGGTGGCTACACCTCCGACAGCAGTTGCTTCACAAGATTCTCAGCGGGGTTGGCTCGCTATGAGCCCCTCACCCGCGGCCACCAGAAGCCTTCCCAGCTCGTGGTGGAAGACAGAGCTGCGCAGCAGGCGCGCTTCAGCCGGATTGCCCATATGCGCAATCTCGATCATCGCGGTTGCCACCTCCGACGAAAGGAAGTCTGCGTCGCGGGGCTCCACGAGCGCCGGACTGCCCGCCCCCTCCATCAGCCGACCGATGCTCTCCGCGAGCGCCACACTCTTCGGTCGATCCTGATCGAAGTAGATCTCCGATCCGTGCTCGGTTGGGTCGCCACCCATGGCGTGCAGCATGATCAATAGGTCCGCTGCTGCCGCTTCAGCCCTCTGACGGCGCTCGGGCCATTCGACGTCAACGTCACCTGTGCGCGTGAAGACGACGTCCCAACCGGCCCGGACGAACTCCGCACCCACGACGAAGGCGATTTCCAGCACGAGGTCTTTCTCAACCCAACCTTCGTGGACGACTCCGTCTTGGGACCCGCCGTGTCCAGCATCGATCACGGCCACGGGACGGTCTTGCGCACACGTCTGTCGAGGCGCGAACCCAAGCCCCATTACCACGATGACCGCCAGTCGCGTGAGATTGTTCACGTTCGTTCTCCTAAGGGAGTCAGTGTCCAAGGCCCCTGGTTCTGTGTCGACCAAAGAGGCCGCAACCCTCGGTAGCCATGCCGCCCTCACCGAGTTCTCGCTCGATGGCGTAGCGGCCTTCGAGGGCTAGGTTCAGGCGGGTGTGATTGGGTCGGACAAGGGCGCACTCCGGGATCAGACCGTGGTCAACATCCGAGAGCAGGCCAGGAGGCGCAAGCAGATGAATCGTCCCGGGATCATCGGAGACTGTTTGACTTGAGTGCCAGGGGCTCAGGTTGAGCTGTCTGGCGTGAACGATACTGCTCTTCGTACTCGGCTGGGGGGACGTGGCCGAGGGGCTCGAAGAGGCGGTGGTTGTTGAACCACCACACCCACTCGAGGGTGGCGAGCTCGACGTCTTCGATCTTGGACCACGGTCCCCGGGGGTAGATGAGCTCGGTCTTGTAGAGCCCGATGATGGTCTCGGCCAGGGCATTGTCGTAGGAGTCGCCGCGACTGCCGACAGATGGTTCGATGCCGGCCAGCGCCAAGCGCTCGGTGTAGCGAATAGACAGATATTGCCCGCCGCGGTCGGAGTGATGCACGAGGCGCTCGCCGTCTTCACCCCAACGCTCCGTGATGGCCTGCTCGAGCGCGTCGAGTGCCAGGTCACTCCTCAGGGAGTTCGAGATCTGCCAACCCACGATGCGGCGCGCGAATGCATCCATGACGAGCGCCACGTAGACGAATGTGTGTCCTGTCCGGACGTAGGTCAGATCCGACACCCACAGCTCGTTGGGACGAGACGCCGAGAAGTCACGATCCACCAGGTCCAGGGGCCGCTCCATACCCTCGACGGCGTAGGTCGTGACTTTGAAGGTTCGACCCCTCACTGCTCCGCGCAGGCCCATCTCGCGCATCAGGCGAGCCACCGTGCATCGGGCCACCCGAGTGCCCTCTCGGTTGAGCTGCTTCCAGACCTTCTTGGCCCCGTAGACCTGGAAGTTCTGCATCCACACCCGCCGTATCTCAGCCTTCAAGCCCTCATCCCGCTGAGCCCGTGCCGAGCGCCTCGTCGGCTCGGCCTCGAGCGCCTTGTACGTGTAGTATGTTGACGGAGCGATCGGCAGCACATGGCAGATCGGCTCGACTCCGTACTCGGACCGGTTATCGTCGATGAACGCCACCATCAGCGGGGTCGGCGGTCGAGCTCCGCCTGCGCGAAATACGCGGACGCCTTGCGTAGAATCTCATTCGCTCGCTTCAGCTCGCGGATCTCCCGCTCCTGATCTTTGAGCCGTTGACGCTCGTCCGTCGTCAGCCCTGACCGTCTCCCTGAATCACGCTCTGCACGCCGTACCCACTTCCGCAGGGTCTCCGCCGTGCACCCGACCTTCTCTGCGATCAAGCAGATCGCCGCCCACTGTGACGCGTGGTCCGACTCCTGCGTGAACACCAGCCGGACTGCCCTCTCCCGTGTCTCGGGGGAGTACTTCGTTACTCTCTTCATGACCCCATCCTCTCAACTGATGGAGTCTCCGGCAAACCCGGGGCGGTTCAAGATCTCCTCGTGGACGAGTTTGGGGAGGACGCAGCACTTGCCGAGCACTTGTCCGTGGCACTCCAATTCTCGGCGTTGCGGCCATCCGCACAGGAGAAGGCCCTCGGAAAGCTTCAGTCGTCCGCTGCGGGTGATGTGCTCGACTTCATCCAACGATTTCGGGCGGATCTTCCGCCGGAAGTGCTGGAAAGCTCGAAGTACTCCCTCAGGTGTTCCTCGTCCCAAAACTTGCAAACGAGAGTCCGCCGCCGATCTCGCCGTTGAGTTCGTCCCATACGATCCAGACAAGCCTGACGAAATGAAGGAGTTGCAGAAGGTCACGGCGCTCATCAAGGAGAAGCAGGTCCCGGTTGCAAGTGCCGGACTACTCAGGCCAACCGAGGTGGTCGCGAGGTTGAAGAAGTCGGTGACGCATCCAGTGGGCATACACACACACGCGCGGGCGTGGAAGTACTATAAAGTTCGGCCCGCCCCAACATCCGATCACCCAGAACGCACGAAGTCCGAATACTGCGTCTATGATGCCCTAATGAAGGGCTATGGGTATACGGAGGCGTGGGTGCGGTTCCTTACCAAGAAGCTCAGTGACGCTGAAGAGTACCAGCGGGTTACCGGCTCGCTGCCGTAGACTGCGAGTCGCGTTGGGAGGCTGATGGTCTCGCTGGGTCTTCACTCCTCGCTGACCACCCGACACTCATACCCAAACGCTAGTCCAGCGTTCTACACGACATGGACGTGCTGAGGGGTTGCCTATATCACGAGCTAGTGGGGGTGGAACGGGACTCCCGAAAGGGGGGCATCGGGCCTACGCTACAGCAACACGAGCGGCAGCCCCAGCGCGAAGATCACCGAGGTGATGATCACGCTAACGAAGCCCATTGAGCGGAAGGGCTGGCGCTCAACGTGGAGCGGGTTCGGTCATGCCGCAGGATGTTCGCGGTAGGATTGTGGGGCAAGGAAGACCTAAAATCATGCCTATAAATGTCTACTAGTCATTTACTGCATCCACTTCATGTACCCGGGTAGGTGTATGCATCAACTAGACCCCATGCATCCTTCCATCCATAAGGGGGGCATCGGGTCGTCGGTTGGTGAGGGAGGTGTCAATGCAGGCCGCCGACGGGAGCGAGGCCGTGCGTACCGTGCGCCACTACCGGGGCTCCATCGACCTGCTGGTCGTGGACATCGTGGTGCCGGGCGCCCCCGGACCGGCCGTTGTCCGGGAGATCCAGAAGTCACCGTCTCCCGTCGGCGTGGTCTACATCTCCGCCTACCCGACAAGCAAGCTGTTGGCCGAACGCCGCGTAAGCCCACCGACATCTGTTTGCAGAAGCCCTTCGACACCGAGGCGCTGGCGTCGGGCATGGATCAGGCGCTGGCGTCGGGCATGGACCAGGCGCTGGCACGCGCAGCAAGGTGATTAGCTCCACTCGTCAGGAGCAGCTGACCGCTGCGATGTGAGTGTGGGAACGACCGTCGGCGGCGGTCCAGGTGGTGACGGGGACCGTTACGGACTGATTGGCCTGGAGCGAGGCAAAGTGGTCGGCCGTGAGCGTCAAGCTGTGTGGGTGGGTGCTCGGGCTGCTGACTTCGTAGGTCTTCTCCACGCCTGCCCGCACGTCTTCTTGGGAGACCGACAACGCATGGCGGTGCGCTCCGCCGGCGGCCCCCCCGGCCCCCACAACGTCCACCGTAGCTCCGTTGGAAAGGCAGTTCGGTCCGGTCGGTGGGGTGGGGCCGTCGTCGCCGCCGCACGACAACCCGCTGGTGGCGAGAACGGTCAAGGTGGTCGCGAGAAACTCTCTTCGAATGTGTCTCATTCTCGGACTCCGTGCTCTTGTAGGTTGGGCGTTTCTTTACCCCTCCGTTGCGAAATTCGTTTCCTGGCATGCGTCTTCCGGTAACACCGGGCGAACAAAGGGTGTAACGGAGCAAACCCGCGGTTTCCCCTACACCTCCCTCGCCCGAAGGGGATATTGTTCCGCGTCCCCTCGGCCCCATTGCCCGTCTCACCCCTCGGGCGCACCTTCGGAGGCCGTGGTGTGGGAGATCCGCCGTCATCCGAAGCCACGGACCCCTTCGGGCGGGGCGGCGGGCGGTCGACTTCCCCGATCGGGGGCTCGGATTGGGAGCGCTCATGAATCGAATCGAAGGCAAGACCGTCGTCATCACCGGTGCGACGTCCGGAATCGGCGAGTCCTGCGCCCGCCTCTTCGCCGAGCGCGGGGCGAACCTCATTCTTCTGGCCCGAAGAGAGGAACGGCTCAACGCCCTCCGTGAGGAGCTGTCGGGGACCGGCGTCGACGTCGACGTCCGGGTCCACGACGTGCGGGCCCAGGCCCTCGCCGACGAGCTGGCCGCAAACCTGAGGGAGCGGGGAGCCGTCCCCGACATCCTCCTGAACAACGCCGGTCTCGGCCGGGGCCTCGCCACGATCCAGGAAGGCGACATCGAGGACTGGGAGGAGATGATCGACACCAACGTCAAAGGGCTCCTCTACATGACCCGGGCGCTCCTCCCTCTCATGGTCGAACGCGACCGGGGCCACGTCATCAACATCGGGAGCATCGCGGGGCGGTGGGTGTACCCCGCTGGTAACGTATACAATGCCACGAAATTCGCGGTGTATGCCTTGAACGAGGCGATGAGCATAGATCTCGTGGGCACGAACATCCGGGTGTCCGGCATCGACCCCGGGGCCGTCGAGACGGAGTTCTCCCTCGTACGATTCCGTGGGGACGTGGAAAGGGCGGAGAAGATCTACCAGGGCTACACACCCCTCACTCCGGACGACGTCGCGGACGCCGTCTGCTACGTGGCCAACGCACCGCCCCACGTAAACGTCCTTCAGCTGGTCATGATGTGCACCGACCAGCGCTCCGCCACCGTATCCCACAAGGAGAGTCGGTGAGGATGGTGGCGCTTGAGCCGAAATAGGCCCTCCCCCAGCCTCATCGTCTTCGCCCTCTGGCTTCTGGTCTTCGCGGCCAGCAGCCAGATCATGATCATCTCGCCGATCCTCCCCCGGATCGGCGAGGAGCTCGGAATCGCCGAGTCCGTCCTCGGCACGCTGGTCTCGGCCTACTCCCTCATGGTCGGCGTCTTCGCCATCATCTCAGGTCCGATATCGGACAAGATCGGGCGGCGCCGCATCCTGCTCCTGGGAACCGGCATCATGACCGGGGCTCTACTGCTCCACCACTTCGTGGTGGGGTACTACTCCTTCCTGGCGGTTCGCGTATGCGCCGGGCTGGCGGGCGGGATCCTGAGCGGGGCCGCCGTCGCCTACATCGGTGACTTCTTTCCGTACAACAGGCGAGGCTGGGCCACCGGTTGGGTGATGAGCGGCATGGCCGCCGGCCAGATCGCGGGCATCCCCCTCGGGATCGTGCTGGCCGGGGCTTACGGGTTCCGGGCTCCCTTCTATCTGTTCGCCGCCGCCATGGGCATGACCTGTCTCCTGATCTGGTTCCGGGTGCCCCAGCCGGACGTGAAGCGCACCGAGGGCCGGCTCACCGTGACGCGAGCCGTCGGCGACTACAAGACGTTGCTCACGCGAAAGGAGATCGCCTCTGCGGCGGCCGCCTATTTCCTGATGTTCGTGGGCGTTTCGCTATACGTGGTCTACCTGCCCTACTGGCTCGAGCAGGACCTCGGTGCGACTCCGAGTGCCATCGCGACCATGTTTGTCGTGGGGGGCATCGCCAACGTCCTGACGGGACCTCAGGCCGGGAAGCTCTCGGACAAGATCGGCCGCAAGCGTATCGTCATCCTGTCCAGCCTCGGCCTCGCCGTGGTGATGGCCCTGACGACGTTCGTCATCAGTGACGTCTGGGTTGCCTACGGCATGTTCTTCGTCACCATGGTCCTGGTGGCCATGCGCATCAGTCCGTTTTCCGCGCTCCTGACGGCCCTGGTGAGTGACGAACGGAGAGGCTCACTCATGAGCCTGACCGTCGCCCTCGGTCAGGTCGGCTTCGCCGTGGGCGCCGCCCTGGCCGGCCCGCTCTACACGCGCTTCGGGTACGTGAGCGACACGGTGCTGGGAACCATCGCCGTCGTGGCCATGGCCGTAGTGGTGGGCTACCTGGTACCCGAGCCCGAATTGAAGCCCGAGCAGTCCCCGGTCGTAAGCGCGGCAGACTGACAAGAACGAGGCCGCTCCTTCCAGCCGATGACCCGCACGCTCCCGTTCTGACCCCCGTCCACGCGGAGAACGTCCACTGGCGAGAGAGTCATTTCTCGTACTTACCTTGCCATCCCCATTGCTGCCCTCCTCGAAGTGCCTGGGCGCACCCGGGCGCCCCGTACACCTTGAGACAGAACCTTCCGTCGAGAGGTTGCAAAGACAGGTGCTACCAAGCGAGAGAAGCGGTAGAATAGTTGATGGGGTCTCACGCCCCGCGAGCTCAAGACCCGACGCCCCCTCTACATGTTCCTGGGAGTAGCAACATGTCGTGAGTGACCACAACCCTTCCAAGAAAGCCAAGATTCTCATCGTCGAGGACAGTGTCGACGAGATCCTCCTGATCAAGACGCTCATCGAGAACGCCGGCCCTTACCAGGTCGCCACGGCGCAGGACGGACACGAGGGCCTGGAGCTACTGCTCGCCGGAGGGTGGCAGCTGGCGCTCATCGATCTGACCCTGCCCGGCCCCGACGGCATCGAGCTCATCCAGCGGGCGAAGGAGGAACATCCCGCGCTCCCGATCATGGCCGTAACCGGGTCCACCAGCAGCCTCATGATCGACGGAGCCTTCCGCGCTGGGGCCGACTACGTGCTCAACAAGCCCGTCGACCGGGATGAGCTCGTGAGCAAGATCCGGGAGTTCGTGACGCTCGAGGGCGAGGGCGGACCGGCCGAAGCCGCAGCGGACGCAACCGCCACGGGGCACGTCCCCACTGTGGTAGCCGTTGGAGGCCGGCCGGGAGACGTGGAGATGGGTTGCGGGGGCGTCCTCTTCAAGCACCGAGCCGAAGGCCATCAGGTCGTGATCCTCAACCTAGCCGGGGGCGGAGACCCGCACTCCGACCTGGCCGCCGCCGCTGTGCAGGCCGCCGGAATGCTAGGGGGGCAGGTGAGGAGCGTAGGAGACGAGGATGAGGACGCCGTCGATCTGGAGGCCGCCACACAGCTGCTGCAGTCCGTCATAGCCGAGACCGGCCCCGGTATGCTCTACCTTCCGACGGCGTCGGCCCAGCGTCACAGCTGCGTGGAGAGCAATCGCATCGCGCTGGCGTCGGCCGAGGCAGTCCCCAATGTCCTCGCCTACCAGTGCCCAACCGCGACGCTGGATTTCCGTCCTCAGTTCTTCGTCGACGTGGGGCCTTTCATGGCGCGGAAAACGGAAATGCTCAGGTTCTACACGCAGCTCGGTCTCGCGAACGTGGGTCCGGAGCTGGCGGCCGCCACCGCTCTCTACTGGGGACGGTTCATGGACCCGGAGGAGGTCGAGCCGCTGGAGGTGATTCGCCGGGGCGGTGCATGAGCGAGCGTGTCGGAGAGACGTCGCGCGCGCGAATAGTAGCCGACGTGGCGCCGCATCAATTACAATACTGTACCTCTTCCACGCCGCCGGACGCCGCGTCGGCGGCACCTTTTCCCCCGACGAGCCGGAGGCAATCCTTGGTCCAATCGCCGAGGCTGGAGTTCAAGCGTGACCTCGTCGAGGTCCAAGAGCAGATTGACAGCCTGGTGGCGTCGGCCGAGCGCAGTGGCTTCGACGTGTCAGACGAACTAAGGGAGCTCCGGACCAAGTTGGAAGCCCTCAAAGAGTCCACGTACCAGAACCTGACCCCCATGGAGGAGGTCCGGGTGGCACGACACCAGGACCGCCCGTACACCCTCGATTACGTCGAACGCATCTTCACCGACTGGTTGGAGCTGCACGGGGATCGAACCTTCCGGGACGACGAGGCCATCGTGGGCGGATGGGCCAGCCTCGACGGGGCCTCGATGATGGTCATCGGCCACCAGAAGGGCCGGGACATCAAGGAGAACCTCCGCCGGAATTTCGGCATGGCCCATCCGGAGGGATACCGGAAAGCCCTCAGGCTCATGCGCCAGGCGGAGAAGTTCGGCAGGCCCGTAGTAACCTTCATCGACACCCCGGGAGCCTACCCCGGACTGGGCTCCGAGGAGCGCGGGATCGCGGAGGCCATCGCCCTCAACCTGCGTGAGATGGCTCGCCTGCGCGTTCCCCTCGTGTCCGTCGTCATTGGCGAGGGCGGCTCGGGTGGCGCCCTCGGTCTGGGAGTGACGGACCGCATCCTCATGCTGGAGCATTCCGTGTATTCGGTGATCTCCCCCGAGGGCTGCGCGGCCATCCTCTGGCGCTCGCGGGACTTCAAGGTCGAGGCGGCGGCGGCCCTCAAGCTCACCTCGAAGGATCTGGTCGAGCTCGGGGTCGCGGACGAGATCATTCCCGAGCCCGCAGGTGGAGCCCACTCTGACTGGGATGCTACGGCCGTCGCCGTGAGAGACTCCGTCGTGCGCAATCTCGACGAGCTGCGGCAGATCGACACGGCCGACCTGTTGGAGAGGCGCTGGGGGAAGTACGAGGCCATCGGCGAGTGGACCGAATCCGCCTCCGAACAGGCGAGCGAGGCCTAGCGACCATGGCCGGCTTCGTAGAGGTTCTCTTCAAGGGCACCCGTCGGGACTACTTCTCCTACCAGGACCTGGACCTCAGCCCCGGATCGAGGGTCATCGTCGAGGCCGACCGGGGAGAGGACCTCGGCGAAGTTGCGGCGCTCGGCACAATCGCAGAGCGCAAGTGCAGCTCTTCGGGGGGCTGCGCCACACCACTTCCGCAGAGGAGGGTCCTCCGGTTCGCGCGGGACGGTGAGATCGCAAACGTGGAGAGCCTACGGGACGACGAGCACCGGGTCCGCACCGAGACGCGGAAGCTGGTGCAGCGGCATCAGCTCAAGATGAAGGTCACCGAAGCCGAGTGGCAGTTCGACAAGAACAAGCTGATCATCTACTTCACCGCCGAGCGCCGTGTAGACTTCCGCGAGCTCGTCCGAGATCTGGCCCGGACGTTCAGGACCCGCATCGAGCTCAAGCAGGTCGGCGTCCGTGACGAGGCGGCTCTGCTCGGGGGAGTGGGGCGGTGCGGCCGTGAGCTCTGTTGCTCGACCTGGCTTCCGGCCCTGAAGCCCGTCAGCCTACAGCTCGCCAAGGACCAGGGGCTCTCGCTCAACCCGGCGCAGATCTCCGGTTGCTGTGGCCGCCTCATGTGTTGTCTCATGTACGAGCACAAGACGTATGTCGAGGCGCGACGCCGGTTCCCCAGGGAGGGCAAGACCCTCAGAACCGAGCAGGGTGAGGAGCGAGTCGTCACCGTGGACATCTGGCAGGAGACCGTCACGCTTCGCTCGACGGAGGGCAACCGCCGGACCGTCTCCCTGGAGGAGCTCAAGGGCGAAGTAACGCACAAGCCCGACTAGTGGCCACTAGGTCGCCTGCCGGACCGCAAATCCCCGATCGCGAAACACCTTGAACCGGCGCTACCTCACCACACCGATCTACTACGCCTCGGGCGAGCCCCACCTAGGGCACGCCTACACGACCGTGCTCACCGACTTCCTGGCCCGCTACTACCGGCAGACGGGGGCCGACGTGCTCTTCCTCACCGGCACCGACGAGCACGGCCAGAAGATGCAAGAGGCCGCCGCGGAGCAGGGCATAAAGCCGATGGAATTGGCGGACCGCATGGCCGAGCGGTTCGAGGCGGCCTGGAAGGACCTGAACATCTCCCACGATCGCTTCATCCGCACGACGGAGAGGGAGCATGTGGGTGTGGTCACGGCCATCCTGGAACGCCTCTGGAAGAAGGGGCAGATCTACGACGACGTCTACAGCGGCTGGTACTGCGTCCACGAAGAGCGATACTGGACGGACACGGACGTGGGGCCGAACCACGTCTGTCCGGACTGCGGGCGGCCGGTGAGCCATGTGGAGGAGAAGAACTACTTCTTCCGCATGAGCGACCATCAGGAGCGGCTCATCCAGCACATCGAGGAGAACGCACGGTGGATCGTCCCGGAGACCCGGAGGAACGAGGTCTTGGGCTTCCTCGCCCAGCCGCTCCAGGATCTCTCCATCTCGCGTCCGAAGTCACGATTGGAGTGGGGCATCACCCTCCCCTTCGACGATGAGCACGTCTGCTACGTATGGGTCGACGCTCTCATCAACTACGTGACGGGCTCGGGTGTTCTCGACCCGGAGGGCGGGCCGGACCAGCCGGGGTTCACAGACCCCGGGGACTCCTCGTGGCCCGCCGACATGCACCTCGTGGGCAAGGACATCATTACCACCCACGCAGTCTACTGGCCGACGATCTTGATGGCAGCGGACCTCGACCTCCCCAAGCAGATCCTGGCCCACGGATGGTGGGTCATGGGGGAGACCAAGATGTCCAAGTCTAGGGGGAACGTGGTCGATCCGCTGGTGCTTCGGGAGGACTTCGGGACCGACGGGGTCCGCTGGTACCTCCTGAGGGACATGCCCACGGGTACCGACGCGTCCTATACCCCCGAGAGGTTCCTGGCGAGGTACGAGGAGCTGGCGAACGTGCTGGGCAATCTGGCGAGCCGAGCCACGTCCATGATCGTCAAGTATCGCGACGGGATCGTCCCGGACGTCGGAGGGGCGGGGTTGGACGAAGAGATCCGGGCGACGCTGGACGCGGTGATGAAGCACATGGATGAGCTCCGCGTCCACGACGCCCTGGCCTCCGCCATGGATCTGGCCCGCACAGCGAACGGGTACGTGGACAGGCGGGAGCCCTGGGCACACGCGAAAGATCCCGAGCGAGCCGGCGAGCTCGACGAGACGCTGGCGACGCTGGCCCGGGCGCTCACCGTGCTCACCGCGCTCTTTTTGCCGGTCACTCCGGAAAAAATGACCGATCTGGCAAGAATGTTGGGGTTGGACGCGGTGCCTCCGCTCGAAAAAGCGGCGGCCATGAGCCTCGCAGGACGCAGAGTCAGCAAGGGAATTCCCCTCTTTCCGAAGCCCGATCGGAATGCTTGACACTCTCGGCTGGCGCCGGGTATGTTTCTTGCTCCACCCTGGAGGATCGAGCATGACCCCCCCTATGCTCGATACCGGCAGTGGAACACAGGGTAGTCCTAGCAAAGCAGTGGAACACAGCGTAGTCCTCTAACAAGAAGGTGAGCGAGCGCCGTAATGGCTGACAAGCGCTGGACTTTCCTGTGCATCTTGGACGAGGGAAGCCCGATTCGCCAGTACAGTGCGTCCTCCCGGACAATCCACTGCCTGGCCTCCCTGCTGGGCGGTTTCACCGTCGTGGTAACGGGGCTGGCCATGCTGGTGGCCGTCGACGGCTCAGCCCGTTATGAGGCACGCAAGCTCGAGCAGGAGAAGTCGCTCCTCACCCAGGAGCTCCAGACGATTCAGACACGGGTCGCCCGGATGGAAGGCTCCATCGACGGGCTCATCGATCAGGACCGGCGTTTCCGCCTTCTGGCGGGTCTTGGAACCATCGACGAGGAGATCTTCCAGGTGGGCGTCGGCGGTCCCGGTATGCCTACACCCGAGTCCAGCCCTCTCTGGGAGGCCGATCCGACCACGGCGAAGGAGACGTTCGCCACGTCCTACGATCTGCTGGCTCTCGAGCGCCGCGCCAGACTACTTTCGGAGAGCCTGGCTGAAGCCACTGACAGCCTGGAGGCTCACCACGATCTCCTCGAGTCGACGCCCTCAATCGTCCCGACCGAGGGGCTCCTGAGCAGCGGATTCAGTGATGCCCGCCTGCATCCGATCTACCACAAGGAGCTCCCGCATCCAGGAATCGACCTCCACGCTCTCGAGGGCACGCCGATCCTCGCTGCGGCCAAGGGTGTCGTGTCGTACGTCGGCTGGAAGTCGGGGTACGGGTACACCGTCGAGGTGAACCACGGGTTCGGGTACATGACCCGGTATGCACACGCGTCCGAGATCCTGGTTAGGAAGGCTCAGAGGATCCGGCGGGGCGATGCACTCGCCCAGGTCGGCCGAACCGGGATGGCCACCGCGGACCACCTGCACTACGAGGTCTGGGTGGGTGGCAAGGCCCGAAATCCGCTCGACTACGTGTTGAGCGGCGTGATTCCTTAGGCACAGCTCTTCGGCAGGTGGCTTTTCGTAAGTAGAGCGCGCGTCGAGGTTGCGATCACGAGGGCGCCCCGGGGCGCCCTTTTTCATTTGTGGCCTCACTCGACGAGCCGGAATCCTGCTCTTCCCACTGTCCTTCCCGAATGACCCGGATCGCCCTGGTCGGGCCTCTGGCGATCCGTTACGGTAACCTTGATGGAGCCTCCGACGAGTTGTACCTTGGGCCACTTTTTCAAAAACGTGCAACGGAGTTGGACATGACGCGAAGCAAGCTTCTGCTGGGCGTGTTAGGAACCGCCCTTCTCTCTGCCTGCGGCCCCACTCAGGTGGCCGTGAACGCCGAGCTCGCCTCTGACGACCCGGAACAGGCGGTCGCGGCGAGGGCTCTGGGCGATCTGGAGATCCGGATGCTTCCGTTCAATCGGGACGTCATCTTCGATTCGTTGACCGCGGCGGCGACGACCCCCGAGCCACCCATTCCGGACTCCGTGCTCAACGCCCAGAACGCGGTCTCGGCTGCGCAGCAGGAGTGGCGTGACACGGAGGCGCGCTGGAACGTCCTGCGGGATACGCTCCAGACCCTCAGCGAGACCCTCGAGGGAATGAGGCGCAATAGCGGCCAGTACCGGCTCCTCTACCGGGACTTCCAGGGCCTGGAGGCCCAGTACAACAGGGTCGAGCGTGCCCGGGATCGGGCCTTCGGGAACTTCACTTCACTCCAGGAGGCGTCGTTGGTGGCAGCCGAGGAGACCAAGCTGCTACGTGAGCAGTGGGCCAACGAGGCCTTCGCCGACGTAGGCGTCATCATGGCCGCTCGTCTCCAGGGCAGTGGACGCGACATCCTATACGACACCACGGACGCCAATGGCGTCGCCGACGGATTCGAGGTCAAGCAAGGCGAGTGGTGGATCTCGGCGCGCTACGAGCTCCCGTACACGGAGCTGTACTGGAACGTCCCCGTCACCGTCTCGGGGCGGGATCCCGTCCAGGTGCGCTTGACCCGGGAAAACGCCACGGCAAGGCCCAAGCTGTAGACCGTCGAATCCCGTTGACCGGAGGCCCCGGAGATCGCTCGCGATCCCCGGGGCTTTCGCATATGCGGACGGGTCAGAAGCCCCCCACTGTACTTCTTCAACAGCCTTCTGGCATTCGGTAGCTTACGGGGGAGCCACACTCGAAGCCTCCTGACGAAGTGGGGTGCGGCGCGCACATGAGCTCGAGCCAACCAACTGGGCCGAATCCCTCCCTCGAGGTCGGCGAGGACGGGATCGGGCGGATCACCTTCGACGATCCGGACAGGAAGGTGAACGTCCTCACCGAGGCGGTCATGACACGTCTCGCCGACCTCGTGAACGAGGCCCGCGATCTCGCTCGACAGGGGCGACTTCGCGCCCTCCTGTTCCGAACCGGCAAGAGTGGGTTCATCGCCGGCGCCGACGTCACGGCCATCGAGGCCATCGAGGACCCGGCGCAGGGCGCGCACGCGTCTCGGATGGGACAGGCCGTTTTCGGATCTATCGAAGACCTGGACGTCCCCACGGTTGCGGCGATTCACGGCATCTGTCTGGGCGGTGGGACCGAGCTGTCGCTGGCGTGCAGCCATCGCGTGGCCTCCGACTCCCCGAGGACCGCCTTGGGCCTTCCCGAGGTCCTTCTGGGCATCCTGCCTGCATGGGGCGGCACCACCCGGCTCCCACGACTCGTGGGCCTCCAGGCCGCCCTGGACGTGATGCTCACCGGACGTCAGATCTCGGCGTCCAAGGCGAAGCGCATCGGACTCGTGGACGCGATCCTTCCTGCTGACCTGTTCGACGAAAAAGCGGCGGCCTTCGCCGCGGCTCAGGCCGACGGCCAGTCCAAACGTACCCGCGCTCGCCGGCCGGTGTTCAAGCGCCTGATGGACGACACGGTACCCGGGCGCCTCCTCGTCCTCAGCATGGCCAAGAGGCGCGTGCTCTCCCAGATGGGCGGCCACTATCCGGCGCCGCTCAGGATCCTCGAGGTTCTGAGCCGCAGCCTTGGGCGTCCCCTCTCCAGGGCCCTGGAGATCGAGGCCGACGCGGCAGGGGAGCTCATCGTCTCGTCAGTGAGCAAGAACCTGATCCACGTCTTCGACCTCCGGGAGGACGCACGGAGGGAAACGGGCGTCCAGGACGCTGCGGTCACACCCGGTTGCGTCGAGTACCTCGGTGTCCTCGGCGCCGGCGTCATGGGAGGCGGCATCGCCCAGCTAGCCGCCCACCGTGGCATCCATGTCCGCATGAAGGACATCAACCACGAGGCCGTCTCCAGCGGCCTGCAGCACGCCCGGGGCCTCTTCGACAAGCTGGTGAAGCGCAAGAAGCTGCGTCATCGGGAAGCCGAGCAGCGCATGGCCCTCATCTCCGGTGGCCTCGACTACGAGGGGTTCGGACGGCTCGACCTGGTCGTAGAGGCCGTGGTCGAGAAGATGGATATCAAGCGCATCGTCCTCCGGGAGACGGAGGAGGCCCTCCGGAGGGCCTGCATCCTGGCGACGAACACGTCCTCGCTGTCTGTGGACGAGATGAGCACCGCTCTCTCTCGCCCGGAGAACTTCGCCGGCATGCACTTCTTCAACCCGGTCCACCGCATGCCCCTGGTGGAGGTGGTGCGTGGGGCCAGGACCAGCGACGAGGCGGTGGCCACCGTGTACGCTCTGGCGCTGGCGTTGGGCAAGGTGCCCGTGGTTACGGGGGACGGCCCCGGCTTCCTCGTGAACCGCATCCTTGGGCCATACATGAACGAGGCGGGCTTCCTCCTGGCGGACGGAGCCAGCGTCGAGGCCGTAGACGGGGCGGCGAAGAACTTCGGCATGCCCATGGGACCGCTCCGGCTGGTGGACGAGGTGGGGATCGACATCAGCCGGCACGCCGGCCAGTCCCTCTACGAGGCCCTGGGTGAGCGCCTCGCCCCATCTCCGCCGCTGGTCGCGCTGGCCGACAGCGGGCGGCTGGGCAAGAAGGGTGGGCTCGGGTTCTACCGGTACGATGGCGGCAAGGAGAAGGGCGTCGATCCGGACATCTACGCGGTGCTGGCCCCCACCGTCCCCGACGATCGGATCACCATCGAGACCCGGGAGATCAGAAGTCGTCTTGTGCTGGCCATGGTGAACGAGGCCGCTCGCGCGCTGGAGGCCGGTATCGTGACGCGGGCCAGTGACGTGGATCTCGCCATGATCATGGGCACCGGCTTCCCACCCTTCCGAGGCGGCCTGCTTCGGTTCGCGGACACCATCCACGCCCGCACCGTCCTCGCCAGGCTGGAGGATCTGGAGAAGAAGCACGGGCCTCGATTCGCCCCCGCGGCACTGATGCGACGCCTGGCACGCGAGGATCGTGGCTTCTACGAGTCCTTTGCAGGCTGACGTTTGGGGGGTCGTTCCCTGCTCCGGCGTCTCGAGCCGGATGGGAATGCCCAAGGCCATGCTGGACGCCGGCGGCCGCACCTTTCTCGAGCGGGTGATTCACGCCCTCCACGACGGGGGCTGTGCGCGGATCCTGGTGGCCCTCCCGACGCCGAAGGGTCCGGTCGCCGCGAAGGCCGGCGAGGCCGGCGCCGCCGTCGTGACGAACCCCTCGCCGGAGGACGGCCCTATCGGGTCCTTGCGCGCGGCTCTTCGCAGTCTGGATCCCTCGGTGGAGGGGGTAGCCTTCTGTCCCGTGGACTATCCACTGCTCCAGGCAGACACCGTGCGCACGCTGCTCGCGGAATTCCACTCGAACGAGAGATCGCTCACCCTACCGACCTTCCAGGGCAAACGCGGACATCCAGTGGTCTTCCGACGGACCCTCTTCGACGAGCTCCTCGATGACAACTTGCCACAGGGGGCGAAGACCGTGGTCTATCGGCACCTGGATGTGGCGGCTCTGATTCCGGTGGAGGACCAGGGCGCCGTCATCGACATCGACGATCTGACCGACTACCGTCGGCACTTTCCCGACGCTTACCGCCAACGTTTTCAGGCGCGATGACAGTTCCCGACCAAAGCCCACTCCCGGCCTTCAGGGCCGCCGAAGAGATCCTCGATGCCCAGGAGGCCCGCGAGCCCGCGGTGATCATCGTACCCGTGGACGGTCCCTCGGAGTTGGTTGGCCGGCGGGTCGTGATCCGACAGTCCGACAGCGGAACGCTTCGGCGTATCGGATCCTTCGGTGACGCTGCCCTGGACGAGGCGGCGCTCGCCCTGGCCGAGAGCGTCCTGGCGGACCCCGCTTCCAACGTGGACGGGATTCACGAGCTGGCATCCACCGGCGGCGAGAAGGTCAGCGTATACATCGAGGGCCATCACCCACACCCGGACCTGGTGATCGTGGGGGCCGGTCACATCGCGCAGCCGCTCTGCGCCGTGGGGTCGCTCATAGGCTTTCGGGTCACCGTCATCGACGACCGTCCCGACTTCGCCACCCGGGAGCGCTTCCCCGAGGCGAACCGGGTCGTGCGGGTGGACTTCGCCGATCCCTTCGCCGACGTCGTCATCCACTCGACGAGCCACGTGGTGCTGGTGACCCGGGGACACAAGTACGACTACGAGTGCCTCCGGCACCTCCTGAGGATGGAGGTAGAGCCGCCGTACATCGGCATGATCGGGAGCCGGCGGCGCGTTCGAGCGGCCTTCGCCCAGCTCGTGAACGAGGGCCTCCCCAGGGATCGGCTCGCGCGAGTCCGGGCCCCGCTGGGGCTCGACATCGGGGCCGAGACGCCCGCCGAGATCGCGGTGAGCGTGGCGGCCGAGATCGTGCTCCTCTGGAGGGGCGGCGCCGGCTCCCCACTCGCGGACAGAGAGCGGGTCCTTGACCGATTCTTCTAGTGTGGTGTTACAGAAGTTCGCGAGCCACCGTCTAGGAGCCCGACTGTCTTTCGATGAATCGACAAGACGATTACAACCTCTACCGCAGCATGATGGACAAGGTGCGCGAGGGCCGCCCCTGCGCCCTTGCGACCATCGTGGCCACCAAAGGGTCGGCGCCCCGCAAGGTCGGGGCCAAGATGCTGGTAGATCCCGAACGCGGGCTGGTGGGGACGGTGGGCGGCGGATGCGGTGAGGCCGAGGTCATAGAGGCCGCCCTGGAGGTTCTGCGCACCGGCGAGCCTCGCATCGTCCGTGTCGACCTCACCGAAGACCTGCTATCCCTGAGCCCCGCGGTCTGCGGAGGCATCATGGAGATCTTCGTCGAAGCGGTCGGCCTCTGAGCGCATGGGCGATCCGCCGCTGATCGACATCCACTACCTCAGGCCTCCCAACCGAGAGCAGATCTTCACCCAGCACCTGATCTGGGACGACGCCGAGGTGAAGATCACCTTCTCCACCGACCTGAGCTTCGAGCCGCCCATCCGAATCGAAGGCGATGTCGTCCTGGAGACCGGATCCGAGGTGATCTGGTTCACGTTCCCCGGCGTGTGGCACGACGTCGGGCTATTCCACCGAGCCGACGGGACCTTCACGGGGACGTACGCCAACATCCTAACACCGTGCGCGTTCGAGGAGGGCGGCACGTGGCGCACGACGGACCTCTTCCTCGACGTCTGGAGGGACCCGACCGGCCGGGTTCAGAACCTGGACGAGGAAGAACTCGAGAAAGCGGAGGCGCGGGGATGGGTGACGGAGGAAGTCGCCCGGCGAGCGCGGGCCGAGGCCCTGGCCCTGAAGCAACAGGCGGAAGCCGGGCTCTGGCCTCCGCCTGTCGTGCGTGAGTGGACCCTCGCCCGGGCCCGGGAGCGACTCTAGGAGCTCTCCACCAGTTGCGCCGAGCACAGGCGCGACACGTCTACGTAGACCTGCTTGAGAACGTCGGGCTCCTCCTGAAGGCAGTCGATAAGGCGCTGGTAGCGCCCGAGTATGGCGGTGGGAATCTCGATCTCCTCGTGGTGATAGGAGCCGCCGTCCACGAAAAGGAGCCTTACCCTGGCAACGTCGGCGCTCAATTCCCCTCGCTTTCGCTCATCAAACGCTCGATAACCTCTTGGATGGCGGCGAACTCACCCCAGCGGTTGACCCGCGTCGCCATGCCGCCGCCCTTGCTAACGTAGAGTGTCGGTGTGCCCGTAACGCCCAGCTCCATCCCGAGCCTCATGTTCGCGCTCACCACGTCGGCGTGTCGGTCGCTGTCGAGGCAGGCCCTGAAGTCGTCGGCGTCCAACCCGATGGTGACGGCGTACGTCTCGTAGGCGTTCAGGGGGGAAGACTGGCTCACGGACCAGGTGGACTGGTGCGCGAAGAGCTGATCGTGGAACGGCCAGTAGAACTCATCGCCCTGGTCGAGCGCACAGCGGGCGGCCCTCGCCGCCACGAAAGCATACGGGTGCCCCGCCAAGGGGAAGTCGTGGAAGACGAAGCGGGCCATGCCGGTCTCGATGTACGCCAGGTCCACCTGGGGCTTCACGAGCGTGGCGAACTGCTCGCACGCCGGGCACTGGTAGTCCCCGAACTCCATGATCGTGATGGGCGCGTTGGGATCGCCCCGCTCGATGCCGGTGGCCATGTTCACCAGCGCGGCCACGTCGGTGAGGTCACCGGTCACGATCTCGAGAATCGGCTCGGTCGCGGCCGAGCTCAGGGTGCTCTGAAGGAACGTCCACGCAATGGCGCCGGCGGCGATGATGCCGACCGCGGCAAGAACCATGTAGAACCCCCTGAGATCCCCGCTCTTCTGTTCAGACACGAGCTGACTCCACTTCTCGGGTGCGCCGCCCTCGTCGTCAAACCCGCTACGCGGGCCGAAACAAGATGTTCCGCCTCCGCAGCCCCGGCAAATGGAAAGCCCGCCAACGGTCAGGCCAGAAGGATCTCCAACACCGCCGATACCTCTGAGAAGTCCTCGAAGACCACGTCCGCACCCGCCGCCTCCAGCTGCTCCTCGTCGAAGTGCCCCGTGGCGACGGCCACGGTCCTGGTCCCGTGATGCTTGCCGCACTGAACGTCGTGCGGTGTGTCGCCGACCACGAACACGCAGTCGGTCTCGAACCTGACCCCCCACGTCTCCGCCGCTCTGCTCAACGCGATGCCGGGAAGGTACTCCCTCTCTTCGTGATCCGATCCATAGCCGCCCACGTGGAACCGTCCGTCCAAGCCCACGGATCCGAGCTTCAGTCGAGCTCCGCGGGCGATGTTGCCCGTCACGAGCCCCAAGGCCACTTCGGCCTCCGCATCCAGGGCCTGGATGAGTTTCTTGACGCCCGGCAGAAGCCGCATGGGATTGGCGACGATGCGGCGCTCCAGCTCCTCCGCATACCCCTCCCAGAGGCCCGGGAATCCGGCGTCGATCTCGTCGTCGTCGAAGCCGCTGGCAACCAGCAGCTCCCGAGCTATCTGGGGATCGGTCTTTCCGGAAAAGCTGTGTGACTCGATGGCGCCTGCGGTGCCGAAGGTGGCCATCATGGCCGCGTGAAAGGCTCCCTTGGCGGGGCCGCCCTCCGCCAGGGTTCCATCGATGTCGAATAGGATCAGGCGCTGCATCACTAAAGCGCGGCGAGAACGGAGGGATCAATGTTCCCACCGCTTATCACCGCCACCGTCCTCTTGTCGCGGGTGTCCACCCCACCGTTTCGCAGGGCTGCGACCGTCGCGGCCCCCGAGAACTCGACCACCAGTCTTTGCCGGGCGAACAGAAACGCGGCCGCCTCCCGAATCGCCTGGTCATCCACGAGGACGACGTCGTCCACGAGCTCCCGGACGTGCCGGAAGGTGTGGTCGCCGGTCCGCAGCGGGAGGAGCCCGTCGGCCAGAGACTCGCTGCTCTCGAGTGTCACCGGCTCTCCCGCGTCCAAGGCTGCCCGCATGGACGCCCCCCCCACGGGCTCCACGCCGAGGATCGTCACTGCCGGCCGCAGCCGGCGAATTGCGGCCGCGGATCCGCTGCACAGGCCACCCCCTCCTATGGGGAGCAGGACGGTGTCGAACGCGTCCCAGTCCTCAGCCACCTCGAGTCCGACCGTACCCTGGCCGGCGATGATCCGCGGGTGGTCGAAGGGCGGCACCATGGCCAGCCCCTCCGCTCCGGCGATGGCCTCGGCTCGGACCCTCCGTTGAAGGGAGGTGGTCCCCTCCAGTACCACCTCGGCACCCAGCCGTTCGGCACCCTTCCGCTTCACCTCCGGCGCCGTCACGGGCATCACCACGACCGCCCGGATCCCATGAAGCTGGGCGGCGAGGGCCACGGCCTGGGCGTGGTTCCCCGACGAGTATGTGATGATGCCCCTGGCTCGCTCTTCCTCGGGGATTTGAGCGACGAAGTTGTAGGCCCCTCGGATCTTGAACGAGCCGGCCCGCTGTAGGGACTCGAGCTTCAGGCGAACCTCGCCCCCCAGCTCGTCCTGAGGAGCGTCGGCCGGGTGGAGGGGCGTCCGTACCACGACGGAGCGGATCCGCTCATGGGCTTCCCGGATGGCGTCGAGCCCGACGAGGGCTTCACTCACCTTCGGAATCAGCATCGCCCTCGGCGTCCCCGGTCTCCTGTGTCGCCTCGGCACCCATACCGCCCTCCGCGACCGCGGCGCCCTCGACTCCGACCGTAGCCTCGACGTCCGCGCTGTCCTCTGCCTCGGACGCGTCGTCGCCGTCCGAATCGCCGTTCTCGTTCTCCGGGATGACGCGCGCCACGTCCATGACCACGTCGCCATCGTCCAGGTTCACGAGACGGACTCCCTGCGTCGCCCGGCCGATCACCCGGATCTCGTCGATGTTTTGGCGATTGATGACGCCGTTCCGCGTGATGACCATGAGCTGATCGTGGGGAACGACGGACTTGATCGCCACGACCTTACCCGTCTTCTCGGTCGTCTTGAGGTTGATCACGCCCTTGCCGCCCCGGCCTTGTAGCCGGTAGGCGTCGATGGCGGTGCGCTTGCCCATCCCGCCCTCGGAGACCACGAGCAGGGTGGCCTCCTCTCGGCGGACCACGACCATGCCGACCACGTGGTCGTCCTCACCGAGCCTGATGCCGCGAACGCCCTCGGACACTCGGCCCTGGCTCCGTGCATCCCGCTCGTTGAACCGGATGGCCATGCCCTCCTGTGTCGCGAGGATCACCTCGTTGTCACCGTCGGTGATCCGGACGTCGATGAGCTCGTCGCCCTCTCGGATGTTGATGCCGATGAGGCCCACGGAGCGGACGTTTCCGTAGGCCGAAAGAGCCGTCTTCTTCACCTTGCCCTCCTTGGTGCAGAAGAGCAGGTAGTGGTCGTCGGAGAACTCCCGAACGGGAACGATGGACGCGATCTCGTCGGCAGGATCGATGTTCAGGAGGTTGACGATGGGCTTGCCCCTGGAATGCCGCCCCGCCGGGGGGACCTGCCATACCTTCAGCCAGTGACACTGCCCCGAGCGGGTGAAGATCATAAGGTACTCGTGGGCGGAGGCCACGAAGAGGTGCTCCACCCAGTCCTCTTCCTTCGTGCCCATGCCCTGTAGGCCCCGGCCCCCACGTCGCTGAGCACGGTAGGTATCGATCTCCGCCCGCTTCACGTAGCCCTGACGCGAGACGGTGATGACCATCTCCTCGTCGGCGATGAGATCCTCCACTTCGAGGGAAGACGCATCGTTGACGATCTCGCTGCGGCGCTCGTCCCCGTATTTCTTCTCAAGGGCGGTCAGCTCTTCGGAGACGATCGCCATGCGGCGTTCCTTGCTGCCAAGGATCGTCCGCAGCCCCTCGATGGTGGCGCGGACGTCGGCGACCTCCTCCTCGAGCTTCTCCAACTCGAGGCCGGTCAGCTTGGCGAGCCTCATGTCTAGGATGGCCTTGGCCTGGCGCTCCGAGAGCTCGAAGGTGTCTTGGAGACGGGTGGAAGCCGTTTCGGCGTCTCTGGATCCGCGGATGATCTTGATGACCTCGTCGATGTTGTCGACGGCGATCTTGAGACCCTCCAGGATGTGCTCGCGCTCCTCGGCGCGGGCCAGATCGAAGGCCGTGCGCCGCACCACCACGTTGTGGCGGTGGTCGACGAAGTGGAGGAGCATCTCCTTGAGGGAGAGCACGCGCGGGACGCCGTTCACCAGAGCAAGAAGGATGGTCCCGAAGGTGGACTGCATCTGGGTGTGCTTGTACAGTCCGTTCAGGACGATCTGCGGGATGGCGTCCTTCTTGAGCTCGATGACGATCCGGAGGCCGTCCCGGTCCGACTCGTCCCTCAGGTCGCGGATCTCGGTGAGCTTCTTGTCCCGGACCAGCTGAGCGATCTGCTCGATGAGCCGCGACTTGTTCACCATGAACGGGATCTCGGTTACCACGATCCGCTCGGAGTTCGCGTCCACCTCTTCGATGGAGGCCCGGGCGCGCATGACGATACGGCCACGACCGGTCCGATAGGCGTCTTCAATGCCCTGTCGGCCGCAGATGTAAGCGCCCGTGGGGAAGTCCGGGCCGGTTACCAGCCTCTTGAGCTCCTCCTGGGGAAGCTGGGGATCTTCGATGAGCGCCTTGGTGGCGGCGATGATCTCACTCAGGTTGTGTGGTGGGATGTTCGTCGCCATCCCGACAGCGATGCCCGAGCTGCCGTTGATGAGGAGGTTCGGGACCTTGGCAGGAAGGACCGTAGGCTCCTCGAGGCGCCCGTCGAAGTTCGGCGAGAACGACACCGTCTCCTTGTCGATGTCCTCCAGGAGCTCCGTGGCCAGGGCCATGAGGCGGGCCTCTGTGTACCGGTAGGCCGCCGCCGAGTCTCCGTCGATGGAGCCGAAGTTTCCCTGACCGTCCACGAGGGGGTAGCGCAGCGAGAAGTCCTGGACCATCCGGACCATGGAGTCGTAGACGGCCGAGTCGCCGTGCGGGTGGTACTTGCCCAGCACCTCGCCGACGACGGTGGCGGACTTCTTGTACGCCCGTCCCGGGCTGAGTCCCAACTCGCTCATGGCGTAGAGGATGCGCCGGTGTACAGGCTTCAATCCGTCCCGTACGTCGGGAAGAGCCCTCTGGACGATGACGCTCATCGAGTAGTCGATGAACGACTCACGCATCTCGTCTTCGAGGATACGTTCTAGAACCTTCTCTCCACCCGGGCGGAGCTCGTCGTTCGCCATTCAGTTCGCCTTCGTAGAATAGGGTCGACGCACCCTGGTCGCGTCGTCAGTGCAAATAGCTGAGACCTCTCCAGCCACAGTCCCCGCAATGCCTGGCCGAGAGCGATTTGCCCACCAGCCGGCCAAGGATTCGGTGTTGCATCTCGCGCCGCACTCTCCTGGTTCGGGCACCACACTTCGGGCACCCGTCGTGTTCCTGTATTCCCCCCTGGCGGTAGCGACCGAGGACCGTCAATCCGGCCAGCGCTACCGCCAATACCATCAGCCCAATCCCAGCCGCGAACCTCCACGGCACACCATCCGCTCCATCCGATTCCAGCGTGTTGGTGAAGCTCTCCCTCAGGCGGGAGATCGTGAGGCTGAGAGTTCCGACGGCCAGCTCTAGACCGGCCAAGAAAAGGCCTGCAGAAATGACTTCGAGGATGCGTCTCAAAGAGGCTCCGCGAAGGGACGGGGTAATGTGGGCTAAGTCGTTGAAAACTAACGAAAAAGAGGCTCTTCAACAACTCGAGAAACCGACCTGCGGAGGGGCGCTGGAGAGACTCCTAGAGGCCGGGGCGCCGGGTCGGGCGGAAGACCGGCCCGCGCATGCGATTCACAAGTGTGGCGAAGCGCGGATCGGAGCGCAGGGGATCCCACACCGCATCGGTGCGGAGAGACGTCAGACGACGGTCCCGCCTGCGAAAGGCGTCCTCCAGAAGATCCAGGGCCTCGTCATCGGCCCCCGTGCCCGCGTAGGCCGCCGCCATGTAGACCGGCGAGACCGTCTGCCCCTCGGCCGTGCGCCCCTGGAGCTCCTCGAGGCGCCACTCCCAGTACCCCTCGGGTCCGTCCTCAAGCATCCGCTCTTCGAGCCGGGCCACCGACTCCGCGTCTCCTCTGGCGTGCTCCACCCAGACCTGTCGCATGTCCAGGAGATCCTCGTAATCGCCCTGGGACGCGTAGATGAGCTCCAGCGCCTCCCAGGTCTCCTGGTGCGCCGGATCCAGCTCGCAGACCTCCTGCAGGAGTGCGATGGCCTCTTCCGTCCGTCCTGCGGCCTTCAACTGCTGTGCCGCATGGATCATGCGGGTCGGCTGGTTCGCCATCGGCCCCCCTCTCCTGACGGCCCACCCGGCCCACGCCGCCTGGAGCTGCTGGCCTACCTCGGTCATGCTCTCGAGGATGCGAGTGGAGTCCATCCTGAACTCGCCCACGTTTGCGGTCACCACCGAGTCGAGCTTGATGACAGTGAGGAAGTCTCCACTCCCCACGGCCGCCTCCCCTCGCCGACGCACGATGCGGACATCGCTCCCCGGCCTTGGCGGAGTCCGCTGTGTAGCGGGATCTCCCATCTCCTCGCTGAGGTGCTCGGCAATGAGCGTCAGGATATCGTATGCCTCCGCCAAGTCGGGATCCACTTCCAGCGCCTTCAAAGCGATGAGCCTTGCGCGCACGAACGAGGCGGCGGGGTCGGTGGGGTCGGCCATCCCCATCATGAGCTCCGTCCCGGCCAGGCCGGCATACGCCGGTGCGAAGGTCGGGTCGGCCTCCAGGGCCTCGCTGTAGTGGCCCATGGCGGCCTGGAGCCCCTCAAGAGTCTGTCTCGACTGGGCGTAGCGGGCCCTCATAAACTCGTCGTTGGCCTCCGGAACCTCACTGACGGGAGCGGCCGAGGACAGTGTCGCTCTCTCCTCGGGCGTCAGCTTCCCCTGGATCTCCCAGGCGATGGCCTCGGCCACCTCGCCCTGGAGAGTGAGGACGTCCGAGAATTCACGGGTGTAGCTCTGGGTCCAGACGTGGGTGTCGCTGGGACCATGGATCAGCTGCACCGTGATCCGAATCTCGTCGCCGGCGCGCGTCACGGAGCCCTCTACGATGCCCTCCACACTCAGCTCCTGGGCGATCTCCGGTATCGTCCTTGCTGTGGTTGTGTAGCGTGCCACCGACGTCCTCGACACGACCCTGATCGCCGGCAGCTGGCTCAACCGAGCAATGAGCGCCTCGTGCATCCCGGCGGCGAAGTAGTCTTGCTCGCCGGTGTCGGAGAAATTGTCCAGAGGGAGCACCGCCAGCGAGCGAATGGGATCGTCGGGGTCGTACGCCACGGGAACAACCGTTGGCCCGCCGTCCACCGTAGTCACGGCAGCGGGTGGCTCGACAGCGCTCTCGACCCACCACCAACCCAAACCCCCCACCGCAAGCAGTGTGATCGTAAGGAGAGCCAGACGGGGCAAGGTTCCGGCGGTGGGCATGCCGGGGACGTAGTGCCGGGGGGCGTCGACAGCGTCGGTCTTGCGGATCCCCTCCGGCGTGATGTCGAACACCCACGCCAGGACCATGACCAGCGGGAAGCCCAGCACCGCAAAGACCACGAGGTACTGGAGGGCCCACTCCGCAGAGAAGGCCGGGAGGATGATCTCGCCGAGCTGGAGGACGACGAAGGCCACGGCCGCGTAACCGACGGCTACCTTGACCACATGCCGGCGTCCCAGCTCCGCCAGGAAGCACTCTAGCTTTGAGGGCTGATCACCCATGGTTCTCACATTATCGGTGTTACCGAATCGGTGATGCCGATCTCCAGGAGGCACGGTTCGACCCGAACTACTAACCCCTGAGATGTCGAATCGGATCCTTTCGTTTAGTGCACCGGCGGCCGCGCTTAAGCCACGGCGATGAAATCCGCGACCTCCCGCCAACCCGCCCGCTTCAGCGCCTCCCGAATCTCGTCCCTGGCCCCAACCTGCCCCACGGCGGCCACACAGTAGCCATCCCGGTGTTCATTGATCCGCGAAGGGGGGATGACTCTTGCCTCGTGGATGCTCTGTCCGATCTTGCGGTCATCGAGATCGACGAAGGCCCGTATTCTGCCGCCTTGTCTCTGGACCTCCTGCGCGAACGCCTTCCCCAGGGGACCAGCTCCCCAGACCACCAGCCCCTCTCGATCCCGGGCCAGCGTGCGCAGCAGGTAGTGCACCTTGCACCGCCAGAAGGCTTCCGGGGCATACGCTTCATGCTGGCGCGAGGCCCGGTCCTCCCGCTCTCGCCAGTGGAGCAGAACCCGGTCCACAACCCCTAAGCGTGCGCCCGACTCCCACAGTCTCAGCAAGAGGTCGTAGTCCTCGGGCCACCCGCGGTCGACGTACCCCCCCACTTCCGACACGGCCGAGGATCTGAGGAAGAAGGTGGGGTGGGCCAGGGGACACTCGACGAACAGGTTCCGCTCCACGTCGTCGGAGGTGCGGATGTCGTCGAGCCACGCCTCGTAGCGTGTGCCTCCGTCCCGCACCGCAGTTCTGGGGAAGTAGCGGACCCTCGCCCCACAGCCCGTCAGGTCCGGGTTGCTCTCCAATAGGGACCGCTGCTCCTCGAGGCGGGTGGCCTCGGCGACGTCGTCCGCGTCCATGCGGGCCAGGAACCGGCCCCTCACCCGGCTCCGCCCGGCCTCCAGGGCCGCCACGATCCCCAGGCGGGGCTGGCGGATCACGGCGACGCGAAGATCCTCCCGTGCCCACTGCGAGAGGACCTCGGCACTTTCATCCGTGGAGCCGTCGTCCACGGCCAGGACCTCGAAGTCCTCGAGAGTCTGCGATCGCAGGGAGTCGATGCACTCGGGTAGATAGGCTGCTCCGTCGCGCACCGGGAGCAGGAGCGAGACGTCGGGCTCAGCCACCCCTGCCCACCACTTCCGACTCGAGCTCCATGATGAAGGGCTGCCCGGACATCTCCAGCTTGACGATGACGTGAGGAGCCCTCACCCGGGCGTAAACGAGCTGCGTGGCCTGCGCTCCCTGGATCTCGATGCGATACGCATCGTAGCGGCCCGCAGGGACCCTCACCCGGGTCCGATCCAGCACGCGCACTCGCACATGGGCGGCGGCGCCCGACTCCACCTGTACGACCGGCAGAACGAGCTCCAGGCCCTCCTGCAGGTCGGCCAGCCAGACCGCCACCTCGAGCATCTCCCCCACCAGGGAGCCGGGGGGCAGAGGCGCCTCGAACGGCTCCGTGCGACCGTCGGGAAGGGTTCGGTCTCCCACAACCCGCCCGTCCACGATTTCGAGGCGGGCACCGGCCCGCTCCCGCCCCTGCGTCAGCTCGAAGCTTCCGCTAAGCGGACCGAACTCCCGTCCATCGAACGTCACCTTCTGAACCAGGACCTGCGGGCCCAAGGTGGTCGACGACCGGAGGGAGAACCGCTCCGGCGTGCCGTCGGGGTCGCGGGCCAGCGTTCGGACCATCTCACCGATGACCGAGCCGTCCACCGTGATGCGATACGTCCACGTGCCCGGCCCAAGGGACGAGGCGTCGGTCGTCAGTGGAGTGACGGAAGGCATCAGGTCAGCGAGGTCGATGGTGCCCCCGTCCATGTCCACCATGCGGACGGGCCCGAGGGTGGCGAGCCTGGGGCGCAGGAGCGTGGCATCTCCCACCACCACGACCGTTACGTCCTCGGGCCTCAGGTGCTCTCCGGCGATCCTCAGCAGTTCGTCCGGCGTCAGAGCACGAACGGCCGCCGCGTAGTCCTCCAGGGCGAGAGAGCTCCCCCCCGTGGCGTCGGAGCCGTCACTCAGAAGCCGAAAGCGGCCGACCTGCCCCACTACTTGCCGGGCAGTGGCCAGCTGGAGCGGAAAGGAGGCCGCGATGAAGCTCTTGAACGCCTCGGTTTCCTCGAGCCTGGGGGCCTCGCTCCTCAACTCTTCGAGGGCGGCCATGACCTCGGCGATGGCCGAGTCGGCCACCTCCACTCGAACGTCGAGGTCCAGCTCCAGAAGACCCGGACCCCGCCGTCGGCTCAGCGCCGCGACAGCCGCTCCGGACCAGCCGCGAGCTCGCAAGCGAGGCCCGAGGCGAGCCTCCGGGCCGCCGCCCAGGAGCTGACCCAGGAGCGACAGTCCGGCCCAATCCGGGTGATCGCCGGCCGGAAGCCGATGCCCCATGCGGATGACGGCTCGCGTGGAGCCCGGAGTGTGGACGATGACGCTCTCGCCCCTGCGGTCCCCCTCGGGCGGGGGGGCCCCGAGTGGGTCAGGCCCTCGAGGCGGCGCTTCGGCCCTGGAGGTCTCCGTGCCGGTGGCCCAGCCGGAGAAGTGGGCCTCAAGGCGACTCACGACGTCGTCGGACTCTATGTCGCCCGAGACCAGGAACACGGCCCCCTCCGGCCTGAAGACCCGGCGGTGGTACGCCCTCAAGTCGGCCGCCGTGAGGTCGCGCACCTCCTCTGGGCGTTCGTACAGGCCGTACGGATGGGATACGTATACTGCGTGTCGAAACATACGTACTGCCATGACCTGAGGCTCCGCCCACCCGGTCTGGAGGGCGATGACGCCCTGTCGACGCGTTCGCTGAACCTCCGCCTGCGGGAAGGACGGGCGCAGGACCACGTCGGCCATTAGGGCCAAGGCGGAATCCAGGTGTGGCGTCAGGGAACCCAAGGACACGGTGGTCCAGTCGGTGCCCACGACCGCCGCCAGGGTGGCCCCGATGCGGTCCACGGCTCCGGCCAGATCGGCGGACGAGCGACGGTCCGTGCCCCGGGTGATCAGGTGGGAGACCAGCTCGCCAGTGCCGGCGCCAAGGGGGGGATCCGCCGATCTGCCCCCCGGGAGCATGAGGCTCACGTCGACCCAAGGCAGGAGGGAGTCACGCACGATCAGAACCGCCATCCCGTTCGACAGTGTGCGCTCCTCGAGGCCGGGAAAGGCCGGCGGCGCGGGAGGAGCGACCTCGGGCGGCCCCTGCTGGGCCGAGACCGACCGCTCGACGGCAACGAGTTCCATGGGCGCGGCGAGTCCCGGGAGTCCCGCCGGGGCCACCAGGCCCGACCCTCCCGGCAGAACCAGCACGACGGCCCGGTTCTCGGAGATCAGGTACCGGCGTGCTACCCGAAGCACGTCCTCGGGGGTGACGGCGTCGTAGCGCTCCATCTCGCTGTTGGCCCGGACCGCCCGTCCCCCGTAAAGCTGGTGACGCTGCAGCTCTGCGGCACGCCCGGCCAGGGTGAGGCGTGCCGCCACCTCCGTCGCCCGACGCTGGTTCTTGGCCTTCTCCAGCTCCGCCTCCGTGACGCCGTCCTCACGGATGACGTCGATCACCGAGAGGAGAACCGTCTCCAGACGCTCCGGCTCAGTACCCTCCGTGGGAAGCGCCCCCAGGAGGAGCGAGCCGGGCCCCCTCCGGCGGTTGAGGACCGAGACGACGCTGCGGGCGACCCGTGTCCGGGCCACGAGCATGGAGTTGAGACGGCTGCTGGGCCCCGCGCTGATGACCGAAGAGAGTAGGGATAGGGAGTACAGGTCCTCGTCGACGGCCTCCGGCACCGCGTAGGCGACCCAGAGCAGGGGTGCAGCCGCCAACGGATCCGCTACGGTGGCCCGGCTCTCCGCGGCTCCGGCCGGCACGATGGGAAACGGCGGCAGCCGAGGGGAGGCGGGACGGTCGTCCAGCGATCCGAAGTAACGCCGCACTAAGGTCTCGACCCTCGTCCGGGACGCGTCTCCAGCGATGGTCAGCACCGCATTCGCCGGCACGTAGTAGAGACCGTGGAAGCGCCGGACCATGGACGCATCCACCTCCTCCAGACTGGGTCGGCCCACCAACGGGTTGCGGTAGGGCACGTACGCGGAGACCAGCGTGTCGACCACGATCTGCGAGCGGGCGTAGGGCTGCGCGTCGATCTGGGCCCGGGCCTCCGTGGCTGCGGCGGCCGTCGCCGTCCTCACGAGCGAGTCGCTCAGCGGAGGGTCGGCCATGCGTCCCGCCTGGATCCAGAGAGCCAGCTCCAGCGCCCCAGCAGGGACCACCATCTCGAAGGCGGTCCGATCGACGTCGGTGGACGCCGAGGCCACACCCCCGGCGTCCTCCACGAGCCGCTCCACCTCGGCCTCGCTCAGATCCCGCACCCGGCTGCCGAGGAGGTGCTCCAGGAGGTGGGCGAGCCCCGTGTAGCCCTCGAACTCGTGGGCGCCGCCCACATGATACCACACGCTCACCGCCGTGACCGGAGCCGAATGGTCCTCGCTCAAGACGACGGTGAGGCCGTTGTCGAGGCGAAACGTCTCCACGGGGAGCACGGGTGAGACAGGTGCGGGTGACGTCCTGGCGCCGGACTCCTGAGCGTAGAGGACCCCGCTGGAAAGCGGACCACCTGACAGGCCGCCACCCCCGAGCAGAAAGGCCGCCAGGATCGGGAGTGCAGACGCCGAGACACTTTGGAAGCAGGACACTAGCCGACCTTCGCTCCCGGGAGCACCTCCGCCAGGTACTGACCCGTGGCGCTCTCCGGCACGAAGGCCAGGTTCTCGGGACGCCCCATAGCCACGATCTGCCCACCCTGGATCCCGGCCCCCGGTCCCAGATCGATGACCCAGTCCGCCGTCTTCACCACCTCGAGGTTGTGCTCGATGACCACCACCGCGTTCCCGGCGTCGACCAGGCGGTTCAACACCCCGAGGAGCTTTCGCACGTCTTCTCCGGAAAGCCCCACCGTGGGCTCGTCCAGGATGTAGAGCTTCCGCCCTTTTCGGCCGGCCACGCCGGCGAGCTCCCGTGCGATCTTGAGGCGCTGCGCCTCTCCACCGGACAGGGTCGGTGCCGGCTGCCCGAGCCGCAGGTACCCCAGGCCCACCTGCTGGAGATGCCAGAGCATCTGGCCCAGCGTGTCCTGGCGGATGAAGAACCGGATGGCCTCATCCACGGTCAGCTCCAGAACCTCGGCCACGTTCCGTCCCTTGAACCGGACGTCGAGCATCTCGCTCTTGTAGCGGGTCCCGTGGCACACGTCGCACAGCACGTAGACGTCGGCCATGAAGATCATCTCGATCTCCAATCGCCCCGCACCCTTGCACTCCTCACACCGGCCCCCCGCCACATTGAACGAGAAGTGGCCGGCGTTGTAGCGCCGGTCACGAGCAAGAGGCTGGGAAGCGAAGATCCTCCGGATCTCGTCCCACGCCTTGATGTAGGTCACCGGATTGGAGCGGGGCGTGCGGCCGATGGGTGAATGGTCCACGAGCACCACGTCGTCCAGGAAGCTCACACCCTCCAACGACGCGAACTCCCCGACGTACTGGCCCAGATGCTCCTTGGCACTCGTCTCACCCCCCTTGAGCTCCCGCTCGAGGGCCCGGTGCAGGACGTCGTGCACGAGGGTGGACTTGCCCGAGCCTGAGACGCCGGTGACCACGGTCATGGCCTCCAGAGGAATCTCCACATCGACCCCCTGGAGATTGTGCAGGCGCCCGCCACGGAGCGTGAGCCGCGCCCCGTCCACCGGACGCCGCGACTCCGGCACCGGAATCTCGGCACGGCCGGAGATGTAGAGCCCCGTGGCGCTCTCGGCTCGGGCCAGCTCCTGGGGCGTGCCCTCGAAGACGACGTTGCCGCCCTTCTCCCCGGCCGCCGGCCCCAACTCAAGGATGTGGTCCGCATCCCGGATGGCCATGGGATCGTGCTCCACCACGAGAACGGAGTTTCCGGCGTCCCGCAGCTGGCCCAGGAGCAGGAGAAGCGCCGTGGTGTCCTTGGGGTGCAGACCCACCGTGGGCTCGTCCAGCACGTATAGGGTGTCAACGAGTCGCGACCCCAGTGAGTTGGCGAGGTTGATGCGCTGGGCCTCACCCCCGGACAGAGTCCTCATCTGCCGATCAAGAGAGACGTATCCGAGGCCCACATCCACCAGGAACGCCAGCCGGGCCCTGAGCTCCCGGAGGATCGTCTCAGCGATCTGGGTTTCCATGGCGGTGAGCTCCAGGCCGAGGACCCACGCCTGGAGGTCCTCCATGGGGAGCCGGCTCACGTCGGCGATGGAGCGCCCGGCAATCTTGATGTGGAGCGCCTTGGGCTGGATGCGGGCGCCCTGGCACGAGCGGCACGTCTGTGGGCTCTGGTACTGGCGGAGGAACACGCGGATGTATTGCTTGTAGCGCTTCCGCTCCCGGGAGATGAGAAAGGGGATCACGCCCTTGAAGTCCTCGGCCCCGTAGAGCACCTCCTCCCTGAAGTCCTCGGGGAGTTCCTTCCACGGGCTGTAGAGGGACACCCCTCGCGACAGCGTATACGAGCGGAGTTGCTCGCGCTCCTTGTGATACCGTGGCTTGGTCCAGGGATCCACTGCCCCTTCGTCGATGGAGCGCTGGAGGTTGGGCACGATGAGATCGACGTCGTAGTCCAGCGTGGCGCCGAAGCCCGTGCAGGTTGGACAGGATCCGTAAGGGTTGTTGAAGGAGAAGAGCTTCGGCGTCGGGTCGGAGAACTCGATCTCCGGGTGATTGGCGCAGCGGAAGTGCTCGGTGAACACCAGACGGCCCATCACGCCCCCGTCCGACGGGTCGTGCATGAGCACTACGGCCTCACCCTCGCCCTCGGCGAAGCAAGTTGCCAGGGAGTCCGCAAGGCGATCGCGCTCCTCCTGCCCGGCGGTGAGCCGGTCCACCACGACCAGCGGGTGGGCTACCTGAGTGACGTCGATGCCGAGATCGTCGGGATCCCCTGCATCAGGGGTGCTCAGGTCCACCAGCTGCCCGTCCGCGAGAAGCCGCATGAAGCCCAGGGCCCGGAGGTTGTCCACCACCAGGGCGTGATTGACCCGACCGCTGAGCTTGAGGGGGAAGGTCACCTGGATCTTGGAGCCCTCGGGGAGCTCGAGGACGCCGTCCACCGCGCTGGTCACCGTGTCGGGACGGACCTGCTCGCCGCACTCGGGGCAGTAGGTTCGGCCGACCCGCGCCCACAGGAGCCTCAAGTAGTCGTACACCTCCGTGGCCGTCCCCACCGTGGACCGGCTCGACTTGGTGGGGTTCTTCTGCTCGATGGCCACGGCGGGCGAGATGCCCTCGATGGAGTCGACGTCGGGCTTCTCCATCCTGTCCAGGAATTGCTTGGCGTACGTCGAGAGGGACTCCACGTAGCGTCGCTGCCCCTCGGCGAAGAGGGTGTCGAGGGCCAGAGAGGACTTGCCCGACCCCGAGGGCCCCGTGATGACGGTGAGGGCACGCCGCGGAAGATCGATGTCCAGGTTCTTGAGGTTATGCTGACGCGCCCCCCGGATGCGAATCCAATCGTCCATGGGTGATTCTAGTGTTCCGTTGCCGAAGTTCGCGAGCCACAAAGAGGGTCGGGGCGCCGTGGGATCAAGGCGGGACGACGCGGCGTAGCGAAAGCTACGGCAAGGAATCCCAACGCCGAGCCCACGGATGCACCGTGCCCTCGACTGGCCGAGACACTTCGGCAACGGGACACTAACGGAGTCGGCCGAACCGTGGAACTCGCCTCTCGACACCGGGTAGGCCGAACCCCTCACCCCCGCCCCCCACCACGGCCAGGAGGGAGGACGAGTGCAGGGACCGCAGGGACCCTACCAGGAAGAGGAGGCGCTGGGGAAGGCGTACGACGCCCGCCTGATGAAGCGGCTCCTGGAGTACCTGAGGCTCTACCGGTGGTACGTCGTCCTGGCCGTTGCAGTTCTGATGGTCGCGTCGCTCCTGCAGGTGGTGGGTCCGTGGCTTACCCGGATCGCCTTGGACGAAGCCATCCCCAACGGCGACGCCCCGCTGTTAGCCAAGCTGGCAGGAGCGTACGTGGCCGCCATCATCGGCGGCGTCTCCCTCATGTACGGGCAGACGGTCCTCACCACTTGGCTCGGCCAGCGGGTCATGTACGACCTCCGGACGGAGATCTTCGCCAAGCTCCAGCACCTGGACCTGCGCTTCTACGACCGGAATCCGGTGGGCCGCCTCATGACCCGCATCACCAGTGACGTCGAGACGCTGAACGAGCTCTTCAGCTCGGGCGTGGTGGCAGTGTCGGAGACGTTTTTACGCTGGGGTTCATCCTGATCGCCATGCTCTACATGGACTGGAAGCTCGCCCTGGTGACCTTCAGCGTCCTGCCTTTCGTCGCTTTGACCGCCTTCCTCTTCCGAGCCAAGATCCGTGCCGCCTACCGCGACATCCGGTTGCGGCTGGCCCTCCTCAACTCGTACCTGCACGAGCGCTTCACCGGGATCGCCGTCGTGAGGCTCTTCAACCGCGAAGAGGCCGACGCCCGTAGGCACGCCGAGATCAATCAGGACTACCTGGACGCGCACCTGCGCTCCATAACGTACTACGCCCTCTTCTTCCCCGTCATCGAGCTCTTCACGGCCATCGCCCTGGCCCTGATCATCTGGCGGGGCGGAGGGTCGATCCTTCAGGGGACCGTGACGGTGGGCGTGCTGGCGGCTTTTCTGCAGTACGCCCGTCGCTTCTTCCGTCCCATCCAGGACCTCTCGGAGAAGTACAACCTGCTCCAGGGGGCCATGGCCTCGTCAGAACGGATCTTCAAGTTGCTGGACCGCGAGATCGAGATCGCCGATCCGGCGGTGCCGACCCCGCTCCCCACACCCGTCCAGGGCCGGATCGACTTCGAGGACGTCTGGTTCGCCTATGGCAAAGACGAGGACGACGAGTGGGACTGGGTCCTCGAGGGGGTCAGCTTCCAGGCCAAGCCCGGGGAGCGCCTCGCCATCGTGGGCCACACGGGAGCGGGCAAGACAACGCTCATCAATCTCCTCATGCGCTTCTATGAGCCGCAGAGAGGCCGGATTCGCCTGGATGGGGTGCCCATCGAGGAGATCGGGCTGGAGGAGCTGCGGGCCCATATCGGCTTCGTCCTCCAGGACATCTTCCTCTTCAGCCAGGACGTGTCCTACAACATCTGCCTCGGAGCGAGCGACGTCTCGGAGGAGCGTATTCGGGCGGCCGCCGAGCGTATCGGCGCCGCGCCCTTCATCGCGCGCCTGCCCAACGGATACGACCAGGAGCTGGGAGAGAGGGGCTCGACGCTCTCAGTGGGCGAGCGCCAGCTCGTATCCTTCGCCCGTGCCCTGGCTTTTGATCCACAGGTTCTGGTCCTCGACGAGGCCACCAGCTCGGTGGACTCGGAGATCGAGGCCCAGATCGAGCGGGCCACCAACGAGCTCATGGCGGGACGGACATCGGTGGTGATCGCCCACCGACTCTCCACCGTTCAGGGAGCCGACCGCATCATCGTGCTCCATCACGGGGAGCTCTGTGAGGAGGGCAGCCACGAGGAGCTGCTCGAGAGGGAGGGCCTCTACGCCCGGCTCCACGAGCTACAGTTCGCCAGGAGCCTGCCCGAGGTCAGCGCCGGATCCCCACCGTATCTTCGGCCATGACGTTCGCCACACTGTCCGCGGCAGCACGGATTGTCCGCTCCGCCTCCATGGCGGCGGCACGCTCCGAGACCGGGACGATCTTGCCCCCAACTCTGATGGTGGGCTCGGTGCCCTCGGGGTAGCCACCCGCAGGAGCGAGGGCCGCTTCGCTGTACCGGCTCGAGGGATTCCACAGGAGCCACTCATCGATGCCCGCGTCGTAAGTAGCCTGGATCTGGGCTCGGACCTCCGGTGCTCCGTAGGTGGGCGATCCCAAGGTGAAGTCCTGGAGCCAGGGGCGGGTCGCCCCCGCGCCCTCGATCTCGGCGGAGCGCTTGATCCCGTCCCTGAGGGCCTCGAGCACCACCTCGTACGGGTGACCGTTGGGATCTTCGATGTCGAAGCTGCCGACCCAGTAGTGGGACGGGTACACCATGGGGAGGGCGATGTCGACCGCCCCGATGAAGTCCTCCCAGAGCTGGCCGATGCCTACATCGGTGTGGGCGGAGGTGGTCACGCCGAAGACGTCGGCGGTCAGGTTCACGGCCCACTCCGCCAGCTCCTGACGGGCGTACTCCAGGAATTCCAGGACCGTCATGGTTCGCGTTCGCGCGCCCCGCCCCGGATACCAGGCCCGGTTCAGCTCTTCCTCGGGCGCGTCGGGGAAGCGCAGGTAATCCCATTGGATCTCCGGGAAGCCTACAGCGGCGGCTTCCTTGGCCAAGGCCACGTGGTAGTCCCAAACTGCGCGGTTGTAGAGATTGGCCCAGATCAGGCCCTTGTCGTCCACCCAGACGCCGCCGGCCGTGTCCTGTACAGCCAGATCCGGGCGAGCGCCGATGAGGAGGGCGTCCTTGACGATGACGATCCGGGCGATGGGGTAGATGTCGGCCTCATGGAGCCGCTCGAGAAGCCCGACCAGATCTCGAATGCGGATCTCCTGATCGGCGCCGACCTCCCGGGCGAACATCACTTGGGTCGGGTGGCTCACGTAGCCCGTCGCATCCTTGAGGTCTATGACGAAGGTGTTGAGCTCGGTCCGCTTCGCGAGATCGAGGAGGTTCTGGGAGCGGAGCGGGGATCCGGCGGCCCACCCGTTCAGGTAGATGCCGCGTACGGCCTCCGGCCTGGTGAAGCGCAGCGGCTCCTCCGGGAGGACCAGCCGGGCGACAGGGCTCCCCCCGCCGGTGGTCGCCGTGGGGGCCGGGAACGTCTGGGCTTCCTGGGGCTCGTCGGTCGCATCCGGCTCGTCCGTCGCATCCGGCTCGTCCGGCCCGTCCGTCGAGTCGGGCCCGTCCGTCGAGTCCGGCCCACCCCTCGAGCCCGGATCGCCGGCGGCCTCCGCGGGGCTCTCGCCGTCACCGGAGCTAGCTTCGCTAGCCTCGCCCGAACCACCGCCGCTCGCATCGTCTCCCTGCGCGCGGGGAGCGCCACCCGAGCCACCCTCGGTGGCCACCACGCCCGGCTCCACGTCCAACCAGGATCCGGGAGGCAGTGGAACCTCGGATTCGGAGATGGCGGACCCCAGTGCGTCGGAGGCCTGTGCGTCGGATCCAATTGCATCGGATCCCCGTGTGTCAGGCTCCCGCGCCTCCGTAGCGACGGGAGGATCGGCCGTGCGCCCCTCACCGTCCGAAGCGCGTGGGGACTCGCCGACACAGGAGATCATGAGGAGGGCCATCACCGCCATGAGGGGCAGCAGGTGATTCGTTGGCAAGATGCGGCGTGTCCTCAGCGAGGAGCTCCTCGTCACGGTTGCTCCGGGAAGCGTTCGGCGAGCAGATCCGCCGTTCGGCTGGCCGCCCCCCGATGCTCCTCAATATAGTCCAAGGCCCGCCGGCCGTCCCTCTGAAGTTTCTCGGGGTCCTCCAGCCACTCTTCGAGGGCGGCGACGAGGGCATCGACGTCGGACACCGTCCTGGCTCCCCCGCATGCAAGCAGATGTGACGCCGCAAGGGAGTTCTGGTGCCGCGGCCCGAAGAGCACGGGCGCGCCGGCAGCGGCCGGCTCGAGGACGGAGTGGAGGCCATGGCCGTGGAAGGCTCCGCCCACATAGGCCATGGACGCCACGGTGTAGAGCTCGGCCAGAACCCCTACCCGCTCCACCAGCACGGCGTCGGCGCCGTCCAGTCGACCCCGATCTTCGGCCTCCTTCAGAAGCGTCGGCGACCACCCTTCCGCGGACAAGCGCGTACGAAGGCCCTCGAAGTCCCACCCCCTCGGCTCGTGGGGTGCCAGGATGATTCGGAGATCGGGCCTACCACGACGGATGCGGGCCAGAGCGGGGATCAGAACGTCCTCGTCGGAGCCCCAGGTGGACCCAGCCACGAGGACCGGTCCCGACCGATCCTGGAAGAGCGTGAGGTGCGAGGCTTCCGGGTCCGCGGCAGCCACCCGGCCACAGGCGGAGTCGACCCCCGGATCTCCGGTCACGACGATGCGATCGCGAGGGACCTGGAGCAGCTGGAAGCGCTCACCGTCGGCCGCTGAGATAGCCGCTACGCAGTCGAGGCGACGAAACGCCGGGCCCAGCAGCACCCTCCCCCACCGGCTCAGCCGTCCGGCGTCCTTCGGCAACGTCGCGGCGACCAGGACCGAGGGAATGCCTCTGGCCGTAGCCCCCCCCGCGAGCGAGGGCCATACCTCCTTCTGGGTGAACAGGACGAGCGAGGGACGCACGACATCCAGGACCTTGCCCATGACCTCGGGCAGATCCCAGGGGAGGTACGCCGAGACGTCGGCCGGGAAGCGCCCGGCCAGAGCTTCGGCCGAGGGCGAGAAGAACGTGAACACGGCCTGGAGGTCGGGGGTTAGCTCCCTGAGGGCCTCCAGGACGGCCCTGGCCTGGAGGGCCTCACCCACGGACGAGGCGTGGAGCCAAACTACCGGCCGGGCCGGGTCTCGTGTCGAATCGCCCCACTCGATGAGGGTTCGGTGCGCGCGACGCCGCCCACGGAGCCCGCGGGAGAGCTTGGACGACCCCCACATCATCGCCGGAGACGCGACCCTGAAGCCCCGAAGCAGGGTTCGATAGAGCAGCTGAGCCAGTGGCATGCGCGGACGATGGGTCAGACGTCATCCCTTAACAAGGCTACTCCCAGAGGATGGCAGGCGTACATTATCAGTCACCGTCGCGCCTTAGAGACCTGTTGAAGAAGTGGGGTGCGGCCGCTCGTACCTCTGGAGAGGGCAAGAGAAACAGCCCACCTGTTACCGAGAGCGCCAACCCTTTGTCCATAGGAGGATTCTCATGGCATCCATGATGCTAGCCATACTCATCATCGTCGCGGGTGCGGCCGTGCTCGTAGTAGGACCGTCCCTGGGGGACAGGGGCAAGTCGAAGCTCCTCGGCTACGGCCTGATGTTGGGTGGCATCGCCGCCGCCGGCCTTAACGCCGTGGTCGTCATCGGCGTCGGAGAGGTAGGCGTGAAGCACTTTCTGGGGCAGGTCGATCGCACGCCGCTGGAGCAGGGAGTTCACGTCATCAACCCGCTGGCTACGGTAGAGAAGATGTCCGTCCGGGAGCAGAGCTATCCCGAGAGCTCAGGCGTGGAGCAGATCGAGGCCCAGACGAGCGAGCAGATGAACGTGGCCATGGAGGTATCGCTCCTCTTCAGGATCGATCCGGTCAGGGCCCCCGACCTGTTCGACCGAATCGGCTCGGAGCTCCAGATCAAGAGGAGCATCGTCCTGAACGCCATCCGCAACGGCGTCCGCGACGCGGTGGCCACCAAGTCCATCAACCAGATCTTCTCCCCCGATCGTCGCGAGGTCGCCACCGACATGAAGCTGGCCATCCAGGCGAAGGCCGGCGACCGCATCGAGGTCGTGGAGGTCTTCCTCAGGGACGTGCAGGCTCCGACGGCCGTGCGCCAGGCCATCGATGAGAAGCTTCAGCGTGAGCAGAACGTGGCAGCCGAGAGATTCCAGACGGAGATCATCCAGGAGCGCGCGCAGCAGCAGATCGAGGAGGCCAAGGGGATCGCCGAGGCGCAGAAGATCATCTCCGAGGGTCTCACGCCCGAATACCTGATGTTCTACTACATCGAGCAGCTCGGTGGCCTGCCCGCGGGGTCGGTGGTATACGTGCCCACCGAGGGCAGCATCCCCCTGATGCGCAACGTGGGCGGAGGCCGGTAGCGGTGCGCCCCGATTCAGACGGAGGACGGTAGCAGCGATGCCTCGCTGGTCGTGGACCCGCTTTTTGGTGGGCCTCGGGGTCGTGGCCTTCATCGTCTCGGCGTGCTCGCCTATGTACGTCATCAAGGCGGGCATCGCCGAGGCGAAGATCCTCCGGGCCCGGCAGCCGCTCCACGAGGTGATCCTGGATCCCGAGACCGACGAGAGGACCAAGGCGAAGCTGACATTCGTGGTGGAGGCCCGGCAGTACGCCATCGAGGTTCTGGGGCTGAAGGTGGGTGACTCGTACACGTCGTTCACCCAGCTGGACAAGGACACGCTGGCCCTGGTCCTCTCGGCGGCAACGAGGGACCGCTTCGCCTCCAAGACGTGGTGGTTCCCGGTGGTGGGCCGGGTCCCATACAAGGGATACTTCGACGAAGGCGACGCCCTCCGGGACCAGCAGGAGCTGGAAGACGACGGCTTCGACACCTACCTGCGTCCCACGGCCGCCTTCAGCACCCTGGGGTGGTTCGCGGACCCGCTCCTCTCGACGCTCCTGCGACGCGACGAGGTCGATCTCGTGGAGACCGTCCTCCACGAGCTGTCCCACGCCCACCTCTTCGTCCGGGGCCAGGTGGGGTTCAACGAGAGCTTCGCCACCTTCGTGGGCCGCGTCGGTGCCATCGAGTTCTTCTGCAACCGCCAGGGCGGCGGTCCCGACACGGTGAAGTGCCTGCGTGCCCAGGCACGTTGGCGGGACTACCAGCGCTTTTCGACGTTCATCGACGGGCTGGTGAAGGGGCTCCAGGAGCTCTACGGCGACACGACGCTCTCCTACGACGGGAAGCTGGAACGGCGCCAAAGCCTGTTCGAGGGCCACCTCGAGGACTTCGCGAACCGGGTGCAGCCGTCCTTCGAGGCCATGACCTTCCAGAGCTTTCTGGTGACGCCCCTCAACAACGCGACCCTCATGGCCCGCATGCGGTACTATCACCGACTCCAGGATTTCCAGGGCCTGTTAGAGGAAACGGGCGGCCTCCGGGCTGCGGTGGAGCACCTCACAGAGGGGGGGGGGGTGGACGATCCCTTCGATCTGCTCCCGGCGTCGAGCCTGACGGCACCGAATGGCTCCTGAGACTTCGACGGTCGCGGAGCGTCCTCCCGCTCCTCCTCCTTCCGATCACCAGGGACACCCGGACCCACTCGAGACTTACGGCCGCCGAGAGACGGAGGCCGCCGGAACCGCCAGCCGCCGGGGGGAGCGGTCCGACGCCCTAGCCCAGCAGCGGATGTGGGTCTTCCTCATGGGTGCGGCGGCCTTCGTGGGCTACGCCTTCGCCACCGACGCCAAGCCTCTCTTCACCGGAGGGGGCCTGCTCCTCGTCGTGCTCTTCGTCGTCCTCGTGGTCCGTCACCGCCGGGCCCGCCGCCAGGAGCGCTGGCACTCGGAGCTCGCCCAGGTAGCCCGTGAGGCTCGCTATCGCAGGCTCCGCAACTGGGACGGCCTGGAACAGCCCAGCCCCGCGGCTCCGGAGGGCCATCCCTACGCCGACGACCTGGACGTCTTCGGCCACGCCTCCCTCTACACGCTGCTCGGCACGACGGCCACCCGGCCAGGCGCGGAGACGCTGGTGGACTGGCTCCTGGCCCCCGCCCCGGCGAGCACCGTCCGGGAGCGCCAGGCCGCCGTCCGGGAGCTGACCCCGGCCATCGAATTCCGGGACGAGCTCCACGCCGCGGGACGGATCGCCGGGCCCGTGGAGATGAAGGAGATCGCCGGGCTCCTGGAGTGGGCGGAAGCGCACACCTGGCTGGTGGAGGAGCGCGCCGTCATCTTGGCTGCCGTGGTCCTGCCCCTGGCCACGATCGTCACCACCGGCATCCACGTCGCGGGCATGGCGCCCTTCCTCTGGATGGTTCCCGTGGGCCTCACGCTGCTGCTCATGAAGCGGCTCTTCGGTCGGATCCACGAGGACTTCGCCCGCGCGTCGAACGGAGAGACGGGCCTGCGATGCTACCATGAGCTCATCGCCCGCATCGCGGAGCAGCGCTTCGGGGCCTCCCTGCTCACCGAGCACAGGGAAAGCCTTACCCCAGACGGGGAAGCGGCCGCCGAGGCCTTGGCTCGCCTCTTCCACCTCATGGAGATGTCGGACCTCCGCTTCAACGGGCAGGTGCACTTCCCCGTGAACCTGTTGACGCTCTGGGACGTTCACATCCTCGTGCGCATGGAGCGCTGGAAGGAGATCCACGGCAGGAACCTCCGTGGCTGGATGGAGGCGCTGGGACGCGTAGACGCCCTCTCGGCCCTGGCCGGGCTCGCACACTGCCATCCGGACTGGGTGTTTCCCGAGGTCGGAAGGACCGACCTCAAGATCCTGGACGTGGAGCAACTGGGCCACCCACTCCTCAATCCCGAGACGGCGGTCCGGAACGATGTGGAGGTGGGGCCACCCGGAAGCCTCCTCCTGGTGACGGGCTCCAACATGTCGGGCAAGAGCACCCTTCTCCGTGCCCTTGGCGCCAACGTGGTCCTGGCCGGGGCCGGAGGACCGGTTTGCGCGGCGTCCATGCGCCTCCCCACCGTCGACCTTCGCACTAGCATGCGCATCCGGGACTCTCTGGAGGAGGGGATCTCCTACTTCATGGCCGAGCTCCAGCGCCTCAAGTCGGTGGCCGAGGCGGCCGGAGCCGCTCGGGACGTGCCGGTCCTCTACCTCCTCGACGAGATCCTCCAGGGGACGAACACCGCCGAGCGGCAGATCGCCGCCCGCCGCATCCTACGTCACCTCCTGGATCAGGAGACCATCGGCGCCGTGACCACCCACGATCTCACCCTGGCCGATGCACCGGATCTGAGTGAGCGAGCCGTCTTCGTCCACTTCGGGGAGTCCCTGGAAGTGCGCGCAGGGGGCCCGCCCATCGCCTTCGACTACAGGCTCCGACGGGGAACCGCCACCTCCACGAACGCGCTTCGGCTCATGGAGATCATGGGGTTCGCCGCGGCGGATGACAGCCCGGAGGACGGCGGCGGCTGAGCCGGAAGGCGCCCGCGACTGACCCGGGACGGCGCCGTTGACTGAACGGGGACAACGCCGGTGAGTGACCCGGGACGGCGTCGGCGCGCCCGACGGGGACCTCTGATGGCGACGCGTTGTAATGCCCTCACACCCGGTATAGGTTAGGGTTCATTTTTCGGCACCCCCACCCGGCACAACGCCCCAGCAAGCATAGATGAGCAGCGATGGAAACGGCGGCTATGCGCCGTCCGAAGTAGAGGCCAAGTGGCAGGACACGTGGGAGAGGCTAGGCACGAACAGCTTCACCCAGGAGGCCCTCCAGACCAACGAGGACCACTACTACCAGTTGATGATGTTCCCCTACCCCTCCGCCGAGGGTCTGCATGTGGGCAACATCTACGCATTCACCGGCGCGGACGTGCACGGGCGCTTCCAGCGGCTCACCGGAAGGCGCGTCTTCGAGCCCATCGGATTCGACGCCTTCGGCATCCACTCGGAGAACTTCGCCCTCCAGCAGGGCGTCAATCCGATGGACCTCATCCCCAGGAACGTCGCCAACTTCACGAGGCAGCTGCGACGCGTCGGCGGGATGTTCGACTGGAACCACACCGTCGACACCACCGATCCGGCGTACTACCGCTGGACCCAGTGGATCTTCGTCCGGCTTTTCAAGGCGGGTCTGGCCGAGCGCAAGGAAGCGCCGGTCAACTGGTGTCCCTCGTGCATGACGGTGCTGGCCAACGAGCAGGTCATCTCGGGACGCTGCGAGCGGTGTGCCACCCCCGTTGAGCAGCGGCGCATCGCCCAGTGGTTCTTCAAGATCACGGAGTACGTGGATCGGCTCCTGGGCCACCTGGAGGACATCGATTGGTCCGAGACGACGAAGAAGGCCCAGCACAACTGGATCGGCCGGAGCGAGGGAGCCGTTCTGCGCTTCCCCATCCTGCCCCCCGAGGGGGTGGCCGGACCCGACTCCGATCAACCGACTGTGGACGGCTCCGCCCTTGCCGTCGACGGCGCGCCAATCGACGTCTTCACGACTCGGCCAGACACGGTCTTCGGGGCCACGTACATGGTGTTGTCCCCTGAGCACCCCCTGGTCGACGACGTGACCAGTGATGAGCAGGCCGAGGCCGTCGCGGCCTATCGCGAAGAGGCGACGGCCAAGGATCTGGTCGCCCGTCAGAAGATCGAGAAGGACAAGACCGGCGTGTTCACCGGAGGGTACTGCCTGAACCCTGCCACTGGCCTGCCCATCCCCGTCTGGGTCGCCGACTACGTGCTCATGGAATACGGGACGGGGGCGATCATGGCCGTGCCGGGCCACGATCAGCGGGACTTCGACTTCGCCGAGGCCATGGACCTGCCCATCCGGCGTGTGGTGGCGGGCCCCGGCCAGGACGCCGACACCTCCCTGGCCGAGGCGTACCTGGGCGACGGGGTGATGGTCAACTCCAGTCAGTTCGACAGCGTGCCGGTCTCCGAGAGCAAGCAGGCCATCACAAGCTGGCTCGCCGAGCGGGATATGGCCGAGACGAAGGTGAGCTACCGGCTGCACGACTGGTGCATCTCCCGGCAGCGGTACTGGGGCCCGCCCATCCCCATCATTCACTGCGATGCGTGTGGCCCGGTCGCCGTCCCGGAGTCGGACCTGCCAGTGGTGCTCCCCAGGCTGGAGGACTTCAAGCCCGACGATTCCGGCGTGAGCCCCCTCGCCCGGGTGGAGGATTGGTACCGGATCGACTGTCCGGAATGCGGAGGCCAAGCCCGCCGCGAGACGGACGTGTCGGACACGTTCCTGGACAGCTCCTGGTACTTCCTGCGCTACCCGTCCACGGAGTTCGACGACATCCCCTTCGACGCGGACATCACGCGGCGCTGGCTGCCGGTGGACTCCTACATCGGAGGCAACGAGCACGCGGTCCTGCACCTGCTTTACGCGCGCTTCATCACCATGGCCCTCCACGACCTGGGCCACCTGGAGTTCGAGGAGCCCTTCAAGCGCTTCCGTGCCCACGGGATGATCATCCGCGAGGGCGCCAAGATGTCCAAGAGCAGGGGCAACGTCGTCGTGCCGGACGAGATCATCGAGCGCTACGGCGCCGACGCGTTCCGCACCTACCTCATGTTCCTGGGGCCGTACGAAGAGGGTGGGAACTATCAGGACGAGGGCATTCAGGGGCCCCACGGCTTCCTGCATCGCCTGCACGAGACGGTGACGGCCGCCGCCGGGAACGATGCCGAGGCCGATCCGGACGTGGAGCGGAAGCTGCACCAGACCATCCGCCAGGTCACGCAGCAGCTGCCCGAGCTGGGGTACAACACGTGCATCGCGGCCATGATGGAGTACCTGAACATGGTGCGCGCCGGGGGGCGTGCGGCGGCCAAGGCCGAGGTGGAGGCCCTGGTCGTGCTGGTGGCCCCATTCGCACCACACCTGGCCGAGGAGCTCTGGGAGCGCCTGGGGCACGAGGAGAGCGTCTTCGCCGGGGCCAACTGGCCCTCCTACGACGAGGCCAAGACCCGTGAGACGTCGGTGGAGCTTGCAGTGCAGGTGAACGGAAAGCTCCGGGCCACGGTTCGGGGTCCGGCAGGTATCGACCAGGAAGCCGCCGAAGAGCTCGCCCAGTCGGACGAGAATGTCGCGCGCTACCTGGAGGACGCCACTGTGAGACGGGTCATATACGTACCCGACCGCCTCGTCAACTTCGTCGTGGAGAGTGCCTGATGGCCGATTCGCTCACCGGTCGCTCCCCGGAGCTGGACCGCCTTTGCATCGACGCGATCAAGGTCCTCTCGATGGATGCGGTCCAGAAGGCCAGCTGTGGACATCCCGGCACCCCCATGGCGCTCGCGCCCCTGGGGTACCTCCTCTGGACGCAGCACATGCAGCACAACCCGGGGAACCCCGGGTGGTTGGACCGGGACCGGTTCGTCCTCTCGGTGGGACACGCGTCCCTGCTCGTCTACTCGCTCCTGCACCTCACCGGGTACGATCTCCCCAAGGACGAGATCGTCAACTTCCGCCAGTGGGGATCGAAGACGCCGGGCCACCCCGAGGTGGGACACACCCCCGGGGTCGAGACCACCACCGGCCCCCTCGGTCAGGGCGTGGCGAATTCGGTGGGCATGGCACTGGCCGAGCGATGGCTGGCCGCCCGCTTCAACCGGCCCGGCCACGAGGTGGTGGATCACTACACGTACGTCCTCTGCTCCGACGGCGACCTCATGGAGGGCATCTCTCACGAGGTGGCGGAGCTGGCCGGCCATCAGAAGCTCGGCAAGCTCATCTGGATCTTCGACGACAACCGGATCACCATCGAGGGCAGCACGGATCTGAGCACGTCCACGGACCATGGGGACCGTTTCAGCGGGTACCAGTGGCACGTCCTCCGCGTCGAGGACGGCACCGATCTCGCGGCCCTCGACGAGGCCCTCGAGGCAGCCCGGGCGGAGACGGAGCGCCCTACGCTCATCATCAACCGCACCCAGATCGCCGAGGGCAGCCCCAACAAGGTCGGTCACCACTCCGCCCACGGCGCCCCCTTGGGCGAGGACGAGGTGACGGCCACCAAGACGAGCCTGGGCTACCCGTCCCAGGAGGCGTTCTTCGTAGATCCCGACGCCCTGGCGGCGTGGCGGGAGACGGCGGAGCGGGGCCGCGAGCTCGAGGCGGCCTGGAACGAGCGCTTCGAGGCTTACAGCGAGGCGTATCCGGAGCTGGCCGAGGAGTACCTGGGCATGATGCGCGGCGACCTGCCACCCGGATGGGACGCTCACGTGCCCGACTACGAGCACGTGGACAAGGCGGACGCAACCCGGTCCTGGTCGGGGAAGGTCCTCCAGGGGTTGGCGGCGGGACTGCCCAACCTCATCGGCGGCTCGGCCGACCTGGGGTCGTCGAACAAGACGGACATCGACGAGGGCGGCGACCTCCTGGCCGGCGCCCCCGACGGACGCGTGATCCACTTTGGCGTCCGCGAGCACGGGATGGGAGGAATCCTGACCGGTCTGGCCCTGCACGGGGGCATCCGGCCCTTCGCGGGGACCTTCCTGATCTTCTCCGACTACATGCGGCCCTCGATCCGGCTTGCCGCGCTCATGGGCGTTCCGGTCACGTACGTGTTCACCCACGACTCCATCGGGCTGGGGGAGGACGGGCCGACGCATCAGCCCATCGAGCAGATGATGACCCTCAGGACAATCCCCAACCTGGTGGATCTCCGGCCCGCCGACGCGGCGGAGACGGTGGTGGCGTGGCGCATCGCAGTGGAGCGCACCGACGGTCCCACCTTCTTGGCCCTAACGAGGCAGAAGGTGCGGCCCCTGGATCGGACCGAGCTGGCCTCTTCCCAGGGAGCACGCCGGGGCGCATACGTCCTCGCCAAGGCGACCGGCGGCGAGGCCGAGGTGATCCTCATCGCCAGCGGCTCCGAGGTGGGGACGGCCCTCGAGGCCCGGAGCCAGCTCGAGGCCGATGGAACCCCCACACGAGTGGTGAGCATGCCGAGCTGGCGCCTGTTCGAGGGGCAGGACCAGGAGTACCGGGACCAGGTGCTTCCACCCAACCAGCGCCTTCGCATCGCCGTGGAGGCCGGATCGACGTTCGGGTGGTCTCGCTGGGTAGGCGACAAAGGCGGCGCGGTGGGCATCGACCACTTCGGCGCTTCGGCTCCGGCCGAGGTCCTGTACGAGCGATTCGGCGTGACGGCCAAGGAGGTCGTGGCCCTGGCGCGTTCCTTGCTCGCTGAAGTCAGCAGGGCCACGCTTGCCTGACGGTCCACACCGGTAGCGCGTGCACACGAGCGAAGTTGCCGGACAACTTCCGTTGTCACGACGTCCGGCACCTACGGGCTACGCGCTGGCTCGCCGACGGTGGTGAAGGTGAAGGAAGCGTTGGGGCACTCGTCGTTGGCCACCACAGATGATCTACATGCACCTCGTGCGTGAGAACCTCGCCGACCTTCCGGGCGTGCAACCCGTCGAGGATCAGCGGGAGGCGCTAAGGGAATTGGCCTAGGAACTCAACTCGGGCCTTAGCCAGCCCCGAACGCCGCTGGGACGTTCGGGGCTTCACCTCGCTCAAGGTCCTGACGGTGGGTGGTTCCGCACCTCGATGTTTCCGCCCTCGATGTTCGTTAGATCCAGGTCCGGTCCTTGCCCGTCACAGAACGCTGTTTGCAGAATATTCCCAGCCTGGCCTGCGCCGTGGGTGATGAGATCGCTCATCTGGTCGGCAGTGTTTCCTGGCGGGCGGTTGTCAACCACTTGGAAGCCGACCTCCACCACGCCATTGGCCGGGGGCGGCTGGGTGACCTGACCACCGACCCTCGCCCCGTTGCCATCGATCAAGAAACACGTGACAATCCCATGCACGCGCCCGCCCGTCGTGGGGTCAAACATGTCAAATTGGCCGACGACCGTGGCGGCTTCTTCCGATCTGCGTTGGTCAAGCGCAGTGAACGAAAACTTCCGCAGCACGCTATTAACGAGGACCTGCCCCCCTCCAACGACCGATGAGGCCACCGGACCGCGGTCGGGGAGCCCGAGCACGTGCGTGAGAACCTCAGCGACCTGCCCGGCGTGCAACCTGCCTGAGGAACCAGCCAAGGCGGTCATGCGTTGTGAAGGTGTGCCTCAACCGGGAAAAGCCATGAAGAACTCAATGGCCGTCGCTCTGCTCGCCCTGTCGGTCTGGGGATGCATCCCGGGCGACATGGAGGCAAAGCTCGGCGACGATGGGCGGATGGAGGCCAACACCGACCCGGCAGAGTGGGTGAGCACGGCGCCCGGAGGGACGGAGGTGACCGTGCGCCCCGACCGCTACCCGGTGGAGATGGGCACGACCGAGTTCCACATCACCCTGGATCGCGCCGTTCCCGAGGGCACCTCCGTTTCCATCGACGTCGTGTCTCTCGAGATGCCGGCCATGGGCATCCTCAGGTACCCGGCCGAGGCGGAGGGTCCCCTGGTCTATACGGTCCGGGCCGAGATCAGCATGGACGGCCAATGGGCGGTCTATGTGAATCTGGGTGACGGAACCGATGCGGCCTCGTTCGAATTCGAGGTAGAGCCGGGCATGATGGACGTCCATGAGCCCGGGAGATAGCCGTTTCACTTGGTGAGGTGGAGGTAAGTTACCATGCTCAAGTTAGCACTGACCGCGCTGTCCATCGGGCTTGTGGCGCTGGCCGCACAGCCCGCATCTGCGCAGATGCAGGCAGCGGAGAGTACCGAGGTCTCGTTCACCGCCAGTGTAGTCGACCTTTCCTGTAAGACCGTCTACAACCTGTCCGGGAATGATCACCGGATGTGCGCCCAAGTGTGCTTCGACAACGGCGTTCCGCTGGCCCTCCAGGGCGAGGACGGAACCCTGTACGTGCCGGTCACCATGGCCATGGGCCAGGAGCGGGGCGACAAGGATCTGAGAGGTCACGCCGAGCACACGGTGAACGTGACCGGAAAGGTCATCGAGCGCGGTGGCCTGAACACGATCCTCATCGAGAGCATCTCGATGCAGTAGTAGTGAGAATGCGGTCGATGCATCAAGTGGCGTCGATGCGACGAGGCCGGGGCTTTGGCTCCGGCCTCGTTCTCCTACTCGGAGCTGTCACGGGCTGCGGGGATCGGGGGCCGCCCCCCGGGGAGCCGCTGCCGGATTACCGGGGGCCGTCCGTCACCGAGCAAGGTGGCTGGACGCTTATCGAGAGTCCGGACCCCGCCGAGCGCCTCCTGATCTACGAGGATCCCCCAGCCGAGGGCCTCCAGCTTCTCTTCATGGGCGGCCGAGCGGCCGCGCCTCTGCGGGACGGTGGAGCGGCCTGGCCCGACGCCGACGGCGCACGGATCCTGGTCTTCGACGACCGTGGGGTGGTCGCGCAGGGAGCCCTTCCCGACGACAGCAACCTCACGAGCCCCGTCTCCGTCGCTATCGACGGCGAGTCGCTACTCGCCGTGGAGGCCGACGGGTTGGGACTCCGCTTCGCCGACGACAGACCCCGGGAGTGGGTCTCCTACGGTGTAGAGGCCCCGGGCTTCGGGGGAAGCGCGGGTGCCATGGTGGCGGCGCGGAGCGTCTACGAGTTCCACCTGGCGCCCATCCGCTCGAGCGACCCCTTGCTCTGGATCCGAGACGTCGACACGGGCAAGATGACACCGGTCGGATCTCCGGCCGAGGCGCCGGATCCGTTCCTCGGGCAGCTGGTCAACACGGGTTGGACCGTGGCCACCGGCGACGGATCGGTCGTCTACGCTTCGGCGGTGAGACCCGAGCTGGTGGCGTTCGACACCCGAGGCGACACCGCGTGGGTGAGTCGTTGGCAGCCCGGCGAGACCGTCGCGCCGCCGTCCCTGGGCGTCGTCGACGGATCCGTGACCCCGATCTTCTCGGTGCTGCAGTTCGGATTGGTCACCGGGCCCGACGGGTTGATCTACGTCCTGGCCGCCACGACCCCGGGCGGCCCCCCCGACAACGTCCTGGCCTTCGACCGGGACGGGCGGTTCGTCCGGTCCGGACCCATCTCCGAGGACGATGCCGTCTTCGCCGACAGACGTGGCCGCATCTACACCGCCAGCCGCGAGGACGCCCTCTCCCGGACCGGCGAGCCGGAGCGGGCCGCCTTCCCGGAGTACGACCTCCCCAGACTGGGTCACCCGGGCCGGACGCGCCTCGAGGCCCACCGCGGGAAGGTCGTGGTCGTGAACTTCTGGGCCAGTTGGTGCGGACCTTGCCGTCGGGAGATGCCCCTCCTGGAGGCCTTCGCCCGGGAGCTCGATCCCGAGCAAGCCACCGTCATCGGACTGAACGTGGACATCGATCCCGACGACGCTCTGGCCTTCGTCGAGGAGATCGGGGGCGTAAGCTACGTCCAGGGCCAGGGCGGTGGGCATCTGCGAAGCCGTTATAACTATCGCGGTCTGCCGTATACAGTTGTGTTGGATCGTGATCTTCGGGTCATCCGCGGCTTTTACGGGTTCGGATCTACCATCGACCCGATCAAGGAAACCGTGGAGAAGGAGCTGGCCGCCGGAGGGCTTCCCGCCGCAGCCGGACCGGGGTAGAGCGTCGCGCCGCCTTAGCCACAGACTGGGGATCCTATTCCTCCAGAGCGTAGTTCCTTGCGAGGTCCATCAGGCGAGCGGGAGCGACCTCACCCACCAGAGCCTGCTCGACCTGCGGCGTGGCCCAGGTGATCACCGACGGTCCCAAGGCATTGCCCGACCTGAGCTGAGAGGACACGGCCGGCTCGCGCTGCACCGCTCCCGACTTGGGAACCAGGTAGTGGGAGATCTCCCGGCCGTCCTCGATGTAGCGAATCATGGCTCCCCGGCGCCCATCCAACAGACATATCTCCGCCCCGGCCAGCCCTAAGCCCTCCACCTCCATGGGCGTGATGGAGAGTCCTAGCTCGCGGGTCAGGAACCGGCTGATCTCGTTCACGTCGGAGGTGACGATGCGATCCTCGCCCACCGCCCACCGGAGGTAGTCCTCGACGAACAGCCCGGCCTCTTCCTGGGGAGCCGAACGCTCCACGAGGAAGCTTCCCAGCGCGACGACGAAGAGCGCCGCGATGGACGAGACAGCGGCGAGCGCCCACCGCCTGCGGGTGACTGCCCGGACGCCAGCGTCGGCGTTTTCCGGAACACCGAGAGCCCTGGCCCGCTCACGGGCCAGCGAGTCGAAGACGCGCTCGCGAACGCGCCCGGGGGTCCGTTGCCGACTCACCCGGTCGTACACGTCGAGAAGGAGCCTGTCCTGCTCGAAATAACCCTGGCAAGCCTCGCACGTCTCCACGTGCTGCCGTGCTTCCAGGACGGCCGTGCCTGCCAGCCGAGGCCGCTCGGGTGGCCAAAGTGCGTATCTAGCTTCCGTACAATTCATGCTTCCTACACCCTACGTCACGTCTGCCCTGGTACCGTTCCGCTGGTCCGGTCCGCGGAGGACCGCGGTCAAGAGCAAGTGCCGGTACCCAAGGAGATCCTTCAAGTCATCTAGATCCGTCTCCAGGACGCGTGAGGCCTCGGAATACTTCCATCTGCGAAGCAACACGAGCCACAGGGCCGCACGGGCACGCGGGGGAATTCTCCGGGCCGCCTTGTGGAGAGCGAAGGGATCCAACTCCACCTTTTGCATGAGCGGGGGAGAGGGGACCTCGAGCTCCTCGACCGAAGTGCCGTCCGAGTCGTCTTCGGAGACGGCGGACAGATAGGCCTGCACCATCCGCCCCTCCAGCCATCGGGCCACGTCGGTCCCCTGCTCTCATGGAGAGGGGCCCGGCGATCCAGACGACCATGGACGGCATCATCGACTCGGCCGCCATCGGGGTCGCCGGCGTGGTGCTCCTCGTGCTGCACTACTTTTTCGACCTCGGAGCGCCGGAGCTCTCCGTCATGCTCTTGGTGTTCTGCGTAATCTGGATCGTGGTGGCTCTGGGCCTGCGCAGGGAGTACGTGACCATCCTCGGCACCGTCCTCCATCGCCGGCGCATCAAGGGCGAGAGCCTGCAGATCGTCGATGACAACGTGCTCTCCCTGGTCCAGGAGGAGCTCGCCAGCACCCATCCGGAGAACGTGCTCTACGCCGTCCATCTCCTGGAGGAGGCCGAGCACCCGGATCTCCAGCAGGTGCTCACCGACCTCGTGCACCACGAGTCGGAGGACGTGCAGGCGGAGATCCTGAGGAGGATCGAGCGCCACGGGGTCATCGGGGCGCTGGACTCGGTGAGGAAGATCGTAGAGGACCCCCGTGTATCGGACGCGCTCCGCGGAGAGGCCATTCGCGTCCTCGGCAGCATGATGGATGAGATCGACCCGGCCGTCATGGCGGCACTCCGCGAGGGTTCCCCCGACGAGAAGCGGGGCGCGCTGGTGGGCCTCCTGAGGTCCGGCTCCATCGAGGGCATCGTCTACGCCGGGGCCGAGCTCCTCGAGGAGCTCAACTCCCACTCTCCGGTGAGCCGCGTGTTCGCGGCCCACGTGCTCCGGGATGCGGCCATCCCAAGCTTCTATCGCCAGGCCATCCAGCTCCTGAACGACCCGAGTCCCCAGGTCCGGGCGGCAGCCATTGAAGCCGCCGCGGCCATGGCGCACGCTCCGCTCTGGCCCATCGTGGTGGACGCCCTCCGGGACCGGCAGCTGGCCGCCGACGCGTCGGAAGCCCTCATCGCCGCCGGCGAGCCCGCCGTGCCCAGCCTGGTGAAGGGATTCGAGCGCCACGCCAGGGATCGGCACTTCCGGCTCCTGGCCCTCCGGATCCTCGGACTGATCCGAGGGGAGGAAGTGATCCGCCACGTCTTCCCCCTTACGGGCCTCTCGGACCGCGAGGAGCGGCAGGCGGCGTTCACGGCCCTTGTGAGCTGCGGCTTCAGACCCGACGTCGACCAGAAGGAGCAACTGACGGAGCGACTCCGTCACGAGGGGAGAGAGGCCGCCGTGCCCTTCATGGCGGCCGAGAACCTGGACGGCCCTGCGGAGGCCCGGGTCCTTCAGGTTGCTCTCACCGAGGAGATCGAGCGGGTGCGCCACCGGATCTTTCTCCTCCTCTCTCTGCTCTATCCCGAGGGCGACGCCATGACGACCTGGGACAACTACAGCAGCGGGATCAGGGAGCGTGTGTCATACGCCCTGGAGGTCGTGGAGAACTTCATCCCGAACGAAGAGCGGGCATGGCTGTTCCCCGTGCTCGAGGATCTGGGCACGGGTGATCGTCTCGAGCGCCTCGGGCGCGAGTGGGGCGTGGCGCCCCTGGGCTTCACACCCCAGCTGATGGGCATCCTGGAGGAGAAGGCCATGAGCGACTGGACCCTCCTTTGCGCCCGGCAGCTCGCATCCGTCGTGAACATCGGGGACGTCACCCTGTCGAAGGAGGACGCCCGCCTCTACGAGCGGACCGTTCGCCTCCGCTCCGTGGATCTGTTCGCGGAGCTTTCGGATCACGCCCTCGCCGCCCTGGCGTCCCGTCTCCAGGAGGTGAATGTGGACGATGGCGAGGCCGTGTTCTCGAAAAGAGACGTGGGGGACTCCATGTATCTCGTCACCGGCGGCCGCGTCCGAATCCACGATGGGCCGACCGAGCTCGCCCAGGTGGGAGAGGACCATGTGTTCGGCGAGTTCACGGTTCTCCACTCGGGCCCCCGGACCGCCTCCGTCACCGCCTGCGAGCCCACGCGGATGCTGTGCTTCACACAGGGAGACCTCTACGAGCTCATCGCCGATCAGGTCTCGGTGGCGCGGGCGCTGATTAAGATGATCGTCCAGCGGCTGCACGAGAACGTCGAGACCCGGGGAAGCTCCTGGCCTGACCACTTCCCGGTGAGATGACGCGAAGCCAGCCAGTATCTGTTTGTGTGTCAAAATGCTGGGCTACTGCAGCCGGTTCACCAGCACCCTGATGATTTCCCGGGAGATGGCGGGCCGCCCCGCCATCACCTCGTAAAGGACGTCCTGATCGAGGCGGAGGAGCCGGCTCTCCTCCAGGGCCGTGGCCGACGCGCTACGGACCTCGGCGGTGAGGACCGTCATCTCGCCGAACACCTCGTCGCACCCCACGACCTCGATCTCCCGGTCGCCGTCGTGAATGCGGATCTTCCCGTCCACGACCACGTACATCGCTTTTCCGATGTCGCCCTTCTCGAAGATCGTCTCGCCCGCGCCGACGTAGATCTCGTCCAGGTGGCTGACGAAGCTGGCGAGGATGTCTGAGGGAAGTCCCTTGAACAGCTCGGTTCGCTTGAGGATGAAGACGCGCTCGATCATTTTCCGATGGGACCCTCTGCGAGGAGGCGTGGACCGCCGACGAACGCACGGTGCAACCGGTCGCCCGTACGCGCAAACCCGATTCAGACCGTGGCATGGGACGCGTCCTTCCCCTCCAACTGAGGTGGTCCCGGTTTTTTGGACAGGTCGTTAAGGTGGATTCCAGAGCGGAAGAGGAGGCACCGAGATGGCCAGGAAGAGACGGCGGTTCACGGCGGAGTTCAAGGCACGGGTAGCGCTCGAGGCGCTGCGCGAGCGGGACAGCGTGCAGGCGATCGCGGCGCGGCACGAGCTTCATCCGAACCAGGTGACCACATGGAAGCGGCAGCTGCTCGAAGGGCTGCCGGAGGTGTTTGCCGGGGGCGCGGGCCGCAAGGCCGCCCTGGAGCACGAGGCGAAGATCCGGGACCTGCACGCCAAGATCGGGGAGCTCACGGTCGAGCGGGATTTTTTTCGGCGCGGGCTCAAGCGCTGAGCCGGGCGGAGCGGGGGCGGATGATCGAGCGGGACGGACCGCTGAGTCTTTCGAGGCAGTGCGCGCTGCTGGGCGTGAGCCGGTCGTCGCAGTACTACCGGCCGAAGGGGGAGAGCGCCGAGGACCTGGCGCTCATGCGGCGCATGGACGGGCTCCACATGGCGTATCCGTTCTACGGGAGCCGGCAGCTGATGCGGCATCTGCGCCGCGAGGGCGTTGCCGCGGGCCGGCACCGGATCCGGCGGCTCATGCGCCTGATGGGGATGGAGGCGACCTACCGGCGGCCGCGCACGAGCGTGGCGAGTCCGGAGCACCGGGTCTTCCCCTATCTGCTGCGGGGCCTCACGATCTCGCGGGCGGACCACGTGTGGTGCGCGGACATCACCTATGTCCCGGTGACGCAAGGGTTTTTCTACCTGGTGGCCGTGATGGACTGGGCGACCCGGCACGTGCTCGCCTGGCGGCTGTCGAACACGATGGACGCGTCGTTCTGCGTCCAGGCGCTGGACGACGCGCTGGGCTGGAGGGCTCCGGAGATCCTCAATACGGATCAGGGCTCCCAGTTCACCAGCGAGACGTTCGCCGACCGGGTGCTGGGTGCGGGCGTGCGCTTCTCGATGGACGGCCGGGGCCGCTTCCTCGACAACATCTTCATCGAGCGGCTGTGGCGGTCGCTGAAGTACGAGGCGGTGTACCTCTACGAGCTCCGGGACGGGCCCGACGCCCAACGCATCATCGGCTCGTGGATCGACTTCTACAACGAAGCGCGCCCGCACTCGTCGCTGGGCGGACGGACGCCGGGCGAGGCCTATCGCGAAGGCGCGGAGGTGTGGTGAGGACGATCCGGCGCGACGCCACCCAACCGGCGCAACGACGCCTGCGATCGTCGCGGGATCTACGCGCGGCCCTTCCCTCCGTCTTCCCATCGGGAACCAGTCCCGACGGGAAGACGGAGGTTATATTCAAACCGGGCTCGAAGGAGAACACCCGGCCTCAAGCGGGACCCCGAGGGCTTTGGAGACCATCGGAATCCACCTTAAGATCGCCCTCGGACTGTCCAACGAAGTAGGACCACCTCAAACCTCCCCAAGCCCGTCGCGATGGCGATGGGGAGCATGAGCATCCCCCCCGGACCCGGCCAGTCTAGTGTCCCGCTACCAAAGTGTCACGGTGTTGCCGAGCACGTGATCCATTCGGCGAGCACCGGCCCACGGGTATGGCGGCTGGAAGCCGTTTCAGGCACTCTTAGGCTGAGACGAAGGCGCGAAGCCGGAACTCCCGGCCGAGGCACGGCGCAGCGACACGAGTGTGGATCCGATGGACGCGGATGACCGAGAAGTGACGACGGAGAGCGAGCCAGGCGAGCCCCGGCCCACGCCCGTCCTCGTCCATCTCTCGGGGAGCCAACGGGGGTGCTCCCACCGCCTCTCGGCGAACGAGATCAAGATCGGCACCGGACCCGGCATGGATCTCCAACTGCCCCTCGATACCGAGCCCCTCCCGGCGCCCCACCACGCTACCCTGCGCTGTAGAGGCACCACGTACGAGGTGGCGGCCGAGGGTGACAGCGAGGTCTGGGTCAACGGCGAGCAGGTGAAGCGGTTCACCCTGGCCTCGGGGGACGTCCTGGAGATCGGCCGGGACGGTGCGGTGTTGCGCTACCGTGTATACGACGCCGGAATCGCACCCTATAAGACGATGACGGAAGTCTTCTCCGACTGCCTCGACTGCGCTCGGAACTCGGATCGAGGACCCGTGGGGAAGGCAGCCATGGTCCTCACCGACCTCCCCAAGCAGTTGGCGACCCAAACGGCTCATAGGTTCCGCGTCGGCGTGCTGACCGTACTGATCCTGCTGGGTTTCGGCACCGTGTTGCTGGCGCGCCGGAGCGCGCACCTCGAGCAGCGGCTCGCCGACGAGATGACCCGGGTGGAGGGACTGGCCGAGCTGCTCGAGCGGGCCCGAACGGAGGTCCCCACCTCCGAAGACCTCGGCGACCTCTTCGCCGAGCTCCTGTCCAGCGTGTCGACGGCACGGGATCGGCTGGACGCGCTGGAAGAGCGGAGCGGAGCGGAGGCCCGGGTGATTCGAGCCGCTTCCCGCTCGACGGTCTTCGTGCAGGGGAGCTACGGGTTCGTCCAGCCCGAGAGCGACCGTCCCCTGCGCCTGGTCCTGGGTCCGGGCGGCCTGCCCATCAGGAACCCCGCCGGCGAGCCGGCCATCAGCCTGGACGGCGCGGGGCCTCCCCTGGAAGTCTTCCTCACGGGCACGGCCTTCGTGGTGAGCCCGGACGGACTCCTGCTCACTAACCGCCACGTCGCGAGCCCCTGGGGGTTCAACCCCGCCGGGAGAGCCATACTCGCCAGGGGCTTCGGGGGACGGATGACGCGCTTCGTCGGCTACCTTTTCGGGGTGGCCGAGCCCTTCGACCTGGAGCTGGTCTCGGCGAGCGACGACGCGGATCTTGCCCTCCTGTGCTGCGTGGTCGGTGGCGAAGCGGACTACCTACCGCTGGCCGAAGGGCCGCCCGAGGCGGGTGACGCCGTGATCGTCATCGGCTTCCCCCTCGGGATCCGGGCGCTCATGGCCCGCACCAACCCGGAGTTCGTGGAAGGCCTCCGCGACGCCGGCGTCACGGACTTCTGGGAGGTCGCCGAGCGGCTGTCGCGAGCCGGGCACGTTACGCCGCTGGCGAGTAGGGGGATCGTGGGGCAGGTGACGACTCAGAATGTCGTCTACGACGCCGAAACTACCAGTGGGGGAAGCGGCGGTCCAGTGCTGTCGCTAGACGGCCAGGTAGTAGCGATCAACGCGGCCATCCTTCCGGAGTTCGGGGGCTCGAACCTGGGCGTTCCCGCGGCGCGGGCGCGGGAGCTGCTGTCAGCGACAGCACGTCGGCACTAAGAACCGGCGCCCGCCCCACGCCGGATCAGACGGCCAGCCCTTTCCCTGCCGCCTCCCGCTCAGAACAGCCGCGCTGGCGACGGCCGCCCTGGCGACCGCCGCGCTTCCGGCCGGTCTCGCGGCCCAGGACTCCGACACTAGGCGACTCGCCCTGGCCGACTACATGGACATGGAGACCGTCGCCGGGCCGCAGATCTCCCCTGAGGGCTTCCCAGGTCGTCTACACGAGAGGATGGATCGACAAGGAGCACGACCGCCGACAATCGTCGTTGTGGATCATGAACGCCGACGGCTCGAAGAACCGCCACCTGACCGAGGGCAGCGGCGCCCGGTGGTCGCCGGACGGGACACGGATCCTGTTTACCCGTGGGGTCGAGGGCAGCTGCTCCCAGATCTTCACACGCTGGATGGACGCGGAGGGAGCAGAGAGCCAGATCACGAGGCTCGAGCACGGACCCTCTAACGCCCGTTGGTCGCCCGACGGTGACTGGGTGGCCTTTACCAGCCAGGTGAACGACAATGCGGAGTTCGCGGACGTCCAGCTTCCGTCCCGCCCCGACAGCGCCAAGTGGACGGGCGAGCCCAAGGTGGTGGAGCGCGCGGGCTACAAGCGCGATCGTATGGGCTACATCGACACCGGGTGGACGCACCTCTTCGTCGTGCCGGCCGAGGGCGGCACGCCCCGCCAGCTCACCGAAGGGAACTGGAACCACAACGGCGTGGCGTGGAGCCCCGATGGCAAGGAGATCTACTTCACGTCCTTCCGCTCCGACGACTGGGACCGTCCCGACAACTGGCAGGAGGCCGAGATCTACGCTGCCTCGGTGGCGACGGATGAGATTCGCAGGCTCACGAACCGGAGGGGTCCGGACGGTCAGCCCGTCCCCTCCCCCGATGGAAGCCTGATCGCGTACATCGCCGGCGACGAGCATCAGGACACGTATCGGAACCAGCGGATCTATGTCATGAACGCCGACGGCTCGGGATCGCGGCTCATCTCCGGGGACTACGACCGGCGGTCCGGCGGCCTCCAGTGGGCGCCGGACGGGAGCGGGCTCTACTTCAGCGTCTCCCGCGAGGGCTACCGGGGCCTCCACTTCGTCTCGCTGGACGGCGGGGTGACGCAGCTCACGGAGGGCGAGCAGCTCCTCTCCCTGTCGTCGTTCTCGGAGGACGGCGTCGCGGTGGGGACCATCTCCAGCGCCCACGAGCCGGGAGACCTGTACCGCTTCGCGCTGAACAACCCGAACGATGTGACGCGGCTCACCGAGGTCAACGCGGATGTGCTGTACGGGGTGACACTCGGCGAGGTGGAGGAGATCTGGTACGGCTCGGACGACTTCCACGTGCAGGGGTGGATCGTGAAGCCGCCGGACTTCGACCCGTCCCGGAAGTATCCCATGATGCTGGCCATCCACGGCGGGCCGCACGGCATGTACAACGGCGGCTTCAACTTCGCCTTCCAGGAGCACGCGGCGAACGACTACGTGGTCGTCTACACGAATCCCCGGGGAAGCACCGGCTACGGCACCGAGTTCGCGAACGCCATCAACCACGACTACCCGGGCGCCGACATGCCCGACCTCATGCGTGGCGTCGACGAGGCGCTGTCACGCGGCGCCATCGATGAAGACAACCTCTTCGTCTACGGCTGCTCGGGTGGTGGCATCCTCACCACGTACATCGTCGGGAACACGAACCGCTTCACCGCCGCCTCAGCGAACTGCCCCATCGTGAACTGGATGTCCGCCATGGGCACGTCGGACTACATCGGCTACACGCGCACCTTCGAAACGCCGTTCTGGGAGGACGCCACCGAGTGGATCGACCGCTCGTCCATCTTCTACGTCGAGAACGTGACGACGCCCACCATGCTGATGACGGGCGAGAACGACCTCCGGACCCCCATGGGCCAGACCGAGGAATACTATCAGGCGCTCCAGTACTTGGACGTGCCCACGGTCATGGTCCGCTTCCAGGATGAGTGGCACGGCACGACCTCGAAGCCGTCAAACTTCATGCGCACCCAGCTCTATCTGCGGAAGTGGTTCGAGAAGTGGGGGACCCACGACGACGACGAGCGGATCATCAGCTAGGGCCCCCGGCGTCTGGAGCTCGCCCACCACCACGATCGCCTCCACGGCGTCCGCACCGCCAAAGGGGCATGGAGGGCCGCACGCCCTACCAGGTCTTCAAGGCCGGTCTGAAGGACGCCAAGGGGGCCGCCAAGGCCAGGAAAAAGGGACGCGGTCATTTCTCACTCGTCAGCCTTCTTCTTCTCCCTCAACTTTTTGAGCTGCGGATGCGGGTCGACCCGCAGTGGATACTTCACCGACCCGAACTCGGCGTACACCGCGACCTCGATGTCGAACTCGACTGGCTGGCTCCAGTAACGCCGATTCTCCTTCAACTGCCACTCGATGTTGTCCCAACCACCGGGAAGTACGGTGATCTCGCGCTCGAGCAGGTACCCCGCGAGCTGATCGAGAGCTTCGGTCAGGCGATCCTTCCCGAGCACATCCCGTTCTGGCAGATCCTGATCTTCCTGGCCGTCCTGCCCGGCATCGTGGAGGAGCTGACCTTCCGTGGGGTCCTCCTGCACGGCGTCAGCCGGCGCTTCGGGCCCGTGCGCACCTGCTTGGTGGTCGGACTCGTCTTCGGGTTCTTCCACTTCCAGATCTTCAGGATTCCGGGGACGGCGCTGCTGGGCGTGATCCTGGCCGCCGTGACCCTCATGACGGGCTCGATCTTCCCGGCCATGCTCTGGCATGCGCTCAACAACGCGCTGGCGCTGTACCTCGGATCGAGCGGCATCGAGCTGGGTGACGACACCTGGAGCGTGTACGTAGGCGGCATCGTGGCGCTGGCCCTGGCGTTCTGGATCATCTGGCGCAACCGCACACCCTACCCGGGGCTGGAGGAGCGAGCCCTCCGCCCTCAGCCGCGCTAGCCGCGGAGACCTCCCACTCGCACCGGCGTCGGCCCCCTCACTCCGGCCGTAGCGCGTCAACCAGCTCGATGCGGGTCGCCCGCCGTGCGGGCACGAGGCAAGCTACCAGGCAGGCCAGCCCGAGCGTCACGACGATGGCCGCGTAAACGGTGGGATCCGACGGGTTCACCTCGAAGAACACCACCACCAGGGGTCTGACCAGGGCGGCGCCCATCAGGAGCCCAGTGACTCTTCAGCCTGTGGTCGGGGGGACAACCAGTCGTCGGGCAGCGACTGATCGAACAGGGGGAGACCTATGCAGGCTCGATCTCCACCTCGAGTCCCGCGTGCGCAACCCTGAGCGCGGTCTCCACCTGCTCGGGCGTTTCCCCTCCGGCGAAGAGAAATCCCAGGTAGCGATTGCCCTCGGGGAGGGGCACGACCTTCTGGCCCACCGGAATCGTGATCTCGAGCCCTTCGATGCCCGGAACCTCGAGGGCCGCCTCGGCCCCCCCCACTTCGCGCAGAACGCCGGCTTCCGGAATCGGCAGCATCATGACGCCGGCGGCTCCGGCCGCTCGGGAGTACTCATGGATCGGCATCCCCAACGCGTGACGCAGTATGAGCTCCTCGAGGGTCGCCTCCGGCTCGAACCGGAGGATCGTGGAGCAACGGCCACCGATGGAGCGCGGCGCGATCTCCAGGAGTGAGGCACGCTCGCCGTCCACGCGGAGCTCGGCGTGGACCGGGCCGTCAACGAGGCCGAGGATGGCTACGGACCGCTGCACGACCGAGACGATCTCGCGCTGAACGCTGTCGGGGAGGCACGAAGGCGTCACCAGGATGGTCTCCTCGAAGAACGGCCCCTCCATGGGGTCCGGCTTGTCCAGGACGGCCAGGGTCCGGAGCTCGCCCCCCACCACGATCGCCTCCACGGCCACTTCGCGCCCCGGCATGTACGCTTCGATCAGGATCTCCCCGGCCGTACGCCCGCTTCGCGTGACCGCGTCGGGCTCCTCGAGGATCCCCCGAATCCGGCTCCAAGCGCGGCCGAACTCCTCGGGCGTGTTGGCGCGGACTACCCCGCGGCTGGCAGACAACGCAAGCGGCTTGAGAACGCAGGGGTAGCTAGCCCCCGCCGCGGCCGCTTCCACATCGTCTTCTACGGAGACGACTTGGAACCAGGGTGACGGGAATCCGGCCGCCGCGAGTCGCTCGGGCATGACCGCCTTGTTACGAGCGGACCGGACCGCCTCGGGAGGATGGTGCGTCAGCCCCAGTGTCTCGGATGCCCCCGCCGCCACCGGTGCGAAGTCGTCTTCCGCCGCCACGATGGCCGCCAGCGGATAGTCCGAGGCGAACCGCACGATGGTGGCCACCGATCGGTGGACGTCCCCGACGCCGAGGGTGAGGGCACCGCCGGGTGCCAGGTCCGCGAAGGCCTGCCGGTGATTCGAGCCGACCGTGACGTCAACGTTCAGGCGGTGGGCCGCGGCGACAAAAGCCTCGGCTCGATACGAAGTTCGTGAAAGGAGGAGAAGGACCCTCGACACGGTAGGCCCTCCGTCGGAGTGTCGGTTACTTGGACGCGCTGAAGTAGGGGTTCTGGCCGTCCCCGTGGTTGGTTACGTCCTGGATGCCCTCGATCTCCGGCACTTGGTCCCGGAGGATCCGCTCGATCCCCTGGCTCAGAGTCACCGACGCCATCCCGCAGCCCTGGCAACCCCCACCCATCTGGAGGTAGACGATCTTGTCCCTGACTTCCACCAGCGTCACGTGTCCGCCGTGCTGGGCCACTCCGGGGTTCACGAATTGGTCGATGGCTTGTCGAACCCGGTCGGCCAGAGGGCCCTCCAACGGCTTCGAGCCGATGGGGGCCAGGTTCGGGTTCTCCACCTTGAACCCGCTCTCGGTCAGGGTCTCGATCCAGTCGATGCGTGCCCCGTCGAGGAGCTTCGCGCTCTCGGGCTCCATCACCACATCGAACCCGTAGCCGTCGAAAACCATGTCTTCCGGACACTTTTCGTCAGGCTCGATCATCGTGATCTCGTAGCGGGGATCGAGCGGGCTGGGGCTGGCGACCAGGATGCGCACCGCAAGGTCACTGTCTCCCTGCATCTGCATGAAGCGGAGGACGGTGTCCCTCGCGGTATCGGTGAATTCCACGGGTGGCTTCGAACGGTCGCTCATGGGTCTCTAGCAGGTCAAAGTGTCGTTGAGACGACAATTAATCTTAGTAGGTACACGGCCCTCCCGTCGAGAGCGCCTCCCCGTCGAGAACCTCCCGTCGAGAGCCTCCCTAGGGAGGCGGTGCCTCCGGGGGGTCGCTCCACTCGATGCCCATCCGCCCTTCATGGTCCGGCGTCACGGGCTGACGACCCGCGAAGCCGTCGGTGATCTCGTGCCACTGGTCCACCCTCGACTCCCCTCGCCTCCAGCAGAGGTAGACCCATCGCCCGTCCAAGGTCGTCGGGAAGTCCAGCAGTCCATGATCGAGGCCCCCGGGGGGAAAACGAATGCATCGGGCCACAATCTCCTCTCGGACCAGGCCCTGGATCCGTTCCACGCCCCCGTCCACCGCGGCTCGGTGCCGCACGAAGTCCGCGTGATCGGGGTTTTCGGAGGCCAGAACCTCGGATCCCCAGAGCGCGTCCAGGATCTGAAGCTGTCTGTCGTCGCTCTCTACCAGATCTCGGAGGCGCGCGATCTCCTCCATCACGGCCTCCATGGTGGCGATGAGCCCGTTCGCCTCCTCTACGGTGAAGGCCTTGCGGGGAAGCGATTGCGTCACGATCAGCTCGCTGTGTCTCATGGGAGAGCGCTTCAGGAAGGTAACTGCATCGAGATTCGTCGTGCGGGGCTCGAGCAGCCGTTCGCCTTGCGGCGCCCGGGTGACCTCTTCGCGGAGGTCGTGGGAGACTATCTTGCTCCCACGTCGGGATCCCCTGAAACGGTCGCTGCGCCGCGAACGTGGACCGAGAAAGTCCTTGCAGAACCGGGCGACTTGGGCAGCATTGCCCGGATCGATCGCCTGTGGGAGCCTCCCACCAGTCGTCCAACGTAGCCCCGCTGGAATATCGAATCGTGTCTGCCCTCGCGTTGAGTCTCACGCTTGCAACCGCAGCGTCGACAGCCGACACGGTAGCACTCCGATCCGACGTTCCCGACCCCGTCGCGTGCGAGCGCCCGGCCGAGTCGATGGCCGACTGCACGCTCACCGCGTTCCGCCTGAGCGGATCCGATGAACGGCCCGTCCTGGACGGACGTCTGGACGATCCGGTGTGGGTGCTGGCGACGGCCGCAGTGGAGTTCCGGCAGTTCGAACCCGACCCCGGGGAGCCCGCGTCCGAGCGGACCGAGGCACGTATCCTCTATGACGGCGATGCCGTGTATGTCGGGATGCGCCTGTACGACTCCAGCCCCGACCAGATCCGCGCCCAGTTCGTACGGCGCGACGACCACGAGGCTGTGTCGGACCGGGCGTACGTTTTCCTCGACAGCTATCACGACCGGAGGACCGCGTTCCATTTCGCGACGACGCCTACGGGAACACGCGTCGACATCCTCCACCTGGAAGACACGGAGCAGGACGTCGCGTGGGACGCCGTGTGGCAGGTCGAGACCAGCATCGACGCCGAGGGCTGGAGCGCCGAGTTCAGGATCCCCTTGTCGCAGCTCCGGTTCGGCTCGGCCGAGGAGATGAAGTGGGGTGTGAACTTCATGCGCCAGATTGCGCGGGTCCGAGACCTCCCACTGGGCCCAGATTCTGCCCGAGTCGGGCAGGCTCGTGTCCTTGTTCGGGGACCTCGACGGCCTCTCGGGGCTCGAGGCGCCCGGCCGCTTGGAGCTGCTGCCGTATAGCGTGGCCCGGCGACGCCGCGAGGACGTGGACGACGCCGACCCCTTCCGGGGTGACAACGACGTCTGGGGCTCGACCGGGCTAGATCTCAAGTATGGCGTGACCTCGAACCTCACACTCACCGCCACCGTCAACCCGGACTTCGGCCAGGTCGACGCCGACCCCTCGGTCGTGAACCTCGGGACCAGGGAGACGTTCTATCCCGAGAATAGGCCGTTCTTCCTCGAGGGTGCGGAGATCTTCCGCTTCCCGCTGGTGCCCGAGGGCCACGCCTTCTACTCGAGGCGCATCGGCCGACCACCACAGCTTGGCGCGAGTGCACCGAGCGGAGGCTTTGTCGACATGCCGGAGACGGCCCGCATCCTCGGCGCTATGAAGCTGTCGGGAAAGACGTCCTCGGGATGGTCCGTCGGGGTGCTCCACGCGATCACGTCGAGGGAGGAGGCGCAGATCGCCGCGCCGGACGAGCTCGTCACCGCCCAGGCCGTGGAGCCCCTCACGAACTACTCGGTGGCCAGGGTCGTCCGCGACTTCCGGGATGGGCAGAGCGGCCTCGGGGCGATCGCCACCGCGACCCATCGGGATCGCGACGACGAGGCGTTCGACCGCCTGCGCTCCTCGGCGTTCGTGGGTGGTCTCAACGGTTGGCACCGCTTCAACCGGTCCCGCTATCAGCTTCGCGGATGGCTCCTCGGGTCCCACGTGCGCGGGAGCGAGGACGCCATCGCGCGCACGCAGCGCTCGTTCGTCCACCTCCATCAGCGGGAGGACGCGGATCACCTGACGTACGACCCCACGCGGACGTCGCTGAGCGGCATCGCCGGCGAGTTTTTCTTCGAGAAGATCGGCGGAGGACATTGGACGTTCCAACTGGGCGGCGGAGGGCGCGGGCCGGGCGTAGACACGAACGACGCCGGCTACAACTCGTACACCGACGTCGTGTACGGACGCGTGAGGGCTCGCTATCGGGAGTTCAATCCGGGCTCCATCTTCCGCAACTGGTACGTCGAGGGTGAGGGCTTTTTGGCCTCTACCCTCGCCGGCGAGATCGCCCGACCGTCCCTGCATCTGAAAACGGAGGGCCAGCTCCTGAACTTCTGGACCGCGACGCTCAACGTGGACCACTGGGGGTCGCGAATGTGGCCCTGGGAGCTGCGGGGCGGCCCGGCGCTTCGGCGGCCATCGTACACGAGGTACCAGGGCATCCTCTCGAGCGACTCGCGGAAGTCGTGGCAGGCGCAGTGGCGGGGCACGTATCGCCACGATCACGGGGCGGACGGCACGGTCGTCACCCTCGATCCGCTCCTCGCACTGCGGCCCTCGAGCCGGGCAACCGTGTCGCTGTCGCCCAGCATCTCGTGGAATCGCAAACCCGACCAGTACGTGGCCGGGGCGTCGAGGGCGGACGGGGGCGACCGAGAGTACGTGATGGGCTGGCTCGACCAGACGACGGCCGCGCTCACGCTGCAGCTGAGCTACTCGTTCACGCCGGACCTGGCGCTGGACTTCTACGCGCAGCCGTTCATGAGCAGCGGCCAGTACTCGAAGTTCCGGCGTGTCGTCGACCCGGGCGCCGGGGATTTCGACGACCGCCTCGCGCTGCTGAATCCGGCGGTAGTGACGCTGGAAGGCGGGCGCTACCACGTGGATGAAACCGGAGAGGGTGATCCCGAGTTCTCGTTCAGGGACCGCGACTTCAACGTGCGGGAGCTCAGCACCAACGCGGTGCTCAGGTGGGAATACAAGCCCGGCTCGACACTGTTCGTCGTGTGGTCGTCGGCCCGGGACGACGATCTCGTCACGGGCGACCTGGACATGACGAGCGACCTCGACCGGCTGTTATCCGCGCCGGTGACCAACATCTTCATGGTGAAGTTCAGCTACTGGCTCGGCTTCTGACGCCTACCGTGGCCTGCCGGCGCCCCCGTATATCTACTTCACGAGTTCATCACGGACGGTCTCTACCGCATCCTCATGTCCGGTGCGACGCCCGAAGAGGTCGACGTATTCACCCTCGGCGGGACGCGGGGCCTGGCCCGGGACGAAAGCAACCTCTACTGGATCGGGGCCACGGATGGCTCGCACCTGAAGACGATGCCCGCAGGCGGCGGGGCCCAGTCCACGCTTCTCTCGGGCGCCGGCGTCTTCTCGCCCGACAAGTTGAAGGCCGTGCCGAACGGAAGCGGCGGCACCACCCTCTTCTGGCTGGACACCGCGACCAACGGGAACTCCGTGGTCCGGAGGTTTCCGGTTCCGGGGGGACCCGCCACCTCGATCTTCGACGCGGAGAACATGATCGACTTCGCCGTCACCGACGAGGCCATCTACTGGTGGACATCCGACTACATCGGGCGGTGGGATCTGGCCGCGGCGTCCGCCACATTCCCGGTCGTGATCACGGGGGGGCTGGCGATCCAGGGCGTGACCGTGGCGGGCAATTACATCTACTACTCGATCAGTGACGGGTGGGTGTATCGGGTGAGGAGGTAGGAGGGATGAGGTCGCCTGTTGATCCTTTGACAAGGACGACCTTATCAAAGATTACGGTCTGTATCTTTGACAGCCCACCCGCGTATGTTACACAAACCAAAAAATATCACTAAGGAGTGCACACGTTGAAGCGCGTCGTAGTAGTCCGCGCGGTTCTCCTTCAGGTAGAGGCGCACCCAGGGAGACTGGGAAGGGATGAGGTCGCACAGCCCGCTAGCCCTCAGACCACCCTGGGATCCCAGAGGACGTCGACTACCTCCGCCAAGACAACGTGGCCGAACTCCGCATGCCTGGGGTTGATGACCACGTTCCATCCCCAGGGCCGGGCCACGAAGGAAGGCACCAGGAGTGCGAGGGAACGCTCGGACTCCACCCATGCCTCCCCAATCTCCCGGGATCGCATCTCGTCCCGCCAGTCCGGATTCTCGTCGACGTCCAGCGTGGGCACCTCACAGTCGTCAGGAAGGACGATTCGCGACGCCACGCGTTCGGTCGGAAGTCGGCCGATCCCGCCGTGGACGAGCTGCTCCAGCAAAGCCCCCTCGTACGCTCGTGACGCGTAGACCATAGGAACGCCCAGCGGATTCCAGCGGCCGCCTACCAGGGCGGCGCCGGTGCCGTCGAGAGGATCGTAGCGGCGGCGGTGGATCCGGTAGACCTGCACGGATCAGACCGGGAGGCCAAGATCCAGGGCGAGAAGGATGCCCTCCACCTGCCGGGCCCCGATCTCGGAGAGCGCCCGGTCGATGGGCACTCCGCCGTCCAACATGGGATGCGGGGAGATGAGGAACGCCGCGGCGGCGTCCTCGTCACCCCATACGTCCACGGCAAGGGCAAGAAGCGAGGCCACGCGCACCAGCTGCTCGCCCTCCTCCGGCTTGAGCCGGTCCCGGCGCTGGCGTGTGGCCCGGGAGACGATCGAGTCCACGTACTCCGACGGGCGGGAGACGCCGAACCGCTTGAGCTCGGCTTGAAGCTCCTTCACGGCCTCCACCGGAAGCCCATCCTCCACGGCCTTGCGGACTTGTTCCCACCGTGAGGGGCCAGCGTATCCGGGACGGGCCTCCTTGACGATAAAAGCGCCTAGCTCGGTGAGGGATGGTGTGCAGGAGCTTTCGGGGGCCACGTGCCGAGGCTGACCGCGCGGCTTTTTTCGGTGGGGGCTCATCGGGCAACTCCGGTGTGACTGTTCATATGAACTGTGTTTAAAGTTCATACAAACAGTATACGAGGAGTGACGGTCGGACAAGACGCTAGCTCCCTTCCGACAACACGTATCCCGACGCCTGAAAGGGCTCTCGGTTCCGCTATCCTTTCTTGACCAAAGCAGCTTGCCCGTGCTACGGTAAGCACCTTCCTCCGGACCGCAGCATAGGTGACATGCGGTAGCCGTCCCTGTGCCTGCGGTGGCGCGCATTCAACCGGTCGACAGGAGCCCGCAGCGGCACATGGTCGCCTCGAATGACATCGCCGGGCGCAGTGAGGAGATCCAGCTTCTCATAGCTGCGGACAACATCGGTCAGGCGACCAAGCGCGTGATGGACTTCGTGCGGGACTTCTCGGAGGACCGTGAGGACCTCAAGGAAGTCATCGTCATCAGCAACAGCTACACGCGGCTGGAGCGCAGGGAGCGGCAGGGCGTGCTGGAGTTCGACGAGGCTGAGAAGCACCGTCGGAAGCTACTCTTCCAGATTCTGGGCCTCCTCGAGGCTATCGAGCAGGAGCTCGCCCTGAGGGTGATGGCGGCCTGAGCGGATGGACGAGAATGCTCTGACCGAGGCGGCGGCCGCGCTTCGGTCGTCGCTCCAGGCCGAGCCGCTCCAGGGCTCGAAAGCGCTGATCGGCTTCGCGCACGAGCATGCCGTAACGGCCGGGCTCCGGCACAACGCCCTCATCCTCAAGCTGAGCTACATCCGCGCCGACCAGCAGAGCCAGAGGGACGCGCTATTGGCGGAGATGCTGGCCCTCGTCGACGAGATCATCGAGGACCATCGGGTCTACGCCGATTCCGAGAAGGCACAGCGTTTTCGTGAAGCTCGTGAGAGAATCCAGCTGCACTACAGCTCGGTCGAGCCGCCGCAGGAGGTGGTGTTCGGCTGCACCGGTCTCGGGAAGACGTACAAGAAGAGCGGCTTCACGCTCGACGACGTGAACATGACGCTCCGGCGCGGGGAGATCACGGGTGTCGTCGGCGAGAACGCCAACGGTAAGACGACGCTCTTCCGGATGGTCGCGGGCGAGCTCAAGCACGACGAGGGGCACCTGTCTTTTCCCACCCTCAGTCACAACGGCGAGGGGATCGACTGGGCCGCGGTGTGCGAAGAGATCGCGTACGTGCCGCAGGAGTTGCCCAAGTGGTACGGCTCGCTGCTGCAGAACATCCAGTACGCGGCGTCGCTCCACGGGATCCGCGGGACGGAGAACCGTGAGGAGGTCGACTTCATCATCGAGCGCATGGGGCTGCAGGAGCACCTGGGCAAGTCGTGGAACCAGCTCTCCGGAGGGTTCAAGCTCCGCTTCTCGCTGGCCCGGGCGCTCGTCTGGAAGCCGAAGCTACTGCTTCTCGACGAGCCTCTCGGAAACCTGGACTTCAAGGCCCAGCTCGTCGTGCTGAGGGACCTTCAGGACCTGGCGGGGAGCCTGCGCTATCCGATGGCGGTGCTGATCAGCTCGCAGCATCTGCACGAAGTCGAGGCGGTCGCGGACGACATCCTCTTCCTGCACCAGGGCGAGGTGGTGTACAACGGCTCCATCGACGATCTCGGGACGGCTCGCAAGTACAACACGTTCGAGCTCGGGGTCGAGGCCAGTGAGAAAACGCTGATCGAGGCGCTCGCGGACTTCTCCTACAAGCAGCTCTACCACAGCGGACTGTCGTTCGTCCTCACTACGCCGCTGCAGGTCAAGGGCAACGACCTGGTCCAGAAGCTCGTCGAGGAGGGGATCCAGATCGAGTACTTCCGCGACATCAGCGGATCGATCAAGCAGCTCTTCAACTAGCTCCGGCCCGCCTACTCGCCCCGCGATGCGCAAGGAATCGAGAACGCCCGTCGGCGCCGCGCTTTGGCCCCACCGCCCCTGGTACAGACGGCTGCTGACTCCACCGGCCTTGTGGCGGCTTGACCGCTTCCTGGTGACGCAGTATCCGCTCGTGTGGCGCACGCGGATCCTGTTCTTCGTGTTCGGGTCCGCCGTCGTGGCGAACGGCGCGTTACTCTGGGCGGGCAGCGTCTATCCCGTGGCGGCAGATGGCCTTCCCAGCCTGGGCGACGTCGCCAACATCATGACGGTCCTCTACGGGATCGGGGCCGTCGTGCTGCTGCTCTGGGGCTATCTGCAGTACCGGTCTCCGCTCCACGAGCTGAGCCTCCGGCGGTATGGGCTCCTCACGGCACTGTACGCTGCCTGCATCTTCTCGGTTCTCGTCAATCCCGTCTTCTTCGTCGTTCCGCTCGTGAACCGCATGGCCGACGTAGTGACCGACGGACAGTTTCGTGCTGACTTCGCGTTCCACGAGGCGAATGGGTTCTGGGTTTGCAGCCCTAATCTCACCGAGCCTTTCGCGGAGCGCCGAGAGGAGATCGTGACGGCGCTTGCCCGCTACGGCGTGGAGTCGGAATTCGGGTACTCCTCCGAGAGTCTCGGACGCGACGGCTACTTCTGTGGGGATGACGAGCGCGTTCCGATGCCGAGCCTGATGACCAGCGGCGACAATCCGCAGCCGATCTGGAGTCTTCGCGAGACATTGGAGAGCATCCGGGAGGCCAGAGCGTTCGCCAACGACGGAGCGGGCGCCTACGCGCACCACGTCCACCACCTCCCCCGCTACGTGTTCTTGAGCCTGGCCCTGGGAGCACTCCTGACGCTTCTGGTGTCCCAGGAGAACGTGTGGCGGAGGACGTTCGACCCCTACGGAAATCGCTTCTCGCTGCCTCGGCTGGTCCCTCCTCTGCCTCGGTTCATGCAGAGGCTCGACGACCATCTCGTCGCCAACCGCCCCCTACTGTGGTCGACGCGGGCCCACACGTTCGCATACTTCACGGCCACGTTCGGGATCGTTCTGATCGTCGCCCTCCTCGGATTGGTGGGCGCTTTCGTAGAAGATCCTTCTGAGCTTGTCCAGGCGATGATGGACAACGTCGGACAGGTCGCGGGCCTCGTCCTCCTGCTGGCCGTCGGGGGGATTCTGTCGGGCGCATGGGCCGTCTACCAGCGGCGCATCGACCTCCGGTTCCGCAGCGTGTCGGACAACCAGCGCGCGCTTCTCCTCTACCTGCTCATCACGAGCGTCCTGCCTCTCATGGCCGTAGCCGTCATGGCGCTTGCATTCCCCGACCCGAGCGACTTGGCCGCGTTCGCCATCTTCTTCCTCACGGGCTCGTGGTTCGCGACCAGCATCGTCTATGTAGCGAAGCACACCGGCGCCCGAGACGTCGTGTTGTCGCTTCTGGCCTCGGTGGGGGCGCTGGTGGGTTCGCCTTCATCCTTGTGGTCGACGAAGCGTTCATCACGGCGGGTACGGCCGCTCTCCTCTCGGCTTGGCTGATCCTGGGCGCCTTCCTGCGCACGCGGCGCCGCAAGCGCGTCGGCTACGCTTCCCGGTTGGCGGCGGCCACGTTCATCATGCTGGTCCCGACTGCCCTCTTCCTTGGTGTCATCATGATCCTGAACCTGGCGGATGATATGGGCAGCGCATCGGAAGGGAACCGCATCATCGCCCTCATGCTGCCGCTGAGCATCCCCATTTACGCCTTCATGACCATCCCGGCGACGAGGGTCCTGCTCAAGTACCGTTTCTGGCCCAGAGGGGAGTGAGGAGTCACTCGTCGAGAAGCGTCTGAGTGATGCGCTCGACGCTCGGCCCGAGCTAGTCGCCCCGAATGTCCAGGCTCAGCGACTCTTTCAGCCTGAGCAAAATCTCTCCGAGGTTGTTGCACAGCGCATAGAGCCGAGTCTTCTCGGAGTTCAGGTCGTTGGTGTCCAGCCGCTTCTCGACGTACTCCGGGATCAGCGTCTCGATCTCGGCGATCTTGGCGTCGATCCGCTCCGTGCACTCGAGACGGAAGCGGGGCTGGAAGAAGTCGTCGTCGATATAGCATGCGATGAACCGACGCGACTCCCTGGACCGTTCGGCGTAGAACGCATCGATCGTCTCCATCGCCACCCACGCCGATGTGAGGCTCCGGTTCGAGACGAGGCACACGGTGGCGTCGGTCTCCTGGATCGACCGCTCGATGAAGGACCGGATGCCTTCGCCTGCCCTCATCGCTTCGCGATCGATATGGACGCCCACGCCCCGCTCTTCGAGGGCTGCGCGGAGCCCCAAGGCGTCCTCACTGTCCGCGTGGTTGTAGGACAGGAAGACCCCTGGTGAGCCCCCCGGGGCATCAACCGGGGGTGATATCGCGTCGGGGGCGGTCATCTCCAGGGCTCCTTCCAGGTCGTCGAGGATCCCCAGGATCGCGTAGCCGGCCTTCGTTCTCGACTGGTCGAAGTCGTCGTCGTCGATGAGGCCGCGCCTGTGGCTCTTCGAGCTGCGCGTGAGGCCCGCCTGAAGTGCGACCACCTCCTGGGACAGGTCCGGGTGTCTGTCATCGACTGCACCTGCCAGTGCGGTTGCCGCCTCCTCGAGCTTGTCGGAGGCCACGAGTGCTTCGATGGCCGCGCGCATGTCACTCACGGGCCTGAGGTGGTCCCGGTTTTTTGGACAGGTCGTTAAGGTGGATTCCAGAGCGGAAGAGGAGGCACCGAGATGGCCAGGAAGAGACGGCGGTTCACGGCGGAGTTCAAGGCACGGGTAGCGCTCGAGGCGCTGCGCGAGCGGGACAGCGTGCAGGCGATCGCGGCGCGGCACGAGCTTCATCCGAACCAGGTGACCACATGGAAGCGGCAGCTGCTCGAAGGGCTGCCGGAGGTGTTTGCCGGGGGCGCGGGCCGCAAGGCCGCCCTGGAGCACGAGGCGAAGATCCGGGACCTGCACGCCAAGATCGGGGAGCTCACGGTCGAGCGGGATTTTTTTCGGCGCGGGCTCAAGCGCTGAGCCGGGCGGAGCGGGGGCGGATGATCGAGCGGGACGGACCGCTGAGTCTTTCGAGGCAGTGCGCGCTGCTGGGCGTGAGCCGGTCGTCGCAGTACTACCGGCCGAAGGGGGAGAGCGCCGAGGACCTGGCGCTCATGCGGCGCATGGACGGGCTACACATGGCGTATCCGTTCTACGGGAGCCGGCAGCTGATGCGGCATCTGCGCCGCGAGGGCGTTGCCGCGGGCCGGCACCGGATCCGGCGGCTCATGCGCCTGATGGGGATGGAGGCGACCTACCGGCGGCCGCGCACGAGCGTGGCGAGTCCGGAGCACCGGGTCTTCCCCTATCTGCTGCGGGGCCTCACGATCTCGCGGGCGGACCACGTGTGGTGCGCGGACATCACCTATGTCCCGGTGACGCAAGGGTTTTTCTACCTGGTGGCCGTGATGGACTGGGCGACCCGGCACGTGCTCACCTGGCGGCTGTCGAACACGATGGACGCGTCGTTCTGCGTCCAGGCGCTGGACGACGCGCTGGGCTGGAGGGCTCCGGAGATCCTCAATACGGATCAGGGCTCCCAGTTCACCAGCGAGACGTTCGCCGACCGGGTGCTGGGTGCGGGCGTGCGCTTCTCGATGGACGGCCGGGGCCGCTTCCTCGACAACATCTTCATCGAGCGGCTGTGGCGGTCGCTGAAGTACGAGGCGGTGTACCTCTACGAGCTCCGGGACGGGCCCGACGCCCAACGCATCATCGGCTCGTGGATCGACTTCTACAACGAAGCGCGCCCGCACTCGTCGCTGGGCGGACGGACGCCGGGCGAGGCCTATCGCGAAGGCGCGGAGGTGTGGTGAGGACGATCCGGCGCGACGCCACCCAACCGGCGCAACGACGCCTGCGATCGTCGCGGGATCTACGCGCGGCCCTTCCCTCCGTCTTCCCATCGGGAACCAGTCCCGACGGGAAGACGGAGGTTATATTCAAACCGGGCTCGAAGGAGAACACCCGGCCTCAAGCGGGACCCCGAGGGCTTTGGAGACCATCGGAATCCACCTTAAGATCGCCCTCGGACTGTCCAACGAAGTAGGACTGTCAGGTTTGTGATCGGGTCGGACATCGAGCGGACCTCGGCATCGGAGGATCAGACCGGAGGTCAACATCCTATACGCGGGCCGGGAGGCGCAAGCCTGGAACGACGAAGAATGATGAGAGCTACCCTGGCGACTCACTATTCGCATCTTCACGTCGGACTGTGGTCGCAGTGAAGAGGAACAACGCGCGAGACTTTGACGGGGTCCAAGACCCCCGGCCAACGGGGAAGAAGCTCAGCGCGCACCTCATCCCTTACCGTCTCCCTGAATCTGCCGTAGTTTCCCGCAGCTTCCACAACTCCGCTACCCTCCAAGGAGTCCGCCATGCGAGTCATCCGCTCCTTCACCGTTCTTCTTCCATCTCTTCTCGTTGTCCAGGCTTGCGCGCCGGCCGCTGAACCTGGGCCCACCCGCCAAGAACTCGAAGCCGAAATATTAGCTCGAAGCGATGCGATCGCTGCGGCGGAAATGTCAGAAGACTACGAGGCAGCCATCACCTTTTTCGTGCCCGATCCCATCCTTCAGATGGCGAATGCTCCGCAGATCCAAGATCGGGATGGTCTCATGGAGATATACGAAACCGTCTTTGCGCCCGCGCTCGTATTCGAGAGCACGAGAACCGACCTCGTGCTCGCCGCAAGCGGGGACATGGCGTACGAGTACGGGATCAATCGATTTGTCTTCGAGACACCGGACGGTCCCCTGGAGGACATGGGGAAGTACCTGGCGGTTTGGAGGAAGATCGACGGCGAGTGGCTGATCGCTGCTCTCGCCGCCAGCAGCGATCAGCCACCTCCGGCCTGAGTCGTAGCACGACGACCATCAAGCTCCAGGCGGGTCTGGATCGGATCACACCCCGAATACGACAACCTTCTACGTCGCATCTGAACCACCCCCCCTCCAACTCGGTGCGCACCACCCCCCGACCCCCTACCTTCCCCCCCAAACCCAAACTCGGAGGTTAGCGTGCGTACACGGATCCTCGTCTCTGTCTGCTCCGTGCTCGCCGCCTCGCCGGCCAGCGCACAGGACGTTCCCTTCTCCGACCTGGACGTCTTCCAAGTCGAGTACGCCTCGGACGTCCAGATCGCGCCCGACGGCGCGCGCGTGGCCTATGTGCGGAACGGAATGAGCATCATGCGCGACCGGCGCGAGGGCCGGCTCTGGATCGTGAGCATCGACGGATCCGTACACCGCAAGCTGACGAGCGCCGACCGCTCGGAGTCGTCGCCTCGTTGGTCTCCCGACGGGTCGCGAATCGCGTTCGTGTCCGGGGGCGATGACGGCGCGGAGATCTACGTGTACTGGGTGGAGACCGGCGAGTCCGCGCGCCTCACCCAGTTGGCCCGCTCCCCTCGCGACATCGCCTGGTCGCATGATGGGCGCCAGATCGCGTTCTCGATGCTCGTGCCCGAGGCCGGACCGCAACTTGTGTCGATGCTGGCGAAGCCCGACGGCGCCCAGTGGGCGGACCCCCCTCGCGTGACCACACGCGTCCGCCACGAGTCAGACGGCAGCGGGTTCATCGAGCCGGGGTTCAACCACATCTTCGTGATCCCAGCCGACGGTGGTACGCCGCGCCAGATCACGGCGGGCGACTTCCACCACCGGGGGCCGGTCTGGATGCCGGACGGGCGTTCGATCCTCTTCTCCGCCAACCGGGAGCCCGACTGGGAATACCAGCTCGTCGAGAGCGAGCTCTACCAGGTTGCGCTGGACGGGGAGGGAACGACCCGCCTGACCCGCAGGAACGGACCCGACGCGAGCCCGGCGATCGCGCCAGACGGCTCGACGGTGGCGTACGTCGGGTACGACGATCGCGTTCAGACCTACCAGACCCGGGATCTCTACCTAGTGAGGCCGGACGGGTCCCGCATGCGCAGGCTGTTGGATGACCTCGATCGGTCCGTCAGCAGCCCCGTTTGGGCGTCCGACGGAAGCGGCATCTACTTCGCATACGATGACGAGGGTGACACGAAGGTGGGCTTCGCCACAACCGACGGCGGTTTCCGGGTCGTCGCGGAGGGTCTGGGAGGCACGGCCGTCGCTCGCCCGTACGGTGGAGGCAACTTCTCGGTGGCGAACAACGGCACCGTGGCGTTCACGCAGACGAGCTCGGCGGATCCCAGCGAGGTCGCGCTTGTGGAGCCGAGCGGTGCCAGGCGGGTCCTAACGGCCCTCAACGCGGACCTGAAAAGCCAGCGTCATCTGGCCGACGCCGAGGTGTTCTGGACCGAGTCCTCACACGACAGACGGCGCATCCAGTCGTGGATCGTGCATCCCCCCGGATTTGACCGCACCAAGCGCTATCCGCTGATCCTGGAGATCCACGGCGGGCCCATCTCGAACTACGGGGACCGTTTCTCGGCCGAAATCCAGCTCTATGCGTCGGCCGGTTACGTCGTGGTCTTCTCCAACCCGCGCGGAAGCACCGGCTATGGTGCCGAGTTCGGCAACTTGCTCTACCACGATTATCCCGGAAACGACTATGACGACCTCATGTCCGTGGTCGACGCTGTGATCGAGCGGGGATATGTGGATGACGACCAGCTCTACGTGACCGGCGGAAGCGCCGGAGGAATCATGACGGCCTGGATCGTCGGTAACACCGAACGCTTCAGAGCCGCCGTGGTGACGAAGCCCGTGGTCAACTGGATCAGCAAGACCCTGGTCGCGGACAACTACAACGGGTACATGGAGTACCGCTATCCCGGTACGCCGTGGGAGAACCCGGAGGGGTACTGGCAGTTCTCACCGCTCTCGGTGGTGGGGAACGTCAGCACGCCGACGATGGTGATGGTCGGCACGGCCGACCTGCGCACGCCGCTGTCCGAAGCGAAGCAGCTCTACCATGCGCTCAAGCTCAGACGGATCGACACGGCCCTGGTCGAGATTCCCGGAGCGTATCACAACATCTCGAACCGGCCGAGTCAACTGATCGCCAAGGTGCTCAACACGGTGGCGTGGTTCGAACGCTATCGGTCCGGGCAGCCTCCGATCAGCGATGCCGAGGGGTGAATCCGGCGCAATCTTAGTGACACTACCGGGTGGAGCGCCTACCCCTATCCGTAAAGTCGGATCTCCACTATGTCAGGTCGAAAAGCTAGACTGACCACAGGGGATTTCATGCAACTACGTCCACGCAGTAGAGGCGCAGGAGCGGCCGGCGGTTCTATTTCGAAACGGTGTTTCCGCTGGGTTTTGACCACGGTGAATGGCCCGGTGAGCCGCCCGAGCGATAACGCCGTATCGGCCGGACCATCCCTCTTTCTCACCGCGCTCTGCTACGCCGACGGTGACGGTCAGGGGCCACCCAGCGGCTGAGGGATCCGTCGCAGCGGCGTCACCCTTGCCGTTTCCGTCCCGAAGGTGGCCAGCAGGACACCCAAGAGAAGGAACACCAGGCCGGGCCAAATCCAGCCCCGTACGACTCTTACTTGCTTCGGCATAGTCGCTCTGTTCCCCCCTACCTCTCGCTGGACGAGGACGCTCGGCATCGGCGTCGCCCAGTTCTCTGGCGCGGCGTATTCGCCGATACAACGTGAGCCAGACGCGGTCGCAGGACTCGCCGACGTCGAGAAGAGAATCAGGCTCGGTCACCACTAGCCCAGGTACAACCTGATCATATCCATAGATCTCCCACTGCTTGGGCACGCCTCTGCTGGGCGAAAACACCGCGCAATCGCCCTCTTGGTACTGGCTCGCCATGGACGCAAGGGCATCCCGGTAGTTTTCCTTGTAGGGCAGGTAGTAATTCGACCGTAAAGCACGGGCACTATACACCAACACAGCCACGACCAAGGCCACGCGCAATGGCGAGGACGGAAGCCGTGCCATTCCATGAGCGACGATCACGTAGTAGGGGGCGGCACAAAACGCGATATAGCTAATCTGGTACTGCAGGTGCACCGCTGCCCCGAGCCCGATGACCAGCACCATCGGCAGAATAAGCAGCACCACCAACAGTACCGTGTTCTCACGGTGCCTATCCCCCCAGCGGGAGACGTTCGTATTGCGAATGGCGGCGGCGAGTGCGTACAGCAGCGGGCCGAGGAACAACACGCTGCCCACGAGATAGGTTCGGAGCGGGAAGGACGGCCGAAGCAGCCCCCCAGGGCCGCCCATTGTTGAACGTGTTGATGGCGACAATCGGCGTGTCCCAGTGCACCGCGAACCACGGCGGCGGCACCGCCCCGCGCAGCATCTTCGGAGCGTCGAGCGCTTGCTCCAATACGCCGCTGATCAACCACGGGCTGAAGAGTGCCGCGATCAGGCAGACCCCTCCGATGATCCACGAGAGCGGGACCCCATAGCGCTTGCGATATGCAAGCGCGTACACCAAAAGGGAGAGAAGAACGAGACCGCCATAGTAGTGCGTGTAAATCGTGAGCGCCCCGGAAAAACAAAACAACAACCAGAGGCCGCCCCTGCGTTCCCGGAACGCAATGACGAACAAGAGCATGCTCGTTACTGAAAAAAGAGTACCTGCGAGTAGGGACGCGTCTCCTGCGCGTACCACACGCTCAATTGCGAAATGGCAAGCAGCAGGGTGGAAAGTTGGGCGGTCCGGGTGTCGTACAAATACCGCGCCAAGTAGTAGATGGAAACGACGGCGAGGATGCCGAATATCGCCGCGACGAGACGCGCCTGAAAAGCGCTGTACCCGACCACCTCGAACCACAGGCCGAGGACATAATAGTGGAGCGGTGGATGCACGAAATCCGCGATCAGGGCGCTTGTCATTTCGTCAAACGGGAGCCTGCTCACTGTCACGGAGAACACCTCATCCCCCCACAGACTCTGATAATCGAGTCGAAAGAGGCGCAGCCCCGAAGCCAGCAGCACGATGACAGCCAGAATCATCGAATCCAACACCGGACGTCGCACGCTCGTTGGAGACGTCGTATCGGTGGTCATCGACCGAGCTCGCGACTCGGTCTCAGCTCCGCTTTGGAGGGTCACGGGGTGCGGTCGCCCGTGGACGCCTTCCTCTCCGAGACTCGATGGTCCCACAGATACGCCTTCTGCAAGAGCTGGATGCCATTGACTTCGCGGTAGTCACCAACCTTCCGATGCTCTCAAGAGTCTATGCCACCGGCCTTCGCGCGCAACCGTGGCAAACGGCGCGGGAAAAGGGCGGCAGCGAGTACGGGGACACGCTGAAGGAGGTCCTGGAGGATGTTGCGCACCATGCTCAGCGTCAGGCTAACTAGATTGCATGGTGCTCGCCTTCTCGGCCTCGACGATCGACGGATCTTCGGATAAGTCACCGACGCAACTTTTCGATCGACGGCATCGTCGATCAGGCCACGCTGAACCCACTCGGCTAGGGCGCTGTTGCTTCGATTGCGGCGTCGAGACCCACCGTCACGCCTTTGGTGTCTGCGACGTACCGGATGGCAAGAAGAGCACCGTCAACGAACGATGCGTACTCGGTACCGACGTGGTGAATCGACAACAGTTCGCCACTCTTGCTGAGTGCCACCTCTTGGTTCGAGAGGGTCGCATCGAGCCGCAGTGAATGGACACGAACGCCCTCTACCTTCGCTCCCCGTGAGCCTGCCACGAGTTCCGATGACTCTTCATGGGACCTACCGCCGGCTGCGGCGATCCTGGCTGCGGTCGCGATGGCGGTACCGGACGGGGCATCCGGCTTGTCGTGGTGGTGTCGTTCCACGACCTCGATGCCCGTGAAGTGGGGCGCGGCTAGTTCGGCAAACCGCATCATCAACACGGCTCCGATCGAGAAATTGGGCGCAATAAGGCATCCGGGGCCATCCTCACCCCAAAAGGAACGAACCTCGTCGAGGCGCTCCCGCGTGAAGCCGGAGGTTCCGACGACGGCGTGAAGTCCTGCCTTGCGCCATGCCCGGAGGTTGTCCATAACAACGGTCGGATCGGTCGATTCAAATACGACGTCACACTTGATCCCATCGTGATTTGCCGAGATCGGGATCCCATTGAACGCGTCACCACCGCGATTCGGGTTGTAGAGCGCCACGAGGTCGAGATCGTCAGCTGCAGCGATCCCTGCAGCGGTCGCGGTCGCGAGGCGACCGGGGATTCCGGAGATGGCGACGCGAATCATGTGTTCGGCTCCTGCTGTGTTGGGATAACCTATGGAGGGATAGCCGAAACAAAAGCCCTTTGACCGGTCGCGATAGCGTGAGGGGCAGGACCAAGGCGGTCAACATGAGGTAACCCGGAACACCGAATACGATCCGAGGACGCTCAGAACCCGTCGAAGAGCAACTCTCCGGGCTTCTGCTTGCGCCTACCGCCCGCTCTCGGATGTTGACCTCGCCCTCAAGATCCCATCGCGAGCCGTGGTGTCGAATCAAGGACAGAGAGTGAGGGACTTGGGCTCTTGCCCGTCCTCCCGTATTGTGTCGAGTGAGCACACATTCCACCGCAGCGAGGGGGTATGGACATGAGTGACGGAGTCCTGGCGGACGCGATCGAGGCGATCGGCTTTGCGCGTGAGGGAACGATCGGCGAAGCGAGCAACATTCCGGTGGAGAGCTGGGACTTCCGACCCCATCCCGACGCGAAGAGCGTCTCGGAGCTCGTGCGCCACATCATCGATGCGAGCCTGATGCTCATTGGTGAGGCGGCGGATCCTGATGGGGACTTCACGCGGCGGTCGCCTGGAGACCACGTACTGGATCACGCCGGACACTTGCCCGAAGCCATGACCCCGAGCCAGCTCCTCGCGGCGCTCGAATCTTCACTGGAGACTTGCAAGGAGCGCATCCGTGCCGCGAGTGAGGACCATTGGTCGCGCGACATCAAGCGGTTCGACGGGGCGACGTGGAAACGGGTAACCTATGTCTTCTATGCGGGCGCCCACGAGTACTACCACTGCGGTCAGCTCGCTACTTACGCACGCTCTTTGGGCTTGGTCCCAGCGCTCACCAAACGAATCCACGGAGACCAGGCCAGCTAGGCTCAACGCTCGATGGCGTAGCCAAGGACTTACCCTTGGGACGGTTACCGGCTTCACTCATACGCTTTAGAGGCTCGGTTTCGGCGCGGGCGGCCTGGGGGGTGGCCAATTCGGCAAACTTCGCCTATCTAGACCGTTTCTACCCTATCCTCGCCGCCCTCTCGGGACACAATCGGGACACAGTGGTCCGTACCCAGTCAGGCCGGACCCCTCGTAACGTAATGCTCGACGTCTTCCTAATGGCTACCGCTGCTGTCGGCCCCACTGCCACGCCCACCAGAGTGGACGGCTCGGATCACCTGTGTGCCTCGAACACGGCCACCCAGTCGCGGTGACGGCGCACTGCACCACTGCGACGGACGGAGCCTACACGGCGAACCGCCTCACGCTGGTCGTCCTCTATAGGCCCCTCATCCCTGCGACGGTTCCAGAAACGGCGTCCCTTACCGATCCGTCTCTCTCCGCTGCTGCGCCGATCAGGTCCTCGGTACTCACCGACTTCCATCCATCTTGCTGGTTCCATCCATCTCGTTCCTGTTTTTGCAGAGACAAAGAACCCATGGCACTCGCCGGGCCACAAAACCGTTCCTGCTGTTAAATCTGATCCCGTCTCCCGGGGATCACGTTCCCGTCCCCACTCTGACGACCGAACTGCACGGTCCACCCGAGCATCTGTGCTCGGACAACGGGCCGGAGTTCACGGCGAAGTCGCGCTCGACGGTCGATTGCTCGCAACTCCCCGGGGGGATCGGGCCCCATTCCTCTCACATTCCCTCCGGTATGCAAGAAATGGTCCGGGGAGGACTCGGAGAAATGTGGCTAGTTTGGCCGGTTTTCGGGACCAAGAGTGAGGTAACACCACGACATGATGTGGGTCCCGGGACACAACACGAGCGCCGGAGGTCGAGCTACCCGCGCCCTTTCAACCCGAGACCCATGGGAGAAAAAGAAAGCGATTCAGTTCTGGTATAAGATGTGGTCCGGAGAATTGGCATAGACCTGAAACAAGAAACCGTAATATGAAATTGATTCGTAATCCAAAGGGCAATTACAATTTCCTAACCGGTATTGCACCCTATTCTTCGGGGGTTGCCGCCATGCCGGGATACGAAATCGAGCATGTCATCATGGGCAATCCCCCGCCATACAGGAAAGGCTTCGATTTCATCGATGGATACTTGAAAGCCTTGGAAAGACCCAGACAGGCACTCTGCGCTATTCAGCTCAGGATCCCCCAGCCCTTTTCCTTTGAAGGATTCTCAGAGTTCAATCAGGGTTATCTGGATATTCTGAGTGAATGGGATTTGCCGGTTGATGGCGTAAACCCCATAGCCCGAACCAACGTGTCCCCGGAGGTTCGACCGCCCGAAGAAGCTGTTCTGTATGCCTTTTCTTACACCGAACCAATGGACACCGGAGACGCACCCTCCACCTTCAGCATCGCCGGGGCCGGGGAACTGAGGGAAGGGAGCTTGTCACCCGATTACATTGTAAAGGCCGGTGATACATCGACAGAGGCGATTCAGGAAAAAGTAAAATTCGTGATGGGTATCATGCAGGCACGGTTGTCGGGTCTGCAAATGAAGTGGGCGGATTGAGGTGGTCCTACTTCGTTGGACAGTCCGAGGGCGATCTTAAGGTGGATTCCGATGGTCTCCAAAGCCCTCGGGGTCCCGCTTGAGGCCGGGTGTTCTCCTTCGAGCCCGGTTTGAATATAACCTCCGTCTTCCCGTCGGGACTGGTTCCCGATGGGAAGACGGAGGGAAGGGCCGCGCGTAGATCCCGCGACGATCGCAGGCGTCGTTGCGCCGGTTGGGTGGCGTCGCGCCGGATCGTCCTCACCACACCTCCGCGCCTTCGCGATAGGCCTCGCCCGGCGTCCGTCCGCCCAGCGACGAGTGCGGGCGCGCTTCGTTGTAGAAGTCGATCCACGAGCCGATGATGCGTTGGGCGTCGGGCCCGTCCCGGAGCTCGTAGAGGTACACCGCCTCGTACTTCAGCGACCGCCACAGCCGCTCGATGAAGATGTTGTCGAGGAAGCGGCCCCGGCCGTCCATCGAGAAGCGCACGCCCGCACCCAGCACCCGGTCGGCGAACGCCTCGCTGGTGAACTGGGAGCCCTGATCCGTATTGAGGATCTCCGGAGCCCTCCAGCCCAGCGCGTCGTCCAGCGCCTGGACGCAGAACGACGCGTCCATCGTGTTCGACAGCCGCCAGGCGAGCACGTGCCGGGTCGCCCAGTCCATCACGGCCACCAGGTAGAAAAACCCTTGCGTCACCGGGACATAGGTGATGTCCGCGCACCACACGTGGTCCGCCCGCGAGATCGTGAGGCCCCGCAGCAGATAGGGGAAGACCCGGTGCTCCGGACTCGCCACGCTCGTGCGCGGCCGCCGGTAGGTCGCCTCCATCCCCATCAGGCGCATGAGCCGCCGGATCCGGTGCCGGCCCGCGGCAACGCCCTCGCGGCGCAGATGCCGCATCAGCTGCCGGCTCCCGTAGAACGGATACGCCATGTGTAGCCCGTCCATGCGCCGCATGAGCGCCAGGTCCTCGGCGCTCTCCCCCTTCGGCCGGTAGTACTGCGACGACCGGCTCACGCCCAGCAGCGCGCACTGCCTCGAAAGACTCAGCGGTCCGTCCCGCTCGATCATCCGCCCCCGCTCCGCCCGGCTCAGCGCTTGAGCCCGCGCCGAAAAAAATCCCGCTCGACCGTGAGCTCCCCGATCTTGGCGTGCAGGTCCCGGATCTTCGCCTCGTGCTCCAGGGCGGCCTTGCGGCCCGCGCCCCCGGCAAACACCTCCGGCAGCCCTTCGAGCAGCTGCCGCTTCCATGTGGTCACCTGGTTCGGATGAAGCTCGTGCCGCGCCGCGATCGCCTGCACGCTGTCCCGCTCGCGCAGCGCCTCGAGCGCTACCCGTGCCTTGAACTCCGCCGTGAACCGCCGTCTCTTCCTGGCCATCTCGGTGCCTCCTCTTCCGCTCTGGAATCCACCTTAACGACCTGTCCAAAAAACCGGGACCACCTCAGATGTCACAACCGTGGACATCTACACGGTTCATCCGATCCACCACTATCTGGCAGAGGAAATTCTCACTCCCATGGGCGACGCAGCAAGACACACCGTGCGATGGTATTACAGCAGACCTCCGATTTCCGGACTGGAGTTTGAAATGGATATGAGGGGGGTCTGTAAAGAACTCTACATATAGATTAAAGAAAACGGTCTTAAGAACGTAGGAATTACGATGTTTGAAAGGTTTCAGGTGTCACGGATAGGGAATCCAAACACCCTTTCGGAGTTCGGCACCCAGCTTGAGCGAGCCGTTGTCCTTTCAGCATCCTGCTAGGCCATCCCATCGAAGAATTCGATGTGGCCGCTCATGACACGCTCCATCTCGGTGGGGCTCGGATCAAGCGACCACTCACCCGCTTCGCGTGTTTCGCCGAGCACGATGCCGTCCCGGCGCGGCAGCATGTACAACCCACCGCCGACCGTCATGTAGTCGATATCGGGCTGGGGCAGGAGCACCGTGAGCTGGCCCTTGACCGGGTGGAGCTCCTCGTCGCCGAACAGCTCCTTGGCGCCCAAACCGGTGCAGTTCACAAGCACCGGTTCGTCCAGGCTCAGCAGCTGATCCAGGCTCTCGAACTCGCGCACGACAACCCGCCCGCCGGCCAGCCGAACGTCCCGCAGAATGGCGCTCAGGTACACCGCAGGCTCGAACCGCATCGTCCAGCGTCGGCGGACGTACGGGGCGGAGAAGGGATGCTGATTCGGCTCGAGCTCCACGGTTTCCGGATACAGGTCGGCAATGAGCTGCCCCAAGCCGCCCTGCTGCGCTTCCGGATTGGGCGGGTTCTCGGAGAAGCTGTAATACGGCAGCCAGCGGACGCCGTACGCCTCACCCAGGTAGTCCTGGAAGTACCGGTGGGAGAGGCGCGTGGCCTTGTGCCACACTTCGGTGAACTCCGGCGTCGTGTGGTCACGATCGGAGGCACCGGTCGGCCCAAACCACGCGGCCGACATGTTGGAGGTCGTGCGCGGCGGCAGGTCTTTCGCGTAGATGGTGACGTCGAACCCGTGTCGCTGCAGCAGTCGAGCGGTCGACAGTCCGACCACGCCGGCGCCGATCACGGCATAGCGTGTCTCGCCGGTCTTCAGCGCTTCCTCCGTCGCCAGGTGGGCGGTGCCCCACGAGAGGGACATGCCGCTTCCACCATGGCCGTAGTTATGGATGACCGTCTTGTCGTCGACCCGCTCCGACTTGAGGACGAACCCGGAGGGGCGCGTCGGACGCAGGCCGACCGTCGTTCGGATGACCCTGTCCGGGGAGACTTGCACCTTGGCCAGCCTGGAGCTCCGGGTCGCCGGCGCGGTGCAGCCAGCGCCGAAGCCCGCACCGACCATGGCGGCGCCGGCCCCCTTCAGCCACGTCCGTCGATCAACTGCTGGGCTCATGATTGGTCTCCTCAGTCGGTGGGCAGCCGGTCGCGAACCTCGACGGTATGCGCTTTCGTATACGACAGTAGACGGCCATTCTGGTCAGGCTGGGTGGGGACGTCAAGTCATCAGTCGATAGTCGATGGTCACCGCCAACGACCAACGACCAGTGACCAGCGACCAGTGAGCTGACAGCTGGGTTAGGCTTGAGGGGAACGAAAAGCTCACGGTCCAGATCCTTGTTTCTCCGTACCCAATGGCGCTTGAGTAGAAGGATTTCGGGATTCTCGAGTAGGACGCGCAGGAACTCGACCACCGCCCCGTCAACAGGCGTAACACCGGCCGCCGCCTGGCCGAAGAAGTCGTGGAGGCGCAGATCACGACACCGACCGACACCGTGGTGCCTCACGAAACAGAGGACGTGCATGACCGCCTCCTGACAGCCAGGAGTTTTCCCGCGAGCAAATCGGCCACGACGAGTACAACCGCATCAAAGCCACCATCAGTCGCTCGTGCTCCCGTCTACCCTCTCCGTCTGTCCGGCTAGGTACCGCTAAGACCCTGTAAGGCCCGCCACGCGGGTAACGAATCGGGTAACCCCACCAGAAACGAACAGCTCCTCGATGACCTCCCACTGGGTCGCTCCCCGAAGGCTGGGCTCCGTGGCCGAGCGGGCAAACAATTCCAGGACGCTCAGGGCCTTCCGTCGCCGGATCGACCACGATAGCCAGGGCCCGACCACGAGCGAGGAAACGATCGCGGACACTACGATGCCCACGAAAACGGGAGTGGTCAGGATTCCGTACTCCAGCGCCAGGTCGGCGACGACGATCCCGGTGACACCGCTCGGCGTGAACGCGATCCCGATGGAGAGTCGGTCCTCCTTCGAGAGCTCAGTGCCGAGGGTGCCCAACCAGGCTCCGCCGAACTTGGCTCCAATCGAGATCACCGTCACGAAGATGACGATGAACCAGTCGAATTCCACGAGGAAGTCATAGCGGAGGCCGATGCTCGCGAAGTAGAGCGGAACGAAGACGGCGTGCACCATCTGGCTGATCACGTGTCGAGTGCGCTCGGAGAGAGCCCTTGCCTCGCCTGCCATGATGCCGGCGAGGAAAAACCCGAGCAGCGCAGTGAGCCCCACGGCGTGCGTGGCTGCGCCGCAAGCCAGGCCGACGCAGCTTACGAGGGTAAGCACCGCTCCCGGCTGATCAGGCAGCTGGTCGCTCAGGTACTCGATCGAGTGGCCGACCAACCGCACGCCGACTGTCAGACAGAGCGCAGTGAAAGCGACCGAAAAGACGAGCACGAAGGCTACGTTCCCCACGCTCACGCCCAGCGGCGTCGCCAGCCCGAGCACGATGCTGAGGATCACCCAGGCCAGCACGTCGTTCACGGCGTAGCCGCTCAACGTGACCAGCCCGAGGTCGCTCTTCACCAGATCGAGGTCCTGGAGGACGCGGGCGATGATGACCAGCGCGCTGATGGCGATCGTGGTACCGAGGAAGAGTGCGAACACCACCCGTACGCCCGGATCCGGCAGGTAGCGATCGGGCAGCAACATGGAGAGCCCGAACCCGACGGCGAGCGGAACGAGCACGCCGATCACACCGATTCGTAGGGCCGTTTTTCTTTGGCGCCAGGCGGCGGAAAGATCGACTTCCAACCCCGTCTCTAGGAGCAGGAACAGGACGCTGAACCAGGAAACCGTGTCCAACATGGCCTGTTGGATGGGATTGCTCGGGAATATCGCCACCTGAAGCGCTGGCCAAGCGCGACCCAGAAGCGTCGGTCCCAGAAGCAGGCCGATGGCGATCTCACCGACCAACGGCGGGTGGCCGAAGCGGCGAAGAACCTCACCGAAGCCGCGCGCAAGAGTCAGCAGCAGCAGGACCTGGAGCAGAAACGTCCCGAGGTGCTCCTCCGTCATGCGCTCGTCCCTCCGCCCGTTCTATATCTCGAGTCCGCTGACGCCGTGAACCGGTAGCCTTTGGGCTGCGCCGGAGTCCACCTCGACGGTCGGATTATCGATGCTCCAAGGGATTGGCGCCAGATGACCCGCGGCGACCGCAATCGTGTCGCGTGCGCAACTTTGAACGCTCAACGTCGAGGACTTCCGGGACGTGCCCGGTTTGGCTCTGATGCCTGACTGGCGGAGGCCGTCGTAGGTCGTTGTGCTATAAAGCGGAGCCGGTGGGATTCGAACCCACACATCCTTTCGGACGCCGGTTTTCGAGACCGACGGGGGTGTCCCGGTAAGAACCTCTAAGGCCGTCTACGTCCGGTTCACAACAATTTTCCGTCACCGTTTTCTCCGGGAGGGTCGGCTAAGACCGTGTAAGGGCCGGTACGCGGGTAACGACTCGGGTAACCCCGACCTCAACCAGGCGCGAAGCGTGGCCGAAAGTCGTACAAGAGATGCTCGGGCACGCGTCGATCACGCTCACGATGGACACTGCTGGCCAATACCCCGAAGCCAACCCCAGCAGCAACCCAATCGCATCGCAGACCCTCGCAGTCCTCAGGCCTCCGCGTTCCGGTTGCCCGCCTAATAGCCGGGCGGTCTGTTCAAGATAGTGCCATGCCCGCTAAGCCCGAGCAGCGGATTTCTGTGGCGCCACAGCACCGGCCGTTCGGCGCGCTGCGGGACGGTTCACCACAGGTACGCACGTGATTAGGTGGCATTCACCGGAGGCGCTGGGAACCAGGCGTCTGCCTCACCACGGGGGGAGGGGCCACAAAGGGGGGGTGCGCCGGCAGCGCCGGGCTCGGGGAAGATGCTTAACATAATGAACTCTTCGCTACGGGAGAGGTGGCGGTCGCGCCGAGGAGTCCCACAAGACCGAGCGCGAGAGTAGGTCCGAGGTGATTCGTCCTGGATAGCATCGAGTGTAGAAGGCTCGAACGCGCCCTTGTGACACTCGTGCCGGTTCGGCCCTGCTGGTCAGTCTACTGCTCGACCTCGATTCCCAGAGGAACGAGGGTCGTTCCCCAGTGGAGAACGAGCGTCGCTTCGTAGGGCCCGACCACCGGGAAGTAGAAGCCCAACGTCTCCATGTGAGGGCCCTGTTCGGCCGCTACGTCGGTGCGAAAGACGACGGCCTCGGTAGGGAAGATGGCGTGATGGGTGTCCCACTCGCTGACGACGACCTCCCACGGCTCGCCGTCGCGCGGGACCATCCAGATCGCGTAGCGCCCTGCCGCGAGGTCGTGGCCCAGGAACGTGACCGGTCGGGAGAAGTCGATCCAGGTGGCTCTGTTCGCTCCGGGCGTCCAGATGGCGTCCCACTCCACCAGGTTTCCGAAGAGCTCACGGCCCCTCGCCACGGGGCGGTCGTACTCGAGCGTGATCACGGTCTCGTTCACCGTCTGGGCGACGACCCCGTGCTGACTGGCTTGTTGGGCACAGCCGGGGACGGCGCCCACGACGAGGGCGGTCACGGCCAGCGGTGCCAACAGCATGGTGCGATGCATGTGAACGTCTCCGTGAGCGGTAAAGGACCTGGGTAACAGTTAAGTCAAGAGACCTGAGTAACAGTTCTCCGTCCTTTGCAAGTGCCTCCAGTTCGTCTCTTCCCTCGTCCGAGGGAGTCGAAGATGAGGCGTTTGGGTTCAACAAAGCGTCCTAGCCAGATGGGTCCGAAGTAGACCTCAAAGAGACCGTGGTCAATCTCTTCCAGTCCGACTTCATGCCCAGCGAAGAGTCGGCCGACGGGCACACGGTCCCCGTACCAGCGGATGCCACCGTTCGTGCTGACGAGCCGGGTCTCGAAGTGGCCCGGATACGTGACCGGGTCGAGTTGCTTCGGGAAGGGTCGAGGTGAGGGTCGGTAGAGATTGGAGGGCACGGCACCGTCCAACGCCTCGTGAGGCCGGACTTCGTTGTAGAGCTTCCTGAATCTTCGAAACGCTTGCTGCTGGGTCCGCATGTTGGAGCTCGGAGGTCGGGTGGTACGCCTCTTTAGCACCAGGTGCATGTTCTCGTGCTTGCCGTTCTGCTGAGGGCAGCCAGGCTCGATGAGCTCAGGCAGAATGCCCACCTGAATGAACCACACGGACAGCCGAGAGAGACGGCCTAGTGCGTTCGAAGCGAAGGGAGTGCCGTTGTCCGTACGGATCCGTTCGGGTAGACCGTGTTGGCGAAATAGCCGCGTGAACACTGGGATCACGCCGTCGATTGTCACGTCCGGACGACCCCAACACTCCAGTACGAACCTCGAATGCATGTCCTGCACAGTAAGCGGGTAGCACAGCTCACCGTCACCCATCGGGAACTCGCCCTTGAAGTCGGCCGTCCACGTCCCGTTCGGTTCAGATGCGTTGGTATCGGGTCGACCCGGGTGCCAGCGGCGCACCCTTCGCCGACGCCTCGGCACCAGGTCGTGACGCACCAGGATGTTGTGCATCGTCTGTCGTGAGGGCAGTGCTAGCTCCGGCCGATGCGTCTGCAGGTACCACCGGATCTTCTTCGGCCCGAAGTCGTCATACTTGCGTCTAACCTCGAGGATCGTCTCGACCACCTCACTAGGCGTAGCCCATGGGCAATGCCCGGGTCGACTCGCTCGATTCTCCAGACCTGCTGGCCCGGCTCGCCGCCATCGATCCATCCACTTGTAGCCCGTCTTGCGACTAATCCCGTATCGATCGCACACCGCAGCAAAGCTCCGAAGACTGCGATGGGCTTCTTCGATAAACCGCGTTCTCTCTTCCATGACATGAGTCTCCTCGAACGGCATCGGCCTCCTCCTTTCAGAGGTGCCGACTGTAACCCATGTCCCTTTACTTAAGTGTGTACCATGTCTCTTTACCGGACCCCGTCGAGCGTCAACTCGGGTTTTCGGTGACCGAGGAATCCGGAAGGAGCACCATGCGTTCCACGAATCCGACGCAAGTTGGACGCCTGACCCCCTGCTCGTCCAGCTTCGGTATACTTTTCGAGGTTCTGCGCCTCAGGTGATCGAGGAGCCCGCTGGTTTAATTCCAATCCGTTCGGCTTGCAGCGTGACGTTGTCGGCTCCGGTATCGAGGATTCCGGCGATCCCGAAGTCGGTGAGGACGACACGGTCGGAGTCCCGCTCCCGTACCACGTTCGCGGGCTTGACGTCCCGGTGGACGATGCCGTTCTCGTGCGCCGCTGCCAAGAAGCTGCGCGCGATCGCCGAGGCCAACTACAAGAACGATGCGATGGACGCAGTGCTGCTCGCGCGCATGCAGCTCGTTCGCCTCATCATCCCGGAGGTCTACTGTAAGTCCATTACCCAGCGCGAACAGGCCACGCTCGTGCGACACCGGGGTCGGCTCGTCCGGATGCGAACGTGCTCGGCTTCGCGCTGAGCAGTCGACCGCGGGGCAAGAAGAATCGGGAGTCCCCGGATCGTCCCGTTGAAGGCGGATCGCCGGGGGCATTCGCCGAATACGCGAACCGAGGGAGCGGTTGTCCGACTCCCTTGCGGCGCCTTGTGGCCTCCCCGTATTGTCGCGATCACAGGGCTCTTCCCAAGGGGGTTGACCCCAACGCTTGCCCGGCTGCACCCTGTCCGCACCGGGCACAGCAACCCCAACCGCGAGGATCGCGCGACATGAGACCTCACATCATGATGAAGTACCCATGCCTGGCTCTGGCGGCCGCGGCCGTCGTGGCCCTGGGGACGGCAACTCCGGCCCAAGCACAGCGGCGGGAGGTGGAGCAGGCCCCTGACCGGGCCCGGGGAGAAGGCCCCTTCGAACGACTCGTCATCCGGGGAGTCAACATGATCGACGGCGCCGGGAGCCCGCCCCAGGGCCCGGTGGACATCGTCATCGAAGGGGATCGCATTACCCAGATACGGGGCGTCGGCGCCCCCCTCGTGGAGATCGACGAGGCCCGCCGGCCCGGAGGAGCGACCCGGGAGATCGACGCCCACGGCATGTACGCCATGCCCGGCTTTGTGGATATCCACATGCACACCGGCGGCGTGCCGAAGGCGCCTCAGGCCGAATACATGTACAAGCTCTGGATGGGCCACGGGATCACCACCACCCGGGGCGTCGGGTACGGCTCCTTCGAATTCTCGCTGCGGGAGAAGGCGCGCAGCATGCGGAACGAGATCACCGCGCCCCGAATGTTCGTGTACGTGCGCCCCGGCTCAGGTGAGGGGTGGACCGCAGGCCCGCTCAACGACCCGGAGACTGCGCGCGCGTGGGTACGCTGGGCCGCCGAGCAGGAGACCGACGGCGCAAAGGTCGACGGCCTGAAGCTCGGGTCCTACGACCCGGACATCATGGAGGCGCTCATCGACGAGGCCCACAAGTTCCGCCTGGGCACGGTTGCCCATCTGGGGCAGACTGGCGTCGCCCGCATGAACGCCCTCGACGCCGCCCGGATCGGACTGGACGCCATGACTCACTTCTACGGGCTCTTCGAGGCCTTGTACGACGATCGTGACGTCCAGCCCTGGCCGGTAGACCAGATCAACAACGACGAGCAGCAACGCTTTGGCGAGGTGGCCAGCCAGTGGAACATGATCCACCCACAGGGCTCGGACGAGTGGAACGCCCTCATCGACGAGTTCCTGGAGCTGGACTTCATCCTCGACCCGACCATGACGGCGTACGTGGCGACGCGGGACGTGATGCGGGCCCGCAACGCCGACTGGCACGCCGAATACACGCTCCCGTCGCTCTGGGACTTCTACCAGCCGAACCGGGTGAACCACGGCTCCTACTACTACGACTGGACCACGTGGACCGAGTTGAGGTGGAAGAACTTCTACCGCGTGTGGATGGCCTTCCTGGACGATTACAAGGACGCGGGCGGCCGGGTGACGGTGAGTTCGGACGCGGGCTTCACCTACAACCTCTTCGGCTTCTCGACCATCGAGGAGATGGAGCTCCTCCAGGAAGCGGGTTTCCACCCCTTGGAGGTCATCCGCGGCGCCACCCTGCACGGGGCCGAGGCTATCTTCGAGCCGAAGGGTGAGCGAATCCAGATCGGGATCCTCCGGCCGGGCATGAAGGCCGATATCGCGATCGTGGGGGAGAACCCCATCCAGAACCTGAAGGTGCTCTACGGGACCGGCGCGGTCCGGCTCAACGACGAGACGGGCATGGCCGAGCGCGTCGGCGGCGTCCTCTGGACGATCAAGGACGGCATCGCCTACGACGCAAAGGAGCTCCTGGCCGACGTGCGCCGCATGGTCGAGGAGCAGAAGCGGGAGCGGAGAGTCACCACGCTGCCAGACATACCGTGGGTGGGACGAGACTGAAGCCCACCCGATCTTCGACGATGCGGATGCCCCGAGAATCCGCGTGGATTGAGTTCTTCGGAGCACGCTGGGCGCACTGAGGAGGCCGAGATGCCCCCACACTTCGGTCGGTGTGAGGGGCGTCGAGCGTCAGCTTGAGGCTGCGGATCTCAATCCCTACATGGCCGCGCTCCGGCAGCCGTTCCGCGCTCAGATGCAGCTCCTTGTCGGTGCGGGCATGAGGCTTGGAGAAACGGAAGCCCTGCGGGTGTGCGACCTGAGCTTCAGCGCTGCCTCGGAGCGCCAGACCCGCGTCCGCGACGCGAAGACAGAGGCGGGGGTTCGGAGCGTGTTCGTTCCCACGTGGACGGCGAACGCTGTGGCGGCCCACATCCAGGAGCACGACCTCTCGGGCGAGGATCCGATCGTCGTTGCATTGGCCGCGAACGGATTGCCGGCTCGGACCGATCCTACCCCCGCGGTCCCGTCGGGCCAACGGCTTCAGCCCACCTCGGAGCCGACCGCCCCGAGAGACGGGCTGCCTTCACAGCCTGATCTCTCGGACCGACCGCAGGAGGCGCACGCACCCGTCACCGCTGAACGTGCTCAGCGAGAAGCTCCGTCCCCCGTCCCTGATCGCATGCGCTTCCGGCGCCGCAGCCGAAACCGCTACCCGGGGCCCATCCCCACGCCCGCCGAATGGGAGCCACCCGAGGGACCCGTCCGCATCGCGCTCCAAGCGGGACACTGGAGGGCGGAAGAGGCGCCGCGGGAGCTGAGGGGCCTGCGGGACAACGGGACGGCCTGGGAGGGAATGGCTGAGTGGCAAGCGAACCTGGCGATCGCTCGAGAGGCGGCCTCCATGCTGGAAGAGCTGGGCTACGTGGTCGACGTCCTTCCTGCCGTTGTTCCACCGAGCTACCGCGCGCATCTCTTCATCTCGATCCACGCCGACGGCAGCGGTGACCCCGACGCATCCGGGTACCGCGTGGCGACGCCGCGTAGGGACGCAACCGGGCGTGCAGCCCAGGTCGCTGCTCTTCTCAGAGAGAGCTACGGGGAAGCCACGGGACTCAGGCGTCTCCCGACCGTCACTCGCCGGATGCGGAACTACTACGCGTTCAACTTCCGCCGCTACGAGCACGCGCTCCACCCGATGACAATCGGAGTGATCATCGAAACCGGCTTCCTCACGAGCCGCACGGATCGACGGGTGATCGTGGAGGCGCCCGAGCGGGCCGCCCGAGGTATCGTGGAGGCCGTGACCTCGTTCTCGGTCACGCCGCCTCCGACGCGCGCAGTCCGGGCCGCCGGGAGCGCCCCGGCTGAACCGATGCGAGTAGTGACCCAGACCATCTGGCCCGTCCGGTGAACGAGCCGCTAGGTGTGACGAGAGCCGCAGCGGATGAGTCTCGGGTAACTCCCGGTCGGCCCACCCAGGCCTGGCTGGGAAGAAAAGGCCCCAGATGTGAGCACATCTGAGAGCCCGAGCGGAGCCGGTGGGATTCGAACCCACAAGTCCGTTAGGACGCCGGTTTTCGAGACCGGTGCAATACCAGTTATGCGACGGCTCCAAACGTCGCAATTCAATCGGGGCGCCCGGATTTGAACCGGGGACCTCTGCGTCCCGAACGCAGCGCTCTACCGGACTGAGCCACGCCCCGAATTCTACCATCAAGTGCCCAGAAACCGCGTTCCTACGGGACGCGTGGGCCATCCTACTCCTAGCGGAAAGGGGTGGGAGTGTACTCGAACGAATCCCACAACGCCCTCAGTGGCCCTCGTGTACTCCAAGCGGACGGGGTGGGATTCGAACCCACGTGGGCTATTAACCCACACGATTTCCAATCGTGCGCCTTAAGCCGCTCGGCCACCCGTCCCGAAAGAGAATGGTGGGGGTCGGCTCGAACCGAATCCCACCACCAACCATAGAACTACCTCTTACGGAGGGAGTGGGATTCGAACCCACGCGGACTTGCGTCCAACGCCTTAGCAGGGCGCCGCCTTAAGCCACTCGGCCATCCCTCCCAACAAGTTGCCCCTCTAGGGCTCGAACCTAGACTCTCCGGAACCAGAATCCGGCGTGTTGCCAATTACACCAAGGGGCATCTGAGAGCCACCTGTCGGAATCGAACCGACGACCCCGTCATTACGAGTGACGTGCTCTACCAGACTGAGCTAAGGTGGCAACCAGTGGAGCCGAGGGGAATCGAACCCCTGACCTCAGCATTGCGAACGCTGCGCTCTCCCAACTGAGCTACGGCCCCCGACCATGTCGGCCACTCGGCATTTCCGCCAAGGGCCGCAAAGTGGGCGCGAGAGGACTCGAACCTCTGACCTCTACGATGTCAACGTAGCGCTCTAACCAACTGAGCTACGCGCCCGGTCCCCTCTCTGTACTCCAACTTGTACTCCAACACGCCCGGAGGGACTCGAACCCCCGGCCTCCTGATCCGTAGTCAGGCGCTCTAATCCAACTGAGCTACGGGCGCAAACAAATAAACTGCAATCCAGACGGTCTCGAAGACCACCCTTTTCACGAGGCGATCCTGCGCCAAAAGCGCCCGTGAGAAGTGCCCACGACAGGACTCGAACCTGTACGCCGTTTCCGACACTGGTCCCTCAAACCAGCCTGTCTACCAATTCCAGCACGTGGGCGCTCTGTCGGACCGAACCGAGCCGAGCAGAAATGCTCGGGGAGGGACTCGAACCCTCACGGGGTTAACCCCCACAGGGTCCTGAACCCTGCGCGTCTACCAATTCCGCCACCCGAGCCCGATCCGTACAGTGGAGCCGAGGGGAATCGAACCCCTGACCTCTTGAATGCCATTCAAGCGCTCTCCCAACTGAGCTACGGCCCCAGCACACAAGGCCTGTGAGATTTCAAACAGCACATCCAGCGGGGCTGACGGGACTTGAACCCGCGACCTCCGGTGTGACAGACCGGCACTCTAACCAAGCTGAGCTACAGCCCCCAACCTCTACTGCGTCCGGACCCCTGATCCGGTGTCCTGCACCATGCCCCCACGGGGAATCGAACCCCGATCTCCACCTTGAAAGAGTGGTGTCCTAGCCGCTAGACGATGGGGGCGCACTCCCCTGCCCAACAGGCCCGGAGGGACTCGAACCCCCAACCCCCGGTTTTGGAGACCGGTGCTCTACCAGTTGAGCTACGGACCTCTGTTGTCGCACGACCGCCCAGGCGATCCGTGCTTCAGTGGCCAGGGGCGGAATCGAACCACCGACACCGCGATTTTCAGTCGCGTGCTCTACCAACTGAGCTACCTGGCCGACAAAAAAACCGCCCGGGCCTCTCGGCTACGGACGGTCTGACGAGGGGTGCACGCTCGAAGTTTCTAGCGGCGCCCCCCGACCGCCCACGGTCGCAGGCTAGACCACGTATCGGCCATCGTCCAACCACGGGCCTGCTTGGCATCCGTCTGGAACATCGACCGACTCCCTGAAAGCTGAATGGCCAGCACGTGGAAACGCCGCCCGAAGGCGGCGTTGTCAGCAAGTAGCGGGGGCAGGATTTGAACCTGCGACCTTCGGGTTATGAGCCCGACGAGCTACCAGACTGCTCCACCCCGCACTATAGAGCAAAAAGATATTGGAGACCGGGGAAAGGTTCAACCCCGATCCCCGTACCTCAGAAGTGCTAGTTTAACCCACTCGCCGAACAGCACCTCGAGAGGACAGACGATGATGATGCGACGTTGGAGCTGGGCAATCGTGGGCGCTGCGCTCGCCCTCCCCATGGCCGCATGTGGGGCGCCCGATGATGGCGCGACCGCACAGGCCAACATGGGCGATCCGGACACGGGCCTCAAGACCTGGCACGAGGAGCAGGTGGCCGACTTCGAGACCATGCGGGACAAGTTCCTCGCCCTGGCCGAGGCCTTCCCCGAGGAGACCTGGGACTGGCGTCCCATGGAGGGCGTCCGATCGGTCCGGGACGTCATGGCGCTCATGGTCGCCGAGGGATACCTCTTCCCCAGGCTTTGGGGCGCCACGCCTCCGGAGGGCGTGGCCTCGGGCTTCGGAGCTGAGATCGCCCGCGTGGCCGCGCTGTCAAAGAGCGAGATCGTCGCCGAGATGGAGAAGGCGTTCGAGCACTTGCTCGCTTCGTGCCGGGACATGACCGAGGAAGAGCAGAGCGCGGAGACGGACTGGTTCGGTCGGAAGGTGACGGCTACCGCGGCCATGGGCTTCGTGGCCGGAGACATGCACGAGCACCTGGGGCAGTCCATCGCCTACGCACGCACGAATCACATCGTGCCGCCCTGGAGTCGGTAGGGGACGCTTCGTGACCTAGAACGGTCTTCCCGTCTCCGCCTGCAACCGGACCCTCGTGATCTGAGTCGCGTCGAGGAACGTGCGCGAACCCAGCGTGCATCCAGTCGCCATGAGGTTGCCCTGGGCGGTGGACGGCACGTGAACCAAGCCCAGGGAGTGACCCAACTCGTGGGCAAGGATGCGCGCCATACCTCCGTGGATGTCGCGTTGTCCCAGGGGATCGACCTCCGTGGAGACGACCACCTTCTCCATCGGCAGGTACGCGCCTCCCAGCGAGCCCCCGAAATCCCGGATCATGAAGACGTTCCAGATGTCGGTTCGCAGGTTCTCCGGTGAGAGCACGGAGGTGAGCACGGAGATCGGGCTCACGGTGGGATCCATGAGAGAGCGACTGAACAGAGACTCGTTCCGGGCATCCTCGCGGACGAAGCTCTCCAGGCTCCAGATGATGCGGGCCTGCGCCCACGTCTCGTTCACCGCGGTCACGAGCTCGGTGACTTCTGCGTCGCTCAGGCGAACGTTCAGCGCGTCCAGCTCGTCGGACTGAACCAGGTGCAACCGGACCGCGAGCTCGATGCTCTCCGGCTCGCTGGTGTCGGGCCCGACCGGCTCATCGGTGCCATCCGAGCAGGCACCGAAGATCAGTGCGACTGCCATGAGGACCGACAACCGGTTCCTCGGATTGGCTCTATTGGTCACGTATTCCCCGGTTGCTGAGTAATTCAGCTATGGTGGGTATAACCGTCGGACCTCTGCACCAGTCCCAGCGAATCGAGATCGGGATCCCCCAGGGGCGACCACGGCACCGGCCGGGAGTAGCTTGGCTCTGGTGTTGAGGCGGGGTAGGACCGAGCTTACCTTCCTCTTCCACGGGACGTGGCGCAGCTCGGTAGCGCACCTGAATGGGGTTCAGGGGGTCGCCGGTTCGAATCCGGCCGTCCCGACTGGGGCTCCGCAGCTCTTACGCTGTGGGGCCTCTTTGCTTTTGCGGAGACTCGGTCGGGGCGGCCGGATTCAGCGGCCTCGCGAAGGCGAGGACGCGTCGGGCGACGAAGTCGGCCGACAGAACCGTAGGTTCGAGCCGAGGCGGCGGGGTGGGCTTCCGCGGTGCGGGCTAGATGCTAACCGCCGAGACGACCGAGGATCGCCGAAGGCGATCGGAGGTCAATCCGGCCGAGGCGAGTTGGGAAAGGACTTGCCCCGCTTGATGTTACAGCATCAGGCGGGGTTTTTCATGCGTCCCAAGAATGGGAAATGTGGCACCGCTGGCACGGTGCGCACCCACCCGGCACTCCCGACACGGAGCCCAGTGACCCAATACGTACGATCTAACTCAAGAGATACGTACACCTGCTCTGTCGACCCTCACTCCCGTCGCAGCGTGCCATCCGGCTCGATGAACCGAGCCGGCCTGAGCCTGAGGTAGTCTCTGAACTGAGCGACAGCGAAGATCACGCCCACGAGGTGGAGCTCGGAGCCTCGCTGCACGAACCCCGGCCCGCCGCTCAACCCGCTGAGATCCGCAAGGGCGTCCATCCTCTGTGGGCCCTCGCCTTCGAGCCAATAATCCCAGCTCGGCTCGCACACGATGTTCTCGATGCCGACGTCGATCACGCGCGTTGTCCCGAGAGCGAACGCGCCGGAAGACCGGACCCCGAAGTCGGCGTGTCGATGACGATCCTCTCTGCGATAGAAGCTGGGCCATCCGCCCAGGGCGATGAGCTCCCCCGGCTCGGCGGTCCCCAGCGGCCACGTGGCCGGCTCGAAGAACTCGGGCTCACGGGCACCGAGGACCAATCGGCTGGGGTGCACGTCATTGAGATCGAGGATGGCGAGATCGAGGATCGGGTCCTCGGCTAAGAGGCGATCCAGGGGGTCCAGCGGTAGTGCTCCTACCTTGAACACCCGGCTCGCGTTGAGGCGCCGTTGCTCCCGATAGGCATCGATCACGTGATGGCAACTGACGCCCACTCGTCCGTCCGGGAGCTCGAGGAGCGTCATCGTGCCGTTGTTCGGGGGCATCGGATCGACGGTGCCGGACGGGTCACTAAAGGACACGGGCGTGACGAAGCGCATCGGCAAGCGAGCCAGCTCAGCCTCTATACTGGCGTCGTGAAATCCCATGGCCTCAAGCTATACCCGCCGGCCCGCTACACCTCGAAGCGGGACCTGCGATAGGGCTCCAGCATCTCCACCTGCACGCCGTCCAGGATCTCGCTGGCCACCAACCGTCCCACCAGCGGAGCGAGGGTGACACCGCTGTGCATCACGGCCACGTAGACATCGGGCGCACCCTCCGAGAAGCCCAGCACCGGGAAGCCGTCTTCCGGCACGGGGCGCCAGCCGATGGTGTGGCGCGCGAGCCCGACGCCTTCGGCCTCCGGGATCAGCTCCTTCGCCTGATGAAAAATCTCCTCGGCCTGCCCCCCGGGGTCATCGGGCCGAAGGTATCCGAGACCACCGAGCGGAATCCAGGTCTCAAGGTCCTCGAGGGGCTCGCCGTTTTTCGAGATCACTCTAGCGCTCGTGGGACAGGTGAGGTCACAACTCCTCCGCGGTGACTGACACCCATTTTTCTAGTCGAGATCGATGTTTTACGTCGATGGAGAGGGTCCCGACCCGTTCAAGCAACACCTGATCATCGACCAGGCCCTCCGCCAGCAAGATCCTGACAAAGTCTCGGTCCTTCTCACGGTATGCTGCCAACTTGCTAACAGCTAGATCGTGAGACTCGAGGCAATGCCCCACGTTTCCTCGAGTCCCAACGGGATCGGACACCTTGATGGTCCGAGTCTCCCATCCAGTGGGCAGTGTCGCTGCCTCGATGGACACACCATGGACGTAGAAGCCGTGCGTCTGGTGAAACATCGACAACTCGCCGAGCACACCGTCAATCGCCTCGACCGCTTGAGGGTTGTTGAGCGGCTGTACGTCTACCTCGATGGATGCTCTCAAGCCCGGGGGCGCGTTGGGATGTTCGCCGAGGATCGCCTGTGACCCGAAGACGAGCAGATCGGTATCGTCGGCGACGTCGCAAGCGGCTCGAATGGCGTGCTCAAGCTGAGCTCGGGTCACGGCTCCCTCTCCAGAAACTGCAAGATCTCGTCGCGCTCTTCCGGATTCAAGACAGCAAAGAAGGGTGAGCTCTGGCGAAGCCTCCGAGCGCGAGAAGTGGTCGACACCAAGAACTCCCGCAGTCGCTCATTCGAGTACTGCGAGAGGATGGCATGCCATTCTCGGAGATCATGGGCGGCCGCTCCCTGATCCTCATCGAGGATGCGCTCAATGTGGCTCGTCGCTCTCCGGGTCAACGATGGGTCTCGATCCAAGAGTTTCGCTATGGCCTGGCTCAACCGAAGGGCCCGTTGCTCACGGTCGCTATGGCTGGCCAGCTCCGGGTTTTGCGGGGTGGCACCAGCTACAGGGGTACCCGCAAGCAAGGTAACCTCATCCCACTCGATATCCGGTGTATCAGCCCGGGTGAACCGATGCACTTCGATCGTCAACTCGAAGGTCTCTTCTATCTCTGCAATTCGACGACGGATTTCGTCGCCGACCCACGACAACGATTGCGAGTCGCCTATCACGCCGATGTGGAGAGCCTCTCCAACTCGGGCGGGCGGTGCATCGATCCACGCCACTCGTACCTCGACGAGACTCTCCAAGACATCGCGCAGGCCGGAAAGTAACGCTTGATACCGATCGTTCTCTTTCCGGAAAAGCGTGGCTAGATGGTTCGCAAGTGGATCGGCTTCTCGCAGCGCGAATTGCTGGGAGCGTCCCCCGCCGACTCTTCGTACGAACCCCGTCTTCGCCAAGCGGACCAATGCACGTCGCGCCCCAGCTTCCGTCAACCCGGCCCGCTCGGCCGCGTCAGGTGTTGTGATTGGCCCCACAACTTCGTTCGACAGGATTCTTAGGAGGCGGACATGCGCCGGGGTGCCAAGAAGTCGGTTCAGCGGGTAGCGAAGTGCGTTTTGCTCGGTGGCTATCGGTCGCATATAGATATCCAAGTTCTGTTATCAACATTATTATATTGTTAATGATACTATAATATCTTTCCTCGTACGTCAACATCAATACCCGCCGACGTTCATGTAGAGTGGACTTCGGAAGTATCAACATGCCAAGCACCAATCCCCCGATAAACCTTTGCCTGTCCGAGATATAATGAGTAAAACTACTCAACATGATGAGTAATCAGAGAATTCCCGTTTTTCAAAGGGGATACGCCAGGGTACTCGGCGCCCGCCTGGGCAAACCGCGGCGCTTCCTTCAGGTCGTGGCCGGTCCCCGCCAGGTCGGCAAGAGGACGTTGGTCGAGCAAGTGCTGGCGGCATCCGAAAGCCCCAACGTCTACGCCTCCGCTGATGAGCCGACCCTGAGGGACGCGGCGATCCGGCCGATCACGAAGAGGTCGTTCTGCGATGGAGGGCTTCCCCCGGAGGGAGGATACTCACCGACGTGGATCTCAGTACAGGCGCTCGATCACGAGTCCGACATGTACCAGAGGATCGTCGGCGCCCGGCCACCGGAGGAACTCTACGATCTCGCCACAGACCCCTACCAGCTCAACAACGTTGCCGCAGTAGCAGCGTACGCCTCGGTCCGGGACGCTCTCGCGACAGAGCTGGACGCCGAGTTGCGCCGTACCGGCGATCCACGCGTCGACGGCCGACACGAAGAGGTCTTCTACGCTCCACATCGGGAGAATGCCCGGTTGCGGAACCGCTAGCCTGAAAGGCCCGCGAGCGGAGCGCTGCCTGACACACTCCCCGAGATCGGCAGATCGATAACTACACGGCCGTCCTCCACTATCTGTTCGCCGGGCCAGCCAATATCCTCGCACAATGGGCCGGCGTACCCCGTAAGGGGTGGCGCATCAGGATGCTCTACCAACGATGGGTTACAGAGGCGAGACAACGAGACCTGGCGACGTTCTGGAATCGAGCCGCAGATCCTGATCAAGCACTCGGTCAAGACTACATCGTCGGGCCTACGGCGATCACGGTAGCTCTCCAGGAGGCGGTGCGGAGCCTGTCAACGCCAGTGAGACACTCTTGGGAATTAATTAGAGAGCAATCTCCTGTGTCGTGAGGGAGGGGGTTGGAGGATTGATCCAGACGGCCTCCGGGAGCGGTTTGGGCTTCGGCTCACCGGAGACGAAGCGGTCGGGATGAGCGGCCCAGGCCTCGCGTAGCACGGCCTCCCTGCCGGCGATGACCTGATCGGCGTGACCGAAGTGGACCTGTTCGGGGGTCAGCATCGAGATGCCGCCATGGCGGTGCTCGGCATTGTACCAGCGGAAGAACGAGCGACAGAACATTTTGGCCTGGCCCTGATCCTCGAACCGTCCAGGAAACGAGGGATGGTACTTCAAGGTCTTGAACTGGGCCTCGGAGAACGGATTGTCATCCGACACCTGAGGTCGGCTCAGCGAGCGGGTCACCCCGAGATCGGCGAGGAGCTGAGCCGTGCATTGGCTCGTCATCGGAGCTCCTCGATCCGAGTGCAAGGTCAGGACCTGGGGCTGGACGCCATGCTTCAGGCAACTCTGCTGGATCAGGCGCCCGGCCAAGGCCGAGCTCTCCCGATCCGCCACCATCCATCCCACGATGTAGCGGCTGAAGATGTCCATGATGACGTAGAGGTAGAAGTAGCTCCACTTCCTCGGCCCCAGCAGCCGTGTGATATCCCAGGACCAGACCTGGCCCGGGCCCGTCGCCATCAACTCGGGTTTCTGGTATTCGGGATGACTCCGCTGCGCTCGGCGCTCTCGAACTGGCACTTGGGAGGCCAGAACGCGATACATCGTACGTTCGCTGCACAGGTAGACGTCTTCGTCGAGCAAGCACACCGAGCTCATGGTCAAGGAGTGGAAGATCCCGCGGGAGGAGCAGGACGAGATCGCCTACCTGAGTCACATGAACGGGCACCGCGCGACGGAAGACGGCCGTCTGAAGGCCGAGATCCACCCCCTCGACGGGTTCGATCGCAACCAGTTCATCAGGCCCGACACGTCGACCTGATCGAGATGCACGAGGCGTTCGGCGGACAGGTGGCGTGCAACCTGCGCGCGTGGGAGCAGGGGTGGAAGGAGCCGGCGATCGGAGCCGGCGATCGGGACAAGCTGAACCAGCTCGGAAGCTCCATTGCGGTCGGCCATCCGTTTGCCGCCACGGGAGCCAGGATCGTCACGACGTTGGCCAACGAGATGAAGCGTCGTAAGGCGAGATACGGGCTCGTGAGCATCTGTGCGGCGGGCGCCCAGGCGTCCGCGATGGTCCTCGAGCGCGATGTGTAGCGCCGAACGCTTGGATGAGGCCTACGCCGCGCGCAATTAGCGGCGTGATGTTCCGGCCCATCGGCCGTTCTCTACTCCATGATGCGTCGCGTGGCAGCGAATCGCTGTAGGATCTCCAGGGTCATCGCGACACCCCGGCGTACGTTTTCCTCCGTCACGCGCTCGTCGTTTCCGTGCACGCCACTCGCATCCGCCAGGGGTGTTGCGGTGGCCTCGTACCCGTAGCTCACGATGCCCAGGTCCCTGAAGAAGTGACTGTCGGTGAACCCGCCCTGCACCTGGGGAACGAAGTTGGCGTCGGGAAAGACCTCCAGGGTCACATCGCGGATCGTGCGGTAGAGCTCGGTATCGGTAGAAGAGACCGCGGGGCTGAATCCCATAAGGACCTCGGCACCGATGTCGGGTCCAAGCACCTCGCGGAGCTCGGCCAGCCAGACGTCAGGATCCTGATCGGGCAACAGCCGGCAGTCGATCTCGGCCCACACCTCGGGGGAGACGACGTTGATCTTGGGGCTACCCTCAAACCGGGTGATCGAGCAGGTGTTGCGGGTGAGGGCATGCAGCCCCGGGTCGTACTCCTGGAGCTCGCGCAGGAGCCCGGGCTGCGCGAGCACCGACGCGAGGTCTGCGAAACGGGACCGCCAGGGCTCGGGGTGCCCCGCTGCCATGCCCTTGAGATGCGTATCGACCGCGGGCACTATGCGCGCGTCGAAGCTGTGACGACGCAACCGATCCAGCGCCTCGACCAGCTTCGTCGATGCGTACGAGACTAGGGGCCTCGATCCGTGACCTGGCTCGCCCGAGGCGGTCACCCGGATCCAGTAGGGCACCTTCTGGGTGACCTCGAGGCCGAACTGGATGTTGCCGTCCACGTCCTCGCCTCCACCGCCTTCGTTCAGCAGGAACCCGACGCCCTCGAAGATCTCCGGCCTGTTCTCCACGAGCCATCCGGCACCGAAGAAGCCACCCGCCTCCTCGTCCGCCGTGGACATGAAGATCACGTCGCGCTGGAGGGGGGTCCCGGAGCGATGGAGCGCAAGAAACGAAGCGAGGTGGAGGATGCCGCTGGTCTTGGTATCCAGGGCACCACGACCGTACAAGTAGCCGTCGCGCAGGTCGCCCGAGCGGGGGTCCGTGCTCCAGAAACGCCCGTCGGCGGGTACCACGTCCATGTGGTGGAGCAATAGCAGCGCGGGAGCGTCACCTCCGTCGAGACGTGCCCAGATGTTGCCACGGCCCGGAGCGGATTCGGCGATCTCGTACGTGATCCCTTCAGCGTCGAAGATCTCCGCGAAGAACCGCGCGCCTCGTATCTCGTTCCCGGGCGGGTTTGTCGTATTGATGCGGATGTAGTCCTGGAGCCACCCGACGGCTTCGTCCTGAAGCGCGGACAGGTCCACCTGTGCTGCCGCCCCCCCTGTGGGGATGAAAGCCGCGAGCAGGGCGAGTGCTGGGATCCGAGTCCATGTCGATACGGCTGTGTGCATCGTGCCCTTCTTGGTCTCGTGGGAAGCAGCCACGGTGGTCATGGCCCGCATTGTAGGGTGCCGTCGATCGTGCGGCTATCCCGCGGTGGAAGGTCGGTCGTCTCCGGAGCCGTCTACACAGGATTGGACCGCCTCCAGGCGCGAGGCCTGGTTTCCTCTCGCGTTGGTGATCCTCGAGCGCCGCGACGTGGCGATGGTCTGCGGGGACCACGGCAGAATCGCCAGCAGGCAGAAACCTGCTCTCGGCCGCCCCGAGGTTCGGCCTCACGCGGGCCGGGGCCGACGAGCTAAGCTACCGCCCATTCACCCGGGGGAGATCTTGCTCGAGGAGTTCCTCGAGCCGCTGGAGATCAGCCAGTATCGGCTTGCCAAGGACATCAGCGTGCCCCCGCGTCGAATCAACGAGATCGTCCATGGCCAACGAGCCATCACCGCCAACACCGCGCTCCGCCTCTCCCGGTACTTCGGCACGTCCGAACGGTTTTGGCTCAACCTCCAGACACGGTACGACCTGGAAGTCGAGAAGGACCGGTTGGGCCACAGTCTCGAACAGGAGGTACTCGAACGCTTCGGCTAGCTGGCCCGCCGGGCCTTCTTCGTGTCCCCTACTCGCTCCGCAATACCACCACCCCCCCCTCACCCCACTACCATCGCATCCCCGTACGAGTAGAACCGATACCCCTCCCTGACCGCCTCCCCGTAAGCCTCCATCACCCTCTCGTACCCGCCGAACGCCGCCACCAGCATCAGGAGCGTCGACCTTGGCAGGTGGAAGTTCGTAACGAGCCCGCCCACCACCTGAAACCGGTAGGCCGGCCGAACGAACAGGTCCGTCACCCCGCCCCCCGTCCCCACCACCCCCTCGCGGGCTGCACTCTCGAGCGTGCGCACCACGGTGGTGCCCACCGCCCAGATGCGCCGCCCCTCCGCCCGCGCGTCGTTGATCGCCCCCGCCGCCTCGGCCGGGATGAAGTAGCGTTCGGCGTGCACCTCGTGCTCGGCCGGATCGTCCACCTCCACGGGGCGGAACGTGCCCACCCCCACGTCCAAGGTGACCGCCACCCACTCCACCCCCTTCGCCTCGATCTCCTCTAGCAGCTCGGGCGTGAAATGCAGCCCCGCCGTGGGCGCCGCTACCGAGCCCGGCACTCGGGCGTACACGGTCTGATAGCGCTCCCGGTCCAGCGGCTCGTCTTCCCGCTCCAGGTACGGCGGAAGGGGCACGTGGCCGTGCTTCTCCAGGGCCTCCCTGACCGACCCTTCCACCACGAGCCGCACGATCCGCCCGCCCCCCGGCGCTCCATCTACGATCTCGACGTCGAACCCCGGAGCGATGTTCACCACGCGGCCCGGCTTCAGCTTCCCACCGGGCCGGACCAGGGCCTCCCACAACGTCGCCTCCGCGCCGTCGACCTCGTCGCCCGCACTCGGAGTGGAGGACTCCGCCATGTCGAGGGCCGAGGCGGTCCCGTCCCCGCGGCCCCACGGCCGCGCCAACAGGATCTCCGAAGGCGCTCCCGTCGGCTTCCTTCCCAGTAACCGTGCCGGAGCCACCCGGCTCTCGTTCACAACGAGAACGTCACCGGGATCCAGCAGGCCTACGAGGTCGGAGAAGTGCCGGTGCTGGCACAGACCGCCATCCTTTGGAAGCACCAGCAGCCGGCTCTGATCCCTACGCTCGGTGGGGTATCGGGCGATCCTCCCCGGAGGAAGCTCGTACTCGTAGTCCGCGACCCGTGAGCCGTCCTTCACCCGCCGATCCGACCCCCGAATCACGCGCCTACATCAGGTCCCAAAGACACATAGAATCGCCCAGCCGCCGATCGACACATCGAAGCGCCCACGCGTTTCCGCGGAAGGGGGTATCCACTTCACTCTCCTAGCCACTACAGGTTGGGGTTGCCGCCCCGGATCTGATCGAAGGGAACGGCGTCCATGTGGACAGCCTGTTGGACGAGACGATAGAAGAGGAGACCTCGGGCGCGGGATGTTCTTCGGTTGAACCGAAAGGTGAACTCGTTGAGGTAGTCGTCGAGGTGCGGTTCGCTGATGCCGCCGTGGTACGTACCCAACCACCAACGCTTCAGGAGGGAGGCCACTCGGTGGACACCCGGCATGGCCACATGGGCGGGGAGGCCCGTAGCCCGTAGACTCGTGGGGCGATGCTGGTAGCCATGACGAGAGAGGGGTTGGTAGCCGCCCCACCCATCGGTGCGCACCCGTGCCCCCTCTCTCACCGTACTCTTGATGAAGGGGATAAGGCTGGCGGCTGAGGCGTCGTCCAAGCGTGCCAAACGAATGCGGCCAATGCCGCGTCCTCGGACTTCGGAAGCGATTGCGATGAGTGATCGGTCCGTTTCACGTCCATCTATGTCGGAATCCCTACCGCCCAGGAATGTTTCATCGACTTCTACCACACCGCTCAAGAGATCCCGGCCTGGTCGCACCATTGCCCGGCGAAACTTGTGGAGCCATGTCCAGGCCGTTTGGTAGCTGCCCAGCCCGAGGATCCGCTGCAGCCCCAGGGCGCTCACCCCGTGCTTCTGGTTGGTGAAGTACCACATCGCCTGGAACCACAGCCGTAGCGGCTTGCGGGTGCCCTCAAAGAGAGTCCCCGCCGTGACGGAAGTCTGCCGGGCACAACTCGAGCATCGAAACAACCCCCGGCTCGTCTCCCATCCTCCAACGGCACCGCACTCGGGGCAGCCGAACCCGCGGGGCCACCGGAGACGACACAGAAACTCCCGGCACGCAGGCTCCGAACAGAACCACTCGTCGAATTCTACGAGCGTACGCGGGTAATCTACCCCCCCAACTGGGTGATCCGACTTCTCTGACACCCCTACATATTGGGGTCAGGAGAGCGAAGTGGATACCCTCTTCCGCGGAAACGCCCAGCCACGCTCGACGACCCCCCCCCGCTCAGTCGAACAGCGACGACTGCCCGCCCGCACCATCCCCCGGCGGCGCAGTGTACCCGAAGCGCTTGTACGCCCGCACCGTCGCCACCCGCCCCCGCGGCGTCCGCTGGATAAAGCCCTCCTGGATGAGAAACGGCTCGTAGACCTCCTCCAGCGTGGAGACATCCTCCCCCAGCGCCACGGCCAGGGTGTGGAGCCCTACGGGGCCGCCCTCGAACTTCTCGATGAGGGTCTTGAGCACGCGCGTGTCCATCTCGTCCAGGCCGTACTCGTCCACGTCGAGCATGGCCAGGGCCGCCTCGGCCACCGCCTCGGTGATGATCCCCTCGACCTTCACTTCGGCAAAATCACGGACCCGGCGGAGCAGGCGGTTGGCCACCCGTGGCGTTCCCCGGGCCCTGCGGGCCAGGATTCGGGCTCCCTCCGTCGAGCACTCCACGCCCAGGATCTCGGAGCTCCGGGCCACGATCACGGCCAGCTCTTCGGGCGGATAGAAGTTCAGGCGCTGGATGATGCCGAAGCGGGCCCGCATAGGCGCGGTGAGGAGCCCGAAGCGGGTGGTGGCCCCCACGAGCGTGAACTTCTCGATGTCCATGGTCATGGTCTGGGCCCGGGGCCCGTCGGCCAGGCGGATCTCCACCCGCCAGTCCTCCATGGCGGGGTACAGGAACTCCTCGATGATGGGCCGCAGCCGATGCATCTCGTCGATGAAGAGGACGTCCCCTTCCCGCTGGTTGGTGAGCATGCCCACCAGGTCCGCGGGCTTTTCCAGAACGGGCCCCGACGTACTCTTGAAGCTGACCCCCATCTCGCGGGCGATGAGGGACGCCAGTGTGGTCTTCCCCAGCCCCGGCGGCCCGTGGAAGAGAAGGTGGTCCAGGGGCTCCCGGCGCTGCCTCGCGGCCTCGATGGCAATGGACAGCGTCTCCCGGACCTTGTCCTGACCGATGAACTCGTCCAGGCGCTGGGGCCGGAGAGACGGCTCCGCAACGGCGTCTTCCTGAAGCGCCTCGGGCGTGGTGATCTCGTGTCGCTCGGTCATCGTACGTCGGTCATCGTGACTCGGTCATCCTCACCTCTTCGCCAATGCCCGGCGGATCAGATCGTCGGTGCTTCCGGCGTCGCCGTCGGCCAGAGCGCCCCGGACGGCAGCGTCCGCGTCGACGAATGCGTACCCCAGAGCCACAAGCGCCGCCACCGCCTCCTGGGCTCCTGGGGCCGGGCCTCCCGGCTCGCCTTCGGGCCCGATGGCCAGGTCCTCCACCTTGTCGGCCAACTCGAGAATGATGCGCTCGGCGGTCTTCTTCCCCACCCCGCTCACCTGCTTCAGGGCGTTCACGTCCTTCTCGGCCAGGGCCTTGGCCAGGCGTCGGGCGGAGTAGGTGGAGAGCATGGCCAGGGCGACCTTGGGTCCCACCCCGGACGCGCCCAGGAGCCGGGCGAAGAGCTCGCGCTCGAAGGCCTCGATGAACCCGTAGAGCGTCAGGGACTCCTCCCGGACTACCTGGAGGGTGCGGATCTCGAAGTCGTCGGCCGGCGGCTTGGGCAGCCGCTCCAGGATGGAGAGCGGGATCTGCACCTCGTAGACCACGCCCCCCGCCGTCTCCACTTCGATGTGGTCGAGCTCCCGGGAGACGAGCTTCCCCCTGAGACGGCTGATCAAACCCTCAACGCTCCCATGACGCAGTGGCACAGCGCCGCGGCCACGCCGTCGGCCGCGTCGGACGGCATGGGAGCCGTCTTGAGCCGGAGCTGCTGCTGCACCATGAAGCCCACCTGGTCCTTGGTCGCGTTCCCGTTCCCCACCACGGCCTTCTTGATCTCCCGGGGCGTGTACTCGGCGATGGGAATCTCGCGGAGCGCCGCGGCCAGGAGAATGGCGCCCCTTGCGTGTCCCAGGGTGAGGGCGCTCTTCACGTTCTTCCCCTGGAAAACGTCCTCCACCACCATCACCGCCGGCGCGAAGCGGTCGATGAGCTCGCAGACCTCACCGAAGATCTCCTTGATCCTGACCGCCAGCGGCTGACCCGGCGACGTCCTCACCACGCCGCACTCCACCAACGAAGGGGCGCTGCCGCCCGTCCTGGCGACAACGCCATAGCCCGTGACGGCCGTTCCCGGATCGATTCCCAGTATCAGCTCGGCGTCCACCTAGTGTCCTGCCATCCAGTGTCCCGCCATCTAGTGTCCTGCCATCACATGGCCTGGGCGAGGATCTCTTCGTCGATGTCGGCGTTGGACGAGACCTGCTGGACGTCGTCGCAGTCCTCTAGGGCGTCCACCAGCTTGATGAGCTTCTCGGCGTCCTTCCCATCCACCCTGACCTCGTTCTGGGGCACCCAATGGAGCTCAGCCCGCTCGAACTCGACGCCGGCGGCCTTCATGCCTTCCTGCACCTCGTGGAACGCCGTGGCTTCCGCGGTCACCACGAACTCATCGCCCTCGTTGCTGACGTCGTCGGCTCCGGCCTCGATGGCCGCCGCGAAGACCGCGTCTTCGGTATGGCGGCTCGCGTCCACGTAGATCTGGCCCTTCCGATGGAACTGCCACGCCACGGAGCCCGTGGTCCCCAGGCTCCCGCCGTGCTTGGACAGGATGTGGCGCACGTCGGCCACGGTCCGCTTCTGGTTGTCGGTGAGAGTCTCGATGTAGAGGGCCACGCCGGCCGGGCCGTAGCCCTCGTACGTCACCTCCTCGTAGGTCACTCCCTCGATCTCGCCCGTGCCCTTCTTGATGGCCCGGGTGATGTTGTCGGTGGGCATGTTGCCGGCCTTTGCGTTGTTCACGGCCAGGCGCAGGCGCGGGTTGAAGTTGGGTTCTCCTCCGCCGTCCCGGGCCGCCACCGTGATCTCACGGATCAGCTTGGTGAACATCTTTCCGCGCTTGGCGTCCGTAGCCGACTTCTTGCGCTTGATCGTGGCCCACTTGCTGTGTCCCGACACGGTACTCCTCCCGACTGCTTTCCAGATTGGGGTCGCTAGTGGGCCTCCGCCGCCTCCTTCTTGGCCGCGATCACCTTCGAGACCTCGTGCGTTGGCACGGGCTGGTACCCCGAGAAGGTCCGGGTGTGATGGGCCCTGCCCTGCGTGATGGCGCGAAGCGACGTCGCGTACTTGTAGAGCTCCGCCTCGGGCACGAGCGCCCTCACCGTGGTGCGGCCGTCCACGGGATCCATCCCCAGGACCTTGCCGCGACGCTGGTTCATGTCGCTCATGATGTCGCCCACGTAGTCGTCGGGCGTGGTCACGGCCACCTCGGTGATGGGCTCGAGGATCACCGGGGCGCAGTCCGCCGCCACCTTCTTGAAGGCGGTGGAGCCGGCCAGCTTGAAGGCGATGTCGCTCGAGTCGACCGAATGGTAGGAGCCGTCGTAGCACTCCGCCTCGAAGTCCACCACGGGAAAGCCCGCCAGCACCCCGCGCCCGGCCGCTTCCTTGATGCCCTTGTCCACGCTGGGGACGTACTTCGTGGGGATGACCCCGCCCTTGATGGAGTTCTTGAACTCGTAGCCCTCGCCCCGGGGGCGGGGCTTCAGGCGGATCCAGCAGTCGCCGAACTGGCCTCGGCCACCCGACTGCTTCTTGTGACGGCCCTGGCCCTGGGCGCCCTTCGTGATGGTCTCACGGTAGGGGATCTTGGGCTGCTCGGTCTCCACCGAGACCCCGTACTTGCGCTTCATGCGCTCGATCTGGACGTCCAGGTGGAGCTCGCCCAGCCCCTGGGCGATGGTCTGGCCCAGCTCCGAATTGAACTCGGCCACGAAGGTCGGGTCCTCCTCGTGGAGCCTGGGCAGCACCTCGCCCAGCTTGTCCTCGTCGTGCCGGGCCGTGCCCCGGATCGCCACGGCGATGTCGGGCTCGGGCAGCTCGATCTTCTCGAGGACAACCGGGCGAGACGGGTCGGTAAGGGTGTCGTTCGTGTGCGAGTTCTTGAGCTTGGCCACGACCCCGATGTCGCCCGCATGGAGCCTCGGGACCTCGACCCTCTCCTTGCCCATGGCGATGGAGAGGTGGTTCAACTTCTCCGCGCTTCCCCGCTCCCCGTTCTTGACCTCGGCCCCGTTGGCCACGCTGCCGCTGACCACCCGGAAGTAGGAGAGGTCACCCACCCGGGGCTCGGAAGCCGTCTTGAAGATGAGCGCCGAGAAGGTCTCGTCGTCGGAGGGAGAGAGGTGGACCTCTTCATCCATGCCGGCCCTCTTGGCGATCTCGCCGCCGGTCTCGGCCGGGCTGGGGCAGAGCTCGACGATCTTCTTGAGCAGTGCTTGCATTCCGTACGAGTGCTCGGCCGAGCCGCACAAGAGTGGGACCACGTCACCGCGCGCGACGCCCAGGGCCATGGCCTCGATGGCCTCTTCCCGGCTGATCTTCTCGCCCTCAAGGTAGCGCTCGAGGAGGTCTTCGTTGGTCGTGGCCAGCGTCTCCTGCAGCTCCGTCTCCCACTCCTCGAACTTCGCCTGAAGCTCCTCGGGGATGTCGGCCTCGTCGTACTCGCCCTTCTCGGTGCCCTTCCTGTAGATGTGGGCGCGCTCGCTGAAGAGGTTGATGATGCCGCGGAAGTCGGGGCCCTCGCCGATGGGGATCTCCACCGGGACGACCTTCTGGGTCAGGCGGGACCTGATCTCGCCGTAGACCCGGTCGAAGGAGGCGTGCTCCTTGTCCATCATGGAGACGAAAAAGAACCGGGGGATGCTCCGGTTTTCCACGTACTCCCAGACCGTCTCCGTGCCCACCTCTACGCCGGAGGTGGAGCTGACGACAATGACCGCGGAGTCGGCGACACGGACGGCGGACAGCGTCTCGCCCACGAAGTCCATGAACCCGGGCGTGTCCAGGAGGTTGATCTTGGTGCCCATGTGCTCGCAGTACGCCGGCGTGCTCTGCAGGGACATCTCGTGGGCAGCCTCTTCGGGCGTGTACATGGTGAGGGCGTGACCCTCGTCCACGTTGCCCTTGCGCTTCGAGGTCCCCGCCGTGTAGCAGAGGGAGTCGATGAGGCTGGTCTTGCCGGCTCCGCCGTGGCCCAGGACCACGACGTTCCTGATGTTGTCCGTCGTATACTCTCTGGCGGACGCCATGAACACCTCCTGTCTGAATCTCGTTCGTTAGGGTTTTGTCTTTTGTCGGGGACGGTGATTGTAGGCCGGGGGCCACAACGCGTCCAGATCGAATTCGCCCGGCCGTACAATTCGCCCGGCGGCAGAATTCGCCCGGCGGTAGTGGGACCGAAAATGCTTACGGTCTCTTAAGGGCGAGACCTCAGTGATCGGGTGGAGCCCGCTCAGTTCGTGCGGTGTTTCCTGGAGACCTCATCGAGAAGCTTTCTCTCGTCTTCCGTGAGTGAGCCCATCCCCTCGGCAGAGATCTTGTCCAGGACCCTGTCGACCGCATCCAACATCGTGTTGTCTCTCGCCTCGGCCTCGGCGTCACGTCCTCGACGCCGTCCGCTGGCTTTGTCCTCGCTCTCGCCCCGGGGCACGATGGCGAAACGTCTGGCTCGGGCGGCCCTGCCTATCTTCTGAATCTGCTCCGCCGCCTTCCAGTCGGTCTTCAGGTAGAGGAAGCCGGTGATGAAGCCGCCTAGGTGGGCGAAGTGCGCCACGCCGCCGGCCGCTCCCCCGAACGCGCTGGAGAAGGTCACTACGAAGAGGAACGCCACCAGCCACTTGGCCTTCACGGGGAAGATGCCCCAGACGTAGATGGGCGCCTCGGGCCACGTCATGGCGAAGGCCAGCATGATGCCGTAGACCGCCGCCGACGCGCCTATGATGGAGTAGGAGACGAAGAAAAAGCTGAGGGCGACGCCCCCGAGCCCGCAGATCATGTAGTACTTGATGAACTCCCGCGATCCCCACTTGGACTCGAGGGGAGGCCCGAAGAAGAACAGCACCAGCATGTTCATGAAGAGATGCCAGAAGTCGCCGTGGAGGAACATGTATGTCACGGTGCCCCAGGGGCGGAACAGCACCTCGGAGGGCTGGAAGGAGAACCAGTTGAAGACGAAGTTGCGGCCGACGATCCAGGTCAGGATGAAAACGACGGTATTGGCGATCAGCAGCCGCTTGACCCATGGCGTCAACCGATAGCTGAGATTCATACCGCCGCCGGCCACGTATCCCGTACTTCTCACAAGCACTTCTCCAGCATACAACGAAAAAAAAAGGTCCCGCCCTGCCATCCTGACTTCAAACCCCGGCACGGGCAAGCTGGTTCCGTGTGGGGGGTCCTCCGCTCATTCAGCGCGTCGGACTCACGGACTGGCTCTTCAACGCCGCGCTGGTACTGCTCGTAGTCGGTCTCCAGATCGTCTTGATGACGGCCTTCGTCCAGGGTGGCGCGGCCGGGCCTGCCCAACCTGAGCCACTCCCCTTCGCAGCCCCTCGCACCGCAGCCGCGGGTCCTGGCGCACCCTCACGCGCCCACGGCCTGTTCATTTGGCGAAACGCCATCGGGGGTGGCGTGGTGGCGTTGCCCTCTTCTTGGACTACGCGGCATGTACGTATAATGTAAGTAAAAATATACGTACGATTATGAGGACAAACTCGTCGCGCGAGGATCCAGCCGAACAGCAGCGGCCCGAGTCGAGGACCTCGTCGCGCCCCTGTCACACTTCGCGCCCGTCGTGGGCTCCTGAGTTTGAAGCTCCCACCGCTCTCGCTCAGGAGGGATCCTCCCCATGTGGCGCACTGTTCGATCCACCTTCATGCTGCTTGCCCTGTCCATGACCTGCCCGCTTGCGATCTTGTCTCAGGTTGGGCAGCCGTCCGTCGAGGGGCGTGTTCTCGACGGACTGACAGGCCGGCCCGTGCCGGGCGCGGAGGTGTCGGTCAACGAAGGGCGCGCACGCGTGTCCACCGATCAGGACGGAGGATTCCGGATCACCGAGCTGCCCGCCGGCACGTACGCACTGCACGTCTTCGCCCTCGGTTACGAGGACCTCATGCTGAGCGGGGTCGAGGTCGGCCCTGGCGGCAGCCCGTTGGAGATGACCCTGGCGCCGGCCGCTCTGCCTCTCTCGGCTCTCACGATCGCTCCCGGATCGTTCTCCTTCATCGGTCGTAATCCGGCGATGCGGCAGACGATGTCCCGCGTGGATATCGAGTCGGTGCCTCAGTTTGCCGAGGACATCTTCCGGGCCGTGAACCGGCTCCCCGGCCTCTCGTCCGGAGACTACTCGGCACACTTCTCCGTCCGGGGAGGCCGTCACGACGAGACCCTCATTCTCCTCGATGGTCTCGAGATATACGAGCCGTATCACTTGAAGGATTTCAACGACGGGGCGATCAGCATCATCGACGTGGAGACGATCGAGGGGGTCGAGCTGATGACCGGTGGCTTCCCGGCCCGTCACGGGAATCGTACGAGCGGCGTATTCAGCGTGACGACCCGCGATCCGAGCGGTGACGAGACACGTTACAGCTTCGGGGTGAGCCTGATTAACGCTCGCGCCATGGCCGAGGGCACCTTCGGGGAGGGAAGGGGCTTGTGGCTCGTCTCTGGGCGACGCGGATACCTGGACCTCGTCCTCAGCCTCCTGAACCAGCACGACGTGCCCTCTCCGGCCTACCACGACGTGTTCGGAAAGGTCAAGTATCAGGTCACCCCGAAACACTCGGTGGCGCTCGACGTGCTCCAAGCCAGCGACAAGTACACGTTCAGCGCCGCTGCCACAACCGGCTTCCAGGACTCCATCAACACCGAAGAGCGAGCGAACAACCGGTACGGTAACGCCTACGCATGGGTCACCTTCGAGTCGCTCTTCGGTGACAAGGTCTTGATGCGTACGATCGCATCCGCCGGGCTCGTCACCTCCTCGAGGGACGGAACCGAGTTCTACACGTCCAACTCCGCTCCGATCTACTCGATCGACAGCACCCGAGACTTCTCGGTGCTGGGACTGAAGCAGGAATGGCGTTACGACTGGTCACGGCGAGCGTCTCTCGAGTTCGGATTCGACCTCCGGACCCTCGACGCTGACTACTCCATCGTCAACGTCGTCGACCAGGACCCGGACAACCCATCACCCGATCCCGGGGCATTCTTCCCGAGCGAGCACCGGTCGGCCCTGAAGAGGAATGGGTCGAGCGTGGGCGCATACCTCGCGAACCGGTTCAGGATCGCTGGGCCGTTGACCCTCGAGATTGGCGGTCGGTATGACAGGGGGTCGTACTCGGACGACAGCGACCTGAGTCCCCGGGTCAACGCGCTGATCGAGCTCTCGTCAGCGACCAAGCTACGGTTGGGGTGGGGCGAGTACCGCCAGATGCAGGGCATCGGCGATCTGCGAGTGATGAACGGAGTCGATCGCTACTTCCCGTCCGAGCTCTCCGAGCAGTGGACCGCGGGGCTCGAGCATTCCTTCAGCGACGGCGGTACACTCCGCATCGAGGCCTACCGTAAGTCGGGTACGCGGCTGCGTCCGACTTTCCGGAACTGGAAGGGAGGCCTCGACGTGTTCCCCGAGACGAACGAAGACAGGATTCTGGTCTATCCGGATCGTTCGATCTCCAAGGGCATCGAGCTCTACCACAAGCGGAACATCAACGATCGGCTGTCCGTGCGGGGAAGCTATGCCTACGCGATCGTCGATGAGACAGTCTCCGGCATGGACAACCTCAACGACCCCACGCCGCTCGTGTTCGAGGTCACCCATGGCGGCCCACAGGATCAGCGGCATGCGCTCAACGTCGACGCGACCTACCGGGCCTCCGAAGCCTGGTCCTTGAACGCGTCATACTCGTTCCACTCTGGTTGGCCTGGAACCCTGGAGTCCATGCACGAAGTCCCGGATGAAGACGGCCAGACCGACTTCGTCATTCGTCCCGGGACCATCTACGGCCACCGGCTTCCGAGCTACTACCGGCTCGACGCGCGCCTGACCAAGAGGACCCGGACGGCCCGCGGCGATCTCCGCTTCTTCGTGGAGGTCAGCAACCTCACAAACCACAGCAACGTGTTCGGTTACGACTACTTCCGTGCACCTGGGGCGAACGGAGGCGTCGTTCTGAAGCGGGACGTCGAGGCCGGCTTCATCATCCTGCCCTCTCTGGGGATCAGCTGGACGGGCAACTTCTAGCCGTGAGGGCCGTGCCTCGGCCTCGATCGGGGAACGGACGGCCACGGCAAGAACCTTGACCAAGGGGGCGCCACGCCGAAAACTCGAAATGAGTTGGTGAGTGGACACGTAGGTGTTCACGGCCACAGCTCCGAGAGTTCGAGAGACGGCGATGTCAGTCCCCATCACCCTGATCATGGCCCTTCAGGTCGCCCAGGCCGGCGTCGCCGGCACGGTGCGCGACGACCTGACCGGCGAGCCGCTCCCCGGAGCGGTCGTAACGCTCCCCGACATCGACCGAGCGACAATCACCGACGCCTTGGGACGGTTCAGCTTCGAGGGTCTCACACCGGGCCCACACCACCTCACCATCCTGGGAGAGGGCTTCAAGCCCAGGACGATGCACGCCTTGGTCCCCAGGGGTGGGCAAGTCCGGCTCAACGTCGCGCTCAGCCCTTAGCCCATCGAGCTCGAGGGACTGAGCGTCACGCCTCGGCTCCCGATCCGCGGCACCGAGGAGGAGGACGACTCCCAGCGCCAAGAAGATCACACCCTGACCCTCGCGGCCGTTCGCAACCACCCGCTGCTCGCCGAGGCAGACGTGTTCGGGGCGCTCACCGGTGGCCAGGTGGCGACGCTGCCGGAGTCCCCGTCGGGGCTCCACATTCGAGGGGGCGCCTCGGGCCAGACCGGGTACGAGCTCGACGGGATCCCGGTATTGGCGCCGTATCACGCCTCCGGCCTCTTCAGCGCATGGAATCCGGACGGGCTGTCCGACATTCGCGTGTCCACGGCGTCGGCCGGTGGCCTGCACGGTCTCTCGGGCGTTGTGGCCGGGACCACGAAGAGCCCTGGCCCGCTGCTGCGCGGCGTTGGAGCGGCAAGCACCACCCAGGCGCGGATGACGGTGGACGGTCCGCTAGGCGTGGGTGGCGCGGGGTATCTGCTCAGCGTTCGGTCCGGCTTCCCCGGAGGGGTGATCCCGATCGGTGATCCTGCCCAGCTGCGGGGCGAGACCGGTGACCTTATCGCAAAGGTCGAGCTTCCGCTGCTGGAAGGCCGGCTGCGTCTTCTCGCGTACGACAGCGAGAACGAGCTCAGCGCCGTCGCGACGGCCGATCCGCTCAGCCAGGATACTCCGCGCCTGACCCGGAATGGCTTCGCATGGCGGAGCGGATCCGTCGGGGTCGGTTGGAAGGGCTCGGTGAGGGGGTGGACGCTCGGGCTGAGGGGTTGGAACGCGTACGGCGCGGCCGACGTCAGGCTGCTGGACGTCGACGACATCGCCAACGATATGGTGTCACGCCGATCGGATCTCGGCGCGATCGGCGAGCTCGAGAGACGGGGCGCAGGCACGCTTACTCAGGTGGGAGTCAGTGGTGGGCGGAGCGCCACATCCTATCAGTACGGTCCGACGGTCGCCGATCCCCTGCTCCTCGAGAGCACGGTCACCTCCGTTTCGCTCCAAGTGGACCACGCTCGCCGACTGAGCGGCCGCGTCCAATCCCAGCTCGGCATGGACCTCACGCGCTCGCCTCATGGCTGGCACGCCTCCCCCAGCGCTCGGTTGGAGGTCGACGTCACGGACGGGCTGACCGTGACCGGCGCCGCGGCCCGCAGACACCAGCTGGTGCAGTCATTACGGAACGAGGAGTCCATCGTCGGCAACGTGTTCCCGGCCGACCTGTACCTGGCGAGCTACGCCGGGGGCGTGCCCGTCGCCCGGGCGGACGAGGGGATCTTGGCCATGTCCTACCGCCCGCTCCCCGGACTGCGGGTCGCGCTACAGGGATACGCGCGCCAGCTGAAGGACATCGTACTCGTGGCAACCCAGAGCGGTGCGCCCTTCGCCACGAGCGATTTCGACGTAGGATCCGGAACGGTGAAGGGGGTCGCCTTGGACGGTGCGCTCAGCGGATCGCGCTACGGAGTGCTGGCGAGCTACGCCTGGCAACGGGTTGGACACCGCGTGGCCGACGTCAGCTACGCCCCCGCCCACGCGACGGCCCACCGGGCGCAGGCAGGCGTGATCTTGCACCTGTCGCCGACCACGTCTGTTCGGACTGGCGCGACCGGGGCGTGGGGACGCCGGACCACCGGCTTGGACGGAGCCATCGAGTGGGAGGCGTGCAATCTGCTGGATGGCGCGTGCGAGTTCGGCGGTACACCCACTCACGTGCTCGATCCGGGAGGGATCCGCCTTCCCGGCTATGTGCGTCTGGATCTGGGGGTGAGGAAACACTGGCACGTCCAGCTTCGGGCCCGCGATGCCACCCTGGCCATCCACGGCACGGTCACGAACATCGTCGGCCGCAAAAACGTCCTCAACTACTCCCCCGACCCGATGACTGGCGTGCTCTCGGCTGTGGAGATGCTTCCGCTGGCCCCGCTCGTGATCGGCCTCGAGCTGGTGTTCTAGGTACTCGCGCCGCGCCCCACCGGGACCTCTCGCATCGCGGCTGTCACAAATGCCCGCACCTCCCGGCTCCTAGGTCTGTGGAGGCGATCTCACGGATGTATGATCTATACTGATGTATGATCCATACTATGGACCGAGGGTCGACGGCTCAGTTGTCCAAGCAGGCCCGCTGCCGGTGACGGCCAAGTCCGACTCTCGGATGCATGCTGCATTCATCGCGCTCTTCGAGGAGCACTACGATCGACTGCACCGATACCTGAACCGACTCTCGGGTGACTCCGAGCTCGCGTCGGAGCTGGCGCAGGAGGCCTTCATCCGACTCTACCGGCGGGGATCGCTTCCGGACGACTCCGAGGCATGGCTCTTCACCGTGGGGACGAACCTATTCCGGAATGCGAAGTCGAAGCGTGCCCGACGACGGCGTCTATTGACCGCTCACCGGAGCCGAAACGTGCTCTCGGATCCTCCGCCCGCGCCCGATCATGCGCATGAGGCGGTCGAGAGCCGGCGCCGAGTCCGAGAGGCGATCGACTATCTACCCGAGCGTGACAGGGCACTTCTGCTCCTCCGCTCCGAGGGATACAGCTACCGCGAGATGGCAGGCATCCTGGAGATGAACGAAACGAGCGTGGGGACTCTGCTCCGGCGAGCTAAGCAGGCATTCCGCACGGCGTTGGAGGAGGACTCCCATGCACCTTGACCAGGATACGCTCGAGAAGCTGCTGAACACCGAACTACATGGCGACGAGCGGGCCGCCGCGGAGGCTCATCTGGATTCTTGCGCCCCCTGCCGAGAGCTCCTGGTGAAGACGGAGCGCGAGGTAGGGGAGCTCGACGGCATGTTGGCACTCCTCGACGATCCGGCGCCCGAAGTGGATCCGGGGGACCTGATCGTGCGGGCGAGTCGCCGCCAGGCACCGGCGTGGGCGCGTTGGGCGGCGGGCACTCTGCTCATGTTCGGAGCAGCGGGAGCTGCATACGCAGCGCCAGGCTCCCCCCTGCCGACGTGGATCGAGCGACTGCTCGGGCCCGATGTCGGGCGGGACACGGAGGCCCAGACCGCAACGTCTCCCGACACCGATGGTGTGTTGGGTATCGTGGTCCCCGTAGGAGCCGATCTGGAGATCGTGTTCACTCGCATCCAGGCCACGGGCGTAGCCCAAATCACCTTGGCCGATGTTGAGGATCTGAGGGTCGAGGTGGTGGGAGGGACGGCGTCGTTCGACTCGAACGTGGAGCGATTGATGATCGACTCGGAGGGGTCGTCTCCCGACTACAGCATCACGATTCCTCGTGCCGTCTCGCGGGTCGCCATACGAGTGGCCGAGACGATCGTCTTCGTCCGAGAGGGGGGCCAGGTCGCTACGAATGCCGAATTGCAGGATGACGGCGGCTATCTTCTCTTTCTGGCGCTTGAGCCGAGGTGACTCTGGAGCATCGAGATATGATTGAAGCGCGTCCCGGTTGCCGAACGATGAATCGCTTGCGATCCACAAGGCATCACTGGGTCCGTCGCCTTCGCGTCGCGCCCGTGGTTGCGCCCGTGGTACTGGCGTTGTGTCTGCCCACGGGGGCGCGGGGCCAGCCCGCGACGAACGTCGACTCCGTCTCGACGCCCTATGGCGTCCATCCTGATCGTTTCTATCCCGATTATCGGAAAGGGCGCGAGATCACCCTGTCGGGAGTGGGCGCCGGCTTCCTGGTCACCGGCCTGCTCGTGCCGGTCGACTATGGCGAGGTGCCGACGCAGGGGTTCGATCCGGCTGAGATCGCCTGGTCGGTGGACCGTGACATCGTTGGCAACGGCAGTCTCGATGCTGATGCAGCCAGTGATTGGACACGCACCGCGGCCCTCGTGTTTCCACTCGTTTTGACCTTGGCCACAGGCCAACCCGGCAAGCGTTGGCGTGGTCTCGGCCGCCGTAGTCTCGTCTATGCCGAGACATTTCTGATCCGGCAAGGGTTCACAAGCTTCGCCAAGACGATGCTGGGCCGTGCCCGCCCGTATGCGTATCTGTCCGCAGAAGAACGTCCGGATGATTCCGCCTTCGACGTCTCGAGGGAGCGCACCTTCCACTCGATGCCGTCGGGGCACACGTCCGCGGCGTGGACAGGGGCAGCATTGGGGATGACGGAACACCTGCTGGGCCGTCCAGAGGCGAGCTGGCTCGAGCGCGCTGGCGTCGGCTTCCTGGGGGGTACGTTGGCGGGCATGACCTCGGCGTTGCGCGTCGAGGCAGGCCAGCATTTCCCTTCGGATGTTGTGGCAGGCGCCGGTATCGGCATTGCGACCGGCGTAACGGTTCCACTGCTGCATCGTGGCGAGCAACCGCTACCGTCGTCGAAAGCTTGGGCGCAGATGATGGGGGGGGCGCTCGCCGGTACACTGCTGGGAGTCCTGGTGGCACAGGGATACTGAACGGCTGAGAGGACGGCATCGGGACATTCTCCCGATCCTTGCCGCTCTGGGGCGTGACGCGCATAATCGAGCAGGCGACGGCCATTGGGGCCGCGAGGCCCTACTGCCGGAGTATCCGCCACGGATATCACGACGGAAGCGGTTCGCGTAGTGTGGTCCCCCACGACGGTACCGTACCAGAAGACGAGCTCAAGTGACCGCTTCTCATGACGTAGTACTGGTGGGGGGTGGCGGAGCAGGATTACGTGCGGCCATTGCCATCGCGGAAACCAACCCCCGCCTCCGCATTGCCGTCATCTCCAAGGTCTATCCCATGCGCAGCCACACGGTCTCGGCAGAGGGGGGCGCCGCGGGAGTAATCGCCCCGGACGACTCCCTCGACGAGCACGCCTATGACACCATATCGGGTGGCGCTTGGCTGTGCGATCAAGATGCCGTCGACGAGTTCGTGAGAGAGGCGCCGGAGGAGCTGCTCCGGTTGGAACACTGGGGTTGTCCCTGGAGTCGCACGCCCGAGGGCGGAGTTGCCGTGCGTCCGTTCGGCGGCATGAAGAGAAAGCGAACGTGGTTCGCGGCCGACAAGACCGGCTTCCACATGCTCCACACGCTATTCCAAACCTCACTCAAATACACGAGCGTCGTTCGCTACGACGAGTGGTTCGTGACCAGGCTCCTGGTCGATGATGGCCGGGTTCAAGGCGTCGTGGCGCTGGAGCTGATGTCCGGCAAGATCCAACCGATTCTGGCCAAGGCCGTCATTCTGTGCACGGGCGGCTGCGGCCGCGTGTTTCCGTTCACCACCAACGCCAGCATCAAGAACGGCGACGGCATGGCGTTGGCTTACGCGGCCGGCGCCCCGCTCAAGGACATGGAGTTCGTCCAGTATCACCCGACGGGCCTCCCGTTCACCGGCATCCTCATCACCGAGGCGGCGCGGGCCGAAGGAGGCTGGTTGCTCAACAAAGACGGCTACCGCTACCTGCAGGACTACAACCTGGGCACGCCGGAGCCGAAACCGGTTCTGCGGAGCATGGAGCTGGGGCCTCGCGACCGTCTGTCGCAGGCCTTCGTCAAGGAGGTGGAGAAAGGGCGGACCATCGATGGCCCCTACGGCGCGGTGGTTCACCTCGACCTGCGGCATTTGGGCAGGCAGGTCATCGACGCCAAGATTCCGTTTGTGCGCGAGCTGTGTCGGAAATATCAGAATATCGACCCGGTCAAGGAGCTGATCCCGGTGCGGCCGGTCATCCACTATATGATGGGAGGGGTCCACACCGACATCGACGGTGCCACCCCCCTGGCCGGGCTGTACGCGGCTGGTGAGGTCGCGTGCGTGAGCATCAACGGCGCGAACCGGCTGGGATCCAATTCCCTGCCGGAACTGCTCGTTTTCGGCGCGCGCGCCGGCCGTGCGGCGGCGGAGTATGCATCCACCCAGACGGATCCGAACTCCAGTCTGCTGGCGCAGGCAGAAGATGAAAAACGGCGTTTGGAGCGCGACTTCCTGCACAAGATGGATGGCGTGGAACGCCCCGCCACTATTCGCGAGGAGATGCAGGAGACCATGGAGCAGGCCGCCGGCATCTATCGCTCGAGAGAGGGGCTGACCCGGGCAGCCGACCGGCTGCGCGAGCTGCAGGAGCGCTTTCGCAACGTGGCCGTGCAGGATAGCAGCCGAACGTTCAACACCGAGCTGACAACCGTCTTGGAGCTGTCATCCATGCTCGACGTTGCCGAGTCGATCGTCCACTGTGCGCTGTGGCGCGAAGAATCCAGGGGTGCCCACCAACGGACCGACTTCACCGATCGTGACGACGAACGTTTCCTGGCGCACTCGCTCATCTATCGTAATTCCGACGGCTCCTCCAGGGTCGAATACCTGCCAGTGACCATCACCCGGTGGCCCCCTGGCGAGCGAGTATACGGGAGCTAACAACCCGAGTATACGGGACACTAACAACTATGGATGACCGTATCACAATGCAGCTGGCACGGTACCGTCCCGAGGAGGAGGACGAGCCGACGTTCGAGGAATACGAGGTGCCGTGCCACAAAGAGTGGGTGGTTCTCGACGGGCTCAACTACATCAAGGACCAGCTGGACGGCACGCTGTCGTACCGTTGGTCGTGTCGCATGGGCATCTGCGGTAGTTGCGGCATGACCGTCAACGGAGAGCCGAAGCTGACATGCGCAACGTTCCTCACCGACTACGCGCCGGGTCCCGTGCGTCTCGAGCCGCTGCAAAACTTCCCCGTCATCCGGGATCTCATCGTCGAGATGACGGACTTCATGCAAAAGCTGACCACGATCAAGCCCTGGATCGTGCGCGACCAGGAACGGCCTCTGGCGGAAGGAGAGTACAGGCAAACACCGGACGAACTGAGCGAGTACAAGCAGTACAGCATGTGCATCAATTGCATGCTGTGCTACGCCGCCTGCCCGGTGTACGGTCTCGACCCGAAGTTCCTCGGGCCGGCCGTGATTGCTCTGGCCCAGCGGTACAATCTCGATTCACGCGACGAGGGATCCGGCGAGCGTCTCGACCTTCTTTCCCAGCACGATGGAATCTGGGGCTGCACCTTCGTGGGCGAATGTACCGAGGTCTGTCCGAAGGACGTCGATCCCGCCGGCTCCATTCAGCGTTACAAGCTGGATGCCGCGCTGACCTCGCTCAAAGGCCTCCTTTTGCCGTGGGGCGCTAGATGAGCGAGCGACCGACATACACGCGTTTCCACCCGCGCTGGTATCGTCCGCGGGTTTCCACGTGGTGGTGGTTGAAGCGCCGGTCCTCGGTCGCGTTCATCTTGCGCGAGATGAGCAGCATCTTCGTGGCGTGGTTCGTCGTGTTCTTTCTGCTGCTGGTCGCTGCAGTGGGGCGTGGAGAGGCTGCTTACCAGGAGTTCATGCGTTGGGCCGCAAACCCGGGCATCGTGCTCGTCAACCTCGTCAGCCTGTTCTTTGTCCTATTCCACGCCGTCACCTGGTTCAACCTGGCACCCCGGGCGATGGTGCTGCGCATGCGAGGCAAGCGAGTGCCGGGGAAGTTGATTGCCGCCTCCAACTACGGCGCGTGGGTGGTGACGTCTCTCCTGGTGGCGTGGATCATCCTTGCTGGGTCAAGGTAACAATGGTAAAGCGAACGCTAGAGCCGCTCTTGTGGATTCTCTTCAGCGCCGGGGGAGTGGTGGCCGCCCTGGTGATCCCGGTCCTGCTGTTGCTGTTCGGCCTCGCCTTCCCTCTCGGCTGGCTCTCGCCCCCCAGTCACGGGCACATGCTCGCGGTGCTGGGCCACCCACTTTCGCGCGTGACGATTTTCGTCTCGTGCACGTTGTTGTTGTTTCACTGGGCGCACCGCTTTCGCTACACACTGTACGACGGGTTGCAGATCAAACACCTGAACGCGTTGATCGTCCTGCTGTGTTACGGGGGCGTGCTCGTGGGTACCATCGCTGCAGGATATCTCGTCCGGCAGCTTCCATAGGGGAGTAGAGCTGAAAGGCAGTCCGGCGCTGATTCCCCTATATTTTCCCCGATCATCCCGTCTCAACCGGAGCTACCCATGCGTACTGCCCGCACCGCACTTCTGATCCTGGCCCTCGCCGCCACCTACACTTCGAACGTCCTGGCGCAAAGCTCACCCCCGAACTTCCGCGTGGAGTTCGAGGGGCAGTTCAACGCATCCGCCGAGAAATTGGTGGCCCTCGCCAAGGCGATGCCGGAGGAGAGCTACGCCTGGAGTCCGATGGATGGAGTGATGTCGGTGGCGCGCGTATACATGCACATCGCGCGCTACAACTACTACTATCCGGAGATCGGCTTGGACGTGCGCTCGCCCATGGACGCTGCGGAGTACGACAGCTGGGAGGAGGGGGTGGCCGACAAGGAGAAGGCCGTCGCCATCCTGGCCGAGTCGATGGAGCACGTCAGGCGAGTTGTGGCCTCTATGTCCTCGAAGGATCTCGAGGAGAACACTCGGCTATACGGCCGTGATGTCGGTCAGTGGGCCGTCCTGCTCCAACTCGTTGCTCACATGAACGAGCATCTCGGGCAGTCGATCGCTTACGCGCGCATGAACCACGTGGTGCCGCCCTGGTCGCGGTAGAGGGGCGCCGCCCCTGTCGCAGCAGGACGGGAGCTCGGGCTGGACATAGAGGAGCCCATCGAGGAGGCGCTGTACTCCCCCGATGGAGAGTGGCTGCTCTGCCGACTCCACTGGTCACATCGGAGGACTGGGGTGCGCTCGAGATGTCGCTCTCCCCCGACGGTCGGTGGCTGGCGTATGCCTCGAACAGGCTGGGCGATTCACGCGGTGCCGAATGTCTAGCGGATCTGGGTGCAACCGTTCCCGGACGTCGATTCGGGCCTCTGGCAGGTCTCGACAACCAGGAGCGATGAGCCCATATGGGCACATAGCGGTCGCGAGCTCTTCTACAATGCGGGGCCTATCGGGGAGGTGGATCGACTGCTGGAGTCCAACTAGTGCGTCTGTCCTGGAGGGCCGGCTCGCTAGACCCCCGCGCCCACCTTCCTCTCCGCCGCCATCTGCATGATCAGGTCGCACAGTGCTGGGAAGCTGATGCCACCCGCCCGGGCGGCCTTGGGCAGGAGGCTGTTGCCCGTGAGACCCGGGAGCGAGTTGGCCTCCAGGCACCACGGCTCGTCCGCCTGGTCCACCATGAAGTCCACGCGGGAGAAGTCCCGGAGGCGAAGGAGCCGGTGGACCTCCAGGGCCCGGGCCTGCAGCGTCTCGGCAAGCGCGTCGGGGATGTCGGCCGGGAAGATCTCCTCGGCCATCCCCGACTGGTACTTGCACTCGTAGTCGAAGAGCTCGTGCTGGGACACGATCTCGCCCACGGGTAGGGCCTGATCGCCCAGGATCCCCACCGTGAACTCCCGGCCCTCGACGTAGACCTCGTACATCATGGGTGAGGGCGCCTTCGCGTCTTCGGCCACGGCGGCCACCACCTCGAGCTCCACCTGGAGTAGGGACAGGCGCACCGACGATCCCCCGGCCACCGGCTTGGCGATGACGGGAACGCCCAATCGCTCCATGACCTGGTCGGCGTTGGGACTCACCAGCCAGTCCGGCGTCGGGATCCCGGCGTCCCGTAGGATTCGCTTTGTGACGTCCTTGTCCATGGACAGGGCGCACCCGAGCATGCCGCTCCCGGCGTAGCGGACCCCGGCGATGTCCAGGAGGGCCTGGAGTGTGCCGTCCTCCCCCATGCCACCGTGGAGCACCGGGAAGATGATGTCGGCCTGGACGATCTCCTCCCGGGTGGCCAGCGCGGTGCCTGAGGCGGTCGCTCCCCCGCCCGCTCCCCCCATTGCTCCCCCACCCCCCGGGTCCACGGTCTCGGACGGCGGCAGCGCCCCGACTCCCGATGCCAGGATGATCCGCTCGCCGAGCTCGGCGAGCGGGCCCTTCACGGGATCCAGGGCCACCACGTCGTGCCCGGCCTGCCGGAGGGCGTCGGCCACCTGGCAGCCGGAAACCAGCGAGACGTCCCGCTCCTCGGACTCACCCCCGAGAAGGACGACGACCTTCATGGGTGCCTCCCTCCCCACCGGCGAGCGTCCCGTCACCGACAGCCCGCCCCGCGTGGCCATCCTAGCCCACCGCCCCCGAGAGATCCCGCACCACGTCGTAGCGGGTCAGGATTCCCTTGAGCTCCCCGTCAGCACGGACCAGGACCGCCGGGTTCTCCCGGGTCAGGAGCCGCGCCGCCTCGTCGGCGTCCAGATGGCTGTCCACCACCGGGAAGGGCGCGTCCATGACCGATTCCACAGGCCGGTCCAGAAGCTCGGGGTCCTCGATGACGGTGGACATGAGCTCCGCCTCGGTGAGGGAGCCGACGCACTCGCCGTCCAGAACCACCGGCACCTGGGAGACGTGGAACGAGGTGATCGTGGAGAGGGCGACCCGGACCGAAGTCGTGGGCTGAACCGTCACCAGCTCCGGAGCGTCGGCGCCCTTCTGCAGCACCATCTCGTGAATGCTCCGGTGTGCCCTCCTGAGGAAGCCGTTCTCCCGCATCCAGTCGTCGTCGTAGAGCTTGGACAGGTAGTGCTCGCCCCAGTCGCACAGGAGCGTGACGATCACGGCGTCGGGATCGTTCACCTCCTTGGCGATCTCGACGGCCGCGTGGACAAGGAGTCCCGAAGAGCCCCCGGCGAAGAGCCCCTCCTCCCGGCACAGCCGGCGCGTCATGGCGAAGGAGTCGGCGTCGCTCACCCTGACCCACCGGTCCGTGACGCTCATATCCAGCGCTCCGGGGATCTTGTCGCTCCCCAGCCCCTCCACCTTGTAGGGTTCGCCTTCGATCATCTCGCCCGTGTCGAAAAAGGTCTTCAAGATCGATCCCACCGGATCCACGCCGATGATCTGCACGTCCGGGTTCCGCTCTTTCAGGAACCGGCCCACCCCGGTGATCGTCCCTCCGGTACCTGAGCCGGCCAGGAAGTGGGTGACCTCGCCGTCGGTCTGCTCCCACACTTCCGGACCCGTGCTTTCGTAGTGCGCTTCGGGGTTCGCGGGGTTGTAGAACTGATCCGCAAGAATGGCGCCAGGCGTCTCCTGGGCGATGCTCGCGGCCTTCTGCGTGTAATGGTCGGGGTGATCCGGGGGGACCGCCGTGGGAACGATCACCACGTCGGCGCCGAACGAGCGGAGGAGCTTCACCTTCTCCTGGCTCATCTTGTCGGGCATGGTGAAGATGCAGCGATAGCCGCGGATGGCAGCCACCATTGCCAGAGCCAGCCCGGTGTTCCCGCTCGTGGCCTCGACGATGACGCCGCCGGGCTTGAGTGCCCCTTCCCGCTCGGCCTTCTCCACGATGGCCAGGCCGATGCGGTCCTTCACCGATCCCCCGGGGTTCATGAACTCGCACTTCGCGTAGATCGTCCCGGGGACGCCCTGGGTGACGCTGTTCAGCCGAATGAGCGGCGTCCGGCCCACCACCTCAGTGACGTCGTCGTAGGGGCGAGCGTGATTCTCGCTCATGTCCATCTATGTCCTAATTGTGTGGTCGGGGCTGGACCTCGCTGCACAGTCGGCCTCCGGACCTCTCCGCTCGGTCGGGGCCGGACCTTCTGCACGGTCAGGGGCGGGGCTTCTTCGAGAAGTGGACGGGGACGTGGGCCCAGACCCCGATGCGCTTCCCGTCCTTGCGAGCCGGGCTGAACTTGAGGGTTCTGGCGCCTCGGATGGCGGAGGAGTCGAAGGCGATGTGCCCGCTCGACTCCAGAACCAGCACGCTATCGACGTCCCCCAGAGCCGTCACCCGGACCTTGAGCATGCAGCGCCCCTCGATGCCCTGGTCCCACAGCTCCAGCGGGTACTCGATCGGCACCGACGCCGACAGGGGTGACGGGCTTTCGATGTCCGGGTCGCTGGTGCAGCCCATGACGCTGGCGGCAAGGAGCGCACCCGCCAGGCGAGCGCCGGTTGGGCGAGCGCCAGTCAGAGATCGGTTCACTCCGCGTCTCCGGTTCCGGATTCGTCCCGGAGCTCGAACAACAGGTCCAAGGCTTCCCTCGGCGTCATCGTTTCCGGATCGATGGCCCGGAGCCGCTTCAGGATCGGCGGCTCCGCCGCCGCGAAGAACGACAGCTGATCCGGAGGAGGCTCGGAAGCGGGCCGATGCTCTCCGTAACGGCCCAGTCCCTCTCCTCCACCCGAATGTGTTCCCTCCAGCTCGGTCAGAAGTTCCCTGGCACGGGCGATGACGTCGGTGGGCAGCCCCGCGAGGCGTGCCACCTGAATGCCGTAAGAGCGGTCCGCTCCGCCGTCTTCGAGCCTCCGCAGGAATACGATCTCGTCGCCCACCTCCCGCACGAGCACGTTCATGTTCTTCACGCCGGGGAGCAGGTCGCCGAGCTGGGTGAGCTCGTGGTAGTGAGTGGCGAAGATGGTCTTGCAGCCCAGGTTCTCGTGCAGGTACTCGGTGACGGCCCAGGCGATGGAGACGCCGTCGTAGGTGCTGGTCCCCCTCCCTATCTCGTCCAGGAGCACCAGGCTCCGGTCGGTGACCCCGTGGATGATAGACGCCGTCTCGTTCATCTCCACCATGAACGTCGATTGCCCGCGAGCCAGATTGTCGGAGGCGCCCACCCGGGTGAAGATGCGGTCGCACACTGGGAGTCTGGCCCGGTTCGCCGGCACGAAGGAGCCGATCTGGGCCATGAGGTGGATCAGGCCCACCTGCCGGAGCACCGTGGACTTCCCAGCCATGTTGGGGCCCGTGAGGATGACGATGCGTCCGTCCTCGTCCAGGGAGAGATCGTTGGGGATGAACGACTCGGCGGGCATCATCGTCTCCACCACCGGATGCCGGCCGGCCTCGATCTCCACATCGAACCCCGTGTGGACCTCCGGACGGACGTACTGCCGCCGCTCGGCCACGTGGGCCAGGGTCGTGAGGACGTCGAGGCGGGCAGCCCGGGCCCCCGCCTCCTGAATGCGGGACACCTCGGACGCCACCCGCCAGCGCACCTCGCCGAAGAGCTCGGCCTCGAGCTTCTCCATGCGGTCCTCGGCGCCGAAGACCTTCTCCTCCCACTCCTTCAGCTCAGGCGTGAAGTAGCGCTCGGCGTTGGTCAGCGTCTGCTTTCGGACGTAGTCCTCGGGCACCTTGTCGAGGTTCGCCTTGGTGACCTCCAGGTAGTATCCGAAGACCCTGTTGAAGCCGACCTTGAGTGAGTTGATGCCCGTGCGCTCCCGCTCCCGGCTCTGAAGGCCCGCGATGAAGTCCCGGGCGCCGTCCCGGGTCTGGCGAAGGTCGTCCAGCTCCTCGGAGTAGCCCACCCGGATGGCGCCGCCGTCCTGAAGCGTGGCTGGGGCGTCGGGCGAGATTGCCGTCTCCACGAGCTCGCGCACATCCTCCAAGAGATCCATCTCGTCGACCAGGCTCCCCAGGAGGGCGCTCCCCGCCCCCTCCCGCGCATGGCGGATGGTGGGAAGCTCGGCCAGGGACCGGCCCAGGCCCAGGAGCTCCCGGGGCGAGACCCGCCCCGCCCCCACCTTGCCCGCCAGCCGCTCCAGGTCGGTCATGCGGCCCAGGGCCTCCCGGAGGCGCTCCCGCAGGTCGGGCTCACTGAAGAGCTCGGTCACCGCCTCCTGCCGGCTCCAGATCCCCTCGGCGTCCACCAACGGATGGAGGAGCCAGCGCCGGAGAGCCCGGGCACCCATAGCCGTGACGGTCTCGCCCAGCACCGAGATGAGGGTCCCGCCCTCTTCGCCCACGCGCAGGGGCTCGACCAGCTCCAGGTTCCGGCGGGTCATCTCGTCCAGGAGCATGGCGCTCCCGCGCCGGAGGATCTGCGGGGTTCGCAGGTGCGCCACTCCCCCCGGCCTGATCTCGCCCACGTAGGCCAGGAGCGCCCCGGTGGCGCGCACCAGAACGCGGTCGTCTTTCTGGAAGCCGAAGGCGTCCAGGCTCTGCACGCCGTAGCGGCGTTTCAGCTCGCCGGCAGCCGTCTCGTAGTCGAAGACCCAGTCGTCCCGGTAGGTGCGGAGGACGCCGGGGGCCGCATCGGACAGTGCGGCGTGCGCAGCGCCCGGCGCTCCACCCACGGCCGCAGCGTCCTCCCCTTCCAGCGACCGCGGGAGCAGCAGTTCGGTGGGGTCGCGCCGCCCCAGCTCGGCCCGGAGCTCGGCGGGCGGTACGGCCTGGGCCGAGAGCTCGCCGGTGGAGAGGTCCAGGGTGGCCAAGCCCACGCCCTGCTTCGTGGCCTCGGTGAGGGCTACCAGGAAGTTGTTCCGCTTGGCGGTCAGGAGCGTGTCCTGGAGGACGGTTCCAGGGGTGACCGTCTCGGTGACCTCACGGCGGACGATCCCCTTGGCCTCGGCCGGATCCTCCACCTGATCACAGATGGCCACCTTCCGGCCCAGCTTGACCAGCCGGCCGAGATACTCATCCAGAGCCTTGGCCGGGACGCCGGCCAGGGCCACCCGTGCGGCGGCCCCGTTGTTCCTGGAAGTGAGGGTGAGACCGAGGAGGCGTGAGCCCTCTTCCGCGTCGCCGTGGAACAGCTCGTAGAAGTCCCCGACCCGGAAGAAAACGAGAGAGTCCCGGTGACGGGATTTCACCTCTCGCCACTGGCGCATCAGTGGAGTATCGTCAGCCTTTGGCATTCCGCGGGGTAAGGGGCTAGAGCGCCATGTCGAGCGTAAGTGTGGTGGTCTCGCAACGTACGATACCCACCCTCAGGAACCCGATCAACCAATCCTGCCATGAGGAGGATCCTCGAATGCTCAGATCCGTGTTCCTAGCGCCGATCGCCACGTGTGCAGTGGCTCTTGTTCTGGTGCTGGCCGCGCCGATCCAAGCCCAGCAGCCAGACGATCCCTCCCCCGTGGCCAACTCGGGAGACGTGGGCTCCATCGACGCCATCATGACCGCGCTGTACGACGTTATCTCGGGGCCGATCGGTCAGGACCGCGACCGGGCCCGCTTCCTATCGCTCTTCGCCGAGGGCGCACGACTCATCCCGACAGGGCGGAATCAGGAGACGGGCAAGGTCGGGTTGCGCATGATGTCGCCCGAGGAGTACTGGGCCAACAGCTCCGATCTGCTGAAGCGAATCGGCTTCACGGAGGATGAGATCGGCCGCACGACGGAGACGTTCGGGAACATCACCCACACCTTCAGCTCCTATGCGTCCTACCGGGAGGACCAAGGCGATCCCGACACGGCCTTCAGCCGGGGGATCAACTCGGTGCAGCTCCTGAACGACGACGAGCGCTGGTGGATCGTGTCGGTCTTTTGGGACTCGGAGCGGCCCGACAATCCGATCCCGAGCAGGTACATCGGGCGCTGACAGGCGCGGCGGCGACTGGCAGTCGCATCGACCGCCGAGACGCACATCGACCGAAAGGAGGCATATCGACCGAAAGGACGTGCCCTCGAGCCGAGTACGTGAGCTGACCGAGCCGACACCCGAGCACCCATGCGAATCATCGCCCACAACGGCGCCGCCGAGTGGGGCGGCGCCGAGATCGCCCTCACCGACCTCCTGGCCGGACTGGCCGGACGGGGCCACGAAGTGACCCTGTTCGCCAACCGCCCCGTGGTCATGGAGCGCGCCCAGGCCAAGGGCATCGCCACCCGGCAGGTGCATCTCGGGGGCGACATCGCGCTGCACGACGCCGTCCTCCTGAGTAGGGCACTCCGTGTTGAGAGGCCCGACGCCCTTCTGGTGAGCACGTTTCGGAAGCTCTGGCTGGCGGCCCTGGGCGCACGCATGGCCGGGGTGCCCCGGGTCGTGGCCCGCGTCGGCCTCTCCACCGACGCGCCCAGGAGCGCCAAGCACCGCTTCGTCTTGAAGCGCTGGGTGGATCAGGTTGTGTTCGTGGCCGACGGGATGCGGAAATCCTATGTAGAGCGGCTCCCGGAGCTGGAGGACCGCTTCGTCACCATCTACAAAGGGCTTCCACCCGAGGGCCAGCGGAGGAGCGCCAAAGAGGCCCGCAGGGCCCTGGGCCTTCCCGTGAGTGGGCCCCTGGTGGGAAGCGTCGGGCGACTCGTGTCCAAGGGGCGCTTCGACCGCCTCCTGCAGGCCATGGTGTTCCTGCCGAACGATGCCCACCTCGTCATCGCTGGCGAGGGGCCCCTGCGGGGGGCCCTAGGTCAACTCGCGGAGACGCTGAGGCTCAGGCACCGGGTCCGCTTCCTGGGCTACTGTCCGGACATCGGAGCCGTGATGGAGGCCCTGGACCTCCTGGTCATCACCTCCGATCGGGAGGGCATGGCGGGTGTGATGCTCGAGGCCATGTCGCGGGGCGTGCCCGTAGTGTCCACCGACGTCTCGGGTGCCCGGGAGGGGCTGGAGCCCGGGCCCGACGGCCAGCCCCCGGGGCTGGTGACAGGCTTTGCACCAACCGGAGATCGCCTCGGGCATGAACTCCATTATCTACGACCGACGCGTCAGGGACGCCATGGGGAAGGCCGCCAGCGAGCGCTACCGAGAGCGCTTTTCTTTCGAGGGGATGCTGGACGCCTGGGAGGCGGTGCTGGCGGGGGAGTGAAGTACGCCTATTGCTTCTCCGACAGCCAGAAATACCAGACGATCCAGGCGATGGCCGCCACGGCCCCGAGGTTCACCAGGACGACGTCCACGGCCGCGCCCAGCGCCACGCCCTACGCCTCCGTACCCAGCGCCACGCCCCTACGCCTCCACACCCCGGGGCGTGAAGCCCCGCAGCCGGTTGGCGTTGCTCACAACCGTCACGGAGCTGAACGCCATGGCCGCACCGGCGATGACGGGCGAGAGCAGGATCCCCAGGAACGGATAGAAGACACCGGCGGCCACGGGGATCCCCAGTGTATTGTAGATGAACGCGCCCACCAGGTTCTGACGGATGTTCCTGAAGGTGGCTTCGGAGATCTCCATCATCTCCACCACCCCCTCGAGCGAGCCGCCCATGAGCGTCACATCGCCGGCCTCCATGGCCACGTCCGTACCCGTGCCGATGGCGATGCCCACGTCGGCCTGAGCCAGTGCCGGAGCGTCGTTAATGCCGTCGCCCACCATGGCAACGCTCCGCCCTTGGTTCTGGAGCTCCCTGATCCGCTGGGCCTTCTGGTTCGGGAGAACCCGAGCGAGCACGGACTCCACACCCACCTCCCTCGCCACCGCACGGGCCGTGGCCCCGTGGTCGCCGGTGAGGATCACCACCTTCAGGCCCATCTCCTGAAGTCGGGCGATGGCGGCCGCTGACTCCTCCTTCACCGGATCAGCGATCCCGAGCGCACCCAGGGGCTGCCCGTCGGCGGCCACCAGGACGGGTGTCCGGCCCGCCTCGGCCAGCTTGGTCGCTTGCTCCTCCAGAGCGCCCGTCTCCACTCCAGCCTGCGCAAGAAAGGCCGCCGTGCCCACCAGGACTGGCCGGCCGTCCACGGTGGCCTGGATACCCAGCCCGGGAACGGCGTCGAAGTCGGACGTCCGCGGATACTCGACGTCTCGGGCGGCGGCGCCCTCGGCCACCGCCTGGGCAAGGGGGTGCTCGGAGCCCGTTTCGGCGGCGGCCGCCAGCCGCAAGAGCTCCTCGTCGGAGGCACCGCCCAACGGCACGACGTCAGTGAGGGTCGGCCTCCCCTGCGTGACGGTACCCGTTTTGTCGAGGACCACTGTGTCCACCGAGCGGGCCCGCTGGAGCGCCTCTCCGTTCCGGATGAGGATGCCGTGCTCCGCAGCCTTCCCCACCGCCACCATGATGGAGATGGGCGTGGCCAGCCCCAGTGCGCAGGGGCAGGCGATGACCAGAACGGCCACGGCCACCACCACGGCGTAGCTCAGCGCGGGCTTGGGACCGAAGGTGTACCAGAGCGCGAAGGAGACCAACGACACGATCATCACCGAGGGCACGAAATAGCTGGCCACCACGTCCACGACCCGCTGGATGGGCGGTTTGGCGCCCTGGGCCTCCCGGACCATCTCCACGATCCGCGACAGGACCATGTCGCGGCCCACGCGCTCGGCCCGGAAGTGGAGGACGCCGGCGCTGTTCATGGTGCCGCCCACGACCTCGTCCCCGGGCCCCTTCTCCACGGGGATGCTCTCCCCCGTGACCATGGACTCGTCCACGGCACTCCGGCCCTCCCGGACACGCCCGTCCACCGGAATCTTCTCTCCGGGACGGACGACGACGATCTCGCCCACCTGGACCTCAGCCGCGGGGACCTCCACCTCGGTGCCACCCCGGACGACCCGGGCCACCAGGGGACGCAGGTCCATGAGCCGGCGCACGGCCTGGGAGGTCCGCCCTTTGGCCCGGGCCTCCAGGGCCTGGCCCAGGACGACCAGGGTGATGACCACGGCTGTGGCCTCGTAGAACGGGTGCGCCGTCCCCTCGGGGAAGAGGCCCGGGAAGGCCACGGCCACGGTGGAGTAGAGCCACGCCGCACCGGTGCCCAGGGCCACCAGGGTGTCCATGTTGGCGTCGTGCCGCCGGAAGGCGGACCATCCGCCAGTGAAGAAGCGACCGCCCACGGATACCATGATGGGTATAGTCAGCACACCGCTCAGCGCCCACAGCCAGCGCATGGTGACCGGGTCGATGCTCCGGAAGCCCGGGATGAAGTGGGCGTGTCCGATGATGACGACGGGCAGACACAGTACGGCCCCGACCCAGAAACGCCGAAGGAGGCTCCGCGCCTCCTGCTCCCGCTCCTCGTCCCGGCGCTTGAGCGTCTCCTCGATCCCCTCGGCCTCGGCCGCCGCGTCCACTTCGTAGCCCGCGGCGGCCACGGTGTCGCGCATCACGGCCGTGTCCAGAACCCCCGGCACGTATTCGATGCGCGCGGACTCGGTGGCGAGGCTCACCTCGGCGGAGGTGATTCCAGGAACGCTGCCGAGGGCCATCTCCACCCGGCCGACGCAGGCGGCGCAAGTCATGCTGCGGATGGCAACTTCCTGGGTGAGGACGGGCACCTCGTATCCGGCCCGTACCACCGCTTCGGTCAGGGCTGCCACCTCAACGGCCTCCGGGTCGATCTTCAACCGGGCGCTTCCCTCGGCCAGGCTCACGCTGGCCTCCTGCACGCCCTCCACGGCCGTAAGGGCCCGCTCGACGGAAGCCACACAGCCGGCGCAGTGGAGGCCATCCACCGGTAGCTCGATGACCGCCGATCCGGCCTGGCGATCCGTTGATGTCGCGTCATCCATGGCGTCCTAGTGTTCCGTTTCCGAAGTTCGCGAGCCACCAAGAGGGTCGGGGCGCCTTGGGATCAAGGCGGGACGACGCGGCGTAGCGCAAGCGGGCACCGCGCGAAGCGTGGTCGCAAGGAGTCCCAACGCCGAGCCCAGGGATGCACCGTGCCCTCGACCGGCCGAGACACTATGGCAACGGGACACTAGAGTACCCCAGAGGGTTCCGAAAGCAGTACCCCCGGGGGCGGCCTTCTAGAAAGCGCCCGCGAATTTTCCGAAGATGTAGAGGGCGATCAGCACCGCACCGACGATGGCCCAGCGCACCACGCTTCGCACGGTCATGGCTTCCGGGTCCACAGCGCTCACGGCCGTAGTGGAGGTCCCCGACGATCCCCGGCGGATCCCCTTCAGCTCGGTGAGGTTCCGCAGGAGGGCCCGGAGCTGCTTCTCCAGCTCGGCAGGACTCTCGGGCTTGGTGATGAAGTGATTGCTGCCCAGGCCGTAGCTCCTGGCCATGTCTTCGTCCTGGTTCGACGAGGTGAGAACCGCCACGGGGATGCTACGAAGCCGGTCGTCTCCCTTGATCTCCTGCAGGACCTCGTGTCCGCCCATTCCAGGCATCTTCAGGTCCAGGAGCAGCAGGTCGGGGGGTGATTCCCTGACGAGGTCGACAGCCTCCTCACCGTTCCGCGCCCTGCGGATCTCCACCGGCACGTCGACGGCCCTCTCAAGAGCCATCTCGATGAGAAGCGCGTGGTCGTCGTTGTCCTCGGCCAAGACGACGTGCCACACGGACTTTTCCGTTCGCGCCATCATGCTCACCTAATCGGCCCCTCTTTCGCCACGTCCGAGACCACCGCGGCGTCGTAGCCCAACCTATCGATCTCGGCCATCAGCTCGGACGCCGCCGCACGCTCGGCGAACCACCCGACCCGCACTCGCACCAGCGGGCTCCCCTCGACCCGCACCACGCGGGTCTCGAAGCCCGCCTGGGCCAGGGTCTCTGCGAATCTGTCGGCGGCCTCTTCGGTGGAGAACGCCCCGAGCTGGACCGCGTATCCCCCAACCTCTTCCGCCGGAGCGTCCTCCTGCTCCGGCGCCTCCTGCTCGGCCGGCTCCTCGACCCCGGGCAGCGAGTCCGCCACCTCGGGTTCGAACTCAGCAGCCGCCTGGGCCTCCGCAGCCGCCTGGGCCTCCAGCGCGGCGGCCTCCTCGATCTCCTCGGAGTGGTCCGAGAGCCACTGCCGCGCTCTCACCCGCTCCGGACTCCGGGGATAGTCCTGCAAGAGGATGCGGTAGTACCCCACCGCACTCAGCAGATCCGCGTCTGAGCTGGCGATCATGGCCAGACGCACCAGCGCCTCATCCGAATATGGCCCCCCCGGGTATCCCACCACCAGTCGCTGATAGTCCAGGCTCGCCAGCCCCGGCTCCACGGTGAGGACGGCACGAAGCCACAGTCCACGCTGCCGATCACGGCGGCTGGACCGGGTCCGCTCACTGTCCCACCACGTTTCCAGCACGGCCCGGGCCTCCTCGGTGCGCCCGGCCGCAGCCAGGGCGTCGACGAAACCCAGACCCTCCAAACCCTCCTGACCCTCCTGACCGGCCGCCGGAGCGGGGACCGCAAGTAACAGGACCGCAGGAAACAGGACGACAACAATCACCCAAAGTGTCGCGAAGGTCGGCGGCAAACCCGCCCGAGCCGCGCACCGAGCCGCGCGCATCAGGCCGCCGCCTCTTCGAAGGTCATAACGGTGAGAAGCCATTCCTCGAGGTGATGCTCGTCCGAGAGTGAGCTCGCCTTGAGCAGCCGGTCCACCCGGAGGAGTCCGAGAATCCCTTCCCGGATCGCCGCCGAGCTCCAGCCGTCGGCCTGCCGCGCGATCTGCCGGGACAGCCACTTCTGGTGCGGAGGGAGTACTTGCTCGAGAGCCGCCTGCCCCTGCTCCACCGCGATGCCGATCCGGAGGAGATGGGTGGCGAGGCCCACGGTAAGGCCAACCCCGCTCTCGCCCTGGGCCAGCAGGATACGAAGTCCCAGTAACGCCTCGTCGAACTTCCGGCCGCCCACGAGGTCGAACCAGTGCCAGCGGTCCTGTTCGGGGAGGGCGCTCCCGGCGGTGCGCACGTGCTCGACGGTGATGCGCTCGCCCTCGCCGGCGAAGCACGCCAGCTTCTCCAGCTCCCGCGACAGGATGCCGAGATCGGTTCCGATCCCGTGGGCGAGAGCCCGGGCCGCATCGGACTCGAGCGTCATGCCGAAGCGCGCCTGCGCCTGCCCCATGAGCCATCCGGGTGCGTCGTCCGCGGTGATGGCGGAGAACTCTGCGGACCGGGCGACCTTCTTAAGCCGGGTGTAAAACTTGGCCTTGGAGCCGCTGGGGATGCGCGCCGTGAGGATGAGGGTGAGATCGGGCGGTGGCGACTCGGCCAGGCCCAACACCAGATCACGAGCCCGGGCGGCCCCGGCAAAGGCCTCGGCTCCCTTGACGACCACCACCCGCCACTCAGCCATCATGGGAGGCGTTGCAACGATACGGGCCAGATCCTCGACGTTCACCTCCGAGCCCTGAAGAACGTCCAGGTTGAAGTCCTTTGTGGACTCATCGAGGTGGGCGTCCACGAACTCCTTTGCGGCCTCTCCCTTGCGGTGCTCGTCCTCGCCCCAAAGGAAGAAAACCCCGCCCCGGGATCCCTGCTCGAGGGCCTTCCGGAGGGGGCTCGTCATTGCATCGCCCGGGTTGTCATCGGCTCCGGTGCGTTCAATCGAGGCCCGTTCGTCGGAGCACCGAGTTGTTCCGGTACCGCTCACCCATGGGAGAGTACTCGTAGAGCAACGTGTTGGGATCGGACCAGAGTCCGCTCCCCAGGTTGAGGGGCGACCCGACGGGAAATCCCAGGACGTCCGTGGGGAACTGAGGCGCCGGCCCCGGCGGACCCGATACGATGATGGCCGGGAGGCTCACCTCGGGAGTGGCGCGCCACACGGAGGGGTACCAGGCGATGATCGTGAGGAGAATGGCCATTCCCACGGCAGCCGCCACCGGCACCGCTGAAGCGCTGGTCGTATGAGCCGCCCCATCCCAATCGTCGATGTGGAAGAGCCGGTGTTGGAGACGGGGACGGAAGGACTCGGGCAGCTCCATCCGGGGCGCGCCTTGCAGGAGCTTCACCCCCCGAGAGACGACCTGCTCGTAGCGGGCGCACTTCTCGCATTCCTCCATATGGGTTTCCGCATCCCCTCGAATGGGCGCACCCAGAGGAGCGTCATAGAACTCGGAAAAGCGACCGAGAAACTCCGAGCAATCCATGGTGCCGAGCAGTCTCCTGTCCTGATACTCCCAGTCCGACATCATACGTCGAGGTGGGATACTACGTAGCGTGGTATCGCGGTGTTCCCTCTCCATGGGGTTGGTACAGGAGGGAGTGGATCAGGTTCCGGAAAAGCGGGAGGCCCCCGGCGACCGAAGTCGGCGGAGGCCTCGCCTTTCTCCCTGGTCGGCCCGCATCGATTCGCTCTCTGCGGACGCTCCTAGCGCACTACTCCAGGGAGGGTCCGATCAGTCGGGCGAAGTTGTTACGCGCCCGATTCAATCGACTCTTCACGGTCCCCAGGTTGCACCCGGTGATCTCTGCGATCTCCTCGTACGTCTTGCCCTCGAGCTCACGGAGCACGAAGACGATTCGGTGATGCTCCGGCAGCTCCACCACCGCCTTCTCCACGAGCTCCTTCAGGAAGCGCTTGCGATAGAGGTCGTCGGGCCTGAAGGACGAGTCCTCCCATTCCAGCGGACGGTGGTCGGCTTCCCAGTTTTTCCGGATCGTCTGGAAGAGCACGAGCGGGTTGCGGGATCGGTTCCGCAGCTCGTTCTTGGCCAGGTTCCCGGCGATGGTGTAGATCCACGTCGAGAACTTCTTGGTCTGGTCGAAGCGGTGCATGTGGCGGTACACCCGGACAAAGGTCTCCTGGACCAGGTCCTGGCCGCGCTCCCTGTCACCCACCGTACGGTAGACGAAGTTGAGCAGCCGTCCGTCGTAGCGCTTGACCAGCTCTCCGAACGCGCGCTCGTCACCCGCTAGGAAGGCCCGGACGACTTCGCTGTCGTCCAGCTGTCCGAGCATCTTGCGATGCTCTTTTGCCGCCTCCCCAGGCACGACCTGTAGTTTCGCTACTTCCGTCACGTCTCTACCCCCGCTTCACGGGTGCGCACCAATCCCCCTGCGAGAATCGGTGCAGGTTCCGTGCCACCCCCTAGATCGCCTCAAAACAGGCCGATCCCTGCCATATCTCCACCTCTTCCGTCCCACAATAAGGACGTGTCATGTCACGATCGCGACACACCCCACGATCAGGCCGCCCGTCTCGCACCATCTCCAGCATCTCGGAGAAAGGCAGCCACACCACTGCGATGAACTCGTCGGCGTCGAGGCTCGTTTCCCTCAACTGAAGGACAAGGGCCCACCCGGCCGACCGTACCCGTCACCACTATGGGATATGTGGACCGGAGCCGGGCGTTGCAATGGAACGCGGAATGGGCAAGAAGTCAGGCGCCGGGGAGACCCCAGGCGGCCGGATCCCGGGCGCCCGACCGCTCAGGAAGCCTCTTCTACCTCCAGCGGTCCCATGCCGAGGTCCTCCAGAGGACCGCGGACCACCTTGGCGTCCCCCCCGACCAGCACGGTGATCTCATCAGGGCGGATGCACCGGCGCGCGGCGTCCAGAGCCTGGTCGCGGGTGACCTCGCGGATCCGGTCTCTGTAGGTGGCGTGGTAGTCGTGGGGGAGATCGTAGATGATCAGCTCCGAGATCCGGGACGCGATCTGCCCCGTGGTCTCGAGCCGCAGAGGGAAGACGCCCGCCATGTAGTCCCGGGACGCCTCCACCTCTTCATCGGTGGGCCCGTCTGAGAGAAGGCCATCCACCTCGCTCACCGCTTCCCGGACGGCGTCCGCCGTCACCTCGGTGCCCACGGCGGTGGAAATGGTCCAGGGCCCCGCGTCGCGCCGGAAGGCGAACCCCGAGCGCACACCGTAGGTGAAGCCGTTGTGCTCTCGGAGATTCAGGTTCAGGCGGCTCGTGAAGGCCCCACCGAGGATGGTGTTGAACACCAGGAGCGGGAAGTAGTCCGGCGTGGAGCGCGGCTGTCCCACGTGTCCGATGCGGATCTCGGACTGGACGGCCTCGGGACGGTCGACGATCACCACCCTCTGCTCGCGGGCCCTGGGCTCCGGCTCGAATCCGTTCCGGGCGGGGGCGGCCCCCCGCCAGTCGCCGAAGCAGCGCTGGGCCAGGACCTTCGTCTCGTCCAGATCCACGTGGCCCACCACCACCAGTCCCGCGTTCCCGGGGCGGTAGCGGGCTTCCACGAAGCCGGCGGCCGCCTCGGGACCGAAGGGGGTCACAGACTCCACGCTGCCCCCGAGGGGGCGGCCGTACGGAATCCCCTCGGCGTAGGTCAGCCGATGGGCCGCGTCGGTGGCGATGCTGGCGGGATCCATCTTGCGCTGCTGAATGGTAGCCAGGTGTTGCCCCCGCACCCGGCCCACCTCGTCGGCGGGGAAGCCCGGGCGAAGCACGACCTCGGCCAGGATGCTCATGGCCTCGTCCAGCCGGTCCGGGAGGCACGAGAGAGAGATGGTGGTGGCGTCCCACCCGGTCCGCACGGAGAGCCCGGCGCCGAGGGACTCCAACGCCTCTGCCAGCTCGGCCCCGGACCGCGCTACGGTCCCTCCCTCCAGCGAGTCGCCGGTGAGCACGGCCAGCCCGGCCCGGTCCTCGCTCAGCGTGGCCTCACCGGCATCCAGCACCAGGCTCACCGTGACGATGGGGAGCCTGTGGGTCTGGACCGAGCGCATCTCGAGACCGTTGTCGAGGCGATCGGTCTGTACGGGCGGAAAGTCGAAGCGGCGGATGGCCCCGGGGTTTGGGGCGGCGGAACGTTGCGTGTGGCTCACGAGGCCTCCTTGGCGCGTGGCTCATGCATGGCGGGTACGTAGGTCAGGACGGCCCGGTTGCTGGGTCCCAGGCAGCCCTTGGTGAACTCCGAGACCTGAGCGGGCGTCACGGCGCGCATGCGCTCCAGCTCGCTGTTCAGGCGGCCCGGGTCGTCGAAGAACTGGTCGAACATTGAGAGTAGGTCGGCCCGCTCCCCCACGCGCTGGATCTGACGGACGAGGTGGGTCTCGGTGAGGGCGATGGCTCGCTGGATCTCCTCCTCCCGTACCGACTCGAGCCCCTCGAGCTCGTCGGCCAGAGCGGTCTCGAGCTCCACGGGATCGGATCCGGGGAAGCCGGTGGCCCACACCAGGAGCATGCCCGCGCCGGTGGTGAGCGGGAAGGTGTGGCTCACCACGTCCTTTGCAACCCTTCGCTCCCGTACCAGAGAGCGGTAGAGCCGCGACGCCCTGCCTGACCCCGCCACGGCGCTCGCCACGTCGGCGGCGTAGAAAGCCGGATCGGTGTAAGGGGGGATGCGGAAGGCCATGAGGACCCTGGGGAGGGGCACTTCCGCTTCCACCCGCTCCCGGACCGTGGAGCCGATCGTTGGGCTCAGTTCCGGCTCTCCCGCCATGGGCGGGATCTCGCCACCTCGGGGAATCTCGCCGAAGTGCCGCTCGATCATCTCAAGGGCCTCGTCCTCGTTGAAGTCCCCGCACACAGTGAGGACCGCGTTGTTTGGCACGTAGAACGTCTCAAAGAACTCGGCCACGTCTTCCAGGGTGGCCGCCTCGATATCGTCCATGGAGCCGATCACCGTGTGGTGGTAAGGATGGGCCTCGGGGTAGACCATGGCCTGGATCCACTCGTCCCAGTCTCCGTAGGGCTGGTTGTCGTAGCGCTGGCGCTTCTCGTTCATGACCACGTCGCGCTGGTTGTCCAGCTTCTCCTGGGTCATGGCCGGCAGCATCCAACCCATCCGGTCGGACTCGAGCCAGAGCGCTAGCTCGAGGTGATGGGACGGCACTGTCTCGAAGTAGTTCGTGCGGTCGAACCAGGTCGTAGCGTTGAGGGTCCCTCCAGCCCTCTCGACGAACTCGAAGTGGCGGTTCTTGGGTACGTGCTCGGAGCCCTGGAACATCATGTGCTCGAAGAGATGCGCGAAGCCTGTCTTCCCGAGGCGCTCGTTCCGCGACCCCACGGCGTACCAGAGGTTCACGGCCACCACGGGCGTGGAGGGATCGTGGGAGAGGTTGACACGGAGGCCGTTGTCCAGCGTGAAGCGCTCGACAGGTATCGACAACATATAGGTAGTCGCTCCTCGAGCGGTCAGGACTAGGGTGCGTCGTCCATCACCGTCGGATCGGTAAGTAAAGTCACGGAACCCAACCCCAACCCCTCGAGGCCCTCCTGGATCGCCGCGCGATCACCGGCGATGACGACGACCATCTCGTCCGGATCCAGGTACTCGACGGCCACGCGCCGTACGTCCTCGGCAGTCACCTCCATCACACGCTCTACGTACGTCTCGTAGTAGTCGTCGGCAAGATCGTTCAGCACCTGGTCGGCGATCTGCGCGGCCACGCTCCCCACGGTCTCGAACCGCTGGGGAAGCCGCAACGTCAGATACTTGCGGGCCCGGTCCAGCTCCACGTCCCCCACGGGCTCTTCGACGAGGCGCCTCAGCTCCCGGAGGAACTCCACCACGGCCGAGTCCGTGACCGGCGTGTTCACGGCGGCGCGGGCCACGAACGGCCCCGGCTCGCGGCGCATGGAGAAGCCGGAAGTGGCCCCGTAGGTGTAGCCCTTGTCCTCTCGGAGGTTGCTGTTCAGCCGGCTCGTGAAGGACCCACCCAGGATCATGTTCATGACCATGAGCGGGAAGTAGTCGGGCGTGCCCCGGTCCACGGCCACCCGGCCAATGCGGATCTCCGACTGTGCAGCGCCCGGCTTGTCCACCACGTAGATGGCCAGGCCGTCCAGGGTCCGAGGAGCCTGCTCGACCAAGCCCGATCCCTCGCCGGAGGGCAGGGAGCCCAGAGCGGCCTCGAGCTGCTCCTCCAACTCCTCCCGGTCCACGTCGCCCACCACCACCACCGACACGTTGCCGGCCCTGAACGTCTGCTCGTACAGCTCTACCAGATCGGAGCGCTCGACCAGTTGCAGGGCGGCCTCCGTCCCCAGGAGGGGCACCCCGTACGGGCTGCCAGGCTCGTAGAGCTGGTCTGCGAAGGCGTTGTCGGCCAGCTCCCGGGCCTCGTCGCGGGTCTGCAAGATGCGCGTGATCCGCAGCCGCCTCACACGATCGATCTCGGCCTCGGCGAAGGCCGGGTTCAGTACTACGTCGGCCAGGAGCTCCAGGACCTCATCCAGCCGGGGCTTCAGAACTCCCACGCGAACCACCGAGCCGTCCCGCCCCGCACCGGTGGACAGGCTGGCTCCGAGACGCTCCACCTCTTCGGCCAGCTCCACGGCGCTTCGGGTGGTGGTCCCCTCGTCCAGCATGTCGGCTAGAAGCGCACCGAGCCCGGGGGTGCCCACCCGGCCTCCGCCCCCGATGTGGACCTCGACGCTGACGATGGGGAGGTCGTGATCCTCCACTACGTGGATCGGCAGGCCGTTGGACAGCTTGAAAACCTGGCGCTCCGGCACGCTCATGGACGGCGGAGAGCCCACCGAGGGCGGAACGCTGCGGTCGAAGCTCCCCTGCCGGTCCTCTTCGTCGCGGTCGACGCCGATGCTCATGGATCCACCGCGGGAGCCTCCCGAGGCGCTCACCGAGCACCCCGCCAGCCCGGTCACTGCCGCCATGCCGATCATCGTCCTAATGCGACTTCTGTATGGTCTGCGCCACCGTGGTCCGATCCCAGGACTAGCCATTCCCGCCCCCCTCCGGAACGGCCAGGTCCGTCCCTCCCCGGGGCACCACAGAGAGCACTACCCCGTGCGCCCCCACCAGGTAGTTGCGGCCGTGCTCCCTCACGCTCTCGCCCGACACCCTGCCGTAGCGGGCGAAGTCCCGACGCACGAAGCCGGGATTGCCGGTGAGGAAGTAATACTCGTTTAGGCGCTCGGCCTTGCCGCTGAAGCCGCCGCCCCGCTCGAGGGCCTGCACGAAGCCGGTCTCGATCTGATTGAGGGACCGCTCCATCTCCACCCCTTTGACACCGTCGTCCACGAGGCTGTTGATCTCCTCCCGGACCGCTCGCTCCAGATCTCCCAGGGACCCCTCGGGCTTGGCCGTGACGATGACGACGAACGACGAGCCGATCTCGCTCGGGCTCTGGAAGGCGCTCACGTCCTGAGCCACCTGCTCTTCCAGGACCAGACGGCGGTAGAGCCGGGAGCTCTTGCCCTCGGCCAGGATGGAGCCCAAAACTTCCATGTTGGCGTCTCCCTGGCTGAACGCGTCGGGCGAGTGCCACGCCATGTAGAGCCGAGGGAGCTGCACCTCGTCCTCCAGCACCACGTAGCGGTCGACCGCCAGAGTCGGGTCTGGGACCTCCACCTCGGGGATGGGCGGACCGGCCGGGATGTCCCCGAAGTATTGCTCGGCCAGCTCCCGGACCTCCGAGACCCGCACGTCGCCAGCGACCGCCAGGCTGGCGTTGTTGGGGGCGTAGTACGTCCGGAAGAACTCGCTCACGTCTTCGAGGGTGGCCGCGCTCAGGTCCTCCATATAGCCGATGACGGGCCAGTGGTACGGATGGTCCTCGGGGTACAGATTCGCCGAGATGGTCTCGAACGCCGTGCCGTAGGGGCGGTCGTCGTAGCTCTGGCGCCGCTCGTTCTTCACCACGTCGCGCTGGATGTCGAGCTTCTCCTGGGTCATGGTGTCCAGGAGCCACCCCATGCGGTCCGCCTCGATCCAAAGGGCGAGTTCGAGAGCGTTGGAGGAGACGGTCTCCAGATAGTTGGTGCGGTCGGTGGTGGTCGACCCGTTGGGCGCTCCACCCACCGCCTCCAGCAGGTTGTCGATATCCCCTTCAGGCACGTTGGCCGACCCCTCGAACATGATGTGCTCGAAGAGGTGGGCGAACCCGGTCCGCCCCGGGCGCTCATTCCTGGACCCCACGTGATACCAGAGATTCACGGCGGCGACGGGCAGGGACCGATCCCTGTGGACGATCACGTTGAGGCCGTTCTCGAGGGTGAACTGGGTGTACGGGATGTACACCTCCATGGCCTCCTCCTTCTGCGCCGAGATGACGTTGGGCCAGACGGCCAGGAAGGCGAGGGCGACCGCGCAACCCCCCGCAACTCTCACCATGCACTACTCTGCCAGGCGCACAATAGCGGGCCGGCCCACCGCCGTGCGAGGCCACGACGCAGAGCCACCCGCTGATAACGGATCTGTGGAAGATAAGGTACGATCAAGGACGCGTCATGAGTCTCTCGCGCAACGCGCCCGTAACGAACTCCTCTTCGAGGAAGGTCTTGCACGCCTCGTGTCCCTCTTCCACGCCGTCCGAGACGGCCTCCACGAGGTGAAGATCTCCGGATGCGGCCCGCAGACGGGCCCGCTCCACGAGCTCGTAGGCCCGGTCTTCCTCACCGGACGCCGCAGCCGCCAACGCGGCCAGGAGAGCGAGCTCCACGTCTTCCGGACGGAGGTCGGCGGCCCCCAGGAGATCGCCAAGTGCGTCTTCCGTTCGGCCCAGGCTCACCAGGACGAGCCCGGCCAGCGCCCGCGCCCAGCCGTCTTCCGGATCGACCTCCCAAGCCTTTGAGAAACTCTCCACGGCTTCGTCGAGGCGCCCGCTCAGGGCCAGTGCCACGCCCCACTCGGTGAGCGTCTCGGGATCGTCGGGGGCCAGGGCGAGAGCCGCCGAGAGCTCACGCAGGGCCTCTTCGAACATGCCCTCCCGGGACAGGTAGGCCCCATACATAGTGCGGGCGAAGGGAACGTCGTCATCCGCGAGGGCCGCCGTGCGCAGGGTCGACTCGGCCGCCGGATCGTCGAAGCGGGCCAGGCCGTTTCCCGCGACGGCCAGGACGTACGGGTCCTTCGGCACGGCGGCCACGCAGGCCCTGAAGCGCTCGTATGCAAAACCCTCCATGCCCAGCTCCCGCTCGGCCACGCCCAGCCAGCAGAGCACGGCCGGGTCGCCCGGATGCCGCTCGAGCATCTCCCGCAAGTACTCGGCCATCCTCTGCCATTCGTCTTCGTCTCCGAGCTGGAGGACGCGCTCGAGCTCCTGCTCCTTGTCTAGCTCCTGCCCTTCACCGAAGTCGCTCATCAGGCGCCGTACTTCTCCAGCCGGACGGCGTGCGCCAGGGCCAGCGACATGAGCTCCTTGCCGGGCACGACCCCCATGTCTCCCCCCCGGCACGCCGTCTCGCCGAACTCGTCCGCCGAGGGCCGTGCCCAGGGGGATGCGATGAGCGCCGGCACATGGTGCCAGGAGTGCTCACGGTAGAGAGCGGGCGTGGAGTGGTCTCCCGTGACGATGACAACGTCAGGATTGAGGGCCGTGATCCTCGGAACGACGGCGTCCACCGCTTCGATGGCCGCCGCCTTGCCCTCGAAGTCGCCGTCGTGGCCCAGGGAGTCCGGGTCCTTGAAGTGGACGAAGTAGAAGTCGTAGTCGCCGTAGTGTCCCTCCAGGAGGGCCACGGTCTCTTCGTTGGATCCGGGCACGCCGTCCACCGTCATCCCCACCAGGCTCGCCACCCCCCTGTACATGGGGTACTTGGCCACGGCCACCGCACGGAGGCCATAGCGCTCCTGGAAGGTCGGATAGGGGGAGAACTGTGCGAAGCCCCGTGCCAGGAAGGTGTTGGCCTGCGGCTCGTCGGCGAGGATCTCCCCGACCTGGTCCAGGAGGGCCTGGATCATCTCGGCCGTGGAGGCCGAGGCGGGATCGGTGGCGGTCAGCGGGACGGGCCTCAGCCCCGTTCGTTGCGGGTCCGTGTCCTCGAGGTCGGCGCCCAGCGCGTCACCCCGAAGCACAAGGACGGCGCGGTGCTCCTTCTCGTGGATGAGTGTGACCTCCACGCCGTCGGGCCGGCGGATCTCAGCCAGCACCCTGTCCACCACCCGCCCCCCGTCTTCGTCGGAGGGACGCCCGGCCCGGCGGTCCGTCACCACGCCGTCGCCATCCACGGTGGCCAGGTTCAGGCGCGCCGCCACGTCTCCCGGGCGTAGGTCGAGCCCGACGCCCAGGGCGCTCAGGACCCCCCGTCCGATCATGGAGGTGACGGGATCGTAGCCGAAGAGGGCGAGATGCCCAGGCCCGCTCCCCGGCGTGACCCCATGCGCCACGGGCACGATCATGCCAAGCGAGCTCCGGGCGGCCAGGGTGTCGAGATTGGGAGTTGAAGCCGACTCCAGCTCCGTCCTGCCCGTGTTCGGATGGGGCAGCCCGCCGAGGCCGTCCAGCACCACCAAGATGATCGTTCCACCATCGACACCGCGGAGGGCGAGCTCGTGGGGGAGCGAGGCGTGTGTCATGTATCCGTCCCGATCACTTGTGAGAGGAATGGCATCACGAACACTGCGGCTCACGAACACTGCGGTTCCGTGAACATTGCGGCTCCGTGAACATAGCGGCTCCGTGGAGCCGAATCGACGCATGGGGGTACGTCCGCCAGACAGCGACCTGCCAGGCAACGACCCGCCAGGCAAGGACCCGCGGGGACCCTAGACGAGGAGGACGAGGACGTGCGGTACAGCCCCTTCACGATGGAGCGGTGGCAGTCCACGTACGAACACCGCGTACGCTTCAACCTGTCGGAGAGCGGTGTACATCCACTCTCGGTCTCAGAGCTCCTGGGGCTGGCCGACCGCGGGCCGGAGGTCCTGGACGTCGGGCTGGGCTACGGACAGTCCAACGGCAGCGACGAGCTGAGGGACCGCATCGCGGCCCTGTACTCCGGAGCGACCGAGACGTCGGTCCTGGTGACCATCGGAGGGGCCGAAGCCAACTTCGCCGCCTTCTGGCACCTTCTCGATCCCGAGGCCCCCACCGCCGTCATGCTCCCCAACTACATGCAGGTGCCCGGCCTGCTAGAGAGCTTTAAGGCGCCGATCCTACCCTATCATCTCATGGAGGCGGCGGGGTGGCAGCCCGACCTGGAGATGCTCGAGGACTGCCTCGAGGAGGGAGCCCGCTCCATCCTGGTCACAAACCCCAGCAACCCGACGGGCGCAGTCCTGAGTCCCGAGTCCATGTCGGAGATCGTGGCGCTGGCCGAGCGCTACGGCGCCTGGATCCTAGCGGACGAGGTCTATCAGGGAGCCGAGCTCGACGGCGAGCAGACCCCGTCCTTCTGGAGACGGACCGAGCGCGTGATCGTCACGAACTCGCTGTCCAAGGCCTACGGCCTTCCGGGTCTGCGCCTGGGATGGCTCCTGGGCCCGCCGGAGATCATGAAGGGCATGTGGGGCCGGACCGACTACACCACCATCGCCCCGGCCAACCTGTCCGACACCCTGGCTTGCCTGGCCCTCGAGCCCTCAACCCGGCAGAAGATCCTGGCCCGGACAGGAGGCATCCTCAACGACAACCTGGGCCTGTTGACCGAGTGGCTGGATGGCCAGGAGGCTCGCTACACGTATCGCCCGCCCGACGCCGGAGCCATCTGCTACGTACGCTACAACACGGCGGTGAACTCCACCCAGTTTGCAGAGAAGATCCGGACGGAGATGGACCTGCTGGTGGTCCCGGGAGACCATTTCGGTATGGACGGCTATCTGCGCTTGGGGTTCGGACCGCCTGCGGAGGAGCTCCAGGAGGCGCTCGGGATACTGGCCGAAGCCTTCGACCAGGTGGAGGCGGGGGCCGCTGCGGGCTGAGACTAGTGTGGTGTCCCAGAAGTTCGTGAGCCACCGAGAGTGCCGAGGCGCCGGATCCGGGGTACCCGCGCCGTTAGGCGTGGGTCAGGCGCGACGACGAGGAATAGCAACGCTATTTTGAGGAGGAGCAACGCCGCAGGGCCGGATGCATCGGTGCTCGAATGGCCGAGACACTTCTGGGACACCACACTACCCCGAGCGCAGCCAATCCCCGAGCCGCTCCATGGCACGGACGAACTCTTCCGCCTCTTCCCGGCCGGACTCGGGAACCAACGCGGCCAAGTCGCGGGCTTTCCTCAGGTCGTCAGTGATCGTATCGGCGTCCGCCGAGACCCAGATTTCTCTCAGTTGATCGATCACGGCTCTTCTCGACCCGCTTTCCGTGTAGCTTTGGATCGCCGCCTCCGGGCGCAAATGATCCTCAACGATCATGCCGAATTGGCCGGTAGCGCAAGACTGAGGCACGTTGCGTCGCCTCACGGGGATACCGTTATTACGGTCGGTCTCGCTCACATTTTCCGGCGTGCCCGTTTGGAGCTACCCGATTTGTCCGGCGGGCCCGTTTGGAGCTCACCCGAAGCAGGAGGAAGACCCATGCGCGCATCTCGTCAGGTAGCTCCCGCCGACGCCTTCGACTCGGAGACATCGCCCCGGGGGAGAGCTTCATCTGGACGTTCACGGAGCCGGGGGAGTACCGCTACGTCTGCATCCCACACGAGGGCGCCGCCATGCTGGGCACGATCATGGTTCGGTGAGTCGTGGACACAGATATGGATTCGATGAAGTGAGGTCGCGCGAGTGAGTCCAAGGGACGCCCTTCGGGATCTGGTGCTTCTAGTCCGATCCGGACACCAGCTGATCCACCTGGATACCGACGAGGAGGATCGCGCCTCAGCCCTGCTGGGCTACCTGGCCGCACAGCTGGATCAGCCGCTCTTCACCTGGACTCGGATCCAGGGGCTGAGTCGGGTCGATCTGCCTGGTGCCGTCTATGACACGGAAAACCCGGCCAAGGCCTTCCGACACGTGGCGGCCTCCCAGATGGCGGCCCTCTACCACTTCAGAGATCTGGGACCTCACCTGGCTGGGGACCCCATCCTCGCCGCACAGATGAAGGAGGCGGCCTAGACGCTCAGCGAGGTTGGGGGCTCCATCCTGGTCACGGGCCGAAGCCTCGCCTTCCCTGACGCCGTGGATCGGATGGTGACACCCTTCGCGTTGCCGGCGCCGTCGGACCAGGAGTACCGGGATCTCATCTCGCATATCGTCCGGGACATGCAGAGCCGGGGCCACGTGGAGATGGAAATGAGCAAGGAGGATCTGACGCTCCTCGTGCGCCACATGGCCGGGCTCACCCTCATGGAGGCCGAGAAGATCCTGACCAAGGCCATCATCGAAGACGGCAAGCTCGCGGCCGAGGACATCCGCCACGTGATCGAGGCGAAGATCGCCATCGTCGGGCGGGACGGGCTCCTGGAGTACTATCCCGTGGAGTCCACCATGGAGAACATCGCCGACCTCCGGAGCCTGAAGGCGTGGCTGGGCAAGCGGAAGGCCGTGGTGACACAGCCCGAGAAGGCGGAGAAGTTCGGGTTGAGCTTCCCCCGGGGGATGTTGCTCCTGGGAGTTCCGGGCTGCGGGAAGAGCCTTTCGGCCAAGGCCGTCGCCGCCGAGTGGCGAATGCCGCTGCTCAAGCTCGATCCCTCCAACCTCTACAACAAGTACATCGGAGAGAGCGAGCGGAACTTCAAGCGCGCCATGCGCACCGCCGAGCAGATGGCGCCGGTGGTGCTGTGGATCGACGAGCTGGAGGAGGCGTTCGCCACGGGCGGTAGCGAGGACGGCGGCGTGTCGCAGCGCATCCTGGGGAGCTTCCTCACCTGGATGCAGGACCGGCAGGGTGACGTCTTCATCGTAGCCACGGCCAACGACATCAGCCGTCTGCCTGCCGAGTTCCTACGTAAGGGGCGTTTCGACGAGATCTTCTTCGTGGATCTCCCCGGCGCGGATACCCGCGCCGAGATCTTCCGGATCCACCTGGAAAACCGCGGGAAGGCGTCCGCCGACCTCGACCTGCACGCCCTCGGCGCCGCCACTCCCGGCTTCAGCGGATCGGAGATCGAGGAGGTTGTGGTCTCGACTCTCTACTCGGCTTTCTCGGGGACGGACGAGTTGACCATGAACGCGCTCCTGAACGAGATCAAGCGCACTCGGCCCCTCTCGGTGATGCGCGCGGAGCACGTGGAGGGCCTGGGCCAAGGAGAGGACCAGACCGGCGAACTAGGCGGCGACGCGTCATACGGGCTCAATGCACTTCGGGACGTCGTTGGCAGGAGAGTTCACCAGCGTCGACACGGCGTAGGCGGCTAGCTCGCCCTCGTAGGGTCGGAGGATCTCCAGGGCGTTCTCCGTCCGCACACTCTTGTCGAGCCATATCGCACGCTCGCCCTCGGGTACGATGGCCGGCATGCGATCGTGAAGGGGACGGACCGCTTCGTTCGGGGCCACCGTGATGATGGTGAAGGAGTATACGGGCTCCTGGCCCCCGCCTTCCCAGCGCTCCCAGAGCCCGGCCAGGCTCATCGGTGAGCGATTCGAGTCGTGAATCCAGTACGGGACTTTGCCCGACCCCTCCCGCACCCACTCGTAGAATCCGTCGGCCGGCACCAGACAGCGGCGGGCGACCACTGCCTCCTTGAAAGATGGCTTGGTCCGGAGCGTCTCGGCCCGGGCATTGATCATCCGGGATCCGATGGACGGGTCATCGGCCCACGACGGAACCAATCCCCAGCGCATTAGGCCCATCCGGATGCCCCGTCGATCCGAGGCCACGACCGGGGCCTCCTGCGTGGGAGCGATGTTGTAGCGCGGCTCGTGGTCGAAGGTGACGGGTGGAACGTCGAAGACCTCTACCAGATCGTCCATTGGGGTGGATAGGGTATAACGGCCGCACATGGCGCGGGAGAAACCCCTTTAATCCCCGAAAGCTGTGTCACTGGCCGTGTGCTGTTCCTCCATCAGCTTGCTCTCGAGAAGCTGGTACGCGATGGGCATAAAGTCCGCCTCCGTCACCAGCCCAACGAGCTTCCCGCCCTTCACCACGGGCAGGCAAGACACCCCGTGTTTCCTCATGATATCGATGGCTTCGAGCGTCCGAGTCTCGGGGGCCACCGTGATCGGATCCTCATCCATTATCGATTTCACCGGCACGGTTTCATTAACCCCCTCGCTGCCGAACTCGGAGACCATCCGCAGAATCGACCGATACGACACCAGCCCCACCAAACGGTGCTGGTCGTCCTCCACCGGCACGTGCCTGATCTGCTTCCGGTCCATGAGGAAGGCGACCATCTCCAACAGCTCGTCTTCCTGTACGGTAAAGAGCTGGGTGGTCATGTACTGTTCCACCCTCGTGTAGTTCCTGGTCCATCCGCCGGCTTCCTCCAGCTGGGCCAGTCCCCATTCGTGGCCCGGCTTTCGCCCTATCTGGTTACGGACCGTGGCCGCCGTGAGCGCGGCCAGGCGCTCGGCGCGCGTGCCCCGGTGCTTCATCTCCTGCAGGGAACGGATCATCCAATCCGACCCGGTGCCCCGGCTCTCGACCCGTGCCTGGATCACGCCGAGATACTTGTCCAGCTCCGAGGAGTCGACGCGACCCTCGAGGCCTGCCCGCGAGAGAGGAATCAACGTGCCGAGGATGAGCTCGGGAGCGCTCACCTGCTCACCGTACACCCAGTGGAATCCCGCGTTGAGCCCTTGCCTGGACGCCGCCAGGAAGTTGTACTTGGCATCGTCGAAGTCGAGCCTTTGGGTGATGTCGCCGTACTCCTCGCGGGCGCCGCGGACCAGTCCGATCCAGAAGACGGCATTGGCCACTTCGTCCAGGACGGTGGGCCCTGCCGGGAGGGCCCGGCACTCGATCCTCAGGTGTGGCTTACCCTCCGAGATACCGTAGCACGGTCGATTCCAGCGGTAGACGGTGCTGTTGTGGAGCTGGAGGGCCTGCAGCTTCGGAATGCACCCGGCCTCGAGCTGCTCGAACGGATCCTCCTCGCAGTCCTGGGCCAGGAGCACCCTGAAGTTGGCGATGTCCGACTGGAAGAGCTCCGTCACCGACTTCTCCACCCACCGCTCTCCGAAGCGCACCCGGGGGCTCAGCTCGCGCAGATGAACGGCAGTGCTCCGCGTATCTAGGGACTGCTGGAAGAGCGCGATGCGGGTCTCGGCCCACAGGCGCTTCCCGAACAGGAGGGGGGAGTTGACCGCGGCCGCCACCACGGGCCCAATGACCGCCTGCGACAGGTTGTACATGTCGGCGAACTCGTCGGCGTCGACCTGGAGATGGACCTGGCAGCTGGTGTTGCAGGCCTCGAGCATGACCGAGTCGTGCTCCAGGTGGAGCTCGTCCCGCCCTTCGATCCGGAGACGATAGGCCCCGCCGCGCATCTTGGTCAGGGCTTCGTTGAGGGCGTAGTAACGGGCCTTGGGGGTGATGTTGTCGAGGCTCAGATCGGACTTGCTCAGCGTGGGCAGGATGCCGGACAGCACCACCTCGGCCCCCACCTCGCGGGCCGCATCCCGGACCATGCCCAGGAGCTCCTCGATCCGGACCTGCAGCGCGCTGAAGCATCGCCCCTCGAGCAACATCGGCTCGATGTTCATCTCCAGATTGAACCGGGCGAGCTCCGGGGTGAAGTTCTCGTGATCGAGGAGCCCGAGAACCTCCGGGCCGACGGGGGCGGGCCGCCAGGCGCGGTCGACCAGGAACATCTCCTGCTCGCAGCCGAAGCGGCGGACGCCCGACTCTATCATCCCGTCCTCCAGCATCTTCTCCAAGGCCCGCAGGTCTGTGAGAAGGGCCTTGGTGAAAGACCGGATCGATTCGCTGTCCTGCTCGGAGACGAGGTCTTGAACCATCGGCGCCATGCCAGATGCCCGCCGCACTCTACTGCTTCGGCAGGCCTCTATCCTTTCGTGTATGCAGGTCTCGAATGCGGGATACTAGGCCGCGCCCACACGGCGGATCAAGCTCGGCCTCCGATTGTCGCGGAAGCCGCACACCACATCACTCGAGAAATGTAGCGATCTTGTCGAGTGACTTCTTGCCGATATCGGGCCCTGGCGTCCGCCTCCGGATAGCCCACCACCAAGATCAAGAAGGCACGCTCGTTCTTGGGCCGGCCGAGAATTTCGTTCAGAAACCCCATGGGTGACGGGGTGTGCGTGAGGGAGACCAGTCCAGCCCAGTGCAGGGCGGTGATCAACATCCCCGTGGCGATGCCCACCGACTCGGTCACATAGTAGTTCTTGACCTTCTCGCCGTCCTCCCCCACCTCGTGGCTCTCGGCGAAGATCACGATCAGGTAGGGTGCCCTCACCAGAAAGGGCTTCTCCGCGTCGGTCGCCAGATGCTCCAGCGCTTCCAGCCATTCGTCGGAGGCGCGGCCCGCATAGAACGCCCGCTCTTCCTCCTCGGCCGCCTCCCGGATCTTGCGCTTGATCTCCGGGTCGCCCACCACCACGAAGTGCCAGGGCTGGCGGTTAGCACCGTTGGGGGCCGTCCCCGCCGCCAAGAGGCAGGCCTCGATGACCTCACGCGATACAGGCCGATCAGAGAAGTCACGGACGGTGCGGCGCTTGCGCAACTCGTCCCGGAAGGCCTCGGACCGGGCCTTCATCTCGTCTTCGGGAATCTTTATGTAGTCCGGAAGGGGGATGAACCGAGGTTCGGTCACGGGTTCAGCTGCTCGTGAGTTGTTCGTGGACGAGGACCAGATCGCCGATGCGCTCCCAGGCGGCGAGTACTCGAGCCGCCGGCACGCCCAACTGGCTCGAGAGAATGCGGATGTTGACCAGGGCCACCAGGGCCCCGTCTTCGAGAGGGAGGGTGGCCCAGGAAGCCCGCGGGGTAGCGGCGAAGCTCTGATACGTGTCCGCCAGCGGGCCGAGGCTCGTGCCCGGCGGGAAAGAGATGTGGAACACCGCGGTGCTCACCCCGTAGCGCTGGACGGTCGAGGCCCACGGCGCTCCGGCACCCCGCTGTGTGGCGATCACGTCCGGAGACACGCCGGCCCGCCTCGCCAAGAAGAGGACCACCGCGATCTCCTCGGGCGGCAGCTGCCACTCTCCCAGGATCCGGACCTCTTCCAGGGAAACGGAGAAGGCGGCACCCACGGTCCGGTAGTACGCCTCCACGGCCTGGGCATCGGGTCCACGGCGCTGGGCCTCCGACAACGAAGGTAGGACGCACGTCACCACGAGCGCGCCCAACATGGCTTTCACGACTGAACCCATGGCTCTCCTCCGTACCGGTGTGGGCCTCCGCCCGGCGCGCTGCTCACCACCGGATCTCCGCGACCCGCACACCTATATAACCTTCCACCCGAATCGAGGATCCGCCACGCACGACTGCACCGTGTGTGCGCCGCACCGCATCGAGGATCAGCTGCCCGGCAGAGCTTGACCACCCTAATTCTGCCAAAACGGCAGGTTTCTTGGCCGTGCCGTGGCACGACTCTTGAGGGAACAAGGGTGGGATGGACAACGCCACGGCGCCGCCTACCGAAACGAGGAGGTCATGATGAATGGGCACGACAGCAACAGGTGGGGTCGGAAGCTTCCGGCTAAGATGCCGGTTGTTGCCACCGCGCCTACGGAGACAGCATCCCTCCAAGCGCACCCGGAACTCGATCTCGTGATCGACTTTGCAGGGACGCAAATCTTTGACCTGGCTGGACTTGCGATGCTCCTGACGGCACGGCAGATCGCCGACTCGGAGGACCGACAGGTCTGGCTGATGGACCTTCCCGAAGGGGCGTGGAGACTCCTGAAGGCCCTGGGTCTCGATGACCTCTTCGTGTGCGTCCCCCTACTCGGAGACCAGCCGAACTGAGGGTGACGTTGGGGGAAAAGCCCTTCGCCGAGCACCCGCGAAGAGCTTTTTTTTCGCATTTCGGACCTATGTGCCCCCCAAATAGGTCAGATTTCGGGGTGTACCTGCTCCCTCGCCGCTCTTGCCGACGCCAGGATGCGCTCGACCTTTCGGCGTGCCGACTCCGGCGGAGTCACTCCCTCGGATACGGCCTCTTGGAAGATCACGTCCAGAGTTCGTCCGATCCCTCCGACCCGTGCCTGAAGCTCGGCTGTGTCGGTGATCCCCTGGGAGATTAGTCCGAAGGCCATGGCCCCTCTCGCATTGATGATATAATCCGGCGCGTAGAGGATCCCGCGATGGAGGAGACGCTGTGCGTCGTCGTCGGTCTCCAGCTGGTTGTTGGCCGAGCCGGCCACGATTCCGCAGGCGAGCTGGGCGATGGTCCGGGCGTTGAGCGTGGCGCCCACCGCACACGGGGCGTAGACGTCACACTCGACGTCATAGGCGTGGTCCGCCTCGATCACCTCTCCGCCGACCTCGGCAGCCACCGACGCCGCCCGCTCCCCGTCCAGGTCGGACACGAGCACACGACCGCTCGCATCGTGAACCATGCGGGCCAACGGGTAACCCACGTCCCCGACGCCCTGGACGTGCACGGACCGGTCGGTGAGGTCGTCGCCGTCGCAGCGAAGCCGGAGGGCCGCTCGAATTCCGGCAAAGACGCCCAGGGCGGTGAACGGGCCTGGGTCCGGGGGCCGTCCCTCTCCACCCGGCATCACCCCACCACGTTGTCGCTCACGCGGGCGATCACTTGCATGTCGTCCGGGGTGGTGCCCATGTCCGGCCCCACTCCGTAGGAATCATGAAGCGTATTGAGCAGCGCAGCGAATCGCTGGAGCAGTCCCGTGCGCTCCGCTCCTTGCATGGGCCGGGGAATGGCGAGAACCGACTTGCCACCTCCGAAACCCAACTCGATCGCGGCCCACTTATATGTCATCCCTTTCGAGAGGCGCAGAGCATCTAAGAGGCCGTCCTCGGCGCGATCGTACGTCTTCATCCTACACCCACCCGTCGGGCGTCCCAGGGTGTCGTCGTGCATGGCGATGAAGATCCAGGTGCCGGAGGGCCGGTCGTATCGCACCACGACGCCGATCCCGTCCCACGCCGAGATCAGATCGAGCATCCCCGCCTGGACCTCGGGGGTGGACGGCATCGTCATCCCCTCACTCATCGTCGGAGACGATCTGCCGGAAGCTCGCCGGATTCCACTGCGGGCGCTCCGTCCGGTTGGCCACCTCGTAGCCGAGGAAGAACATGAGCTTCGTGATCCTCGACGCCTTGTCCGTGTCGATGCGATCCACCTCGTCGTCCCGTCCGTGGTAGTCCTCGTGGGTGCCGTTGAAGAAGAACAGGATCGGCACGCCCTTCTGGGCGAAGCTGAAGTGGTCCGACCGGAAGTAGAACCGCTGGTCGGGCCAGACGTCGTCGATGGCGGTCATGTCCAGCTCGGGGTGGGCTTCGTTGACCTGGTTCAGCGTCACCCCGAGGTCGGAGTGTTCCTTCCCGATGACGACGATGGTGTCGGGCCAGTTCCGCCCCACCATGTCGGCGTTGAGGTCGGCTACGATACGCTCGATGGGCACCGACGGGTTGTTGGCGTAGTACTCGCTGCCCCACAATTCCTTCTCCTCGCCGCTGACCAGGAGGAAGATCATGGAGCGCTTGGGCTTGGTCGCCAGCTCGACGTAGGCCTCGGCCAGCTCGAGGACCGCCGTGGTCCCCGACGCGTCGTCGTCTGCGCCGTTGTTGATGCTGTCCCCCTGGGAGTTGGGCGACCCGATCCCGATGTGGTCCATGTGGGCGCTGAAGACCACGTACTCCTCCTTGAGCTCCGGATCGCTCCCCTCGAGGATGCCCACCACGTTGGGAGCCGAGCCGCCCTCAAGGACCTCGATCCGGGGAGACAGCGTCAGGGTGAGGCCCGATACCTCCAGCACGGTCACGGATCGCCGATCCCGAGCCGCCATGAGGTCGACACCGTAAGCCGCGAGGATGGGCTCGATGGCCGCGTCCCGCACCTCGAGGGTCCACCCTCCCGAGTGGCCGCCGCCGAAGCCCACGCGGACGGAGGTCTGAAGCGAAATCCTCCGAACGGCCTGGTTCCAGGCCCGGGTGGACCGGTCGGTGGCGACGAGCACGGAAATGGCGCCTTCCCGCCGGAGGTTCGAGACGAAGCGGAAGCTGCTCGGGTCGCGTCCCGCCGGGCTCGACGCCACGACGACGTGTTTTCCGCTCACGGCGGCCCCGATCTCCGGCGTCACCCTGCCCAAGCCCCCGAGGACCACCACCTCGCCCTCGAAATCTCCCTCGGCCGCACCGGCGGGCATCATGAGGTCGCGGCCGAATCTGAGCTCCCGGCCCCCGCTCGCCTCGGCGGACGAAGCCACCAGATCGGCCCGGATCGTCTGAATGGCGTAGCGCTGGATGTAGCTTCCGTCGTCACCCCCCGGAGTCAGCCCCAGACGCTCGAACTCGCCCGCAATCCACGCGGCCGTCATCTCCAGCCCCGGGCTCGGCGTGTCGCGGCCGCCCATGCTGTCGTGGGCGATGACTCCGATCTTCCGGAGGTAGTCGGCAGGGGTGATGGACGCGGCGGCACGAAGCGCGTCATCGGTAAGGGGAGCGATGTTGGACTCCTGGGCGTCCTGGGCGCAGGCCGAGCCGGCCCACACCACGATCCCGACGAACAACGCGATTCCCGACTTCATGCTCATCTATCCCATCAGCAGTGCAAAAAGGAGCTCCAAAAAGATACGAAACAAGCCTTCAACTTACCGCGGGGCCACATTCGGGCCAACGCGTGAAGCTCTCTCGGGGACCTTCCCCTAAGGCTCTCCAGAGATATCTTCGCGGTCCATGAACAAGTCGAGGAGCTATGTCACGCAGTGCCTTTCTCGGTGAACTCGAGCAGATCACACTCCTGGCTGTCGCCCGCCTGAAGGAAGAGGCCTACGGGGTAGCCATTCGTTCCGAGATCGAAGAGCGGTCCGAGCGGCCGGTGGCCATCGGCTCGGTGTACGCCGCCCTCGATCGCATGGAGAGGAAGGGGCTGATCCACTCGAGCGTGGGGAGCCCGACTCCGGAACGTGGAGGCCGGGCCAAGCGTTTCTAGGAGCTCAGGCCACCGGAGCTGGAGGCCCTTCTGAGTGCGCGTGACACCCTGGCCCGCTTCTGGGAGAGCCTGGAGCTGGATCCGGAGGGGCTGGCATGAGCGCCCGGGAGCAGCGGCCACGGCAGCCCATGGGCCCCCCGCGTCTCGCCCGCTGGATCCTCACCCTGATCCTGCCCCCGCGCTACCGCGACAACCAGATCGGTGACCTGGCCGAGGAGTTCCGTGCATCGGCATCCTTGGAGCACTCCTCATGAGCCCGATCCTGGAGAGCATGGTGGTGGGCGTGAGCCCCAGAGACCCCATGACGTTCATCGGCGTGCCCGCGCCCCTCCTGCCGGTGGCACTGATGGCCAATTACGTCCCGGCATTCCGCGCCACGCGCCTGGCTCCTATGAGGGCCATGCGGAACAACTAGGGGCGCGATCAGCGCCCGGCCACCGCCGCGTCCAGCAGCTCGGAGAGCTCGGCCTCGCTGAGAGGTCCACGAAGTATTGCGACCCCACCCTGGACGGCGCGAACGACCTGACTCCACCCTTCCGGGATGGACTCCCCGAAGAGCCCCTGGGCCTCCTCGAGGGCGTCACGCTCCTCCAGCTCACGGCCCGACGGGACTCCCTTCGACGCCCTTCGCGCCGACGCTGCGTCGTCCGCCGCGCCTCCTCGTGCCACCGCCACGAAACGAAGCTCCAGCGTACGCCCGTCCGGAAGCTCCTGGATGACGGTCACCGAGGGCTCGAGCCCTTCCGCGAGGGCCGAGAGCCGAACGTCGCGGACCGGAAGCCCGGGGATGACGAAGGAGCTCGTCCGCGCGGTGATCGACATCTCATCGAAGGCCACGGCGTTGGCCTCGTTGGCGAAGGGATCCTCGGGGTCGGTCTTCGAGAGCTCCGCGGCCAGGGCGGTGGGAGCCACCTCTCTCACCACTGCGCCGGCAGCCCGGTTATCGGCGGCCACCGCCACACCGGTGGGGTCGATGGCCTCGAGCCTTCTCCGTGCCTGCGCCGGCTCAGCCTGGCGCTCCAGCTCACGCTGCTGATCCAACCGCAGCTCGCCACCGAGGGCCCGTCCCCTCCCGGCCTGAGCCGCTTCGGCGGGTGCCATCGGTGCCGCGGCCGGGGCATCGAGGTCCCGGGACTCCTCGGGCGCCTCGGGCTGGATCGCGAAGTCGCTGACGGCGGCCTGCCTCTCGACGGACTCGTCCTCCGCCGTCACTTCGAGCCGGATCGAAGAGGCCGCCGCGTCGGGCTCATCCTCCTCCTGGGCGACATCCTCGTTCGTGCGTGACGCAACGGCGTCCTGTGCCCGCACGGCATCGAGTGTGGGGCCCCTCGCCAGGTCGCGAGCGGGAGTCGTGAGATCCCGGGCCAGCCATCCGGCGCCGAGAGACACGACCACGGTGGCCGCCATACGGAGCGCGCGGAACCTCGAAGCTCCGCCGGCGGGACGCGACGGCTCCGCCTCCCCCGCCCGGGCGACCAGCTCCTCGAAGGGATCGAGATCCACCGAAGCTTGCGCCGTCGCGGCCAGAATCTCCGATGCCACCCGGCGGAGGTCTCGCTCTTCCGCCAGCGCTTCGGCGCACTCCTGGCACTCCTCCAGATGCGCTCGAATACGCGTGGCCTCGTCCTCGGGATAGGCGCCCAGGGCGCCGTCGAGGTAGGCGTGGATATCTCCCTTACTGACGTGCGGCATCAGATTGCTCCTGCTCTCGATGCGCCTTCACGATGCGTTGGCGGGCTCGGGCGAGCGTGGTTCCCACCGCGCCCACCGACAGGTCCAGCGCCTCAGCGATCTCTTCGTAGTTCTGCCCGGCATCCCACAGGAGAAGGGCCTCACGGTCTCGCTCCCCCAGGGACTCCAGGGCCCTCCGCACCTCCGCCTCCCGCTCCCCCCGCTCCAGCTCCGCCTGGGGGTCGGGGGCCAGTCCACGTACTTCCGCCTCGGACTTGAGCAGAGTGAGGTGCCGCTTGCGACGGATGGCCGAGCGCGCCTCGTCTCGCGCCAGGTTCGCCGCCACCGTGAACAGCCAGGCCCGGGGCTTGTCCGGTTGCTCCCTTAGAGCCCGGACGAACGTCTCCTGTGCCAGATCCTTGGCCCGCTCCAGATCCCACACCTTGCGGTGGAGGAAGCGCACCAGATCCGGGAGCGTCGTCCGGTAGAGCTCTGCCCAATCAGCGGCCACGGCGTCCTCGTTCGATCACGATCGGAGACGGGATCCCCCGGTCGGGAGCACAAGACTTGGGTCAGGTACCCCACGGACGTCCCCGGGGAGCCGTCCTACGTAACTGATGACGAACGAGGGTGGTGGACTTGCACAGGTTGGGGCCGAGCTCGATGGGGCCAGGCCGGTTCGGGCCTCAGTCCACCCTCAAGGCGCTCACCGGATCGATGCGGGTGGCCCGGCGGGCGGGGACATAGCTCGAAATCGGGATAGGGGAGGACCGGCGATCCCGGTCCTTCCCCTCCCACACCACCAGGCATGCGGGTCCGCACCTGGCGGTTCGGTGAGTTGAGGTCAGTACGGCGTGAGCCGTGGCACACCCAGCTCGTCGAAGTACGCCCCTGGCAAGGCCGTGTGCAGGGCGTGGTGCGCGGCCACGTGCCACCAGCTTCGCGCGAACCGAGCAGCTCGCCAGGCGAGGTTCTCGCTCACACCGCGAGCCCTCAACTCCCGGTACGCTGTCCTTCCCCGTTTCCACTGGCGTAATTGCAACGTACGCAGCCGGCGGTGGATCCATTGGTCCAGGTCTCGGCAAACCCCCGGTGTATCCGCTAAGCCGAAGTATGCCTTCCACCCCAGCACGTAGCGCCGTAGCTCTTCCGCCACCTGTTGCAGGCTCCGCCCGCCACTCCGGCTTGTAATCTGCCGGACTCGCTCCTTGAACTTCGTCAGGGCCTTCTTGCTGACCCGGCGCTTCACGACCTTCCCTGCCGCTACCCAGAAGCTGTAGCCCAGGAACTGTCGATCCCACACTCGCGCCACCGCGCTCTTTTCCTCGTTGACCTGAAGCCGAAGTTTCCCGTACAAGTGCCTCAGCGCCTGCATCACACGTTGTCCTGCCCGCCTCGACCGCACGTATACATTGCAGTCATCGGCGTACCGGACAAACGCGTGTCCGCGTAGCTCCAACTCCTTGTCCACTTCGTCCAGGAGCACGTTCGCCAGCAACGGCGACAACGGTCCGCCCTGAGGCGTCCCCATGTGCCGCTCCATCACCACCCCGTTCGCCATGACTCCGGCTTCCAGGTAGCGACGGAGGATCCGCAGCATCGCCTTATCCTCGATCCGCTTTGCCAGCCGCCCCATCAGCACGTCGTGGTTCACCCGGTCGAAAAACTTCTCCAAGTCCACATCCACCACCCATCGTCTCCCTTCCTGGATGTATTGCTGCGCTTCGCGCACCGCATCATGTGCTCGGCGCCCAGGCCGGAAGCCGTGGCTGTGCCGACTGAACGTCGGGTCGAACCTCGGTTGCAGCACCTGCAGGATGGCTTGTTGGATGAACCGGTCCAGCACGGTCGGAATCCCCAACTCCCGGACCCCTCCCCCACTCTTCGGTATCTCCTGCCTTCGTACCGGCTTCGGTTGGTAGGTCCCCGCCAGCAACCGCTGTCGGATCTCCCCCCAGTGCCTGCGCAAGTACTCTGGCAGCTCCTCCACGCTCATCCCGTCGATGCCCGGACTGCCCTTATTCTGCCGCACGCGTTTCAACGCTCCTACGAGGTTGGCACGCCCGACCACCTCCTCCATCAGGAGATGCTCGCTTCCTGAGCGCTCGTCTCCATGGGCCACCGTTCCGGCTTCGCCACTCCCCTCTACCTTCGGGGCTTCACCCCTATCCTCCAGCGGGAGCTCCAGTTGCCTGGACTCCTGGCGCATGGCCTTCTCGAGATCCACGGTCGTCACACTCTCCTCTCCGTTCGGCCCTTCGTCCGACAAAGCTGGGTCCAAGCGCATCATGCACTTCGTCGGCCTACTATGGCCTCTGCTGACTTCTCGCTCCGCCGGCAGGCCCAACAGCGCAATGCCGGCGTCGCCCTTTCAGGCGTCAGGCGAGACCTCCCCGGGTAAGAACGATGACCTTCCCCGCAAAATCGCCGGATCTACGCCGCTTCCCCTTGGTCGCAGGAGCTTCGCGGTCAGTGGTCCGCTCGCCCCGGTCCGCAGCGCCTCGTATCCGGTTCCTGTTCGTCGACTCACGGGTTCGTTTCCCGCTTCGTTCAGCGTACGCCTCACGACGAACGCCTTGCGCTTCCCTTCGGTCCCTGCGACCAGGTTCCGGGAGGACTTTCACCTCCAAGTCATCGCCCATGCCGGGCCCACCACAGCAAACGAAGAGGGGATGACCGCAGTCACCCCCCCCTCTGTCTGTCTAGAGACTGCGAGATCCGCAGTCTATCCCTGAACGTCGAAGCCGCTCTCCTCGAGCTCGTGCGCATGCTCCGCCCGCTTGGCGTCCTCCTCGTCGACGACCTGGCCGTCGAAGAGGTGCACCGAGCGCTGCGCCACCGTGGCGTATCGCGGATCGTGCGTCACCATGCAGATCGTGGCCCCTTCGTCGTGGAGCTCACGCATCAGGTCCATGACCGCATTGCCGTTCTTCGAGTCGAGGTTACCGGTCGGCTCGTCCGCCAGCAGGATGAGGGGCTTGCCCACGATGGCCCGGGCCACGGCCACTCGCTGCTGCTGACCGCCCGAGAGCTGGCTGGGATAGTGGTTCATCCGGTGGGCCATCCCCACCCGCTCCAACGACGCATGGACGCGCTCCTTGCGCTCGCTGCCGGCCATGCCGCGATAGGTGAGCGGGAGCTCGACATTCTCGTAGACCGTCAGGTCGCCGATCAGGTTGAACGCCTGGAAGATGAACCCGATGGCCTGGTTGCGGATCTTGGCCCGCTGTGAAGCCGTGAGGTTCGCCGCCGGCTCGCCGTCGAGACGGTACTCACCGCCCGTGGGCGAATCCAGGAGCCGGAGGATCGACAGCAGCGTGGTCTTTCCGCAGCCCGAAGGGCCCGCGATGGAGACGAACTCGCCCGCCGCGATGTTCAAGTGGATCTCGGACAGAGCGTGGGTCTCCACCTCTTCCGTGTAGAACACCTTGCTCAGGCCGTTCAGGTGGATGAGGGGCGTGTCCTGTGTCGAATCGCTGGTTTCCATCCCTACTGCTCCTTCTGTGTGAACCGACTCGGGGGAGTCTCCCCCCATGGTCACGACTAGGGTCATAACTATAGACGAGATTTCATCACCAGAAGTTGCATTCTTCGAGAGATCAGCGGGCCAGGTCCTGCCGACTCTCGGACCCGCCGCGGCGCAAGACGATCCGACCCCCGAACGTCTCAGCTTCGATGGTGGCTCCACCGCTCCCGATGGTGAACGTGCTTCTCTGTCCCCGCTCGAAGTCAGGCACGCCGGAGAAGTTCGAGGAGATGCTCCCGTGGATGGTCGCGAAGCTCACCTCCGCGTCGGTACCCTCGGGGACCGTGATGGTGATGGTGCCACCGTGTGAGCCGAAGAAGTACTCGCCTCCGTCGACAATGCTTCCGGAGAAGGAGACCCGTCCGCCGACCGTGCCCGCCTCCACCACCGTGGCGGACACCTCGTCGAGGGTGATGTTGCCGCCCACCGTTTCCACGTAGATCTCACCCGACGAGCCCGAGATGTGGATACTCTCGGCGACCGAGTTGGCCTCGATGACCCCCTCGGCATCCTCGATGCGGATTTTGCCGGACACGGTCTCCGCCGTGATGGTGCCCCTGCCACCCACGATGGTGATGTCGCCCTCGAAGGTCTCCACCGTCACTTCCCCGTCCGCCCCCTCGACCGTCACATCCATCGACCAGCCCTCGAAGGCCAGATCCAGAGACGCCGGGACCGTGAGCTCGTAGTCGACGATGCTGGCGAAGCTGTTCCCACGGCGGGTCTCGGCCTCCAGCTCGATGACCCCGGAACGGCGCCGCCGCACGTTGATCTGAATCCGGCTGGAGTGCTCGGCCCGTACCCGAACTTCGGGACGGTTCCAGGTCGTCACCGTGATGCGCCCACCAGCGTTGTCGATCTCCAGGCCCATGGCACCGTTCAAGGCCAGGATGGTGTCGGTCTGCTGTACCAGGCTGAGGGCCATCAGAGCCCCGATCACTACTCCACTCATCGTCAGTCGCTCTCGTCCATGGTCACATGCTTGTGCGTCATCACTCAGATCTCATCGATGCGTCAGATCTGTACCGCCGCCGAGGCCTGGCGAAGCACCCTCAGCTTCGACTGCTGGTTCTGGATGAGCAGTCGGTTGAGCAAGTCGTTGTTCGGATCCTCGGCCAGCGCCTGCCGTGCCTCGTCGATGGCCTGGTCGATGATCCTCAGGCTCCCTTCGATGGTGGCTAGGGTCCCAGGGTCAAGGAGGCTCTTACCCTGATCGAGTACGGACTCCAGGCTGGCGATGGCCTGCTCGTATTCAGTCGTGGCGGCCTGCACGGCCGGGACGACGTTCGCGGGCAGAGCCACTTCGGTCGCCAGGGTCCCGGCGCCTCGATTCCCACCTCCGTTGAGGACCATCCACACCGTTCCCCCGGAGATGAACGCCAAAGCGATGGACGCGGCCAAGAGCTGTCCCATGGAAAAGGAGAACCGCCGCATGCCGGAGGGCCGCCCCACCCGCAGGGGAACGACCCTTTCGACCTCGCTCTCTGCACCGGCATCCATCCGCGACCGGATGTCGGGCCAGAGATCCCTCGGGGGGGTCGCTTCGTCTGGGAGGTCCCCCATCTCCGATACGAGTAGCTCGAGGGTTGCGATCCTGTCGTGGCACTCCTCGCACGTGGCTAGATGCGCCTTGACGTCCCTCGCCGCTTCTTCCGTGACGAGGCCCTCGAGATAGTCGTTCAGCCGTGTCTCATCGATGTGTTCACTCATCGTTCCAGCGCCTCTTGAACCAGGGCTCGCGCCCTGTGAATCTGAGCCTTCACCGTGCCGAGGCTCACTCCAGTGAGGTCGGCGATCTCGCGGTACTTGAACCCCTGCACGTCTCTGAGAACCAGCACCTGCTTGGCCCCTTTCGGCAGACCGGCTATGGCCCTCTCCAGATCGACCTTGGTCCCCGGCATGGCCTGCGTCGTCGCCGTGGCGTGGCGCTCCAGATCTTCCACCGAGTGCTCCCGGTCCTGCCTCCGCCCTCGGGAACGCCGGTCCTGAAGGATCACGTTCACGGCCAGGCGGTGCAGCCAGGTCGAGAACTGGCTCTCTCCCCTGAAGCTGGAGAGCTGCTGCCAAGTCCTGACGAAGACGTCCTGCGTCAGGGTATCGGCGTGCTGCGCGTCACTGCTCATGCGAAGGCAAAGCGCGTGAATACGACCGACATGGGCCCGGTAAACGCCCTCGAACGCGTCGGGGTCGCCCGCCTGAGCCCGGCGGACCATGCGGTCCACCAGGTTCACCTGGCCACCGGACTCGGCGTCGGCCTCCTTCACTAGCGCTGATCCCATGGGCTCCCGGGAAGCAGGGTTCTCGTAACCTTCACCTACTGAGATCCCGGGAAGTGCCCGGTTGTTGGAAAGTGCCCGGTTGTTGGAAGAGGAGGAAGTTCTCTCGAATATCAACGGTCGGAGAGCCGGTACACGAAACGCAAGCCCGACCAGTCCTCGTCGACGGCGCACACCTTGTTGTCGACGAGTCCGGCCTCCAATCCCACGCTGCGAACGTGGCTCCCGCGCAGGTCGGTTGCCAGGGGAGAGCTCTTCTTGGGCCAGCTCACCCAGAGGCCGCCATTCGACCGAAGACGCCGTGAGATCTCCGGAAACCGGGCTCTGAGCTCACCTTCGTCGGTCACGAAGAGGACGGCCACGTCGAGCTCCACGTCAGTGGCTGGTTCCGCCTCCACCCGGACATCGTCGGGCAGTGTCATCAGGAGGTCAGGAAAATGGGACGGGGCATTGAAGGTGCCCACCCGGTGCCCCGCTTTGATCCCGAGCTTCCTGGCCAGTGGTGTTCCGGAGTATCCGACGCTCACGAGCGGCACGCATGTGTGGTCATGCGTCCATCGTACCGATGAGGTTGTCGCCGGTCCACTGTGCACATCGCATCCGATTCGCCTTCCGATCGATCTTGAGGAACCCCGCCGCGAGCTATCTGCCTGCGCGCCGGGCGACACGCGTCGACCCCATGCTCGCCCTGCGCCCAGACTGAGGAGCGTCGGGTCTACCGGCCCACCTCTTTGTTCAGTCCGCCTTCGACTCCATACTATTGGATGGATTTACTCACCAGCCCTGAAGCGTGGGTCGCCCTGGCCACGCTCACGGTCCTCGAGATCGTTCTCGGGATCGATAACATCGTCTTCATATCCGTTCTCGCGGATCGACTTCCTGCCGATCAACGCCCCAAAGCCCGTCAGGTCGGCCTGGGCCTTGCGATGGCGACGCGGATCCTGCTGCTGTTCTCGATCACGTGGATCATGCGGCTCACCGCACCGCTCTTCACGCTCTTTCAACACGCCGTATCGGGGAGGGATCTGATCCTCATCGTGGGGGGGCTCTTCCTGCTCACCAAGTCCACCCGCGAGATCCATCACAAGATGGAGGGGGCCAGAGGCGACGGCCGCAGACCCAGCGCCAAAGCGACGACCTTCACGGGAGTGTTGATTCAGATCGCTCTCCTGGACATGGTGTTCTCCCTGGACTCCGTGATCACCGCCGTGGGCATGGCAGACGACGTGGCGGTCATGGTCGCGGCGATCGTCCTGGCGGTGGGGGTCATGATGATCTCGGCTGGACCCGTGGGAGACTTCGTCTCGGATCATCCCACGGTGAAGATGCTCGCCCTGAGCTTCCTCCTCCTGATCGGAATGAGCCTGGTGGCCGACGGGGCGGGCTTCCACATCCCGAAGGGCTACATCTACTTTGCTATGGGCTTCTCGGTGTTCGTGGAGTTCCTGAACCTCCGTGCCAACCCGGCGAGTGCGGAGGGACCGCGGGCGCGAGACGGTCACGGGGAAGCCCCCCATCCCCCCGAGGTGCAAGGGGCGACGACCAGCGGCGGAGAGGGCTAGTGCGCCCGTACATGAGTCACTAGGGACGCGAGCCCCCGCGGTCTTACATGCTCACGCCCGCTTCACCCTCGGCAGAGACGTTGAAACGGACCCACATGCCGGTGAGGGCGTGTCCGGGGACGTAGCACACCATGGCGTACTCTCCGGCGACGTCGGCCGTGAAGGTGAAGGACTCGCTCTCCCCTGGCATCGTCGCCTCTTGCATGGACGTGGGGGTGCTGCTGACGGCTCCGCTGAACGCCGGTTGAGGATCGGTGAACATGGCGGGGTAGTCGCCCACCTGCGCATCGATCCCGACGCTGTGCGCCATGGCCGGGTCGTCGTTGGTGAGCTCCACGGTGACCGCATAGCCCACGGGGACGGTGATCGTCCTCTCACCCCCCGCCATGCCGTTGAACCTCCACCCGTCATCCATCTGGGCGGCCATGTGCAGCTCGACGGTCTTGGCGTCGTTGTCGATGTGGTACCAGTCGGGTATCCCGCCTTCGGCCGCAGGAGCCTCGGCGGCGGGAGTCTCGGCGGCCGGCTCCGAGGCGGCGGGAGCGGAGTCGGGGGAGTCGGAGCCGCCACAGGCCACGAGCCCAGCGGAGATGAGGGCGGTCAGGCCCAGCTTCGAGGAGCGCTTCACGATCCGTATCCTGTCTCGACGGTGGACGGGCGGCGGGGGGGCCACCGGCCCTCGGCATGGGGACACCCAAAAGTATCCAAGGCGCAGTACGGAAGTAAGACGCCACAACTAGAGGTCGGGGGTTCCCGGGGCCGCGAGGAAGGTTCTGTCGGGGTCACATCGCTTGACAGCCGTCGGGCGCGGTTGCACGCTGCGGGATGCCTGACCCAGCCAGGAACGCCTCGGACGGCGGTGCTCCCGCTCCGAGCCTCTTTCAGCGGTACCTCCTCCCCGGTTTCGTCTTCCAGTCGGTGGTGATCGCCGGGGGGTACGGCACCGGCCGGGAGCTGGCCGAGTTCTTCCTGCCCTACGGCCCCACGGGTGGGCTCATGGCCATGATGCTCGTGTCCATGACGTTCTGGTCGCTGGTGTGCGCCGTAGCCTTCGAGTACGCACGGGTCTTCCAGGCCTATGACTACCGGTCGTTCTGCCGGCACCTGCTCGGGCGTGGCTGGGTCCTCTTCGAGCTGACGTACTCGGTCATGCTGATCGTCGTCCTGGCGGTCATTGCCTCGGCGGCGGGCTCCATCCTCCAGGAGACGTTCGGGCTCCCCTACGCTGTGGGGGTCATCGGGATCATGATCGCCATCGGCTTCCTGGTCTTCGAGGGCACCGGGCTCATCGAGAAGGTGTTGGCCAGCTGGTCCTTCGTGCTCTATGGCACGTTCATCGTCCTGTTCGCATGGTCGCTGTCGGCTTTCAGCTCGGAGATCACGACGGCCTTGAAGACCATCCCCGTGGGCGTCGGCTGGTTCGTCGGGGGAATCGACTACGCGTCCTACAACGTGGCCCTCATCCCCGTCCTGCTCTTCGGAGTGCGGCACGTGAGCACGAGAAAAGAGGCGTTGATCGCCGGAGGCCTCGCCGGACCCATCGCCATGATCCCCGGCTTCTTCCTGCTTCTGGCCATGGTCGGCCACTACCCCGAGATCGCAGAGGAGACCGTGCCCGTGAACTACATCCTCGAAAGGCTGGGCTCACGGGGCTTCCAGATCGCGTTCCAGGTATGCCTGTTCGGGACCCTGATCGAGACCGGCACGGGCATGATCCACGGTGTGAACGAGCGCCTTGCCCAGACAGTCGCTGAGCGGGGACGCGAGCTTCCCACCGCGGTGCGCCCGGTGGTGGCCGTGACGCTCCTGATCATCGGCGCACTCCTGGCCCAGTTCGGGCTGATCAGCCTCATCGCCCGGGGCTACGGCACGCTCACGAGAATTTTCCTGGTGGTGATCCTGCTCCCGCTCCTGACCTGGGGCGTGTGGCAGCTGGCCAAGGCGGGTGAGGAGGGCACCGGCGCGGCCTAGTGGAGGCCGGCCGGCGCCGGGCGCTGGGGATCCCGCGCGAGCCCGTCCACTGCGGGCGACGAGGGCTAGGGCCGATCCGAGATGGGCCGCTCGTCCGGCGTCCGGTAGCCGGGGCCCCGGACGATCATGCCGGGCTTGGCCCCTGTGTGCTGGGCGTCCCTGACCACACCTACACCGTTCACGAACACGTCGCGTATCCCCTCCGAGACCTGGTGAGGCTCCTCGAAAGTGGCTCGATCGATGATCGTCTCGGGGTCGAAGACGACGATGTCGGCGTAGAAACCTTCCTTGAGCAGACCGCGATCCCGGATGGACAAGCGGGTGGCCACAGCCGAGGTCATCTTGCGGATGGCGTCCTCCAGGGGCACCACGCCTTCCTCACGCACGTATCGTCCCAGGATCCTGGGGAAGGTCCCGTAGGATCGCGGATGGACGAGGGTCTGGGTCGTCTCCGGATTCACGCCTCCGGCGTCCGTCCCGAACTTCATCCACGGCTGCTGGATCTGGAGCTTGATGTTCTCCTCACTCATGAGGAAGTAGATGGTGCCGATGCGCTGACGCTCGTCCAACACCAGGTCCATGGCCGTGTCGATCCAGTCCCTCTCCATCTCTGCCGCGATGTCGTCCAGGTAGCGGCCCGCGTACTTCCTGTTCTCCGGTTTGTCGAACCCGAGGAGGAGCGCGCCCTCCGGGGTCGCCAGGCTGCAGAGGTTCTCCCAATCCTCCGTCTGGTTCTGGATCTCGGCGCGGATGCGCTCCCGCATCTCGTCATCGGCCAGGTTCTCGAAGAGTCTCCCGTTCGCCGAGGCCCACGGAGGGAAGCAGGCGGTCAGACCGGTGCCCCCGGCCACGTACGGATACATGTTGGCCTGCACGTCCACTCCCGCCGCCCTGGCCGAGTCCATCTTGGCGATGGCCTGCGCTGCCTTGGGCCAGTTGCGGCGACCACCGGCCTTCAGATGGTAGATCTCCACGGGAACCCCACCGCGCTCGCCGATCTCGATGGCCTCGTCGACGGCCTCCAGGAAGCGGTCCGCCTCGGAGCGCATGTGCGTGATGTAGACGCCGCCGTAGCCCCCCATCGCACCTGCGATCTCCCCCAACTCCGCCGTGGAGGCGAAGTTGCCCGGAGGATAGATGAGGGCCGAGGCGATGCCGAAAGCCCCGTCCTCCATGGCCCGCCGCACGACCGCCTTCATGGTGTCCAGCTCGGCAGGGGTGGCCGCCCCCATCCGCATTCCGGCGGCGTAGGTCCGAACCGTGCTCGCCCCCAAGAACGAGCCCTGGTTCACCGACGTGCCGTTGCTCTCCATGGCACGGAGCCAGGCATCGAAGCCGTGCTCCCCCGCGAAGGTCCGGGCCAGGCGGTCGGCCTCGGACTCGTCGTCACTGGCCGACCCAAGGCCGGCAGGGTTCACGGGCGCGTTCGTGCTGCCCTCACCCATGATCTCCGTGGTGATCCCCTGCGTGACCTTGCTGATGACGCGTCCGTCGCCCTGGAGGAAGGCGTACCGGGAGTGGCTCTGGATATCGATGAAGCCGGGGGCGACCACGTGCCCGAACGCATCGATGCGCTCTCGGGCCGACGCCCGTCGCAGCATACCGCGGGGCGCGATCCGTGCGATGCGGCTATCCTTCACCGCCACTCCACCATAGAACCACGCGCTCCCGGTGCCGTCCACGATCCGCCCGTTCTCGATGACCAGGTCGTACTCCACCTCGGGGGCCGGCTTCGCGGGAGGCTCCGGGGCCGGAGCAGGCACGGCCACGGCCGGAGGAGGCGTGCTGCCTCCACACGCGGAGAGCGCCAGGGCCGTGAGGAGGAGGGCGAACGGTCGCGAACGAGGCATAGAGACCTCCGGCGATGGGTTCTCGGTCAGCTAAGAGCCGTTGGAGCTCTCACGTGCTCGGGTCCAATAGTACTGGGCGAGACGCTACCGCACACCCGCAAGGTTCGGGCCCGGGGGGGCGGGCGCGCTCGATCTGGAGTGGCAGGGTATCTGGGCCGGTGGGATCGCCGGCGGCGTGGGCTCACCGGTACCCGTAGTAGATGCGCCCCTCCGGTGGAGCCGGCGGCGGTGGGGGCGTCCAACGCCCGGACTCGTAGTCCATCCAGCGCTCGAAGAGCCGCGCCGAGTACGTCGAACCGGCATCCGGGTCCAACCCACGCAGTACCTCGCCCATAACTGACGAGTATCCCGCCCGGGCGACCCCGATGAGAGCCCAAGGACCTGGTGGGCGAAGGGGCTTAGAGGCCTGTGCGACCTCGGCTGCCCCGACTGGTCCAGCTCCTGGCGCGATGGCTGGTCAGGCTTCCGAGGTAGCCGCCTCCACGAGGCCGCGCTCTCGCCTCGGCAGCTTGGCAACCATCGCCAAAGCTTCCTGTCGGCCCGCGTCCGACATCTTGGCCCACGTCCGTCGGAGGATTCCCACCATCTTCTCGTCGTCATGCTTCCGCGCGAGCTCGACGAACTCGTTCTCGAAGAACACCATACAGATGGCGTCCTCGAAGAGCTGGACCTCGGGGTCACGCCCGAGTCCGATCTTGCGGAGGAGCGTCTCGACGCGGACGACGGTCGCCTCGTCGTACCCCACCTCCTCGAGCACTTCGCGCGCCATCTCCGCATGTATTCTGGACAGGTCGCTTCGCCAGCGGCGATACCCCCGACGACCCACTTCGTACTCGCTCCGGGGCACCTTCCAGCGCCGAATGTGCTGACACGCGGCCGCGAGGCGAAGAGGGACGGAAGCCTCGGCATCGAAGTGGAGGACCCAGTGCGCCAGGCGCCGATGGTAGTGGACGGACCACGGAGTTTCGGCGCCCTCCACCGCGAAGGAGCGGGGGTCCTCCCGGTGGGCAGCTTCGAAGCGCGCGATCGCCCCCCCTAGACGCGGATCACACTTCGCTTCTTCGCTCACGTCCTCCCCCCAGGCTCCGCCGTCCGACTGTCTCGCCCCGGGCCTACGGGCTGGGCACCGCGAGTTGGCCCAGGAGCTCATCGACGGTGGGGGAGCTCGGCGTCGTGATCGCCACCACGAATGGCTCCTCGGGGCCCGACACCATGTCGAAGCTCGCGTCTCCGTCCCCGTAGAGTGCCTTCACGTACTTCTCCAGCTCCGGCCGAGCGGCGGCGAACGTCTCAGCGTCGCTGGGCGCCCGGAGCCGGTCGTAGATCCCGAACTCCACCTCGCTCGTACGGAACCGGTACCGCCCCTCCAGGGCCGGGTCGCTCTCCAGGAGCGACGCGGCCTGCAGCACGGAGCGGAAGGCCCGCGCGATCCCCTCCTCTTCCGTGGCTTCGGCCTTCCGGCGACCACGATACCGGAGCCCCGGGCGACCGGCGCGCATATCGAGGTAGTAGTGGGCCGTGTCGCAGATCAGGACGACGCCGGGGCCCTTCGGCACGTGCTCGTAGTTCGCGACGTCGATGAGGAGCTCGTCCTCGAGAAGGCTCTCTCTGATCCACCGGTGGAAAACGGGGATCAGCTCCTTCAGACGCACGCCGGAGGGATCGTCGACGAAGAGCTTGACGCTGATCTCCGACGACGCGAGGGGTCGCAGGGGCTCCCAAGTCACGCGGGTGTTCCCGCGGTCCCCATCCGCTCATAGCAGGCGTAGGCCGCCTCGATGAAGAGTTGAGCCTCCTCGACGCGCTCCCGGGCTTGGTCGGGCCTCCCGCCATTCCCTCCGACCTCGTGCGCTCGGAACAGATAGCTGGCGAACTTCGCTCCCGCGAATCGGTCGTGGAAGCGCTTCGTCTCATGGAAGCGGGTCCTGAACTCTACCACGATATGATCGGGGTTGTCGGTGACGTCGAGGAATTCGGTCTTCACCAGAGCCTTCGCGGCGGACAGCATGGCTCGATAGGCCAGTTCCGTGGCCTTCGCCGAAGCCTCCGCGTCGAGGAAGAGCTGCGCTTCGAAGACCTCGCGCTCGCTGGCTTGCAGTCCGAACTCCACCAGCGGCAGCATCTCGCCCGCGCACTCACCCTCTCCGTAGTCCTCCATCGAGTACTCACGTGGATCGCCCCAGTCGGAGTAGTAGGAGGGATCTTCCGCGTAGCGAGGGACCGCGGTGAGGTCTTTCAGGAAGTCCTTCACCTCCGCCTTGCCGAGGCGCTGAATGAACTCTCCGAAGGTCTCGTCCGCCTCGTGCTCCTTGACATACAGGTCTGTGACCCGCCGAACGACTTCGGGTATCTTCTTCGACGGGATCGCGAGCGTCGCCAGGCCGTACGAGCCGGCGTTCTCGGTCCACTTCCCGCCGAGCACGACCTGGAAGTGCGGCACGAGGCGGCCGTCCTTCTTGCGGCTGATGCCGTAGAAACCGATGTCAGCGACGTGGTGCTGTCCGCAGGAGTTGAAGCAGCCACTCGCCTTGATCCGGAGGCCCTTGATGGCGTCATCGACGCCACCCAACTGGCTCCGAAGCTCGGCCGCCAGGCCCCGGGACGAAGCGATCCCGAGCTTGCAGGTGTCGGTGCCCGGGCAGGCCGTGATGTCCGCGATGCTTTCGGCACCGGCCTCGGCCAGGTCGACGGCCTCGAGGGCCGCGTGCAGGCGTGGGAGGTCGGCCTCCTTCACCCAGCGAAGCACGATGTTCTGCTCCACCGTCAGCCGGACGTTGTCGCCCACGAAGTCGCGCGCGATGTCCGCCAGGGACCGCATCTGGTCCGACGTGATGTCTCCAAGCGGCAGCTTTGCCGTGGCCACCGCGTATCCTGCCTGTCGTTGGGGCCGGACGTTGGTCTGCTGCCAAGCCTGGAAGGCCGCAGAAAAGTCGCCGTTGGTTGGCGGGTCGAGCGGCCTTCCCTCGCCGAGCGGTCGCTCCTCGTAGGCGTCCAGCTCTTCGAGGTACGCCGTCCAACGGGGATCGTGTGGAAGCGCCGCCCGCTCTTTGAGCACCAGCTTGCGGAACTCGTCGATGCCGAGCTTGGCCACGAGGAACTTGATCCGCGCGCGCCCCCGATTCTTCTTCTCACCCAGTCGTGCGAAGACTCGGCACACGGCCTGGGAAAGGGGCAACAACTCCTGCTCGGTCACAAACTCGTCCAGGAGCTTCGCCTGGTGCGGGATCGCGCCGAGCCCGCCGCCGACGTAGAAGCCAAACCCGCGCCGGGGCTTTCCGTCCTCCATGCGCTCCCTGGCGATCAGCCCCAGATCGTGCAGGCTCACGAGCCCGCACGCCTCGCTCTCACAGCCCGAAAACGCGACCTTGAACTTGCGGCCGAGGTCCTGCACGTCGGGGTGACCCAGCAAGAACTCTTTGAGGGCCTCAGCGTACGGCGTGACGTCGAAAGTCTCCGTACGGCACACACCGGCGAGGTGGCAAGCCGTGACGTTGCGCACCGAGTTGCCGCAAGCTTCGCGCGTGGTGATCCCCACCGCGGCCAAGCGTCGCATGAGGTCGGGAGTGTCGTCAATATGGACGAAGTGGAGTTGGATGTCTTGGCGGGTCGTCACGTGGGAAATCCCGTCCGAGTAGTCCTCAGCCAACTCCGCGAGCACGTCCATCTGCTCGGTCGTGACCTTCCCGTATGGGATCTTGATCCGGACCATGCCCGGCGCGTCCCACACGGTCTCGGCGCCCTTCGTTTCGTGCTCCTGATAGGGCAGGCTCCGGTTTTGGGTCCCGTCGTGACGCTGACCGTTGTCGTAGCGCTGGCCGTAGACCCCCCGCCGGAGACGAGTCTCCGCGAACAGCCGCTCGTCGACCTCGCCCCGACGTCGGAGCTCCATCTGCATCTCGAAGATCTCGATCTCTCGACCGAACTTGTCGGGGATCCGCCCCTTCAGCTTCTCACTCCAGGAGCCGGGCGTCCCTGTACTCTCGAGCACGCCTTCCATCATCGTTCTCCTTCTCTCAGGCAACGCCCACCACCGCACGCCCACCGTCGGCCACCGCGGCGTATTCGTCGTTGCGTTCGCCCGTCAAGACTCCTCCCTCGTTTTCCAGCAGTCGCCGGGCCACCTCGCCTACGATGAGGGTCGCGGGCGAGCGGAGCTCCGACGCGCGGATTCTCTCGGCTAGCGTAGCGAGGGTTCCGACGACCATCCGTTCGTCGCTGAGGGAGGCGCGGCTCACGGCCACCGCGGGGGTGTCGGGTGCGCGCCCCTCCGAAGCGAGCCCCTCCAACACGTCCTCGGCCGATGCGAGTCCCATCAACACGATCACGGTTTCCTCCTCGGGAGGAAGCTCACCACGCGTGCGGCCATCGGCGTCGTGCCCGGTTCGCACCGTGAAACCCTTTGCGAGGCTGCGCTGCGTCAGGGGTGTTCCCGCAGCGGCGGGCGCGGCGACCACGGCACTTACGCCTGGTACAACCTCCCAGGAGATCCCGGCTGCAGTGAGGGCCTCCACTTCCTCGCCCCCCCGCCCGAAGACGAACGGGTCACCTCCGTGGAGGCGTACCACGCGTCTTCCGGACCTCGCCTCTCGGATCATGAGCGGAACCCTCCGATCCGAGGGTGAGGCAACGCGCCGCGACGCCCCCCGCGAGCGGTGCCCTACGTCGACCACCCTCGTGCCCGGAAGCGCGAGCTCCAATACGTCATCCTCCACGAGGGCATCGTGGAGGATGACGTCGGCCCGCTGGATCCGGTCCAGAGCACGCAACGTCAGAAGCTGCCGGCTGCCCGGTCCCGCACCCACGATCGCCACGGTCCCCGGGTCGAACGGCTCCTCCTCCTCCCGATACATGGCCTCCAGGCGGCGCGCGGCCGTCTCCGTGTCACCCCGGTCCACCAGCTTGGTGATGGTGGGATCGAAGAGCGCCCTGAGGAGGCGGCCGCGTTGCCTGAGGCCCTTGAGGCCTCGAGAGCGGAGGCGGATGAGTAAGTCCGCCACCGACGTCAGGCTCCGGGGAATGGCCGCCTCCAGCAGCCGGCGAAGCTGCCCCGCCAGGAGCGGCGAGCCGCCGTCGGTGCTGATGGTCATCACCACAGGACCCCGGCGGACGATGGCGGGCGAGTAGAAGTCGCAGAAGGCCGGGTCGTCCGCCGCGTTCACGAGGATGCCCCGAGCCCGGGCCGCTTGCGCCAGTCGGCGATTCACGGCGGGATCGTCCGTGGCGGCCACCACCACCTTGGCCCCCGAGACGTCGTCGTCCCGGACGGGCCGCGGGTCGAAGCGCCACACTTCGGGCAGCCACGCCTGCATTTCCGGCGACACGCCTGGAGAGACGAGGTGGATCCTTGCGCCCGCGTGGATCAGCGGCACGATCTTCTCCGCCGCCACCCCGCCGCCCCCGGCCAGGAGGACGCGCTGACCTTTCAACCCCACGAGCTGAATCGGATATCCCATATGACAGCTCCAAGAGCTCCGAAGCTTCAGGAACGAAAAAAAACCCCGACCTCCTAAGGGAAGCCGGGGCTCGGGAATCTCGCCGCGTCCGCTAGGCGCAGCCGGCTCCGGACCCGCCCTCCCGGGGCAGAGTCACGCGACAACAGCAACAAGCGCAGTGATCAAAGCGGCTCATGTTCCAGATGTCTCCCTGAGCGGTCGTGGGCCGATACGTTCTGAGTTCCAGACTATATAGAGTAAGAGGACACTCCCGGTCGAGTCAACGCCGCCGGCGCACACCGCCTGAGGACAGGACGGTCGGCGGCGTAGTCGCCGGATTCGGCCTCGTGGCCCTCGTCTCGACCCTGATCGGGCTTTACGGGCCTGTAGCTTATTGTCGTTTTTAATCACGTAAGGGTGGGACACACGCTCCGGATGGCTCGGAAAGTGCCAGTATGCAGACTACGACAGATGGGTGGCAGGGATAGGGGGGTCCCGCCGAGGTGGCAGGAGCGGCTCCGTAGCCGAACGGCTGCGGGGCCTCCTTGGTTTTGTGTTGTGATCCATGCTCCGAGCCCCCACGTTTGCGGCGCGGGAGGGCCTACGGAGGCAGTCGGACCACAGAGGAGACATACACGCCGTGATCTCGGATCCCCTCGCGGTCTTCCTGGTCCTTGCTGTCATCGTCCTCGTGGCGCTGAGCCTCGAGGCACGCTTCCCGCTCTTCCGGGCCCTCGGGGCCGCCCTGGTGGGGATCCTCATGGGCATGCTGCTGTCCAATACCGGCGTGCTCCCGGGGGAATCGGCCGCGTACGAGCTCCTCATGGGTCCCGGGGTGAGCATGGGCGTCGTGCTCATTCTGCTGAGCGTGGACCTGGGCTCCATCCGCCAGGCGGGCCCCAAGATGCTCGGCGCGTTCGGAATTGGAGCGCTGGGCACGGCGATCGGCGCGCTGGTCGGCGGGCTCGCACTGGCGGGCATGATCGGTCCCGACACCTGGAAGCTCACGGGACAGTTTACGGGGACGTACACCGGCGGCGGCCTCAACTTCGCGGCTCTGGCACAGGCGTTCGACACCCCTAGCGATCTCTTCACGGCAGCGGTGGCAGCCGACGTCATCGTTACGGCCGTATGGATGATGATGTGGCTTGGTGGTGCCGCTCCTGTTCTCCAGGAGCGCAGCCAGGTCTCAGGCGAAGACCGGAGCGGATGACTCGGCCGAGGGCGGGGCGGACGGCTCCATGACCGAGAGCGAACCGGGTGGCCTCCTCGGCGTCGGGCGACGCCGCCGGATCGCCCTCGCTCGCGGACTCTCTCTACAGCTCTGGCAAACCGGTGCCCATCGCCGACACCGCCGCCCTCGTCGTCATCGCCGTGGGTGGGGTGTGGCTGGCCGGAGTCATCGCGGACGCGGTTCCGGTCCTGCCGGAAATCCTTTGGCTCACCACGCTGGCTTTGATCGTCGCTCAGATCCCCGCCGTGAAGTCCCTGACGGGGGGTGCCATGTGGGGTAACTACCTGATCCTTCTCTTCCTGGCGAGCAATGGCGCTCGGTCGGTGGTGGCCAACATTGTGGAGGTCGGTCCGGCCGTCTTCTACTTCGCCCTCATAACGGTGTCGATCCACGGGCTCGTCATCTTCGGGCTCGGAAGGGCCGCCGGCATCGATGCCCCCACGCTCGCGGTGGCCTCCCAGGCCAACGTCGGGGGCCCCGCGTCGGCCATGGCCATGGCAAGCGCGAGGGGATACACGGATCGCCTGCTCCCGGGAGTCGCGGTGGGCCTGCTCGGATACGCGGCGGGCAACTACGCGGGCTTCGCGGTGGCGGCACTGGCGAGGGTGCTCCTCGGCGTCTAGTCGCAGCTCCGGGGTCGAGCCGAGTGGTCCCGTGGGGCGGTCCCGCCGGCGTTCTAGCCCCGCCCGGTCACCTAGCCCCGCCGGAGCCCTAGTAGAGCGTTTCGGTATCCAGCACGTTCAGGAGCGGCTCACCCGCCAGGTATCGCCTGAGATTCTCGCAGAACAGATCGGTGATCCTGCCGTTCTCGCGATCGCTGGTGCTGGCCGAGTGTGGGCTCACAATGACGTTGGGGATGTCCCAGAGGGGAGAGTCGGTGGGTAGGGGCTCCTCCGCGAAGACGTCGAGCGCCGCCCCCGCGAGATGGCCGGACTCCAGCGCATCGATGAGTGCAGCCTCGTCGAGCAGGGCGCCGCGGGACACGTTGACCACCACGGCGCCTGGGGCCAGCAGACCCAGCTCCCTCTCACCGATCAGCCCCTCGGTCACGGGCGTGTGGGGCGCTGCCAACACCATGTGCTCCGCTCCCTCTAGGGCCGTATGTAGATCCTCGAACCCGAACAGGGCGTCCAAGTACAGTTCGTCGGGATCGATGCCGGTGACGGCCCGTTTGACGCCGACGGCCCGCATGCCGAAGGCGCGGCCTATCCTGGCCACCGCCGTACCGATGGATCCCACGCCCACGACCACGAGGCTGCGGCCTTCCAGGTCGGTGCCGGCGTAGCGCTCCCAGTGGTGCCTGACCTGGTCGTCGAGGGTCTTGAGAAGACGTTTCCGGAACGCCAGCATGGCCATGAGACTGAATTCCGCCAGCGGGATCGCGTGGACGCTGCTCGCGGTGGTGAAGACCGTGTCCGGCATGCGCTCCGCGTAGCCCAGGCGATGGACGAGCTGCCCGATGCCGGCGCTCGTGGCCTGGATCCAACGCACACCCGGAGCGCACTCGGGCAGATCCTCGAGGTGCGTGCGATCGAAGTCGAAGAGCACCTCGGCGCTGGTCAGGTACGAGAGCCAGGTCTCCTCGTCCGCGGCGGACCGCTGGAACGGCGCGCCCGTGTGGTCGGCGGCGTACCGGGGAGTGGGGAGCAGATCCGGCTCGTAGACAACCTCGATCCGGGGATCCACTTCCCGGATGCGCTCTACGTGATGAGGCTCGAGATAGCTGGCGATGACGAGGCGCATGGAATCTCCCGAAAGGTGGTCGCCGGGAACTAGGTAGTCTCGCCCGACATGAGTCGCGCGAGGGCGTCCACCGTGAGGTTGTCCCGGCTTCCCTTCGCGATCACGCGGCCACGGCGGAGCACCACGAACCGATCTCCGATGGGGTGCGCGTGATGAGGGTTATGGGTGACAAGGATCACGGCAACGCCGCGCTCGGCGGCGCGTCGGACCTTGTCGAGCACCAGATCGGACTGGCGGACCCCCAGCGCCGCCGTGGGCTCGTCGAGGAGCAGGACCCGCGCTCCGAAGTGGAGCGCCCGGGCGATGGCCACGGCTTGGCGCTCTCCGCCCGAGAGGCTCCCTACCGGCTGGTCAGCATCCCTCAGCTTGATGCCCATCGCACTCAGCTCGCTCAGAGCTTCCCTTCGGCCTCCTCGCGCGTCAATTCGACGCAGCGGCCCCCAGCCCAGGACAGGCTCGGAGCCGAGATAGAAATTCCGCCACACGCTCATCAGCGGAATCACCGCCAGGTCCTGATAGACAGTGGCGATCCCCGCGGCCAGGGCCTCGCGTGGGGACGTGAAGCGCACGGGCTCTCCGTCCATGAGGTAGGCGCCCGATGTCGGCGCGTGCACGCCCGCGAGCACCTTGATGACGGTGGACTTTCCGGCGCCGTTGTCACCGAGCAGACAGGTTACTTCTCCGGAACGCGCAGCAAACGACGCATCCTCGAGGGCCACTACGCGGCCGAAGCGTTTCGCTATTCCCCTGACCTCGAGGATCGGAGCATCCGGATCGGTCCCGCCCTCGCCGCCCCGGGTCTCCAGCCCGGAGCTGCCCTGAGGCACCAGGTCGTCGCTCATGCCGCTCTTCGTGCCCGACGCAAAGTGTATGTGTTCACGAGGACGGCCACGAGGAGCATTCCGCCCAGGACGACCTGGAACCAGTCGGCGTCCACGCCCGCCATGACGATGCCCTGACGGACCATCCCGAAGATGAGGGCGCCGAACGCGGCCCCGATGACGGAGCCGTATCCACCCGTGAGCAACGTTCCACCGATGACCACGGCGATGATCGCGTAGAACTCCTGGAGCTGTCCCCGAAGGGCATCGGCCCCGGTGAAACGCACGGCCTGGAGGATCGCGACCAACCCTGCGCACAGCGCCGTCGTCATGAACAGGCCGATCTTCACCCGGGCGACAGGCACGCCGACGTTACGCGCCGCCTCCGCCTTGCCGCCAGCACCGAAGATCCAATTCCCGTAGGGAGAGCGGAGCAGAACCCATGTAGCGAGTGCCGCGGTCCCGATCCACCACAGGATCGACACCCGGAAGCCGGCCACGGGATCGGAGCCGAAGAGGATGCGCGCCGACTCGTATCCGGGGACGTCGTCCAGCCCCCCGAGCTGCGTGCGGCGAGTGAGTCCGCGAGCGGAGGCGATGGTGAGGCCACGCACGATGAAGAGGGTGGCCAGCGTGACGATGAAGGAGGGGAGCCCAGTGCGGACGACGGCATACCCGTTCAGGAAGCCGATGAGCAGGCAGAGCGCCAATGTGGCGGCGATGGCCGGCCACACGGACCAGCCGACGTGGGTGGTCAGAAGCATGATCGACATGCCGCCGGCTCCCACAGTCGACCCAATCGATAAGTCGAACTCCCCACCGATCATCAGGAGCACCACCCCGACCGATAGAATCCCCAGGGGGGCGGCAGCATTCAGATACGCCGCGGCTCCGTCGAGACTGCGGAAGGGCGCGCCCGCCGAAACCGCAAAGAGGACCCAGACGAAAACGACTCCCGTGGCCGCGGCCCACTCGGGCCGCGCCAGCAAGCGGCTCAGCGGAGCCCCCGCTCCGTGAGGCTCATGACGCTCTCGGCGGTCTCAGCAGTAACGAAGCTTGGGCCGGTGGGAATCGAGCGCCCACCGCCTGGAACAGTCCCGGTCTCCAGGTACTTGGTGAGCAACACGATGGGAAGGTATCCCTGCAAGTACTGCTGTTGATCGATGGCGAAGAGCATGTCGCCGTCGCGCACCGCATCCAGGACCGTCGGGGACAGGTCGAAGGTGCCGAGCGGGACGGCGCTCGCCCCGCCGATCTCCTCCAGCGCGCGGAGAGCGGGCTCGGCGCCTGTAGTCCCCAGCGTGAGGATGCCGTCGATGGACGGATCCGCGAGGAGTGCCCCGCGGATGCGCTGCTGCGTGTCTTCGGGATCGGCAAGGTCGACCGCTAGAACCGAGACGGAGCCTCCAGCCTCGGCCATCGCATCGATGAGCCCCTGGCAGCGTAGGTCCAGGGAGACGTTCCCAACCTCCTGGTTCACGCAGAGGGCCCTGCGGACACCGGTCGCCACGAGGCGTTGGCCGCCCTGATAGCCACCGTCGTACTCGGCCTGCCCGACGTGCGTGAGCACTCCGAGGGCCTGGTAGGAGTGATCCCCCGAGTTGATGGAGATCACCGGGATGCCCGCGGCCACCGCCGCACGTATGGACGGGCCGAGAGCGTCTTCGTCAGGGATGGACACCACGAGGCCGTCAGGCCGCGAGGCCACGGCCGCATCGATGAGCTGGCTCATGGCAACCATGTCGAACGTGACGACGGCCTGATAGTCGACATGAACGCCCAACTCCTCGGCAGCGTCCCCTACCCCATTGGTGACCACGGACCAGAACGGGTTCGCGGCCACGCCGTGCGTCACGACCACGAATCGGAGATCGGCCCGATCAGGTCCGGCGGGCTCGACGTCTGCTCGTGAGCGATCGGCATCACCGCCGGATCGGGTGCAGCCGATGACGAGTACGCAGAGCGTTAGAATCGAGCGGCCGCGCCGCCCCGTTCGGGGTCGGGCTCCACCCTCAGGGGTGGTTGTCATGCGCTGAAGAATGCGCGCTCACCGTCTGAAGACCAAGTCCCGGGAGGCCTCGTCCCGGGGGCTCCAGGTACAGGCGACCGGTACCGGAGCTGGAGGCGAGAGGCGCCGGGTGGACTGGACGGCCGGGTGTCAGGCCTGCAGACCGCTCCCTGCGAGTCGATCCGTCTTGGCCGCCGCGATGAAGTCGTTCTGGTGGAGACCGCGAATCTTGTGCGTCCACCAAGTGATCCTCACGCTCCCCCATTCGGTCAGCAACGCTGGGTGATGCCCCTCGGCCTCCGCAAGCTCTCCCACTTTGTTGGTGAACGCGAGGGCTTCGGCGAAGTCGGGAAACGTGAACGTTCTCTCCAGGCGCTGGATCTCTTCCCGCTCGACGATGCTCCAGTCGGGGATCTGGACGCGAAGCCTTTGTGTCTCCTCGGCTGTGACCCTAGGAGCATCGCGGCGACACGCTTCACACTTCATCTGAACGAGCTCACCCACTTACACCTCTGTCGATCTTTTTCCCACTGTCGATCTGATGTCGCACCTCCGGCGACCGGCGCGATGCGCAGACGTCCCTTCAGTACCGCGGGAGACTGGGATCCACCTCCTCCGCGTTTGATGCCCCTCGACGAGTTGCCTCAGCGGCCTGAGTGTGTGGGTTACTCTCTCCGACCACCGTTCAACCCCGAAGATATCGTCTGGTTTCATGGTTTCGGGGGGAAGGTCGTCCGGGTTCCTCATGGCGACTCGGTCGCGTTGTGCGTCATCGAGCCCGGTCGGGACGAGGATTCTTCGCATCGATCGCAGGACCGTTGCCGGGGGCATACGATGGGATCGGCCGTTGTGGCACCCCGCTCAGAGGAAGTGCCGGCCGGCCCAGCGGTGGCCGTCGAATTTCTCTACGAGCTTCTGGTTCGTGATTTCGATTTCGATCGGGAACTTCATGGTATATCTCCCTGGTCTTGGCTCTCTATTTCCTGTTCGCCTTCCTGTTCGCCTTCCTGTTCGGCTCCCTGTTCGCTTTCCTGTGGTCCGGTAAAGAGACATGGTACACACTTAAGTAAAGGGACATGGGTTACAGTCGGCACCTCTGAAAGGAGGAGGCCGATGCCGTTCGAGGAGACTCATGTCATGGAAGAGAGAACGCGGTTTATCGAAGAAGCCCATCGCAGTCTTCGGAGCTTTGCTGCGGTGTGCGATCGATACGGGATTAGTCGCAAGACGGGCTACAAGTGGATGGATCGATGGCGGCGAGCCGGGCCAGCAGGTCTGGAGAATCGAGCGAGTCGACCCGGGCATTGCCCATGGGCTACGCCTAGTGAGGTGGTCGAGACGATCCTCGAGGTTAGACGCAAGTATGACGACTTCGGGCCGAAGAAGATCCGGTGGTACCTGCAGACGCATCGGCCGGAGCTAGCACTGCCCTCACGACAGACGATGCACAACATCCTGGTGCGTCACGACCTGGTGCCGAGGCGTCGGCGAAGGGTGCGCCGCTGGCACCCGGGTCGACCCGATACCAACGCATCTGAACCGAACGGGACGTGGACGGCCGACTTCAAGGGCGAGTTCCCGATGGGTGACGGTGAGCTGTGCTACCCGCTTACTGTGCAGGACATGCATTCGAGGTTCGTACTGGAGTGTTGGGGTCGTCCGGACGTGACAATCGACGGCGTGATCCCAGTGTTCACGCGGCTATTTCGCCAACACGGTCTACCCGAACGGATCCGTACGGACAACGGCACTCCCTTCGCTTCGAACGCACTAGGCCGTCTCTCTCGGCTGTCCGTGTGGTTCATTCAGGTGGGCATTCTGCCTGAGCTCATCGAGCCTGGCTGCCCTCAGCAGAACGGCAAGCACGAGAACATGCACCTGGTGCTAAAGAGGCGTACCACCCGACCTCCGAGCTCCAACATGCGGACCCAGCAGCAAGCGTTTCGAAGATTCAGGAAGCTCTACAACGAAGTCCGGCCTCACGAGGCGTTGGACGGTGCCGTGCCCTCCAATCTCTACCGACCCTCACCTCGACCCTTCCCGAAGCAACTCGACCCGGTCACGTATCCGGGCCACTTCGAGACCCGGCTCGTCAGCACGAACGGTGGCATCCGCTGGTACGGGGACCGTGTGCCCGTCGGCCGACTCTTCGCTGGGCATGAAGTCGGACTGGAAGAGATTGACCACGGTCTCTTTGAGGTCTACTTCGGACCCATCTGGCTAGGACGCTTTGTTGAACCCAAACGCCTCATCTTCGACTCCCTCGGACGAGGGAAGAGACGAACTGGAGGCACTTGCAAAGGACGGAGAACTGTTACTCAGGTCTCTTGACTTAACTGTTACCCAGGTCCTTTACCGCTCATGTTCGCTCCGGAGTGTCGCGGCCGCCGCCTCGAGCGCCCGAGCGAGCGCTTCCCGTGTTGCGTGGCCCGATTCCAGTTCCTAAGATCCCTGTGAACCCCGTCGGCATGGCCCCAGCAGGAGATTTCCGATGTTCCACGTGCGCCCTCTCGGACACGCTCTGAAGTCGCCGAACTTCGCCGTCCTCATCGCGGTTGGGTGTGTCCTCGGCCTGAACGCCGTCGGGCTCCTGGCCCAGGAGACCCCGTCCGATACCCTGCTGACCGTGGACCACTATCTGGACTTCGAGACGGTGGGAAATCCCCAGATATCGCCCGACGGCAGCCAGGTCGTGTACACGCGAAGATGGGTGAACAAGATGGAGGACTCGTTCGAGTCCGCCATCTGGATCATGAACATCGATGGCTCCCGGAACCGCTTCCTCATCGAGGGATCGAATCCGACCTGGGCGCCCGATGGCACGAGGATCGCCTACCTGGCAGAAGGGGAGCCGGACGGGAGCCAGATCTTCGTGCGCTGGATGGACGCCGAGGGTGCCGTGAGCCAGATCACGCACGAGATGGAGACCCTGTCGAACATCCAGTGGTCGCCGGACGGACATCACATGTACTTCCAGCAGCTCGTGCGGGAGAAAGAATCCTGGCCCGTCGACCTGCCGGCACCGCCGGAGGGAGCCACGTGGACCGAAGCTCCCCGAATCGTCGACCGTATTCACTTCAGGATGGACCGGATCGGGTTCCTTCCGGAGGGAAACACACACCTCTTCCGCGTGCCGGCCGACGGGGGTACCGCTCGTCGGCTCACGAAGGGAGACGGGATGGTGTTGGCACGAAGCTGGCGCGGCGCGGGTGACGTGGGGTACAGCCTCACGCCCGACGGGGAGACGCTGATCCTCGACGGCCTCATGACCGAGGATCCGGACGCTCACTACCGGGAATCGCACATCTTCTCGCTGGACCTCGCCTCGGGAGACGTCACACAGCTCACCCAGAGGAAGGGGCCGTGGGCGTGGCCCGCGGTCTCGCCGGACGGGCGACAGATCGCCTTCACCGGCTTCGACTGGACGGCACAGAGCTACAAGTCTACGGAGCTCTATGTCATGGCCCTGGACGGATCGGGGATCCGGCAGATCTCCGGCGACCTGGACCGGGACGTGGGGAGCCTGGAGTGGTCTGAGGACTCGCGAGGTGTCTACTTCACCGGGGGAGACCGGGGCACCCAGAACGTGCACTACGCCTCTGTGGACGGCGACGCGCGGCAGGTGACCCAGGGGACGCACATGCTGACCCTTTCCTCGGTGGCCGAGGGAGGACGGGCCGTCGGGGTACGAACCTCGCCACAGGCGCCGGGAGACGTGGTCACGTACGACCTGCGCAGACCGGACGACATCCGCCAGCTCACGCACGTGAACGACGACGTGCTCGAGGGAATCCGCCTGGGCGAAGTCGAGGAGATCTGGTACGAATCGACCGACAACACGCAGGTCCAGGGGTGGATCGTGAAGCCGCCGGACTTCGATCCGTCGAAGAAATACCCTTTCATCCTGCATATCCATGGCGGGCCCCACGGGATGTACAACGTGGGCTTCAGCTATCCGTACCAGAACTACGCCGCCAACGGATACGTGGTGCTTTACACCAACCCGCGGGGGAGCACCGGATACGGCACCGACTTCGGGAACGCCATCAACAACGGATACCCGAGCGTCGACTACCACGACCTGATGGCTGGCGTGGATGCCGTGATCGAGCACGGCTACGTGGACGAGAGCCAGATGTTCGTGACCGGCTGCAGCGGTGGCGGTGTGTTGTCGAGCTGGGTCATCGGACACACGACTCGCTTCGCGGCGGCGGGGGTGCGCTGTCCCGTCATCAACTGGATGAGCTTTGCCGGCACCGCAGACATCACCCAGTGGGCCTACCACCGTTACGAGGGCTTTCCGTGGGACAACGCGGAGAAGTACCTGGAGCACTCGCCCCTCATGTACGTGAACAACGTCACGACCCCGACCATCCTGATGACGGGAGAGCTCGACCTACGAACCCCCATGGCCCAGACGGAGGAGTACTATCAGGCCCTCAAGCAGGTGGGCGTGCCGACGAGAATGCTTTACTTCCACGGTGAGTATCACGACACGAACCGCATCCCCTCTAACTTCATGCGGACGCAGCTCTACCTGATGAAGTGGTTCGAGGAGTGGGGTGGAAAGGAGTGGCCGATCACGGACGGATAGGCGAGCGCGTTTCTGGGAAGGAGCACGTTTTCGCGGAAGTGGGTATCCGACCGGCGCCGGCTGACGGTGGGCTCCCACTTCTTCACCGGTTCACCGGCCGACACCCTCCCTCACCCCCTCTATCCGCCAGTAGAAGTCCCCGAAGGACCGCTCCTCGGGCCAGAGCTCGTCCAGGGTGTCGCCGTCGTACAGCACCCCGCCCTTCATGACGTAGCGGATGTCAGCTGAGGCCCGGATATCCTCCAGGGGGTTCCGGTTCAGCACCAGCAGGTCGGCCAGCTTCCCCTCCTCCAGCGTCGCCACGTCGTCCAGGATCCCGATCATCTGCGCCGGGTGGACCGTGGCCGTCTTCAGGGCCTCCATGGGCTCCATGGCGCTAGCGTACATCCAGAGCTCGAAGTGGGAGTCGAGCCCCTGGAGCTGGCCGTGGGCCCCGATGGTGGCGTGGCCTCCCGCCGCGATGATGTCCGCGGCCCCCTGGGCGTGGAGCGGAAAGGAGTAGTCCGTCACGGGCCGGAGGGGGCGCCGCCGGGTGTGGGGCTCGAGCCAGCGCCAGGGGGTGAAGCGCTGGAGCTTCTCGTCCTTCCAGAGGTCCTTCTCCTGGTAGAAGTAGTCCTCCCCCCAGGGGCCGGCGCCCCCCACCACCAGGGTGGCCGAATAGAAGAAGTTGGCCTGCCCCAGGAACTCGGTGACGTCCCGGTAGAGGGGGATGTTGAGGATCGGGTGCTCGGTCCCGGTGTGGCCGTCCATGGCGATGGAGATGGCGGAGAGGTGGTCCGTGTCCCCCTCCGACGTGACCATCACGCCGGCCTCGCGGGCCGCCTCCACTACCCACTGCCGCTGGTTCCGGCGCCGCTGCCAGTATTGCTTGATGGACGTCGCCCCATAGCTCACGAACCGGTTCACCTCATGCTGGGCGTCCTGCCGTCTGTTCACCGGCCCGTGGCGGGTGCTCGTTCCCCCCGAGAGGGAGGAGGCGGTGCTGAATATCCGGGGGCCCACCCGGAGGTCGGCCTCCACCGTTTCGGCCAGCGTGAAGATGTTCTCTTGCCATCCCGATGGCTCGAGGCCCGTGGTGACCCCGTGGGCAAGGTTGGCGGCGAGCTCCCAGCTGCGCTGTCCGAGAACTCCCTTGCCTTCACGGGAGACGTGCTTGTGCGTGTCGATGAGGCCCGGGATGATCGTCATCCCGCTGACATCGATGCGCCGGGCCCCCGAGGGGATCTGGATCGAGCCGGAGGGGCCCACGGCCGCGATCCGGCCCCCTGTGACCAGCACGTCGCCCCGCTGGATCACCCGGTCGGCGTCCATGGTGACGATCCGGGCACCGGTGAGGGCGATGGTCCCCCGGGCGATCCGCCGGGGGACTTCCAGACGGATCTCCACGGTGTCCGTCGTCCGGCTGTCCACCTGGTGCCGGAAGTAGCGGTTCGCGCTTCCCCACTCGAGGGTGTTTCCGTCTGTCCAGTTCGGGAAGTTGCCTCCCTCGAAGGAGAGCCGGGTCACAGGGACCGGGGGATCTTCCGGAGCGACCTCCACCGGGTCCCCGGCCCCGGGCCAGGGGAGGGGGACCAGATGGACGTTGTCCCCCCGGCTGAAGGCGACCCAGCGCCCATCCGGAGACGCCGCCGCCTCGTCCGCGTGATGGAGGAGGAGGTGGCTCCTGACGTCGTGCCCGTCAGGCTCCACCGACTTGAGCGTGAAGGGGGCGTTCCGACCCTTCCCCTCCGGCTCGAGGTAGAAGATGCGTCCGTCGGGCCCGAAGTTGGGCGCCGTCACATGCCCCCGGGCGCTGCCCCCGTCCACCTCCGCCACGAGCCGGGCCTCACCGCCCGTGGCGGGCACGGACTCGATCCGGTACCACGGCTCGTCCGATGGGAGGCGGCCCCGAAGCATCTCGCCGGAGCCCCGGACCACGGCGATCCGCTCACCCTCCGAAGACCAGGCCGGGTTCAAGTACATGCCGGGGACGGAAGTGAGGCGCTCCGGCCTGCCGCCGGAGGCCCGGACCTTCCAGAGCGCCCCCCCCTCCTCGTCGGACCAGGAAGTGAACGCGATCCAGCGGCCGTCGGGGGACCAGGCCGGGCTGTACTCCTGGGCCGGGGTCACGTCGCTCCCGGGCCCCGTGGCCAGGATCCCGGCGCCCGTGAGGTGCCTCGGCCTCCCGTCGGGAAGCTCCATCATCCAGATCCGGTCGAGGGCCACGAAGGCGAGGTGCCGCCCGTCGGGGGAGGCCGTGTGCCAGCGGATCATCCGGACCCGGAAGGGCCCGTCGGAGATCCGGAAGGGGTGGTAGACCTGCTCGGTGATGACTTCTTCCACCGTGGCCGTGAAGGGAATCGTCTCTACCCGCCCGTTCTCCACCCAGAGGCGACGGAGCTTCCCGCCCTCCGTCAGCACGATGGAGCGGCCGTCCGGGTGCCAGGCGTGACGGGGGAGAGCCCCGGCGTTGTTCCGCTCCTGGATGTCCGGGGTGATGGGGTCCATGACGATCCGCTCGGCTCCGGTGTCCAGGTCCCGAATCCAGAGGGCCGTCCGGGGGCCGTACTCGTGGCCCTTGAGGACCTGGGTGCCGTCGGCGATCCGGCGGCCGAAAGCGAGGAAGCGGCCGTCCGGCGAGACCGCCGGGGCGATCCCGCCCCCGCTGGAGCGCCGGCCCCCGCCCCCGTCCCGGACCGGACCGATCCCGCTCGTGATCTCCAGGACCCGGCCCGTGCGGAGGTCCATGCGTCGGAGCTGGTAGACCCCGTTGGCCGGGTTCGGATCCCCAATGTCCGAGGAGACCCGCTCCTCGTAGTAGAGGTAGCGCCGCCCGTTGGGGGAGAGCTCGGGCCACGAGGCGTTCACGTCCTCGGGGGTGAGGCGCACCCCCTCGCCCCCCTCCACGTGCCACATCCAGAGCGAGCCCTGCCCGTTAAAGTTCGAGTCCCCACCCACCCGGGCCACCACGAACTGGCCGTCCGGCGTCCAGGCCGGGAGCGCCATCCGGTCCTCCTTCTGCCGCGACACCTGCCGGGGGTTGGAGCCGTCGGCGTCCATCACCCACACGTTGTCCTGGCCCTCCCGGTCTGAGATGAAGGCGATCCGGGAGCCTTCGGGGGAGAAGGCAGGATGGAAGTTCAGAGCAATCCCGCTCTCCTTTGTGATTGGGCGGGCCTCCCCACCCTCGATTGGCAGGAGCCAGATCTCCCCCACCATGTCGAAGACGAGGGTCCCGCCGTCGGGCGAGACGTCCACGCTCGTCCACGTGCCCTCATCCGTGGTGAAGCGGATGGTGCGGGTCTCCCCCCGAGGTGTCGTGACGTCCCAGTCCTCCTCAGCCGATTGTGCGGCAAGCTTGCCGGGCATGAAAAGGAGGGCACTCCATACGGCCAGAGCGACGACTCGCATTGTCGGCCAAAAGTGTTTACGCACCACCATATCCTCCTGGCTCCTGTTCTGATCTTGTTATCCCGCCGGCGTACAGGACGCTCACCAGACAGGGAACACGCGCCTGACCGGATCAATGGCTCGCTACGAAGCGTCCCTTCATTTCTGTGCTCATGTACTGCTCGAACCATTTCATGCCATAAAGCTGTATGCGCATGAAGTTCGACGGGTGCTTGCTGTTGCTATGCCACTCGTCCACCATGCCAATCAACTTGGTCGGAACTCCCAGGATCTTGAGAGCCTGGTAGAACTCCGCGCTCTGGGGCATGGGCGTACGCAGATCCCTCACTCCGGTCACGAGCAGGGTCGGTGTCGTCACGTTCCCCACATACATGATGGGCGACCTCCGCAAATGTTCACTCGGATCCTCCCAGGGGAACTTCTCGAAGTTGTAGTACCAGCCCGGCTGGGTATCCACTGTCCCCACGAAGGTCAACCAGTTCGTCACGGGGCAGCGCACCATGGCACCCGCAAACCGATCCGTATGCCCCACCACCCAGCTCGACAGGACGCCACCGCCGCTGCAACCTGTTACGAACAGGCTTTCGGTGTCGATGTAGCCTCGGCCGATGACCTCATCGACACCTGCCATCAGATCGTCGAAATCCATTCCAGGATACGCGTTGTTGATGGCGTTCCCAAACTGCGTGCCATAACCACTCGAGCCCCGGGGGTTCGTGTAGAGCACGACGTAGCCATTGGCCGCGTAGTTCTGATACTCGAAGCTGAAGCCGAAGTCGTACATGCCGTGCGGACCGCCGTGAATCCGCAGAATGAGAGGATACTTACGCGAGGGATCGAAGTCCGGAGGCTTCACGATCCATCCCTGGATGCGCAAGCCGTCCACTGACTCGTACCAGATCTCCTCGACCTCACCCACCCGAACACCCCCGAGAACATCCCCATTGACATCCGTAAGGTACCGAGGTTCGGGATCATCCAGAGAGAAGATGACCACGTCTCCGGGACGATTTGGACCGGACAATACGCCGACAGCAAGTCCCTGATCAGTGATCTGGGTAACCTCGAGGATATGCTGGCCTCGCGTCACCCTCTTAACCCCGCCCGCCACGGCAGCGTAATAAAGATCCTCCGTCCCCTCGTCGTCCGCGCTGAAGTACACACGCTTTCCGTCGGGCGACCACATCAAGCGCTTAGGAGTTCGATCAAACGAGCCGCTGATCAGGTGCGGCTCGCTTCCGTCGGATCCTACGACGTAGAGGCCCTCAGTGAGGTATGTGTAGGACGTGGAATCAAACCCGGTGTAGGCGATCAGGCGTCCGTCCGGTGAGACTACAGGGTTGCGATCGGGCCCGTTCCGGGTAACCAGCTCTGGAATTTCTCGCGTGCCAATATCTACCGCATAGATATCCGACGGGCGGCCGATGTATCCGCCACCCTCCCACCGGTACTCCGCGTTCTCGATCCGGAGCCCTTCAAAGACGACCGTTCGTCCGTCAGGACTCCACTTCGGTGCACCGTGACTAAAATCACCATCCGTGATCTGCCTGGGGGTCCCACCATCGGTGCGCACGACGAATATGTGGCCGTAGCCCTCCCTCAGGAATCCGGTTCTATCCTGCCGATAGTGCATCCGATCAATGACCAGCGGATCGGGGATCCATCGAGCGCCGTCCGGCCGCTCTGGGAGCTCGATGTCCCACCGCTGCTTTTTGGGAACAAGCATGTTGAAGGCGATAAGCCTTCCGTCCGGAGACCAGGCGATATTCGAGGCCGACTCCGTCAGTCGCGTCACCTGCGTGATCGTTCCGGCGCCGGCCCCGTGCATGATACGAACGTTGATCTGCTCGACGCCTTTATCGCCACAGCTTCCTGGGGCGATTGGCCCACCCCCCGCCGTCCCACATTCGAGAAACGCGAGTCGATCGCCCGACGGAGACCAACGCGGCTCTAGGCCTTCCGCCAAGTAGCGGTTCCGGCTTCCATCCGAGTTCACGATCCACAGGGCCGATCTCCACGTGTCTGTCATCGGATCCACCCACCGCCGGACATAAACAATGTCACTGCCATCGGGTGAAATCCGCGGGTCAGCCACGCTCTCCCAATCCAGATACCTGTCCACCGTGAGTCGGTCAGCACTTTCACGACTTTCACGCGCTGATCCCGTCCCGAGGGACTGGGCGGTGCCCGGAATCGAGGCCACCGCGAGCGCAACGATAGCTGTACCGCCAGCCCAGAACAGCCGCGAACAGACACTACGTCCCGTCCTAAATGACGGCTCCAGACGCCGCAGGACGATCGGAAGGTTCATCGTCCAGATCCCCCCTTTTTCTCTGAAAACACTCCAGGCATCAGCGCCTGATCAGCGCCGGACATCCACCGATAGCCACTTGCCTTCGTCGGTCGTAGAACTAAGAACGCGAGTCTTTCCGCGAGGCTGGGTGACCAACCCACCCCCTTGAACCGCAAGTTGGCCGGGCAAAACAACCAGGACTTCCCGATGTGGTGGCCGCCGGCTGAAGCCGGAACAGGCGTTGCCTGCATCAATGGCCGGTCGCGAACCGTCCCTTCATCTCCGAGCTTATTGTACTGCCCAAACCACTACATGCACTTCAATGCCGCGCGGGTGCGTACGCACCCGCGCGGCTTCATCAGCTCGGATACGGCCCGTCTACGTTCGGATTGTTCAACTGTTCATCCAGGGGCATAGGAAAACACGTGGCGGTTCCTCCAAGCGGTTTCACCGGATAAAGGTCCAACCCGTCATCCAGGAAGCGACGAAGCGTGGTCATTCGCGAACCGGTCATCCACAGGCCCGATGCTCTCGCCCTTCCCAGCTCTGGCAGATCCTGCATGAGGTCGCCCGTGAAATCGACAGGCTCGAAGGGCACGAGCGGCAACTTCGGGTTCACCAACTTCATAGGATTGATGGACTGGTCAGCCGTCAGGAGGGTGTTGATCATGTCTTCGGCCGCTGCCAAGCTGCCAGCCCGCAGCAAAGCCTCTGCTTCGATCATCCGCGCCTCCCAGCCCGAGGCAAGGACCATGGTTCCACCCTGGTTGTCGTAAAGCAATTGCAGCACGAGGGGAACCTCAGGATCCATCGCCACCTCACCGGCGCCGGCGTCACCTCTGCGGATGAGGCCCTGTCTCAGCCACTCGTCGAAGAACGGATACTTCTCAAATGCATGCTTGTGTGCCGTCCCGTCTCCCACCGTGAACCGTCGAAAAAAGCCGACACCATGGGTTTCACCATAAATCAGATTGTACTGCGCAGGATCATTCTCAGAGTACTCCGCCACATAAACGAAATCGCTCGGCACAGACTGGGCTAACGACGCAGCTCCCGAGTAGTCCTTCTGCCACAACCGGGAGCGGGCCATACCGACCTGACTCGCAGTGATTATGTCCTGTCTTCCCGCATCGCTGGCTCTCTGCTGCGCCTCCTGGAACAGCCCGATCGCCCTCTCATGCGCCGCGTCCGACAAAAGGGGTACACCCTTTGACTCGAGTATTGACTGGCACCAGCCCGAAGCCTGAAGCACGAGCGTGTAACCGCCATAGAACTTCGCGAGGACCAGTGCTTCGAGGACGTCGTCGCGAACGTCTGCGAAGTCCGGGTCACCTAGGGCGTCCTCGAACGCAGTCGTGGCGTCCTCCGCTGACTGCCTCGTGACCTGAATGCGTTCGAAAGCCCTGGGAGACCGGAAATCTCCGACCTCTGGAAATCGATGATCGAGCGCCTGAGACCCGCTTCCTGACAACACGTACTCATCCGTCAAAATGCCCATGACAAAGACGGCATCGTCGTAAGCATCTTGAAAGTCACCGATGATACCAGCGCTGATAGTTGACACCCCAGTCGGACCCTGCAGCTGCTCCGGCGTCACGACGGTCGGATCGTCCACGTCCAGTAGGCTGCCGCACCCCACTCCCCACAGTGCCACCACAGCGATGCTCGCACGACGCCAGACCTGCCTCCTCACTATGCGCTCCACCATGTGCTCGCCAACCATGTCTCACCTCCTATATCATATCCACCAATATCGCGTTCTTTATGCACTCCTTGCTCCCTCCCACCCGGATAATCCGACACCGCGCGATTACCCTAGAAACCCAGCCTTATTGTCGCTGAAACACTCGGAACAATCGGGAGCGCGAAGAACTGGCGGTTTCCCACCTCCAATTGCCCAGCGCGGCTACCCTGACCCTCGGTAGGGCCGTCCTGCCCATACTCGTTGATCTCCGGGTCGCTACCCGGGTATTTGGTCCACAGCCAAAGATTCTGGCCGGCCACGCGCAGGGTGCCGTCGCTGACCCCAATTCGTTGCAGCAGGTAGCTCGGAAGTCTCACAGTAGCCGAAACAGAACGAAGGCGGATGTAATCCGCATCATAAGTAAACGGCCATGCTCCCGAAACCGATGACCCTCCAGTTTTGGTCGCGTGCTGCTTTATCAGGGCCGCCTCTGTAAAGGTCCCATCTGCATTCCTCTCCTCCATCTCGGGACAGATACCACCATATGCCCCTCCGCCGCCCCACTGACAGCGGAACTGCTCCTCGAAATTATGAAGCTGCCGATCAAATGCATAGTTGGCGAACGCGTACAGGGTTAGTCGGTCGCCGAAGAGTGACACCGTCGTCCCGACACCTCCCTCGTAAGTAGGCAGCGGCTTTCCCCGGAATGAGAGCGAGTCCCCGGTGGTAACCACACCGTCCGCTCCCATCCGAATTTCGTTTGAGAAAAATGACGCGAAGGGAGAGCCCTCCTTGAAGAGCTGGGTGCGATTGCGGGTCTGGAATTGAACCGGCAATTGCGTGATCTCGTTATCGTTATAAGCGAAAGTGAGTTGCCAATCCCAGCTGTGGTCCCGCGTCTCCAGAGCCCGCCAATACACGTCTGCCTCCACACCCTTGTTCTTCATCTCCGCCACGTTTTCCCACTTGGGGGCTCGGAAGGCTTCAGAAGGAGCCAGCGGACGCTGTACGAGAACGTCCTTGGTCGTCTGCGCATAGAAGGTAAAGGCCAGGCTGAGATTTCCGCTTAGCGAGCTGACGTCGAAGCCCAGCTCAAGCTCTTCACCTCTTTCTGGCTTGAGCAGGGGGTTGCCCGGCTGATTCCGCGTTATCGCAAGAACGTTCACACCCTGAGTCACCACCGGCCGCGGGAGCAACAGAGCAAGGGAGTGGGTGGTACCCGGCTGTTTGCCCGACTGGCCCCACGCTCCGCGCAGCTTTAGCTCCCCGAAAAGTTCGGGCATCCACACTTCTTCACTGGCAACCCAGGATGCGCTGACCCTTGGATAGCTCTCCGCCCCGAGCTCCGATCCAAATGCACTGTTCTCGTCGAAGCGGATCGCCGGAGTGATGAACAGCCGGTTCTTCCACCCGAACTGCTGCTGCGCGAAGAAACCGAGCGTCCTGGTCTCCTTAAAGGTCTCCTCTGCCGTCTTGGTCACCGAGTTCTGGAGCGACGGCGCTCCCGTCGGGAACTCGAGACCTTCGGTATACGTTCCATTCTCGATTACCTGGAAATACTGTAGACCTACGGACGTCTCGAGATCGACACCCCCATAGAGATACTCCACCCCCGACGTTGCCTCGAATGTGAGATTCCGCCCCACCCGGTCGTCGCGCTCGATCTTGCCCTTTGACCTTGATCCGAAAGGCCCCTCAGGGACCGACGGGATCAGCTCCTTCAATCGATCGGAGTACATGTCATAGCCAAGAGTCACCATGTTGGACCAGAAGTCCCACGGCCGGAAGTTGACCGTCGCGCTTCCGACATACCGATTTGTCGTCTTGGATTGCTCTACGGTGTCCAGTTCGTCGTAGGTATACCCGGCGAACTGGGTCGACTTACTACAATTGTTCAGTCCCAGCTCGGCCAGCGGGGTTCCCGTGGAGCGCGAATTTTCAAAATTTATCACACAGGTTTCGATGGGTGCGCCCCCAGTGTTCGGATCGGGACGCGAGATCCGCAGCATCCAGGGATTGCTCAGCTGGGAACTGGCGATGTACCCCTCGACGTTGTTGTCCGCGTTCGGTAACGCCGTGTAGTCACGAGTGAAGCCATTCGAAAACTGGAACGAGAGCTTATCGCTCGGAGTGATCGTGACGTTCACACGACCGTTGAACTGCTCTACCCAGTTGGTATTGGTTACGCCCTCAAGGTCTTGATAATCCGCACTGGCGTAGTAGCTGACAGTCTCAGATCCACCCGTCAGGCTCCCCCCCAAGCTATATTGAGCCCCCGTGCGGAATGGCTGCTCCGTCCCGACAGGGTTGATTTGGTAAACTGTGTCGGGGGCGTTCGCGAAGTTCTTCAGGGGGTTGTAGACGGAATTGGGCCACTCCGTTGCATTCCAGGTCGCACCATACGTGGCCCTCACCGTGTACCGCGGCGCGCCCCCGCCGCGCTTCGTCCGGATGCGGATCACCCCGCCCGCCGCCTCGGTCCCGTAGAGCGTCGCTGCCGCGGGCCCCTTGACGATTTCGATGCTCTCGACGTCTTCAGGATTAATGTTGTTCAATCGATCGTATGACTGCCCGGAGACCTGGTCGCCTGGCGTGCCCGAGTTGATGCGGGCCCCGTCCAGGTAGACGATCGGACGAGTCGTCAAGCTCATGCTACTCGCTCCCCGGATCTTGATCTGGCTTACGGTGCCGACGGAGCCCGCGGACTTCTCGATCAAGACCCCAGCCGCCCGCCCCTGAAGCAACTGACCTACTGTCGCCTGCCCGGTCTTCAGGAAGTCCTGGGCGGCATCCACCCGAGCGATTGCATTTCCGAGCTCTCTCACCCGCTGCTCACCCGTCGCTGTGACTACGATCTCGTCGAGGGCGAGGGCCATTCCGGAGAGCTGGAAGTCGATCTCCACCGTGGCGTTCGCTCGAACCTCGACCTGCTGTGTGACGGTCCTGTACCCGATCAGCTCGGCACTGAGCTGATAGGTCCCCGCAGGCACGTTCGTCAGGAGGTAGCGCCCCTGGTTCGAGCTCAGGGTCCCGTACTCGGTGCCGGGGATGTAGACCTGAGCGTTCCCCAGCGGAGCCGACGTCGCGTCGTCCACGACGAGACCCGTGATCGTCCCCTGCTGGACGACGGGAGCCGCGAGAAGCCCGGAGGCACCGAGGGAGACGAGAGCGAATAGCGAGAGCAAGTAGCGTAGCGCACGACACATGGGAGTTACCTCCACTGTGCTGAAGGAATCCAACCCCCCTTGATTCGGGAGGCCTTCGGGATGGATGGATGCTCTAATCCCCGGTGTTGGGGCTCGGGCTCGAGATCTCGACAAGGGGGATTGAGCGTGTCTCGAACGAGGGTTCCACATGATGTACCTCCTGGGTGGATTATTTGTGTCCGGCAGGGGAGATCATACGTAGTGCCGGACATATAACAAGGCATACTAGGACGGGCTGCACGAAGAAGTCAAGAGATTTCATCCGGCGCGCTCCGAGGCGTTGGTGCATGGCTCCTGATCTAGATTCGTGGTGACGCGAAATCCCTGACTTGGAGTCTTCAGTTCGGAGCCATGTTCCCTACCTGCGAGGCGCCGCTCCTTCCCACCCCCTGGGAGGAGGATCAGACCGAGGTCAACATCCGAGAGCGGTCCAACAGGCGCAAGCAGCACCCTGTCAGGCGCCGTCCGAAACACGCGAGCAGGATGACCAAGATGAGTCGTTTTCCCACAGCGTTGACCTCGCGACGGGCGGTGGCGTCATGGGAGGGCTTCGCCCTGTTGACGGAGGCCGCTTCAAAGGTGCGCGGCTAAGATGGTGACCGCAAGCGGAGCGCGCGAGCTAGTGTAGTGTAGCATAAGTTTATTGTATATTGGGTTCCATGCGGTAGATTATCTGCATGGGACTGCCAATTCGTCGGGTTCGGTTGCGTCGCGGAGAGTGCAGGCGTTTACAGCAATTGGTGAACAAACGGACCACGCCGCAACGCGTGGTTGAGCGGGCCAAGATCGTCCTTTCCTCCGCACAGGGGCTTTCGGGGTCGGCGATCTGTGCTGAGGTGGGTGTGTCCAGGCCCACGGTTACGCAGTGGCTCGACCGGTACGAGGCAGGTGGCGTTGAAGAGCTGCTCGAGGACCGACCACGCTCGGGTCGACCCCGCAAGATCACTCCGGACGACGAAGCGGAGATCGTCCGCAAGACCCTCGAGGAGAAGCCCGCAGACGCCACGCACTGGAGTTGCCGTCTCATGGCCAAGGAAGTGGGCGTCCATCCGACCACCATCTCGCGGATCTGGCGGGCTCATGGACTACAGCCCCACCGCATCGAGTACTTCAAGCTGTCCACTGATCCTCACTTCGTTGAAAAGTTGCGCGACGTGGTGGGTCTCTACGTCGATCCCCCGGAGCGGGCCGTTGTCTTCGCTTTCGACGAGAAGAGCCAGATCCAAGCCCTCGACCGCACCCAGCCAGGTCTTCCCCTCAAGAAGGGGCGCGCTGGAACCATTACCCATGACTACAAACGTCACGGCACGACGACACTCTTTGCTGCCCTCGACGTAGCCACCGGGGAGGTCGTCCACGAGTGCTTGCCGCGCCACCGGCATCAGGAGTTTCTGCGGTTCCTCCGCAAGATCGAGCGCAGCGTGGCTTCCGAACTCGACATCCACGTGATTCTCGACAACTACGCCACCCACAAGCATCCGGCCGTCAGGGCGTGGCTCGACAAACACCCTCGGGTACACTTCCACTTCATTCCCACTTCATCCTCTTGGCTCAATCTCGTCGAGCGCTTCTTCAGCGAACTCACGACTCGTCAGCTCAAGCGCCTCGCCGTCACCAGCGTGGACCAACTAATCGAGGCGATCAACCACTACATCGATCGCAGAAACGATAACCCCACACCCTTTGTCTGGACCGCCTCTGCACAATCCATCATCGCCAAGGTCAGCAAAGCGAAAGAGACTTTGGCTACACAGCACTAGATGTCTATCGCGTCAGCGGCAATCGCTCCTCTGAAAAAGCAACGAAACGATCATCTCCGACCCGGTTCGGCCCCGCCCGCCTTTAGGGAATCCACAGCCAAGAAGATCTCCTCGAAGATCGGCAGAAGGGGCCCCTCACCGTTCGTGACCACCACAACGCCCCGGGCGCTGTAACGGTGAAAACCCATCACGGCGCTCACGCCAATGTCTCCACCCTGGTGCACATATAGGATCCAGCGGTTTCGCAGAGCCAACTGGCCCCAGGTGTGGAAACCGATTTCAGCGTTGCCCGGCGACATGACGTCGATCACTCGCTCATCGATGACCGAGCCACCTCCGGACGAATAGACAGCCAGGAAGCGCGCAAGGTCGCTTATGCTCGAGCGCAACTGGCCGGCAGGCCAATCTGGGTAGCCATTGTGGCCGTATGCCACGAAACCTGTGTCCGCAGCCTGGCGATACGGCATGGCGAGGTTTCGTGAATCGAGGTCTCTGAGAAACCAGGCCGTCGCAGACATACCCATGGGCGAGAACACGGCATCGTCGGCGAGCCTCTCGAACGGAGTCGATGAGATCGCTTCCCCTAGGTAGCCGATTAGAGCGTAGCAGGTATTGCAGTAGCGGCGTTGCGTCCCAGGTGGAGTCGTAAGGAAATTCGCCGCCGGATCGTAGTTGGCGCCCCCCTCTTCAAGGTAGTCGCGCAAATAGTCGCCGAGGCGAACGGTTGGATCTCCAGCCGAAGTCTAGCGCGGGGTACGTGAAGGGCGGAATGTTCAACGAGTCCCGCACCTGCTACCGCCGCCAAAGAATCGATTGTTCGATTCGATGGCGCATCACCGCGATGACACGCCCGCCCGCGCGGCGACGTCGGGGTCGAAGTCGTAGTGAGCCCTGTACTGAGCTCCGAATAGAGGTTCAGAGTCGAGGCACGCGGTCCTCGCCAAGGAAGTCCGCCACGATGTCGTCGAGATCCAAGATGCGTCCGGCGAGTTGAAGTACAGTCGACTGCACGTGCCAGGAGAACCGGGCTCCAGTCGTCTCGAGTTCTCGGACCCTGTCTTGCCGAAGGGGATCTTGATGAAAGGCGATGCCATGGAACCACGTCTCAAGGACCTCAACCGCTGGGACCAGAGTGGTCGACTCGCCGTCATCGATAGCTAGGGACTGGTCGGGGTCCTCAAGTGCCTGTTGGAACTGCTTCCGGACCACGGCGACTCGTTCCTGTACCGCGGTATCACCATGTCGGAAGAGGACGTTACCGACGCTGTAGCAATAGGCGGGCTCACCCTTCATGTAGACCAGCCGTACTGCCAGAGCCAGGGATCGAAACGCCTCGGTCCGGAGCAACTGGATATACAGATCGACGTAGCCTTCGTCACCGGGCACTGCCCTGATCTCGATCGACTCGCCTCCGTCGATAATCGAGGCATTGCTAACCTCCAGAGCGGCCTTCCGAAGGCTCTGGAGCTGTTCCCGCTCAGGATCGGTGAGTGTAAGTAAGCCCTGGATGGTGTAGTGCGCTGCCTAAAGGCTTGCGATTCTGATCTTATAAGGCGAAGGGCTGACCTCACTCGGGCTGGGTGTTACGCTGTGCTTACTCAAGGCCTGCGGCACCCAAACTCAAGGAGACCAGCCATGTTTGTCGCAGGAATCGACGCCTCACGCAACGTATTCCGACTGCATGGGGCTCTTGAGATGAGCGACGTTCGGAGCATCCGAAGTCTTCATCGGAAGCTCGAAGAGCGGGGTAAGGAGCCGGGCGCGTACTCAACTGTGCACCGCTATTTCTCCGGGGAAGTGGAGGAGCCGCCGCTCTCGTTCCTCGGCCCTGCAGGGGAAATCCTCGGCGTGTCGGCTGCATGGCTGGCCTTCGGTAGTACTCCCGGACGCGAAGGACCGAGCGATCCCCGGCGCACTGCCGTAAAGCGTTCTGCGAGCAGAGTCTCCTTTCTGACGCTTGGCGCCGACCAAGTTGGGAGGGAACTTCTACCTACGATCGTTACCGAGCTGGTCTTGGCGCAGCCACCGGACGCTCCCCAGCCCAAGTTGAGGGAGTACGAGGAATTGGCGGAAAGGCTCGATAAGGCGGTCGGCGAACTGCTCAGAGCCGTGCGCCCATTTCTTGAAGTCCCCGGTCATGACTCTTGGCCGCCGACGGGTTCTGCCGGGGCTACCGCCGCGATCCTCGGTGCACTGCTTTCTTACCTACCCGGCCATGGCGAAGGCTACCCGGTGTCAGAGATTATCCGGATGCTCCCAACGCCCCAGAGAGAGCGGACAACGGACAGGGACAGGGCCATTCAGACTACATGGAGACCAACCGATGGCTAAGCGAAAGAGCAGCTGGTCGAAGATGATCGAGGAGGCCGGTTTTAGGATCCGGATCTACGAGAGACCGAACGGAGCCGCAGTCTATTTCTCGTTCATCATCGACGGCAAGAAGACGCAGCGGCCACACGACGTAGCGACCGGAAGGAAGCCGAAGAGTATGCCCGCGAGGTCGTGCGCTTGGTCGCTAGGGATCGCATGCTGGGTCGGTCCGGGCCCGTGACCGTGGGAGAGGTCTTCCGAGGGTGCCGCGAGCCACGTTCTATCGTCGTCGGAGTCCAACGACCGGGCATCAGCAGCCTCGCCCGACGCCCGCCCGGGCCTTGAGCGAGAAGGAACGAGACAAGGTTTTCGACATCCTGTGCTGTGAGCGGTTCGTGAACCGGTCGCCAGCCGAGGTGGTGGCGACCCTGCTCGACGAAGACGTCTACCTGTGCAGCGAGCGTACGATGTATCGCGTCCTGGCCTCCGAGGTGCCGGTTCAGGAGCGTCGGGCACAGCGGAGCCATCCCGAGTATCAGAAGCCCGAGTTGATGGCGACGGACCCGAACCAGGTCTGGTCCTGGGATATCACGCGGCTGCTCGGGCCGAAGAAGTGGAGCTACTACTACCTCTACGTCATCCTGGACATCTACAGCCGATACGTTGTGGGCTGGATGGTGGCGGACCGGGAGAACTCGGCCCTGGCCGGGCGGCTGATCCAGCAGAGTTGCCTGAAGCATGCCGTCCAGCCTCGGGTCCTCACCCTGCACTCGGATCGAGGAGCCCAGATGACGAGCCAATGTACGGCTCAGCTACTCGCCGATCTTGGGGTGACGCGCTCGCTGAGCCGACCCCAGGTGTCGGATGACAATCCGTTCTCCGAGGCTCAGTTCAAGACCTTGAAGTACCATCCCTCGTTTCCCGGGCGGTTCGGGGACCAGAACCAGGCCAAGACCTTCTGTCGCTCGTTCTTCCGTTGGTACAATGCCGAGCACCGCCATGGCGGCATCTCGATGCTGACCCCCGAACAGGTCCACTTCGGTCACGCCGATCAGGTCATCGCCGGCAGGGAGGCCGTGCTACGCGAGGCCTGGGCCGCTCATCCCGAGCGCTTCGTCTCCGGTCAACCGAAGCCCCAACCACTCCCGGAGGCCGTCTGGATCAATCCTCCAAGCCCCTCCCTCACTACACAGGAGATTGCTCTCTAATTGATTCCCCCAAGTGTCTCATCGGGGTTGACAGGCTCCGCCGGAGTGTCCGCGAAGCGGCCGGCCCTCTGCTTACGTTAGAGCTTCACGCTTCCCAGCGACAGCGTATCTGAGGGCCGTGCGTGAGTCTGGCGTTATCGGACGTGCCGCTGTCCTCTCCGGACCCACTCGGGACATGGACCGAGTGGTGGTGGTGTCCTGTCATGACAGGAAGGCCCGTGAGCGCGTATTAGCTGCATCAGTGTCACCAAGCTCCGAGCATGCTTCAAATGGCCTTGTCGACCCGAGAGATCGCGGCACTCTTCTGGGGAGGTGTCTTCCTGGTCGGAGTTTTAGTGCACCGCGGTGGGCGTCAACATGCTCTCGGGATCATCAAGGCGGCTGCCGACCGGCACATCGTAGGGTTTCTCGTCTTCATGACCATGTGGGCGGGCGGTTCAGTGCTTCTGCTTCGAGCGATCAACGTCTGGACCCCGGGTCAGATGGCGGACACCGCTGTATGGTTCGGACTCGCGGCGGTAGTTGCGGGTGGGAGAGTGGTCGCAAGCTACAACGATCCTGACTACAGAAAGGCGGTGCTGGATCTACCACCTCCGCGTCCGGAGCAGCTGCCGCGCTTCGCTTACCCTCCCAGGTTAGTGGGGCGATTCCATTCTCTTCCATTCTCTCTCGGTGTCTCAGCATCCTCGGTTTCTCTGCCTTCGCCCTACTCTAATTCCTTACTCGTTCCGTGTCTCACCTAAGTTGGCAGAGAGGGGTGAGTTGGGGGTGCTCCCTGGGGACCTGCGGCACATGATGGAATCTGCCAACGCCTTCGAATGGACGCAGCTGGCGATTGGGCTTGTCCAGTCGTTGGCATGGCCGCTGGTCGCTGTCTTCGTCTTCGTGCGCTTTACGCAGCCGATCAGACTCTTCATAGAGAACCTGAGTGAGTTTAGTTTCAAAGCCGCTGGAGTCGAGGCGTCCGGAAGACGGGACCAGGTGAAGGCGGCGGCACTTCTTGGAGCGGCGGAGGCGGCTCGCGCAGATTCCGCAGAGGTTACGGCGGAGGAGCGAGCCTTGGGCATTGTCGGCCTCCTGGAAGAGGCGTCAGCTCCACTGGTGGCGCGGCGGCTTGCCGGGGCCTCGGTCCTCTGGGTGGATGATCGGCCCGCCAACAACGACTACGAGCGGAGTGCGCTTGAAGCGCTTGGGATTCGCTTCACGCCAGACAGCTCAACCTGAGCCCCTGGCACTCAAGTCAAACAGTCTCCGATGATCCCGGGGCGATTCACCCAAAGTGGAGCCAGCCGGGATCGAACCGGCGACCTCTGGCTTGCAAAGCCAGCGCTCTCCCAACTGAGCTATGGCCCCTCTGTCCTGCCTTATTCGCGTAGGTAAGCGAGATTTCTGTTTCCGCTAATCCCCGCCGACGAACGAGTGTGCACGTTTCTGTGCATGTTCGGGGGTTCCCTGGGCCTCCCGACGTTCGCCCGCCCCAAGAACGACCCGTAAGGTAGTCTCGCTGTCGGCCTGCTGGTAGGACGTTTTGAGGCTCACGGTAGGCTTCCATCCGCCGGCTGCGGCCACATCCACGTCTCGGAGGTGTTTCCGTTCGGTTGAAGATTTCCGACGGTAGCTGTGCCACAGCGTACCCCTCAATGGCTCCAACCCTGTCTTTCGAGGAGGACGGCACACAGTCCTCGGTCATGAGGTCATTCCCGGCGTCCGAGTTCGGTTGAGCCCTTGCTGCGGAGGCGTCAGTTCGAGCCCCCCTGCGACTCCTGCTCCTCGCTGATCGGCGTCGGCTTCACGGTTGGGTATTCGATGCCCAACTGTTCCAGATACGTGTCGAATCGCGACGCGTCGTAGTAGAACGGCCGCATGAGGGGCCGCCACTTCGCCATGATCTCTTCATTGAGGAAGATGGCCGGCTTGTCCGTGGGAGCGATGAAGGGGATGTACTCCTGCTCCTTGCTCTGGACGTCGTTGAAGTAGGCCCAGGCGTCGGTCACGATCTGCGTGTTCAGCATCAGGTCCAGCAGCGTCAGGGCCTGCACCTTGGCCCCGGCCAGAGTACCCTTGTGGGCGATCGGCGTGGCCATGGCGATGCCGTTGGCCCAGTTGTGCCCAGGCCCGCCGGGGATGTTGGCGGGGTAGCGGAGCGTGACCGTGGGCATGTTCCAGGAGACATCGCCGATGTCGTCCGAGCCACCGCCCAGATATGTAGAGAGGTCGATCGGACCCGTGAGCTCGGGGATCGAGTCGGGCAGCCCTTCCTCGTCCTGGCCCAGCTCCCGCTGTAGGGCGTGCGCCAGCTCGATGTCGGCCTCGTCCCACTCGGGCAACCCGACGCGCTGGATATTGGCGTAGGTGGCTTCGGCCACCGGCTTGCTGAAGTGGCGGGTCCAGGCCGATCCCACGATCTGTATCGTGTCTATCTCGGTGTCGGTCATGAGCGCCGCGCCCTCGGCCATCCTGATGGCCGCGTCGTACTGCTCCTTGGTCAGCTCGTAATCCTTCTCCCGGAAGTAGAACCAGATGGTGGCGCTCTGGGGCACCACATTGGGCTGATCTCCACCCTCCACGATGATGTAGTGCGACCGGGCGGCTGGCCGCAGATGTTCGCGCTTGAACTCCCACGCCTGCGCCATCAGCATGACCGCGTCCAGCGCCGAGCGGCCCCGCCAGGGCGAGCCGGCCGAGTGGGCGGTCTCACCCTTGAAGCGGAACTGCGCGGAGATCAGGGCGTTGCCCCTGCTGTGGCCCCAGCTCATGCCGAAGCCCGAGCTGACGTGCGTGAAGAGGTTCACGTCCACGCCCTCGAACACGCCCTCCCGCACGAAGAAGGCCTTGGAGGCCACCTGCTCCTCGGCGACGCCCGGCCAGAGTAGGAGCGTTCCATAGATGTTCTCCCGCTCCATGATCTCCTTAACGGCCAGCGCCGCGACGATGTTCACGGCCTGGCCGGAGTTGTGGCCTTCTCCGTGTCCGGGCGCCATGGAGACGATGGCCTCGCGGTAGCCCACGCCGGGCTTCTGGTTCGACTGTGGGATTCCGTCGACGTCGGACCCGAGGGCGATCACCGGGCTACCCGAGCCCCAGCGTGCCGTCCAGGCGCTGGGCATGCCGGCCACGCCCAGCTCGATCTCGAAGCCGTTCTCCTCGAGCAGGCCCGTCAGGTACCTCTGGGTCTCGAACTCCTGCATTCCCAGCTCGCCGAAGGAATACAGCTGGTCGATGATCTCCTGAACGAGCTTTGCCTGGTCCTGGACCATCTCCAGGGCTTCTTCCTTCAAGGACTCCAGCCGTGGATCGACGTCCTGAGCCGAGAGCTCGGTCGCGAACAGGAGTCCGATCGCGAGGGTGAGCGTGAGTGAGCGACGCATGAACAGCCTCCAAGGGATGATCAGTTGAACCGAGCGTGGGATCGATCGTCCAGACCCCAACCGGGAAGTCAGGATGGGGTGCCCCGTGAGCGGGAGCAAGGTGTCCGTCTCTCCCTCCCCCTCAGCGCCCCGGCGATCTGCTCCCGTCCACCCGAATCGGCTCCCCACGGATCATCGCACGTTGGAAGAACTCGTCCCCACCGGGAGCCAAGTAGAGGATGCTCGGGTTCTCGGCGTCGCTGGCTCCGGGCGGCGTTGGTCCATGGCTCCAACCGCGTCGCTGGCGCAGAGCGATCGAGTACCGTCATGTTGATCCGGCTAACACCCCACGGTGTGGAGCAAGGTCATGAGCCAACGAGGCGATAACGGATTCCCACGGCTGCGACCGTACCTGCGGAGTCTGCTCGGAGTCCACGCCGGCTATTCCCGGGGTAGCCATCGGACACAATGGGAAGGTGGCATGGGGACTCACGATAGTGGGCACCGACCAGGCCGACATTTTTGTCGAGGAGCTGAACCCCGATAACCTGAACGAGGCCCGCTGGAACGATGAGTGGTATCCGCTTCGCATCCAGGAAGAGACCATTGCGATCCGGGGGGAAGAGCCCCGCTCCGTCGAGCTCAAGTTCAGCAGACACGGCCCCATCTTCTACGTCGACTCGACCAACCACGTAGCGTATGCGATTCGATCGACGTCGACGGAACCGGGCACCGGAGGCTATCTGGCCGCACTCAGAATCGCGGACGTAGACAATTGTCGTGAGTTCCTAGACGACGCCATGGCGTACTACAAGGCGCCGACCGAAAACATGATCTGCGGCGACGCCGGGGGGAACATCGGCTGGTTGGCCGCCGCCCTGACCCCCCGGCGCAAGGGTGGTTGGTACGGACGGCTGCCAGTGCCCGGTACTGGCCAATTCAAGTGGGACGGCTTTCGGAGTCACATCGAGCTTCCGCAGGAATACAACCCGGAGCGGGGTTGGATCGCCACGGCGAACCACAACATCCTGCCCCCAGGCTATGAGCCGCCGCTTTTCTTCAAACGTGCCCCGTATTCGAGGTGGGACAGACTGCAGCAGATGTTCGCGGACGTGGCTGACCTGACCCCCGACGATTTCGAGCGGATGCTGCACGATGCCGTGTACCCATACATCGATGACGACCTGCCGCTGTTCAGCGGCTGGACCAGCGAGGAAGCGGACCTGGAGTGGGCCCGGTCCCGGCTCGCCGCCTGGGATGGTGTCTACGACAAGGATGAGGCCGCCCCGGCCCTTCACAACGTCTGGCGGAGGAGCTTGAGTGAGGAGGCTCGCCTGCCGGGAACGGGGGCCGCGGTACGCGGGGCCTTGTCCGAGGCCGCGTTGGCCCGGGTGGTCGAGGAACTCCGCTCGACCCAGGGCGGGGACCGAGAGCAATGGCGTTGGGGCCGGATGAACAGAAGTGAGTTCCCCCATTCGCTCGTGAGCGCATACGATCTGGCGTCGGTGGAGAGGTCGGGCAGCGGCGGAACGGTGGCCGCAATTGGCGCCACATTCCGCCATATCGTCGATTTTGCCGACCTGGACAACTCGCGTGGCACCAATACGCCGGGTCAGCCGGGAAGTCCCTATTACGGCAACCTCCTTTCGTTTTGGGGCAATCAGGAGTTCTTTCCGCTGCTGTACACCAAGGAGGCCGTCGAAGGCCGGGCGGTGCACCGCCAGACGCTCGGAGCAGGAGGCCGGTAGTCGGGCAGAGGCCGGGATCCGGGCCATGGTGCTGAGGACCGGAAAGAGCCATGAGATCCTGACCCCACGGGGCGTCCAACCGCCCTAGATCCCGGACGTCGGCAAGCTCACGCGCCCGAACCACCGTTCGGTTGGCTAGACACCGGCACGCTGGCTGTAAAGGTCTCTCCTCCATCCAACGATGCGGCGACCCGAACCCTCCAGCCCAGATTGTCCGTGCTTTCCCGCCGGTCGTACCAGATCACGGCCACGACTCCGTCCTTGTTCACCGCCACCGCCGGAAGGATATGGTCCCGTTTCTTCTCCATCTCGTCGAAGGAGCGGTCGTCGTTGACGGTAAGGGGCTGGGACCAGCGCCTTCCCTTGTCGGCTGAATAGGAGCGATCGCCTCGGCGTGGGGACCATCCGCGAAAGAGTGCTGATCTGGACGTTCGACCCTACCGTGATTCGGGGATCGGGTCGTTTGGCTTGCTGAGCCGCCAGCAGACTGGGCGCAACTCTTTAGCCCACGGTCGATCTTTGTGAGGAAACCGCAAAGGCTCCTGCGATTTCGTCCAAGATAGCCGGGTCATCGATCGTCGCCGGCAAGCGGTATTCGACCCCATCGGCGATCTTCTTCATGGTCCCTCGCAAAATCTTGCCCGACCGCGTTTTTCGCAGCCGCTTCACGACGACCACCATCTTGAAGGAAGCGACTGGACCAATCTTCTCCCGCACCATTTGGATAAGCTCTTGGATAATGTCGCCGTGGGCGCGCTGTACGCCCGCTTTCAGCACAATCGTGCCGAGTGGGACCTCTCCCTTGATCTCGTCTGCTACACCCAGGACAGCGCATTCAGCCACGTCGGGATGGGAGGCGAGCACTTCCTCCATCGCCCCGGTAGACAACCGATGCCCGGCCACATTGATGATGTCGTCAGTCCGGCTCATGATCCAGAGGTAGCTGTCCTCATCCTTGTAACCGGCATCCGCTGTCGTATAGTAGCCGGGAAAGGCACTCAGGTAAGCTTCTTGGTAGCCCGCATCATTGTTCCACAGGGTCGGCAAGCAGCCGGGCGGCAGGGGCAGCTTGATGGCAATACTCCTGATTTGACCGGCCGCTACCTCGTTGGCCGCCTCATCCAATATGCGCACGTCATAGCCGGGTACAGGCTTCGTACAGGAGCCTGGCTTGACCGGGAACATCCCCAGACCGACACAGTTAGCCCCAATCGGCCAGCCGGTTTCGGTTTGCCACCAGTGGTCGATAACCGGCACGTTGAGGTGTCTCTGTGCCCACAGGAGGGTATCTGGATCGCATCGCTCACCGGCCAGAAAGAGGGTGCGGAAGGGGCTCAGGTCGTACTTGCGGATATGATCGCCGTTGGGATCTTCGCGCTTGATGGCTCGGAAAGCTGTCGGCGCCGTGAACAGGACATTTACCCCATGCTCAGAGATGACCCGCCAGAACGCGCCAGGGTCGGGCGTGCCGACAGGTTTGCCCTCGTACAAAATGCTGGTACAGCCATTGAACAGAGGCGCATAAACGATATAAGAGTGGCCGACGACCCAACCCACATCCGATGCCGCCCAATAAACCTCGCCTGCATCAACGCCGTAAATATTTTTCATGCTCCATTTCAGGGCAACCAGATGACCCCCGTTATCGCGCACGACGCCTTTAGGGACGCCCGTCGTGCCGGAGGTATAGAGGATGTAAAGGGGATCGGTTGCAGCGACAGGCACGCAATCAACCGGTTCCGTGCCCGCCATCAGTTCAGACCAATCCAGATCTCGCCCGGCAACCATGGACGCCTCTGACTGGGGGCGCCGGAGAATGATATTTCGCTCCGGCTTTGCCGAGGCAATCTCAATCGCCTGATCGAGCAGAGGCTTATAGGGTATCACCCGGTCTACCTCGATGCCGCAGGAGGCGGAGACGACCAATTTCGGTTTGGCATCATCAATGCGCGTGGCCAACTCGTTGGCGGCGAAGCCCCCGAAGACTACCGAGTGGACCGCCCCAATCCGGGCGCAGGCCAGCATGGCGACGGCTGCTTCAGGCACCGTGGGCATATAGATGAGCACCCGGTCGCCTTTCTGTACCCCCTGGCTGGCGAGCACCCCGGCAAAGCGGGCCACTTGATCCAGCAGCTCATGATACGTGAAGGCCTTAATCGTGTCGGTGACGGGGCTATCGTAGACGAGTGCCAGTTGATCGGCTCGCCCGTTAGCCACATGCAGATCGAGGGCATTGTAGCAGCTGTTGACGACGCCACCCTTGAACCACTGGTAGAAGGGCTGTCGTGAATCATCGAGAACCTTGTCCCATTTCCTATACCAGTGGACATCTTCGGCGGCTTCGGCCCAGAAGCCTTCCGGGTCGTCAAGCGACCGTGTATAAAGTTTCTCATAGTTACTAGGCATGGCTCGCTTCCATCATTGCTAGGTTTCTAGAATCAACCTGCTCTCTCTCCTCACTACAAGTCTGACCGGCTGACGTCGTTGAAAATCCCATGCTCTTTCTTGACATGCCAGCTAACGACTTTGCGATTCTGCGCGACGAACATGCCGACCGCGAGCGTAGCGCGCGACCTCGACATTCACCCCGTCAGATGCTAGGGGGGTGGAGGTGTGGCGCCCCCGGCGAGGCTCCGGTGCTCTACTCGACGAGAGGGCGGACGAATCAGAGCGCCAAACTCGATTTATCCAACCCAGGAGGGGAACCATGCGCCTCTACACGGGCCAGCATCGATACTACTGAGGCATCGACCTTCACGTTCGTCGGCATTCCGGCGTTGCTCATGGCCGTGAGCTTGTTGGCGCTGCTCATTCCGGCGAACAGAGCGGCTCGGATCATGCCGGTGATCGCACTACGAGAGGGGTAGGCGATCAGCCCCGGCCCGACGCGCGTGTATGGTGCGATCGTGGTACGGTGTCTCAGGCGCTACGGCTGGCGCTTGCAGCTGCCCACCATCTCCCACGCGGCTCGAAGCTCGCGGCTCGTCCGTTGCGCCGCCAATGGCAACAGCTACGTTGATGTGCACGGAATGCAAACATCCCACGAGCCCGGATGTACTATCATGACCCCGACCCGAAGACACTTCCTCCGCACGGCCGGCTTTGTTGGCGCAGGACTGGCCCTGGGACCAGGTGGCGTTACACCTTCCCAAGGACAGCGGCAGTCCGACTCGAGTACCCGTGCGCGTGGGAACGAGCGCCAGGCTTCCAAGAAGCTCTTGATTCTGGGTGGCACTGGTTTCATCGGACCAAACATGGTTCGCTACGCAGTGGACCGGGGCCATGAGGTGACCATCTTCACCCGCGGCCGCACTCAGGCAGACATCCCCGATGTGGAGCGCCTCATCGGAGACCGAAACAACGACCTCAGCGCTCTCGCGGGACGAACCTGGGACGTTGTCTTGGACAATAACTCTCGTGACTACCGCTGGGTCGAGCTCAGCACCGAGATGCTGAAGGACTCGGCGGAGCATTACTTCTTCGTGTCCTCACTCTCGGCCTACGTAACGGAGAGCATGGGTTACGGATTCAAGGACCGGGTGCTCCGGGAGCCGATCATCGACGAGGATTCGGAAAGATTCAGTCCCCCTCCCCCACCGGATTGGAATGACGGTGACGAAGCACCTTACGGTCTCACTAAGGCCCTGGGTGAGAACATTGCCCATGCCGCCTTCCCCGACCGGACCACCGTAGTCCGCCCCGGCCTCATCGTAGGACCCGGCGACCGGACCGACCGATTCACTTACTGGCCCGCGCGGATCGACGAGGGAGGAGAAGTCTTGGCTCCGGGCAATCGGAAGCACGCCAACCAGATCATCGACCAGCGCGACCTAACCGAATGGATCGTCCGCCTCGCCGAGAGGGGAACCACCGGCGACTTCAACGCCACCGGTCCCACCACCCGCATGTCGATGGCGGAGATGCTCTACGGAATCCGCGCTGTCACCTCCGCTCCGGTCAAGTTCACCTGGGTTTCCGAGGCATTTTTGGAGGAGCAGGAGGTGCGTCCATGGGGTGACGTGCCGTCCTGGATCCCGGGTTCCGCCTTGATGTATGTGAGTGTGGAGCGTGCCGTGGCTGCCGGACTGGTCTTCCGACCGCTCGCCGTCACCGCGCACGATACGCTGGAATGGGATAAGACCCGCCCCGGCGAGGAGCGGGAAAACCGTCGGGCGGGGATGAGTCGGGACCGGGAGAGAGAACTCCTTTCCGCATGGCACAGCCGGCGCGGCTGAGCGAACAACTCGCGGTCGCCTTGGCCGTCCAGCGCTGCTCTCGATTGGTACGCAGCCAGTATCCTATGCGCTACGCCACATGCGCAAGAAAGAGTCTGGGGCTACTACTCGATGGGATACATGTCGAATGACTGAGCGTCGAGGTACGCGATCCGGTTCGGAATCGCGCACCTCCAGGGCGACGTTCAGCTCGCCCAGCTCACGCTCGATGGCGTAGCGGCCTTCCAAGGCAGCGTCCAGACTCGACGAGCACCCGCTGGAAGCCGCACAAAGATAGTCCCGGTATCGGAGGGCTGGTAGGCAGAGTTTAGGTCGGCGACGACGCGATCTCGGACGTCCAGAGGGCTGCCCGCTCAACCTTCCGAGGAGATCGTCAGCTTGAAGCCGTCCGGGTCCACCAGGCTGAGGGCTCGCGCACCCCAGGGCATGTCGGCCGGCTGGGCCTCCAGCGTGCCGCCCCGCTCCTCGATTTTCGCCGCGATCTCGTCCACGTCGTCGCTCGTGGCGAGGTGGAGCCGAAACCCCTCACCCTTCGCACGGTCGCGGCCCTTGGCCCAATCGTCCTGTGCCAGGATGAGGTGGGCCACTCCAGCCACGAGAGAGACGCCCCCTACCTTGCCTTCGTGCTCCCAGGTCTCCCACATGGAAGCCCATTACGTCCCGGTACCATGCGAGGCTCGCATCGATGTCTCCGACCGTCAACGCTGGCGATATACTGCGCAGACGGAGGTGCTCGAGACCGCTGTGGTCCCTCCGGTCGAGTGGCACATCCGATTCGTTGCTCATGGGAATCTCCATACATGCTCAGGTTGAGTCGGGCGCACGATCGGCGGCGCCCCTGGCAGACCCAACATAGGCGCAAAAGGAGAATCCCGCCCGTGCTGTCGAGTGTGGCCAACCCCGAGAGGAGTGACGGCTAGCCGTGCTGGGTAGTCGGGTCACGCAGGAGGAGGTTCCGGCATCTCCCACGTATTCTTCTGTCCGACCCCCAGCGCCTTCTTCAACTGCACGATCTGTCCGAGGTGGTACGCGTTGTGGTCCGCCAGAATCAGCGCCTCCCGGAGCAACGTGTGGCCCTCGTCGCTCCACGGAAGCGCCTCGAAGACGTCCCTCGTGGGATCGGACACGAGGGCGATCATCGCCTGGAGCCCATTCTTGAAGGCAGCCGCGCTCCCCTCCCATGCTTCCTCATCCTCGGGGGCGTCAGACTCGGGCCAATATCCATCCGGAAAGTCCGGAGAGGTGTGGTTCGGATCTCGGCTGTACTCCACCAGGTCGTCCTGGCAGATCCGGAGGTGCTCAAGCAGCTGCCAGATCGTGTGCGGGTGGCCGGGTGGGCGAGCGCCGCGCTGGTCGGGGGGCACACCGGCGATGCCGTCTTCCGGCGTGACGTGCGCCCAGCCGCTCGTGAGGAGCTTCACCAGGTGATCGCGAAGGGCCGTCTCGTTACTCATGGTCGCCTCGGCTTTGTGGCGTCTAGCGGTGGGGGGTTCTGATGCGAGGACCACTAACTGTCAGAAAGGCCCTCGGAGCGCAGGATAAACGCCATCCGCCCTGCAGGTCCACCGTCATCACCCGCCGGGCGTGGTAAGCGTGAAGTGAGTTTTGCGCCCCTTTCTCATCTCCACCCGAGACTCCACTCTCAGGTTGAAGGTGGGAAAGTAAAGCGATCAGGACGTGTGAATGGAAAAGGTCGGAGGAGCCGGGGACGACCCTGTTCAGGACCTTCGAGTCCGTGGTGCTCGAGGTCTTCGGGGAGGAGCCCGGGTAGGCGGCCCCCGAGTAGGCGGCTCCCTAGTGTGGTGTGACCTCGGCGACCGAAAGGAACTCCACGCCCCACTCGGTCATGTCTCCCAGGCCCGCGGGCTCCAGGTAGCGCCGGCGGAGATCGTACCGGTCCCGCGGAGAGAGCACGCGGAATCCGTGCTCTTCCAGGAATCCCTCCAGGTGATCCGGATTCGTGCCCCAGTGGAGCGGCTCCCCGATCACCCTCAGGGTGAGCCGCATTAGGCCGCTCAACCTCCCCACGTGGGGGCGGCCCTTTCTGTCGGTCCCCAGATAAGTGAACACGAGACGCGTACCCGCGCCGCACCCGGATCGGATCGAGTTGAGGAACGTCACGATCTCCGCCTCTTGGATGTACATCAGGACCCCTTCGGCCACTACGACGCTCCGTGCACCGCGATCCCATTCCAGAACGGCTGCTAGCGCTTCGGCGAGGGCGGCCGTCGCGAGGTCGATGTGGAGGTTGGGTCGGTTGGCTCCCATATCGGCTACGGCGCGTCGCTTGAGGTTGGCCGTAGCGGGGCGGTCGATTTCCACGAAGGTGACGTCCGGGAACTCCGGAGCGAGCCGCTCGCAGAGAGTGTCGAACCCGGACCCCACGACCAGCACCTGGCTGGCGCCGTCGGCGATGCCGGCCCTGGTTTCATCGTCGACGAATCGCTTCCGGAGAGCACTCCCGGTCATCTGGCCGTTAATGGTGGCGCGTTCGAAGAAGGACACCAACCGTTGGAACCAGGGGTGGCGGTAAAGAGAGACCATCCAGGGCTTGAGCAGCCCGGCTCCGAGCATGAGGTGTGAGGTTGATTGGGCAGCGCCTGGCGGGAGGAGCTTGGCCTTCACCGGGTCCTCTCCGAGAAAGACGAGGCCTCGGGCGATCTTGACGGCGGTGTGACTGGGGCGCCGATCAACGTGCCTTGAGGAGGCGCTCCAATATCGCATTCAAAACCTCTTTGCCGACAGGCTTCCGGAAACCCTCGCGTCGCGACTCACGTCCCGCCACCCCCGCCCCGTTCGATCACCGAGTGCGCCACGAGAAAGTCCCCTACATCCGCGATGAACTCACGCCAGCTCGGAGGACAGTCGTTGTGGCCACAATCCCACTCGATCAGCCTCGCGTCCGGGCGGGCCCGGGCCAACGCGCGCGCGTGGGTGAAGGGGATGACCTCGTCCCTGCGGCCGTGCATGAGCAGCACCGGCCCATCGAAGGACCGAATGATCGCCTCGTTGTCGAACGCGTCGCGGATGAAGAAACCCGGGGCCCTGTACCCCTCCCACGCCATCCTCGACAGTGAGCTGAACGTGGACTGGAGGATCAGCGCCCGGACGGGCCGGCTGGCCACCAGATCGGTGACGACCCCTCCCCCGATGGAGCGCCCCATGACCACCACGCGCTCGGGGTCGACCTCCGGGCGCCCAACCAGCCAGTCGTACCCGGCCTGGAACGCCTCGCCTAGGTCCCGTCTGGAAGTCCTACCTGCCGAGAGGCCGTAGCCCGGAAACTCGATGAGCAGCACGCTCAGTCCGAAGGGAGTCAGCTCCGCCAGGCTCGTCCAGTCGTCAATGAGTTCCCCGTTCCCGTGGGCGAAGATGAGCGCCGGCCCGGGTTTATCGCTCTGTCCGGAAGCCAGGTGCCAGGCCTCCACCGGCCCCGCCGGCAGCTCCAGCCAGACGCGGTGCACGCCCAGCGGGGCGGGTGAGGACGCGTCCCGCCCGGCATCCCTCGCGCCGCCGGGAAACAGCATTCGCCGCTGCATGAGGAACAGGAGAACCGTGTAGCCCACATACGCGAGTACGGCGACCTTGATGATCGAGATCACGAGGTCCCTCACTCCGAGCGACCTAGAAGCGAGACGCCCTGATCCAGACGTCGGCGCGAGCCCACGCAGCTTCGAAGGCCCTTCGTGTCTCATCCGCCTCGGCAGTGCGACCCTGGGCACGGAGGGCCTGCTCGAGCCCGAAGAGCGACCATCCGTTGTGCGGATGATCGGCCAGGGCGGCCCGGTAGACCTCCTCGGCTTCGGCGGGCCGCCACGCCTCGAGGAGGACCGCCCCCAGCCAGTGCCGGGCCGAGAAGTTCAGAGGCTCGGGTTCGTCGTAGCGGAGTCCGTCTTCGACCTCCACCGCCTTCTCGAACGCGCCGATGGCCGCCTCGAGGCTCCCCTCCTCCCGGAGAATCTCACCCTCCAGGATCCCGCCGACGACGCCGAGCAGGTCGGCCGCAGAGTGACCACGGAAGGCCGCCTCCTCGGCCTCGCGGGCACCGGTCTCCACGGCGTCCAGGAACTCCCTGGCCATGTCGACGTGGCCCATCCTGAGATGGGCGTAGCCGTGACCGAAGTCCCCGAAGCCCTTGAAGATCGGGTTGTCCGCGTCGTTCTCCATCTCGAGGATCTCGTCGAAGCGACCGAAGCGCAGTTTCGTCAGGACCTCGTAGTACTTCGCGCCGCCCGTGGACTTGGCGTAGTCTCTTCCCGCCTGGATGGCGATGGCGCCCTGTCCGCCCATGGAGGCCGCGAAGAGGAGCATGTGCAGGTTGTGGGACGGGTAGATGGCGAATCCTTCCCCATACTCCGCCGCCTGATCGGAGTGGAAGGCCTGGAGATTCGCCCGCACTGCCTCCGGCCAGCGCCCCACCCGGTTATAGGTGTGGGACGGCATGTGGTTGATGTGGCTGGCCCCCGGGATGGAGCTGCCCAAATGATCGGCGCACGCCTCGGCCTTGTCGGGCCTTACGGTCGACTCGGTGGCGTGGACATACAGATGACACGCGCCGGGGTGGGTGATGTCCTGGGCGAGCGCGTCCTCCAGGATGCCGTGGATGCGCCGGATCTCGGCCCGCTCGATGTCCCAGCTCCCTCGCCTGGGCTCCAGAAGCATGAGGCTTTCCCCATAGAGAAAGCCGGCCTCCAGGTCATTGGGGTGGTCGGCGTAGACCTTGGCCATGGCCTCGGCGTAGGTCGTGTCCACCTTGATCTGCGGAGTGCGATCCGTGCGATCGACGTAACGGATCGCCATGGTCTCGATGAGGTCGCGCTCCACCGCGTCGGTGTGGTCGGGAGCGAGCTCCAGGGCCTTCTTCATGGCGGCCTGGGCCCTGGGAAGAGATCCGGGACCCATGGGCCCGTTCATGTAGGGACCCCACGCCCATGCCTCTCCCCAGTAGCACATGGCGCACTCGGGGTCCCTGAGCTGTGCCTCGCGGAAGGAGCGCGCCGCGTCTTCGGGCGTAAACGCGTAAATCAGCTGGATGCCCTGGTCGAAGAACGCCTGGGCCTCGGGGGAGTCGGTGGTGATGCTCCGCGAGAAAGGCCCGAGCCCCTTTGTGAAGAGGGGCATGGGCTCCTTGAAGCTCTCGGGCATCTCCGGATCGGAGTTCGCCTGGCCGGACGCACTCCCCATGACGGTGACGAGGAGGAGAGCGGTGAGGGACGGGGCTCCCGGCCAACTCCAATCCATGGCGGTCTCTCCTATGACGGCGTGTCGGGGCCAGAGGGTCTTCGAGGGAAGCCCCAAGATGTCCCGGGCCCGGTCCGCCGTCCAGTTTCCAAGCGCTGAGCACGTCTAGACCTTCGGGGGCCGGACGAGAGCGATGTCACCCGACTCCTCACGCCTCGGTCTGTGTTGGCTGTCCTCTGGAGAGGACAAGTGTCGACCGTCTTCCCGTCACGACCGTCCTAGTAACTTCAACTACGACAACAGATTGCCGCGTCCGGAGGGTTTGGCACGGGGGTTGCTTGTGCTGTGGCCCGACGGAGCGCCGACCTCTTGCCAGCGCGCCCGTCAAAGGACAGAATCGGACGTCCCGGTCCGTTCAAGTTCAGGACTCTACTCCCAGGAGAAAGACGCAATGATCCAGATGGGACGAGTGGCGGTGACGCTGGGCCTGGTCATCGTAACCACAGGCTGTTACGAGCACACCTATACGGTTGGGCAAGGCGCACCGGCCGGCCCGGTCGTCTACGAAGAGTGGCACAATCACTGGCTGGGCGGCCTCATCGGAGAGAAGAACCTCGACGTGGAGCTGCTGTGCCCCTCCGGCAACGCAACCATCCACAACGAGCAGACGTTCCTGAACGGCTTGGTCAGTGCCCTGACAGCGAGCATCTACACGCCCACTACCGTGAAGATACGGTGCGACAGCGGTCGCTCGGCTGAGATCGCACTCTCGGAGGAGCAGATCTTGGCGATTGTCACCTCGTCTGCATTCCTGGAGCGCGTGGAGAGGGTCATGCCCGGGCGGTTGCAAGAGGCCCAGCTCGGAGTCCAGGCCCTGGAAGAGGACCTCCAGGACTGACGCCGGAGAGCCGGTACGCCTTCAGGGCCACGGCTCAAAGCACGCCCCCGGCCGGCACCTCGCCGGCCCGGGGTGCTCTCTACCGGGAGCCGCCTACCGGCTTCCCTCCGGCGTGCGGACCGACGTGCGGACGGGGCTCGATGTGCACGAGAGCGTCGAGGATCCGCAGATCCGAGTCCATGAGCCGATTCTTCACCAGGTGGGCGATCTCGTGTCCTGCCCGCACCGAAAGCTCGCCGTCGACCTCCACGTGGATATCCACCCAGAGCGCCAGGCCGCTGCGCCTCACCCGGAGAAGGTCGATCCCCTCCACGCCGGGCACCGACTCGGTGACGTTTCGGATGCGATCCTGGATCTCGTCGGGTGCCGCCACGTCCAGGACCTCCTTCAGCGACGCCCTGAAGAGGCGGATCCCGTTGTACGAGATCACCGCGCACGCCACCAGGGCGGCCCAGTCGTCCGCGCTCTCGTATCCCTCGCCGAAGACGAGCGCAACGCTGATGCCCACGAAGGCGGCCAGTGACGTCAGGGCGTCGGAGCGATGGTGCCAGGCGTCGACCTTGAGCGCGCGACTGCCGATGGCTTCCGCCCTGGCGGACAGCATTCGGAACATGGCCTCCTTGGTGACCACGACCCCGACCAGGACCAGCAGCGTAAAGGCCGCCGGGCCTTGCTGAGGGGTGACGATCTCCTGCACGGCCCCCACCGCGATCCCAGCTGCGGCCATGAGCAGCACCGTCGAGACCACCAACGACGCCAACGGCTCCGCCTTTCCGAGCCCGTAGGGATACCGTTCGGTCTGTGGGATCGCGGTGACTCGGAGCCCTCCCCAGATGAGGAGGCCGCTGAAGATGTCGAGGACCGACTCGACGCCGTCGGCCACCAACGCGTAGGAGTTTCCGAAGATGCCGGCGGCGATCTTCGTGGTAGCCAGGAGCGCGCTGGCGATGACCCCGAGCGCCGCCGCGCGGGTCCCTTCGGCTACGGCTCGATCGAGCTGCCGGGGCGCGCCCGTCGGAAGCCTCAGTCCCCCTGCTCCTGGGCGAGGAGATTGTTCTCCGTGACGTAGGCCGCCAGCTCACCCCTGGAGCCTAGCTCCAGCTTCCGGTACATGTTGGAGAGGTGCGTGCTTACGGTGCGCCGGGCGATGTCCAGCTCCTTGGCCACCGCCTTGTCGGACCTACCCATCGCCACGAGCCGGGCGATCTCGAGCTCACGCTGGGTGAGCCCTGCCGCCCCTACACCGGCCGACATGCTCGGCGGGCGCACATCCAACTCCCGGAACATGACCCTCGTCTTCTGCAGCTCACCCTCGGCCTTCATCTTCAGGAAGACGCCGTGGACGTGCCTGAGCTCACGCAGAGCCGCCTCCCGGTCCCCCAGGTCCGCCAACCGCCCGGCGAGCTGCCGTCTCACGCGGGCCCCGTCGAAGATCATGGGCAGCGCCTCCAGCGCCTCCGCGGCTTCTCGCAGGAGCACAGTGGACCCCTCGATGTCACGGGCGTGCCACACCTTGATGCCCTCGAAGGCCTTGCTCCAGGCCATGGCCAGCCGGTTGCCCATGCGCTTCCCGTATTTGTTCAGGCGTTGCTCGATGTGCGCCGCCCCGGGGGCATCGTCGAGCATGACGTACGCCTCCAAGATGAGGGGCAGGAGGCGGTGGACCGCCCAGACGATGAAGCCGGAGTTCTCGGCGATGGCGAGTCCCTCCTCCCCCACCCGGATCGCCTCCTCGTACTCGCCCTCGGCCACGTGGTAGGCCGCTTTGCCGATATGGGCGGGAACCACCAGGTGCACCCGGAGCATATCGCCCGCCGCCGCACCCGACCGCTCCCAGGCCTCGTCGACGCACGCCTTCCCCCGCTCGATCTCGTCCCGGCCGAGATAGATCAGGGAGAGGAAGACCAGGAGACGGGGCAGCAAGGCTTCCTGACCGAGCACTCGGGCCTTGGCGACGGCCCGCTCTCCCAGGGCAATCCCCGTGTCCCAACGGCCCGCGCTCGCCGCGTGCTCGATGAGGATCTCGGCGGTCCAGAGCACCGGCGATCGGAGCTCCTCGGCCAGCTCCTGGCAGCGGTGGATGTGCTCCTCCATCGTCTCCGTATAGCCCAGGAACCCCTCGACGACCGCGAGCTGCCAGTACACCCAGTAGGTGACGTGGGCGTCCCCGGCGGCCCGGGAGAGTGGGATGGCCTCACGTCCGTGCTCGCGAACCTTCTCGGGATTTCCCAGCCAGGTGTAGAGGATCATCAGCCCCCGGTGGACTCTGGCGAGGAGGCTGGGGTCAGAGACCGATCCGGCCAGCTCCAGCGCGGTCTCCATCTCCTCCTGGGCCTCGTCCATTTTCGACACGAGGGGGGCTACTTCGGATTGGGCGAAGTCCCGGACCGCCCGGCGTGGTCTAGTTGACGCGGCTCCGCACGACGAAGAGTCCCTCTTTCCGGCTCGTGAAGACGATCACACCGCTCTCGAAGAACGGGTAGTTGCTCCAGGAGCCGCCATCAAAGCCCGGCTGGTCGGTCAAGGGCACGGTGTCGAAGAAGCCGACCTCCCTGGGATCCGCAGGATTGGACACATCCAGGATCCGGAGTCCGCTCAAGTAGTTGGATTGATACATGAGGTGACCGCGGACGTATAGGTTGTGGTCCGTGGAGATGGTCACGCCGAGGTGCTCCTTGACCAGGACCGGATCGTCCAGGTCCGCGATGTCCCACACCAGCGTGCGCGTGCGGGCAACAAAGCCCGCCAGCTCGTCGAACTCGTCATCGATGAAGAAGTAGCGATGGTCCTCGGAGATCCAGCCTTGATGCACGTAGCCGACGTTCGGATAGACCGCCCTGGAGATCGCCAGGGGATTCTCCTTGTCCGTCACGTCTGCGATGCTGAACGCCGTCTCATTGGACCCCAGGCAGATCTCTCGGCCCTGGTAATCCTCGTCGGGACCGGCGTACATGATGCACTGAGCGTCATGTGTGTACCCCGTCCCCTCGCGGCCCGTGGAGGGATCGGCGAAGCACCCTGCGAACGTCGGGTTGGTGGGGTCGTGGATGTCGATCATGTGGAGCCCACCGCCGCACGTCTCGCCTCCGGCCCTGTTGCCCACGGTGTACGCGAACCCCGACTCCTCGTTGATGACGATGTTGTGGGCGCTGGCGATGCCGCCGTAGACCGTCGTTTCTTGGAAGGTCACCGGTGGTCCCTGGACGTCCCGGAGCTGGCGAAGGTCGAATACCTGGACGCCGTGGTCCCCGGCGCCGTCGGCCACGATGAAGGCGTGATCGGCGTATACTTTGACATCGCGCCAGATGGTGACGGGAGCCCCATTCGTCCTGAGGAGCTGGCCCAGGTACACCGGCCTCTCCGGATCCTGGAGGCTGATGAAGGCCATGCCGTCGGTACGGCCCACGAGGGCGTACTCGATGCCTGTCAGGGGATCGGTCCAGCCCCACATGTCGTTCACCGTGATGTCCGGCACACTGTCGGCCGGGACCGTTCCGGGCACGGGCCCCCCACCCAAATCCTTCAGTGGAAGGAACGACACCAGATCCACATCGGAGCATCTGAATCCAGCGGCGAACCCGCCTTCGCATTGGACGGGTGATCCCAGGATGGGGTCCGTGAGGTTGGGATCGCCCGGGCCGGTCGGGTCCTTGTCGCACGCGGACAGGACTGCGATGCCTACGACGCACGAGGCACGCAGTAGAGCCCGAGCGGCATCTATGAACTTCTGTCGAGTCAAATCTCCTCCGTCACCCTGAATTTGGCCGGTGATGATCGAACCATCGCTGAGCGGTGCGGGTTCCCGCCAACACACTCGATGTACGCTGTCGTGGCCCCGAGGTGTCACACGGATCCTTGTCGAGCCGGGCGCCGGCCCCTGTGGGCCGACCCTCCCGGAAACGGCTGGTCGGCGGCCCCTTGCGAGACGGCTCAGGGCGTCTTTCCGAACGCCTCCTCCATGAACCGCCTGAGGATCGCCTCCGTCTCCGGTGTCTCGGGAGTGGCCGCCGCGAACTCCTCCATCGTCGCGTAGCCCGCAAGCGGGAGGTACTCGGGGTAGTATCCGATCCGCTTGAGGAGCCCATCCCGGTCGAGCTCGGGGTGGAACTGGGTGCAGTAAATGGGCTTCCCCTCGAATCGGAAGGCCTCGTTAGAGACCCGATCGCTGGACGCGAGCAGGACGGCGCCCCTGGGAAGCTCGGTGACGATGTCCTCGTGGCCGATCTGTGCCTGAAAGCGTGGACCCAACGGTCCGAAGACCGGATCGCGGCTTCCTTCGGACGTCAGCTCCAGGGTCACGGTGCCGACCTCGGCCCGGTCGTGATCCGTAACGACCTCGCCTCCCAGCGCCCGGGCCATGGCCTGGAATCCCCAGCACGAGGCGAAGGTTGGCTTCGAGGTCTCGTACAGTGCCCGCATCGTCTCCAACGCCGCGGGGAGCCAGGGACCTCCCTTCGCCACCGAGTAGTCTCCGCTTCCTCCCAGGAGAACCACGTCGACCTCGTCCAGCGCCTCCCTCGACGGAACGCCGCTGAGGAGATCGAAGACGCGGATCCGCTCCGTGGGGCACCGGAACGAGCGGGAGAAGCACTGGACTTCGTGCTCCCGCATGGGGTCGTCGGCGTTTCGGACCTGGAGGAGCAGGAAGCGGCGGTCTTGGGGCATGCGGCTTGCTGGGCGGCGACTCAAGCCCCGAAAAGGGGCACCCAGATCCGCCAGAAGATCAGAATGATGCTCATTCCCGTGAAGACCGCGAGGCTCACCCAACCGAACCAGCGATCGAAGCGGTTCGGATAGAAGATCTCGTCGTGCTTGGGAATGATCGTCATACAGTAGTAGAGATTGAGGTAGAAGATGACCGGAGCCACGAAGAAGGCCAGGGCCGACGCCACCAGCACCATGAAGACGGGCCGAGGAACGCCGGCGATCAGGATTACCGAGGCCACCAGGGAATACAGCATCGTGATCCTGTAGATGTTGTACTCCGAGCACCACTTCTTCCTGTACTCGTCCGTGACATGATGCTCGTGCCCGATTCCGCTCAAGCGGGCCGTGGACCGGAAGAGGTTCCGGCAGCAAGCGCCCACGATTCGGGGCCAGCCGTCGAAGTAGTTGAACGCGGTGGAGAAGGTGGCGGCGAAGGCACCGAAGATGAACACGATCATCATCCAGGGCCCGACGCTCTCGGTGAAGATGGTGGCGATCTCACCCATGACGCCCCGGCCCTCCACCGCGCTGGGATACATCCAGACCGCAGCCAGGAGCAGGAAGATGGTCGCGATCAGGAAAGATATGACATGCCCGAAGCGGAAGTCCCAGAGCCCGATCTTGAACCAGCGCCGGCAGTACTCGCGCACGTGGGGGGACATCTTCGCTGCGTCGACGGCGAGGGCCTCCTTCGAGGACGCAAAGGGGTCGAACCGGGGCACCAGTCCTGCCTCCTCGAGGTCGGGCCTCACCTTCGCCAGCCCGGCTTTCTTCGCCTTCCCCCACTCCGAGGCCTGCAGCGAGACGTCGATGCCGGTGGGTAGGAGTCCCAGGAAGGCGGCGATTACCAGCCACGACCCCTCGGGCGTCTCCACGGTGAAGAAGTGTCCCATCTCGGACAGAGGTGCGGGCGACACGAAGTAGACGGCCAAAGACGAGATCAGGAGGATGCCGGCGAGGATCTTTGTCAGAACCTCGATGACCTTGTACTCACCTCGGAGGATGACCACTACCGAGATCAGCCCCAAACCCAGCCCGTACGCCTCCAGGGGGATGGGAAGCCCCAGGGCCACGGTGAAGACGTAGTAGGCCACGGCCGCCGCAGCGATCAGACGGCCGGCCTGTCCGATGGCGCACTGGAGAAGCGTAGTGATCATGACGTACCACAGGGGCCACTTCTTCCAGGCGGTGGCATACGCCTCCAGTAGGCTCTTGCCGGTCGCGTTCGTGAACCGGAAAGCCATCTCGAAGCCGTAGTACTTGAAGACGTAGGACACGGGGATGCACCACAGCAGGGCGTAGGCGAAGCGACCTCCCGCCGTGGGGGCGGTCACCAGGTGGCTGGTCCCGATCCCCGTCATCATGAGGATCAAGCCGGGCCCGAAGTGGGCGATGAGGGCCCGCGGCGTCATGGAGGGGAGCTCAAGGCTCTCCAACGACTCGATTCGTTGCTCGGAAGTGGGGCTTCCTTCGGCCACGCCGATCCTTAGTCAAGGAAAAGGATCGAGCAACGTACACGGTGGAGCCCGCCTGGACCAACCACTCGCCGCGGTAGGTCCGGCTCGACCAACCTCTCCGAGGGGATGTCACGTCTGTCCACGGCTCTTGTGGCGTTCGCCGTCGGTGCGTGGGGTCGCCTCCCGTCGGTTCGCGAGGGTACACGCCGCCCTCTGCAGGCGGCCGCAGTGCCTCCCCAGCCTCAGTCCGTTAGCAGCACCGTCATGGGATCCACCCGGGAGCCTTCCCGGGCCGGGAGGTAACAGGCCGCCAGCCCTACTGTCGCGAGGATCGCTACGATCCCGACGTAGGACTTCTGGAGATTCAACCTGCCGCAGGGAGGGTGGCGTATCTTCAGGAGGCCCGTCGGTAGGATCGTTGATCGGCGCCTGAGCGGCGGATTCGACCGACATCCTGATGGGACGCAGGTGCGCGGCCGTTGTCAGATGACGCGGACGTCCCCTCCGTCCACGGGAATCTGAGCTCCGGTGGTCTTCGCGAACAACGGCCCGGCCATGGCGCACGCCAGGGCCGCTACGTCCCGGGAGTCGACCTCGATCCCCAGAACGTTGCGCGTCTTGTACTCGTCGACAGTGACGCCGTAGTGCGCCGCCCGCTCCTCGAGCACATCAGGGGTCCAGAGGGCGGTGTCGTACACCTTGTCGGGGTGCAGGACGTTGACTCGGATCCCTGCCCCGCCGAGCTCCAGGGCTGCCACCCTCGCCAACTGGGTGAGCCCCGCCTTCGCGACGGAGTAAGCCGCCGCGCCCGGTCCGGGAGCCGCAACGTTTTTCGACGCGATCACGACCAGCGCGGGGTCCGCGCCGAGGCGCAGGAAGGGTATACAGGACTGCCATAACCGCTGATGGCTGGTCAGATTCACGGCCATGCTGTGGTCCCAGGTCTCGGCCCGAATTTCCTCGATGACCTCGCTCTTGGAGAAGACGCCCACGTTGTCGATGACGATGTCGAGCCCACCGAACTGCCGTACCACGGCCCTCACAGCGTCTGCCAGCGCCCTATCGTCCACGACGTCGCACTCGATTCCGAGCCCGGTCTCGGAGTCCATCAACTCGACGATCTCGGGATTGACGTCGAGCGCGCTCACAACCGCCCCCAGGCGTTGAAGCTCGCGCGCACACGCTAGTCCGATCCCGCTGGCCGCGCCGGTGACCAGGGCGATCTTGCCGGCCAGCAGAGCCGGGGATCCGGATAGGGCGAGCTTGGCCTGCTCCAGGACCCAGTATTCGACCTCGAACACGTCCTTCTCCGGGAGGGCAGTCCATCCGCCCAGAGCTTCGGCGACCTGGATCGCTCGAATCGTGTGGTCCTTGACGTCCGCCACGATGCGAGCCTCCTTGGGGCTACGTCCGAAGCAGATCGTGCCGCGACCGGGCCAGACGGCCCACCGCGGCGCTGGGTCCAGGCAGGTCAGCCCCTCGGTCGCATAACGCTCGAAGTACTCCCGGTAGCTCGTGACGTACCGCTCGACGTCGGCCTCGACGTCCGCCGCCGGATCGTCCCCTATGACCAGTGCCGTGCGCTTTGTGCGAATGACGTGATCGGGGGTCAGCGGGCCGCGCGTCGCCAGGTCGGCCATGCCCGGCAATTCCGAGAATCCGACGGACACAGGGTCCCCGTCCCAACGTGCGAGGACGGCCTCTCCCCGCGCCGCTCCGACCGACCGGCGAATCCGGGCCAACGCCTCCAGGTCCTCCGGCAGAGGATCCGGAGACGTCTTCGGCGGACTGGTCCGAGCAGCCACGTATTCCTCGGCCCGACTGACGAGCTCGATCATCCTCTCGTACGAGCCCTTCGCGTCGTCCGCGAACGTGAATGCGCCATGATTCATCAGGATCATGCCGTCGCATTCCGCCCAGTCTTTATCCCGCGTCATCGTGTAGATCGTCCGGGCCAAGGCGAAGCCGGGCATGATGTACGGAACCACCCACACACGCTCGCCGTAGAGGTCGCGAATGGCCTCTTCTCCGTTCGGCGTGTTGGTGACCGATACGACCGCGTCGGCATGCGTGTGATCGACGTACTCGAAGGGGATGAGCGCGTGCAGAATGGCCTCGACGGACGGGGAGGGCGCATTTGGGTCGAGCATCGCGGCCCGCTGGGCGCGGACCATGTCCGCGTCGTCGAGCTGCTCGAGCTCCGCCATGCTCAGGAGTGCATCCAGGCGGACCGGCGCGAACCCGGGGGCTTCGATGGTCTCCAGGTCCCATCCGCTGCCCTTCACGTAGAGCACCCGATGAGTATTTCCGAAGAGATCGGCCGCGGTCGTCTTGACCGATGTGTTGCCGCCACCATGCAAAACGAGGTCAGGCTCACGACCGAGAAGGCGAGACGTGTAGGCGCGAAGCTCCAGAGGGTCATCCCCGTGGGCGGCGGCCTCACGATCGCTCCACAAGCTCTTCATTTATCTAGTGTTCCCCGTGATGCCACTGGTCGACTCCGGCGAAGGATACTCCCCTCAGCGGATCTCCGGTCCTCCCATCCGGTTGTCGGGCACGAAGCGGCCGCGGGCCGGCATCACGACGGCCGGGAGCGTCTCGGCGTCCATGACCGCATCCTCCGGGATGATCTCATTGAGGTAGAGGACGTAGGCGGCCGCGGCGTACACCTCGTCCGCCGAGAGCGAGCCGGGTTCGTCCAGGGGCATGGTGCGGTTCACATAGTCGAACAGGGTCGTGGCGTAGGGCCAATAGTTGCCCACGGTCTTCCGGTACTGTCCGCGGACGGCGCCGAACGGAAAGCCCTCCCGTGGCTCCCGCCCTACCAGGCGGTCGTTGGGCCCCTCCGTGCCAGTGGGGCCGTGGCACACGGCACACTTGGCCGCGTAGACCCGAGCACCCTCGGCCACCGAGGCGCTTCCCGGGGGCAGGCCTGCACCGTCCGGTCTGACGTCGATGTCCAGCGCCGCGATCTCGGCTTCGGTGGCGTCCCGGCCGATGGTGAAGGTCGTGGGCCAGTGCTCGGGCGCGGCGGTTGGCTCGGGCGGGGGACCAAAGCCAGGAGCCGCCGCGGGTCTAGACGTGGTCTGCCCGCTTGGAATGGCTTCCCCCGACTCGCAGGCCAGGGACACGAGGGTCAGGGAAAGCAGGATCGCCGCCGTGACGGCCACGCGCTGTCTGGGATCGGGGTGCTTCCGCCGCGCGCTCATGGCCCATCTCCCGTCCCGAAAAGGACCCGCCCGTCCGACCCCACCTTCCAGGGCCTGATGCTGTTGTAGTGGTATGCGCTGCCCTCTCCTCTGGCCGCCATGAGCGTCTGGAGATCGGGCTGTGTGTACCCCGTCTCGTCCACGGCGCGGCTCATGAGAACGGTCTCTCGGCCGTCCCAGTTCCACAGGTGCCGGAAGCGGGTCGTGCACTTCGAGAGGACGGGTTCCTGGAGCTCCGCCGGCTGCCAGGTGCGACCTCCGTCGGTGCTAATGTCCACCCGCGTGATGCGGCCCCGGCCGCTCCAGGCCAGCCCCGAGATTTCCCACCAGCCACGCTCCGGCAGCACGTACGGGAAAGTCGGGAAGGTGATGGTCGACTTCGCGTCCATCACGAGGCTGAACTGGCGTGCCGTTCCGTCGGCGAGCGGGTCTGTGTACTTGGAGGTCTCGTCCCGCGTCATGAAGGGCCCATCGGACACTTCGATGCGGCGGATCCACTTCACCTGGGCGTTGCCCTCCCATCCCGGCAGGAGGAGCCGAGCCGGATAGCCCTGTTCGGGACGGATTGCCTCGCCGTTCTGGCCGTAGGCGATCATGGCGTCGTCCCAGGCCTTCTCCAGAGGCACGCTTCGGGCCATGACGGCCGCGTCCCCGCCTTCGGCCAGCAGCCAGGTCGCTCCAGACCGCACCCCCACCTCCCGAAGGAGCGTGGTCAGGGCCACCCCCGTCCACTCGCTCGTGCTGAGCAGCCCGTCGATCTGCTGCGGGGAGGCCTCGGGGCGGGGACTTCGGTTGTACGCCGCCCCACCGTTCCCGGAGCACTCGACGAAGCAGAGGCGTGACGCGGCGGGAAAGCGCTTCAGGTCTCGCAACGTGAACGTCATCGGCCGCTCCACCATGCCGTGGATCAGGAGTGAGTAGCGTTCCGGATCGATGGTGGGAATGCCGCCGTGGTGCCGCTCGAAGTGGAGGTCGGCGGGCGTGATGATCCCGCGGAGCTCGTGGAGCGGAGTGCGCGAAGACGACGACGGACCGGGTCGCGACACCTGGCGCCGAGGCTGCTCGCCCGGGGCCCTCCGGCCCAGCCCGCTGGTGTTGGCTCCCAGCACCCTGGTACGATCCTGCGGCGCCTTCTGCGGCGCGGGCGCGGCATCACCCAAGGTGATGGCGTCGGCCTGTGTCTTGAGGAGTCCCCCTGCGATGAATCCCCCGGTCGCTCCCAGCATCGCTCGGCGTGACAGGCTGGCCATGGCGCCTCCCGGATCTGTGGTTCTTCGCGACAGGTCCCCTCGCGAGGCATCCCCGGGGAGTCGAGGGATCGCCCCTCCCGCCACGTCTGCAGACAGCAACCTCCGCTCCGCCCGACGCCTCCCGCAAGTCCCCCCACAAGAGCGTCTCGGCGTTGACAGCCCTGGCGGTCTGCTCTAGCGTCATGGTCATGATCCGGTTGCGGGAATGCTTGGCCAAGCGATTGGGGACCGGGCTGGCGATTTGGACGCTGGCCGTAGGGGTCACCATACCGTTCCTCGATGGCGATCTCTTGGGGTCCGAGATCGCCATCGAAGAGGAGCACCAGGCGGCGTGCAGCCTCCCGACACACGATCATACTATCTGCTCCCACTACGGGAAGCAGCTATGGGCCGGCAAGCCCACCCACGTCGAGAAGGCTCTCCCGCCATCTATCGGGGAGACCGTGGCGCCCATGCAGGATGCGACTCCGCAGTCGCGCCTCTCCCGTCCCACCCACCCTCGGGGTCCACCCACCTTCTGAGATCCTCTCTGCAGCACGCAGAGAGACCGTGAGCGCGGTGCATCCGCACTCTGGCGGACCCTCGCGCCCCGTCGCTCGTCGCCCCTTCCCAGGCAGTCGGAAGCGGGCGCCTCAGGGGAAGGACCATGAAGCAGAAATCAACCAGAGGCTTGAGCCTGTTCATCCTAGCCGGCGCTCTAGCAGCGCTGCCCGTAGTGGCGCGGGGTCAGGATATTCCACGCACGCAGGCCGACTCGCTACGGGCGGAGATCGCCCAGCTCCGGGCCCAGCTCGACAGCATCCGACTGCTCCTCGAGCGGGGTGAGGCGGAACCGGCGGAAGAGGAGGACGCCCTGGCCCGGCTCCGCGCCGCCGCCCGGGCCGCAGCGGGTGGCGCGCAGGCCGACACGCCTGCGGAGCCGGAGGGCGACCAGGAGTTCGCGGGCCGGTCGCGCTCCCTCCAGGCACTGAACCCGGAGATCAGCGTTACGGGTGACGTCTACGTTTCTGTCCAGAGCGAAGACCCGGACGCCGACAACTTCGTCCCGAGGGAGTTCGAGTTCTCCTTCGTCTCGGCCCTCGATCCGTTCACCCGGGCGAAGATCTTCGTCTCGGCGGAGGAGGAGGGGGCGGGCGTCGAGGTCTTCCCGGGCGCCGAGGAAGAGGAGGAGGAGCACGGCACCGCCCTGGTCGTCGAAGAAGGCTATATGGAGTGGGTGGGGATCGCCGGCGGGTTGGGGATCAAGGTAGGACGCTTCTTCCAGCAGTTCGGACAGCTCAACCGCTGGCACAGCCATGCCCTCCAATTCCAGAGCCGGTCGCTCCCCCACCTGGCCTTCATCGGGGACGAAGCACTGGCCCAAGACGGCGTATCGCTCCACTGGTTGCTTCCCAATAGTGGGGGCGGTGCGTATGAAACGACGTTCGAGGCCACGAGGAGCCGCAACGACATCCTGTTCGGTGAATCCCACGGTCTGAGCTACCTGGGTCATTTCAACGCCTTCTGGCAACTGTCGTTGTCCACGGATCTGGAACTGGGCTTCAGCGCCGTCTTCGGCGATCACGTCGTGGAGGACGGCGAGTTCGCGAATCGACTCTTCGGTGCAGAGGCAGCGTTCAATTGGATTCCGCCGGATCGCTCACTGTACCGCGGCTTCACTCTTCGGGGGGGCGTCATGCTCTCCGATCCGGGGGCCGTGGCCGGTCTGCCGGTGCCCGAGTCGGCCATCGGCCTGTGGTCCCTCGCGGAGCTCAAGCTCTCCAGACAGTGGATTGCCTCCGGCCGGTACGAGTGGGTAGAGAACCCCGAGGATCCGAGTGAGACGGCGTGGCTCGCGTCGCCTGCGCTCACGTATTGGCAGAGCGAGTTCGTCCGCCTGAGGGCCGAGTACGACATACTGGGAAACCCGGGGGAGACGACGGGGCAGTTCACGCTGCGGATCACCTTCGCCATGGGTCCGCACAAGCACGAGACGTACTGAGGGGATAGCGGGATAATGAGAATACTTGCTGCAGCGATGATGACGGGCTGGACGCTGGGGCTCGGCGGTCGCGGATCCACCGTCGCCTCGCCAGACCGGCGCGAGCCTGTACGGGTGGTGACGACGCTTCCGGTCTACGCGGATCTCGTGCGGAAGATCGGAGGCGCGGAGGTGGAGGTGAGCTCCATCGCGTCACCCAACGAGGACTCACACTTCGTCCGACCCAAGCCCAGCTTCGCCGTTCAGATCCGTCGCGCGGACATGTTCGTCACGACCGGCTTGGACCTGGAGCTCTGGGTACCGACTCTTCTCGATCGGGCGGGGAACAGGGACGTCTCGGAAGGAGGCCGCGGTTATGTGACGGCCTACACGGGTATCGAGCTCCTGGACATCCCGGCATCGGCCGATCGGAGCGGCGGAGATGTTCACATCTTTGGCAACCCCCACCTGGTCACCGATCCCCTCAGGGCGGTGCAGGTGGCCCGGAACATCACGGTGGGACTAAAGAGGGTCGCGCCCGAGAGGTCTCGAGTGTGGGACGAGGGCCTGGCGCGCTTGACCGACGAGATCCACAGGAGGCTTTTCGGGGAGCGTCTCGTCGAGCTCCTTGAGGGGGATCTCCTGCAGCAGTTGGCCCTCCAGGGGACGCTACACTCGTTCCTCGAAGGTGAGGAGTTCGAGGGCAGGCCACTCATCGAAGAGCTCGGGGGCTGGCTCGGAGTGGCGGAGTCGTTCCGCGGCCGCGATATCATATGCTATCACAAGAACTGGGCGTACCTCGAGGACCGCTTCGGGGTGCGCTGTGCCGATTTCGTCGAGGCCAAGCCGGGCATCCCGCCCACCCCGCGGCATGTGGCCGAGCTCCTGGAGGAGATGTCGAGCCAAGGCCTCGACGTGATCCTTGCGGCCTCCTACTTCGACCAGAGGAAGGTCGAGTCGGTGGCCCGACGCGGTGACGCCACGGCGGTCGTGGTCCCCATGAATCCGGGGGGCAAGGAAGGCGTGGATGACTACTTCTCCCTCGTGGACGACTGGGTCAACGGGCTGGCCGGGGCTGTTGCCCGACCGGCCGGCTGACCACGGCGCCCCGACCCTCTTGGTGGCTCGCGAACTTCGGAAACGGAACACTAGATGCTCGACTTGATGCTCGCGCCCATCGCGGCCGGCCTCGTCATCCTCGCGCTCCACGCGTACCTGGGCCTGCACGTCATCGCCCGGGGCGTGATCTTCGTCGACCTGGCGTTCGCCCAGATCGCCGCTTTGGGCACTACCGTGGGCTTGATGATGGGCGTGGAGCGCGGGACGCCCCTGTCGATGGCCTTCTCGCTCGGTTTCACGCTTCTGGGGGCCCTGATCTTCTCGTTCAGCCGACTCCGGGAGACGGTGGTGCCCCAGGAGGCCATCATCGGCATCACCTTCGTGGTGGCCTCCGCGGCGGTCATCCTCATCGCCGGCTTCACTGCCGAGGGCGCGGAGCACGTGGCAGAGACGATGACGGGCACCCTCATCTGGGTGACCTGGCCGCAGATCCTGCGCATGGCGGCGGTTTACGTCGGCCTAGGCGTCTTCTATTACGTGTTCCGACGCCGTTTTGTCGCTTTGTCTCTGCTTGACGACACCGTCAACCAGGCACGGCTCTGGGACTTCCTCTTCTACGTGCCTTTCGGGATCGTCATCTCGTTTTCCGTCGCCATCGCCGGCGTGCTCACGGTGTTCTGCGCCCTTGTGATTCCCGCCGTCGTGGCCTTCTTGTTCACGAGCCGATTCCTCGCGGCGCTCGTGCTTGCGTGGGCTGTCGGCACGGTAGCGTTGGTGGCCGGCGTGGTAGCGTCCTTCGTGTGGGACGTCGCGACGGGGCCGCTTCTCGTGTGCGTGTTCGGGCTGACGCTGGTCATCGCACTGTTTGTTCGGTGGGGGACGGGTATCCGGCCCGGGGTCGTGCTAAAGGCCTGAGACGTCGTGGTGCACGCCCGAGATTTGGATGCCCACGGTTCTGTGGTCGCTTCCCGCACGGACCGCACCGCCTCCCTGGAGGGCTACACCGCGAGGGTCCTCAGAACGACCAGTTGACGATGGGGAGGAACTGAAGGCTTTCCTTCCCGCTGATGATGTTGATGAGGCCGATCTGGATCCCGTACATGTTTTCGGCCCAGTTCACGATCCCGAGCTGGAAGAGCATGGCCGCCGTCGACATGAAGCCGCCACCCGAGTGCCCGTAGATGCCCACCCGGTCGATGTCGATGTAGTCGTAGCGGTCGGCGAGCTGCTCAATGGCCGCCTTCTTATCGGCCAGGCCGTAGTCTCTCAGGTTGCCGTAGCCGTAGTTGTGGTACCACTTCGAGCGGGCCGGATGGCCACCGCGGTTTCCGACGGTGATGACGATGATGCCGAACTGGGCGAGGGCGGTCTCGGAAGCGTTCGTCGAGAAGAACTTCGATACCGCTTCGGTCTGGGGGCCCGGGTAGACGTACGCGACGATGGGGTAAGTTTTGTCCGGATCGAAGTCGAAGGGCCGGTAGATGTTGCCGTAGAGGTCGGTGATTCCGTCGTCTGCCTTGACCGTGTAAGGCTCCGGGAATTGGTACCCGGCTTCCACGAGTTGCGAGAAATCGGCGACTTCCAGATCCATAATCTTGCGGCCGGAAACGTCGTACAGTGCGGAGGCCGGCACCGAGTTCACACGGGCGTAATTATCGACGAAGAACCGGTTGGACTCACCCATGGCGGTGCGGTGATCGAAGTCTCCGGGGCCCACGAGCTGGAGTCCGGTGCCGTCCATGTTCACCCGGTAGAGGTGCTGGTAGTAAGGATCCTCGCCGGCCTCCCGGGCGTTGGCCATGAAGTAGACGATGCCGCGGTCCTCATCCACTCCCACGACGCGCCGCACGGAGAAGGGTCCCTCGGTGAGGCGGTTCCGCAGCGTACCGTCGGGTCCGAAGCGGTAGAGGTGAGCCCAGCCGTCTCGCTCCGACCACCAGAGCATGTCGCCCGAGGCCAGAAGCTCGAGGGGCTGGTTTTCCACGTACGTGTTCAGGCGCTCCTCGATGAGCACGCGCACCTCACCCGTAGAAGCGTTGGCGACCATAACGTCGATCCGGTGTTGGTCGCGGCTCCTGCGCACGAAGTGGAGTTCGTCGGAGCTCTCCGAGAGCCAGAGAGACCGGCGGGGCTCCTCACTGTCCGGGTAGATGAACTGCCGGTCGTTGAGGAGGAAGAGCCTCTGGTCTTTCCACCCCTCGGTATTCGTCTTCACCAGATTCCGATCCGGGAGGTCGTAGATAAGGATTTCCGGTTGGGCGACGAGGGTGTCGCCGGCCATGTCGTACCTGTACGTCTCCAGCTCGGGCCGGTCGTTGCCCGTCGAGTGGATGACCCATAGATCCTGGGTCGTCCGGCGGTCGTTCCGGATCATGGCGAAGCGGCGCGAATCCTTGGACCAGGTGATTCCGGCTCTTTTCCGCTTGTCTTTGTCCTCTTCGCGCTCCCCGTCCGTGGGACCACGCTCGAACGCCTCGTAGGAGTAGTGCTCCTCACCGTCGGTGGTGAGCCGGGTGTCCTCGATCTCGACGTCCTCCTCGGCGTCGTCCCCGGACTCTCCGCGGCGCGCATCCAGGATCCGGGCGTAGTCGACTCCGCTCATCATGTGGAGGTTGTGGTTGCGAGCGAAGACGACGGTCTGGCCATCGGGCGACACGCTGGCCCAGGACGGGTGGTTGTCGGGGCCTTCCCAGTCCGCCAACTCGCGGAGGGTACGAGTCGTTACGTCGTACTCGAAGTGGTGGACGTTCTGATCTTCCTCCTCGTCTTCCTCCTCCTCGTCCTGTTCCAGCTCGTCTCGCTCCTCGTCGTCCTCTTCTTCTTCCTCTCGGGACGTCTCGAACTGCAGGGTGTTCTCGTCGATGAACTTGATTTTCCGGATCGGCAGGTGCTTCCCGTCCCACGGATCGAGCGTGATGCGGGTGAGCTCCGCGGCGATCCGGTCGTTGTCGAAGATCTCGGTCTTGGTGCCGGCCTGGGGATCGACCAGGTAGTAGCTCTTCCCGTTGCCGCTCTCCCATGAGTACCAGAACCGCTCGCTGTTTTCGATCCAGTTGGGCTCGACCGACGTGCTGTGGATGAGCTCTCGGATCTTGTACGGCGCGAAGCGTCCCGCGAGGCGGTAGTTTGGGCTCTCGGAGCCGGCGGCGGCCTGGTTCGTCGCTTGTCCGGACAGCGGGGGCTGGTGCGTAGCTGGCGGTTGCGATGAGGCCGAACAGCAGGGCACGGCGGAGTAGTGGGGCGGATATGATGCGGGTGAGGAGTGCCGGGGAGGACGAGGCGAGCGGCAGCATGGTAGATCTCCGGAGTTGGCCGACAGGTGTGCATGACCGACGAAGTGGTGATCGTACGACGGCCGTCGGCCTTGCAAAAGGAGTCGTGGAGAGTCACACTGCGCCGGGAGGTTGCTGTCTCCACGACTACCCACCCGAGCTCGCCGTGACTTGTCGACTGCGTTGCCTGGCTGCCGTCGGCCTCATCATAGCGCCTGCTTTCTACGGGGGGTGGCCCGCCGAGGCCTCGGCCGCCCAGCTCCGTCTGACCCGGACGGAACAGGAGAGTGGGACCAGCGTGCTCCTTCAGGCCGTCAGCCCCGTCAGCGATCAGATCGTATGGGCCAGCGGTCATGGCGGGACCTTTGTCCGGACCACGGATGGGGGAAGGAGCTGGACGGCTCGTGTCATGCCCGGTGAGGAGACCCTCCAGTTCAGGGATGTGGACGCCTTCAGCGCCGAGACGGCGTATCTGATGAGCGCGGGAAGCGGAACGGTGTCGCGCATCTACCGTACCGACGACGGTGGAGAGACCTGGGATCTCCAGTTCCGGAACGAGCATCCGCACGGCTACCTCGACTGCATGGCGTTCTGGGACGTGGACCAGGGGATCGCATACGGCGACGAGGTCGAGGGGCAGCTCTTCATCCTCCGAACAGACGATGGCGGTGCCTCCTGGAATCGAGTGCCCTCGAGTGCGCTCCCTCCCGCTCAGGAAGGAGAGGGTGGATTCGCAGCGAGCGGAAGCTGCGTCGCCACTAGGGCGGGCGGACGAGCTTGGATTGCTACAGGGAACGGCGAGCGCGCCAGGGTGCTATTGACCCGAGACGGTGGTGGGACCTGGACGGACTCCAGGGTGCCCGTTCTGGGAGGGGCGGCGGCCGGGCTGACCACCATCGGTTTCCTGGACGACGAGACGGGAGTAGCGTTGGGGGGCCTGATCGGGCAGGACAGGGTGCATGTCGACAACGTGGCGGTCACGGTGGACGGGGGCCTGACGTGGACACGGGGAGGCTGGCCTCGCATGGCCGGTCCCATCTACGGCTCCTCCTGGGTGCCGGGAGCCTCGCGGCCCACGATCTTTGCCGTTGGCCCCAGCGGAGCCGACTTCTCGGCGGATGGTGGTCGGACCTGGCGAGCGGCGGATGCGCGCACCTACTTTGCCGTCGCCTTCGTGTCTCCGATGCGAGGGTGGGCGGTCGGTCCGCAGGGCCGGATCACTCGATTCGGATTCCGGGGCGGGTGATCGGCGGACGCCCGTGTGCAGTTCCACGCGGTCCCGTGTTGCTCGGCTCGGGAACTTCCGCACCGCGTGACGGGATATGGAGGGACCAGCGAAAGACGGGTCCGCTTTGGTGAAGCGGTCCCGGCCCAACCGGAGGGACCGATGCTGATCAAGAAGCCTGCCGACATTCCTTCGTCCGAGATCACTCCGGAGAGCGTCTACCTGAATCGCCGCGAGTTCATCGCCGGGCTCGCGTTGGCGGGGGCCGTGGGCGGCTCGATCATGGGTGCTCCTCGGCGGGCGGCGGCGCAGCCCTCCGGAGATCAGTCGGCTCACCCGCAGAAGGATTGGAGCGAGGTCCGATCCGAGCTCGATGAGAAGCTGAATCCCTACGAAGACGTCACCACCTACAATAACTTCTACGAGTTCGGCACGGGGAAGAGCGATCCCGCAAAGAACGCGCACACGCTCCGGCCCCGCCCCTGGACCATCGAGGTGGAGGGCCTCTGTGCCAACCCGGGGACGCTTGGGCTCGAGGACTTCATCAAGCCCGGCAAGATGGAGGACCGGGTCTATCGGCTTCGCTGCGTCGAGGCGTGGTCCATAGTGGTCCCGTGGCACGGCTTCTCGCTCAAGGACGTCATCGATCGGGCCGAGCCTCATGGAAGCGCGGGCTACGTGGAGTTCACGACGCTCTACGACCTCGAGCAGATGCCAATGCAGCGTTCCTCCGTCCTGGAGTGGCCGTACGTGGAGGCGCTCCGTCTGGACGAAGCCAGCCATCCTCTGACCATGCTGGTGACCGGCGTGTACGGCAGCGAGCTGCCCAACCAGAACGGGGCGCCGCTCCGTCTCGTCATTCCGTGGAAGTACGGCTTCAAGGGCATCAAGTCGATCGTGAAGATGCGCTTCACCGAGACCCAACCGATGAACACGTGGCAGCAAGCGACGCCGTGGGAGTACGGGTTCTACGCCAACGTGAACCCCGAGGTGGACCACCCCCGCTGGAGCCAGGCACGGGAGCGCCGGCTCGGTGAGTTCCGCAAGCGCCGGACCCTCATGTTCAACGGCTACGGGGAGCAGGTCGCCAGCCTCTACTCCGGGATGGATCTTCGGGTCAACTTCTGATCAGGTCCTGATCAGGCGAAGCGTAGCTCGAAACCCACGAAACCGGTTGAACAAGAAGCGCCAGATCCTTCTCCTCAAGGTGGTGGTGTGGCTGATTGGCCTCACCCCCGCCACCTGGATGGTGTGGCGCGCCCTCACGGACCGTCTGGGTGCCAACCCCATCGAGGAGATCCTCCATAATCTGGGTCGTGCGGCGCTGATCCTCCTCCTCACCACCCTCTCCGTGACGCCGATACGGCGCGTCACCGGGTGGAACAGCATCATCCAGATCAGGCGTATCCTGGGGCTCTTCGCCTTCTTCTACCTGACCTTGCATTTCCTGGCGTACGCCGTCCTGGATCAGACCCTGGACTGGGAGTTCATTCTGGAGGACCTCACGGAGCGACGGTACATCATCGTGGGGTTCACGGCGTGGGTGCTGCTCATCCCTTTGGCCGTGACGTCGACCAAGGGATGGATCCGGAGGCTCGGGAAGCGGTGGCAGAAGCTCCATCGCCTCGTCTACGTCTCCACCTCCCTCGGCGTGCTACACTTCTACTGGCAGGTGAAGGCCGATACGTACTGGCCCCTGGTGGCGACCACCGTCCTCGTGGTGCTCATGCTGTTTCGCGTCCGATTCCGGAGAGGGGGGCGCCGGCCTTCGAAGCCGCGCCCGACCCGGGTGGCCGAGCCGGTCACTTCGTCGGCAGACTTCTAGCTTCTTCCACAATCCTCTAGGATCCCCGATGCCCCTCGAGCGATACCGAGCGATCATACCGGACTGGGATCGCTTTCAGGCCACCATCCTCTCTCGCGACCCCACGACCATCCGGGTCCGCACGGGCCGCATCTCTCTTGCGGACCTCGCCGACCGGCTCCGGGAGCAGGGCTTCGTCCTGGAGTCCGTAGAGGGCCTTCGGGACTTCATGCGCGTGGTGGACGGCCCCCACAGCGTGGCCGACACCATCGAGAACTGGCTCGGGCTGTTCTACATCCAGCAGGCCTCCACCGGTGTCGCCGCTCCACTCCTAGGCCCCCGTCCCGGAGAGAGGGTCCTCGACATGTGCGCGGCACCGGGCGGCAAGACGACACACGCTGCAGACCTCATGGAGGATCGAGGCTGCATCGTGGCCGTGGACCGGAACGAAGACCGGATCCGCGCCCTGTTGGGTAACCTCTATCGAACCGCACATCCCAACGTGTTGGTGGTGTCGGGCGACGGTAGGGCGCTCCCGGACGGGGCCCTCTTCGATCGCGTGCTCGTGGATGCGCCTTGCTCCGCCGAGGGGACCCTTCGCCGTAAAGGCGGGACCCTGCGCCGGCAGCGGAGGAAGTTCCGGGAGGGGGTCCCACGGAGGCAGGAGGGGCTCCTGCGAAGGGCCATCGCGTTGACGCGCCCCGGCGGGGTCGTGCTCTATTCTACGTGCACCTTCGCACCGGAGGAGAACGAGGACGTGGTCCACCGCGTGCTCGAAGATGCTCCGGTCGTCCTCGAGCCCATTGAAATCGACGTGCCCCACGCACCCGGACTGACCTGCTTCGAGGGGCAGCGGTACGACGCCAGCCTGGAGGCGGCCTGCCGCATCTATCCCCACCACTTGGACTCGGGCGGGCTCTTCCTGGCCCGGCTTCGCCGTCTCGATGGCGATGCCGAGGAGCTTCCGGGCTGGAGCCCGGTCCCGGTGGCGTTCCCCGATGGGAGGACCGATCCCGAGGTGGCGGCCCGCGCCATAGAAGAAGGGCTCGACAGGCTCAAGTCCTTCTTCGGCGTGGGGGAAGGCGCGACGCAGGATCTCCAATGGATGGCTAGGGGGGATGACCTGTGGGTGCACCGCTGTGGGAGTTGGCCCCTGGACGTGTGGGGCGAGTCCGACCGGTGGCGCGTCGTGTCCGTTGGCCTCCGAGCCATGGTGCCGGACTACAAGGACAGACCCAGGCCGACGAACGACCTTCTACGACTTCTCGAGGGGGCCGTGGCACAAAAGCTCGTCTCCCTTTCGCGGGACGAGTGGAAGACGCTCCTCGGTGACGAGGAGGTCGAGGTGACCGGTGTAGAGCCGGGCTTCGTGCCCCTGGGGCTCGACGGCCACGTGGCAGGGCGGGGGCTGGTTCGGGGAGGGCGCGTTTGTCACGAGATACCGAAGGTCCAGGCCCGTTGGCTCGCCAAGATCCTGGAGGGTGGCTGACCGGACGGCGGGCCGGACCGTCTTTCAGGGTCTGGGCGCCAGAAGGTGCTGGACGACGAAGCGGGCGTCGGAGGGTGCGAGGGGCAGATCCTGTAGGACGGTCGGGTCGAACCAGCCGATCTCGGCGTGCTCGAGGGCGGTGGGATCACCATCGACTTCCACCTCGACGAATCGGATCAGGAACGGTGCTTCCGGATCCGGACTCTCGAAGAGGACGCTGCCGACCGAGACCGTTCTGAGCTCGAGCTCCTCGGCCAGCTCTCGCTCCAGGGCCTGGAAGTCCGTCTCACCGTCGTGGACTTTTCCGCCGGGGAACTCCCAGAGGCCTCCGTGACGCTTGTGCTCGGGGCGTCGACCCAGAAGAACCCGCCCGCCCCTCCGGATGACTGCCGCCACAACCGGGATTTCGTCCATGGCGCACGGTAACTCCGGGGGCTCCGCCCAGCGAATCCACGCCGCCGGGAACCTGAGTTGATCCCGATGGTCCCCCGGACCCCGCGCGACCCGTTCACCCAGGCGACGTGACAGGGCGCGGATGCCCGACCCATATTTCTTCAGGTCACGAGAAACGGGTCGGACGGCATGGAGCACGGATCGGATCAGGCCGGCGTAGCCGGCGTTTTGGACACCTCCCATTGGCATCGCCTCGACGATGGTCGGGTCCAGTGCGACATCTGCCCGCGGGCGTGCAAGCTCAGGCACGGCCAGAGGGGCCTCTGCTTTGTTCGGGCGAACCATGACGGCGCCGTCGTCCTGACCACATACGGTCGCTCTAGCGGCTACTGCATCGATCCCGTCGAGAAGAAGCCGCTCAATCACTTCCTCCCGGGAACGCCGATCCTCTCCTTCGGGACCGCCGGCTGCAACCTCGCCTGCAAGTTCTGCCGGAACTTTGCCGATGACGTTCCAAGATAGCCCGTAACGACCCGTAGTGACCCCATAACATCTGATTTGACGCCGTTTTACGTTACGTCGGCTGAGTCGATTCGTCTCTTGCCGTCCCGGGACACCTATTGTATTCTCCCTTGAATAGTGTCCTATGAAGTGATCCACAGCACGGGAGAATACGATGGCACGGCGACCGGCAACCCTTACTGCCGCCTTCGTTCGGACGGTGAGCAAGCCCGGCGTTTACGGCGACGGACGCGGCTCGCGCGGCCTGAGCTTGCGCGTTCACCGGATGAAGAGCGGCCGGCTCTCGCGCACATGGAGGCAACGGTTGCGCGTCGCGGGGCGGCTGACGACGACCGGGCTCGGCCGGTTTCCCGAAGTCTCGTTGGCGGAAGCCCGGCACAAGGCCATTGAGAACGCGCGGGCCATCGGCCAGGGTGTGGACCCGCGCGGCGGCGGCGTCCCGACGTTTCGCGAAGCCGCCGAAGAGACGATCCGGCTACACGCCGAATCGTGGAAAGCCGGCTCACCGCTCCCCGGGGAATGGCACTCGACGTTCAGGCTGTACGCCACGCCGATCCGGGACAAGCCGGTGGACCGGATCACGTCGGGCGACGTGCTGGCGTGTCTCCGGCCGGTATGGAACGTGAAGCCAGCCGCCGCGCGGAAAGCCCGGAACCGGCTCCGCGTGGCATTTCGCTGGTGCGTCGGACAAGGCTACATCTCGACGAATCCCGTGGACCGCGCAGTGGCCGCGCTCCCGAAGGTCAACGGCAACGGCACGACGCACCATCGCGCGCTCCCGCACGGCGAGGTTCCAGACGCGCTCCGGCGCATTCGGTCGGCCAACGCCCCGGAATCCGCGCGGCTCGCCGTCGAGCTGATCGTCTTGACTGCGGCGCGCTCCGGCGAAGCGCGCGCCGCGACGTGGGACGAAATCGACACGGCGGCGAAGGTTTGGACGATCCCGCCGGCGAGAATGAAAGCCGGCCGGGAGCATCGCGTGCCGCTGTCCAGCGGCGCGCTCGACGTGCTGCTGCGCGGCAGCGAGCTTGCCGACGATTCGCCGTTCGTCTTCCCGACGCGGGCCGGCCGCGCGCTGTCCTCGAAATCCACTTTCCGGGTGCTCCAGCTGGCCGGTGTCACCGGGACGACGCTGCACGGTTTCCGAACGTCGATTCGTGTCTGGATGGCCGAAACCGGCGTGGACCGCGAGACGGCGGAAGCCGTGTTGGCTCACGTCGTGCGCGGCACCGAGGGCGCGTACATGAGATCGGACCTGCTGGCGCGCCGGTGTGAAGTCATGCAGGCATGGAGCGACTATGTCGCATAGTACGCGGAAGGATGGACCAGGGTGGCGCTCAACGTAGACGACGTGTTCATGGGACTTCGACTCCGAACGGCCGTCGGTCGAGTTGCCGGTATCGCCGAGCAAGATTGAAGCTGATGAGCGGTCCGCGCCCGGTCCAATGATCCTGCTGGAAGGCCGCTTGCTTGGCCCATCGAGACACGCTCGCCCGAATCTCCTATAATCAGGCGACAAGTCTGAGAGGACAGTACGTTCCGGGCCTTGGACATCCCTCCGGAACGGATGACGCCGCATGGCTTCCGAGCGATGGCGCGCACCATTCTGGACGAGGTGCTGGGCTTCCGGCCCGACTTCATCGAGCACCAGCTGGCCCAGCGGGCGATCTGGTTGAGGTTGTTGCCGATGCGCGCGACCTGTGCCGGGTGCGCTCGTGCTCGACCTCGGCTGCCGCGGCCTTGGCGCGCCGCCAGGACACAAGAACGGGCGAGCCAGCCGCCGGTGACCTCCGCCCGAGTGCGGGCCTCAAGGGGGGATCGAAGGGGCGGAGTCCCTTGCCAGCCCCTGCCGGGGACCCGCGAAGCGTGGCCCCAAAGGGTAGGCTGGCTCTTGCACCGTAAGGTGCTCGGAGCCAGCCCGGCGGACGCCGCCGAAGCAGCGGGGGAGGGCTTCGGCTGTGACCCGTCCAGATAGGCCCGCCCAAGCTATCTGCCGCAGTAACGCGGCTGCGGGCTGCCGCAGACCCGGAACACGGCACTCCGGTTCGAAGATTCCCAGCATCGTTCGTGCGCAGGCCGACGTCCGGTCGAGATCCGCACCCATTGACGGAGCCTTCGGCGAAGGCCGACGGGGCGTTTGGCAAGCCGCTGGCGGCGGTGTCCAACAGCCCCTGTACCGTACTGAACGTCTCTGAACGCCACAGGCATTTAGGAGGTTTCCTACGGGTTGACTTCCTTGCAAACGGCTCCTCACCGTTAGGGGCATGAAGACGCTGAAGCAGCAGTTCAACTCGGCGGCGAGCGGAGCCATCGTCCACCTGCGGGGACGCGAACGGGCACTCGAGGGATTTGGCTGGGCGGGCCGTCAGGCCGAGTGGATCGCCTTGGCCTGTCTCCATGGCGGCGTGTTCACTCGGGCTCAGTGGACGAGCTTTCTGGGTTGCCACCACGAAAAGGTGCGCCGCGCCGTCCGCGCCCTCGTCGCGCGGGGCGTGGCCGTCGAAGAGGATCCGCCCGGCATCGACGGCATCGGTCGAGTGTGCCGAATCCACGCGCGCCGGATCACCTCCACGGAAGTGCTGATGCGGCGCCTGCTCTCGCTCGACTATGTGCTTGATCATTCCCGCCTGCCTTGGCTCCCGACCGAGCCGGAGAAGGTGGCCGCCTTCGAGGCGCTCGGCATCGAGCGCCCGCTCCTGCCCCAACGGGTCTACCGGGGAGCGGCCGGGAACCTCCGGCGCTACTTCCCGCTCCGGCTGCCGGTCGCGCTGGACGCCCGGCGCGCCGTTTTCGTCTACCTCGATCCGGGCCACGAGACAGCGACGGCACTCCGCTCCTGGGGTGCCGCGCACCGCGAACTCTGGAAGGCGCTCTGGGATCGCGGCTGCGGGATCGAGGTCGTGGCCATCGTCCGGACACCGGAGGAGGACAGCCGGGCGGAGACCGTGCTCGCCAACTGGGCGCGGGATCCCCGCCCCTCCGAATTCGACCACGGGATCGGCCGCGAGATCGACCTTATCGACCAGGCCATCATCAAGGGGGATGTCCCGGTCCTGATGGAGTACGGAGGCTTGCAGGCCGCGATGAAGCGCAGCGTCGCGCTGACGAAGCGGGCGCGCAGGCAGGCAGGGCGGGGGCTGATGCAACGCACCGACATCTGGCGGACGGTTCGGCTCGCGGGAGCACGCTTCCGATGAGAAGCCCACGCCTTGTGCCGTACTGGAGCGTGCATGAGACGTTGGGGGTCGATGCACGCATGGCACCCGTGAAGATGCGCAGACGCCGGATTCGGCTATCCCGTGCGGGCGCTTGGAGTTGCGGGCGCTGCCACCCGGCCGCCTGTGCCGCACTGGGCAGCACCGACGTGGAGGGGAGCGACCCCCCAGGCCGAGGGCCTGCTACGGGCGCGGGGCTAGGTGTGTTTTCACACGCTGGCCCCCGCCCTCCGGGGGTCGCTCCCAGTCCATGGATCCCTTGGCGGGAAGGCCGTCCAGCGCCGCTGCGAAGGCGGCGGATCTTAATTAGAGCGCCTTCGCTACCGGCGGCGCTCTGGAGCGAGATTCAGGTACTCCCCGAAACGCAGCCGCGCTGCCTCAGGTTGGTTGGCAAACCACTCAACTTCTCGGTCTTGCCCGGCAACCACCTCGCTGTGATCGTAGCCCTCCGTCTCCGTCCCGACCAGTACGATCGTGCAGTCACACCACCGTAGCTGCTCATCGATCCAGTCTTCGATTGCCGCCACGCCGCCTAACGTAATGCTCTCCCAATCATTGTCTGAGACGGACTTGTTGCCCTCGACGACACCCACATTCCGGATCTGGGCCGCGTGCGCCTGGTCACGGTCGTAGCGGAAGCTGAAGAAGCAGTTGCGTAGGTCGTACATCGCTACGCGTGCCTAGTTGGCCACGCGGATCTTGATGGCCTCCTCAACGGCGTTGGCCAAGTGCTGCTTGATCCACGCATAGCGCTCCTGACTATTCGACCCTCTAGGGTTATAGCACTTCACGATCTCTGACAGCCTTTTCTTGCTCTTCCCGTGGGTAACGTAGCCGAATGGGTTGTCACCAGCGGACGCGGTAAACCCGTGGGAGTTCTCCAGACCGTGGATACGGATACCGACAACGCCCATATCCTCGTCCCACGACCGAACGATCTCATGGTTGATCCACTTGCGCTTGGCAGTGTCCTGACCAACAAGGGCGATCGTGCAGGAGCGTCCCTTGAGCTGACTGGCGATCCATCTCTTGATGGCGTCGTCTCCGCCCTTCGTGACAGTTTCCCAGTCGTTGTCCGAGACCGGCTTGTTACCGTCCATGAGGCCCATGTTCCGGACTTGAGCAGCGCGCCAGTTGTCGGGCTTGTAGTGAAAGCTGAAGAAGGTGCGTCTAGCCACGGCGCCCCCTTAGTACACGATCATCAGAAACATTACGAGGATGATCGATCCCGTGAGTGTGCAATGGAACAGCGCTAAGGTATGGGACCACGCGACCGACCACGTGCCGTCGACATCGGTCCTGAAGGCTGACGTATCCATCGAAAAGTCGATCTGCCCTTCATCGAGGATACGGACGTGATCGTAGAGTTTTCGGAATAGCCGTTCCTCGCGCAGGAAATACGCGTCCAAGGCCCAGAACATCAAGGTAGGGAAGTAGGCCAGGTACACGAACAACTCGTTGACGTCGTCGACAGCGGCTAGGGCGAAGAGGGCCACGACGAGAGTCACGCTCCAGCCCTTCACGTGGAACGAGTTACTAGCCATCCGCGTGACTACAGCCTGTATCATCTCCAGATGAGCGAGCTTGCGATCCATGGTGGTGTGGTTCAAACGGAGAAAACTCTCGCCCCTGGCCCCTTCAGAAATCCCTTGAGAATCTTGGAGTGATCCAGGCGGGGGTGACCCTCCCGTCCTGCGCCCCCGTGGGGATGGCGCGCACGGAAGCAGGTGTGCACACGTAAACATACCGGCACCCAAGTCAGTGAGCAAAGGGGACGGTCGAGACCCGTGAGCTGGGACGGCTCGCCGCCGGTACGGTGGTGGTCCGAACCCGACTCGATTGTCACGCGTTCTTGCAATGGAGTCTAGACCGGCGTGTCCCTTATCGTCCAGCTGGCCGGATGACCTGACCCCCTGAAACGAGACCGGGTGCAATGTTAGGATTAACCTGGTCTGAAGCTTTTCAGCGAGGAGGTCAGGATGGGAAGGAAGCGACACACTCCGGAGTAGATCATCACTGCACTGCGGGAGGCAGAGGGTCTGGACGGTGGTCATCTCCTCTCCCGTGCTAAGTGAGTGACTTCGACATCTCTCAATTAGCTCCGGCGAGGGCGGCTGGCCACCGCCCTCTCTCGTGGTCAACTGTCAGGTGAATACCGTCTCAGCACAGACAGATCATCCATCTCCGGCCTCGTCCCAACTGAGCTAGCACGAGCGCCCGCGAGCGCAGGCTTATTCGCCTAGTCTCGAGGGCATGGACTAGCAACAGGTCAGCTGCTTCTCGGCGGTGCTGATCTGGTCCTACTCGTCCGTACGAAATCCCACAGATACGCCGAGTCCCACTGTCCAGAAATTCGTCTCGCTCTGTTGGGGATCCAGGACGACGTTTCCGTCGGGCTGGTCCTGGATATCTCCCTTGCGAAGGTAGCGTGCCTCGCCGTTCCCGTGGTATCGAGTGAACAGGTCGAACGAGACGGACGCCCTCTCGCCCGTCCAGACCCTGAGCTGTGCACCCGGCCCCACCGTCCACGCGAATGTGACATCGTCGAAGTTGGTCGATGACGCAAAGGGATCCCCGAAGTCGTTTTCTCCTTCAACAGATGAGGTCGTAGCAAAGTAGGCGAGCCCGATCGATGCGTTGGCGTACAGCCGCACCGCGCCGGAGCCGACCCCAACCTCCGGTCCGATGCCGAGAAGCAAGATGTTGTTCTCGGTGGTCAGATCTCCGGTAACCCGGCAAGGCTGGGTGATACAGATACGGATCGTTTCATTCCCATAGTTGATGAACCCGAGATCGAGCCGGAGGCTGAGGGTCTCGTTGTCATCCAAGGGGAGACGCCCGTGCGCACCCAGGCCAAAGCCGAAGTCGACGTTCTCGTCGAACTCCCCCACCGGTCCTGCGAAGAGAAGATGGCCACCGACGGATAAAGGGAACGTGTCGGGACCCTGCGCCTCCAGGGACGGCGGCCCGAAGGCAGCGACGAGTATGAGCAGCAGATACGGGCGCATGGCAGACCCCTCTCTGCCAACTTAGGTGAGACACGGAACGAGTAAAGAATTAGAGTAGGGCGAAGGCAGAGAAACCGAGGATGCTGGGACACCGAGAGAGAATGGAAGAGAATGGAATCGCCCCACTAACCTGGGAGGGTAAGCGAAGCGCGGCAGCTGCTCCGGACGCGGAGGTGGTAGATAAGCCGACGCGCCGACGGTTTAGTCCGTCGTACAAGCTGCGGGTCGTCGAAGAAGCGGACCGGTGCACGGAGCCGGGAGAGGTAGGGCGACTCCTGCGACGGGAGGGCTTGTACTCGTCGCACCTGACGACATGGCGCAAGGCGGTGCGGAGTGGGTCGCTGAGAGTGCTGTCGAAGAGACGAGGTCGAAAGCCGAGCGAACGGAATCCGCTGGAGGGGAAAGTGCGCAAGCTGGAGCGCGAGAACACTCGCCTGGAGAAGGAACTCGAGAAGGCGCGCCTGATCATCGACGTCCAGGGAAAAGTTGCAGGGCTGCTGGGATTGAGCCTCGAGGACGGGACGAACTCGTGAAGGCGGCCGAGGCGCTGGCCACGTACGTAGGGGTAAAGCCCGCGTGCGATGCGCTCAGGGTCGCCCGAGCCACGTTCTATCGTCGTCGGAGGCCATCGACCGGGCATCAGCAGCCCCGCCCGACCCCAGCCCGTGCCTTGAGCGAGAAGGAACGAGACAAGGTCTTCGACACGCTGTGTTCGGAGCGATTCGTGGACCGGTCCCCGGCCGAGGTTGTGGCGACCCTGCTCGACGAAGACGTCTACCTGTGCAGCGAACGTACGATGTATCGCGTTCTGGCCTCCCAAGTGCCAGTTCGAGAGCGCCGAGCGCAGCGGAGTCATCCCGAATACCAGAAACCCGAGTTGATGGCGACGGGCCCGGGCCAGGTCTGGTCCTGGGATATCACACGGCTGCTGGGGCCGAGGAAGTGGAGCTACTTCTACCTCTACGTCATCATGGACATCTTCAGCCGCTACATCGTGGGATGGATGGTGGCGGATCGGGAGAGCTCGGCCTTGGCCGGGCGCCTGATCCAGCAGAGTTGCCTGAAGCATGGCGTCCAGCCCCAGGTCCTGACCTTGCACTCGGATCGAGGAGCTCCGATGACGAGCCAATGCACGGCTCAGCTCCTCGCCGATCTCGGGGTGACCCGCTCGCTGAGCCGACCTCAGGTGTCGGATGACAATCCGTTCTCCGAGGCCCAGTTCAAGACCTTGAAGTACCATCCCTCGTTTCCTGGACGGTTCGAGGATCAGGGCCAGGCCAAAATGTTCTGTCGCTCGTTCTTCCGCTGGTACAATGCCGAGCACCGCCATGGCGGCATCTCGATGCTGACCCCCGAACAGGTCCACTTCGGTCACGCCGATCAGGTCATCGCCGGCAGGGAGGCCGTGCTACGCGAGGCCTGGGCCGCTCATCCCGACCGCTTCGTCTCCGGTGAGCCGAAGCCCAAACCGCTCCCGGAGGCCGTCTGGATCAATCCTCCAACCCCCTCCCTCACGACACAGGAGATTGCTCTCTAATTAATTCCCAAGAGTGTCTCACTGGCGTTGACAGGCTCCGGACCGGAGAGTAAGAGGGGAACACAGAAGACAGGGATTGGAAAGATATGACGCAGATCAACGATGTGTTCTACGAACGAGTCCGCTGTGGCGTGCGGGCAGTGACGGGGGCGATGCGATCGGTCATGGAGCCCCTCGATTCCCTCCGCGAGAAAGCGATTCCACCACGTGTATCCCGCGGTCCTGCTGATGCCGTAGCGTCTACAGGACTCGGCGAAACTGAACGTGCCTTGCTGTACTTCGAGGATGAAGCGTACTCTCTGTTCGTACATAGTCGACTGGTGAACCGCCCCGGGATCATCGGAGACTGTTTGACTTGAGTGCCAGGGGCTCAGGTTGAGCTGTCTGGCGTGAACGATACTGCTCTTCGTACTCGGCTGGGGGGACGTGGCCGAGGGGCTCGAAGAGGCGGTGGTTGTTGAACCACCACACCCACTCGAGGGTGGCGAGCTCGACGTCTTCGATCTTGGACCACGGTCCCCGGGGGTAGATGAGCTCGGTCTTGTAGAGCCCGATGATGGTCTCGGCCAGGGCATTGTCGTAGGAGTCGCCGCGACTGCCGACAGATGGTTCGATGCCGGCCAGCGCCAAGCGCTCGGTGTAGCGAATAGACAGATATTGCCCGCCGCGGTCGGAGTGATGCACGAGGCGCTCGCCGTCTTCACCCCAACGCTCCGTGATGGCCTGCTCGAGCGCGTCGAGTGCCAGGTCACTCCTCAGGGAGTTCGAGATCTGCCAACCCACGATGCGGCGCGCGAATGCATCCATGACGAGCGCCACGTAGACGAATGTGTGTCCTGTCCGGACGTAGGTCAGATCCGACACCCACAGCTCGTTGGGACGAGACGCCGAGAAGTCACGATCCACCAGGTCCAGGGGCCGCTCCATACCCTCGACGGCGTAGGTCGTGACTTTGAAGGTTCGACCCCTCACTGCTCCGCGCAGGCCCATCTCGCGCATCAGGCGAGCCACCGTGCATCGGGCCACCCGAGTGCCCTCTCGGTTGAGCTGCTTCCAGACCTTCTTGGCCCCGTAGACCTGGAAGTTCTGCATCCACACCCGCCGTATCTCAGCCTTCAAGCCCTCATCCCGCTGAGCCCGTGCCGAGCGCCTCGTCGGCTCGGCCTCGAGCGCCTTGTACGTGTAGTATGTTGACGGAGCGATCGGCAGCACATGGCAGATCGGCTCGACTCCGTACTCGGACCGGTTATCGTCGATGAACGCCACCATCAGCGGGGTCGGCGGTCGAGCTCCGCCTGCGCGAAATACGCGGACGCCTTGCGTAGAATCTCATTCGCTCGCTTCAGCTCGCGGATCTCCCGCTCCTGATCTTTGAGCCGTTGACGCTCGTCCGTCGTCAGCCCTGACCGTCTCCCTGAATCACGCTCTGCACGCCGTACCCACTTCCGCAGGGTCTCCGCCGTGCACCCGACCTTCTCTGCGATCAAGCAGATCGCCGCCCACTGTGACGCGTGGTCCGACTCCTGCGTGAACACCAGCCGGACTGCCCTCTCCCGTGTCTCGGGGGAGTACTTCGTTACTCTCTTCATGACCCCATCCTCTCAACTGATGGAGTCTCCGGCAAACCCGGGGCGATTCAGTCTTGGCGAAGCCCTCAGTCCCCAGTGGGTATCGCTCCTCACGATCCGGGTGCGGATCGGCCATGAGTACTCGATGCAGTTCTTGAAACAGTCGTAGGCGGTCGGGGTCGTACGGGCGCCCCGCGGCGCGCGCTTGGCCTGGGCGCGAAGCGAGGGGGAGTTCTCTGGTCCTCAAGAGAGCCCCAATGGTGGCATCGATCTGCTGGAACTCGGCTTCAGCTTTGAGATGCGCTTTCAGCGAGCGAGCGTGGTCCCTAAGCTCGTTCAAGTCATCCTCGCCCCGCACTCGCAGACGTTGCTCCAGTCGCTCTTCGATCTCCTCACGAGAAAGTCCCTTGTTTCCAAACTTCCGGCCGGAGCGACTCGGCGTCAGGGCCTCAAGGAGAGCTCTCGCGCGTGATGCGAGGTACAGGGATTCCATAAAGGGCTCATCGCCCTCCAAGGGGCCGGGTCCCTCGTGAATCCAGATCTTGGTTCCGTGGATTTCAAAGCGTCGTCCGGTCTGACCCACCAAGTGAATGACGCCTTCGGGAGATGGACTCAACTCTAGGGCTGTGCGGTATCCGATAATGCAGCCCGGAGCAATGAGCCGGACGACTTCCCAGATGTGTTGGCGAACCAGCGTTGCAAGCGGTGTGACTAGATCAGTTGTGTAGAGTCCACGACGGATGCGTCGGATTTCCCCGCGTGCGAGCGCCCGACTTACGGCGTCCTTGTTGTGAGCTGTTCCCAAGAAGAATCTCTCGAACATCTCGTCAATAATCTCCGGAAATGCTGTTTGCACACGATCTATTGCGTTTTTGTGAGGTGGTCCCGGTTTTTTGGACAGGTCGTTAAGGTGGATTCCAGAGCGGAAGAGGAGGCACCGAGATGGCCAGGAAGAGACGGCGGTTCACGGCGGAGTTCAAGGCACGGGTAGCGCTCGAGGCGCTGCGCGAGCGGGACAGCGTGCAGGCGATCGCGGCGCGGCACGAGCTTCATCCGAACCAGGTGACCACATGGAAGCGGCAGCTGCTCGAAGGGCTGCCGGAGGTGTTTGCCGGGGGCGCGGGCCGCAAGGCCGCCCTGGAGCACGAGGCGAAGATCCGGGACCTGCACGCCAAGATCGGGGAGCTCACGGTCGAGCGGGATTTTTTTCGGCGCGGGCTCAAGCGCTGAGCCGGGCGGAGCGGGGGCGGATGATCGAGCGGGACGGACCGCTGAGTCTTTCGAGGCAGTGCGCGCTGCTGGGCGTGAGCCGGTCGTCGCAGTACTACCGGCCGAAGGGGGAGAGCGCCGAGGACCTGGCGCTCATGCGGCGCATGGACGGGCTCCACATGGCGTATCCGTTCTACGGGAGCCGGCAGCTGATGCGGCATCTGCGCCGCGAGGGCGTTGCCGCGGGCCGGCACCGGATCCGGCGGCTCATGCGCCTGATGGGGATGGAGGCGACCTACCGGCGGCCGCGCACGAGCGTGGCGAGTCCGGAGCACCGGGTCTTCCCCTATCTGCTGCGGGGCCTCACGATCTCGCGGGCGGACCACGTGTGGTGCGCGGACATCACCTATGTCCCGGTGACGCAAGGGTTTTTCTACCTGGTGGCCGTGATGGACTGGGCGACCCGGCACGTGCTCGCCTGGCGGCTGTCGAACACGATGGACGCGTCGTTCTGCGTCCAGGCGCTGGACGACGCGCTGGGCTGGAGGGCTCCGGAGATCCTCAATACGGATCAGGGCTCCCAGTTCACCAGCGAGACGTTCGCCGACCGGGTGCTGGGTGCGGGCGTGCGCTTCTCGATGGACGGCCGGGGCCGCTTCCTCGACAACATCTTCATCGAGCGGCTGTGGCGGTCGCTGAAGTACGAGGCGGTGTACCTCTACGAGCTCCGGGACGGGCCCGACGCCCAACGCATCATCGGCTCGTGGATCGACTTCTACAACGAAGCGCGCCCGCACTCGTCGCTGGGCGGACGGACGCCGGGCGAGGCCTATCGCGAAGGCGCGGAGGTGTGGTGAGGACGATCCGGCGCGACGCCACCCAACCGGCGCAACGACGCCTGCGATCGTCGCGGGATCTACGCGCGGCCCTTCCCTCCGTCTTCCCATCGGGAACCAGTCCCGACGGGAAGACGGAGGTTATATTCAAACCGGGCTCGAAGGAGAACACCCGGCCTCAAGCGGGACCCCGAGGGCTTTGGAGACCATCGGAATCCACCTTAAGATCGCCCTCGGACTGTCCAACGAAGTAGGACCACCTCATTGTGTAGCCATTCTGCGATCTACTCAATAATAGGAATTGCTGAAATCTTATTAGAAATGAGGCGATGCGAACAATAGAATATTAATATGGTTCTTACGCGAACAAAAGATACTTTGAGACAAGAGCTGGTCATTTGTGGATCGCGTATAGAAACCGATCGCGGCAAATCACGCTCAAGAACTAGTGGTTCCATTGTGTGTACAGAGATGGTAATGACCTGACAGTTGGCCCTCGCCGGAGCTGTGTCTAGGCTGTACAGAGATGGTAATGACCTGACAGTTGGCCCTCGCCGGAGCTGTGTCTAGGCTGCCTTCGTCTTAGCCTCCTCCTTCCTGGCCTTTGCGGCCTTCCTGGCGTCGGTGAGACCGGCCTTGAAGACCTGATAGGGCGTGCGGCCCTCCATGGCTCGACCGCGGTGCGGCCGCTTCCGGTTGTAGGTCTCCAGATACGCCTCGAGGTCCTGCTGCATCTCCTCGACGGTCTCGTACCAGGTCGTGCGGCCCTTCACCCTCAAGTGCTCGTCGAGGAGCGTGCGGTGGAAGCGCTCGATGAAGCCGTTGGACTGGGGCCTGCCCACCTTCGTCGTGCGGTGCTCGATGTCCTCGAGCTGAAGGAACAGCTCATATGGGTGACGGTCCGGACGGCCGCAGAACTCGCGGCCGTTGTCGCTGAGCACGGTCTTCACCCGGACCCGGTGCTCATCGAAGAACGGCAACACGTCGTTATTCATCACCTGCACCGCCGTGAGCGGGAGCTTGCTCGTGTAGAGCCGGCCCCAGGCGTAGCGGCTGAAGCAATCGAGCACGGTCTGCAGGTACACCTTGCCGACCCCCTTCAGCGTTCCGACGAAGAACGTGTCCACGGCGACGAGGTCGCCCGGGTAATGGACTTCGATGTGGCGCTCCCGGAACTCGGGACTGAAGCGCTCCAGCAGCTCGATCTGCTCGTCGGTCAGCTTCAGCTTCCGTTCCCTGGCCGTCTCTTCGAGCCTGAGCAGCCGTTCGTGCTTCGTGGTGAGGCCATGCCGGCTCCACACGCCCCGTACGCCTCCTGAGCTCACCTGGATCCCTCCGAGCAGCAACTCGTCCGCGACCCGCTGAGCTCCGTGCGTCGGAGCCTCCAAGGCGTGGGCCAAGACCGCCTGCTCAATCTCTTCACTCACCCGGTTCGGGTGCGGTCCCTTCGGCCCCGGAAGCTGGTCGATCAGCCCCTCGGCCCCGTAAAGCTGGAAGTTCCTCCTGATCTCGTAGAACTGCTGCCGGCTGTAGCCCACGATCTTGCACGCCTTGCTCACGTTGCCGAGCTCCTGGGCCAACTGTAGCAGGCTCAGCTTGCGGCGCGCTATCTTCTCCCCCTGGACGGTGGTCATCTTCTCTCCCGTGCTAAGTGAGTGACTTCGACATCTCTCAATTAGCTCCGGCGAGGGCGGCTGGCCACCGTCCTCTCTCGTGGTCAACTGTCAGGTGAATACCGTCTCAGCACATCTAGGCTGCCTTCGTCTTAGCCTCCTCCTTCCTGGCCTTTGCGGCCTTCCTGGCGTCGGTGAGACCGGCCTTGAAGACCTGATAGGGCGTGCGGCCCTCCATGGCTCGACCGCGGTGCGGCCGCTTCCGGTTGTAGGTCTCCAGATACGCCTCGAGGTCCTGCTGCATCTCCTCGACGGTCTCGTACCAGGTGGTGCGGCCCTTCACCCTCAAGTGCTCGTCGAGGAGCGTGCGGTGGAAGCGCTCGATGAAGCCGTTGGACTGGGGCCTGCCCACCTTCGTCGTGCGGTGCTCGATGTCCTCGAGCTGAAGGAACAGCTCATATGGGTGACGGTCCGGACGGCCGCAGAACTCGCGGCCGTTGTCGCTGAGCACGGTCTTCACCCGGACCCGGTGCTCATCGAAGAACGGCAACACGTCGTTATTCATCACCTGCACCGCCGTGAGCGGGAGCTTGCTCGTGTAGAGCCGGCCCCAGGCGTAGCGGCTGAAGCAATCGAGCACGGTCTGCAGGTACACCTTGCCGACCCCCTTCAGCGTTCCGACGAAGAACGTGTCCACGGCGACGAGGTCGCCCGGGTAATGGACTTCGATGTGGCGCTCCCGGAACTCGGGACTGAAGCGCTCCAGCAGCTCGATCTGCTCGTCGGTCAGCTTCAGCTTCCGTTCCCTGGCCGTCTCTTCGAGCCTGAGCAGCCGTTCGTGCTTCGTGGTGAGGCCATGCCGGCTCCACACGCCCCGTACGCCTCCTGAGCTCACCTGGATCCCTCCGAGCAGCAACTCGTCCGCGACCCGCTGAGCTCCGTGCGTCGGAGCCTCCAAGGCGTGGGCCAAGACCGCCTGCTCAATCTCTTCACTCACCCGGTTCGGGTGCGGTCCCTTCGGCCCCGGAAGCTGGTCGATCAGCCCCTCGGCCCCGTAAAGCTGGAAGTTCCTCCTGATCTCGTAGAACTGCTGCCGGCTGTAGCCCACGATCTTGCACGCCTTGCTCACGTTGCCGAGCTCCTGGGCCAACTGTAGCAGGCTCAGCTTGCGGCGCGCTATCTTCTCCCCCTGGACGGTGGTCATCTTCTCTCCCGTGCTAAGTGAGTGACTTCGACATCTCTCAATTAGCTCCGGCGAGGGCGGCTGGCCACCGTCCTCTCTCGTGGTCAACTGTCAGGTGAATACCGTCTCAGCACACATTGTGGGTGGCGAAAACCACGTCGGGGACATCGTCGCGATCGACTTCTTCGTGGTTCCAACGGCGACGTTCCGCGTCCTCTACGTTTTCCTCGTCATGTCCCACGATGATCCACTGCCTCCCGGCTCGCGACGAGGGTACGAAGAGTTCAGCCGCCAAGCTTGCACAGCACTTTGAGCGGCGCATGCATCAGGTCCGTCGCGAACTTTCGCCTCACGGAGTGCCAACCGCGACCTTGCCTACGCTCGAATCCAGCAAGCCTCTCGGCCTTGCGCCACCATCCGCGTACGACATACCGGCCGACCGGCCGTGATCTGTCCTTCGGTGCTGGGAGCAAGGGAGCATCGCCAATCCCCGGGCTCCTTCGCCGGATTTCCTCGATCACCTGTCTCGGGTGATCCGTCATCGGCGTGCTGTGTGCATAGCCAGTCTTCTCGCACTCGGCCCTCCAACTAATGAGCGCACCCTCCAGGTCCAGATCGGACCACAGCAGGTTCCGGATGGCTCCAATGCGGTGACCAGTCTCGTAGGCCAAAACGAGAGCCACACGAAATCGCCAGTCTACCTCCGACGCGATCCCCAGCAGCACACCCCCGCGTCCATCCCCGGCCATCGTGGCCCACCGAAGAACCGATCTAAGGAAGCTCAGGTCCTTCTGGACCGTGCGGTTGCCCACGGACTTCCATGGACCTGGAGAGCCCGAGTTTGGAAAGGACGAAGGAGCACTGGAACACCACCCCCTGCCATCAGGGGTCGTGGGTTTCCCCACACGCGCTCCGGGACCCGCCGGCAGATGGTCTCACCCGTTGTCCACCCACGCATCCGATCGTCTCGTCCTTGCATGGGCGAACCGTGACAGTGCACCTTGGCATGGGCACGGCCTCGCAAGGGGAGGGTTCTCGCCTCGCTCAAGCAGGCTTCAAGAGGATGCTGGCGAGCCAGCGCAGACGGACGCACGATCCCCGGTGAAGTATGCACGCCGTGCATGAATGATGCGCGTCCTGCGGAGCGGCAGGATATAGGTGAAATCAGGTGCTTCCCACACGTGGTGCCGGTGATCCGGACGCTCTAGAATCAGGCAACGACCAGGCGTCGACCCGGAGACAGACGATGAGACAGCTCATTTCGATCGCCATGGCGGTCCCGATCGCGGCGCTTCTTTGCCCCCAACCCGGCAAGGCCCAACAGCCCTACCAGGTCCCGCCCCCCGACGTGGTGGACATCCTGGAAGCCTCGCCCACGCCGACCGGGAGCGTCAGTCCAGGAGGAGAGTGGCTCCTGCTGGGTCACCGGGAGAGCATGCCTGGCATCGGGGCTCTCGCGGAACCCATGCTGCGCCTCGCGGGCCGACGCATCAGCCCACGCACCAACGGTCTGCACGCGTCCCCACCCTTCGTCCGGATGAGCATTGTAGACATCGACCAGGGAGGCGAGCGGGCAGTGACAGGCGTGGAGGGCGGTCTCAGCCCTCCGATGTGGAGCCCTGACGGCAGCCGCTTCGCCTTTGCCCAGACGACCGCGGCCCGGATCACGCTGTGGGTGGCTGATCCGTCGGCCGCCTCAGCCCGGGCGCTCACGGACGAACGGCTCAACGGCGCGCGCGGCCAGGCCTGTCAATGGATGCCCGACAGCGAACACCTTCTGTGCCACCTCACCGTCGAGAGCCGCGGCTCCGTTCCCGAACGCCCGGCGGTGCCGTTCGGTCCCCTCGTCCAAGAGTCCTCAGGGGTCGAAGCGCCCGCGTGGACCTACCAGGACCTGCTCAAGGACGGCCACGACGAGGCGTTGTTCGAATACTTTCTTACGTCACAGCCGGCCCTGGTCCACGCGGAAACGGGAACTGTCCGTCCGGTGGGTCCGCCGGCGATCTATGCATCCCTCGAAGCATCCCCCAGCGGTGAGTACTTCCTGGCGGTCCGAACGGTCGCGCCCTACTCCCGGCTGGTGCCGGACGCACGCTTCGCGAAAGAAATCGAAGTGTGGAACGGGATCGGAGAGGTAGTCCACGCCGCGGCGAGCCTCGCGATCGACGAGGGAGGCCCCGAGCACATGGGGTTCCGCCGCGCCGGTCTGCGCCAGTTCTCCTGGCGCCCTGGCACGCCGGCGACTCTGGCCTACATCGAGGCCCTGGACGGGGGCGATCCGGCCACCGACATCCCGCACAGAGACCGGGTATTGACCCTCGACGCGCCGTTCTCGGGTGAGCCAGCGGAGCTGATCCGGACCGAGCGACGGCTAGGATCCGGAGCCTTCAGGTTCGCGTATCCGGTGCTCTGGGGAGAGGACGGCCGGACAGCGCTGGTCTACGAGTTCGATTGGCCCACCCGGAGCAGCCGCACCTGGGTGGTCGACGCGGATGAGCCCGAAGCGGCGCCCTACCTTCTCTGGGATCGGAACACCGACGATTGGTACGGGAATCCGGGTGACCCCGTGTCCGCGATGGACGGCGACGGCAAGCCCATCGTCAGAATGGACGGCAGGAACATCTTCACCACCGGCCCAGGAGGGTCGCCGGAAGGCGACCGGCCCTTCCTGGACCGTGTGAGCTTGAGCGACGGCGAGAGCGAGAGACTCTTTCGCTCGACTTCGGACAGCTACGAGGTGGTAACCACGGTGCTGGATCAGGAGGGGGAGCGGATCGTCACGAGGCGCGAAACATCGACGGAGGCGCCTAATTACTTCGCGGTCTGGACCGACCGGGATGAGCGCCGTGCCCTGACCGAGTTCTCCAATCCCCAGCCGCGGCTCGCGGGGATCACCAAGAGGAAGATCTACTACGAGCGCGCGGACGGCATTCCGTTGTCGGGCGAGTTGTACCTGCCCGCGGAGTACCAGGAAGCCCAAAAGCTGCCGGCGCTGGTCTGGGCGTACCCTCGGGAATTCGCAGACGAGGACGGAGCCGGCCAGGTGCGGGGCTCAGCTCACCGATTCACGATGATCTCGGGTGCATCGCACCTGCTGTTCCTAACGCAGGGGTACGCAGTACTCAACGACGCAGCCATGCCCATCGTGGGTGGCTTCACCGCAAACGACACGTACGTGGACCAATTGGTCGCCAATGGCAAGGCGGCGGTGGACAAGCTCGTGGAGCTAGGCGTCGCCGACCGAGACAGGATCGGGATCGCGGGGCACAGCTACGGTGCCTTCATGACGGCCAACATGCTCGCCCATTCGGACGACTTCGCGGCGGGCATCGCGCGCAGCGGCGCCTACAACCGCAGTCTGACCCCCTTCGGCTTCCAATACGAGCGACGCACGTTCTGGGAGGCGCCCGAAGTCTACTTCCAAATGTCGGCCTTCATGCACGCGGAGAAGATCAACGAGCCGCTGCTGATGACCCACGGGGCGATCGACAACAACTCGGGCACCTTCCCCATTCAATCCGAGCGGCTGTTCCATGCCGTGAAAGGACTCGGGGGCACGGTTCGGCTGGTCATGTTGCCGAAAGAGAGTCACGGATACCGGGCCCGGGAGTCGGTGCTACACACCGTGTGGGAGATGTTCGATTGGATGAAGCGCCACGTGAAGGACAAGCCTGCGCGGGCGGTTTCGTTCTAAGGGGAGGCGGGTTGGCCGCTCGATCGGCGGCGTCCGGCGGCGTCCGGCGGATTGCCGGTCCTCGTCCGGAGCATCAGGACCGGAGGATGCCATGAAGAAGTGGCTGAGACGCATCCGCGGTGCGGTTGGAATGGGCCTGACCTGGGCGGCCGGATGGGCGCTCGTCGGTGTGCTGATAGGGATAACCTCGCTGTTGCTGCCCGGTCTTCCGTGGGTAGTCTTCTTTGAAATCTTTGATGCCCCGTTGCCGGCGCTGGCGCTACCCGGCTTCGTTGGTGGTGCGCTCTTCTCAACGGTGCTTGGGATTGCAGGGCGCCGTCGCAGATTCGATGAGTTGTCGCTTCCCCGATTCGGCGCTTGGGGGGCGGTGGGTGGTGTGTTGCTGGGTCTGTTTCCGGCTGCCATGGTTGCTGTGGGGCTGGCGAGTGCTGCTGTGGACCTGTGGCTATTCACTGCCATAATAATCGGTCCTTTGGCTCTGCTGTGCGCAGTCTCAGCCACCGGTTCGCTGGCCCTAGCCAGAATGGCGGAGGATCGAGCATTGCTCGAGGCCAGTGAGGACGTGGCCGAGGTGGGGCTTACCGAAGGCGAGGCGCAGGAACTACTCGGGGGCAGAGGCTGATCCCACCACATGGATCCAGTCTGCAGCCTTGGAGGACGTTGCTCGTCCAGTCCGTCTTTCCTGTCGGTTGTCCTGTCGATTGGACCCGGCAGATCACGAGATTGAAGAATCGCGAAGGCGGCAAATCGCGCGATCCATCTGAGTTTTCCGACCCCTACTAAGGAGCCTGATAAGCGTGAGGTCGGAAGTTCGAGTCTTCCCAGGCCCACTGAGGGAAAGCGTAAGCCCCGACACCGTAACTGGTGCCGGGGCTTCTTTGCGGCTTCCGAGGCTGTGTCCGAAGTGTGTCCCAATCAGGGATGTCACTCCAATGAGCAGCGTCACCTCCGAGTTTGTGGCCTTCAGCGCGATCCGTGGCCGGGCTTCGAATGACACACGCAGCGGTGGGGTTGGGTCTGCGATCCCAATGGCTTGTGGCCAGCAAGCAGGTTATCATTTTTGTTTATCATCGACGAGAAGGTTGTCATGCTATCTAGTGTTCTTCGCTCCAGCGTCGTCGTTCTGGCTTGCTTACTCCTCCACGAATCAGAGGCCTCAGCGCAAACCCGGGACGAAGCTCAAGGGCCGTTACTCTACCCGCGGATGCTGTTCGACCAGCGAGCCACCATGAGGGACGGAATCGAGCTTTCCGCCGAGGTCTATTTGCCCAAAGAGCCCGGACAGTATCCAGCCCTTCTCATCCGAACTCCATACCTCAACAATGGGGAGTCTTCGCTGGAGTCTGGACGATACTTCGCCCGCGCAGGCTACGCGGTGGTCATCCAGGATGTGCGTGGCCGCGGTGAGTCGGACGGTGAGTTCGATGTTTTTTTTCAAGAAGACGAGGATGGCTACGACACGGTGGAATGGGTGGCGCAACAGCCCTGGTGTAACGGGAAGGTCGGACTGATGGGTGGCTCGTATCTGGGCTACGTTCAGTGGGCGGCGGCCAAGCTCAGGCCGCCCCACCTGGTCGCCCTCGCGAGTACGGCTGCAGTGGGCAGGACGTTCCGCGAATACCACTACAACTACGGAGCAGTCAACCTGTATCCCCTGCGCTGGTACTTTGGTATCTCTGGAAGGACAAGCCAAAATTTCGATATGGTGGATTGGGCCACGGTCTACAACCACCTCCCACTTGCTACAATGGATGAGGCGATGGGAATGCCCTCCCAGATGTGGCAGGATTACATTACGCACTCCACCTTCGACGATTACTGGAAGCGAATGGATCTCGCAGGCCATTTCGAGAACATCGACTATCCGGCCCTTCACATCACCGGCTGGTTTGACGGGGACCAGGGGGGAGAGATGTTCTTTTATGAAGGTATGACCGCCGAGTCGCCGGCGGAGGATCGCCAATGGCTCCTCCTCGGCCCGTGGACCCACGGCGGCACCCGCAACCCGAGGCTCGAGGTGGCTGACTTCTCGTTCGATAAGGAGGCCATTGTCGATATGAAGGAACTGCACCTTAGGTGGTTCGACTACTGGCTGAAGGACAAGACCGACAACGGCATCGACAAAGAACCCAAGGTGAAGTACTACCTGACCGGCATAAACAAATGGCTGACTTCTCCGTCGTGGCCGCCCCCGCGGGTGAGCACGGAGAACTGGTACCTGCACAGTGGCGGAACGGCCAACACCATGGCCGGTGACGGAGTGCTTTCGCGCGAACCGCCGGGATCCGAGACGCCCGACCGCTACATCTACAACCCGGAATTCCCGGTTCCAACGACTCCTGACAAGGAATTGTCGTGGACACACTCCGGGCAATCGTTGGACCAGCGTTTTGTCGAGCGACGCGACGACGTATTGGTCTACACGAGTGAGTTGCTGACCGAACCGGTGGCCATTGCTGGCCGCATCAAGCTTGTGTTCTACGCGTCCAGTGACGCTCGTGATACCGATTTCATGGCGAAGCTGATTGACGTACACCCGGACGAGCGCGCCGTGATGTTGGGGCCGTATATCGGCGTAATCCGGGCTCGCTTCCGCGATTCGTTATCCGAGCCACGGCTGATGACGCCAGGCGAGATTTATCGGTTCGAAATCGATTTGAGCCATGTCGGACACGTGTTCCAGCCCGGGCATCGTGTCCGCGTGGAAATCACGAGCAGCAACTTTCCACTCTATGCTCGGAACCCGAATACCGGTGCACCGATCGGCACTACCACCGAGATGCAGCTCGCCCGGCAGACCATCTTTCACGACGGCGAGCACCCTTCCACGCTCATTCTGCCGGTGCTGCCGGCCGAAGTGTATCGCAACGCCGACCGCGCGAGTGGGAACCTTCAGAATTAGTATGTCAGAATTAGTATGAAGGATGCTTCACCTCCAGACGCTCCCCGGCGGGACGCCCGTTCCCAAAGACGAGATCCACGAAGACACATTGCCCCACGCGCTCACCGTGGCGCAAGACGCAGATGGCGGTCGAAGAACGCCGCCGCCCGCCGCACGAAGTCGTATCGCGACGCCTCGGTCTGAATCGTGTGCGGCTCGACCGGATAGTACATCACTTCGAAATCCTTCTCGAGTTCGATCAGCTTCTGCACAAGCCGGGCGGCCTCCTGGAAGTGGACGTTGTCATCCACGATCCCGTGCGTGAGCAAGAGATGATCCCGGAGCCCGTCCGCATAGTAGATCGGGCCCGAGCGTTCATAAGCTTCCGGGTCCTCGTGCGGCACGCCGAGTATGCGGCTCGTCCACCCGTCGGAGTAGTGGGCATAGTCCGTCACGGACGCGCGCGCGATCCCGGCGGTGACGACGCCGGGGTGCCGGAACAGGGTCATCAGCGTAAGGAAACCGCCGTAAGAAACACCGTGCATCCCGATGCGCGTGGGATCGATCCCCTGCTCCCGCGCCAGGTACCGTGCTGCCTCGGCCACGCCGTCCGCGTCCTTGATGCCCAGCGACCCCGTGACGTCCGTTCGGAAATCCCGCCCGAAGCCTGCCCCGCCCCGGTAGTCAAAATCCAGGACCGTGTACCCCTGCTGCACCAGATAGTTGAGGAATCCCACGTGCAACGCCCAGCCGTACACCGACCATCCCCGATGCGCGAACTGTCGATAACCGCCGCCGTGGATGTGGATGACTGCGGGCCGGTAGGGATGCGGGTCGTCCGGAGTGTACAACGCCCCCCAGATCGGCTGCCCGTCCTGGTGCGGGAACGAGACGATGGTAGGGGTCGCGAGGGCGTGCGTGAAGTAGCTGTCGGTTCCACTTACGGTCACTCGCTTTATTTCGTCGGACCCCACGCGCCCGGTGAGCAGGTCCGGCAGTTCGGTGGTCGTGCCGTGGAGCACCGTCAGCCGATCTCCGTCCGGGGAGAGCCACCCTTCGTTACGGCCCACGCCCTCCGTTAGCTTCACCATCTCCCCGCCCGTGGCCGGCATGCGATACAGGTGATAGTCCGACGGATGGTCCCGGCTAGTCTGCAGCAGCCAGACCGCGCCGTCGCGGCTCAACTCGGCGGCCCGCACCTCCCATTCACCCGATGTCAGGGGCGTGATCGTCGCGGTCTGGTCGACGCGATACAGATGACTCCATCCCGACCGCTCCGAGGCGAACACCCAGCTCCCATCGGGCAACCACTCGAGCAGTGCGGGCCGGAGGTAGTTCGCCTGCACCGGCGGTCCGCCGATCCAGCCGTCGTCGTGATCATGCGTAATCACTGTGGTGATGCCGGTCGTCACATCCAACTCGGCATACCACACGTCCTGGTGATCCTCACCGATGAACTGCACCAGCGCGCGCCGTCCGTCGGGGCTCCAATACGGCCCGTGCGGCACAGTGTTTTCGTCACCCGCCTCCGGGAGGGTTACCCACGTCACATGTAGGGAATCGGGCGGTACCGCTGGGTCGATACGCTGGATGCCCATGGTAACCACGTCTCGTGGCTCACCGGTCTTGGCTCGTGCGTTCCGAACCGCGGAATAGCCAGACTCGTGTACGTAGTCGATGTACTGCGTGTTGGGCCGATCGGTGGCCGGATCGCGCACGCGGAACGTCAGATACCGCCCGTCGGGCGATGCCTGGATGTTCTCCAGGCGTTGCCCGCTCTTGACCGGAATCGGTTGGGTCGGCGAACCCGTCCGTCCCGCCGCCGCGATCGCTTCGCGCCGCGCATCCTGATTACGAACGTGTTCGAAGAGTTCGCGCTGTTGCACCGCAAGCCACTCGCCCTCGGCGGTCGTGCGGGACGTTTCGACCGTGTACCGATTCGCGAGAAGGGCCAGCGAACCTTCGGCGATCGCATATCGGTAGAGCGACTCGCTCGACACGATATCCACCGCACCGTCACCGTGGAAGCGGGTGGATTGAATCGAGGTCCCCAGGGTGACAATGGCTCGAGTCTGACCCGATTTATAAAGGAAAACCCCCGAGCCTGAACTCCACACCGCGAGCCGCCCGTTGGGGCTCCATTCCAGGTTGGCACCCGGGATCGATCTGGCTACGCCGGGATCGGTCACCTGTTCCACCCAGCGGCCGTCTCGATCCGCCTTGTACCACGGGTCGGCTTCGGACACGTCGTCAGATTGCGGGTCCGCGTTCCAGCGGAAGTAGACCACCGATCCGTCGGGGTCCCAGCGAATGTCGCGAACGCCAAGCCCCAGCCACCGGTCGTTGCGGGATGCGTCGCGCAAGGTCAACGGGCTTGTGGTAGCGGTCTCAACGGTCAGGGTCGACTGTCGGATCGGCGTGGGCTGACGCGTCTGCCCGACCAGTCCGGAAGACAGTGTCCACGTGAGAACGAAAACGGCAGCCAACGCCAGGAGCGGGAATCTGGGAGAGTGGTGCACGGGTTACCTCGCGGGAGAGGGACAGTCGAGAATCGGGCCACAGCCGCAACGAACCGGTCCGTTTGACCGATCATCCAAGAAGTGAGCACCCCTCTGCGCTGTACCCAGTGATGAACAGGCGCTCCGGATCTACGTATCCCTTCTCGATCATCGCGTCGACCGCACCGTAGGTTGTGTGTCCAGTTCCGCCACGCATGCCGGTTGTCGAAGCGAGATTAACGATCCGGCCATGGCCACACTATACCACTCGGCATATGTCTTCCTTGGATCGGCAGATGTCTTCCTTGGATATGATGCGTTCTCTTGCCATCCGAGGCAGACAAAGCACATTCAGCGATCACACCCAACTCCAACAGGATGTAGCGCATGGCATTCGGAGTCACTGGAGACGAGACAGTCGAAACGGACGAGGCAGAGAAAAAAATCGTCAAAGCCATCACCACGGAGACCATCGTTTCCTTGGTTATCGCCGGAGGCTTGTTTGGTGTCTTCGCGTCGAGAATGGGTCTTGCCTACGCACTCAAGACTATGATGGGGACGGCTCACGATCTCATACTGAACACCGTCTTCTTCCTGATGGGAGTCATCATCATCGCGGGTGCCTTCACGTCAGTCATCTCCGAGTTCGGCATCGTGAGCATCGCCAACCGAATCCTGTCTCCGCTGATGAAGCCGCTCTTTGGACTACCCGGCGCGATTTCGGTCGGCGCTGTTGCCACCTATCTATCGGACAATCCCGCCGTCATGCCTTTGAGCGCCGATAAAGGATTCCTGAAGTACTTCAAGAAATGGCAAGTCACGACTTTCGTGAACTTGGGCACTGTCTTCGGCATGGGGCTCATCGTGACAACGTTCATGTTGGCTTTGTCATCAGATACTGAGTCCTTGGGGAGAGCAGTCCTGCTGGGTAACATCGGCGCGATTCTAGGAGGCGTTGTCAGCGTCAGGCTCATGGGGTACTTCGGAAGGAAGAAATACGGGAAAGACGAGGACGTAGTCTCCGGGGAGGAAGAAGGTTACGACATTTTGCGTTATCGGGAAGTCCGTCAAGGCAACGTCGCGCAGCGGGTCCTGCAAGCCATGCTGGACGGCGGCGTCCATGGTGTCAAGACGGGGTTCGACATCATGCCCGGGGTCATCATCATCACCACCATGGTCATGATGCTCGCCTATGGACCGAACGAGGGTGTGTATACCGGAGGTGCATATGAAGGGATCGCTTTCTTTCCTTGGATCGGAGGGAAACTGTCCTTCATCATCGAACCGCTGTTTGGGTTCTCCAATCCGGAAGCTATCGCGTTTCCGGTCACGTCTTTGGGGTCGGTTGGCGCCGCAGTTGCCATGGTTCCGCAGTTCCTGGAGAGCGGTATCATAGACGCCAAAGCCCTTTGTGTCTTTACCGCTATTGGCATCTGCAACGCAGGCTTCCTGAGTACTCATGTGGGCATGATGGACGGCATCAACGAGCGGGACCTGACCAGCCTGGCCATCGCCACCCACTTCACCGGCGGTCTCTGCGCTGGAGTGCTAGGGCACATGCTCTTCCTGCTTTTTGGGTGAAGGGGGTATTACCTTAAGTCCACCGACCCCAACATATAGTGGTTACCGGGGCCCCGTTGGCCGTTTTCCACCTCCCCTCCCGACCTCAACGCACTGAGAAGATTTCGATGAGACACGTACTGATCACCGCGGTTGTCTTGGTGATGACGACGCTTCACGCGCAGCGCGTCGGTGCACAGCAACCGGGCGCGGAGTCCGAGCCCGCCGCTGGCTCGATTCCCGAGGAGGACCTGAACAAGACCCAGCACAGCGTGCGCATCGGCGGTGAGGAGGTCCGCTATACGGCCACCGCCGGAACCCTCCTCTTGAAGGACGAGGCGGGGGAGCCCAAGGCCAAGGCGTTTTTCGTCGCCTACACACGCGACGGCATGCCCGGAGGCCGGACTCGTCCAATCACCTTCGCCTACAACGGAGGACCGGGCTCGGCCTCCATCTGGCTCCACATGGGTGCTCTGGGGCCCCGGAGGATTCAGATGGCCGAGGACGGATTCCAGCCTCCCCCCCCCTACCGCCTGGTCGAGAACCAGTACTCGATCATTGACGTCACCGACCTGGTCATGATCGACCCGGTGATGACCGGCTACAGCCGGCCCGTGGAGGGGGAGGGCAAGAGCCAGTTCCACGGGGTCGAGGAGGACCTCCAATGGGTGGCTGAGTTCATCCGCCGCTACAGTACCCGCTTCGAGCGCTGGACATCGCCGAAGTTCCTCCTGGGAGAGAGCTATGGGACCCTCCGTTCTGCGGGTCTCGCTCCCGTCCTCCAGGACCGGGGCATCGAGTTGAACGGAATCGTCCTGGTCTCTTCGGTCCTCGACTTCTCCACGATTCGCTTCAATTACGTGAACGAGAAGCCCTACGTCGTGTTCCTCCCGACCTACACCGCCACTGCCTGGTATCACGGCCGTCTGGGACCGGAATTGCAGGGTCGGGATCTGGAGTCGGTTCTGGACGAGGCCCGGGACTTCGCCATCGGTGAGTACTCGACGGCGCTGCACAAGGGCAATCTCCTGAGCCTGGACGAACGGCGTGAGGTCGCGGAAAAGGTGGCCCGCCTGACGGGCGTCTCGGCCGACTTCGTCGAGCGTACGAACCTCCGGATCGAGGCCGGGCAGTTCCGCAAGGAGCTGCTCCGGAACGAGCGCCTGATGACGGGCCGGCTAGACAGCCGCTTCACCGCCCGGGACGCCGACGCGGTGGGCATGGATCAGGAGTTCGACCCGTCGAGTCACGCCCTCTCGGGTGCGTACACGGCATTGTTCGTGGACTACGTTCGGAACGAGCTGGGCTACCGGACCGACGAGGTGTACTACACCTCCGGGATGGTGCGCCCCTGGAACTACAGCAACTACGAGGGTCGTCCGGTCGCCAAGGTCGAGGCGCTTCGAGGGGCCATGGCCCGCAATCCGTATCTCCAGGTCTTCGTGGCCAACGGGTACTACGACATGGCGACGCCGTTCTTTGGCACGGAGTACACCTTCGCCCACCTAGGCTGGGAGCCCGATTACCAAGAGCGGGTGAGCATGAGCTACTATGAAGCCGGCCACATGATGTACATCGTCGAAGAAGAGCTAGAGAAGTTCAAAGCGGATGTGGCCAGCTTCATCCGGTCTGCCCTGCCGGGCACCCCCGTGACGGCGGAACGGCAGTAGATGGAAGTAGGAACTGTCATCTTGGCCCTATTGCCACCACCACTGTCTCGGCACGGTGCGCTGCCGCGGCCACACTTCGTCCAGCGTGTTGGCGTCGTAGAGGCGGCCATTCAGCATGACGAAACGGATCGACTGCGTGTTTTGGATATCGAGCAGCGGATTCCGATCAAGGACCTGGAGGTCCGCCAACTTCCCCGTCTCCAACGAGCCCAGATCCTGATCGAGGCCCAGGGCGATGGCCCCATTGATTGTCGCGGAACGGAGGATCTCCCGGGTGGGGATATCACCCATGCGATGAATCTCCAGCTCCCAGTGATAGCCCAAGCCTTGAAGGTTGCCGTGCCCACCGATGGCCACCAACGCACCTGCCTCGATCATCTTCCTGAGCCCCTCGGCGTCTTCCTTCACGGTGAACTGGTTCTCCGCGTACCACCCTCCTCGACGCAGGACTCGCCGATCGATCTCCTCGTGCGGAAAGAACCGCCGAAGCTTGGGATCATCGTGGATGTTCCGCCGAAAGTAGAAATAGTCGTCACCCTGGGCTCTGCTGGTGAGGGACGTGATCAAGGTGGCGGTGAAGGCGGTCTTGGAGGCCGCGACGAGCTCCGCGAGGTCCTTGTAGATCGGAAGGAAGGACCATCCATGGCCGATCTCGTGATACCCGTCCCACACTTCGGTGAGATACTTGGCTATGTCCATGTCGGGATCGGTCACCACCGTGACGCGCTTCTCCCGAGCGGCCATGATGATCCATTGTCGCACCTTCCGCTCGCCCGGGGAGTACTCCTTTATATAGTTCGCCCCGTAGAAATCGTGATATCGGGCAATGATGTTCCGCGCGTCCTCGAGGCTGGTGATGTTTTGGTCTCCGTGAAGCGCTGGACCCGTCGCGTACAGCCGCGGGCCGAGCATCGCCCCCGTCTGCACCAGCTCCGCGTAGCCGAACGCATCGACACCTGTCGAGGGATCGCGGACCGTTGTGACTCCGTAGGCCAGGTTCGCCTGGTACTCCCACTTGCTTGTACTCAGGAGATCCCATGTGCCGGCACCGACGTGCCCGTGGGCGTCGACGTAGCCGGGCAGGATCGTCTTGCCGCTGACATCGATCACCTCCGCCCCCCCAGGAATCGCCACCCGTCCAGAGGCACCGACAGCCGTGATCCGGTTGTCGGTGACCACCAGATCACCATTCTCGATGACCTCGTTACCGTTCATCGTGACCAGTCGCGCGCCGCGGAACACCACGGTTCCTCGCGGTCGATCCTGGGGAACAACAAGCGTGACATCGAGCTGTCGCGCGGTACTCCTTCCATCGTTCGCCCCATCGGCCGTGAAGGGTGCATCGATCGTGAAGAAAGATCGGCCGATCGAATAGTGGATGGTCTTCGCATTCCGGCTCCAGTCGGAGAAATGCGCCGCGATCGACGTGAGCTTGCGGAGGGGCACTCCAGACGCCGCCGGCGTCACGAGGTCGATGGTGTCTGCCGGCACGCCGGACATGGCAAAGTGGAAGAGCTGCGGTCCGGGACCGCCCGTGGCAATGGCTTGGGTCCCATCGGGCGAGATCCAGACATTCTGGGCCCCTGGAACCGTCACCTCCACCCGCCGGTCCTGACCGTCCCATCGCATCGAGACTAGCTCGACCGATCCGCTCCCGTCATTGGCCGCGACCCAGACACGCGAGGCATCTCTGGTGAACTGGGGCGTGGCAGTGCCCGGTGCGATGACCGTCGCCTCCCCACCATCGCTTGGCAGCCACACCAGATCACTCAGCTCGGCGCCCCCCCCGCCTCCCCGCAGCTGTTGCTGCCGCCCGCGGCGCTGGGCTACGATGCGGCGTCCGTCGGAGGAATAAGTTGGCGTGTCGTAGACCGCACGACGCGTGGTGAGGCGTTCCGGCGGCTCCGGTCGGGATGATGTCGCCGAGACGCGGTATATGTCGCCCCCCGAATTCTGCCCTTCGTTGGTCCAGGTTACATACGCGATGAACTGCCCATCGGGAGACCACACAGGCCCATGTTCGCCTAACTCAGACGCTTCGCTGGTGAGGCGACGTGGCTGGCACGCGGACCGGCTACCAGCTCCCGACTCGCAGCCGACGAGATCCATCACCCACAGTTTGTTGAGCGCCGTGAACACCAGACGGCGCCCGTCGGGCGATGGCCGGGCCCCCCGGATCTGACGTACCAGAAGCGTGCTGTCTTTCAGCGGATACTGGAAGCGCTCCAGCGGAGCGAGGCCCAGCTCGACATCGGCCGTAAAGGGAATCTTGGTGGCCTCCCCCCCCGGAATCGCGATTCGCCAGAACCCGCCCTTCTTATAGATGATGAGCGTCTGGCCATCAGGCGTAAACGCCGAGGCGGGCATGAGGTCGCGCGACGTCCAACTCTCCTGCTCGTCCCGCTGCGCATCCGCCACCAGCATCCGATCATCGCCGGTAGTGAGATCCACGAGCCGGAGCGCTTGGCCCGCATCATGACGGGTGCCGTACACCAGCCAGCGGTTGTCGGCGCTGATGATGGGCCGCACAGCGCCTCCGAGCCGCCGCACGCGCGTCGCGGTCTTACCGGTATCTCGGTCGTATACGACGATGGACCAACTGCCGTAGCCTACGAGCGTTCCGGCCGCGGCGTAGACGTACCGGGGATCCGAGCCAAAGGCGGGTCCCGAGACAGACTTTCCTCCGGTCACCGGAAGAGGCGTCCCGGTCCCGCCCCTGAGGTCAAGGAGGACCAGCTCATAGTAATCGTATTCAGGATAGTTACGGACGGGAAACGGGGTGGGCACGCGCGACCTCAAACCAGCCCCGCGCAATACGGCGATGTGCCCGTCGGGCGTCCACTCCGGTGATTGATAACGGGAATTATCACCCTGCGTAATCATGCGCAGACCGGTCCCGTCGGCCGCAGCGATCCAGACGTTATGGGCCCCGCCGCGATCACTCACGAAGACGATTCGCGCGCCGTCCGGAGAGAACCGCGGCTGCGCGTCGTAACTGAATCCGCTCGTAATGCGCGTCGCCTTCCCCCCGGCGATCGGCAGCGTATAGAGATCGCCTAACATCTCGAAGACGATAGTGCGCCCGTCGGGCGACACGTCCAGATCCAGCCAGGTGCCCTCGTCGGTGGTGAAGCTGACTGTGCGCGTCGGCTCAAGGGGGAACCCCACGGTATCCGTCCGCTGCGCTTCACCGGCCACGGGTATTACCAGGGCACAGATCAACAGTGCGACCATCAACATGCCCCCGCCGAGATATCGCTTCATCTGGCCTACCCTCCCTCTTTACCTGTCGGGTTACGGACTTCTGCCAAGGATGCGCGTGTCGAGACTCACCAGCCCGGAGCGGAACCGTCTTCCTGGCTCCACCGGCCGAATGTCGGTGATTCGAAAGGTGAGCGTCCTTGGCGACGACACTCCTCCCGGGGCGAGCACCGCTCCGGGGAGCTGCGGGCTGAAATCCCACACAGCTCCGGTTCCGTTCTCGCCGTTATCCGTGTTCAGAATCTCTGGAATACCCAGCTGGGACTCGAGCCGGAGCACCCGAACCTTCAGTGGAGCCACGACGGTGTCTTTCGAAGTATTCCGGAGCTGGGCCGTCAAGCTCAGCGTGCCCGTTGCCCGATCGAAGCTCTGGCGGGAGAGCTCCAGGCTCAACGAGCGGCTGATGTCGTCCAGTCCCGCGAGATCGGGAGCCCCATTTCTTACCGCGGTGCCCTCCACCTTCACTGACGTCGTCCAGAGCTGCATTACGCCTGTTCGACTGTCGCTCCAGACTGGATGAAAGGTGCCGTCCAGGTCGGCGGCTAATCCCCCCGTATCACCGCCGCCGATCAAATGTCGCGAGAGCACGGCGCTCATCCCCTGGCCACCCCGGACGATGATCGGCCACTCGGTTGTTGGCGAGGAGATGTCGTGGGCGACATCGGTGAGCGCCACACTCGCCGAGAAGGTCTCGCCGCCGTCGAGCGAGGCCGCACCCCGCACGATCCAACCAAGACCATCTCTGGCCTCGCGGGTGTCGTTCCAGGTCACCAGCACGACGCCATCCTCGTTCACGGCCACGACAGGGAGCAAATGATCAGACGCCGGCTCACCAGGCCCCGGAGTTCGATCATCGTTGACGATCACTGGCTGCGACCACGTCTTGCCCTTGTCCGTCGAATAGATGAACTGCACCTGGCCTCGGCTATCCCCGCTGGCCGACGAGGCGGGGAACACCGCATAGAGCCGGTCCTTGAATGCCTCGCTGCCCGGGTCGACCGCCATCTGGCCTTGCGGCCACGCGCCTGGTGTGCGGCTCAAGGCAACCGTGAAATCACCAATCTTGGACGCTTCCGAGAAGGTCTCTCCACCGTCGCTCGTGGTGACCACGTAGGCCTCCATGTTAGGCCCGAGGAATGGCCGATACTCGTTGTCCCTCCCCCCGCGGGCCCGGCCCGGCTTGCCAAGCCCAAACCAGATGGCGAACGTTCCGTCCTGCAGCACCGCACCCGTACCGAAGCCGAGGATGCTTGCCCCCTCCGGGTAGAGCGCCTGCACCGGTCCGAGAAACGTGCTCCCGCCATCGAGCGACCGCCAGAGCTGCACCGCATAACGGGTTCCGACCGAGGATGTAATACCTGGGATGGCCAAATGGCCTGCGACATAGAGGCGGCCGGGATACTTGCCGCTCCGATCGATTCCGATGTACGGGCGGTCGGTGAACTCGAACCGCGACGCCTCCTTCCATGTGCGGCCCCCATCGGTCGACTTGTACACGACAGTATGCGCGCTAAAGCCCCAGCTAGTCCCGGGAATGACCGGAATCACCAGAACGACCACGTAGACGTCGTCTCCGAGCCCATAGACGACCGTTGGATCGGCCTGGGTCGTAGCCTCGGTGACCTGCAAAGTGAGGTCCCAGGTCTTGCCGCCATCGAACGTTACGTAGCAGTTCGTGTCCCGGTCCCGGTCGGGCTCCCTCGCCTGCGCCTGGGAGCACGTGATCAGGCGACCGGGATGCCCCGGGTCGCTCGCGGCCAGAATCTCGTAATGCATCACGTTCGGTTCCGCTTTGCTCACCTGCACGGTGGGCCCGGCGGTGATCGACACCTTCGCGCGTCGGATACTTTGCCCTGAGGCCTGCTGGGCGACACATCCCATCAACGCGCCGAGGAGGATTACTCCACTCATTCGCATCTTCGTCTCCATTTCACGATAACCGTGATCGATATCCGGTCCGGCGATCAGCAGGCCAACGTGACCGTGTATCGTTTAAGGAAACACTTCAGTTCCAGTTTGCCGGGGGTCGGCCGAGGATCCTCCCATCGAACTTGAGCAGCTCAAGCGCCGATCGCTGCCCCGGATCCGCCGCCTCCGCACCAGCGAGTCGGAAGCACAGGACCTTTTCCCCCGTCGTGCCCCCCGGTGCGAGCGCCCCCCCGGGCCCCGCAGGCGAGAAGTCCCAGACCGCCCCTTCGCCACTGATCCCGTTATCCGCGTTCAGCGGCGTGGGCGTACCGACCCCCGACCGGAGGCTGATCGCTCGCAGCTTGAGCGGCCCCACAATGGGTCTCGCCGACCTGTTCTGCAGGCGTACCGTGAGGTGCAACTCCTGCGTCGCCCGCTCATAGGTCACTCCCGTACGCACGAGCCGAACCTGGGAAGAGACGTCCGTGAGCCGGGCGAGGTCCGGCGACCCGTTGTTCACCGCGTGTCCCGGTGCGACGACCGTCGCCGTCCATATCTGATTCACGCCCGTGCGATTGTCGATCCACACTGGGTGGAACCGCCCGCTCGCATCGGCGGCGAGCCGTACAGGTACACCCGCCCGCGGTAGGGACTCTTGGCGCCGTTGTCGACCACAACGTAGGGGCGGTCCGTCGTTGCGCCGCTGGCCATGGGCACGACTCCTGGGCGCCATGTCGTGCCCCCATCGTGTGAGTAGAACGACCCCGGACGAACCGGACCGATCCCATCATCGGGATAGTTCGACATCTGGATGAAATACGCCTTCTCGTCTCGTCCAATCGCGCAGTCCGGGTCGCCGCGTATGATGCCGCTATCGGTGGCCACCGCGGGTCGCCATTGCTGCCCGCCGTCTGTGGACAGGTAGGTGCCGCTGAATTCGGGGCGGCGCGCCATGATCGAGCACGCGAGCAGCCGATTGGGATCGGTAGGGTCCGCGGCGACCAAGACCTCGTAATGGGCGGTCGCCGACCGTGCCACGCTGACGTGCACGTTGGGACCGACCCTGATCGGCGAAGGCACCGACTCGGAGGCTTGGGCGCGTACCAGCGCCGGCGCGGCCAGAAAGGCGAAGGAAATGGCTGGGAAGAGGCGATGGGCAGAGCGTGTGAACATGCAAAGGTCCTCCCAGGGTGGAGTGTGGCGGGCTGGGGTTCGCGTCATTCACCTCGGTCCCGACGGCAGATACGTCAAAAAGTGCCGCGCCATGAGCATGCGTACGTGCAGCGACGTGCCCTCCCCTTCGGAGATGCCGTGATTGCGATTCGGGTAGGTCATGTAATCGAACGATTTTCCCAGCTTGACCAGCCGGTTGACGAGGAGCTCAACCCCTTGGAACAAGCAGTTCGTTTCTCCGGTGCCATGGATGATTAGGAGATGCCCGCGTAGTCCTTCCGCATAGTTGATCGGCGAGCTCAGTCGGTATCCTTCGGGATTCTCGGCGGGTGTGCCTAGATAGGTTCGTTGCCAACTGTCATAGTACGTCTTGGGAACCGGCTTGGACGCAACGGCGACCCCGACCTTGAATAGGTCTCCCTGCCGGAACAGCGCATTGAGCGTATTTGATCCGCCGCCGCTCCAGCCCCAGATGCCGACCCGGGTCGAATCCACATACGGCCTCATTTGCGCCAGCCGCCGTATCCCTGCCGCCTGGTCTTGTACCGCAAGTGGGCCCATCTCGCGAGCCCCCGCTCGTCGCCACGCGGTTCCCTTCGGGGCCGGCGTCCCACGATTGTCGATCGACATCACGAGGTAGCCAGCGTCGGCCATCGCCCGGTGGAACATCGAGCGCCGGCCCCACGCATCGTCGACGGTGGTCCCCCCGTTCTCGCCGTAGATGTACACGATCACGGGATACTTCTTCGTGGGGTCGAAGTCACGCGGTTTGATCAGCCACGCGTCCATGACCACTCCGCCGCCGATGTCCAGCTTGAGGAATTCGGTCGGGCGAGGAATCCAGGGCTTCCGTTTTTCTCGCAGCTCGGCGTTGGATTCAAGTACGCGTACTAGGCGATGCGACGGGAGCTCCACCAGCTCCGTCACGGGCGGTGAGTCGATCGTCGAGTAGGTGTGAAAGGCCCAGCGCCCGTCCGAAGAAAGCCGGTAGGAGTGCTGTCCCGGCTGATCTGCGGGAGTGACTCGATCCGCCTCTCCCGTTTCGTCCGGCCGGACCTTGTACAGATAGTTCTGTGTCGCATTATCGGGTGACGCGGAAAAATACAACGACCGGCCTTTCTGATCGCTCATCGGTCGCAAGTGGTCGTACGCTCCCCTCGTCAAGCGCGTCTCCTCCCCGTCACGCGAGATGGAGTAGATGTGGCTCCAACCATCCCGGTCCATCTCCACGTACATCCGGTCGCCGCGGATGACCGGTCGCTGGCCGCGGCCCCAGGGGGCCTCCTGGCGGTAGAGCCGCCTGACGGTCCCCGTGGCCGCGTTCGCGAGAAGAATGTCTCGCACGACACTCCCGCGACTGTCCTGAACGATCAGGAGATGCTTCGAATCGTCTTCCCAGGACCATTCGAAGCTCCAACCGGTGACTCCGTCCGAGTACTCAGGGAGGGACAGCCAGCGGGTCTCGCCGCCCGTCGCGCTCGCGATTCCCAGCCGATACGACTCGCCGGGCGCTCCCACACGGCTGTAGTACACATAGCGAACCGTCGGAATGACCGAGTCTGTATTGTTGAGAAGGGGGATCCTGGGCACTTTGCTGATGTCCGACTGAACGTATGCGATCTGCTGACCGTCCGGGCTCCACCGCACACCGGGGGCTTGAGAAGCGCCTTCGCCCACGAACACACGCATTCCGTAGAATTTCAGAGAGTCGGCTTTGCCGTCCCTCGTGATCCGCGTAATCACTTTGGTTCGGATATCCTCTACGACTAGATCCGCGTCGCGCACGTAGGCCACGCGCTGGCCATCGGGTGAGAGGGTGGCGCTCGCCGACCACACGCCGGAGGCCACCTGCCGGAGTGAACCTGTCGTGCGATCGAGCAACCAGAGATCGGCGAGGTCGATAGGACGACCGACGACCGGGCGAGTGTTGGTCTTGAAAAGCACCCGCTCGGCGTTCTTCGACAGCTCGTACTGCCCGACTTCCAGCGGCCTTGAAGCACCCGGCGGCGTCACCTGCGCGATCGAGACGAAGACGGTGCGGTTGCCGCTGGAAGGCTCATAATGCACGATCTCCTGGCCAGTGCCCGATGCCGCCGGCTCTAGCACGAGGTAGCCAGAGCCGTCGGGCAACCAATTGGCTCTAAAGCGTTTGGCTGTGAACTCGTTCTCCTCGTAGATCGCTCGCAAACGTGCCTCGAGTTCGGCGGGAACCTGTGCCGGGGCGGGCACGGCCGCCGAAACGAGGAGGAGGTAGGAGAGCAGGGGAGCTCTTGGGAAGCTTGAGGTGATCATGAGATAGCCTCCGGCAATCGCCTCGCGGATCACTGTCCGCCAGGAGGGAGATGTTCGAGGAAGTACCGCGCGATGAGTCGGCGTACGTGGGCGGTGGACCCGGCACCTTCCCTCAGCCCGTGGTTGCGATCGGGGTACACCATGTAGTCGAATGGCTTCCCGAGCTTGACCAGACGATTTACCAGATGTTCGACGTGCTGGAGATGGGTATTCGTCTCTCCCGAGCCGTGCATGATGAGTAGGCGCCCCTTCAACCCCTCGGCGAAATTAAGGGGGTCAGCCCGGCGGTAGCCCTCGGAATTCTCCGCCAGGGTCCTCATGTACCGTTCCTGGAATCCTGCACTGTACAGATCGGGCCGCGGCTTCGGGGCCACCGCGACGCCCACGTGATACAGGTCCGGCTTGCGAAAGAGTGCGTTCAACGTGTTGGTCCCGCCCGCGCTCCAGCCCCAGATCCCCACCCGCGAGAGGTCGACGTACGGCCGCGTGCGCCCCAGCTCGCGCAGGCCGGCCGCCTGCTCTTCGGTCGACAGGGGCCCCAGGCTGGGGAAGATAGCCCGGCGCCAGGCCGCACCCTTGAGCGCCGGCGTGCCCCGGTTGTCCCACGACGCCACCAGATACCCCTCGTCGGCGAGTGCCTGATGGAAGAGGTGATTGCGCTGCTGGGCATCCCAAGCGTTCTCCACCACGTTGTCCGCCGGCTCGGCGTAGATGAAGACGATCAAAGGGTATTTCTTGCCCGCATCGAAGTCCCGGGGCCTGATCATCAGCGCGTCCATCACGACACCGTTCCCGATGTCCAGCGTGAAGAACTCGGTTGGGTTTATGATCCACGCTTTCAACTTCTCGCGAAGCGCCGCATTGTCCTCCAGCACGCGCACGACCCGGTGGGAGGGGAGCTCGACGAGGTCGGTCACCGGCGGTGTGTCGAAGGTCGAATAGCTATGGAAGGCGTACCGACCGCCGGGCGACAGAACATACTGGTGGAATCCCGAGGCCGTCACCGGCGTCACCCGTTCGGCCTTTCCGCTGCCGTCCAATCGGACGCGATAGAGATAGGACTCAGTGGCATTGTCGGGCGAGGCATGATAGTAGAACCAGCCTCCCGTCTCGTCGACCATGCCGGTCTGATACGCGCGGCGGTAGATGGCGGGTTGGATATCGTGCGGCCCGGGCGTCAGCAGCGTCTGCGTCTTGCCGTCACGCGACAGGAGAAATGCGTGCCGCCAGCCGTCTCGCTCGCTGATCAGCAGGAACCTCTTGCCATCCCGAAGCGGCTCGAGCTCGAGACGCACCCACGCCGAGTCGGATTCGTGGTACATCGGGGTGACCGCACTGGTCCGTACGTTCACGTAGAAAGCGCTGAACGCGTCCCGCCCCCGAGATTGTTGCTCCAGCAGCAGCTCGTCGGAACTGCCTGCCCAACTCGCGCTGACGTAATACGTACCCGGTCTTCCCGGAACGGCGATCCACTGGGTCGGGCCGCCATCCGCGTTCACCACGCCCACCCGTGTCGTCGCGATGGGGGTGCCCACCTTGGCGTAACGGGTGTCTTTCGCCACCGGATACCATTCCTCAGTATATTTGATGATCGGGAACCTCCTGACGCTCCGTTGGTCTCGCTGCGTGTAAGCGACGTTCTTCCCGTCAGGACTCCAGTAACCAGTATTCGTGACGCTATCCGGTAGCGCATCCCGCGTGAGCGCCACGTGTCGCTCCGTGTCGAGATCGTACACGAACAGGTTGCCCCGCCTCACGTAGAGGAGGTGCCGCCCATCGGGGGATAAACCCCCCGACAGATCCCCAGACCCGCTACACGACTCGGCGTCGGAGACGAGCTTCCGAAGGGTGCGTGCCCGGCGGTCCAGCAGCCAGCAATCGCCCACAGTGCCGGCCCCGGGCAGCCGGCGGGTGTTCGAACGAAAGAGCATGCGCCCTCCGTCGGCAGAGAGGGCATAAGCTTCGATGGTGAGCGGCTGGGAGGTACCCGCCGGAACAAGATCCGAGGCCGACACGAGTGTGCTGCGCTCTCCGGTCGCGGCATCGTACTGCACTAGCTCAGAGTGCGTCTCGGCCAGAGGGATGAGGGCACCCAACGTGAGTAGAGCCTCTCTTGACCGGTCTGCGCCGACCTCGAGAGCCAGGTAACCGGAGCCATCTGGGAGCCACTGCCGGTCAACCAAACGCCCCCGACGGATGACCTGTTCGGCCTCGAGCTCATATGTCGTATAAAGGGAATGGATCCGCGCTTCCAACGCCGCCGGCAGCTCCGCGCTACGCACGGTCTGCCGCGTGGCGGCGTCTGGCCCGCAACCAGCAACGACAGCACACAGCGCCAGCGTGGTCACGGTCACCGTGGACTTCTGGACATCGGTCGTCATGTCGCCTCCAAAGAAATTGGTCTCCTGGATATGCGCCCCGAAATCTGAACCGGTTCGGGGCTAATCTGAGCTCAGGGTCGAGGGGCGATTTCCTCCATTTCGAGGAACGAGAGCGGCGTCTGATAGCCGAGGCTTGAGTGCCGCCGCTCCTCATTGTGACATGTCAACTACGCATCCGCCACCCGGCCGAGCTCCAGGAGGTCCTGAGCCTCCAGTAGCAAGGAGCGATTCTCCACCTTGAAGCGGGCCCAGAAGGACTCACTACGAAATCTGGGTCGGCGGACGAGCTCTTGGTGGAGCCGGGTCAAGAGGTCACCCGCGGTCCCGATGGTCCTCGTAGAGGGACGGCAGCTCCGACTGAATCAGGCCGTTGAGCGATCCTTCCTTTGCATCCAATTGCGTTCCCGTTCGGTCGAGGCGATTCTGTCAGATCCATGGTTCTCGATTTCGGATGGCGCCGTCTCCATAAACGGCGATGAGTGACAGAATCCTGGCACCTTCAAGGATCTCTGAGGCTCGAGGGGAGAACGATGAATCGAAACAAGAGTTCCCGGTGGACATGGCTCGCCATAGCATTCGTGCTCGTTCCCGTAGCGGCGGGAGCGCAGGGGACGCGCGCCGACTACCAGCGCGCCGAGCAGTTCCTGTCGCCGAACGTCGACGAGCTGGTGCTGAACGAGAGCGTCAATCCGGAATGGATCGGCGAGAGCGATCGGTTCTGGTACCGACGGCAGCTGCCTGACGGCAAGCTATTCCTCGTCGTCGACGCCGATCGCGCGACCCGAGAGCCCGCATTCGATCACGGGCGACTGGCGAGCGCCCTGTCGCAAGCCACCGGCACAACGTTCGAGGCCGACAACTTGCCCTTCGAGACGTTCGAGCTCGGCGAGGAAGTTCGGCTGGGCGGCGACGCCCGCGGCTCGATCGAGCTGACGGTCGACGAGCTTGCGTACCGCTGCGATCTACAGAGCTACGCCTGCGAGCCAGCCGAAGGACGGCGCGGGGAACGCGGCGGCGGACGGGGTGGAGGCGGCAGGGGCGGAGCCGGCTTCGGCGGCCAGCCGAGGCTCGACCGCCCCTCCCCCGACGGCAAGTGGGTGGCATTCCACCGTGATCACAACCTCTGGGTCCGCTCCACCGAGTCGGGAGAAGAGATCCGACTCAGCGACGACGGCGAGGCGGCCAACGACTACATGGAGTCGCTGCCGTCGCCGCGCAACATGGTGGCGGCACAGACCGAGCACGTCGAGATGCCGGTCGCGGCGACCTGGTCGCCGGACTCCCGTAAGATCATCTCGTACCGGCTCGACCGCCGTTCGGCGCGGACCTTCACGGTGGTCCAAGCGGTGCCAGAGAACCAGGTGAGGCCGATCTCCTACACCTACCACTACGCCCTGCCGGGCGAGGTGGGCATCACCCACGCCGAGCCGGTCGTCTTCGACGTCTACAAGAGGACCAAGGTCGCGGTCGAGACGCCGCCAATCGACCTCCTCTACTACCCGCTGCTGCTCGATGACCGCGAAGGCCCGCGCTTCACCTGGTTCGAAGACGGCGAGCGCTTCTATTTCCGACGCCAGGAGCGCGGCTACCAGATGAGCGAGATCGTCGAGGTCGATGCGGCGACGGGGAAGACGCGCGCCCTCGTTCACGAGCGCCTCGAGCCACACATCAATAGCTGGAGCCACCACTGGCGCGTGCTCGGCGACGGCGCCGAGGTGCTGTGGTCCTCCGAACGCGACGGCTGGAACCACCTCTACCTCTACGACGGCGCCACGGGAGAGGTGAAGCGGCAGCTGACGAGCGGCAAGTGGGTCGTCCGGGATCTGGCCCGCGTCGACGAGGAGTCTCGCGCTGTCTACTTCACGGCCGGCGGCCGCGAGGCCGGCCGCGATCCCTATCTCCGGCACCTTTACCGGGTAGGCATGGACGGCGGCGAGGTCACCCTTCTGACCCCGGAGAACGCCGAGCACGCGGTAGACTTCTCGTTCAGCGGGCGATTTTTCGTCGACACATACTCGCGTGCCGACACCATGCCCGTCTCGGTGCTGCGCCGCAGCGACGACGGCGAGGTCGTCATGGAGCTCGAGAAGGCCGACATCGAGCGCCTCCTGGCGACCGGGTGGAAGTGGCCGGAGCCCTTCAAGGGGAAGGCGCGTGACGGGCAAACCGACACCTACGGCATCATCTGGCGGCCGTCGAACCTCGATCCGTCCCAAAAGTACCCCGTTGTCGAGCTGATCTACGCCGGTCCGCACGGCTCCTTCGTGCCCAAGACCTTCCGCGCATACCGCAACATGTCGCAGGCGATCGCCGAACTGGGCTTCATCTCGGTTCAAATCGACGGCCTGGGCACGAACCATCGAGGGAAGGAGTTCGGCGACTTCTCCTACGACAACCTCGGCGACGGCGGCATCCCCGACCACATCGCTCTGATGCGACAGATGACCGAGGAATATCCTTACATCGACCTCGACCGAGTCGGCATCTGGGGCGGTTCGGCCGGCGGCTACGGCTCGACGCACGCCATCTTGATGCATCCGGACTTCTACAAGGTCGCGGTCTCGACCTCCGGCAATCACGACCACCGGATGGACAAGGCGAGCTGGAACGAGATGTGGATGGGGTTCCCGCTCGACGACCACTACATCCAGCAGAGCAACGTAACCAACGCCCACAGGCTCGAGGGCAAGCTGTTCCTGGCCCATGGCGAGCTCGACGACAACGTGCCGGTTTCGGCGACCCTGCAGGTCGTCGATGCCCTCATCAAGGCGAACAAGGACTTCGACCTGCTGATCATGCCGGGTCGCTTCCACGGCCTGGGCGGCCCGTACTTCGACCGCAAACGCTGGGACTATTTCGTCGAGCACCTGTTCGGGGTCGAGCCGCCCGCCGGATACGAGATCGGCGCCGGCAACGGCGCCTCGCGGTGAGCCCTAGTTGCGGCCTTGGGTTCAGCACGTCAGTTCATTTTCACCTTCGGCCCGGGAGGCATGAACCTCTGTAAGAAGTCGGTTCGCAGGTTGTACAGGTGATCCTGCGTATTTTGACCTTCTCTCAATCCATGGTTGCGGTTGGGATATACCATCATGCTGAACTGCTTTTTGTGGGCAACTAATTCATTGACCAGAGATTCAAAACTCTGGTAATGCACGTTCGAGTCTCCGCTACCGTGAATGATGAGCAAATTGCCTTCGAGGCGATGTGCCCAGGTTATCGGCGAGCCGTTTTCGTAGCCCTCCATATTCTCGTCGATGAGTCCCATGAAGCGTTCTTGATAGCCGGGATGGTAAAACCGCTGGTGGCTCACAAACGAGGACGGCATAGCGAGCTTGTAGAGATCCGGGTACCGAAAGATGAGATTGAGGCTCATCTGGCCTCCACCGCTGTGTCCGTAGATCCCGACTCTTTCGGGGTCCAAGTACGGAGTGGTGGCGAGGATCTCCGTTGTGGCGGCGGCGTGGTCCTTGGCCGCCACGATTCCGAGCTGACGGTAAATACTCTTGCGCCAATTGCGACCCCTGGGAGCCGAGGTACCCCGAGGGTCGACACTCATCACAACGTACCCCTGCTGGGTGAGCATCAGATGCCACAGGTATCTCGTGCCGGCCCATGAGTCCAACACCGTCTGTCCGGCGGGCTCTCCGTAGATGTAGAAAAACAGCGGATACTTCTGCTGCGGATCGAAGTCGGATGGCTTGATGGAGAAGCCGTCCAACTCCACTCCATCGCCAATGGGCACACGGAAAAAGTCCGTGGGACTTTTCTCGAGCTCGGCCAACTTTTGGCGAAGTTCCGTGTTGTCCTCGAGCACCCTTGCGGAGCGGTGATCCGGAATGCGAATCAGATCAACCTCCGGCGGGGTGTCTTTCGTCGAGAAGGTGTGGATGGCCCAATTGAAATCAGGCGACACCTGATAGCGATGGGTGCCGGGGGATTCCATCGGAGTGATCCGCTCGGAAGTCCCGCTACCGTCCAGCGGTACCCGGAACAAGAAACGCTGTGTCGCGTTGTCCGGCGACGCCATATAGTAGAGCCACCCTTTTTCTTCATCTATTCCCTGAATCACGATGACGTCGAACGGGCCCGGCGTGAGCAAACCCAGCTCGCGCCCCGTGCGTGAGTACAAGTACACGTGCGACCACCCGTCACGTTCACTCACGAACGTGAACGCTTCACCACCGTCGAGCCAATAGATGTTGTTCGGCTCGACCCAGGCGCTGTCTGTTTCGACGAGGATCGACCGGACGGCACCCTCTGAAACATCCGCCAGCAACACCCGCAGAGCATTCTGACGTCGGTTCATGATTTGCAACACTAATTCACTGGAACTAGCCGCCCAATCCATCCGCCACAGATAGTCTTCGTGAGGATCTGCTGGAAGATCCAACCAGCTCGTCTCTCCTCCGCCGGAGGCGACAACGCCCACCCGGAACGAGGCCATCTTCTGTCCCACTTTTACATATGGAAACTTGATGATCTCAGGATAGAGGGTCTCGGTGTTGTTGATCATGTAGAAGTCCGGAACGTCGCTCCAGTCCGACTGCACATAAGCAACGAACTTGCCGTCCGGACTCCAGGCGTATCCACCCTTGCCCGCAATCACGTCTCCGTATCGCCGGTTGAGCATGGAAGTGTTGGCGGATTTGCTTCTCCCGTTGAACAGCCGCTCCGCTCCGTCCGTCGTCAACCGGATGATCTCGAATGACGTAAGGTCTTCCACATAGATGTCGTTGTCTTTGATGTAACTGACGCGACGACCCTCCGGGGAGAACCTGGCAGTCTGCAACGATTGGGGGGCCGCATCGCGTCCAAGCTTGTGCCAGTTCCATCCCAGGAGGTCGAGGACCCAATAGTCCTGTGCACTGCCGCGGACCATCTGTTTGCGATTGGTGGATATGAGAAGTTTGGATCCGTTAGGGGACCAGGAATAACTCTCAATCTCGATCGGTGATGACTCGCCCGGCAGGATCAGTCTCCACGCCGGAACCACCACCTCCCTCCCGCCGGTCTCTGCGTCGTACCTCACCACATCTCTCGCACCGTCGCTCGTATCCGATTCTCCTAATTCTTCTAAAAGGGTGTAACTGGCCCCATCCGCCGACCACACCACGGGCCCGAATGACTTGGCTCGGAACCCTGCACTCAAGATTTTCTCTACGGTCAGTAGTGAAGCGTCGTCTTGCTGAGCAAGGGCCGGAAAACGTGGCACTGCCAGAACGGTTATTGCCAATACCGTTATTGCCAGATTTCTCATCCTGTCCTCCATGTTGTCAGCCGGCAGTCAAATTCGGACCTAGTGTGGTGTTACAGAAGTGTCTCGGCCATTGATCTCGCTGCGCTCGATCGTCTCGCGGTCAATTCGGCGCTCACGACGAGCATGAAGGTCGCTCGGCTCGAGCACCGATGCATCCGGCCCTGCGGCGTTCCTCCTCCTCGGAACACGGCCTTCGGCCGGTGCCCGCGTTGCTATTCCTCGTCGTCGCGCCTGACCCACGCCTAACGGCGCGGGTACCCCGGATCCGGCGCCTCGGCACTCCCGGTGGCTCGCGAACTTCTGGGACACCACACTGGCGCGACCGCTCACTCCAATTCGTTCGCAGCCTCGCGAATCATCGTAATGTCGGCGACGAAGATGCTGCGACCGTGTGTGCCTATGACGAGTTCTGGATCCCGCGGATGAACTACCAGATCGTAGACGGCTGCCGTGGGCAGATCGGCACAAAGCGAGTGCCAGGTGGCACCGCCATCGACACTCGCGTACACGCCAAGGTCGGTACCCACGTAGAGAATCCGTGCATCGGTGGGATCTTCAGCGATGACGTTTATCGGTTCGGATGGCATGTTCGCCGCGATCGACACCCAGGATTCGCCGAGGTCAGTCGAGCGATATACGTACTTTTCGAAATCGTCGTCGCGGTATCCGGTGAAGGACACATACACGGTACGAAGATCGTACCGTGACGCCGCTACTCGGCTCACCCACTTCTCCGGCAAGCCACCATCGATCCTCGCCCAGGTTGCACCGTCGTCGCGCGTTACGTGGATGTAACCGTCATCGGCTCCGGTGTAGAGCAGGCCTCGGCGCAAAGGCGATTCGGATACCGTCGTCAGAGTTCCGAAGGGAACGTTGCCCTGGGTCGATGGCTGGCTCGTGAGATCCGGACTGATGGCGCTCCACGTGTCGCCGCGGTCCAACGACTTGAAGAGGATGTTCGCACCGTAATAGAGGGTCCGAGGATCGTAGCGCGAAATGAAGAACGGCGTCATCCAATTCGAGCGGAGCGCGGGTTGGCCTTCCTCCGCTTGCGGCCGGATTCGGGGTGCCGTGTCCGCAGCCATTTCCTTCCGTCGCAGGTCTCCAAACTGATGCTCGTAATAGATCACGTCGGGATTGGTCGGATCGCGGTAGGTGAAGTAGGAATCCCCACCACCCCACCGGTCGAGATAGACATGCCTCCAAGGATCGTCAGCGTCCCACTCGACGACGTGGGTGCTCGGGCCCCAGAGCGCCGCGTCGTCTTGTGTGCCGCCGTATATATTGTACGGCCACTCCATATCCACCGAGACCGCGTAGAACTCACCGATCGGCAGGTTATTGAGGTGAAGCCACGACTCCCCTCGGTCGTAGGAGACGTGGAGACCTCCATCGTTACCGAGGATCATATGATCGGGGTCTTGCGGATTGATCCAAAGCTCGTGCTGGTCGAGGTGAAGCACGCGAGAGCCGTGCGGTAAGAGGTGCACCAGCGTGCCCTCTATCTGCCGGTACGTCTTGCCGCCGTTCTCCGACGCCCAGAACCGCTGACCGGGCACGTACACCACGTCCTCGTTGTCCGGTGCGATCTTGATGATGCAGAAGTCGTAGCCTGCCGCGACGCGCTCCTCATTCACCTTCCTCCACGTGGCCCCGCGGTCGTCGGAACGATAGACCTCACCGCCGATTCTTCTCGGTCCCCGTTCATCCCGGGTAGTGTCCGGATCGGGAAGGTGGTTGTCGAGAAGTGCGTACACCACGTTCGGGTTCGACGGCGCAACGTCAACGGCGATACGACCCACGCCCTCACCCGTGGGGAAACCGTTGGTGAGCTTCTCCCATGAGTTACCACCGTCGGTCGTCTTGTGGATGCCGCTTCCCTCCCCGCTCGCCGTGTGTCCCCAGGCCTTTCTCGTCCGTTGCCACGCCGTGGCGTAGAGGGTGTTGGGATCGGAGGGATCCATGACGAGATCCACAACGCCGACACGATCGCTTATGTAGAGGATTTTTTCCCAGGTGTCTCCACCGTCGACGGTCTTGTAGAGACCTCTTTCCTCGTTGAACGTGTAGAGGTGACCGATCGCCGCGACGTACACGATGTCGGGGTCGCGCGGGTGGATCAGGACTTGTCCGATGTGGTGCGTGTCCGCGAGCCCCATGTGCTGCCACGTTTCACCGGCGTCGACGGACTTGAACACACCGGTTCCCGCATAGGAGCTGCGGGCCATGAGCACTTCACCAGTTGCGACCCAGACGACGTTCGGGTCCGACTCCGCCACAGCCACGTCGCCGATCGCAAACGTCGACTGCTTCTCGAAGATCGGCGTCCACGTCGTGCCGTTGGTCACCGTCTTCCAGAGGTTCCCCGATCCCACTCCGACATAGAACGTGGAGGTCTCACCGGCAGGTACGGCTATGCTTTCGATCCGGCCCCCCTGCTTTTGCGGTCCGACTGCCCGCCATTCGAGATCGGCGAAGGGTGATTCGCGTTCCATTCGCTGGTGCCGCTCCCAGGAGCGCAGCCGAGTCGTCACATCGGTTGGGTTCTCGCGACCGCGAACTGTCTGACGCGAAGCGTCGCTTTGATCGGCCGAGAGAGGGACGGACTGAAGCGCGAGCGCGGCTATTGCCAAGAACGTCGTTGCTGAGCTTCTCAATTTCATCCTCCATGATGTTCGCGCTCGGAGGGACAGATTACTCAGGGATTCAGGGAGCACCAACTCAACCACCGAGATCGGGACGTCTTCGATAGAAACCCGCCGTGTCCTGGTACGCCTTCGCCAAAGCGAGGAGCTTGTCCTCACCGTAGACGGCGCCGACAAACGCAATGCCGGTGGGAGTGCCCTGCCCCGTGAAGCCGTTGGGAACCGCAACGACCGGGTGACCCGTCATGCTGGTGAGCGGATTGATCGATCGATACGGCGCAACGAGGACATCGATCCCGTCCATCGCCTCGGCTAACTCCTGCATGAGAAGCATCCGAATGCGATTCGCCTGGAGGTACTCGACCGCCGGCACCAGCTGTGAGACACGAAGCTCTCCGCGGTGGTTTTGCCTCCGCAGGCCCAGGTCCTGGCGTGTGCGTGTGAATTCTTGGAAGCCTGCCGCCCGCTCGACGTATTCGATGAAATAAATGAGACGGTTTTGGGGGATCTCCACAGCTTGGAGTGGCAAGCCCATCGACCGGAGGGTATCCAGTACCGCCTTGGCGTTCGCTGTATCCTCCGCACGTTGCTGCGGACGCCGGGTGCGCCGACCAAGGTCGTCCAAGCGCTGTTCATCAAACGCCGACGCGAAGTACCCAACGCGAAGAGTTCCTATATCCAGGTTCGCGTCCCAGTTGAATGGCACGTCGCGCGGCACCGCGAGGTCTTTACCGTCCGGCCCTGCAATGGCGTGCAAAACGACTGCACAGTCTTCGGCCATGCGACACATCGGCCCGATCTTGTCGAGGCTGTAGCCCGCGGCCATGGCTCCATACCGACTCACGCGTCCAAACGTCGGTCTCAGTCCCACGACACCGCATCGCACCGAGGGCGAGAGAATGGATCCTCCGGTGTCGGTCCCTATGCCGAAGCCGACGAGGCCCGCAGCCGTCGCCGAGCCTGAGCCCGCTGACGAGCCGCTCGAGCCTTGCTGCGGGTCCCATGGGTTGTTGGTGCGACCACCAAACCAGGTATCTCCAAAGGCCAGCTCACCGGTAGTCAGCTTCGCAATTAGAATCGCGCCCGCTTCGTCCAGACGCTCCACGACGGTCGCGTCGTAGTCGAAGACCTGATCCTCGAACTGCGCCGCACCCCACGTCGTTCGGTATCCTGCGACGGCGATGATGTCTTTGACTCCCCAAGGAATACCGTGCAGCGGACCACGGTACCGACCTGCTGCAATCTCGGCGTCGGCCTGTGCGGCCTGCTCCCGGGCCCGGCGTTCGGTGAGCGTTACCACGCAGTTCAACGTCCCGTTGTAACGTTTGAGCCGATTCAAATACATCTCCGTCAGCTCGCTCGGCGCGACCTGACGCGACTCGATTAACTGCGCGAGCCGCGTCACGGGCCAAAACGCCACCTCCTCGAGTCGTGACGGACGGGTCACGGCTGGTAGAGCGCTCAGCACGAGCGACCCCTCGTTCCGATCGGCGGCCGTTCCCGGTACGACGGGATTGAAGTAAAAAGGCGGTGGCACGCTGTTGTCGAGGTGAGTTTCTCTGATTTCCTCAATAGTTTCGAGACTCTCGCGTACACCTTCGACCATCATCTCGAGTTCTTCCTGGTTGAAATCCAGGCCGGCGATTTGCGAAGCGGCCTTCACCATCTCGAGCGTGATTGTCTGATCCTGGGTCTCGTGGACCTTTGCCCACAGCGCGCCCGGCATGAGTGTGGACGACAAACCGATGCCGGAGAAATACCCAAGAAAGCGACGTCGCGATTGAGGATGCTCTCGAACGGTCTTGGCATTCATGGTTCCTCCGTTGCGGTTCGTTGTGTCTCTCTACTGGTTCCAGCCAAGAGAGGCCAGTGCCTCCTTCGACGACGAAGCGCAAGCCCATCTAGCGCTCAACCGTCTCGCCAAGACGGGGACCTGCAGTAGCGCCCACCCCAGTTCTCCTGACCGGCGGGGCGTTTGCGTTTGGAGCCGTCGACTGGCCCCGGCATCCTCGAAGACGGGGGTCGAGCGGGTCGCACTCCTAGGGGGCACTGGAGTGCGTGAGGGCAAAATACTCGGCGCACAGAGGTACGGCAAACCGCTGTTGCCAAGAGCCATCTCCTCCACCATGAGGAGCTGCACACATTTGACAAGCGGAGGTATCTCCAGCAAACTCGCCAATGTTCTGCAAGAGGCGGGGAACGCGAGCATTATGAAAACGACCCTTTACATCGCCGCTGTGCTTCCGCCGATGGGAATCATGAGCTTGTGTGGGTGTGGCTCTGAGGCGGCGTCCGCAGCCGGTGCCGCCGTAACTTCATGTCCGGAGGACGAGTTGACCCCTTGCTGGTCAGTTATGATGGCGGGGGGTGTCGAGGGGTCCCCGACTGTCTGTGACCTCGACGGCGATGGACGTCTCGAAGCGCTGGTTCCTATATCGGTGTTCGACCGGCCCGACATAAGTTATCTGATCGCGCTCGACGCAATAACTGGAAGCGTTCTTTGGCAATCCGCGATGGGGAGCGCCAGTTATTCGTATCCATACTGTGTCGATGTCAACGGCGATGGCGTCGAGGACCTCCTTGTCGGGGGCCGAACCATGGACGTGGCCGCGTTGTCGGGGGTGGACGGCGAGCGCCTCTGGTCACTCGCCCAGACTTATGCGGACGAGTTTCCCGGAAACGACTCGTCTGGCAACACGTCCTCCGTCGTGGGAGCCTCGATCGAGGCCCAGACCCTGTTTGTCTCTGCGGGAGGAGGCAACAGCCACGCCCCCGGCCGACTGCTCGCATTACGACCGGATGGGTCGTTGTTGCAAACCTGGTTCGAGCCCGCGAACCAACTGGTTTACTCGAGCCCCGCCGTCGTGCGGCTTCTTACCGGCGAGTTACTCGTTGCCATCGGCTCCGGGGGGGAGAAATCCCCGGGCAGACTCCATTGGTTGCAATTCGACGAGTCCACCGACCGCTTTTCGTACCGCGCCGGGATTGCGTCTGCCTGTCTGGAGGGGGGATTCATCGCCTCGCCTATGTGGGGCGACCTAACCGGGGACGCTCTTCCGGAGCTGGTGGGTGCCGATTTTTGCGGTGGGGTCCACGCGGTCTCAATCGATGGATCTAGGCTGTGGAGCTATGCGGACGAAGTATTGTATGGTACCGCGAATCCGCTGTTGGCGGATCTCACCAGCGACGGCACGCTCGACGTCGTCGCCGCTTTCCATTCGTTTAACTTCAGTCTTCCCGAAACCTGGGAACCGGTCGCAAGCGCAGTGGTCGTTCTCGATGGATCGACCGGAGACCTGCTATGGCGGACGGAGCTGTCCACAATCTTGTTCGCCTCGCCCATCTCGGCCGACTTTGACCTCGATGGCGTCGAGGATGTCTGGCTCGTGGGCACCGGGCTCCCCAACCAGGAGAGCGAATTTACTGTGCTCTCGGGCACCTCGGGCGAACTCCTTTATACGAAGGTTGGTGGAGGCGGCTTTGGAACCCCGGTTCTGGGCGACTTCGACCGTAACGGTAGTATAGATGTGTTGTTTACGGAGATGGAGAGTGTGGAGGACCCCGTGGGGCCGGGCCGCATCCTTAGAATGGAGTTCGCGGACCGTCCGTATACACCGACGGCGTCGTTCAGCGGCTTTCGCGGGATTCCGGTTCACAGTGGCCATCGGCCATCCCCCCCTTAGGCTGTCGCTGCCCCTCAGTCAGTGTGATCCCCACTCCTTTGGAAGCTCTTCACCGCCTTCCAGGGGATGACCGACGTGACATCTCGCCTACTCCTTATCGTCCGCTCCGCTCGGGGTGCCGACCCGAAGTCCCGATCGGAACGAGCGAATGTCCGAGCCGCGAGACGATCGCGCGCCTGCCCTTCGACGTGTTCCCCCAGACGGGTCCGATTTCTCCTCCATGGACTCATCATCGTGGGACTCGCGTTCCGACCGATGGTCCTGCGCGCGCAGACCGATTCCGTCCCGACGGTGTCCTTTCGCCTTGATGAGATCATCGTGGTGGCCCACCGGACCCCGACTCTGCTCCGGGAGTCCGTCGCGGCTACGAGTGTTCTCACTCGATCGGACATAGAGGGTCTACACGCTAGAAACCTCTGGGAGATCCTCCAGCACGTTCCCGGACTCACCTTCGTCGAGCGTGACGGCGCCGGCCAGTTACCGATGGCGGTGGCCCGTGGCTTCTTTGGAGGTGGCGAAACGTCGTACGTACTTCTGACGATCGATGGAACCCCGGCCAACGACACGCGCACCGGCCTGGCCGAATGGAGTCAGATCCCTGTTTCCGCGATCGAGAGGATCGAGGTTCTTCGTGGCTCGGCGTCGGTGGTCTATGGCGATGCAGCGCTCGGTGCCGTGGTACACGTCATGACCCGCGGTGGATCGAGACCAGCCGGGGTCAGTGGCGCACTGAGAGGGGGCTCGTGGGGCGACGCCGGGTTGTCAGTGAGCGGTAAAGGACCTGGGTAACAGTTAAGTCAAGAGACCTGAGTAACAGTTCTCCGTCCTTTGCAAGTGCCTCCAGTTCGTCTCTTCCCTCGTCCGAGGGAGTCGAAGATGAGGCGTTTGGGTTCAACAAAGCGTCCTAGCCAGATGGGTCCGAAGTAGACCTCAAAGAGACCGTGGTCAATCTCTTCCAGTCCGACTTCATGCCCAGCGAAGAGTCGGCCGACGGGCACACGGTCCCCGTACCAGCGGATGCCACCGTTCGTGCTGACGAGCCGGGTCTCGAAGTGGCCCGGATACGTGACCGGGTCGAGTTGCTTCGGGAAGGGTCGAGGTGAGGGTCGGTAGAGATTGGAGGGCACGGCACCGTCCAACGCCTCGTGAGGCCGGACTTCGTTGTAGAGCTTCCTGAATCTTCGAAACGCTTGCTGCTGGGTCCGCATGTTGGAGCTCGGAGGTCGGGTGGTACGCCTCTTTAGCACCAGGTGCATGTTCTCGTGCTTGCCGTTCTGCTGAGGGCAGCCAGGCTCGATGAGCTCAGGCAGAATGCCCACCTGAATGAACCACACGGACAGCCGAGAGAGACGGCCTAGTGCGTTCGAAGCGAAGGGAGTGCCGTTGTCCGTACGGATCCGTTCGGGTAGACCGTGTTGGCGAAATAGCCGCGTGAACACTGGGATCACGCCGTCGATTGTCACGTCCGGACGACCCCAACACTCCAGTACGAACCTCGAATGCATGTCCTGCACAGTAAGCGGGTAGCACAGCTCACCGTCACCCATCGGGAACTCGCCCTTGAAGTCGGCCGTCCACGTCCCGTTCGGTTCAGATGCGTTGGTATCGGGTCGACCCGGGTGCCAGCGGCGCACCCTTCGCCGACGCCTCGGCACCAGGTCGTGACGCACCAGGATGTTGTGCATCGTCTGTCGTGAGGGCAGTGCTAGCTCCGGCCGATGCGTCTGCAGGTACCACCGGATCTTCTTCGGCCCGAAGTCGTCATACTTGCGTCTAACCTCGAGGATCGTCTCGACCACCTCACTAGGCGTAGCCCATGGGCAATGCCCGGGTCGACTCGCTCGATTCTCCAGACCTGCTGGCCCGGCTCGCCGCCATCGATCCATCCACTTGTAGCCTGTCTTGCGACTAATCCCGTATCGATCGCACACCGCAGCAAAGCTCCGAAGACTGCGATGGGCTTCTTCGATAAACCGCGTTCTCTCTTCCATGACATGAGTCTCCTCGAACGGCATCGGCCTCCTCCTTTCAGAGGTGCCGACTGTAACCCATGTCCCTTTACTTAAGTGTGTACCATGTCTCTTTACCGGACCCAGCGCCTGGCGGAACAGGCGTTTGGTTCAGGTAGTGTGGAGGCTACGGTGAACTTCGAGCGCGACCACGGATACCGCGAGCGCTCCGAGTCTAGCCAACTCATGTCCAGCGTGTCGTACCAGACTGCGGGCGCAGAATCCGGGTCCCTGCGTGCTCGGCTCTCCGCCATCAGGCTCAAGAACGAGGAGCCGGGCTCTCTTGCCCCAGATGCACTGGCCCGGGATCCTCGATCGAGTCATCCGGCGTTCCAGGGTGACTTCCGGACGCGTTGGGCTGCGGAAGCGGCGTTCGGCTCCGATCACGCATGGGAAGACGGTCGGCTGCGTACGGATGTGCGCGTTCGCACCGTGGACCAGGAGCGAGTCCGAACGCTACTCCTCACGCCGTCCTTCGGAGACACCCAGCTTCACGACGAGCGTGACTGGAGCGTGTGGGCTCGCGCGCACTACGCGACCTCAGTTGCTCAGGCGAGGCTCAACGTCGGCGGTGAGGGCGAGTCGGCCGGCTACGACAGCCGCTATTGTGACCCGGAGGAGTGCGGAGAGGCGCTGAGTGAGGGTGCAGGCAGGCTCTGGAGAGGCGCGCTACACGCCGAGCTCTTCCATCCGATCGGCCAGCGGGTTCAGCTCAACGCCGGACTGCGCTTGGACGTGGTCCGGCCCGAGGACACGGAACCCGGAGCCGGACCACCTCCGACGTTCAGTCAGTGGTCCCCCCGTCTGGCGCTCAACCTCATGTACAGCCGGGGCACATCGAGTACTGGGCATCTCTTCGCCACCTGGACGCGGGCCTTCAAGTCGCCGTCACTCGATCAGCTGTACGACGCCCGCCTGATCCCGTCCGGCCAGCCCGGGGTGACCTTCAACTTGTCGAGCTCGGATCTTCGGCCTCAGCGCTCTTCGGCGTTCGAGGTTGGGGTCTTCCAGAAGGTGCCTTTGGGTGACCCGCCCCGGTACGCGGAGATATCAGGCTCTGCCTATCATCAGCAGCTCGATGACGAGATCGACTTCGACATTCGGACCTTCAAATACGGCAACATCTTGGAAAGCCGTCACCGCGGCGCCGAAGTCGGGTTTCGGCTTCATGTCTCTCCTCGGCTGGAAATCACCCAATCCGCCACGCTGACCTCCGTGACCTTCCGGTCCGGTGAGTATGAGGGCAACCAGCTCAAGAACATCCCGAGGCGGGTATTCGTGAGCACGGCCCAGTTCGAGGTTTTCGCGTCCACCCGACTTACGCTGAGCCACCGTGGACTAGGCGGCGTGTACCTGGACGACGCGAACACACAGATGCTCGATGGTGCCGATTTGTTCGACGCCGGCATTCGGTGGAGCGTCAGAGGGGCCGAGGTGTCGCTGGCCGTTCGCAATCTGTTCGACACCCGATATAACAGCCTCGCCTTCCTCCTCTTCGACCCGGCCACCGGAACCGACCTTCGGATGACCTTCCCCGGAAGCGGTCGCTTCGTCCGCGCGTGGGTGTCGATCGGGAGAGGGGACCCCTGAATGGCTATCGCCTCTTGACCATGCGATCCGAGGCATAGTCCTCCAAAATCAGTTGCGCCCGGTCCTCTTCGGAGACGCGCTGGCGGTACGGGCGAGCCGCGAACCAGAATCCGATCCCCGTGGCGCTGAGCGCCCCGAGGATCAGCCATTCAAGAGGCCAGACGAGCACGCTCGGACTGTTAGGGATGAGCATCACGGCCAGGATAAACAGCGAGCCGGCGGCCGCCACGTAGGCAAGCGCGTTACCGCCGGGCATCCTGTACGGACGCTCCATGTGTGGGAACTTCTTGCGCAGTTGGACGAGCGAGAGTGCCACGCCCAGGAACGCCAGCGCGATACAAAAGGAGCCGACGTCGACAAACGCGATGATCGCCCCTCGCCCGAGGCACGCGGAGAGGAACGTTACCAGACCGCTGAACAGGACCGCATTTGCGGGGGTCCCGTATCGAGGATGGGTCTGGCCGAAGGATTCGTGGATGATGTGGGCGCGCCCCAGAGAAAAGAGCACGCGGGAGCCCGCCAGGAAGAAGCCGTTCCAACTCGTGAGCAGGCCGATCAACCCGGCGACGAGCACGAGGTTGACAAGCAGCCGGGACTCGAACGCCGCGGCTGTGGGCAGGTCTTCGCCCACGATGCTCCGCCAGGGCGCCGTCATACCTGCTCCGAGGATGATCGCAATATAGAAAATCGTCGAGCCGACGATGGCGAGGATGACGTAAAGGCCGAGCCGATGGAGTGGCGAGTTTTCTCTGCGCTCCTCGGCCGCCTGGGGAATCGTGTCGAAGCCGACGTACCAGAATGGAACCGTCACGAAGACGGCGAGCATGCCCCCCAGGGCACCCCTCAGGCCACTACTCCCGGGAGATCTGTCCCCGAAATAGGGGGCCAGGTTGCCGATCTCGCCGCTGGCGATGCCCGAGACGACAAAAAAGACGGCGCAGAGCAGGAAAAGGGCCGTCAGCGCGATCTGGACCCGCGAGGCGATCGCCACGCCGAAATAGTTGATCGCGGTGATGAAGCCAGTAAAGACGAGGGCCAGCAGTAGGTGCGATGCGTAGACCGTCGAGCCCGCGATCTCGTAGAGCGGAAGAACGTCGATCTGCGGGACCAAGAACGAGAGGACCAACCCTACCGAAATGGCTTCGAACGCCGAGACGGACAGATAGCCGAAAGCCAGGAACCATCCGATGACGAAGGCCCTGGAGGTGCTGAGCGGTAAAGGACCTGGGTAACAGTTAAGTCAAGAGACCTGAGTAACAGTTCTCCGTCCTTTGCAAGTGCCTCCAGTTCGTCTCTTCCCTCGTCCGAGGGAGTCGAAGATGAGGCGTTTGGGTTCAACAAAGCGTCCTAGCCAGATGGGTCCGAAGTAGACCTCAAAGAGACCGTGGTCAATCTCTTCCAGTCCGACTTCATGCCCAGCGAAGAGTCGGCCGACGGGCACACGGTCCCCGTACCAGCGGATGCCACCGTTCGTGCTGACGAGCCGGGTCTCGAAGTGGCCCGGATACGTGACCGGGTCGAGTTGCTTCGGGAAGGGTCGAGGTGAGGGTCGGTAGAGATTGGAGGGCACGGCACCGTCCAACGCCTCGTGAGGCCGGACTTCGTTGTAGAGCTTCCTGAATCTTCGAAACGCTTGCTGCTGGGTCCGCATGTTGGAGCTCGGAGGTCGGGTGGTACGCCTCTTTAGCACCAGGTGCATGTTCTCGTGCTTGCCGTTCTGCTGAGGGCAGCCAGGCTCGATGAGCTCAGGCAGAATGCCCACCTGAATGAACCACACGGACAGCCGAGAGAGACGGCCTAGTGCGTTCGAAGCGAAGGGAGTGCCGTTGTCCGTACGGATCCGTTCGGGTAGACCGTGTTGGCGAAATAGCCGCGTGAACACTGGGATCACGCCGTCGATTGTCACGTCCGGACGACCCCAACACTCCAGTACGAACCTCGAATGCATGTCCTGCACAGTAAGCGGGTAGCACAGCTCACCGTCACCCATCGGGAACTCGCCCTTGAAGTCGGCCGTCCACGTCCCGTTCGGTTCAGATGCGTTGGTATCGGGTCGACCCGGGTGCCAGCGGCGCACCCTTCGCCGACGCCTCGGCACCAGGTCGTGACGCACCAGGATGTTGTGCATCGTTTGTCGTGAGGGCAGTGCTAGCTCCGGCCGATGCGTCTGCAGGTACCACCGGATCTTCTTCGGCCCGAAGTCGTCATACTTGCGTCTAACCTCGAGGATCGTCTCGACCACCTCACTAGGCGTAGCCCATGGGCAATGCCCGGGTCGACTCGCTCGATTCTCCAGACCTGCTGGCCCGGCTCGCCGCCATCGATCCATCCACTTGTAGCCCGTCTTGCGACTAATCCCGTATCGATCGCACACCGCAGCAAAGCTCCGAAGACTGCGATGGGCTTCTTCGATAAACCGCGTTCTCTCTTCCATGACATGAGTCTCCTCGAACGGCATCGGCCTCCTCCTTTCAGAGGTGCCGACTGTAACCCATGTCCCTTTACTTAAGTGTGTACCATGTCTCTTTACCGGACCTGCCGTAGGCCTTATAGGCGTATGCCACCTCTCCGCCGGTCACCGGAAGCATGGGTGTGACCTCGGCGTAACAGAGCCCGATGACCAGCATGAGCGTGCCGCCCAGCGTAAAGGCAAGCATCGCCCCGACGGGGCCGGCTTGCTCGAACCAGCCGCCCAAGGCGGTGATCCAACCGACGCCGATCATCGAGCCGAATGCGAGCGCGAAAAAACCGAAGCCGCTGATCGCCCGTTTCAGCTCGGGGCGCGCGGTGGATACCTCTGTGGAATCGGTGATGTTGTGGAATCGGTGATGTCTTCCTGGCGTCGGACGAATCCAGCCACTATGTTGGCCGGCGCTTCAGCCCCAACGGTGGGGACGTAATGCTCTAAGAGGATTCAGCATGGGGAAAGGGTCCTGCCCATTTGTGGTAACCTCAGCCTTGCTCTTCGGCATATTTCTCACCGCAGCCCAAGCAGGCGCAGCCTTTTCGCCTCTTATCTCACAAGAATCTTCCTCAGAAGTTGATCCCGACTCATTACATCCCAGCCCCGAGCTTTCACCGGCTGAGGTAATTCGTATCCAGGTTGAAGCGCTGGGTCGCAACGACAGTCCCCACAAGAATGCGGGGATTGAGATTACGTTTCGCTTTGCCTCTCCTACCAACAAAATCACCACTGGTCCGCTCGACCGTTTCATACAGCTTGTTGGCAACCCGGTTTATCGCCCCATGCTCAACCACCAAGAAGCCCAGTATGGCGAAATACAGGTAAAAGATAATGAGGCCATGCAGCCCGTCATCCTAACCACTAAGAATGGAGAGCACATAGGATACGTTTTTTCCCTCTCTGGGCAGGAAAGCGGCTCCTACGATGCTTGCTGGATGACCGACATCGTGGTTCCCGTCGAACGGCAGCACGAGCAAAAAAGACCGACGCTGCCTCGAGCTTAGAGGGCCGTTAACGGTGTACTGATCTGACGAGCCACCGACGCGGTGCAGCCCCGCCGTCTCCTCCTGCAACATCCGCGTAGCACCCACCGAGCTCCGCTGTTCACCTAAGTCTTACCAGGATTCCGCAGCTGTGGGGGCTACCTGGGGACGAGACGCCGTGCCGAGCCCTTGCCGGGACCGCAGGAGCATGATACGCGTTAGGGATCGCGCGGCTAGGGCTAGGGCGATGCCCGCTGGTCTGAAATTGCCACCTTCGATGTGAGGTTCGTATGTGCCGAGCCAAGAGTGAGTCGCACATTGTAGTCGCGATGTCTGCCATGCTGTCCCTGGGCGCCGTCCTGATGACAGGCTGCGCCGGTCCCGACACCGGTAGGGAGGCGGCTGTGACCGTGTTCGAAGGCGCTCGCCTCATCGTCGGGGACGGAAGCGCACCGATCGAGGACGCGGTGTTCGTCGTCGAGAGCGACCGCTTCACGCACGCGGGGCGAAGGGCGGATGTAGAGATTCCGGGAGGCGCCACCCGCGTCGATCTCAGCGGCAAGACCGTCATGCCGGCGATCGTGAACGTCCACGTCCACCTGGCGTCCACACGTGACGAACGGGTCGATCAGCTCCAGCACATGGCGTACTACGGGGCCGGTGTGGTCGTGAGCCTGGGCCTGGACAGTGGCGATGTCCCATTCGAGATGCGGGACGAGGCGGTGCCCCACGGCGCACGGTCACGCACCGCGGGGCGCGGGATCACCTCCCCGGAACCTGGGCGGTCGGAAGTCCCCTCCTGGGTCACGAGCGAGGCGGAGGCGCGGACCGCCGTGCAGGAGCTGGCCGCTCAGGAGGTGGACCTGGTCAAGATCTGGGTCGACGATCGCAGCGGCCGCTACGAGAAGCTCTCCCCGGCACTATACGGCGCCATCATCGACGAGGCCCACAGGCACGGTCTTCGTGTCACGGCTCACGTGTACACCCTGGAGGACGCGAAGGGGCTTCTCCGGGCAGGGCTCGACGCGTTCGCCCACGGGGTGCGCAACCTTGACGCTGACGATGAGCTCATGGCGCTCTGGAGCGAGCGCCCCGACGTGGTGCTGGTTCCGAACCTCCCCAATCCGGGGGTGGCGCTAGACCTCGGCTGGCTGAGCGGGACGGTACCCCCCGACGAGTTGCAAGAGATGCAGGAGGCGCAGAGGGATCGGCCGGCGGCCCAGGAGTCGTTCGGCATCCAGGCCCGTAACCTGGATAGGTTCAACCAAGCGGGAGTGAGGATTGCGTTCGGCACGGACGGTAGCACGCCGTGGAGCACCCATCTCGAGATGGAGGACATGGTGAGGTCCGGAATGACCCCCGCCGAGGTCATCGTCGCGGCAACGCGCAACTCAGCCGAGCTGATGCAGCTAACGGACGTCGGCACGGTGGCGGTGGGCAAGAGCGCAGACTTCATCGTCCTGGATGCGAACCCCCTTGAGGACATCACGAACACGAGGCGGATCTCCGCGGTCTATCTCCGCGGCATTGCGGTCGACCGGGACGCGCTAGGAGCGCGCTTCGGCGGCGGGACGTCCCCCTAACGGGCGACTCAATACTGCTACGATCCCGTCACCGCCGGGTCACACGTCCATGAGCGGCTACGATCGGACTGTGCCCCATCATGCAGCATCACCACGTGGGAGGCTGAAATGAAGCGAGAGTGGCATCAAGGAGGACGACGTACGTCGTCCCAGACAGCTGGCCCCATCCTGGAAGGAGTGAAGCTGTTCGTATGCTTGCTGCTCATCGTAGGCCCAGTCTCGGCGCAGGAGTGGCCCGAATATCCGGATCCGTTCCCGGGGGGCTACCCTTCCATGGACGGGAGCAGCGGTGGCGGCAAGATGTATATGGAAAGCTACTTTCCACCCCCCGTGACGGCATCGCCGACCTATCCTTCCTGGTCGCCCGACGGTGAGTCGCTGGCGTTCGCGTATCAGGGACGGATCTGGGTCGTTTCCGTAGAGGGCGGAATAGCGCGTCAGTTGACGACTGGGCCGGGGTATCACTCCCAACCGAGCTGGTCGCCGGACGGCCGCTACGTGGCCTATGCGGCCGATGTAGATAGGAATTTCGACATCTATGTCCTAGACCGAGAGGCCGGCGAATCACGGCGGATCACGAATCATCCACACCTCGACCTCCGTCCCCGGTGGTCGCCGGACGGGTCCCGGATTCTGTTCACGACCTCCCGGGACGGGACGTTCGACCTCTGGGCCTACGACGTGGAGAGAGATGTTGCCGAGCCTGTCGTGGCTGATTCCAACCAGCATGACATGGCGGGCGACTGGATCGGGGAGGGAGGAGACCTGGTCTTCGTCTCGAAGCGAGGCGAGGCCGCGCTGGGCTCCGGCTCCCTCTGGCGGTGGAATGCATCGAGCCGGCAGGCGGAATTGCTTCTCCGCGTGGAGACCAACTACCAGGCCGCGCCGGTCGTCGCCCCCCACGGCGGATCGGTCGCATACATCACCGATGCGTCGGGGAACAACGATCTGTATCTGGTGCCGAGCGAGAAGGCGTCGAGAGGGATCCAGCCGGTGCGCCTGACTCATACGAAAACCGACGAGTACTTTCCCGCCTGGTCACCGGACGGCGAGCGGCTGGTATACGCGCGCAACGGCGGGACGCCGGATCAGGTGAGAACGGCAGATCGGGGGATGGGCTTTTCCCTCTACACTGTCTCGAGGGGCGGGGGCGAGCCCCGGCGGGTTCGCATCGAAGATTACGCGTGGTCGGTGCCGTCCGGAAAGGTCCGGGTCCGCGTGAGCGATTCGAACGGGGGGCTACTCCCGTCCCGCATCTATCTCCGGGGGGCCGACGGACGCGGCTACTTTCCGGACGGTAGTTATCCGAGAGTCGTAAGCGTGACGGAGGACTACTACTTCCACACTGACGGAAGCTTCTCGGCAACGCTACCTGTGGGTGAGGCCAAGCTCGAAGTGTGGCGCGGCTTCGAGTACGAGCCCGTCTTCCCGACTGTCGAGGTACAAGCCGGGGAGTGGACGACGGTCGAGGTCGAGTTGAGCCGTTGGATCGACATGGCCGCGAACGGGTGGTACTCCGGCGACAACCACATCCATCCGAACTACGGTGGCCATTACTTCGTCACGCCGATGGATCTGAGGAACAAAGCCCAGGCCGAGGATCTGAACGTGGCGAACGGAATGATCGCCAACTACTGGGCAAACAGCAGAGTAGAAGACCTGGAACACTTCCTCGGACATCCACACCCGCACACGGGTCCGCGAACGGTCGTCTACTACAACCAAGAATACCGTCCGAGCTTTTTCGCCCATCTGTCCCTGCTCAACCTGACAAAGCTCATCACTCCGTTCTACATCGGCTACGAGGGCACCGCGCATCACGAGCTCTATCCCGACAATGCAACGGTCCTCCGGCAGGTCCACCATCAGGGAGGTATCGGCGGCTACGTCCATCCGTTCGGCCTCAGCCACCGCGATCCGGACACCGCAGGTGTCGGCTCGGCCCGCGAGCTTCCTGTGGACGCCATTCTGGGGGTCGCGGACTTCGTCGATGTGGCCTGCATATGGAGCGACGAGCTCGGCACCGCCGAGGTCTGGTATCGGCTGCTGAATACGGGGTCCAGGATTCCTGCGACGGCTGGGACAGATGCGATGACGGACATCTGGCGGCATCCCGCCGTCGGGACGACGCGGTCGTACGTCTATACCGGGGAAGAGGAGCTGGACTACGACAGTTGGGCCGACGCCATGGCGAAGGGCCGCGCGTTCGTGACCAGCGGACCGATCCTGTCCCTGGACGTCTCGGGCAGGGGAATGGGCGAGGAGTTGCGCGTGTCGAAGGGCGATCTCCTGGAGGTTTCAGCTACGGCCCGTGCCATCTTCGCCATGCACCGCCTGGAGATCATCCAGAACGGCGAGATCATTCACACGGTGGAGGCGGCTGGTGCGAAGAAGACGATCGAGGCGGAGCTGCAGATTCCCGTCGAGTCCAGCGGCTGGATCGCTGTGCGGGTTCTCGGTCCGACCCAGCACGGGGTCATGGATAGCTACCTCTTCGCGCACACGAACCCCGTGTATGTGATCGCCGACGGCGAACCGATCCGTTCAAGGAAGGATGCCGCTTTCTTCGTCCGGTGGATCGACGAAGCCCTGGAAGAGCTGAGGAGCATGGATCGCTGGGACGATCCGGCGCACAAGCAGGAAGTCATCTCCACCTTCGAACAGGGACGACGGCTGTATCAAGACCAGATCGAGGACCTGGGTACTCACGAACGGTAGCCGTGCAGCTGCTGGAGCGCCCGTTTACCTACTTCGCAGGGCCCCGAGGATCGCGGGCGTGAAGGGGTTCTCACCTCCCTCCAAGGCTTCGAGCCATCCTTGCCACATCTGTCTCAGTTCCTCATTCTCGATCGACGCGACGTACCCTTGCAGATCGGCGACAGCGTCGCTGAGGCGCCCAAGCAGGGCTAGCGTCAGACCTCTGCCAACTTGTGCTGATGTCCGTTCCGGTGTTCGCTCCAGAACCCGCTCACAATACGGGAGCGCCGTTTCTGGTCTGCCCCACAAACTCCCCTGCCAACACAACTCTTCCCACGCCTCAGGCCCGATGAACAAATTGCGGTCCAGGTCAACGGCCTCCTGATACGCGCTGACCGCGTCGTCGATCTGCCCCGAACGGGCGAGGCCCCTCCCTTCCCTCAACCTCACTACAGCCTCCCAGCGCGGGCTGGAAAGGCCGTTCAGATCCCACACGACCTCGCCTCGTCGTACGGTTAGCTGGCACTCCAGCTTCTGGCTGCCCGTCATCCTAGCTCGTTCCACGTCGACGTGGCCTACATCGAAAATGACCCCCCTCCCCTGCGCTTCTCGCAGAAAGGTTTGGAGCCGGCCTCCATCATCCACGAGGGATGTCCGACCGTTGAAGACGTGCGTTGAAATGTCGCCGGGTCGTAGGCGCTCTACGACCAGCTCTGCATACGGCCGTTCAGGAGCGAAGCGTCCGAAGTCGACCATGATCGGAACGCCCGATAGCTCCCCCGCGGGTCCGGTAAAGAGACATGGTACACACTTAAGTAAAGGGACATGGGTTACAGTCGGCACCTCTGAAAGGAGGAGGCCGATGCCGTTCGAGGAGACTCATGTCATGGAAGAGAGAACGCGGTTTATCGAAGAAGCCCATCGCAGTCTTCGGAGCTTTGCTGCGGTGTGCGATCGATACGGGATTAGTCGCAAGACGGGCTACAAGTGGATGGATCGATGGCGGCGAGCCGGGCCAGCAGGTCTGGAGAATCGAGCGAGTCGACCCGGGCATTGCCCATGGGCTACGCCTAGTGAGGTGGTCGAGACGATCCTCGAGGTTAGACGCAAGTATGACGACTTCGGGCCGAAGAAGATCCGGTGGTACCTGCAGACGCATCGGCCGGAGCCTAGCACTGCCCTCACGACAGACGATGCACAACATCCTGGTGCGTCACGACCTGGTGCCGAGGCGTCGGCGAAGGGTGCGCCGCTGGCACCCGGGTCGACCCGATACCAACGCATCTGAACCGAACGGGACGTGGACGGCCGACTTCAAGGGCGAGTTCCCGATGGGTGACGGTGAGCTGTGCTACCCGCTTACTGTGCAGGACATGCATTCGAGGTTCGTACTGGAGTGTTGGGGTCGTCCGGACGTGACAATCGACGGCGTGATCCCAGTGTTCACGCGGCTATTTCGCCAACACGGTCTACCCGAACGGATCCGTACGGACAACGGCACTCCCTTCGCTTCGAACGCACTAGGCCGTCTCTCTCGGCTGTCCGTGTGGTTCATTCAGGTGGGCATTCTGCCTGAGCTCATCGAGCCTGGCTGCCCTCAGCAGAACGGCAAGCACGAGAACATGCACCTGGTGCTAAAGAGGCGTACCACCCGACCTCCGAGCTCCAACATGCGGACCCAGCAGCAAGCGTTTCGAAGATTCAGGAAGCTCTACAACGAAGTCCGGCCTCACGAGGCGTTGGACGGTGCCGTGCCCTCCAATCTCTACCGACCCTCACCTCGACCCTTCCCGAAGCAACTCGACCCGGTCACGTATCCGGGCCACTTCGAGACCCGGCTCGTCAGCACGAACGGTGGCATCCGCTGGTACGGGGACCGTGTGCCCGTCGGCCGACTCTTCGCTGGGCATGAAGTCGGACTGGAAGAGATTGACCACGGTCTCTTTGAGGTCTACTTCGGACCCATCTGGCTAGGACGCTTTGTTGAACCCAAACGCCTCATCTTCGACTCCCTCGGACGAGGGAAGAGACGAACTGGAGGCACTTGCAAAGGACGGAGAACTGTTACTCAGGTCTCTTGACTTAACTGTTACCCAGGTCCTTTACCGCTCAGCGGCGATCGCCCGGTCTACCGGCTCCCAATCCGGCCCTCGGTAGTGCGCCGTCTTCACACCGACGATCAGATCTCGATATTCCTCTATGGTTTGGGCCGTCTGCTTGGGTTCCATATCGAAGACGTTTTGTTCCAACGGAGCCCCTTGCATCCCGTGGCCGACGATATTGATAAACGCCAACAGGCGCGTCTCGGAACGGTCGATGATCTTGGTCTTGAAGTCGGAGAAGGTTCGCCAGCCGTGGGTTCCTGCATCCACAGCGGTCGTCACGCAGGTGCGAAACGTGTACCCGTCGATCACACGGATCCGACGCACCCGATCGGCGTAGTCCGGATGGACGTGCAAGTCGACGAGGCCAGGCGTGACAATCAGGCCCGACGCGTCCACTACCAGCCGAGCAGCCGCAATAGGAATGTCCGGTGCGATCCGTGCGATCTTCCCGTCTGCGATTCCCACGTCGGCGATCGCATCGAGCCCGTTTTTGGGATCGATGACGTGACCACCTTTGATGAGGAGATCCAGCTCTTGGGCCAGGGCCATCCGCCATGAGGTACCCAAGCTCGCGGCCAGCAGTAGCGTGAGCAGAGATGACTGGTGGAACCTTCTTGTGCGAGTGGTCAGCACGTTGCAACTCGATTCGACTGCTGCCTAACCATCGGCTGGCTCCATGGGTGCTATCTATTCCTAGGCCGCATCAACTCCCCGAAACGGCGCCCCTCACCAGAGTGGTTTTGACCCACGCGACTGTCAAGCCGTAGCTCCTCGAACCAGTTAACGACGACTCGGACCGAGGGACCCGGCGTAAATCCGCAATCTTTAGCTCACCGGCCGCCCGGTCTGTCTCTTTACCACGACCCCCGGTAACTCGTCGGTGAATTCACCGCCATCGATCGTGAAGACGCCGTTCACCATCACGAAGTCGATCCCCTCGCTGTAGCGATCGGGCTGGAGTATGGTGGCGCGATCTCGGATCCGGTCGAAGTCGAAAATGACGATATCGGCCTTGTACCCCTCCCGGAGGACACCGCGGTCGTCGAGGCCGATGATCCGAGCGGGAAGACTGGTCATCGAGCGCACCGCATGGGGGAGCGAGATTGCCTGCAGGTCCTTCACGTAATGCGCAATCTTGCGCGCGAACGCCCCGAAGTGGCGGGGATGCGCACCCGGTCGGGACGCGAACCGCGGAACATCTTCCACACCACTCACTGCCGCGTCGGAAGAGGTGGCGGTGTAGTCGGTCTTGTAGTACGTGGCCACGTCCACGTCGTGGATACCGTACCCGCGGGTCCACGCGCCGCCGAGCACGTCTTCGTAGCCGTCGAGAGCCATCCGGACCACGACCTCCTGGTACGTCGCGCCCTGGTCGGCTGCCAGCTCCGCCAACGTCTTCCCCACGTAGGATGAGTCGGGGTAATCGACGACCACCACCCGGTCCGGGCCGCCATTGTGGTCGACGATCCACGCGATGTCACGCGCAATGATCTTGCGCGCCTCGGGTTCGGCCCACCTGCGGCGCAGGTGTACGCGCGCGTCGTCAAAGATGCCTTCGGTGCCATACACCGGGCTGTCACGACCACCGCTTGTAGCGACGGAGTCATGAACCAGCGTCCAGCGCGGGATCATGGGCCGCGGTCCGCCGCCGAACGTTTCGTAGGGATAGACGTCGAGATATACGTCGAGCCCCTCGGTGCGCGCTTGGTTGACCACGATGGTATCGTGCTGCGACCGGCCGAAGGCAGAGCGCCCCCGTGACTTGTGATGACTGGCCACGACGCGAATGCCGGTCTCCCGCGCGATGTTGACCGTCTCTTCCAGTCCCTGGAGACCGTCGACAGGCCAGTCGTCCACGGTGCTGGGAAGCTGCCACAGCGGCATCGCAGCCTCACTTCGTTGATGGGCGACGTAGAATCCGTCATACGGCGCCACGGCTCCGGCCAGGGCAACGATCTCTTCCGGTGCGCTGAACCGGGCGGGTCGGTACTCGACACCGGCCCCGAGGCCCCACGCTCCAGCCTCCATCCCCTCCCGCACTAGTTCTTTCATCCGGGCGATCTCTTCGCTGTTGGCCTCTCGCTCGTAGTCGTCGCCCATGACCTCTCGGCGAACGGTGCTGTGCCCCACCATCGGCACGAAGTTCATGGCATGCCCCATCTCGCCGAGCGCCGCCATCTCCTCCGTGATCGGCCACACGGTGTTCGACCCGTCGGCGCCGCCCACGACTGTCGTGAGACCCTGGCTGTTCAGACTCTTGGCCTGCCGCGCCTCGAGATACTCGGACGTCATGGCCCTGTCGGCGTGCGAATGCAGGTCGATGAACCCGGGCGTCACGTAGAGCCCCGCGGCGTCGACCACCCGTGTGGCCGTGGCGTCGCGCAGATCTCCGATGGCGGCGATGCGGTCCCCCCGGATCCCGATGTCGGCTCGAAACCAGGAATTGCCGGTGCCGTCGATCACGCGACCTTCGCGGATCACCACATCGTACTGTTGTCCCATGGCGGGGGACGCCGCGAGCACGGCGAGAGCCAGAAACGTAGCAATCGTTGGGCGGGAGAGGACTGACCGTGTCATGACGACCTCGGGGTTCGGCCGCGCCGGGGTGCGCGCTGGCGATCGGCGGCTATCTTAACGCAGCATCGCGATGAGCGGCAATCGCCGCCCGACCTCGACCTCACTGCCCCGGGGATATCATGAACCGAATCGCTGTGATCGCAGCCGCCCTGGTGGTTGTTCCCGGAGGACTCCTGGCTCAGGACCCGCACCTCGAGCGCGCCCGAAGAATTCTCTCGGAGGTCCCACTCATCGACGGACACAACGACCTTCCGGGCGCGATCCGCGACGCGGCCACGGGGGGCTTGGGGGATGTGGCCGCGTACGATCTCCGCTCGACCACCGAGGGCGACACCGATTTGGCACGGCTGCGCCAGGGAATGGTGGGCGCCCAGTTCTGGTCGGTGCACGTCAACGTCAACTCGACCAATCCCGCGCGACAACAACTCGAGCAGATCGACATCGCGCTCCGCACCATCGAGCGATATCCGGACCAGTTGGAACTGGCCACCACAGCTTCGGACATCGAAGCGGCCTTCGGCCGGGGAAGGATCGCGTCCCTGTTGGGGATCGAGGGCGGCCACGTCATCGAGAATTCGCTGGGTGCACTGCGGGGATTCTTCCACTTGGGAGTCCGCTACATGACGCTCGCCCATTTCGAGAACACCGACTGGGCGGATTCGGCGACGGACGAGGTGGTGAACGACGGCCTCTCTTCCTTCGGCGAGGAGGTCGTGCGCGAGATGAACCGCATGGGCATGCTCGTGGACATCTCGCATGTGTCGCCGGCGACGATGAGTGACGCCCTCAACGTGGCTGAAGCACCGGTCATCTTCTCGCACGCCGGCGCTCGGGCGTTGACCGACCATGTGCGCAATGTGCCCGACTCGATTCTGGTCCGCCTGCCGGAAAACGGCGGCCTGGTCATGCAAGTGTTTTATCCGCCCTACGTTTCCGAAGCGTACCGGCAGTACGATGAGCGCGCGCAGCGGGAGGCCCAGGTGAGTATCGGAGAGCGCTTCGGAAACGACCAGGAGCGTATCGAGCGCCAACTCGCGGCGTGGCGAGCGGCCAACCCACCGCCCAGCACGAGGGTGGCCGACGTTGCGGATCACATCGAGCACATCCGCGACGTGGCTGGCATCGACCACGTGGGCATGGGCAGTGACTTCGATGGCATCCCGACCTACGTGGAGGGGCTCGAAGACGTGTCGACGTACCCGGCGCTTTTTGCCGAGCTGTCACGGCGAGGGTGGTCGGATGAGGACATGAAGAAACTGGCGGGCGAGAATCTGTTGCGGGTGATGCGGGAGGCCGAGGCGGCGGCGCGGAGGCTGCAGCGCGAACGCCAGCCGTCGACGCGTACGATGCAAGAGAATCGAATCCCGTAGCTATCGAAGCTGCGTCCTGCCCATAAGCTGGCCAGGGCTCGGGGCCTCTATGAGAAGAAACCGGCCGTCCAGTTGAGCCGGCCGGCGATAGGGGAGTGGAGGGCGGCACTCTCCCCCTAGGCACCGTGGGCGAGCACTGGCGATTCTCCGTGTTGACCTTACCTTGATATGTGAATCCCGTCCTAGCGTGGCGGAGGGAGGACAGCGAGCGAGAAGTTGAGGAATCGTGAGAAAAACAGACTTGGGAGCGGCTAATCCGCTTGAGTAAAGAGGAGGTCATATGTGGTATCGTACGAGGTTGCTGATCGTTGCCGGCCTTGCAGCTGTAACGTACGTCGAGCCCGCGTCTTCCCAGGGACCAGACCCGGATCGGTACCTCGCCGTCGAGCACTGGCTGGATTGGGAGCGGGTGTCCGAGCCCCAGATCTCGCCGGACGGCTCCCAGGTGGTCTACACCCGGGCCTGGGTGGACAAGATGAACGACCGCTGGGAGTCGGTGATCTGGGTCGTGAACGCCGACGGGTCGAAGAACCGCTTTCTCGTCGAAGGCTCCTCTCCGCGCTGGTCTCCGGACGGCGGGCGGATCGCCCTCCTTGCCGCGGATGAGGACGGCAACACCCAGATCTTCACCCGCTGGATGGACGCCGAGGGGGCGGTGACCCAGCTGACCCGTCTGACAGAGAGTCCCTCCAACGTCACCTGGTCCCCTGACGGAAGCCGGCTAGCCTTCAGCATGCGGGTCGATCCGGAGGACCCCACCGAGGTGGGGTGGGAGATCGACCTTCCCACGCCCGAAGGGGCGAAGTGGACGCCGGAGCCCCGGATCATTGAGCGGCTGATCTACCGGCGGGACCGCGTCGGGTTCGTGGACGAGACCTTCAACCACATCTTCGTGGTCTCGGCCGAAGGCGGGACCCCCCGCCAGATCACCCGGGGGGACTTTGATCACGGCTCACCACGCTGGGCCCGTGACGGAAAGAGCCTCCTCTTCTCCAGCCTCAGGGTCGAGGACGCGGAGTACCGGTGGCAGGAGTCGGAGGTGTACGCGGTGGATGTGGCCACGCGGGAAGTCCGGCAGCTCACCACCCGCAAGGGTCCGGACGAGGATCCCGTAGCCTCTCCGGACGGCCGCTACATCGCCTACACGGGCCGGGACACAACCACGATGGACTACATCGAGTCGAGCCTGTACGTGATGGACGCCGACGGCGCGAATCCTCGGGCCCTGACCGCGGAGATGGACCGGAGCCCCGGGCAGCTCTTCTGGGCGCCAGACGGACGGGGAGTCTACTTCAACGTCCGGGCGGACGGGCACGAGAACCTCTTCTTCGCCTCCCTGAACGGGGACGTGCAGAAGGTCACGGAAGGCGCCCACCTCCTCCAGGTGAGCGATGTGAGCTCAAGCGGACGGGCCGTGGCCACTGTGACCGGACCCCAGAGCCCCGGGGACGTGATCACCTTCGAGCTGCGCCGGCCCAACGACGTCCGTCAGCTCACCCGGGTGAACGCCGACGTGCTGGAAGGTAAGCGGCTCGGCGAGGTGGAGGAGATCTGGTACCCCTCCTTTGACGGCCTCCAGATCCACGGCTGGGTCATCAAGCCACCCGATTTCGATCCGTCCCGGGAGTACCCGCTGATCCTGGTGATCCACGGAGGGCCGCACTCGATGTACACGGCCGGCTTCAACTACGGCTGGCAGAACCACGCGGCCCACGGGTACGTGGTGCTCTACACGAATCCCAGAGGGAGCGGCGGATACGGGAGTGAGTTCGGGAACGCGATCCAGTACAACTACCCCGGCGACGACTTCCACGACCTGATGGCTGGCGTGGACAACGTGGTGGCCCGTGGATACGTGGACGAGGACAACATGTTTGTCTACGGATGCAGCGGCGGGGGCGTGCTCACCGCCTGGGTCGTGGGACACACTGACCGCTTCCGAGCGGCCTCCTCGAACTGCCCGGTGATCAACTGGCTGAGTTTTGTGGGTCAGGTGGACGGGAACTACCTGAGGTGGTACGCCGACTTCGAGAAGTTTCCCTGGGAGGATCCGGCCGAGCACATACGGCGCTCTCCCCTCATGTACGTGGGGAACGTGACCACTCCCACGATGTTGATGACGGGGGTGAAGGACCTGAGGACCCCGATCTCACAGGCCGAGCAGTTCTACCAGGCCCTGAAGGCCCAGAATAAGCCCGCGGCGATGATCCGCATAAACGACGAGTGGCACGGCACCAGCCGGAAGCCGTCGAACTTCATCCGCACCCAGCTCTACCTGCTGAAGTGGTTCGAGCGCTGGGGGAGTCACCGGACGATGACGGGGGACTCGCCTTAAGGCGGGTCCCCCGCATAAGAAGGCGAAGGGCTCTCGTGGACCTTTCACGAGAGCCTTTTTGCAGGAGGCAGATTGTGAGATGGGATTTCCATCAACCGCATTCTATGAGGTGCATGAATGTCATACCTGCTAGGTACTCTCACCATCGGATCTCTGGCCCTGACGATCTCCGCTGCTACGCAGGCGCAGGAGTCGACTGAGGACTGGGATATCACCGTGCCCCGCGGTCAAACACGGGAGATCGACTTTACGACCCGGGAAGGCACCTGGATGTCGGTGGACATCTCCCCGGACGGACAGTGGATCGTCTTCGACCTGCTGGCCCACGTCTACCGTGTCCGGGTTGAAGGGGGCGCGGCGGAGGTCCTCACCCAGGAGAGCGGGATCGCCCTGAACTTCCAGCCTCGATATTCTCCGGACGGGAGGCACATCGCGTTCATCTCGGATCGCAGCGGTCAAAACGGCCTCTGGATCATGGACGCCGATGGCTCCAACCCGCGAGCTGTGTTTACGGATCCCGCCGTGCGGGTCGTGGAGCCGACGTGGACGCCGGACGGACAGTACGTCGTCGTTCGGCATCAAGATATGAGTCCGAGGACGTTGCTCCCGGCCAGTATCTGGATGCACCACCGCGACGGGGGCGATGGGATCAAGCTCGTGGGCTCGGACGTGTCCGGCAACACGGTCTCCCCCTATGCCCCAGCCTGGCCATCAGTCTCCGCTGATGGGAAATACCTGTACTTCCACATTTACCGCTGTTCCGTTCAGCCCTATGGCGGACAAGACATGTTGCGGGGGTGCTACCAGCTGCGGCGCTTCGAGCTCGCAACCGGCGACGTTACGGCCGTGACCTCCGGACAGGCGTTCCAGCAGCGTCGCGGCTCGAGCGGAAGCGGGATTGCTCCGGAAATCTCGCCCGACGGCCGCTGGCTCGCCTTTAGTAGGCGCATTCCGGATGGAACGATCTCCTACAAAGGCCACCGTTTCGGCCCGCGGAGCGCCCTGGTGCTGCGCGATCTCGCAACGGGCGCCGAACGCATCGTGATGGATCCCATGGAAACCGATATGGGTGAGGCCATACACACGACTCGTATTGTGCCAGGTTTCAGTTGGGCGAGCGATGGACGGTCGATCGTGCTGTCGCAGGGCGGGCAGCTCCGGCGTTTGTGGATCGAGAGCGGAGAAGTCGAGACGATACCGTTCACGGCGCGCGTCCGGCGGACCATTTCTGAGCAGGCCTACGCGAGTTTCCGCGTCTCAGACGACCCCTTCGAGGCCCGGTTCATCCGCTGGGCCACGGCGTCCCCGGACGGTCGCCGGTTAGTCTTTCAGGCGGTGGGGAAGCTGTGGATCATGGATCTGCCACATAGTACGCCCCGTCGACTAACGCCAGCGTTTTTCAAGCAGCACGAATACGCCCCGGCGTGGTCGCCTGACGGCGCCTGGGTGGCCTTCACGAGCTGGGACGAGCGAGAGCGCGGGCATCTCTGGAGGATACGGGCACGGGGTGGCAACCCCGAACGGTTGACCGGACGGGCTGGGGAATACATCCACGCCGTGTGGAGTCCCGCGGGTGACGAGATCGTGTTCGCCAGGGGGTCGGGCGCCACGCTGCGGGGGCGGTCCTGGGGCAGCAATGCGTGGTATGAACTGGTACGCGTGCCCGCTTCGGGCGGCGCAGTGCAGCTCGTCACCCGAGTCAGTGCCCTCGGAGGCGGTCAGATCGTTCGACCCACGATAGGTTCGGATAGGCGCATCTATTACCCGGAGCGCAAAACCGGCGATGGCGAACAGCCGTCCACCCATCTTCGCTCGGTAACCGTTGACGGCACTGACAAACGCACACATTTGAGGTTGCCGTACGCCGACGAGATTACACCATCACCTAATGGAGAGTGGGTTGCCTTTCAAGAGGGAGCCAATGCGTACGTGATACGGTTCCCTCGTGCGGGCGTCGGGGCGGAGCCGCCGCTGATCGACAAGGGCGAAGCGCCGTTTCCCGTGGAGCAGCTCTCCCTCGAGGGTGGACTCTTCATTCGCTGGCGCGACGCGTCGACCGTCGAGTTCGGCAGCGGGAACCGGTATTTCGCGCATCATCTGGATTCCGAGGTCACCGATACGGTCGAGATTCAGCTAAGGGTCCCACGCGACATCCCGCAGGGCACCGTCGCACTGACCGGTGCGCGCATTATCACGCTCCGCAATGGCGAGGTGATTGATCGTGGGACGATCGTGGTGCGAGGCAGTCGGATTGCCTGCATCGGAGCATGCGACGTGAGCAGCACGGATCGCGTGATCGACGTGGACGGGACGACCATCATCCCGGGATTCGTGGACATGCATGCGCACCATCACCGAGAGCATGCCGGCGTCATACCGCCGCGCGGCTTTGAACAGGCCATCTACTTGGCATACGGGGTAACGACGACGCTCGACCCGGCCCCCTGGTCACTGAACATCTTTCCAACCGCCGAGTTGGTCGAAGCGGGCAATGTGATCGGCCCGAGAATCTTCGGCACCGGGGACAACATCACCAACGGAGACGCGACCTATAAGAACGACATCTCGAGCTATGACGTCGCCGAACAGACCGTGAATCGGCTGGCGTCGTGGGGTGCGACTGCGATCAAGGAGTATCTGCAACCCCGTCGCATCCAGCGGCAATGGCTCGACGAGGCGGCGCGCAAGCGCGGGATCATCGTGACCGCCGAGGGGAGCATCGATCTCGAGCACAAGCTCAGCATGACGATGGACGGCCACAAAGGCTTTGAGCACGCCACACCGTACGTCCCGCTCTATAGCGACGTGGCCAAGTTCTTCGGTCAGGCAAATGTGGTCTACTCAGGCACCGTCGTGGTGGGCGGCGCCGGGCCCTGGGCTGAGGAGTACTTCTTCCAGGAGAGCAACATCTGGCAGGACGAGAAGCAGCGGCGCTGGATGCCGTGGCGCCATTTGATTCCCCACGCACGGCGGCGGATGCTGCGTCCGGTGACTGACTATGCGTACCCCCTGATGGCGCAGGGGGTGGCAGACATCATCGGCAAGGGAGGCTACGGGGCCATTGGCTCCCACGGCCAACAACATGGCCTCGCCTCGCACTGGGAGGTTTGGATCACAGCCGAAGGCACCGGTCCGATGGGGGCGCTCGAGGTGGCAAGTCTCCACGGCGCTCATTTCCTCGGCGCGGAACGAGATCTCGGCTCAATCGAGGTCGGGAAGCTCGCCGATCTCGTGCTCCTCAACTCGAACCCGCTGGATGACATCCGGAATACGGCCGACATCCGCTATGTGATGAAGGGGGGCAGGCTTTGGGAGGCTGGCACCCTCGACGAGATCTGGCCGGAGCAACGACCTTTCGGCGACCGCCACTGGGTGAATCCCGAGGTGCTCGTGTCGGATGATCGACCCGTGAACTATTGGGATCGGCGGAGAGATTGAAGCCTGCCTACTGAACGAATAGGACGTCCCGTGTCCCTTGTCTTTGTCGCCGTCGTGCTCGGCCTCTTTGCCAATCCTCTCCACGCCCAGTGGACCAACCGCTACCCGAAGGTGGAGGGGTACGGCCATCACGTGTACCTGGAGGGGTACGAGCTGCCCACCATGAATGCGGGGCCCACCGCTCCAGCGGTGTCGCCGAACGGCGACCGAGTGGCCTTCAGCGCCCGGGGGTGGATCTGGGTCCTGGACCTCGGGACCGGCCGAGCGACTCGCGTGACGCACGGCCCGCACATGGACTTCCGGCCGGCCTGGTCGCCCGACGGACGGGCCCTAGCGTTCGTCCGGGACGATACTCGGGACACGTGGATCGTGATTCGCCAGCTGGATGGCGGGGACGAGCGAACCGTGAATACGCCGGCCATCGAGCTCGATCCGACCTTCGGGGCAGGGGGCGAGCTTATCTACTCATCGGCATCCGCCGGCGCCCTGGACCTTCGGGTCATGGACGGCGGCCCCCTCACCTCGCATCAGGGGATCGAGGTCAAGCCCAGCCTGAGCGCTGACGGATCCGTCCTCGTATACCTCCACAAGGGCGGGGGGGACCGGGTCGTCGCCCGGGACCGGGCCACGGGTGAGGAGGTGGTGCTCCTGTCCGAGCGGATCGTCTCTCAGACGCGCCCGACAATAAGCCCTGACGGTCGACTCGTCGCTTACAACTGGGCCACCCAGGACGGCTACGAGCTGCGCATCTTGACCATCGCCGACCCGGAAACCTCGGTGCGGCTGACCACGGGCCGCCGCGGGCTTCCCCTGACGCCCGCGTGGAGCCCAAAGGGCGAGTGGATCTGGTACACGGAGGCCGGTGCCGACGAGGTGATGAGGCTGTACCGGGTCCCCGCCGTAGGTGGAGAGCCCGAGGAGGTCCCGGTCCGTGTGTGGGACTGGGACACGGAAGTTGGGACCGTGCGAGTGACGACCACCGTGCGTCTCGCTCAGGACAGGCGCGGCGCGGACACGCCGGCTCCCGCCCGGCTGGGCATCGTCGACCGGTCGGGGCACCCGGTGGTCCCGACCAGCGGATACGCCCAGTTCGGGCTCCAGGATGGGCGGGTGTTCTTCTACAGCCCCGGCATTACGGAGTTGATTGTGCCCGTGGGCGAGGTCACAGTGAGCGCGGTGCAGGGCCTCACCACACCGGAGACCTCGCGATCGGTGGAGGTGAGGCCGAGCCAGGTGACCGAGGTCACCCTCACTCTCGAGCCGGTGTGGGACGCCTCCCGAGCGGGGTACCTCTCCGGGGACCATCACTTCCACCTCAACTACGGCGGCCCCTACACCCTCGATCCGGAAGACCTCTTGTCGATGATGGCGGGTGAGAACTTGGACGTGGCCACGCCCCTCCTGGCGAACCTCCACAACCGTTTCGAGGACCAACGCCTGTGGGGCTGGGAGCACGCCGGCAGCCCGCCCCTCATTCAGTTCGGGCAAGAGGTCCGTTCCCACTTTCTGGGGCACGTGGCGCTGCTGGACACCGAGACGCTGTTCTGGCCGTGGATCTGGGGACCGGGCTACGAGGCGTACGGGGGTGACGACCGGCCCAACGCCGCCCCCCTCACGCACGCCCGGGACCAGGGCGGTCTGGGCGGCTACGTCCACCCAGTCTGGGACCGCGACCCGTTCGCGCCCGAGAACTGGGCCAACTCACCCGTCATGCTGGCGGTGGACGGGATTCTCGGCACCATGGACTGGATCGAGGTAGCCGACCTGTGGACCGACGAACTGGGGACGACCGAGATGTGGTACCGGTTCCTGAACCTCGGTGTCCCCATCGCCCTGGCCGCCGGCACCGACGTCATGAACGACTACTTCCGCACGATGGCGGTCGGGACGACCCGACTCTATGTGCACACCGCCGGCGCTACGAGCTTCGACGCCTACTGGAAGGGACTCCGCGAGGGCCGCTCCTTCGTCACGACCGGACCCATGATCGAGTTCGATCTGGACGGTACCGTGCACGGCGGTACGGTCGCCGGCGGCAGGCGGGCACGATTCCGCCTCAGCCTTGCGTCGGCGATTCCAGTTGACACCGTGGAGGTGCTGGTCAACGGCCGGGTCGTCTGGTCGGAAAGTGGTCTGTCCGAGCCGGGAGCGCGCACCTATTCCGGCACCGTCGATCTGCCCGCCGGTGGATGGGTGGCGGTCCGAGCCCACGGCGGCCCCCCGAGCTGGCCGGCCATGGATAGCTACGCCTTCGCCCACACCAGCCCGGTGTGGATCGATCACGTGGGCAGCACGGACCCCGAGGCGGTGAGGCGGGCGGCCACGGACCTGATGCCCCTTCTCGATGCCGCCGAGCAGCGTCTTCGCCAGGCGTATGGCGAGACCCCTACGCCTCGGATCCTCGAAGCGTTCCGAGCGGCGCGCGGGAAGCTCGAAGGGCGCTAGGGGGAGCCGGGGGCTGGGCGCTCATAAAACTTCGACGAGAAGCGTCCATTTCACCCAGGGAAGCGGGTTTTCTTCGAGGTTGCGCCTAAGGACGTCTTCGGCCTCCGTGAGTCGACCGGTCCAAACAGCACGCGGGCAATGAAGTATGGCTCCCACCACGGGTCCTCGAGTCCACTTCTTTCGGATCGGTGAGGGCGACCTTCGGCAGATGGTTCCTGATCACGCATTGTGCCGCTTCAGAATGCCCGTGAGTGAACAGTTCCGAAACAAGAATGGCAGAGTCTTCGGGGGTCCGTGCTAACCCGGTAGCACCCTCACGGCCACCCTTTCGGCCAGTCCCTGGGAAATCCAGTCGGCCGCCATGTTCCCCAGCCTCTCCAATTCCGGGCTACCGGTCTCATTGGAGAAGGGGCGAACCAACACCAGCCGGGGATCCAGGTCGGGCGACTCGCCTCGGCCAGTCCTTATGACGGTTGCACCGACCGCCGCCATGGCCCCCAGCACCACGATCGCAGCTGCCGCACGACCAGGAGTGCGCGAGGAAGCGCCTGGTTGGGTCGCACGCGAAGTTCCAGGTGATTCGAGGGAGTTTCTTAACTGACGGATGAGGGTTCTTGGAGACCGATCTGGGTTTCGAGGCCTTAGCCCGAATGGCGGATGGCCGGACGTGGATCCGCGGACATCAAAGGGTTACTTGTACTCCGGGGTCGGCGCTGGAAGAAGGGGGCGATCCAACCTGGAAGATCGTGGGCTGGCACAGCAAGGGACTGGAGACCATGTCGGTGGATCGACCGCTCTTTTCCGAGGTTGCGGATCAGGTGATGACGGCGGATGCCCTCATCCGTGCACGACGGTCCATTCATGAGAAGCACGTGCTCGAATTCCTGCTGAATCCGGTGGGCTTCAAGAGGCCGCATCCCTTGTTCTCCGTTATGCGGGCGATCGTCATCCCGGAATCGCGGTGACGGACGTCAACCAAGACTGATTCGACGACATCTATGTCATGGCCCGTTGGGGCCGCAACCTCTTCTTCCAAAACAATGGAGATGAATTCCCGACATGGCGAAACATCAGTTCTCCAAGAGGCCGCTCATGACCATATTCAACAGACGACGTATCCGGCGCGGAGTCGGGGCGCTGCTCTTGCTGGTCACATCGGTCTCCGTGTGTCTCGGCGCGTTCGAACTGCTGTTGCGCTGGAACGTAATCCCCAACGCATACTATCTAGAAAACCAGGTCCTGGGCGATGTAAATCAGAGCGGGCTTTTCACGTTCATCGTCGGTGACTCGTTCATCGCCGCGACAGAGCCGTTCGTCGCAGACTACGTTTACCCAATGTTAGCGCCGTACGGAGTACGCATCCGCAACACAGCGACTCCCGGCACGGGACCGGTGCAGTACCTCGAGAGCCTGCGCCGCGAGGGGGCGCGTTACCGGCCGAAGGTGGTGCTGCTCTCCTACTACGTCGGCAACGACTTGGCCGACGTCGGCTGCGAGGGCAATCTGGACGAGCGGCTGCTCGCGACGCGCTCACCGCCCGCCTGGAAGAGGATCTACACCGCCCAATACGTGAGGGAGGTACTGCGCCGGGTTTTTCCGGGCAAGGTGATTTTTGCCCAATCGTTGCTCTCTGGGGAACCCATGGGACAAGCGTCTCCACGCCTGTTGGCGCTGGCCTCATTCCATTGGTCCTTCGCCAGCATCTTCAGTACGGCCCAACCATTCTCCGGCTCGCCCCGCAGCGCCTCACCACCGCACCACAACCTGCCGCATTCGCTTCGCGTCCAGGAAGTGGACTACGACAGGATGAAGGAGGCCGGCATTCCGGAGGAGTACATCGAGTCCGCGAAGGCCGGCGAGCTCAACCCTTGGATCGTGTACCTCGGCGCACAAAATCCAGACTACTTCCGCGACCAACTACTGATGCGCTCGGAGTGCGCGCAGCAAGCTTGGGAAAGCACGAAGCGCGTGCTCGATATGATCTTAGACGAGGCGGCACGGCTCGATGCGGATGTCTTCCCCGTTATCTTTCCGCACACTCTCCAGGTAAACACAGCGCACTACGGGCTCTATCGCGCCTGGAAGATCAATGTCGACGATGAAATGCTCAGGACGAGTCGTCCACAGCAACTTCTTCGCGAGTACTTTCATTCTCACGATCTCGAGCCACTCGACCTGCTCGACGCGTTCCGCACTGACGGAGAGTTGCTCTATTGGGATCAGGACGAGCATATGAACCTCCGCGGCCAACAGCTATCGGGCAGGTTGATCGCGGAGGGGTTCCTAACCCGATACGGGGATGACGACGTGCCGTGATCCCTCCGATTCTTCTCTTACGGGGATCCGTCCCCCTGCGGCCCCGACTACAGCCGGCTGTCGATAAGCTCGCCGACCCGAAGCGCATTCGCCGCGATCGTCAGGCTGGGATTGATCCCGCCGCTCCACGGAACCGCGGGTGGCGGATCGCTGACGGCGGATACGGGCACAGCGGATCGGACGGCCCCAATGCGTGGATCGATCCAGAGCGCAAGATCATTGCGTTGGCGTTCCAATGCAACTGAAGCGCGCGGCCAGGTCACCTCACCGCAAGTCGCTCTACATCGAGGGGTGGTTGATCATCACACTGATGGTGTTCGCTAGCGTCGAGATTGGCGGCTTCGCGTTCTTGACCCTACAGCGGGACCGATACGGACAGCTCTTCTTCTTCGACATCGACGATTATGTGGACGGCCTGAATCTCGAGGAGGTGCGGATGCGCAAACGCGCAGCCGAGTTGAAACACGTTTGGGCACCCGATCCTTCCCTCGGGTGGCGACGAACCGCGTCGAGCACTCATCTCTTCACGGAAACGGGTACTACCATCAATACGGACGGTGACGGAGTACGGGTGATCCCGAACGTCGCCGGGCCCGTGTCCATCGCCACATACGGCGATAGCTTCACCGAGGGCCTGGAGGTGGACGACGCCGAGACCTGGCAAGCCCATATCGCCTATGCAACCGGGACGCGGGTGCTCAACTACGGCGTGTCGGGGTACGGGCCAGATCAGGCGCTGTTGGCCCTGGAGGCCGATCTCGAGAACGGCGTTCGCAGTCCGATCGTGATTCTCGCCATGATCAACGAGAATCTCAATCGCATGATGAGCACGTTCCGTCTGTTTTACACGTATCCGGTCGAAGATGTTTTTCTTGGCTTCAAGCCGATCTTCGTGCAGACCGACTCGGGATTCACCACCAAGTTCTTTGCTCCGGCGGACATTACTGACGTCGATGCCCTTCGCGGCGCGCTCTGGTCTGCGAGCCAGTACGACTGGTTCTATCAGCACCGCACGGAGCGAAGGCGCTTCCCCTTCAGCCTCAACGCCGTTACCACCATCTCGCGGCACGGCATCGTTCCCGCGTCCATCTGGCCCGATTACTCGATGGGTCTGCCGCGAGATCGCATCGAGTACATTCTCGAGCGGTTTCAAGACGACTCCCAGCAGTACGGGTTCACGCCAGTGTTCGTCCTCCTGCCCGAGAGCCGCAGCGATTTACGCAACCGGGGTGGGCGTGACCACCCCCTGTTCTCCGCGGTGGCGGGGCGAGCAAGCCTCCCTGACCTGATTTACATCGACGTAGTGAAGGAACTGACTGATGAAGGCGTTGAGCCGTATGTGCAGGGTCTTTCCCCGGAGTCCTTCATCGGCGTAACGCATCCCTCGGTGCTGGGGAATCGAGCCATCGCCAACGTCATACTTGCCAAACTGCGGGGGCGGTTGGATGTGCTCGGTGCTCCGCGACCCGCCCCGTAAGGCCAGACGCGCGGTGATCGCTCTTATTCTCCTCTTGTCGGGGAGCCGTCCCCCTGCGGCCACGACTACAGCCGGTTGTCGATGAGCTGGGGATAGGCATTCCTTTCCGAGTCCGGCACCCTGCTCGAGCGAGGCGAGACCCTCACCTTGCGAGGCACGACCTCAGGGCAACGTGCGCGCTCGCCGTCCGGCCATGTAAGGACGAGACGATCGGATGCGTGGATGGGCAAGAGATGCCGCACGCGGGAGAGTTGGAAAGCTTCCCCGACCCGCAGTAGCAGGTCGAGGGGATCATTGACGTCGTGCAGAGCCTCATCGACGTAGGCGATTTGGACCCGGACAATCTCCCCCGATGAGAAATGGCGACCTGCACTTGTGCTTTGCCGATTTCTACGGATCGAACCCGCTGATCGGCACTCGCGATTCGAGATACTCTTGGATCTCCTCGGCGCTTACATACGTCGATTGACATTCGTCGCAGAAGGTCTGCACCTCCTGCCCGACCGAGCCCACCACGATGCGTATCTCTTGAAGTGTGGATGCGTCGGCCGCCAGGTCCTCCTCGCCCGGCGGGTAGCCGTTTTCCCTCAGCATGTAGCTGATGATAGCCGAATATTCGTCGGGGCTCAGACTGCCTGGGTCGCCTTCGGGCATCAGTGTCGATATCGTCTCAAAGAGGTCCCCTACCGTGCGGCCCACCCACACCACTCTGAACCTGCCGCCCGTGAAGTCGTTGATTTTGTGGCATGCCGCGCACACTTGCCGGAACCTCGTCTCGCCCCGAGAGGCTTGCCGCGCCGTGAATACTCCGTCCAATACTGAGCTGCCAGCAGGCGTAGCAGCCTCCGGCTGCGACGAATCGGGAGAAGGGGCAGTAGTCTCCGGCTGCTGGACCGAGCCGCATGCCGCCAGGATCAGAGCCCAGACCAGCGCGGCCACGACCGTACCTAGAGAACATCTCAATTTCCACCACCCACTGCAGGCCCTTCCGTATTCGAGACACGGGGATCGATGAGGAACACCCGGAGGAAATATGGGGGGAACCCTCTCCCGCGAACTGTCGCCGTCAGCACCCCGCGACAAACTGCTCCCGATTACGGGAGCCGCAATGCCACCAGTGCTCCGGGCGTCCTTCCACCGGTCTGCACCACGATATACTGATCCCCTTCGTGCATGTACGTCATCATGCCGTATTGGCCTACGGCGGGCAGATCGATGGTCGCCAGGCGCTCACCGGTCAGCTTGTCCACCGCATGGAGACGCGGCTCACCACCCCCGCCTTCTGCAGTGACGAGCAGCGTCTTCGTGACCATGGTGATGGCTTTCGAGGTCTGGCCGGTATTAGTCAGGTCCACCCCCTGAAGCGCCGGATGGTTCGTGATTCGCTCGGGCGTGTCCCCATTGGGGATCCACCAGAGGTGCTCCCCCGTGTTCATGTCGATGGCCGTGATCCGTCCGTAGGGGGGCTTGTGGATCGGAAGGCCTTGAGGGCCCCTGAAGTCTCCACGATCGAATACGGCATACTCGGAGTATGTAGTGCCCGTGGTCATGATGTCGTCGGGAGCGTCGATGTCTCGGCCAGGGACGAGCCTCTCGGATCTGCACCCCTTGTTGGACGACACATAGAGGATTCCGGTCTCCGGGTCTGCGGACGTCGGACCCGTGATATTGGTCGCACCTGAAGGGCAACTGACAAACGAGCGTAGGCCGGACGGATGGCCTACCTGGATCGGTGGGTTGAAGATGGGTCCGATCCGGTAGTTCTGAATGATTTCCAGTGCCTGTTGACGAAGCTCCGGCGTGAAATCGATCAGGTCGCTCTCAGTGAGCCCTTGCTCTTCGTACGCCAGAGGCCACGTGGGAAAGGGCTGCGTGAGAGACAATTGTTCGCCGGGCACCTCGGACCGAGGCACCGGAAGTTCATCGATGGGCCAAATCGGCTCACCGGTTTCCCGGTTGAACGTGAATGCCCAGCCTTGCTTGGTGGTCTGAACCACGATCGGCGTCGGCTCTCCGTCCACTGTGACGTCCAGCAGGACAGGGGCCGTGGGATTGTCAAAATTCCAGATGTCGTGATGAACCGTCTGGAAATGCCACACCCGTTCTCCGGTCTGGACGTCGAGGGCGATGACACTCGTGCCGAAGAGGTTGTCTCCCGGGCGGAAGCCGCCATAAAAGTCTATCGTGGGCGGGTTGGTGGGAATATATACGAGGCCCCGCTCGGGGTCGGCCGACATGGGGGCCCACGACGAGACGTCCCCAGCGGTCAGCCATGAGCCGTTCTCCCAGGTGTCGTGGCCGAATTCGCCAGGCCTCGGGATGACATGGAATTTCCACAGGAACTCACCGGTTCGGGCATCGTAGCCCATGATGTCGCCGGGGACGTTCTCGACTCGTGTCTGGTAGTAACCCTGTTCGTGGGAATTGCCGACCACTATCACGTCGTTCACGACGATGGGCGGCGCCGAACTGGTGATCATCCCTATTTGGCGAGGAATTCCCGCATAATGGTCCAACGGCTGGCCGAGCTCCTCAAAGGGAAGCCAGTCCCTCACAAGATCTTCCAAGGGATCCACGACCCCGGTCTCGGGAAAACCCTCCACCGGTACGGGCCTCCCGAATCCCTCCAACGGCTGGCCGGTCTTGGCGTCTAGCGCGTGGAGGAAGAAGCCGGGAGTCGTGATGTAGACCACCCCGCGGCCATCGACCTCGGCGTAAGTAACTCCCTTTCCATAGTTCTGCCGCATGGAGCGCTCAAACCGCAATGTGTTGGGTTCCCGGAAGATCCAAAGAGTTTCACCCGTAGCAGGATCGATGGCGACCACCTGCCTCCGCTCGCTGGCCACCGTGTAAAGCATGCCGTCGACGAAGCTTGGCGTGGACTTGAATGCGTAGTCCACCGTGGGGCCAAAGTTGTCCGCTCGCCAGATCCATGCGACCTCCAGATCCTCGAAGTTGCTGGCGTCGATCTGGTCCAGGGGCGAATAACGCGTATGGGCCGCGTCCCCGCCCAGATAGCGCCACTCTCCGTTCTCAGTCCCAGGCCCACCCTGCGCGACGAGGGAAGGCGGTGCCACCATCAAGAGGCCGAACGCCAAGGTAAGAGACAAGCCCTTCGCACTCCGTCTGAGCCGCTGCGGGTTACCTCTGGACCTCTCCATTTCGTTCCTCATCAGATCAGAAGGGACAATATGCTCAAGAATTACTCTCAAGAATTATCCTCAGGAAAATTACACGAGAAAGCCCTCAGAGCCCCTCAAAGCGGGGCGGTGAAAACAAGCAGGGCGCACATTATCCGCGTCATCGTCTCAGATTATTCGGTTTTTCTTGTTTGGCAACCCTCGCGATGGACCTGTTCGATTCACTAGCTATTGATCGGCTAGCCAGGGAATAGCCGCTCTGGGGTCTTTTTCGTTGCCCGCCTGGGGGCCTGTAGGTACAGTGGTAAAGGGACCGTCTGCCCGTCCGCCTCAACCACGTGCCCACCCGAACCAATGACCCAAGAGCCGTTTCAAACCCTCGTTGTCGAGGATGACGAGGACCAGCGGGTATTGCTGACTCGTATCCTTCAGAGCCGTGGTCACGAGGTGGTGGCGTGCGGTACGCCGGAGGAGGGGCTCTCGGCGTACCAGCACAACCAGTTCCCGCTGGTGATCCTCGACATCATGCTCCCGGGCATGAATGGGATGGAGTTATGTCGCGAGATGCGACTGGTGCCGGAATCCAGCCAGACGGTCATTCTGTTCGCGACCGGCGTGGCCGGGAAGGAGGGCCTCGAGGAAGCGCTTTCGGCGGGGGCCGACGACTATCTCACCAAGCCGCTCACCGGGGAACTTCTCCATGTTCGGCTGACGATCGCCGAACGGCAGGTTCGCGCCCTACAGCGCCAGAAGCAGAAGGAACTGGACCTGATGCGGGACGCCCTCCGCGATCCGATCACTGATCTTCCGAACCGGCAGCTCTTTTTCGAGAGGCTCGATCGGGCGGCCAGACGCCACGCCAGGGAGGATGGGGCGTTCTCGGTCGTTTATGTGGCCCTCGACGGCTTTGGTGAAGTCAATGAGAAGCATGGGCGCGACTGCGGCGATCGCCTCCTGCGTGAGGTGGCCGAGCGTCTGGAGCCCTGTGTGCGTGCGGTGGACACGGTCGCTCGCATGCAAGAGGGCGAGTTCATTCTGTTGCTCGACGGCGTGAACAACGTGAGCGAACCCGTGCGGTTGGCCAACCGCATCCATCAGGCCCTTTCGGCCCCATTCCATTTCGAAAATCAGGAGGTGTTTTCCAGCGCCAGCATCGGAATAGGCCTGAGCCAGACGGGCTTTGAGAGGCCGAGTGACATCGTCCGAGACGCCATGACCGCCTCGCTTACGGCTCGCGTCGAAGACGGTCGGAGTTCCCATCGCATTTTCGATCCCGTGTTACATACCGGAGCCCTCGCCCGGGTTCATCTGGAGTCTCGCCTCAAGGTCGCCGTGGAACGACATCAACTCTTCCTTCATTATCAGCCGATCGCTTCGCTCGAGACCGGTGACATCACGGGCTTCGAGGCCCTCGTGCGCTGGAACGATCCTGATCGCGGATTGGTCTCTCCGGGCGAATTCGTGCCGGTTGCCGAAGAAACGGGTCTCATCGTTCCCATGGGGTGGTGGGTCCTGGAGGAGGGTTGCCGCCAACTCAAGGAGTGGCAGGATCGCTTCCCGCGTGACGTGCCGCTGGCGATGGGAATCAACATTTCGCCGAAACAGCTCGACCGGCCGGATCTCCTCCAGGAGATCGACGAACGGCTCACCAGGTTCGGGATCCCCCCGGCCGCTTTGCACATCGAGATCACGGAATCCTCGTTGATGCAGAGCGTGGAGAGCACGTCCGCGGTCCTTCAACAGCTTTGTGACCGTGCGATACGCCTCCGTATCGACGATTTCGGCACGGGCTATTCCTCACTCAGCTATCTATGCAGGCTACCGATCCACACCCTCAAGATCGATCGGGCCTTCGTGGACCGCATGGTGGAGGCCGACACCGATCTGGAAATCGTGAAGACCATCGTCCGGTTGGCGAAGAACCTCGGCTTGTCGATCATCGCGGAGGGTGTTGAAACGGAGGATCAGCTGAAAATGCTGATAGACCTCGAGTGCGAAGAAGCTCAGGGCTACCTGTTTTCTAGGCCCCTCGAGAGTGCCGTGGCTGAGGAGCTTTTGGCAGCGGGGAAACCGCTCTTCTAGGGCCTGCTGGCCACGCCCACGAGCGTGGGAGCGCCCCACACCGCCGCGGCGACCGCGCCGAAAAGAACGGCTCTTCCATCGACTGGCTATTTGATCGGCTAGCCAGGGAAGAGCCGCTCGCCAACAGGAATGAGCGCCCGTCTACGCCTCCCCGGCGATCCGCTCATAGATCGCCTGGGCTTCCTGGACGGCGGCCCGGAATCGCTCGCGCTCAGCGGGGGTGCGCCACTCGGCGCGTCCGTCGACCCGGCTCCACAGCGCCGCCACGCCGTCGGCCAGGAAACGCGCGTCCTCGGCCGACGTCCATTGACGGCCGTCTCGCAGGACGTAAACCGGGCTGGTGTGCGCGAATGCGTGGGTATCCGTCACGTAACGTGAGGAGGGACCGAGCACGCGGGCTGCGATCCATCCGCCCCGGGGGACTCTGACCACCCCCTCGAACTCGACGCGCAACGGATCGGAGCCATTGACGCTCTGCACGACCTCTCCGTTGACGACGATCTCGAGGCGGTCCATGGGTGCGATGGACACTGCCTCGGCACGTACGGACAGTTCCGGGACATCCGTGGAAGCCAGATCGATCTCGTCCCCGGGCTCGTGGCCCGCGACATCGAGGAAGAGAAGTGGGCCCGTGGATGCGAAGGTGTGCTGGGCCCGGATTCCCTCCATCCAGGTCTGCAGGCTGAGCGGGTCCTCGATGTGGACGTACGTGCGGTCCGTTCCTGGCGGTGGATCACGCCAGACGTCGGAGAAGTTGTCCGTGCCCCCGGTGGCCGCGATGCGGAGACCGGCGTTCAGCATGCGGTAGTAGAGCTCCGTGGAGGCGATCTCGTCCGAGGGCAGCGAAGCCACGTCGTAGAAGTCCCCCTTGCCCAGCGCCGCGTTGACCGGAATCAGCGAGCGGGCCAGATCTTCCGGTGCGGTGACGTCGTTGCTGTACGGATGGAGGAAGCCGGCGATCCCCCCCTGGGAGTGTGCGCCGTCGATGTAGGGAAGATCCAGCTCCGGCTGAGAGTAGGCGGTGCTTCCCGAGCCCACCGTGAAGGGGAGCACATACTGCCCGATACCGATGAGGGCCACGTGACCCATGGCACCGCGATACTCCTCGCCGTACTGGAGGATGTGCAGCCCAGTGGAGAGGGGGTGCGGCTCGCCCGTCAGGTCTCCCCAACGGCCCATGAGACGAGTGCCGTCCATGTGAATCAGCGAGTTGGTGATGTGCAGGTCCTCGGCAACCAGCTGGCGATAGAACGCCTCGTGAGTCAGCCCGAACCTCCCCTGATGCCGGTCGTGGACGTGGGTGTCACCCGAGTACCAGCCACGGCCCGGCATGTCTTCGAGTCGGGTCAGCCGGAGCGTTGCGGCTTCGACTCCACCTTCGGGCACATCGAGCGTGACTGCCGCGGGCTGATACTCGTGCCCCTTGAGCGCTTCGACGCTGGTGCGGCCGGCGGGCACCTCGACCTCGAACTCGCCGTCCGTGTGGAAGTAGTGGGTCTCGGTGGCGGCGATCACCCGGTGGAAGCCTCCGTCGGGGGTGTAGCCCCGCCCGTCGCTTCCCTCCAGGTAGATGCGGGCCGGGGTCGGGCTCCCGTCCGGGGCGAGAACCCGTACACGCACGCGGCCCGCGGGGTAGCGCGGGCTTCGTGTACGGATGGGCACCTGTCGCCAAGAGCTGGGCGGGCCTCCTCCCTTAGCGACGGTGTAGAGGATCGTAGGGCCTCCCGCATTCGAGACGAAGGCGAAGCGCTCGCCGTCGGGACTGGATGCAGGGGAATAGTGGTGATGGGGGTCGATGGTGAGGGCCATCGTGTTTCCTCCCGAGGCGGGGATGATCCGTACGTGGTTCACGCCTCCCTCCTCGGAGACGAACAGGAAAGCGTGGCCATCCGGCGTCCATTCCGGCTTCATGCGGTAGGCGGTCTCCTCGTAGTGGACCATCCTTGGAGGCCCATCGGGCAGTGCCTTCACCATGAGACCGCCGGTCCCCATTCGTCCGCGGACCGGCGCCACATAGGCGAGCTCGCGGCCGTCCGGTGAAACTGCCGGATTGATCCCGGCCACCACCTCGTCGTCGGCACCGCTGGCCAGATCGTGACGGAAGATACGGAAGCCGCCCGCGCGCGCCGTAACGAAGTAGATCGCGTCTCCGTTCCTACTCCATACGGGCTGAACGTCCACGGCCGGATCGCTGGCGATCCGCTCCACGAGCCCGCCTTCGGCGCTCACCAGGCCCAGGTCCAGATTGCCGTCGACGTCAAGGGAGAGCGCCAGCCGGGTCCCGTCGGGACTCCACGCAGGCTCGAAGTGGTATGCCGGTCCCCTAGTGAGAGCCACCGCCTCACCGCCGTCGGCCGGGACCTTCCAGATGTCACCCCTCATGGAGAAGGCGATCCAGCGACTGTCGGGACTCCATGCCGGATCGAGAGGGCCTGTGGACACCCCCGGGAGCATGTGTCGCTCCACCCGGTCGGAGTGACCATAACGGCTCGGACCGGCGTGGCCCACGGACACCACGAGCGCGAAAATGAGCAGTCCCAAGGCGGCCGCGATGCGACGAACTCTCAGAGTCATCCTCATAGCCTGCTCCGGGGCTGGGAGTTGCGGAAGGGTCGGGAGGCGGTATCCTTTCCTCACAGGAGTTTAGGCGTATACTCGCGTGGCGAGCCGCGCCGAACAAGCCTGAATCGCTGCGGGCTCCCCGCCGATCACCACGGTCGTGTGCGCGCGGGGCGGGGCATGAGAGGCACGCACACTCGCCGACCCACGGATCGGCCGGTACCTTCCTCAACAATAACCCAGCGTCGAAGGAGACCACTATGCAGCGAGTCATCCAATTGGCCTTGATGGTAATGGTTGCTTTGATGGCCGTCCCCAAGATGGCCACCGCTCAGCAAGAACGAGAGGTGGTGACGCCGGCCCCGGACCGAGCTGAGGGCGAAGGCCCGTTTGATCGGCTGGTGATCCGCGGGGCGATCGTCATCGATGGCACGGGCGGGCCGCCCCGTGGACCGGTGGACATCGTCATCGAGAACAATCGCATCGCTCGCATCGTGAACGTCGGGGTACCGGAAGTACCGCTTGACTCGACGGGGCGACCGGAACCCGGCACGAAGGAGATCGACGCGGAGGGCATGTACGTACTGCCCGGTTTCGTGGATCTGCACCTCCACACCGGTGGGGTCCCGAAAGCGCCTGATGCCGAGTACGCCTACAAGCTGTGGATGGCCCATGGCGTCACGACTGGGCGCGGCGTGTCGTTTGGCGGGGTCGACTGGTCGCTCAAAGAGAAAGAGCGGAGCGCAGCGAACGCGATCACCGCCCCGCGGATGTGGGTATATCAGCGCCCTGGGCAGGGTTGGGACGGCGGTCCGATCAGAACCCCGGACGACGCGCGAGCGTGGGTGCGATGGGCGGCCGACAAGGGCATCGACGGACTCAAGCTGGGCTCGTCTCCCCCGGCGATCATGGCCGCCCTTCTCGACGAGGCGAAGCAGCATCAGTTGGGATCCACCGCCCACCTCGGGCAAACCGGTGTGGCCCACATGAACGCGATCGATGCTGCGCGACTCGGACTGGGTTCGGTCACGCACTATTACGGGCTCTTCGAGGCCATGTACAACGATCATGACGTGCAACCGTGGCCGGCCGACATGAACTACAGCAACGAGCAGCACCGCTTCGGCCAGGTCGCGCGACAGTGGAACCTGATCTATCCGCCGGGGAGCGACGAATGGAATGCCATGCTTGCCGAGCTCAAGGAACTGGACGTCACCCTCGACCCCACGATGACCGCCTACATCGCCACTCGCGACGTGATGCGCGCGCGCACGGCCGATTGGCACGAGCAGTACACACTCCCATCGTTATGGGACTTTTATGAACCGAGCCGCACGAATCACGGCTCCTACTACTACCGCTGGACGTCCACCGATGAGGTGGCGTGGCGGAACTTCTATCGCGTTTAGATGCAGATGCTGGACGACTACAAGGACATGGGTGGTCGGGTGACCGTGAGCTCGGATGCCGGCTACACCTACAACCTGATGGGATTCTCAACGATCGAAGAGATGGAATTGCTAGAGGAAGCCGGATTTCATTCGTTGGAGGTCATCCGCGGTGCGACCATGCATGGTGCAGAGACGCTGATGAAGCCCACCGGTAAGTCCATCGACTTCGGGATCGTCCGTGAAGGATTTCTTGCGGACCTCGTGTTGGTGGACGAGAATCCGATTGAGGACTTGAAGGTCCTTTACGGAACCGGAGTCGTGCGCCTCAACGACTCGACCGGTCAGGCTGAGCGCCGCGGCGGCATCCTCTACACCATCAAGGACGGGATTGTGTACGACGCGAAGGCACTGCTCGCGGACGTGGCTCGCATGGTGGAAAAACAGAAACGCGAGAGGGGCATCGCCCTACCATAGACGGGCTGGTGGATACGCCTGACACGAGCGCCGTGAGTCGGAGTGGAGTATTGGCATTTTGCGTTTGAACAGAAACCCGACAGCAGGATCGCTCATGCACCGATCGAGTAGCACAGGACTCATCCTCCTGGTCGCATCCGGCGTTTGCTTTCACAGCGCTGCGACCGCACAAGCACCCGACCGGGAGACGATCTCGAAAGCCGTGGCCGGCCTAGGGCTTCGGAGCATCGGGCCCGCGGTCATGGGCGGGCGCATCGCGGACATCACCGTACACCCACGAAATCGCGGCACCTGGTACGTGGCCGTGGGATCGGGAGGACTGTGGAAGACGACGAATGCCGGCATCACCTGGACGCCGGTCTTCGACGAGCAGCCGTCATATTCGATTGGTGCGGTCACCGTCGATCCCAGCAACCCCGATGTCGTGTGGGTCGGAACCGGTGAGAACGTGAGCGGCCGCCACGTGGGTTGGGGAGACGGCGTGTATCGAAGCCGCGATGGAGGGCGTTCCTGGCAGCGGATGGGGCTCGAGACATCGGAGCACATCGGAAAGATTCTGGTCGACCCGCGCGATGGCGACGTGGTCTTCGTCGCGGCTGAAGGGCCGCTCTGGTCGGCAGGTGGTGAGCGCGGTCTCTACAAGACGACCGACGGAGGTGCTACGTGGACCGCAGTGGTCGAGATCGACGAGAACACCGGCGTTACTGACGTCGAGTTCGATCCCTCGAATCCCGACGTGTTGTACGCGGCCGCGTATCAACGGCGGCGTCACATCTGGTCGCTCCTCGCCGGAGGCCCGGAGTCCGGCATCTACAAGTCCACCGATGGGGGCGAGAGTTGGCGGCGTATTGACGTGGGCCTACCGAAGGGCGACATGGGGAAAATCGGTCTCGCGGTGACCGCCGCGGACCCAGACGTGGTCTACGCCACCATCGAAGCGAACGACGAAGAGCGGGGCTTCTACCGATCTCTGGACAAGGGAGAGAGCTGGGAGCGCCGTAATTCCTACATCTCGGGTGGAACCGGTCCACACTACTACCAAGAGATCGAAGCCTCGCCGCAAGACCCCGGTCTCGTGTATCAGATGGATGTCTTTCTCCACGTCACGCGGGATGGAGGCGCGAGCTTCGACAACCTTGGCACGGGACGCGAAAAGCATAGCGACAACCACGCGATGTGGATCGACCCGGACAACGGGAACCACCTCGTCGTGGGAACCGATGCCGGTCTCTTTGAGACGTTCGACGAGGGCACGACCTGGCGTCATTTCCCGAACCTTCCCGTTTCCCAGTTCTACAAGCTCGCCCTCGATAACTCGGCACCGTTTTACAACGTGCTCGGTGGGGCGCAGGACCTGGGCACGCTGCTCGGACCAACGCGCACGATGAACGTGGAGGGGGTGCGCAACCGCGACTGGTACGCCCCAATGGGTGCTGACGGTTATGGCGTCGCCTTCGACCCGGAAGATCCGAACACGCTCTACCTGGAGACCCAGCAGGGGAACCTGTACCGGGTCGACCGGCGAAGCGAGGAAGCGCTGGACATTCAGCCCCAGCCCGCTCCCGGCGACCCGGCCGAGCGCTGGAATTGGGATGCACCGATCCTCGTGAGCCCGCACGCGGCGAGCCGGCTCTACTTCGGTTCGCAGCGGCTCTGGCGGAGCGACGATCGGGGAAATTCGTGGACTCCGATAAGCGATGACCTCACGCGGAACCAAAACCGCTACGAACTCGAGTTGATGGGACGCGTGTGGAGCGTGGACGCGCTCTACGACAACGGTGCGATGTCGAAGTACGCCACGATCACCGCCATCTCGGAATCGCCGGTCACCGAGGGTGTGCTCTATGTCGGCTCCGATGACGGACTGATACACCTGAGCGAAGACGGAGGGCAGAGCTGGACCGCCGCCCAGAGTCTCCCCGCGGTTCCGGAGCTTTCCTTTATCAACGATGTCGAGGCCTCTCAGCACGAAGCCGGGACGGTCTTTGCCATCGCGGATGCGCACAAGACCGGCGACTTCAGCCCCTACCTCTTCGAGAGCGCTGACCGGGGTCGCACCTGGAGCTCGATCAGCGGTGATCTTCCCGCGGGCACCATCGTATGGGCCCTGCAGCAAGACCACGAGAACCCTGATCTGCTCTTCATCGCCGCGGAGTTCGGGCTCTACTTCACACCGAATCGCGGAACGAACTGGTTCAAACTGAGCGGCGCCCCCACGATCGCGTTTCGTGACCTCGAGCTCCAACGGAGGGATGGGGACCTGGTCGGCGCAACCTTCGGACGGGGGTTCTACGTCTTGGACGATTACTCGCCGCTCCGTGACATCGCGGCTGGAGCCCTAGCTGGGAGCTACCTCTTTCCCGTGCGCGATGCCTGGTGGTACGTCGCCAACGTTCCCATGCAAGCGCGAGGCAAGCCCACGCTCGGCAGCACCGACTATACGGCGCCCAATCCTCCGTTCGGAGCGACCTTCACGTACTACCTGAGTGAGGTCCCCTCGACAGAGCGTGAAGCACGTCGCACCACCGAGCGCGAGCGGCGCGAGCGGGGGGAAGACCTGCCGTTCCCCGGCTACGAGCGTCTCATGCGGGAGGCGGTGGAGGGAAAGCCGCGCGTGCTCGTGATAGTGCGTGACGAGCAGGGAGAGCCCGTGCGCTGGGTCGAGGGACTAGCCGAAGTTGGATTACACCGTGTGAGCTGGGATCTCCGCGGGCCTCCCCCGGACCCGGTGGATCTGACGACGCCTGGGTTCGCGCCACCCTGGACACGCCCACCGCAGGGCCCGCTCGTTGCTCCGGGGCGTTACCGAGCCGAGTTAGCTCTCCTCACGAGTGCCGGCGTGCAGTCGCTCGGAACCCCTCGAGCGTTCGAGGTGAAACCCCTACCCACTGCTCCTCCCGGCACGGACTTCAACATCGTGGTTGCGTTCCAACGCGAGGCCGGTGAGCTGATGCGACGCGTGGCCGGTGCCGGCGAAGAGATCGGACGGGTGCAGGACCAGCTCCGACACATGAGAGCGGCCTTGCTCGAGACGCCCCGCGCGGACCCGGCCCTCTTCGCTCGTCTCGACGTGCTCGGCGCGAGGTTGGCCAACTTGCGAACCACGCTCTCGGGAGACCGGGTTCGTGCGGGACTCGACGAGACGAGCGTGCCCTCGATCAGCGATCGCGTGGGGCGGGTCGTGAATGGGCATTGGAATACCCGGCAGACACCGACGGCGACGCACAGACGGAATCTCGAGATCGCCCGCGACGAGTTCGAGGAGCTACGCCGGGACCTGTCCGCCCTGATTGAAACTGACCTGTCGCAGCTCGAGGCGGATCTCGAGACGGCGGGGGCGCCGTGGACGCCGGGGCGGAGTCTTCAGTAGGTGTTGACCTCGGTCTGATCCCGGAGTGTGCCCGTGTCCGATCCAGTTTGGCGCCTTTGGCGGCTTGCTTCTGGCTCCATCCCCAGAGCCGTAAGTACGCCGCCGACACGGCCTTATCCCAACTCTGAGGCTCAGCTACGGCGTCGACCTTTCCCGCCACACTCATCACCTCCCGTGCACCATCTCCAACCGCCAGACGTCCTGCTGGGCATCAGCCGCGACCGGAGCAGCAAGCGTTGCGGTTGCCGTTACGCCAACGGCTGAGAGCAGGACACTGACCGGAATCTGCCTCGAGGAAATCTTCATGAGGATCGAAGTACATCAGTCACCCACCTCGCCTTTCTCGCCGACAGATAGCTTGCGAAGGTCCGGTCAGCACTCCCAGGTGAGTCCGAACGAGGGTAAAATGGGCAGGAGCGTCTCACCTACGTTCGCGATCGGCGTCCCCGAGGGAAGCTGCACCTTGTAATCGAAAGATCGCAGGTTCTCCCGGTTGTAGAGGTTGAAGACGTCCAGGAAGACGCTCAGTGTGCCGCTACCCACCTGGAAGGTCCGGGTAGCACGTATATCCATGCGATGGTAGGCCGGCAGTCGTCGGGCATTGATCTGGCCCGGCCGCTCGGTGACCAGCAGTTGAATGCAGAAGTCGGGGTTGCAAGATCGCGACCCGGGTGGCGGGTTGTTGGCCGGGACGACCCCGAGCGTGTCGACCTGAAACTCCATCGGGGTGCTGGGCCACCCCGTGTGGTACTGCCAGCCCGCGGAGAACTCCCAGGCGTTGTTCGGCCGGTAATGCCAGCGCGCGTTCAGCGTGTGGCGTTGATCGAGCGTCCTCGGAACCCACCGACCGTCCAGCCTGTCCTCGGCCCGCGCCAGCACGTAGCTCGCCGAGATATCGGAGTTGCTCCGGAGGTCCCGACAGAAGGAGCTCAATTCCCGAGGCGCGCCCCCGCTCGGGGGCAAAATGAAATCGGTCGTTCCCGACCTCCGGGAATGGGATGATCTCGCGAATGACGTTGAGATAGCGCGGCCGTGGATTGGAGATCGTGCGACGGTAGGCCTCGGCCCGCACCTCCCAACCGCCCTCGAAGACATGTTCGATGCCCAGGGCTACCAGGTTCGCACGCTCGGAGGGGAAGAACAGCGTGTCCCCGTCAACGACGGACAGCTCCTCGATTCCGTGGGATTGGTAGTACCTCCCCCAACTCGCCCGCATTGTGGTATTCGTCGCCAACTGGAGCGCGGCTTGGACTCTCGGCGCCACGTCGGAGTCCTCCGTGTGGCTATGGTAGTCATAGCGACCCCCGAGCTCTATCGTGAGCCGATCGTGGGGCTGAAGCCTGGTCGCTAGATAGGCGCCCGCCTCTGTGGTTCTTGGTCGGAGCGAGACGTCGACGGTGTCGAAGTCGACGCCGATCGAGCCGTCTCCCAGGTCGAACTCCTGACCAGTTTCGTTGAGATAGTTGTATCGAGACCGTGCGCGGCGAAGCTGGCCACCCAACTTGAGCACGGCCTTGTCGGCTGCAGCCCAGCGCCAGTCCTGCTGCAGGGTCAGGAAGTCGAATTTGGCTTCGTCGCTCACGTCGACGAGATCCGCTACCTCAGAGGCGCCCGAGTCGATCTCGAATCCCGCCCGGCTTCGCGAGAGAGAGGCGAGGGACAACGTCGTCGAAACATCCAACGAAGGAGAGAGTTGCCAGGCCCAGTTCAGCCAGGCGTTCGCATTCCTCCAGTCGGTGCGCAACTCGCCCTCGCTCGGACTAAGGGCGGCTGTCTTAAGGCTGAGTGGAGTTACCCCGAGTTGGTGGACACTTTCAAGCGTTGGATATCAACGAGGAGGTGTCAGGATGTCGGGGAGCGGACGGAGGTACGCGCCTGAGTTCAAGGCGCGGATGGTGGAGTTGGTGCGGGCGGGCCGAAGTCCGGACCGTCTGGCGGCAGAGTTCGAGCCGTCGGCGACGGCGATTCGGCGCTGGGTGGAGCAAGCCGACCGGGACGAGGGTTTGCGCAAGGACGGCCTGACGACGGCCGAGCTCAAGGAAGTACGGGAGCTGAAGCGTGAGCGCGATATCTTGGCAAAAGCCACGGCCTGGTTCGCAAGGGAGAGCGGATCGATCCCCAGAGGGGGTTGCGGTTCGTGAGCGATCACCAGGCCGTCTACCCGGTGCGCACGATGTGCCGTCTGCTGGGTCTCTCCCCCAGCGGATACTACGCATGGCGCCAGCGCGGATTGTCGCGTCGAGCGCGCGAGAACTCGGCCCTAACCGAGGAGATTCTGGAGATTCACACACGCAGCGACGAGACCTACGGAGCCCCGCGCATCCACGCCGAGTTGCGGGCGCGCGGACGGGGCGCGAGCCTGAACCGGGTGGCGCGGCTGATGCGCGCGGCCCGGATCGAGGGAGTAAGCCGGCGCCGGAGAGGCAAGACGACGCGGCGGGCCTCGGGGGCGCAGCCCGCGGCCGATCTGGTCGAGCGGGACTTCTCGGCCTCGGGCCCCGACGAACTCTGGGTGGCCGACATCACGTACGTTCCCACTCAGGCGGGCTTCCTCTACCTCGCGGTGGTGGTGGACGCCTGGAGCCGCCGGGTGGTGGGCTGGTCGATGGCGACGCACTTGAGAACCTCGCTGGTGCTGAACGCGTTCGACATGGCGCTGATGCAGCGGCAGCCCGACGGAGTGATTCACCACAGCGACCAGGGGGGCCAATATACGTCCTACGCCTTCGGCCGCCGGTGCCGGGAGGCGGGGGTGCGGCCATCCATGGGCTCGGTGGGCGATGCATACGACAACGCGATGTGCGAGAGCTTCTTCGCGACGCTGGAGTGCGAACTCATCCGGCGGCGATCGTTTGGCACACGAGGCGAGGCCCGCCGAGCGGTCTTCCAGTTCATCGAGGGATGGTACAACCCGCACCGGCGGCATTCGAGCCTCGGCTACGAGTCGCCGGTCCGCTTCGAGGCCCGGTCGCGGCGGGATGCCGCGTGAACACCCACCCATGCCAGGGACTCTACGAATGCTGCGCGTCCATGGCCCAGTCGCTCTCTCTTCCGCTCCGCCTGCAGCGAAGCGGAAGCTCTTCACCCCCCGGATTTGGGCTGATCACAAAAACAACCACTCTCAACCGTCCACCAAAACGGGGTAAGCCCAGAGGTCGTCGCCGGCGTAAAGCACGTGCGCCGAAAACCGGTGACGGGCACCGACCAGAAGCTCGACCTTGCCCATCACGTCGAAGTATTGGGGTGAGAGGTCCTCGTTGGTGTTCCCGTCCTGGGCCATCGCCAGAACGAGGTCCAGGAAGCCCCGCCTGCCCGAGACCAGCCAGCCCCCGCGACCGTCGTTGAAGGTTCCCTGGCTACGGCCGGTGATGTTGGAGATGCTGAGCCCGAGTGAGTTGCGCCTGCCGTTTCCAATCGGCTGCTTCGTCCGCATGTCGAGCAGACCCGTCATGCGGTCTCCGTATTCCGCGGGGAGCCCTCCGGAAACGAGGCTGAGACCACGCAGGGTCTGAACATCCACAATGCCCATGACCGCATCCATATCTTTCATGTGGTACGGCTCGAAGAGCTCGACACCGTCGAGCATGATCAACAGCTCATCGGCGTTGCCACCGCGCACGTTCATCTTGGCCGAGATGTCGCCCGTTGCCACACCCGGGATGCGCTCCATCATGCGGAAGACGTCTTCACCGAGCTGGGGCAGAGCTTGCATCTCCTCCTCGGTGAGTGTCTGCCGGATCAACGTGGCCTCATCGCCCCCGATCCCGAAGGTGCCCGGGGCGACGACGATCTCGGCGAGAGCGAGGGGATCTCGCATCAGGCGGAGATCCAGGATCGTGGGACGGTCCAGCGTGACGTCGGCGCGACGGACCCCTTCACTGCGGAACCCGAGGGCGTCCACACCGAGTGTGTAGGCCCCCGGAGGCACCGAGGGGATGAGGAAGCGGCCGTCGGCACCGGTCAGCGTGGCGAGACGCAGCTCGCGCACCTCCACTCGGGCCGCACCGATGGGGTTGCCCGTTTCGACCTCACTTACAAAGCCCCCCACGAGTCCCGTGTCTCGCACTGGGGCGTCGGGTTCTCCGGGTCGTGTAACCAGAATCTGGTTGCGCCGCCCCGTGAAGATCAGCCCGGTGCCCTCGAGAAGGATCTCCAGAGCCTCGTGAACCGTCTTGTCGACGCAGGAGCAGAACACTCTGAGATCCGGAGGTATCGACTCCGGGCTGAAGCCGATGGGGACGGCGGAGCGGGCCTGCAGACGCCTGAGGGCATCGATGATCGACACCCCCTCCACTTCCAGGTTCGCCTTCCGGGCCAGGAGTCCGGCGTTGCCACCGGTCTGGGCTCCGGCACCGGACAATGACCCGCCCAGCGCGAACGCCACCACGACTGCCACTACGCTGCAGACCCTACTCCGCCACCCCGTCATGCTTGCCTCCGCTTCCCTGCCTCTCAGCACACGTCGCCGAATCTCCGACGACACGTCGCTATCCACCGATCCTGACCTCGTCTGCGTCGATGTCGCACTCCGCCTGTACCAGCAGGCAGATGGACTCGACGACCTCGTCGAGGGTCTCGTCCCCGAACCCGGCCGTTACGGTACGCCCCGTCAGAGCCGGATCGTCCAGCGTGATGGTCACACCGAAGTGGGCGGCCACCTCCTCCACGACCTGCGGAAGGGGAGTGCTCTGGAAGAGCAGCATGCCCTCCGGCCAGTCCAGGGCGTCGTACACGTTCTCGACTGTCTCCACGGAGAAGTCGCCGTTGGTCCCCAGGCGGGCGACCTGCCCGCGAGAGACCTCGGCCGCGCGCCCGTTCGTGGAGGTGACGGCCACCCGTCCCTCTACCACGAGCACCTTCAGCTCTGCGCCGTCGCTCGCCATCTCGAAGCGCGTGCCCAGCACGCGTGCTTCACCCAGGTCCGTGTGGACCACGAAGGGTCGCTCGGCGTCGGACTCCACCCCGAAGAAGCCACGCCCGCTCAGCCACGCCTCTCTGAGCTCTGCGTGCTCCACGAAGCGCACACGGCTTCCCGGGGCAAGGCGGACAAAACTCCCGTCCGCGAGCGCCACGGTCGCCGCCTCCGTGCTTCCCGCGAAGTACTCGGTACCCATGACCTCGATCGGGGCGGGGCCGATGCGACCGATCCAGACTCCCAGGCTCACGGCAGCGATCACTGCCGCGGCGGCCCACGGCCGAATCTCCTTGCGCCCGATTCCTCGGGCGAAGCGGAGACGTATGTCGCGTCGCCTGAGCGCTTCTCCCTGGCTTACGATGGCCTCGAGAGACGGAGGGGGCGGGACCGACTGGGAGTCGTTCGCCGGTGAGGCCGTCCCGGACCACTGCCATATGGCCGAAACCTCTCTGAAGTACTGTTCGTTCTGGGACGACTCGCCCCGCCAGTTGGCCAGGCGGAGCTCTTCGATCGGCTCGGCCTTCCCGTTCAGGACCCGGATGATGATGTCGTCCATAATGATCCTCCGCGCCTAGCGGCCGGATGTATACAGTGAAGGCACCTGCTACGCCTCACCTGTGGTAGCCGTGCCGGTGTCGTGCGACGCCGCGCCCTCCGCTGCCGGCTCCGGCAGGAAGGGCCGAAGCATGACCCTCAGATCGCTGAGGGCCAGGCTCATGTGATTGGCGACGGTCTGCTTGGATATCCCCATGATCTCGGCGATCTCGGCGTAAGAGAACCCGCTCTTCCGCACCAGCTTGAAGATCTCCCTGCGACGCGGGGGGAGCTCTCGTATGGCGCTGTCGACCGCCTGATTCAGCTCGGACAGTTCTACGTCCCGATCGGGAGTGGCTGCACTGGAGAGCGTGTCGGGATCTTCGCGTGGAGCCGCATGGCGGGGTGATTTCAGCACGTCCAGTGCCGCGTTCCTGGCGATGCGGTGAACCAAGGCTCCCAAGGAGCCGCGCGACCACTTCTTCCTCCCCTCCCAGATGCGTACGAACGCGTCCTGCGCCACGTCCTCGGCCTTGTCCCAGCTTCCCACGAACCCGAAAGCATAGTTCACCACCGACGTCCAGTGCTGCGTCAGGAGCACCGACATGGCCTGTTCGTCGCCTGCCTGGAGGCGACCCATGAGTAAGTGGTCGTCGTGTGTCATCATCCCCTCAACGACTGGAGCGCACGATCGTACCAATGGCGCACGTCCATGATCGGTGCGACATCGAGAGAGTGGCCCCGGTGAGTTGCCAGCTCATCGGGGCTTCCCGTGGCAGGCGTTGGCCGCACTGAGGGCAAGGCTCTAACGACATCGGTGCCGTCCTACTCGCCCGCTGGGGGGGTGAGCGGCTGACGCGTCGGCCTGAGAATAACTGGATGGGCCTATCGGGATTCGCTCGGGTCGTCGTCAGGATAATGGGCAGTGGTGTTTGGCGGAGGCGTCCAAACGAACTCATTCCCTTCCTGGCTCGGGCAACCACCTATGTGTCTGGATTTACTGTCAGCCGATGAGATCTCGTAAGTGCCATCTAAGATAGCGGGCGTGATTACCTCCCCGCAGTTAGCGCAGACTACTGGTTCGTCTGTCATCGGATCTGTCTCTCCTGTTCTGGCGCCGCAAGGGCTTACGATCCCTCCAACTGCCCCGCCTCATCGAACCCCTTTAGCGAGGTACTATGCGCTCAAGCTATCGGTGATGAAGAGGATGGTCGATGGTCGGATGGGACTGACGAGGGGAAGCGGTGCTGGTACCAACTGAGTTCGTCGCAGGGCGCCATTCTGTCTGCTTGCTGGGACAGTAGCCCGGTCGCATCTTTGTTCGCATTTCCGGCTTGAAGCAGTTGCTCCTCGAAGTTCACCGCCGGTTGCCCAGTGCTGCGATGAAGCCTTGTTTCGTGATTCGTTGGATATCGACATTGATTCTTTCTGGAGAAGTCCCGTGAACAGCAATTCCGTGTCCCGCCGCCGCTTCTTGCAGAGCGCCGGTGCCGCAGCCATTTGGGTTCCAACGTCGGTGAAGGGGTACACGTCGGCCGAGATGCGCTCCCTCGACTCGGCCGGAGTGATGGAGCTCGACGTTTCGAAATGGGAGCTCGACACACCGGCTCTGTGCGTCGATCTCGATGCATTCGAGGCCAACCTGGCCACGATGCAGCAGACGGTCTCGCGTAACGGCATAGCCAGTCGTCCTCACGCGAAGACCCACAAATGTCCCGTGATCGCCCGGCTCCAGCTCGAGAGCGGGTCGGTCGGCATCTGCACCGCCAAGGTGAGCGAGGCGAGGGTCATGTTCGAGCATGGCATCGACCGGATCCTCATGACGACGACCAATGTGACGCCGTTCAAGATCAGCCAGGCGATGAATCTGAGCAAATGGTGCCCCGGGTTCGTCCAGGCGACCGACACCCCCAAGAACGCCCGTGATCTGTCTGAGGCGGCGCGGGCCGCCAGCATAGTGGCCGACGTGGTGGTCGACGTCGACCCGGGGGGGCATCGCACCGGCATCAACGCGGGGGAGCCGGCTCTCGAATTGGCCCAGTTGGTCGACCAGCTGCCTGGGCTCCGGCTGCGAGGCATGCTGTGCTACGACGGCGGGTCACAGCATGTGAAAGGGTTCGAGGCCCGCAAGACGCAGACGCTCGAACGACTCGCTCCAGCCACCGAGACGTTCGCCCTGATGCAGCGATCAGGTCTGAACACGGAGATCTTCAGTGGCGGGGGCACCGGCACATACAACATCGACCACGAGACTCCGGGCATCACCGACGTCCAAGTGGGCAGCTACGTCTTCATGGATGCACAGTATATGGCGATCGGTGGGGCGACCGACGCAGAGGTGTACTCAGATTTCCAGCCTTCTCTGACGATCCTCACGACGGTGCTCAACGACCAGTACGAGGGAAGGGTCACGACCGATGCGGGCGCCAAAGCGTGTACGATCAATCGACCATGGCCGATCGTCAAAGGCGAGACGGGGATGACCTACCGGTCCGGCTCGGACGAGTTCGGATCGCTCCGCTACGACGACCCCTCGAGGAAGTATCGTGTCGGAGACAAGCTCGAGTTGATTGTGTCGCACTGCGACCCGGTGGTGAATCTCTACGACCAGATGCATGCGATTCGGAGCGACCGGGTCGAGGCCGTCTGGCGGATCGCGGCGCGGGGGATGTCCACGTAGGCGCGGCTTCGGCCCACTTCCGGACCCGACGGACACGCTCCGCCGCGTATACGTACTTTACGTACTTGATGATACGTATCTGGAGTTACGAGCCTAGGAGCTTGAGCTTCAGCCCCGGAATGTCGGCGAAGTCGCGCTCGCTTAGCGTCCAGAGCGACGCGCCCCATGAGATCGCACACGCCGCGATCGCGAGATCGATCTCCCGCCCACGAGGCCTGGCCACCTCGCCGTAGAGATGCGCGGCGAGTGTGGCCTCGTGCGGCCCGAAGGGCACGGCGTCCTCCAGGGGCAAGAGCGCCTGTTGTGCCTCGAGCTCCTCGGGGATTCTGGGACCCCGGAGCCATTCGTAAGCGACCAGGGTGGGAAGGCCGACACGCTCGCCTTCTGCGAAGACACTCCGAAGCGCGGGTGCCAGCGTGCCTCCTGCGCCCAGCGCTTCGATGAGGACCGATGTGTCCAGCAGGATCAACGGTCGGGCTCGGCCACGGTCTTGCGGCCTCCGCCGTACCGGGACGACCGCACCTCCGACAGCTCTCGCTCCACCTCTTCACGGGGGCGGTCCGGGATCATCGGGACGACCTCATCGAATCGGTCGAGCGTGCTCTGACGCTCTTCCTCGGAAAGACGGCCGATCTCCTCGCCGTATACGCGCAGCGCCTCCCGCACGACCTGGCTCTTCGGCAGGGAAAGGCGCTGTGCGGCGCGGTCGAGTTGCCGCACGGCGTCCTCATCGAGCGTGAAGGTCATTTTGATCATGCCGCCCCTTCAGTCGTGACCGGTCGTAGTATGGTATTATGGTTATATGGTATTATGGCCACGGACTGAAGGCAAGAGCCGGTCCCCGCGATGATCAGCACGATCGCCCCGGTGGAAGCGAGCACGTACTGCGAGAGGCGCTTGGTCGTCACCTCCCCGTCTCTGCGACTTCCCGGCGGAGGAGCGCGGCGGCACCTCCGTACGTATACTCACGACATGAAGATACGTATACCTTCCGGGGAGGAACTCCCGTGCTCCTCGGAGCTCGTCGTAGTCATCTCGAAAGCCGGGGAATCAGCCCGCGACAGGATCCCGACGACGACGCTCCGCCTGGAGGCGTTCAGCCAGGAACACCTTCAGCAGCGACTGATACGGGACATCGCGCTGGTGGGCCAGAAGCTTGAGCGTGATCGCCTCCCCGGTCGATTCGGTCGATCCTGCGTGGCGTCGCGGTCTAGCGGACCCTGGCGAGCGACAACCCGTCCCCGATGGGTATCAAGCTCAGCGAGATCCGCTCGTCGCTGGCCAGCTTGGTGTTCAAGCGGCGAATCGCCCGAGTGTCCGCGTCCGTCACCGAAGGATCGACCACCTTGCCCTCCCACAAGGTGTTGTCGATGGCGATGAGTCCACCCGGCCGCACGAGCCTGAGCGCGCCCTCATAGTAGGCGTCGTACCCTTCCTTGTCCGCGTCGATGAAGGCGAAATCGAAGCGACCCTCCCCGCCCTCGGCCAGGAGTGCCGCCAGGGTCTCGGTGGCTGGAGCCAGCCGCAGGTCGATCTTGTGGCCGAACCCCGACTCTTCCCAGTAGCGCCGAGCGATTGAGGTCCACTCCTCACTCACGTCACACGTCACGAGACGCCCGTGCCCGGGCAGCGCGGAGGCCACCGCCAAGGCGCTGTACCCCGTGAACGTCCCCACCTCGAGAGCGTTTTCGGCACCGATGAGCTCGACCAGCAGGGCCATGAACTGCCCCTGCTCGGGTCCGATCTGCATGTTGGAGTTCGCGAGCGTCGCGGTCTCCTCCCTGAGCCGCCGCATCACGTCGGGCTCCCGGACCGAGTGCTCGAGCATGTACGTGTACAGGTCGGCCGGCAGGTGGTTGGTACGGCGGGTCATGTCGGAGTCTGCATTCCTTGGTTGTTTCGGACCACGCGGGCTAGCTTCGGAACGCCCACATAACAATAGGGGAACAGACATGGCAACGTTGAACGAGCAGCAACTGGAAATGTGCTCGACCAGCGAATGGGATTTCTCGGATCTAAAGGCGTTATTCATCAACTGTACATTGAAGCGCTCACCAGAGCTATCGCATACGCAGGGGCTAATCGATATCTCCCAGGCCATCCTCGAGAAAAACGGCGTATCCGTAGACGTGCTGCGTGCGGTGGACTATGACATTGCCTACGGCGTCTGGCCGGATATGACCGAACATGGCTGGGAAAACGATGCGTGGCCCGCCATTCTCGATAAGGTGATGAAGTCGGAGATCCTCGTCCTCACGTCGTCCATCTGGCTAGGCGAGAAAACATCGGTCTGTACCAAGGTGATTGAACGACTATACGCAGCATCCGGACAGCTCAACAGTGACGGGCAGTATGCCTATTACGGTCGCGTCGGTGGCTGCCTGATCACAGGCAACGAGGATGGTGCCAAGCATTGTTCGATGAACATTCTATACTCACTGCAACATCTTGGGTACGTCATCCCACCCCAGGCTGATGCGGGCTGGCTCGGTGAAGCAGGCCCTGGACCTTCGTACCTCGACGCTGGATCAGGCGGTCCGGAAAACGATTTCACTAATCGCAACACAACCTTCATGACATGGAACATGCTCCACGTGGCACGTATGATCAAAGACGCCGGTGGGATTCCAGCCCATGGAAATCAGCGTTCGGCGTGGGACGCAGGTTGCAGGTCCGATTTCGCCAATCCGGACTATCGCTAACGGCGTCAGGGGGCAGCGCACTCGGGTCACCTCCCCAATCCAATGTCCGTCGATGGCCGTATCCCATTGGCGGGGCACACTGCACCAGCGAGCTTTTCGTGGAGGGGGCCATGGACCTGGCGCTTGCATTTTCCGAGGCGGCCGAGACATTGTGGGGAGCCGAGCTCGGGACCCAGCGTCACACACTCGTTCCGGCCCGGGACCGGCCTACCAAGAGACAGCCGCGCACTTCCGGCACGGCCTGGTGTCTGAACGGAGGGTCCGCAGATGGTGCCTGCAGCTTCCAGCGAGCCATGTCGCCTAGCACGTTGAACGCAGGCGGGACGGATCTCGAGTTGATGGAGCGGATCCGAGGGGGAGACGATCGGGCCCTGGGCGAGCTCTACGATCGCCACGGTGCGGTGATGTACTCGCTCGCCAGATCGATCGTCTCTGAGCCGGCGTACGCGGAGGAGGTCGTGGCCGACGCGTTCCTGCAGATCTGGCGGGGGGCCCCGCAGTACGATCGGAGTCGGGCCTCTGTCGGAGCGTTTCTCGCCGTCGTGACCAGAAGCCGGGCGCTCGACGTTATGCGGGCCCGGCGGCGGCGTGGCGCTGCGGAGGACCGGGCTGCCGCCCGGAGCGAGAGCGGGCTGGCCGTCGCCCTGTCGGCTTCGGATCCGGCCCCGGATCGCGCGCTCGAGCTCCGCGAAACGGGTGCCGTCGTGCGCCTGGCGCTCGACGCGCTGCCGGAGTCCCAGAGGGAGGTCATCTTGCTCGCCTACTTCGGCGGCTACAGCCAGACCGAGATCGCGGCTCGACTCTCGGAGCCGCTGGGTACTGTGAAGACGCGTGTGCGCACTAGAATGCAGAAGCTCCGTGAGGCTCTCTCCCCCCACGCCCCGGAGGTGGAATCGTGAGCCCGAGGGATTGGACGGAGATGACCGCGGCCTACGTCCTGGGCTCGTTGGATCCTGAGGAGCTGGCCTCGTTCGAGCAGCGCCTCGCGTCAGATCCCGAGCTCGAGCGCGATGTAGAATCCTATCGGGAAGTCATGGGCGCCCTTGCCGGGGCGACGCCCGCCCGCGAGCCGCCCGCGGCGCTGAAGGAGCGCATCTTGGTCGAGGCCCGAGGCCGAACGGCGTCACCGCCATCGCCTGCGCAGCAGGGCCCGGCGGGATCGAAAGGGCGGGGGACGGCGCTCCCCTGGCTGCTCGCGGCGGCCGGAGTCATCGTCAGTTTGGGTCTCGGGACGGCCTATCAGCGCATGCGAACGGAGAGCGCCACGCTGCGGGTCGCCTACGACCGGATGGCATCCGATCTCGAGGCCCGCGATTCCCTCCTCGCGACGTTCCTCGGGCCCGACGTGCGAACCGCGACGCTGGCGGCCACCGGTCGACCCCCGTCCGCCCGGCTGTTCTGGAACACCACCATCAGCTCGGTGGTGGTGGCGGCGTTCGACCTACCGCCGGCCCCGGCCGGCCGCACCTATCAGCTCTGGGGGATCGTGACCGGCCTCGACCCGGTGAGCCTCGGCACCTTCCAGACGAGAACCGACGGGACGGCGATCTTCCGAAGCCCGGTGCCGGAAGGCTTCGAGTTCGAGCTCGGGGCCGTCACCGAGGAGCCCGGCGGCGGATCGCCCCAGCCGACCTCCACACCGTTCCTGGTCGGCGCCTGGTCCACAGCGCCCTGATCTGACGACGGGGCGGCGATCCCGCGACTCCCCGAGCTCTCTCCACACACCAGACCAATCCGACTCCCGGCGACGGGCGTAGAGACGATGAAGTCTCGCGCCCGTTTTTCGTTCTTCGCATGGAAAGGGTTGGATCAAAATGACCAAATCTGAAAGTCGACACCGGGTCCTCGTGACCGCTCTTGCGGTCGTGGGGTTGCTCGCCGGACACGCGGTGATCCGGGCGGCGGACCACGCCGACTCGCCGGACACGCGGTGATCCGGGCGGCGGACCACGCCGACTCGCCCGACACCTCCGAGGGCAATCTCGACGTAAACGACCTCTACGTCTTCAACCAGGGGGATAACGTCGTCTTCGCGATGACCGTAAGCCCACTGCTCACGCCGGGTGAGTCCACCTCGGGCGCCGCCTTCAACCCGAGCGGTCTGTACCAGTTCAAGCTCGACCGGGAGCGCGACGGAATCGAGGACGCGGTGATCCAGATCCTGGTCTCGGGAGAGGGCACGGGCCAGATGGTCGACGTGCGAGGCCCCGTCCCGGCCGCAGTGACCGGAACCGCCGACAACATGCTCGCGGCCGCCCCGTCGGTTCGAGGCGCATTCAACACGACCTTCTCGGCCCAGGGCATGACCGTGTTCGCGGGGCCGCGTGACGACCCCTTCTTCATCGATCTGTTCGGCGATGAAAGCCTCACGAGTGTGCTCAATGCCGTGTTCTCCGGCGTTCTGGGCGAGCTGGTCGGAAGCGCCGACGAGCAGACGCTCTCGTTCGCGGACCCCGGCATGGACGACCTCGCGGGGCTGAACGTCCTGGCGATCGTCGTGGAGATGCCCAAGTCGATGGTGGCCGGAGCACTGGGAATCGGACTCTCGGACACGTTCTTCGCATGGGCGACCACCAGCATCCGCCAATGAGGGGGCGAGCCATGTACCAGAATCCACTGACAAAACCAATCATCGAGAGAGGTGAGATCATGATCGAACCAACCATTGTACGTCGCGTATCCGCCTGGCTGCTGATCTCCGCACTGGCCGTGGGCTGCGACGACGACGACCCGTCAGGTCCCGAGCCCTTCCCCGACATCGGAGTGAGCGCGCCGGCGCTGAACTTGGGTGAGATCGATCTGAACTTCGGTGCTAGCGTGCAACAGACGGTGACGGTGTCGAACCTCGGTAGCGGAGACCTCCAGATCCAGTCCGTGTCGCTGACCGGTGCAGACGCGGGCGAGTTCGGACTGGAGAGCGGCGGTGGCGCCGCCCTTCTGGTCGCCGGTGCCAGCCAGGACATCGTCGTCTTTTTCGATCCGGCTTCCGAGGGTGCCAAGGGAGCAACGCTCCTGATCACGAGCGACGACCCGGACGAGCCCACAGTGAACGTCAACCTCACCGGCACGGGCTCGATCTTCCGGTTCCGACAGGTCGACCGGATGGGCATTCCGGCCCTGAACACCGTCTTCAACCACCCTCCCACGTTCAGCAAGACCGCCTACAACACGGCCGGTCCCGACGGTGACCTGGCCACCTACACCGGGCTATTCGAGACGGTGCTCGGGGCAGTGGCGAACGCCGATCCGGCCGCGACGGCGGCCCTGCTCCTTCCCGACGAGCTTCCGGTCAGCCTAGGGGCGGCGGTTTCGAACTTCCCGGAGCTCACCGGCAGGAAGCCGGCTGACGACGGTACGGATGTGGCACTCCAGGTAGTCGTGGGCATCACGGCCCTGCAAAGCGACAACGTGGACGAGAACGACGTGCCGTTCCTCACTTCGTTCCCCTACCTGGCTGCGCCGAACAACTGACATGCGTGACGAGCAGCCCCTCAACAGGCGCGCCCGCGAGCATATCCTTCTGATCGAGGGGCTGGATTCATGAAAATCTCATCAAGCGGTGGCAAGGTGCTCGGGAGGCGGACCGCGGGTCACGCGTGGCTGACCGGCGCCACACTCGTGATCGGGGCGGCGGTGTGGCTGTCCTCCATGCTACGAAATCCGTCGGCGGAGTCCGATCGGTCGGTGACCCCCGAGGTCCTGGCCCAAGCCCTCTCGAGTGACATGCCCGATCGGCTGACGATGAGCGACGATCTGGACTTCTTTGGGAGGAGGCTCGAGGAGCGGGGGCCAGAGGACGTGCTCGCCGTCCGGCGCCTCGTATCCGCGAGCCTCCTCCGCTTCCAGACCTACGCGAGGGAGGCCGATCTGGCACGTGCGGAGAAGCATCTGGAGACACTCACGGATCGGTACCCGGCGTCGTCGAGCCTGTGGGCGACCGTGGCCTCGGCGAGGCTGTCCCGGCATGACTTCTCCGGCGCGGTCCAGGCCGCCGAGCGCTCGGTCCAGGTCGGTGGCCCCGACGACGCGGGTGCGCGGCTTCGCCTCTTCGACGCCTATCTCGCGACGGGGCGGTACGAGTGGGCCCGCGACCTGCTCAGTCTTCCTTTCAACCGTGACTCCTTCGCCTACCAGATGCGCGCCGTCCGGCTGCAGGATCGACTCGGCGACGTGGCGGGTGCTCGAGACGGCATGGAAGCCGCCCTGGCGGTGGCGCGATCATATGCCCAACCGCCCGCGATCGAGGGGCTGGCCCAGGTGGCGCTGGGCTCGGATCGGGACCCGCGGGCGGCGGAGGCCCTCCTTCTCAGAGCCCTGGAGAATGGAGCACACCTGGACCTCTACGTGCGCCTGATCGAGATGGCGGAGGGCGCCGGCTGGAGCGAAAGAGCTCTGAGATACCGACAGCGGTTTCTCGCCGCCGCGCAGGCGGATGCGTCGACGGAGAGACTTCACCTACGCTCCTTGGCCTTGGTCCTCGCTCGAGAAGACGAGACTCTGGACCAGGCCCTTCGATACGCGAGACGGGATCTGGCGATCCGCCCCACCTCCGAGACATACGCGGTCCTCGGCTGGGTCCTCAGCCGCCTGGGCCGGATGGGGGACGCGTGGATGTGGATCGAGGCCGCGCAGACCTGGGTCCGGCCAGAGCCCGACGTGGACTACCTTTCCGGGCTCGTCGCGTTGGATGCGGGGCACGCCGACCGGGGAAGGGAGCTCTTGTCGAGAGCGTTGACCGCGGAAACGGAGATCGGCCCCTTCAAGTCGGAGGCGATCAGGGCCCGTCTGTCGCGGTAGGCTCTTCGGGCGCGCTGTCCACCCGGTGCTTCTCGATGAAGTCACCCGTCCCGGTGGGGAGCAGGAGGCTGTCCGAGATCGCCGCGATCTCTTCGGCTTCTTCCCATGCCCGCTCCAGACGCCACAGCTCACCCTCGAGCGCGCGCCGCTCCTGTTCCTCGTGGAGGGCCATCTCAAGGGCGAGCTTCGTGGGCGCGGGCATCTTGTTCACGTATCCGGGAACGCCCTTCTTGTCCTTGAAGCGGTCTCCTGTGACGATGTCGGAGAGGAAGTCGTCGGGGTGACCGTGGTGCTCGATCTCGGAAACCGCAGCCTGGACCGTCTGCTTCTTACCGCCCATGCGGTTCATCTTCGGGACGATCTGGCCGATGAGACGCTCTGCCTCGGCCCCCTCGAAGCGGTTCTTTTTCTTGCCTTTGCGTACCTCTAGGCGGAAGCCGTGCCTTTCGTCGGCCGGGCGGAGGCGTGTACCGAGAAGGTCGATGTTGTTCAGCCTGATGACCCGCCCGTCGTCGGTGCGGAGCTTGGCCCGCGTGCGCCCGTTCATCCACAGGTTCCAGAAGTTGCCGCTCTGGGCCAGCAGTGCGCCGCCGATCACGCCGGTTATCGCGCCACCGACGACGACGACGCCGATCACGACGGCACCACCCGTGCCGTAGAGCAGCGCACGCTTGCGACGGCGGCCGAACTGGTCTCCGTAGCGCCACGCCGCGAACTCCGGCCTCATGGGCCGTCCGATCCGTACGAGCTCGATACCCTCCGGGTGCTTCGCCAGGCCCACGTTCTCCGTCGACACGCGAATCCGAGTGTCCCTGAACAGCCGCTCGCACATCTCCACCGCCTCCCACCGCTCCTCGAGCGGGGAGAGGTTCCAGCGCTCGCACTTTCGGCAGACGACCCAGAGACGGCCCAGCTCCGCGTCGAAGGCCAACCGACGACCCACGGGGAAGTGCTCGACCACCTGGTTCACACCGAGTGGGCGGTTGCAGAACATGCAAGTCGTGTACATTGCGGGTCCGAGAGAGAAATGTGGCGATGATCACCTCTACTACGAATCCGGACGGGTGAGTGTTCACCTCGCGTCATGGTGAACGTCGACGGCCGGGACCCAGTCGTACTTTTTGGGTATCACGAGTCTGGTCGTGATCGTCACGATGGTCGGCAGCTACGTTCCGGCGCGCCGCGGCGAGTACCAACCGATCCGAAGGTCGAGATGAGCCTGCCCGCAAGGGTGTATACCGAGAAGGATGTCACCCGCGCCCGACATCGGGGGCAGCTCGTAGGCTGGCTGCAGGGCGGCGCGGTCGTGATCGCCGGAGCCATCGTCCTGAACATTCTGAGATGGATTCCGGCGGTTCTGGCGGTCGGAGCTGTCGGGTACGGGGCGTACAAGGTATACAAGTGGTCGTCGAAGCCGTCGGCGGAAGGTGACGACGGCCCCTGACGCTGTCGGACTGTCGTGAACTTCACTCCCGTCGCAGCGTCCCATCCGGCCCGATGAACCGAGCAAGCCCCCCGGCGGTCGCAACCTTCCAGGCCCGTCTGTCGTCTAAGGATGAGCAGCTGACTGTGTTCGAACGGCCTCTGGAGGATGATGCATGATCGCCGATGCGCTAGCCCTGTATTTCAACGTTCTCGTCGCTTTCTGGCAGGGGATGGCAAGAGGCGGGGGCCTACAACTGCTCCTCATCGGCCTCGCCCTCTGGTGGTTCTTCTTCTGTCGAGGCCGTTGGCGCTGCGGCTGTCGCCACTGCGGATGCTGGTGCGGCCGCTGCCGGTGCGATGAGGTTCGGGTCGAGGACGACGACTAGGGGCCTCCTCTTCCAGGGCCATGCGCGCCCGCTGGCCGTCCCACTCGGGCACCCGAGTCGTAACCTGGAGCTCGGTGGAGAACCACATGCGCGGAATCACGAACGGGTCACCGCGACCGGCACGCCGCTCTGGTACTCCCACAGGCCGATGAGGGGACCGGCACCGTGACCGTGGTCGCCGATGGGGTGCGTGTACATGGTCCCGTCCAGACCCTCGGAGCGCATGACGCTCAGGACGGAGACAAGGATCTCGTTCCCCGACCGGCCGACCCTGGTCTTCTCAAGAAGGATGTCCTGGAGACGGTTGGCGTTGGCGAGCGCACGCTCGCGCCGGGCTACGTAGAGTTGGCCCGGTCGTTTGGTGCGGAGATCGGGCAGGCAGGGCCTACGTTGTCGAGCAGGAGAGTGCGGAGCGTCGGCGCTACTTTTTACTCCCGCCGGCCCTCCCCTTCCGTGGAATCCGCCCGTCCCTCATGGCCGCGTGGTACACGAACGTGGCCATGATGACGGCGTTCTTCATCAGGTCCTCGATGGGGATGGTGTCGAAGAAGTCCAGGTTGGTGTGACCACCGGTGCCGCCCACTCGGGCTTGTAGGAACTGGAACCCCGGAAGGCCGACAGCATCGAACGGCACGTGGTCGGTGCTACCCCTACTCTGTACCGAGATGGTCCTCATCCCCATATCCCTGAGCGGCTCCATCCACGACGCGAACGTCTGGCGGACGTGCTCGTTCCCCTGTAGAAAGATCCCGCGGTACTGCCCGGGCCCGTAGTCCTGGTTGAAGTACACGGAGAACTTCTCATACTCGGGAGTGACGCCCACCGAGGGGTTATCGGGATCGCCGAAGTGCTTCTTCACGTACGCGCGCGAGCCGTAGAGGCCCTGCTCCTCGCCCGACCACAGGGCGACGCGAACCGTGCGCCTCGGCACGGCGCCCACGGCCCGGAGGATGCGCACGGCCTCGAGCATCACCGCAACGCCCGACGTGTTGTCGCTGGCGTTGGGGCTGGCGTGCCAGGTGTCGAAGTGCGCGCCCAGCATCACGATCTCGTCCGCGAGGTCGGTACCGGGGATCTCGCCCAGCACATTGTTCGCCTGCCTCACCGCGTCACCGTGACGGTTCCGGACCTCGACTTCGATGGTAACTGGGATGTCTCGTTTGAGGATGCGGTACATCCGGTTGTAGTGCTCAGGCGTCACGGCGACGTTGGGCACGGAGGAGAGCGTCACCTCCCGCGCCCAGAGGTCGACCCTGGCACCCGGACGGGCGAAGCCCCGAACCGCTCCCGGCCAGCCGCTCCGGGACTCCAGGACCACGGCGACATCCTCGGCCACGAAGAAGGCCAGCCGCTCCTCGGCCGTGAGCACGTCCGGGTTCCGCGGCGGATACGGATACAGGCGAGAGAAGTAGGGGTCCGGGCCCGCCGCCGGCAGCACCACTTCCTCCTCGAGCGCTCGCAGCTCCTCGTCCGTCCGGCGAGGAGTACCCGTCACGAATCGCGTCAGGTCAATCCTGGGCGGAGGGGTCCCGAGCACCGCCATCCCGCGGAGCCGGTCCCGGTATCGCTCGAGGTCCTGCCTCGTCTGAACGTCGGCGATCACGACCTGGAGCCGCTGCTTCCCGTCCGTGCCCGGCGTGTGGGCGATCGGGTAGCCGACCATGGGCGTGTAGTCCGGCTCCATGAGGTGCAGGGAGACGTACTCGTTGTCCCAGCTCACCCCGTAGTCCATGAACGGCTCGCAGACCGTGTTGACCAGCCCGATCCGCTCCATCTCGCCAAGGACCCACTCCTGCGCGCGCTCCATGTCGCGGGAGTTCGTGAGACGTGCGCCCAGCACGTCGGTCAGGTAGGAGAAGGTGTTCGCGAGCTGGGAACGCTGGAGCCCTTCCTCGCGGATGCGGGCCACCATCTGCAGGTCGACCGGGTACGGCGTGGTGGCCGGGGTCCGCTCAGGGATGGCCTCAAGGGCCGACGACTGCGGCTCGGCTTGCGGGGCGATGACGAGCGAGACCCCTAAGAGGCCGGCCGAGACGAGCCCGCGTCGGGTGGTGCGGCGAGCGAGCGCCAGCTGGGTAGTGCTGTAGCTTGGATTCATGGCCCGAAGACTCCGTTCTGGGGTCCGACCTCTCGTCAACCGCGGCGCTCACCGCGCCCTGGTCAGCTGCTCACTCAACCGCTTGAGCCTCGCGCGAGCTTCCCGGTCGTACGCCTGACCGTTCGCGCGCCAGGGGCGCGTGCCATTGAAGAACTGGCCGGCCTCGATGTCCGTCGACGTCACCAGTTGCATGACCGCGTCCGCCCCCTCGGCCACGGTGGCCCTGGGCGTGACGCCCAACCTGCGGACCATCCCCGTATCCATGTACGTGGCCGGATGAAGCGAGTTGACCATGACGCCCGTCCCCTCGAGCTCCTCTGCGAGATCGAGGGTGAACATCACCTGCGCGAGCTTGCTCTGTGCGTAGGCGCGCCGGCCGCTGAAGTCGTTCCTGATCATCACGTCGTCGAAGTCGATGGGCGTCTGTGCGAGGGATGAGACGTTGACGATGCGCGACGGGGCGCTTTCCAGGAGCCGCGGCATTAGCATCCGCGTGAGCAGGAATCCCGAGAGATAATTGACCTGGAAGCGGAACTCGTGGCCGTCCTCGCTGAGTAGGCGCTCATCGGGGGCGGAGCCGAACCCGGCATTGTTCACGAGGGCGTCGAGCCGGTCGTAGTTCCTCAGGATCGCTTCGCCGAACGCACGCACCTGCTTGAAGGAGGCCAGGTCCGCAGCGTAGAAGCGCGCGCTGCCTTGCCCCTCGCGCTCGATTTCCTCGACGAGGCTCATCCCCCGCTCTCGATTACGGCCGTGGACGATGACGTGGGCACCTCCTGACGCGAGTCTTCGGGCGACCTCGCGACCGAGGCCCCCAGTCGAGCCGGTGACGAGGACGACCTGCTGGCCCGGGCCGGGGCGGGCGGGTGACTGCGCGTCGGCCGTCGGGGCGGTCATGAGTGAGGCAGCCACAAGAATGGCCAGGACGAGCCCGAGTCGAGCGGTCCGGCAGGCGATGGCCGGCTTCCCGGCGGCAACGCATGTGCTTCGATCCATGGCGACGACTCCGTTCTGGTGTCCGCCCCGCATCACGTCCGTGGCCGGCCCGCGCCTCATCCGGCGTCCGTCTTGCGGCCGGGGCGCGTGAATGATTCTAGGGTGCCAACAGCCTCTGTGCACCAGCCTACGAGTTACTTCTATTTGTATCCATGCTTGCCTTTCTGCTTGTCCCACGATTCGCGAAGACCCGAGGGCGGCCCATGACCACAACGCCGGCGGACACGTCCGACAGCGGACCTCTTGGCGCCGACGAGCGCGAGACACTCCGGATTGCCAACGAGCGTCTGAACAAGCAGATCCTCGGCGCGGCGAAGGTCGCAACAGTCAACGCGTGGACCCTCGCCGTCTTCGGAGGCCTGTCCGTGATGGTCGGGGTGTTCAGCCTCACCGGTCTGGTGGTCGGCGCAGGGCTCCTCGCCTTCGCCTGGAACGAGTTCCGGGGCCGCCGTCTTCTCCGGAAGCTCGATCTCGAGGGGCCCGGGGTCCTGGCGTGGAACCAGATCGCCCTCGCCGGTGGCGTCCTCGTATACTGCGCGTGGAGCTCCTATTAGGCTTGGGCGGGGGACGAGCTAGCCCAGTCCGAGGCCGTACTGGGCGTCTCCGCCGAGGAAGTGGCGCGCCTGGCCATCTTGGTCTAGGAAAGTCCCAGAAGTTCGCGAGCCACCGAGAGGCCGAGCCTTTGTCAATGGCGGTCGCGCCGCCCGCCTCAGCCTGCGAAGATTCAGGCATTTTGTACCGTCGAAGGCGCTCCATGAGGCCACCCGCCTCACCCCACCCCGGTCATGATCTAGCGCTTGAGGTCGGCGCCACCCATAGTGGCGCATGATGCCCGAGCATCCGCGAATCCTCTCTTTGGCCACCGCCTACCCGCCGCATGTCCTCGAACAGCAGCGGGTCGTCGAGGCAGCGGGAGGGATCTTCTCCGGCGACTTCTCCGACTTCGGGCGTCTCGTGCCCATCTTCGAGAACGCCGGCATCGAGACCCGGCACTCTTGCGTGCCGCTGGAGTGGTACGTCGAGCCGCACGACTTCGCCGAGCGGAACCGGATCTATCTGGAGAACGCCGTGGCGCTCCTGCGGCAGGCCTCCAGCGACTGCCTGCGGGAGGCGGGGCTGTCCGCCGGCGACATCGACATGATCGTGACGGTCTCCAGCTCGGGGATCGCCACGCCCAGCCTGGACGCGCTCCTCATGGCGGAGATGCCCTTCCGCCGCGACGTGGGCCGGCTGCCGATCTTCGGGCTGGGCTGCGCGGGCGGTGTCCTTGGGCTGTCGCGGGCGGCGGCCCTCTCCAGGGCCCAGCCGGGTGCGCGGATCCTGTTCCTGGTGGTGGAGCTGTGCGCCCTGACCTTCCGCCATGGCGACCGTTCGAAGAGTAACGTCGTGGCGACCGCGCTCTTCGGCGACGGAGCCGGCGGCGCCATCCTCTCGACCGCGGGCGAGGGGCCTTCGATCACCGCCTGGGGCGAGCACTGCTTTCCCGACTCGCTGGGGGTGATGGGCTGGGACGTGCGGAACGACGGGCTGGCCGTGCTCTTCTCACGCCACATCCCCAGGATCATCCGGGACGAGATGGGACCGGTGGTGCGTGAGTTTCTGAGGAAGCACGGTCTCGGGCTGGCAGGCGTCTCGAGGTTTCTCTGTCACCCGGGCGGTGCCAAGGTGATCGACGCCTTGGAGGTGGTCTTCGAGCTGCCGGACGGCGGATTGGCCGATAGCCGCGCCGTCCTCCGCGAGCACGGCAACATGTCGGCCGCCACGGTGATGTTCGTGCTCGAGCGCGCTCTGAACGACGGAGCCCAGGGACACCTATTGCTGTCCTCGTTGGGGCCGGGGTTCACGGCTGCCTTCGCGCTCATCGACGCTCCCTAGTGTTCCGTTGCCGAAGTTCGCGAGCCACCAAGAGGGTCGGGGCGCCGTGGGATCAAGGCGGGACGACGCGGCATAGCGAAAGCTACGGTAAGAAGTCCCAACGCCGAGCCCACGGATGCACCGTGCCCTCGACTGGCCGAGACACTTTGGCAACGGGACACTAGCGTGGGGGTCGTCGAGTGGGTGGTGGCTCTGGTGGTGCTCCAGCGGCTGGTAGAGCTGGTCCGGTCGCGGCGGAACGAGCGAGTGTTGCTGGCCCGGGGCGGGGTGGAGGTCGGCGCCCGGCACCACCCGCTCCTGGTCCTGCTCCACACGAGCTGGCTGCTGGCCATACTGGCATTCGCGCCGCGTAACGCCCTGAGCGTCGGACTGCTCGGGGCGTTCGTGGTTCTACAGGCGCTGCGGGTGTGGGTGATCACCACTCTGGGCCCTTACTGGACGACGCGGGTGATCACCCTGGCCGACGCCCCCCTCGTCCGGACCGGACCCTACCGCTGGCTACGGCACCCCAACTACTGGATCGTCGTGGGTGAGATCGCCCTGCTTCCGGCGGCCTTCGGCGCCTATGCAGTCGCCGTGGTGTTCTCGGTCCTCAACGCTGTCCTTCTGTTGCACCGGGTTCGCGTCGAGGAGGCGGCGCTCGCGACGCGGCGAAGAGCGACCATCAGGAGCGTCTGAAGGACCCACGCACTACGGCCCCCGGCTCTCGCCGGGGGCCGCCTGTCCATTCGCCATCGGGCCGCATCCAGCGACCCGTCAACACCTACCGCAAGACCTACGGCAGCTTGAGCGCGGCCAGCATGTTCGGGATCTGCACCACGATGTGCTGCTCGCCCTCGTGCATGAAGGTGCTCAGGCCGTAGCGGGGATTGCCCGGCAGCTCGACCCGGGCGAGGCGCTCGCCCGTGGCCTTGTTCACGGCGTAGAGGTAGGGCGTGCCGTCGCTGCCGTTACCCGTATGGATAAGCAGGGTCTTGGTCACGATCTGAGCGGCCTGCTGTCCGGTTCCCGTGTTGGGGATGTCCATTCCCCGGAGCGCCGAGCTGTTCAGCACGATGTCGGGCGTGTCCCCCACCGGGATCCACCAGAGATGCTCTCCCGTGTTCATGTCGATGGCGGTGATCTTGCTGTACGGCGGCTTGAAGATCGGCATGCCCCGGATGCGCCCGAATGAAGCGGCGCCACCCACCGCGAACGCGTTGATCGTGCTGCCCGTGGGGTGGTCCTCCCGGGCGTCCCTCTCCTCGCCCGGAACCATGATCCGCGCCGAGCACCCCTTCTGCGACGTCACGTACAGGATCCCCGTCTCCGGGTCCGCCGCCGGCGTGCCGTCGATGTTCGTCCCGCCCACGTCCCCGGGGCACCAGATCGACGCCGTCTTGCCGAGGTCGTTGTCCCGGTGGAGCGGCGGCGTGAAGAGGGGCCCGTAGACGAAGTCGTCCAGGATCTCCAGCGCCTGAGCCCTGAGCCCCGGCGTGAAGTCGATGAGATCGTCCACGGTGAGCCCCTGCATGTCGTAGGCAGCCGGCTTGGTCGGGAACGGCTGCGTAGGCGACAGATGCTCGCCGGGCATGAGCGCCTCGGGCACCGGCCGTTCCTCGATGGGCCAGATGGGCTCACCCGTCTCCCGGTTGAAGGCGTAGGCAAACGCCTGCTTGGTGACCTGCACCACCGCCGGGATCTCCTCCCCTTCCACCGTCACATCCATGAGGACTGGAACGGTGGGGTTGTCGTAGTTCCAGATGTCGTGATGGACCAACTGATAGTGCCACACCCGTTCACCGGTCTTCACGTCCAGCGCGATGAGGCTCGTGCTGAACAGGTTGTCGCCGGGCCGGAAGCCTCCCCAGAAGTCGGCCGTGGCGCCGTTCGTCGGGATGTAGACGATCCCGCGCTCGTAGTCGGCCGAGAGCGGTGCCCAGGACGAGATGTCGCCGGTCCACTCCCAGGCGTCGTTCTCCCACGTCTCGTGCCCGGACTCACCCGGGCCCGGAAGAACGTCGAACTTCCAGAGGTGCTCACCGGTCCGGGCGTCGTACGCCAGGATGTCGCCCGGGACCATCTCCTGCCGGGACTGGTTATAGCCCTGTTCGGCGGAGTTCCCCACAATGATCACGCCGTTGACCACGATAGCCGGCGAGGAGCTGGTGATGTAGCCGAGCTCCAGCGGGATTCCCTCGACCACGTCGTAGGGATGACCCAGGTCGGCCAGGAGATCCACTGTGCCCGTCTCCGGGAAGCCGTCGATGGGAATGCCGCTGCCGAAGCCCTCGATGGGCTCACCCGTGTCGGCGTCCAAGGCATGCAGGAAGAAGGCGGGGGTCACCACATAGACCACGTCCCTTCCGTCGATCTTCCCGTAGGCGACTCCCTTCCCGTGGTTCTTCCGCATGGAGTACTCCCACCGGAAGGTGGGGGGCTCCACAAAGGTCCAGATCGTCTCTCCGGTGAAGGCGTCGATGGCCACCACGTGCCGGCGCTCACCCGCCACGGTGATGAGCTTGCCGTTCACATAGATGGGCGTGGACCGGGCGTTCACGTTCGGAAAGTCCGAGCCGTCCCACGTCCACGCCACCTCGAGGTCCGCGAAGTTCTCCGCGTTGACCTGGTCCAGGGAGGAATACCTCTGGCCCGAGCCGTTGCCCGTGATGTACACCCAGTCCCCCTCGTGGGGAGCACCGGCGGGTCCCTGGGTGTCTGCACACCCAACGGCCACTAGGGCACAGAGTGTCATGACGAGCCAGGCTCCGACGGAGGTAGGTCTCGAGGAAGGACGCTCTCTACTCATGTGAAGCTCTCCACTGCATGCGATGCTGAAAAAGGCCTCAGGCGCGGACCGAACCGGCACATCCCCACCACCGCCCGAGGCAGGAGACGGTGAGCTGGGGTGGCATAATGGGCCGGGCGCCCCAGATCACGCCAGAAGGTTCTTGCGCGGCAAGCAAGCCGGTCGATCCGATACCGCCCAACCGCTACCGGGGCCAGGCCTGCATGTCTTCCGGCACGCGTCCTGCCACCGTAGAGTAGGTACGCCCGAACCGGTCGGTAGCCTCCACGCGCACCTCCCTCGCGTCCGGGGAAGCCGGCGCGTAGTACAGGTAGCGCGGGTAGGGGTTGACCCAGGGACGCCGGGGCGGCAGCTCGTCACCCGGGTGGATCCGGAGGCTTACTGGGTCGAAGCCCACCCGTCTGGCCATCCGACCTCTTCTCTCGCCATCCTCGTACCAGACCACCGTCCAGCCCTCGTCGGCATCCCATACGTTGGCCACCAGCTGCTGAGGCGCACTGGGATCCGCGCCCGGCAGATAGGCTCGCATCTGATGGTCGGCTCCGTGTCCCGTTGACTTGTAGCGCCAGGTGACCTCCTCGCCCTCCACGTCGTAGACGCTGTACCCGTGGGGCGTGCCATCCCCGCAGATGGGCCCGCTCCACCACGCCCCGCACACCGTCCCGCTCACGTGCTCGTGGACGCCGTTGTCGTAGTTGTGGTCGTTCTCATGGGTGTGGCCACAGACGATGTGGGCGTCGAAGGGCTCCAACAGTCGGTAGAGGCTCCCCCGATTGTTCACCGACACCGTGTTGCCTGGGCTGCGCGCGTCGCTCCGGATGTAACGCGTGCCCTGGACGGGGATGTGCAGGGCGACGATGACGGTCCGTCCCGCCTCCACCTCCGCCAGGTCTTCCTCCAGCCACCGGAGCTGGTCCTGCTGGACGTACCCGATGTAGCCGGTCCCGTGATAGAACACGTTGTCCATCACCACATAGTGGACGGCGCCCCTATCGAAGGAATAGAAGCGGGGTCCGAATCGCTCCGAGAACGTCCTCGTAGACTCCTCGTCCACTCCACCCTCCAAGTCCAGGTCGTGGTTCCCGATGACCTGGAAAAAGGGGACCCCCATGCGCTGCACGCCCCGCTCATACTCGGGATACAGGGACAGGTCGTCGTACATGATATCGCCGCAGGCGATGCCGAAGGTGTGTCGATCACCCAGAGAATGGATGGTGGCCTGGGCGTCTGGGACGCTCAGGGCGTGGAACTGCTCCATCTCCCACGCGTCCTGTGTCTGCGGGTCTGGAAGGAGAAGCATCGTGTGGGAGTCGTCCGATCCATCGAGGTGCTCCAGCGCGAAGAGGGCGTCCATCTCGCCACGTCTGTCCGGCCGGATGGGGTGGTAGAAACGGGCCGTCCCGGTGGGGTTCAGGGGGATGCCGTGTCCAGACGGCAGGGAGCACGAGACGAACCGGCGATCCGTAGAGCTCACGAGCTCGAACCGACCGTCACTCCCCGTCCGGACCACGCTCCGTCCGTCCGTGATTCCCACACGGGCAAGCCCCCTACCGGAGGCCATCACCCGTCCGCGAATCCGGACCGGATCGCGACCCCAGAGCGTCTGGACAAGCGGGGCGTACGGGTCCGCCAGGATCCGCTCGGGCGCGACGACCGCGGCCGCGAGGCCGGCGGCGGAGGTGAGGAATGAGCGGCGATCTAGAGCACGACTCTCGCGGCGTTGCACGGAACACCTCCTGTGATGTGTTGTGCCAGGATTCTGGCACACCGAAAGTGCATCCGCGAGAGGGCGCAGCCGCCCGGGCCTACCCCAACGGGTCCGGACACCCCTCCCGTTTCCGTGTATCGGAGATCTGCGTGACCTTCCACCCGTCCGCGTCGCGGAGCAGCTCGATGGAGTTGATCCCGCAGTGGCTGATCTCGCCGTCCCGGTAGAAGGTGAGCGCGATCGCGGCGATTAACCTGCCCCTCCCACCCGATGTTAATCTGTCCATTTCCCTCCTCCGGTTCGTGTGGTGACAGAAGCTGATCTGACGGAAGTTCATCGGATGGAGTCTCCTCGGACGGAGGCGCTCGTCATGGTGACCCTCCCTTACCCGCTCGGGAATCGTTCCTGCCCAGAGGTGGGCTCGCGCCATTCGCACCGGCCTGAAGTCTTAGCCTTCTCAGAGGCAAAAGGCCAGCCTGAACCCGGCGCGAGCGACTTCTGCGGGGGCACGCCCACACGCTTGTCAGCGCGGCCCGCGGCACCTCCCGTTCAGCGAGAAGCCGGCTCCAGCAACACCCGCCCGTCCAGGTCACCAGGAGTCTCGATCCCCGCCAGCCACGCCAGAGTCGGTGCCACATCCACCGTGGCCGCTGCTTCCTGGGAGACCCCGGCTTCGACCCCGGCCCCCAGGAAGATGATCGGGACACTCCGGTCGTAGTAATAGGGAGATCCGTGGGTCGCCGCATTGCCACTCCACGACATGAAGTTGGGCCTGTGACGGTAGTAGACCCCATACCGGGCGGGGAGGCCTACGACACGCTCTCTCGAGAACGAGCGGGCGAAGAGAACGGCGAAGGAATCGGGTCGAGCCTGGGCGTCCTCCACCTCGGCGAAGGTGTAGGCTCTCTCGATGAAGGGGAGCGCCTCCAGGGCCGATTTCACCTCCCAAGCGAGAGCGTCACCTTGCGCACCACCATCCACGGCCCCGGCCACCGCCTGCCGGAATGCAGTGAGCTCCTCCCTGCCCAGCCGCCGGGCGTCCACGCCCCTCTCGGCCAGATGCTCGGGAATCTCCAGGACCCCGTGGTCCGCCGACAAGACGGCCACCCAACCCTCGGGGCCCACGGCTTCGTCCAGAAACTGGAAGAGCTCCGCGAGCACAGCGTCCAGGCGAAGCAGATTGTCCAACTGCTCCCGGCTGAGGGGACCGTATCGATGGCCCACACGGTCGGTCTGTGAGAACGACAAGCCCAGATAGTCCACGACCGACCGCTGGCCGAGCTCGAGCTCCGTGATCGCGGCCTCGGCAAGACCCAGCACGGCTGCGTCCGGCAGCGGAGTCCCGGAGCGCCACCGGGTCAACGCCTCAGGGTCCGTTACGTCCACCGCCTGATAGGCCCGGTGGGGGAAGAAGGAGGGCACACCCCGCCGCTCGAAGGCGGAGGTGTCGGGACGCGTGAGATGCGCGGCCTCTTCGGGAACCCGACTCTCCCAAACGGTATCGGAGTAGATCCCAGGCATCACCTCCTCGTTGAAGCGACGAACCCACTCGGGATATTCGGAGTGGTAGAAGGTCGACGTCATGAACCCCGCCACGGGGTCGACCATCCAATACACCTCCCCCGCCGCCTTGCCGGCTAGTCCGATGGCCGACCGATCCTTGGGGGAGATGGAGACCACCCGGGCGTCCGAACTAGCGTGAGAAATCCAGTCGGGCAGGCCCTCCCGATACACGTTGGCAGAAGAGCGACCGGGCATCTCCGGGAACTCGAGGATGCCGGATTCCGAGTCGGCCATGGAGTACACCTCCCGCCACTCCCCGGCTCGGAGCTCCCACCACTCATTCGCCACGATGCCGTGCCGAGTGGGGTGAACGCCGGTGGCGAGTGTCGTATGTCCCGGGGCTGTGGAGGTCCTGGCGTGGTCGTGAGTGCCGTTGGAGAATCGATGCCCCTAGTCCAGCACGCGGCGGAAGCCCCCGCTGAAGAGGGACTCGTACCGGTCCAGCAGATCGGCCCTCAGTTGGTCGACGACGATCAGCACGACGAGAGCGGGACCTTCGGGAGATCTCTCGCTGGCGCCGGCCCCTCCAGAGACCTGACACCCGGGGAGCAGGACGGACCACAGAGCTATCACGAGGAGGCGACGAGTCAGTCGCATCTCGACCTTTCTTTGCCGGCACACGAGTCGTCCGGCCGGCGCCGCTGGCCAGACCGGATCCGAGAATCTAACGCCCCGTGGCCCTTGTGTGTCCCCTGTGGCGGCGAAGAGAAGTGTCGCACTGAACAGTCCAAGTACTCCGCCCCTGCAGACTCTGCCGGGGGAGCGCTCTAGGCATCGACTCACCCAGGTGCGGCGGGCCGCCACACCTACCCGGGCGAAGCGAAGCGAGAACCCCGCTGCGGCGAGAGCCGTCATGGGGTTCTCCGTTCCTCATTCCGACCTGAGCGCCCCCACCCTGAAATCCCCCAACGCCCGATCTCGCCGCGGGGAGTCCAGCCCGTAGGCCAAATCCCAACTCCAGACTGGCCAAAACGCCGAAATCGGTGCTATTCTGTGTTCGAATCCCGGCTTTGGGTAAACTTTGATATTCGGAACCCCTCGCCGGCGGGTGCTGAGCCACGGAATCTGTGGTGCGAGAGTTCTCGGCTGTGATATTCCGGTCACGCTCGAATCAGGCATTTCGAGCGGGCGTACGGGCGTATAGGTATGCCCTGATGCATGGAACCTTAAGCGGTAACGCGTGAGGCAAGAATGAGAACAGTGAGTGCCGCGCTGGTAGCGCTTGGTATCCTGCTCGTGCTCGTGGGGCAGACGGCGGACGCCGGGGTCGCCTGGCACCAGGTCGTAGCGCCGGCTATCGTAACGCCGGCCATGAGGATGGCCCCTGAGGCCCTCGTCTCGGCAGCTACCATCGCTCCCGTGCTCATCCCCGAGAGGATTTTCCCGACTGCGGTCCACGGAGCCACGCCCGATGTCCCCCCCGAAGAGCTGACGGAGCTGATCCAGCGATACTGCGTGGCCTGCCACAACGATTTCATGCTCACAGGGAACTTGTCGCTGACGGGGTTCGAGGTGGAGAAGGCCCCCGAGATGGCGGAGACCGCCGAGAGGATGATTCGGAAGCTCCAGGCGGGCATGATGCCGCCGCAGGGGATGCCGCGGCCGGGTGGCGACACCCTCATGATCCTGGTGGAGGATCTGGAGAGGCGTATCGACGAGGCGGCGGCGAGGAATCCGAACCCGGGCTGGAGAACCTTCCAGCGCCTCAACCGGGCCGAGTACGCCAGTGCCGTACGGGATCTCCTAGGACTCGAGATCGATGTCGGCACCTTCCTCCCCCTCGACACCAAGAGCGCCAACTTCGACAATATCGCGGACGTCCAGATGCCGTCGGCCACGGTGATGGAGGGCTACCTGCGGGCAGCCAACCACCTCAGCCGAATCGCGTTAGGGGACCCGGAGGCCGAGCCCAACTCGACTCGGTATCGGCTCCCGCGGACCGCGTCGCAGAAGGATCGTGTCGGGGGCGCCCCCTTCGGAACGCGCGGCGGCGTCTCTGTGATCCACAACTTCCCGGCGGACGGTAAATACGTCTTCCACATCCAACCGTATCCGGGGGTGGAAGGCGAAGTCTTCGGGCGGACCTTTGGGGAAGTGCAGATCGAAGTCTCCATCGACGGTGCCCGGGTTGCGCTCATGACCGTGGACCCGTGGATGAACGAGTCGGAGCCCAGCGGCCTAAACATGCGGACGGATTCCCTATACGTGCGGGCCGGCCCCAAGAGGGTCACTGCGGCATTCCTGCGCCGGTTCGAGGGCGAGGTTGACGATCTGATCCGGCCCATCGACCACACCCTGGCCGACGGTCAGATCGGCGGCGGCTACGGTGTCACGACGTTACCGCACCTGCAGCGGCTCACGATCCTCGGACCGTACGAGGTCACCGGCGTCTCGGACACGCCGACCCGAAGCCGCGTCTTCAGTTGTCGTCCCACGTCACCGGACGAGGCCCGCCCCTGCGCCGAGAACATCATCTCCCGCTTGGGCGCCGAGGCGTACCGCCGGCCCCTCGACGAGACCGATCTCAGAGGGCTGATGGCCTTCTACGATCGCGGCGCCGCCGACGGCGGCTTCGAGAGCGGCGTCCGCATGGCGCTCCAGGCCGTGCTGGCCAGCCCACACTTCCTCTTCCGGATGGAGGAGAGGCCGGACGGAGCGAATCCGGGTGAGGTCCACCGGATCAGCGACGTGGACCTTGCGTCACGGCTGTCCTTCTTCCTCTGGGGAGCCCCGCCGGATAAGGAGCTCATCGACCTGGCGCACAGTGGAGAGCTCTCGAACCCGGGTGTGCTGGAGCGTCAGGCCCGCCGGATGCTGGCCGATCCCCGCGCGCAGGAGGCTCTGGCCACGCGATTCGGAGCGCAGTGGCTCCGGCTCCAGGATCTGGACAAGATCCACCCGGATGCGCTGTCCTACCCATACTTCGACGACACGCTTGCCGAGTCCATGCGGCGTGAGACCGAGCTGCTGTTCTCGCATCTCATCCGCGAGGACGGAAGCGTCCTCGAGCTACTGACCAGCGACTACACCTTCGTCAACGAGCGCCTCGCGCGGCACTACGGCATCCCGGGCGTCACAGGATCGACCTTCCAGAAGGTCTCCTATCCGGATGACAAGAGGCGGGGAATCCTGGGGCACGGCAGCATCCTCACCATGACTTCTCACGCCGACCGGACGTCTCCGGTCATCCGGGGGAAGTGGGTGCTGGAGGTGCTGCTCGGCACTCCGCCACCACCACCCCCGCCCGACGTCCCCGCGTTCGAAGAGACAGAGGAAGCCGACGACGGACGCTTCCTGACGGTGCGCGAGCGCATGGAGCAGCACCGCTCGAACCCGGTGTGCATGGCGTGTCATCGGGTCATCGACCCCATCGGGCTGTCGCTCGAGAACTTCGACGTGACGGGGGCGTGGCGGACACGGGACGAGGGGAATCCCATCGATCCCGTCGGGGAGCTCTACGACGGGACCCAGTTGCGTGGTCCCGCCGACCTCAGGGCGGCCCTGCTGAGCCGTCCGGAGGTCTTCTACCGGATCTTCGCGACGAACCTCATGGCCTACGGGTTGGGCCGGCGGGTCGAGTACTACGACATGCCGACGGTTCGTGCGATCACGCGCGACGCCGCCGAGAACGGATACGGCTTCTCTTCGTTCGTCATAGGGGTCGTGAACAGCCCGGCCTTCCAGACGGCTCGGGTAGAGGAGGAGACGACCTCGGCCGGCCTATAAGGCGGTCGAGCTGAACCACAGTATGACGGCGCCGGCAAGGACCACGGAAGTGACCCCTGTCTGAACCAGCAACCTTGAGCGAGGTCGGAACGATGGAGTTCATCACCGGAAAACACATCTCACGGCGGACGATGCTGCGCGGCATGGGTGGAGCTCTCGGCCTTCCGCTTCTCGATGCGATGATCCCGGCGAGACGGTTGTGGGCGTCGTCACCTGCGGCCGTAGCAGCCAACCGCACCCGCTTGGTTTGCCTCGAGCAGGTGCACGGAGCCGCCGGCTGCAACGAGCTCGGCGAGTCCCTGAACCTGTGGGCGCCGAAAGCCACAGGGCGTGACTTCGACCTCTCGCCCACGAGCCTGCGCTCCCTCGAGCCCTTCCGGGATTACCTGACCATCGTCAGCGACTCGGACTCGAGGATGGCCGATGCCTTCTCCCCACAGGAGATCGGCGGAGACCACTTCCGGACGAGCGCGGTGTTCCTGACGCAGGCGCATCCGAAGCAGACCGAGGGGTCCGATGTCCACATCGGAACGTCCATAGACCAGCTCTACGTTCAGCGCTTCGGCAAGGACACGCCGATCCCCTCCGTGCAGCTCTCCATCGAGAACGTGGATCAGGCCGGCGGCTGCGCGTACGGCTACGCGTGCGCATACACGGACACCATCAGCTGGGCGTCTCCCAGCGAGCCGCTACCCATGGTGCGTGATCCCCGGGCGGTCTACGAGATGCTGTTCGGCGCCGGTGGGACGCCTGAGCAGCGCGCCAGACGCCGGCAGGTGGATCGCAGCATCCTCGACTGGATGCTCGAGGAGATCTCGGCCCTCCAGCGGAAGCTGGGCCCGGCAGACCGGCATCGCCTCGACCTCTACACGGAGAACGTGCGGGAGTTGGAGCAGCGCATCCAGCGGATCGAGGCTCAGAACTCGAGCGGTGAGGAGAGGGAGATCCCGGAGGCCCCGGTCGGGGTTCCGGACGACTTCGCGGAGCACATGCAGCTGATGTTCGACCTTCAGGTGCTGGCGTTCATGTCGGACACCACCCGCGTCTTCACGCTGAAGATGGGGCGGGACGCGTCGCCCCGAATCTATCCCGAGAGCGGCGTCTACATGCCGTTCCACTCGGCATCGCACCACGGAAATCAGGAGGACCGAGTGAGGGAGTTCGCGGCGATCAACGCGTATCACGTCTCCATGCTGCCGTACTTCCTGGAGAAGCTTCAGAACACCATGGAGGGCGATGCGAACCTCCTGGACAAGACGATGATCGTGTACGGGTCCGCCATGGCCGACCCCAACCTCCACAACCACATCCGCTGCCCCCTCTTCGTGGTGGGTGGAGCCAATGGCCAGCTGGAGGGCGGTCGCCACATCAAGGCGCCCATGGGCACCCCCATGGCGAACGTCATGCTCGACATGCTGCACAAGCTCGGCGCGAATGACATCGGGACGTTCGGGAACAGCACGGGCACCTTCTCCATCTGACGACGGGGTCCTGACACCAGGCACGACCGGACGCCCGGGGCGTCCGAGGGAGCACGACATGTCAGTAGGAAGAAAAAAGAGGGCCGGTATTCGGCTGGCGTCGCTCGTGGCGCTCAGCCTCACGTTGCTCGCCGGGGCCACTCCTGACGAGTCGCCCGTCGCCGATGCGGCGCAGCGAGGGGACGTTGAGGCGGTTCGCACGCTGCTTAAGCAGGGTGCGGATCCCAACGCGGCGCAGGCGGACGGGCTTACGGCCCTGCACTGGGCGGCCCTCAACGACGAGCTCGGGATGGCGCAGGTCCTGCTTTACGCCGGTGCCACGGTGAGCCCGGTCACCCGCGTCGGCGGGTACAATCCTCTGCACCTGGCCAGCCGCAGCGGCCACGGCGAAGTCGTGCGCGTGCTCCTGGAGGCGGGCGCTGACGCCAACACGTACACCACCACGGGAGTCACGTCCCTGCACTTCGCGGCGGAGGCCGACGCGGCCGAGGGCATCCATGCGCTCATCGAGCACGGCGCAGACGTAGACGCCAGAGATTCCTTCTCGAGCCGGACGCCAGTGATGTTCGCGTCGGTTCGCAACACCCTCGAGGCGACCCGGGCGCTGGTCGACGCCGGCGCCGATCTCTCGGCCACTACCGCCGTAAAGGACTACGTCAAGATCGCGGCGGAAGCTAAGGCCGTGCGCGAGCGTCGGGCCCGGGTCCGCAAGGCCGCGGAAGATTCCGACCCGCAGGCTGAAGTCGAGAGGCCTCGTGCCAACTTCCGACGGCAACCCTGTCTCGCACTCCCGGAGCAAGCACCCGATGACCCAAACCTGCCGAGGATCCTGTCTTCCACGGAGCAGATCGGGCCACAGGGTGGGTTCGCCGCCCTCCACTTCGCCGCTCGCGAAGGACACATGGAGGCGGCTCGTCTCCTGGTGGAGGCCGGAGCCGACGTCGATCAGGTGACGGGGGGGGATCAGTCCAGCCCCCTGCTGGTCGCGGTGATCAACGGAAATTACGACCTGGCAAAGGAGCTCCTCGAAGCCAGCGCGGACCCCAACCTGCTCAGCGACGACAGAGCGGGTCCACTGTTCGCCACGCTCAACATCGAGTGGTCGCTTCGGACGTGGTATCCACAGCCCCAGGCGTTCCGCCAACAGCAGACCTCCTATCTGGAGCTGATGGAGCTTCTGCTCCGGGCCGGGGCCGACCCGAATGAACGGACCAGCACGCACATCTGGTACGCCGCGTACAACGCGGGGCGGATGGGCGTGGACTACACCGGGGCGACACCGTTCTGGCGGGCGGCCTACGCGGCCGACGTAAAGGCCATGCGTCTGCTGGTGGAGCACGGCGCCGATCCGAACATCTGGACGAGCAACCTGGTGTGCCAACGCGAGCCCGTCGACCCGGACATACCAAGCAATCCGGCCAACAGTGAGCCGGAGCCTCCGGATCCCTCCGGCCTGTCGCCGGTTCCCCACGGTGGACTTGGCATCCACCCCCTCCACGCCGCGTCAGGGGTGGGCTTCGGCACCTCCCGCGTTGCACAGACGCACCGGCACGTGCCCGACGGGTGGCTTCCAGCCGTGAAGTACCTCATCGAGGAGCTGGGAGTCGATCCGAATCTGCGGGACAGGGACGGCTACACGGCCCTCCATCATTCGGCCGCGAGGGCTGACGACGAGACGATCCTCTACCTGCTGAGCCAGGGAGCGGACGTCACCGTAATCAGCCGCCGCGGCCAAACCACGGCGGACATGGCGAACAGCCCCGAGCAGAGGGCCCAGCCACACCCAGTGACGATCGCGCTGCTGGAGAAGCTGGGCTCGGAGAACAATCACCAGTGCCGGTCCTGCGGCGGCGCGTCCAGGCAGAACTGACCGGATAGGAAGCTAAGGGGTGAGACGGTATGTGTGCGCGCTCGCCGCGCTGACGTCGATGTCGGTTCCCGCGGACCTCGTCGCGCAGGACACGGTGTGGAACCGCTACACCCTCGAGGAGCTCGGGGGCGTGTTCGTCCGAGCCGAGACGGACGCGGCGTGCGAGAGCGTGGGGGTGACGCGTCAGGCGGTCCAGGCGGACGCGGAGGCGATCCTCGTGGAGTCCCAGGTCGACCTGCTCACCGAGGGGGAGATGCTCAGGAACCCGGGTCTGCCCGAGTTGAGGATCACTTTGGAGTGTGTAATGGGCGAGGGTGAGGGCGTCTCCGGCGCCGTCGCGTACTCCGTGTCGCTGAGGGTGCAGCAGTCGGCCCAGATGACCCGGGATTCACAGATCTCCCTGCCCGAGGCCGTCACCTGGTGGTCGACGACGGTCGGGGTCGAAGGGTCCGCAGGCGTCCAGACGGCTCTCCAGGAGGCCCTGAAGGGGAAGGTCGAGGAGTTCGCCACGGCCTACATCGAGGCCAACACCGAGCCGGCCGACACGACGGGGACGCGCTAGCCGGTCGGGGCCCCGATTCGTTCATCGCCTGGCCGCCGCGCGGCCCAAGCGAATCACGTCATCGGCCTCGGGGCCCTGCATGAGGAGCGCCAGGAAGCCCTGCTGAACACGCTCCTCGATGTCCCGCGCGTCGGCCGTGATCATGTCGGCTAAGCCTACACGCTTCGCGTGGGACAGAACCTCCTGGTTTCCAGCCTCCGCCGCTTCTCGATCATCGCCGAGCGCGCGTGTGAGGCTCCCAATGCCGCAGGCCAGGATGCTGTAGCCCGGCGTGTCGGCGATCTCCTCGACCGTCGCCAGAGCGCCGGGATCTTCGATCATGATCATGGCGAAGATCTCGCCCGTCGGGTTCGACGGCGACCACACGTCCGCGCCGGCGTCGGTGAAGAAGCTGACCGCCATTAGCACCTCCTCAGGGCTCCGGACGTGAGGCAAGACGACACCGTCGGCACCGAGCTCGAGGATCTCTCTCACGCGAGCCCGTGTGACCTCCTCCCCGTCCCTCTCGATAGGTGGGATACGCACCAGGAGAGTCTTCCGCTCGACGGCGCTCGGGACCCGCAGCCCCAAGGCGATGGCGGCGACCGCCCCGACGTCCCACAGGTCGATGAGGACGTTCTCGTGCTCGAGGCCACCTGGATCGTCACCGGGATCCGCCGCCCGGCAGGCGCCGAGACCTACGACCATCACCGCAGCGGTACCCGCCCGGAGCGCGCGGCTCGCTAGTGTGGTGTTCCACACCACACTAGCGCCCAGCCGCCGCTCTTCCAACCGGGCGACCATTCGACGATCTCCGTCAGCCGCTCTACGACTTCGTCGATCGTGTCGGCGGGCACCCGTCGTCCCGCCTCGCTCACCCCATCGGCGCCCGAATCGCCCTCCCCGCCCGAGCGTCCGTCACCTCCCCCTCAGCCACAACCACCTCCCCGCCGATGATCACGTACGGTATCCCCGCCGCCGAAATCGTCGCGTCCTCGTACGTCGCGCGGTCGATGACCGTCTCTGGATCGAACATCGTGATGTCGGCGTCGGCGCCGACACGGATGCGTCCTTTGTTCGCCATCGAGGGAACGCGCGCCTCGAGTCGGCGGGCGGGCATGACCGTCATCTTCCTGAGGGCGTCCATGAGCGTGAGCCCGCCTTCCTCACGGACGTAGCGCCCGAGCACCTTCGAGTACGAGCCCGAGGTCCGCGGGTGGCCCCGTCCGTCCACGATGAAGCCGTCGCTCGCGATCATCGTGAGGGGGCTGAACACAGCGGTCCGTGTCATGTCTTCCGTGCGACTGTGGATGATCACGGTGCCGCCTTCCCTGCGTGCCTGCGCGAATGTCTCCCGGGTCGCCCGCTGTCCGGTCGCGACGAGCTGGTGGCGCTGGAAGTCCTCGTCTGTCCAGCTCTCCCAGTCGTCGAAGAGTGCGGATTGGATCTCGGTCATGCCGGCGCCGTAGGGGTACGTCTCCGTCGTGAGGTCCTGGCCGGCCGCCTGCATCTCCTCGACCATCTCGAGAAACCGGTCGATGTCGCGCCCGGACGTCGAGTTGATGTGAACGACGTGGAGTGCGGCCCTGGCCCGCCGGGCCGCGGCGAGCGTGGAGTCGAAGCCCGGCACGCCATTCCGCATGTGAATGTGGATCGCGGCCCCGACGTCGCCCGCCACGCCGAACATGCGCTCGATCTCTTCCATGGTCGCGCCGGGCGTATACGCGGCCCCGAAGCCTACGGCGACCGCACCCTGAGCCAAACCCTCTCGAATCCGGCGCTCCATCTCGTCGAGCTGCTCGGGCGTCACGCTTCCCGAACCTCCGATCCCGGCGGGCAGAATGCCCTCACCCGGATCGTCGAGGAGGTCCATTCGGACGCCGATGTGTCCGATGCTCACTCCGTAGTTGACGATCTGCCTTCCGTCGCGCTCGGCATACCACGCGCCCACGTCCACCGTGCCGACCTCCAGCTCGAGCGCCGAGGTGACTCCGTCCCTCGCCATCAGAGCGTAGGCCTCCTCGAACTGCCCATGTTCGTGCAGATCGATGAAGCCCGGCGCGACGACCAGGCCGGTGGCGTCGATGGTCTGTACACCATCGATCTCCCCGTCGACGATCGCGGCGATGCTTCCGCCCCGGATGCCGATGGTGCGGACGGCGTCGAGACCCGATTCGGGATCCATGACCCGGCCATTCGCGATGACCAGGTCGAAGTCAGCGCCACCCTCGTCTGCGGGGCCGCAGCCCAGCAACGTCCCGGTGAGCAGGGCGATTCCGATCGCTATGGTGCGTTTCATCCCTCGCGTCTCCTGTAGATCACGCGGGTGCGAAAGGAAAATCGCGGCGTGGTCCTTTGGGCGACCCATCAGGTTCCTTCTAGCTCACGCTTTAGGAAGTCTGCAGCCGCCTCAAAGAGCGTGACCCAGCTCGAGTGGAGAAGGAAGCCGTGGATCTCGTCGGGGAAGACGAGCTGCTCCACGTGCACGCCCCGTTCTCTGAGCTTCTGTGCAAGGTCGACCGACTCTCTGAACGGCACGTTGCGGTCATCATCGCCGCTGATGAGCAAAACAGGCGAGCTCCACGTGTCGACGTCGGCCATAGGTGAAGACTCAAAGGCGACCCGAGCGTAATCGGGGCGGGCCTCAGGGTTGTAGCTTGGAGTGAAGTTCTGGATGGTAATGTTCCAGTTGTGGACTCCGTGAATATCCACTCCGGCGGCGAACAGATCCGAGGCTCGAGCGAGGCCGAGGGCAGTGAGGTATCCTCCATAGGAGCCTCCCCAGAGACCGATTCGATCCCCATCCACATCGGCTCGGCTCTTCAAGTATAGACCTGCTCCCATCACGTCCAGGAATTCGCTGGCTCCTGTGGCCCCATAGTTAGGCGCTTCCCGAAACTCCATACCGTAGCCGGTTCCGCTGCGGTAGTTTACCGACAGGACCACGTATCCCCGGCGCACCAGGTATTGATTGAACGCATAGGCGTTGTGGTAGTAGCCCGAATGATGGAAACCGAGGAGCATCTGACTCCGCGACCCACCGTGGAAGTGCAGCATAGCGGGTCGCTGATCACCGGGGGAGCTGCCCTCGGGAAGGAAGAGCTGGCCGTGGATGGACAGCCCGTCCGAACCGGAGAACACCACCTGCTGGGGCTCGACGAGGGCAGCCGTGGGAAAATCGTCGGGTAGCGCGTCGGGCGTGAGTGAGCTGCGTTGACCTCCCACGACGACGGCCGGGTGGGCCGGTACGGTTCCGGCTGAGGCCAGGAAGGCGATCGCCCCCCCGTCGGCTGCCATGACGGGCGACCACTCAAGCCCGGAACCGGGCGTGACATGCTGGCGCTGGCCTCCGTCGACGCCCACTCGCCACACATGCTGCCGATCGATGTCACCTTCGTTCGAGACGTACAGCACTTCGTCACCGGAGGGAGTCGACGAAACGTGCTGGACCTCGAACTCGCCGGGGGTCAACGGGGTGGGCTCGCCCCCGCCGGCCGGAACCGAGTAGAGGTTCACCCAACCCGTCCCCTCCCAAGGGAAGACGATCCGGTTGCCAGAGCCCCAAAAGATGTCGCTGGTTGAAGAGATGTTTCTGGCGTAGTAAGCGCTCCCGACACCGCGCGGGGCCTCGAAAATCGTATGCGCCTCTCCGCTGTTTAGGTCGACCACGCGGATCGACCACGGGACCGCCTCCCGCACCGGTTCGAACAACACACGTCCGCGAAGATTAGGAACCCGCGCGTAGGCGATTCGAGTCCCATCGGGCGACCACACGGGGCTCCCGTCATGGTCGAAGCTGGGATCGAAGTAGCGAAGGGTCCCGGACGGAATGTGAACTACTCCAATGAACGAGTGATCACCCCGTGAACTCTTGAACGCCAGACTGTTCCCATCAGGGGACCAAGCGAGCTGAGTGGCCGAACCCCGGATTTTCAGAAGTTGCGAGGGGTCGTCAGCCGACCTTGTGGGAAACATCCAGATCTGTCCACCCCTCAAAAAGGCCACTTTGTTACCGTCGGGAGAGGGGGCTGGCGCGGACCCTTCCGCGAGACGACGGGCATTGCCCGTCGCAACCTCGACCACCCAGAGCGCTCGCTCCGTGCCCTCCGGGTCGCTGGTGGGATTCGGGATCGGAGCGGTCGGGCTGTGCACAAACCCCAGGGTGGATCCACGGACAAACACGATGTTCTCGCCGTCGTGGGTAAAGACCAGGTCGGTCAGCACCTGTCCGTCGTCGCCCGAAAAGTTCGTTACGGGCTGGCCCTCGAAGGACGGGCCAGTGGCCATCCAGATGTTCCGGGTGCCCCGGTCGTACTGGACCCACGCGAATGCGGCGCCTTGGGGGGTCGCGACAAGCTCGGTGGGGAACGGGGCGGCGAGTACCTGCTCTATCGTGAAGGCATCCTGCGCGGACGCGGAGGCGGTGGCAGCCACGCAAAGAACTGTCGCGAAGAGCCAAAGACGGGGGATTCGGCAGCGCGCGGTCATGATAGCCCTCACGGGTGTGGGAACGATGCGGACAAGGGTTACGTTATCGGCGACCTCAGGTGGGGGCAGGGAGGGTCTGCGCTTCACCTGCGGCCCCGCTCCCTCACCGACACGGATTGTGGCCTGATCCAGCGAGCGAACCATTCGAGGTTCCGCTCCATGGCATCCAGGAGGAGCTTGGGCTCCCGGATGCCGTGGGGCTGCCTCGGGTAGATCACCAGCTTCGTCTCGACGCCCTGCCGCTTCAATGCGTTGTATAGCTCGTACGCCTGTGAGACCGGCACCCGCTCGTCTCTCTCACCATGCTGGATAAGGGACGGCGTGGTAACGCCCCCGACGTGGAACATGGGCGCATGTTTCAGCCACGCGTCCGTGCGCTCCCAGAAGTCTCCGCCGAAGTAGTCCGGCACGAAGTCCGGGACGTCGGAGGTTCCCGCGAACGAGACCAGGTTCGGCAGGGCGGCACCGATGGATGCGGCGCGGAAGCGGTCCGTCTGCGTGACGATCCAGGAGGTCATGAACCCGCCATAACTCCACCCCATGACCCCCAATCGATCGGGGTCTGCCACGCCCCGGTCGATCATGGCGTCCACTCCCGACATGATGTCACCGTAGTCCCCGCCCCCCCAGTCCCCGTAGTTCGCATATCTGAACTCCCGGCCGTAGCCGCTGCCCCCTCGAGGGTTGGGCCGGAGCACGGCGTAGCCCCGGGAAGCGAAGACAGCCACCGGGTACTGGCCTGGATTCCCGATGAAGCTCTGGCTGAACATGCCGGTCGGACCACCGTGGACCAGCACCAAGAGAGGGACCCGCTCCCCAGCCCGATAGCCCACCGGGTAGGTGAGGAGCCCCTCGATCGTGTATCCGTTAGTGGACTCCCATCTGACGACCTCGGTAGGACCAAGGGGGACCTCCGGGAGCTCCTGCAGCCTGCTCACCTGCGAGACGTGGAACCCCGGCAGCCCGGCCACGTACGCCTCTGGCGGCTTATCCGGGGTTTCCGACACGAACCCCAAGTGGGTACCCGCCCGGTTCAGAGTCGGGCCGTTTACCAGGAGTTCCGCGGGCGATAGATCCAAGGGGCCCGATGCGTCGATGGGTAGAGCTTGAATCCGGCGCAACGTCCGGTATGGCTCGGATACCAGGACGGCGGAGCCGTCGGCTCGCCAGCCCAAGACGCTCGCTTGCCTGTCGAAGGTCCGGGACAATGGGAGTGGCTCTCCTCCTTCCGACGGGACCACATACACGTCCCAGGTGAAGGCCCAACTCGCGGGATCGTCACTAGCGGCGAACGCGATCCAGCGGCCGTCGGGCGAGAAGTGGGGACTCCCTTCGGCAGCCCCGGTGGAGGCGAGCGCGCGAACCCGCCCCGTGGCCACGTCCACCGCCGACAGATCCGCCTTCGGCCAGTCATTTACTTTTGGCGAGGGCTGGTGGACGAAGACGATCGTCGAACCGTCTGGAGACCAGTCCATCAGCCTGGCGGTCCAGCTCTGGACGCTCACGCGTCCGGGCGAAAGTCGGCGGCTCTCCGTGGGCGAATCACTCACGTCGGCGACGTAGAGGCCGATCATCTTCAGATTCTCGTCGACCACGCGGGCGTCACGCTTCTCACGCTTCGCCTTCTCCTCCTCCTCAGTCTCCGGGTCGCGCATGAGGTATCCGATCCGGTCTCCGGAAGGAGACCAGGAGAACGCCCCTACGTCCTCCGGCACGTCCGTGATCGGCCGAGCCTCGCCCCCCTGAAGCGGGATCCTCCAGACCTCGACGCCCTCTCCACGGTCGGACAGGAAGCCGATCCATTCGCCGTCTGGAGACCAGGCGGGAGAGGTCGACGAGGCCTCTCCCCACGTGAGCTGCCTCGATCCTTGGCCGTCACTCCCGGCCACGTGGATCTGTGTGAGCCGCTCGCTCGTCTCTCCTTCCATGACGGGACCGGCCACCTGGAAGGCGATCCACGTTCCATCTGGCGACGGCACCACGTCGCTCACCCGCTTCACCTGGATGGTGAGCTCGGGAGTCCAGCCCTGGCTCAGCAGGGGGACTGGAACCGCCATCAGGGCGGACAGCAGTGCGACCGGGAATGCCGACATGCACGAGCATCGCTGAGCCATGGTTATCTCCTTCGGATTGGACAGTAGCCGGCTGAGAACGAGAAGACCCCGACCTGCGCCGCCGATTGGAGGCGCCGGCGACACAGGTCAGACTCCCGTTGATATTACCCGGACCAGCCGTTCCTCGCTACGTATTGGGTTTGGAGGTGTCCTGGCTGATGCACCGAGATGCCGATCGGCGTAACCCCGTACCGTTCCAGGATCTCGTTGAGCCTCGGGAGAACGTCCGAGATGGCTTCGTCCAGGCGCTTTTCTGCCGCGTCGGCCTCTTCCCGAACCCGCGCCAGCCGGCGGAGTTGATCCTCCGACGGCCCAGTCAGGGATCCCGTCGTCGAGGGCCCGCCGTCAAACTTCCCGATCAGGCCGGTCCACCAGCTTCTCACTTCACCGTTCAGGCTACGCCAGTCGTCCGCTACCTCTTCGATCTCGGCAGCCAGCGAGTGTGCGCTGGCAGAGTCGTCCTCGGACACCTCGTCGCGGGCGTACAGCAAGTCCAGTGCGGTCTCCCGGGCCCGGTCCATCTCGTAGGCCATCACGCCCAAGGCATAGCCCCGCTTCTGTAGCTCGTACAGCTCCAGGGTGTATTCATAGCGGGCCAGACGCTCTTCAGGGGGAACCGGCATCTCGGCGTCAGGCCGGACTACCAGCTCCCTACGTCGCACTTCCTCTCCGACGGCAAGCTCCACCGCGTACGTTCCCGGAAGAACCAGCGGCCCGCCGGGCCCTGTGTCCAGCCGGGGTACGTCAAAACGCGTGGTGTCGTGCGGGACCGGGTCGTGACGCAGGTCCCACGTGACGCGGTTCAGCCCCGCAGCCCCGCTTCCCTCGAGGGTTCGCACCACCTCACCGGCCTGGTTGATGATGCGCAGCCTCACCTCGGACGCGACTTCCTCGAACGCGTAGTCGAGGTTCGCACCGTAACTAGGATTTCGTGCCCGGTAGCTGCCCTGCCCCATGGAGGGCACGTCGTTCTGGTACAGGAATAGGGTCGCAGGCCGAGGAGCAAATAGCTCGACAGGGTCGGCTCCGCCCGGGCCCCACTGGGAGAGCGGAGTGATGTCGTCCAGGATCCAGATGCCTCTGCCGTGGGTGCCTGCCACGACGTCATTGTCTCGGGGGTGAATCTCGATGTCGTCGACCGGAACCGCCGGGAGCCCGCTCCCGAGACGTCCCCAGGTCCGCCCACGGTCGACGCTGGCGAACGCTCCGTTCTCCGCGCCGACCAAGAGCAGGTCAGGGTTGTCTGGATGCTCGCGTACGACGTTCACGGTCGCACTCCGAAGCCCGTCTGACAGAAACCTCCACGTGGCGCCGAAGTCCTCGGTCACGTACAGGTAGGGGCCGTAGTCGTCGTCCCAGTGGCCGTCCAGACTGACGTAGGCCCGCCCAGCCTCGGCGTGGGAGGCCTCGACCCAGCTTACGTAATATGGGAACGGCAATCCCGGGACGTTCCGCGTTACGTCGTTCCACGTGATGCCGTCGTCCCGGCTCACCTGGACGTTGCCGTCGTCCACGCCGACCCAGAGCACGCCGGGAGAGACCGGGGATTCGGACACAGCCGTGAGCTCTCCATACCCCGAGGCGCCGTCGTGCTTTGAGAGCGTAGTCGAGTCGGGCAAGATGCCCATGATGGGAAGACTGTCCTGATGGAGCTGGCGGCTCAGATCGTCCGTCTCCCTCCAGCTCACCCCTCGGTCATCGGAGATGAAGAGCCGGTTTCCGCCTAGATAAACGCGACTCGAGTTGTGGGGGGATACGAGGATCGGGGACTTCCACTCGAAGCGGTACTCCTCCGTCGTGTCGCGCGGGAAGGGCTTCAGCGCCTTCCGATCCCCGGTGGCTACGTTGACGCGGACGATCGCGGCGTTTTGAGAGGTGACGTAGACCGTGCCCGGATCGGCCCAGTCCGTCTCTGCGTACATCCCGTCGCCGTAGTCCATTACCTGCCAGTCCCGGTTCAGAATCCCTTGGTAGCGTCGGGTGCGGCTGGGGCCCCGGTATGAATTGTTGTCCTGCAGACCCCCGTAGATGAAATACGGATCGGACATGTCCAGATCGACGTCGTAGAATTGTTCGATCGGGATGTTGGAGATGAACGTCCAGTTCGCGCCCATATCCCAGGTCGCGTACAGGCCGCCGTCGTTACCCAGGATCATGTGGCGTGAATCCCGTGAGTCAATCCACATGTCGTGATGGTCCACGTGGACCCCGGTGTTGTACTCGATCTCCATGGGCAGGGCCGTGAAGGTCTTTCCGCCGTCGGTGGACTCATGGATTGACCCCGCAACGAGATAGACGTGCTGATCGTCGTTGGGGTCGATGCGGAGCTGACTGTAGTACATGGGCCGCTGATTCAGATCGTTGACCTTGGTCCAGGACTCGCCCCTGTCCTCGGACCGGAAGATGCCACCGTCCTCCGCCTCGACGACGGCCATGATCAGAGCCGGGTTCCGGTTCCAGACGGCAAGCCCGATGCGCCCCTTGTCCCCCTCGGGCAGGCCCATCGTCAGCTCTCGCCAACTGGCTCCGCCGTCTGTGCTCTTGTAAATGCCGCTCCCCGGACCACCACCGATGAACCCCCACGCCCGCCGCTGCCGCTGATACGCCGCCGCGTAGAGGATACTCGGATCGGCCGGGTCCATGGCCATGTCGACGACGCCTGTATTCTCATCGATGAAGAGGACTCGCTCCCAAGAACCACCCCTCTCCGTCGTCTTATAGACACCCCGCTCCTGGTTGGGGCCAAAGAGGTGTCCCAGGGCTCCGACCCACACGACATCCGGATTGCTCGGATGGACCAGGATCTTTCCGACGTGTCTCGTCTCCTCCAGGCCGACCAGGCGCCAGGTCTTGCCACCGTCCGAGGAGTGATATACGCCCTCGCCCCAGGGAGAGCTGTTCCGGTTGTTGGCTTCGCCAGTTCCGACCCAGAGCTCGGACGGGTCGGACGGCGCCAGGGCGATATCGCCGATCGAGAGGTTGGCCGCGTCGTCGAAGATGGGCTCCCACGTCGTCCCGTGGTTTTCGCTCTTCCAGACACCGCCGGAGGCGGAGCCAAGGTAGATGTGGGACTGACTGCCGGGGACGATCTCGACATCAGGTACCCGGCCCCCGGCGACGGCGGGGCCGATGGACCGCCAAGTGAGTCCGGCGGCGACCCGGTCCGGCGTCTGGGCGGAAAGAGGAAGGGCGATGGACGCCCCTAGCATCAACAACCCCGCTCGTGCGAGTCGGCGAGGAAGACGAGAGTTTGCCCGGTGCGACATTGACACAGCTCCAGAGATCGGATCGTCGAATTCAGGATCGACATCATCCTACGACGTTTCGCCTTCACAGGCGAAACCGGATCGTGCGCGACCTCTTGTGGGCAACCTAACTGGTCAAAGACTGCCTCGTTCGTCAGGGGACCGTCGTAGGGAGGGAGCCCCATGTTCGCCCGCGCGAGGTTGATGAGGTCCACGGTCCGAGCCAGGGTAGGTGCCATAACGCGACTGGTCGGTCCGTTTTTCGCGAGCGCCCCTCCGGTCGGTCGAGACGGAGCGGCAGAGAGTAGCTTCTCTCTCCCGGCCCTGGTATCCTCAGTCTCGCATCACGGCTCACCGGCATTCCGAGATTCTGAGGAGTGAGACCGATGACCACGACGAGACGAGATTTTGTGAAGGTGAGCGCGGCGACGGTGGGCGCCCTGGGCCTCGGTTTGGGGGGCTGTCGCCCAGGTGCGGACGCACAACCGCGTACCCTTCGTATCTTGATCTTGGGTGGCACCGGATTCATCGGTCCGCACATGGTGCGAGACGCCCAATCCCGAGGCCACACGATCACGCTCTTCAACCGTGGCCGCACCAACCCCCATCTCTTTCCCGATGTAGAGAAGCTCAAGGGTGATCGCGACGGAGACCTGAAGGCCCTTCAGGGGCGGGAGTGGGATGTGGTTATCGACAACTCGGGTTATGTACCGAGGCACGTTCGCGATTCGGCCCAGCTCCTGAGTGGCGCCGCGGGCCAATACCTCTTTATCTCGTCGGTGTCGGCATACCGGGATTTCCTCACGCCGAACTTTGACGAGGACTATGCTCTGGGGACCATGGACGACCCCACCGTCGAAGAGGTGAACGGCGAGACCTACGGGCCGCTCAAGGTGCTGTGTGAGAAGGCGGTGAAGGAGGCCTTCCGGGACCACGCCACGATCGTGCGGCCCGGGTATATCGTGGGACCGGGCGATGGCACCGACCGCTGGACCTACTGGCCCGTCCGGGTCGACCACGACGGCGAGATGATCGCTCCCGGCGAGCCGAGTGACCCTATCCAGATCATCGACGCTCGGGATCTCACGGCTTGGGTCATCCGGATGGTCGAGCAGGGAACCGGCGGTGCGTTCAACGCCGTGGGACCGGCGACGCGGATGACGATGGGGGAGATGTTAGTGGTGACGCGCAACACGACCGGCGCCGACGCCGAATTCACCTGGGTCGCCGCAGATTTCCTCAGCGACCATGGCGCCAGCTTTCCGATCTGGCACGCGCCGAGTGGCGAGTTCGGCGCTGTCCATCAGGTGAACGGGGGTCGTGCTCGCGCCGCCGGCCTCACCCTCCGACCGCTCGCCGACACGGTACGGGATACGCTGGAGTGGTGGAAGTCGCAGGATGCGGAGCGGCGGTCTCAGATGCGTGCCGGCCTGCGCGTCGCGCCGGATCTCGGCTTTGGCCCGGCTTCGATGGAGACGATGGCCCCGCACGAGGCAAAGTTGCTCGAGGCGTGGCGCTCGCGAAGGGCCTAATCGCGGGTCGTTCTCCACCGCCTCGAGATGACCCGGCCGCCTCATGCTTCTAGCGCCCCGCCGCCGCTCTTCCTACCGCCAAAGCATCATCGCGGTTGACGATGATGAGGCGGAATCCCTGGTCGAGCCGCTCCGCGATGTCGTCGGCCCCGGCGGTGATGCCGCACGGAACGTCGAACTCCTTACAGGCCGACAGCACCGTCTGGATGGCACCTTCGATGGCCTCGGCGTCGCCCCCGTAGGCCCGCCGCAGATCCCCCGGCCCCGGGATGATTACCCCGACACCCGGCGTGGCGACGATCTCGCGCGCATTCCGAACTCCCACCTGGTCCTCGATGAGGAGGATGTTGAGCAGACCACCCTCTGGGTTTCCGGGCCAGACGTCCTCGCCCATGTAGCTCACGGCGAGGGCAGCCTCGTCCGCTGTCTCCACGTGGGGAAAGACGATACCGTCGACTCCCGCGTCGAGGCCCTGACGGACCCGCTCTCGTGCCGCCTCCTTTCCGTCCCTGATGGGCGGGATACGGAGCACGACGGGGTGTGCGCTCCCGCCAGCCGCCTCCGCCATGGCCCTCAAGTAGACCTCCATGGTGGGGATGTCGAAGGGCCCCGTCTCCAGAGAGTAGAAGACGAAGTCCGTCTCCCGGTTCTCGACGATCCTCGCTCCCTGCTCCGCCGTCTTCTCGCCAGAGAAGACGCCGAACACGGCCTGGTCGGCGTCGAGGAGCCGGACGATCTCGTTCGGGCTCACTTGATCTCTCTCCTGAGAGGGCCTCGAGAGTGTGGCGCGCAACGTCCCCGGAATGATGATGAGAATCGCGATCACGCCGACGGTGCCGGCGATCCGGAGGGGCGTAGCTATCACGGCGGGCATCCTTTGGAATCGGAGATGTTGGCGTCACAGGAACGGCATCACTGCCCCACCACAGTATCCACCCTACGGGTCGAAACGCCAACGTGGACCGACGTGGCCGGTCCGTCTGATCGGCCGGGGCCCGCCGGGGCGTGCGGCCCGGGGCGTGCGGCCCGCAGCGCGCGTTCTATTGCTCCGCCGACCTGGGCACGATGCTGATGGGGCGGACCACCGTCATGGGCTCCCGGCCCGGAAGCTCGATCTCCACTGTGACGATGGGATCCTGCCAGAGGCCGTGCCGATCCCTCCAGGCCTTCTTCTCGTCGGGGCTGAACGCTTCCAGGCCGACGATGTAGTGCCCGTTGGGCGCCTGGAGCTGGAAGGCGCCCTTCGGCCCCTCGCCCAGGACCTCGAGCCACTTGCCGCCTTCGGAGTCGATGAGGAAGAGCCCCGATCGGATACGCTCTTCCGACACCTCGGCGATGAACGGTATAGGCACCTCACGCACCTTACCAAACGGATTGGTGCGTCTCTGCTTGTCGGACCGACCCTCGTTGCGCGCCGCCCTCAGGTCCACACCGTCGGGCATTCGCAGCGTGGGTGGCGGCGGGGCCGTGGGGTCCTTCTTCTCCTCCGGCTTCGGGGCGAAGGCCCCTGCCACCAAGAGCGAGTCGCCCCGCCGGAAACGCGCCACCTGGGTCTCGAGGACGTCGAGCTCCGGAGCGTAGGGCGCCGTGTATCCGGTACGCGGCCCGGATCTGATGATGCCATCGCGAAGGATGGCGTTGAGATCGGCGGAATCCCCGAACAGGTCGTTGGCCTGGGTCGCCTGCTCCAGCAAGCTGCCGCTGTTGAGCGGATCCACGAGCGGGCCGTTCTCCCTGAGCTCGAGGCGCGCCCGGTCTCCGAGGGTCCACTCACCCGGGGCCATCTCCGACGGATCCTCCAGCGCCTCGAACGGGGGCAGGAACTCCTGCCCCCGGCGGTGGCTCACCATGCGCCGGGAGTCCACCAGCGAGTCCCCCGTCGGTAGGTCTCGCTCCCGGGACCAGGCCTCGGGCGCTCCCCACCGGAGGGTGATCTCCTCCAGGTCATCCTCCCAATCCAGACCCGTGCCGTTGATGGCCTCCGCCCTAATCCGGATGAGGACCTGCCGTGCGTACTGCTCCGTCTTGCGGTCGTTGCCCTCCACGAGGTAGAGAGGGTCGGAGAGCATCCACAGCCGCTGCTCCAACCTCTCTTTGTCGGCCGCCTTCTTGTAGATCTTCCAGGCCGAATCCTCCAGGAGGTGCTCGGGGGCTCTCCAGCGGGCGGCCGTATCGGGTGGCATCTCCTCCAGTGCCTGGGCGAAGACCTCATCCGCCACGGTCCAGAGTCCGCTCGCGTGGTGCACGTAGCCGGCCAGAGCCGTGCACCACCAGTGGGTTCGTCCGCCGCATCTCCGGGCCAGATTGGCGGCGCCCGTCCAAGCACCCATGTCGGTCAGGTAATAGACCCGCTGGCCGAGGATCCAGCGGTCCCCCGGAATCTTCCGTGCTATGTCACCGAGATCTTTGAGCACTCGAGTCCGGGCCAGCTTGAGCTCCACGGGCTCCTCGGGTGCTCGCCAGTCGTCAACGTCGGCGTAGTCCGGGAAGCGAAAGCAGAAGCGCCCAACGACGTCGTCGCACCGACGGCTGAGGTCGGCCAGGTCGGGGGCCGTGCGCTGCTCCCGATAGCGCTCGTAGCGCGCCTGGATGTCCATGGCCTCCTCCACAAGCTCGAGGGAGTCGGCAATGCTGGGCGCCGCATACTGTTCCAGAGCTCGGGTGGGGAGGGCGAGCGCACCCATCAGCATGAGCGCAGAAGCCAGCGGGGTGAAGGGTATCACGACAAGTCTCACTGGAGGCGACGGTATTTAGCGTATGGACGCCCGCGGGCGTCTCATTGTTAAAGTCGCGGGCGGCCTCAACGGGTCCCGCACCCGAGGTGTCATCCCTAGAAACAAGCACAAGCCAAAGCAAGAGTGGACTGGCCCCACGCCGGAGGAACCCACATGAAGCAGCACGTAACATCGGCAGCGTTCGCGGCAGCCGCTCTTCTCGTCGCAACCGCTCTAGCAGCCGCACAAGACGTCTCGGGGATGTGGGAGGTGTCCTGGGAGTCGCCCAGGGGCGCCCGCACCTTCGTCGTCACCCTCGCCCAGGACGGCACCGAGCTGACCGGCACTGCTCAGATGGAAAGGGGCCAGGGGACCTTGAGCAACGGAATGATCCAGGGGAACGACATCGGCTTCACGCTGTCCATGGGGGGCGGTCGGTTCAGCTTGACGTTCCAGGGTGAGGTCGACGGCGACACCATGGCCGGCACCCTGACCACGCCTCGCGGCGAGAGTCCCTGGACCGGGAAGAAGAAAGAGGGCTGAGGCACCGCCCCCCCGGGTGGGTGGACACCTGCCGGACTCACCGGGTTGTCCAGGACCCTTGCATATTTAGTTCGGTACCGTATATTTCGTTGTCGTATTAACTCGCCCTCAGAAAGGGCCTCGCCCTTGGCCAAGCCGCTCCGATTCGTCTCGCCGATTCACAAGGGGACCAGGCAGATCGCCGAGTTCATGCTGGAGGAATCCGGAGCCCTCGGAGTGGAGCCGGTGGAAGGACACCTGCTCTCGTATACGACGCTCTACGGGCCATGTCCCGTGTCCGAGTTGACACGCGTGTTCGGGCACAAGCCGTCGACCCTCACCGGGATGCTCGATCGGCTGGAGGAGAAGGGGCTCGTGGTCAGGGAGTCGAACGAGAAGGACCGCAGGTCATTCTTGATCCGGGTAACTGAGGAGGGGAGCACCATCGCGACCCACCTACGCGGCATCCTCGAGAATCTCGAAGCGAGCATAGCAGAGAGAGTGGAGGATAGGGATCTCGACGGATTCGATGCCGTGATGCGGGCGATGAGCGACGTCACGCAAGTCGAACTCAGAGGGAGGGAGGAAGTATGAACACCAAAGACCTACTCAAGACCCAGTACGCTCTGCTCTACAAGGTCGTCGGCGCGAATGTTACCGGCTTGAACCAGGAGGACTCGATCAAGCAACCTGAGCCCGGTGGCAACTGCTCGAACTGGATGCTGGGCCACCTGATCGGAAGCCATAATCGCGCCCTCGAGCTCCTGGGAGAGGAGCCGGTCTGGGCGGACGAGTCCCTGGCAAGGGCCAGAGAAGAGCCCATCACGGGTGCTGACGACGCCATCGATTGGGACACCATGCGGGACCGCTTCCTGGGCTCACAGGATCGCTGCCTGGCCGCCATCGAGCGCCTTACCGACGAGGAGCTCGACGAGGGGGGCTTCAGCGACCCCTTCGGCCAGGAGTGCAGCCGAGGTGAGTACCTGAACCTGCTCGTGTTCCACGGCAACTACCACGCTGGGCAGCTGGGCTTTTCACGGCGACTGGCCGGGCATCCCGGGGTGATCGGGTCCCCGAAGGCTCAAGCCCAAGGAGCGTAGCCGAGGCGGCGCTAGCCGTTTCGGGCGGGCAAGGAGATGCCCCGCCGGGTGCCGTACCCGCCGGGGCTGTTCACCACCTCCAGGTCTTGATTGAGCAGGACCTTGATGCCGCTGCTGCTCCCACTGGGGACGAAGAGAGTGGCGTTGTCCGTTCCGTCCTCGAACGACACGCCCTCCACAAGGGTCACGAGGGCGCGGTCCACGACCAGTCGCAGGCTGCCGTAAAGGCCGACGTCCACCTCCACCGCGCCGGTGAGGTCGGCCGTGACACCGTCCTGCAGGGTCAGGTGATCGTAGTGCTGGGGGTTCTCAGGATCGTTGAAGAGATCCACGCGCCCCCCTTCGGTTTCCTCGTCGTCCCCACCCTCGAGATAGACCCTCGAGATCCACACCTCGGCGCTGGCGATGACGTCGGACGGGGCCTCGGTGAGAAGGATGCGAACGCTGGATAGCTCCACACCCGTGGAGCCGTCACTGCACGCCGCCGCACCCAGGACGAGGGTACCGGCAATGAGGAGGACCGGTACTTTTCTGCAGACTTCGGAAGACTGTGGCATGCGCATATCGGGTGCTCCGCTCCTTGGTTCACCTTTCCAGAGGCGGCGCAACGCGATCTCACGTGATCAGATCCGGTCGCAGCCAGTAAGATCCGGGGTCATGGGCTGCAGGACCCATGCCAGCCGCCCCACGCAAGGTCTCAGGGCCTCTCTTGCGGCCCGCACCCTCCGGCGCAACCGTGTGCTGGTGCCCGGCCCTCGGCTCAGTAGGTAGATTAAGGAATGGCAATCCGGTATGGAATCGTGGGCGATGGACGCGTGGCACGGCACATGACGCACTACTTCGATCTCCTCGACCTGCCTCATGTGAATTGGTCGCGCCGGTCGGCGGGGAACGCCCCACCAAGCGCCGCTCTTGCCGAGAGTGATGCCGTTCTCCTACTGGTCAGCGACGCCGCGATCGAACAGCTCATCACTTCGAACGATGGGTTACGGGAAAAAACGCTCATCCACTTTTCGGGAAGCCTCGTCACGTCTTCGGCCACGGGGATGCATCCCCTCACAACGTTCGGCGCAGACCTCTACAATCGAGTGACATACGAATCCATACCTTTTGTTTGCGAAGAGGGCGAGCCCCGCTTTGAAGACGTGTTTCCAGAGCTGCCAAACCCACGTTACACTCTCGCCGCGGGTCTCAAGCCGTTGTATCACAGCCTCGCCGTAATGGCCGGCAATTTTACCATGGTATTGTGGAACAAGCTGTTTCACACGTTTGAAGAGCAATTGCAGCTGCCACCCAGCGTCGCTCTTCCCTATCTCCGTCAGGTCGCAGCCAACCTCGAGAAAGTTGACACCGATTCGACGGGACCCATCACGCGGGGTGATCGAGATACGATTCGAGCCAACCTCGCCGCCCTGTCCGGCGATCCATACCATGACGTATACGCCGCTTTCGTAAAGGCCGTCGCCCCGGAACTGCTCGAGGGTCGCTCATGAATGCCTTGGACTTTCGCCGCAAGAAAGCTGACGGAGAAAAAGTCTCGATGACCACATGCTACGACTACTGGTCGGCGCGAATCCTTCGAGAGACGTCCATCGACGCCATCTTGGTGGGAGACAGCGCGGCCATGGTCATGCACGGACGGCCGTCAACACTCCCGGCCACGACGGATCTCATGGTATTGCACACCGAAGCGGTCGCCCGAGGTGCACCCGAGAAATTCCTCATCGCGGACATGCCCTTTCTCTCGTTTCACAAAGGGCTCAAGCCGGCGATGGACACCGTCGAAGCGTTGATCCACGCCGGTGCCAACGCGGTCAAGCTGGAGGGAATCGACGGAATCGAGGATGTCGTTGAACGCGTCGTACTCGCCGGTGTGCCGGTCATGGGACATCTGGGCCTCACCCCACAAGCCGTGAACCGTCTCGGTGGGTTCAAGGTGCAAGGTGGTAGCAAGGAGTCGGCGGCTCAACTCGCCGATCAAGCTAAGAGAGTCGCCGATGCCGGATGCTTCAGCATAGTGCTGGAATGCGTTCCCGTCGACACCGCGAGGCAGATTACGGCGGCTGTGGCGGTTCCCACTATCGGTATCGGTGCGGGCCCGCATTGCGATGGGCAAGTGTTGGTGTTACACGATCTCGCTGGATTCAACCGTGATTTTCACCCAAAGTTCGTGAAGACCTTCGAGGACGGCTTCGACCTCGTGCAACGCGCAGTCAATGCGTTCGATCGAGAAACAAAGGAACGATCCTTCCCAACCGACGCCCAGAGCTACAGTTGATGCGAACGGTTGGCTCGGTGGCCGACTGGAAACCCGTGCGCGCCGAGATCGAGAACTCGGGCAACACGCTGGGCTTCGTCCCGACGATGGGTGCACTTCACACCGGCCATACCTCGTTGGTCGAGCGCAGCCTCGAGGAAAACACCAAGACCGTCGTCAGCGTATTCGTCAACCCTACGCAATTCAACGACCCAACCGACCTCGAGAACTATCCACGCACCCTGGATGTCGACACCCAAACGCTCGAAGAGCTCGGCGTCGACTATCTGTTTCTCCCGGACCGGAGCACGGTCTATCCTGATGACTACCGGTACAAACTGTCCGAGACCGATTTGAGCACGCGACTCTGCGGAGCGCATCGACCCGGCCATTTCGATGGGGTACTGACGGTCGTCATGCGTTTGTTCAACATCATTCGCCCGCACCGAGCATATTTTGGCGAAAAAGACTACCAGCAGTATCGCCTCATCCAAGACATGGCAGCCGCTTTTTCCATGGAGGTGCAGATCCGTCCATGTCCCATCGTGCGGGATGCCGATGGCGTGGCGCTGAGTTCGCGTAACGCACTTCTGTCGGCCCACGGCCGAAAGCTGGCGTCCGAGTTTGCTTCTCTCTTGAAGAATGGAGATTCGTCGTTGGGGGTTCGGAAATGCCTCGAGGACCGTGGTATTCAGGTCGACTACGTGGAAGACTGGTCGGGGAGACGGCTGGCGGCTGTCTTCATTGAAGGCGTGCGCCTGATCGACAACGTGAAGGCGTGAGACCGTTGGGAGGGATGCGGCGGTTCCGTCCCTCCATTACTCCCTCCGCAGCGCCAGCACCGCATCGACTCTCGTCGCCCTGCGAGCGGGTATGGTGATGGCCACGGTATTGTCGGAGGCGACTCGACGGGCGCTCACGGACCTCAGCCAGGACGAGGAGATGTTCCGGGAGGCGGTCCGGGAGTTCTCGGAAGAGCAGGTGAGCCCGCGTGTCGCCGCCATAGACCGGGAGGCAAAGCTCGACGAGCAATTAATCACCCAGCTGTTCGAGCTGGGGCTGATGGGAATCCAGATCCCCGAACAGTACGGCGGCACTGCTTCTACCTTCTTCACCGCCACGCTCGTGGTGGAGGAGCTCTCCCGCGTGGATCCCTCCCGGGCGTCTTCGTAGACGTGCAGAACACGCTGGTGAACAACCCGATCCTTCGCTGGGGTACGGATGATCAGAAGTCTCGCTACCTTCCCGCACTCGCGGGCGCCCCATCTCCGCCTTCCAGGGGGTGAAGTTCGAGCTCGCCTCGCTGGCCACCGAGCTCGAAGCAATGCGTTTGATGGTGTATAACGCTGCGCGCCTCAAGGACGCGGGCATGCCGTTCTTGGTGCAGACCGCCATGGCGAAGCTCTACTCGTCAGAGGTGGCCCAGAAGATTACCTCCCGCTGCATGGACCTGTTCGGTAGGGTTGGCTTCACGAGCGAGTACCCGGTGGAGAGGCTCTACCGGGATGCAATGATCGGGACGATCGACGAAGGCACCTCGAACATGCAGCTTCAGACGATCGCCAACGAGCTCCTTCGCTAGCGTCCCTCAACGCCCTCCAAGACGCAACAGGAGCATCGTCGTCCGTCTCTGCGTGTCTGGGATCCGTCTCGCTCACTTACTCCCGCTCTCGCCGGTCCGGGCTGCCCGGGCGAACCGCACCGGGACCGGGATGTCGGACTCCAGGGGAAGCTGGAGCTCGGTCACACGACCGTCGGGGCCCACCACGAAGGTCGCGAACTTCGGGTCCAGCCTCCGGTCCCGCCACACGGCCCGGAAGACGTCGAGGTGCCAGTGCTCCAGGTCCCCGACGTATTTCGTGCCGAGGCGGAGGACGAGGCCGCCGCCTTCCCTCGTCACCTCCGCCGGCCCGTAGAGGCTGTCGGCGTAGGTGCCGGTGTAGGCGTCCAGGGAGACGGAAGGGCTCGTGCCGGCCACCCGGGCCTCCCGGAGCTTTCGCTCTCGCTCCTCCCGCTGGGCCCGGGCTTCCTCGGCCTGGGCCAGGAAGGCGGCGGCCCAGTCCCGCTCCGGCGCCCCTAGGAGCTGGTCCAGGGCCCGGAACGCGAGCCCGATCACCATGTTCTGGCCTCCCCGGTTCGAGAGAAGCACGATCCCGATCCCCTCCTCCGGGATCATCGCCACGTAGGCCCGCATCCCGTCGATCCCACCCCCGTGCTGCACCAACTTCCGCCCCCGGTGGTCCTGGAGGGACCACCCGAAGCCGTAGGCCCGGAAGTGGGTGGTGGGGTAGAGCTCCCGGATGTCCTCGTCGATGGGCATGACGGTCTGGGGGGAGTGGATCTCGGCAACCGTCTCCTCCTTCAGGAGCCTCCGGCCCTCGAAGACGCCGCCCCCCAGGTGGAGCCGAACCCACCGGGCCATCTCCGCCGTGCTGGAGTTGATGGAGCCGGCGGGCCCCACGTTATCGATGTTCCGGTAGCGGATCGACACGGGCTCGCCCTCCACCAGCATGTGGGGGGTGGCCACGTTCGCGTCCCCCTCCAGGGCCGTGACGCTCGTGTTCGACCGCTCCATCCCCAGGGGCGTGAAGATCCGCCGGTCCACGAAGTCGTCCCAGCTCGTGCCGGTGACCTCCGGGATGATCTGGCCCGCCGCAAGGAACATGATGTTCTGGTAGCCGTAGTGGGTCCGGAAGCTCCAGGTGGGCTCGTGGAAGCGGATCCGCCGGAGCACCTCTTCCCTGGGGTAGCCCACGTACCACAGGCGGTCCGCCCGGGAGAGGCCGCTCCGGTGCGTGACGAGGTCCCGGATCCGCATCTCCAGGGTGACGTAGGGGTCGTGGAGGCGAAAGCCCGATAAGCCCTCCACCACTTGGTCGTCCCAGTCGAGTTTCCCCTCGTCGACCAGCATCCCGAGGGCGGCGGTGGTGAAGGCCTTGGAGGTGGAGCCCACGGCGAAGAGGGTGTGCTCGTCCACCGGGTCCGGTCGGCCCACCTCCTTCACTCCATAGCCTCGGGCGTGGATCAGCCGGTCGTCCTTCACGACGGCGACGGCGAGCCCCGGCACCTTCCACTCCTTCATGGCGGCCTCGACATAGGCGTCGAAGCCCCGGAGGGCTCCCTCCTGAGCCGGGGCGGGGCCCGGTGCCAACTGGATGGAGAACGCGGCCAGGAGTATTGACCAAAGGCGCTGAACCGCGAGTCCGACCGCGGAGTCGAATCGAGTACGCATAATCCCCACTCCTTGAGGTCCTTCTCCCTTGAGAACTGGCGAAGGAGTTGGTGGCAAACTAGCTCGATCGGAAACGCGGCCCGCGGGCGAGCCCCCCGTCACGCGTCGTTTTCCAACGCCCGAACCACGATGATGGTGATGTTGTTGCTGTCCCCGCCGTCGAGCGCATCCTGCAGCAGGTCTTCGCACACCTGCTTGGCCGACGTCATGGAGCGGAGCCGCTCGGCGAGACGCTCCGCCTCTCCGTACAGCCTACCCGAGTCGGGGAGACTGGCCAGATGCACGTCCATGCGTTTGTGGAGCGAGGAGACGAGGAAGTGGTCCTGATTCTCCTTCCGGACCTTCCCAGGGTGGGTGAGACCGTAGAAGTCGACCTGGTCGTCGACGGGCTTTCGGCCGAGGGCCCGAGCGTTCAGCGCGTTCTCGGTCGCAGTCATTTGTCACGCGGTGGAGGGCAAGACTCCCGCGAACACATCACCCGGGAGCAATGCGAAGATACAGGTTGCGCCCCTCCCACCCTCTCTCGCAAGGGCTGGCGCATCGGCAGGGAGTGTGGACCACAATCGCCGGAGGTCGGCATCCGACTGGGCGGTCGACCTCTGCCGTTTAACTCAACGCGTCGAAGAGCTCCTCCATGCGCCTTCGTGTGCCCTCGTCGGGCAGGCGCCCAACCCCGGCTCCCATGTTATCCACCAGATGCTCCGGGTCCGAGGTCCCCGGAATCGCGACCGTCACGGCAGGGTGTGCGAGGATGTACTTCAGGAAGAACTGCCCCCAGCTCCGGCAGTCGAACTCGACGGCCCACTCGGGCAGCGGCTCGCCTCGCACGGCGCGGAACAGCCGGCCGGCGTTGTAGGGCTCGTTGATCATGACGGCGAAGCCGCGGTCCTGCGCCAGGGGAAGCAGCCGATCGGCCGCCTCACGCTCGCCCAGTGAGTAGTTGACCTGGATGAAGTCCAAGGGCTCCCTGAGCATCACCCGCTCCATGTCCCCGAACTGACGCAGACGGGATATCGTCACGCCCACGTAGCGTGTGCGGCCCTCGTCCTTCGCCTGCCGGATCGTCGGTAGATGGATCTCCACGCCACGGAGGTTGTGCACCTGATTCAGGTCGATGGCGTCGCGGCCCCAGAGCCGCATCGAGGACTCCTGCTGTCGGACTCCCGATTCACGTCCGCCACCGGTGGAAATCTTGGTGGCGAAAAAGAGCTCGTTCTCGATCCCTAGCTCCTGAGCCAAGGCCCCCGCCACACTCTCCGAGCGACCATATGTGGGGGCTGTGTCGAAGACCGATCCGCCCGCCTCCCTGAAGAACCGGAGAACTTCCTTCAGGTCGCCGTGTTCCGCCGCAGAGGCCCTCCTGCTGAAGCTCCGTGCGCTCCCGAGGCCCACGGCCGGGATCGCCTCACCTGAGGATGGGATCGTACGGGTGAGCAGCGAAGGAGACTGAGCGAGCGCGGAAAGGTCGCCCAGAAGCAGGGCCGCGCCGGTCCCGGCGCTCGCCCTGAGCATCTCTCGACGTGAGATCGTCATGGTGATTCGTCCCCAGTGTGGTGTCCCAGAAGTGTCTCGGACAATCGCCTACGAAGATTGTTCCGATACCGGTCTGCGCCCGACTCGAACGGAGGCGAGATGCCCGTCTCGTACGAAAACTCCAAGATCATCTTCGAAGGCATCAAGGACGCCGGCATCAAATCGATATCGGCCCTCTCGGAGACCTGGCTGGGCCTCCTCTTGCAGCGAGCCGAGGACGACCCGGATGTCGAGCTCATCCAGGTGGCCAAGGAGGAGGAGGCCATCGGCATCGCAGGCGGCGCCTACTTCGCCGGAGAGCCCCATGTGCTTCTCATGCAAAACCACGGCTTCTTGGCAGCCATCAACGGGGGGTGTCCCTCGCGCAGCTCTACGGTATCCCTCTCTGCATGCTCATCGCCCTGCGGGGCCACTGGGGCGAGCCCTATCCCTGGCACACACGGGGCGGAATCATCACCGAAGAGGTGCTGCGGGCGTTGAGCATCCCGTTCGAGTACGCGCGGGACCCCGCCAAGGTCGGTAAACAGATCCACGAGGCGTACACGTTCTCTCAGAGCTCCCTCTCGCCCGTCGCGCTGCTCCTGACGCGTGACCTGATGGAGAACCAGTGGAGCGCGCACAGTGCATCAAGGTCATCTACCCCGAGCTCGAAGACAAGCTGGTCGTCACCATCATGGGCGCTTGCGCCCAGGAGCTCTACAACCTGGGCCACCGGGAGAACTTCTTCTACCTGCAGCACGCCATGGGCCTGGCGTCGTCCATCGGCCTGGGGCTCGCCATGCACCTGCCTGAGGAGCGTGTGGTCGTGATGGACGGAGATGGCTCGGTTCTGATGAACCTGGGGACGCTCACGACCCTGGCCCGCTACCGCCCGAAGAACCTCATCCACATCATCTTCGACAACGGTAGCCTGCTCTCGACGGGCGGCTTCGACTCCCAGACCACATCGGGCATCACAGACCTGGCTCAGATCGCCAAGGGGGCGGGAGTCGAGTACGTGGCCACGGCCGAGACGCCGCTCCAGTTCGGGGAGGCGGTCCTGGAAGCCTTCGAGCGGGACGACCTGAGCGTCATCGTGGCGAAGGTGCTGGCGGTGGGACCCGACGAATACGGGATGGACCTAGAGCTGCCCGAGAACGCCTTCCGCTTCAGGCGCCACATACGGGAAAGGAAGCAGGCAGCCGGCTAGCGGCTCTTTCGGGAATGGTCGTCGGTCGCGTAAGCTGTGGAGCGGAAGCTACCGATGGCGCTGCCCAGGGGGAGAAATGCTTCTCGATCCATTCTCGGCATTCCGGTTCACGCCGCCCGCCGCCGCACTACTGCTCATCGCATCGCTTTCCGCATGCTCGGGGGGGGCCGATGGCGGGAGATCGGAAGCCGGAGAGCCCTTCGACATCCTGGTCCTCGACGCAAGGATCGTCGACGGAGGGGGCAACCCCTGGTTCCGTGGCGACGTGGGCATACGAGGGGACCGGATCGAGGCGGTGGGGTACCTGGACGGTCGGGAGACCCACCGCACCATCGACGCGGCTGACCGGGTGTTGAGCCCGGGCTTCATCGACATGATGGGCCAGTCCAGCCAGGTGCTGGTCACCAACCCCCCGAGCGCCGAGAGCAAGCTGCGCCAGGGGATCACGACCTACCTCTCCGGTGAAGGCGGCTCCCCCGCCCCTCAGAGCGAGGCGACGCTCTCCAACCCACCCGTAGTGGACGGCGACACGCTCCGCTGGCAGACGTATGCGGAGTACTTCGCGATCCTCGAGGGCTTCGGCATCCCCATCAACGTGGTCCACGACGTGGGCCTGACCCAGGTGCGACAGGTCGTGCTGGGAGAGGGGGACGTCCGGCCGGACCTGGCAGAGATCGAGGAGATGAGGGCCCTGGTACGGCAGGCCATGGAGGACGGCGCCGTGGGCGTCTCGACATCCTTGATCTACCCTCCGGCGGTCTACGCCCGCACCGACGAGCTCATCGAGCTGGCCCGGGTCGCAGGGGAGTACGGCGGCGTCTACTTCACACACATGCGTAACGAGAGCCACGCGGTCCTCGACGCCATCCGCGAAGCCCTGGAGATCGGAGAGGGCGCCGGGGTCCCGGTCCACATCTACCACCTGAAGGCCGCCGGCCAGGAGAACTGGCCGCTCATGGCCGAGGCCATCGCACTGATCGACTCGGCGCGCACAGCCGGGATGGACGTCACCGCCGACATCTACCCGTACATACGGAACGGCATCGGCCTGGGCTCGTTCCTGCACCCCAGGCACTACTCGGAGGGGACGGAAGCTTTCCTGGCCACCCTGGACGATCCGGAGGTGCGCCAGGCCTTGCGGCAGGAGGTGGAGTCCACGGCCGACTGGGAGAACTGGTACCGGCATGTGGGGATGGAGTGGGACAACGTCCTCATTGAGTCGGCTCCGGAGTCCATTGAACAACGGGTCATCGGCCAGTCCGTGGCGGGAGCTGCGGCCGTTCTCGGCACCGATCCGTGGAACGCCTTCTTCGACCTGGTGAAGGCACGAGGGGTCAGCGTGAACCCCAGGAGCATGAACGAGGAGCAGAAGTGGCAGGCGCTCCGCGCCGAGTGGGTGATGATCGATACCGACGCGTCGCCCGTGAACCCGGCCACCAGCGCCAGCTCCCATCCCCGGGCCTTCGGTGCGTTTCCACGGGTGATCGCCAAGTACGTGGGCGAGGATCGGGTGATCACCCTGGAGGATGCGGTGCGGCGCATGACGTCGCTGGCCGCACACCGTCTCGGGCTCCATGACCGGGGCCTCGTCGCCCCCGGGATGGCCGCCGACCTGCTGATCTTCGACCCCGAGGAGGTGAGGGACAGGGCCGACTTCGGTGACCCCATGCAGTATGCCGAGGGAATGGACTACGTGCTGGTGAACGGGGTCCCGGTGATCGACGACGGGATCCTGCGCGACGCGCGCCCCGGTAGGCTCCTGCGACGCGCCGGATCTTGACTCTCGGAGACGGCGGCCGCGACTCCGGAGCAGCTGATGCAGGGGACGGTCACCATCGGCCACCACACCTCAACCCCACGAGGAACCGAGTGACGGAGCGACTCCGCGTCGGCGTCATCGGAGCCGGGCGATGGGCGAAGAACCCCGCATCTCCCGGGATTTAGTCGCTCACGTCCCGGCTCGAGCTGGTGCGGGTGCATGCGAACGGCGCCGCGAGCAAGCTGAACGTGGCTGTTTCCGACGGACGAGAGGCCGTGATTTCGAGGTACATGGAGGGTGGTTCCGATCCGCCGACCCCGTACTACATCCAGCGCGAGCTCTACGAGCCTGCGACCAAGGACTCGCCGGGACGGCGGCCCTACGAGCGCTCCGGATCCGTAGTGGTCTCGTCGGAGCGCCTCACCGACGATCCCGAGTGGACGATGGTGCCGGCCAACCATCTCGTGGCTCTCAGCCGTGAGGCGCCCAATCAACTCTTCAGCCTCGAGTAGGGCGAGCTGGTAGAAGTCTGAACCGCGGCCCTCCTCAAGGCCCTACGGCCCCTCTCCTGAGCGCCCTACCGCCCGTATATTGCCGCACCCGGGTTCCACGCACACGCGTTGATGCCGCCCTCTCGATGACGCCGAGGGCTCCGAAGATGACGAGCAGGCCACGGGCCAGGACGAATACTTCGACGAATGGTAACGACGGTTTCTTCATGAAGCTCAGCTATCTGTCTCGGATGCAACGGACCGCAGGTCCAGGGGCGGGGTCGCCTCGACGGCATTCAAGGAGCCGGGCGAAGTTTTCCCTGACAGACTCGTGCTCGAGTGTCAGATTGCGACTGTGGCGTTCACGCACGCTCTCGGAGGGTGACCCGCTCCCTTCGTAGGCCCATGGGAGCACATTGATGCTCGTACATCTGTTGGCACTGCTCCAGGTGGCTGGTGGAGTTGCCGGTACCGCTGCCGAAGCACCCGGCGCTACTCGCCGCCCTCCAGGATCTGCCAGCCTGTGGCGACTGACGACCTCTCCGGTACCCCTTTCCATCGCGTGCCTCATGCTGGCAGTGGCCGTCGCACATATCACCCTGCCGCATCAGGTTGCCGGGCAGGAGTCGACGGGATTAGCCGAAAGAATCGTCATCCCTCGCCTCACCGGAGAGATCGAGATGGACGGGCGGGTGGACGAGTCCGCCTGGGAGGCAGTTCCCGTTCTTCCGGCCACCATGCATACCCCCGACTTCGGGCTACAGCCGACTGAGGCCACCGAGTTCCGCGTGGCACACGACGGGGACTACCTCTACGTGTCGTGTCGGGCATACGACTCCGATCCGTCGGGCGTCCGGAGCCTCTCGCTCGAGCGCGACCAGAGCGGGTACGCCAGCGATTGGTGCATCGTGATTCTCGACACCTTCAACGACAAGGAGACAAGTCTTCTCTTCGGCACGACTCCCGCCGGCCTGCGGATGGACCTCATCTTCGCCGACGATACCGAAGTCAGACCGAACTTCAACTGGAACACCTTCTGGGACGCCGAAGCACACCAAGACGAGCACGGATGGTATGCGGAGATCAGGATCCCGTTCTCGAGCCTTCGATTCCAGAGATCGCAGGCCGGCGTCGTAATGGGCCTGTCGCTCGTGCGGTCCATCGCCCGGAAGAGCGAGCTCGTCACCTTTCCGGCCATCTCACCCCAGTGGGGTGGGTTCAGTCCCTACAAGGCGTCGCAGGCCCGTGAGGTGCTGATCCAAGGCGCTCGGCGCTCGGGCCCCCTCTACGTGACTCCCTACGGCATCGTCGGGCGCGGGCACAGCCACGCTCTGAACGTCCACAAGACGGCATACCATCGGGACCATGACGCTCTGACCGAGACCGGACTCGACGTGAAGTACGGCATCACCTCCAACCTCACCCTCGACTTCACGGCGAACACGGACTTCGCCCAGGTCGAGGCGGACGATCAGCAGGTCAACCTCACCCGGTTTTCTCTCTTCTTCCCCGAGAAGCGGGCCTTCTTCCAGGAGCGGAGCAACGTCTTCGACTACTCCCTGGGCGGAGTGGAGCGCCTCTTCCACTCGAGGAGGGTGGGGCTGGTGGATGGAGAGCAGGTGAGAATTTACGGGGGTGGGCGCATCGTCGGGCGAGTCGGGGACTGGGACGTGGGGGCCGTGGCCCTGGAGACCGCCGCCGCCGAGCCAGGTGAGTCCTCAGAGAACCTGGGCGTCTTCCGGATGCGCCGCCGGGTGCTGAACCGGAACTCCTACTTGGGAGGGATCCTGACGACGCGCCTGGGAAACCAGACGAGCCGGAACGTGGTGTATGGCTTGGACGCGCTCGTGCGGGTGTTCGGGCAGGACTATGTCACCCTGAACTGGGCCCAGAGCTTCGACCCCAACGAAGGGGGAGCAGACGGATTCCTGGACCGCGGCCTGGCCCGCCTCTTCTGGCACCGCCGCGGCATCGACGGCCTCACGTACGAGCTGGACCTGACCAGGGCCGGCGAAACGTTCGAGCCCGGCCTCGGCTTCATGTTCCGTCGCAACTACGCCAAGGGAGTCGCCAGGATCGGTTATGGATGGCGGCCGGGTGTGGAATCGAGCGTTCTACATTCCGGCCTGACGGTGGAGAGCACAGCATACCGGCGATCGGAGGACGGATCCATCGAGACGGCTGAGCTCTTCCCACAGTGGGTCGTCCGATGGAAGTCGGGAAACCGTGTCACTGCCAGCGTTCGTGTCACCCACGAGGATCTCGACCGCGGGTTCGAGCTTCCGGAAGACACCCAGGTGCTCGAAGGCGAGTACGACTTCGCAGCCGGCCGGGTGGAGTTCCGCCAGTCGTCCAGCTCCCTCCTCCGGGTGAACGCGACGGCGGAGGTCGGGAGCTTCTACGACGGGCGACGTGCATCGGCGTCACTGGTGACCACATGGACGCCTTCGAAACACTTCGAGGTCCAGGGAACGTACCGGATCGAAGATGTCCGCTTCGACGCCCGGGATCAGGGCTTCACCGCCCACATCGTGCGGCTGCGAAGCGAGGCACGGCTGGACACCCGGCTCAGCGGCGCCGCCCTGCTCCAATACAACAGCGCCGCCAACTCGGTGACGGTCAACCTCAGGTTGCGCTACAACCCGAGAGAAGGCACCGATCTGTACCTCGTCTGGAACGAAGGCGTGGTTACAGACCGGTTCTCCTTCAAGCCGGCTCGCCCTCTGAGCGACCGTCGAACAATCCTACTCAAGTACTCCCAGACGCTGACTCTGGGACTTTAGCCGGTTTCCGACGCGCCTACTTCTCCTGCTGGAAGGCCGCGTCGAAGGCCGTCACCGACTACGGAAAATCCAGATCTCGCACGTAGCGACACGCCTCGGCGGCACCGTGCTCCCGTTCCATGCCCGCGTCCTCCCACTCCACGGAGAGAGGGCCCCGGTACCCCACGCGGTTGAGCGCGCGGATGACCTCCTCGAAGGGTACGCGACCGCGACCCAGAGAGCGGAAATCCCAAGAGCGATCCTTGTGGCCGAACGGCAGATGGCCGCCGAACACGCCCGCCGGCGTGGGGGTCGAGGACCACCAGACATCCTTCATGTGGGCGTGGAAGATGCGGGACTCGAAACGGTCGATGAACGCGACGCAGTCCACCCCTTGGTAGGCGAGGTGCGAGGGGTCGTAGTTGAACCCGAAGGCCTCGCGGTACCCCACAGCCTGCAGTGCCCGCTCCGCGGTGACGATGTCGAAGGCGATCTCCGTGGGGTGCACCTCCAGAGCGAAGCGCACCTCTACCTCGTCGAACACGGCATCCTCGCGCCGGATCTCGGGTCGCGCCGTATACTGGGCAGATGGCGACCGACGTTCAGCCCAGACCGATCTCGATCTACCCCATCCTCTCGGTCAACTTCGTGGGGACGCTGGGGTTCAGCATCGTCCTACCCTTCCTGGTGTTCCTGGTCACGAGGCTGGGCGGCAATGCCCTGATCTACGGGATCATGGGCGCCACCTACTCGTTCTTTCAGCTCATCGGTGCGCCCATCCTGGGCCGCCTGTCGGACCGGTACGGTCGAAGGCGCATCCTCCTCGCAAGCCAGCTCGGCACCCTCAGCTCTTGGGCCATCTTCCTCGGTGCCCTGGCCCTGCCGGTGACGCCGTTGGTGGAGGTCGACTCGCGGATGACGGGTGCCTTCACCGTGACCATCCCGCTGATGGTCCTCTTCTTCGCCCGTGCCTTGGACGGAATCACCGGGGGGAACGTGTCCGTGGCCAACGCCTATCTGGCGGACATCACACAGGAGAGCGAGCGGAGCGCGAACTTCGGGAAGATGGCCGTCTCGGGTAACCTCGGGTTCATTCTGGGTCCGGCCATCGCCGGAGCCTTGGGGGCGACGGCGTGGGGGGAGGTCCCTGCGGTCGTCGCGGCGTTACTCATATCGGTCATCGCCAGCCTCATCATCGGCTTCAAGCTGCCCGAGTCCACCCGCTGTATCCTCACCAGCGACCCCGAGCACACGAGTGTCTGGAAGGTCCTCGGCCAGGAGCAGAAGGAGTGCTACCGGCTCGAGGGGCCGCCGGAGCTCTCGATGGGGGAGATCCTGTCTCTCCCAAGCATTCCTTTGCTGCTCACCCTGTACTTCTTGGTCTTCCTCGCCTTCAACCTCTTCTACATCGCGTTCCCGGTGCATGCCGCGACCCGGCTCCGGTGGTCCCTCACCGAGATCGGCATCTTCTTCTCTACCATGGGCTTTATGATGGTCGTCGTCCAAGGCCCGGTCCTGAGGCGGGTCTCGAAGATCTGGACAGAGCGGACGCTGGTCATCGCCGGGAGTCTCGTGCTGGCGGTCAGCTTCCTTCTCTTCACCATGGACGGGAAGCCCCACGCCTACGTCGGTACGGCTTTGCTCGCCCTGGGCAACGGTGTGATGTGGCCCTCTCTCATGGCGATCATCTCCGTGTCGACGGACCAGGAGGTCCAGGGTGCCGTCCAAGGTTTCGCCAGCAGCAGCGGAGCCGTTACCAGCATCGCAGGGCTCCTGGTAGGCAGTCTGCTGTACGGAGTCCTGGGGTCCAGCGTTTTTGTACTGTCCGCCGTCATCACGTTCCTGGTGGTGGGGCTGAGCGTCCGCATCCCTCTCTGCCAACTTAGGTGAGACACGGAACGAGTAAAGAATTAGAGTAGGGCGAAGGCAGAGAAACCGAGGATGCTGGGACACCGAGAGAGAATGGAAGAGAATGGAATCGCCCCACTAACCTGGGAGGGTAAGCGAAGCGCGGCAGCTGCTCCGGACGCGGAGGTGGTAGATAAGCCGACGCGCCGACGGTTTAGTCCGTCGTACAAGCTGCGGGTCGTCGAAGAAGCGGACCGGTGCACGGAGCCGGGAGAGGTAGGGCGACTCCTGCGACGCGAGGGCTTGTACTCGTCGCACCTGACGACATGGCGCAAGGCGGTGCGGAGTGGGTCGCTGAGAGTGCTGTCGAAGAGACGAGGTCGAAAGCCGAGCGAACGGAATCCGCTGGAGGGGAAAGTGCGCAAGCTGGAGCGCGAGAACACTCGCCTGGAGAAGGAACTCGAGAAGGCGCGCCTGATCATCGACGTCCAGGGAAAAGTTGCAGGGCTGCTGGGATTGAGCCTCGAGGACGGGACGAACTCGTGAAGGCGGCCGAGGCGCTGGCCACGTACGTAGGGGTAAAGCCCGCGTGCGATGCGCTCAGGGTCGCCCGAGCCACGTTCTATCGTCGTCGGAGGCCATCGACCGGGCATCAGCAGCCCCGCCCGACCCCAGCCCGGGCCTTGAGCGAGAAGGAACGAGACAAGGTCTTCGACACGCTGTGTTCGGAGCGATTCGTGGACCGGTCCCCGGCCGAGGTTGTGGCGACCCTGCTCGACGAAGACGTCTACCTGTGCAGCGAACGTACGATGTATCGCGTTCTGGCCTCCCAAGTGCCAGTTCGAGAGCGCCGAGCGCAGCGGAGTCATCCCGAATACCAGAAACCCGAGTTGATGGCGACGGGCCCGGGCCAGGTCTGGTCCTGGGATATCACACGGCTGCTGGGGCCGAGGAAGTGGAGCTACTTCTACCTCTACGTCATCATGGACATCTTCAGCCGCTACATCGTGGGATGGATGGTGGCGGATCGGGAGAGCTCGGCCTTGGCCGGGCGCCTGATCCAGCAGAGTTGCCTGAAGCATGGCGTCCAGCCCCAGGTCCTGACCTTGCACTCGGATCGAGGAGCTCCGATGACGAGCCAATGCACGGCTCAGCTCCTCGCCGATCTCGGGGTGACCCGCTCGCTGAGCCGACCTCAGGTGTCGGATGACAATCCGTTCTCCGAGGCCCAGTTCAAGACCTTGAAGTACCATCCCTCGTTTCCTGGACGGTTCGAGGATCAGGGCCAGGCCAAAATGTTCTGTCGCTCGTTCTTCCGCTGGTACAATGCCGAGCACCGCCATGGCGGCATCTCGATGCTGACCCCCGAACAGGTCCACTTCGGTCACGCCGATCAGGTCATCGCCGGCAGGGAGGCCGTGCTACGCGAGGCCTGGGCCGCTCATCCCGACCGCTTCGTCTCCGGTGAGCCGAAGCCCAAACCGCTCCCGGAGGCCGTCTGGATCAATCCTCCAACCCCCTCCCTCACGACACAGGAGATTGCTCTCTAATTAATTCCCAAGAGTGTCTCACTGGCGTTGACAGGCTCCGCATCAAGCCACCGGCCGCACAGAAGGCTCCCGCCTAGTGTTCAGTTGCCGAACGGACCAGCGTGGATCCGGATGGGTTTGCTCGTCCGCCGTGGTGTGGGCAGCCCGTGACTGCGGCTACCTTGCCATAGGCGCCTCCTGGTCATCGGTTCTCGAAGAGGATCAGGAGATCGTCCACCTCGTCGATGCCGCCGACGTCCAGATCTCCGTCGTTGTCACGGTCGTGGAGGATCGCGCACGAGGAGTTCGAGCACGCCAGCACCAAGGGAGCCGAGGCAGTCAAACGCGGAGGGCTAGTAGGTAGGGCAAGCTTCAGACGCTGCGGCTGCTCTTCACGAGGGGCGAGACGGCAGCAACCCGCCGGCCGATCTCCGTTATCTTCCCTGTTTCCGGCGTCCCGCGGCCACATCGAACGAGCTCTTTTCCCCTGCGGACCCACTCACACATCGACGGCCCACCCTTGAGACGCTCCAGCTCCTCCATCTTCCTCTTCTGGACGCCCCTGGCGGCCACGTGGCTCATGATGGCGTCGGAGGGGCCGTTCGTAGCCGCGGTGATCGCCCGTCTGGCCGACCCCAAGTTCAACCTGGCGGCCTACGGCGTGGCCTTCGCGTTCGCGATCCTCATCGAGGCGCCGGTCATCATGCTAATGAGCGCGTCGACGGCCCTCGCGGAGGATGCGGAGACGTATCGCAAGCTCAGGAACTTCACGCACGGGCTGAGCGTGCTGTCCACCGGCCTCCTTCTGCTCGTGTTGGTTCCGCCGGTCTACGGCTGGTTGATGAGCACCGTCATCGGTCTGCCGGACGAAGTGGCCGATCTGACCTACGGAGCCCTCTGGATCTTCCTGCCGTGGGCGGGAGCCATCGGGTATCGACGGTTCGTGCAGGGCCTACTGATCCGTTCGGGGCGCACGCGCCTCGTGGCCCTGGGAACCGTGGTGCGGATCTCGACCATGGCGGCCACCGCCCTCACGCTGTACTGGAGCTTCTCGCTTCCGGGTGCGTGGGTCGGAGCGGCCGCGTTGACCGCGGGTGTCTGCGTGGAGGCCGTGGCCGCACGACTCATGGCCGTCACCGCCATCCGTGAGCTCTTCGCCCACGACACTGCGAACCCCGAGGCGGGCGAGGTACTGGGCTACCGGGGCATCGCCCGGTTTTACTACCCACTGGCCCTGACCTCGGTCATCGGACTCACGGTGCAGCCGCTGCTCACCTTCTTCATGGGTCGCGCCCTGTCACCCCTCGAATCACTGGCCGTCTTCCCGGTCGTGCACGCCCTCTCGTTTCTCTTCCGATCTTTGGGCTTGAGCTTCCAGGAGGCCGCCCTGGCTCTCATGGGGAAGCGGCACGAGCACTTCCCCGAGCTGGCGCGGTTCGCCCTCTGGCTCGCGCTCGCGACGTCTGCCGCCCTCGGCCTGGTGACCTTCACGCCCCTCGCCTCCGTGTGGTTCGCGACCATCTCAGGACTGACCCCCGAGTTGACCGCCTTCGCCCTTGGCCCGGCCCGTATCCTGGTGCCCCTTCCCGCACTGTCGGTTCTGCTCTCGCTCCAGAGAGCGGTTCTCATGCAGGAACGCAGGACCCATCCCATCACGGTGGCCACGTCCATTGAGGTCATGGGGGTAGCCATCCTCTTCGTGACCTTCGGCTGGGGACTGGACTTCGTGGGCGTCACGGCGGCCATCATCGCCTTCCTGGGAGGCCGGCTGGCCGGAGTGCTCTATCTGATGCGGAGCTGTCTGGAAGTGCTGCGGGGAGCCAGAGTCGACCCTGCCGAGACGTAGGCCCTCGGTCGCGTCGAGGGGATCTATCTCGCCCTGGCGGTCACTTCCGCAGCGGACGCGGCAGGGCTTCCTCGACGCGTCGTCTCGCACCCGGTTGCCCCGGTCCCGAGACGGCGGCATCGTAGCTGTCAGGGTCCGCGCCCACGATCAGGATCGGATTCGCCCCGTTCAGGATCGGACCCGCCGTCAGGAGTAGACACGACGGCAGGAGTCGACCGGGCACCAGAACCGTGATCAAGCGAGCGAGTGGATGAAGCAGACCGGACGCCTGGGCTTTCGCATCGTGACGGGCCTCCCCCGACCGGGCCCCGAGCTGGTGGCCCGCTTTCGAGGAGTTCCGAGCTCCAATGCCGCCGACGCCATGGGACGCTTCCACTTCATGGATTCGGGAATCACGAGCCGGTCGGGCATGCCGGCGTGCGGCGTTGCTATCACCGTGAGCTGCCGGCCGGGGGACAACCTCATGGTGCACAAGGCCCTCGAGGTCGCCGAGCCCGGTGACGTGGTCGTGGTCACGACCAACGGCAACACCACGAGCGCCGTCTTCGGCGAGCTCATGTGCAACTCCGCCGTGGCAGCCCGTCTCGGCGCCATCGTTGTGGACGGGGCCATCCGTGACGTTTCCGAGATCGCCGCCCTGTCGTTCCCGGCGTTCAGCCGGTGCGTGAGCCCAGGAGGATGCGACAAAGACGGCCCCGGGGAGATCAACGTCCCCATCGCCTGCGGGGGCACCGCTGTGATGCCCGGGGACATCGTCTTGGGCGATGAGGACGGAGTGGTCGTGGTGCCCCGGGAGGCCGCGGAACAGGTTGCGGAGCTCGTCGACGCGCTCAAGGCCAGAGAGGACGCGCGTGTCGAGGCGATTCAGGGGGGCGAGGTCTTCAAGGCCCAGATCGACGAGAGCCTCCGAGAAAAAGGGATCATTGAGTGACGCCCCCTTCGCCGCTGCTTCTCATGACGCCAGGGCCCACTCGGGTGCCGGACCGTGTGTTGGCGGCCGGCGCACAGCCCGTGATGCACCACCGCACCCTCGAGTTCTCGGCACTGCAGGGAGCGTTCTACCGGTCCACACCACAGGCCGTGGCCATGGAAGCGGCCATCTGCAGCCTGTTCTCCCCGGGTGACGAGGTCATCGCCTGCTGCGGCCTTCGAGCCGCTGTGTTCGAACCCATACCACGTGCCAAGACGCCTTCCTCCACCCCCGAACACGCCCCCAGGGCGGGTGTACGTGAAAGCGGGTAGATTCTATGTTACAGTGCATCTACGATCTCGTCGATCAATCGAGATCCGGTCGATCGACCGAGCGTCGGTGTTGTGTTTGAGGTTGTACGTGCCGACACTATAGGGGTTTACGGATGGCCCGCGCGCGTTCTTTCGGCCGTCTTGATCACAGACGTTCAATCTCGGGATGGACCCGACCATGGCTAAGCCCGCCCTACCTTTGATCGTCAAGTGGAGAGACTTAGCCGAAGAAGGCTACTTCTACACAGACATCGCCAAAGCTCACCCCGAGTATACCGCCAGTCAGATCCGGCACTATTGCCTCGGGCACTCCGGCGCGAAGGCTCCTGGCCCGCTCCAGCGTCGCCGTCGCTGGCCCGACAACCCGTGGCTGCAAGGTGAGAAATCTCCCCATGCCCTTCTCAAGGAGGAAGACGTGAAGAGCGTGCTGGAAGACTGGGACGAGAAGAAGGGATACTGGGGACACGCAGCTGGCCACTGGGCCAAGCTCCTGGACGTCTCCCCCAGCACGATCCTGGCTGTCCGCCGCGGCGATACGTGGAAGCACCTCAAGCACCCGAACGCCGGACGGAAGAAGAACTAGGGTTCCGTTTCCGAAGTTCGCGAGCCACCAAGAGGGTCAGGGCGCCGTGGGATCAAGGCGGGACGACGCGGCGTAGCACAAGCTACGGTAAGGAGTCCCAACGCCGAGCCCACGGATGCACCGTGCCCTCGACTGGCCGAGACACTTCGGTAACGGGACACTAGGGCAACGGGACACTAAGTCCGGCGACATGCCTCTTCGATGCGACTGCGTGCGCGGCGCTCGGAGGAGATGATCTCGTAGAACTCCTCGGTGTACTCCAAGGCATCCTCGATCTTGTCCTCCTCGAGCCCCTCCATCTCCATGTAGAGCGCCTCGAACTCGGGCCGGAGTTCCTCGAACTCCGAGTAGATGGCCGGAAAATCCACGTCCGGTCGGCAGAACCCTCGGTAGAGCCTCTGCCGGACCGTCCGGATGTTGAGGCCGGCGTCGGGCTTGGCATACGACGGTGAGACGAACCCCGCCCAGTCGAAGTCGTACGGCACCGGAATGTGGACGTTCTCGGCAGTCCTCAACAACTCCATGTTGTGGAAGTAGATCATGGACCAGTCGGTATTCCCCACCATGTACTGGAACACCGCCATGCGAGCCGATTCGCGGGCACTCAGGTGCCGGGGGTGGACCTGGTTCACCTGGAGGATTATTCCACCCAGGCGCTCGGCGATGGCGTCCTCCTCCTCGAGGAAAAACGCGTAGCGCGTCACGGGATCGTCATCACCGCTGGTGTCAACGTAGGCGATTCGCGCCAGGCGCACCCGAAAGCTCTGGTCGGTGATGACATTGTAGGTCCGATAGACCAGGTACTCCTCGAGCACGTTCTGCTCGTCGCCGTCGCGGTCCCGGCAGTGGGTCACGAGCTTGATCTTGTTCTGCCCGTCGAACACGGTCTCCTTGAGGGAATTCTTCGGCAGGTCGACGCGCAGCGGAGGGAAGCCGCACTTCTTTAGCCTGAATTTGCCGCGCGTTCGCACCTTGAGCTCGATCTCCCGCATGGAGTCGTCGTCCGCCGTCACGGTCAGGACGCCGGGGCGATACTCGCTGTCCTCCTTGCGATCTCCCTTGAGCTTGTCGAAGTCGGCAGCCAGGGTGAGCTCCAGGAACTCGTTGGACGTGAAAAGAGGGGGCGGAGAAGCCGGCTCCTGAGCGGCGGCGGCGGACGCGACGGCTTGAGCCGGAGCTGGGAGCGCCATGGCCTGAACAGGGAATGAAGACACGATGGCCACGACGGCGATGAGGACGACGAGCTTCCACATGGCTGGCTAACTCCTTCTCTTCAGGCCCTCGAGCGATCTCAGCTCCGCGGCGCGCACACGATCACCGCCCTCCTTTCGGATGGCGTCCAACAGGGCACCCGCCGGCACGTGGTCCTTGAGCCGCACGAGATACTCGAGGATGGAGACCTCCCCCTCACCGGGGATGATCTCCGCCAGTCGCCATCGGATGGCCATCTCAACGAGACGCCCCTCCACTACTTGCTGGGCCTCGCCGGCCGATTCCGTATAGACCAGCAGGATGGCGTATTGCTTCTTTTCCTTGTGGACATCGGTCTCTGCGTCCAGATAGCGGTCCACCCGAGCCACGCGGTCGGCCACCTCCTGGAGGTCGGTCTGCGGCATGGCCGTCAACAAGGCCTGGTCGCCGATGGCGAGGGCCGTCCTCCCCGACTCGGGTCCTGCCAGAACGTCTCCCAGGGCCAACCCCGACGTGCGCCCGAGCTGATCGACGTAGATGTTGCCGAACTTCATCCTCCAGAGGATCAGGTTCACCACGTTGAATACGATGGAGGCCAGAAGGGCGGTCCCGAGGCGCTGGTCGCCGGCGGCCAGGCCCACGCCGATGGCCAGAAAGACGTACACGGCGTCCTTGGTGTCCTCCAGCGTGGTGCGGAAACGAACGGCAGCCACGATCCCTGCCAGGCTGAACGCCAAGGCAACGCTCGTCTTGACGACGATGACGATGCCCGTGACGGCGACCGGCAAAATGATGAGGGTGTGCACGACCGACTGATCGTAGCCGCTCCTCCTCTTGATGATTATGTACGTCCAGGCCACGGGGATCATGATGGCCAGGGCCCCCAGGAGGGAGATCCCCTCCACGGCCAGTTCCTCCCACCCTTCGACGGCCAGGCCCTCGGTCGAGGGTACCCCCCCGAACGTCTCGGTGATCGCGTCGGAGATGACGCCCCCTGCCTGGGACCGGGTTATGGCCCGGGTCAGCCAGGGAAAGGCCCAGATCAGAACGCCGAGGGTGGCGATCAGAAGGACGTAGTAGACCGAGATGCGCACCATCGAGCGGCCTAGCTGATACGACGCGCGCTCGGTCTTGGTCTCGGTCTTGGTCTCGGTCTTGGTCTCGGTCTTGGTCTCGGACTTACTCAAAGCGCATGCTCGTAACCGAATTCGGAGAGCAGCACGTCATCGAAGTGATCGGCTTGCTCCGAGGTCCATAGAATCAGATCGATGATCTCTCCCGGATCCAGGTCCTCCACAGGACATCCCGCCGTGAGAAAAACGATCCCGTCTTCGGCCACCGAGAATGCCGCCCGGCCGAGGAAGTCGTGGTTGAGACCGAGGAGCCGGTCCATGAACTCGTGACGTGCGTCGGCGGGCATACGCATGATGGAGAGACGAACTACCAGCACCAGGCCTTCCGGACCCTCGGATTGCCTCACCACACCGGTGAAGCCCGAGGCGGAACCCCGCTGGATGGGCTCTTCGAACCCGGCGGCCAGGGTGCCGTGCTCGAGGTGATCGAGGATGCGCTCGACCAGAGTCATCAACGACATGATCTCAGCCATGAGGCAACTTCGTCACCGCGACGCCGGATCCGCAAGTTGATTGGAGCGGAGCCGGCCCTGAACGGCTACATGCTCTCCCATCAGGTGGAGCCCACCGGCTGGAAGTGGCTCAGGCGCTTGCCGGCCTGGAAGGCCTTGCAGCGATCGTAGTGGAGGTGGGTGTCGTTGTTGTAGTTGGTTTGGACCCCCATCCCGTCCAGGCCACCCACCACCAGGCCCTCGATGGTGAAGTTGTTGAAAGTCGATACCATGTATCCGGCGAGTACGATCCCGTCCCATGAGAACCCGTTTGCGGGCGTCAGGTCACCGGTCACGATGAGCACACCCCTCCCGCACGCGGTGGAGGGCGCCCAGAGATTCCCGGTGAAGCGAGTCACCGTGAAGGAGTCGGAGGGCAACGCGCAAGAAGGCCAGGTGTTCTCGTAGTCCACCGGGAAGTTCGAGTCTGTCAGCAGACTCCAGTCGATCCCAAGGGAGTCCATGACTGCATCGTACGACCCGTAGGCCGTGGTATTCGGATTTCCGTCGATGGGCGAGCCGCCTTCGATGGTCAGCGATCCCGAGCCCCGCAGCACCCCAATGATGTCGGTGGACGTCTGCGCGCACTCCCCCGAACTGGCCCGGTCGTCGCCGTCGACGTGCGCGTTGGTCCGCACGTAGACGTTGCCCGAGGCCTGGGTCACCTCCGCGAGGTGGTCCAGAGCAACCTCGCGCTTGTTGGCCCATTGGTAGACCGTCCGCCGTGCGGCGGACCCGGTGAAGGTGGGGTCCGTGTATACGCCCTCGGAGCCCAGCAGGTACAGCGTCTCAAAGTCGTCGATCTCAGCGACCAGCCGGGCCGTGACGACCGCGTTTCCACCTTCGATCGAGTAGGTCACCGTATCCTCGTGAACGCCCACCTCGTTCGCGACGTAGCGCTGCAGCCCTGCCCGGGCGATGGACAGCGCCCTCTGCGTCTCCTTGGCGTGGATGGCGAGTAGGGCCTCGTTGAGCACCACCTGGTACCCGGCGGCTCCCGAGATCCCGATAGCGAAGAGCAGAAGGACCACAAGGGCGAGAACGAATCCGGCCCGTGGATCTATAGCGGCGCATCGCGGAGCCACCGGAGCGTCCCGGAGGGCTTCGAGGACCCCAAGCGGCGACAAGGTCTCGCGAGTCGGACGCATCGTCAGTTCGAGTTCTTCAGAGGGATCTTCACGGTCCACTCGTACTCGTACGCTTCTACCGCTCCGGCGGAGTCCGAGGCGATCGCCGATGCGGTCACCCGGATGACTTCGATGCTGTCGAGGGCAGCTCCGCTGATGGAGCTCAAGAAGGTCGAGCCGTCCTTCGAGTACTCGAACTTCGTATCGGGTGTGATTCCGGTGGCGAACTCCCTGAGCGTGTCACCCGTTACGCCCCTGAACACGGCGATGGTGGTCGGATCCAGCTCCGACTCGTCGATCTTGAACTCCACTTCCTGGTAGATGATGATCACGTCGCCGACGGCCACAGTACCGGCTGAGATGCGGGCGAAGTCCTGGGAGGCTCCCACGGTGTCCGCAGCCCTGCGGTCCGCACAGTCCGCCGCATCGATTGAGCCTGACGAAACGAAAATGGATCCCCAGGTGTCGGCCGTGTACACCCAGTCCCCATTGCCGTCGACCTTGGCGTAACCGGCCACATCGATGCTGTTTATGTCGGAGAGGCCAGGCATGTACACGCGCGTAAGAGAGGTGCCGCCGTCGCAGAACCCTCCCACCGCCAGCGGCAGGCGAACCACGAACCGGCGGGATTGGGCGGTCGTGACCCCCCCGCCCGAGACACCCCGGATCTCCGACGCGATGAGGTCCGACACGACCCGGAGGTTGTCCTGCACCTTCGCCCGCTCCACCACGAGAGCATAGAAGTCATTCTGGGCCCAGAACACCGATGCCACGAGGCCCACGATGAGAGAGGACAGCGTGAGGGCCAGCATCGCCTCGAGGAAGGTGAAGCCGCCTCTTGGGCGCGGTGCTACCAGGACCGGGTGACGAACATCGACCCTGTGAAGGACGGGCCCAATCCGCTGGTCGGGAGCAGCCACACCTTGAGGTGCCGGGCCAACGCCGTCGAATCCGTTACCGTTACCAGCCAATAGAACGCCGATCCCCGAACCTCGGTGGTTTCGAAAGTCGTCCCTACCGTCAACGTGTCGTAGTCCAGAATCTCCAGACTGTCCAGCCGCTCCTGCCCCATCACAGCGAGCTCCGACCGGATCGCCGCCGTCTCCATCCGAAGAGACAGCGTGCCCGTCAGGTTCATCACCATGAGCACCCCCACCGAGAAGATCACCAGTGCTCCGATGACTTCGATCAGGGTGAAGCCGCCCGCCGAGGCGCGCACGCACCTGCGACGCCGTGTAGTCAACGTTTGTCGACCTTTGAGGCCCCCATACCATTGAAGGACACGTCATAACCCGTGTCGCCTGCGACGAACCGCGCGACGCCCAAAGAGGAGCCGGCACCGCTCAGGTCACCCACGCCACGCGTATCGAAGACCAAGCTGTCTCCAGTCAGCTGAAGGTCGATGGAGTCGAGCCGGATTTCGTCCGTCTGGCTGAACTCCCGCTTCACTATCGTATCGCCGGACTCGGACCGGACCAGGTAAGTCACTTGCGACTCGTCGAAGTCGATGATCACGGTCTCTCGACTTCTCACTGCCATCGTCCTCGCAAGCCCGATGTCCAGTGCAAAGACCTGGGCCGCTCGCTGAGCGGCCGTACGAGCCTGATAAGCCGAAAACACCCCTGCCGCCGCCGCGAGCGAGAGTGATAGGAGAAGCATGACGACCACCAGCTCGAGCAACGTGAAGCCTAGGCTCGCCTCGTGGTCACCCCTCCTCCACAGGCCATTGTCTCTCGTAGACCCCAAGTATCTGTCTTCCAATGCGTTATTTAAACATTGCTACGGCATGGCCCACTTTTCAATCATTTTCTGCGATACGAGGCAGACGGGTGTGCCCTGTTCCGTGGGAGGACGGGAAGTATACCTTGTTTCGACCGATTCAAGTACCGTTCGATCCCGGGGCGGAACGAGGAGATCCCCATACCCCGCAAGGCATTCCGTCTGGAACACCCTCTGGTCGCGGGGGGGCTTCTTCTTGCGCTGGCGTCACCTCTACCCGGCCGCCTTCACGCTCAGGGCCCTGACGAAGGCGCGTCCACGGACGCCGTCAGGGCCTCCATCGGCGCTTTCTTTCGCGGCGCGAGAATCAGGGGGGGAACGGAGGCGATGCTGGGGGGCGAGGCCTCTCTCCACTTCTCCCAACACTTTTCCATCGGGGCGGCCGGAGGAGGCTTGCTGAAGGCCGTGCCCGCAGTCGAGTCCAGCTCCGACCTGGGTACCGACCTGCGCATGGGGTACGGAGGCCTGTTATTCGGATACGAGTCTCGGACCGACCACACCGTCTCGCTGGCCGGACGCTTCCTACTGGGCGCCGGAAATGCGGAGGTGCGGGCGGTGTCCGTGGGCAACGAGCTCGGAGCGGACAACTTCCTGGTCCTGGAGCCCGAGGTCCACCTGCGCGTTCACACCGTGGGACGACTTTACCTCGGATTTGCGGCCGGGTATCGACTGGTTCTCGGAGTCCAGGATCTGCCCACTGTGGTCGCCGACGATCTCGAGGGGGCCAGCCTGACGATCACCCTGCTGATTTCGTAGGGGGCCTCAGATGCGGTTCAGTCGACAGGTGGAGCTGGCTCGCCGATCGAGGCGGGCCCGCCCCCGGCAAACACAGCTGAAGCGCAGCCCCTACTCGGTCGATCCGTTGGCACGCTCGGCCATGAGGGCGATCTCCCGCACGGCCACCGAGAGGCCTGACACGGACATGGACTCCTCAGCGCGGATTTCTTCCATGAGCTCCTGAAAGCGTCCGTACTCACCCGCGCCGGTGCCGAGAGCGCCATTCCCATCCCCAGACCCCACCACCACCGTCGCGAGGGAGTAGTGCGCCCGGCTCAAGTCGGCCGCCAGTGCCTGTGCGGCCCGCTGCTCCCACCGGTCCTCGGATGCCGAACCAAAGATCGCCTGCCTGAGCCATGGAATATGGAACAGCTCGGACACCTTGTAGTACGCCCGGCCGGCCACCAGCGCTTCGGCGCCTGTCTCCCGGGCCACTCGCAGGATCTCCAAGAGCTGGTCGAGGAAGCGGAGGGTGATCAGGCTACGGGCGAAGGCCGGCTCGGCGCCGTGCCGCTCGATCTCGGCGACGCGACGCTCGAACACGATGCGATCCTCTCCCGCCACGAAGTCCCCGAAGTCCTCACGCAGCTTCTGGAGCTTCGTTCGATTCTCATTGATGAGGGTGGCCGTCTGGCTCTCGGTGTCGACGTTGGCCAAAAGCCAACGAGTCGTCCTCTCCAGGACTCGCGACAGCCCTAACAGCCAACGGTACGCCACCTGTGACGAGAGCCCCGCAGCGGTGCCGCTCACCCGTCGAACCAGTTGGTTGTGCCCGGCCAGACGCGCTGCCACGAACCAGGCCCGGGCGACGTCGGCGGCTTCACGGCCCGTGTCCCGTGCCACCCGGTTCACGAATGTCGCCCCCATGAGGCCCACCAGGTCGTTGGTCAGCTGGCAGGCGACAATCTCACGGCGGAGCCGGTGGAGCCCGAGGCTGTCCTTGCCGGCGGCCTTGAGGGCGGCCTTGGGGAAGTAGTGCAGTAGGTATTCCTCCGTAGCCGGATCGTCCGGGAGCTTGCTTTTCAGCAGGCGCCCCATGAGCTCCATCTTGGCATACGCGAGCAACACGCTCAGCTCCGGGCGGGTCAACGAGCTCCCCAGCTCTTCGAGCCGATCGAACAAGACCTCCCACGTGGGCAGATGCTCTGCGGCCCGCTCCAGCCCACCGGTCTTCTCCAGAGCGGACATGAGGTTCCTGAAGTCGTCCAGACCGTCCTTGGCCCGTACCTCGTCGAGGGAGATGGCGAGACTCTGGCCCTCGTTGTCGGTGAGAACGAGCTGGGCCACGGAGTCGGTGAGATCCTCGAGGAGCTGGTTGCGCTCGTCCTCGCCCATGGCACCGGAGCGGACCGGGTGCCGGAACAGGATCTTCAGGTTCACCTCCCGGTCGGAGAGGTCCACGCCGCCCGAGTTGTCGAGCGCGTCGGTATTGAGCCGCCCACCCCGGAGGGCGAAGTCGATCCGGGCGCGCTGTGTGAAGCCCAGGTTGCCGCCTTCGCCCACGACCCGGCAGCGGAGCTCGTCGGAGCTGACGCGGACCGCTTCGTTGGAGGGATCACCGGCGTCGGCGTGGGACTCGTAGGGAGCCTTCACATACGTGCCGATCCCGCCATTCCAGAGCAGCTCCACAGGAGCCTGGAGCACCACGCGGATCAGCGACTCACCGTCGAGGGTCTCCACTTCATCCGGCACTCCCAGGGCCTTACGGGCCTCGGACGTGAGATCGACCTCTTTCGCACCCCGGGGGACGATCATGGCGCCCGCGCTCAGGCAGTCCCGATCGTAATCGTCCCAGCTCGAGGGTCCCAGCCCGAGGAGGCGCTGGCGCTCCTTGAACGAGGTCTCCGGATCCGGATCGGGATCGATGAAGACATGGCGGTGGTCGAAGGCCGCGATGAGCTTGATCTGGGTGGATAGGAGCATGCCGTTACCGAAGACGTCGCCGCTCATGTCCCCGATGCCCATCACGGTGAACGGCTCCGACTGGATGTCCTTCCCCTCCTCCCGGAAGTGCCGCTTCACGCACTCCCATGCACCCCCGGCCGTGATGCCAACCACCCTGTGGTCGTAGCCCTGCGATCCTCCGGAGGCGAAGGCGTCGCCCAGCCAGAAGTCGTACTCGGCGGCGACACCGTTGGCCACGTCCGAGTACTTGGCCGTCCCCTTGTCGGCAGCGACGACCAGGTAGGGGTCGGCCTTGTCCCAGCACACCACGTGCTCCGGCCGAACGATGGCACCCTCGTGGTCCAGATTGTCCGTAAGGTCCAGGAGCCCCCGCATGAGTGTCTCGTACTGAACCCGTGCCTCCTCGGCCATCTCATCGCGGTCGGCGATCTTCCGAAGAGTGATGTACCCACCCTTCGAGCCAGCCGGCACGATGACCGCGTTCTTGACCATCTGGGTGTTCACGAGCCCAAGGATCTCGGTGCGGAAATCGTCGGGCCGGTCGCTGTAGCGGATCCCTCCACGGGCGACTCGGGCCCCTCGGAGGTGGACACCCTCCATCCGGGAGGACCGCACCCACACCTCGTAGAGGAGCCGAGTACGGGCCACGTCACGTAGGGCCCTGGCCGACACCTTCAACGAGATGTAGGGCACGCCCCCGGAGCGCCGGGTCGGCGATCTGCCCCCGTTCCGGAAGTAGTTGGTGCGCACCGTCGCGTCGAGAAGCGCCACCATCCTGCGTAGCACGCGGTCGTCGGCCAGAAGCGTCACCGAGGTCATGAGGTGAGTGAGTAGGGCTCGCAGATCCCCCACGAGGGCCTCGCGGTCCTTGAGGGTCGCCGGGCCCTCGGGATCGAACTTGGCCACGAAGATGTCGAAAAGGACCCGGGCGATGTTGGGGTAACTCACGAGAGCCGAGGGCAGCGACTGCCTGCTGGGAACCGCTCCCAGCTGGAATGCGTACGCCGCGTACGACCTCAAGACGTCGGCCTCTCTCCAGGAGAGGCCAGCCAGCACGACGAGGGCGTTCAGGGAGTCGTTGGTCGCATCGCCGACGCGGACGGCCAAAATGGCCTCGGCGAGGAGCGTCCCCTGATCGTCGGCCTCCAGCGGCCGTCCCGCGGAGTCCTGAACCGAGAACGAGTAGATGATGGCATCGGGCACGCCCTGTCCCTTGATCTCGTAGGGCACCACCGCGATGACCCGAAGACCCGAATTCTCCAGGATGGGCATGAAGTCCGAGAGGATCAGCCTATCCTCTAAGAGGTAGAGCTTCAGCTCGGTCGTGGCCCCCTCCTCGTCTTCGGGGCCGCCCGTGGCCAGCGAGATCGACACCATGCGATCGTCCGCCAGCATGGCTTCCAGCTCGAGGATGTCCTGCACCGCCACCGCCGGCTCTGTGGCCGCCCGGTATTCGGGGCTGAATCCCTCGCCGTACCGGCGCGCCAGGCGCCGAGCCTCGTCGGGAGGACGCACCTTCTCGAGGCCCCCTTGGACCCGATCCGACCAAGACCGGATGAGCTCCCGGACCAGGTTCTCAAGGTCGCGGCCCTCGAGTCCCAGGATCTTGTCACCGGGAGCTGCCATGTGGAAGTGCAGCCGGGCCTGGTCCCCCTCCCCCAGCGCCAGATGGTAGTTCAGGACCTCGGCCTGGAAGCGCCGAACCAGAGCTTCCTCGATGGCGCGCCGGACCTCCCCCGAAAACCTCTCCTTCGGGATGATCACCATGACCGAGAACCCCCGGCGCAGGGGGTCTTTCCGCAGCGTGACGTGGACGTCGGCGACGTGGTACGACGTCAGGACGATCTGGACGTCGGCGCCGATCTGCTCTACCGAAGAGACGAACAGCTCCTCCTTCGGCATGGAGCTGAAGATCGTCTTGATCTCCTTGTAGTCGTGCGATCCTTCGGTGGCGCCGGCGTTCTCGAGGATCAGCTGAAGCTTGCGGCGTAGGATGGGGATCTTCTCGGCCTCCTCCGCGTAGGCCTTCGAGGTGAACAGGCCGATGAAGCGGTGCTCGCCCACGACCTCCCCATCACGCGAGAGCTTCTTGACCCCGATATAGTCCATCCGGGCGAGACGGTGCACGGTTGAAAGAGCCTTGGTCTTGCTGATGATCAGGTGTGGCCCGCCCTCCACCAGGTCCCTGAGCTCGGGGTCGAGGTCGCTCAGGAGAACCGGCTCCGCATAGGACGACTCGGCCTCGTTCCGCATCATGCCCAGCCCCGAGCCCGGCTCGACGACGATGGCCTTGCCGCCCTCAATGTCGACCAGTTGGTAGCCCCGGTATCCGAGGAAAACGAACCCCCCGTCCCGAACCCAACGGAGAAACGACTGGATCTCCCCGAGCTCCTCGCTGATGTCGTCGAACTCTTGCATACTCTCCGCGAGCTCGGCCACCGTCGCGTTCACGGCGTCGATCATGGGATGAAAGTCGTCCGTGACCCGCACCACGTCCTGAAGGCGCCGGCTGGCCTCGTTGCAGAGGAAGTCCTGGAGCTCCGGGTCCGCCACTCGGGTCACCTCGCAGTGCACCAGGGACTCCTTGGTCTCCCCCTCCCGGGAGGGACGCACCGCGGTGATCTCGCCGTCTTCCCCCCGCTCCACGTAGATCACGGGATAGATAAGATGCCCGATGAAGAGGTCCTGCGTGTGCAGGAACTCCCGCAGGGAGTCCACGATGAACGGGCGCTCCGAGATGTTCGTCCGGAGAACCGTTACCGGTGCGTACCACCCCTCGTTGTCGACGTCCGGATTGAACACGTCCGCGTTGACCCGGTCCGGACGGGCGCGCTGGAGAAAGCGCCAGGCGCCAAGGGCCATGCGAGCCAAAGCGTCGGGGCTACGCTCCTGCAGAAACTCCTCGGTCGCTTTGGAGAAGAAGATCTCGGCGAACGAGATGGCGAGATCTGCCTCGTCCGGGGAGATCTGTCGCTCGAGCTGCCGGCATACGGCATCGATGGTCGGCGAGTCCTGCCGGATTCGGCGGACAGTTGCTTCGGAAGGGTCGCTCATGGGTATGTCAGAGAGAGCCTGTAGCGCGTTGGCGTCGCGACGGTCAGGGGTCGGGGATGAGTCTCTGTCTGTGATCGTCAAAGATAGAAACGGCCGTTGCTCCCTTCAAGAAGTGCGTTGCTCCTCACACCGCATATCGGCTGTCATGGGGCGGAAGGTAAGAAACGTAACCGGATGCTGGAGCAGACGAGGATCGCCCTTTCAGCCCTGGCCCCCGCCCACCGGCTGCGTCTAGCTTTGGAACGCCGGCCCACGCGTTGACGATCCCAGGCAATTGATGCGCTTCATTCACGCCGCCGACGTACACCTCGACACCGCATTCTCGAGCCGCTCGGACACGGTCCGTACGCGTCTGCGAGAAGCGTCGCGCATCGCATTTCGACGGCTCGTGGATCTGGCACTCGATGAGCGGGTGGACGCCGTCCTCTTGGCCGGTGATCTTTTCGACGACGGACGGCTTTCTTTCCAGACCGAGCGCTTCCTCCTGGAGCAGCTCCACCGCCTCGAGCAGGCGGGCATCCCCGTAGTGTACGCCACAGGAAACCATGATCCCGGGCGTGAAGGGCAACGATCCGCGGATCTGGCGTGGCCCGGGAACGTCACCGTCGCGCGGGACCGCGACCCCGTGCGCATCGCAGTGGAGAGCTGCGACGGGGAGACCCTGGGCATGGTGACCGCCGCCGGGCATGAGACCTCCTTCGAGACGGCGGATTTGTCGGAGGCCTTCCCGACCCCCGACGGACGCCTCTTGGAGGTGGCGGTCCTCCACTCCCAGGTAGTCGACTCCCCAGGATCCGCGGATCATCAGCGGTACGCCCCATCGCACCTCGAGACCCTGAGCAGCTCGGGCTTCGACTACTGGGCGCTGGGCCATGTCCACAAGCGCTCCTGCCTCTGCGAGCACCCGGGCATCCACTACCCCGGGAATCTCCAGGGACGCACGCACGGCGAGCGGGGTGCCAAGGGGTGCCTTCTCGTGGAGCTCTCCCCGGGAGCGCCCCCACGCGTGGAATTCAAGGAGATGGCTCCCATCCGGTGGGAGGACGTGGAGGTTCAGCATCCCACCGACGCCGACACGCTCGACGCCCTCGTCCGCACCGTTGCTTCGCGGTGGGACGAGGTGGCGGACGGCACGGGCGTATCGGGGTGGATCGCACGCGTCCGCCTCAGCGGGGCCACGCCGCTGTGGAGGGAGCTCTCGCGGGAGGACGACCAGGAGCACCTGCGGGAGGAGCTGGCTGATCGACTCGGCGTGCTGGACCTGACTCTCCAGATCGGCAGCGTCCATCCGGAGATCCGGGCCGAGGATCACGCGGACCGAGAGGACGTGCTCGGCCAAGCCCTACGACTGGTGGCCGCGCTCCGATCCGGCGAGACCACCTTGACCGATCTTCCCAGCGATCGGCTCATCGGCCTCGACGAGCCGGATCACCTGGACGAGTACGTCAGGAAGCTCCTGCATGTAGGCGAAGAGGAGATCCTGTCACGTATGCTAAAGAGCGTCGTCGAGCAGAGATGAGGTTCGAGCACATACGCGCCCGGGCGTTCGGCCGCCTGGAAGAGTTCGACACGGGCGAAGAGCCGCTCGCGAGCCTCACGGTGGTCGTGGGACCGAACGAGTCCGGCAAGACCACCTTCTTCCACATGCTCGGCTCGGTCATCTACGGGCTCTATCCCACCTCCCGGGATCAGCATCCATATGCGCCGTGGAGCGGCCGTGACCTGGACGTGGAGGCCGACCTCCGCCGGGACGGCGATGAGCTGTGGAGCGTCCGCAGGCGTCTCCTGGCGTCCCCCACCGGTCACCTCACCCGAGGTGATCATGAGGAGCCCCTGCGAAACCAGACCCTGTCCTGTGCGACCCACGTCACGCGCGAGGTCTTCCATCAGGTGTTCGCCCTGACCCTGGCCGAGGTGGCCACCCTGGAGTCGGAGGCCTGGTCGGAGATCCAGGACCGGCTCATCGGCGCCATGGGGGCCCGGGACCTGGTACCGGCCCGCTCGGCAGCTGAGGTTCTCGAGGTCGAGGCCCGGGGTCTTTGGCGGCCCGACCGTCGGGGCAAGCAGGACATCCGTGAGCTGCGAGACCGGATCCACCGCGCGTCCACGCGACGGCGCCAAGCACTGGACACGGATCGACTTCTGAGAGGGTCAATGAAGAAGCTGCAGCGGACACGGGAGAAGCTGAAGGAGGCCAAGCTCTTGCGCGAGCAGCAACGACTCCTGATCGAGCGCACCACCACGCTCCTCCCTGTGAGAAAGCTCCTCGACCGTGCGACAGAGCTCGACGTTGAGGCGGGCCCGACCCAGGAGCTCGACGCGATTCCCCCGGACCCCGTCGGCACCCACGCCCGCCTCGTAGCCGAAGTGGCCAAGCTCCAGAGCCGTCTCGAACGCGCATGTGAGGAGGCCGACGCGCCCCGGGACCGAGCCGCCCGCTTCGGATCGGCCGAGGAGCGCATGCTCGGGGCTCGAGCGGACATCGAAGATCTGGTGGTCGAGGTGGCCGGCCTAAAGCCTGCTAGTACTCGTCTCGATGCCCTCGAGCGCGAGATCCAGGACCGTCGCCGTCGCGCCGACTCCTCGCTCAACGAGCTCTTCGCGCGAGATCTTACCGAAAGCGAGCAGAAGGTCCTCAGGCGCATCGTGCCCAGGGAGCTCCACGACCGGGTCAGAGACACGGCTAGGGCCCGGGACCGGCAGCGTGAGCACGAGGTACGCTCCACGCTGCGCCAGGCCGCTCCGAGGCCCTCCGCCCGTACGCTGGTGGTCGGAGCCGCGTCCGGCCTGGCGGCCGCGGCTCTGTTGCTTCCCGGGGGCGAGGAGGCCTGGCCGCGGGTCATCGGTGCAGTCCTGGCCCTGGTCTCTGCAATGTTCCTCACTCGCTGGTGGACCATGCGCGAGGCGTTCGAACGGGGTGAGAGAGGCGGACCCTCCGACTTCGCTACCGTGGGAGATGGCGCCGCCTCCCAGGGCGTGGCCGATGATGCCGAGGGCGTGGAGTCGGCCGTCCGGGAGCTTCGCAAGCTCCTCGCTGATCTGCCGATCCGTGACGACGTTGTCGAGGAGGCCGGGCCCGAGCTAAGCGTCACCGTCGCGCGGCTCCAGGAGCTGTGGGACGAGTTGGATGCCCGGACCGTCGAGGCCGAGCGCTCTAGGGAGGCCTTCGACCGGGCGCACGAGCGCATCGCGACGGCCGGCCGGGAGCTCGAGATCGATCTTCCCCTGGACGACTCGGTGGCAGTTCACGTGCTGGAGAGCAAGATGCGGGAAGCGGAGAGGGCGGAGGAGGCGTCCAAGTCCGCCCACCGAGAGCTCGAGAGCCTGGACCGAGCCCAAGACGACCTCCGGAGCGAGCTGGACGCGCACACTGCCGAGCTGCGCTCCCTCGAAGAGGCCCTCCGATGGCTGGGCGGCGGCGATGTGGCCGCCGGATTGGAGGCGGTGGAGCAGAGACGGCGAGCCCGCGTGCGTGCGGAGCAGATCCGCGAGGACTTGACGCGCTTCCACCCCGATCTGGACGAGCTCGGAAACTCCGACGGGCGTCCCATAGGAGACGACGAGCTGGCGGTTGCACGGATCGTCCTCGAGGAGCAGTCGGACCGGATCGAGGAGCTCACCGGGCGTGTGAAGGAGCTCGAGCACGAATGCGGCCGTGCCGAGGAGCAGATCACGGCCGATCAGATCGACGGCGAGATGGAGGCCTTCGAAGCCGAGCTCGCCCACTTAAAGGCCGAGCACGACCGGAAGCTCCTGTTGGCGCACCTCATCCGGGAAGCCGATCGCCGATTCCGCGAGGAGCACCAGCCCGACGTTGTGCGTAAGGCCTCGGAGTACCTGAAGACCATCACGAGCGGCAGCTACGATCGCATCACCGTGGGGGAGAGCGGGGACTTCTACGTGCGTGGGCCCGAGGCCGGCGGGGCCGTGGAGGCGTCAAGCCTGTCCACGGGAGCCCAGCAACAGCTCTACCTGGCGATCCGGTTAGCGGTCATGAGTCATCTGGACGAAGGTAGAGAGCGTCTCCCCGCCTTCGTCGACGAGACCTTCGTGAACTGGGACGGTTCCCGGCGCGCCCGGGGCTTCGAGCTCCTGCACGAGCTCTCACGGACCCGTCAGGTGTTCGTCATGACCTGTCACGCACCGTGGGCCGACGAGTTGGCGGAGCACGGTGCTCAGAGGATTGACCTGGAGTGACCACTTGGTCCCCGGCGTGGGAATACGCGCTGCCTCTCCACGTGGAGGGCTACGGGGACGGCGGCAGCCCTGTCGTGCTCCTGCACGGCTACGCAGCGAGCTCCTTCTCGTGGCGGTATTGGATTCCCGCTCTGGCGGAGCATCACGAGGTGTGGGCCGTGGACCTCAAGGGGCACGGCTCGGCGCCGGCTCCTCTGGACCATCGCTACTCTCCTCATGACCACGCCGAGTTGATCCACCGCTTCATCATCCAAAGGGACCTGCGTGAGCTGACGCTCTTCGGGCACTCCATGGGTGGGGGGATCGCGTTGCTCGTGGCCCTTCGACTGCTGGACCAGGGACGGCTCCAACGACTGGTGCTCGTTTCCAGCGCCGCTTACCCGCAGCGTTTGCCCCCCTTCGTGAAGCTGGCCCGCAGGGGTCGACCGACCCGCTGGCTGTTCGCGGTGGTCCCGAAGCGGCGGCTCATCAGGTGGGTGCTCCGGTCCATCGTCTACGATCCGTTAGCCATCAGCGGAGCTCAGGTGGAGGCCTACGCCGAGCCGCTCACAAGGGCACCTCATCGCCTGGCCCTCATCAAAACAGCACTGGGCATCGTCCCGTCGGATCTCGACGAGTTCACCGCCCGTTTTCGCGAGATCGACGTTCCGACGCTTCTCCTCTGGGGGCGTCAAGACCGTGTCGTGCCCCTCTCCGTGGGTGAGAGGCTCTCGGACGCCCTACCCCAGGCCACCCTCAAGGTGTTGGAGGAGTGCGGACATCTACCGCCCGAGGAGCTCCCGAAGGACTCTCTGGAGATCGTCCAGAGCTTCCTCAGGGCCGGCGTCTCAAACGCTCCGTCAGAAGGGTAAGGAGCATCTTGCTCCCGGCGCGCACCGTGCCCATCACCGAGCCCGATATCTTGGACTCTCCAGCGGATCGAGCTCCGTGGGCGACCTCGATCTCCACGATGCGGAACGCGCGCCGAGCCGCCCGGATTTGCATCTGCAGCGTCCAACCCCAGTTACGATCGTCCATCTCCAGCTCGATGAGCTTGCGGAAGTCGATGGCCCTGAACGGGGGCAGGTCACGAAAGCTGCGACCGAAGAGGAGACGAATCATCGAAGTGACGAGGCGGTTTCCGAGACGCGCATGCCTGAAGACGGTGCCGACCTTTCCGCCACCTCCACGTCTGACGCCCAGCGTTAGGTCCGCCTCTCCTCGCAAGATCGGATCGAGGAGCATCTCGATCTGGCCCGGACCTTCCCCGTGATCGGCGTCCAGGAATACCAGGACCGCAGGTGGATTGGGCATGGACCGCAGGAAGTCGATGCCCGCGAGGCACGCCGCTCCGTAGCCTCGCTGGGGCTCGGTCACCAGGTACGCCCCTCCTTCCACGGCCACATCCGGGGTCCGGTCCGTGGAGCCGTTGTCCACCACCACCACCTGCCCCACGGATCGGTCCCGCAGGTCGGAGAGGAGCCCCGAAAGTGTTTCCTCCTCGTCGAGGGCGGGGATCAGCACTGCAACGGAGTGGGTCACGGGCAGACCGGTTACGGTGGCAAGCCAATGAAACGTCGACGGTGAACTTAACGCCTCCGGAGAAGGAACCCCTCATGGGCTCGGGCCGTTTCCTCGCGGCCATGGGCGCTGTCGAGCTCGTCCTCCTGGCCACCGCTGCATGGTGGCCCGGGCGAGGCTTCCCCTCGCCCGGTCTTGGCCTCGTGGGGGGCGCCTTCTTGGCGTATGGGCTTGCCGCACACGCGGCCGGACGGGGGGCCTCATCGCGCTCAGTCCGGACAGAGCTCATGATCATCTGGGTGTGGGCCCTCGTCTTCCGCCTGGTCCTGCTTCCGGTGCCCCCCGAGCTCACGGACGACTTCTACCGATACCTCTGGGACGGGCACGTCCAGCTTCAGGGCGTCAACCCGTACCTTTACGCGCCGGCCGATCCGGCCTTGGAGGCGCTGCGGACACCGTGGCACGGACTCATCAACAGTCCGTCGGTGTTCACCATCTACCCGCCCCTGGCCCAGATCGTCTTCCTGCTGAACGCCCTGTTGGGAGGGACGATCCTCGGCCTGAAGGTGGTGTGGGTGGGCCTGGATCTTGTGACCGCGTTGCTCCTGGGAAGGGTGGCGAGCCGGTCGGGGCGTGACCCCCGGTGGGTGCTGACCCTCTACCTGTGGTCCCCATTGCTCATCATCGAGACCGCCTGGAACGGGCACCTGGAGGCCTTGGGGCTCGTGTTCATCGCCCTTCTCCTCCATTCCGGCGCCCACCCGGCGCGCGTGGGAGTGGCCCTGGCCCTGGCCACGCTGGCCAAGTTCGCTCCCGCCGCCGCTCTGCCTCCGCTCTGGAGACGGTATGGATGGCGGACGGTGCTGGCGCTCGGCGTCACCATCGCGGTGCTCTATCTACCTTACGTGTCGGCGCGCCAGATGCTGTGGGGAGGCCTGTCCACATTCGCCGAGCACTGGCGATTCCAGGAGGGGGCCTTCGCGGTCTTGGAGTGGATCATTCCCGGCCCCGTGGCGCCCCGTGTGGCGGCGGCGCTGATCGTCCTGGCGGTCATCGGTTGGACGACCTGGAGGTCGTACGATGCCGAGAGAGCCCTTTTTTGGATCCTGGGAGCCGGCCTGCTCCTTTCCCCCACCGTCCACCCCTGGTACGTGCTCTGGGCCCTTCCGTTCGCGGCCCTGCGCGGGAACCGGGGCTGGATCCTCCTAAGCGGGCTCGTATTCCTCGGCTACTGGGGCCTCGAGACGTATCACTCCCAGGGAGTCTGGCCTCAGCCCGTGTGGGCCCGCTTGCTGCTCTGGGCGCCGGTCTTCGGATTGCTTGCCTACGATGCCACGGGGCTCTCCGGGCGAGGCGTCGAGGCGGCCGAGGTGGAGGCGGCCGAGGTCGTCTAGCCCCTTCAGTCCCAGGCCCAAGTATCCGGAGCCGAAGAGCACGATGAACGGTACCGACCCGTAGAACCCGGCCGCGAGGGCCCCGGCGAGGTAGCCGACCATGACCACACCCAGAGACAGCTTGAGAATCAGATCACGGGCGGGGATCGGAGCCCGGTACGAAGCCTGGGTCGTCTCGCCCTTCTTGGGAGTGCGCACGAACGGATCATCGCCTCCATGGAAAAGCCCCCGGATCACGGACCCGGTCACCGCCACCGTCAGCCCGATGCCCAGAGCCAAGGCCTGCGGCACTGCCCGCAAGCTCCAGCTCCGGCTCCGGCCCCGCTTGGACGCCGCTTGGGAGTAGAACACGAGGAACGGCACCGTAGCCGCCGTGAACACCAGGAGGTCGGGCAGCAGATAGTGCTCGACCCCCAGCGCATGTCGGGCGATTTGGGAGGGGAGGAGCAGTAGCCCCAGAAGCAGCGTCAGGGGGTGGGCTAAATGTCCGCAGAGGTGCACGGTCGCCTCCAACTTCACCCTCAGCGGCCATCGTGTCCGGAGCAGCTCGGGGAGGACCCTCTTCGCGGTCTGGATCCCTCCCTGGGCCCAACGCCTCTGCTGTACCTCCAAGGCGCCGACGGTAGACGGGATCTCGGCCGGAACGCCGACGTCCTCCAGGAAGACGAAGCGCCACCCCTTCATCTGGGCCCTGTAGCTGAGGTCCAGATCCTCGGTCAGCGTGTCGGCCCGCCAGCCCCCGGCCTCGTGGATGCAGGTGCGCCGCCACATGCCGCCGGTGCCGTTGAAGTTGAAGAAGCACCCGCTCTTGTACCGACCAGCCTGCTCGAAGAAGAAGTGACCGTCGAGGAAGAGACTCTGGCCCTTGGTCAACCAGCTCTCGTCCGAGTTCAGATGGTCCCAGCGGGCCTGCACCATGCCGACCCCCAGATCACGGAAGGGGGGCAGGATCCTCCGGATCAGGTCGGGCGGCGCGACGAAGTCCGCGTCGAGGACGAGAAGGAAGTCTCCTCGCGATCGCTCGGTCCCGTAGGCCAGGGCGCCGGCCTTGAAGCCGGCCCGCGTCCCTCGGCGCATATGCTCCACCGCAACGCCCCTGGCTCGCCACCCCTCGGCCAGCGTCTCCGCGATGCCGGCGGTGCCGTCGGTGGAGTCGTCCAGGATCTGCACGTCGAAGCGGTCACGGGGATAATCTTGCCCACACGCCGCATCCACGAGCCGTTCGATGACGTGGAGCTCGTTGTAGACGGGCAACTGGATCGTAACCCGAGGAAGCTCGGACTCGGGCCAGGGGTCCAGAACGGCCGACCGCCGCCGTCTGGAGAGCACCAGCAAATACGCGCGGTGCAGCGCGAAGGGAAGGAGCAGGGCGAGCACACCTGCCGTGAGAATCAAGGTGATGTAGGCCAGTACTTCCGGCATGTAGCTCGCCCGGGTGATGAAGGAGATTAGAAGCGGGAAGTTGACGCTGCTCTCCGGGCGCGTGGCCTCGGCGGCGCCGGGTCCCTGCGGTCCGAACCCCTTGTGAACACCCCAGAAGACGTTGACGGCAGGGGCGGCACGATACGAGAACCCGATTCCCGGGATCCACGCATTCACCCGGTTCTCCCGAACCCGGGTGGGCTCCCTACGGGCGGGGTCGTCGCTGGCGTAGTCCGTTCGGGCGAAGTCGATGTGCTCGAACCGGACCCCGGGAGTCACGACCAGGCGTCCGAGCTCGACTTCGTCCTGCACGAAGAAGGCAAGCGCGTCGGCCGAGCTCACCCGATTGGACTGGCTCCCAGGCTCACCAAGGGTGGTGAGGACCATAGTACTGCCCTGCATCTGGAACGCGTCCTCCCACTGGAAGCGGTCCTCCTGGTCACGGTGGAACCGAAGGCCCAGCTCGAGCTCATGACGGCCGAGGCCGAGGCCCACCGTCGACTGCACACCCTCGGCGAAGTAGTCACGATTGTTCGCCCGAACCCTGAGTGCGTCGGGGTCGCTACTCTCCCCGCGCAGGATCGCGAGGGCCGGCGCGTTCTCGTCAGGAGCATCCAGGACCTTGCTGATGCCTGTGCCGAGCACGCTCTGCAGCTTGTACCAACTCCGCAAGAAGTCATTGCGATACGCCGTCGTCGTTATGTCGACGGCACCGCGAGTCCAGAAGTGGCGGAGTTGAATCTGCGAGTGCTCGGCCTTCATCACATCCGACTCGGAGGCCGGGTATCGGTACAGTGGATTCAGGGTGAAGTCCGCGTCCGTAAGGCCGAGATAGGTCTCTGCCGACTCCTCGTCGGTGTAGCCGAGCTTGAGCTCCAGCTCCTGGTACGAGGGGCCTTCACGATCGCTGTTGACCCGAACCTTCCCCATGAAGTCGGCCACGTCGAAGCCCGTCCCCGCGCCGGTGGCCAGCTCCTTGAAGCCGTCGGTCTCCAGCGTGTACGCCTTCAGGAGCCACCCGAAGCGGGTGCCGAAGTCACCGATCCGCCCGTGACCCCTCAGGGTGCCGTTTTCACCCGCGGCTCCCTCCATGAACCACGAGAGCCGATTGGGGATGGGCGCCGAGACGAGGTTGATCGCGCCACCGATGGTGCGGGGACCATACTTGACCTGGCTCGATCCCTTCCGGACCTCCACGGCCTCCATGCGCCCGGCCACCGGAAAGTAGTAGGCGGACGGAGCCGTGTAGGGGGCCGGGGCGATGAGTACGCCGTCCTCCATGAGGGTGATCTTGGAGCTCCGGTCCACACCCGTCCCCCTGAGCCCGATGTTGGGACGAAGCCCGAACCCGTCCTCGTCCTGAACGTTCACCCCCGGAACGAGGCGCAGGAAGTCATGGATGTTGTCGAACACGAAGGCCGGAGACTCCAGGTCCGCTGCGACGAGCACGTGCGCAGCCCCGGGGATTTCGTCGATGTCAAGGGGGTCGCCGATCATCCGGGTACGCTCCATGAGGACCCTGATCGGGTCGAGGCGGATCGGTCCGGCACCCATCTCGGCGGTCACCCGGAGCACCCTGTCGTCGACCACCATCACCGTCTTGGTGAGGGTCGAGTAACCGAGGCGCACGAACCGCAGTGAGACCGTGCCCAGGGGGATCCCCCTCAGCGCGTAGCGTCCGGCGTCATCGGACAGGGCGCGAAGGGATGTGCCCACCACCTCGACCGAGGTTCCAGCAAGGGCCGAGCCGTGTTCGATGGCCTCGACGAATCCTGCTATCCTGCCGGGGCCGTCCTGTGCATTGAGAGATGGTGAGAACAGCGAGGCTACGACGACCAGCGGGAGGATCCTGCGAACGGAGACCTTCATGGCCCTGGCCTCAATCAGCATCTATATGTAAACCCGCCGTTGGCGCTGTCAGCGCGTCCCGTTGGTAGGCAAATGAGAACGATTCTCAATCACAACGGAGAAGGTACATCCCATCACACTTGGGGTCAACAAGGAATCCGGAGCTGAGTCGGGGCTCCCTGAGGCGGGAAATTCCACTAGTTTAGGAGTTCCATTTTGAGGTCGATGGGGACGGCCTTTCCGGCCCCCGTCTGAAGCCCGAGAGCGATGGAAGAGAAGCCCTTCGACAGTCAGAACGCCGGGTACGTCCAGGCACTCTATGAGGAGTTCGCTCGGAACCCCGACGCCGTGCCCGAGGAGTGGCGACGGTTCTTCTCGTTGGGCCCGACCGCCGCCCGGGAGGCAGGGCTCATGGTGCCCGAAAGTCTGACGGCGAACGGGGGCGGAGCGGTTGTGGAGGCACCCGTGCGCGGCGCGGGCCAGGCCCCGACGGCGGAGCTCGACGCCGGGCCGGGCCAGGCGGACACAATGCGCCGCATGATGCCCGTCGTGGCGAAGGCCACCTCCTTCGCTCAGGCGTTTCGCGATCATGGGCATCACCTCTCTCAGATCGACCCACTGGGCTCTCCTCCGCCAGGGCACCCGCAGCTCGACCCCTCTTTCTTCGGCACGAGCATGGAGGAGCTCGAGGAGCTACCGGCATCGCTCGTCATGGAGGGCGGGGGCGACGAATCCCTCGCCCATGCCCTGAAGAGGCTCCAGGACGCCTACTGCGGCACCATAGGCTACGAGTTCGAGCACCTCGAGGACCCATCCGTCGTTCGGTGGCTCTGGGATCAGGTGGAATCGGGAGTCCATGCGCAGCCCATCGAGGCGGGAGAGCAGGTGCGACTCCTGCAACGACTCACTGAAGTCGAGGGATTGGAGCAATTCATCCACAAAGCCTACCTGGGTCAGAAGCGCTTCTCCATCGAAGGGACGGACATGATGGTCCCCATGATGGACCTCGCCCTGGAGGAGGCCGCCCGGGCAGGAGCCGAACGGGTCGTCCTGGGAATGGCTCATCGCGGCCGGCTCAACGTCCTCGCCCACTTCGTGGGTGTGGGATACGAGGGGATCATCCGCGAGTTCGAGGGTGTCGAAGCCAAGGGCGCCTTCACAGTGGAGGGCACGGGCGACGTGAAGTACCACCACGGAGCAGAGGGAGAGCGCAGCCTCCCCGATGGATCCGTGATCCACATCATCCTCGTACCGAATCCAAGCCACCTCGAATTCGTGAACCCCGTGGTGGAGGGGGTGGCGCGCGCCCTCCAGCACCGTGGAGACCAGCAGAGCGCCGAACAGGATACGTCTGCCGTGGTGCCCATCCTCATCCACGGTGACGCGGCGTTCGCCGGCGAGGGCGTCGTGGCCGAGACGCTGAACCTCGGAAGGCTGAGGGGCTATACGACGGGCGGATCCATCCACGTCATCGCCAACAACCAGATCGGCTTCACGACCCTTCCTATCGACGGTCGCTCCACTCGCTACGCCAGCGACCTCGCCAAGGGATTCAGCTTCCCCATCATCCATGCGAACGCCGACGACGCCGAGGCGTGCCTGACCGCGGTTCGGCTCGCCATGGCGTACCGGGCTGAGTATCAAGACGACATCGTCATCGACCTGGTGGGCTACCGCCGCTATGGCCACAACGAGGGTGACGAGCCTGGCTACACCCAGCCCTTCGAGTCGAAGACGATCGAAGATCATCCGACGGTGCGTACCATGTACGCCGAGGAGCTCATGAAGGCGGGGCTTGTGAGTGCCGAGGACGTGGAGGCCATGGAGGCCCGTGTGTCGGGCTACCTTCGCGCGGCTCAGGACGAGGTCCAGAGTGAGGAACGCTCTCCCCACGAGGTAATGGAGGACTCGAACCTGAAGCCGCCACATGGGTTGGTCCCGTCGGTGCCGCTGGAGGTTCTGGCGGAGGTGAACGCCGCTGCCGTGGCCACCCCCGAGGGCTTCAGGATGCACCCCAAGCTCAAGAGACAGCTGGCGAAGCGTGACGACGGCTTTGGGCCGCACTTCTCCATGGACTGGGGTCACGCGGAGGCCCTGGCGTTCGGCTCGCTCCTCTGGGAGGGCATCCCGGTGCGGCTCACCGGACAGGACTCCCAGCGCGGCACCTTCAGCCACCGGCATCTCGTGCTCCACGACTCGGAGACGGGCCAGGAGCATACGCCTCTGGCACACTACGGGAACGCGCGCTTCACGGTCCTCAACTCGCCCCTCTCCGAGATGGCCGTGCTGGGCTTCGAATACGGCTACAGCGTTGCGTCGAAGAAGGACCTGGTTCTCTGGGAGGCCCAGTTCGGCGACTTCGCCAACGCCGCCCAGGTCTCCATCGACCAGTTCGTGTCTTCAGGTTGGGAGAAGTGGGGGCAGGTGGCCACGCTGGCCATGCTCCTTCCGCACGGCTACGAGGGGCAGGGGCCGGAGCACTCGAGCGCGCGACTGGAGCGCTTCCTACAGCTGTGCGCGGAGGACAACATGCGTGTGGTGTCCCCCACTAATCCGGGGCAGTACTACCACCTCCTCCGGCGACAGGCGCACGTCCGGCCGGAGCGGCCCCTGGTGGTCCTGACGCCCAAGAGCCTCCTCCGCCATTCGAGGGCCACGTCCACCGTCTCCGATCTGGTGGAGGGAAGCTTCCAGCCCGTCCTGGACGATCTCTCCGTGGTCGAGGCCGAGGCCGTCACCCGCCTGGTGCTCTGCTCCGGAAAGCTCTACTACGACCTGGTCGGCAGTGAGCTGCGCGAGGACCTGCCCGGCGTGGCCGTGGCGCGACTGGAGGAGCTCTATCCGTTCCCGGGATCCGGGGTCGAGGATCTCCTAGCTCGCTATCCGTCCGTTCGTGAGCTGGTCTGGGCTCAGGAAGAGCCGCGAAACATGGGAGCCCTCTCCTACGTGGGCCCACGCCTGAGGGCCGTGGTGCCACGGGAGCTGAAGCTCAGCCACGTGGCCCGCCCCGAGCGGGCCAGCCCATCCGAGGGGAAGCACATCGACCACGTGGTGGAGCAGGCCCGAGTAATCCGGGAGTCGCTCAAGACGGGCTAGTGTCCCGTTACCAGAGTGTCTCGGCCAGTCGAGGGCACGGTGCATCCGTGAAACGGAACACTGGGCTTTGTCACTCCCAACGGATGAGGAGCTTTCCAAAATTCGCATTGGCCTCCATCATCCGATGCGCTTCGGCAGCCTCCTCGGGGGAGAACATGCGGTCGACGACCGGACTCGCCTGCCCGCGCAGGAACAGCGGAAGGACGCGCTCCTCGAAGGCCTCGGCCAGGGCCGCCTTCTCCTCGAGAGGCCGGGCTCTCAGGACCGTACCCCTGAGCGTCGCTCGACGACTCATCATGGCTCTCAGGTCGATGGTGGCGACGGCCCCTCCAGGTACACCCACGACGACATGGCGACCCCGGGTCGCCACCACCTTCTGATTCCCCTCCAGGTAGGGTCCGCCCACGAGATCCAGGATCACGTCCACCCCCCGTCCCTCCGTGACCTCCAGGACGCGCTCGGGCCAGTCGGTGTCACCCAGGACGGCGTGGTCAAGCCCCAGTGCCGCCGCCCGCTCGAGCTTCGCGGGGGTCCGGGACGTACCGAGTGTGCGGGCGCCGAGGGCCTTGGCGATCTGCAGGGCCGCGGTTCCCACGCCGCTCCCCACCGCGTGGATGAGGAGGGTCTCCCCCGACCGGAGCCCCATCTGCATCACCGCTGCATCGAAGGCGGTCATGAACACCTCGGGAATCGCCCCCGCCTCTTCGAGGCCGAGGGACTCGGGCACCGGAACGACGGTGGTGCCGTGGGTCTTCACGTATTGGGCATATCCGCCGCCGCCCAGGATCCCCATGATCCGGTCCCCCACCTGCCACCGATCCACCTCGGGCCCCAGGGCGTCCACGATGCCGGAGAACTCGAGACCGAGAATCTCCTCCGGCCAGCCCTCGGGGACCGGATAGCGTCCCATCCTCTGCAAAAGGTCTGCGCGATTGACGCCGGACGTAGCGACCCGCACCCGGATCTCCCCGGCCTCCGGGACTGGCATCGGCGCAGACTGGAGCGAGAGGACCTCAGGCCCCCCCGATCCGTCCATGACCACCGCCTGCATACTGCCTGTTGCCTCCATGCCCGCTATCATAGGCTGATGCAGACACTTCGCCAGACCGCTTGATGCTCCTCCCGGTCGAGCTCGACCGTCCCATCGTCTTCATGGATCTGGAGACCACGGGCCTCAGCACCCGGGATGATCGGATCATCGAGATGGCCATCCTCCGCGTCTCCCCTCAGGGCGACGTGTTGGAGCGGGTTCGCCGCTTCAACCCCCGCATACCCATTCACCCCGAGGCCACGGCTGTCCATGGGATCACGGACGCAGACGTGGCCGACGAGGCGCCGTTCGCCGCTCGAGCCAAGGCCCTGGTGCAACTGCTGGACCCTTGTGACCTGGCTGGCTTCAACATCCGCCGATTCGACCTTCCCATGCTCTTGGCCGAGTGCAAGCGGGCTAAGGTCGAATTCGAGTATAAGTCGCGCCGGATCATCGACATCCAGGGGATCTTTCACCGGGAGGAGCCCCGCGACCTCTCGGCAGCCGCACGATTCTACCTGGGCCGTGAGCATCAGGAAGCCCACAGCGCTCTGGGCGACATCCGAACCACGGCGGCCGTTCTGGCAGCCCAGATCGAGCGCTACCCCCATCTGCCCCACGACATGGACGCGCTCAATCAGTACTGCGACGAGTTCTTTCCCATCCGGACCGCCGTCGATCTGTGGTTCGAGGACGGAGACGAGGGACGCGTCTTCCGGAGGGGCAAGCACAAGGGTCGAGCCCTCTCGGAGGTGGCCCTGATGGAGAGGGACTACCTCGAGTGGATGCTCACTGCCGAAGACATGGACGACGAGGTCCTCGCCATCGTGCGAGAGGCCCTGGCGGGCCACGTGACACCCACCTAATTCTACCGTCCCGCCGGCCATTCGTGGCGTCGGCTCCCGTGGGCGAGAGCCGACGCTCGAGATGGTGACAACAGGACTGGAGTCAGTAATGTTTCGCACCACCCACAAGAGGTGTCTGTCGACCTTGCTCGCGGCCTTCCTGCTGCTTCCGGCACAGGCGACCGCTCAGAGTGCTCCGATCTCGGAAGACAAGCTCTCTACCTTCCAACCCAGACTCATCGGGCCTGCGGTGACGGGCGGACGAATTCACGACCTTGAAGCTCTCGCCCACGACCCTTCGACCATATTCCTGGCCACTGCCTCCGGCGGGCTATGGAAGACCACCAATCGCGGTCACACCTGGCGAAACGTCTTCGCCGACAAGGAGGTGAGCACCTTCGGTGACGTGGCCATCGCTCCGTCCGATCCCGACATCATGTATGCCGGCACGGGGGAGCAGAACAACCGGCAGAGCACGTCTTGGGGGAATGGCGTCTACCGATCCGATGACGGAGGAGACACCTGGCGCCACCTCGGACTGGTGGAGACGCGGCACATCGGCAAGGTGCTGGTGCATCCCACCGACCCCGACGTGGTCTATGTGGCCGCTCTAGGGAATCTCTGGCGAGGCAGCGAGGAGCGCGGTGTCTATCGATCCCGTGACGGGGGCAGAAGCTGGGATCGAGTCCTGTTCGTGGACGAGTACACTGGCGCCGTGGACCTGGTCATAGACAGCCGGAACCCGGGCATCCTCTACGCCGCCACGTACCAGCGTCTCAGGAGGACCTGGGGGTTCAACGGTGGAGGGCCGGGAAGCGGGATCTACCGGACGATGAATGGGGGAGAAACGTGGCAGGAGCTGACGAACGGTATCCCGGACGGGGACAAAGGCCGGATCGGCCTCGCCATCTCCGAGTCGAACCCCATGGTGCTGAACGCCCTCGTCGAGCACGCCGACGGGGACGTGCAGGGGACCTATCGCAGCGAGGACGGCGGAGCGACCTGGCGTCGGGCCAGCTCGATGAACCCCCGGCCCATGTACTACTCCGAGATCTTCATCGACCCCTCCGAGGAGGATCGTGTCTACGTGTTGGGGACCTCGTCGAACAAGAGCGAGGACGGTGGCGTGACCTGGACGGAGATCGCGGAGCGACCCACCTACGACGTGGGGGTCCACGCCGACCACCACGGCCTCTGGATCGATCCCAACGAGCCGCACCACCTCTACCTAGTTGGTGACGCGGGGCTGTGGGAGACGTACGACCAGGGCGTGAACTTCAGGAAGATCAACAACTTCGCCATCGGGCAGTTCTACGCCATCGGTGTCGACAACCGTGATCCGTATTGGGTGTACGGCGGCATGCAGGACAACCACTCCTGGATGGGCCCCTCCGAGACGCGCCGGTGGATCGGCATCATCAACGACGACTGGATTCAGACAGGCTTCGGGGACGGCATGTACCAGCAAGTCGACCCCACCAGTCATCGCTTCGTCTACGCCAACTCCAACGGGGGTGCTTACTACCGGCTGGACGCTGAGACGGGCGATATGCTCGACATCCGGCCTTGAGCGCCCGAGGGTGAGCCCTCGTACCGATGGGACTGGGTCTCACCGAGCCTCGTCTCCAGGCACAACCCGTCGGTCGTCTACCTGGGCGGGAATCGGCTGTTCATTGCCCGCGATCGCGGCGAGTCATGGACGCGGACCGAGGACCTGACGCGCAACATCGACCGGGACGAGCTCCAGCTCATGGGTGTCTACGGCTCGGACATCCGGAACTCGCGGAACGACGGGACGTCCACCTTCGGCGAGATCACCGTCATCGCCGAGTCGCCTCTGGACCCCCAGATCCTTTGGGTGGGCACCGACGACGGCAACCTCCAGGTGTCGCGAGACGGCGGCCGGGGTTGGAGGGAGGTGAGCCGGAACGTCAGTGGTGTCGCCGATGGCACTTACGTGAGCCGGGTGGTCGCCTCGCGGAAGGGTTCGGGAGTAGCCTATGTGGCCTTCGATGCACACCGGGACGGGGACTTCGACCCCTACCTCTTCCGCACGGAGGACTACGGGCAGAAGTGGGACCCCGTCATGGAGGGACTGCCGTCTGGCTCTGTGAACTCCTTGGTGGAGCACCCCGACAACTCGGACGTGCTCTTCGCGGGTTCCGAGCACTCGGTGTTCGTCAGCACGGATGCGGGTGCGAGCTGGGCCAAGATGCCCAACCTGCCGACCACCCATGTCGACGACATGGTCATCCATGCGAGGGAGAAGGACCTGGTTATCGGGACACACGGCCAGAGCGTCTGGATTCTGGACGATACGAGCCCGTTGGCTGAGTGGACGGCCGTGGTGGCCGCCGCTGACGTCCACGTCTTCAGCATCCAGCGAGCCACCATATTCAACTACAGGAAGGATACGTCGTATCGTGGTCAGGCAGAGTTCGCGGGAGAGAACCCGGTGTCGGGTGCTATCATCACGTACAGCTTGGGGGCCGGTGGCGGTGACGCCACCCTCCGTGTGACCAACTCATCCGGTCGCGTGGTCCGGGAGCTCGCCGTTCCTTCGGTGCCCGGCATCCACCGGGTGAACTGGGATCTTCGCAACTCCACCTCGAGTGACACGGAGACTTGGCGGTCTCACGACGACCCACGGCTATCTCGTCCCGTCGACGACCTGGGACCCTGGGTGTCACCAGGGCGGTTCTCGATCACCGTGGAGGCGAGGGGCGTGACGTTCAGCCAGACGCTGGAGGTGAGAGGCGACCCGGAGATGCCCGTCACGCAAGCCATGTACGAGGAGCGGGAGGCGTTCCTCCTGGACCTCATCGACTTGGCTCGACACATTCAGGAAGCCCGGCCCGGCTTGACCTGTGAAGGATTCGGGTTCGATAGGGGTGGCCAGAGACCCGAAGGTACCGACGGCGAACTTTGCCAGATTCAGCGAGGCGCCGAGCAGCTTTCCCGGGCCCTGACCGGCAATGAGGTACGTCCGGGTTCACTGTACCCGCCCACCCCGGAGCACCAGGCGAGAAAGTCCGCGCTGGAGGCCCGACTGGCTCGGACCCTCGACTCCATGTGATCCGGCCGTGGATCGTGAGACCGATAAACCGCATACAGCCCAAGGTCAAATGAGCAACTTTTTCCTACAGTTCCACTCCGGTGTGCGCTACCTGATCCTCCTCGCAGGCGTCCTGACCGTGCTCTACGCCGTCTACGGAGCCGTTTCGGGACGTGCTTACGACAAGGGGATGCGGATCCTCTCCTCCAGCTTCGCCGGGCTGCTGCACCTCCAGATCCTCCTGGGCCTGGCGCTCATCTTCTCCGGACGTTTTCAACCGGCCGTAACCGGTCACATCTTCATGATGCTCTTCGCCGCGGCGGCCGGTCAGATTCCGGTCTCGGTCATGCGGCGGCGGCCGGAGGAGAAGAAGACCTATCTTCCTCACGGTGTCTGGGCCCTGGCGGCCCTTGCCATGATGGTGCTGGGGGTCATGGCGATCGGGCGGCCCATCGTGGGATAGGCCTGGCCTGGGCACAGACCGGCACCCGTGTGGAAGGATCCGCGTGCGGCTCGCAGAGCCGCCGGCGACCCGCTCCGAATCGCCGAACCCCGTGCTCGAGGAACCTGTGAGGTGGGGACCTGATTGGACGACAGCAAATGGCCCGTGGCAGGAGTTGACGCTCGCTCCTATGATGCGCAGAGAGAATAGAACTGTCCCTTCTGAGATGGGCGATCCGAAAAAGCCGAAGATGACGTCGACACCAGAGCACTCCCCGGACGCCCCGTCTCCCTCTGTGACCCAAGGCAGCCCCGATCTGGGTCTGGTAATGGGCGGCGGCGGAGCGCGAGCCGCCTACCAGGTGGGATTCCTCCGGTGCCTGGCCCGACGGTTCCCCAACCTGCGGGTTCCCATCGTCACCGGCGTTTCCGCGGGAGGGATCAACGCCGCCCTTCTCGCCTCGCACCACGGCTCCTTCCACCAGGCCGTGGAGGAGATGGTCTCGCTCTGGGAGCGGCTCACGGTCGAAGACGTCTTCCGGGTCGACACGCCGTCACTGGGTTGGACGGGTCTTCGCTGGGCGTTTCAGCTGTTGTCCGGGGGTGTCGGGGGCGCGGTGCGGGTCAAAGGCCTGGTCGACACGTCGCCTTTGCGGGGTTACCTGTCCGAGGTGACGCACGCCGTGAACAGCGAGCTCACCGGCATCCAGTACAGCCTTGCGGTGGGCCGGCTCAAGGCAGTGGCGCTCAGCACCTCGAGCTACACCACGGGCCAGTCCGTAACCTGGATTCAGGGGTGCGATCTCCTGGATTGGACTCGACCGCAAAGGAGGTCGCGGAAGACAGTGCTCACCGTCGATCACGTGATGGCGTCGGCTGCCCTCCCGCTCTTCTTCCCGGCCATCCGCATCGATGACGAGTTCTATGGTGACGGGGGGGTGCGCCTCGCCGCACCGCTGTCCCCGGCGCTCCATCTTGGAGCCGAGAAGATCCTGGCCATCTCAACCCGCTACGAGCGCTCATCAACCGAGGCTCTGGTTCCCGAAGTGACCGGCTACCCGCCCCCGGCCCAGGTACTGGGTGTCCTGCTCAACTCGGTCTTTCTCGATCTCCTCGACCAGGACGCGCTGCGGCTTGAGCGGCTGAACCATCTCATCGATCAGGTGCCCCGGAGCGGAAGGAACGGTCTGCGACGGGTCAGCCTCCTGATCCTGCGCCCCTCGGTCGATCTCGGACACCTTGCAAGCGAGTTCGAGCCCCAGCTTCCCAAGACCTTCCGCTTCCTCACGAGAGGGCTGGGCACACGTCAGACCACCAGTTCGGACCTCCTCAGCCTCGTCCTTTTCCAGCCGGACTACATGCACCGCCTCATCGAGCTCGGCGAGACCGACGCCGAGGCAAGGGCCGACGAGATCGAGGAGTTCATCGTGGCGGAGGGCTTCGACGATTGATTCCGACGGGACCGCAAGAGTTCCGTTGCCGAAGTTTCGCGAGCCACCAACAGGGTCGGGGCGCCGTGGGATCAAGGCGGGACGACGCGGCGTAGCGCAAGCGGGCACCGCGCGTAGCGTGGTCGTAAGGAGTCCCAACGCCGAGCCCACGGATGCACCGTGCCCTCGACTGGCCGAGACACTTTGGAACGGGACGCTAGTGTGGTGTCCCGGAAGTGTCTCGGCCATTCGAGCACCGATGCATCCGGCCCCGCGGTGTTCCTCCTCCTCAAAATAGCGTTGCTATTCCTCGTCGTCGCGCCTTGCAGGATCCGGCGCCTCGGCACTCTCGGTGGCTCGCGAACTTCTGGGACACCACACTAGAGGCCTGTGCGCGGCCCACTGTACTCCTTCACCAGGCCTCTTGATCTCCGTCCAGGAGAGACGGCGGGCACACTCAGACGGACCGCACGGGTTAGATTTCTAGGGTGCGGCGGACCATAGCAGGAGTCCCGCCCCAGCCCGCAACCAGTGGAGAACGGTCATGTCGCAGGAGCCCAACAAGGCCCTGGCCAGCGTACAGGAAGCACGGCACGTCGCCGAGGCCGCACGAGAGACGGAGTGGAAGAACCGGAGCTTCGCCCGGGCGCTGTTCGACGGCCGGCTAGACCTTCATGTGCTATATCCGCCGCCCGAGCCGAGCCCTGAGCAGGAGGCCAGGGCCAAGCCGTTCCTGAAGGCGCTGGAAGAGTTCACGATCGCCCACATCGACGGCGATGCGATCGACCGCGATCGATGGGTTCCCCAGGAGGTCCTGGATGGCCTGGCGGAGCTCGGCGCCTTCGGCATCAAGATCCCGCAGGAGTACGGTGGTCTCGGGCTCTCCCAGTATCACTACAACAAGGCCCTCGGCATCGTCGCCAGCCGGTGCGGCTCGACGGGTGCGTTCCTATCCGCGCATCAGTCCATCGGCGTCCCGCAGCCGCTGATCTACTTCGGCACCGAGGAGCAGAAGAGGAAATACCTCCCACGGCTCGCGGCGGGTGAGCTGTCGGCCTTCGCCCTGACCGAGCAGGACGTCGGTTCAGACCCGGCAAACCTGTCCACCACGGCGGAGCTCTCGGAGGACGGCCAGCACTGGATTCTGAACGGCGAGAAGCTCTGGTGCACCAACGGACCGCGGGCGGACATCATCGTTGTCATGGTACGGACCCCGGCCCGGGAGGGAGTACGGGGGCGGAAGCCTATCAGCGCATTGATCGTTGAGACGGCGTGGGAGGGCGTCGAGGTCGGACACGTCTGCACGTTCCTGGGACTCAACGGCCTATCCAACGGCGTGATCCGCTTCAACAATGTCAAAGTCCCCAGGGACAACCTGCTCTGGGGAGAGGGTCGAGGGCTCAAGCTGGCTCTCATCACCCTGAATACGGGACGGCTGTCCATTCCGGCGTTCTGCGCCGTGGGAGCGAAGGGGGCCCTCCTGTCGTGCCGGCAGTGGGCGGCCGAGCGCGTCCAGTGGGGAGCGCCCGTGGGCAAGCACGATGCCATCGCCCAAAAGCTCGGCACCATGGCCGCCAATACGTTCGCCCTCGACGCCGTCGTCGACCTGACCGCCCGCATGGCCGACGCCAAGAGCTTCGACATTCGTATCGAGGCCGCCATCGCGAAGATGTGGAACAGTGAGACCAGCTATCAGGTCATCGATGACGCCGTGCAGATCCGGGGCGGGCGGGGGTACGAGCAGGCCGACTCCCTTCGCGCACGTGGGGAGCATCCTTACCCCATCGAGCGAGCGCTCCGGGACAGCAGGATCAACCTCATCTTCGAGGGATCCAGCGAGATCATGCGCCTCTTCATCGCCCGGGAGGCCGTAGACAGCCACCTGAGCGTGGCCGGCGACTTGATCGATCCCAAGGCGCCCATGGGGAAGCGCATCGCCGCCTTGATCGGGGCGGGCCTCCACTACGCCTGGTGGTATCCCAGCCGCTGGCTCACCTGGGGCCGGTGGCCCCGGTATCGGGAGTTCGGTCCCTTGGCAGGCCACCTGAGGTACGCCCACAGAACCTCGGCACGGCTGGCGAGATCGATCTTCTACGCCATGGCTCGCTTCGGCCCTGGCCTCGAGCGAAAGCAGGCGGTTCTCGGAAGGATCGTCGAGATCGGCTCCGAGCTGTTCGTGATGATCTCCACGGTCGTGCGGGCCCAGAGCCTCGTGAGGACGAGTCCATCGGACCGGTCGCCGTACACGTTGGCAGACCTCTTCTGCCGTCAGGCCAGGGCCCGGATCAGAGACCGCTTCGATCGCCTGTTCTCGAACAACGACGCCGCCACGTACAAGGTGGCACAACAGACGATGGGGGGGATGTTCGCCTGGGTGGAAGAGGGGCTGGTGAAAGAAGACTGGATTCCATCCGAGGAACCGGCCCCCACCACCCCTGTGGCGCCCGTGGCACCCCCGGTGCAACCCGCACCGGCGGACTCACCGGAGCCGGCACCGACGGGATAGACTCAGAACACCAGGGCGTCGCTGCGTCTGGAGGCGAAGAAGCCCGGCGGCTGGTGGACGAGGGAGCTGAACAGGTCCCGTCTCAGGTCCGCGACGACGCGTTCGGAGACCGAGGCGGTCAGGTAGCTCTGGCCGAAATTGACCACGGCCTGCACCCCGAAGAGCCCCAGCAGCCCAGGGCGACGCGATTGAGGAGGCCGGAGTCGTTGGCGAGGCAGGCCGCGTCTAAGAGCTCCCGGACGATGAGCGGGAACGCCAGGCCGACGCCCGTGCTCATGAGCATGAGAACGACGGCCCCGACCAGGGCGAAGCGATAGGGTCGGATCCGTGGCGCGAGGCGCCGGAGGAACCCCACGGTCTTCTTAGGCTCAGGCGCTCCCGTGGCGGCATGGAAGCGTCCTCTTATCTATTGGATCCATGAACCGATGGGCAATTTGTTAGGTTGTCTGGGGCTGATCCCCGGCCAAGATATTAGCGAGGATCCGGAATGAACACCGCGCACCACCATAGGGGCTTCTACGTCACCACCGTCTGGACCCTGGGGCTCCTTCTTCTGGGGAGCGTGGTCCACGCCACGGAATCCAGTCTTGCGTGCCCGGACTGGCCCACATGCTTCGGCACCATGATCCCCGAGATGACAGGCGCCGTCTTCTGGGAGCACCTGCATCGCCTGGTAGCCGGCGGCCTGGTCCTGATCTTCGCCGCGGCGACCTACGTGTCTTGGAAGCCCGAGGCGCACCGGCCGGCTATCAGGAAGTGGGCCCTTGCGGGAATTGGCCTGCTCATCGTTCAGAGTGTCTTCGGTGGGCTCACGGTCGTTCTGCAGCTCCCCGACGCCATCTCGACGACCCACTTGGCGATGGCCTTCCTCTTCCTGGCCCTGGCCACGGGCCTGACCGTGGTCACCTCGCCCCGGTGGACGTCGGGGAAGGGGCCCGCGAGCGGCCTCGTGGGTCTTCGCCGGATCGCGCTGGTGGGGGCGGTCCTCACCTTCCTCCAATCGGTCCTTGGAGGAGCCGTTCGGCACATGGACGCAGGACTCGTGTGTCCCGATGTCCCCCTGTGCCTCGGCCAGTGGGTGCCTCCCCTGGAGACCGCCACTGTCGCTGTCCACTTCGGACACAGGGTGGTCGGCATCCTGCTGTTGGTGTCCCTGTTGGTCCTCGCGGTGAGGGCGATGAGGGAACTGGAACCCTCGGTGGCCAGGACGCTTGCTCTGACGGCCGGAGCCCTCCTGGTCCTTCAGGTGACGTTGGGGTTCGTTTCGGTGTATATGCGGCTGGCCGTCATGCCCGTGTCACTCCACACGCTGCTGGCCGCCACTATCCTGACCCTCACCGTGGCGTTGGCGGTGATGACGTGGGCTCCGCAGGCAGGCACTCTCGGCACCGTGGACGTAGCCACCGAAAGCGAGGCCGTAGCACCCCGGAGCTAGTGCGCTGTCCCAGAAGTTCGGGAGGCACCGAGAGTGCCGAGGCGCCGGATCCGGGGTACCCGCACAGCTAGGCGTGGGCCAGGCGCGACGACGAAAGAATAGCAACGCGGGCAACGCGGCCGAAGGCCGTGGTCCGAGGAGGAGGAACGCCGCAGGGCCGGATGCATCGGTGCTCGAGCCGAGCGACCTTCATGCTCGTCGTGAGCGCCGAGTTGACCGCGAGACGATCGAGCGCAGCGAGATCAATGGCCGAGACACTTCTGTAACACCACGCTAGCTTGGCAGAGAGCTCAAGGCCGGGGGTTCAGGCCAGCGGAACGGCGATCTCTACCTCAGCGCCTCCGTCGGTGCGGTTCCTCAGGTGGATTCGCCCGGCCTGTTGCTCCACGGCCCTCCGTGCGTGAGAAAGGCCCAGGCCCAACCCCCCCTTGGTCGTCGTGTAGAAGGGATCGTACGCCCTCGACAGGCCTTCCGCCGTGAAGCCGGGACCTTCGTCCTGAACGAGCACCCGACCCCACTCTCTGTCGCTGGACACCGTCACGACCACTCCCTTGCCCTCACCGAACACCGCCGCATTGTGAAGAATGAGGTAGAGCGCATCGAGGAGTGCTTCGGTATTCACCTGGACTGGAACCGGCCCCTTGGCGGAAACCCGCACGGACAGGTCCCAATCCGCCTCGTAGTCGTGGACCGCCTCCTTCGCGATGCGCAACAAGTCGTCCTCGTCGATCTCCCCTGTCGGATCCTCGAGGAAAAAGTGGAGATCATCCACCGCCGCGACCGCCTGCTCCGCTGCCTTCCTGAGAGAGAGCCTGCGGTCCTTGAAGGCCGCGGACAGCGGAGCATCCACGTTCTGGCGTAGGTACCCCCCGATGCGGGAGAGGGCGAGGCTGAAGGCCTCGTCCGGGCCGCCACCCCCACCTGAGGCGACGGAGCCGGGCTTGGCCCCGCCAGGCGTGCCCCCCTTTGGACGACTCGAGCTCCTTCCTACGAAGAAGCCCATCAAAGCCGCCACCAGGGCGGCCATCACCGATACCGCCGACAACCCGTCCATGTACCTCCTATTCGGGCTCGCAACGCGCGGGAACCCCGTGATGTCTTGAGAATCTACGGAGCAGGTCTCTTAGCGATGAGGCACCTGCTCCACCCCCCCTGAAATCCCCCACCGGCAAAAGGCGTCCCCACGGGCCTCACAGGCCAGATGATCCACTGCCGGTGCGCCGTGGATCGTGGTGCTCAAAACGGCAGAGCAGAGACCCGACACGAGGCCGCATGCGTCACCACCGGGGTCACTCTGCATGAAGAGGAGCGCACGACCCTCCAACGTGAAGCCACCGCGGGCGAATCCCCCTAAGCGTCTTCCGAACAAAGCCTTCAGCCGGCGGCGTACGCGCCGACGGGCAAGGGCCAATGCCAGCCTGCGGGGCGTGAACCGAGACCGACGATCGTTCTGCTTGTTCGCGAGCCGCCTGCCGCACTCGAAGAACACGTCCTCGGAGTCGGGCCTCTTGATGACGAGACGCACCAGATTCCCGAACTCTTCGTCGGAGATCTTCCGCCCTCGCTTCGTCTCGTCTTGATAGCTGCGGATCTGGCGCTCCACGACATCGCTCAGCCCCAGCCGGCGGGGCATGGTGATGGACGTGTCCTCCTCCTCGAAAACCTCGGACGGTCGATCATGCGCCCGAATGACCTCCAGAAACGTAAGGGCGACCACCGCGGAGACCCGTGGGCGTCCGTTGGCGGCAGGCTCGTGAGTTTGGCTGTGGCGCATCGCGATGGTTTCGGTGATCGCCGGTCCTCGAGGGGATTTGTCTCAACCTCACCGGCTGCGGCCTGGGGAGGCGATGGCTACGGCTAATCTCGCTGAGCATCCCGCAACCGGCAACGCACCTGTCTCAACAAAAATTTCGAGCCCGTACCGATATGAGAGTGACATCTCATTGAGCCGGTCGTATATAGCGATACGACCACCGACGATCAGGTTTTGCACCGTCTTGTTGGGGCGGGTGTAGTGTAACGGGAATCGTGCGGCCACCCTGGGGGGGCTGGTTTCGAGCCGCGACGACCGTTTCTGCATCCGCCCTTCGTCGTTCCGATTCTTCCGTCCGCCGGATAGCTTGGGTCTGACACCGGCCCGCTGAAGCACCCACACCGATCTGGACCATTACGAATGAAGCGGCACCCGATATACGACCCGCCGGAATACCTGGAATGGACTCCGGATCCGGGGATCATCGATGCGTACGAGCGCGCGTTCCTGGAGGACGAAGAGCGGGCCGAGATCATCGCCGACCTGGACGGGGCACGGCTGGGCGCCCTGTACCGCGACCTGTTGCTCACCCGCTTGCACGACATCGGACTCAAGCGATGGGTACGGCGAGGTGTGCTTACGAAGGCGTGGCTGGGCACTGGCGAAGAGGCCGTCACGGTGGGCTCGGTCTCGGCGCTCGACTGTGAGCGAGACTTTGTCTGCCCCATGATCCGAAATGCCGGTGCCTGCCATATGATGGGCATGCCCATGGCCGATCTATTCAGAGCCTATCTGGCTACCGCTGACTCGCCCAGTGGCGGGCGGGACCTCCATGCCGGCGATCCGTCGGTAGGGGTCATACAACCCATCAGCCACATGGGCACGAGTGTCGCGGTCATGGCGGGTGTGGCGCTGGCATTCAAGCTACGGGGCGAGGATCGTGTCGCCATGACCTGGGTGGGCGATGGGGCGACCCGTACCGCCGCCTGCCACGAAGGAATGAACTTCGCCGCTGTCCAGGATCTCCCCGTGGTCTTCGTGATACAGAACAACCAAGTCGCCCTCGGCACACGACTCGACCAGCACGGGGCCGGAGACATGGCGCACTGGCCGGACATGTATGGCATCGCTTCCTGGGCCGCCGATGGAAACAACGTCCTGGACGTACTCGCTACCACGACCCTAGCCGTTCGCCAATGCCGGGAAGGACGCGGGCCGGCCGTCGTGCTGGCGGAGACTTTCCGCATGGGTGGACACGCGACCCACGACGAGGGCGAGGCCCGCGTCACGTTCCCGGCGGAGATGTTCGAGACCTGGGGACGCCGGGATCTCGTGGGGCTCTTCGAGGAGTTCCTGAAGAAGAAAGGAATCTCTCAGGCGCAGTTGGCCTCCGTCGAGGAAAAGGCGGCTGCCCTCGTTGATGGGGCGGCAGAGGCGGCTCTCACCTCGCGGGACGATCTTCCGAAGCCCGAGCAGGCGCGATACACAGGCTTCTCACAGGGGGGTCGCTTGGGAACCCTGGAGCGTCGGCCCGTATGAGGTCACGCGCCCCGTGCCGACAGGGGGGCCTTGTAGGCGAGTATCCGACGGAGCATATTTCAAATTGAAAGTGAGAATCATTATTGGTAATCGCGATGCTATAGTCGAAGCCCGATGACTCTCACCGACGGTCGTACCTCACTGGAACACCACATGGTAAAGTCGAACATAGACGAGCAGTTAGCGACCTACGTCTTGGAGGAACCCCTCGCTCAACTCAGTGACGAAGACCTGGTCACGGCTCACCTCCAAGGCCGAAACGGCGCCTTCGAAGACCTCTACGAGCGCTATCACGATCGCCTAGTCCACTTCGTCACCCGCAAGACCGGCGACGGCGACAGGGCCCAGGATCTCGTTCAGGAGGCCTTCATTCGCGTGACCCGACACCTCCATCGGTTCGACACGACTAAGAAGTTCTCTACGTGGGTCTACACCATCGCCAGTAACCTCGCCAAGAACGAGCTGCGCAATCGATCCCGCAGTCCTCTCATTCTCTTCCAGCGGCTCACCGGCAATTGGGACGACGACCACCGGCCCCTTCAGTTCGAGGACTTCCGCATGAGGCCCGACGACCTCTACCGGAAGCGATTCCTGAGACGCCTCGTCGAGGACACAGTCGAGGAGTTGCCGGAGCACCACCGGTTGGTGTTCAGGCTCCGTGAGCTCGAGGGAAAGAGCTACGAGGAGATCGCCCAGATCACCGGCGTCAACCTCGGAACCGTGAAGAGCCGGCTGCATCGTGCCAGGAACTCATTCGCCCAGAGGATCGAGCCCTTCCTCAATTAGTGTGCCGTTTCCGAAGTTCGCGAGCCACCAAGAGGGTCGGGGCGCCGTGGCATCGAGGCGGGACGACGCGGCGTAGCAATAGCGGGCACCGCGCGAAGCGTGGTCGCAAGGAGTCCCAACGCCGAGCGCACGGATGCACCGTGCCCTCGACTGGCCGAGACACTTTGGAAGCGGGGCACTAAGCGCGATGTTCCACAATTAGGCACCATGTTCGACAACCTGCGCCGAGCCTTCCGAGAAGCCGTAGACAACTTCAAGGAAGAACTGGACCGGGATGACGTTCCGGAGGCCGTGGATCGTCTCCTGAGGGAGATGAAGCGCGAGGCCGCGGACACCCAGGCCGAGACCAAGCGGCTTGAGGCGGCCATCACGAAAGCCCTCAAGGCAACGGAGACCGAGAAGCGCGAGGGCGAGACTTGCCGGCGGCGGGAGAAGATGGCCTCCGAGATCGGTGATGAGGAGACCGCCCGGGTCGCCCAGGAGTACGCCGAGAAGCATGAGCACCGCCGGGACGTCCTCGAACAGAAAGCCTTGGCCCTCAAGGAGGAGCTGGACATGCGGCGGGGGGAGTTCCGGGAGATGATCGAGGCGATCAAGAGCGCCGAGAAGAACCGGGAGGCGCTCTCGGCAACCGCCGGACGGGCGTCGACACGGAATTCCATCGAAGGGGCGGACGATCTATTCGCCGAGCTGGATCGCATCGCCAGCGACATCGAAGACGACGATGCTCGTCGAGAGGCCCACCTGGAAGTGGACGAGGCGCTGGACGACGATCCGCTGGAAGAGTTCAGATCGGCTCCGGAGCCGCCCCCCATTGACGTAGACGCGCGATTGGAAGCACTGAAACGTGCCATGGGGAAGAAAGAGTAGGACCAGAAGGCTGCCCACTGTACTTCTTCAACAGCCTTCTACTCCAGGTCCAACTCTTCCCCGGCCTCGGCGAGCTCGCGGAAGAAGAGCAGGCCGGCACACTCTCCCGCCAGAAAGAGTAGGTCCTCCCTCGTCCCGGCCGTCACGGGTTCGTTGGCGGCGCCGCGATCATCCAGCACGAGAAACCAGCTCTTGCCGGTTCGGCTCCCAAGATACACCGCCACCGCTTCGCCCTCCTCGAGGACCGTGGGTGCCTCCCCGAGGTCATCGCCTTCGACAGCCGGGAGCGTGAAGTCGGTCCGTGCGGGCTCCGCTGCCAGGTCCAGGACGAAGAGCGCCTGCGGCTCGGAGTCTCCCTGCTCGGCCACCCAGACCAGGCCCCCCCTTCCGCCACCGACCAGATAGATCGACCGCCAAATGGGTAGGGCGAAGCGCGATCGCTCCCCGTCACCACCCCAAACGGAGAAGCTGCTGCGCGAGTCGTCCGGTTCCCCAGCGGCGGCGGCTTCGCCCAGATACTTGGTCAGATCGATGACATCGTCATTCACGATCCAACCGTAGACCCGCGGGCCCCGGGGCGCAATAAGATCCGCATGGGGTGAGGCAGAGGGCCCACAATTGAGCTCGCCAACGCTCGCTCGTCTCGGCGGTCGCCTCCCAGGCCGCATCGCGGCAACAGCCGACTGACGCCTCGGCTCGGTTCACCTGGGGTCCTGCCGGTGGCGCCAGTCGGCGGATCATTTAGATTCTCCTTCCTGAGGCCTCGGCCTTTGACATCGAGACCACGCTTGACCCCAAACGGTGACCAATGGAGAACTGGATCGGCATCGGCATCTGGATCGTGATGGGAGCCTTTGTCGGCCTCCTCATGCGGATGGCCATCAAACGACCGGAAGAGACCTCCGGTCACGTCCCTCTCCTCATGGTGCTCGGCGCCTTCGGTGCCGTCATCGGGGGCATGCTGGGAGTCGGTATATTCGAGTTTGACGAACCCCTCGCGCTGAGCGCCGGCGGAATGGGCGGCGCCCTGGCGTTTTCAGCGTTCATGAGCTTCGTCTACCGGTGGGGCATTCGCGGTCTCATCTGATCGGTAGGACGGACGGGTGTTGGACATGCAAGAGGCGGCGGCCCGCAGGCGGGTGAGCTTCCGCCTGGTGCGGACCAGAATCCCAGGCGCGTTTACGAGCTATTGCAGGCACATGTCGCCAAGGTCATTCCTGTCGGCGTGACCGTCCGGATCGAGGAGCTCCATGGTGGCATGCCCTGGCGGGCCCAGCTGAGCGAGAGTCTCAAGGAGGCCGCCACGACGGCCTCGATGAAGGCGTTCGGGGCGGCACCGGTCCTGGCCGGCGAGGGCGGAAGCATACCCATTGTGGGAGAGTTCGAGCGAATCCTCGACGCCCCCGCCCTACTCCTCGGCTTCTCCCTTCCGGGAGCCAATCTGCACGCGCCCAACGAATGGTTCCCGGAGGAGCACATCGAGAAGGGCATCCGGGCTCTGGCCTACCTCTACGAGGAGCTCGGCTAGTCCCCCGGTGCCAGCATGGCGCCGGCCCTCAAGAGGGCCCGTGCTTTGTTGAGCGTCTCCTCGTACTCGCGACCCGGATCCGAGTCGGCCACGATACCGGCACCCGCCTGGACATACGCGGTACCATCCTTCACCACGACGGTGCGAATCGTGATGGCCGTATCCATGGCGGCTCCTCCCCAGCCGAAGTGACCCACAGCCCCGGCGTATGGGCCCCTCCTGACCGGCTCTAGCTCGTCGATGATCTCCATGGCACGGACCTTGGGAGCCCCCGAGACCGTACCGGCGGGAAAGCACGCCCGGAACACATCCATGGACGACAGGCCCGGCCGGAGCTTTCCCTCCACCTGGCTGACCAGGTGCATGACGTGGGAGTAACGCTCCACCAACATCAGGTCGGGGACCGTGACCGAGCCGTATTCGGCGACCCGGCCCACGTCGTTGCGCCCCAGATCCACCAGCATGCGATGCTCCGCCAGCTCTTTTTCATCACCGGCCAGATCCTGCGCCAGCGCCCGATCCTGCTCCGGGGTGGCTCCCCTGGGCCTCGTCCCGGCAATGGGCCTCACTGTCACGACGTCGTCCTCGACCCGGACCAGGACCTCCGGTGAGCTCCCCACCAGGCAAAGGCCGTCAAGCTCCAGGAAGTAGAGGTAGGGGGACGGATTCAGCGACCGGAGCGCTCGATACAGGTCGAAGGGCCCGGCGGGAAGCTGCATCTCGAGGCGTTGACTCAAGACCACTTGAAATGCGTCACCGGCCATGATGTAATCACGGATCCGCTCCACGGCCGCCTCGAATTCCCCGCGACTCATGGTGCTCGTGAAGCTCGGGTCCTCGTCCGGCTCGGGGCCCAGCTCCAATGGAGGCGGAGATGGCTCCTCCGACAGCCGCGACACGAGGTCGTGTGTCTTCTCGGCCGCCAGATCGTACCGCCTGCCGAGCTCCTCTTCGTTCAGGCCCTCCTCCACCTCGACGGTGGCGATGGCCATGGCGCGCCCCAGGAGATTGTCGATGGCGAGCACGACATCGATGAAGACAAAGAGGCCGTCAGGAAGATGCAGATCGTCCGGGGGGACATCGGGCAAGTGCTCGATCTGGCGCACCACGTCGTACCCGAAGTACCCTACGGCGCCTCCCCACAGCCGGGGCAGGCCCCCGGTGGTGAGGGGTTGACGAGCTCGCAGCCGTTCGTCGAGATCGGCCAGAGGGTCGTCGGTGGCGATGGGCGCCCAGCCGTCACCCCGAGTCCACAGCTCGGCCCGGCCCTGGATCAGGCGCCAGGCTTCGGCGGGCTCGCTCCCCAGAAAGGTGTATCGGGCCCACTGCTCGCCGCCGACCACGGACTCAAGCAGAAAGCCGAACGGGGGGCGTCGGATTTTGGCATAGGCGGTGACGGCGGTGTCCACATCGAACAGGAACTCCCTCCACACCGGAAGGACGCCGCCGCGGTTCGCCTGGGCGCGGAACTCTTCGAAGCTGGGCTTGAGCTGCATGGACCTCGTTCGTCACGTGAGGGGGGCCTCGGGTCGGAGCCTGGAGAACTTATGAGCGAAGCGAGAAAGGGAAAGATCTGGCGGGTCGTCGCCGTCGACACGGGGGGTACCTTCACCGATATCCTCGTCCTCGACGCCGGTCGTCTCCGGTGGCTCAAGGTACCCTCCACCCCCACCGATCCAGCCGACGCCGTCCTCGAGGGACTCATGACGCTGTTGGGCACGGGCGAAGGCGACTACCTGCTCCTTCACGGTTCCACTGTGGCCACCAACGCCCTTCTGGAGCGAAAGGGCGCTCGGGTCAAGCTCGTCACCAACGCCGGCTTCGAGGATGTCATAGAGATTGGACGACAGAACCGGCCTCAGCTGTACGCCCTGGTCGGCCATCGCCCCAGTCCTCTGGTCCATCGAGACGACCGCGTCGGCATCCGCGGCAGAGTCGGACCGGAGGGCCAGGTGGTCGAGCCCCTCGACCAGGACGAGTTGGACGGTCTGGCCGAGCGGCTCGCTGGTGCTGAGTCCGTTGCAGTGGTGCTTCTCCACTCGTACGCGAACCCTGCGCATGAGGAGAGTGTCGCCGAAGCTCTGGCGGAGGTCTCTGTTCCTCTGTCGGTATCCGCAAGGCTGTTGCCCGAGTACCGGGAATACGAGCGAACATCCACGACGGTGGTGAACGCGTACGTGGCACGCCGCGTGTCCGCCTACCTGGGCCGGCTGGATCGGGAGACCGGAGCGGAGCGGGTGAGGATCATGGGCTCCAACGGAGGATCGCTGCCGGTGAGCCGTGCGACCCGAGAGCCGATCCACACCGTACTGTCCGGCCCCGCGGGGGGAGTGGTGGGGGCGCTGGCGTGGGGACGCCTCGCCGGATTCGATCAGATTGTCTCATTCGACATGGGCGGCACGTCCACCGACGTGTCTCTTTGCCCCGGTGGGCTCCTACACACACGGGAGTTCGAGATCGGGGGTCAGCCCGTGGCTGTCCCCGTCATCGATATCCACACGGTGGGAGCAGGAGGAGGCTCCCTCGCTCGTGTCGACCCGGGCGGTGCGCTACGGGTGGGCCCCCAGTCCGCCGGTGCCGACCCCGGTCCGATCTGCTATGGGAGGGGAGGGGACGCCGTCACGGTCACCGACGCCCACGTCTGGCTCGGTCGCCTTCCCGCCGATGCCTTTCTGGGTGGTGAAGGTACGCTCGACCGGAACGGAATCGAGCCCACGCTTGCCAGCCTTGCCGAGAGCCTGGACGCGAGCCTCGAGGACACTGCCGAGGGGATTCTGGCTGTGGCCGACTCGGCCATGGAGCGAGCCCTCCGTGTTATCTCCGTGGAGCGCGGGTACGACCCAGCCGACTTCGCGCTCGTTGCGTTCGGAGGTGCCGGCGGACTCCACGCTGCGGGCCTCGCCCAAAAGCTGGGTGCCGACCGCGCTATAGTCCCACCCACGCCTGGCCTCCTTTCGGCCTACGGCATGCTGGCGGCCGACGTGACCCGCGAGACGTCACGGACGGTGCTGATCTCCACCGAGACGCCCTCTGGAGAGAGACGCATAAAGGAGGTGTATCTGGAGCTCGAGAGGCACACGCTCGAGGCGATACGACAGGAGGACGTGGAGGAGGCGACAATCGAGCTCCACCGGTGGGTCGACGCTCGCTACGTCGGGCAGAGCTTCGAGCTCCGGGTGCCGGGCACGGACTGGGTGGCTGCCTTCCACGCTCTTCACCAGGAGAGGTACGGTTACCAGCGGGAGGGCACTCCGGTGGAGGCCGTTACACTCCGCGTGGTCGCCTCTGCACCCGGTCCCGAACTGGAGCTCCAGCGCCTTCCTCCCACCACGGGGCCCGTCACCCTCAGCCCCACTCAGGTGCACGTAGATGGGCGCTGGGTGGAGGCTGGCCGTGTCTGGCGGAGCAAGATTTCTCCCGGACACGAACTGGAAGGGCCGGCGGTGGTTTCGGAGTACAGCTCCACCACATGGGTTCCGGAAGGGTGGCGGCTGACGGTGGACGACTGGGGGAACCTACACCTCACGACAAAGTAGCACGAGCGTGGTGGGCCTCTTTGAAGGCGGCACACGACTGAGCGGCCACTCCTTGGTGATCCTCTTCAAGTGCTATCTTGGGGCCAGCCGAGCAGCACTCCAGCGAGGGGCGAGATGAGCCTCACCGACACCGAAACAGCCCCCAAGCTCGTCGACGACGATGAGCGGGGGGTAAGAGATGGTCCCAAAGTCAACGGACCGCCCTATGGCTGGGCGGTCATCGTCGCTCTGGGGGTGGGCCTCATTTATGCGATCACCCTGGCTCCCACCACGGCCTTCTGGGACACGAGCGAATATATAGCCACCGGGCATATCCTGGGGATTCCCCATCCGCCTGGGAACCCGCTCTTCGTGGTCCTGGCACGCACGTGGGACGTCCTCCTGGCCCCCCTCGGTCTGACGGTGGCCACCCGCATCAATCTCTTCTCCGCGCTAATGGGGAGCCTGGCCCACGGCCTCTGGTTCCTGGCCGTATACCACGTCCTCGGGTTCTTCTCCAACGATCGACGCTTCCGGTTGGTCGGCGCCGTGACCGCGGCTCTCGTGAGCGCGACAGCCTTCACCGTCTGGAATCAGTCCAACGTGAACGAGAAGGTCTACACGGTCTCGCTCTTCACCATCGCTCTCTTGACCTGGCTCGTGTTCCACTGGCGAGAGAACCTGGGCAAGGGCAGGGACGACAACCTGCTGGTGCTCATGGCTTTCATCCTGGCGTTGTCGGTGGGAAACCACCTGATGGCGTTCCTGGCCGCCCCTGCTCTGGCTGTGTTCATCCTGCTGATCTCGCCTAAGACCCTTCTCAACTGGCGACTCTACGCTGTTGGCGCCCTGGCGGTGTTCCTCGGCCTCTCCATTCACCTCTTCCTGCCGCTCCGGGCCGGTCTGGCCCCCGTCATCAACCAGGGCGACCCGACCTGTTCGACCATCCAGAGCGCCCTGACAAGCATCGTCACGTGGGGGCAAGCGGGGTGCATGGAGCTGTCAGCGGCCCTCTCCAGGCAGCAGTACGACAAGGCGCCTCTCTTCCCACGCCTGGCACCCCTGTGGTCTCAGTACGCCAACTACCTCCAGTACTTCGACTGGCAATGGGCCAGGGGCGTGGCCGGACCGGAGACGGTCTTCCCACTCCTTAGGCTCCCGTTCACCGCTCTCTTCGCAGCCCTTGGGGCCTATGGCGCCAGCCAGCACCTCCGCCGTGACTCGGCCACCGGGCTCTACACGTTGGTCCTGTTCGCCACGCTCTCGCTGGGCGTGGTCTTCTACCTGAACTTCAAATACGGGTACTCCCTCGCGTCGCCCGCCCCGGGGACCGACAACAACGAGGTGCGTGAGCGGGATTACTTTTTCATCGTCGGCTTCTCGGTCTGGGGGCTCTGGGCCGGACTCGGAATCGCAGCGCTCTGGCAGCGGCTTGCCGAGCGGACGGGCGGCTCCTGGCTGCGGGCGGCCCCAGTGCTGTCGCTGGCCCTCATACCGCTTCTTTTCAACTGGTCCTGGGCCAGCCGCAGCGGCGACTACTCGGCCAGAGACTGGGGATACAACCTCCTCATGAGCGTGGAGCCGTATGCGGTTCTCTTCACCAACGGGGACAACGACACATTCCCCCTCTGGTACCTGCAGGAAGTGGAGGGCATCCGACGGGACGTGATCGTCATCGTCACGTCCTATCTCAACACCGACTGGTATACCAAGCAGATCCGCGACCTGACCCGCCCCTGTCCCGCCAACGTGGACCCCGAGCAGGATCCGACGACGATCGTCTGCCAGCGTCCCTACCAAGCCTCATCGACGGCGGCGATGTATACCCACGATCCCGGCGAGGCCGAGGCTTTGGGAAAGATCGGGATCCTGATGGACGAGCCGGTGACCACACCGCGGAAGTCGATCCTTGCCCTGGACGACACCGTCATCGAGCAGGTGGCCAGCCCAGCGGGGTATGTCACAATGGAGGAGACCCGCGAGTTCCGCCTCGGGCCGGTGGTCGCCACGCTGGACGGAGGTACGGTGGTCTTCCCCTGGCAGCAATTCGCCCTGGCGCTGATCCAGAACAGCATCGACGACCGGCCCATCTATTTCGCCGCCAGCGGTAGCGCGGTGTGGTCCCTGGGCTTGTTCCCCTATCTGGTCCGGCAGGGTGTGGCTTTTCGGCTCAACCCAGGCCCTCCGGATCTGAGCCCGAGGAACGTTGTCATGGAGGCCGCGGGCCTGATGCCTGTCACGGGCCCGTGGCTCGACGAGGAGCGGACTCGCACGCTGGTCGACAGCGTGTTCGTGCACCGGGGGGGGATCCCCGACGAGTGGGCATACTGGCCCGACCAATCCACCATCGGCATCCCGAAGTACTACGCCTGGGCCTACGCGGCTCTCGTCCAGAGTGCGATCCGGAGCGACAACGAAAGCTCGGCAGCTCCCTACGAAGATCGTCGGATCGCCTGGGAGGCGTTGGCGCGGTAGTCCCGACTGGGCGCGCGGAGCCCTCACCGCGATCCGTCGGCCCCGCCACGGGGATGGCGGTAGCGCGACCTCGACGGCTATCCTCCCAGGAACCGAATCCCCGTGCCAGGAGGAACCCGTGAGCAACGCCCCGCAGAGTTACGAGAATCACGCCAGGCTCGTCCCCATGTACCACTTCGTGTCCTTTGGGCTCATCGCCGTATACGTCCTTTGGTCGCTGTATGTGGTGGTAACCGCGTTCTCCCTCGCGTCGCTCATGTCCCTGATCTTCGGCGTTGGCGTCATCATCGCCATGTTTTTCGCCCGATTCTTCCCGCTTGGAGTGCAGGATCGGATCATTCGCCTCGAGGAGCAATTGCGCCTCGAGCGCCTCCTGCCGCCGGAGCGGCGCGACGCCATCTACGATGTGGACACCGAACTGCTCATCGGCCTCCGGTTCGCCTCCGACGGCGAGGTCGCCCAGCTTTTCGACGCCATCGTCACCGAGGGCATCATCGACCGGGACGAGGTGAAGAAGCGGGTGACGAGCTGGCGGGCCGATCACCAACGGATCTGACGCATCGGGTGGAGCACGAATCACCGTCGGGCGGGACCACGGCCTCCGATCCGTCTCCAAACCATGGCTTCGAGGCGGAGATCATCCTACGGATCGTGCAGACCCTGGACCGCTGGTACCTGGGGGTACAGAACCTGGCCCGCTCCGTAGGGATCCTGGGTTCGGGGCGGGAGTCGATTCAGGATTACGAGGCCGAGGGTCTCGGGTACACCGAGTTCCCGGATCTCAGCCATCCGTGAAGCCGCGAGGAGGATGAGATCGGCGGAAGCGTAGGGGACCCGCCAGGGTCAGTGGACCCGTAGCTTCCCCACTCCGCTTCTCCGGACGCGCGTATGAGGCGCGCCGGCCCGGTCCACACGCAGGTCCACGATCCAATCGAACGATTCGGGAATCGTGTCCAGCATCTCGCCCCGGCAGAAGAGGAGGATCTTCGGAACCTGGGGCAGCATGCTCCGAAGAAGCCCGACGGCCCGGACCTTGGCCTCAGGCTCGAGGCGGTCGAAGGTATCACCGAGGAGCACCTCTTCGAATTGAATTCCCCGCTCGGCGGCGAGATCGATGAGCGCGAGCCGGAGCGCGAGCAAGTACGCCGCCACTTCCTCGTCGGACTGCAGCCGTCTCGCCCCCTCGTCCCGGACGACCGTAGCCTCTCCGTCTCCGGTGAGGCCCACGCCCAGAACGCCGCCGCTGGTCAAGTGATTGAGGTAGCGGCCCGTCCGCCCCGCAATCATGTCCCGGGCATCCGAGAGCAGCTCGGCTCGGAGGGCCTCCAGAGCCCGGCGACGCCGATCGACGTCTTCGCTGGCCACCCCGCGGTCCGCCACCTGCGTCGATCTCCGTCGATCCCTCGAGATTCCAACGGCCTGTACCGCGGCGAGCGTGTCCTCGGCTTCCGCCAACTCGGGGAGCCGCGCACGGATACGCTCCATCTCCTCCGTGCACTCCTCGATCGCCGCCTGAAGCCGGATCGCCTTCCCCTCCAGGTCCTGAAGATGAGAAGGCTTGAAGTCCAGCTGCTCTCGACGCCGCTTCCACCAGCTGCCGTCCTGAACGACCGACTCCCACTCCTCACGCAGCACCGTCAAAACGGACTCGAACCGGCCGGCGAGCAGGCGATCGCACGTGGGACACTCGCTCTCAGGGCCCCCAGCCTCCAGCTGCTGGAGCCGCACCTTCAGCTCACGGGCCCGATCCCGATAGGCCAGGAGGTGCGTCTCCGCGTCCTGCCTCTCGCGCAGCCAGTCCATGTTGGCGACCTCCATGTCGCCACTCACCTCCGCTGCGTCGGCCCGCATCTCCCGGAGCTCACGCTCCTTCATTCGCACGGCCTCCGGAAGCCGACGGATCTCCTGGACCCGGGCACGGAGGTTCTCCACCCCCGAGTCCATGGAGATGAGGCCCGAGCTCACCGAACTCTCTCTCTCCAGATCCGAAAGCTCCCTGTCCACCCCGTCCAGTCCGAGCCACTGCGCCAGCACTCGCACGGCGCGACGCCACGCCTGTGCGGGCTCCGTCAGTCCGTGTCCGGCCACCAGTGTCGCCAACCGCTCGTCGCCCTTGGCCAGTGGACCGGCGAATCGCTCGAGCGCCTCGTTGCGGAGCGGTCCGTCGCCACCGACGAGCGCGGCAAGGCCGGGGCCGAGCCGGAAGCCCAGCCGGTCCGCGTCCGACGACGATGTGCCGAGATTAAGGCTGCTCAACGCGCTGTCCTCCTACAATTGCGTCGCTGGGAGACAATCCTCGACCAGCCGTACCAGATCCTCGAGACTCCCCCCATCTTCCGCGAGGCGCTCCGCCAGCCTGGACGCCAAGCGCACCGAGGGCCGCTCCTCGGCCGATTCCCCTCCAGCCGTCCGGTCATCGAGCTGCACCTCCAGATGCAGAGCTCTACGTCGGTACTCGGGCAAGAGCCCTTCCAGCAGGTCCAAGCGGTCCGGGGGAAGCCCCTCAATGCGAATACGCACAATCTTCTCTTTGATTCCACCCGGGACTTCGTCCAGTACTTCCTGGACACGTTCGCGGAGCCGGTTCGGGCGATCCGCCTCATACGGGATCGAGGCCAAGGAGACGACGGGACGACCGTGGATGGCGTGGAAGCGAACACGCCCCGACCCCAGCTCGCACGTCAGGAAGCCCTTCTCCTCAGCCGCCTCCTCCCACGGCGTAGGCCCCACCCGCTCGAGGGATCCGGCATAGTGCACAGGCCCTCCAACCCTCCGGCGGTGGTGCTCGTAGCCGAGAGCCACGTAGTCCCACTCCGAGGGGTCCAATGCGAGCATGGCATCGTCCCCTCCGTCCGTCGATCCGTAGCCCACTAGCACGTTCCAGCGAGCATCGGGGTTGGGAGCCACCGGTGGAGGCGGTCCCTGCAGAGTGGCCCGATGGGGAACGAGCGTCACGTTCAAACCCAGCTGAGAGTAGTACACCGAGCGCAGCGTTCCGGTCACGGCCTCCACGGCGGCCATGGTGTCGAACGTCGCCAGCGGACCCGGATCGGCCACGGGAGCCGGTGTATCGCGCGCCCCCGCCGCCAAGAGCACCGGGGTGTCCGGGAGAGCTTCCCGAAGGGCCTGGAGCCCCTGTGCGAGGGCTACCAGGGCGGAGTGAGAGGGCTCCGACCGATCGAACACGTCACCCGCCACGACCACGGCCGCCGGGCCCAGTCCGATCACCCTCTCGATGGCCTGGTGGAAAGCGCGGGTAACGTCCGACTCCCGGACGTTGCGGCCCTGCTCCACATGGGCGTACGCCCGGTACCCCAGGTGGAGGTCAGAGAAGTGGGCGATGATCACGAGGGCTTATTCTCGGACTCGGGCTTCGCAAGAGGCTCCAGGTCCACCTTTGATTCCGACAGCACGTCAGTGTCCGACTCAACCGCCCCCTCCAGAATCCACCCCTGCAAGAGGGCGGTGCCGGACAGGACGATGAGGAGGAAAAGCAAGAGAGACGGGGCACCCAGGCGCGACAGTCCGCTCAAGCCGGTCGCCAGAACCCCGAGTGCGGCACCCAGAGCGGCGACTGCCCCGGCCCTCGGCGGCCCATCTGCAATCCACACCGTAGAGATAGCCGCCAGGAGGCGGCCACAAGCGTAGAGTGGCAACGCTGCCAGCAACGCCAGGCCGAGAGCCTGGGTCGTAGCCCCCGCGCCGAACCCCTCCCCGAACGTCCAAGCGACTGTAAAGACCGACGCGGCCAGGAAGGTGATGAGCACCGACAGCCATCGCCTCCGGAGAGATTCCACCACCCCCAGCCACTCCGCCACCGGGGGACCCGCCAGCCCGGCGCCCAAGGCCACAAGCTCGACCGCGACGATCAGCGTCAGCGACCGGAGCATGCCCTCGCCCGAGTACAGCAGCAGTGCCACGGCGACGGCTGCGGCCGTGGCCGCGGCCGCCCCCACAACGAAAGAGGGCACCCACGCCAGACGGGCCCTCAACGACTCGCCGTTCTCCGCAGATCGACCTTACCCGGGGCCGTCCGGTGGTCAGGCGGCACCTTTGATTTCCTCCAGGGGCCGGGATAGCTTTTCCGCATGGTCAAAGGCCTTCAGAGGGTCCCGTTGCTCGGGATTGTAATGGTCGCGTTGGGTTGCGACAACGTGGAGTGGGGAGGGGTCGACATGAGGTTGAGATCTCCCTCGGAGCCTACGATCATGGAGGCTCCTGCTCCGCCCGCCGACACGACTGCAACTCCCGTGACTCCCATGCCCTCGGAGCCCGTCCTGTACCTGGGCCGGCGGGTAGGATCGGAGGCCTGGCTGGTGCCTGTGGCGGAGATGCACGCCGATGGGCTACACGCGCTTCCAGGAGATGGCTCGGCCCAGGACAGCCGAGCATTTGCAGAGCGACACTTCGCGGGGGGCTCGACGTTCACCCTCTTCTCGGAGGGCGTGCGGGTGGGCACTCTCACGGCAGCGGAGTATAGCGCGGTTGCGTCGTATTGCGGGGCCAGACCCCAGGTCCGTGGTCCCATCGAGGTCGTCCCTAACGCGGCCGCCACCAACACCTTCCTTGCTCTTTCGAGCGATGTCGGAGCATCGTTCGCGTACGAGGATCATGAGACCGTCCTGCAGACTCGTGACCTGAGAGTCACGTCGCTCAACATGATGAGGGCACTCTTGCCCACGCTGAGAGCCACTTGGCCCGGGTCCGTCCTCGCCATCCGGCGTGACATACAGATGTTCCGGAACGGCTCCGAAGAGGCCCCCACGGTCGTCGCGACCTTCGTGTACGGCGACTCTCTACGGGTGGGACCCGCGCCCCCCGATGCCTACTCGGTCTTCCTCATCGCCTCCGACCCCGACGGCAGTGGATACCAGACCACGTACGTCGATTACCGGGTATGGAGCCAGCACGGCAAGGGTGCTGTGCGCTACTTCGGCCGCATGGACGTGGACGGCGACGGCACACCCGAGCTCATCCTGGAAGTGCTGGGTGAGAGCTCCGTCTGGATCGCCACCCTGAAGCGAGAGGACGTCGGCTGGAGCGAATCGTACCGGGACCCTTGCGGCCTGCCGGCGCCCGTGGCCACCAGGGCCCCGTGACGCGAGCGTCCGGCAGCTAGTGGCCCGCAACGATAATCGATTGGTGTTGATCTCGCTTCGCTCGATCGTCTCGCGGTCGACTCGGCCCTCACGACGAGCACGAATGTCGCCTGGCTCGAGCGGCGCTGCATCCACAGTGACTTCGTTGCGCCGGCTCAGCACCTGTGTGCTGGTCGCCTCGCAGCTGAGTTGCACAGCCGATCAAGGCACCACTGGAGGCGATTCATCCGAGGCCCCCCCCCCAGGCTCCGCTGCGAGCGACTATCCCATCCTGGTCACCGATGACTCGGGGGCGCAGCACCGTTTCGACGCCCCTCCGGAGAGGATCGTCTCGCTCGTGCCGTCGGCAACCGAGACGCTCCTGGCTCTGGGGGTCCGGGCGAGCCTGGTGGGTCGAACGGACTACGACCATTTGCCGGAGCTCGCCGAGCTGCCGTCGGTGGGGGGTGGGCTCCAGCCCAACCTCGAGGTCCTGGTCTCACTCGATCCCGACCTGGTCGTCCGGTTCGCGGGCGAGTCCGACCAGGCCACGGCAGAGCGCCTGAGCGACCTCGGTCTCCCACACTTCGCCATCCAGCCCGACGGCATCGCCGACGTTCAGTCGATCATCGGACGTCTTGGAGCGATCACCGGCGCCGCTGAAGCCGCCGATTCGATCTTGGCGGGGATCCAGGAGGCCCTGGACGACGTGGCGGCGCGCGTCGACGGCCTGCCCCGTCGCAAGGTCGTTTACCTCATGGGTGGCGAGCCCCCGTGGGTGACTGGGCCCGGGACGTACATACACGAGCTCATGGTGGCCGGCGGGGCGGAGAACGTCTTCGACGACCTTGAAGGGTTATATGTCCCCATGAGTCTGGAGGAGCTGATCACCCGTGAGGTAGACTTGATCCTCGTCTCCGAGGGGAGCGTGCCACCGCAGGTCTCCGATGTCGAGCACGTGCCGCTGCCCAGCTCGGTGGAGGTGCCGGGGCCCAGACTGGGGGAGGCCGCCAGGACCATCGCTCGTCTGATCCACCCGGAGGCCTTCCGGTGAGGCCGCTCGCTTGGGCTGGAGTGCTCCTCCTGGGTGTAATGGCCGCGTTCGCCGTGAGCATCTGGCTCGGCTCGGTCGCGCTCACACCGTCCGAGGTCGTCACCGCGTTGACGGGTGGAGGAGACCCAAATGTCCAACGAATCGTGGTGGAGCTACGGGCGCCGCGGGCGGCGCTGGCCATCTTGGTGGGCGGAGGACTGGCCCTGGCCGGAGCGGTTTTTCAAGCACTGCTCCGGAACCCCCTGGCGGAGCCGTACATCCTGGGGATCTCCGGCGGAGCCGCCACCGGAGCCGTCTTGGCCCTGTCTCTCGGCCTGGTAGCGAGTCACTCCTGGGCTCTCCCGGCCGCGTCTTTCACAGGAGCCCTCCTGGCCATCGTTCTCGTGATGAGGGTCGCGGCTGCCGCCGATGACAGAGTCGACGTGCGAGTGCTCCTTCTGGCCGGGGTCGTGGTGGGCGCGTTCTTCAGTGCCTGTATCTCGTTTGTCTTGTCCGTCTCCGACGCCCGTACGGTGCGGAGCGCCGTCCTGTGGATGATGGGCAGCCTCGCCGGCGCAGATTGGCCCACCGTGGCGACGGTGACGCTGTATACCGTGCCGGCCGCGGTTCTGCTGGCGGGTCTCGCCCGCCCGCTCAACCTCATGGCAATCGGCGAGGAGACGGCAGGCTACCTCGGGACGAACGTGGAGCGTGTCAAGAAGACGGCCTACGTAGTGGCTTCGCTGCTGACCGCGGCGGGGGTGGCAGCCACAGGGGTCATCGGGTTCGTGGGGCTCATCGTGCCCCACGGCGTACGGCTGGTCGTCGGGTCCGACTACCGCATGCTGCTTCCGCTCTCGTTCCTTGCCGGAGCCGTGTTTCTTATCCTGGTCGACGTGGTGGCCCGGACGATCCTGTCACCCACCGAGGTACCCATCGGCGTCATCACGGCGTTCGTGGGAGTGCCTCTATTCCTCATTCTGCTCCGCCGCAGCTTTGGGAGCGGAGGCCGCTAGGGTGACCGACGAATCCAACGCTCTGGAAGCAGTCGATCTCACGGTCCGTTATCCTGGGATGGACCATGCCGCCCTGAACGACGTGTCCATGGTCGTCCCGCGGGGATCCTTCTACGCGGTCCTTGGTCCCAACGGATCGGGAAAGTCGACGCTGCTCAGAGCCCTACTCGGAATGGTCCCCTCCGTGACCGGAGAGACCCGGGTCTCAGGACGGAGCGTCTCGCAGTGGAACCGGCGGGCGCTGGCCAGAGAGGTGGGGGTCGTGCCTCAAGCGGAGTCGGTGGCATTCCCACTCACCGTCCGGGATCTCGTAGGCATGGGTCGCTACCCATACCTGGGACCGCTCCAGCCTGAGACTCCGGTCGATCGGGAGGCCATCCAGCGGGCGATGGAACGCTGCGACGTATGGGAGCTCGGACATCGGTTCATCTCGACCCTGTCGGGGGGCGAGCTTCAGCGGGCACGAGTAGCCAGGGCCCTTGCCCAGGAGCCCGAGGCGCTGGTCCTGGATGAGCCCACCACCAGTCTCGACATACGTCACGAGATGGAGATCCTGGAGCTCCTCAGATCCTCGGCAAACGGGGGGATGACGATCTTCCTCATCACCCACCACCTCGACCTGGCCGCCCGCTTCGCAGACCGTGTATTGCTTCTGGACCGTGGCCGCGTCGCCGCTGAGGGAGAGCCTCGCGAGGTCCTTCGGGAGAGCACACTCCAGCAGGTGTACCAGTGGCCCGTGACCGTGGATGACGATCCGGCCAACGGGGTCTTGCGAGTAACACCCCTGTCCGGGCGCTACAGGTCCTAGGAGCCCCTCGCCATGACTCGGACCGGGCTTCTCTAGCACTCGGCTTCCTCGAAGAGGATCCTATAGCTCTCGAAGCGACCGGTGTCGATTTCTCCTGCAGCGACCGCTTCGCGCACAGAACAATCCGGCTCGTGTAAGTGGCTACAGCCTCGGAAACGGCAACCGGCTGCAAGAGAGCGGAGCTCCGGGAAGCACTCATTCAGGTCCGCCTGTCGTACCCCCCAAACCCCTATGTCGCTGAAGCCGGGAGTATCCGCGACCAGCCCACCACACCGGAGCTGGATCAGTCGTGAAGTCACGGTGGTGTGACGACCCGTGCCCCGCTTCTGGCTGAGCTCCCCGGTCCTGAGTTCGTGCTCCGGCTCGAGGGCGTTGACCAGACTCGACTTCCCAACGCCCGACGGGCCCGCAAGAGCCGCGATGTCTTGGCAGACCTGCCTGGCGAAGTTGTCCATGCCCTGACCGGTGAGAGCGCTCACCTTCAGCACGTCGTAACCCAAGGGCTCGTAGACCCGTTCCAACTCCTCTGCCACCTCGGCAGCGCCCTCGAGGTCGGCCTTGTTCACGACTACGACGGGTGTGACCCCACCGTACTCGCCCACCACCAGCAGCCGATCGATCAGGTCACGACGGGGCTTCGGCCTGCTGGCGGCAAAGACTGCGAGGAGTCGATCGGCGTTGGACACCAGGACCTTGGTGGAGCGCCCGCCGAAGCGGGTGCGAGTAATGGTCGTCTCGCGCTCGAACACCTCCTCGATGACGTGGGTCTCGCCACCCACTTCCGTCACACGGACTCGATCTCCGATGACCACCTGATCGCCCGTCCGCTCCTCGAGCTTAAGACGACCCCTCAGCGATGCCTCGACAACGGTCCCCGACTCGAGCGCCACGGTGTACACTCCACCGCGGACAAGGTGAACCATGCCTTTCATGTGCTCAGTGGGATATGCAGCACACGAAAAAAAACCCCGCCCCCCACCGAGACCGTACGATCCCGGGGAAGGCGGGGCTTCCCTGCCCGTGGGTCACGCCGCGAACGACTCCAGCGCGTCTCCCTTACCACCCTCGCGAAGCCTCCGCAGGGCCCGGTCACGCAGCTGGCGAATCCGCTCGCGCGTCACTCCCAGCAGGTTGCCGATCTCCTCGAGCGTGTGCTCGCGCTCGCCCTCCAGACCGAAGTAGAGTCGAAGCACCTTGGCGTCCCGCGCCTCGAGCGTGCTCAATGCGTCGCCGACGGTCTGGGTCAAAAGCCGGCTCTCGACCTCCTGCTCTGGCTCGGCCGCCTCTTCAGTGATGAACCGCTCGACGAGCTGGGAATCCTCGCTGTCGCCGATGGGGGCATCGAGCCGAATCTCTGCCGCGTTGAGAGTCTGGAGAGACTCGATCAGCTCCGGCGTGAGGTCCGTTGCCGAACTCAACTCCTCGGACGTGGGCTCACGATTCAGCTCCTGCTTGAGGCGCTCCTTCTCACGAAAGATACGCGCCAGGTCGGACGCCCGGTTGAGAGGCACACGCACCGCACGCCCGTGATTGGCCAGAGAGGCCAGGATCGCCTGACGAATCCACCAAACCGCATAGCTGATGAACTTCACGCCCTGCTCGGGATCGAACTTCCGGGCGGCCGTGACCAATCCGACATTTCCCTCTTGGATCAAGTCCGTGAGGGCCACACCCCGGTTCTGGTACTTCTTGGCCACGCTGATGACGAATCGAAGATTCGCCCGGGCGAGCTCCTGAATCGCGTTCTGGTCACCATTCTGAGCGAGGGCACCGAGCTCCTTCTCCTTGTCGGGAGTGATGAGCTCATGGCGACTGACATCCCTCAGATACTGATCGAGGGCGGTCTTTTCTTCGATGCTCGCGTCGAAGCCGGCCATGGGGTTGCGCCGCCCCTTCCGTTTTCTTCGCGTAGTAACCGTAGCCATCGAAAATCTATTCTCCTAACCACTCGGGTTTTCTATTGTGAGCCGACCTTCCTCGAACGACGTCGAATCTGTAGGATAGGCAGCCATTAAGATAGCAATTTACCTCATTCTTGTCGAGATGCTTCGAGAGCTACTTAGACACCGAGCCACGAAAACGGTTCCCACTCTTGGGAACGCGTCCGGCCACCCGCAACATGATCTCGATCGCCTCGGCGTCTGCCCTCAAATGGCGGTAGATCGGGCAAGTCGGTAGCCACCACGTGCTAACCCCGTAGCCCCCTCCGGTTCCCTCCGTCGCGCCTCGCTCGGGCTCGCAGACACTGTCCCTATCGGCGTTGCGTATCCTCCTCCTGCGGTTAAGCTTCCTGCTCAAGCATCTCTCACCCTGGAGCATCCTTGGCACTCACCTGGCGGGTGGCGGGCATGTCGGACCCCGGACTCAAGCGAGACCGAAACGAGGACACCCTGCTCCTGGACGAGACCAACGGAATCGTGATCGTGGCCGACGGCATCGGCGGCCGTCCCGCCGGTTATCTCGCGTCCGCGGAAGCCGCACGAACCGTGCAGGAAGGCCTGACGTCCGAAGGATCGAGCTCGGGCTGGGGCGAGAGAATGGTTGAGGCAGTCCAGCGGGCCAACCGCAACATCTGGGAAGCCGCCAGAGAGGAGCCCGAGCACACGGGCATGGGCACTACTGTGACGGCCCTTGCCATGCAGGGGGATTCAGGGCTCTGGGTCGTCGGCCACGTGGGTGACAGCCGCGCCTACCTCCTCCGGGATAGAGGCCTGAAGCGGATCACCCGCGACCACACGGTCGTCCAGGAGCTCGTGGAGTCGGGAGCGCTCACGCTGTCGGCTGCCGAGGGACATCCTCTCGGCCACCTCATCAACCGGGCGGTGGGTACCTCCGATGAAGTCGAGCCCGATGTCTTCGACGGATCTGCCCGGGCCGGTGACATCTTCCTGCTCTGCACCGACGGCCTGGCCGGGCTGATGACGGACAGCCAGCTCGAGGACGCGCTAGAAGGCCTCACGTCGGACGGTCTCGAGGACGCTACCGCCAGCCTGATCACCGAGGCCCACGCCCGAGGCGCCCCGGACAACGTTACGCTTGGCTTCTTGGCACTCGAAGAAGCGAGCTGAGTAGAGCCAGAGTCCACACGAGCGTTAGCCCCGGCGGGTGATTCGCCCCAAAACCTGATCACGGTCCAGTGAGCGGCGCTCGAAGGTGAACACCCGGAGGACCCGTGAAGTCGTGTAGAGCTCTTGAGCCAAGCGCGGCAGATCGATGAGTCCCGGGAGGCCACCCAGACCTAGGCGCTGGACCTGCCCGGTCCGCCTCTCGACGAGCAGATCCAGCTGGAACATGGCACGCTTGGCGGGAAAGTCGATGACCACTTCGCCGGGCTCGAGGCCCACCTCCTCGGCCAACTGATCCTCCACCGCCCTCTTCATGGGTGTCTCGGAGACCACCCAGTCCTCCACGACCCGATCGCCCAGCTCGGCGGCCGTGACCTCCAATGCCCGCTTGGGAAGCTTGCGGGTCCTGAGGGCGGGGAGCCACCGTGTCGAAAGCCTCTCGGCGACGGGACTGTCGGCCTCCTGAGCGCGGCGGGTCGTCTCGTAGATCAGCTCCTCGTCGGTAGCGCCGACAAGCTCCTCCGGGTCGAGGATCCCATCCCGCACGGCGTCGTCCACGATCCTCTTGTAGAGAGCCGTGGCAGCGCGCACGCCGTGATGCCAATACACGTTTCTGAACATCTGATACTTGGCGAAGAGGAGTGACTCGAGGGCCGCCACCGCCTTCTCGTGGACCCCTACCTCCGCCCGCCCAGTCTCGGGATCGGTGACGACGACGATCCCCTGGAGCAGCCGGTCCACGTCCACCTCGCCGTATGGCACCCCGCAGAAGCGGGCGTCCCGTCGGAGGTACTCCATCTTGTCCAGGTCCAGGCCGCCCGCCACCAGGCCTCCAAGGGGATTGTCACTGCGTGCACGGATCAGGGCATGGATCTTCGGCGCTGCGTCGGGTCCGATGGTCGCCAGAGCATCGTTCAGCTCCGGCGATTCGAAGAAGCGCGCGCTGATCGCCTCGTGATCCCCCGGGAGGAGATCCGCCTCAAGCTCCTCCAGGGCGTGGGAGAACGCGTAGTGCCCGATGTCGTGCAGAAGGGCGGCATACGGCACAAGGTACGCATCCTCCCAGATGTCCTCGGGGATTCGACGCCCTTCCTTCAGGCGCCGGATGGCCGTGACGGCCAGATGATACACGCCGATGGCGTGATCGAATCGGGTGTGCGTCGCCCCGGGATAGACCAGGTGGGCAAAGCCGAGCTGCCGGATGTAGCGAAGCCTCTGGAAAGCCTGCGTATCCACTATGCGCACAGCCATCGCATCGAGTCGTATCGTATTCCACAGCGGGTCCCGAATGACCCGATCCCGGCTCTCGGAAGGCATGGCGGACGTTAGCAGTGCGGCGCCACCGGGAGCAATGGCTCTTTGGGTCGGGGCCCCTTATACTTACCGAAGGAAAAGCGAAAGTGCCGTGACTCCAACACCTAGAGAGCGTGCCAACCTCCGCCCTCCGAGAGCACGTACGTACCCACGCCGAGAACCGACCGGGCATCTATCAGCTGCTCGGCGTCGATGGGCATCCTCTGTACGTGGGAAAGTCGGTGCGGGTGAGGACGCGCCTGCTCTCTTATTTCCGGGCGCCGCCAGGTGACAAGGCCGCCAATCTGATCCGTGAGACCGGTCGCATCCGCTGGGAGTACATTCCGAACGAGTTCTCTGCCCTGGTGCGGGAGATGAAGCTCATCCAGCGCTGGCAGCCCCGCTTCAACGTCCAGCACAAGCGCAAGCCCATCTACGCGTTCGTGAAACTGACGCGGGAGATCGCACCGCGTATCCTGCCCGTGACCCGTGTCATCGCCGACGGATCCCTCTACTTCGGTCCATTCCCGGCCGTGGGACAGGTGGGGCGCACCGTTCGAGAGCTGGCGCAGGCCGTGGGTTTGAGGGACTGTCCGGGGTCCACGCCGGTGTGCTTCGACGACCAGCTCGAGATGTTCAGCGGCGGGCGCACGCCGCTCTGTATGAGAGCCGAGCTGGGGACATGCCTCGCCCCGTGCTGCGGCGGGACCACCGGAGACGCTTATCAGAGACAAGTCGCCGTGGCTCGCCGGTTCCTCGAAGGTCGGACCCGAGAGCCTGACGTTTCTCTACAGAGTGCCGGGATTCGCAGGCGACGATCGTGTCTATCTAATCCGCCGGGGCCGCATTCGGCGTGACTATGCGTATCCGAAGTCGAAGCGGGATCGGAGCCGGGTGTCGAAAGCCGTCGGGGACGTGTACCGGAGCGTCGAGCGGGGTCCCGGGGCGCTGCAGCCCCACGAAGCGGCGGAGATCCTCTTGGTGGCGCGTTGGTTCGAGCTTCGCCCGAGGGAGTTGGAGCGGACGGTGACGCCTCAGAGGTGGCTGGAGGAAGGGGCCATACGACGGCCCCGCCGAGGCAAATGCAGGGCCCCAGCATGATGGATCACCTCGGGGGCCTTCGGGTGGTGGATCTGACGCAGAACCTCGCGGGGCCCTATTGCACGCAGATCCTCGGCGACCTCGGCGCGGAGGTCGTGAAGATCGAGCCGCCCAAAGGAGACGCCGCCCGTGCCTGGGGTCCCCCGTTCTGGGGCGGCGAGAGCCCTCTGTTTCTCTCCACGAACCGTAACAAGCGGAGCGTCCGCCTCGACCTGAAGAGCGACCGCGGCAGGGAGATCCTCTGGAAGCTGATCGATGGCGCCGACGTTTTCGTGCAGTCGCTCCGAGCCGGCGTCGTCGAGGAGCTCGGCCTGGACTACGAAGCGGTGAAGGCCAGGCGTCCGGAGATTATCTATGTATCCGTGACTGCGTACGGACCTTCCGGGCCGCTCAAGGACCTGCCCGGGTACGACCCCCTCATGCAGGCGTACGGCGGCATCATGTCGATTACGGGCCACGCGGAGACCGGGCCGGCCCGTGTGGGTGGCTCGGTGGTGGACTTCGGCACCGGCATGTGGGGCGCCCTGGGAGTCCTGGCCGCCCTGCGGCGCCGCTCCGAGACAGGGAAAGGCTGCCACGTGACGACGGCTCTTCTCGATACCGCTCTCGGTTGGATCTCCTATCACCTTATGGGCTATCTGGCCGACGGGAGGGTGCCTGGGCCCATGGGGTCCCGCTTCTGGATGATCGCACCGTACGGCGCGTTCCCCACCGAGGACGGACAGCTGATGATCGCCGCAGGAAGCGACGCCTTGTTCGGCCGGCTGTGCGTGGCGCTCGAGCTCCCGGAACTCGTGGACGATCCGCGCTACGACAGCAATCCGGCAAGGGTGGAGAACCGGGACGAGCTCTCCGCCGTCCTGACCGCGGCAACGCAAGCGCACACGACCCGGGGCCTCTGGGAACTCCTGGGAGAGCACGCTGTTCCCGCGGCTCCGATCCAGGACATGGCTGACGTGACCAAAGACCCGCAGGTTGGAGCGTCCGGCATGCTTTCCCGGGTCGATCATCCGGAGATTCCCAACTACCGAGACGTGGCCATCCCGCTTCGTTGGGACGACGAAAGGCCCCAGACCCGCACTGTGCCCCCTCGCGCCGGGGAGCACACTCGCGAGGTCATGGCCGAGTTGGGCTACGGACCCGACGAGATCGAGAAGCTGTTGGCTGAGGGGGTCCTGGGCGCCTGAGTCCTCAGCGGCCGGCCCTGCTCGGCTCCAGGCCGAAGGGAGGCCACTAGGCGGAAGCCGGTGCCCTCACCACCTCCCGAACGGAGTCTATCTCCTCCGCAGCGCCCGGCGGCGGGGAGGTGGCCAGGCTGACGCCGATGGTCACCACGAACCCTACCGCGAATCCGGGCATCATCTCGTAGAGATCGAAGAACCGCCCCTTGAGCAGCAGAACCCAGAGCACGGCCGCCAGGAATCCACAGACCATCCCTGCGATAGCCCCGGCTCGGGTGGTCCCCTTCCAGAAGAGCGAGCAGAGAACCACCGGTGTAAAGGCGCTGGCCAGACCCGACCAGGCGAAGAGCACGAACCAGAAGATCGCCCTGGCCTCCGTCAGTGCCGCCGCCAACGCCGCGGCTCCGATGACGACGGTGACGCCCTTTCCGTAGAGGGAGAGCTGCCGCTCGCTTACGTCGGGGTGGAAGATCTGCTGGACGATGTCCCTCACCACCGCCGAGGACGCAAGGATCAAGAGGGAGTCCACTGTGGACATGATGGCCGCCAGGACCACCACCAGGAAGATCCCCGTGAAGAGCGCCGGGAAGAGGGAGCTGCTCATGACCGGAAGGATCGTCTCCTGGTCGGCGAGCCCCGGGAAGAGCACGCGTCCCGCCATCCCCCCGAAGACCGCCCCGAGGTCGAAGACCAGGATGCAGAACACGGCGATCCTGCCCCCTTGGACGATGTCGCGATGCCCCCGGGCGGCGATGAAACGGGTGAGAAGCTGTGGCGAGCCCATAAAGGCGAGTCCGATGGCGACGAACCCGGCGACATCGATGATGCCCCTGAGACTGAATCCGGCGGCACCCATGGGGCCCAGGAGGCTCGGGTCCTGCGCCCGAAGGCCCTCGACCATCGACGACCAGCCTCCTGCGGCGGCGATCCCAACAACCGGGAGCACGGCCAGGCACACGAACATCAGCACGCCCTGGAAGAGATCGCTGTATGCCACCGCCTTGAAGCCACCCACCGTCGTGTAGTAGAGGATCACCGCGGCACCGATCCAGACCCCCATCGAGTAGCTCGTGTTCAGGAACGACCCGAAGGCTTTCCCCGAGGCCGTCAGCTGAGCCGCAGTGTAGGCGGTGACCATGCTCACGATGATGATCATGCTGATCACGCGAATGACGTGACCTTCATCGTGGAATCTGGATTCCAGATAGTCTGGAACCGTGATGGAGTCGTGCCGGTCGGTGTACTCTTTGAAGGGGCGGGCCACGTACTTCCACGCCACTAGAACGCCGAGGAACTCTCCCACAACGACCCACAGAGCGTGGAAGCCTACGGCGTACCCCATCCCGGTGAGCCCCAGGAGCAGCCAGGCGCTCTCACCGGTGGAGTTGGAGCTGAAGGCGATGACCCACAAAGGAAGCTTCTTGTCGGCCACGTAGTAACCGGACACGCTCCCCGAGGCCCTGCTCCCCCACATGCCGAGGCCCAGCAGGACGAGCAGGTATACAACGAGGACCCCGATGATGACCGTGGAGGTCAACGGCTAGTGTTCCGTTGCCGAAGTTCGCGGGCCACCAAGAGGGTGGGGGCGCCCTGGGATCAAGGCGGGACGACGCGGCGTAGCCCAAGCTACGGTAAGGAGTTCCAACGCCGAGCCAAGGGATGCAGCGTGCCCTCGACTGGCCGAGACACTTCGGCAACGGGACACTAGTGTGGTGTCCCAGAAGTTCGCGAGCCACCGAGAGTGCCGAGGCGCCGGATCCTGCAAGGCGCGACGACGAGGAATAGCAACGCTATTTTGAGGAGGAGGAACACCGCAGGGCCGGATGCATCGGTGCTCGAATGGCCGAGACACTTCTGGGACACCACACTAGGCGCCCTTGACCCGCTGACACGCCCGCTTCAGGCGCTCCAGTCCCTCCGCCATCTCGTCCTCGGTGATGAGGAGTGACGGCCCGATGCGGATGACGTGGCCGTGGAGGCCTCCGATCCCGATGAGGAGACCTTCCTCCCTGGCGGCCTCCAGAAGGGCCTTCGTCTTCTGCGGTGACGGCTCCTTTGTGTCCGGATCCTCCACGAGCTCCAAAGCCTGCATGAGGCCCATCCCCCGGGCATCTCCGATCCAGCGGAAACGCGCGTAAAGCTCCATGAGGCCTGCGTAGAGCTGCCCGCCCCGCTCCTTGGCCCTCTGCGGCACGTCCTCCTCCACCATGACCTCCAGGGTGGCAGTGGTCGCCGCCATCGACACCGGATTGCCCCCGAAGGTGGAAATGGTCTTCGCCTTCCAGGACGCGGCAATGTCCGGCCGTGTGATGGTGGCGCCCACGGGCATTCCGTTGGCGATGCCCTTGGCCATGACCATGATGTCGGGCTCGACGCCCGAATGCTCGATCGCGAACCAGCGCTCGCCCGAGCGGCCGAAGCCGGACTGAACCTCGTCCGAGATGAAGAGCCCGCCGTACGACCGGATGATCTCGGCGGCCCGCTCGAAGTATCCGGGCGGCGGCACGATATAGCCCCCGACACCCATGACGGACTCGGCGATGAACGCGGCTGGACGTCCGTTGGTGGTCGTCCGGATGACGTCCTCGAGGTCGTGGGCGAACGCCTCGGTGCAGCTCTCGTCGCACGGCTGCTTGAACGGGCAGCGGTACGGGTAGGGAGTCAGCGTGTGCTTGATGCCCGGGAACGTGGTGGCCATCGGCCGCCATGCACTCACGGCCGTGATGTTGGTGGCCAGGAAGCTGCGGCCGTGGTACGCCTGCCGGAGGGCGACGATCTCCGTGCGACCCGTGTGCAAGCAGGCCATATGGATGGCCGTCTCGATGGCCTCGGTTCCTGAGTTGGTGAAGAACGTCTGGCTCAGCTGGCCGGGCGCGATGTCGGCCAGGCGGCGGGCGGCCTCCACGTGAGGCTCGGTGACGTAGAGCGTGGAGGTGTGGCCCAAGCGTGTCATCTGCTCCTGGACTCGCGCGACCACCTTTGGGTTGCAGTGTCCCACGGACGTGGTGAGGATGCCACTGAACAGGTCCAGATATTCGCGACCGTCGGCGTCTCGCACCCGCACACCTTCGCCCTCGGCCAGGACGAGAGGCTTGTCGTATAGGGGCTTTGCGGCCGGGAATACGAACTCGTTCTGGCCCGCCATGACGGCCTGGCTCTTCATCAGCGTCTCGACTCCGCTCGTCTCCATCCTTGCCTCCCGTGTTTCTTGCGTGGGGCCGCGGAGCCCCGATGTGCCAAGCGGGCCGTCCCTCAATGACGCGAGATGACGGGCCGCGTATCCGTTCAGGCTAGCTGAGCGTTCATGCATCGCTCGGGAAGGCAAACTTCACCCCTTCCCGAACGTCACTCGACGGCCAGCGCTGGGTGATGGTCTTTCGTCGTGTATAGAAGCGCACGCCGTCAGGCCCGTAGGCGAAGAGATTGCCGAAGAGCGAGCGCTTCCAGCCGCCGAAGCTATGGTACGCCACCGGCACCGGCAGGGGGACGTTGATCCCCACCATGCCCGCCCTGATGTGATCACTGAAGTAGCGCGCCGCCTCACCGTCTCGAGTGAAAATGCAGGTTCCGTTGCCGAACTCGTGCGCGTCGGTGAGGTCCATCGCCTCATGTAAGCCGTCGACGCGCACTACGGCGAGCACCGGCCCGAAGATCTCATCGGCGTAGATGCGCATGCCGGGCTTCACATTGTCGAAGAGGCAGGCTCCGAGGAAGAAACCGTCCTCATGACCGGGCACCTGAAGATCCCTACCGTCTACGACCAGGTCTGCGCCTTCCTCCACACCCAGATCGACGTAGCCCCGGACTTTTTTTTCGTGCTCACGTGTGACCAGCGGCCCCATGTCGTTCCCGACCTCACATCCGGCGCCCACCTTCAGACGCTCGATACGCTCGGACAATCCCGCGACCAGGGCATCACCCGTCTCCTCCCCGACTGCCACCACGACCGAGATCGCCATGCAACGCTCGCCGCAGGAGCCGTAGGCGGCCCCCATCAACGCGTTGACCGCATTCTCCATGTCGGCATCGGGCATCACGATGGCGTGATTCTTAGCGCCACCGAGGGCCTGCACGCGTTTACCGTTGGCCGTGCCGGTCCGGTAGACGTATTCGGCAATGGGCGTAGAGCCGACGAAGCTGACCGCCTGCACCCGCCCATCGTTCAGCAGGGTGTCCACCGCTTCCTTGCCGCCGTTGACCAGGTTGAAGACGCCGTCCGGCAGGCCCGCCTCCTTCAGCAGCTCGGCCGCCAGCATCGGCGCGCTCGGGTCCCGCTCCGAGGGCTTCAGTGTGAAGGTGTTCCCGCACACCAGCGCGATGGGATACATCCACATGGGCACCATCGTCGGGAAGTTGAACGGCGTGATACCAGCCACCACGCCCAGCGGCTGAAACTCGGACCAGCTGTCGATGGCGGGGCCGACGTTCTTGCTGTACTCACCCTTCAGCAGATCGGGAGCCCCGCAGGCGTACTCGACGTTCTCGATGCCGCGCTGAAGCTCGCCCGCAGCATCCTCGAGGACCTTACCGTGCTCCTCGCTCAGGAGCGCCACCAGACGACCGGCGTTCTCCTCGAGCAGCTCCTTGTAGCGGAACATGATGCGGGCCCTCTTGGCCGCGGGCGTGTCTCTCCAGGCCGGGAACGCCGCGTGGGCGGCCTCGATGGCCTGCTCGACCGTCTGCCTGCCGGCGAGGGCCACATGGCGGACGACCTCTCCCCTCGCCGGGTCATACACAGCCTGCGTGTTCACAGAGTCGGCCACCGGCCTGCCGTTGATGAAGTGGCCGATGACCGGGGTAGCCGTTCCGGTCTCGGGCGCCGTCAGTGTGTCTACCATAACGCTTCCAACCTTACCAGGGGGGCGCTCACGCCGAGCAACCCCAATTACCACGGATGCGCACTCACAATACTCGACCCGGGCCCGGGCCGCACCGGACTGCTCGGGCGGACGGCGCGAAAACCGGGGCCCCGAGGCGAGGGCTCCGTGTCTAGAGAGGGGGCGCTAGAGCCCGGCCCCCCCTGAGGCGCTAGAGCCCGCCTCTGGCTGATGTGATCGCCGTTGATGGGTAGACGAGCGCAGTGGAAATCTGACATCGACGATCATCGGCGTTCCTCCCTTCATCGGATTCGCTCATGTGGCGGGGCCCACCCCGCATAGACCAGACCGCGTGTGGACATGGCCACGCGTGGCCTCAGCAGTAATACGTCCTCAGCCTCCACCCATTTTCAGGATCATGTCGAACTCCTTCCTTCGGACGGGCTGGACGGAGAGTCTGGAATTGTTCACGAGAACCATTTCGGAGAGCGCCTTCACGGCCTTGATGTCATGCAGCGAGACCTCCGACTTCAGCTTCTTCACGAAGCGGATATCCACCATCCACTAGCGCGGCTTCTCCTCGCTGGACTTCGGATCGAAGTACGTGTGCTTGTTGTCGAACTGGGTGAAGTCCGGATACGCCTCCTTGATCACCCGGGCGACGCCCACCACGCCCGGCGGCGTCTGCTGGCTGTGGTAGTAGAGGACCTCGTCGCCCTTCTTCATGGCCATCATGTGATTTCGGGCCTGGTAATTCCGCACGCCCTCCCAATAGGTCGTCTTGTCGTTCTTGAGGTCGTCGATGGAGTAGACGTCGGGCTCGCTCTTCATGAGCCAATAGGACTTAGTCATGTGTCGCTCGTTCACTCGGTTGGAGGCGGGGGCCTCGTAACAGCCACCCTGGCGAACTCCGGCGGCGTGCTCGCCCGTTCTACGGGTTCGGAGATTACGCCGAGCAAGCGATGCTTGACAACCGATGGTCCTATTCGACAGGCACGGGTCCGACCTCGCGGTGACCGGCTACCCGGACCGACGAGCGTAATGCCATCCTATTTCGGGCCCGCCTCCTTCACGTCCTCGGGGACGTGGTCCTCGAAGTTGCCGAAGTTCTCTTTGAACATGGAGGCCAACTTCTCAGCGGCTGCGTCGTACTCGGCCCCGGCGTCCCAGGTGTAGCGCGGGGTGAGGACCTCGGTGGGCACGCCCGCCACCTCCGCTGGGATCTGCAGCCCGAAGACCGGATCGGCCTCGGTGGCGACCCCATCCAGCTCGCCGGCCAGCGCAGCGCTCACCATGGCCCGCGTGTACGACAGCTTCATGCGGCTTCCCACACCGTATCCCCCCCCGCTCCACCCGGTGTTCACGAGCCAGACGTTGGAGCCGTGCTCCCGGAGTCGCTCACCGAGCATCTCGGCGTAACCCCCCGGGTGTCTCGGCAGGAACGGTGCCCCGAAGCAGGCGCTGAACGTCGCCGTGGGCTCGGTGATCCCCCGCTCGGTCCCCGCCACCTTCGCCGTGTAGCCCGATACGAAGTGATACATGGCCTGCTCGGGCGAGAGCTTGGAGATGGGAGGCAGGACGCCGAAGGCGTCGGCCGTCAGGAACACCACGTTCTTCGGGTTCCCGCCCAGACCCGGGACCACGGCGTTGGGAACGTAGTGGATGGGGTACGACGCACGGGTGTTCTCGGTGATGCTCCCGTCGTCGAAGTCGATCTCCCGGGTGTGGTCGTCGAGGATGACGTTCTCGAGGATCGTCCCGAACATCTTGGTCGCCTGGTAGATCTCCGGCTCACCCTCCGGCGAGAGCTTGATGGTCTTCGCGTAGCAACCGCCCTCGAAGTTGAAGATCCCGGACTCGCCCCAGCCGTGCTCGTCGTCGCCGATGAGCCCCCGCTCCGGATCGGCCGAAAGCGTCGTCTTGCCCGTGCCCGAAAGGCCGAAGAAGAGCGCCGTGTCGCCATCGGGACCGACATTGGCCGAGCAGTGCATGGGCAGCACGCCCTGGCCCGGGAGCATGTAGTTCAGGACCGAGAAGATCGACTTCTTGATCTCTCCGGCGTAGTTGGAGCCACCGATCACGACCTGGCGCTCCTGGAAGTTCACGACGATGAACGTGCCGCTGTTCGTGCCGTGCCTCTCCGGGTCGGCCAGGAAGCCCGGCGCATGGAGCACCGTGAAGTCGGGCTGGAACTCCGCGAGCTCCTCGGCGGTGGGCCGCAGGAACATGTTGTACGCGAAGAGGTTGTGCCACGCATTGTGGGTCACCACCCGGACGTTCAGTCCGTGAGCCGGATGGGCGCCGGCCCTGGCGTCCCGGACGAACAGCTCCTGCCCGTTCAGAAAGGGGATGATCTCGTCACGAAGCACGTAGAAATGCTCTTCGCTCAGCGGCACGTTCACGGCGCCCCAGTCGATGCTCTCGCCCGTAGCGGACTCCTTGACCGTGAACTTGTCGTTCGGCGAGCGCCCCGTGTGAGGGGCCGTAACGACCGTGAACCCACCCATGTGGGCCAGTCGTCCCTCCCCCCGCGCCAGCGCCCGCTCGTAGAGCTGAGCGGGGGAGAGATTCCAGTGCACCTGCTTCTGCGGGTCGAGTCCGTGGGCGTCCAATCCCGCTCGGGCGGAGGCCTTCGCTGCAATCATCGACGGACTGCCCTCGATCTGTGTCGCCATTGATCGGCCCCTATTCCTTCTCTTCAGTAGTGCTCAACACCGAGAAAACACCGACCGCCTGGGTCGAGTCCAGCACTAATTTTGTGCAGATCGGGCCTGGGCGTCCACGGACGCCAGAGTGACCAGATTCACGACGTCCTGGACGGTGGATCCCCGCTGCAGGAAGTGCACGGGATGCTTCATCCCCAGCAGGATCGGACCGATCACATCCGCCCCTCCGATCTCCGCCAACAACTTATAGGAAGCGTTGGCGGAAGCGAGGTTCGGGAAGATGAGCACGTTGGCCGCCCCCGTGAGCGTGCTGAACGGATACTGCTCCCGCAAGATCTCCGTGTTGACCGCCGCGTCAGCCTGCATCTCGCCGTCGACCTCCAGATCCGGGCGGAGCGCCTTCACCTGGTCGACGGCCGCCCGCACCTTCTCGGACTCGGGATGGCGAGCCGATCCGAAGTTGGAGAACGAGAGCATGGCGATGCGCGGCTCGATTCCGAGCTTCTCCACGAAGCCGGATGTGAGCAGAGCGATGTCCGTGAGAGCATCCGCGTCGGGATCGATGTTCACGGCGGTGTCGCCGAAGAAGAGGAGCTCCCTGTCGCGGAGCGCCACCATGTACATGGCGGCCACCCTCCGCACCCCGTCGGCCCGACCGAGAACCTGCAGCGCCGGCCGCAAGAGCTCCGCATAGTGGGACTCGATGCCGGCGACCATGGCGTCGGCGTCACCTCGCCGGATCATCATGCCGGCGAAGTAGCCGGGCTGGTACATCCGCGAACGAGCCTCGGCGCGGGTCAGTCCCTTCCGCAGACGGGACTGGTACAGCTCCTCGGCGTATTCATGGCGCACCTCGTCGCTCAGGATCGGGTGGACGATCTCAGTGCCGGTAATGTCGACGCCGTGGAGCTCGCAGATCCTCTGGACCTTGTCTTCCCGGCCGATGAGGACCGGAATCGCGACGCCGTCCTCTACGATCTGCTGGCAGGCACGGATCACGCGCTCGTTGTAGCCGTCCGTGAGGACCACGCGCATGGGTCGCTTCCGCGCACGGCTGACCATCCCTCGCATGACCTCGCCACTCGGCCCCAGGCTCGCCTTGAGCCGATCCTCGTACTCCTCGAGGTCGATCTCCTCCCGCGCAACGCCGGACTCCATGGCCGCCTTCGCCACGGCCGGAGCCACGTGGAAGAGCACCCTGGAGTCGAACGGCTTGGGAATCAGGTACTCCTGGCCGAACTCGAAGGACTCGCCGCCATAGGCCGCGGCCACGGATTGGGGCACCGTGGCCTTCGCCAGCTCGGCCAGGGCGCGGGTGGCCGCCAGCATCATCTCCTCGTTGATGGCCTTGGCCCGGACGTCCAGGGCGCCACGGAACAGGAACGGAAACCCGAGAACGTTGTTGACCTGATTCGGATAGTCCGAGCGCCCCGTAGCGACGATAGCGTCGTCCCGCACCTTGGCCACCTCTTCGGGCGTGACTTCCGGATCGGGATTGGCCAGCGCGAAAATGATTGGACGCTTGGCCATGGAGGCCACCATCTCCTCGGTCACCAGCCCGCGAACCGAGAGGCCGATGAACACGTCGGCCCCTTTCATGGCGTCCTCCAGGGTACGGAGGTCGGTCCGGACGGCGAAGGGCGCTTTGTATTCGTTTATGCCCTCCTGGCGTCCCTCGTAAATCACCCCCTTGCTGTCCACCATGAGGATGTTCGCACGGAGAATCCCGATCCGCGTGAAGTGCTCCGCGGTGGAGATGGCCGACGCACCGGCGCCACTGAACACCACCTTGATCTTCGATGGCCTCTTTCCGACGAGCTCGAGTGCGTTCATCAGAGCCGCGGCGCTGATGATGGCGGTCCCGTGTTGGTCGTCGTGGAAGACCGGAATGTCCAGGCCCTCCTTGAGTCGCCTCTCGATGACGAAGCAGTCGGGAGCCTTGATATCTTCCAAGTTGATTCCACCCACGGTCGGCTCGAGGAGCTCACAGAACCGGATCACGTCCTCCGGGTCCTCCGAGCCGACCTCCAGATCGAACACGTCGATGCCGGCGAACTTCTTGAAGAGCACGCCTTTGCCCTCCATGACCGGCTTCGACGCCATCGGTCCGATGTTGCCGAGTCCCAGAACCGCCGTCCCATTGGAGACGACTGCAACCAAGTTGCCGCGCGCAGTATAGTTGAAGACGTCGTCCGGTCTCTCGTGGATCTCTAGACAGGGCACCGCCACACCCGGACTGTACGCGAGAGACAAGTCTCTCTGAGTGCTCAGTGGCTTGGTGGGAAGGACCTCTATTTTGCCAGGGCGACCCTTCGTGTGATACTCCAGAGCCGCTTTGCTACGAGCGTCCATTCGAAAGCCTTATTCAGAGGGGAATGTTTAGGTTAGCCGAGCAAAACCGAGTGTCAATCGCCGCCGCTGGAGAGCGTTGGGCCCGAAGTCTCACCCGAGCGCTGATCCTCCTCGCCGCGTTCACCGCCTCGGGGCCGGCTGGGCTTGTGGGACAGGCGTGTCCGAACGGCCAGATCTCCTTCATTTTCATAAACAGCCACTCGGTCTTCGACACGACAAACCTCACCAACGGAAGGTCCTTCGAATGGTTCTATAATTTCGCCAACTGGCTCCACATGGAGACAGACGAGGAGTTTATCCAGGGGGAGCTGCTCTTCAAAGTAGGCGATTGCTACGATCCGTTTCTGGTCGCGGAGTCGGAGAGAATCATCCGCCAACTGGGCTTCATCGCTCGGGTGGACGTATTCGCCGTCCCCCAGTCCGACGGCTCCGTCCACATCGTAGTGGACACACAGGATGAGTGGACCCTCCAGGTGACGGTCCGCGCCCGTTTTGACGAGGGCTTCGAGTTCAACGGACTCGACGTCGCGGAGAAGAACGTCCTTGGGAAGGGTGTCGCGGCCCGCGGCTTCTACCGGGAGCGCCGGGAAGCTCGCGAGATCGGAGGGGCGGTCCAGACAGCCCGCTTCCTGGGCACCCGATGGGACGCCCAGCTCCAAGCGGGAGAGACCCGTGTCGGTCCTTTCTTCCAACAGGCCTTCGTTTATCCGTTCGTCGGCGAGGTGGGCCGGTACTTTGCCACCCAGTTCTACACCCGTCGGGAGGACCTCTTCGCATACGCCCTTCCGGAAGGCGGAGTGTACACACACGTCGTGACCCCCTTCTTGAGGAAGCGTGCCGAGCTTACGGTGGCAGGACGACTGGGAGAGGCTGGACGGCTGACGATCCTGGGCCTCGGGATCTCTCGAGACGATCTCGACTTTGCGCGATTCGAGGAGGGTCCCGAGGCGGTCCGGAATCGGGACTTTGCGAACGCCGAGCCAGCCCCTCCGGAGCTGTCCGCGCCGGTCTCACCACAGACCCGAGGACGCTCCGCGACCCGGCTCAACCTAATACTCGGACAGCGGAACCTGCGGTTCGAGCGGCGGGCCGCTCTCGACGCTGTGCAAGGTGTCCAGGACGTACCTGTGGGCGGCGAGATCTCCCTGACGCTGGGTCGTAGCGTGGGGTTCCTCGGCCCCGACTCGGAAACGGAGGACGACGACTTCTTCGGACGTATCCGTGTCTTCGGAGGGCTGGCACCGGGCCGGTGGGTCCTCGCCGGAAGTGTGGACTTCGAGGCCCGTCACATCTTCGACGGCCCCCAGGAAGACTGGCGGGACGCCATTGGCGAATTCGACGTCTACACCTACTGGCAGCCGTTGGCCCTACCTCGCCACACACTCTTCGCGCGGATCTCGGGGGCGGCGGGGTGGTCAATGACGGTTCCCTTCCAGCTCACGCTGGGAGGCCCGTCTAACCTCAGGGGCCACGGCCTCGGCCACGCCCCGGGCGGCCGGCGACTGATGGGATCGTTTGAGGACCGGATCTATCTTGGGTCGCCTGCTGGTAGTCTCTTCGACCTGGGGCTCACCGTGTTCCTGGACGTGGGCTCAGTCTGGCGGGGCGACACCCCGTTCGGCAGCGACTCCGGCTTCGGTGCCAGCGCCGGCGCCGGCCTACGCGTCGGCTTCCCCGGAGGTACCCGGGGAGTGATCCGGATCGACCTGGCGTTTCCGGTGAACGGCCCCGGCGCCTTCAAGGAGCCCGTGTTCCGGATCACGGCCGCCGAGTTGCTCGGATTGCTGCAGGGATTCGAGGATCCACAGTTGCGCCGAAGCCGCCGGTAGGCCTCCGGAGGAGCGGCGTCCCCGCCCGGTATCTACCAACCTAGACCTGCCATAATGACACCAGGGGACGCCATTCGTGGCTCGGATCCCCGCCTATTAAAGAAAACCTTTGACTCCAGAAACACACCTTTATAAGTTTGACACCCTTCGCCGCGACGCGAGTTAAGCTGTTCTCCTCGCCTCGTTTAGCAGGTCGCTTCGCGCCGAAGACGGCACGTTGTTTGCATAGCTCACGATCCCTCTCAACCTCCAAATACGAGGCGCCCGGAACGAATGTTTTCGACTTCCCGAGGCCTGGATTCGTTCGACCAGTATCTGCAAGACGTCGAGAAATACCCACTGATCCAGGACCCCGCGGAAGAGCGGGCACTGGCACGCCGCGCCCGCACCGGTGACAAGGAGGCGGCGGAGCGCCTGGTCACCGCCAACCTGCGGTTCGTCATCTCATATGTGAAGAAGTACCAGGGCCGTGGCCTAGGCCTCGCCGAGCTCGTATGCATCGGCAACGAGGGGCTGCTCAAAGCGGTGAAGAAGTTCGATCCGGACAAGGGCGTGAAGTTCATCTCGTACGCCGTTTGGTGGATTCGCCAGACCGTCCTCCAGGCCCTGGCAGAGCAGACACGCTCGGTTCGCATCCCCCTCAACCAGAACTCGAATCTGGCCAAGCTGGCCCGGATCGACACGGCTCTCACGCAACAGCTCGGGCGCTCACCGACGATCCAGGAGATCTCGCGTGAGATGGAGGAGCCCATCGAGACGATCCGTGCTCTCCGACGAGTGGCGGCGAGCGAGCTCAGTCTCGACGCTCCCATCGATCGGAGCGACGGCAACAGCGCCAGCTTCGGTGAGAGGTTCGCCGGAGCCGAGGCCACCGACATCGAGGAGGATGTGGAGGCGATAGCCCGTCGGGACTTCCTCGAGACGATGTTCGACAGCTACCTCACCGAGCGCGAGCGGAAGATCCTGTACCTCTACTACGGCCTCGACGACGGTGAGGAGCGGACGTTGGAGGAGATCGGCTCACTCCTCGGCGTAACGCGCGAACGGATCCGGCAGATCCGGAACCGGGCGTTCGAGAAGCTCCGCGAGAGCCCCCACGGTGACTCTCTCTCGGGATTCTGGAGCGCGAACTGACGCCTGAAGCCACCTCGGCAATCAGGGCCCTGTCCGCGATCGGACGGGGCTCTTTTTCGTGCCAGCGACGGCGGAACCAGCGCCGTGCGGTACGCGTACGATCTGCATGACCGAGAAGCCCAGTCTGTCACTTCCCACCCGGATGCAGGGTCTCACCTCCACCATCTTCCTGCTGCTCGTTTGTCTCGCGCCCGGCGTGGAGGCGCAGTCCGACGGCGTATGGAACGGACCCAGAGCGATGGGGCTGGTAGGACAGGCGAGGGATCTCCGCCAGGCCGTGGCCGTTGACTCGGCCTTTCAAGCGTACGAGGCCGACGCCAGAGGCTACGTCTACTTCTTTCTGGACCGCCCCGACAGCGACGAGCGCGCCTTGGTGAGGACCGACCAGATCGCGTTGAAGGTCTACTGGCGAGCCCCGGCGCAGACGAAGCAGCGGGTAGTCGGGCTCCGGGACGAGAAACAGCTCCCGACGAACATCAAGTACCACCTCGATCACCTCACCGTGGTGCAGGACGACTTCGGGGACCTCATCCGTTTGGGGGACGGAGACGAGGTGGCGGCCGTCATACACCCCGTCGCACCCGGGGCCGAGGAGATCTACGACTTCCGTCTCACCGACTCCCTCACCCTTTCGCTTCCGGGCTCGACTCCGGACATCCGCGTGTACGAGGTCGAGGTCCGGCCCAAGGACCCAGGCTCTCCAGGGGTGATCGGGAGCGTGTTTCTGGAGCGGGGGTCGGGGGCTATCGCCCGGATGAACTTCACGTTCACGCCGGCTTCTTACGTCGACGGCAACCTGGACTACATCCGTATCTCCATGGACAACTCGGTCTGGGAGGGGAACTACTGGCTCCCGTACCGCCAGGAAGTGGAGTTGAGGAGGGAGCTCCCGATCATCGACTTCCTGGCCAGCAGCGTCATTCGAGGCCGGTTCGAGATCCGGGACTACGAGTTCAACCCACAGCTGCCGGAGTACCTCTTCTTCGGTGGGCCGGTCTCGTCGGTTCCCCAGGCCGCCAGGGAAAGCTTCCCGTTCGAAACGGGACTGTACGATCAGCTGGAGGAAGAGGGCCTCGAGACCTCGCCGGAGATCGAGGCCATCCGGCGACAGGCCATGACGGTGGTGGGTCGCCGATACCTGAGTGGGCTGAAGCCTTCCCGCCTCTACGTTCCTTTCGTCTCCTCGGTCTACAGGTACAACAGGGCGGAGGGCTCCTTCGCCGGGGCAGGTGCGGCCTTCATTCTCGGGCCCACCTGGAGACTGCAGTCCCACGGCGGGTACTCGTTCGGGCGTGACGAGGGCCAGCTCTCGCTGACCCTCGCCCGAACACCCTCCAATCAGGGACTTGGACTCCGTCTCCGATGGAACGAGCTGAACGACGCCAGCGGGCGACTACGCGGCTCCAGCGCAGCGATGAACACCCTGGGGGGACTGCTGGCGGGAGAGGATTACACGGATCCTTACTTCTCGTCGAGCGCGGAGCTGAGCTACGGGTGGGCGGTGGGCAGCACAGGCACCCTGCGCCTGGCGGGAGTGTGGGAGCGCCATCGCTCTGGGGAGAACGTGGTCGTGGACGCGACCGGTGGAACGGGCACGCACCGCCTCGTGCTCCCGGTCGATGAGGGAGACGGTTGGGCGCTCGAATTATCCTACTCGAGGCGGATCGGCATGCGTGGCTTCACGACTTCAGCCACAGCGCGGATCGGCGCCTTCGATGACCGGAGCTACGGCTCGGTGTGGTGGGAGTCCGGCCTTCAGCGCCAGCTGCACTCGTCGGGCACGACGGTGGGAGGCCGCCTCCACTTGGGCCTCTCCTCAAACGAGATCCCGGCTCAGTCGCTCTATCTCCTGGGTGGCAGACACACCCTGCCCGGATATCCGTACCGATCATTCATCGGCAACCAGATAGCGCTCATGAGGGTCGAGGGCAGCCAGCCCCTGCTCGCACCCTGGCTGTCCATACGGGCCTTCGTGGCCACCGGCAAGACAGGCTTCAGCCGCAACGAGTTGCCCGACGGATGGCCAGGCCGAAGCACCGACGGGCTCAGGAGCTCCGCAGGAGTGGGCATCGGGCTCGGGTGGGACCTCCTGCTCCTCGACGTGGCGCGGGGCCTCAACGCGGACGGGGACTGGGAGCTCGTCCTCTCGGTGCAGCGTCGCTTCTGGGAGTGGCTCTAGAACCTCTGCCTCCAGAGCGACGCCTAGGATCCGGGGGGCATGGCGCTCGTAACGAGGCCCACCAGACTTGGGTAGAGGTTTCCTAGCCACAAGGCCGATACCGCCCTAGGCCGCGGCCTCCGCCTCCTCCACGTCCACCGCCTCATTCGACGACGAGAGCAGCACCAGCTCCCGGACGTTCACGTCGGCAGTGGGGATGCTCACCCCGTCTCGCTCGTAGGTGTCGTACTCGAGGCGGCCCTCCACGTAGATCCGGTCGCCCTTCTTGACGTAGTCCTCGGTGAACTGCGCCACGCGGGCCCAAAGGGTGAGGCGGTGCCAGTCCGTCCTCTCCTGGGGATCGTCCCCATAGGGGGGACGATTCGTCACCATGGACATATGGACGACCTTGGTCCCGTTCTTCGTCTCACGGACGTCCGGATCGCCACCGACATTGCCCACGAGGATGATCTTGTTGATGGTGCGGCCCATTCTGCTCCTCCCGCGTGTGAGTTCCGGCCGCCGAGGAGAGGACGAGTGATCTCCCGTCCGCGTCAGCCGGCCCGGAGTGGAGCAGTAAAGTGCGCAGCTGAGCGGGGCCTTGGGATGGCTGTACGGGCCCGAGGCTCGCTCGATGCCTTGAGGCCTGTTGAAGAAGTGCGGCGAGCCGCGTTAGGAGTGCTGACAAGCGCTAGCGCGCTTGTTACCGGCCAGACCCTAGGCGGTGCCCCGAAGGCATAGCAATAGCTACGTCGAGGGGCGCCAACTACCCCTTGGTGTCGTACCAGGACTTCCCCACTCCACCCTCGGCCACCAACGGGACGCTGAGCTCCACGGCGCCCTCCATACGGGAGACGACCAGCTCTGCCAACGCGTCTTCCTCACCCTCCGGGACTTCGAAGAGCAGCTCGTCGTGGACTTGGAGCAGCATGCGAGCCCCCGTATCCGCATCGGCCAGCGCCTGGGCCACATCGATCATGGCCTTCTTGATCATGTCTGCCGCCGTGCCCTGGATGGGAGTGTTCTGGGCGACCCGCTCGCCGAACTGCCGCACGTTCCAGTTCTTGGCTCTGAGCTCGGGGATGTAGCGGCGCCTCCCCATGAGGGTCTCCACGAAGCCCTTCTCCCTGGCCGTGGCGATCTGCTCGTCCAGATAGGCCCGCACCCCGCTGAAGTGCTCGAAGTACTGGTCGATGAACGCCTTGGCCTCGTCGCGGCCGATCCCCAGCTGTCTGGCGAGCGAGAAGGCACCCTGGCCGTACAGCGTGGCGAAGTTGATGGTCTTGGCCTGCCCCCGCTGCTCGGGCGTCACCTGCTCGAGGGGCACCTCGAAGATGACAGACGCGGTCTGCTTGTGGACGTCCACTGCCTCCCGGAAGGCCTGGACCAGGGGCTCGTCCCCGGAAAAGTGGGCGAGGATACGCAGTTCGACCTGGGAGTAGTCGGCGCCGTAGAAGAGGTACCCCTCGGCCGGGATGAAGCCCTTTCTGATCTCCCGCCCCAGCTCGGTGCGGATCGGAATGTTCTGCAGATTCGGATCGCTGGAGGAGAGGCGTCCGGTGGCCGCCACCGTCTGATTGAAGCGGGTGTGGATCCGTCCCGTTCGTGGAATCACGAGCTGGGGCAGCGCGTCTACATAGGTGGACCGGAGCTTCTCGAGCTCACGGTATTCCATCATCAGCCGCGGGATCTCGTGTCCCTGCGTGGCGAGCTCCTCGAGAACCGATGAATCGGTAGAGGGCCCGGTCTTGGTCCGCTTGATCACTGGGAGACCCTGCTTCTCGAAGAGAACCTCGCGTAGCTGGGGCGTCGAGTTCAGGTTGAACTCCTCTCCCGCCACCTTGTAGATCTCCTCCCGTATGAGGGTCAGGTCCCTGTCGAGCCGCTCGCTCATGTCCTGAAAGAAGCCTGTGTCGATACGGATCCCCTCGCGCTCCATCCCGGTCAGCACCGGAACGAGCGGCATCTCCAGCTCGTGGAACAGTCCATCCAGCCCCTGATCCTCCAGATCGACAGCGAGACGCTCGGCCAAGCGGAGCGCGGCGTCGATCTGCTGGCCGGCGTAGTCCCCGGCGACCTCCTGGTCCACTTCGGCGAAGCTGACCCGTTTCTTGCCGGTCCCTATCACGTCGTTGTAGGGCGGCAGGGAGAAGCCGAGGAAATCCTGGCAGAGAGCCTCCAGATCCTGGGTCCGCCGGCCCGGGTCCAGAACGTAGGAAGCGATCGTCACGTCGAAGCCGATCCCCGCCACGACCACGCCCACCCGATCCAGGACCACGGCCGTGGCCTTGAGGTCGGCTCCCACCTTTTCGACTGTTGGATCCTCCAAGAGCTCCACGAGAGGGCCGAGCTCGACGGTGTCGAGCTCCGCGAGGTTGGCGATCCCGGTTGACTCGAAAGCCAGCGTCGGCTCCCCGAGGGGGACGTGGCCGAAGGAAAGGTAGAACGCCTCTCCAGGCTCGACGGCCAGGGCGAGGCTCACCAGGCCGGCACGATGATGGTCGGGGAAGGTAGTGTGAACCGCCAGGCCTAAACGACCCTCGACCCGGGCTCGATCCACCAGAGCAGCCAGATCGTCCGGCTCGGTGACCAGCGTGTAGCTGACCGATGCAGGCTCGGTGGGAGCTCCGGGTATCGACCCGACCGCCAGCTCCGGAGCGGATTCCTCGGGCCCCTCGGCGGACGTTACCTCCGAAACATCCCCCGGTGGAGGGACTGGTGTGGAGCCAGGCGCCGTGGCCGGGGCGCCACGAGGAGCGAAGCGCTCCATGAGACGGCGGAACTCCATCTCCACGAAGAAGCGATGCAGCCTCTCCTTGTCCGGCTCGCGGACCTTCAGCGCCTCGAGATCGAGCTCGAGGTCGAGGTCGGTCATGATCGTCACGAGCTCCATGGAGAGGCGAACCTCGTCGGCATTCTCCGTGAGCGACTCCCGAGCTCGCTTGCCCGAGATCTCCTCTGCATGTTCGAGGATAGCGTCCACGCTGCCGTACTCCTCCAGGAGCTTGAGCGCCGTCTTGGGACCCACGCCCCTCGCGCCGGGGATGTTGTCGGAGGAGTCGCCGATCAGGGCCAGGTAGTCGACGACCTGGGAGGAGGGGATGCCGAACTTCTCGTGGGCGTTGCTCTCGTCCACCCATTCGGCCGCCACGCCGGTGGGTCCCCCCCGTCCGGGGTTCAGCAGATGAATCCCGGGCCCGACTAGCTGGTACAGGTCCTTGTCACCGGACACGATCACCGCCTCGAGCCCCGCGCCCCGGGCCTTCACGGCCAGCGTCCCGATGACGTCGTCGGCCTCGTATCCATCGAGCTCGACGAGGGCGTCGTTGAAGCCCGCAACCAGCTCCCGGACCCGGGGCAGGCTCGCCCGGAGCTCATCGGGCATCTTCTCACGGGTGGCCTTGTATTCCGGATAGACCTTCTCCCGGTGGCTGTTGCCGGCATCGAAGACCACCGCCAAGTAGTCGGGCTGGTACTTGTCGCGGATCTCGATGAGGAAATTCGCGAACCCGAAGGGAGCCGAGGTGTTCTCCCCCTTGGAGTTGGTGAGCGGACGGTTGATGAAGGCGAAGAATGCTCTGTAGATCAGCGCGTAGGCGTCAATCAGGAAAAGGCGTGGGGCCTCCTTTGGAGGGACGTCCATGCGCTAGTGTTCCGTTTCCGAGGTTCGCGAGCCACCAAGAGGGTCGGGGCGCCGTGGGATCAAGGCGGGACGACGCGGCGTAGCGCAAGCTACGGTAAGGAGTCCCAACGCCGAGGCCACGGATGCACCGTGCCCTCGACTGGCCGAGACACTTCGGTAACGGGACACTAGGAGGGCTCCGCCGTCACGTAAGTCCAGCTGGCCCCGAACTCGTCCCTGCCTTGGAACATTCGATCCATGGCCCTCCGCATCAGGCTCAGCCTGTCTTCGATCGTGGCCTCGGTCGCAGCGGATCCTGTCACCTTTTCGGCGCTGCCGACCAAACGTCGTAAGCGGAGCAATCTAGACACGCGGCCGACACCCTGCCAGCGCCCTCGGTGGGCCCGGAAGATTCCAAACTTCACGATGCCCGCACGGTCCAACGGGGAGCATAAGGCAGCTCCATCTCGACGCGGGGAAACGATGACCACACGACCCAAACTCCTGATCGCCGGTATCGTGAGCCTGACTCTCTTGGGCATCGCAGGCGCGAGGATCCAGGCGCGCCTGTCGGCCCACTCGAGCCTGAAAGGGACCCAAGTAGCGGAGGAGACCGAGGCCCTGAGCGTCCAGTACGCCTCCCTCGGTGAGGAGGTGTTCGCTCGTCGCTTCGAGATGAGAGAAGGTCGGTTGGAGGTGGATCTTTCCGATGCCGACGGGGACATCCTGCTCACGGCCCCGGCGGACATCGCAGCGGACGTGTACATGGAGGGTGAGGACCGGACACGGATCGATCTCGCTTCGCCGGGGCAACTGAAAAACGCCCCGAGGACCGTCTCGTCCGCGGGGCGCCACTGCTTGGGGTAAGGAGCGTCTAGGCCCTGACTACGTTCGAGGCCTGGCACCCCTTCTCAGTCGTGGCCACCTCGAATTCCACTTCCTCGCCCTCCGTGAGAGTTCGAAACCCGTCTCCCACGATGGCCGAGAAGTGGACGAAAACGTCCTCACCCTCCTGCTGAGAGATGAAACCATACCCCTTCGAATCGTTGAACCACTTGACCGTCCCTTTGGACATTCCGACTACTCCTTCTGCAGCATGAAACACTAGCCCTCCGGCGCCCCGGGCTCTCGATCCGGCCGAGGGCGGCGACCGGGTCTGCCGACCCGCTCTGAAAGGTTAGGCACCGTAGGGGTCCACCGTCAAGGAGACCCTGCGGGGGGTAGTGGTACCTGTACCACTACCCTGCGGGGGCGTGCGGCGCGCTCAGTCCTCTCCATAGAGAAACCGGTACAGGTGGATGTTACGGGTGATGTTCTTGACGTAGCCGCGAGTCTCGTCGAAGGGAATCCGCTCGGTGAACCTCAGGGGATCTTCCGCCTCCGGAAGCTGCCTCCATCGTCGCGCTCGCGTCGGGCCGGCATTGTACGCCGAGAGCGCCAGAGGCAGATTTACGTCACCGTAGCGACGCTCCATGTCCACCCAGAACGTCGTCCCCAGGTGGAGGTTGATCTCCGCCGTCTCAAGGCTTGCCGGGGTGAACCCCCGTATCCCCTCCTGGCCAGCTCGCGTCCCGTCTCCGGCATCACTTGCATGAGGCCGATGGCACCCGCAGAAGAGCGGATCGACAGCGCGAACGCCGACTCCTGCCGGATCAGGGACGCAAGGAAGAAGGGTCCGATGCCTGCCTCCGCTGCCTCTCGCGTCACTATCTCGCGATAAGGGAACGGATAGAGCACCCGCAGGAGTCGCCGGCTGTAGGGGCTCCCCTCCCCGAGCAACTTCCAGCCCACGTTTATCCCCTCGATGGTGAAGCCACGTTCGATCAGGTTGTCGGCCAGATCCAGGCTCACCGGCACCGAGCCGTCCGCACGTGCGATGAACTGGGCCACCAGGCTCTCCGCGCCATCGTCGAGGCCGGCGGCGGTCAGGAGATCCACCGTGGACAGGCCGGCTCGTAGCCACTCGGGTGGATCGGAGACGGGCCCCGTGGGGACCGGGGGGCCGTACGACTCATCGAGGCGCTCCGAAACGAGAACCCCGTAGTAGGACACCGGACTCCTCTCCCGAATCATTCGAGGTAGCCCCTGGCCTCCTGATCCTTTCCCAGCGCCTCGAGACTCCGGGCAACCCAGTACGCCGCCTGCTCCCACCGCCGTCCGTCCGGGAAGTCGTCCAGATACGCCTGGAATACCCCGGCCGCCGCAACGACGTCGTTTCGCAGGAGGTGGATCTGCCCCAGGCGCATCCGGGCATGACCGGCGGAGCTGAGAGATGGAGCCATGGTCATGGCTCTCTCGAACCCGGCGGTATCCTCGGCATATGCACCACCATCCTGAGCCGCTGCCGCCCGCGCGAACACGATGTCGACGGCCTGGCTGCTCTCGGGAAAGCGCTCGATGATCCAGCCCCGGATCGTGCGGGCGGCGTCGCGCCGACCCTGGCGCCTACGGGTCCGGAGCCACCGATCGAGCACGCGGAGCTCGAACTCGGGATCGTCGGTCTCGACGAGGAGCCGGAATTCACGGACCGCCGCATCGTGCTGCCCCACCGCAGAGAGGAGACGGGCCATGACCAACCCCACTTCCGGATCCATGGCCATCGAGTCCGGCAGCAGATCCTCGTATTGTCTGTAGGCCTCCAGGGAGCGTCGACTGTCACCGGCACGATCGAGAGTCTGGGCAGCCAGAAGCGCGAGATCGGCATCCAAGTCGCCCATGTCGAGCAATGCGCTCGCGGCCCGTGCACCGCTGGCGCCGCGAGGATGGACGGCCAGTGAGGCCTGAAACGCCTGCCGCGCTCCGGCGGAGTCTCTCCGAGCGAGTCTCAGCGCTCCCACCGCCGAGAAGGCCCGCCCGCGACGCGAGGCCCTCGTCTCGGCTTCCAGGGTCTGCAGATACGCGTCCAAGGCGCGGGTGGAGTCCCCGGCCACGAGAAGGGTCCGGGCCTCGACCTCCCATGCGACGTCGGCCGCCGCCGAGTCTCGCCGTATCCACGGAAGCAACTCCACGACGCGCCCCACGTCACCGTTGTCGGATATCCACTCCGCGATGTCTAGGGCAGTCCAGCCCACCAGCTCCAACGACTCTTCACCGGCGGCCTCCAAGACTGACTCCCATCGGCCGGCCCGAGCCGCGGACCGGGCCTCCCGTGACACCTCCGGCGCAACCGCACTCCTACTCGGTCCGGTCTCCCGGAATCGAGCGAAGCTCTCGGCGGCGGCGTCCCAGCGCTCGGCCGCCTCCAGCCCACGGCCCAGCAACCGGCGGCCCTCTGCACTCTCCAGCTCATCCAGCCAGTCGGCTCCCTCGAGGCCCTCAACCACCCCCGGCCAGTTTTTCCAGCCCGCATCCGCACGAGCCAGAAGCAGAGTCTCAGAAGGATCGGTGCGGTCGCCCCCGTCGCTCCTCGACCGCAGTATGCGACTCGCGTGCCAGTAGCGGCCAGCGGCCAGCTCGGCCCTGGCCGAGTCCAGGACAGGATCGGCCGCGGTGGTACCGAGCGTGCCGGCCGGCCTCGGTCCAGGGTAGGTGCTCCGCGCCTGCGGTCCAGGGGAGGTCCTCCAGGCCTGCGGGCCGGAAGAACCTGCCCCGAGGAGGGCGAGGAGAAGAAGTGGACCGCCGAATCTCACCGTGCTGCCAACCCCACCGATTCGTACCGAGCTAAACAAACGACTCTACATACTAAGAATAGGGTACAGGGGCCCGGAAGTGCCCCTCGATCGGCTAGATAGAAAAAAAGAGGGGCCACACCCCCCTGCCGGGTGGCCCCTCCTGCGCTCGCTGAGCCAGCGAGGCTATTAACCGGCTCGATCCGCCTCCATGGCATGGAGAGCATCGATCATCTTTTGTGCCGACTCCTCCATGTCGATGACAAGGCTGTCGATCCGCGACACGAAGTAGTTGTGCGAGATGCTCACCGGAATGGCGATCACCAGTCCGGCCGCCGTTGTGAGGAGTGCCACCTTGATCCCTCCAGCCACCAGGGTAGCCTCTACCTCTCCGGCCGCCTCGATGGACTGGAACGCAATGATCATCCCGATCACCGTCCCGAGGAAGCCGAGGAGCGGCGCGACATTGGTGAGCGTCGCCAGAACTACCAGTCCCTTCTCGAGCTTGCTGAGCTCGATGAGACCCTGGTTCTCAATGGCCTTCATGACACGCTCCGTGCCCTCCTCCTGCCGATCGAGGCCGGCATAGAGGATCTTCGCGGCAGGGGCGTCGGAATTCCGGGTAGCTTCGAGCGCCTCGTCGATCCGATGCTGGGCCAAGAGCTGGTCGACCTCACCGAGGATCTTCTTCGTCCGGGAGGACTTCATGAGCAGATCGAAGAACTTCCAGATGATGACGATGAAACCGATGACCACGCAGAGGGCCAACGGGTAGCGCATGAAGCCAGTCTCGTCCCAGACGAACTGCATCCGCTCTCCGAGGGTCTGATCCGGCTGATCCAACCCAGGGAGCTGCATCAGGGCACTGTAGACACGCATCAGACCGACCAAGGGGACCTCCAGCATAAAATGTTTTCCACTACACGTCCCGGCCCGATAAGCGGGAGGCCAAGACCTCCTGGTTTTTTCAAGGAGTCCGAATTGTGGAGCGGGCCGACAACCCTGTCAACCCCCGGCTCTACGGCATCACACCTTTGATACAGGCCGCGAAATGACCGGCCGCCTTTTCCTCCAATGGAGGAATGACGCGGCCGCACTCCTCATCCTTCCCCGGATGCGGACAGCGAGGATGGAACGGACATCCCGACGGAGGATTCATGGGGCTCGGCACGTCTCCGGAAAGCATGATACGCTGCCGGGTCCGTGCCGCTTTCGGATCGGGTCTTGGCACAGCCGAGAGGAGGGCCTTCGTGTACGGGTGCTGGGGAGACCCATATAGGTCCTCGGCCGTGCCCGACTCCACGATCTTGCCCAGGTACATCACCGCCACCTGATCACTCACGCGCTCTACCACGGCCAGGTCGTGGGCAATGAAGAGGTACGTGAGCCCAAACTCCTCTTGGAGATCCCGGAGAAGGGTGATGACCTGCGCCTGGACCGACACGTCCAGCGCCGAGACGGGCTCGTCACACACGATGAAGTCCGGCTCGACCGACAGCGCGCGGGCGATGCCGATCCTCTGTCGCTGGCCACCGCTGAACTCGTGGGGGTACCGGTCGGCGTCCTCGGGACGTAGGCCCACGATCTCCAGCAGTTCACTGACCCGCCGGGAGCGGGCCGGGCCCTTGGGCGCCAGTCTGTGGACCTTGAGCACCTCCCTGAGCATGGCGCCGACGGTCATGCGGGGATTCAAGGAGCTGAAGGGGTCTTGAAAGACGATCTGCGCTCGCCTGCGAAGTGCGCGTAGCCGCTCGCGGTCCAGCGTGGCGAGATCCTCCCCATCGAAGATCACCTGTCCAGCAGTCGGCTCGACGAGGCGCAAGATGGCCCGGCCCGTGGTGGATTTGCCGCACCCGGACTCGCCGACGAGTCCCAGGGTCTCACCACAACGGAGCTGGAAGCTTACCCCGTCCACCGCCTTCACATGGCCCACCGTTCGACCGAGGATGCCGCGGTGGACGGGGAAGTACTTCTTCAGGTTTCGGACGTCCAGGAGGACCTCACCCGAAGCCCCGTTTCCGTTCTCCGATCCGGGAGTCATGAGGGCTTTCCTGTGGGATCATGGGGCGATCCCGCCGCCGTCGAGTCGGGGGATCTCGAGTCCGGCTCGGCATCGTCCATGAGCCAGCAGCGAGCGGACCGCCCCACCTCCCCGTCTACGGTCAGCAGCTCGGGCATCTCCCGGTGGCAGCGCTCCCACGCGAACGGACAGCGCTCCCTGAAGCGGCACGCCTCCGGCCAGCTCACGGGGCTCGGTACGACCCCCCGGATCGGATGGAGCTCCCGATCTCGCCCTCCGAGCTCGGGCAGGGAGGCCAGGAGACCCTGCGTGTAGGGGTGCCGCGGCTCGGCAAAGATCTCCTCCGCGGTGCCGGTCTCCACCACCTGCCCGGCGTACATGACGATCACTCGATCGCACACCTCCGCGACTACGCCCAGGTCGTGTGTGATGAGGAGGACCGCCATCCCGTGCGTCCGTCTCAGTCCGGCGAGGAGATCCAGGATCTGGGCCCTGGATGGTGACGTCCAGAGCGGTCGTGGGCTCGTCGGCGATCAGGAGACGGGGCTCGCACGACAGAGCCATGGCGATCATGACCCTCTGCCGCATCCCCCCGGAGAGTTGATGGGGGTACTCGTCGAAGCGCTGATCGGGGTCCGGAATACCGACCTCTTTGAGCAACCTGACGCTCACCGTCCGGGCATCTCGCTTGTTGAGGCCCCGGTGTGTCCTCAGGGCCTCGGCGATCTGATTCCCTACTGTAAAGACCGGGTTGAGAGAGGTCATGGGCTCCTGGAAGATCATGGAGATCTCGTTACCGCGGATCTCCCGGAGGCGCGCGTTCGACGCACCCAACAGCTCCTCACCACCGAAGCGGATGGAGCTCCCCGAGACGATCTCCCCGGGCGGATCGGGAATCAGTCCCATGAGCGAAAGCGACGTGACCGTCTTCCCGCAACCCGACTCGCCGACGATCCCGAGTGTCTCCCCCTCCTCCACGTGGAAGGAGACGCCGTCCACGGCCTGGGCCACACCGGCGTCGGTCCTGAAATACGTGCGCAGGTCACGGACCTCGAGGAGCGGCATCAGACGGCCCTCCGAAGTCCAACACCGCCCTGCGCGATTCTGGGCATCACGACCACGGGGATCATGTCCTCAACCTCGGATCGAGTGCGTCTCTCAGCCCATCCCCGACCAGATTGAACGCCACCACCGTGAATACGATGGCCAGTCCGGGGAAGGTCGATATCCACCAGGCCGTGAGAAGATTGCCATGGCCAGCGGCCACCATTGAGCCCCACGATGCCGTCGGCGGCTGGATCCCGATACCCAGAAAGGACAGCCCCGCTTCGAGGACGATCACGTTGCCGACGCCCAGGGTCGCTGCCACGATTACGGGGGCCATGGTGTTGGGGATCACGTGGCGAAGAATGATACGCATCCGTGTGAAGCCCAGGGCCCGAGCCGCCTGAATGAACTCACGCTCCCGCAGACCGAGTACCTCTGCGCGCACGATGCGCGTGGTCCCGGGCCACTGGGTGAAGCCGAGGACGGCGATGATCAGGAAGATGGAGGATTGCTCGAAGAGGGCGATGATCGTGATGAGGAGCACGAGCCGCGGAAACGAGATCACCATGTCGACGAACCGCATGATAACGGCGTCTACCTTCCCGCCCAGGAAACCGGAGATGGCGCCCAGCAGCGTGCCGATAGTCACGCTGATCCCGACCGCAACGAAGCCGATGGAGAGGGAGATCCGGGCCCCGTAGAGGATCCGCGACAAGACATCCCGGGCCAACCCGTCCGTGCCGAGCGGAAAAGCTCCGCCGGGAGCAAGCATCCTCTGCGTGGTCAGCGAGTTCTGAACCGTCGGGTCGTGGGGCGAGATCAGAGGCGTGATCAGGGCGATCAGGTAGAAACACGCGATGGTGATCAAGCCGGCCACTGCGATCCGGTTCTTGGTGAAAGCCCGGACGGCGAGATCCCACTGGCTGATTCCCTCTTCACCCTCAGATACGCGGCGCTTCACGTCCACCATGGACCACCTCCACGCCGCGACGAGGCCGGCAACCACGATCACGGCCGCGAGTCGAGCATCCCCCGGACCTCCCCAAGCGGCTTGGAATCGGCTCCAACGGGTCACAAGCACGCCTAGGCACCCGCCCCAGACCAACAGGCTCATGATCCCGACCCCCCACCGGCCGGCGAGCAATTGGGGGAGCCCCGGGAGAACCGCCGACAGCGCGGCGCCTCCACGAGCGCGGAGACCGGGAGCGTGGCCGATAGGGTCAGTCATACCGGATTCTCGGGTCGACCAGCGCATAGAGCAGATCTGCAATCAGGTTACCGATCACAACCATGGTGGCAAAGATGAAGCTCCCGGCCATGATCACAGGATAGTCGCGCTGGGTAATGGCATCCACGATCAGCTTGCCCATGCCCGGCCATGAGAACACCGACTCGATGAACACCGTCCCGCTGAAGAGGAAGGGGAGGTAGAGACCGAGCAGCGTGATGACTGAAATGAGCCCGTTGCGCAGGGCGTGCTTCATGACGACCACCCGCTCGGAGAGCCCCTTGGCGCGAGCCGTGCGCACGAAGTCCTGGCGGATCACCTCCAGCATGCTGCCCCGAGTGAATCGCGCGATGCCGGCCGCAAGCACGAGGGCCAGAGACGTGGCCGGAAGCACCAGGTGCATGATCCTGTCCTGCAGCTTCTCCAGGGGGCTCATGAACGGGTACTCGGCGACGTTGATCATGCCCGAGGCCGGGAACCAGATGGGCCACTCCCACACGTTCCGGGCGAAGAGGCTGAAGGTGAGGATCATCATCAGCGCCAGCCAGAAGGACGGCATGGAGTAGAAGAAGAGAGCCAGTGCCGAAGACACCGAGTCGAGGATAGAGTACTGCCGGACCGCCTGGATGACCCCGAGAAGGATTCCCAGGATGAAGGCAAACCCGACGGCGGTGGCCGACAGGAGTATGGTGTTTGGCAGGAGCTCCCGGATGACATCGATGACGGGTCGGCTCTGCGAAAGGGAGTAACCCAGGTCTCCCTGAGCCAGGGCAGCCATCCACCTCAAGTAGCGGATGTGGATTGGCCGGTCGAGACCCATGTTGACCCGGATCTGCTCAAGCGTCTCGGCAGACAGGTTGGGGCTCAGGTACCTGAGCGCCGGATCCCCGGGCGCCAGATTGACGACGAAGAAGATGATGGTGGCGATGCCCAGGACCAGCGGGATCGCCCCGAGGAGCCTCCGCGTCAGGTATTGGGTCACGCAACGCGCTCCCGGGTCACCGCGACCTCCGCCGAGGGGGCACTAGGGAGCCGCTGCACGAGTCCCTAGCGCCTGCGGCCTCTCCGCTGATCGGCAGGGATCCACCAGTCCTTGATGTTCAGCCAGTCGCCCCGAGCGTCCATGATGACCCCCCGAAGCCGCTTGTTCACCCCGTCGAGTCGGTCGGAGACATAGACGAACGTGAAGGGCTGCTCATCTACGATGAGCTCCTGGTACTCCCGCCAAAGAGGCAGGGCCTCCTCCCGATCGAAGATCAACGGCAGCCGGTCCAGGTAGCTGTCGATGTCGGATCTGCTCGTCCCCGAGGCGGCGAACGGCCCGTCGATCCCGTCGCTGTGGAACAGGAATGCGTCATCTGCCTTGAAGTCCGGCACCCATCCCATGACCACCCCGTCGAAATCCCGGGTGTCTGCGGCGAAGACCTGGCCGATCAGCGTGGAGATCTCCACGACGACGGGCTGGGCCTCGACTCCAATCTCGGCGAGCTGCGCTTGCATGATCTCGGCGACACCCTTCCGCAGATCGTTTCCGTCGTTGTACTTGATCGCGATGGAGAGGCGGATGCCCTGGGCGTTCTCCCGGACGCCATCTCCGTCTCTGTCGATCCACCCGGCCTCGTCCAGGAGGGCCCGCGCAGCATCCGGATCGTAGGCCATCGCCTCCGCCCCGATAGACTCGTCGTACGCCCAATGGATGGTAGGTAGGGGCCCGTTGGCCACGCGGACATAGCCGTGGAAGAGAGCATCTACGATCTCCTGGCGGTTGGTTCCCCTCGTGAGAGCCTGCCGAACCCGCTTGTCGGAGAGTTGGGGCCGGCGGGCGTTCCACCACACGGACACGTACTGCCGCTGGGGATAGACCATCAGGTACAGAGCGTCGGAGTCGAGGATCGCCTGCACCTGATCCGGATCGGGCGCGATATGTACTTCGATGTTCTCCGTCAGCAGCTCCGTGAGGATCGTGGTCTGGTCGAGGACAATCCGGTAGATGTATCGATCGAGGAAGGGCCGGCCACCCAATCCCTCGGGGAACGCCGGATTGGCCTGGAACGTCCAGCTGGCGTTCTGCCTGTGCTGCACGAAGACGAACGGGCCGTTCCCTACGGGACACACCGTTCCATACGGGTGCTGCCTGAGTTCCGCGGACGGCACGTCCTCCAGCAGGTGCTGCGGCATGATGGTCACTTGGCGCCAGGGGTCGAGGAAGTCGGCGTGGGGCTGCATGCCGAATCTCACGGTGAAGGAGTCCACTACCTCCACACCACCGGGTCCCTGGTCGAAGTGCGTCCAGTAGGAGTCGTTTGGGTACCCGGTCTCCGGGTCGATGGCCCGCTGGAACGTATAGGCCACGTCGTACGCGTCGGTGAGCTCACCGTCGTGCCAGTACACATCCTTCCGGAGGTGAAAAGTGACCTCGGTGTTGTCGTCTGCGACCTCCCAGGATTCGGCCAGATAGGGGATCGGCCTGAACTCCTCGTCGTACTGGATCAGGGTCATCTGGTTGACGAAGTTCTGATGCTGCGTGGCCTCCTGGAGCTGGGAGATGTGGCCATTCATGCCATCGGTGAGCTCGCCGATGGCGGCAACCACCGCCGTGCCGCCGAACCGATCGCCAGGAGGAACCTCCCCCTCGAACTGTCCCATGAACTCTGCGACACGAGCCATGGCGGCGTCACAGAACGGGATGCCGTCACCAATCTCCTCCACGCCCCGATCCAGGCTCCACGGCACCGCCTCTGCGGGGGTGCCACCCTCCCCACCGGCGCACGCTCCAGAGAGAGCGGCCGCGGTTATCAATAATGCCCACCTCGACTGTCTCATCTCAGCTGTCCTCCGCTGCGGCGCCACATACGTGCCCCGTAGGCATCGAGACCGCTACATGCGCCACGTCCACCCCGCCGAAGCATAGTGCGTCTCAAGGACCCCGGCCTCCGCTCGCTCGACGTCCGTGAGCGCCGCCCCATGCCACTTTCCGCTCAGTACCTCGCTCAGCCCTGCTATGACCGTCCCTACAAGAACGTCCCAGGAAGGCACCCCGTCCAGGATTTCCTCAAGCGAAATCGGAGCGGAGGGCTCTTCGACCTCTCCTCGCAGGCCCGCCAGCCGCTCCTGCCCCGGGGCCAACAATAGGGAACCGTGCTGGAGGATGGCGCTCCCCACGCAGGCCTGTGCGCTTCCAACGAGTTTCCTGCCCGCCACCGTCACATCTCCCTCTGAAGGCCGCCGGAAGCACGGGCCGGCGGCCGGTGGGAGCGCGCGCCCGGACGCCGGCGCCATCGCCGCAGGTACCCCCAGAGCGTTCAGGGCCCTCACGAGCCCCTGGTTCACCATCCGATATACGGCCCGCAGGCTCATGCGTCCTGTGACGGGAAGCACGAGGGCATAGGTGAGCTCCTGGTCGTGCAGGACCGCACGTCCCCCTGTCGGACGGCGCACGAAGTCGATGCTAGCTCGCCGGGCGATGTCGAGGTCGTACGGTCCACGAGCGGGCTCGTTTCGGCCAAACGAGACGGTGGGTGTGGCCCATCGATAGAGCCGAAGCACGCCCTCCCCATGGCCGAGACAGCGGGCCAAGGCATGGTCCACAGCCATGTTCACGGCCCCCGAAGCCGGCCCGTCCTCCAGGACACGCCAGCGGAGCGCACCCGTATCGGGCGCGCCTCTCCGGCGGCGGACGGCTTGGGCAATTGGTGCCACGGCTCGACTAGAGGCCTGTTGAAGAAGTGGGGCGAGCCGCGTTCGGAGCGGCCCGGCGCTCAGAACTCGTACGAGCCCCGGCCCGGCTCGACGACCTCAACGGTGGCCCGATCCCCGACCAGCGTGCGGAAGTCCTCAGCGTTTTGGTCGATGTAGGGCCAAGTGTTGTAGTGGATTGGGATCACCACCGACGGACCGATGAACTCGATGGCCGTCACGGCATCCTCCGGCCCCATGGTGAAGTTGTCGCCGATGGGAAGCAGCGCCACGTCCACCTTCCCCTTCAGAAGCTGCATGTCCATGGTCAGGGCCGTGTCTCCGGCATGGTAGAGCCGCTTGCCCGGGCCCAGGTCGAAGAGCAGGCCCGCGGGGTTGGTCGTGAAGCCCCCGGCCCCCTCGCCATGTATCATCCCCCCATGGTGGGCGATCGTCATCTTCACCCGGCCGAAGGGGAAGTCCCAACCACCACCGATGTGCATGGGGTGGGCATTATCGATGCCCTGGTTCTGTACGTAGCTGACCAGTTCGAAGCTCCCCACCAGCGTCGCACCCGTGGCCCTGGCGATGGGGACGGCATCGGCAAAGTGATCTTCGTGGCCGTGGGTGCAGAAAATGAAGTCGGCCTCGACATCGGCGGCTTGGATCTCCGTCCAGGGGTTGCCGTCAAAGAACGGGTCGATGACGATGCGGGTGCCGTCATCGGTGGTAAGCGTGAAGGTCGAGTGACCGTGATAGTCAAGTTTCGCCATCTTCGGATCATCCACTGTCGTTGAGAGCCCTCAGCTTGTTTCGGCAGCTACCTCAGCATAAGCCTCGATGGGGGGACAGGCACAGACCAGGTGTCTGTCACCGTGAGCGTTGTTCAGCCTCCGGACCGGGGGCCAGAACTTGTACTCTCTGGTCCAGGGAGCCGGATATGCGGCCTTCTCTCGCGAGTAGGGACGCTCCCACTCCGACGCGGTGACCATGGCGGCGGTATGCGGGGCGTTCTTGAGCACGTTGTCCTCCGGATCCGCCACGCCGGACTCCACTTCCCCGATCTCGGCCCGGATGGAGCGGAGGGCATCACAAAGCCGGTCCAGCTCGACCTTGGACTCGCTCTCGGTGGGCTCGACCATGATCGTGCCCGCCACGGGGAAGGACATGGTGGGCGCGTGGAAGCCGTAGTCCATCAAGCGCTTCGCAACGTCCTCGTCCGAGATCCCACTGCTCTTTTTCAGCGGGCGTAGATCGAGAATGAACTCGTGGGCGACGCGTCCGTTCTCCCCACGGTACAGGACTTCGAATTGATCCTGCAGCCGGTTCACCATGTAGTTGGCGTTCAGGATGGCCACCTCCGTGGCCCGACGAACGCCCTCTTTTCCCAGGAGTGCGATGTACGCCCAGGAGATCACCAGGATGCTACCGCTCCCCCAGGGACCGCCGGAGACCGGCAAGATCGCCTCGGACCCACCCGTCTCGATGACGGGATGGCCCGGAAGGAAGGGCGTAAGCTCGGAGGTCACGCAGATGGGCCCGACGCCCGGTCCGCCACCGCCGTGGGGGATGGCGAAGGTCTTGTGAAGATTGATGTGACAGACGTCGGCGCCGTAGTCACCGGGCCGGCACAGGCCGACCTGAGCGTTCAGGTTCGCGCCGTCCAGATAGACGCGTCCGCCCCGCTCGTGCACGATCTCGCATATCCTCCGGATCTCCGACTCGAAGACGCCGTGGGTGGACGGATACGTGATCATGATGGCAGCCAGATCCTCAACGTGCGCATCGGCTTTGGCCGTCAGGTCGTCCAGATCGACGTTCCCCATCTCGTCGCACCGCACCACGACGACCCTCATCGCGGCCATGACCGCGCTCGCCGGGTTCGTTCCGTGGGCCGACGAGGGTATGAGGCACACGTCGCGGTGGCCCTCCCCACGGCTCTCGTGCAGCGCCCGGATGACGAGGAGGCCCGTGTACTCCCCCTGGGCCCCCGAGTTGGGCTGGAGCGACGTGGCAGCGAAGCCGGTGATCTCAGCCATCCAGGTCTCCAGATCCGAAAGAAGCTCCTGGTAGCCCTCGGCCTGGTCCGTCGGGGCGAAGGGGTGGAGTCCGCCGAACGCCCTCCACGTGACCGGCAGCATCTCGGTGGTGGCGTTCAGCTTCATAGTGCACGACCCCAGGGAGATCATGCTCGTGTTCAGCGAGAGGTCCCGGCTCTCCAGCCGGTGGACGTACCGGAGCATCTCGGTCTCGGAGTGGTAGCTGTGGAAGACCGGGTGCTCCAGAAACTGCGATGTCCTCACGAGAGCGTCGGGAAGGGCGGAAGACGCTTCTTGCGACACCTTCCTCGCGTTCAGCTTCACGCCGCCTCCTCGTGGCCCTCCGTCGCTGAAGACGTTGAAGAGGTCGTCGATGTCCTCTGGCTGTGTCGTCTCATCGACCGTGATGCCGACGGTCCCGTCGCCATAGTCGCGGAGGTTCATCTCCAGCTCGCGGGCACGACGGAGGACGTCCTCCCCCGACACGCCCGAGGGCACCAGATGAAGAGTGTCGAAGAAGTGCTCGTGCACGACGGTGTGGCCGAGCTCGCGAAGCCCGTGCGCCAAGGTCGCGGCCAGGTGATGGATGCGGCTGGCTATGCGTCGCAGCCCTTCGGGACCGTGATACACGGCATACATGCCCGCCATGATGGCCAGGAGCACCTGAGCCGTGCAGATGTTCGACGTCGCCTTCTCGCGACGGATGTGCTGCTCCCGGGTCTGGAGGGCCATCCGCAGGGCCGGGTCTCCATCGGCATCCACGGAGACGCCAACGATGCGGCCCGGCATCCTTCGCTTGAACTTGTCCTTGGCCGCCAGGTAGGCGGCGTGAGGGCCGCCATAGCCCATGGGCACTCCGAAACGCTGCGTGTTGCCGACTGCGATATCGGCCCCGAGCTCGCCCGGGGGGGTGAGCAGCGTGAGAGCCATGAGATCGGCGGCTACGACGACCCCGGCCCCATGCTCATGGAAGGAGTCGCAGAAGGGCCGGTAGTTGTGCACCGCCCCGTCAGTGGCCGGATACTGGACCAGACCACCGAACAGCCCGTCCCCGAAGGACTCCAGATCGTAGTTGTCGTGTGCCCCGATCACGACCTCGATATCCAACGGCGCCGCCCGGCCCTTCACGACCTCGATGGTCTGCGGATGACAGGCCTCGGAGACGAAGAAGCGTGTTCGCTTTTCGTCTCGGGTGTCGCCGAAGAGCATGGTCATGGCCTCGGCGGCCGCCGTGCTCTCATCGAGGAGGGACGCGTTCGCGATCTCCAGGCCGGTGAGGTCCATCACCATGGTCTGGTAGTTCAGCAGCGCCTGGAGGCGCCCCTGGGAGATCTCGGCCTGATAGGGCGTATACTGTGTGTACCAGCCCGGGTTCTCGAGGATATTCCTCAGAATCACGCCTGGTACGACCGTGTCGTGGTATCCCATCCCGATGTAGGACCGGAAGACCCGGTTCTTGGAGCCGATTTCCTCGAGCCGGTGGAGAAGCCGATGCTCGGCAGAGGCGTCGGGGAGCTCGAGGTCGCCTTCCAGGCGAATGGAGTCGGGCACTGTCTGGTCGACCAGCTCGCTGAGGGAACTCACCCCCAGAGACGCCAGCATCAACTCGATCTCATGATCACGAGGGCCGATATGCCGGCTGGCGAATCGACCCTCCGTATCTATCTCTAAGGACATGTTCTTCCTCGGAAGTGTCGGGCCGCGTAGGCCGTTTCCGCGGTGGGACTAAAGATCAGCTCCTACTCGCCGACCAAAGCCTGGTAGTCGGCCGCGTCCAGGAGATCTCCCAAGGCGCTCTCATCACTGACGCGCAGGAGGATCATCCAACCGGCCCCGTACGGATCGCTGTTCACCAGCGACGGGTCGTCATCCAGGGCCTGATTCACGGTGACCACCTCGCCGGCCAAGGGGCAGTAGAGGTCACTCACGGCCTTCACAGCCTCGATGGTGCCGAAGGTAGCCACCTTGTCGAAGCTCGCCCCGACCTCCGGCAGCTCGATGAACACCACGTCCCCCAGCTCCCCCTGGGCGTAATCGGTGATACCGACCTGGTAGACCCCGTCTTCATCGGTGGCCTTGAGGTACTCGTGCTCCTCTGTATATCGAAGTCCTTCGGGGATTTCGGACATCGCTCCTCCATGGTTGAGTGTCTAGGGCGGTCACAATAGAGAATTCTCGAGAAGCGTCAAGGTCAAAACGGTGGCCCATGGACGCCCGTAGATCCGGCGCCTCGCCTTTTCACACCCGACCCGCGCGGATAACTTTCGTGGAGGTCGGTAGCCGACGAAAGCACTGATGCAGCCCGCTGGAAAGATAGCAGATATGCCCACCACGCTAGCCGGTGACGCCCGCCCCGCCGTCACCACCTTGTCCGAAGAGGAGGAGATGTTTCGGGAGGCGGTCCGGGACTTCGCCCAAACCGAAGTAGCCCCCCTCGTGTCCAAAATGGACGAGGCCCAGGAGATTGATCCCTCACTCCTCCCCATGCTGTTCGAACTGGGCCTCATGGGAATCGAGGTGCCCGAGGAGTTCGGTGGAGCGGATTCCACCTTCTTCACGTCCATTCTGGTGGTGGAGGAGCTCTCCAGAATCGACCCATCCGTCGGAACCCTGGTCGACGTACAGAACACGCTCGTGATCAACGCGCTCAAGTGCTGGGGTAACGACGAGCTCAATGCTCGCTACTTCCCCCTTCTGGCGACCGAGATGGTCGGAGCCTATGCCCTCTCCGAGGCCGGAAGCGGGTCCGACGCCTTCGCCCTCACATGCCGGGCCACACAGGACGGCGACGATTGGCTCCTCACGGGACAGAAGCTCTGGATCACGAACGGGAGCGAGGCCGCCACCTATATCGTCTTCGCCACCGTCGACCCCGAGGCCGGCTACAAGGGCATCACAGCCTTCATGGTGGACCGCGACATGGAGGGCTTTACCGTTGGAAAGAAGGAGGACAAGCTCGGCATTCGTGCCTCCTCCACGACCGAGATCGTCCTCGACAACGTCCGGGTGCCCGGCAACAACATCCTGGGCGAGGTGGGCACGGGATACAAGGTGGCCATCGAGACCCTCAACGAGGGCCGCATCGGCATCGGCGCCCAGATGGTGGGAACGGCCCAAGGAGCCCTGGACCACACGCTGCGGTACGTGCAGGAGCGGGAGCAGTTCGGCCAGCCCATCGGCGAGTTCCAGGGCGTGCAGTTCCAGCTGGCAGACGTGGCGACCGAACTTGAGGCTTCGCGTCTGCTGGTCTATAATGCCGCCCGTCTCAAGGACGCCGGTGAGGACTTCGTGGTGCCTGCGGCAATGTCGAAGCTACATTCCTCCAGGATGGCCCAACGCGTCACGTCCCTGTGCATCGACCTTCACGGGGGATACGGGTTCACCCGTGAGTACCCGGTGGAGAAGTTCTATCGGGACTCCAAGATCGGCACGATCTACGAGGGGACGACCAACATGCAGCTCCAGACCATCGCCAAGGCGCTGCTCCAGTGATGGGCCTCGGTGTCTGGGAGCTGGTCCTCGTCTTCCTGGTGGTGATGTTTTTCTTCGGCGCCAAGCGCATCCCCGTGATCGGGCGTGGCCTGGGAGAGGGGATCAGGAACTTCAAGGGAGCGCTTCGTGAGGGCAAGGATACGCCCAACGACCGCTCCCTGGAGGAGCCCGGGGACGACGACGGCCCGTAGGCGATCCATGTGATGGCGGTGTCACCCCTCGACAACATCGTCGTCGTGTTGGACGAGCCTAAGGACGTCGTCAACATAGCCGGCGTCATTCGCGTGATGATGAATATGGGCTTGTCCCGGCTCCGTCTGGTGGACCCCGAAGAGTACGATATCCGCCGCATCACCGGCATCGCCCACCGTAGCGATGAACTGGTGGAGTCGGCCGATGTGTTCCCGACCCTCCGCGATGCCCTGGCCGACACGGTGTTCACCGTGGGGACCACCGCCCGCCCACGCACCGCCCACCGCAACTACCTACGGCCCCGGTCCGTGGCGCCCACCATCGTGCTGAGGGCCACCGAAGGCCCCGTGGCGTTGGTCTTCGGCCGGGAGGATCGCGGGCTAACGAACGAGGGCCTGGACCTCTGCCACGCCATCGCCGTCGTACCCACGGCGGCCGAGTACTCCAGCCTCAACCTGGCCCAGGCCTGCCTGGTACTCTGCTACGAGATCTACCTGGCAGCCACCAACGAGGCTCCTCTTCCGGGATACAAGCGGGATGTGGGTCCGGCCACCCACGCGGACCTGGAACAGATGTATACGGCCCTGGAGCAGGGCTTCTACCGGATCGACTTCTTCAGGGGAGACCGGCACCCCGCGGGGGTGCTCCGGACGCTTCGGACCCTCCTCTCGCGGGCAGATCCCGACCTCCGAGAGGTGCGTCTCGTGAGAGCCATCGGCTACGAGATACAACGATACTTCGACAGGGCCGAAACCCCTAATGATCCAACCAGTTAGCCATTTTTTTGTTGTACCTCACGGCAGCGGCTCATATGTTGAGATTAATGGAATCTGCCGCGATCCCATCGCGGCCTTAATGGATTCTGCATGCACTCTGCCGAGACGAGTATTCGTGCGCCTCTGGCCGAACGCTATCGCGTTCTGCTCGATATCGGCCGTACGCTGACCGGCACCCTGAGTCCCGAAGAGCTTTTTCGGGCCATCTACAGGGAGACGGCAAGGGTCGTGGAGGCGGCCGGATTCTACATCTCCCTGTACGACGCGGAGGCGGATCTCGCCACAGTGGTCTTTTATGCCGACCGAGGCGAGGAGAGCCAGTGTGACATCACCTACAAGGGCTCGGACAGCGAGGTGATCCGTACCGGAAAGTCGACCACCGTCGAAGACCGGCTGAGCGCCCAGTCCGTCATGCTCCTGGGCGAAGAGGAGACCGAGATCACGCGGTCCGCCATCTCTGCTCCCCTCATTTACAAGGGCGAGGTCCGGGGTGCTCTCAGCACCCAGAGCTATCGTCCCAACGCGTACGGGTCAGAGGACGTGGAGCTCCTCGAGGGGATCGCAGATCTGGCGGCGGCGACCATCGAGAACGCACGACATGTGGCCGAGCTGAACCGGCGCTCCCGCGAGGCGGAAAAGCTCGAGGAGATCGGGCGGGCCCTCACCAGCTCTCTCGACTTCGAAGAGATCCTGGGCCGGGTCTCCTCGGCTGGCATGGACCTCTTGGACGTCGATGGTGCCGGCGTTTGGACGTTTGAGAACACGCTCGCGACCGTGAGAGCCTCGGTAGGCCCCATCCAGGTTCCCGTGGGCGCCAGCTGGGATCTCGAAGGCCCGCTGTACGAGACCCTGGTGAATAAGGGGAAGCCGTTCGTGATCGACGATCTGGCAGCAAGCCCCCTCGTTCCGGAGCACATGAGGGAGTTCCTGGAGAGTGGGAGCGGAGTAGCCGTGCCCTTGACGATCGGAGAGCGTGTCGCCGGCGTCCTGGCAGCCGGGTCGAAGCAGACCAGGGGCTTCTCCGAGTACGATATTGGACTGCTCACGCGTCTGGCTGGCCAGGCATCCGTCGCCCTGGACAACGCCGAGCTTCACGCGAGCATCCAGGCCCTCTCCCTCACGGACGTGTTGACGGGTCTCCCCAACCGGAGGCACCTCCAGCTCCACCTGGAGCGAGAGGTGGCCGCCGCGCGAAGGGGCCGGCGTCTCGTCCTGGTGCTCTTCGACCTGGACGAGTTCAAGCACTACAACGACACCCTGGGTCACCTGGTGGGTGATCAGATCCTCAAGGCGTTCGGACGCGTCCTGGCGGACGAGAACCGGGCCATGAACCTCGTGGCCCGATACGGCGGCGACGAGTTCGTGTCCGTCCTCTCCGAGAGCGACGAAGAGGGCGCCCGGGGTTATCTCGCACGGGTGGAGGAGCGGATCCGAGCGGACCGCGTTCTGGCGCCACATGGTGTGACCGTGAGCGCCGGCATGGCCCACTTCGAGGCGAACCAGATGATCGGTGTCGAGGAGCTCATTCAGGCCGCCGACCGGCACATGTACGAGAACAAGGACCGCCCGAGGCGTACCTGAGCCCGGTCGGGATGACAACGTCTCTACGCCGAAGGCCCGGTTCCCTCCAGGGGGACCGGGCCTTGGTCTTTCAGTATGGTGTTACAGAAGTTCGCGAGCCACCGAGAGTGCCGAGGCGCCGGATCCGGGGTACCCGCGCCGTTAGGCGTGGGTCAGGCGCGACGACGAGGAATAGCAAAGCGGGCACCGCGGCCCAAGGCCGTGGTCCGAGGAGGAGGAACGCCGCAGGGCCGGATGCATCGGTGCTCGAGCCGAGCGACCTTCATGCTCATCGTGAGCGCCGAGTTGACCGCGAGACGATCGAGCGCAGCGAGATCAATGGCCGAGAACACTTCTGTAACACCACACTAGTCTGAACTGGCTCGCGTTGCGATGCCCCGCGTCAACCCACCGATGCGCCCTCCCCCAGGACCTCGACCTCGAGGGTCTCCGGATCCACCATGGGCTGCCAGACCTGGATCACCGGGAAGGTCGAGAGGAACCACCGCACTGCGTAGAGAAACAGCCCGAGGAACATGAGCGCGATCAGGAATTCCGTCGCTCCGATGGGAGGCGTGCCGTGGTCCCGGATGGACGGCGCCACCATGAGATGCTTCTCGAGCCAGAGACCCCCTAAGATGACGAACGTGACGGTCCGCAAGAACGCCGCATTCATCTTGGGCTTCCGCCCCATGAGAAACGCGAAGGGCACGACGAAGCACATCACGACTACCATGGCCGACAGCCGTCCCCAGGGCTCCTCGGCCCGGTGGATGATCCAGGCCTGCTCCCACGGAAGCTTCCCGTACCAGATCACCAGGTACTGGGCGAAGAACAGATAGGCCCAAAAGACGGAGAAGGCGAAGGTCAGCTTACCGAGGTCGTGGAGCTGCTGCCGCCCCATGGCCTTGTCGAACCGTTGGTCCCGCTTGAGCAGCGTGACCAAGCAGGCGGTCGCAGCCATGCCGCTCCAGAACGCCCCCATGAAGAACCATGGGCCCATCATGGTGGAGAACCAGTGCGGCTCGAGGGACATGACCCAGTCGTACGCGAGGATGCTCATCACAACGACGTAGAGAATCACGAAGGCCGGACCGAGCTTGGTCATGCGCTGATAGGAGTGGACCTCCTCGGCCTCCTGGCCCCTCCAGCCCTGCGTGAGACGCTCCCGCCAAGCCGCTCGGCCCGGATCGGAGTCACCGTTGTCCTTGGCCAGTCCCATGTCGGGGCGGAGCGCCATGTAGGCGAAGTACAGGGAAGCTCCGAAGAGGACCACCACCCCCACCACGTTCCGCGTCACCAGGAACGGCATGTTGAGGTATGCCGCCTTTTTCTGGAGGATGGGATCGTGGGCTATCTCCGCGATCCAGGGGAAGAACGACTCCCCGAGCCCCAGCATGGGCAGGAACATGACGAAGGAGATGGGAAGGAACGCCACGAAGGACAGGCTCGCCCGCCGGACCGACCAATTCCACCTCGACTTCGTGATCCAGGTCGCCACGGTGAGGAGCATCGCCCCCATGGCAACGTTCGTGAAGAAGAGCCAGTTGGAGACGTAGGACTGCCAGGCCCGGTCCGGGTCGTTGCCCAGGGCGAAGATGAAGCCCGCCAACCCCACCACGAACATGCCCACGAACACAGTGTCCGCGTTCTTGGAGCGCGGCAGATAGCGGACCGGAATCTCGGAGGGGACGTGGATGTGGCTCATGGCCTAGTTCCTCCCCCCGGCCACGGCCGGCTCGTTTCCGGCCTGACGCTGCAGCACACGGACGTAATTCACGATGTTCCAGCGATCGAAGTGGCTGATCTGGTGTCCGTACGGCGGCATGAGGCCGCGGCCCACACGTATGATCCCATAGATGTATCCGTCGCTGTAGCCCGCCACTACGGGTCCGGACAGGTTGTACGCCACCAGGAGCGGGTACTTCTCGATGATGTTGGCCTGGGCGCCGATACCGGCCGCACCGTGGCACACGGCGCAGATGCGATTGAACAACACCTCACCCCGGGCCAGCGAGGCCTCGTCGGGCGCGACCGGATTGAGCAGCGCCTGCACCACAGGCTGGAAGAGGTCCGCCTGGGTGAAGGGCGGGGCGTTGAAGCCCCTCACGGGCTGGCCGGTATTCAGCTGGCCCGGCCCGGGAGTGATGTTGCCGGCCGCGAAGGGCACGCTGTTCGGCGGAGGAGCGAGCGTGTTCTCGTAGGGGTCGAAGGATCTGGAGTCCCGCATGTGGCGACCGAAGATGCTCGCCATGACGTCGTCTAAGGGCGTACAGGCGCTCGTCGCCGCGAGCAGAGCCAGAACCATGCTGAGGGGCGCGTTACGATGCATGGGCCACCCCCGCGGGATCTTCCCGCAGCTCGACCGGATCCTGCTCCTGCAGTATTCCGCGGGCCTCGTCCAGTCGGTCCGGAGGAGCGGTCACGTAGACACCGAATCGGCCGGCGCTGAACTCCGGATCGTAAACCACCATGGGCTTCACGTAAGGAAGGCGGCTGTTGATGAAGAGGCCGATCACCGTGGCCAGGGCTCCGAACAGCACCGCCATCTCGAAGGCGATAATTATGTACGCCGGTATGGAGAGGATCGGTTTGCCACCCGTTACGAGAGGCCAATCCATTGAGGTGAACGACGTGAGGGCGAATCCTCCCGCCGCGCCGCAGAGTCCTCCGGCGAGCGTCCAGACACGCACGGGGCTCTGGTCGTAACCGAGAGCCTCCTCGATGTGAAGGTCGGGATAGGGCATGTAGGCGGTGATCTTCTTGAGCCCCGACGCTCTCAGCTTCTCGATGGCGTTCACCGCGGAGTCCACGTACTCGTAGGAGGCCAGAAGGCCGGTCGTGGCGCTCATGGCTCACCCCCTTCCCCACCAGCGTGGGCCAGTGAGGCACTACGCATGGGCGTGGGCAGCACCTCCTTCAGCTCGGCGATGGCCACTGGCGGTAGCAACCGCGTGAAGAGGAGGAACCAGAAGCCGAACCAGGCGAAGCTCCCCAACCCGATCCCCATCTCGATGAGCGAGGGTCTATAGACGCCCCACGCGAAGGGCTCGTACTCGTGGTGGAGCGACGTGACGATGATCACGTAGCGCTCGAACCACATTCCGATGTTGATGAAGATCGAGATCGCGAACAGGGCGGGTATCGAGTACCTCACGCGCTTGAACCAGAGCATGACGGGCACCAGCCCGTTGCACACCAACATGATCCAGGCGGCCCACCAGTAGTGACCGAAGAATCTGGCCCAGGCGGCCGCCCGCTCCACTTCCTCACCGCTGTACCACGCCATGAAGGACTCGGAGAGGTAGGCGTAGAGCACGATCATCGACGTGAACAGGCAGAGCTTCGCCATGGCGTCGTAGTGCTTGGCCGTGAGGTACGCCTCGAGGCCGAAGACCTTCCTGAGGGGAACCGTGAGGGTGATCACCAAGGCGACGCCCGAGAAGATGGCGCCGGCGACGAAGTAGGGAGCGAAGATGGTGGTGTGCCACCCCGGCACGATCGCCACGGCGAAGTCCCAGGAAACCACGGAGTGGACGGAGAGGACCAGGGGCGTGGCCAAGGCGGCCAGAAAGATGTATGCCTTGCCGAAGTGGTGCCATTCACGGTCCGTGCCGCGCCACCCCAGAGATATGACCTGGTAGAGCTTCTTCCTCACGCCCGTCGCCGCATCCCGGGCGGCGGCCAGGTCGGGTATCGTCCCCAGGTAGAAGAAGACTGCCGAGACCGTGAAGTACGTGGTGACGGCGAAGACGTCCCAGACCAGGGGCGAGCGGAAGTTGGGCCACAGGAAGCGGCTGTTCGGATACGGAATCAGCCAATATCCATGCCAGACGCGTCCCATGTGGATGAGTGGGAACAGCCCCGCGGTCATGACAGCGAACACGGTCATGGCCTCGGCAGTACGGTAGATGGACTGACGCCACGGCGCCCGGAAGAGGAAGAGGATGGCCGAGATCAGCGTGCCCGAGTGGGCGATCCCCACCCAGAACACGAAGGAGGTGATGTAGACACCCCAGCCCACCGGACTGGTGAGTCCACTGACTCCGATCCCCTTCCACAGCTGGATGCCCCAGGACCCGAAGAAGACCCCGAGTCCGGCGACGGCCACGCCGAGGAGTAGCCACCAGCCCAGTCCTGGCCGCTCCAGCGCCCTCAGGACATCTCGGTTGACCTCGTCGAGGCGATGGACGTCCGGATGGGGTAGCGCGCCCCTCGGTTGTTCGGTCGCCGTGGCCATCAGTGCTCTCCCGATTCCACGTCGTGGAAAGTCACCTTCTTCAAGTAGCTCACCGCGGGTTGGGTGTTGATCATCTCGTCCAGCACTCGATAGACCCTCTCGCTCTGGACCGACTGGGCCACACGGGAGCGGGGATCACGGATGTTGCCGAAGACGATTGCCTCGGCCGGACAGCTCTGTTGACAGGCCGGGATGATATCGCCGTCCTGCAGGGTGCTTCCCTCGACGGCAACCCGGTTCTGCACGTTGCGGATACGATGGATGCAAAAGGAGCACTTCTCCATGATGCCGTTCTCGCGCACCGTCACATCCGGGTTGAACGCCCAGTTGAGGGGCTCCGGAGCGTGTCCCAGGCCCTCCCGCACCGGCTCTTCGTTCGTATACGTGTACCAGTTGTAGACCCGGACCTTATAGGGGCAGTTGTTCAGGCAGTACCGTGTTCCGACGCAGCGGTTGTAGACCTGCGCGTTGATCCCGTCCGGCGTGTGGTACGTGGCGAAGACGGGGCAGACGGGCTCGCACGGCGCGTTGCCGCAGTGCTGGCAGATCATGGGCAGGAAGCGCACGTCCAACGGCCCGGCGTGACTCGCGTCCACGGCCTCGTAGTAGCGCTCCAGGCGGATCCACCCCATGTCGCGGCCCATGGTCACCTGATTCTCTCCGACCCATGCCACGTTGTTTTCGGACTGACACGCCGTCACGCATGCGCTACACCCCGTGCACTTGTCGAGGTCGATGGTCATTGCCCATCGAGGCTCCCCCGGATCACCGTACTCGCCGTGCCGGGCTCCCTCCAGAGGGAAGTCCTCAGGACGGCCCTCGGTCTCGACCGGAGCGAAGCCACCGACCCCCTGCAGCTCCTTCAGCGGCTCGTGCGCGTCCTCTTCCTCAGCCTGCTCGGCCTCGCCCGCCAGCGCGGTCAGAGCCACCGCCGGAGCGATGGGACGATTGCTCTGCGAGTCCGAGCCCGCGATGGAGGCCAAGGGCCTGCGCCGGCCGGTGGGCGTCACCGTGACCTTGGTGGAGAAGTGAACCAGACCGCCCGAAAGCGCTTCTGTTTCCGTCGGCAGCAGATCGAGCGGATTCACGCCGTTTCCGTCGGCGAAGCGCCCGGCGCCGTCGTGGCCCCCTCCCATGGGTACGGCCACCACGTTCTCCCGGATGCCCGGATAGGTCCAAACCGGCACTTCCACGGAGCCGTGGTCCGTGGAGAGGATCACCAGGTCACCGTTCTTGAGCCCCATGGACTCTGCGCGCCTCGGGTGCATCTCCACCCAGGAGTGCCACGTGATCTTGCTGACGGGATCGGGCAACTCGTGCAGCCACGGCCGGTTGGAGTTCAGGGCTCCATCCCCGAAGCGCGACGACGGATACACCATCAGGTGCAGGTCGCCCCGGCCGTCGAAGTTCGGCAGATCGAAGACCAGCGCACGATCTGGCTGCCGGAGCGTTTGAGACGCGCCAACAAGGCCGGATCCGATCTGCACCACCCCGGACTTCAGCGCCTCGTGCCAGAATGCATCGGAGTCGGTGGCTCCCGCCGAAGCGGCGACGGCCTGCCAACGCGTGCGCAGCCGGTCATAGAGGGTGGCCGACCCGAGGTCTTGCCCCATGCGTGCCGCGACCGAGAGGAGCACGTCCCCCGTCTGCTTGGAGTCGAAGTGGGGCACAGGCTGCATGGCCGGCTGCTGCAGCGCCCAGAGGCCTGGCCGGATGGCCGAATCGCCCCAGGACTCCAGGAAGTGCCGATCCGGGAGGATCAGGTCGGCAAGGGCCGCCGTCTCGTCGGGAGCCGACGCGAAGGACACTTTGAAGGGCACGCTCTCGAAAGCCTGTCGGAAGCCCGACGACGCCGGCAGCGAGTAGATCGGATTGCTGTCGTGGACCAGCAACGTCCCTATGGCTCCCTGGCCGATCAGCTGCATGACCCGCTGCACCCCCGGATAGCCGAAGGCGGGAGCGTTGAGCTGGGGCGTGTTGTAGTGCACCGTCCTGCCCACGTTGCCGGCTACGGCATTGAGAATGGTCACGGCCAGGTTGGCGGCCGTGGCGTTCCGGTGTTGTCCTGCGACACCCGGGCCCAGAGCCAGGCTAGGCTCCGCCTCGGAAAACCGGACGGCCAGCTCGCGGATGCTCTCGGCCGAGATACCGGTGGCGTCCGCGACGTTCTCGGGGGTGTAGGCGTTGACGATGTCTCTATATGGGCCGGCGCCGGCTCCGGAGATGACGTTCGCCATCGCGAGCGCCACGAGTGCCTCGCTTCCCGGCTGGATAGGAAGCCACTCGTCGGCGTTCTGGCCGGTCAGAGAGAGCCTGGAGCCGATGAAGACGAAGCGCCCCTTCCTGCCCCGCTCATCCACCCCGCTCATGCGAGCGAAGCCCCGGGCGTCCCGCACGGGCGAGAGCCAGCTCTCGAGGAAGTCGGCACCGAACGAGACCAGGAGGCGAGCCTCTCCGATATCGTACCAGGGCACCACGTTAGCCCCGAATGCGATCCGACCGGCTTCCCGGAGCGGCGCCTCGGCCAGCGTGTCGTAGCGGACGACTCCGCCACCCGTGGCTCCGGCGAACTCCTCGAAGAGCGTCATCAACGAGGGCCCGGCGAATCCTGTAAGCAGGAGATGCCGTCCCTCTGACGAAATACGGTCCGCCAGCATCTGCTCCGCCTCGTCCCACGAGATGGGCTGGAGCTGGCCATTCTGTCGAACCATGGGCCCCGTGAAGCGGTCGGGATTGTAGAGCCCCTGGATGCTCGAGTGTCCTCTGGAGCAGAGGGCCCCGCCCGAGACGGGATGGTCGGGATTCCCCTCGACCTTCACGACGCGGCCTTCCATGGTGCGGACCCAAATCCCGCATCCCGCCTCACATTCGCCACACACCGACGTGTACCACGTGGCGACGCCGGGGGTGATCTCTTCGGGGGGGACCACGTACGGAATCAGGCGCTCGACGCTCTCTGTCGAGCAGCCCACCATGCCGGCACCCGCTCCGCTGACGCCCAGAACCTTCAGGAACTCGCGTCTCTTCAGTCCGTCGCTCATTGAATTGGTCCGGGAATCAGTAGTGGCAGACCGCGCAGTCCCTGGAGACGTCGCGCTCGACGTGACAGGTCACGCACCAGCCCATGGCAAGAGGCTGGTTCACGTCCTCCAGCACGCCCATCTCCTGAACCTCCCCGTGGCAGGTGGTGCAATCGACGCCGGCCGCGACATGCCTCATGTGCGGGAAGTGGACGTGGTCGGCGACCTTGTAGATCCGCACCCACGGAATCGGCTTCTGATTGGTCCAGTAGTCGCGAACCTTCTGGATCTCGGCCTGCTGCCGCTCATCGGTTCCACTGATGATCTGATGGCAACCGATGCAGGTTCTGACTGGGGGGATCCCGGCGTCCACCGATCGCTCTGCCGAAAAGTGACAATACTGGCAGTCGATCCGGTCCACTCCGGCGTGAATGTTATGAGGAAAAGCGATTGGTTGGACGAAGGCGGTAGCCGCGCCGCCAGGCGTTTCCGATTCCTGTGCCGCACTGCTGTCCCGGGTCTGAGCGAAGGCCAGAGAGCCCAGGGTGGCGAGCACGACGATCGATGCAACTATCCATCGCTTCGTCATAAGTCCTGCCGCCCGGATGGGGGTGGGTGGGAGCAAGAGTCGTCCGTCTGAAACGGCAGGAAGCTACTGGAGCCTCAGGGTCATGTCAACGCTCCGCTAGCGGCCAAAAAGAACCTTTTTCTCTGCGTGAGTGTTATACTTTCCCCCCCCCAGAAGAGGCCCCGGAGAATCCGGACGGGAGTGGGATTTGGCGGACACGACAGCCATCAGGGACACACTACCTACCGTCGACTTGGTCGAGCGTCTGATCAGCGAGGTGGAGCAGGTCTTTCACGGCAAGGAAGAGGTCGTGCGACTCGCCGTGTCGGCCCTCCTGGCCCGCGGGCACATCCTCTTCGAGGACGTCCCCGGTGTGGGTAAGACGACGCTGGCCCACGCCCTCGCGACAGCCGTCGGTCTCTCGTTCCGCCGGATCCAGTTCACGAGCGACCTGCTGCCCTCGGACGTCCTGGGTGTGTCGATCTACAATCCGCGCACATCGGAGTTCGAGACGAGGCCCGGACCCATCTTCACGAACCTGGTTCTGGCCGACGAGATCAACCGTGCGCCGCCTCGAACCCAGAGCGGGCTCCTACAGGCCATGGAGGAAGGCGAGGTGAGCTTGGACGACACGACGTTCCAGCTCCCGCAGCCCTTCATGGTGATGGCCACCCAGAACCCTCTCGAGCATCATGGGACTTATCCCCTCCCCGAGAGCCAGGTCGATCGCTTCCTCATGCGCATCACCATCGGCTACCCGGGAGAGACGGCGGAGCGTCGCATTCTCCAGGAGTCCACGGAAGAGGGCGTCTGGGAGCAGCGCATCAGGGCGGTTCTCACGCCGGCCGAGGTTCTAACGCTCCAGAACCAAGTCGCCGAAGTCCGGACCGACGACTCCCTCATGGGCTACCTGATGGAGATCGTTCGACGAACCCGCATCGAGCCACGTCTCCGCATGGGGGTCAGCCCGCGAGGAGCCATCGGCCTGTTCAGGGCTTCAAGGGCCTACGCTCTTCTGAGTGGCCGGGACTTCCTGGTGCCGAGTGACATTCAGCATCTTGCAGGCCCATGCCTGGCCCATCGGATCCTTCCCATCGGAGCCACGGCGGCCACTCACGAGGCCCACGAGGAGGCCGGAGCGATCGTCGACGAGATCCTCGATGACGTAGCGGTCCCGGTGTAGCGCGGTGTGCCGGAGGTCCGCGAGCCACCCACGGAGCGCCGACGGATGAACTTCCTAGAGGCCTGTTGAAGAAGTGGGGTGCGGCCGCGCGAAGGGGTCTTGCGGTGATCAGAGAACGTCGCGGCCCTGGTGTTCGGCGTCGTGCAGTGGTGTTCAGCGACACCTGAGCCGAAGGCGAAGAACGAACGATGACGAGGCGTAGCAGGGCTACGGCGAGGAAGAGAGACGCGCTATGGGCCCGCAAGCCCCCTTCGCCCGACCAACAGGGCTGGCGCCCTGTCGGTGCCCGGTTAGGGCGGCATGGGGCCGACCACGCTTCGCGCGGTGCCCCCGTTGTTGGCGCCCCTCGACGTAGCTATTGCTATGCCTTCGGGGCGCCGCCTAGGATCTGGCCGGGAACAAGCGCGCTAGCGCTTGTCAGCGCTCCTAACGCGGCTCGCCCCACTTCGTCAACAGGCCTCTAGCCTTTGGCCGCTCTCCCCACGATCCTGCGACACACCTGGCGACGTCTGCGCGCGTGGCGTCGCATCCGCTTCACCACTGGAGGAGCTGTCTTCACGGCGGGGGCCCTCGCCATCGGATTCGCGGCGGTCAACACCGGAAACAACCTGCTCTATCTCCTGCTGGGAGCCATGCTTGGCTTCATCGCTCTCTCGGGTTGGCTCTCGGAGCAGGCCCTCCGGGGCTTGGAGGTGAGGAGATGGACTCCCCGGGGGGTCACGGTGGGGAAGACGGCTCGTATCACGTACCATGTGACGAATGGTAAGCTCCGGCTTCCCACTCTGGCCGTCTATCTGATCGAGGAGGGCCTGCCCGGAACCGCGTGCATCGCCCGACTCGATGCCGGTGAATCGGTCACGGTCCGGTCTGAGAACCACTTCATCCGACGAGGAATCTACCCGCTCAAGGCACTCACCCTGTCGACCGCGTTTCCCTTCGGCCTCTTCACCAAGGAGCGTGACATCGCGCTTCCCGGCGAGCTCGTGATCTGGCCCAGGGCGGACCGCCCCGTGCCCCTTCCGGCGCCCCCCGGAGCAAGCAGCCGGCCTCGCTATTCGGACGTGAGCGGTGTGACGCACGGGGCCCGAGGCGAGTACCGGGGTCTCCGGGAGTACCGGCCCGGCGACGACCCGCGCGACATCCACTGGCGATCCACGGCCAGGACCGGGAAGCCGGTGGTGCGGGAGTACGATCAGGACGCCGCCGAAACGATCTGGATCTGCCTCGACACCCGGGATGAGCCGGGGGATCTGGCCGAGGGAGCGCTGGAGACCGCCGCGTCACTGCTGGCTCGGGCCTTTCAAGAGGGTAGGCGGTTCGCACTGGCCACCCCGACGGGCTACGTGGATGCCGGCACGGGGTCGGGGCAGCTCGAGCGCGTGTTGGATGTGCTCGCGAGAGTGGACTTCCAGCGATCCGGTCCCCGTCTGGCTCCTCCCACCGATCCTGCCCGCTGCGTTCTCGTGTCCATCTCCGGAGCCGGGCGCTCCTCGTACGGAGCCTACGTGCCTCCCGGCAAGTGGTCAGACGACGCCTCGGGGCCTTCGTCCCCGGCCGCTGAGCCGGAAAGGCGTGCCGGATGAGGCTTCAGCTGCTCCACCGTCGTCTGGTGGTCGGCATGGGCTTCGTAGCCCTCCTCGCTTTTGCCGGTGGCGCTGGATTCGAGCCTACCAGCGCGGTCCTCGCGGCCATCGCCCTCATACTCGCCTTCGTATGGCAGCCCGATCATGAGCTCTCGCTAAGGCTGGAGCAGTTCTGGCTACCCCTGGCCGGGATCTTGGTCGTTCGCTCCCTCTATCACGTCTTCCTCGTCGGCGACGACGTGGTGATCCCGGTGGTGGACCTTCTCTTGCTCCTTCTCAGCGCGGAGGCCTTGAGATCCCTCGATGCACCGAACGACGCACGCCTGTACGCGCTCACTTTCGCGCTCCTCCTGGCATCGACCGCATACCGCCCCGGGGTGCTCTTCGCCCTGGCCTTCGTGAGCTATATCACCCTCGCCACCGTGGCCCTCATGGTCGGGCACCTGCATCGACAGGCCGACGCGAGGGGAGGGCGTGAGCTCGTGCTGGATCGGAAGTTCTTGATGGGCATGGCGGGCCTTTCCGGGGTCACGCTCATGATGAGCGGAGTCGTCTTCGTCGCGTTTCCCAGGTTCTCGCGGGGCTGGGCGTCCCGTGGTGACGTTCTGGCCACCTCCATCGCCGGCTTCGCCGACCAGGTCTCCCTCGGAAGCCACGGCTCCCAGATCTACCCCAACCCCGCGATCGTCTTGCGGGTGGAATTTCCGGACGGTCGGCCCGCCAACGTGGGAGGGCTCCACTGGAGAGGGCGCTCCTACGACCGCTTCGACGGTGTCCGCTGGAGTCGCACCACGTCACTGCCTCCATCACTCGGCATGGAGCGCTGGTACGAGGCGTGGAGCCCGGACCGGGTCCGCCAGAAGATCTATGCAGCTCCGCTGGACGTTCGTGTCCTTTTCGCTCTCCACCCCCTCCTGGGAGTGCGCTCCGACAATCCGCGCATCCAGCCACTCTTCGACAACGCCGGGGACCATATCTACTGGGGCTCAGGGAGCCCCTCGTACGAGGCGGTCTCGGTGGACGGACGGCCCGACCCCGGGGCCTTGCGCGCCGCCAGATCGGGGTTCGCCCCGGCTCGGACCCACTTCACTCAGCTGCCCCGCGTCTCGCAGCGGACCCGAGACCTGGCGCGTTCACTGACACGGGGGCTCGACAACAACTACGACCGTGCCGTCGTGATAGAGGAGTTCTTCCACAACGAGTTCGGATACACCCTCGACTTGCCCCGCTCGGCACGGCAGGCCACGCTCGAGTACTTCCTCTTCGATCGGCGGGAGGGCCACTGTGAGTACTTCTCGACGGCTATGGTCGTCTTGTTGCGCACCCTGGGGATCCACGCCCGAGAGGTAAACGGCTTCCTCGGTGGTCAGTGGAACGACTTCGGGCAGTACCTGGCCGTGACCCAGAACGAGGCTCACTCATGGGTGGAGGTGTGGCTTCCCGGATACGGATGGGTTCCCTTCGACCCCACGCCCGCCGGCGCGGGGTCGTCGGACGCGCTGACCTCTTGGCTCTGGCCGGGCCGGTTCCTCTTGGACGGGCTCCAGCACCGTTGGAACAAGTGGATCCTCGACTACGACCAGGAGTCCCAGTCGGGCCTACTCCGCCGCGTCTCCGAGCTCTTCCGCCGGGATGAGCCTGGCGGCCAGGCCATCGACGGCCGCCCCTCGAGAGACCCCGCAGCCATGTTCTGGGGGATCCTCATGGCTCTCGCCCTCGCGTTCGGCGTCTACTGGATCCACCGGAGTTCGTCCGATGCCGGACCGGAGACGCGCCTCTACCTCAAGTTGCGCGACAGCTGCCAGAGAGCAGGGCTCGTTCCGGGCGACGGTTTGGCACCTCTCACACTGGTCGACGAGCTCGCTCGTCGGAGGCATCCCGCGTATCGACCGGCTCACAGCCTCGTTACCACCTATCTCCGGTCCCGGTTCGGTGGCCAGACACTGGACGATTCCGACCAGGAGGAGATGAGGACTGCATTGACCGCCGTGCGTCGGGCCCTTCGGAGTGAATCGGTGCTGACGCCTCCCTCTGCCCTCTCGTAGCGAAGCGGTAGGGGTGATGCTAATTTTCGTATCATGACGACCCCGACCGACCCTCCGAGGCCGCCACCCCCTTCCAACGGACAGCACCTGGCGACCATCAGCCACGACGGGCGTTTCTGGGAGGTCTACCTGGAGTTCAGCGACGACCCAAGACGACCCTCGAGCTACCGCGGCCTTCTGTGTTTTTCGCTGGTCGACAACGAGGGCGAGGAAGCCGCTCGGCGCACGACCACGATCATCATCGAGGACTCGTACGAAGAGGCGGTCCGGAAGGCCCGGGCGTTCGAGGACCATCAGCTTCAGGGGCTCCTACGGTCCCTGCTCCCCGAGGAGGAGTGAACCGGCCGGAGGCGTAGGACGCATAGGCCATAGATGCGGCTTTCGGCCGGTTTCCTCCCCCCCCACGGGCGGGTGGCTACGCTTCTTCAACGCTCCTCGGCCGATTGGGAAGAGCGGTTGCCGCCACCCCCAAACTCTATAGATTTCGCCTGCTATTGACCAACCATGAGGAGGCCGGATGGCCATCTATCGTACGCTCTTATACGCGGACATGACCATCGGAGTCGGGGGACGGATAACGATCCCTCATGATCTCCGGGACACCCTGAGACTGGCCGCGGGAGACGCCTTGATCGTTCGAGTGGAAGAGACATCGGACGGCCAACGGCAGATGGTGATCTGGCGCGCAGAAGAGCAGCCCGAAGAGTAGGAGGCTTCGACCCCCTCTTTCCCCTCCGGAGTCCATGTCGGTCCGCATCATTGTCGAGCAGGGCGACATCTCCACGTTCGACGGTGACGCCGTCGTAAATGCGGCCAACAACCACCTCGTGCTGGGCGCTGGCGTCGCGGGCGCCATCCGCCGCCGCGGCGGCCCCTCCATTCAAGCCGAATGCGATCGCTACGTCCAGGAGCACGGCCCTATTGCGTGGGTGACGCCGTCCTCACGGGGGGCGGTGATCTGCCCGCCTCTCACGTGGTTCACGCAGCCGCCATGGGGGACGAAGCCGCGTCCGCCCACAAGATCCGGTCGGCTACGCGCCGCTCCATGGAGCTGGCCGACGAGCGTGGAATCCGGAGCATTGCGTTCCCCATCGTCGGCACCGGAGTCGCGGGCTTCGACTTCGACGAGGCAGCCGGGATCATGGTGGACGAGATCCGTCGTGCCGCCGAAGGGCGCCGTCACCCCGAGACCGTGGTGCTCTACGGATATCTGGACGAGCAGGCCGACATCCTGAGGAGGTTGCTGGAGGCGACCTGAGAGAGATCACTCGTCCTCGAGATCGATCCACCTGATCAGCCCATCGAAGACCGACGCCCCATCGTGATGCCACCAGAGCGGAGGCCAGGGCGCACCCTCGAACGAGGTGACGCGGGTCACACCGACGCGGCCGAGGGCCGTCGCGAGAGCCCCTCGCCGAGCTCCGGCCCCTGCGATGGCAACGGTCTGGAGGTGTCGCCGGAGGTCGTAGAGTAGCTCGGGGACCTCGGCCAAGTCCGAGACCGGCTTCACATAGACAACCCGATTCTGACATGAGAGGGTGAAGGTGGGGCTCTCCTGGTAGATCACGGTCCAGGATCCCCGGTCCCCATGGTACACCCGCACGCCGCTTCCCGATGCCTCTTCGAGCTCGGCCGCCCCACGTAGCTGGTGAAGCGACGATGCCTCGTCCGGAGTCAGACGCCCACCGGGAAGCTCCAGCTCGACCTCGGCCATCGCCTCGGCGAGGGTTCCCGCCCAATCGCGGGGGTCCGTGGCCCCTCCGTGCTCCACGTACATGACGTGAGGCGACACGCATCCTCGCTGGTCGAACATCGACACTGCGGCGGCCGCATCCGCGGCCACGCATGCGGCTCCGTCGGAGCTCAGCGCGTCTCGTCCCACGACGCCCACGCTCACGCGGTGGTGGTACGGCACGAAGCGGGACGTGACCGGCGTGCGAGCCCTCAGCGCCGCCACCGACTCGCTGCTCCCGTAGGCCACGACCACTTCGGCACTCTCGAGCGCCAGCTCCTCTGCCGGGCTGTCCCCTCCCGGCCAATATACCACGGCCACTCCATGAGCCAGCTCCGGGTCCTCCTCCGCCATAGCCCGAGCGAAGAGAACCGGGAGGGCGACGTCTCCCTTGCCGGGCTTCAAGAGGACCGCCGATTTGACCAGGAGCGCACGGATCATCGAAGAGACGCTCACCCCGGGGACGGTTCCGGCACCCACATGAAAGCTGAGGCCGGATCCGGTGGCGTGAACCGTCCGCCCCGAGTCGAGCCGTTGAAAGCCGTCGAGGACCTCGGGAGCCCCCAACTCTCGCTCCAACAGCTCCGCCAAGCGGTCGCCGGTCCAATCCCGAGCCATGCCGGTCAGTACCACTGCGGCCATCTCCGCCGAGATGCCCGCAGTGGGGACGAGCCACTCCAGGGCCTCGAGGCGCACCCGGTCTTCTGGATCAAGAAATCGCTCAGCGGCCCGGCCGATGCTCTGGACCAGCTCGCGCACAGGTCGGTCCCTCAGCGCTCTCCCGGCGTCCCGGAGCACCTCCAGCAGCCGTCTCCACTCGGACGGTTCGAGCGTTGGATAACGGACCTCGATCCCCGGCTCCACTTCGAATTTCTCCCACGTGACGCCGGGTGCGAATCCCGCCGGGAAGGAGACGGCGTCGAGGGTTGCCATGCCTACCGTACCCCAGAGAGAAGCTCGTCCATGGCCAGGGAGCAGCCCCGGGGCTCGGCGCCCTCCGCGCGGCCAACGACGCGGAGCCTTCCCCCCACGTCGACGGAGCCCATGTCCTCAGTCAGGACGGCCATGATGGACCCGGCGTTGGCCAGATCGTAGTGGCACAGCAGTCCCTCTTCGCCGGGAGAGAGGGACTCGAGGGTGACCGGGTCCAGCACGCGGGTGCGCATCCAGGGCGGCGCAACATGCCGCCGACCTTCGAGGGACTCCGGCGGATCAGACAGGTCCGGCTCATAGAACTGCGAGAGCAGCTCCGTCATGCCGTATTCATTCACAATGCGGTGGCTCGGCACACCGTGGGCCGTCGAGAGCGCCTCATAGAGCTCGGGCCGCGACAGGGTGCGAGAACGCCCCTTGAAGCCACCCGTCTCGAGTACGCGGGAGCCCGGAGGAAGCTCGAACCGATGCCCCGCATCGGCCAGGGCATCGAGCCAGTGAACGAAGGCGAACGCCGTCCCGGCCAGCAGCACGGGCTGCTCCTCCGCCGTGGCCTCGGTGAGTGCCCGGCTAAGCCCTTCCACGTCCAGCCCCTCCTCCGGCCGCATGAAGAAGCCGCCGTCTCCGACCGAGAGCACCCCCAGAGCCTCTCCCAGCATGAAGCTCAGGGAGGAGTCCGGCGCTCTTTCCGGTGACGGCACCAACGCGAGAAGGCGCAGTCTCACGCCGTCCGGGTACAGATGAGCCTCGAGATTCGGGATGAGCGAAGCCCTGTAGAGCCCCAGGTCCAGGACGTGGTGCTCTCCACGGTCCTGGGAGCCATGTGTGGTTCCGCTGGTCCGAAAGACGCGTTGCACGCGCGAGGGATCGCCGGAGATCAGAGGAACGACTTTGAACGCCGATGTAGGAACCGGCGGAATCGCCTCCCAGTCCCCCAGGGTGGACGGAGTGACCCCTCTCTTCCGGCAGTAGCTCGAGTAGATGGGGTTCGTTTCGAGCTGGTGCTCGAGGACCCTGAGGGCGAACTCGCCGAAGGACTGATCCGTCCAGGGCTCGAGAACCCCGCCCTGAAAGGCCGCCTTCAGGTCATCCGACAGGCTCTCGAAGCCGTCGTCCACGGCTAGCCGGTCCTCCTCATGGGCTACCCGGTCGCACCCCTACCGCGGATCGCGCGCCCGGCCTGAATCCCCGTCTGCTCACCCTCCCTCAGGGTCACCTGTCCGTTCACGACCACGAGCGGAATGCCGACAGGATATTGGTGAGGTGCCTCGAAGGTGGCACCGTCGGTGACCGTCGTGGGGTCGAACGCCACGAGATCGGCATAGGCGCCGGTCCGGATGATGCCCCGGTCCTCGAGGCCGAGCTTGGCGGCGGGCAGCGCGGTGACCTTGTGCACGGCGAGCTCCAGCGAGAGAGCCCCGGCGCCAGGGCCATGCCTGCCAGATCGATCTCTTCGGCTCCGGCCTCGGCGATCCGTCCGACGGCCGTCATGCGATCCGTGGTGACCGCTACATCCGCCTCGACTCCCGGGCCGCCAGTCCCATCGTACACCGTGGCGCGGCGGAGGACCAGGTCCGGAGGGCCCCCACCGGGACCTGCGGAGACGGCTCCCAGGTCGTCACCCCTCGCACTGGTCGTCCCCAGCGCCCCGACTGCACCCAGTGCCTCGACGGCCCCGAGAGCACCGGCCGCGCCCAACGCTCCGCCCGCCCGCAGAAACGCCCGGCGCCTCATGACGTCGACCCTCGACGGACACGACCGGGCTCCAAGCCGCCGAACGACAGGATCTTCTCCTGCAGGCGTGCGGCCTCACGGTCAAGGAAGTCCTCGATTTCCATCAGGTTGATCATCGCATCCTCATATTCGGTCTCCGGAAAGTCCTCTCCCTCGGCGTGGGAGAGAGCTCCCCGAAGGGCCTCCACTTCGCGTCGACTCTTCTCCACTGCACGACGCAGTCGATTCAGCGCCTTGCGGCCCTCGCTCTCGGGCGTGCTCATCTGAGGAAGGGAACCAAATTTGGGGACCGGATTGGGTGTATGGGCTGATGTGCGTGAGGCACTCGAACAAAGGGCGTATGGTGAAAATGCCCGCTCGGCGCCCTTGGGAACAGAGGCCGGCCTCGGTAGGTTGGACGCTCCCAACCGACATCGCGTGAGAGGAAATGAGCGAGCATATCGACCTGGTCGTGGTAGGCGCCGGGCCCTGCGGCATTGCCGTTGGAGCAGCAGCAGCCGCTAGCGGCCTCGAGGCCACACTCTACGAAAAGGGGTGCGTCACCAACTCGCTGGTGGACTACCCCTACTACATGACGTTCTTCAGCACGGCGGAGAAGCTGGAGATCGCCGGCGTGCCCTTCACCATCGCCGAGATGAAGCCGACGCGACGGGAGGCGTTGGTCTACTACCGCCGTGTCGTGAAGTACTGCGATCTGGACGTTCGCCAGTACGAGGAGGTCACCTCCATCGAGGGCACCCGAGGCGACTTCACGGTGAGCACCTGCTCCCGTGCAGGCGTCGAGAGCTCGATCCGCGCCGGGGCCGTCGTCGTCGCCACGGGGGGATTCGACGAGCCCAACTACCTGGGCGTGCCCGGTGAGGACCTCCCCAAGGTCAAGCACTACTACCAGGAGCCCTACCCGTTCTACGACCAGGACGTCTTGGTGGTGGGGGCAGGCAACTCATCGGTCGAGTCGGCCCTGGAGACGTACCGCACCGGCGCGAGGGTCACGATCGTCCACTTTCTGGACCAGATCGACCGTGGCGTGAAGCCCTGGGTCGTGCCCGACATCCAGAACCGCTTGATGAACGGTGAGATCTCGGTCTACTGGGAGCACCGGGTCGCAGAGATCCGCCCCACCTCGGTGGTGATCCGCAAGGAGGGCTCCGGTGAGACCGTGGAGATCCCCAACGACTGGGTGCTCGCCATGACGGGCTGGCGTCCGAATCGGGAGTTGCTGGCCGCCCTGGGTGTGTCCATCGACGGGGAGACGGGCATTCCGACCCATGATCCCGAGACGATGGAGACCGACGTTCCCGGGATCTACGTGGCCGGAGTCCTGGCCGCCGGCTACAACGCCAACAAGATCATCATCGAGAACGGGAAGCTGCACGGGTCCAAGATCGTTCAGTCGCTCACTGAATCCTGACGAGGCACGTCGACTCCGCTCGGGGCAGTCCAGTCACCTCACGCTCCCGCTCACCACGTCGTCGATCCGGGGAAGTCAAAAAAGCACGCCCGCCCTCACCACGGCCTGACGCAGCTCCCCATCCAGAAACTCGTAACGCCCCTCGGCGAAGAGCCGAAAACCCACTAGTGCCAGATCCAGCCCCACGCCGGCGAAGGCGCCACTGGAGTCCATTACCAAACTGGTCGCGGGATTCTCAAGATCCCTGGAGGCCAATCCGCCGACCACGTAGGGGCGTGCCACGGGGAAGAGGAAGGGCCTCAGAGCCACTCCCAGCGACCAGCCCTTCAGCTTGCAGTCTTCACAGTTGGGAAGAAACCAGGTGCCCGACCCATAGACGTCCACGGGAAGGATGGGAATGTCGAGGCCGAGCTGGGCTCCCACCCCGGCCGTGCCATCGAAAGCGTCCTGTGCCCACGCGCCGAACAACCCGCCGAAAATCTGCGCCCTCCCCTCGCACGGCACGGAAAGGGCCCCGACGAGGACCAACCCAACGATCAAGTGCCTCACGGCATGCTCCCCGTAGGACCACGTAATCACCGATCATTCATTCCCAATGTACTCGCTCGGGCCCTCGGCGACCCCCATTCTCTTGCTCGGCGACGGCCCCGCACGGCGCGGAGCCGCGATGGACTCGCACGGCGGATCCGATAGATTGCCACCAAGGTGACGTCGGGCTATTCGCCACGCAGCTCGTGCGAACCGAGTCGGGAGCCCTGCGAACAGACGTCCACGCCAGAGCAAGGATGGGGCATTGGGCATCTTCGAATTGATGCTTGGCGTCGTTATTATCGTGACCGCCGGGAAGGTGGTGGAACGCCGCATGTCCCGACCGCAGCGTGGAGAATCGCTCCAGGTCCCTACGGAGGAGCTCCACCGAATTCGGGAGACGATCGGTGACCTGAGCGGGCGCCTCGAGCGCCTGGAGGAGGAGCGGGACTTCTACAAGGATCTCCTGGAACCAAGAGAAGGTCGCCGCGAGCTCCCGCCCGCGGACCCGAAGGACTAGCGTCCCGTTACCAAAGTGTCTCGGCCAGTCGAGGGCACGGTGCATCCGTGAAACGGAACACTGGGACCGCTCGAGATTTGGACCGCCAATCTCGATCGGCCGCCTCAGCGACACCCCGCGAAGGGCCGCTTGACGACCCCGGAGCTCGGGCCATCTAAGGAGACAGAGGTCGGACCAGGATCTCGCCAAGAGCCTTCCGCACGCCCGACCGAGAACGCGATGAATCCAGTTGGAGGATACGAGCAATGAGGGGACTTTCAGGAGCAGTGACGGTTCTTACGGGGATTTCGGACGACGGGGCATGGGGCCCGCTGCCGGATTCGGCGTGCGAGGCTTGGACCCGGCTTCGACGGGTCGGGCATGAGGGGCTTTGATCGGAGCCAGATGCTCAGGCGCGGGTACGTATGGGGCTTCGACCGCAGGATTTTCCGCTGACAGGAAGCCGAGGGCGGATTTCGACCCGTTGCCCGATAGGCAAACGAGGGGGGCCACCGCAAGGCGACCCCCCTCGTTTCCGTTCTGGTAAGGCTCGCCGCTAGAGGCCGCCGGCCGGGTTGGCGGCGTCGAGCCTGCGGATGATCTCCAGAGTGATGTCCATCGACGGGTCCACGAACACCAATCCACTCTGGATGGAGTTGAAGATGAGGGTGTAGCCCTCCTCCTGCCCCAGGGTCTCGATGATCTGCCCAATGCGCAGCGTGATCTCTCCCGTCAGCTCGTTCTGCCGGTTGCCCAGCTCCTGCTGAACATCCTCTTGGAGGCGGTTCAACTGGAGCATCCGGTCTTCGAGCTGCCGCTGGAGCTGGGCCGCCTGCGGGCTGTTGGGATCCGCTGCGAGTCCCTGCTGGCGTAGGTTGTTGATCTCATCCTGTTGGGTTTGTAGCTCGCTCACACGCTGGTCCCGGAGCTGACTGAACAACGCGAGGGCCTCCTGACCTGCCTGCGACTCGGCCATGATACGGTCGGCGTTGAAAACACCGAATTTGGTGGCGGCTGACTCCTGGGCGGATAGCGATCCACCACCGGCCACCAGAGCCACGGCGGTGACACCGACGGCCAGAAGTTTTTCCCCCGAAGCCACGCGGCGCAACATGGACAACTCCTTCTGTGCGAAGATCATTTTGAAAACACTGGTCTAGAGCATAAAACAATAGCGGCGCCGGCAGCTCGGATCTATCCGTAACGCCCAGGCCGACGGCAACGTGAGGCAGTTCCCGGGTATCCCCCCTGGCTCGCCCAAGGGCCTCTCTTACACCGCAGGACGGGTGAGTTGCCCCAGGATCACTCAGCCAGAGGCCTTCATCGCGCCCCCCCCCCCCCCCGAGTGGCAATCACCGCTCGGCCGGTGGCATGGCCGAGAAGGAACGGTATTCTTGAACGACACAGAGAGACGTGGCCGGCGGCCGAGAATGTCAGGAGATCAACGTGTGACGACTGTCCTCTTCGTGTGTACGGAAAACTCGAACAGGAGTCAGATGGCGGAGGCGTTCGCTCGAATCCACGGCCAGGGGACCCTCCAGGCCTACTCGGCCGGCTCCCGACCCTCCGGCAAGGTGAGCCTGCGCGCCGTGCGGGCCATGGGCGAGGTAGGGTACGACCTCTCCATCCATCGATCTAAGTCGGTCTCGGAGGTCCCCTCGGGTCCCTACGACTTCGTGATCACGATGGGATGCGACGACGACTGCCCCTACATACCTGCAGCCGAGCGGGACGACTGGGACCTAGCCGATCCCCGAGACATGTCGCCGGGCGAGTTCAACGCGGTACGGGACGAGATCGAAGCCCGGGTCGAGAAGCTGTTGGAGAGAGTGACGGCAGGCTAAGGAACCGCCCATCCCGGTGCCAGCTCACGCACGGAGGCACCGGGACCGTCGGCCGATCCGACGGCGACGATCCCTCCCGGGGGCACCTCCCGGCGAACGTAGCCGAGAGCGATTCCCCCTCCGTAGCGGGGCGAGTCCACGGCGCTCGTCACATGTCCCACCACGGCTCCCTCGTGGAAGAGCTCGGCATCGGTTCCGGGCGCGGGCCCGTCACCCAAGTACAATCCTCGAAGGGTCTTGTTCGTGTGGCCGCGATCACGAATCCGGATGATCACCTCCTGTCCCGTGTAGCATCCCTTGGAGTGGTCCACTGCCCGGTCGACGATGCCAACCTCCGAGAGGATGTTGGATTCGTCCATGTCCTGGCCGAAGACAGGTCGCCCGGCCTCTACCCGAAGGGTGTCCCACACGCCGGCCCCCACGGGCCTGACCCCTCGGTACAGGAGTTGCTTCCACAGCTCCCGAGACCGCTCCTTCGATGTGAAGAGGTCCCACGCCGGAGTGTCGACATCCGAAGTTCTGAGAATGCGCTCCCCTCCCTCCCCGCTCACCAGATACTCATACTCTCCCAAACTCTCCAGGGCGTCCGCCCCACCATCCGAGGCGAGCAGCACCTCCCCCAGCACGGCGGCCGCCTCCGGTCCCAGCACCGTGAGAAGTGCCGCATCGTCGGATACGTCCTCGACAGCCGCGAGGCGGGGTGGGACGTAGCGTCGCAGGTTCGCCAGCAGCGGATCCAAAGCGGGAGCCGGCACATCCAACCAAAGGCTCTCCTCTTCCGGGCTCGGCCCCCACATGGCTCTTAGATCGGCGACGACTCTTCCCTTGGAAGTTAGGACCGCCGAGTACTCCGCCATCCCCCTCACGGCACCTCCGGGCGACCCCGCCGGCGGACGGGGCATCCGGCCGGTGAGAACGCCACTCAGGGTGTCGACGGGCGCCCGTCCCGTCACCAGGAGGCGAGATCTATGACTACGATCCCGCACGGCGACCCCGCTGACGGCCGAGGTATACTCCTCGGCCGGATCGCCATAATGTCGCGGGACCTCGACCCCTCGTACTTGGCCGAACAGGGCGCCCGCGTGCTCGTGATCCCCTCGCGAAGGCCCGCTCATCGATCGCTCACTCCTCGAGCTCGGGCGGTCCAGCGTCGCCCTCTCGCTCGAGCCGTCGCACCAGCGACCGGATGCGCGGCGCGTCGGCGGCCTGCGGAGCGAACTCCAGGTACCGCAGGAGCTGCTCCTTCGCCTCGCTCGAACGGCCGAGCTTGACGAGCAGCATGCCACGGTCGCGCCGCTCGCCGGGGGAGTCCGGACGCAGCAGCAACAGGCGCTCCACCACCGCCAGAGCTCGTTCGTCGTCGCGGACGTTCACGTACAAGCCCTTGAGGTTTACCAGGAGGCGGCGGATCATATCCCGCTTCGTGGCAGATCGAAGGAACGCCTCCTGCATCCGGACCATCCCTCCGTACACCTGGTCCAGAAGCTCCTGAGCCTCGTCCTCGAAACGGATCCGTCCGTTGTCGAAGGGATCGATGAGGAGGTTCTGCGACGCGCCCCGATATCGGATGAGGAAGTGCCCCGGGAAGTTCACGCCCTCGAGGGGTAGCTCCAGACGCCATCCCACCTCCAGGAGGATGATCCCGAGGGTCAGCGGAATGCCGAGCCGGCGATCCAGAACATCGTTGAGAAAAGAGTTTCGAGGATCGCGGTAGGCTTCCCTGTTGCCGCGAAAGCCCTCGCGTTCGTACAGGGTGCGAATCAGCTCCCGCAGGACCACCGGACCCGCCGTCTCGTCGTCGAGGCGGTCCTTGGCGGCTTCCGCCAGGGCATCGAGGCGCATCATGTATCGCTCGACGGGGAGCTGTGGATACTCCTCCTGGGCGATGAGGAGGACCGCTCGGCCGAGCTCGAGGTCGCGCTCCGACTTCTGGACGGCCTCGCTGAGCAGGCCACGTGCAGATCGGGCTGGGGCACGCATACATGAATCTACCGTGTTTCCCGTCCAAGCGCCCTCGTCTACATTGGGCGCACCTTCGATCCGCGGATCGTCCGACGAGACCCTACATCCGCCACGGCGGATGCCAGATGGTGAGGCAGATGTCTGAAGAGCCCAGGGATGAAAGGCCCAGGATCCGGCTGACCCAGCTGGCTCACGGAGCCGGTTGAGCCAGTAAGCTCGGCATGTCCGAGCTGGCGCAGGTCCTGCGTCACCTGGTCCCCATCGAGAGCGCTCAAGCGCTGGTGGACAGCTCCACCAGCGACGACGCCGCCGTGTACTCACTCGGCGACGGTCGTGCCCTTGTGGTCACCGTGGACTTCTTCACCCCCTTGGTCGACGACCCGTACGACTTCGGGAGGATCGCCGCGGCCAACGCCCTGTCGGACATCTATGCCATGGGGGGGCGACCCCTCTTCGCGCTGAATCTGCTCGCGTTCCCCCGAGAGCTGCTGGGGGAAGGGGTCGTGGACGAGATCGTCCGCGGAGGATCGGACATCGCTCGCGAAGCCGGGATCCCCATCATGGGAGGCCACTCCGTGGACGACCCGGAGCCGAAGTACGGCATGGTGGTCGTGGGCGAGGCGCAGGAGGACGCCGTAGTGACGAACGCCGAGGCCCAGGCCGGTGAGGTCCTGGTGCTCACGAAGGCCATCGGTATCGGGATCGTCGCCACCGCCATCAAGGCCAAGGCGGCTCCACCAGCGGCGGTGAGCGCCGCCGTCGCCAGCATGATCGCCCTCAATCGGGGTGCCGCCGAGGCGATGGTGCGGGCCGGCATCAGAGCCGCGACCGACGTTTCGGGCTACGGCCTCCTGGGGCACCTGGCCAACCTGCTCACCCAATCCGCTGTCGCCGCCGAAGTCGAGGGCGCCTCGGTTCCCGTCCTTCCGGGAGTCGAAGAGCTCATCGCCCAGGGGCACGTCCCGGGCGGCACACGGCGGAACCTGGAGGATCTGGAGAATAGCGTCGACTTCGGCGGTAGCGACGAGACACGGCGCCTCACCCTGGCCGATGCCCAGACCTCGGGAGGCATGCTGATCTCGGTGCCAGAGGACCGCGTCCAGGAGCTTCTGGACGACCTGCAAGAAGAGGCCCCCGCCGCGACTGTCATCGGCCGTGTCACTGCAGGGGCTCCGGGAACGATCAAGATCCTCTGAGCCGGCTCCACGGGGCCCGGGGCCGCCCGAGCGGCGACCTTCGTAGGCTGGGACGTCGGCAGCGCCCTAGGGCGCCCGTACTAGGTAGTGGCCTTCGCCGTTGCGCGCCGCTTGGTCTTGCCCGGCTTCTTCGCCGGAGGAGAATCGTCGTCCGTGAAAGCGATGCCGATCACCTGGTCGAGATCCTCCACCAGATGGATGGTGAGGTTTTCCCTCACCTCGGGCTGGACATCCTCGAGGTCGGCCTCGTTGTCGCAGGGCAGGATGATCTCGTTGATCCCCGCACGGACGGCGCCCAGCAGCTTCTCCTTGACCCCTCCGATGGGGAGAACGCGTCCGGTCAGGGTGAGCTCACCGGTCATAGCCACGTCTCTCCGTATCTTCCGGCCCGAGAGCGCCGACACGAGGGCGCTGGCCATGGTGATCCCGGCGGACGGCCCGTCCTTGGGAACCGCGCCGGCCGGAACATGGATGTGGACCTCACGGCCCTTCAGGGCATCCTCGGGGATTCCCAGCCGGTCGTGGTTGCTCTTGGCGTAGCTCCAGGCCGCCCAGCCCGACTCCTTCATGACGTCGCCGAGCTGGCCGGTGAGAACCAGGCCGCCCTCGCCGGCCATGACGCTGGCCTCCACGAACATGATGTCGCCCCCCATGGGGGTGTAGAACATGCCGGTGGCCACACCCACTGTGTCGGCGGCGGCCATCTGCTCGGGGTGCACTCGCGGTCGTCCAATCAGATCGCGGATCACCTCCCGGGTGACCTCCAGGCTGTCTACCTCACCGGCAGCGATCTTACGGGCGACCTTGCGCCCGAGCTTGCCCAGCTCCCTCTCGAGCTGCCGCACGCCCGCTTCGCGCGTGTACTCCTGGACGAGCGCCAGGATCGCCTGGTCGTCCAGGATCAGCTCGCCGTCCCTGAGGCCGTTCTCCCGCTCCTGACGTGGAAGCAGATAACGCTTCGCGATCTCGAGCTTCTCGGCCTCGGTGTAACCGGAGAAGTCCACCTTCTCCATGCGATCATAGAGCGGAGCCGGAATCCGATCCGAATAGTTCGCCGTGGCGATGAAGAGCACCTCGGAGAGATCGAACGGGATCCCCAGGTAGTGATCCGTGAAGCTCGAATTCTGGGCCGGATCCAGAACCTCAAGGAGCGCGGCGCTGGGGTCTCCCTGGAAAGACACACCGAGCTTGTCCACCTCGTCGAGGAGGAAAACAGGGTTCTTCGACTTCGCCTGTCGCATGCCCTGGATGATCCGCCCGGGCATGGCACCGACATATGTGCGCCTATGCCCTCGGATGTCCGCCTCGTCCCTGGCGCCGCCAAGAGATATGCGCACGTACTCGCGTCCCAGCGAGCGAGCGATGGACTGGGCGATGCTGGTCTTGCCGACCCCGGGGGGGCCCACGAACAGGAGGATGGGCCCGCGGCCACCCACCGGCCCATTGTCTGCGTGGGCGGTGCCCTCCTCGGCCTCTTCTGGCTCCGCCGCACCGTTGGATCCCTCGACGACCTCGACGTCCGCCTCGGCTTCGACCGCCTCGGCTTCGGCCGCCTCGGCTTCGGTCTCCTCAGCTTCCCCGGCCTCCTCGTCTTCGGCCTTCTCGTCGGCGTCCTCTCCAATGCGCTCCAGTTGGAGCTTGCGGACAGCCAGGAACTCCAGGACGCGATCCTTAACATCCTCTAGGCCGTAGTGGTCGTCGTCGAGGATCTCCTGGGACAGTGCCAGGTCGATCTTGTCCTCCGACCGGATGTTCCAGGGAAGCTCCGTCACCCACTCCAGAAAGGTCCGGATGACCTGGTACTCCGCGGACTGGGGGCTCGTGCGCTCCAACCTCTTGAGCTCGCGCTCCACCTCAGCCTGCTGCTCCTCGCTCAGCTCGAGCGCCTCCACCCGCTCCCGGAGGTCCTCCACGTCGTCCCGCTCGTCCTCGTCACCGAGCTCGCGCTGGATCTGCTTGAGCTGCTCCCTCAGCAGCATCTCGCGCTGCCGCTCACCCAGCTCTTCCTGGACCCTCGCCTGGATCTCCTCCTGGGCATCGAGGCGAGCGAGCTCGCGCTCCACTGCCACAAGGGCGGCCCGCATGCGTTCCTCGTCGTCCAGCGTCTCGAGGAGAGCCTGTTTATCCTCGGTGGGGAGCTCGAGATAAAACGCCACCAGGTCCGCGAAGGCGCCCGGCTCATCCACCCCTTGGATCAGCTGGTTGAGCGCCTCCGCCGGTACCCCCCGCCGGGTCCCGAGCTCGGCGGCGCGCTCCCGCAGCTCCTGGTTGAGGGCCTGGAAGGCCGGATCCTCGGTGTCGGTATTGGCCTGCCGGTCCATCTCCAGCAGGACCGCCCGCAGCATGTCCTCACCGTCGGACTGATAGGAGAGGGCCTGCGCTCGGCCCTCACCATGCACAAGGAGCTGGACGCCGCCGCGGACTCTGTGGGTCTGGATGATCCGCACCACCGTCCCGACGGTGTAGAGCACATCGGGGACGGCGTCGTCCACGTTCTCTCGCTGAGCCACCGCGAAAAGTCGCCGGTCTCCGTCAAGGGCATCCTGTACGGCTTCGACGGTACCGGGGCGTCCGGCTGATATCGGGACCGCTACTCCGGGATAGACGACCGTGTCGCGTAGCGGCAGGACCGGAAGTGTGTATCGCTCACCCATGATTCCTCACTTCGAACGCCCTCGGACTCCTCGAACAGGCCCGAGGCCGTGAGATCGCACGAAAGTAATGTCGCCCCGACCCCTCTCCGGGGCCACTTCCGGGACGGCGCGGAGCCAAGTTAACTCCAGAATTGACCCCCCTTGCACGAATCCTGCCAGTCCCTGAGCGCGAAAACATGCCGGAGTTGCAGTCCCCCTGTCATAATGTCGGCCTTTTTTGGCACAACCACAGCGCTTACGTTTTCCGCACCCCTCTGGTCACGCTTCCCTCCCCGGGTCTGGCAATGCTCGAAGGCATCACCTGGTTTAGGCAATCGTCGGTTCGGATTCGCCGGAGCGGGATCGAGCTGCACATCGATCCCTGGGGAGTATCGGAACAGAGCGTTGCGGACTACATCCTTCTCACCCATCCCCACTACGACAACTTCTCCGAAGACGACATCGCCCGGGTCCGTGAGCCCGACACCATCGTCATCGCTCCTGCCTCCATGCGAAAGCAGCTTGCCGATGTGGACCACCTCATGCGGCCGGGCGACATGATCCATCTGGACGGCATCGAGATCCTGGCTGTTCCGGCGTACAACCGAGTCAAGAAATTCCACCCCCCCCCCCGAGAACGCCTGGCTGGGATACGTATTTACCCTGGACGGCATTGCGTACTATCACTCCGGCGATACGGATTTCCTCGACGCCATGAACCAGATCCGGTGCGACGTGGCCTTCCTCCCCTGTGAGGGCCACTATACGATGGGTCCCGAAGACGCAGCCCGGGCCGCCGAGGCGTGCAAGGCGGAGCTCGTGATCCCCGTGCACTGGGGAGGTCCCGTCGGAACCCGAGAAGACGCGGAGCGCCTGAAGGAGTTCTTCGACGGAGAAGTAGCGATCCTCGAGCCGGGCATGCCAGGCTGAGATATCGGACTCCGCGCCCAGCGTCATGATCATGGAGGGAACCACATGTCCCGTGCCGGACCCATTCTCAACATGGGGCTCAGCGCAGTCCTGGTCGTGGCGAGCTCGGCGAACGCACAGGTGACACCGACCAGCCTGGCGGGCCGATCCACGGTCTACGCCCCAAGAGAGGCGGTGGCCACCAGTCAACCACTCGCCAGCAGCGCCGGGCTGGAGATGCTCCAGAAGGGTGGGAACGCCGTCGACGCGGCAGTGGCGGCCGCGGCCGTCCTCAACGTGACCGAGCCCCATATGACCGGGATCGGCGGGGACATGTTCGCCATCCTGTGGTCGGCCAGAGATCAGGAGCTCGTGGGCCTGGACGCCAGCGGAAGGTCCGGCTCGCTGCTGACCCCCGAGGCTCTCCGTGGCCGAGGGTACGAAGAGATGCCCGTTGACGGGCCGGAGGCGGTGACCGTTCCGGGGGCCTTATCGGGGTGGGTCGCGCTCCTGGAGCGCTACGGCACCATGTCCCTGGCCGAGGTGCTGGCCCCGGCGATTCGGATCGCCGAGGAGGGCTACCCGGTAACCCCCATCATCGCCGGCCAGTGGCGTGGCCAGGACGACAAGCTCGCCCGGGACGGAGGGAGCCAAGGCCACCTTCCTGTATAACGGCGAGCGAGGGCCGCAAGCCGGTGAGTGGTTCCGCAATCCCGGCCTCGCGAACAGCTTCCGCATGCTCGCCGAGCAGGGCCCGGGCGTCTTCTACGGAGGAGAGTTGGGGCGCACCGTCGTCGATGGCCTGGCTGAGCTCGGTGGATACCTGACCCTGGACGATCTCCGTGAGCACCGGGCCGCCTGGGTCGATCCCATCTCGATCGACTTCCGTGGGTACACGATCTGGGAGCTTCCTCCAGCGGGTCAGGGAGTCGCGGCCCTCCAGATGATGAAGATGATGGAGCCCTTGGACCTCGAGGGTATGGGCCACAACTCCGCCGCCTACCTCCACCACCTCATCGAGGCCAAGAAGCTCGCCTTCGCGGATCTGCAGCGGTACGTGGCGGACCGGGACTATATGGACGTGTCGGTGGAGCGGCTCCTCGACGAGGATTACCTGGCCGCGCGCAGGGCCCTCATCGACCCCGGCAGGGCGGTTGAGCGAGTCCAGCCCGGTCCGGCCGTCACGGAGACCGAGACCATCTACCTGTCAGCCGCCGACTCCGACGGGAACATGATCTCGTTCATCAACAGCCTCTTCGGGGCGTTCGGCTCCGGGGTCGTCGTTCCCGGCACCGGCTTCCCCCTCCAGAACCGGGGTGGCGGCTTCACCCTGGAGGATGGGCACCCCAACCAGGCTGGCCCCGGCAAGCGGCCCTTCCATACGTTGATTCCGGGCTTCGTCACCAAGGAGGGCGCTCCCTGGATGACCTTCGGCCTCATGGGGGGATCGATGCAGCCCCAGGGTCACACCCAGATGCTGCTCAACATCCTCGTGTTCGGGATGGACCTTCAGGACGCCATCGACGCCCCGCGCTTCCGCCATCGGTCGGGGTACCAGGTCGCCATCGAGACCCCGATCGGCGAAGAGGCGCGAGCAGGACTGGCGGCGCTGGGTCACGAGCTCACTGTTGAGGGTGGCTCAAGCTTCGGCGGAGCGCAGGCCGTCATCAGACTCGACAAGGGTTGGGCCGCCGGCTCCGATCCGAGAAAGGACGGGATGGCCGTCGGTCGGTAGAAGGCTGATGAAGAAGTACAGTGGGCCGCGCACAGAGTGCTTGCGCGCGTTCAGGCAAGGAACGACGACGAGTCGTAGCCGAGCTACGGCGAGGAGGAGAGACGCAGGATCAACCGCGCAACCACCCTGTGCCCAACAGCATAGTTGATATGAACGTACGTGTTCGTGGGTTGCGGTGGCACGGCCCCATCTCCGTCGTTGGAGCTCCTAACCGTAGCGACGGCTATGGCGGCGTCGCTCCGCCTAGGATCTGGGGCCGTGGCATCCGCAACGCGACCCGCTGTACTTCTTCATCAGCCTTCTGAATGGACGACCCTGACATCTTTGTTCCGGAGGACCAACTACCGAGGGGGATCGCCGAGAGGATCGACGATCCCCCTTCGAGCCCCGCTCCCGCTCGTCCAGCGGCCACGGTGGTTCTCATGCGGGACGCGGACGAGGGCGTCGAAGTCCTGCTCCTGAAGCGTGTCCACAGCGCGGGCTTCGTGCCGGGGGCGTACGTCTTCCCCGGCGGACGGGTCAACGCGGAGGACGCGGACCCCGTCGTCATGAGCCGGACGGCGAGCCTCACCATGGAAGGGGCGGCGGAGCGGATGGGACTCCGCGACGCCAGCCCACCGGCCGCCGCCTACTACCTGGCCGCTCTCAGGGAGGCGTTCGAGGAGACCGGCATCCTGGTGGGCCATAGTGCCGGCGGCGACCCGTTGCCCACCGCCGCGGCCTCCTCGAGCGTTCGCGAGGTCCGGAACCGCCTCCTGGATGAGGGATGCTCCTTCGCGCAGGCTCTGGAGGATCTCGATGCGCTCATCGACGACGCGGCCATGGAGTACATCGGCCACTGGATCACTCCGATAGCCGAGCCCCGGCGCTACGACACGCGCTTCTTCGCTGCGGAGGTGGCACCCGAGGCCGAGCCCGCCATCCACGCCGCCGAGATGCTGGAAGCGATCTGGATCACCCCTGCGGGGGCGCTGAAGAGGACCGCAGAGGGCTCTCTTCCCATGGTGTTCTCCACCATCAAGACGCTGGAGTCGCTGACGGATTTCCCTACGGCGTCCGAGATCCTGAAGGAGTTCCGCCGGCGCTCCATACCGAGCGTACTGCCCCGACTGATCCGCACCCCTGACGGGATTGGTCTGAGGATCCCGGAGATCATCTAGTGTTCCGTTGCCGAAGTTCGCGAGCCACCAAGAGGGTCGGACGCACCGTGTCCTCGACTGGCCGAGACATTTTGGTAACGGGACACTCGGACCCGAGCTGAAGTCGCGGACTCCGACGGACGCTACATGCGCCTGTAGGCCGGACCGCTCCCCCCCTCACGAGCGGTCCATCGAGGACCAAGCACGTCGGTGGCCTTGCAGTCGACGCAGTTTGGGGCGTTGACCCGAAGCTCGTCGCCGTCCCGCTCGTAGACGCCCGCAGGGCACATGTGCACGTACATCTCGGCTGCTTCGGGGCTCACCTCGCGACCGACGATCAGATGGCTCGGGATGTCGTCGCGGGTCTGGTTCCCCGCCTTGTAGACCGCGTCGACCTTGCTGAAGGTGAGCTTCCCGTCCGGCTGTACTCCCGGACCCCCGTTGCCGAGGACGCGAGCCTCGCCGAGGTCTTCCGAGACCGTGATCTTGCCACCCAGGAGCGCACCGCCGGAGACGGTCATGAGGCCGGCTCGCATCACGCCACCGAAGAAGCCCTTCTTGAAGGCGAGGCGGAGGTTCCGTGTCCTCCGGAGATCCTTCATGATGTAGCTGGCGTCGATGGAGTCGGTGTAGGAGCGGAGCCCGTTCTCCGACACGTCCCCCTCTTTGAGCGCCTTGAAGATGGCCCGGGCGGCGAGCATGCCCGAGTCCATGGCGTAGTGGATCCCCTTCAGCGACGGCACATCGACGTACCCTGCGGAGTCGCCGACGATACAGACGCCCGCACCGTGTCGCTGGGCCGGCACCGAGTAGTATCCGCCTTCGGGAATGGTCTTCGCCCCCCACTCCACCATCTCCCCACCCTCCAGGTAGGGCTTGAAGAGCGGATGCAGCTTCATGCGCTGAAAGACCGCGTGGACATCGAAGCGCGCATCCCGGTAGTCGAGACCGACCACCAACCCCAGCGAGACCAGGTTGTCCTCCAGGGGATACATGAAGCTGCCCCCGAAGGCGTCGCCCGGAAGCGGCCAACCCATGGTGTGGATCACGCGATCGAGGGGCTCCTTAGTCTCCCACAGCTCCTTCACCCCCAGGGCATAGATCTGGGGATTCTCGCCCCCGATCTCCTGCCACTCCATGAACGCCTGCGTCAGGGATCCCCGTGTGCCCTCCGCGAGAACGGTAACCTGCGCGGTCAGGTCCATGGGAGGCATGTAGTCGCTGCCCCCGGGCTGTCCGTCCCGATCCAGTCCCGAGGCCGTCGTGCGCACACCGATGACCTGGTCGCCCTCCACGAGCAGTCCGCCCACGGCGAAGCCGGGAAAGACGTTCACCCCCAGCCCTTCGGCCTGCTCCCCGAGCCAGCGGACGAGCTCACAGATCGACGCCAGCTGGTTCCCGTGGTTTCTCATCGTGGGAGGTGTGGGTATCCGCACGGACTTGCCCTCCGTGAGGAAATAGACCGACTCCTTTGTGACCGGTCCCCTGAGGGGGAGCTCGCTCATGTCGAGCTTGGGAAAGAGCTCCCGTAGGGCACGCGGGTTCACCACTGCGCCCGAAAGGGAGTGCTCCCCAAGCTGGCCGGCCTTCTCCAGCACTGCGATCTCGACGTCGCCGAGTCCCCCGCCCTCCTCCTTGTCTCTCTCCACTAGGCGGGTGAGCTCGATGGCCCCGGCGAGTCCTGCGGGTCCCCCGCCGACGAAGATGACGTCCATGGGAACAGCCTCGGAGTCGGGCGCTTCCCGTAGGATCAGCTGATCCACGGGTAGAGGAGGTTGGTACTTCGCCGGCCGCACCGGCCCCGTGAGCTGGCTCCGATCGGACATGCTGGCTCCTTCCATCGGTCTGACCGCCCGGGTTCGGACGGCCATCGTCATCTCGGGATCCGTTGAATCGACCCCGGTGTATCCAACCGCTCACGAGACACTTCGGCAACGGGACACTACGTTAGCGATTCCGACTCGACACCGCATCGGAGGTGCGGGTCCTCCGTCTCACACGACCATCCACGGACGAGATGCTGGCATGACATCGAGCCGACCCCGCACCCTCGGAGAGCTCAAGGCGTCGGGCTATGAGCCCAGGAGCGTAAAGGATGAGCTGCGACGTAACTTGATCGGCAAGCTCCAGGCCGGAGAGACGCTTTTCCCCGGCATCGTCGGCTTCGACGACAGTGTGGTCCCCCAGATCGTGAACGCGATCCTGGCCCGGCACGACTTCATCCTCCTCGGCCTTCGCGGCCAGGCGAAGAGCCGCATCCTCAGGCAGCTCCTTGACCTCCTGGATCCCGAGATGCCCATCCTGGAGGGGAGCGAGATCAACGACGACCCCCTCCGGCCCATCTCGAAGTATGCGCGCACCCTCCTCGAGGCGGAGCGGGATGAGGCTCCGGTGGCGTGGGTCACCCGTGAATACCGTTTCGTGGAGAAGCTCGCCACCCCCGACGTCACCATCGCCGACATCGTCGGGGATGTGGATCCCATCAAGGCGGCCCGCGGCGGTCACATCCTGGCGGACGAGCTGACCATCCACTACGGGCTCCTCCCCAGAGCGAACCGGGGCATTTTCGCGGTCAACGAGCTACCGGATCTAGCCGGAAAGATCCAGGTGGGGCTCTTCAACATCCTCCAGGAAGGCGACGTGCAGGTGAAGGGCTATCCCATTCGCCTGCCCCTGGACGTCTTCCTCGTCTTCACCGCCAACCCGGAGGACTACACGGCCCGGGGAAAGATCATCACGCCCCTGAAGGACCGCATCGGTGCGGAGATCCAGACGCACTACCCCCTCGAGGTGTCGGTGGGCATGGACATCACGAATCAGGAAGCCTGGCTGGATCGGAGCTGCGTCGAGATCGAGGTTCCGGACTTCGTCGCCGAGGTCGTGGAGCGGATCGCTTTCCTCGGGCGGAAAGACAAGCGCATCGACCAGCGCTCCGGCGTGAGCCAACGCATGCCCATCGCTGTGCTGGAGAGCGTTGTCTCCTCAGCCGAGCAGAGGGCGCTCACGCTGAAGGAGGAGAGGGCCGTGCCACGTCTCGGCGACATCTACGGATCCCTCCCGGCCATCACCGGAAAGCTGGAGCTCGAGTACGAGGGTGAGCTGCACGGCTCGGACCGCATCGCCCGAGAGCTCATCAGCGCGGCGGCCAACGAGGTCTTCCAGGCCAAGGCCGGCGGGGCGGACGTCGAGGAGATCGTCGAGTACTTCGAGATGGGAGGCGTTCTACAGGTGGGCGCCGACAGCTCGGCGGAGGCATGCGTTCAGGGATTCGAGCTGGTGCCCAGCCTCCTCCAGCTCGTGGAGCACGTCGGGCTGGCGCCGAAGTCCTGCTCCGACGGATGCCGGGCCGGGGCCTGTGAGCTCGTCCTCGAGGCTCTGGTGGCAGAGAGGCGGATCGGCCGATCCATGAGCGGCGGCTACGTGCGGGCTCGCCACGAACCTTCTCCCGGAAAAGGCTATAAGGGCTTCGATCCCTTTGGGGGCATCAGCGCGTAGCGCTGGACTCCGCGCGCAGTCCGGCCAGTTCCCCAAGGGCCAGTCCGAGGACTTTCCTCTGCGCCACCGGTACCGGCATCGTCGATACCTGATGGGGCTTGGCCCAGCGCCACGGGCGATCGGCGGCCCCGGTCTCACCATCCGGACTCTCATGGACCTCACCCGCCGGGCCCCCGCATGTGTCGCACACGAGCACGGGTCGGTACACAGCTTTCAGATGACTGAAGACATGTCTCACGTGTTGGAGAGGCCTCCACTGCGGCCCCGGCGGCGGCAGCTCGACGCTCCAGGTCTCCGCCACCCTTCGGCAGGCCTCCTCCAGGTCGTCGGGGACCTCGAGCTCCACCGATGGGAATTCCCAGAGCCCACCCAGGAGTCCGTCCGACGGCCGCCTCGTCAGAAGAAGCTCCCCTGCGCCGCTCACGGCAATCAGCACCGCGAACGACGCCTCTCGCACACGGGGCCGCTGCTTCGCCACGGGCCTCACCTCCTGCGTCCCCAATGTCCGGGCCCGGCAGTGCTCCGCGATGGGGCACTCCTGACACATTGGTGACCGGGGAAGACAGATGGTGGCGCCCAGCTCCATGATCGCCTGATTCCAGTCGCCCGGTCGGCGCCCGTCGAGGATCTCCTCGGCCCTCTCTCGAAGCTCGGCGGCCGAGGGCTTGGCCAGATCGAACAGGCGGGAGATCACACGCCGGGCGTTGCCGTCGACGGCCGGCCTCGCCTCGCCGTAGGCGATGCTGGCGATAGCGCCGGCGCTGTACTCACCGATGCCTGGAAGCTCCCGCAAGCCGCAGGCGTTGTCCGGAAGCACACCGTTCAGGTGCTCCCTCACGATGAGCGCAGAGCGATGAAGGTTACGAGCTCGGGAGTAGTATCCCAGGCCTTCCCAGGCCTTCAGCACGGCTTCCTCATCCGCGTCCGCCAGCTCCGTCACGGACGGGAAGCGCTCCATCCAGCGCAGGTAGTACGGAGCGGCAGTGTCCACGCGCGTCTGCTGCAGCATGATCTCCGAGACCCACACCCGGTACGGGTCCCTGCTCTCCCTCCACGGCAGGTCGTGGCCGGCCCAGTGAGGCCCATTGGCCACCCGATCATCCCTCCACTACTCTTGATGGAGGGTAGGACGTCTTCTTACCGTTCGGTGACTATGCGTTTCACGACCTACACCAAGTATCGGGGCCGCTGGCTCGACGCCCTGAACCTCGAGAACCTCATGGAGTTCCTGTCGGACTTCTTGTTGAGCGGGGGGTTCGCGGGTGGACCCAACTACCATCCCTATTGGGGATGGTCCGGGCTCGAGGACACCGACTCCATGGAGTCGCTCAAGAACGCGCTTCTGAAGGCACTCATGGAGAGTGGCCAGCTCACGCCCGAGATGATCAACGAGCTCCGGGGTGATGGCGAGGGCGACGAGGCCGTTCAGCAGCAGATCGCGGATCTTCTGGACGACCTCATCCAGCGCATGGTGGACGAGGGATACATTACGCTGGAGAACGGGGCCCCGACCATGCCGGGAACGGTGCAGGACGTCACCGGAATGGGGGAGGTCGACGAGGCGCGGGAGGCGGCCCAGCACGTGCAGTTCAACCTCACGCAAAAGGGAATGGACTTCCTGGGATACCGAGCGCTAAGGAATCTCCTCTCGGCGCTGGGTCAGTCCAGTCTCGGTTCTCACGAGACGCCTCACCTCGCAACGGGCGTGGAGGCGGACGCTTCGAGCAAGCCCTACGAGTTCGGTGACACCCTCAACCTCGACGTGCCGGCCACGCTGAAGAGCGCCATCGAGCGGGAGGGAATCGGCGTGCCGCTCAACCTGGAGTACGAGGACCTCATGGTGCACCAGGCCGAGTATCGGTCGTCGTGCGCTACGGTGCTCATGCTGGACATCTCCCACTCCATGATCCTCTATGGCGAGGATCGCTTCACGCCGGCCAAGCGGGTGGCGCTGGCGCTCTCCCACCTTATCCGCACGCAGTTCCCGGGTGACTCCTTGAGCGTGGTCACCTTCGGAGACGTGGCCGAGGAGATTCCCCTGAGCCAGCTGGCCAAGGCCCAGGTGGGCCCCTTCCACACTAATACGGCCGGAGCGCTGCTGCTGGCTCGGAACATCTTGAAGGCGCAGAAGAAGGACATGCGCCAGATCATCATGATCACCGACGGGAAGCCCAGCGCCATCACAATGCCCGACGGGCAGATCTACAAGAACTCCGGCGGAATGGACCAGCATATCCTACGGGAGACGTTCCGCGAGGTCTCGGCGTGCCGCCGGGCCGGGATCCTGATCAACACGTTCATGCTGGCCCAGGACCCGTACCTCGTGCAGTTCATCCAGAAGGTGTCCGAGATCGCCCGGGGGAAGGCGTACTTCACTTCGACCCAGACCCTCGGGCAGTACATCATGATGGACTTCATGCGGCGGAAGCGGCGGAATATCGCCTAGTGTTCCGTTGCCGAAGTGGGACACCACACTAGGAGCTGGCCCCGTGTCGAAGCAGGTCGGACTCCTTTACCGGCAGGTCGACGCCTTTGCGGACGCGCCCTATCAAGGAAACCCCGCCGCTGTCTGCGTCGTCGAACGGCCTTTGAGCCCTCACGCCATGCAGGCGGTGGCCTCGGAGATGAACCTCTCCGAGACCGCCTTCGTCGAGGCTCCCGATGACTCCGGCGTACGTCGACTCCGCTGGTTCACTCCGACAACGGAGGTTCCCCTCTGCGGCCACGCCACCCTCGCCAGCGGACACGTGCTCCGGTCGTTAGGCCACACCCCTCCCTACCGCTTCAGCTCCGCAAGTGGTCTTGTGATCGTCCACGTCGACCCGGACAGGGCCCTACGCCTCGACTTTCCGTCGGACGAGTGCACGGTGGTCGAGCCCCGCGACGACGTGCTGGCGGCCCTTGGCCTCACGGAGGCGGTCACCTGTCTGTCGGGCTCCCTCAACTACATCGTCAGGGTCGCGAGCCGGGACGTCGTCGACTGGCTCGCACCGAACTTCTCGGCGCTGGGCGGAATCGACCTGGGTGAGGATGTGATCGTGTTGTCCGTCACGGCCCCGGGCGAAGCGGCCAGCGGCGCCGGGGAAGCAGGTGCTAGAGCGGCTGCGATCACCGACGAGGTAGACGTAGCATCACGCGTTTTCGCACCGTGGGCCGGTGTCGACGAGGATCCCGTGACCGGGGTAGCCCACACGGCGCTGGGACCCTACTGGGCCGGAGTGCTCGGAAGAGCCGAGTTCACGGCCCGACAGGGCGGCCGCCGCCGTGGACGGCTGCGAGTGCGGGTTGCGGGTGAGCGGGTCCATCTCATCGGACACGCCGTGACGGTGGCGGAGGGCACCCTCGTGCTCCCGCCCGGAGAGGCCTGACCGGCGGCCAGCCGAGCCGAGCCGGTCAGAATGTGCCGACCAGGCCGAAAAAGAGCTGACCGTCGTTGTTGGATCGGGCACCGCGGTCGACGGCCTCGGTATCGAACGCGTCCACAAAGGAGAGCTGCACGGCGATCCGTTCGTTGAGCCGGAGTGCGAAGCTGTTGCGGGATGTCAGGGTATAGACGGAGAGGTCCGACGCCTCGGGCTCATACGCGGTGTCGCTCTCGAATCGTAGCCGACCCCCGCCGGCACTCCTGACGAGCTTGAACCGGGCCGACCACTTCCCGACCACGCCCTCCTCTTCGCCGGCACCTTCACGCGGAATCGTCTTCTCGGCGATCACGGCGAGGCTCAGCTCGGCCTGCGTGTCATCGCCGGATCCGAACTGGTACCGCGCACCGGCACCGGTGTTGTAACGGAGGTCGATCTTCTTCTCGAAGATCGATTCGATCCTCCCCCGCACGAAGCCGTTCAGGGCGCTCCCCGGATCGAAGTTCACGTCCAGAGCCGCGTCCCACGCCCGCTTGTTCACGAAGTTGTCACCCTCCGCAGTGCTGGCCTCCCCATACGCGAAGGTGGTCCGGCCGGCCAGACCGAGGCTGCCCCGCTCCAGAGTCCCCGAGAGGGAGGTGGTTATTGCCAACTGACTGGTGTTGCCGAAGAAGACATTCGCCCCCAGCTCAGTCTTGGCCGACCAGCTCTTCTCCTGCCCATGAGCGGGAACGGCGATCAGGATAAGGCCCGTGAAACCGAGGATCACACCTCTCATGTGCGACTCTCCGTAAAGAAACGTGTCCGCTCCTCACGGACGTGCACCCGTAATCAGCCGCGCGCCCGCACCAGGTGTTCTGGAACGGCCACGGACTACCCCGCCACAGAATGGGTGTTCGCATCCCGAGACTCACACGGAAATGAGTGATGCTCACCCGTTGCTCACCCGATGCTCACCAGTTGCCCACCAGTTGCTCACCCCTTGCCCGCCCCGCTCGCTCCGAACACGTTAACCCCCCTTATCACCCCGACGAGCAGATCCCTCATCTCATCTTTCGCCGAGGCGGAATTGAGCAACATTTCCGAGCTTTCTCTCGCGGGTCTCACGATCCGGATCGAACGGGACCTGTGCGTGGGGTTCGGCGACTGCATCGATGTCGCCCCGGACATGTTCGAGCTCGACGACCAAGGCATCGCCGTGTTCAGGACGGGCGATCCCGCCGTGGACCGGGAGGTGCTGCTCGACGCCTGCTCGTCCTGCCCGGTCGACGCTCTGACGGCCTTGGACGAGGACGGAGCGCAGCTCGTCCCGTAGCCGGTGACTGTTGCCAATCTAGTGTCCCGTTGCCAAAGTGTCTCGGCCAGTCGAGGGCACGGTGCATCCGTGGGCTCGGCGTTGGGACTCCTTACCGTAGCTTGCGCTACGCCGCGTCGTCCCGCCTTGATCCCACGGCGCCCCGACCCTCTTGGTGGCTCGCGAACTTCGGCAACGGACACTAGATGCGGAAGATCCGGACGTACCAGGAGGTCACCCACGAGACGGGATCGCAGCTCCTCGAGCAGGTAGTCGAGCAGAACCAGCGACTGGCGGACCGCCTCTTCCGGGTAGGGTCGGTGGTCGCCGTCGCCAGCGGCAAGGGTGGGGTGGGAAAGAGCGCCGTCACCGCGAACCTGGCCGCCGCCCTGGCCCAACGAGGACTGGAGGTCGGGGCGGCGGACGCGGACCTCAACGGCCCTTCCCTGGGCCGGATGCTGGGGGTTTCCGGTAGCCGCCTCGTCGATCGATCAGATGGTGTGGAGCCGGCCCTGAGCCCCACCGGCGTCCGGGTCATGTCGATGGAGCTGCTCCAGCAGGACGAGGACGCACCGCTTCGCTGGCGCGAGCCGTCCACCGGTCGGTTCATATGGCAGAGCACCATGGAGACCGGCGCTCTAAGGGAGTTTCTGGGTGACGTGGCCTGGGGTGACCTAGACGTTCTGCTGGTGGACGTACCACCCGGAACGGACAAGATCGCGCGGCTTCTCGAGCTGGTCCCGGGCCTCCACCAGATGCTCCTCGTGACGACGCCGTCGGAGGCGGCCCGCTTCGTCGTGTCGAAGTCGGTGCGGATGGCGCGCGAGGCGGAAGTCTCGACGGTGGCCCTCGTGGCGAATATGACGGAGCACGTCTGCCCGTCCTGCGGTCACGCGTCTCAGCTGTTCAGCGGGAACGGCGCACGACGCCTCGCCGAGGAGTCGGGCGTGCCGCTCTGGGCCGACATTCCGTTCGACGCACGCCTTGGGGCCTCCACCGACCTGGGATCGCCTCTGGTAAGGGAAGATCCGGAGGCGGCTTCCAGCCGCGCCCTCCTCGCCCTCGCGGGCAGGGTCGCTGCCGCGATGGAGGGGAGCGCCCGATGAAGTTCCTCTGCGTTGACTGTGACAACGTCATGGACTTCGCCGAGCGGCAGCTTCCTGGTGACGGCACCCTGGCCGCCGTGTTCTCCTGCGGCTCGTGCGGGAGGGAGGTGGCCATGCTCACGAACCCCATGGAGACGCAGCTCGTGTCGAGCCTGGGGATAAAGATCGGCGGGCGAGAGGTGCCCGCTCAACCCCTCGAGATGGTTCGCAGCTCTCTGGAGGGGGGGAGAGAGAAGGCGTTCGGCATACCGGAGGACATCCCCAGACAGCCGGCCGAGCAAGCTTCCCAGGCCGGTTCGATCCTATGGAGCCCCGAGGCGACCGAGCGGATGCAGAAGGTCCCCAGCTTCGTCCGCGGGATGGTGAAGCGGATCTACGTCGACTGGGCCAAGGAGCACGCGGTAGCCGAGATAACGCCCGAGGTCATGGACCGGGCTCGGACGGAGTTGGGCCTGGAGGGCATGTAGGGGACCATATTGGACATGCGTGCATGGCCCTGATGCCGTGATTAACATGGGGATTTCCCACACGGTATCAGTGCCCGTCCGCGTTTATTGACAGGTCTCAGAAAGGCCGGGTATACTGGCCCCCGGTAGGATTCGTGATATCCCCGAGACTGAAAAGCACGTCACCATACATCGGGTCGCGGGGGGTCTGCCGACCCCTTTATTACGCTCGGCTAAAGGGCTATGCCCGAGGTATTTATGTACCGTGAAGTCTTCGTACCAGTCGACAACTCCCACCATTCCTATTGGGCCGTGGACCGGGCCATCGAGGTCTGTTCCCGCTTCGACGGACGGATCACCGGAAACCACGTCTATGCCGCCCGCCTACACGACGTTCGCTTTCGACAGCTGGAAACCGGCCTCCCGGCCCAGTTCCAGACCGCCCAGGAGATCAAGCGACAGAGGAAGATCCATGACAAGCTGATCGAGAAGGGCCTCCAGCTCATCTCAGATTCTTTCCTCGACCAGACGGCGAAGGCCTGCGACTCCGCAGGCGTCCTCCTCACCAGGCAGCTCCTCGAAGGAATCAATTACGAGGAGGTAATCCGTGAAGCCAACGGTGGCAGCGGACGACTGCCAAGCCTCATCGGCTTCGACCCGAACATCGCCGACAAGTACGACGGGGGAGCGACGGTCCGGAGCGATGTGAAGATAGGCGAGGACGGCCGAATCGTGGCCGAAGATGAAGAGCAGGACGAGAAGCTGGCCGGCTCGAGTGGTCGCCAATACGACTTGTTGGTCATCGGAGCCCACGGCATCGGCAAACAGCCATACTCCCAGTTGGGCGGGATGGTCTCCCGGGTGATCCGCGAGGTCGAGAAGGACACCCTCCTCATCAGAGACGAGAGACCGCTGGAGAACGGCAATTGGATCGTCTGCGTCGACGGTTCGTCCTACTCCTACAAGGCCATGCGCCTGGCGCTCGAGATGGCCCGGGAGTTCGGTGCGAAGCTCCACGTCTGCTCTGCCTTCGACGTCGAGTACCACCACGCCGTCTTCGGCAACATCAAGGACATCCTCTCGGCGCAGGCCTCGAAGGTGTTCAAGTTCGAGGAGCAGGAGGAGCTCCACAACAACATCATCGACAAGGGCCTCCTGAAGCTCGCCCAGGCCAACCTCAAGCGCGCTCAGGTCATGGCCGACGAGTTCCCCGACGTGGAGGTGGAGACGCAGATCCTCATCGGAAAGCCCTTCCAGTGCATCCTCCAATGGATCGAAGAGATCAAGCCCAGCCTCCTGGTCCTGGCACGTCACGGCGGGCACCGTGTCGAAGACACCGACATGGGCTCGCAGGCGGACAACCTGTGCAGGCTCGCCCCCGGTAACATCCTTCTCGTGGGCACTCTGGACGTCCGTCCGGACGACATCCCGTGGATCGAGGAGGACGGCGAAGCGGGCCTGGAGTGGTCGCCCGACCCGGAGGTCCGGATCCTGCGCGTGCCTCCTTTCGCACTCGGCATCGCGCGCAAGGCGGTGGAGGAGTACGTCCTCGACAACTACGGACCCGGGGCCAACGGCACGTACCGGGAGGACCCACTCCCGCCGGCGCGTGGCAGCGCCTCGGAGGGTGCCAGGTGGAACGGCGTGTCCGGGCCGAGCGACTCGGCCGGGACCGACCCCCCTGCCGAGCCGGGTGCCGCCGTGCCTCCCCTGGGAGCCGACGGCCTCCCCATGGTGACCAGCGCGCGGCTGGACGAGGCCATCCAGAAGCTCCTGCCTACGCATATGCAGCTGATCATGGGTATCGGCACCGCGGAAGAGATCGCCCTCGCCGAGGTGAAGGCCGAAGAGGCGATGAAGCGCACGGTGGTGGAGGGTCTGGACGCGGACCCGCTGCCGGAGGTCGCCATGGTCTCGGCGAAGTGTCCCTACACGGGACACGTCGAGAGCCGCGAGCGAACGGCCAAGGATCCCATCCAGTGGACCCAGGAGGCCTTCGAACGACTCAGGCTCGTTCCTCTCATCGCCCGGCCCCTGGCCCGCAACACCGTGGAGCGCTTCGCCCGTGAGCATGACTTCTGGCGTGTGACGACGCCGGTCATGGACGAGAACAAGCAAGCCATGATCGAGGCGGACGAGTTCGACATGGACACCATGCTGGTCATGTTCCGCGAGCTCCAGACCAAGCAGATCAGGGCGGAGGCGGAAGGAGTCGACGGCCTCACCCCCGAGATGCGGAGGTTCATCGAGGAGGCCAAGGCCAGCGGCGTGAAACGCTGCCCCATCCGCGATGTGGCGGAAGCGGCGGACCAGTGTCCGGTAGACCTCAAGACCGTCTCGCCCGACGACGCCAAGGCCGCCATCGAGCAGTTCATGAGCGAAGAGGCCGGCGAAGCGTGATCCGCGGCCTGGACCGTACGCGCTCCTCGGCGGCGACACTGTCACGGCCGACCCCGGTCGGTCGGGAAGAGCCTCGGCTCGGAGGCGAGGGGGAGAGCTATGTCCCCCACATCGTCGCCTGGAACCTGACGAAACGCTGCAACCTCGAGTGCGCGCACTGCTACATCTCCGCCGGAGCGTGGCACCTTGCCTCCGAGGAGCTCTCCACGGAGCAGTGCTTCCGGATCATGGACGAGATCCTCGAGGTCAATCCCAACCCCATGCTGATCCTGACCGGTGGGGAGCCCCTGGTTCGGGACGATCTGGAGGCTCTCGCCGAGAGAGCCACGTCCCTTGGCGCGACGGTGGTCGTCGGGACCAACGGCATCGGGCTCACCGACGAGCGCATCGAGTCTTTGATGGCGGCGGGAATCAAGGGCGTAGCGGTGAGTATCGACTCGCTTCGGTCCGAATATCACGATCGCTTCCGCCACGGGGGCGGCGCACTGGCCGATACCATGGCGGCCGTCGAGCGCTGTGCCCGCCGTGAGCTCGATTTCGTCATCCAGACCACTGTGACCACCGGGAACCGTCATGAAATCGCCGCGCTGGCGCGCTGGTCTGCGGCGGCGGGAGCCGTCTCCTTCAACGTCTACTTCGTGGTTCCCACCGGAAGAGCCGAGCACATGCGCGGCATGTCCCCGTCCGAGAACGACGACATCCTGAAGGAGCTGGTCGAGCTGGAGGGGACCTACCGCGGCCGGATGATGGTGCGCTCCAAGTGCCAGCCACAGCTCATGCGCCATGTGCTGCAGGGGGATCCGGATTCGCCCCTGCTCAACTACGAGACCCGGTGCCCATGTGGCGTGCACTACGTCCGCATCACTCCCGAAGGGAAGGTGACTCCCTGCCCCTACATGCCCGTCGTGGCCGGTGACCTCATGACGGACAGCTTCCAGACGATCTGGAGAACGTCGGAGGTCTTCACAGATCTCCGATCCGGAAGCCTCTCGGGGCGCTGCGGCCGGTGCGAGTATCGCGAGGTGTGCGGTGGTTGCCGTGCCCGCGCCTATGCCGACGGCGGCGATTTCATGGGCCCGGACGACTCGTGCGTTTACGAGCCTACGGGCGAGGCACCCCTGGTGAGTCCGGGGGATCGTGTTTCATACGGTCAGCCGGTCACGTCTGAATTGTCTTGGTCCCCGGAGGCCAGAGCCCGCATGGAGCGAGTGCCGAGCTTCGTCCGTGGAGTAGTGACGGCCCGCGTGGAAAAATTTGCCCTCGAGAGGGGATATGCCCGCGTAGATACAGAGGTCGTGGACCAGGTCCGTAAGAGCCTTCCCGTTGACTTCTCGAAAAAGCTTCCGTTCTTCCTCGGCAGAGGAGGATCGGCGTGAGCCCACGCCCTAGTATGGCTTTGAAGCTCCTGGGAGCCCTGGGCCTGATGGGCCTGGCCTTCCACATCTTCCCGGAGGTCGCCTGGGCACAGGATGCGGCCGTTGCCCGCGAGTACGGTGATTTCCCACTGGTCGGGAGTCGGGTCGCGATCTGGGTGGCGGCACAGGTGCACCTTCTCTTCGCCGCCTTCGTACTTGGCGTTCCCATGTTCGCCGTGGTGGTCGAGGCCATCGGCATCTTCGGGGGCGAGGAGAAGTACGACAAGCTCTCCAAGGAGTTCACCCGGCTTCTCCTGGTGGCCTACTCCGCCACGGCCATCTGGGGAGCGATCCTGCTCTTCCTGCTCATCACGCTTTATCCCAAGCTCTGGCTCTACTTGGCGGAGATCTTCGAGGCCTCCATGTGGGTATACGTGGGCCTGTTCTTCTTCGAGTCGTTCACGCTCTACCTCTACTACTACGGCTGGGATCGCTGGAAGAAGGGGCGTGCCAAGCTGGTCCACTGGTCGCTGGGCATCATGCTCAACGTCTGGGGCACCATGGTCATGTTCATCGCCAACTCCTGGCTCACATACATGATGAGTCCGCCCGCCGACGTCGGGCCCGACACGGCACCGGCCATGGTCCAGTTCTGGAGCGCCTTCGCGAACGCGACCTGGATTCCCATCAACGTCCACCGCTTCATCGCCAACGTGGTCTTCGGTGGCGCCATCGTGGGGGCGTACGCCGCTTACCGCTTCCTCATGGCCAAGACGGATGAGGAGCGGGCCCACTACGACTGGATGGGCTACGTGGGCAACCTCATCGCCATCGGGGCACTCATCGTCCTGCCTTTCGCCGGCTACTACCTCGGCCGTGAGGTCTACGAGTTCAACCAGCAGATGGGCATCACCATGATGGGTGGCTTCATGAGCTGGCTCTGGATAATCCAGGCCTTCCTCATCGGCGTGCTCTTCCTGACTGGCAACTACTACCTGTGGGTGGGAATGGGGCGGATTCCGGGGGCGGAGCGGTTCACCCCCTACACGAAGTACATGCTGTTCGTGCTCGTCGTGGGCGTGATCGTGTGGGCGACGCCCCACACGATGATCGCCAACCGAGAAGAGATCGCCGCCATGGGCGGGACGCACCACCCGTTCCTGGGTGTCCTCGGGGTCATGAGCGCCAAAAACACAGCGGTGAACATAATGATCCTGACGACGTTCCTGTCATTCCTGCTCTACCGGCGGGCGAACATGCGCCCCACGGTCAGCTGGGCGCGAACAGGGACCATGGTGCAGGGCGCGCTGTTCGTGATCTCGGCCGGGATCGTGATCTTCTACGGGATCTACGGATACTTCGTCAGCGCCATCGTCAGGATCGGATTCTCGGTCTATCAGGTGCTTGCGGTCCTGTTCACCATCGCGGCCGTGGTCGGCATCGACCTCTTCCTGAGCCGGGGCTCTGAGTCCCGGGGAGCCATCCGGTGGGGCCAGATGCCTCCCCGGTCGCAGTACGCCCTCTTTGTCCTCGCCGTCACCTTCACGTGGCTGATGGGTCTCATGGGCTTCGCTCGCAGCGGAATCCGCCAGCACTGGCACGTGTGGGAGGTGATGCGCGACACAAGCGAGTGGGCGGCTACGCCTGCGTTGGGGTATGCCTCGATAGTCATCTCGGCGTGTGTGCTGATCTTCCTGACACTGGTGGCCTTCATCTTCTGGCTCGGCGGGCTGGCCGAGAAGCCGGTGGTCTCGAGTGGGGGGGCCGGGGTGCAGTCGGAACCGGAGCTGGCTCCGGTGGCGGGCGACTGATGCGCAGAATCGGCACTCGCGGCTTGCGCCCGACTTCTGACCCAGCAGACTGAGACACGCGATGCTTGCAGAGAATCTGAGGATCCTGTCAGTCGTCATCGGGACGCTGGCCGTCTTCACCCTCGTCGCGAACTCCATCCCCCAGGTCCAGTCCGAGGTGCCCCAGGAGCTGACCTTCGGAGCCAACGTCACGGAGGCCGAGCTGGTATCGTCGGGAGAGGTCTTGTACAACGGTGCGGGCGGCTGTGTGGCATGTCATGGACTCGGGACTCGCGCCCCGAATCTCCTCACGGACCAGGGCGGCGTTGGCACCATCGGAGTCCGTTGCGGCAGCCGGGTGAGCGGTCAGGGCTGCAAGGCCTACCTGTACGCGGCCATGACCGATCCCAGCGACTACCTCGTGGATGGCTTTAACCCGATCATGCCGGACATGCGGCGATCGCTGTCCAATGCGCAGATCTGGTCCGTGGTGGCCTTCCTCCAGGCCCAGGGTGGCGAGGTGACGGTCACGGGCGCCGACGTGGCCGACGACGGGGGAGGGTCCGAGTCCACCGTTGCGGCAGCGCCGGCCACGGCGGCTTCGGCGACCGCGTCTCTGGACCCGCTCGAGATCATGCGTGCCAACACCTGCCTGGTATGCCACCAGCTCAACGGTGAGGGCGTCCCCATGGGACCGGCCTTCGACGGGATCGGCGGACGTGTGGACGCAGACTACATTCGGCAATCGATCTTGGATCCTTCGGCCAGCGCGTCGGAGGGGTACGAGGTGTTCTTGGGCGTCATGCCCCAGATTTTCGGAGCACAGCTGACGGCCGCCCAGCTGGAAGCCGTGGTTCAGTTCCTGGCCAGCCAACAGTAAGGGGAGGCTGAACACGAATGGACAAGCACTTCAAGCATCCGTTCGGTCAGGCGGTCGCGGTTCTGGTGCTGTCGTACGTGTTGCTGGACTATGGCATCGTGTACCTCCCTCCTCTCGTTGGGATCGCCAGCGCGCCGGTGCCGAACTCCGTCGTTCTCCAGTTCATGCTGACGGCCGCCGTGGGGGTTCTGCTCTGGGTGAGCGACAACGAAGAGCGCTGGACCGAGTTCAAGGCGCCGATCCACCGGACGATGGTGGATCCGGAGCGCAAGACGGTGCGAAGCATCTTCATGGTAGCCATTCCGGTCTTGGTGGCCTTCGGTACGTTCAACCAGGTCCGCCCCTCGGTAGCCGCACCCCCGAGCCTCAGGTCCATCCATCCGGCACCTCCTGGCCAGATCGACTTTCAGGGTGAGACCATGCAGCTCTCCGGGCTCCAGAACCCTCTGAGGTCCACCGGCTCTCTGGAGGACCATTACGAAGAGGGCAAGCGGGTCTATTACCAGAACTGTCTCGCCTGTCACGGCGACGGGCTCAGCGGGCAGGGGCACTACGCCGCAGCGTTCAACCCGACTCCGGCGAGCTTCGAGGACGTGGGCACTATCGCGCAGCTCACCGAGAGCTTCGTGTTCTGGCGGATCGCTAAGGGCGGCCCGGGGCTCCCCAACGAGGGCGCGCCCTGGAACTCGGCCATGCCGGCCTGGGAGGACTTCCTCACCGCGGACGAGATCTGGTCCGTGATCATCTTCCTGTACGAGCAATCGGGGCACGAGCCCCGAACCTGGGAGGAAGCCGAGGAAGGGGGTGAGCCGTGATGCGCACCCTGACCAAGGACGCGGTGACGGGGCGGTGGGTCGGATCCCTTCTCTCGCTAGTGGGTGGGGCCCTTCGCATGTTCTCTTTTTCGCTCTCGGGCAGGGCCCTTCGCGGATTCCCCTCTACGCTCCAGCAATCTGCGATTGAACGTCGCTTCGAGGGGAATCTCGCGGCGGGCCCTCGGCGAGGGGTGCGAAAGAACATGGCGGCGGGCCCCCGGACGTGTGGGACAAGGGATCCTCGCATCGGCCCGGTCTCGCGGCTGGCGGTGGCGGCATCTGTGCTCTTCCTGGTGGGCGGGCTGGGGGCAGCGGGGCTAGCAGGCCAGGAGGGGGATGATCTCGGGAAGGCCACCTATGAAAGGTGGTGTGCCGGGTGCCACGGCGTCGACGGGACGGGAACGGGCCCGGGCGCCGAGATGATGCTCCCTCGCCCGCGCGACTTCACTCAGGCCCTCTACCAGATCCGGTCGACGGCCAGCGGGGAGCTCCCAACCGACGAGGACATCCTCAACGTCATCGACCTTGGGATGCCCGGTACGACTATGCCGGGTTGGGAAGATCTGCTGTCGCGGCAGGAGCGCGATGCCCTCGTTCAATACCTCAAGGGCTTCTCGCGTTTTTTCTCACCTGACGAAGTCCCCGAGCCCCTCGACTTCGGCCGCCCCACCCGGGTGTCGGACGAAGTGCTCGCCGAGGGCAGGGCCCAGTACGACGCCATCGAGTGCTGGAAGTGTCATGGCGACCAAGGTCGTGGGGAGGGGCAGTCCTCGCCCACCCTTGGCGACGACAGCGACTTCCCGATCCGAGCGGCCGATCTCACGGAGAACTGGCTGTTCAACGGTGGTGGTACGGTGGAGGATATCTATCGCAGCCTTCGGACGGGCCTGGACGGGACCCCCATGCCCAACTTCTCGGACCTGATCGACGCCCAGGTCATGGCCGACGACCAGCTCTGGGCGCTGGCGCATTACGTCCGGAGCTTCTCCCCCGAGGAAGAGCCCGGCATCAACGAGGTCGTACGGGCCGCACTGCTCGAGGACATACCGCTTCCCACGTCCGTGGACGACCCCCAGTGGGACACCGCCGAGCCGGCCTATATCCCGCTGGCGGGACAGATCATCGTGAAGCCCCGCTGGTTCGACCCTCGTGTGGACGGCGTGTGGGTCCAGGCGCTCCACGACGGCCAGGAGGTCGCCGTGCGGGTCCGCTGGAGCGACCCCAGCCTGAGCCCCGATCCGGACTGGGCCGACTGGAAGTCGCAGGTCATCTCCTTCATGGGCCCCAAGGAGGGAGACCCACCCGAGTCGGGACCCACACCGGACCAGCTCCTTCTCCAGTTCCCCATGCAGATGCCGCAGGGGATGGAGCGCCCGTACTTCATGCGGGGCGACAACCGTCGACCGGTCTACCTCTGGCAGTGGCAGAGCGACCGAAGCACGGCCCTCGAGGGCGAGGCCCGGGGGATCGGCACGGAGAGCTACCCGTCGGACGGACAGGATCTCGCCGCGAGCACCTCCCACGAGGACGGGCAGTGGCAGGTTATGTTTACTCGCACCCTGCTCACCGAGGACGAGGGCGATCTGGACTTCATCACCGGCCAGGCCATTCCGGTGGCGTTCTTCGCCTGGGACGGGGACAACGGAGAGTCGGGCACGCGTGGCTCCGTGAGCTCGTGGTACTTCTTGTTCCTCCAGGAGCCCACGCCCAACACGGTGTTCGTTGCTCCTCTGGTGGCCATGATGCTCACGGCGGGACTGGGGATTCTCGTGGTCGGTAGGGCGCAGCGAGAGCGTGAAGGTGAGATCGTGGAAGAGACCGAATCGACACAAGGTTGAACCATTCACAGTATCGGAGGATGTATGTCGGATCGAACTGAACTGCCCTGGGTGATGATCCCCGCGCTTGTGACGCTCTTGGCCGTGGGTTGTGGTGGGGGTGACGGCGGTGGAAGCGGCTCCGGGGACTCCGGTGGCGGATCCATGGCGATGGAGAGCCCGGTCGACGCGGCCACGGCGGGCAATATCGCCGGCACCGTCGCCTTCGAGGGAGGCGCTCCCGCGATGGACCCCATCGACATGAGCGACGAACAGGTTTGTGCGGACAAGCATGCATCGACGCCCATGACCGAGGAGGTTGTCGCAAACGACAACGGAACCCTCGCCAACGTGTTCGTCTACGTGAAGGAGGGGCTGGAGAGCCTACAGTTCCCGACCCCCAGCCCCGCGCTCCTGGACCAGGACGGATGCACGTACATCCCGCACGTCTTGGGGGTCATGGCGGGCCAGGACATCACCATCCGGAACAGCGACGGCTTGCTGCACAACATCAACGCGTCGCCCACCGAGCAGCGCGGCTTCAACACGAGCCAGCCCGTGAGCATGGAGAGCACGCGCGCCTTCGGCACCGTCGAGGTCATGGTTCCGGTGCGCTGTGACGTGCACGGCTGGATGACCGCCTACATCGGTGTGCTCGCTCACCCGTACCACTCGGTCTCCGGCTCCGACGGCGGTTTCGACTTGTCCACACTGCCCCCAGGTGACTATGTCATCGAGGCGTGGCACGAGCGCTACGGCGCACAGACCCAGAACGTCACCGTGGCTACTGGCGAAACGGCAGAGATCACGTTCACATTCAGCGCTTCCATGGCCGGCGCTCTGGTGCCGTTGGGTGAGGCCGTCGATCTCCACGACCACGGCATGGCCGTCGACATAGACTAGAAGTGCCGGGTCCGCCGGTCAGCGTCGGCCAACGGGTCCGACCCGTCGTGATTGTGAGACTCAAACTCAAGCTCGGGAGACGAGTGGGATGAACTTTTCCTGGCTCATGCCGGAAACCGTTTCCACCTTCGGACCGGCCCTGGACGACCTCTACTACGTGATCCTGTGGATTACGGGAATCGTGTTCTTCATCACGGAGATCACGTTGGTGGTATTCCTGGTGAAGTACCGCTACAAGGAGGGTCGCAAGGCCGAGTACATGCACGGGAGCACCAAGGCCGAAGTCGTTTGGACCATCACCCCGTTCGTCATCGTCATGGGGCTTGTCATCTACTCCAAGGGGCTCTGGGACGAGATCCGGGATCCGGCCAACATTCCGCCCGACGCCTACCAGATCGACATCACGGCGAAGCAGTTCGAGTGGAACGCCACGTACGCGGGAGCCGACAATCAGCTCGGCACCGCGGACGACTTCGTATCTCGCAACGCGCTGCACATCCCGGTGGATCGGCCCGTCGTGATCAACCTCCGCGCCGAAGACGTGCTCCACTCCTTCTTCCTTCCCGAGTTTCGGGTGAAGCAGGACGCGGTCCCGGGCATGATGATACCGGTTTGGTTCGAGGCGACCCGCACGGGTGAGTTCACGCTCGCCTGCGCAGAGCTGTGTGGACTCGGTCACTATCGCATGAAGGGATCCGTCACGGTCCACTCGCAGGCCGACTTCCAAGCCTGGCTTGCCGGCCAGCAAGCAGAAGAGGATGACGACCGATGAGCACCACGACCGTAGCGGAGGCCCACACCGGGCACGAGGAGCATCACGAGCTCGGCTTCATCAGGACGTACATCTTCTCCACCGATCACAAGATGATCGCGCGGCAGTTCCTTTTCACCGCGCTGTTCTTCCTGCTGGTGGGCGGCATCCTGGCCGGGATGGTCCGCTGGCAACTCGGGTTCCCCGGCCAGCCGATTCCCCTCGGCAACCTTTTGCCGGACACGATGGCTCCGGGCGGAATCATCCTGCCAGAGTTCTACAACTCGCTGGTGACGATGCACGCCACCTTCATGGTTTTCTTCGCGCTCATGCCCATGCTGGCGGGTGTCTTCGGCAATCTGCTGATCCCCCTCCAGATCGGCGCCGACGACATGGCGTTCCCGCGCCTCAACATGGCTTCCTTCTGGATCGTGCCGGTCGCCGGTGCGGTCATGCTGGCCAGCTTCTTCGTAGAGGGGGGAGCGGCCGGAGCGGGCTGGACGTCCTACGCGCCCCTGAGCACGTCGGGTGAGTGGACCGGCGTGTACATGGGTCAGATACTCTGGCTGGTCAGCCTCATCATCGTGGGCTTCTCGTCCATCACCGGCGCCATCAACTACGTCTCCACGGTAATCAACATGCGGGCGCCGGGCATGACCTGGTTCCGGATTCCCCTGGCCACCTGGGCACTCTTCGTCACGGCTTGGCTGCTCCTGCTGGCCGTGCCGATCCTGACGGGCGGGCTCATTCTGCTGCTCTTCGACCAGACCATCGGGACCGCGTTCTTCCGCGTCGAGGGGAGCGGCGAGCCGCTATTGTGGCAGCACATCTTCTGGTTCTTCGGTCATCCGGAAGTCTACATCCTGATCCTTCCGGCCATGGGCTTCGTCTCGGACATCATCTCCTGCAGGTCACGGAAGCCGATCTTCGGGTACCACGCCATGGTCGTGGCTATCGCCTCCATCGCGTTCCTGGGATGGATCGTATGGGGGCACCACATGTTCCAGAGCGGCATGAACCCGCTCCTGGGCATGACGTTCATGGTCACCACGGTGGTCATCGCCGTGCCGTCGGCCATCAAGACCTTCAACTGGCTTGGGACGCTGTGGCGCGGGAACATCCACCTCGACACGCCGCTTCTCCACGCCGTCTCGTTCGTAGCGCTCTTCATCATCGGCGGCCTGTCGGGAATCTTCATGGCGGTGGCGCCGGTAGATATCTACATCCACGACACCTACTTCATCGTGGCGCACCTCCATTACGTGCTCGTGGGTGGCACCCTGTTCGGGATCTTCGCCGGTATCACCTTCTGGTTCCCGAAGTTGTTCGGAAGGCTGATGCACGAAGGCTGGGGCAAGGTCCACTGGGTCCTGTCGTTCATCTTCTACAACCTGACGTTCTGGCCCATGCACAACCTGGGCGTACAGGGGATGATGCGCCGCATCTACGACCCCAACCAGTACGAGTTCCTGCAGGCTCTCCAGCCGACGAACACGTTCATATCCATCAACATGTTCATCTTCGCCGGCGTGCAGGTCATCTTCGCGGCCAACTTCATCTGGAGCCTGTTCAAGGGTAAAGAGGCCGGCAACAACCCCTGGAAGTGCTGCACGCTCGAGTGGACCGTTCCGTCGCCTCCGCCCCATGGCAACTTCCCTGAGATGCCCATCGTCTACCGCGGGCCGTACGAGTACAGCCACCCTGACACCGAGGAGGACTTCTATCCCCAAGACGTGCCGCCAGCGACGAGCGACGCCGGAGGACAGCGCGTCGAAGCGCCCACTCCTGTACCCGTCCCCGGAGACTGACCTATGAGCCACGCTGCAACCGCGACGATGGACCGTAGGCCCATGCCCGGGATGAAGGTGTACAACAACAAGCTGGGCATGTGGGTGTTCCTGCTCAGCGAGGTGATGTTCTTTACGTCGCTGATCGGCTCATACGTCATCCTGCGATTCGCACATCCGGAGCACTGGACGAATCCGGGCGTGATCCTGAACGTCCCGCTGACAGCCCTCAACACCTTCTTCCTGATCTGCTCCTCGGTGACGATGGTGAAGGCCTTTGCGGCCATCCAGCACGGAGATCAGAAAGGCCTGAAGATCTGGCTCCTGGCCACGATCCTGATCGGAACGCTCTTCGTGGGCATTCAGGCCGTGGAGTACACCGTGCTGTCCGGAGAGGGATTCGTTCCGATGGTGGAGAGTTATCACCCAGTGGGCCGTGGGAACCCACACGGAGGCCCGGCCCTCGGCGGCCCCCTCTACGGCGCGACGTTTTACGCAATGACCGGCTTCCACGGAGCGCACGTTAGCCTAGGGGTGCTCGCCCTTTGGTTCGTGTTCGGCAAGGCGCTCCGCGGGGGGTACTCGAAGGAGGACCACCGCGGCGTTGAAGTCATCGGCCTCTATTGGCACTTCGTGGATCTGGTGTGGATCATTCTCTTCACCATCGTCTACCTGATATGAGCGAGGAGTAATGATGGAAGAGCATGCCGAGCCCCGGTATTTTCTCATCTGGGTCGTCCTCCTCGTGCTGACATTGGCCGAGGTCGGATACGCGTTCCTCGATCTCCCGAAGGTCTGGCTCGCTACGGGATTGATCATCATGGCCTGCTACAAGGCGCTGCTGGTGGCGATGTACTACATGCATCTCCGCTACGAGCCTCGGCGTCTCTGGCTGTTGGCCGCCTCGCCGCTTCCACTGGCGATCATTCTGATCTTGGCCGTAATCACCGAGTTCTAGACGGGTGTCGAGCCAGTTATGATCCGCAAGCAGCGATCCTTCGAGATGGAGTGGTAGGTTGGACAACGAGGGTCTGCGACTGGGGTTGTTCCTCGGTGGCGTCATAATGGCCGCCGTGCCGGTCTCCCTGGGCATAGGGTTCGGCATATTCCTGTTCAAGCAGCTCAAGAAGGAACGCCTGCACGGTGACGGGGCGCAGGGACAAAAGGGGGCGCCATGAGGGAGCGTTTTGGCGGGGTGGTTCCTCGGGGTGTCGTGGCCGGATGCCTGGGCGCCACTGCCCTGGCCTTCTGGTTCCTGATCATCGACGGCTCCGAGGGTGAGCCGTTCCGAACTCCGGCGTTTCTTGCGGGCGCCCTTCTCGGCACCGGGGACATCAGCCGGAGCCTGGGCCCCGTCTTCCTCTACACGCTCATCCACTACGCCGCATTCATCACGGTCGGCCTCCTCGTGTCGTGGACGCTGTCGAAGATGTATACGGCACCCAATGTCTTCCTGGGGCTCGTACTCGGATTCGCCCTCTTCGACATCGTCTTCTATACGAGCGTCTCGGTCACCGGCGTGGACGTGGTCGCGGAGCTCGGCTGGCCCGCCGTGCTGGCGGGCAACCTCATCGCCGGTGTGGTTCTGACGGGCTTCCTCCACCTCACAGGCGCCACGCCGCCTGTATCGTGGTGGGCCATCCTGGGAGAGCACCGCATGGTCAAGGAGGGACTGATGTCCGGCCTCATCGGTGCCGGTGTGGTGGCCCTCTGGTTCCTCATCATCGATATGGGGCGTGGGCAGCCCTTCTTCACACCGGGAGCTCTGGGGTCCGCCCTCTTCCTGGGCTCCACCGATCTGGGCACGGTCAACGTGTCGAGCGCGACCGTGATGGGATACACGGTTCTCCACATCAGCGCGTTTATCGCCACCGGCTTCGTGGCAGCGGCCATCGCGACCTACGCCGAGGACACGCCTCCCCTCATCCTGGCCGGGGTAATGCTCTTCGTCGCCTTCGAGGCGTTCTTCATGGGTATGATGGCGCTTGCAGCCGAGTTCCTCCTGGGTCCCCTGGCGTGGTGGGCCATTGCCATCGGCAATCTGTTGGCCTCGGTCTGCATGGGGTATTACCTGTGGGTCAAGCACCCGAAGCTGCAGAGGGTCCTTGCAGAGAACCCGCTGGACAAAACGGACTGACCGCTATCGGACCGGCCACGGTCCCGTGATCAGGGACGCCCCGGGCCTCGGTGCGGGGCGTTTGCCGAGGATATCATGACCCAGCCCATGTCGATGTTGATTGGCGCCGCGCTCGTGGCCCTCCCGACGTCCAGCCTGATCTCGGCCCAAGATGCTCCGGGGCCTACGCGGGCGAGTCCGAGCTCGACGCAAGAAGCCTCATGGGACGTCGATCAGTCCCTCGGCCCTGCGACCCAGCTCTCCTTCGAGACGGACGAGGGGACCTGGATGAACGTGGACGTCAGCGACGACGGGCAGACCCTGGTGTTCGATCTTCTGGGCGATCTCTACACCATACCCATCGGCGGAGGTTTGGCAATCCGCATCGCGTCGGGACAGGCGTTCGACATGCAGCCCCGCTTCAGTCCGGACAGATCGAGCATCGCCTTCATCAGCGACCGGGACGGCAACTTCAATCTGTGGCTCATGGACCCGGACGGATCGAACCCCCGCCAGGTGTCAAAGGAGGAAAACCGGGAGGTGAACAGCCCGGCGTGGGCCCCGGGCGGCCAGCACGTCTACGTCCGGAAGCACTTCGTCGACGAGCGGTCACTCGGAGCCGGTGAAGTGTGGATGTACCACGTGAGCGGCGGGGCGGGCCTGCAGGTCACCGAGAGGGACGGCTGGCAGAAGGACCAAGGGGAGCCGGCGGCCTCCGGCGACGGGCGCTACCTCTACTACAGCCGCAACGTCTACCCGGGTCAGACATTCCAGTACGACAAGAACGTCTACCAGACCATCTACGCCATCCTCCGTCGCGACCTCACAACGGGCGAGGAGCGCACCGTGGTCCGCCGGCCCGGCGGATCCATCACGCCGAGGCCTTCTCCCGACGGGACCAAGCTGGCGTTCATCAGGAGGGTTCGCCTCAACTCGGTGCTCTTCCTCCACGATCTGGAGACGGGGGAGGAGTGGCCGCTCTTCGACGGCCTCGACCGCGACATGCAGGAGGCCTGGGCGATCCACGGCGTTTACACCCAGTACGACTGGACGCCTGACGGCAGCTCCATCGTGATCTGGGGTCAGGGCAAGATCTGGCGCGTCGACGTGGCCACCGGCGAGGCCAACATCATCCCGTTCACGGCGCGGGTGGAGCAGACGATCCACGAAGCCCTACGCTTCCAGCAGGAGGTGGCTCCCGAGAGCTTCGACGTACGGATGCTCCGTGACGTCACGACCTCTCCGGCAGGGCGATTCGTAGCCTATTCGGCTCTGGGCAAGCTCTACCTCAAGGAGCTGCCCCTGGAGGTGCCCCGCCGCCTGACCCGAGGCGACGCCATCGAGTTCGCGCCAGCTTTCTCGCCAGACGACCAGTGGATCGCCTACGCCACCTGGACCGACGCCGACAGAGGACGCATCAGGGTCGTCCGGACTTACGGGAGCGGCGGGAGGGCGGTGGTGACGACCCCCGGGCATCATACCGAGCCCTCCTTTTCACCCAACGGGAGCTGGATCGTCTATCGCTCCACTGAAGGCGATCAGGTCCGTGGCCCGTCCCACGGGCAGAACCCAGGGATCTTCATCGTCCCGGTGGACGGCTCGGAGGAGCCGCGAAGGGTCCGCCGGAGCGGGACGAAACCCGGGTTCGACCACACCGGGGAGCGGATCTTCGTGAACGAGACCGCCGACGGGAGCCACCAGCTAGTGAGCGTCGACCTGCATGGCACGGACGAGGTCGTCCACTTCCAATCCGAGAACGCCACGCAGATCGTTCCATCCCCCGACGGAGAGTGGGTGGCATTCACGGAGCGTTATCGCACCTACCTGGCCACCTTCCCCCGCTCCGGCCGAACGGTCACCCTCGGTCCCGACGAAAAGGGTTTCCCGATGGCCCAGGTGTCCGAGAACACGGGCGAATACCTGCACTGGTCCGGAGACGGGAGGTCCCTCCACTGGAGCCTTGGGCCCGAGTACTTCACCCGGGATCTCACGGAGACGTTCTCCTTCGTCCGAGGTGGCACCAGTGAGGCGGCCGATCCCGAGGCCAGTGGGCTCGACATCGGATTCTCCCGGGCCAGCGACGTGCCGTCGGGCGTGGTGGCTCTCGTGGACGCACGCATCATCGCACTCGGAGCCGACTCCGATGAGGGCGGCGGCGTCATCGAGCGCGGCACCATCGTGGTGACCGGCAACCGGATCACAGCCCTCGGTCCCACGAACAGGGTGGCCGTGCCCACCGAAGCTCACCGGGTGGACGTCACGGGGAAGACCATCATCCCCGGCATCGTCGACGTGCACGCGCACGTGCGTGGCGCATCGAACGGCATACTCGCGCAGGCCAGCTGGTCCTTCCTGGCCAACCTCGCCTACGGCGTGACCACGTCCCACGATCCCTCGAGCAGCACCTCTACCGTATTCACGAACTCGGAGATGATCCGAGCCGGCATGAAGGTCGGGCCACGCCTCTTCTCCACGGGGACGATCCTGTACGGCGCGGAGAGCGACGCCAAGGCCGTGGTGAACAGCGACGAGGACGCCCGGCGCCACGTGGCTCGCATGAAGGCCGTGGGCGCCTTCAGCGTCAAGAGCTACAATCAGCGCCGGCGTGATGCTCGCCAACGGATCATCAAAGCCGGTCGAGAGCTCCAGATGATGGTCGTCCCCGAGGGTGGCTCCCTGGTCTACAACAACATGACCATGGTCCTTGATGGCCACACCGGGGTGGAGCACTCCCTCCCCGTGCCCGTGGTCTATGACGACCTGGCCCAGCTCTTCGGACAGAGCTCTTCCGGTTACACGCCGACCTTGGTGGTGGGCTACGGCGGGCTCTGGGGCGAGAACTTCTGGTACGAGCGAACGAACGTCTGGCAGAACGAGCGCCTTCTCCGCTTCGTGCCCCGGGACGTGGTGGATCCACGCTCACGGCGGCGGGTCATGGCGGCCGGCGACGAGGACTTCAACCACGTTGCCATCGCACGGGGAGCCAAGGCCATCCAGGATGCGGGCGGCCTGGTCGCGCTGGGAGCCCATGGGCAACTCCAGGGCCTGGGGGCTCACTGGGAGCTCTGGATGTTCGTGCAAGGTGGAATGAGCGAAGTGGAGGCACTGAGGGTCGCCACCATCAACGGCGCACACTACCTCGGCCTCGACGCCGACCTGGGCTCGCTGGAAATGGGCAAGCTGGCGGACCTGGTCGTCCTCGACGAGAACCCACTGGACTCCATCCAGCACAGCGAGTCCGTAAACATGGTCATGGTGAACGGCAGGCTCTACGACGAGGACCTGAACGAGATCGGGAACCACCCCAGAGAGCGGATGCCGCTCTACTGGGAGCGGAGGCCGACCGGAGCGCGTCCGCCCCCTCCTCCACCGCCGCCGGGCGGGAACGGAGGATGATCTTCCGAGGGTGACCCCGGGCGGTGTAGTCCTCCGTGCCGCCTATTCCTCGTAGCCGAGGAAACGGTTGAGGCGCCAGAGGTAGTAGGAGAGGCCGGCGGCCAGGATCAGGAAGGTGCCCCCCATGACGAGGGCACCGGTGCCCCCATCCTTCGAGAACCCTACGAGCTCGTAGCCGCCGTAGCCGGCGCAGAAGAGGATGGCGGCAGCGATGAGAACTCGATGGAAGGCAACGAGGGACACGTGCTTCTCCGTACGATGAGACCGTGACGCACCAATCTAGCGTGGTGTCCCAGAAGTGTCTCGGCCAGTCGAGGGCACGGTGCATCCGTGGGCTCGGCTCATCACCCGCCTCAGCTCACGGCCTCCACTCGGATGCCGGAACTCCCGCCAGCTCCTCGGCCTCCGCCTTCCAGCCCCGGTACTCGTCTTTCGTCCAGCGGAAGAAGACGATGGAGATGGCGATCCAGAAGATGAGCATCCCGGGAATCCACATGATCAGACCGCCGAGACGCTGATCCTCCAACGGAGTGAGAGCCGTCACCCGCGGAGCCAGCTCGTACCAGGAATAGAGCATCTCGTCCGAGAGCGTGATGAACGCCGAGACCGCCGTGGACGGAATACCAAACGCGAAGACGTACATCATCAGCAGTGGCCCCGTGGGGATCCTCTCCAGCTCCGGCACCGGGTTGACCACGGCCCACCACATCATGGTGGCCACGGAGATGAACATGAGGTGCTGTAGGATGTGGACGTCGTGGTTGGCCAGGGCGGCGTTGTAAATGGGAGGTAGGTGCCATCCGATGAAGACTATGTTGTAGGCAGCGAACGCCACCACCGGATGGGTCAGGATGCGACCCGCCCTCAGCACGGCCGGCCGCTCGAGGGCTTTACTGATCAGCCAGGGCGGGACCCCCACGATCAGCAGCGGCGGCATGATGAGCATGAGCAGCATATGCTGCACCATGTGGGCCGCGAACAGATACTCGTCGCTGAGGGCATGGAGCGGGCCGTTCAGCGAAAAGAAGATGATCCCCACCCCACCCAGGTAGGCCGCCATCCTCCACGGGCTCGCGCCTATATCAGACCATCCGAAGCGCCTCCGAGCCGGCCCCACGGCCATGAGGTAGGTGGCCGCAAGGCAGACGCAGCCGACCAGAACGCTGACGTGGACCTCTAATCCGAAGGTGACGACGTCGTCCCGTCCGGCGCTCAGGAGTACGAGGCTCGCTAGAGTGGAGAGTGTCACGCACGATCTGCTTGGGTGGGCATTAGGCTAGTATCGCGCCTGCCTACCCGATGCGGGTCACGGGGATCCTTCTCCAACGAGGTGCGAAGAGCTGCTACCGCCGAAGACGCTCCGGCCGCGAGCGCCAGGGGCTCGGAACCCGTCACCCGGTCGAGAGCGGCGGTCAGATCGGCCACGAGGTCTTCCGCGGCCTCGATCCCCACGGAAAGTCGCACCAGGCTGTCCCCGACGCCGGCAACGGCTCTCGCCTCCTCGTCCATGGCGGAATGGGTCATGGTCGCCGGATGACAGACCAGGCTCTCGACGCCACCCAGCGATTCCGCCAGGGTGAACAGCTCCAGGCCGTCCAGGAAGGCCTTCATCTGCTCCCTTCCGCCCTCCAGCTCGAAGCTGACCATCCCTCCGAAACCGGATTGCTGCGATGCCGCGATCCCGTGCCTCGGATGGTCCTCCAGGCTGGGATGATAGATGCACCTCACGGCCGGATGCTCCTTCAAGGCACCCACGATGGCACGGCCGTTGGTCTCATGCAGCTGCATACGGGCGTGCAGGGTCCTGATTCCCCTCATGGTGAGGAACGAGTCGAAGGGCGAACCGGTCACGCCCAGGGCGTTGGCCCACCACGCCACCTCTTCGGCCAGGTCCGCCGTCCGGGCGATCACGGCGCCACCGACGACGTCTGAGTGCCCGTTCAGGTACTTGGTCGTCGAGTGGACGACGAGGTCGGCCCCCAGCTCGATGGGCCGCTGGAACACCGGCGAGAGGAAGGTATTGTCGACCACCACCAGGGCGTCTACGGCGCGGGCCCGCCAGACGATGTCCGCGATGTCGACCACTCGAAGCAAAGGATTGCTTGGCGTCTCCACCCAGATCATGCTCGGTTCGTCCGCGAAGGCCTCGTCCAGCCGGCTCGGGTCGGTCTGATCGATAAGCTCCAGCCGGAACTGGCCCTTCCGCGCGAAGCTCGTCAGGAGCCGGTGGGTCCCTCCGTAACAGTCGTGCGGCGCCAGAATGAGGTCGTCCGGTCCCAACAGCTGCAGGACCGTCGTCACCGCCGCCATGCCCGAGGCGGTGACCACGGCGCCGTGACCGCCCTCGAGATCGGCCAGCGCCTCTCCCAGGATGTCCCTCGTGGGATTCCCCGATCGGGTGTAGTCGTACTGGCGCTGCTCTCCCAGTCCCGCGAACGAGAACGTGGACGAGAGATGGATGGGCGGGATCACGGCTCCGTGCTCCCGCTCCACAGCCACTCCCGCACGAGCGGCACGCGTCTCGCTTCGGCGCTCAGGCATGATGAGCCTCCACGTAGAGGACGTTATGGACAAGACGGCTCACCACCAGATGCTCCTTGAGGAATGCGTCGTGACCGAAGTGGGATGCGATCCTGATGGCCCGGCCCGAGCTCGGCAGTCTTCGCGCCAACTCGGCCACCAGCCAGGGCGGTACGAGCGTGTCGGAGTCCACCGATACCACGGTCGTGGCAACGGTGATGTCCTCAGGCTCCACCCGATGAAGGTCGAGTGACTGGGACAGGATCCCGAAGGCGTTCGCGTCGAAGCGACGGCTGAACCTCTCGCCCTGGACGTCGAGGTACTCCTCCACGGCGAATCGCGGGAGGCCATCCTCCCAGCTGGGTGAGGACACGAAGCGCTGCTCGAACTCCTCCGGAGTCCGATAGGTCGTCATGGCCAGGGCCCTGGCCAGAGCCAGTCCCTCCGTCTTCCGGCCCGCGTCCGCGGACAGAGCGACGATACGGCGCTGGAGCACCCGGAGGCCCACGGCCATGGGATGCGAGCGGTGGGCCGCACAGAGCACCAGGAGTCGTTCGACGCGCTGCGGGTAGAGCACACCCAGGGCCAGCCCCACCATTCCTCCGTACGAGGCGCCCACGAAGCCGTGGAGCTTCTCGATCTCCAAGGTGGTCGAGGACGGCGGCCACGGCGTGGGCCTGATCCTCTGTGGTCACGACAGGGACGCCGGACTCGATAGGAGAGGGGCCGCCGGAGTCCCCCGCGCCGCCGAGCCAATCGATGCCCACGATGCGGTACCGCTCCGGATCCAGAGCGACGCCCGCACCTACCACGCCTGGCCACCAGCCCTCGGTCCCGTCCGGCTTGCCGCTGACGAAGCGATGGGCCGAGATGCCACCGAGCACGAAGACGGCAGGAGCCTCTTCCGGGCCGTACGAGGCGTAGGCCACCCTGTCTCCCGCAGCGGAGCCGTGGAGGGCCACCGTCCCGAACGGGCGCGCCGCCACGGCCCTTATGACGACCTCCCGGAGCCCACGGGGAAGTCGGTCACGCCTGACGGCCCGAGACGCCGATTTGCTGGCTCATGCTTCTCACTCCTCTTCCATGACGGTGGGGAACGAGGAGCACTGGCGGATGATCCGATCGGACCGAAAGCCACGACCAGGGAAGGTCGGGGACTCGGACGCGAGTTCATCTTTCGGTGAACCTTGGTTCCCGCAGGACTTGGCACCGTTTCGAGGGCTGCGTAATCCCCCTAAGGTTGCCCCGGCGTCGTAGGGCCTGCCCCTCAGCCGGTCTCGATGATGGCCCGGAGGATAAGCGACCTGCTGGAATACGTCAATCGGGATGAACCGAGCGGAGGTCTCGGAGGACTGCTTCATTGCGTCGCGACCGGCCCGACCGCACCCCACTAGTCGGACAGGCTCCTACACGCCCACCACGTCGAAGCGGGGAAGGAACTGGTACAGGACGATCATCATCACCACCACGAACACCGCCAAGGAGAGTCCCGCGAGGAAGAGTACCGAGAACACCTTGCTGTCGGACTTCAGGTGCATGAAGAACATGACGACCATGGCGAACTTGGCCGTGGACAGCACCAGGAGAATGGGGACCAGGACGGAAGCCAAAGCCTCGATGTAGAAGATGGCCACCTCGACCGCCGTGATGACCGTCAGTATCCCCGCGATCAGCCAGTAGAAGCCGATGGAGCCGTGTCCACCCTCGTGCTGGAAGAGCGTCGCCATCCAGATCACGCCCACCGTGACATGCGCCCCGTGAAAGCCCGTGAGCACGAAGAACGACGATCCGAACACGTTCTGCTGTATCGTGAGCCCCTCGTGGACGAAGTGGGTGAACTCGTAGACCTGGAATCCCAGAAAAATGGAGCCCAAGACGATCACGCCCGCCAGCGAGATGAGGGTGTTCTTCCTGTTGCCCTTCCGCATCTGGTCCAGGGCCAGCACCATGGCCGTGGAGCTCATGAGGAGCACGAAGGTGCTGATGCTCGTGAGCGGGATGTTGAGGATCTCTTCCGGGAAGGGCCCGCTGACGCTGGCGCCCTTGTATACCATGTACGTGGTGATCAGCGTCCCGAAAAACAGACACTCCGAGCCCATGAACGCCCAGAAGCCGACCTTCCAACTGTCCAGGCCCGTGGACGTGTAGTGGTGGTCCTGCACGGCAACCGCCTCGGCCATCTATCGAATCATCCCTTATGGGCGAACGGGTCTTCGAACGCCCAGTTGAATACGCAGAACATCGTGTACGCCAATCCGGCCAGGGGTGCCCACCAGATCCCCGTCAGGAGGACTCCCCAGGTCACGGCCACACCCAAAGCGGTCAGGATCGGCCAGTACGAGCCGTTGGGCATGACCGGCTCGAGGTCGGGGATCTGCGTGACCACCGCCTCGAGCTCCCTCTTCTCGTATTCGTGCCAGAGCGGCTCCCGGCTCCGGATGGTGGGGATCTCAGGAAAGTTGTAGTGGTGCGGGGGCGACGGGATCGACCACTCCAGCGTCGACGCACCCCAGGGATTCGGTCCGGCTTCGGCGCCCTTCACAGCGCTCCATACGATGTTCCAGACCATGACCAGGGCGCTGAATCCGAACACAAAGGCCCCGATGGTCGAGAGCTCGTTGAACCCCTCGATGTTGAGCTCGGCGGCGTAGGTCCAGGTACGCCGGGGCATCCCGTACATCCCGCTCAGGTGCATGGGAAAGAAGGTGAGGTTGAACCCGATGAAGTAGGTCCAGAAGCTCAGCCGTCCCAGCGCCACGCTCATCATCCGCCCGGTCACCTTGGGGAACCAGTAGTGGATCCCCGCGAACATCCCCGCCAGGACCCCGCCGGCTATCACGTAGTGGAAGTGCGCCACCACGAAGTAGGTGTCGTGCTGCTGGAGATCGACGGGAGCCGAGGCGTGCATGATGCCGCTTAGCCCGCCCACCGTGAAGATGGCGATGAGGCCGATGCAGTAGAGCATAGGGGTCGTGAACCGGATCTGACCGCCCCACATGGTCGCGATCCAGTTGAAGATCTTCACCGCCGTAGGAATGGCGATGATCATGGTGGAGGCGACGAAGAAGGCGTCGGCGATGGGGCCGAGGCCCGTCGTGAACATGTGGTGGCTCCACACGCCCCAGCCGATGAATCCGATGAGGATTCCGGCGTAGACCACCACCGGGTAGCCGAACAAGGGCTTCCTGGAGAAGGTCGGAATGACGTCGGAGACGATCCCGAAGGACGGGAGGATCAGGAGGTAGACCTCCGGGTGTCCGAAGAGCCAGAAGAGGTGCTGCCAGAGGACTGGGTCACCGCCCGCCGTGGGAACGTAGAAGTTGGCCCCGAAGAACCGGTCGAAGAGCAGGAGGATCAGGGCCACCGCGATGACGGGAAGAGCGGTCACGATGATGAAGCTGGTGACCAGGGTCATCCACGTCATCAGGGGCATACGCATGAGCTTCATGCCGGGCGCCCTGAGGTTGACGATCGTGGTGATGAAGTTCACCCCGCCCATGATCGAGCTCACACCCAGAATCGAGAGGCCCAACATCCAGAAATCCACGTTGTGGCCAGGCGAGAATTGGCTCGACGTTAGGTTCGCGTACCCGACCCAGCTCGTGTTGGGAGCCATCCCGAAGAGCCAGCTCGAGTTCAGGAAGATCCCTCCCAAGAGGAACACCCAAGAACGAGAGGGCGTTCATGCGTGGAAAGGCGACGTCCCGAGCTCCGATCTGGAGCGGGACCACGTAGTTGAAGAACGCCACAGCGAGCGGCATGGCGACCAGGAAGATCATGGTGGTGCCATGCATCGTGAACAGTTGGTTGTACGTCTCCGGCGTGACGAAGTTGTTCTCTGGCCGCCAGAGCTGAATCCGGATCATGATCGCTTCGATCCCTCCGATGATCAGGAAGACCAGGGAGGCGACGAAGTACATCACGCCGATCCGCTTGTGATCGACGGTGGTGATCCAGCTCCAGATGCCGCTGCTATGAGCTTCCGACATATCTATTCCGTCTCACCCGTCATCTACAGGAGGCTGCTCAAGTAGGCTGCGATGGCCCGGACCTGATCCTCCGACAGGTTCGTGGCGGGGAAGCCTCCCCCGCCCACCTGCGCTCCGGGCATCCGTGCGCCGGGCTTCACTTCATGGGGTGCGCTGATCCACCGGAAGAGATTCTCCGGGGTGTTCACGAGGAGTCCGGCGCCGATGGTGCTTCGGCTGCCGAGGCGCGTCAGGTTCGGCCCGATGATGCCCTGGGCCGGCGTCCCGTGGATCGAGTGACACGCGATGCAGGTGGACTGGAAGAAGAAGACGGTCCGGCCCTCGGTCACCAAGGGATCCTCTTGGACCACGGGCCGACCCGTGGCGGGGTCTACGGCCGGCGCGTTCGCCGTGGGCCCGGGGGTCTGCCACGTGTCGACCCAGGCGTCGAAGTCGGCCTGGGACTCGGCCACCACACGGGTTCGCATGAGCGAGTGGGCCTCGCCGCAGAACTCGGCGCACTGCCCCAGAAAGGTGCCTTCTTCATTGATGGTGAAGTACAGCCAGTTGTACCGGGCCTCCTTGCCCTCGGGCACCTTGCGCAGGGGGTTCACGTCCCGCTTGCCGCCCAGCTACGGCACCCAGAACGAGTGGATGACGTCTACCGACGACATCTTGAAGGTGATGGGCCGGCCCACCGGGAGATGCATCTCGTTCGCGGTCGTCACCCCCAGCTCGGGATACCGGAACTCCCACCAGTACTGATGCCCCACGACCTCCACCACGAGAGCGCCCTCGTCGTCGGCATGAGGAGTCTGCGTGCGGAATACGGCTCGGATGGTGGGTATGGCGATGGCCACGACGATAAGGGCGGGCGCGATGGTCCAGGCGATCTCCATCCCCAGATGGCCGTGAATCTGCCTCGGATGCGGCCGGTCCGGGTTCTCCGGAACTTGACCACCACGTACGCGAGAACCGACCAGACCAACGCCAGGATGAGCATGGTCCACCAGAACACGCTCACGTAGAGCGAGTGGATCGTCTCCGCGAAGTCGGTCTTCGGATCGAGGGTGGTCTGGGGGTACTCGCCCTGGCACGCGGCGGCGAGAAGCGCCGCCAACAGGACCAGCGCGTAGCCGACCCTGGGAGGGCGCAGCGCGGTCCTCAGTGCGGAGCGAGCCGAAGTTGGGAACTTCATCTCGATGTCTTGGCTAGCTGGTGCTCGTCCAAGGCGGTAGAGCGTCAAGGAAGTCGATCGACCTCGATGGCCTCGTCGATGAGCATGATAGGAATGTCTTCGCGGACCGGGTACAGCACCTTCCCGTCTTCGCGAACTAAGCCCTCGTCTACCGGATCTTCTACTGGATCGCCGCCACGGTTGGCCACCTGATCGGACCGGATGGCTGCGTTGAGCCGCTCCAGCAGGTCGGCATCAGCGGGCCTCACCGGCTGCCGCGTCTCCGGGCAGACCAGGATCTCCAGCAGCTCAGGATCAACCATGGGAACGCCTTTGTTAAGCACTGGTATTGAATGCGGACCGCTCAGCGATTGGCATGCAGTCCGAGAAACTATCAGCATCGGCCTTGATTGGGGAGTCGGTTCACAACGTGGAGTGACATGAGGGCGTTCACGATCATCCTTGGCGCAGCGGCGTGGACGCTTCTTCCGGCGTCGGGCTCGAGTCCCGAGGCGGACGCGCTCTCGACGGCGCAGCGCGTCGCGACCGCAGCGATCGACCCACGGCCGGACGTCGCCCTCATCGTCTTCGACGCCGACACCGTTCTGGCCGAGGTGGTGGATACCCCTACCGAGCGCAGTGACGGCCTCCAGTTCCGCGACGAGCTGCCGGACGGGAGCGGCATGCTCTTCGTGTACGAGAGCGAGGAGTATCGCTCCTTCTGGATGAAGGACACCTACATCGCTCTCGACATCGCCTTCCTCGATGTGAGCCTTCGGATCGTGGATATCCAGCAGATGGAGCCGCAGACGGAGGACCTCTACAACAGCACCGCACCCGCCATGTTCGCCCTCGAGGTCCGGAAGGGGTGGTTCGCGGAGAGGGGCATCCAGGTGGGAGAGCAAGCGAAGGTGGTCTTCGACCCGCCCGGCGTCAGGATCAATTAGGCAACCGCCAAGGCTTATCGGCGTTGCTCCTGGCGTGCGGGCCTTCGCGCCCGGCTCAGTTCACCTCCACTGTCAGCATCCGAGCCGTGAACCGCCCTTCCTATGCGATGAACTCCGGCGCCGGGATCTGTTCCGGATCTATCGGACTATACCGGGCTAGTCGCGTTTGTCTGGGACGACTCGCGTAGCAGCGAGCAGCACGCACTACTTGAAGACTGGTCTGCTCCAGATCCGTGGGGTGGTTGGGACGGTCGTGGTCTCTCGCCCAGGTGTCATGACCTAGGCAGAACCAGGTCCTTCCTTTGGCCCTTGGCCGCGGCAACACTCTCTGAGACGTACTCACTGTGACGGCTCATCGTCCGGTCTCTTGCCGAGTCCGAGATCGAGCGAGCCCACCTCTGGTACGTCGAGCGGTCGCCCGATAGGTCTCGTCGGTTCTTGGACGAGATCGGCACCATTTTTGACCGAATCCTAGAGAATTCGGACCAGTACCCCGAGGTCCGGCCACGCCTGCACCGCGCCACGCCAAGCTTTCCATATGGCATCTACTTCCGATCGTTGGCGACACAGTCAACGTGGCCCTCGGGATGGTGACGGTGATGGCCAGCATGGGGAGCACTCGAGGGTAGCAGCACCGCTGCTATGGCAATCACGGCGACCGCAATTGCTATTACGCCACCTAATCGCGAGGGGCTCATCCCTCTGCTGCCTCCCGTCCTTCGCCGCTCAGTGCGCTTCGACTGCCAATCACTGTGCCGAGCAACGGCGGGGGCTGCAAACACGGGACAACTGCCCACCCTTCCAGGCTCGGACCTTCAGCGCGACATTGCGGTTGTGCTTGATGTCCTCGGCGAGGTAGACCGTTGCCATGCCGCCCTCACGCTCGATGGCGTAGCGGCCTTCCAGGACTGCATTAAGGCGGACAATTGGATCGGACATTGGCGCACTCCGGGATCAGACCGAGGTCAACATCCGAGAGCGGGCCGGGAGGCGTAAGCAGAACCGTGTCATACGCCTGCAAACACGTTCTGAGCGTCTTCGGGTTTTATTCGGTATCCTGGATATGCTGGAGCGTCCTCGTGGCTTAGAGGGCCGTTATTGTCGCGTCCTTGCATGGGCCAACGGCGAGCGTGCACCTTGGGCTGGGGATGGCCTAGCGAGGGGACGTTCTTAGGGTTGTATCGCCTCGCTCAAGCAGGGCGCCGGACTCGGAAAGGGTCTTTTAAAATGCCTTCTATGGGAACCTCGTAAGGGTCCTGCACCATGGCCGACCCTAGCCTGCGGGGTTGTCATCGACGACCAACACCTGCACCAGGCTGAGCAGTGGAGCCAATCCTATTCAGTGGCGCCCACGCAAAAGTGTGGACTTTGGCCCTCCGATACCCAATTCATTCGGGGTACGCCCTTTCGACAAAACACGCTCCTCAACAGTCACTTGAATGACCTCAGACTGACGTCGACTCGGGGAGGGCCACTGTTCGCCGGCGGCGCGAACGCGTGGCTTTTCCATGCTGGAGATGTTGTTCGTCCTCGCTATCGGGGCCGTCCTGCTCGGCATCGCCGGACCGCGCCTGCTAGGCACGAGCACGAAGGTGGCGCTCACGAACGCTCGCGCGGAGGTGACTTCGGCGGTGTCTCTGGCCCGGGCGGCTGCGGCGCGTTACGGGCGCGTCAGCTATTTGATCGTCGACGTCGTGCGCGATCGTTTGGAGATCCAGGCCGACACCTCGGTCATGGGGGGCCAGACCCCTGTGCCTTTGCGGAGCGTCGATCTCTGGACGGAATTGGGTGTCGATGTCAGCTCGACCCAACCCATGCTGTGTTTCGACCCTCGTGGCATCTCGGTTCCCGTCGGGGCCTGCCCAGGAGCCGGAGTCGTGCTGCGCCTGGAGCGCGCAGGAGTTCGAGACTCGGTGGTCATCAGCTCCATAGGCAGGGTGGCTCCATCGTGACGGGTAGAGTCGGCGGCTTCACCCTCGTGGAGGTCCTCGTGGCGATCGTGATCCTCTCGATGGCATCTTGGCGCTGCTCGGCTCGAGCCGCGTGTCGACCGCGAGCGCACGGCGCGCGACACTCGAGCTGCGCGTAGCTCACCTCATCCAAGAGGAGGTTGAGCGGCTCCGCGTGCCTCCCGTCGATTCACTCCGAGACGGTTCAGCGACCAGACACGCTGGAGACACTCGGTGGATTGTTACGGACAGCACGTCCTACGTACGTGTCGAGTTGGTGGTGGACGCCCGTCCGGTGGGCGGCGCGACCTTGGGCGACACGCTCTACCTCTACCGGCCGCGATGAAGACGAACCGCACCCGGGTCGCCCTCGGTGGCGAGTGTGGCTTCTCCATGGCCGAGCTCATAGTGGTGGTCGCAATAGGCGTCGTGCTGCTCCTCCTGCTCGTGCAAGCGCTCTTGGCACAGCGCCGCTTCTACCAATCCCAGCGCGCGGTGATCGAGCGGAACGAGACGATGCGCTTCGGCATCGCGGTGCTCGGCTCGGCGTTCCGCGAAGCGAATCTCGCGAACGGAGACGTAGCGATCCTCGCGGCGAACCGCGCGCGCGTCCGCATGCCGTACGGCCTTGCCCTGGTGTGCGGCACCAACAACAACGGCGCCCGCGTGGGGATCGTGGCCCTCGAGGGCCGCTGGATGGCCGCCGTCGGTGACAACGTTCTCATCGACCGAGGCGCGCTAGGTGTCGTAGCGCACGGAATCAACCGCATCGACCCGATCTCGAACCGCGTACCGTGCGTCCTTGGAGGCGGCGCGATCCTCCGACTCGACCGACGGGTGCCCGACGCCGAGCCTGGGACCGCGGCGAGAGCCTTCCGATCGCACGTGTTCGAGGTGGGGAGTCAGGCCGGCAGCGACTGGGTGTTCAGGGTGGACGGACCGACGCGGGATCTGGCGCTCGGTCCCATCGACCCTGTGCAGGGATTCCAGGTCTGGTTCGAGGATGCTCAAGGACTTCCGGTGGCGAGTCCTGTGAACGCGGAGCGCGTTGTCATCCGGGTCATCGCGCTCTCGCAGCGACCGCCAACCGGGCCGATGGCGCGGACCGATACGCTCCTGATGACGTTCGGCGCGCGCAATCGATGAACGCGAACGCGCTTGGCCTGCCTGCGCCGGATGGACGAAGGGGCGGGTTCATCCTGCCCGTTGCACTGGTGGCGCTGGTCCTGCTCACGATGGTCTCGTCGGCAGGTCTCTACTCGGCCCGAAACGACTTTCGAGCGGCACGAGCCGTACACCACGCTGCCGTCGCGTTGGCGGCCGCGGACGCCGGGGCGAGCCGGACCATGGCGACCTGGGCCCAGTCGGTCCCCGTCCTGCCCGTGGCAGGAGACTCGATCGTGATCGACTGGCAGGCCCTCCCGGACGGATCGGAGTACCGATCGGTCGTCTATCGTTCGCCGGTCGGTGGAGGTGGGAGCGCCCCGTCTCGGGTCATGGTCCACACGACGGGCCGGGTCCGCCCTCCCGGGATGGCGCGCCGGACGGTGGTCACCATCCTCGACGTGGTTGCGGGCGGCGCGCTCTGCTGCGAGGCGGCCTTCAAAGTCCAGAGGCGGCTTCGGGTCGAGAACCGAGACCCGAGCGATCCGGTCCCCGAACTCGACGGGACGGACCGTAACCCGCCGGGATGGGGCGGTTTCTGTCCGTCCCCGCTCACTGATGTTCCCGGCGTCGTGACGTCGGACCAGACCGGAATCGTGGAACGCCGTTTCGGGGATATCGCGGGGGGGCCGCCGATCGTCGAAGATCCGACGATCACCGCCACCGACTTCGCGGACTTCGGCGTCGCCACGTTCGCGGATCTCGTCAGCCAGGCCGACCTGACCTTCGGTCCGCTCAGGCTGCGGCGGAACGTGGTTCAGCCGGTCGTCGGCGGCGGGCTGTGTGACACGGCGGCGCCATTCAACTGGGGTTCGCCGGGGAACCCAGGGGGCCCGTGTGGAAGCTACGCACCCGTGATCCACGTCTCGGGCAACCTCCAGATTCAGAGCGGTATCGAAGGGCAAGGCGTCCTGCTCGTCGACGGCAATCTCAACGTGACCGGGGACTTCGATTTCTACGGTCTCGTCATCGTGCAGGGAAGGCTGCGAATCAGGGGTCCCGGCAGCATCTACGGAGCGGCCATCGTCCGCGGTGGTGTCGCCGGAAACCGGCAAAGCGAGATTTCGAGGGGCGGCAAGGTTTCTTACAGTAGCTGTGCCGTTACGCGAGCCCAGGCCGGACTCACCCTGTCCTCGGGCGCCGCGCGAGCGGCCGGGCGATCCTGGTTCGAGGTGATCGGATGAGCACGGTTCCAGAAAGGCGCTGGCGCTTCGCCGCGAGAGATGGCGAGGGCCGGGCGTTCTCAGGGGTTGTCGAAGCCGAGACAGGCGAGGCAGCCCGGAGGATTCTCGCCGGGCGGCAGTTGGTCCCCATCACCGTCGAGCTCGAGGAGCGCGCGCATGCGTTCTACCTCCGCCGACGCGCCCAGCCCCGCGCCCTCGTGATCTTCACGCGGCAATTCGCGACTTTGCTCGACGCCGGGCTGCCGCTACTCACCATCCTGCAAATGCTCACGGAGTTGACGGAAGATCGCGCGCTGCGAGAGGCGCTGACTCGCGTCAGCAATGACGTGAACGACGGCTCGTCTCTTTCCGACGCCCTACGCGCGCACCCTCATATCTTCGGTCCCATCTACATCCATACCGTGCGGTCGGGCGAGGTCGGCGGGAAGCTGCCCGAGGCACTCAACCGAGTCGCCGACTACCTCGAGGCCGCCCAGGAGCTCCAGGACCGGGTGGTGGGTGCGATGATCTACCCGGCGGTCGTGATCGTGGTGGCGCTCGGGGCCGTGGGCGTGATCCTCACCTTCGTGGTCCCGGTCTTCTCGGGCCTGTTTGCGGCCGAGGGACTGGAGCTCCCCTTTTCGACCCGCATTCTGGTGGCAGCGTCCGCCCTTGTGGTGGCCTATTGGCACGTGACGCTCCTCCTGGCCGTCGGCTTGGGTTTCGGGCTGCGACAAGCGATTCGAACGACGGGCGGACGCCGGCTCCTCGACATGTTCCTTCTGCGTCTTCCCTTCGTGGGCGGGCTGACCCGTAAAGCGGCCGTGGCCCGATTGACGCGCGCGATGGCATCGTTTGTCCACTCGGGCGTGTCGCTCTCCGATACGCTCCTCGCCAGCGCCCCTATCTCCGGCAACTGGGAAGTCGAGACCGCCATCCTCCACGCACGTGATGCGATCCAGCCGGCTCTGATCGTCGTGCTTGGTGCGGTGCTCTGCGGCATCATCGTCGCGATGTACATGCCCGTGTTCGATCTGATGACCTCGATCGGTTAGCGAGCGCGGTCACGCGAGGGAGCCACATGGTCGTCGATCCGAACCGACAAGAGCCCTCAGCGGAGCTCCTTGAGGCGTTCGCGCTGGCGAGCGAATACGTCGAAGCGGTCGACCTCGGCGTCGACCCGGCGACGATCGAACAACGTCGCCGGCTCCCAAGCCTGGTCGTCTGGGTCGTCGTGGTCGCTGTAGCCGTCCTCGCAGTTGCGTATTACCCGACCGTTCGCGCCCCCGACACGCCGCCAGCGCCCCGGTTGGAGGCAGACCTGCGCTGGGCCGTCGCCAATGTCGCACGGGAGGTGGAGGCTTTTCGGCAGCGTCATGGGCGGTTGCCCGAGGCCGCGGATCTTCACGGGCTACTGAGTGACGCAGTGACCTACGAATCGGCCCAGGACCTCTACCATGTCATCGGGAGCTATGGATCGGTGCACGTCGAGTATGACGGCACGCAGCCTCTCGAGGAGTGGGAGGCCGAGCGAACCCACCGCGGTGCTCCGACGCGCTGATCTCCAGCAGGTAGCGCCGACGAAAGAGCTGTCGACTCAGACCTCAGTCACTCGCCTCATGACCGCCTGCGCTCGAGTCAGGAAGATCGGTGCGTCGATCGGCTTGCGGACGAAGTCAGAGGCTCCTGCTTCCAGGGCCAGCCGCTCCGTCTCTCGTGTCGTTCGAGCGGTCAGCACGATCACCGGAATCCCCGCTGTGTCCATGGAACGCTTCACGATCTGAAGCACGTCCATGCCGTCGATGTCGGGAAGCCCCAGATCGAGGATCATCAAGCTGAGCGGGTCCCCCCTTCTGATCTCGATCAACGCTTCTTTTCCGTCGCTCGCCTCGGTCACCGTCCACCCTCTCTCCTCCATCATAGTCGACAGCAACAGGCGCGTTCCTTCGTCGTCCTCGACGATGAGAACCCGCGGTGGCTCCGCTTGGGCCTCGTCCAACGGCAGGTCGGCGCCCGGCATCTCGGGCACTATCGGCACAAGGGGAGGAGGTGACTGGAGCGTCGTCGACGGAGCGGCTCTCGGGGCCGAGCCGGACGCCGGTGCGGGGGTGCGCCGCTCGGGCGGCGGGGATGGGGCAGAGTCTTCGCCGATCACGTGCTCCACCTCCGCCAGCGTCGTCACGCCCTGCCGCACCAAGTCGAGCGCCCATTCCAGGAGCGTGCGTGTGCCGTCGGCGTGGGCCTGTTCGATCAGATCGACGTGGGCCCTCTCCTCGGCCACCATTCGGAGCAATTCCGGTGAGGGGAGGATCAACTCGACGACAGGCCTGCGACCCCGATAGCCCGAATAGCCGCACTCTTCACACCCCACGATCTTCATAGCCGGCTCTACGCCGAAGCGCACCGCCAGCTCTTGTTGGTCGTCGTCGAGGTCACCGTCGGTAGGCACCGCGCATTCGGTACAGAGCGTCCGAACGAGTCGTTGAGCCAGGGCGCCCCGCAGAGTCTCCGAGATGGTGCCAGCGTCCAAACCCAGATCCAGGAAGCGCCGCACCGATCCGACGGCGTCGTTCGCGTGGATCGTGGCGAGGACGAGGTGTCCCGTCAGGCTGGCCTGCGCTGCCATCTCGGCGGTCGCGCCGTCACGGATCTCACCCACGAAAATCACGTCGGGGTCCTGCCGGAGAATCGCTTTCAGAGCCGATTGGAACGTCACGCCCTGCTTCGTATCGACCTGAATCTGGGTCAGACCCACCAGCTCGTACTCCACCGGGTCTTCCACCGTCATGATGTTCACGTCCTCGGACGAGATCTCATGCAACGCCGCGTACATCGTGGTGGTCTTTCCGGAGCCCGTAGGCCCCGTGACGACCAGAATGCCATCGCGGTTGCGGAGCACACGCCGCAGACGTTGGACTTCCACGGCGGGCACTCCGACGTCGTCGAGCTTACGGGACTGTTGCGGGTCCAGGATCCGGATCACCGCCTTTTCTCCACCCCGTACCGGCACCGTCGACACGCGGAGATCGTACTTGCGATCGTCGATCAGGACGCGGGCCCGCCCATCCTGCGGGCGCATGCGGTCCGAGATGTCGAGCTGGCTCATGATCTTGATCCGCGAGATGATGCGGGCCAGCACCTCGAGCGGCACCGTAATCCCCCGTCGCAGCACCCCGTCGACACGAAGTCGGACCACGCCACCCGTCGGGAGGGGTTGGATGTGGATGTCGGAAGCCGACTTCGATACTGCATCCTTGAGGACCATGTTCGTGAGCCGGACGATGGGGCCTTCGCCCTCCTCCTCCTCAGCGATGAGGAAGGACCCTTCGGCGGGCTGATCCTCCTCGACGAGAGTGACTTTCGCCTCATTGTCCGGGTCGATCCGGTCAAGGAGGTTCGTGACGGCCCGGTCCGGCGCGTAGCTTTCGTCGATGAGCTCGGCCAACACACTGGGCGCCGCGATCGTGAGGATCGCCACTCGGCCCGACGTGAAGCCGACCGCTTGCTCGGCCAGTAGGTCACACGGATCCGCCGTTGCAATCACGAGGTGACGGTCCTCCGCGAACAACGGAAAGACGTTATACTGCCGGGCAATCGAAAGTGGAACGAGCGTCGTGGCATTTGGATCGACCGACTCGGGGCTCGCAACCCCCAGCTTGAACCAGTCGGCAATCGACTGCGCTAACTCAAGGTCGGTCACGCGGCAATGGGCCAGGACAGCGTCCCAGGCCTTTGTGGTCGTCATAATTCTTCGGTCTGTGCCTGGACCAACACAAAACGGTCGAGGTCCACGCGCTGCTATACCACAATCCAAAGGAACAACCGGGGTCAGAAAATCACTCTTGGGGAAGGGGAAGGGTTCGAAAAGGCCTCGCTGGCTAGCCTCGATGAGCTGCTGTCCTTCAGCCAACTTCATACCGACGGTTTGGGCTCTTGGCTGAAGGATTACTTGTCGCATTGGGTAGGGCAGGAGGCCGTTTATTGCCTGAGGGACGAACGCCAGTTGGTTGCTACGGGTGAGTTGAGACCAAGTCTTAGTCAGCCCGGTGTGGCTGATATTGGTGTGATCGTGCACGGCGATTACCGCGGAAAGGGGACGGCTACTCGGGTCCTGAAAGCCTTGATTCACGAGGGATGGATGCAACAGTGGACGCTCATTGCCCTCAACCGGACAACAAAATCGGGGCGCTCAAAGAGCACTCACCCGGGCCGGTCTGGTGACCCATCACCGCATGGCGGAGGTGAGTTGGTAGAAAATGAGCGTGAGATCGGAGGGGCGTTGCGGGGCGTCGCTTCCTCCGATCAGCGAGTCGACGAGCGCCTGAGACGGCGCCCCGGAAAGCAGATCGAAGACCTGGAGCTGCCCGTTTTGGGTGCCGAGGGCCCGTGAAACACGCGACCTCGTACTCGCGGATAGGGTCGCTGGGATTTCTACTTGGAGGAGGAGAAAGCGACGAGAATACCGGGTGCGGTGGATTTGTGCACTTGTCGGTTCAGGCCCGGCATTACGAGGGTGTGTCGACGTGCGCCGAGCCGGGCTCCGGAAGAAGAGCCGTCAGGCGTCTTAGCGCTTCGTGGAGCTCGATTCCGTACCTTGCCATGCCGTGGCACGCGAGCACGAGCAGAGGACGTGGGAGGCGGCCCTCGGCCTGCAGCTTCCAACGCACTTCGGTGCCCCCGTCGAAAGGCTCGAACTCGACCGTGCTCAGCAGGTGCCAAGGGCCCTTGCTGAATCGCACTGTGTAGTAGTCGAACGGGTGCCAGTCGAGAACCTGCTCAAGCACCTTCGAAATCGTGCAGTGGTTTTGTGCGCCGCGGCCCGTACGCCCATCGGGGCGCGCCAGTGCGTGCCAGTCCGAGCCCGGCATCCACCGCGATCGTTTTACAGGGTCGTTGAACCAGTCCCAGGTCGTGGCGGGTGAAGTGCCGAACCTCCTCGAGACGGAGATATGCGAGTCCTCGGCGTCGACTTGGACGCGGCGCCCGTCGACCAGGTCGAGGTACCGACCATCGAGATCGAGCCCGAACAGTCTGACCTCGCTCAGATGGTCGTACTCTTCGACGAACTCGCCCATGCCGTGCGACTCTATGCCCATCCGCTCGAGGGTAGCCTCCGAGAAGAGAGCGTAGGCATGCCAGCCCGTCTGTTCGGTCACGTGGTTCTTGAGCAGGCGGTGAGCGAGGTTCACGGAGGAACCGAGCGGCTTGCTCCTGCCGGTCACGTCCTGGAGCACGAAGTCGCCGAAGTGGATGACGAACTTCAGATCCAAATGATCGATGGACTGACAAGCCCGGCATGGACACGCGGCGTTGCGGCTCATGGTCCTGCGAAGGTCGCGGAACGCCGTATACGTGGCATCGACCAGCTCGAAGATGAGCTCCCCGCGCGTCACCCCCTCCTCGAGGCCATATACGAAGACCGCGTCGCCTTCCACCTCGGCGAGTTGCAAGGCCGGCGTCAGCTCACCGATGATCGTGCGCATGACGTTCTCGATGACGCCCTGGGCATGATCCAGTTCCGTGCCCTCCAGAAAGGCCGTGAAGCCAGAGATGTCGGCGAGGAGGAGATATCCTTTCTGGATTGGCGACACAGGTAGGCATTCCGAGCCAGGGTGTACAAGACCGCCGTCTTCGGCCCGCTCGTCATAACGATAGAACATCTGGCCGATCGACGCGGTAGCGGCCCCCGTTGGAGGTGCGCGCGACCCGGGCGACGGTTTCCGACCGATTGGGTGCAGAAGGACCTCAGGGACCTCCGCTTGCGAGGCCGTTCTGAGGCGAAGGTGTACTCTCACCGTTCGCCTATGCAAGGACGCGACGATAACGGCCCTCTAAGCCACGAGGGCGCTCCAGCGGATCGCTCACCCCGGAGGAGAGTCATGCTCCAAACTCATTCACCTAGTCCGTGTTGCACTTCCAAGTTGATCCTGAGGGTACCCCATCGGTGCTGACTCCGAGTCGGGGGCGCATCACCACCTATCATGCGGCGAAGGCCGGAGCCATGCAGCAACGCCTTGTTCCGTCTATGATTGGTGATTCCCAAGCTTCAGGGCCTGCCTCAACAAGGAGAGGGCCATGCCGAACATTCTTGCAGCCTTGCTCGTGCTGACTCAGGCGAGCTCGACCTCAATCCCCGCGGTTGACGTGACGGCGGCGGACAGTCGAGCCGCCTTGGAGAATGCGATCACGAACGGCGTGACGGACACACCGATACGAACCATCGATGCGGGCGGGCACCATGTCGGCGTCGCGCTCGTCCATCGCGGTCCCGCGGCGAACGTCGTCGCCGGCACAATCCACAGCGCAGTCACCGAGGTCTACACCGTCCTCAAGGGCTCGGGCACCTTGGTCACTGGTGGCCGCTTGCTCGATCCGCGGCCGCGTGAGAACACGGCTCGCCGGCGCATGGTGTCTGGGCCCGGGTGGACAGGTACCGGCATAGAAGGCGGGGTGGCTCGTCAGGTTGCCGAAGGCGATATCATCATCATCCCAGCGGGCACGCCGCACTATTTTTCCGAGATTCCGGAGTCGATTACTTACACCGTCGTACGGATCGACCCCGGCCAGGAGTTGACCCTTAAGTAAGGCCTTGCGCTGGGTATGATTTGACCCCAAGAGACGGAGGTCGCGATAAACAACCTCCTTGCGCGCTCATCGTTCTCGCGCTCCTCCTCCCCGTTCCTGCCGGCGCCCAGCAGGAGGAGGTGCACGACTACTGGCGGTTCAACCGGGACATGACCCGGTACTGGCAGCAGGCGATCCTGATGTGTAACGGGCTGTTTATGATGACCTACCGGCACGACGGGCAAGAATTCATCGTCGTCCAGATCGCCGATCGGCACCATCCAGGGTCGCTGGTGGCGCTCCGGTTTCCTTGAGCTTGACGAGGAGGTCAAGATGTCGCGGTACAGTCGAGTCGGACCTGTCCTGATGATGGGCGTCGCCGTGTTGATCGCGATGTGGGGGGTGGAGTCCCAGGCGCAGTCGGTGGCCAACAATCCGTATCACGCCGTGCACGGCTGGGAGAAGATGCCGAACGGCTGGAAGCTCGGAGTGCCGAGCGGCATCTTTCCCGATCCGGACGGCGAGTACCTCTGGATCCTGTCTCGGTGCGGTGCGAACCACTGTGCGAACTCGGACCAGGACGCGATTTTCAAGTTTGATCTGGACGGCAACGTCGTGCAGAGCTTCGGCGCGGGGATGTTCTCGTTCCCACACGGCTTCTTCCTGGACCACGACGGGTACCTGTGGGTGACCGAAGGGGCGCCGGCCGGAGACGCGCGTGAGGTCGAGGGTCTGAAGCGCGGCTTGGGACACCAGGTCTTCAAGCTCGATCAGGACGGCGAGGTCGTGATGACCCTGGGAGAGGCCGGGGTCTCGGGCTATGGCCCGCGCCACTTCAACGGGCCGGCCGGAGTCGTCGTGGTGCCGAATGGCGACATCTGGATCTCCGACGGACATCGCGGTGGGAACAACCGGATCGTCAAGTTCTCGAAGGACGGGGAGTTTCTGCTGGAGGTGGGCGGCGGCGTGGAGGCGCGCAGTGGGGATCCCGGCAAGTTCAACGATCCGCACGACATCACGATCGATGCTCAGGGGCGCATCATCGTCGCCGATCGGGGGAACAATCGGGTCCAGATCTTCGATCAGAAGGGCAGCCTCCTTGCGGTGTGGACTCAGTTCGGCCGGCCGAGCACCGTGTTCGTCGATCCGCATGGCGTCGTGTATGTGGGCGACGGGATGTCGGGCGAGCGGTGGAATCCCGGGTGGGAGCGGGGGATCCGGATCGGCGACGTCGAGACCGGCTGGGTGACGTCGTTCATTCCCGATTCCGAAGTGCCGGTGGGGACCGGTGTGGAATTCCTCGGTGTGGATTTCGACGGCAACATCTACGCCGGGGAAGTCGGCCGCCAACGCCTCGTGAAGTATGGCCGGTTCAGGCCGTAGCGGTCGCTATCGGTGTCACTGCCTATCCAGGTATACCAAGCCAAAGAACTGGGATAAAGCCGTCATTGGCCGGCGAACAGCCCCTCGGTATGTTGTCGGCCGACGATCCCAGGTCCAAGGAGGCACGCGATGACTCGCCGCCCGCTTTTCTGGACGGCGTTTGCCGTCGTGGCCGTCCTCTCAGCGACCGTAGGAGTGCGCTACTTCACCGTCGCCCTCTCCATCGTCTCCCTCGACATCAAGATGGACCGCTCGACCGCCGAGGCCGAAGCGGCTCGACTGTCGGACCTGCACGGCTGGGGGCCTGGAGACGCTCGTTCTGCAGTTTCCTTCGGGCAGATCGATTCGCTGGCGCAGCCGTTCGTCGAGCTCGAGGGAGGCGGGAGGGACGTGTTCTTCGGTCTCGCCGAGGCGGAGACCTACCACTCGTACGTTTGGACGGTCCGCCGGTTTGCCGAGGGCGAAGCAGCGGAGAGTCGCATTTGGTTTACGCCCTCCGGAGACCGGTACGGCTTTCGCCTCTCGCTTCCAGAAGACGACCCCGGGGCAGGTAACCTGACCGATGAAGAAGCCCGAGCAGTTGCTGAGCGGGGTGCGGCCGAATGGGGCGTGGACCTCGAAGCGTATCGGCTGCTCGAGTCATCGCTCGAGACGCTGCCATCGGGCCGAACGGACCACGCCTTCGTCTACGAACGGCAGGACGTCGACCTTGGCGAAGGCGAGATCCGTCTTCAATTGGACGTGGCCGGGCATCGACCGTCCGAGGTTCGGCACTTCGTTCATGTACCCGAGACCTTCGCGCAACGATACGCGGACATGCGCTCCGCCAACCAGGCCATCTCGTTGGGCGCGAATGTCGTCTTCACTCTCCTGTTCATGCTCCTGGGCGCGGTAGCGGGAACCGCCTATCTGCTTCGCAAGAGATGGATCGTCTGGCGTGCCCCACTCTTTTGGGGCGCACTGACAGCGGTCCTCTTCGGCCTGAGCATCGTCAACGCTCTACCGCTATCCTGGATGCAGTACGACACGGCCGTGTCTCGGAGCGTTTTCCTGACGCAGCAGCTTGTCACCGCCGCGGCGATCGCTCTTCTCGGGACGCCGCTTCTGGCGCTGTTCTTCATGGCAGGTGAGTCTCTTGGCCGCCGAGCTTTCCCCGATCACCTGCAGCAGTGGCGTTTTTGGTCCCCTGCCGTCGCAGCATCGACCCCCGCCCTGGGCCGGACCGTCGGGGCCTATCTGCTCCTCGGCATGGAGATTGGCTGTGTGGTTCTGTTCTATCTCGCCACTTCACGTCTCGGCGGATGGTGGAGCCCGGCGAGCCCCCAGGTACAGCCCGATCTGCTCGCCACGTACCAACCGTGGTTTGAGGCGGTGTCGACCTCCCTCTTCGCGGCCCTGTGGGAGGAGAGCATCTTCCGGGCGGTTCCGATCGCGGGGGCAGCATTACTGGGGGCTCGGTTCGGCAAGCGAAACGCCTGGGTTTGGGGGGCGATCGCGCTTCAGGCGCTAGTATTTGCCGCGGGCCATGCGGACTACCCCCAGCAACCGGCCTACGCCCGAGTGGTGGAACTTACGCCATTCGCCTTCGGCTGGGGCGTGATCTACCTTTGCTTCGGTCTCATCCCTACCATCTTCACTCACTTCCTGTACGACCTGTCGTTGATCTCCTCGCTGCTCTTTATGGCTGAAGGGCCGGGGGTCCTCTTCGACCGTGGCATGGTCGTGCTGGTGGGCCTCGTTCCGCTCGCCATCGTGCTTCGGGCGCGGATGGGGGGACGGGCCAGTCCAGAGGCCCCGGAGTGGGCGTACAACCGCGCCTGGGCGCCGCCTGAGACCCGCGAGGCGTCGGCGGAAGAGGCCCCCGTCCCCGAGGCTGCGGCTCCGGCGGCCGAGGATGCCGGGCCGAGCAAGCTCCCCGTCCCCTCGAGGGTCGCGTACGCGTTCGGGGCGGTCGGCGCATTACTGTGGGTTTTTTCGGCCATTCGGGCGGAGCCGCACGCTCGCTTCACCGCTGCGAAAGGGGAAGTTCTGGAGGCTGCACGGGCCGAGATGGCCTCCGCCGGCGCCAACGTCGAGGGCTGGTCGAGCCTAGCCCGGGCCCGCAACGGCCGTGGGCCAGTGGGCGACGGTGCTACGGGGGAGAGAGAGACTCACCGATACGTCTTCGAGGAGGCGGGCCCCGACGAATATCGGGCGCTGATAGGAAGCTATCTTGCTCCACCTCACTGGGTCGTTCGCTTCGTCGACTGGAGCGCGGAGCCGGAAGAGCAAGTCGAGGAGTACCGTGTCTACGTCGGCGGTACCGGTGAGGTGATCCGCACGGCTCACCGCCTACCGGAGGCCCGAGCCGGCCCGAGCCTCGAGCAGGACGAGGCCCGGACAGCGGCTCTCGCAAGGCTGGACGAATTCGGCCTGGCAGAGTTCGGCCTGGAAGAGTCGGCGGCGATCGAAGTGGGAGCTGACGAAACCAACCGTCCGGCGCGACGAGATTGGACGTTCACCTTCCGTGATCCCGAGATACTTCGAAACGTGGAGGGCGAGGGACGGGTCATCATCGAAATGACTGGTGACGCCGTGGGAGACGCATACCGATTCGTGCACGTACCGGAGGCGTGGGCGCGATCGCAGCGTGAGGCTTCCGGCCGGACGTCAGTGGTCCAGGGAATGGCCGGCCTTCTCCTCTTCATTGCCTTCGGTGCCGCGGTCGTCACTGCCATCGTAGTTTGGGGTCGGAAGCAACTGACGCGCGGAATCGTGCTGCCCGTCGCATTGCTCGTCTTGGTGGCGAACGTGGCGTCCAGTGCGAACGGCTGGCCCACAACCGTAGCGGGGTTCTCCACCGTGCGGCCGTGGGGTCTGCAGGCTGGTACTGCGCTCTTCGGACTCACCCTTTTGTCCGTCGTGGGCGCCGTGGCCATCGGCCTAGCCGTCGCCTTGGCGCACACGTGGTTCGGCGCGGAGGCCCGCAACGAAACATCTCCGCTGGCCGCCGTCGCTCTCGGCCTGTTCCTGGCGGGCCTGGGTGCCTCGGCAACCGCGTTGGCGGGTGGACTGCCCGGCACTCCCAGCTATTCGCCCGCATCTTCGGTCTTGCCGTTCCTGGACGAGCCGCTCGAGGCCGTCACGTCGTTCTTGTTCGCCACGTCCGGTATGCTGTTACTTGCGGCGGCGTACCGCCGCTTCTCGGGACGCCTGGGGCCCATGGCGCTGATCGCAATCGGGTTCCTGACCATCGGACTTCTCCAAACGCCTAGCGCCTTCCAGGAGTCCCCTGGGATGTGGGCTATGTGGGGGCTCTTCGGGGGCGCCGTGGTTTGGGGAATCGTTTTCCTTGGAGCCGCCTCTCCGGCCCTCGTGCCCGGAATCTTCGGGACGACGGCCGTGCTGGGCTCGCTTCTGGTGATGGTCGCCCCACTCTACCCGGGTGGGCGACTCGGTGCGGTGCTCACGGCCGTGGTGATCGTCTTACTGGCCAGAGCCTGGATGCGGACGCTGTCGGAGGCTTCGCCATGAGTGTGGCGGGTCCGGTGCCACCACGTCAGCGTGTTGCCTTCGATAACGGCCCTCCAAGCCACGAGGACGCCCTAGCCTATCCCAGGGGGTACCGCAACTGCAGGCACATCTGCGACGACGGCTAGGCTACGGCCTCCATCTTGTCCGTGTAGTCACCGAACCTGGCGGCTCCGTTGCACTTGGCTTGGTGACAGAAAGCCTTTTGCGCGGCAGCCGCGTTGATGGGAGTACCGCCCCAGGCCTTTAGCGTGTTCTCCTGGAGCGCTCGTCCGTAGGAGAAGCTCAGCTCCCACGGCACTCCGCCTATGGCATTCATCGCATTCAGGTGCGCCGTGGCCAGCTCCGAGCTCTGCCCTCCCGACAAGAAAACGATTCCCGGAACAGCTGCGGGAACGGTGCGCTTGAGCACGCGGATCGTCTCTTCGGCCACCTGCTGCACGTCCGCCTGCGTAGGGCAGCCTTTGCCCGAAACGATCATGTTTGGCTTCAACAAGGTGCCGTCGAGGACCACGCGGCTTTCCCCCAACTCCTGATAGACGGCAGCCAACGTCGCTTCCGTCACTTCCGCGCAGCGCTCGATGGTGTGGTCGCCATCCATGAGGACTTCCGGCTCGACGATTGGAACGATTCCCGCCTCCTGGGCCAAACCCGCATAGCGTGCCAAGGCGTGGGCGTTGGCATGAATGCATCCGCGGGTCGGAATGGCGTCGCCAATGGTGATGACGGCCCGCCACTTGGCAAAGCGGGCTCCAAGGTCGCGATACTCAGCATATCGGTCGCGAAGCCCGTCGAGGCCCTCCGTGACCTTTTCACCAGGGAAACCAGCGAGATCCTTCGCCCCGGTGTCGACCTTGATGCCAGGGAGGATCCCCTGGGAGGACAGCACCTCGGGGAACGGCCGACCGTCGTCCGCCGACTGCCGGATGGTCTCGTCGAACAAGATGACGCCGCTTATGAAGTCTGCGGCTCCCTCGGTGGTAAACAGGAGCTGCCGGTAGAAACGACGATTCTCTTCGGTGGATTCGACGTTGATACTGGCAAAACGTCTCTTGATGGTCCCCGTGCTCTCGTCGGCCGCCAGGATTCCTTTTCCCTTGGCGACAAGCGCGTCGGCTGTAGATACGAGGTCGGCTACGGACATCCTGATCCTCCTCCCACGGTTGCATAGGCCCCACGGTTCTTGCGGGCCTCGTCCGGACGTTTGTAAGTATCATGCAGCCGACGCGCCCGACAATTCGGGGGCGCGACTCGATCGGGCAGTGACAAAGTGTACCGACGAGCCTCGTTCAACGAGGGCGGAAGCCTATGATCTTATGCGGTTGGACGGCGGCGGACCACTCCCACCCTCAAGAGTAGTCATACAACGTTGTGAACAGCGCGTCGTCCACTGGAGGAGATACTTCGTGAACATCGGTGCGCATCTCATGAGCGGCCAACCCTTTGGTCCAAAGGGCCGCCTGTTCGCCGTGAGTCTTGGATTGATGCCGTGGTTTGCGGCCTGCGGTGGCGGCGACGCCGCCAAGAAGGTCGTCGTCATCGGACTCGACGGCATACGCGTCGACATCCTCGCCGAGGCCACCACACCCAACATCGACAGACTGATTGCCGAGGGTTTCTTCAACGACCAAGCCCGCACCAATGTGCGGACCGTGAGCGGCCCCGGGTGGTCGAGCATGCTCATCGGGGCACGCACCGACAAGCACTTCGTGAACAGCAACAACTTCAGCGGGAACGACTACACAACGTACCCCGATTTCCTCACCCGACTCGAGCAGGTGGACTCGAGCTTCAACACGTTCGCTGTGGTCGATTGGGCGCCACTCGGCACGACCGCATCAGGCGGTCCACTGTTCAGCGACGCCATCGACGAGCTGCTCTTCTTCAACGGTGGTGAAGAGGGATACGGCCGGGCGGATTCGCTGTCGGTCGATGCCGCCGTGGATCGGCTGGAGACTGAGGATATCGACGCGGCGTTCGTCTACATCGGTGACACCGACGAAGTGGCACACGCTACGAGTACGTACGCGCCGGAGTACAAGACCGCCATCGAGGTGGCGGACGCGCTCGTCGGTCGGCTCGTTGCTGCGATCCAAGCCCGGCCTACGTACGCCGACGAAGACTGGCTCATCCTAATGAGTACCGACCACGGGCGAACCGACGAAGGGGGACACGGCGGCGACTCGGATAACGAGCGGACAATTTTCTTCCTCGCTCACGGTCCTTCGGTTGTTCGAGAACCGATTGAGACCGCACCCAACATCGTCGACATCGCCGTGACCGCATTGACACACCTTGGAGTGGAGATCGATCCAGCGTGGAATTTGGATGGAAGGTCAGTCGCCTTGGGAGGGGAAGAACTCTGAACGCGAGGCCAAACTCTCTACTCTGCTCCCCCTACGGGAACCACTCGCTGCAGGGCGGTTGAGGGTCCTTATTCCTCTATCTTTTCTATTGCTTTTCTGGCAGCCCTACGAACATGAGGGTCTGATGCACGTAACGCCGTAAAGACGTTACCGGTTTTCGAGTTCTCCAGAGTCTTTTGCGTCTGGCTGCGGGCCTATGTGCCCAAGAATCCTGCCCACGAACCTGGCGCATCAACGCCGGAAGAATTGCATGCGGTTAGCCAGGAGGACAGGTCCGGTAAAGAGACATGGTACACACTTAAGTAAAGGGACATGGGGTACAGTCGGCACCTCTGAAAGGAGGAGGCCGATGCCGTTCGAGGAGACTCATGTCATGGAAGAGAGAACGCGGTTTATCGAAGAAGCCCATCGCAGTCTTCGGAGCTTTGCTGCGGTGTGCGATCGATACGGGATTAGTCGCAAGACGGGCTACAAGTGGATGGATCGATGGCGGCGAGCCGGGCCAGCAGGTCTGGAGAATCGAGCGAGTCGACCCGGGCATTGCCCATGGGCTACGCCTAGTGAGGTGGTCGAGACGATCCTCGAGGTTAGACGCAAGTATGACGACTTCGGGCCGAAGAAGATCCGGTGGTACCTGCAGACGCATCGGCCGGAGCTAGCACTGCCCTCACGACAGACGATGCACAACATCCTGGTGCGTCACGACCTGGTGCCGAGGCGTCGGCGAAGGGTGCGCCGCTGGCACCCGGGTCGACCCGATACCAACGCATCTGAACCGAACGGGACGTGGACGGCCGACTTCAAGGGCGAGTTCCCGATGGGTGACGGTGAGCTGTGCTACCCGCTTACTGTGCAGGACATGCATTCGAGGTTCGTACTGGAGTGTTGGGGTCGTCCGGACGTGACAATCGACGGCGTGATCCCAGTGTTCACGCGGCTATTTCGCCAACACGGTCTACCCGAACGGATCCGTACGGACAACGGCACTCCCTTCGCTTCGAACGCACTAGGCCGTCTCTCTCGGCTGTCCGTGTGGTTCATTCAGGTGGGCATTCTGCCTGAGCTCATCGAGCCTGGCTGCCCTCAGCAGAACGGCAAGCACGAGAACATGCACCTGGTGCTAAAGAGGCGTACCACCCGACCTCCGAGCTCCAACATGCGGACCCAGCAGCAAGCGTTTCGAAGATTCAGGAAGCTCTACAACGAAGTCCGGCCTCACGAGGCGTTGGACGGTGCCGTGCCCTCCAATCTCTACCGACCCTCACCTCGACCCTTCCCGAAGCAACTCGACCCGGTCACGTATCCGGGCCACTTCGAGACCCGGCTCGTCAGCACGAACGGTGGCATCCGCTGGTACGGGGACCGTGTGCCCGTCGGCCGACTCTTCGCTGGGCATGAAGTCGGACTGGAAGAGATTGACCACGGTCTCTTTGAGGTCTACTTCGGACCCATCTGGCTAGGACGCTTTGTTGAACCCAAACGCCTCATCTTCGACTCCCTCGGACGAGGGAAGAGACGAACTGGAGGCACTTGCAAAGGACGGAGAACTGTTACTCAGGTCTCTTGACTTAACTGTTACCCAGGTCCTTTACCGCTCAACACCGTACTTGGGTTTGCGTCGGGGCGCGTTGTGAAGTTGTCGGTGGCAATGTTCCACGGAAGCTGATCACTCTGGTCGCCCCCCCGTACCGACCCCCCCTCTCTGCCAACTTAGGTGAGACACGGAACGAGTAAAGAATTAGAGTAGGGCGAAGGCAGAGAAACCGAGGATGCTGGGACACCGAGAGAGAATGGAAGAGAATGGAATCGCCCCACTAACCTGGGAGGGTAAGCGAAGCGCGGCAGCTGCTCCGGACGCGGAGGTGGTAGATAAGCCGACGCGCCGACGGTTTAGTCCGTCGTACAAGCTGCGGGTCGTCGAAGAAGCGGACCGGTGCACGGAGCCGGGAGAGGTAGGGCGACTCCTGCGACGGGAGGGCTTGTACTCGTCGCACCTGACGACATGGCGCAAGGCGGTGCGGAGTGGGTCGCTGAGAGTGCTGTCGAAGAGACGAGGTCGAAAGCCGAGCGAACGGAATCCGCTGGAGGGGAAAGTGCGCAAGCTGGAGCGCGAGAACACTCGCCTGGAGAAGGAACTCGAGAAGGCGCGCCTGATCATCGACGTCCAGGGAAAAGTTGCAGGGCTGCTGGGATTGAGCCTCGAGGACGGGACGAACTCGTGAAGGCGGCCGAGGCGCTGGCCACGTACGTAGGGGTAAAGCCCGCGTGCGATGCGCTCAGGGTCGCCCGAGCCACGTTCTATCGTCGTCGGAGGCCATCGACCGGGCATCAGCAGCCCCGCCCGACCTCAGCCCGTGCCTTGAGCGAGAAGGAACGAGACAAGGTCTTCGACACGCTGTGTTCGGAGCGATTCGTGGACCGGTCCCCGGCCGAGGTTGTGGCGACCCTGCTCGACGAAGACGTCTACCTGTGCAGCGAACGTACGATGTATCGCGTTCTGGCCTCCCAAGTGCCAGTTCGAGAGCGCCGAGCGCAGCGGAGTCATCCCGAATACCAGAAACCCGAGTTGATGGCGACGGGCCCGGGCCAGGTCTGGTCCTGGGATATCACACGGCTGCTGGGGCCGAGGAAGTGGAGCTACTTCTACCTCTACGTCATCATGGACATCTTCAGCCGCTACATCGTGGGATGGATGGTGGCGGATCGGGAGAGCTCGGCCTTGGCCGGGCGCCTGATCCAGCAGAGTTGCCTGAAGCATGGCGTCCAGCCCCAGGTCCTGACCTTGCACTCGGATCGAGGAGCTCCGATGACGAGCCAATGCACGGCTCAGCTCCTCACCGATCTCGGGGTGACCCGCTCGCTGAGCCGACCTCAGGTGTCGGATGACAATCCGTTCTCCGAGGCCCAGTTCAAGACCTTGAAGTACCATCCCTCGTTTCCTGGACGGTTCGAGGATCAGGGCCAGGCCAAAATGTTCTGTCGCTCGTTCTTCCGCTGGTACAATGCCGAGCACCGCCATGGCGGCATCTCGATGCTGACCCCCGAACAGGTCCACTTCGGTCACGCCGATCAGGTCATCGCCGGCAGGGAGGCCGTGCTACGCGAGGCCTGGGCCGCTCATCCCGACCGCTTCGTCTCCGGTGAGCCGAAGCCCAAACCGCTCCCGGAGGCCGTCTGGATCAATCCTCCAACCCCCTCCCTCACGACACAGGAGATTGCTCTCTAATTAATTCCCAAGAGTGTCTCACTGGCGTTGACAGGCTCCGCCCCACTATTATGGATTAGCTTGAACCACCCGAGGCGTCACCATGGCCCTCCCCACTCGCATCCGCCGCCCACTTCCGTTTCTCGTGACTGCTAAAGGGGGGGTGATCCCGAAGAGTTGCGGCCGGAGCGGAACCAATCGCTGCTAACCCGTTTCGAGTAGTGTTCAAAGGGTGAGGCGAAGGAGCGAAGAATGTTAGGACGCAATGTGACGGGGGCGGCCTGGCTGCTTCTCGCCTTGATGGTCATGGTGCTGCCCATCCAAGCGCAGTCTGCCCAGCGGGGACAGGATTGGCCGGTCTATGGGGGCGATCCGGGTGGGATGAAGTACTCTCCCTTGACCCAGATCAACCGCGGTAACGTGCACGAGCTGGAGCTGGCCTGGATCTGGGAAACCGGCGAACAGCCGATTCCCGTGCCCAGACGGCCGTTCCGGGACCAGCCCGTGACGCCGGGGCCGTTCCAAGTGACCCCGCTCATGATCAAGGACACGCTGTATCTGAGCACGCCGTACCACCGCGTCGTGGCGTTGGATGCGAACACGGGCAGGGACCTGTGGAGCTACGATCCCCGCGCCTACGAGTGGGGCGCGACGGCGCTCCACCATCGTGGTGTTGCGACGTGGACGGACGGCACGGAGCGGCGGGTCTTCATCAACAGCCGCTGGCGTTTGATCGCCCTCGACGCCATGACCGGACAACCGATCCCCACGTTCGGTGTAGGTGGTGAGATCGACCTGACCGAAGCTCTGATCTGGCCGGTCAACCGGCTCCACTACACCAACACCTCCCCACCCGTCGTTTACAAAGACCTGGTTATGGTCGGGAGTGGTCTCGGAGGGGATGTGATCTACAGAGGGGATCCGCCCGGTAGTGTGCAGGCGTTCGACGTCCGCACTGGGGAGCGCGTCTGGTACTTCAACCCCATCCCGCAGGCAGGAGAGTTTGGGAACGAGACCTGGGAAGACGGCTCGTGGTCGTACACCGGTCACACGAGCGTCTGGAGCCCCTTCACCGTGGATGAGCAGCGAGGTCTGGTCTACCTCCCCGTCGAAACGCCCAGCCACGACTATTATGGCGGACATCGCAAAGGCGATAACCTGTTTGCTGAATCGATCGTCTGTCTGGACGCGAACACCGGCGAGCGCATCTGGCACTTCCAAACGGTCCATCACGGACTCTGGGATTACGATCTGCCCGCGCCCCCAAACCTGGTTACGATCCGCGTCGAGGGGAACACGATCGACGCGGTCGTGGCCCTCGGCAAGACCGGGTTCGCCTACGTCTTCGATCGCGTCACTGGAGCACCCGTCTGGCCGATCGAAGAGCGGCCGGTACCGCAGAGTGATGTGCCGGGCGAACGGACGTCTTTAACCCAGGCGTTCCCGACCAAGCCCCCGCCGTTTGCCAAACAGGGCTTCACCGAGGACGACGTGATCGACTTCACGCCCGAATTGCGGGCCATGGCGCTTGAGCAATTACACACGAACAACTACCGATTGGGTCCCATCTTCACGCCCCCCTCGCTCGAGGGGACCGTAGCCATGCCGGGTGTTCTTGGTGGGGCCAATTGGGGCGGCGCGGCGTTCGATCCAGAAACGGGAGTGCTCTACGTCAAGGCGAAGAACAGGCCCAACCTGATCAAGCTCGCTGAGCCTGAGCCTGGCGACGCCGAATTCGATTACCTCATCGAAGGAGCCGCTTTGGAAGTCGCGGACGGCCTCCCGATCCACAAACCGCCGTATAACGTTCTCACCGCCATCGATCTCAATCGAGGTGACCATGTGTGGCAGGTCACCTTGGGGGATACGCCCCAGATCAAGAACCATCCGTTGTTACAGGACCTGGATCTCCCACTGCTCGGGGGGGGCGACGGCAATGCGGGACCGCTCCTCACCGGCGCTGGGCTGCTGTTCATCAGCGCAGGGGCCAAGCTCTATGCCATCGACAAGACGAGTGGGGAGTCCCTCTGGGAAACCTATGTAAGACGCAACGGCTACGGGAATCCGATGACCTATCAAACGCTCTCGGGTCGCCAGTTTGTTGTCATTGCGACCGGGTTGCGAGAGGCGACACTCATGGCCTTTGCGCTCCCGCTACCCCAACGGGAAAAGGATCCCTCGCTGGAGGCGATCGCGACGCAGATAGAAGGCGAGCACCTGGCAAGGGACGGTCGCATACCGGACGCGATGGCCGCCTATGCACAGGCCCGAACTTTCGATCCCGCACTGATGATTTCTGCGTGGTCCTGGAACACGTTGTGTTGGTACGGGAGCCTGTGGGGGTATGCAGCCGACGTCATGACGGCCTGTGAACAGGCCGTGGCGCGTGCGCCTGCTGCTCACGGGTTCTTCAGGGGTGCCCACGGGGTGGCCAGGGCGCTCACCGGCGATGGTGAGGGAGCCATCGCAGACCTTGAAGCGTACGTAGCCTGGACGACAAGCGGTCGGGCTCGGAGGCAGCGCCGAGAGTGGATCGACGCCCTCCGCGCCGGGGAGAATCCGTTCACGCCGGAACTGCTCGAGTCGCTACGTTGGCGATGACACCGTGGCGCATTCGCAATCCGATAGATTGGGCGACACGGTGCTGCTCGATGCCAATCCGTTGGAGGACATCAAGAACACGCAGACCATCTGGCGGGTGCTTAAGGGCGGGCGGATGTTCGATCCGGAGGCGTTGAGGTGTAGCGCTGTACACTGCTGAGGACCTGCCGCATCGTCCCTAGCTCGGGATGCGGAATCCCTTCGAAGTACTCGGACCGGTCCGGGAGGTATGAGAGGTTCGGAAGCCGAAGCCCGCCGCGATGAAGCGGCTAGATGGCAACCCGGGTAAGCGGCCGATCCAAGACGAGCCGGATTCGCCGATGGTGAAAGACTGGCGGCGCCGAAGCGTTCGAATATTGCCTAGACAACTAGCGACCGCTAGGACCCTGTCGGCCATGATCCTGGCGTGCGCGGGCGTTCGCGCCCGGATCAGTTCACCTCCACTGTCTGCATTCGAGCCGTGAACCGCCCTTCCTGTGAGGCGAACGCCGAGAACACGCCCAACCCACCCCGGATGTTGCTGGGTGGCTCGTTGAGGTCGCGTGAGTCCTGCACTCGACCTTCATAGAGATCTGCGTACTCCTGATTCACGTGGTACAGACGAATCTGATGCTCGCCGAGGTGCGTGAGGGAAAGTTGGCTGATCACCGTGCTGTCCGCCGGTGTGGGCACCGACACAAAACGCCGCGCTTGTGCGATGAACTCCGGGGCCGGGATCTGCTCCGGATCGATCTCGAGGTTGTCCACCACCACGAAGAACAGGTCCCGCTCAGGGTTGATCCAGCTGACGATGACGCCCCCGAAGGCCCGCCCGCCCCGGCCGCCGCCACGCCCACCGAATCCTCCGAACCCAGCGGTGAGATCCAACACCTCCAAGACATCGGACGACACGGCGAATCCCTCCGGAGGGGACGGCACGACCGTCGTGGCTGATAGGCTCTCGGAACCACGGGAGACCCCCAGCTCGAAGACGTCGCCCGACTCGATTACCAGATCAGCGCCCGGATAGTGATACGCTCCCGGCGCTCCCGGAGCGGCGATCAAGTCGAAGCGAGCATCGCTGCGCTCCAGCCAGATAGTGGCATCGCTCACGGGTATGCCGAGGGTGTCCTCAGACACCAACGGGACCGTGGTGGTGATGCGGATATCCGTCACCGGCTCGCCGGCGAAGAGGAACGCCCGAACCACGAGGATGTCGCCGTCCAGGCCAACCGGATCGGAGTCCGTGCAGGCCTGGGCCGCCAGGGCTCCGACGATCGCCAGAGCCAAGATTACATATGATCTCATCTGTGTCTCCTACTTGACCCCAATCCGGAAACCGATGCTGGGCGTGAACGGGAGGGTGGTCACATCCGTCACCACGACCGCGCTCTCGCTCAGGTCGAACTTCCGGTACCACACATTGTTGCGCCCGTAGGCGTTGAACGCCGAGACGCTCAGTTCGTAGAAGAAGCGGGCGGACTCGAATCGGCGGGTTGCGCCCAGATCCATCCGATGGTACGCGGGGAGGCGCTCGGCGTTCTTGCCTCCCACGTGGACGTAGCTGAAAGAGGTTCCATCGAGTAGCTCCACGCTATACTCGCTCTCCGGCGCCGTGTAAGGCCGGCCCGACCCGTAAACCCAAGAGCCGGAAAACGTCCAGGGTCCGGCTTGATAGACACCCACTGCCTTGAGCTCGTGCGTTTGGTCATGGCTCGCCGCGAACGCCTCCCCGTCGTTGAATCGTCCAGATCGTACTCGACCCGGCTCAGCGAGTAGCTCAACCATCCGGTGAGGGGACCCGCCTTCTTCTGAACGAGTAGCTCCACCCCCTTTGCGAAACCCGTCCCTGAGAAGAACAGGTCATTGAAGGCCTGTCCCGGCCTTCGACGGGAGCGCGTGGAGAACTGCGTTACGCTATCGAGATCCTTGTAGTAGCCCTCGAGGTCGATGAGGAAGGCCTGGGTCTCGTAGCTGACACCCCCCATGAAATGCTCGGCGAAAGCGGGAGGAAGAACGGAGTCGGAGAGCACCCAGAAGTCACGGCTCCCCTCGAGAATGTCCTCGTTCTCCACCCGCTTGATGAACTGGTTGTACCGGCCCCAGGCACTCTTGACCTTGAGATTCGAGCCGAGAGGTAACTCCAGCGCCGCTCGCGGCTCGAAGTAGGTGGTGCCCGTAGGGTCGTAGTGGGTGCCCCGGGCTCCCGCGGTGACCTTGACGCCGACGGGACCCGTCCAGACGTGCTGCAGGTACCCGCTGGTCTGGAGCGCATCGCCCTCCAGAGCCAAGCTCCCGCGGACCGAGTCCCCTTGAAGCTGCTCGAAGCCGTAACGGACATCGCTCTCAGTCAGCAGAGCCCCGAACTCGACGGTGGACGACCGCCCAGCCCTCCAGGAGTTGTCCAGTCGAATGCTCAGATCCTGGACCCGGTTCTCCTCGAGGAATCCGTTGGCGAACCGATCGGACGTGATCTCCCGGGTGCCGTCGCTGAAGTACTCGCTGGCGGCGATCTGGGCGTCCGAGCTGAAGCGGCCTCCCCAATGCCGGAACCAGCGGCCGCTGACGCCGCGGTTCCCCCAGTCGGTGATCTCCTGACGGTTCGGCGTGTTCAAGGCGTTGCCACCGAACTCGATGGCCTGGCCCGTGGAGGACTGGTCCAGATTGTCCGCCCCGCCGTAGAAGCTCACCGCGACCACATCGCGGGACGTTGGAGTCCAGGTCAACTTGGCGTTCACGTCGTAGAAGTAGAACGAGGGGACGGCCTCCTGGACCTGGAATCGCCTGCGACGGCCGCCGAAGCCTGCAGGCTGTTGTGGGGCCGCCGCCTCGTCCGCGTCGGTCAGCGTACCGAAGAGGTTGTTGAAGAGGCCGCTCTGGATGATGTCCGTATATGATCTCCGGGCGGAGACCATGAGCGCGGCAGCGTGCCCGAGTGGAATCTCCAATGTGGTGCGGCCGCTCAGCAGATTCACGCCGGCGCTCATGCGGAACGCCGGGGGATCCCCCGCCCTCCCGATCATGTCTACCACGCTGGACGTGCGCCCGCCGTAGCGGGCCGGATACGCGGCCTTGTAGAGCTGCACGTCCTTGATGGCGTCGGCGTTGAAGGCGCTGAATATGCCGAAGAAGTGGTCCACGTGGTAGACGGTCATGCCGTCCAGGAGCACCAGATTTTCGTCAGGCGTCCCACCCCGCACGAAGAGTCCCGAGGTGGCGTCGTTCGTACCGCTCACGCCCGGTAGGAGTTGGAGCGAGCGGAAGATGTCTGCCTCGCCCAAAGACGGCAGAGCCTGGATCTGCTCCGGAGAGATCGAGACCTGGCTGATCCCGCGGCTGGCGTCCATGACCTGCGTCTGTGCTCGCACGCGGATTCCACCCAGTTCGATGGCGTCCGGTGCCAGCACCACCTTCAGCGGGTCCGTCGGTGCCTCGGCAAGCTCGATCACGAACGTCCGATAGCCGAGATGCTCGATGGTGAGCTGGATGGGCCCGTCGGGGAGGCCCACCAGGGAGAACCGGCCGAACGCATCGGTGAGCGCACTGTACGACGACTCACCCAAAGCCACCGAGACGTTGGGCAAAACCTCGTTTGTAAGGGAGTCGACTACGGTCCCGGTGAGGTCCACGCTCTGGCCTCGTGCGTTCAGGGGCATCAGGAAGGCGAGGGTGAAGGTGAGTGTAAAGGTAGCCGCCGGCAGACAGCCCCTACACAGGCCGACGTCAGCTCCCACCAGCTGTGGGGCCCTCATGATACGGCCCTTGAGTACACGAGCCTCACCTTCACGGCCGACCGTCCGGGGAGCTTGATAGTGCGAAGTACGACCATCTTCCTCCCGTCGGCCGCCACCTCGTAGTGGTCCGTGACCGAGAAGCCGGAGATCTCCCGCTGGATCGTCAGCTCGTTCTCCTCCCAGCGCACGCGACGCTCGAGGACGCTCCCGCCCGAGAGCTCCTGCTCGCTCACCTCGCCGTCGCTGGCGAGCTCGTACGCGACTCCTCCACTCGGTGGGACGCGTACCGAGACTGAGTCCAGTCGCATCTCGAGGGTGGTGGCGACTTCACGAGCGAGGGCCATTCCCATCTGCATGGCCTCTGGGGAGGTTTGTCCACCACCAGGATCTCCCCGGGCACCACCGCCTCCGCCGCCAGTGCCGCCACGCCCTCCTCGGCCGGTACCGCCGCGACCCGCGCCGGGCCCTCCGGAACCTCGGCCCTCACCACCCCGGAGCCCCCGGTTGGCTTCCTCGAGCTTCTGGCCGGGGGTCTCGCTCTGGCGGACATCGAGATCCCAGGTTCCCCTGTATTGCTGGAAGAGTTGCTGGGCAGCGGAGCCCTCGAGATCGAGCCCGCCTCCCCCGCCGCAGGCTCCGGCTGTGAGGACGCTCACCACCACCGTGGTCTTCAATCCCCAATCACACATCGCTCTCTCCTAGTCCCTCTCGTCCGTCTTCGGGTGATCGATGGACGTGTTCCGAGGGATGGCGACATGCCGTGCGCGCGGCCCCCTCCGTCTCTCCCCATGACAAGGGAGACCTCGTTGGGAGACCGAGCGTTAAATCCGGGTCAACGCGGAGCGGGCGATGACTGGGGCGTGATACAGGAAGTCGATCTAGACCACGGCCCTCAGGGCGTCGATCAGGGCGCCCACGTCGTCCTCGTCGTTGTACAGGTGAGGCGAGACCCTGAGGGCGCTCCCACGCAGGGACACGAAGATCTTCCGCACCTCCAGCTCGGCTTCGAGGGCCGTCAGCTCGAGGCCCTCGGGCATGCGCAGGCCGAATAGGTGCGCCGCACGCCACTCGTCCTGCTCCAGGGAGAATCCGATGGAGACCGCCTCCCGGATGAGCGTCTCCCCGAGCCGGCGGCAGTAGTCCCGCACCCCCTCTGGAGTCCACTCCAGGACCAGGCCGAGGGAGGCAACCAACATGGGGACGAGGATGAAGTTCGATCTTTCCCCGACGTCGTACCGGATGGCACCGGGCTGGTAGGTCGACTGGTAATCCACCAAGTGCTGGAACTCTTCACTCCGCTCGCGCCCGATCCAGGTCTCTTCGAGAGGAATGCCGTCGTCGAAGCGGGATCCCAGGTAGGCCGCGCCGATGGAGTAGGGTCCCAAGAGCCACTTGTAGCCGGCGACAATGAGGGCATCAGGCTGGATCTCCTCCACGTCGAAGGGCATGGCGCCCACCGACTGTGTGGCGTCGACGACCAGGGCGGCGCCCACCTCCCGAGCCCGTGCCCCCACGGCCGAAAGGTCGAAGACCGTGCCGTCGGTCCAGTGGACGTGGGGCACGGTGACAACCGCCGTGTCCACGTCGATGGCCTCCAGGAGGCGCTCGTTCCAGGCGGAGCCGCGACACGGGCCGTCGGGCGGCACGACGGTGCGGACCCGGGCTCCCGACTCGTCGGCCTTACGCCTCCACGCGTAGACGTTGCCCGGAAACTGCTCGTGGAGCAGCACGATGTTCTGCCCCTGCTCCACCGCAAGGTTACGGGCCGCCACCGCCACTCCGTACGAAGCGGACGGGATGATCGCGATGCGGTTCGGTTCGGAGACTCCCACGAGGCGGGCGAACAGCTCACGTGCACGATCGCTCTCTGTGAAGAAATCCGGGGCCTGGACCACCATGGGTCTACGCTTCTGCAGGATCCCGGCCATGCCGGCTTCTTCGGTGGCCTTGGGAAGGGGGCTGAAGTAGGCGCAGTTCAGGTAGTGGACTTCGTCGGGAAGGCTGAAGGCTTCCCGCTGGCAGGCGAGGACGGCGGGCTCACCCAAAGTGCTCACAGCCCCAGTCGGTAACCCGCCGTGAACGCCGGCCGGACGGATAGCAAGGCAGAACGTTCGCTCATCGTCCCTCTATCCACCATCTCTCAGTCCCGGGGTGAAGCGGGATGGGAGAATCTTGCAAGTGATCGAGATCGATCTGGCGGGCCATGTTGTGAACCCGCTCCAAGGTGACGCGCTCCTCCGTCAAAAGGTTCAGCACACTCATTACGACGTCGTTCGACAGCCGCTCGGGCGCCACGACCCAGTTCAGCAGCACCGCCGTCGGAAGAGACTCGTCCACGCCGGGATACACTCCGGCGGGAATCTCCCCCGCGTCGAAGTACGGGTATAGCCTCATGAGCTCCTGGATGCGATCAGAGGCCAGGGGCAGGAGCCGTACCCCACCCGTCGTGGTCGCCTCCAGAACGGCGGCCGCCGGATACCCCACACTGATGATGGCCGCGTCGATGGCGCGATCCTTCAGCGCTCCCGCCGACTCGGTGAAGGTGAGGTAGCGAACCTCCACGTCTTCGTAGGTGAGGCCATGCACCTCGAGGATCTTCCGCGACATCTGCTCCGTTCCACTGCCCGGCGCTCCCACCGAGACCCTCAGTCCCCGGAAGTCCGCCACGGACTGTGCCTCCGAGTTGGCGGAGACGAGGATGTGGGTGAAGTTCGGGTAAAGGGGCGCAACGATCCGAAGGTCTTCCATGGGCTCGCCAAAGTCCGGGCTGCCGAAGTAGGCATCGTAGATGGTGTTAGCCGTGGAGAGCGCCAGGTCGATCTGGCCGGCACGGATGCGGTTGATGTTCTCCACCGCGCCACCGGTGACCTCCGCGGTATACGTGCGGGTGGAGTCCGCCAACGACAAGAGGCTGGCGATGGCTCCACCCAGCGGATAGAGATCCCGCCGGTCCCCCCCGTCCCGATGCTCAGGAATCGAGCCGGACCTACGCTCTCACCGCTACAAGCCGAGGCCAGAAGGGCCACGAGCCCTAAGACGAGGCTGCGAGCCGGACTACGCCTCGCGGTGTGTTTGGTCGACTCGATCCTGTCCCCCAGGCCGCTGTCCCGATGCACCTCTCGGCTACTTCCTAGAAACGATAACCGCCAAAGCGAGCATTCCGAACCCGTCCGTTGCGAGTCCCGGCATCATGAGCGCGATCGCGGCGGCGGCTAGCACGACTCTCTCCAGCGGGTTCAAGGATCGGCGCGCGAACCCCATTCCTGCGGCGGCGATTGCGGTCACTCCCACGCACGCCGTGCCGAACGCCACTGTGATGCCCACCCACGTGCCCTGCAGGAGTAGCTCCGGAACGTACACGAACATGAACGGCACCATGAAGCCTGCGGATGCGAGTACCATGGCCGTGAGCGCCGTCTTGAGGGCCGGAGCGTCGGCGATGCCCGCGGCGGCATATGCCGCCAGGGAGACGGGCGGCGTCACGTTCGAGATGCAGCCGAAGTAGAAGATGAAGAGGTGGGCCGACAGCAGCGGCACCCCCAGCTGCGTGAGAGCGGGAGCGCCGAGGGCCGCCAGGACCACATAGGCGGCGGTGGTCGGGAGGCCCATCCCCAGCACGATGGAGCCCACGGCGGTGAGCACCAGCGCTCCGAGCAGGTGTCCCCCCGAGAGGGTGACGATCAGCTCCGACATGCGCAGGCCAATGCCCGTGAGGGAGGCCACGCCCACCACGATGCCTGCGGCGGCACACGCCACCGCCACCTGCACGGACCCCCTGGCTCCCGACTCCAGCGCTCGGCTCAAGGATGGGAGGCCAAGACGTGTGTCCTTGCGTACCCACGTCACCACCCAGGCCGAAACGACGCCCCAGAACGCCGCCCGCATGGGTGAGCGCCCCATGACCAGGACGGCGACGATGACCACGAGCGGCAACAGGAGATGGATGCGCGGGAGGACGGGCTCACCGCCCACTCCGCCTGAAGGCTCCAACCCGGTCTTCCCGGCTCTGAAGTGGATGGCCATGAGGAGGGCCACGTAGTACAGCGCCGCCGGAATCGCTGCGGCCAGAGCTACCTGGGTGTACGGAATGCTGGTCCAGGTGGCCATGATGAAGGCCCCGGCTCCCATGATAGGGGGCATGAGCTGGCCGCCCGTGCTCGCAGCCGCCTCGATGGCTCCCGCGAAGAACGGCTTGAAGCCGGCGCGCCGCATGAGGGGGATCGTGAACGTGCCTGTGGTCGCGACGTTGGCCACGGCGCTCCCCGACAGAGAGCCCATGAGGGCGCTGGCGACCGCGGCGGTCTTGGCGGGACCGCCACGCGTCCTCCCCGCCACCCGGTCGGCGAGGCTGATGAGGAGGGCTCCTCCCCCGGCCACATCCAGAACGGCGCCGAACAGGACGAAGAGATAGACGAAGTCGGCGGAGACACCGAGTGGGATGCCCCAGACCCCTTCCGTGGACAGGTAGAGGTGCTCCACGAGCCGGGTTACGCCGTAACCTCGATGGGCGAGCGCACCCGGCAGGTACGGACCCGAGATCGCGTAGACCAACGCCATCAGGCAGACAACTACCAGCCCCCAGCCGGTGAATCGACGGGCGAGCTCGAGGATGACCACGATGGTCACGATCCCGGTGATCAGGTCCAGCGTGGTCGGCGATCCCGAGCGGAGAACTAGCACCTCGTGCTGCGTGACCAGGTAGATGCACGAGGCCACCACCGTGGACCCCAGAGTCCACGAGACCAGGCTGGGAAGTCGTCGCCTGGGACGCCCCTCTCGCGATGGTTCCCCGGAGCGGATGCCGACGCCGAGAAATCCCAGGGCGGCCATGAAGGCCAGGTGGACCGGCCTCTGGACGAGCGCCGTGAAGGGCGAGATCCCGGCGGCGTAGAGGTGGAAGAGGGCAGCAGCCGCGGCCACCATGACGATGGCTCGCCCGGCCAGGCTCCGCTTTGTCACCTAGTGTTCCGTTTCCGAAGCTCGCGAGCCACCAAGAGGGTCGGGGCGCCGTGGGATCAAGGCGGGACGACGCGGCGTAGCGCAAGCGGGCACCGCGCGAAGCGTGGTCGTAAGGAGTCCCAACGCCGAGCCCACGGATGCACCGTGCCCTCGACTGGCCGAGACATTTTGGCAACGGAACACTAAGCCGCCGTCTCAGGCGCCGAGGTCTACCAGACGATCGTCCCTCACCCGGTGAAGATCGCGATCACGGCTGCGATGCCGACAGGAATGAGGAGCAAGAGAGCAGCCGCGGAGGCCCACGAGTCCCTACGGCCGATCTTGGCTGCGCCGAGACCTACCAACGCCCACCCCCAGAGGCCGAAAAGATCCAGGAAGCTCAGGAGGCGGAGGACGTATCCGTCCTCCAGAAAGAAGGCGAACGTGCCCAGGGAGAGCAGCAGTCGTACGTCTTCTGCCATGATGCGCAGCGGCAGCACCACGAGACCGGAAGTCGCCGCGATGAGCTGAGCGTGTGCCATGACGGCCAGATACTGACGGTAGGTACCTTCGTCGCCCATGATGAAAGCGAACACAAAGGTCACGAGCCCCGCGAAGAACGCCAGGATGACGAACCACGAGAGGAAGGCGAACGCCGAGACGCCGAGATGGATGTACATGACGCCGCTCTCGAGGCCGGGCGGCATCGTCTGTCCCTGCTCGAGCAGACGCTGGCGGAACGCGGCCAGGTAAAGCTCCGGCGGCAGGAGGACCGCACCCGCCAGTACCAACGCCGCCCCGAGGACCATGGCACCACCCCACGCGGGTCGCTCGACGAGTCGGTCGAACAGGGCTCCGGGCGAGACGAAGACCTGGACGTAACGGCTGAGCAGGCTCGGAAAGGGAGCCTCCTGGGTCGTGTCCTCACCCATGTCGGGAGGGATGTCAGCTACCGGCCCAATCCCATCGCGCCCCTCTCTGCCTCGGTCTTCTACGCTCCCCTCAAGCTCCTCTCTTTTGCCATATTGACGTGGTCCTCCGATTATTCTGGCCCCCCCGGGCTCGCAAGGCGAGTCCAACGCAGGGGACGTACCGAGAAACGGAGGGGTCGATGTGTCGTCTATGGCGGACGGGAGCTCCATTGGCTCTCGCGGCAGCAGCTCTCTTCGGACCCGGAAAGATGCCCGCTCTGGCGCTTCAGGACCAGGAGATCGAAGAAGAGAATCCAGAGAACGGAAGTCTTCCACTGGAGGGGGGCAAGGACAATCGGATTGTCCACTTCGACATGACGGCGGGATCGTGGCTGTCGGTGGACCTCAGCCCCGACGGGCAGACCATCGTCTTCGACTACCTGGGGGACCTGTTCACCATCCCGTCCAGCGGGGGCGAGGCCACCCAGATCACTTCCGGCATGGCCTTCGACGCCCAGCCCCGCTTTTCCCCAAACGGAAGCAGGGTGGTGTTCACTTCGGACCGGGACGGCGGGCAGAACATCTGGATCATGTCGTTGGACGGGAACGACACCACCCAGGTCTCCGAGGGTAAGGCCAATCGGGCCGAGTCACCCGAGTGGTCGCCAGACGGCTCGTACGTGGTGGCAAGCATGGGGGGCTTTCGGGGAGGCGGGCTGCCCAAGCTCCACCTGTTCCACATCGACGGGGGCTCGGGAGCCGACCTCATCCGGGGCGAGAACCCGCCCAAGACCATAGGTGCCGCGTTCGGTCCCGACCCGCGCTGGGTGTGGTACTCGGAGCGGACCTCGGCGAGGGACTGGGACTACAACGCGCAGTTCCCTCTTTATCGTCTGCGCGCCTACGACCGGGAGACCGGCCAAAGCTACACCCGGGTCTCGCGCTACGGTGGCGCGATCAGACCCACCCTATCTCCCGATGGGAAGTGGCTGGTCTACGGCACACGGCACGACGAGCACACGGGACTCGTGCTCCGGGACCTGCAGACCGGTGCCGAGCGCTGGCTGGCCTATCCCGTTCAGCGCGACGATCAAGAGTCCCGGGCCGCGTTGGACGCACTTCCGGGCATGAGCTTCACCCCCGACTCGCGAGCGGTCGTAGCGTCGTATGGCGGAAAGATCTGGAGGATTCCGGTCTTGGACGACGGAGGCCATGCCGAGGAGATCCCCTTCCGCGTCCGCTTCGACCTCGAGATCGGGCCTAAAGTGGATTTCGACTATCCGGTGAGCGACGCGCCGACTTTCACCGTCCGTCAGATCCGCGACGCGGTGCCTTCACCTGACGGCACGCGGCTGGCATTCACGGCCATGGACCACTTGTACGTGGCGAACGCCGACGGTTCCGACCCGCGTCGAATCACGCGGGAGGACGACTCCGAGCACATGCCCACCTGGTCTCCCGACGGCGAATGGCTGGCATACGCCTCCTGGTCGGAGGTAGCAGGCGGGCACCTCTACAAGGCCCGGGCGGACGGCGCTGGAGATCCGGTCCGCCTCAGCCGCCAACCGGGCATCTTCGTGACGCCGGCGTGGGCCCCCGATGGACAGAGAATCGTGGCGGTCCGAGGCTTTGCCCGGGCCTTCGAATCCAGCTCGAGCCCCAGGGCCACGGGGGTGGCCAACGAACTCGTCTGGCTTCCAGCCGAAGGTGGCGACGCCACCCTCATCATGCCCATGGAGGATCGAAGCGGCCCCCACTTCGTGGAGAGCGGGGAGCGGATCTTCCTCTTCAAGAGTCCCGACGAGCTGGTGTCGGTTCGCTGGGACGGCACCGACGAGCAGACCCGCGTGAAGGTGCGGGGCGAGAAATCGCCGGGATCCGAGCAACGCCAGTCACCCGAGGCTGTCGCCATGGCCCCGACGGGAGACCTGGCAATGGCCTCGATCCTCGGGCAGATCTACACGCTCACGGTACCGATGGTGGGTGGTGACGCCCCGACCGTGAACGTGGCCGACTCCTCCGACGCGTCCTTCCCCGTACGGAAGCTCACGAGGTTCGGAGGCGAGTTCCCGGCGTGGGGTCGGCGAGGACGCGCCGTCCACTGGTCTCTCGGGAATGCCCACTTCGTGTACGACCTCGACGCGGCCGCGGCGCATGAGGACAGCGTGAAGGCCGCCGACAAGGCCGAGGACGACGGCTACCAAGCCGGAGAGTTCCGGATCACGATCAGCGCCCAGCGTGATTTGCCCGTGGGCTCTGCGGTCCTCCGCGGCGCTCGTGTCATAACCATGCGAGGCGACGAGGTGATCGAGAACGCCGACATCGTGGTCCGCGACAACCGGATCGTGAATGTCGCGCGAAGCGGCTCCATCGCCCTGCCCGACGACGCGAGAGTCATCGACGTGTCGGGCAAGACGATCATCCCGGGCTTCGTGGATACCCACGCCCACCTGCGGCCGTCGTGGGGAATCCACCGAAAGGATCAGTGGGTCTACCTGGCCAACCTCGCCCACGGGGTGACGACGACCCGCGATCCGCAGACGGCCACGACCGACGTCCTCACGTATTCAGATCTCGTCCGTTCAGGCGACGTTCTGGGCCCCCGTATCTACTCCACCGGACCGGGGATCTTCTTCCAGCACAACATCGACGATCTGGACGAGGCCCGCGACATCATGAGGCGTTACAGCGACTACTACGATACGAAAACGCTCAAGATGTACGTGGCGGGGAACCGGAAGCAGCGGCAGCTGATCGTCCTGGCGGCCCGCGAGATGGGCATCATGCCGACCACAGAGGGATCCCTCAACGTCAAGCAGAACCTCACGGAGACCATCGACGGGTACTCGGGGCTGGAGCACTCGATCCCCGTATATCCCCTGTACGACGACTTCGTGAAGCTTTTCGTCGAGTCGGGTCGCACTTACACGCCGACTCTCCTGGTCTCCTACGGGGGCCCCTGGGCGGAGAACTACTTCTACACGCGTGAGAATCCGCACGACGACGACAAGCTCCGCCGATTCATGCCTCACTCCGAGGTGGACGTGGCCACCCGGCGGCGTGGAGGCGGACCAAGCCCGGGACCGGCCGGATGGTTCCATGAAGACGAGCACGTGTTCCAGGATCACGCCAAGTTCGTGGCTGCCCTAGTGGCGGCCGGTGGCAAGGCGGGAGTCGGGAGCCATGGCCAGCTCCAGGGTCTCGCGTACCACTGGGAGCTGTGGGCCATTCAGTCGGGTGGCCTCCCGGAGCACGATGCCCTCAGGGTGGCCACACTCATCGGGGCTCAAGCCATCGGACTCGACCAGGACCTCGGGTCCATCGAGGCGGGCAAGCTCGCCGACATGATTATTTTGGACGCCAATCCCCTGGACGACATACGCAATACAAACACAATCCGGTGGGTGATGAAGAACGGCCGGTTGTATGAGGGGGACACCCTCAACGAGATCTATCCGGTCGAGCGGGATCTGGAGCCTCTGTGGTGGTGGACCGACGAGCCCACGAGTGTGCCGGGCCTGGAGGTCGGAGGCAACTAGTGCACCACCTTCATGGTCTTCCGTTGCTTCGCGGTCAGGTTCATGGGCGACGGCACCACGGGAACTTTCACGGTGCCCTTGAGGTCCCGGTCGATCTCCTGCCGGACCAGAGCGCGCCGGCGCGGGTCCCACACGTAGAATCCAGTCTCGGGTCCCGACATGCTCTGGGTCACCTCCATGCCCGATACGTTAGCCACCAACTCGATAGTGACATCGGCCTCGGTCTGACCAGGGACAGCCTTCTGCCGCCCACGACGGTATCGCCTACGAGGGCCGAGGTGCCCACCCAGGTGACCTCGACGGAGCCGGTCGCATCCTCCCCGGCGTACCTCGTGGTGTCCACCCGACTTCCGCTCGGCATGATTCCGGGCGGAGGAAGCTTGGGAAGCAGGTCATAGGCGAGCGAGGTGGCGTTGAAAAGTGGGCCGGCGGCACCCGACACCTCCGGCATGTCGATGAGATGAGCGTTCCCGCGGCTATCGACGGTAAAGACCAGGTCTCCCTCGATGTCGGATTCCGAGAGGGTGGTCGGGGCGGCGAGGGGATTCGTCATCCGGGCCGAGAGGCGCTCCACCTTGGTCCTCACTTGTACTCCGCTGGCCGACGGCTCGAAGCCGACGCCCAGCGTCATGGCCTGATCCACGTGCAGTGTGAGCGATCCCCTTCCCGGCATCTCGATGGAGATGGCCATCGAATCAGCCCGCTCGTAGGTCAGTGGATTTCCGTCGGGCACCGCATACATCATCACGGCGGCTCCGCCCCCCATCGCCGCGCCACCACCGCAACCCGCCAGCAAAGCCACCAGCAAAGCCGCACCACCCAACGGAAGCATCCTCACTCGCCTCGACTTCTCCTTTTGAGGCCTCTCGTCCATGACCGTCCGATCGAGGGGGGAGGTCGCCGTACGCCGACGAGTCTACGCTGTGACTCGCTCCGAGGAAATCTTCCCGTGTCACAAGTCCGGGTTTCCCGCAAGTCGTGTCACCCGAGTCCACTTGGCCTCGGCCGACCGCACCGGTTATCGTTGATGACTCAAGGAACACTGACCACGGGGCTTCCCGTGATGATGGAGAGAGATGATGGGTTTTCGGACGAACCCTGATCGCATCCTGGAGAACATCGACCGGCAACGAAGCCGGGAAGAGGAAGGTCACGGAGGCCAGGATCGGCATGCCATCGGGAAAGAACTCGACACGGAGGTTCCCGACATCGACGCCACCACGCCGGAGCGCCTCCGGCGCATATTCGGCATCGTCGAGCGCAGTTACGCCAAGGCCGCCTCCAACGTGGAGCTTGGGAAGCTGGCTTCCCACTTCCGGGCCGTGGGTGACATCCCCACCCATCACGCCCGCGGTGATGTCTCGGTGGCCATTCAGTATATGGACTCTCCTCGTCCCGACGACGTGGGGATGGCCCCCTTCGAGGTACTCCCGGACCGCCTGGTAGAGGCGAAGAAGGAGACGAAGACGAGCCGCCCGGACGTCAACGCCCTCAAGGTGCTCCGGCTCGAGATCCGGGACGGAGTCAAGGCGGCGTACAAGAAAGTGGAGCCGAGGATCCGAGACGCCCTCCGGGATCGCGCAGACATGGGCCACGTCGCCGTTCAGGTCACGATGGACGTGCGACCCGTGGACGTGCATCCCGTGGACGTGCGACCCGTCGAGTAGTCCGGCCTCGGCAGGGATGACATGCCCTCCGGACGGAAGCGAGACTTCGGGCGGCTCTTGATTGTCCTGGCGCTCATCCTCATGGGCGTACTCATGGCATTCGACATCTCCCGCCCCGACTCCCTCTTGCGTTCCTGGTTCGGCCCCCAGCCCCCGCAGCGCCTCCAGCCCCGAGAGCTGATCGACGCCATCCGGCCCTCACGGTGAGAGTCTAGTGTTCCGTTTGTGACGGTCCGAGAGCTTCAAGGCGGCGTGGAGATCGTGATCCACGCCCAGCCCCGGGCCAGCCGCTCGGAGGTGGTGGGCCTTCACGGAGACGCCCTCAAGGTGCGCCTTGCAGTTCCCCCGGTAGACGGGGCCGCCAACGCCGAGCTGATCCGTGTCATGGCCAAGGTGCTGGGCGTTCCGAAAGGCTCCGTCGAGGTGACCCGCGGTCACAGCGGCAAGAGCAAGATCGTCCGCGTCGCCGGGCTCGCTGTGAAGGACGCGCGCGCGCGTCTCGGGCTCTAGTGTCCCGTTACCAAAGTGTCTCGGCCAGTCGAGGGCACGGTGCATCCGTTGGCTGGGCGTTGGGACTCCTTGCGACCACGCTTCGCACGGTGCCCGCTTGCGCTATGCCGCGTCGTCCCGCCTTGATCCCACGGCGCCCCGACCCTCTTGGAGGCTCGCAAACTTCGGAAACGGAACACTAGCGTGTCCGTCCTTTTCGTCTTCCTCGACGGGGTCGGCATCGGCTCGTCCGATCCTGGTCGCAACCCCTTCCTCCAGGCCCGGCTCCCCGGCCTAGAGAGGCTCTTAGGTGGGCGGTTGCCCACTCTCGACGAGCCCGTGGTGGAGGGATCACGGGGCCGGGCCATCCCTCTGGACGCCAACTTGGGCGTCGATGGCATCCCTCAGAGCGGAACCGGGCAGATCACCCTGATGACCGGCGAGAACGCGGCGCTGGCGTTCGGGCGTCACTTCGGGCCCTGGGCCCCGGTGCGCCTGCGCCCGCTCCTCATCGAGAGAAACATCATGAGCAGGGCTCAGGAGGCCGGCCACTCCGTGGTCTTCGCCAACGCCTACCCCGATGGATATCTCGAGCGGCGTCGCTCGCGTTTCCCGGCCGCACCACCCCTGGCCGCCAGCGCCGCCGGTCTCCTGCGCCGGCACGCCGCCGAGCTCGCCTCGGGGGATGCGGTATCCAGCGAGATCGTCAACACCGGATGGAGGGACGGCCTGGGCCACAGCGAGGTGCCTCAGATCACGCCTGCCGAAGCTGGCGTGAACCTGGCCCGCATCGCCGCCGTGGCGGATCTCACCTTCTACGCCCACTACTCCACCGACTACGCCGGTCACCGGGGGAGCGCGGAGGAGGCGGTAGTGGCCCTGGAGCGAGTGGACCAGTTCCTGGCGGCCGTCGTCGACGGTCTGCCCGAGAGCGCCTCGCTGGTGGTGGCCAGCGATCACGGCAACCTCGAAGATCTCACCGCGGGGCACACACGGAACCCTGTCCTGGGGCTCCTGGCCGGCGCCGCCGCCGAGGCAGACCGGCTTCCCTCCTCCATCCTGGGCGTGGCGCCCTTCGTCTTGGAGCTGCTGGACTCCTGACGCTCCGATTCGGTTGCCTCCTCCTCCGATCGGCCTGCTGACTCGAGCGCCTCCGCCCTCCGGGCTGTGAAGGTGTGCCGCTCCCGCCATTCGGGTGCCCCGCCGCCGGCTCCACCCTACCTCATGGCGACGCGACCGAAGTCCCTTGGGCAGCTCCTCGTCGACTCCGGAAGACTCAGGCCTCGAGACCTCCAGGCCGCCCTGGAGGAGCAGGGTGGGTCGAGCCTCCGCCTCGGTGACATTCTCGTAGGGCGGGGATACGTCGACGACGAGGCCGTCACACAGACGCTGGCCACCCAGCTGAGGCTCCTTTCGCCGAAAGCCCTCTGACCCCGGACCCTGACGCGGTCCGTCTGGTCGAGGCTCACTTCGCACGAGCGAGGGCCGTTCTGCCGCTGTCCGCCACCGGTCGCACTCTGCGTCTGGCCGTCTCCGATCCCCTCGACCAGGTCACCCTGGGCGAGGTCCGCTTCAGCAGTGGCCGTCACGTCGAAGCCGTGGTTGCCGCCCCCTCCGCTCTGGCAGAGGCGATCCGCACCTCTTATGGCGAGGAACTCGCCGATCTGGTCGAGGGCCTGACGGACGCCGACGTGGACGTCGAGACCCACGCTTCCTTGCAGGCGGTCGCCGAAGCGGCCCCGGTGGTGCGGCTGGTGAATCATGTCCTGCACCAGGCGGCCGCGCTGGGCGCGAGCGACATCCATCTGGAACCGTCCGAAGGACAGGTCCTGGTTCGCTGGCGGATCGACGGAGTCCTCCGCCGCTCCCTTACGCTCCCCGGATCGAGCCTCGGCCCAGTGGCCTCACGTATCAAGGTGATATCGGGAATGGATATCTCCGTGAAGCGTCGACCGCAGGACGGAGGCCTCGCGTTCCAACACGCTGGCAGCCCCCTGCGAGTGCGGGTCTCCACTCTGCCCACGGTCGAGGGAGAGAAGATCGTGCTGCGACTCCTCGACCCCCTCCAGGCTCCCCGTAATCTCGACGCGCTGGGCATGGCCCACAGGGACCTCAACTTGGTACGGAGACTGGGAGCATGCGGCCAGGGAGTGATCCTCGCAGCCGGACCCACCGGCAGCGGGAAGAGCAGTAGCCTTTTCGCTGCGCTGGCGGAGCTCAATCGGGAGGGCCTGAACGTGGTTACGGTGGAGGACCCGGTGGAGTACCGGATCCCCGGCATCAATCAGGTTCAGGTGAAGCCGCTGGCGGGCCTGACTTTTCCCGCTGCCCTACGGGCTATTCTTAGGCAGGACCCCGACATCGTGATGATCGGAGAGATCCGTGACCGCGAGACGGCGGAGATCGCCATGGCAGCAGCAGTGACCGGCCATCTGGTCCTCTCTACGATTCACACCACCGACGCCCCCGGAGCCATAACCCGGCTGCTCCACATCGGAGTACCTGCCTACTTGGTGGCCGGAGGACTCACGGGGGTCGTGGCCCAGCGCCTGGTCCGAACCCTCTGCCCCGTCTGTCGCGGACGTAGCGCCGAGGGGTGCGGGAGATGCCCGGACGGCTACTCAGGGCGAACCGGCGTCTTTCAGGTGCTCGCGATCAGCGACAGCATCCGAGACGAGATCATTCGAGGCGCGTCCACCTCCACGCTGCGACGCCTGGCTGTGGACAGCGGAATGGCCTCTCTCTCGGAAGACGCCCGCCGCAAGGTGGCTGAAGGCCTCACCACGCCACACGAAGTCGCGCGCGTTATTCAGACCGATGCCGGGGCGGTGGTGCCCTGCTCCCGGTGCGGGGGGGAGATCCCGACGGAGGCCCTGGGGTGCCCCTACTGCGGCCTGACCGTCAGGCGGCTCTGCCGGTGCGGCTCCCAACTTCGACGAGGGTGGCGCTTCTGCCCGCTGTGCCTCCGCGCCATCATGGGCCCACCGCCGACATCCGAGCCACGATGACGGGGCCTCAGCCTCCGAAGCGGCCCGAGACCTCTCGTAACAGGCGGCTTACCGGATCGCCTCCCTGGGGCCAGAAGTGGCGATCGGAGATCCGGTTGAGCGCCACACGTACCCCGCTGAAATGGTCGGCGACGTCCTTGAGCAGGGCGTTCATCCCAAGCTCCTCCGCCTCCCGGCTCTTGGACGCCAGCCGGTAGCCGTCGGCGCCCAGCTCCTCGAAGTAGGCGATGGGTGGAGCGCCCCGGCGTCGGCTCCGCGCCTCCAGGTAGTCTGGGAACAGCCCCGACATCCAAAGAGCGAAGTCCCCCATGTGCATCCGTAGGAGGAACTGCCGTCGTCCGCCGGCAGTCCGCATCTCCGAGACAATATCCGCGAGGTAGTGGAATTCGCCGTCGTCCTGGGCGGAGATCCGATACGCCCGCCTGGCGCGTCCGAACGCAGCGATGAGCGAGGCGACGTAGTCGGCCGTGCCAGGGTCGTCGATGCCGCCTTTCAGGAGTGCCTGCCGAACCAGAACGTAAAAGACGATGGGGGGAGGCACGGAAACCTCGGGATCGGTGAGGAGTCCGTTCAGGACTCTGGGGTCATCCAAGAGGCTGTCGACCCCGTGCTCGTCGAGACGAAGTCGAGCAGCCTCCCATATTTTCGGATCGTCACGGGCTATGAGCGCTACCAGTTGCCGTGCGTCACGGCGGCTCAGTGAGGCCCGAATCGTGGGCATTATCATGGATCCCTCCTCTCCCGGCCGCGGGCTTCCTTGCCACTGGCTTCCGGCCGCCTTCACGGTCACGCCGACCGAGGTGGAGGCATCCGGAAGTGCCGGGATCGCGAAACGCCTCGAGCACCGCTGCGCTCGCATGCGTTCCTGGTGCTGTGCATGGTTGGCGGCCTCTAGGCGCCAAAACTCAAGCCGGCGGCCACACGCCCTCCTCTCCATAATACGTACATAGGCAATCCGGGGTCCGCCGGGAGATGCCGGGGCGTTTTCAGAATACCTCCTTTCGGACCGTTCGCTCCTCGATGAGATCCGTCCTGAGCTCCACCCCGATTCCCAGCCCCGGGGGAACGTGCATCTCGCCGTCCACCACGACGAACTCGGGGTCTACGATGTCCTCGTGCCAGTAACGCCGGCTGGCCGAGATGTCCCCCGGGAGGGTGAAGCCGGGCAGCGTGGCCAGGGCCACGTTGTGGGCTCTTCCGACGCCCGACTCGAGCATACCGCCGCACCAAACGGGAACGTCGTTTGCCACGCAGAGGTCGTGGATTGCCTTGGATGATTCGAAGCCGCCCACCCTCCCGGGTTTGATGTTGATGATGCGGCAGGCGCCGAGCTCGACGGCCAGCTCGGCATCGCCCAGCGACCGGATCGACTCGTCGAGGCAGACCGGAGTCTCGAGCGTCCCCTGCAGGCGAGCGTGATCCAGATAGTCATCGTAGGCGAGTGGCTGCTCGAGCATCATGAGGTCGAGGCGGTCCAGCGCCTTCAACCTGGGACCGTCCTCCAACGTGTACGCCGAGTTGGCGTCGGCCATCATGGGAACGTCGGGGAATCGCTCACGGAGACCCCTCAACATCTCGATGTCCCGGCCGGGCTTGATCTTGATCTTGATGCGCGAATATCCCTGCTCGACGAAGTCTGCGACCTTCCGATGCAGCTCGTCGTCGGTGGGCTGAAGACCGATGCTCACCCCGACTCTCACGGCGTCGCGGACTCCGCTGACGTGATCCGCCAGGCGCACGCCCTCGAGCTTGGCCTCTAGGTCGTGTGCGGCCATCTCCACGGCTGCCCTGGCCATGCGGTGCCCACGGATCCAGCTCGCGGGATCGAGCACCCGGGATGCCATCGACGCCTCTGTCCCCACTACGCTCGGAAGGATGAACTCCGTGAGGATGTGCCAAGCGGTCTGCGTCGTCTCGTAGGAGTATCCGGGGGTCTCGCCCGCCACGCACTCGCTCCAACCCGTGACGCCGTCGGAGAACAACGTCAGGAGCATGACGCGGCGGTCGTACGCGACCCCACTCGAGATCTCGAACGGCTCCTTGAGCTGCATGCGCACTTCTCGTAACTCGATACGATCGATCTTCACGGGGCTCCTCTCTTACTGCACCAGAAGATACTCTGAGTGCTGCCAACGATGGTACAGCTCCCGCACCTCGTAGCCCCTGGCCAGGTAGCAGGACAACGCGGCACGAGTGGCCTGGCGCCACCGCACGGCCGCCTCGAGCGACTCGCTCTTGACCTCCTGGATGGATGACGGGATCGGGACGAGGATTCGGGACGCCTCCAGCGACAGATCTGGTTCGCCGGGGAGGAGGATGCCTCCCTCACCGACGACGTCGAAGGTGTGCACGGCCCCCTGATCCGCACCCACCTCGGGACCCGACCGGCCCTCGACCAGGCGGCGGACCACCCTCTCGGAGTCCAACGTCCACGTCGGCACGAAGCGATCCGTCCCGATTCCCCGGTGGAGAGGCGAGTCGCTCCGGCCGTACATGTCCAGCACGTACTCCCTCGCCACCGCGCCGAGCTTGTTCAGGTTCAGGTGCGCGTTCTTGGACTCCAGGGGATCGAACGTCCAGTGCACACGAGTGATCCCCATCGCCAGAAGCCTGTCCCGCTGATAGGCCTTGAGACGAGCGCCCAGGCCTGCGTTCTGGAGCCCAGGGCGCACCGCGAGCATGTCGGACCAGTGGACGACCTCGCCGCTCTCCACGCCGGTCATCCCATAGACGAACCCGGCCAGCTCGCCGCTCTCGTCGTAGGCTCCGGCCGCGATGCCCCCCAGGCGTTGGCTGACCTTGAGGATGGCCACGCCCACCAGATCCGAGAAGCCGCTCCCCCAGGCCTCCTTCTGCAAGCGGACGCAGTCCTGAAGCTCCTCGATGGTCTCGAAGGAGCGGATCGTGAAGTCGGACCCCATCCCCGCCGGCTCCTGGAATGACGATGTGAGTGTGACGCTCCGCCGGACAACTTGCGGCGGTCGGGCGCCGGAGACCAGCCTGGCTACCGACGATTTCCTTTGCTGACTGAGCGACACACATGGCTAATATAAAGCCCCACAACCGGTCACCTTGGTCCTCTCTACGATTGAGGTAACCCACGGCGTCTATCCGGCGAACTTCGCCTAGTTGAGCCATTCTTCGTTTCGGCTTCGCCGCATTTATTCCCGCTTCCGCCGCCTTTCGCCGCCTTCCGGGACACAATCGGGACACAGTGGACCCCGGTCGGCTTGGTCAAGCTTCTCCGAGACAGAGCCATGAAACCATGACCCTACGGTCCGCAGCCGAAGATCAAGAAGTCAATGCCGGCAAGGCGGACGAGGTTTTCGCGGAGCACGCGGGCCCGGGAGCTACCCCGGGCCTGGCCTCTTCGAGTGTGGAGGTACGGTGGTTGGAGGCTGAGGAAGCGTCAGCGCCACCAGCGAGCCCGGCTGGTCGCGTTTCGCGCTGCCCGACTGCACCACGATGTACTGCTTTCCTTCGTGCATGTAGGTCATCATCCCGTACAGGCCGGGCCTCGGGAGCTCGACGCTCGCCAGAATCTCACCCGTCCGCTTGGCGCGGGCATGCAGGAGCGGCATGCCGTTCTCGTTCGCTTCGGCATCGCCCCGCAGGTCCTCCGTGGTTTGCACCAAGAGGTCGCCCACGACCATCTGGATGGAGTTGCCGGTTCCTCCCGTATTGGGAATATCCACTCCCGACAAAAGAGGGTGGTTCCTGATCCGCTCGGGAGTCTTGCCGACTGGAATGTCCCAGAGCTTTTCGCCGGTGTTCATGTCGTAGGCGGCGAGCCCTTGGTACAGAGGCTTGTAGACCGGCAGGCCCTCGATCAGCGGCAGTACGGCACGGGGGCCGCCGGGCGCCCACGCTGCGACCGTGGTACCTGTGGTGGGCGTATGCCGCTCCCGCCCCCTCCAGCTCTCCGCACTCAGTCCGGGCAACCCTCGCTCCTCGTCCTCCCCGTGCGTGGGCACCAGGAACGAGGGGGCGCTGCAGCCCCGCCTGTGCGACGCGTACATGATTCCCGTCGTCGGATCCGCAACCGGCGGATGGTAGATGTTCAACCCGCCCATGCAACCGACAACGTTGCGGTAGGCGTTGTTGTGGGGATAGGGGAGCGGCGGTACGTAGAGGCCCCCGACCCGGAACTCACTCAGGATCTCCATGGCCCGCTGCTTCAACTCCGACGTGTAGTCGATCACGAACTCCTCGGTGATCCCATGCAATACGATGGGGTCCAGCGGTTCCGGCCGGGTCGGGTAGGGCTGCGTGGGCGCCGTATAGTTGCCGGGGACCTGGGTCTGCATGACGGGGCGCTCCTCGATGGGCCAGATCGGCGCGCCGGTCTCCCGGTTCAGGGCGAAGACGAGGCCCTGTTTCGTGTTCTGGATCAACGCGGGGATCTGCTCTCCGTCCACCGTCAGATCCATCAAGATGGGCGCGGTGGGAATGTCATAGTTCCACTGGTCACTGTGGTGGACCTGGTAGTGCCACCTCCGCTCGCCCGTCTGGACGTCCAACGCGAGGACGCTGCCGCCGAAGAGGTTGTGGCCCGGGCGATGGCCCGCATAGGACTGGACCGTCGAGGCGTTCGTCACGATGTACACGAGCCCCAGCTCCGGGTCGGCGGACGCGGGAGCCCACGATGACATGTCCCCCGACCACCGCCAGGCGTCGTTCTCCCACGTGTCGTGGCCGAACTCGCCGGGCCGGGGGATGACGTGGAACTTCCAGAGGTGCTCTCCGGTTCTGGCGTCATAGCCCATGATGTCGCCCGGGACGTTCTCGATCCGGGTCTGGTCGTAGCTGGGCTCGTGGCCGACAAGCACCACGACCACCCCGTCCACCACGATGGGCGGCGACGAGCTGGTGACCATGCCCAGCTGCCTCGGGATCCCGAGGTCCGGGTCGTACGGCCCCGTCGTCCGGGTCAGCCAGGGCTCCCAGTCAGCCATGAGGTCCGGTATCGGATCGACGACCCCGGTCCGGGAGAAATCCTCCAGCGGTACGGGCGTGCCCCAGCTCTCGAGGGGTCGCCCCGTCTTGGCGTCCAGGGCCCAGAGGAAGTAGGCGGGAGACGTGATGTAGATCACGCCCCGTCCGTCCACCTCCGCGTAGGCGACGCCCTTTCCGAAGTCCGTCCTCGGCGAGCGCAAATACCTCATGGTCTCGGGCTCTCGGAACATCCAGAGCGTCTCCCCCGTGGAGGGGTCGATGGCCACCACCTGCCGCCGCTGACCGACCACAGTATAGAGCATGCCGTCTACGTAGATCGGCGTGGACCGCATCGTGTACTCGACGCCTGGCCCGTAGTTATCCCCTCGCCAGATCCAGGCTACATGCAGATCAGAGAAGTTGGAGGCGTTGATCTGGTTCAGATGCGGAGCGGACCGGGTGTGTCCGGCGTCGCCTCCCAAGTAATGCCACTCCCCGTTCTCAAGGCCCGTCAGCTGCGCGGAACCCGCTGACTCGCCACCCAGGAGGGCCGTTAGAGCCAGGACGCCACAACCGATCCGGGATCGCCTTATCATGCTTCCTCCTCGAGAAGAGCTGGGAACGATGAATACAAACTCTCGACTCACCCGCTACAGCAACCTCCGAAGCTCGGAAGACTGAGTGTCCCCGGCGCCCCGTGGGCTTGAAGGAAGATATGCAAGGTAGGCGTGGAAGCCGCGCTCGTGAAGAAGGAACGTACGGGCACGGCACGAAGGGGGGATGGACGCACGAAAGCGCTACCTCACTGTCGGTACCGTCGGCATCATCATCGCGAGCCTCGGTGTGTTGGGAGAGGCGTATCCCTCTCTGCCAACTTAGGTGAGACACGGAACGAGTAAGGAATTAGAGTAGGGCGAAGGCAGAGAAACCGAGGATGCTGAGACACCGAGAGAGAATGGAAGAGAATGGAATCGCCCCACTAACCTGGGAGGGTAAGCGAAGCGCGGCAGCTGCTCCGGACGCGGAGGTGGTAGATAAGCCGACGCGCCGACGGTTTAGTCCGTCGTACAAGCTGCGGGTCGTCGAAGAAGCGGACCGGTGCACGGAGCCGGGAGAGGTAGGGCGACTCCTGCGACGGGAGGGCTTGTACTCGTCGCACCTGACGACATGGCGCAAGGCGGTGCGGAGTGGGTCGCTGAGAGTGCTGTCGAAGAGACGAGGTCGAAAGCCGAGCGAACGGAATCCGCTGGAGGGGAAAGTGCGCAAGCTGGAGCGCGAGAACACTCGCCTGGAGAAGGAACTCGAGAAGGCGCGCCTGATCATCGACGTCCAGGGAAAAGTTGCAGGGCTGCTGGGATTGAGCCTCGAGGACGGGACGAACTCGTGAAGGCGGCCGAGGCGCTGGCCACGTACGTAGGGGTAAAGCCCGCGTGCGATGCGCTCAGGGTCGCCCGAGCCACGTTCTATCGTCGTCGGAGGCCATCGACCGGGCATCAGCAGCCCCGCCCGACCTCAGCCCGTGCCTTGAGCGAGAAGGAACGAGACAAGGTCTTCGACACGCTGTGTTCGGAGCGATTCGTGGACCGGTCCCCGGCCGAGGTTGTGGCGACCCTGCTCGACGAAGACGTCTACCTGTGCAGCGAACGTACGATGTATCGCGTTCTGGCCTCCCAAGTGCCAGTTCGAGAGCGCCGAGCGCAGCGGAGTCATCCCGAATACCAGAAACCCGAGTTGATGGCGACGGGCCCGGGCCAGGTCTGGTCCTGGGATATCACACGGCTGCTGGGGCCGAGGAAGTGGAGCTACTTCTACCTCTACGTCATCATGAACATCTTCAGCCGCTACATCGTGGGATGGATGGTGGCGGATCGGGAGAGCTCGGCCTTGGCCGGGCGCCTGATCCAGCAGAGTTGCCTGAAGCATGGCGTCCAGCCCCAGGTCCTGACCTTGCACTCGGATCGAGGAGCTCCGATGACGAGCCAATGCACGGCTCAGCTCCTCGCCGATCTCGGGGTGACCCGCTCGCTGAGCCGACCTCAGGTGTCGGATGACAATCCGTTCTCCGAGGCCCAGTTCAAGACCTTGAAGTACCATCCCTCGTTTCCTGGACGGTTCGAGGATCAGGGCCAGGCCAAAATGTTCTGTCGCTCGTTCTTCCGCTGGTACAATGCCGAGCACCGCCATGGCGGCATCTCGATGCTGACCCCCGAACAGGTCCACTTCGGTCACGCCGATCAGGTCATCGCCGGCAGGGAGGCCGTGCTACGCGAGGCCTGGGCCGCTCATCCCGACCGCTTCGTCTCCGGTGAGCCGAAGCCCAAACCGCTCCCGGAGGCCGTCTGGATCAATCCTCCAACCCCCTCCCTCACGACACAGGAGATTGCTCTCTAATTAATTCCCAAGAGTGTCTCACTGGCGTTGACAGGCTCCGTATCAGTTCACGTCGCAGCTGGTGGTATAGTGCGATCTCCTGTGAGCATTGATGCAAGTCTATCGATCCAACGCCCATGCACTCCCCGCCTCACCATCCGCTGCGAGTATCCCGACGCGCTCATGCCGCTCACCGAGGTGACCTTCCGTCTCTCCCCATCCTGCGGCATTCACACTGCTCGTGAAGCCCGCGATTCGTTTCTGCGCATGATGCAGGAGCATGAGGAATTTGAGAATTGCGGTCGCTGGCTAGGGGCCAAGATAGCGGGCGCCACCGCAGCCTCAGATTCGCGCTTGCTCCTCACCACCGGCGATCGTCCCCTTACAACTGTCCACCCATTTCACGACCTCCGACTGGGACCAGCTACAGCAGACCGTTCGAAGGCCGTGGAGATCAAGACGTACTGGGAGATTCGGGGGTAATGCTACTCGTCAACGCCGGGGCACTGTGTCACAATGCTTTCAGCCTCGAAACCCCGTTTGGATTTCCGATCCGCGATGCACCCCACCAGCCCTTGCCCTTGAAAAACCTGCCGCCTACGGTTGACCTCTGCGATGCGGCCGGGCCCGGTCGATTCGGAAACGAGTGCGTGGACTACGACCTGGACCCGGTGCTCAAGTTGATCCGAACTCGGACCCCTACTCTCGGGCCCGGCGGATAAGGAACGCGTCCCCGGCACACCGGAGCGCCTCGACGCTCGTCTCGCCGAGCAGTTGCTCGGCCTCCTCGCCGGCCTGCCTCCAATAGGGCATCGCACGACTCAGAATGCTCGAGCCCTCGCGGGTGAGGGCCAAGGTTTTGGGTCCCTGGGCTGCCCCTCTCCCTTCCTCCACCCAGCCCTTCTCCCGGAGCAGCGCCAGTCCACGACTCACCGTGGACTTGTCCATCTCGAGGTAGCGACTCACGTCCACGGCCCGCAGCCCGTCCATAGACGCGACAAGGGAGAGCACAGTGAGCTGATTGGCCCGTAGCCCAATCGGGGCCAGGGCGTCGTCGAAAAGTTGTGTCAGAAGACGGTCCAACATGCGTGTGCGGCTGCAAACGCAAGACCGGAGGACCTCCCGCGCCGCTGCGACGTCCATCCATGCGGATGCGTCGGTGTGCTGGTCCTTGTCCATGTCCTGGTCCACGCCCGTGTCCGTGTCCGTATTGACATTGACCGCGGCGTCGCCGACACCGAGCCCTTTGGAGCCTCTATCGGGCATGGGAATCCTGCGTTGCATGCGCAACTGATATAGTTGTAACACCAACCTGTCGCTCGACCTCGGGAGATATGGTTGCACTACCAAGATACTGTGTTGCATCACCAATACACAAGGCCGGCGTCTTCGCGAAGGGGGGCGGGATCCTCTAGTGTGACGCCCCAGAAGTTCGCGAGCCACCGAGAGTGCCGAGGCGCCGGATCCGGGGTACCCGCGCCGTGAGGCGTGAGCAGGCGCGACGACGAGGAATGGCAAACGCGGGGTTCCCGAGGAGCCTGTCCGAGCCTATCCATCCCGCAGGGGAAGCATGAGGATGAGGGCCAGCAGAGCCGTCCTCTCCAGCAGCTTGTCGATTCTCACGTACTCGTGATGGGCGTGGGCACCGTCGCCCACGCCACCCAGGCCATCCACCGTCGCGGCATACAGGCTCGTGATGTTCCCGTCGGAGCCGCCTCCCGAGAGTCCCTCGGCCAACTCGAGACCCATTCTCAGCCCGCACTCCCGCACGGCCCTCCAGAGAGCCTGGTTGCGAGGCGTCGCCTCCATGGGAGCCCGATCGACCGCCCCTTCGATCTCCAAGCGGGTCCCGGGGGGGGTGGCCTCGAGACCCCGAATCGCCTCCTCCACGGCGCGAGCGTCGGCGAGGGTCCTGACCCGGACATCCACCAGTGCACGACACTCCGCGGCCACGACGTTGACCCGTGTGCCCCCCGTGACCGTCCCCACGCTCACTGCGATGCCGCCGTCCAGATCCGTGAGTCCGTGAAGGGCCTGGATGAGGTGGGACATCTCCTGGATGGCGCTCGCCCCCTCCTCCGGGGCGAGACCGGAGTGAGACGCCTTACCGACCACCCGGATCTCGAACTGCCCGACACCCCGACGGGTCGTCTTGATCTTCCCCTCGGGGCCGAGAGCGGGCTCCAGCACCAGCACGCGGCTTGCGCTCTTCGCCAGGCGCTCCACGTGGGGGTGGGACTCCGGGCTGCCGATCTCCTCGTCCGAGTTCAGGAACACGACCGGTGTGACTTCGGGCTGCAGGCCCATTTCCGCCAGCGTCCGGAGGGCGAACACGATCTGCACGATGCCCGCTTTCATGTCGAAGACGCCGGGACCGCGCACCACACCTCTCTCTTCGTCGACCTCCACTGGCATGCGGTCCAGGGTTCCCAGCGGCCACACGGTGTCCGTGTGACCGACCAGGAGCTGAATCGGTGCCTGGTTGGCCTCGTGGCCCCGCGGCGACAGCTGGATGTGTCCCCCCGTCTTCTGTCCGGGGATGTGGCTGCACTCGAAACCGATCTCCTCGAGCGAGCTTCGCACGAGAGCCTGCACCGGGAGCTGGGTCTCGGGCACGAGGGAGGGAGACTCCAGGCTGGCCAGGTCGGTCAACAGCTTCACGATCGCGTCCTCACGATCGGACAAGAACTCGACGATCCGCCCGGCGACCGGATCCGTCACGCGGCCCTCCAGCTACTCGGTGATGTTCCCCTCATCGATAGAAGCCGGCTCGCTTGTAGCTCTCGTCCAGGAGCTCTACCGGATGATGTGCCTTGATCGGAGAGCCCCGAAGGAGGAGGCCGGCACCAATCTGCATGATGCAGCCGGGATTGGCGGTCACCACCGCCGCCGCTCCCGTGCCGATCACCGAGGCCACCTTGTCCGAGCCGATACGTCCACCGAGCTCGGAGTGGGTCATGCCGTAGATGCCCGCTCCCCCACAGCACTCCTCCTCGTCCGGAAGAGGCACGAGATCCAGCTCCGGAATCGCCTCGAGCATCGCCCGTGGCGCCTCCGTCAGGCGCTGGGCGTGGCAGAGGTGGCACGCTGCGTCGTACGTGACCCGAAGAGGGACCGGCGCTCCACGTCGCGCTCCGACCTCGGCCAACAGCTCCGAGACGTCGCGGGTGGCATCGGCGAGCCGGGCAGCCGTCTCGGCGTACGTCGAGTCGCCGGCTAGAAAGTGGCCGTACCCCTTCAGCGTCGCGCCACACCCCGCCGCGTTGACGGCGACGAAGTCGACCTTCGACTTCTCGAAAGCGGCTACATTCGCTCGAGCGAGCCTGCGGGCGCCTTCGGCATCGCCGGCATGTACGTGCAAGGCTCCACAACACTTCTGGCCCGCCACCCACACGATCTCGAACCCGTTCGCGCGGAGAACCCTCTCGGTCGCGTCGTTCACACGGGCAAAGAGCCCCGCCTGGACGCACCCGGTGAGGAGGGCAACCCGCAGCGGTGCCTCCCCGGCATCGCTCTCACCTGCTGCCGGAACGTCCCCGGCAGGGACAGCCACAGGCGAGGAAGCGGATCCCGCCGGAGCGGCCGAGAGCAGGCGCGAGCCTCGGCTCGCTGCGAGCATGGCGAGCCCGAAGCGCAGGGGATGGAGCGACCGGAACCCTGGAGTCAGCTTCGCCCCGAGCCACGCCAGCCCCAGGCGGCGCGCCATCCTCGCGAAGCCCATGCTCCAGCGTAGCCAGACGCCTCGCCTGAACACGGACAGGAAAGCCCGGACCGACATCCGGGGCTTCCGCGCCCGGAAGGCTACCTCCCGCGCGCTCTCCAGCAAGAGGCCGTACTCCACACCCGAGGGGCAGACCGGCTCGCACGCCCTGCACCCGAGGCACCGGTCGATGTGTGTCTGGAACGCGTCCGACGCCGCGGGAAGCCTCCCCTCCACCACGGCGCGCATGAGATGAAGCCTCCCGCGCGGTGAGTCGTTCTCGTCGCCCAGCCGGGCGTAGGTGGGACACGCCGGAAGGCAGAAGCCGCAGTGGACGCAAGGAAGTAGGCGTTCCTCCTGTGCCTGCAGGGCGGCGGCCAGCGCCGTGCCTCGTTGGGCGCTCACCGGGAAAGCCCTCCCCGGATGGAGGCCGCCGGGATCGTTGCCGCGAGGAGGATGGCGAAGGGATGGCGGATCACGATGCGAACCTCCCGGACGTGAGAATCGATGCCGGATCGAACTCCCTCTGAAGGTCTCGCATGAGACCCCTCGCAGAGCCCACCTCTCCCCAAGCTCCCATGGTCCCCACGACCGCCGGTGGCCCGTGCGAGATGACCATGCTCCCGCCCTCCGACTCCAGCGAAAGCCTGAGGTTGGCCAGGGAGGACACGGCGCTCTCCAGCCATCCCTCCCGCCGGTGCACGCGGGCGATCATGACGCGCAGCACTCCCGTCTGGGCATGAGCCGCCATCCGGGCGCCCCACCCCACATCCGGATCGGCCAGCTCTGCGAGGCCCACCGCCATCTCGACCAGGTCGGACATCCTGGACGGAAGGAGGCTCAACCGGATTACCAGCTCCGCACCGTCCTCCATGCCTCGAACGTTCTCGAAGATGGCCTGGGAATCCTGCCCCTCCATGCGCCTGAACGGGGCGGTGTCCGCCCGCTCGGTCACAACGCGCTGGACCTCCTCGGCCGCCGGCCGCGACTCCAGGATCCGAACTGCCACCAGGGGCGCGCTGCTCCGATTCCTCCCCTCTCGCTCCCCGGGCACCAACAGCTCGACGGCTGCAAGCGAGACCGGGGACCCGGCGATGGCACGGGCCAGTCGCGCCGCTGAGTGCACGTCGGGGCTCTCGAACAGCAGGGTCCGGTCGAGCTCCGGCACGGGGTGCAGCCGGATCGTCACCGACGTGATCACGCCCAGCGTGCCCCAACTCCCCAGGACGAGCTTCAGAAGGTCGAACCCGGCCACGTTCTTCACCACCTTGCCGCCCAGGCGGAGCAGACGGCCGTCGCCCGTGGCGAGCGTCGCCCCCAGGACGTGATCCCTCAGCGTGCCGAAGCCGGCCTGGAGTGGCCCGGCGGACGCCGTGCTCACCGTCGCCCCGAGGCTCCCGCGCATGGCACCGGGCGGGTCGAGAGGAATCCACTGCCTTCCATCCAGGACGCGCCGGGCCAAGAGATCCAGGCCGATCCCCGCCTCGGCCGTAATGAAGAGGTCGTCGGGCTCGTGGGCGAGCACACGATCCATCCGAGTCGTGCTGAGCACCACCTCCACGCCCTCCGGGGGCTGCCCGCCCCTCAGCCAGGTGCCTTTGCCACTCGGCACGCACCGCCAACCCTGGGCACTGGCCATGCTCAGGACCTGCGCCACCTCGTTCTCGCTCTCCGCAAAGACGACCGCGTGGGGAACTCGATCGCACACGGCCCAGGCCTCCGCACGGAACCCGTCCACCACCTGTCCTTCAGGCAGCTGGCTGGCCAAGAGAGCCGCTATGGGGTTCACGGCGCTGCCTCGAGCGGCTCGGGGAGCACCTTTCCCGGATTCATGCCCCCACTGGGGTCGAACACGGCCTGGACCCGGCGCATGGCCTCCAGCTCGTCCGGGCTGTGCACCAGCGACATGTATGAGCGCTTGTCCAGGCCCACACCATGCTCTCCGGTGATAGTGCCCCCCATCTCGACGCACAAGGCCATGATCTCCTTCGAGGCCTGCTCCACGCGCTGGAGCTCGTCGGGATCGCCTCGGTCGAAGACGATGTTCGGATGGAGATTGCCGTCCCCGGCGTGGAAGACGTTCGCCACGGTCAGATCGTATCGCTTCCCGATCTCCGAGATCCGTCCCAGGACGTCGGGCAGGAGGCTCCGGGGGACGGTGGCATCCTGAACGAGCAGATCCGGCGCGATGCGCCCCATGGCGCCGAAGGCCTTCTTGCGCCCCTGCCAGAGCGCCAGCCGCTCCTGGTCCGACTCCGCCGTACGGACGTCCCGTGCGCCGGCCTCCCGGCAATGTACGAGGGCCCGCTCGACGTCGGCGCCCAGCCCTGCCTCGACCCCGTCGAACTCGATGACGAGTGCCGCCTCGGCGTCCGTCGGGTACCCTCCGGCGTAGACGCTGGCCTCCACCGCCCGGATGGTCGGACCGTCGATGATCTCCAATGCGGCCGGCAGAAGGCCGTCGGCCATGATGGTGGTCACGGCTCGGCCGGCGTCCTCGAGCTCGTCGAAGATCCCCAGTAGCGTTCGGACTCCCTCCGGCTTCGGGAGGAGGCGCATCTCGATCTCCGTGGCGATGCCGAAGCACCCCTCGGATCCCACGAAGAGCCCCACCAGGTCGTAGCCACCCGGCTCCCGCCCGAAACCACCCAGACGCGACACCTGCCCTCCGTACGTCACCATGGTGAGGCCCGTGACGTAGCGTGAGGTGACCCCATACTTGAGGCAGTGGGGCCCTCCCGAGTTCTCGGCCACGTTCCCTCCCAGCGTGCAGGCGCTCTGAGACGACGGATCGGGCGCATAGTAGAGCCCGAACGGGGCAGCCGCATCCGTGAGATGCGCGTTGATCACGCCCGGCTGAACCAGAGCCAGGCGGTTCTCCGGATCGACCTCGAGGATCCGGTTCATGCGTGCCGTCCCTACCACGATGCAACCCTCACCCGCGAGGGCACCTCCGGAAAGTCCGGTTCCCGCCCCGCGGGGCACGACCGGCACGCCTTCCTTCGAAAGGAGCTCGAGGACCCGGCTGACCTCGTCGGTGTCATTGGGAAGCACCACGGCCATCGGCAGCATCCGGTACGCCGTCAACCCGTCGGACTCGTACGCCAGGAGCCGATCCGGGTCCGAGATGACCCAGGCATCGCCGACGATGCCTTTCAGCTTCTTTTTGAGTGACTGCGCTAGAGGGTCCGACAACTGTGCTCCCTTCTCAGGGTACCAGTGTACTGCTGCGGAAATCCGGTAGCTACACCAGGAAATCCCGGATGGCCTCCACGCTCTTCGCCGCCGCGGCCTCAAGACCCTCGGGGATCGTGGTTCCGTACACTTCCGCCACCAGCTCGTCCGTGCTTGCCTCGGGACGGGCCGCCAGAGTCTCCTGCACCTGCCGGATCCTCTTGCGACGGTGCGCCTCGAAGGCGTCCAGCGTCCTGTCCGGATCCTCCAGGGAGGGTCCGTGGGCCGGGTAGAGCACACTGCACCGCAGAGCGCGAAGCCGCTCGAGCGAATCCAGGTAATCGGCGACGCATCCCTCGTACTCGCCGACCCATGTGGTCTCGCCACGGCCCAGGACGAGGTCCCCAGGAAAGCCGGCACCGGCCTCGAGCCAATGGAACGCCACATGTTCTCGGCTGTGGCCGGGGGTTTCGACGCTCACGAGACGACCCTGGTCCGTCTCCACTGTCTCAGAGTCACCGAGCGCCCTAGCGATCGGTATTCCCACGCCCAGGATCTCCGCCCCCACCGTGCCGGCCACCGCCTCCGCCGCACCGGCGTGATCGGCGTGGCCGTGAGTGAGGAGTACCCAGACGTCCTCGGCCTCGACCACGGCATGCGCGACGGCCCGCACGTGGCTCTCCACGTGCGGGCCAGGATCGATGATGGCCACCCGTCTATGGCCTACCAGGTACGTCCGGGTCCCGTCGAGCGTGAACGGGCCCGGATTGTCAGCTACGATGCAGCGGGGCCTCACCTCGCGAGCGTCAGCGGCGCTCCGCCACCAACTGCTCGGCCAGCTTATCCGCCACCGACTGTATGGCCAGGTCGTCGTCATCGGTGAACGCCGCGGCAGTCCGGCTGTCGAGGTCGATCTGCCCGAAGATGTCGTCGCCGGCGCGGATGAGCACGATCATCTCCGACTTCACCCTCGGGTCACACGCGAGGTAGTTGTCCACCGCGCTGACGTCGGGGACGTTGATGTTCTCGCCGCGGGCGACCGCGGTGCCACACACACCCTCGCCCACCGGAATCTTGGCGTGGGTGGTCGCCTTTCCCACGTAGTTGTGCAACCAGAGCACGTTCTCGTCGGAGTTGAGGAGATATACGCCCACCCAGTCGAATCGATCGTCGGACGAGCTGATGCCCTTCACGGCATGGCGCAGCAGCGCATCCGAGAGGAATCCGTCGTCCCTCAGGGTCTGCAGCTCCCCCACCAGTGCGTTGACTTCTAGCATGCGGATCAGTTCCAGTTCTGTGAAAGTGGGGAAAATCCCCAGGTTCAGCGGCCTTGCCGAACCCGAAAGGGTAGAAGAGAGCCCTCCCAGGGTCAAGGCGCTAACGCGGGGTGATCCGTGTCCTCCTGGAGACCTTGGACGAAGGCCGCCAGTAGGCGAGCCGTGTTCTCGAGGTCCGCGAGACTCACGATCTCGTTGGGCGAGTGCATGTAGCGGTTCGGTACGGACACGAGACCCGTCGGGACCCCACCCCGACTCAGATAGATGGAGTCCGCATCCGTGCGCGTCGCCTTGGGCGCCGCTTGGATGGTGTGTGGAATGCCCTCGGCCTCGGCGATCTCCACGAGGCGATCGAACACCACGGGGTGGGCAGCCGATCCCCGGCTGAGCACGGGACCTCCACCGAGGCGGTGCTCCCCCAGCTCCTTCTTCTCGATGTCCGGGACGTCGGTGCTGAACGTCACGTCCACCACCAGCGCCACGTCAGGCTCGAGCGCGAAGGCGCTGCTTCGGGCCCCTCCCCCCCCACTGCTGCCGATCTCCTCCTGGACCGTTGCAACGGCCACCGCCGACGCCGTGGGAGACGACTCCGAGAGGAGTCGAAGCGCCTCGAGCACCACGAACGCCCCTATTCGGTTGTCGATGGCACGACTCGCCACACGATCCCCAGCCAGGCGCACCATCTGGGCGTCGATCACCAGGGGATCGCCCACGCGCAGCCCCAGCGCACCGGCCTCGTCGGCCGACGACACCCCGACGTCGACCCACAGCCCCCTGATCTCCGACGCCTTCGTGCGCTCCTCGTCCTTGATGAGGTGGATGGCCTTCTTGCCCACGACTCCCTGCACATCACCCGACCTTCCAAGTATCCGGACCCGTTGGCCCACCAGCACCTGGGGATCCCATCCGCCGATGCCATCGACGTAGAGGAAGCCGTCCTCGTCGATGTGCGTAACCTGGAGCCCTATCTCGTCGATATGGCCCGCCATCATGACGCGCGGCCTGCCGTCGGGGTTCATCAGGGCGAAGGTGTTCCCACTCACGTCGGTGGTCACCGAGTCTCCGAAGGTCTCGGCCTCTGCGCGCCATACGCGGGCGGGGCGGACCTCGAATCCCGAGGGCCCCGGCGCGTCAAGGAGGCTCTCGAGGAAGGCTGTGGGCTGGTTCATGAATCGGAAACTACCGAACCGGGGAGCCCGCTCAAGGGGTAGCATGCAGAGCCGCACCCCATTACTCGGACAGGCTCCTGGGCTCCAGGCAGTCCGTTCAGTCGAGCTCGTCCCCCGAGTCCCCCAAGGGGGGGCCCTCCGGCGGACGGGTCGCCCAGCCCCGACTGCCCAGCACCGTCATCTCGATGGCGCCGTCCTGGAGGCGTTGCTCCAGGCTCTCTTTTACGCGGTGCTGTATGGCGCGGCGCGTGGGGGGCAGGAGAAGGCTGAATCCGACGAGGTCGGTGAGGATGCCGGGCGTGAGCAGAAGCGCGCCACCCACGAGGATGCTCATTCCGTCCATGATCGCCTGACCCGGCAGCTGCCCCCGGGCGAGATCGTCGCGGAGCCTCCACAGGGTCTTGAGGCCCTCTAGACGGGCCAGCCAGGCGCCCGTGACTCCGGTGAGCACCACGAGCGCCATCGTGGGTAGAAACCCCACCACCTGCCCGATCTCGATCAGAAGAGCGAGCTCGAGCAGCGGGACGATGACGAACAGGAGGGCGAGTCTGGCCAGAAGGCTCATGACCGGTGCCTACACCGCGTCCTCCGCGCTGGATCCTGGTGTTCCGTTTCCGAAGTTCTTTCTTCGCTTGGATCACCTGGACGATTAGCTTTCAGGCATGGGGGCGCGCCGCGATGCTCCCGCCGGCGCTCCCGGAGTTGGAGGCTCATGGAGGAGACGTATTTTCGTAAGGGGTTCGGCCTCAAGTCCGAGGTTCAGCCCCTCATCGACTCCGAGTACCACTCGGCACTGGTACAGAGCATCCGCAGCCAGGGGCACGAGCAGGGATTTGGAGATGTGACGGTCCGTCTGGCCGAGGAGTTCGGCTTCTGCTACGGAGTCGACCGGGCCATCGACTACGCCTACGAGACCCGTCACAAGTTCCCGGACAGGCGCATCTATTTGGTCGGGGAGATCATCCACAACCCGCACGTGAACCAGCGGATCTGCGACATGGGCATGGAGTTCATCCAACCCGACGACACCGGGACTTTCGACTTCTCGCATCTGACGGCCCCGGACGTCGCGATCATGCCGGCCTTCGGCGTGACCCTGAGTGACTTCAGCACTCTGAAGGACATCGGGTGCATCCTCGTCGACACCACGTGCGGATCGGTGCTGGTGGTGTGGAAGCGAGTCGAGAGCTACGCGCGGGACGGGTTCACGGCCGTGATCCACGGCAAGCACTACCACGAAGAAACAAGGGCGACGGCCTCGCAGGTCCGGAAGCACGAGGGCGGCATGTACATCATCGTGCGAGACATGGACGAGGCGGAGATCCTCTGCGACTACATCGCCGGTCGGCCGCAGCGCCTGTCCAGGGCCGGATTCATGGAGCACTTCCGCGAGAAGACCACCGACGGCTTCGATCCGGACGTGGACCTCAGCAAGATCGGAGTCGCGAACCAGACGACCATGCTCGCTAGCGAGTCGCTGGCCATCGGCGTCAGGGTCCGGGAGGCGATGGTCGAGGGGCTCGGGGAGGCGTACACCGAGGAGAACTTCCGCTCCTTCGGGACGATCTGCTCCGCGACTCAGGAGCGGCAGGATGCCGTCGAGATGATGATGGAGGACCGGCCACCCGACATCATGATCGTCATCGGCGGCTACAACTCCTCCAACACCGACCACCTGGCGCACCTGTGCAGGAGGTTCACCGCGACCTATTACATCGAGGACGCGGCATGCATCGACGTAGAGGAGGGCACCATACGGCACAAGCCGGACCTGGGTGCCGACACCCTCGAGCGGGTGGAGACCGACTGGCTGCCGGACGGGCCCTTCGAGCTGGGAATGACGGCGGGCGCGTCGACGCCGAACAACAAGATGGGCGAAGCCCTCGTGCGGATCATGCAGATCCGCGGCATGGAGTCCGCGCTGTCCGGGGGTGGGGTCGAGCTGGTCTAGTGTCCTTGCGCGGGCTCCGGTCGGGCGCGGAGGCCTCTAGATGTGGATCGGCCGGCCCAGAGCCGCCAGTGCCCCTTCTGCAATGGCCTCGGAGAGGGTCGGGTGGGGGTGCATGGCCCGGTCCATCTCGTCGACGGTGGATTCCAAGTGACGCCCGACGACGAACTCTCCGATGAGCTCCGTCGCGTTGGGACCCACGATGTGGGCGCCCAGGATCTCCGAGTATTTCTTGTCTCGGATCACCTTCACGAAGCCCTCTGTGTGCCCCGCCGTGATGGCGCGTCCATTGCCGACCCACGGGAACTTGCCCACTTCGATCTCGTGTCCCTCGTCGAGAGCCTCCTCCTCCGTGAGGCCGACGGAGGCCACCTCCGGATGGCAGTACGTGCAGTTGGGGACGTTCCGATAATCCACGGACCCGTGTCCCTGGCCGGCGATGGCCTCGACACAGATCACTCCCTCGTGCATGGCCTTGTGCGCCAGGAGCTGATTTCCGGCGCAGTCGCCCAGCGCAAAGACGCCGAGGACGTTGGTCCGCATCAAGTCATCCACCGCGAAGAACCCCCCCTCGTCGAGCTCGACACCGGCCACCTCGAGACCGAGGTCCGAGGTGTTCGGCACGCGACCCACCGCCGAGAGGGCGTTCTGCACGGCCAGGGTCTTCTCGGCGCCCTTCTTGTCCTTGAAGGTCAAGAGGACCGACTTCTCGCCGACCTCGGCCCCCTCCACCATGGCTCCCGTGAAGAATTCCACGCCACGCTTCTTGAAGCTGCGCTCCACGGCGGCCGAAGAGTCCTTGTCCTCCAGCGGGAGGATGCGATCCAACGCCTCGATGACCGTTACCTTGGTGCCGAAGGCCTCGAAGACGTCAGCGAACTCCATGCCCACCGCGCCGGCGCCGACGACGGCCAGCGAGTCTGGAGCCTCCGTCTGAAAGAGGGCGCCTGTGGACGACCATACGCGCTCCTCGTCGATGGGTAGAACGGGGATGTCCCTCGGCCGTGATCCGGTCGCGAGAATGATGTGTGCGGCCGAGTAGGACTCCTTGGAGCCGTCGGCGGCCTCCACCTCGACCTTGCCCTCGCCCACAAGCCGGCCTCGGCCCTCGAGGTGGGTCACCTTGTTCTTCTTGAACAGGTGTCCCACGCCCTTGGCCAGCTGCCCGGCGATGGCCTTGCTGCGCTCCTGTGCCGGACCCAGGTCGGCTTTCACTTCGTCGAAGGTGATGCCATGGGAAGCCGCCGTCTTCAGTTCGTTCACGAGGGCGGCACTGGTGAGGAGGGCCTTGGTGGGAATACAGCCGATGTTCAGGCACACCCCCCCGAGCTCATCCTCCTCGACGCACGCCGTGCTCAGCCCCAACTGAGCCGCCCGTATGGCCGCCACGTAACCGCCGGGGCCCCCACCGATGATGAGAACGTCGAAGTTCTTCTCTGACACGCCCTACTCTCCTTCGAAGAACGAGCTACACGTCGTTCCTCCCGGCTCCGGCCCGCTGGATCGACCCCGGGAGAATGGTTTTGGAAGTTAGATGGGGCGCATGGGCAGGTAAACCCTCTCCGGGAGCTCTCAGAAGAGAAGTCGAGTGGCAGGCGTATTCCTTTACAGTGCGAGGAGCCGGGACCTATTCTGGTACAGATTCCGCCCGTCCCCTCACTCGTCGGGTAGGAGGGTCAAATGTGGGAATTGATCGTGGTTGCCGCCGTCGTTCTCGGTGGCGTCGGGCTGTACAACTCCCTCGTGAAGCTCAGGGAGCAGGCGGAGGGGGCTTGGGCAGACATCGACGTCCAGCTCAAGCGCAGATACGACCTGATCCCCAACGTCGTGGAGACCGTGAAAGGCTATGCGGCCCATGAGCAGAAGACCCTGGAGGCAGTGGTGCAGGCTCGATCCTCCGCCATGTCCGCCCAGGGGCCGGCGCAGAAGGGACAGGCCGAGGGCATGCTGGCGGGAGCCCTCAAGTCGTTGTTCGCTCTGGCCGAGGCGTATCCGGACCTGAAGGCCGCCGGAGGCTTCCAGGACCTTCAGGGTACCCTGGCAGACCTGGAGGACTCCGTTCAGAACGCCCGTCGTTACTACAATGCCGTGGTCCGGGACTACAACACCAAGATCCACTCGGTGCCGTCGAACCTGGTCGCCAAGAGCTTTAACTTCGCGGAGCGGGAGTTCTTCCAGATCCCGGAAGCCGAGAAGGCCGTGCCTAAGGTGAAGTTCACCGACGACGACGACGGGTGATACGTCCGGACCCGATCATGATCCGAACCCTCGGGGGGCGCCTCGGAGTCACCCTGGCGGCGGTGGTCGCGCTGGCGGCGGCCGGCGGCCCACTCTCCGCCCAATCGAAGCAGCTCGAGATCGAACGCTTCGACGCAGAGATCACCGTGGCGGAGAGCGGACGGGTCCATGTTTCCGAAGCGATCCGATTCCGATTCACGGGCTCGTGGAACGGGGTGTACCGGGATATCCCTGTAGTCTACAGAACCCCCAGCGGTTTCAACCTCCGACTCGAGCTGGACGTACGCTCCGTCACGGCCGAGGACGGAACGGCCCTCCGATACGAGGAGAGCCGGGAACGCCACTACAAGAGGATCAAGATCTGGGTGCCCGGCGCCAACAACGCCATCCGGACGGTCACCCTCCAGTACTCCTCGCCGAACGCACTGCGCTTCATCGACGCCGACGAGAGCGAGTTCGAGGCCGGCCACGACGAGCTCTACTGGAACGTGACCGGAGACGAGTGGGAGATCCGCATCCTCGCCGCCAGCGCTCGGATCGTGGTCCCACCGGAAGTGACCGGCCTCACGGCCCGCGTCTATACGGGTAGCCTCGGCTCGACGGCGGAAAACGCCCGGATCAGAGAAATAGACTCTGGATTCTATTTTGAGACGACGAGCCCATTGGGTATGCGGGAGGGGATGACCGTCTCCCTGGCCAGGGATCCGGGCGTCATCACGCGACCCACGGTGGCCCAGGAGGTGAGCCGTTTTTTTCGGGCCAATTGGATCTTCCTCCTGCCCGTCGTGAGCTTCGTCTTCATGCTCCAGCTCTGGCGCACTCGCGGACGAGATCCGGCACGCCTGCCCATCGCGCCCCAGTACAAGCCACCCGAGGGCCTCACGCCCGCTGAGATCGGCACGCTCATCGACAACAGCCCGGACATGCGTGACATCACCGCCTCCATGGTCGACCTGGCCATCCGCGGCTACATCAAGATCGAGGAGCACGAGCGGACCGCTTTCGTGGCAATGTTCAAGGGCACTTCCTACTCGTTCCGGCTTCTCAAGGAGCTCGATGAGTGGTCGGAGCTGCAACCGCACGAGCGCTCTCTGATGAGCGGCCTGTTCAACGGGGGATACCTCAAGACCGTCGACCTCGACGACCTGGAGAACGACTTCTACAAGCACCTGGACAAGATCAAGGACGGGCTCTACTCGCGGCTCCTGGCTCTCGGCTTCTACCACCACCGTCCCGACCACGTGTCGAGAGCATACGTGGGCGGCGGCATCGCCCTCATAGTCTTCCTCGTGATGGCGTTGGGGTTCTTCGGCGACGCCCTCTCCCTTCCCCTCGCAGCGAGCCTGGTTGCGGCCATCTTGAGCGCCGTGCCCGTCATCGGCTTCGGTCTCGTCATGCCCGCCCGAACGGTGAAGGGAACCCGGCAGCTCGAGCACATCCTCGGATTCCAGGAATTTCTCGATCGGGTCGAGGCGGACCACTTCCGCCGCATGATCGACTCACCGGAGATGTTCGAGCGGTATCTGCCCCACGCCATGGCCCTGCAGGTGGAGAAGAAGTGGGCCCGAGCGTTCGAGGACATGTACAAGGAGCCCCCGGACTGGTACTCCGGCCCGGCCGGGCATCACTTCCGGCCCACCATCTTCGTCTCGGACCTGGGGAGCATGACCGGGCGGTTGGGGAGTGCCATGACCTCCCAGCCGCGGAGCAGCGGCGGCTCGGGATTCGGCGGCGGCGGCGGCTTCAGCGGAGGTGGGGGCGGGGGCGGCGGAGGGTTCTAGCAGTCACCCCCGGCCACGGCGGCTGATCCCTCGTGCGCCGGCCTTTATCCGACCACCGACGGCTCAGGCAGCGCCTCGACCACTTCGTCGGTCTGAGCCCTCCGCTGCTGCGCCCGCCCCAGGGCGACACAGAGCATGGCCCACATACCCGCCATTGGCACTGTGGCCGCCGCAACCCACGCGAGCGTCATCCCTATCGCCGCGAACAGCCCGTCTACGCCCACCCCGGCCACGTCCCCGCCGCGATAGAGGAAGACGTCCACCACCGGCTTCGCCTTGTACTTCTCCGAGGGGGAGACCACGCTGAACAGGGTCTCCCGGGCAGGCCTGGACATCGCGTAGCGAGTCGCGCGGTGAACGGCCTGGAAGATGGCCATCACCCCGTAGAGGGTCCAAATGGAGAGGATGGCGAAGCCGGCCATGGTCACGAGTGGGAGGATGGCGAGCGTCCAGCCCACTCCAATGCGCTTGATCACCCGCGTCGTCACGAAGATCTGAGTGAGCAGCGTGGCGATCAAAGCCAGTATGTCGAACTGCGCGAACCCCGACACTCTCTGGCTGAAGGTGTCCGTGTTCTCCAGAATCACGTTGGCCTGGGTGAAGTAGATCAGAGTGTTCGAGATCGCCATCAGCACGATGTACGCACCGATCCCCAGCAGGTATGGCGAAGTCGCGACGGCTTTCGCCCCCTCCCAGAACGCTCCCCCGATCTCCTCACGAGACAAAGCCTGACCCTCGGTCAGCGACGCCGCTGCGCCCTCTACCGTGAGTCGAGAGTGCTCGGAGGCGAGGGCGAGGCGGTCCAGCCTGAGCATGACGACGATGGCAGCCCCGAAGAGAGCCGCGCCGGTCAGCATGAGGCCCGCAGGTAGATAGACCGACTCGGTCATGCCACTGATGGCATTCGTCACCGAGCCGCCGACGAGGGCTCCGAGGGTACCGCCGATGCCGACGAAGGCGAACAGCCTCTTGCCCTGGTCCATGTCGAAGATGTCGACCATGAAGGCCCAGAAGACGCTGGTCACGAACAGATTGATGGCGCTGAGCCAGACGAAGAAGACGTAGCCGACCACTCGGGCCACGGAAGTCTCGGCATCGGTCCCGATGAGCCCACCCCCGGCGGCGGCATCCGCGATGAGCATCCCCGAGAACACGGACAGGCACAGGATCACAAAGAGGTAGGCCACCGGGATGAAGCGCCGGCGATTCATCCTCGCCACGACCCCCCCGAACGCTAGCACCAGCACCAGGGACACCCCGGACGTTCCCACGAAGAGCCAACGGAGCTCGGCCATGCCCCGCGACACCCCCATGGCGTCTCGCACAGGGCGGAGAAAGTAGTAACCGCACAGCACGCAGAAGAAGAAGACCACCGACAGGAGGGCGAGCGGCAGCTCCTCCTTCTTGATGTTCAGAATGCGCGCAAAGGAATCGGCCACGATTCTGTAACCCCGGAATTCGTGAAAGGAATTCTTCAGGCGGCCGGAGCACGCCGAAGGCCCGACAACCTAGGGATCCCCAGCCAGCGGCGCATCAGAGCAGGATGGCGGCCGGCTCCTCCAACATCCCTTTGAGGGTGGCCAGGAAGCGGGCGCCGGTGGCGCCGTCGATCACCCGATGGTCGCAGCTCATGGTAATGCACATGCGACTGCGGACCACCACCTCGCCGTCCTCCACGACCGGGATCTCCTCTACGCCCCCGATGGCCAGGATGCCGGCCTCGGGCGGATTGATGACCGCCGTGAACTCGTGAATGCCGAACATGCCGAGATTGGAGATGGTAAACGTGGCCCCCATGTACTCCTCGGGCTGGAGCTTCCGCTGCCGGGCGCGGCCCGCCATCTCCCTGACCTCCGCGCCGATCTGGGCCACGCCCTTGGCGTCGGCATCTCTCACGATGGGGGTGATGAGCCCGTCCTCCACCGCCACCGCAACCCCGATGTGCACCCGGTTGAAGAGTCGGATGGAATCGCCGAGCCAGTGGGCGTTGCACGCGGGATGACGGCGCAGAGCCGCGGCAGTGGCCCGTATGATGAGGTCGTTCAGCGAGACCTTCTGCCCCTCGGGCTCCAACATGGCGTTGATGCTCTTGCGCGCCTCGACCGCCCGAACCATGTCCACGTCGATGGTGAGGAAGAAGTGTGGGATCGGACCGATGGACTCGGTGAGGCGTCGGGCGATTGTCTTCCTCATCTGGCTGAGGGAGACGTCCTCGTAGTCGGTGTCCGACATGGGTCGCGACGGCACGTGTGCCGGGGCCGGCGCGGCGACTACGCCCTCTGCAAGTACGGCTTCGATGTCGCGTTTGACGATGCGGCCGGCGGGGCCAGATCCGGATACAGCCGCCAGGTCGAGACCCGAGTCGGCGGCCAGGCGCCTGGCGAGCGGAGACGCCTTGATCCGCCCTCCGTCGCCGGTCGCCGGGGCCGGAGCAGCCTCGGTGGTGACGGCTTCGGCCGGGGTAGCCGCCCCGGCCGTCGCTTCGGCAGGAGCGGGCCCGGCAGGGGCCGCCGCGGTAGCTGCCGCCTCGCTTGTATCGGCTGTGGCCTCCGAGTTCGCCGCCACGCCCGCACCGAACTCGGAGATGTCTTCGTCGGCACCGGCGATCACCGCGATCACGTCCCCGACAGGGGCCGTGCCGCCCTCCGCCACGAAGATGGCCCGCAGAACTCCGTCCCCACGAGCCGAAAGCTCCATGGTGGCCTTGTCCGTCTCGATCTCGGCGAGGATCTCGCCGCTGGTGACTTCGTCCCCCTCGGACTTGAGCCACTTCACGACCTGTCCCTCCTCCATCGTGGGGGACAGAGCTTCCATGTGGACTTTGGTCGCCATGATCAGGAGAGTGTTGGGTCGCTGAAATGGGCGCCACCCACGCCTGTTCGGCGCGGGTACCCGGGTGTCAGGCTCCGCGTGGCTCCCTGCGACGTACGCTCCGGTACGCCTCCGGTCGGCAGGCTCGCCTTCCTACCCCTGCATCCCATTTGAGCGACCCTAGGACGATAGGATTTAGACATAAAGGACCTTCTTGCACGCCTCCACGACGCCTCCGGCGCTGGGCTTAGTCCAGGCCTCCAGCTTCTTGTTGTACGGCATGGGGATGTCGGCCTGGGTGACGCGCAGGACCGGCGCGTCGAGATCGTCGAAGGCCTCCTCCATGAGGATGGAGACGATCTGTGCGCCGATTCCCACGTAGGGCCAGCCCTCCTCCACGTAGACGGCCCGGTTCGTCCTTGCCACGGTCTCCAGGATGGCATCCACGTCGAGGGGCCGGAGGGACCGCAGGTCCAGCACGTCGGCCTCGATCCCCTCCTTGGCCAGCTGGCCCGCCGCCTGCAGCGCTATGTGTACCATGCTGCCGTGGGTGATGATGGACACGTCGTCGCCCTCGCGTTTCCGGTCCGCCAGTCCCAGGGGAACGATGAAGTCGTCGTCGTCGGGAACCTCTCCCTTCACGTTGTAGAGGAGCTCCCCCTCCATGACGGCCACGGGGTCGTTGTCCCGGATGGCGGCCTTGAGCAGCCCCTTCGCGTCCGCAGGCGTTGCAGGCGTGACGAGCTTCACCCCCGGGGCATGCACGTACCAGGTCTCACAGGCCTGGGAATGCTGGGCGCCGAGCTGGAGGGCCGCTCCCGTCGGACCCCGAAACACCATGGGAATCCCGATCTGGCCGCCACTCATGTGGAGCATCTTGGCGGCACTATTGATCACCTGATCCAGCGCCAGGATGGAGAAGTTGAAGGTCATGAACTCGACGATGGGCCGGAGGCCGAGCATGGCCGCGCCCACTCCGAGCCCCGTGAAACCGAGCTCGCTGATGGGGGTGTCCACGACCCGCTTGTCTCCGAAGCGCTCGAGCAAGCCCTGGGAAACCTTGTAGGCGCCGTCGTACTCGGCCACCTCCTCACCCAAGAGGAAAACGGCGTCGTCTCGCTCCATCTCCTCGGCGAGGGCCTCGTTCAGCGCGTCTCTATACGTCAGTTCCGCCATCGGTCCCTCGGCTACTGCCCTCGGTCGTCGAAGAAGAGACGGCCGTGCGGGTTGATCTCTGCGTAGACATGATCGTAGAGGCTCGCCGGGTCGGGGTCGGGTGCGGCCTCGGCGAACTCGTTGGCAGCGTCGACGATCCTCCGGACCTCGGCGTCCATGGCCTCGAGCTCATCCTGGGCGAGAAGGTCCGCAGCCAAGAGCCGATCCCGCAGGATCTTGATGGGATCGGCGTTCTCGGTCCGGTCGTCCACCTCTGCCTTGGAGCGATACGTGCCGGACACCGGGTCCGACATGGAGTGGCCCTTGAAGCGGTAGCACTGCACGTCCACGAACTGGGGCCCACTTCCGCCGCGCACCTGCTGGACGATCTCTTCGAAGGCCTTGTAGGTGGCGACGACGTCCTGCCCGTCCACAATCGTGGCCGGCACGCCGTGGGACGCGGACTTCTGGGCCATCTCGGTGTCCGAGACCCTGGAGAACTTCGTGCCCATACCGTACGAGTTGTTTTCCACGACGTAGATCAAGGGCAGGTCCCAGATGGCAGCCATGTTCATGGACTCGTGGAACGCGCCCTGGTTCACGGCCGCGTCCCCCAGGAAGCACATGCAGACCTGATCTCCGCCCCGGTAGTGGATGGCGAACGCCATCCCCAGCGCCAAGCCGGTCTGCGCGCCGACGATGCCGTGACCGCCCATGAACCCCACGTCGGGGCCGAACATGTGCATGGAGCCGCCCATTCCGCCCGAAGCGCCGGCGGCCTTCCCGTAGAGCTCCGCCATGACGGCGTCCGGTGACACGCCCTTGGCGAGCGCCTGCGTGTGGTCCCGGTAGGCCGTAATCACGTAGTCGTCATCCCGAAGCGGAAGAATGCAACCGGCCGCCACCGCCTCCTGCCCGATGTGCAGGTGACAGAAGCCGCCGATCTTCCCGATCGCGTAGCCCTCATCGGCCTTCTCCTCGAAGCGCCGATAGAGCAGCATCTCGTGGAGAATCTGGTGGAGCCTGTCCTTGGAGAGGCCTTCCAGCTCGGGACCTCCGTTGGTTGCCTTCCTCCGCGACGTCTTGGCTTCGGTCATCGGTTCGTCGCCTCCGGATCACCGTGCGTCCCTGTCGCCCGCCGACCGGGGCGTCCAAGCTCCAGCTGAACGAGTTGAAGCCCCGGCAGCACTTCTCCGGGTGCGGGGACGTCCGCCTCGACAACCTCCTGGATACGGCCGGCTGCACCGGCCTCGACCTCTCGCGCCTGCTCCTTCGCGTGATAGCTCGAACGAACCAGAGGGCCGGCTTCCACATGCTTGAATCCGTATGTTTTCTCCCCGATTCTTTTCCAGTCAGCGAACTCGGCCGGTTTGACCCAGCGGGCCACCGGAATGTGCTGAGGCGAGGGCCTCAGGTATTGACCCAACGTGAGGATATCCACGGCGGCCTCGCGCAGGTCCTTCATCGCCTGGTGAATCTCCGGCGCCTCTTCCCCCATGCCGAGGATGATGCCGGTCTTCGTCAGCATGGAGGCGTCGATTCGCTTGGCCGCTCCCAGAAAGGAGATGGAGCGCCAGTAGCGACCACCGGGGCGGACCTCGGGATGGACCCGCTCCACCGTCTCCAGGTTGTGTCCCAGGATAGCCGGTCCGGCCTCCTGGACGACCCGCAGGGCTTCCTCGTCGCCCTTGAAGTCGGGGATGAGCACCTCTACCGAGCACCCCGGCACGGCAGCCTTGATCTGCCGGATGGTCTCGGCGTAGATGCCGGCTCCTCCATCGGGCAGCTCGTCGCGGTTCACGCTGGTGATCACCACGTGCTCGAGCGACATGGCCCGAACCGACTCCGCCACTCGCCGCGGCTCGTCCAGGTCGAGCCCGGTAGGCAGGCCGTGGGCCACCGCACAGTACTTGCACGCCCGCGTGCAGACGTCTCCGAGGATCATGAAGGTGGCGGTCCCCGCCTCCCAGCACTCCCCGATGTTCGGGCAGCCGGCCTCCTCGCAGACCGTGTGGAGGGACTGGGTCCGCATGAGGCTCTTGAGCCGGAGGTATTGGGGACCTCCGGGCGACCGAACCTTCAGCCACTCCGGCTTGCGATCACGGATGGGGACCGTATTCAACCCCTCGTGGGCCCGAATTCTCGAGTGGCCCTTGGGCTTTACGACTCCGGTATCCTTGCCCCCCGGGGCATAGCCCCCAGGCGCTTTTGTGAGAGTTCTCGACACCTGCGACCTGTTCTTGGGATGAATCTGAGGCGCGGCCCTCGTGTCCTGTCCCAGACGTCCGTTCTATTCGTGCCCCGCTGGCCGAGCTTTTAAAGAAAGCGCCTCCCCGGAAGCCTCACAACCCTATGCCGAGGCTCCGAACGGCGTAGGCCAGCCCTCATGCGGTGGGAGACTCCATCAAGGACCCTCCCCGGCCGGCGAGCTCTCTCCAGCTTCCGATGCAGACTCGGGAGCGTCCCCCGCATGTCTCACGTGGTCGTTACGGCGCCGGGGGATGCCCGACAGACGGCTTGGACTGGCAGTCGACCACGTGGGCCACGGCGTCTGCGGGCGAATCGGTCAGGAAGAGCAGATCGAGGTCCTCCAGCGCGATCTTCTTCTCCCTCGCAAGCCGCTCGCGCATCCAGGACAGAAGGCCCGACCAGTAGTCCGTCCCGAAGAGGACCACCGGAAAGTTCCTGACCTTTCCGGTCTGGATGAGAGTCAGGGCCTCGAAGAGCTCATCCAGGGTCCCGAATCCGCCCGGGAAGATCACGAAGGCCTGGCCATACTTCACGAACATGATCTTGCGGACGAAGAAGTATCGGAAGTCGAGGCCCACGTCGACGAAGTCGTTGAGACCCTGCTCGAAGGGGAGCTCGATGTTGCACCCCACCGAAGACACGCCTGCGGCACGAGCCCCCCGGTTGGCCGCCTCCATGATCCCCGGACCGCCTCCGGTGATGATCCCGAAGCCCGCCTCTCCCATGAGCCGTGCCGTATCGACGCACTGCCGGTATACGGGATCGGCCTCGGTCAGACGGGCAGATCCGAAGAACGAGACGCACGGGCCCAGGCTGCTCAGCTCCTCGAATCCTTCGACGAACTCACCCATGATCCTGAAGACGCGCCACGACTCCCGCCCACTGCGGAGAAGTCCCCGCTCCTCCAGCTCGTCCACCGTGGACTGAAGGAATCGCTCGTCCTCAGTCTCCTTGGAGTAGGGCGGAGGTGGAACGACCGTCTGATCGCTGGTGTCGTTGCTATACTCGCTCACGATGCCTTCACTCTCCTCCGGTCAGGAAGTCTCCGGCCGGCGCCGGGGCGTACGAGACCTGGGCGTTCACTCGGGTCAGTCGTTCCCGAGCAGCGCCTGGGCCGTCGCCCTCATGGTCGGGAGGAGCGCGCCGTGGTCCCCGTACTCCGACAAGTCTTTGGCCATCTCCGAGTCGTACGCATCCAGGAAGCGCTGGTAGAACGCCCGCGCGCTGGCCGAGTCGCCCAGCGCCAGCGAGGCGTCCGCCGCCCCCGCAAGACCCAAGAGGTGGTCTGGCTGCTCGGCCAGAATCTCCTCCGCTGACGCGAGGGCGTCATCGTTCAGAGAGCCCTCGAGACGCAGCGTGACGAGGTGGAACTTCCCGTCCACGTCCAGGTCCTCGACGATCTCGTGGGCCCTAATGGCCATGGGCAGGAAGTTGATCACTTCCCGGTCGTCCCCTGCCGACGCCGCGGTCATGACGCGGTTGAACAGGCGATCGGCCGCCTGCCGAGGCGTCATGGACGAGAGGTCCACGCTGGAAGCGCCAGCAGGTGCTGCGGCCGGGGGCAGTCCCGGCGACGCCCCACCCGGACCGTAGACCGGGTAGGCGACCACCAGGATGAGGCCCACCATCAGCGCTCCTGCCATGTACCAGACCGCCTGACTCGCCGGGGCCTTTCCGGAGCCGAATCCGCCGGAGCCCACACCCGCACCCGCCTCCCCACCCGCGCCACCGCCACCGGCGATGGCCATCCCGCACTGGTTGCAGAAGCGTGCGCTGGCCGGAGGCTCATGACCGCACTTCGGGCACGGCGTGGCTCCGAGGGCTGCTCCGCAGTCAGAGCAGAATCGCCCAGCAGCCTCGGATCCACAGTTCGGGCATTTCATCCGCTACCTCATGCCCTCGGTTCGGGGTCGGTCGCCCGCGCCGGGATTCATGGCGTTGAAGAGGAGCGGCCACGTCGCCACCGTCTGGGCCCGGTAGTTGGGCTGGAACCCTATCAGGACCACCGACCCGCTCCCCACCGACACCTCCACCATGGCGGCCTTCCCCGCAAGGTGCTCCGGACCGAGGATCCAGCCCGAGCGCACGGGATTCCCCTCGCTGTACCGGGCGGTCACCTGGACGTCGGGATCCTGGACGTCGAAGGCCCGGCTGCTCCCCCAGTACCAGGCCGCCACCGACTCGTCCATCCCCCGGTTCAGGGGATGCTCGGTGTCGAGTCGTATCTCGAGAATGGAGCCCGGAACGTAGAAGTCTCGGGACTCCAGACGCTCCACCGCATTGGAGACCCCGAGGTCGAAGAGGTCGGCCACGAGCTCCGTCGCCTCCTCGATGGCCACGATTCGGCCTCCCTCGTTCACGAACGCCTCCAGTTCCTGTAGGCCCTCCTCACCCAGACCTCCCACATATGGCTCCGGCAGGGTACCGCCGTCGTACCCCTCGGCGATGGAGCTGGGGCTCTGGTCCTGGAGCACGATCACGTCGTAGTCCCTCCGGAGAGCGCCCTCCCTGACCCGGGCGTCCTTCAGGGTGTCGTACTGCAGCTCGTGCTGGTCGAACACCCAGCGCGTCCATCCGCCCTCCATGGGCTCCTGCCAGGACTTGTACAGCGCGATCCTGGGCGTGCCGCTTCCCCGCAGACCCGAGGGGAGGTCGAAGGCGAAATCGGGCGTCGGAATGGGATCACCCTCGATGAGGGCGTCCAGGCCCGGCTGCACCCTCTCGACGGCCATGGCCTCCACGTTCATGAGGAGCGGCAGCGTGTGTGCCGTTACGTCGTAGGGACGTCGCGGAGGCCCGCCCGGATACTCCCGGAGATCCGGATAGTGCTGCACCTCCAGGAGGGTCTGGGCGAAGGACGCGTAGGGCTGATTCATCGGGATCACGTAGGTGCCCGCGGCGTAGCGGTTTCCGTCCGCCTGGAAGGCCCGTGACGTCCGATGCACCTCGACGTCACCCATGCGCAGGATGCGCAGAACGTACGCCAGCCCGCCGGGGTCTTCATGTTCGGCGGGAAGAACCCACGCGCTGGGCCACTCGTCCCAACCGTTCACGGCCCGCTCGTTGATCCTGTAGAAGTTCTCGAGCCAGAATAGACGGTTCTTAGCCGCGTTGCTGAGGAGCGCCATGGCGCCCGCATCCTGGTAATCCACGATGTCCGGGAGCCCCCACTCCCCTCCGCGCCACGGGTTCGGGTAGTTGGCCGTGGCGACCGCCGCGTCGTATCCCCGGCCGCCACCGATCGTGTCGGGATCGACGGTCACCGAGGTCGCCATTCGGGCCGACGCCGTCTCGGACAGAATCCGGGCACCGCCGTGGTAGTGCTGGTAGGCCCGCGCCGGGGTGAAGCCGTCGTAGATGGCGTTCATGACTACGCCGTCCTTGCCCTGGGCGGTGAGCTCCGCGGCCATGAAGGTACCCAGCATGTTGACGGCCGTCACGAGGCCGGGGTCCACGTTATGCTCGATGGGATCGATGTACGGCGGGAAGAAGATGCGGGCGCCTCCGCCCCCCATCTGGTGGATGTCGTGCACGACGTGTGGATGCCACGCATTGTGGGCCCCCAAGACCGTATGCTGGGTCTCCTTCTGTGTGAACGCGTACCAGTCCCGGTTGTTGTCGTGGCCCACGTAGTAGTGGTACAGCCAGGGCATCGGCGCAGCCTCGTACTCTGTGTCGAGCCACCGGTTGTACCAATCCACCACCCACTCCGTCCCGTCTGGGTTGAGGGACGGGATGTCGAGGAGAATGACGTTGTCCAGGATCTCCCGGACCTTCGGCTCGTCGGACGAGGCGAGGCGATGAGCCAGCCGGGCGGCCGTCTGGGCACCCCCCACCTCCGTGGAGTGGATAGCGTGCGTGATGAGCACCACGGCTCGGCCGGTCTCCAGGAGGCCTGCGAGCTCCTCCTCGCCTGAAACCTGGCGCGGATCCGAGAGCTTCATCTGGATGGCGTGAAGCTCGTCGATGCGAGCCTGGTTCTCCTCACTCGTTATGGTGAGCATCACGAACGGACGACCCATGGTCGTCGCGCCGAGTGTGTCTACTGTTACCCGTTGACTCGTTTGGGCCAGTTTTTCGTAGTACGAAGTGAGTTCGGTCCAGTTCGCCAGCTTCCGCTCGGCGCCGATATCGAAACCGAAGTGGGATCGGGGCGTCGGAACGTTCTGAGCCGCGAGCAGGCTCACAGCGAGGAATGAGAGGACCGGGCCAGTCAGGAACCGGTAGGACATGTGATTTGCTCCAAGGATGCCAGCGGGGGGCGAATGGTGATCGTACCCACGAGCCATACCGGGGGCAACCTCCCGTGAAGGAAAGGTTTACGACGCCATGACCACCGCCCTCAGCCCCTTCCTCCTAGCGGCTTCGCTCCAGGTCGTCCCGCCTGTCTCCGCACCACCCGACACGTACCGGGATGAGGGAGTCCGGTCGATTCTGGCCAGCGCCATCGCCGCCCGCGAGGGCGACATGGAGGGGATCCTCAGCTATGAGGGCGTCGCCCGTGAGAGGGTCTATGTGGGCCTGAAGGTGGCCCGCTTCCGGCGCGAGCGGGGCCTCTTCGACGGGGAGCGCGTGGCCCGGATCCGCTGGGTGCGGGGCGGCGATCGCTACGTGGAGTGGATCGGTGCCCGCTACCAGGTGCCGCTGGTGGGAAACAGCCCCGAGATCCAGGCCGAGATCAACGAGGACATGGGGGACGACCTCATGAGCGACGGGCCGGCCGCCCTCGAGTTCGACCCGTGGGACGATCGCATGCTCTTCGGAGACGAGTGGGTTCTCCATCCCCTCTCCGACTCCGCCGCCCTCCACTATCGATTCGCCTCAGGCGATACGCTCCGCCTGTCTCTCCCCATGGAGGACCGGGCCCTAACCATGATCGAGGTGCGAGTCGAGCCGAGACGGCCCGACGTTCATCTCGTTGCCGGCTCCCTCTGGTTCGACCAGGACTCGGGGAGCCTGGTCCGGGCGAGCTACAAGCCGGCGCGACCCTTCGACCTGGAGCTCATCGAGCCCGAGGACGCCGACGAGGTCCCCGGTCTCCTCAAACCAGTGACCGCCGAGATCGACTACGTCACCGTGGAGTACAGCCTCCACGAGTTCCGCTACTGGCTGCCGCGGCGGTTTGCCCTGGAGGGGGAGGCCTCCCTCGGACGCTTTCTCCACATCCCCATCACGGTGGAGTGGACCGTGACCGGGTATCGCGTGAACGAGGAGTCCGAGATGCCCATCGCACGCCCCCTCCCTCCCGGCTGGACACGGACCGAGCAGCGACGAGATCGGGCCGGCCAGATCACCTACCTGACCGTCCTCATGCCCCCGGCCGACTCCGTCGTCAACTCGCCTGAGCTCTCCGAGGCCGCGGTCGAGCGCGCGCCCGTGGCGTTCAGCGACAGCGAGATCGACGAGCTCCGGGGCGAGCTCGACGACCTTCTGCCCTCGCAGGCCCGGCCCGGCGTCGAGTGGGTGTATGGTCTCCGTGATGGCATGGCCCGCTACAACCGCATCGAGGGGCTGAGTTTCGGCTCCTCGGGCACCCTCCCCTTGCCCCATCGCTTCAGCGTTCAGGCACAGGGACGCGTCGGGACAGCGGACCGGGAGCCCAGGGGGGAGCTCACCTTCTTCCGGGGAGAGCGCGATCGAGGGTGGGCCCTCACCGGATACCGCCGCCTCGACTTCGGATCCGACTGGGCTCGGCCTCTCGAGTTCACCCGGTCGCTGAGCAACCTGCTCGGCGGCAACGACCAGGGCGCCTTCTTCGACGCCTTCGGTGTGGAGCTCAGCCGGGTCTCGACAGGCCGCGCGTCGCGAAGGACGCTCCGCCTGTTCTTCGAGGAGCACCGGGCGGTGTCCAAGGAGACGGACTTTTACCTCCAGCGCGCCATCGGGCCCGACGACCACATGCCGGAAAACATCACGGCCGTCGAGGGGTCCGTGTACGGAGGCGAGCTCGAGCTCCGGGGACATCGGGGCGTGGACCCCAGCGGCCTCATGCTCTCGGGCCGCATCGTCCTAGAGGGCGCCGCCGGCGACTTCGAGTACTGGAGGTGGATGACTAGCGGCGCGCTGGCACATCCCTTGCCCTTCCGCCTCGTAGGAGCGGTGGAGGCCGGGCTGGGTATGTCTGTCGCCGACGCCCCGATCCAGCGGCGCTTCTATCTAGGTGGACCCGAGACGTTTCGGGGGCTGCTCACGGGTGACTTGACCGGGAGCGCCTTCTGGTTCGCGCGGACGGAGGTCGCGAACGACTTCGCGTGGACCGGGCACGAGGAGAGGTTCGACACGAATGGATTCGCCGCATCAGTGGGGGTCGGAGGATCGCTCTTGGACGGGCTCGTCCGTATCGACCTGGCCCACGTGCTGCACGGTGAGGACGGGACTCGGCTGCACTTCTATTTCGACGGGCTGTTCTAGTGTCCCGTTACCAAGTGTCTCGGCCAGTCGAGGGCACGGCGCATCCGGAACACCAGGGCTCAGAGCCCCGTGGGCGCGTCGATGAACTCCCAGGGGATGCTGAAGCGGTCCTCGATGTGCGCGGCCAGGGCCTTCACTCCCCACGTCTCCGTCGCATAGTGCCCCGCATAGAGCGCGTTCACCCCGAACTCCATGGCGTCGTGGTACGTGTGGTGGGACCCTTCTCCTGTCAGGAGGGCATCGAGGCCGAACGCCGCGGCCTCCGGAATGAGAGTCGCGGCCGCGCCGGTGACCACTCCGACCCGGTACACGTGCTCGGGCCCACCCGGAATGACACGGACCGGGCCCCCAACCACCTCCTCCACATGCGTCGCCACCGCGTCTCGCTCCGAATCGACCTCGCACCACCAACCGAATTCACGCCCCTGGTAGCTCCCAAAGCGGCCGGCGGGCTCCCAGCCCAGCTCTCTACATAGGACGGCGCAGTTGCCCACCTGGACGTGAGCGTCCAGCGGCAGGTGGCAGCCGTAGAGGGCCGTGCTTCCCTGAATGAGGGATCGCAGCTTCCTGAAGCGAGGTCCGGTCATGCGGGTGCGCCCGTCCCAGAAGAGGCCGTGGTGCACGATGAGCAGATCTACGCCCTGGTCGACAGCTTCCAGGATCACGGCCTCGCTAGCGTCCACGGCCACCGCCACGCGCTCCACCTCCGTGGGTCCCTCCACCTGCAGACCGTTGTGGGCCGATTCGTGGTCCGGAAAGTCCTCTACGTCCAGGTATTTATCAAGATACTGGAGCAAGGATTCTAATTTCATCGACGAAAGCTGAGGAAGTGTGGAAAAATCGGGACCGTAGGGCTCTCAGACCTCGGACACGGTTGGGAAATATTACTGTAAACCACTACGCCACAACAACATAACGGATATTTCCACGATTGTGGAAAGACTACGTCGGGCGCGGTGGCGCCGGCTGGGGCGGTATCTCCTTCGGAGGGCCTTCACCCTGGGTGGGCGGCGCTGTGGGCTGCTCGTCCGGGTTCATCCCGGGCGATGTCGCGGGGATCCCAGGGGCTTCGACCTCCCAGGCGACGTCGCGGGCGATCCCAGAGGCTTCGGCCACTCGGAGGAGGCCGGTGGCCCCCCGATCGCTGGCGACGCCGACACGATGGATGCGCCTCCGTCGTGGGTCACCCCACCTGGAGTCGCGCCGCCGGGGATCCCTTGACCTCCGCCATCACCTTCCGGCGTGCCCTCACCGGCTGCTTTCTTACGAGTGGAAGCCTGCTCGTGGGCCTTGGGCCGAGATTCGCCCACGGACACCTGGCCCTGGAGGGTTGCGCCCTCCTCGAGCTGCATTCGCCGTGCATCGATCTCACCCGAAATGCGGCCCGTGGACTGCACCTCCAGGCGCGACTCCGCATGGACCGATCCAAGCACACCACCGGCGATGACGGCGTCCTGGGTGTAGATGTTGCCATCCACCAGCCCTTCCTTGCCAATGACGACGGCCTTGCCAGCCCGAACATCGCCCTTGACCGTACCCTCGATCCTCAGAGCGCCGTCCGTCTCACAGTCGCCCGTCAGCGTCATGCCCGCGCCGATGATGGAGATGACCGCTTCGGGCGGCGTGCCTGGTGTGGCTGGCGTAGTCTTGTTGATCCTGGCCATAACGTCCGCTTTCGTTACTGATTTCATGGCTGTTGCACCAGCTCGAGGGGATCGACCGCGGCTCCCTCGAGGAGAATTTCGAAGTGAAGATGAGGGGCGGTAGACCGCCCCGTCGACCCGGTGAACGCTATCACCTCGTTCTTCCGAACGACCTCGCCGAGCCACACCGTCGTGACTGAAGCATGGGCATAAAGAGTCTCGTACCCGTTTCCGTGCTCGATACGGACATAGCGCCCGTACGTGGAGTCCTCCCCGACGTCGACCACCTGGCCCGCACCGGCCGCCCTAATATATGAGCCCGTTGGGATGGCGATGTCCAGTCCCGGGTGCGCTTGGTCCTCGTCGTCGAGGAGACCCTGGGTGACGAATCCCCGCTCAGTAAGCGGCCAGCTGTCGGGAACGCTGGCGCCGCTCACGTCCCTGGTGGAGGAGCGGCTCACGGACCGGGGCGGCGGCAGCCACAGCTCGGACGGAGCTCTCGTACCGTCGGGGGCGAAGAGCGCACGAAGACCTTCGTATTGCTGCTCCAGATCGTCGAGCTGCCGGAGGAGGGCTGGGAAGCGCGCTTGATCGGCCCGGAGAGCGGCCACCTCCGCCTCGAGCTCCACGACGTGGGCGACCCGGGCCGCCATATATCCCCAGGTGACGACCACGAACACGAAGATCACGCCGAGACCGATCCCCAGGCCCCTGAGAAACCGGAGACGCCTGAGCGCGATCTGGTACGTGCGACTCTCGCTCCCGTCGGGGATCAATACGATCCTCAAAACCGGTTCGGTCACGACACCACCTCGGATGCGTCACGACCGGTGATGAGCTCGAACACGCGCTCGAAGTCTTCCGAGCTGCGGTACTGGATCTCGATGACCCCCGCGCCTCCGCGCCCCACACGAACGTGAGCCCGGGTGGCCAGGGCCGCGCGGAGCTCCTCCTCCAGGGCCCGGACGACGGGGTCGCGGGTCTCGCCCGATCGGGGACCGGACTTTTTCTTGGTCGCTCCACTCCGGACGCGCCCCTCTACCTCCCGGACCGACCAGCCGGACTGGACCGTACGACGGGCGAGCTCGGCCAGCTGCACGGGATCGCTCACGCCCAGGAGGGCCCGGGCGTGACCGGTAGCGAGGTCCCCGCTTTCCACCAGCTTCCTCACGGAGACGGGGAGCCGCAACAAGCGCAGCATGTTGGCCACGGTCGAGCGACTCTTGCCCACCGACTGAGCGATGGCCGCGTGGCTCAGCCCATGCTGGGCCTCCAACGCCTGGTAGCCCTCAGCCTCTTCGATGGGATTCAACGCCTCGCGCTGGAGGTTCTCCACAAGGGCGAGAACCAGGAGAGTGTCGTCATCGACCTGGCGAGTCACCACCGGGACGTCCTCCCATCCGAGCCGCCGCACCGCTCGAAGGCGTCGCTCCCCGACCACCAGCTCGTATCGGTCTCGACTCCTAGGGGCGGGGCGGACCAAAAGGGGTTGGAGGAGCCCGTTCTCATCGATGGAGCGGGCCAAGTTGTCCAGCTCGGCGTCAGAGAAGGTCCTCCTGGGCTGCTTGGGATTCGGAACGATTGCGGCCACGGGCAGGCGCTGGGCTTCGTCGCCTGTGCCCGCAGGGTCCATGTAGTCACCGAGAAGGGCCCCGAGGCCTTTGCCCAACCGATCCTTCTTCACAGGGGGACTCACCGGCTTTTTTCCTCCAACCGAGGTACGGCTAACACGACTCTACGCCGCTACAGGTCCGCGTCCCATCAGGAGTTCCTTCGCTAGAGCCAGATAGCTCTGGGCGCCCTGTGAAAGCACGTCATACTGCACGATGGGCTGACCGAAGGACGGAGCCTCGGCCAGGCGAACGTTACGAGGGATCGCCGTGCGGTACACACGATCCCGGAAGTACTCGCGGGCCTCCGCCGCGACCTGACGAGAAAGATTCAGGCGGCGGTCGAACATGGTGAGGAGCACCCCCTCGATCTCGAGCCCGGGATTCAGGGCGCGCTGTACGAGTCGCACCGTGTTCAGGAGCTGACTCAGACCCTCCAGAGCGTAGAACTCGCACTGTATCGGAATCAGCACGGAGTCTGCCGCCGTGAGCGTGTTGAGGGTCAGCAGGCCGAGGGAAGGGGGACAATCCAGCAAGATATAGTCGTAGTCGCCTCGTATCGACTCCAGGGCCCGACGGAAAACCGTCTCCCGACTCAGGGCCCCCACGAGCTCGATCTCGGCTCCGACGAGGTCCCGGGTACTGGGCATGAGGTCCAGGAACGGGAACTGAAGCGCCTCGATGACGGCTTCCTTCGCCTCGCGCCCCCCAATGAGGACGTCGTAGATCGTGACGAGCCCCGGATGATCCTCGATTCCGAGGCCGCTGGTGGCATTCCCCTGGGGATCCATGTCGATCACCAGGGTGCGACACTCGGCTACGGCGAGGGAGGCGCCGAGGTTGATGGCGGTCGTGGTCTTGCCGACCCCACCCTTCTGGTTGGCGATTGCGATGACGCGCGACATGAATGGACCGTTGCGATGTGAATCCTACGGGCGAGGTCGTGAATATACTCCCGGCGCAACACACGGTAAAGCGAAGTCCGGCTGTTCCGCCGGCTCCCGGCGGATGATAGATTCAGGCCCGGAGGCACCCGAAACCGCTCCAACCCTAGAGGCGGCTCCTGCGGAGGCACCCACTTAGCGGAAGGATCCACCACAAGGCAGCATCATCCATGATCCGAACCCCTCGCTCCGTTGCCCGATTGTCCGCTCTGATGCTGACATTTGTCGCCTCAGGCTGCGGTGGCCGCGACGACTCGACGGGTCCCCAGGTCAATCCGGACTTCATGGTGGGGGAGTGGATCGCCGAATCCATGGTGGTGACGAGCAAGGCTATTCTCGCCGGCTACGGCCAATCCTCCAGCGAGTCCGGTGTCCTGACGGTGGAGGGCCAGTACGTCATCTTCATGAGGCAGCTCCCCAACCCAGAGGAGTCGCGAGCCCGCTGGGAGCGGGCAGGTTCGTCGGTGATCCTCGAGAGCGACACGAACTTCGACTTCAACCTCGACGGGACAATGGAAGCGGCCGCCCTTCGCACCAAGATAGTTCCCCGGTAACTAGTGTGGTGCCCCAGAAGTGTCTCGGGCATTGATCTCGCTGCGCTCGATCGTCTCGCGGTCAACTCGGCGCTCACGACGAGTATGAAGGTCGCTCGGCTCGCGAACTTCTGGGACGCCACACTAGCGCTCCGATCGAGCCCTTTCATCCCTGTTTCACGTGAAACGGACCAGTCGGTGTTTCACGTGAAACAGCTAAGGCAAGGTCGAGCTCTTCGAAGACGTACGTATCTTTAGGTAGTTAGTATACGTACTCAGTTCGCACTGCTGGACTTCTAAGACGAAACGTACTCGCTTCTCGTACCGGTCGACTGGTTCCAGTGCATCGGGCTCTCCTCGTTTGAGAACCCTGTGGATGGGGAACCTGTCAACCATCAGTGTAGGCCATTCTGTAAAGGATCAGTGTAGGCTGTACCGGTGCGTTGCTAACGAGCGGTTCCTGCTGACGCGGAGCGTCACTCTCCCTCGTCATCGGAGAACGATTCAGGTGCCTTATGTCTCCGGGCGTCGGCCAGGTGCACGCACAGCTCCTCTTCCATTAATTCGTCGATCCGGAGGCCGGTTCGGTTACGTACTGCTCCGACCTCGGTGCCGTCGGCCTCCCAGAACCTGAGCACCCACTCCGACCTTTGCGCGGGACCTCGAAGGGCCCCACCGAAGGCACCTGCGGGAGCCACGTCCTGCTCCTCGGCTTGGTAGGTGTGGTCACCGCAGATGAAATGGCGTCTCACGGGTCGCATTACATGTGCGTGGTTCATGACGCCACGGCGAATTCACGGCCTCCCGATCAACACGGCCGCTTTGGTGGCGTTTTCTCGCGCCGGGCGGCACTGGCCCATTGCGTTTCGAGTAACGCCTACGAGGTAAACCGAGAATCACGCGGAACGTGGCGATTCCCCGCTAGAGCTGGATCGCTACCGCCTGGGCCCGCCCGCGTACAAGCCCAGCTTATGCCGTCACAAATTGAGTTGCAATAGTTGCACATTAATTGTTGTATTACTCCAGGCGCACTTTTCCGCGGTAGGATGCGTGTCTTTTGTGGCACGCCTTCTTCCGACGACGCTCATAAACAGCTAGAATCGTCCGATGCTATCTGACCTCACACGATACAGGCACGATCCGATTCGGGGCCGGCTGGCCCCTAAGTTGGCACGCCTTATGGAAGCATCCAGAGCGCAGTACTGTGCCCTCGTGTGGTGCGCCCTTGAGCGTCCAGCGGAATTCCACCCGTACCTCACGCTTGGGACTGACGGCAAGTCGAAGCTGCAGAGCTTACCCAAAGAGCTGGAACAGATCTCACGGAGGGAGTCGCTCACCGGTCGGCTCAGCAGTGGCCAAACAAGGGCCAATAAGTGGGCGGGCATCTTTCTTGCCGAGCGGGAAGGTCGATCCTGGTTCCTCATTCTCCAGTCACAAGAGCGCCTACGCGTTGGACGCGACGTCGGCCGCGAGGTCGAAGTCGCTTTCTGGGGAGCAACCTGGGCGGTTGCTCGGATCGGTCAACTGGAGCCGACGGGAAGCCTCGACACCAAGGAGTTGCTTGCCAAGGGCGAGGCAGCCGAGGAGGCCTCCGCCTTCGCAGATGCCGCGAGTCAGTATCGTCGTGCCTACGAAGTCTCGCTCGCAACAGGGGACACGGATGCAGTAATCTACTCGTCCTGGTACGGGGGCCGAGCACTTCGGAAGCTCGCCCAGTGGGACGAGGCTATGTCGTGGTACGCTCGAGCCCGTGAGGTGGCTCGCGACGCCGGAAGAATGGGATTGGTCGCCTCAGTAACTGTGGGTCTGGCCAACGTGCGACTTCACAAGGGGGCTCTCCTTGAGGCGACGGACCTCTACCGAGAAGTCGTCCAGATTGGAATGGAGGCAGAGAACAAGCAGGCGGTTGCGCAAGGGTATTTGGGCCTCATGTGGATTCATCGTCTGGAGGAAGACTGGAGAGCGGCTGCCCGGGTCGGGTGGCAAGCGCTCTCTTTGGCTCGGGGCTTTGACGATGAGTGGGATATTCTTGTGGCCCTGAGTGACTGTTTCCGCATGTTGGGACGGGTTGAAGAGGCCAAGTCGTGTAACCTGCTGACGTCTAAGTGCGCCCCGCTCCCGGAAACGCGTCAGATCGCTACGCACAACTTGGCCGTAATAGCTGCCCTGCAAGGTGACGAGACGGCATTTGCCAACCTGAGGTCTGAAGTTGACCCGGCGAGTATGTCTGCAATGGGGCGAGTTCAGGTCCTTGGGGAGCAGGGACAGGTGCTCTGTGCACTGGGCCGCGAGGAGGAGGGACGTCGGTTGATTGAAACGGCGCTTCGCGAGGCCGAGAGCATGCGGCTGGGAAAGCTTGTGTTTGAGATTGAGGACGCGCTCAAGCGTGACCGGCCTTGGGACTCCCTGATGGGTCCGGACCTCACCCCGCGGGATGCTGAAGAAGATGAAATCCGGACCCAGCTAGAGTTAATCGCCTCTGCGGTCTAGCTGGTCCCTAGGGGCAGCCATTCGGGGTCGGCCAAGCACCACAGCCCTCGATGTCTCCCGGACTAACTGGTGTCGTCCCGCACGCCGTCGTCGTCAATCCAGCGGCAACCAGTAACACGAGTACCGCGACTAACTTCCTCATCTTGTGCCTCCTCGAGCATTAGGTGAAAAGCCGTCATGGTGGTCCACCACGGCTAGGCACAAGATGGAGCTAATAATAATACACTAGCACCAGGGTTACTTGTCGCTTTCTAGGTCGTATGACTCTCCTTCCCTATCCTGGCGCGCCAGATTCGCCAGTGGGTCTATACTCAAACCCACGTTGTCAAGCGTTACATCGTCCGCCGATTCCGGGTCATAGCCCATCGCCCGCTTATAGGCGAGCCACGCGATTTCGTCATCGTATCGCATCAGCCCAAGCAGCCTGAGCGTACGAACTGCGTGATTCGTGATCGATATCCATCCCTGATTTGGGTATTCCTTCGAGAATTCCTGGTCCTGCTTCCATTCCTCAGCGAATGATATAAGCCCTTCGCTCAGCGGTGGGAGCTCTCCCGCCTCCGTGGCCGCCGCGGTTCGACGCTGTTCATGTAGCTCGAGGAACCTCTCCATCTTGACCTGGGACGCGGCGTTGGGCCCCCTCTTGGGCCACTGTCCCTGCCTGTATTGACGAACGGTCTCGTGATTGAGGCTGCATATGCGCTCGACCTCCAGATCACTATAGTCCGAGATCGCTGCGAGGAATCGTCGCCGTAACGACCCAGGGTCATGAGGCGTTCTTGAGGAGCTCTGAAGGGACGGCTCATCGCCCTCCAAGACCTTTCGAACGGCAGCAAGCTGACGCTCAGCCTCTGTTTCGGATGGTATAACGTCGCCTGATGCGCCTTGCGAAAAGAAAACGCCCGGAGATGTTCCAAACGCGCTGCAAACGGCCTCCACATATTCCAGTGGTATCCTCTTGGTGCTCCCTTCTTCGTACGCTCGGACTCTTCGGCCAGACACTGCGAATCCGGCCTCACTCACCCGGACAGCAAACCCATCCCAACTCAGGCCAGACCCAGTTCGTACCTTGGCGAGAACATGTGGTGCCGGCCGATCCATGGGTGATGCCTCGCTCATGGGTGCCTCATCAGCTCGGATCTCGGGGATGTGGGGGCTTTGGTGGAATGACAAAGGTGTTTCAGCAGGATCGCCAATAGGGGACCGGTTCCGCAAGCCTCCATTCAGGATGGGTCAACCGGCTCACGCTACGAGCTATCATCCACGCTTCCGGAGGGGCATGGGTTGACTAGTGGGCCGATTGATTAGCTTTCGTAAAGTCGCCCAGTAATTGTGCAATAATTGCGTCCTGTCAGTCGATCCATTAACCTGTGTAAGGTGCGTGCGCAAGGTCCAGGAAATGAGTCTATTTCGGCGGGTTGGTGGTGGCCGTAAGGGAGGTGCTCGGCCCATGGATTGGGTCGGAGTCTGACGCAGTTGGCTAATGAGCTCATCACGTCGACGAGAAGGACGATGCTATGGACCGGAAGACCACGATCCTCGTCGTTGAGGACGATATCGACCACCAGAATCTGATAAAGCTGGTCCTAGCGAAGTTGTCTCATGTTCACGTGGATACGGCGGTCACGGGCGAAGCCGCCCAAATGTATCTACGCGCGGAAGATCCACCCGCGTTGATCGTGCTTGACCACTGGCTCCCCGACATTAGTGGTCTCGATCTCCTGGAATGGCTCGCCGGCGACGAGCAACTTGCGAGCGTTCCGGTGATCATGCTCACCGGTTCTGAAGATCCAAAGCATGCTCGACAGGCCTACGCGCTGGGTGTGCGTCGTTATTTGATCAAGCCCGCTGACTTCAACGAGTTAGTCGTCGCCATCAAAGAGACACTCGGCGATTGGGTTGAATCGGAGCCCGATTCCGCCCTTGGGTGAGGGCGCCCCGCCGTTTCCGCGAGTAAGTTACGACAGCGAGGGCCTCGGGCGAGCCGCCCCTCACTCCCCCGCCACCACCGCCATCTCCCCGCGCCTCCAGCGTCGAACCTCAAGGATCAGGTTCTGGAGGTCTGCCGGTGAGACGCCGGGGATACGGGCCGCCTGGGCCAGTGAGGCCGGGCGGATCCGCGACAGCTTCTCTCTCGCCTCGTACGACACGTTCAGGAAGGCCGCATACGGAGTATCGTCGGGGAGCTCGAATGTGGCCTGCTCCCTCAGCTTCTCGGCCCTCTCGGCCTCCCGTCGGACGTATCCCTCGTACTTGAGCTCCACCTCGACGGCGGCCACGGCGTCGCCCTCGGCATCGGGATCGAAGGGTGCGCCCCCGACCACAGCCAGCTCCCTCGCTGGAACCTGGGGGCGCTTGAGCAGCTCCGCGGCTCGCACCGACTGCTGAATCGGAGGCGTGCCACACTCGGCCAGAAGCGGATTCACCGCCGACGGCTTCACTACTGTCTCGACGAACCACCTCAGGATGCGCGTCTCCCGTTCCACCCGATCGCTCATGGTGCCCTGCTGATCCCCGGTCAGGAGCCCCGCCTCACGGGCCACCGGACCTAGCCGCCGCGCCGCATTGTCCTGACGGAGCATGAGCCTGAACTCGGCCCTGGACGTGAACAGCCGGTAGGGCTCATCGACACCCTTCGTGATCAGGTCGTCGATGAGAACCCCGATGTAGGCCTGGTCCCTCTCCAGGATGAACGGGCTCCTAGCGAGAGCGCTCAAGGCGGCGTTGGCTCCGGCGATCAGCCCTTGACCGGCCGCCTCCTCGTAGCCGGTGGTTCCGTTGATTTGTCCGGCGAAGTAGAGCCCCGGGATCGCCCTCACCTCCAGCGTATGCCTGAGCTGGTGGGGCGGAAAGTAGTCGTACTCGATGGCGTAGCCGACCTTGGTGACCTGGACGCGCTCGAGCCCGGGGACAGTCTGGAGGAAGTTGATCTGCACCTGTGGAGGCAGAGACGTGGACAGCCCGTTCACGTACAGCTCAGTCGTCTCCAGTCCCTCGGGCTCCAGGAACACCTGGTGGCGAGGCGCGTCCGGGAAGCGCACGATTTTGTCCTCGATAGAGGGACAATACCGGGGCCCCCGTCCGGAGATCTCACCCCCGAAGAGCGCGCTACAGTCGAGGTTGTCCTCGACAACACGGCGGAGGTCCTCTCCCGTCCACGTGATCCAGCAAGGACGCTGCTCGGGGACGCGCTCCTCGGTGTATGCCGAGAAACGGAAGTCCTCCGGATCGCCGTCCTGCCTCTCGATCCGCGAATAGTCCACGGTCCGGCCGTCGATGCGGGGCGGCGTCCCGGTCTTGAAGCGGGCGATCTCGAGGCCACGGGCCTCCAGCTCCTCGGCCAACGCCACCGACGGAGCCTCGCCGGCACGACCCGCCCCCACCCCGGCCTCGCCTCCGATGTGGATCCTCCCCCGCAGGAAGGTCCCGGCCGTCACCACGACGGTCTCCCCGCGGAACTCCAGGCTCCCACGCGTCCGGACGCCCACCGCTCGGCCCCCCTCCATCACCAGCCCGGTCACCATCTCCTGGAAGAGGGCCAGGTTGGGGAGCTCATCCAGCGCCCGTCGAACCGCGCGGGGGTACAGGCCACGGTCGCACTGGGCCCGGGGACTCCAGACGGCAGGCCCCTTGGAGCGATTGAGCATACGAAACTGAATGCGGGAAGCGTCGGTCGCGCGCCCCATGATGCCTCCGAGGGCGTCCACCTCGCGCGCCACCACCCCCTTGGCCACCCCACCGATGGCGGGATTGCAGCTCATCTGCCCGACCCTGGACAGGTCGGGTGTGATCAAGAGGGTCCGCGCACCGACCCGGGCCGCCGCCGCGGCCGCCTCGGAACCCGCGTGGCCTCCTCCCACGACGATGACGTCGTAGCGCTCGGCGAGCATCAGATGATCCCGAACTCGGAGATGATCTCGAACTCGCTCGGGAGGGACCGCTCCGACGGGAACCGCTCTACGCCGTCCACCCTCGCCCCCGGCGGTCCCTCGGCCAAGTGGGCCGCGAAAAGCGCCACGGACTCCTCGTCACCGCCGGCGTGCACCTCTACGCTCCCGTCCATGTGATTCAAGACCACGCCCCGAAGCCCGAGGCTGGCCGCCGTCCGGCGGGTCCACCACCGGAAACCGACGCCCTGGACCCGGCCCTGGACCCGGAATCCCACCTGAAGCGCCGTGTGCTCGTTCGTCATCACTTCCCGATGCAGAAGTCGCGAAAGACCCGGTCTAGAACCTCGTCGGTGGATATCACTCCCAGCAATTCCTCCAGTGCCGTCTCGGCCGGTCGCAGGTGCGTCGAAGCCATCTCCGCCGGCACCTCCCCCTCCAGCGCCACGATGAACTCCGCCACTTGATCCCGGGCCATGCGCACCCCCTCGCTGTGCCGGGCCCGGGTCAGCGCCGGCACGGACACGCCCGTCCGAACGAAGCCACGGTACACGAAGGAGGGCAGGAGTTCCTGCAAACGCCCGATTCCCGTACCGTCCACCACGGAGACCTCGAGGACCTCACGACCCTCCGGTCCCCCGTCGCCCTCGGACTCCTCGCTCGAAAACTCCTTCCGAGAGGGATCGATCTCGGGCTCCGTCCCGGACACGGACGCCTCCGCCGCGGCCGGGCGCAGATCGACCTTCGTGCGAAGGATGACCACCGGCACCTCCGCGAGCTCCTCCAGGAAACGTCGCTCGTCCTCCAGCGGCTCCCTGCCGCTCTCCACGCAGAAGAGCACGAGATCCGCGCTGTCCAGGTATCGCGCCGCCAACTCGATGCTCAGGCGCTCCACGGTCTCTTCTGTGTCGCGAATGCCGGCCGTATCGACGAGCCTGAAGGGAAAGCCGCCCAGCGACACCACGGCCTCCAGCGCGTCACGGGTCGTTCCGGGGATCTCGGTGACGATGGCCCGGTCCTGGCCCAGGAGCGCGTTGAAGAGGCTCGACTTACCCGAGTTGGGAAGTCCCGCCAGAACCGTGAGGGCCCCCTCACGGAGAAGCTCCCCCTCGGGGGCCGTGCCCAGGAGCTCGTCCAGAGCATCGAGCAGGGCCCTCCCCTCTACCAGGACGCGCTCCACCGGAACCGGCGCCTCGTCTTCCTCGGGGAAGTCGATGTGATGCACCAGGAGAGCCTCCAAAGTGACGAGTCGCTCCCGGAGCGCGCCGATCCGCCGGCTGAGCCCCCGCTCCAGCTGGAACAGGGCGCTGTCGTGCAGCGCCCGGCTGCGCCCCTCCACCAGGTCCAGCACCGCCTCGGCCTGCACCAGGTCCATCTTGCCATTCAGGACCGCTCTCCGCGTGAACTCCCCGGGCTCGGCGAGACGGGCGCCGGCCGCCTGGCACGCCTCCAGTACCAGAGCGGGCACCAGCCATCCGCCATGACTCGAGATCTCCACCACGTCTTCGCCGGTGTAGCTGTCGGGCCCGCGGAAGGTAGTGACCAGAGCGCGATCCAGGGGTTCACCCGTCTTCGGATCGCTGACCGGTACGAGACGGGGCGAGCGGCTTGGGACGTCGTCGGGGTGATGGGGCGTGAGGGCGCGGAGAATCTCGAAGGCCCGGCCGCCGGAGAGCCGAACCATTGCAACGGCGCCCAGGCCCTGGGCCGTCGCCACCGCTGCGATGGTATCCACTGCCGGCCCGCTCGGCCGGCCGGAGACCTCCTCAGTCACCGCTGGTGGCGAGCTTCAAGGGTCCCGGGGCCCTGAGCTTCTGACGCTCCTTGGCGATCCAGTACTGCTGAGGCAGCGTGGCCAGGTTCGCCGTCGCGTAATAGAGGTTCAGCCCCGACGCGAAGTTCATGAAGATGAAGGTCATCATGATGGGCATCATCCACAGCATCATCTTCATCTGGGGATTCGGCTCCGGCATCGACCGCATCGAGATCCACTGCATGAGGAACATGGATACGCCCAGGAGCACCGGAAGAACATAGATCGGATCGGCCGCCGCGAGGTTGGGGAGCCAGAGGAAGCTCTCACCCCTAAGCTGAATCGTGTTCTGGAAGACGAAGAAGAGCGTGATGAGTACCGGCCAAGGGAGCAGCATGGGAAGGCACCCGGCGACCGGGTTGAAGCCGTGGTCCTTGTACAGCTTCATCATCTCCTTCTGGAGCTTCTCGGGTTGGTCCTTGTACTTCTTCTGGATCTCCTGGAGAAGCGGCTGGACGGCCATGTTCCGCATCTGCGCCCGCATGGCCTTCTGGTTCAGCGGAAAGAGCAGGACCCGCATCATCACACCGAAGATGATGAGCACCCAGCCGTAGCCGACGTTCAGGTTGCGGTGCAGGAAGTTCAGGATCGTCATCACGATCGCGACGACGGGGCGGACCACGACCCGCATCCAGCGATACCCGTAGGGGTTCGCTTCCTCCAGCTCGTTGCCGTAGGCCGTGAGCAGATCCCGCTCCTGGGGACCCAGGAAGAGCCGGTAGCTCGCCGATCCGCTCGTCCCCAGGGACTGGGTCACGGCCACCTCGGCCTGGTCGTCTCTGGGCGCCGGACCGGCGATGAGGCCACCGAGGTACTGCTCGTCGCCTCCCACGCCGGGCAGGATCGCAAACAGGAAGTACTTGCTCTTGAGGGCGGACCAGATGAGCGGTCCCTCGACGACCCGATCCTCATCCACCTTCCGCATGGGCTCGGCTTGAATGCCTTCCCGGAGGTGGTTCGTCACATAGCCCATCACCCGCGACTCTTCGGCGTGCCGCGCTTCGTTGTACGCCAGGCCCGTTCCCATGTCCGTCACCAGAAGCGCCCGATCCACGCCGGTGAGGCCGGTCGTCACCCCGACTTCGTAGGACAACGGATCGAAGGTGTAGGTCGTCTCGAATGTGAGTGCGCCCGAGGGATGCCTGTAGGTGAAGGCCAGGGCCTGGGGCCCGTCGCCCTCCATCAAGCGTATCCCCTCCCGGGGAACGACCTCGAAGGGGAGATTGCTGAGGTCGAGGCTACCTCGGTCGGTTCGGACCTCGGCGCCCAGGGCACCGAGGCCGCCCTCGGGGAAGAACTCCACCGGACCGTCGTGGGAGAACGACTGAAACTGGAGCAACTGGGCGGAGGTCAGTCGAGCGCCGTAATTGCTGAATGCGAACCGGTAGAGGGGACCCTCCACGACGATAGTCTCGAGCGGGACGCGGCTGGGCTGCTCCCCCGGCTCGGGCCCCGCTTCGGTCAATACCCCTTCTGTCGCCGGCGGCTGTCGCAGGTCCCCGACGATGGCCGGCACGGTCTCGGCAGGCACTTCTCCGGGCGCTGTGAGCCCAGGCGCTCTGACGGTCTCGCTGGGGCCCTGGACGGAGGTCACCGAGTCCGCATCAGACGGAGCGAGCTCCTCGGGCGGGATGGGCGGAAAGAGGATGTTCGTTGTCACCAGGACGAGGATCATCAGCGTGATCGCCAGGAGGAACCGGGCTTCCTGATTCATCTATCCTTCGCTTCCACGTCGATTCGAGTGGGCGACCTCGAGGTCTTCCGGCACCGGGTCGTGGCCCCACGCTCCGAACGGTCGGCAGCGAAGAATGCGCTTGAGCGCCAGCCAACTCCCACGGGCGGCGCCGTAGTGCTCCACTGCCACTGCCGCGTACTCCGAGCATGTGGGTGAGAACCGGCAAGAGGAACGGGTATACGGCGAGATCCCCCGCTGATAGAACCGGATCACTCCGAGGATCATTCGCCCGAGCACAAGTCCTCCGTCACCGCCTGAAGCTCTCCTCTGAGAGTACGGAAACCGGCAGCGTATGCTTCTCTCCGGGCCCTTACCAGCACGTCCAACCCCAACCCTTCCTCCCTGAGCCGCGGGAGCACTTGAGTTCGCCCGATCTCCCGCAGTCGTCGCTTCACGCGGTTCCGCTGGACAATCGAGTGCTTGTGTTTGGGAACGATGATTCCCCACCGGCTTCGCGAAGCGGGTGAAGACAAAAAGAAGACGTCCAGATTGGGCGTCTTCTTCCGCGTGCCCCGCCGGAGGAGCGATCGAATGTCTCGAGCCTGGCTGATTCGTACCGAGCGTGGAAAACGGACCTCACCGGTCCTGCTCGGACCCGGCCCGGCCGCCGAGCGGGCCGCGTTCATGCGATTACTTCGAGCCGATCTTCACCACCAGGCGAGCGCGTCCCCGCGCCCGTCGCCGCGCCAGCGTCCTCCGCCCCGCGCGAGTCTTCATCCGCTTACGAAAGCCGTGCTTGTTCACGCGCTTCCGATTGCGAGGCCTATATGTGGGCTTCATAGCCTTGGAGCCTTCTTTCGTCGTTCCGGACCCGCGCCGCGGGCCGCCAAAAAATAGGCAAGGAAAGATATCCGAGAGCGTGAACCAAGGTCAAGCCCAACCCGGCTAACAGCGCCGAAACTCCTTGACGCGAGCCGCCGAAATTGACTTTTCCACATCAAAATTCTAGCGTGCTTGACCGCCGAGTCTCCGCTAGATTTCGTGACTGTCCAAACATTCCAGAGGAGCGCATGGAGTTCACCGCCGAAGACCTGTGGTCAAAGGTCCTCGAGGCAGCCCGAGGCCGCCTTCAGGAGCAGACCTATCGTACCTGGCTGGCAGGTACGGCGGCGGTGGGACTCACCGACTCGGAGCTCCTGGTGGAGGCACCGAGCCAGTTCCACGTGGAGTGGGTGGAGGACAAGTACGGGCCCCTCCTGGGGGACATGATCGAGCAGATCCTGGGGCGTCCACTCCGGCTCAAGCTCCAGTGTGGAGACCCAGCCGCGCCGCGGTCGGTCCCGACCGTCGAGGTGGCCGCCCCCGACGTGGCTCGGTCCGCACCGGCGGCCGAAGCCTCCATCCCCCGGCCGTCCCTGAACGAGCGATACACCTTCCACCGGTTCGTGGTGGGGGACAACGCCCAACTGGCAACAGCGGCATGCACCGCCGTGGCCGAGAAGCCGGCACGGATGTACAACCCGCTCTTCCTCTACGGCGGCGTGGGCCTGGGTAAGACCCACCTCATGCACGCCATCGGAAACGCCATTCGCGAGACGATGCCCTCGAGCCGGATCGCCTACCTTCCGACGGAGCAGTTCACCAACGACCTCGTGACGGCCATCCAGCAGGGGACCACCGCCGAGTTTCGACGGCGGTACCGTCAGATGGACCTGTTGCTCGTGGATGACGTCCAGTTTCTGCAGGGGAAGGAGCGAACCCAGGAGGAGTTCTTCCACACGTTCAACGCTCTCTACGACGCACACAAGCAGATCGTTCTCACCAGTGACCGGCCGCCGAAGGAGCTCCCCGGGCTCGAGGAGCGGCTCATCTCCCGCTTCGAGTGGGGGCTAGTGGCCGACATCAAGCAACCCGACTACGAGACGCGCATCGCCATCCTCCGGAAGAAGGCTGCGGACGACGACCTCACGCTCGACCACGACGTCATCGATTTCATCGCCCGTTTTTGCACTTCCTCGGTCCGGGAGCTCGAAGGCGCGGTGATCAAGCTTCTGGCTTATTCGTCCCTCACCCATCAGGAAATCACGGTCGAGTTGGCGCGAACTGCGCTTCAGGGAACTTTCGGATACGAGCCCGGCTCAGTAGGAGGGCAGGTGACCGCGGAGCGCATCCGAGAGGTAGTAGCCAAGCACTGGCGCGTGCGTGACGAGGCCCTGAGCTCGAAGCGCCGGACGAAAGACTTGACGGTCCCCCGCCAGGTCGCCATGTACCTGATCAGAGATCTCCTCGACGACTCCTTGGTGCAGATCGGAAAGCTGTTCGGAGGCCGGGATCACTCGACCGTAATCCACTCGATTCGTAAGGTGGAAGAGACGATGGCGGGCGATTCTTCGTTCCGAAGAAGCATCGAAGCCGTGCGGGAAGAGTTGAGGAAACCGGTCTGATGCGCGTGCATAGACGTGTGGAAGAGGGCTCAGTTTCCTCCGAGTTTTCTACGGGAGGAAGAGGCCGGAGGAATTATTCATGCTTTCCACAATCGTGTGGCACTGTGGAAGCTCCTGGAGGAGCAGGGCCAAATCCCAGTCCTCCACACTTCCACACTCTCTACTACTACTAGTTTTTTCTTATAGTGTAGTCTTTTAAAAATAGCCACTGTGAAAAACCCGGGCTCGACAGACGCCGTGGAGGCTCGATGAACTGCACCATCACTCGGCAGAACCTTCACAAGGGCCTCGCCGCCGTCTCGGCGAGCATTCCTACCAAGACGACTCTCCCGGTGCTCTCCAACATCTTGTTGGAGGCCGGACAAGACGGGATCTGGATGAGCGGCACGGACCTCGACGTTGCCGTGCGCGTATGGGTGCTCGCCGAGGTCAGGGAGCAGGGCAGCCTGACGGCTCCTGGAAAGAAGCTACAGGAGATCGCCCGCGAGCTCCCCGATCAACCGGTCGAGGTGACGACGAGGGGTGATCAGATTGAGCTCAAGTGTGGACCAAGCCACTTCAAGTTGAACGGGTTGCCCAGCGACGAGTTTCCCACACTCCCCCAGGTGGACTTCAAAGAGGGGTGGAAGGTCAAGGGTGGCGACCTTCATAGGCTCATCAAGCACACGTCCTTCGCGGTATCCACTGAAGAGAGCCGCCCCATTCTGAACGGCGTCCTCTGGGAGCTTCACGAGAGCCACATGCGCATGGTGGCCACGAACGGTCACAGGCTGGCCCGCATGGGGATCCCGGCCTCCTCCTCCAGCACCTCCAGCACCTCCAGCACCCCCAGCGCCGACTTCATCGTGCCACCGGGCGCGTTGCAGCAGGTCCAGCGCCTGTTCGAGCAGGAGGACGATCTGGAGGTAGCCCGGAGCGGAAATCACCTAGGGTTCAGGGCCGGAGGCACGGAGGTTTACACGCGTCTGATTGAGGGAAGCTATCCGAACTACGAACAGGTCATCCCGAAGGACAACGACAAGTTTGCCATCGTCGACAAGAATGCGCTGGCGTCCGCGGTGCGTCGCATGGCAGTGGTCGCGAGCGATCAGACCCATCGCATCCGGATGATGTTCGAGCCGGACCGAGTCCACCTGAATGTCCTAACTCCCGATCTCGGAGAGGGAGAGGACGAGCTCGAGCTTAGCTACGAAGGAGAAGGCCTGGAGATCGGGTTCAACGCCGCGTATCTGCTCGAAGTGCTGCGTCACATGGAGACCGACGAAGTAAAGCTCACCTTGAAGGCTCCCGAGCGGGCGGCGACCATCGAGCCCGTAATGCCGGATGGGGAAGACCCGGTAGACTACCTCTGCCTGGTCATGCCTTTGAGGCTGCTCGACTGAAGAACGACAAAGTCATACGCGCTCAGAAGGCCCGCCCACAAAGCCTACTCAGCTGCCTGATGCGCCTCCAGCAGCGGTCAAGAGCTCGCTTCCGGTGAACGCCGCAACGAGCGGTAGGCCCAACTCGCCCAACCGCTCCCTGGCGCCCTCCTCGCGATCCACGAGACAGAGGACACCAGCGATACTGGCGCCGTGCTCGCGCACCGCCTCGATGGCCTTGAGCGCGCTCCCCCCGCTGGTGAGGGAATCCTCGATGATCACCACCCGGGCGTCCTCGGGTAGACCTCCCTCGATCTGCCGTCCCGTCCCGTGCTCCTTGGCCTCTTTCCGGACGGTGAATCCGTCGAGAGCCCTCTCGCGCCCACGGCTGTGGTGGGAGATGGCGTAGGTGACCGGATCGGCACCCAGGGTGAGCCCCCCCACGTGGGATACGTCCCAGCCGGCCTCTTCGATGAGGTCGTAACAGACCTTTCCCGTGAGGCGCTGGCCTTCCGCGGTCATGGTGGTCTGGCGGGCGTCTACGTAATAGGACGAACGGGCTCCACTCGCGAGGGTAAAATCTCCAACACGCACGGAGCGCTCCAGAAGAAGAGCCTTGAGTCGCTCCCGTTCATTCGTTTGTTTGCTCATAGTGCGATCGAACCCTCAATGCTCGACTGGTGTTCCGGATGACCCCGTTTCCCAGGTGGGTCGATAGAATCCTCCTTATCGCCGCAGCCCTGTTGGGAGGGTGCGATGGTGGGTCGGGTCCCGACCCCGATGCGCTTCGCTTCGGTCAGCTCGGGCAGATTCGTGTGACCCTGCTGGTTCCGTTGGCGGTGGATCAGGGAGAGCTGCAGCAAAGCGTGATCTGGGAGTCGTCAGGGGAGTGGGAGCTCACCGAGAGGATCTCGTACCTGGGAGTGTTGGGTGAAGAGAACGTGATGCAGAGCCCCGGCGAGCCTTCCGCGTATGCCTCCGCTTACGCCGGAATGATCACCCAGATCAACGAGACGGAAGGACTGACGCTCTTTACCGACGAGCTCGATCCGGATTTGATTCCGACCTGCGGGATCACCCGCACCACGGTGATCTTAGCGGTCCAGGACGACTCACGGGGCGAAGTCGCGACGTGGGTACGCTGCTCGTCCGGCGACTTCAGCAATCTGACGCCGGCCGGATCCGGCCCGGACCCGGCGGCCAGCCGGGTCGTACAGGTGGCCATCCTCGCCAGTCAGTTCACGTTGGGCGATACATTCGTGTCCCTGTACGCCGGCAGCGTACCGTTCGCGACGCTGGACCGGGGCGAGGACTCCTTCGCCAAGCTCGGCGCATCGTTCACCTTCACTTCGCAGTTGGGATGGCCGGAGTTCTGGAGGTCCCACGTCGGCCGCGAGGAGGATCCCCCGGAGGTGGACTTCGAGCGCGACATGGTCGTCATCGGGGCCGTGGGCCTTCGCTTCGAGGCGGGGGACAGTGTGGAGGTGAGACGCATACTCCAGATCGACGGCGGGACGCTCACCGAGGTCGTCGAGCGGGTTCCCGGTGACTTCTGCTCACCCGCTGCACGCCTCCACTTGCCCTTCCACATCGTGCTGGCGCCGAGGACGGCTCCGCCCATGCTCTTCCCCGAGCCCCGGGTGGAGCGGGTTCCGTGCGGGTAGAGCTCGGCGCCGGGCCAGGCCGATTAGATCGGCGGCGGACCGCCCGCGGCCCGGGAGCGATGTCTCTCCGCAGCCGATTCATCATCGTCCTCGTGACGCTCTCGGTGGTGCTCGCCGTCGGGGGTGGATGGAGCACGTGGCTCATCGTCCGGGCCGACCTGGAAGCCGAGATGGACGACAAGCTCCGGCAGGTGACGGGAACGGCCGCAAGGGTGGGATTCTCCACCTCCGGCCTCGCCGCTCTTCGGCCCGGAGACGAGCAGCTCCGGACGTATACGAGTCAGCAAAGCAGGCTTCAGCAGCTCCAGTCCTACGTGGCGGAGGCCTGGATCATCCGCACGGCCGACTACACCTCCGCGGTATCGACCCGCCCCGCGAGTGAGGTGCCCATTGGGTCGCTGACCCGCTTCGAGGCATACGGAGAGGAGATGGGTGAGGCCGAGCGTCTGAACATAGCGACGACATCGGGGCTGTTTTTTGTTGACGGGCAGCCGTACAAGTACGGCTTCATCGGCCTGGGCACGCAGAACCCCGGCCTCGTGCTGGCGGTGCGCATGCCGGCCGACTATCTGGTCCCCCTCGCTCTCCTCAGGAACAGGATCCTGTGGGGATCCATAGTGGCCACGGCGGCGGCGATCCTCATGGCCGTCTTCCTGTCCAGGAACGTGGCCCGGCCGCTGGAGCGTCTGAGCCGTGTGGCCCTGCGCATCCAGAGAGGCCGCTGGGCCGAGCCCGTGGGGGAGGAGATGGGGCGCGAGCTCAGGCAACTGTCGAGGGCCATGGAGCGCATGCGCGTGGGCATCGTGCGCAGGGACGAGCACTTGCGACTCATGCTGGCCCAGGTGGCCCACGAGATCCGGAACCCCCTGGGAGGCCTCGAGCTCTTCGCGGCGGCGGTGGCGGACGCCGAGTCTCCCGAGGAGCGGGATCGCCTCGTTAGGCGGATCCGAAGCGAGGTGCAGGCGCTCAACGTCATCATCCACGACTTCCTGACCTTCGCCAAGCCGCTGGACCCCAACGTGAGCTTCCACGACGTCTGCGAGCCGGTACGGGAGGCGGCCGAGCTGGTGGCGCTCGAGACCAGAGACGACTGCCATATGGAGGTCGACCTTCCTTCGGGGCCGCTGGTGGCTCACGCCGATCCGAGCCACGTGAAGCGGGTCACGCTGAACCTCCTGCGGAATGCGGCCCAGGCGGGTGACAACGTGAAGCTCAGCTGTGAGGCGCACTATGGGGAGGTGCGAGTCATCGTGAGGGACGACGGTCCGGGAATCCCGGAGGAGCTCCGGGACCGGATCTTCGAGCCCTTCATCTCGCACAAGGAGCAGGGGGCCGGACTGGGGCTGGCCATCGTCCAGAAGTTGGTCGCCGCAAACGGAGGACGCGTGACTCTCTACACCGGAGATGGCCATTCCCTTGGGAGCGGCGCGGAGTTCCGCGTATATTTCAACGGATCGGAGGATCTCCCCCTCTCCAGCATGTATCGGGCCACGTAACCCGGAGCTTCAGCCGTGCACGACATGGCCAGCGTTCTCATCATCGACGATCACGATAGCATCCGGGAAGGGCTCGAGCTCCTTCTCCGGAGGCGAGGTCATCGTACGTCGTCGGCGGGGGACGGCGAGAGCGGGCTCGAGCTCCTCCAGGAAGAGGGCGCCGACCTGGTCATCACCGACCTGAAGATGGTAAAGATGGACGGCCTCGAGGTGCTTCAGCAGGTGCGTGAGATGTCGCCGGACTCGGAGGTCATGGTCATCACGGCCTTCGGCAGCATCGAGGAGGCCGTGGCGGCCATGAAGCAGGGAGCAATCGACTTCATCACCAAGCCGTTCTCATCCGAAGAGTTCGGCGTGAAGGTGGACCGGATTCTGAACGACCGGGCGGAGCGCTTGCGACTCCGCCGGGAGAACGAGACCCTCAGGGTCGAGAACGCCTACCTGCGGGAGGAGGCGGAGGCCCGGTACGGCGAGATGGTGGGCGCCTCTCCCCCCATGGAAGAAGTATTCCGCATGGTCGACCGCGTCGCCCGAAGCGACTCGACGGTCATGATCTACGGGGAGTCGGGAACGGGGAAGGAGCTCGTGGCCCGTGCGGTTCACGCCCGCTCGCGGCGCGCCGAGGGGCCGTTCGTCCGCGTGAACTGCGGCGCTCTCACCGAGAGCCTCCTCGACTCCGAGCTCTTCGGACACGAGAAGGGGGCCTTTACGGGTGCGGAGAAGCAGCGGCGTGGACGCTTCGAGTTGGCCGATGGCGGAACGCTCTTCTTGGACGAGATCTCCACCATCGCCCAGTCGACACAGGTGAGGCTCCTGCGCGTGCTCCAGGAGCGCGAGTTTGAGCGCGTGGGCGGTGAAGAGACCATCAGCGTGGATGCACGCATCATCGTGGCGACCAACGTCCCGGTGGACGAGCTCGTCCGGTCCCACGGATTCCGCGAAGACCTGTTCTACCGGCTGCACGTGGTGCCGCTGTCGATCCCGCCCCTGCGGGACCGAATGTCCGACGTGCCTCTGCTGGTCCAGTACTTCATCGAGAAGCTCAGTGAGCGGACGCGGTCCGCTGTGCGCTCGGTGAGCATGAACGCCATGGCGAAGCTGTCGGCGTACAACTGGCCGGGGAACGTGAGGGAGCTGGAGAACGCGATGGAGCGGGCCCTGGTCCTTGCCGAGGGTGAGATGCTGGAGCCCGACGACATCCCGCTCCCCGAGGGCAATGGCGAGAGCTTCGTGAGGTTCCCCGATGCGGAGCTCCCGGACACGGGCATGGACCTGAACGACATGGTCGAGACCATGGAGGAGCAGATGCTCCGCAGGGCTCTCGAGAAGGCGCACGGTGTAAAGGCTGAGGCGGCGCGACTTCTCGGGCTGAAGTCCAGCGCGTTCTACTACAAGTTGGAGAAGTACGGCATAGAGGCATGACGACCCAGGCTCGGCATCGGACGGAGCACAGGGGGCCGTGGGACAGGCTGACGCTCACGACGGTGGTGGCTCTGTGCGCCGCGATCACCGCTCCCGGGACCCTCTCCGGGCAGACCCCACCCAATCTGTCGCAGGTTCGCCTCGATTATCAGTCAGCAGTGAGCGAGGCCGAAGCAGCCCGCTTCGCCTTCGAGGCCCGCGACGGACAGTGGACCGAGGTCATGGACTCCATCGCGGCCGCTCGCGATCGGGAAGACGAGGCGGGACGCGTGCAGTGGTTCGCCCGGGCCGAGGCGCTGGCCGGCGCCAGGAGCACGGCCGCGGAGCGCTATGAGGAGCGGACCAGGACGGCTCAAGGCGCCGGTGGGCGCCTCGCCGCGGTTCTGGACCAGGAGATCGAGCGGCTGGTCGCGGCTGCCGACACCGCCAGTCCTGTGACCTTCCGCAACCTCAACGCCTTCGTGGGCGACCTGGAGCTCGAGCGGGACCAACTCGTAAGCGAGAGCACGGTAACGGTGCAGGCCGTGGCCCTGTCCTCCATCACCATCGATCCAATCGACGGCCTCGAGGACATTCTCGCGAAGGCGGAGCTTCTGGAGCACCGGGCCCGACAGGCCGACGACAACATCGCAGACATCGACGAGCAACTCAGCACTCTGCGGGAGCGGGAGCGCTTCAATCGTAGCCGTCGCGACAACCTCTCGGAACTGGGCCGATTCGATGACAATCGCCTCCCGGTGGGATCTCCCGGCCGTGGCCCAGAGACCGACCCGGTGGTGGGAGTGACGCCCGGCGACTCTACGACAGTCCAGCGACTGCGCACACCGGAGGATCAGATCCGCGGGCTCCAGAGCCTTCGCGGAGACCTGGTGAGCTTCCGCGACCAGTTGAGGGCCCGGGCCGTGAGCTTCCGGGACGTGGTGGGGGTGGACGCCCGATGAAGATCCGGGCCTTCTTCGTCCTGAGCGCCCTTGGGACCCTTTGTGAGCCCTTGGTCGGTGTCGCACCTGCCGGCGGCCAGGTGATCCGAGACCTCGTGATCACGGGCGGCGTGGCCGCTGAGGGCTACTCGGGGAACCTCTCGGCGGTGACACTCCCAGTGGTGGACAGCATCAACGATGCGGCGGCGGCGGTGGGGCAGTTCTCCACGCGCCTGGAGATGGACCTGCTGCCCGGACATGAGCGGAGCCTGCTGGACGTCACGGTGGACGTTGGACTCCGCCAGTTCGCCGCTGCGGGATTCAAGATCCGGGATTACGCTCCCAGGGAGTGGGTCGGCAGCATCGACGCCAACTACTCCCGGGCGCTCCAGGACTGGGGCAGCCTCGTCCTCACGGGAGGCTTCAAGGGGCGTGCGGTCGAGGATCGACCACCGATGCCGCTCTTCCTCCAGCCCGGCTACAACCAATGGACCGGAGGTGCGCTCGTGCAGTACCTGGCCGCTGGAGGGTTGTCGATTGATGTGGGGCTCAACGGCGAGATCGAGAACTACCAGGGCGTCGACCCGGTTCCGCAGCTCAACCTCCTGGACCGGCGCGGAGCGTCGGCCGAGCTGGGCGTGAACTGGCTGAGCCGCCGCGACTGGAGGCTCAGGCTCTTCGGGGAGTTCGAGCGCTCGACGTATCCGCAGCAGGGGAGCTTCGACCCCGACGATCCGTTCCGGCGGGATCATACGCTGAAGGTCGGAGGCGCGTGGACCTACTTCGGCGAGGCCCTTCTCGTCGACCTGGGCGTCGAGGGGACTCGGAATCGATCCAACTCCCGACGGCCGGAGTACGACGCCTTGGCCTTCCGGACGCAGATCACCTATCCCTTGCCCTGGTCCGTCATCGCCGATGGCTTTCTGGTGGTGACCGGGAAGAGCTACCTATTCGAGACCGAGTTCGTGCGGCTGGTGCCTGGTGAGGAGGCCGACAACGCCTCGCAGGCCTATCTGACCCTGAGCCGTCCGGTGGCAGCCAACCTCGACACCGCCCTCCAGTTCGGATGGACGCGCGCGGAGACCGACGTGGGAGACCAGTACTACGAGCGTTACGGCGTCACCGTCCTCTTCCGCTACCGCCCCAACGGGAGCTAGCGTCCCTGCTCCTGGGCCACTCGCTTGGAGATGTCGGTAACGGCGTCTACGACACCCGTCACGTGCCCGTCGGCATCGTGAAGTGGGCTCGAGATGACTTCCACGTCGATGGCGCCTCCGTCCTTGTGAAGGAGCGGAGCTCGGTACTGCATGCGCTTGCGCTCCCTGCGGGCGGCCATCCTCGCATCGGCCTTCTCCCAGCTCTTCGTGTCGAAGAGGAGCTCCTGGGCGTTCCGTCCACCGAGATCCTCCGGGCGGTGCCCTGTGAGCTCGGCGATGCGCGGATTCACGTAGACGATGCGGTCTTCGAGGTCGGTGATGATCAGGCCCTCCCCCAGCGACTCCACCACGGAGCGGAAGCGGGTCTCGGACTCCAGGAGCGAGCGCTCGGCCTCCTGCTCGTGGCGGCGCGCCTTGTGCTGCACCGTGACCGACACCCCGTTCTCCACGGGATTGATGTAGACGTCGAGCCAGGGCCCGTCTTGTTCGATCTGACGCCGGATGCGTGCCGGCCCCCCACCCCGGGCCGCCTTCCGGATCTCGGCCACGATGGAGGTGTCGTCCACGTTCTTCAGGGACTCCACGAGCCCTTTTCCTACCAGCGCTCCACCGTCGTGACCGCGCTCCTGCAGCCACTGCAGCACGGTGGGGTTGAGGTACGTTAAGCGGAGGTTCTCGTCGAGATGTATGAATCCGTCCAGGGGATCGGGCTCCTCGGCCGGGCGCGGTCGTGCGGTCGGGTCCGGGGGTGCGCTCGGGTCCGGTAGTGCGCTCGGGTGCGCCTCCTCCTTCCCTTCGGTGGCTTCCATGATCAAGGACAAGCGATCCCCCACCGACGCGGCGAACTGCTGCTCCTCCGAAGTCCAGGCTCGGGACACGTGGTGGGCGAGGACGGTGGTTCTGACCACTTTCCCCCTGACGCGTACAGGCACGTCCAGGCGGGCTCCGGCCTCGGGCTCCAGACGGCCTTGCCCGACGAGCCCTTTGCTCCTGGGGTCGTTTCTGGCGTCGGGCACGGCAAGAACGCGAACCTGTTCGATCACTCCGAAGTAGTCTTGTACCCCCGAGGCCTTCAGCTCGTGGGGCGGGCTCTTATGGCGACGGGCCGCCCCATCGTAGTAGTGGTCCAACGTCCACAGGTCCCGATCCTTCGACAGAAGCCAGAGCTCGGCGCGTGCCACCTCCAGGGTCCTCACGGCAGCCCCCGACACCTCGCGGAGCGCCCTATCCCGATCCCCCTTGCGCAGCGTGCGCCGTCTGGCCAGGTCGACGAGGGTCTGGTTGAGCTCCGTGCGGCGATGCACCTCGGCCTGCCGATGTAGCGCGGCGTGCTTGAGGGGTGTCACGTTCACGAAGTACTCGATCCGGCTTCCCTGCAATGGGCCCGTTCGGATTACGTGGCTCACGTGCTCGAGCCACCGGTGTTGCCGGGTGCCCTGCGGGATGATGTGGATCTCGAGCGTCGTGGCGCCGCCGCCCGGGGCGTAGGCGGTCAGGAGACCGGATTCGAACGTCGCAGGCTCCGCCACGGCGCCCTTCAAATGGGTCTGGATGAGGTCGGGCATCTTCTGTCCCACGACCTCGGCCCGGGTCAGTCCGAAGAAGCGGCAGAAGGTGTCGTTGGCCCAGGTGACCTGGAGCGCCGGATCGAGGAGGAGCGCGCCCACCGGCGAGTGCTCCAGCACCATGAGGTCGCCTCCCGCCGGGGCGGGCGGACTGCTGGAACTGGCCTCTGCCAACTGGATCAGAGCCCACCCGGCGGTGAGCGCCAGGGCCAGTGCTACGAGGAGTAGGACAGTGGTCATGATGCGGAGCGAGGGGGGCGGGGTTGCTCAGCCACTGGCGGGTTCAGTTTCTCGAGTCATGGCCCGCGCCATCCTCCTGCATGTCCTTGCCGGTCTCTGAGGTGATGCCTAAGCTGCCGACTGCGCCTATGACTAGAAGAACTCCTTGTGTGCGACAGACTTACTTGTCTCGCCGGGGACTTGCCTCCGGGTTGCCGCGTGTCACTCCTTGAACCTAAACAATGTCTCCGATGGGCCCTAGCTGTCCAGCTATCGGCGGCCCAGGGGCTGGCGGCCGCTTCCGGCCCTCCGTGGGACGATTCCGGGACCCCCCAGGAGCCCGACGCCCTCGTGGTTCTGGCCGCCTCGAGCCTTCAGGACGTGCTACCCGAGGTGGCCGGGGCCTGGGAGCGCGCCGGTGGGCTCCCGGTCCGATTCAGCTTCGACGCCACCTCGCGCCTGGCGCCCCAGGTGTTCCGTGGCGCCCCCGCGGACGTCTTCATCTCGGCCGACGTCGACTGGATGCGATGGGTCGAGGAAAAGGGGAGCGTCGACCCCGCGTCGATCCGCCCCCTGTCCACGAACCGGCTGGTGTTCGTGGTGCCCTCGGATGCCGCCTTCGGACCGGATGATCCGCGAGGTCTGGAGGGTTCCCGTCTCCGGAGGATAGCCGTGGCCGGCGAGGACGTGCCGGCCGGGCGCTACGCGAGGGCCGCCCTGGAGTTGGCCGGGGTCTGGGAAGCCGTCGAGGACCGCGTCGTTCGGGGCGGGAGCGTACGGGGCACCCTGGAGTGGGTGGCCAGGGGCGAGGCCGACGGGGGCATCGTGTATCGGACCGACGCGCTCGCCGAGGACCGGGTCCGGATGGTGTTCGCGTTTCCCTCCGAGGGCCATCCGGCGGTCGTGTACCAGGGCGCGGTGACGGTGGGATCGCGCAGCGCCGAGGCGGCGGCCGCGTTCGTGGGCTTCCTCCAGGGGCCGGCGGCCCGGGCCGTCTTCGCCGCGTCGGGCTTCGGCCCGCGGGACATAGCAGAGTCCGGAGCGGCCGCCTCCGAGACACCCGAGGCGGGCTTCGCCCTCGATCCCTGGTCCGCGGTTCGCCTCTCCCTCATCGTGGCCCTGGGGGCTGTGGTCCTGGGCCTCGTCCCCGCCGTGGCGGTGGGGTGGATGCTGGCCCGGCACGACTTCCTTGGGAAGACCTTCGTCTCCATGCTCTTCATGGCACCTCTGGTCATTCCGCCCGTGGTGACCGGCTTCCTCCTTCTCAGCGTCCTGGGCCGGCAGTCGGCCCTGGGTGGGCTGCTCGACGCCATGGGCCTGCCGGTTCCGTTCACGGTCCTGGGCGCTATCGTGGCGGCTCTCGTGGTGGGTTTTCCCCTCTACGTCATGGCCATCCGGGGCGCCTTCGAGACGGTGGATCGGCGCTTCGAGGAGGTCTCTTGGACGCTGGGTGTACCCAAGGCGCCCACCTTCCGCCGTATCTCGCTCCCGCTGGCCCTCCCGGGGATCGCAGCAGGCAGCGTGCTGGCCTTCGCCCGGGCCCTGGGGGAGTTCGGGGCGACGGTGGTTCTGGCCGGCAACCTGGAGGGCGAGACCCGGACCATCGCCCTCGCAGTCTACTCGCTTCTAGAGTCTCCGTCGGGGCGGGGAGCGACGTGGACGCTGGTGGTGGCGAGCGTGATGCTCTCCCTGGTGGCGCTCCTCGGCTTCGAGTCGCTGTCCCGGTGGCAGCGGAGACGGTTGGAGGACCACCATGGGCACTGAGGCCGGACCCCTGCACGCGCGGATCCGCCTCCCTCTGGACGCCTTCGAGCTCGACGTGGACTGGAGCCCGAGCAGCGCCTCGGTCGCAATCGTTGGACCGTCCGGTGCGGGGAAGAGCTCCCTCCTGCGGGTCCTCGCGGGGCTGGAGCCCGCGGCTCAGGGGACGGTGCGGGTCAACGGAGACATCTGGCTCGACACGGGAGCCGGCGTGTCCGTCCCGACTTGGGACCGACGGGTCGGCTGGGTGCCCCAGGAGGTCCTCCTCTTCCCCCACCTCTCGGTGCGGGAAAATCTGGCCTACACGGGGCCGGACCCGTCCGACGTCGCCAAAGTTTCCGAGCTTCTCTCCCTCTCCGAGCTCCTGGAAAGGCGGCCGCGGTTTCTGTCCGGGGGTGAGCGCCAGAGGGTGGCCCTGGGCAGGGCTCTGCTCTCGAATCCCAGGCTGCTGCTTTTGGACGAGCCGTTCTCCGCCCTCGACCGGCCCCTACGCCTGGAGATCGCCACGGCGGTGCGCGACTATGCCCAAGGGCACGGCACTCCGCTGGTCCTGGTGAGCCACGACGAGGCCGATGGGGAGCTGCTGGCCGACCAGAGCTGGACGCTGGTGGCCGGACGCCTCAAGAAGACGTCGGGATAGGAGCCCAGAGCGAGCTGCCTGAGTCTCAGGCCGGGACCACGACCCTGAGAGCCCGGGGCACCACCTCCACCACCACATGGGGCTCGTGGGCCTGCCAGACCTCGCCGTCCACCTCGTACTTTGGGGGCTCGTCGAAGCTCACGGTGAAGCCTCGGCTTCGGCGTGTGTGTACGAACGGGGAGAGAACGTGGCTGCCCTTTTCGGCCATTTGGAACAGGCGCATGCGGGTGAGCGGAGGGGCGTTGCCGATGGCGCACGCGTCCAGCAGGCCGTCGGTGAGCTCCGCCGCCGGCGCGATGGGGAACCCGCCCCCGAAGAACGGTCCGTTGGAGATGGTGAGCATGAGCTGCTTGCCGTCGACCGTGGGCTCGTCGCCCGTGAGCTCCAGGTCCACGCCCGGGAAAGAGAACAGGTTCTTCAGGGCGGTCACCTTGTAGAGGACGGCCCCCCGGAGGAATCGGGCGTCGGCGGCGTCCTCGACTACGGCAACGTCGAACCCGAACCCGATGAGGTTCAGGAAGTGACGCCCCTCGCCCGGGCCCAGAACGTCGGCCTGAGCGCCTACGGGAGTGCCCAGCGTGACCACGCGACCCACGTCCACGGTCATGACCTTCCCCTCGGCGAGGGCCCGGACGGCATCGTCGGGATCCCGTTCGGAAAGTCCAAAGTTGCGCCCGAAGTCGTTTCCGGTGCCCGCGGCCAAGAGGCCGAAGGCCACGTTCTCCATGTCACATGCCACCACCCGGTCCGCCACGTTGCTCCAGGTGCCGTCGCCGCCCACGGCCACGATGAGGTCGAAGCGGCCGCCGGCGAGGGCCTGATCGGCCAGCAGGCTCTCCTCGCCGGGCTGCTCCGTGACGGCGTGCTCGAACCCCGGCAGGTGCTTTCCGAGAAGGTCGAGCAGCCGATCCATGCGGCGCGCGCCTCTGCCCCGGCCCGAGGCCGGGTTGAAGATCACGAAGGCACGCTTGGAGCTTTGGTCGGACGACATGGCCGGTTGCTGTGGCCGGGGCTCGATGTCTATGGAGGTCAGACGTTCTCCAGGGGCGTGAAGATCTCCACGCCGCCCTTCATCCACTGCTCCCGGAACGGATAGTCGGCGATCTCGTCGATGGTGAGCCCCGCCGTCATCTCGTGCTCGTGGAGGGTGAGCGATCCACGCTCGAACTCGTGCTCGCTATACCCCTCGCCCCGCATGGTCAGATTCGACTTGAAGTTGCCGGTGTCGTCCGACATGAAGGAATGGAAGAGAAGCTCGGCCGGCTCGAATTCGTGGCTCGTCCCCGACATCTCGCAGATGGGATCGCCGTCGGCGCTCACCGCCACCGAAATCTCACCCTTGCCCTCGGTGAACTCCATGTCGATGTCACACATGAGGTGCGGCAGCCTCCAGCGCTCGATGCCCTCCTTGCGCCCATACTCGGTGCTGGTCGCCACCATGAACGGATAGAGGGCGGCCTTGGGAAGCGAATCGCCCGGCTTCACGAGCGGCGGCACCAAAATGGAAAGCACCAGCTCCTGGTACACCCCGCCGTCTCCTTCGAAGAAGTCGAAGGCGGTGACCGAGAGGATGCTCCGCTGGTGCTGGACTTCGAGAGGTTGCAGGTGCGAGGGAAGAAGCCGCTTCGCATCCGAGGTCGGCATCTCGAATAGGCAGCTCAGCCCGTTGTTGAAGTAATAGTGTCCTCTGTTATCGGGCATGAGCCGTACCTTTGCAAGACGCTGGTTATGATCCAGGCTCCCTCCTCCAACTCCTCCCGGGAGTGGGACGCGGAGATGGACATGCGGAAGCGGGACTTGTGCTTGGGGACCGCCGGATACTTGACTGGATTGATGTAGATGCCTTCCTGCATGAGCGCCTCGCCGATCTCGAACACGCGGGAGTCGTCCTGCATCATGATGGGGATCACCTGACACTCGGAGTCCCCCACCAGGACACCGGCGTCTCGGAGGCGCTTCTGCATGAAGTCCACGTTCTCCCAGAGCTTGGTCCGGAGCTCCGGCTCAGCCTCGAAGAGATCCAACGCCTTGAGGGTGCCGGCGGCCACCACGGGCGACAGCCCGCAGGAGAAGAATCGGGATCGCGAGAACCCGCGCAGGTAGTTGATCAGCTTCCGCGAGCCGGCCACAAAGCCGCCCTGTCCGCCGAGGCTCTTCGAGAAGGTTCCCACATGGATGTCTATCTCGTCGTCGTAACCGAAGTGCTCGGCCACACCGCGGCCGTTGTCACCGTAGATGAAGGTCGAGTGGGCCTCGTCGATGAGGATTCGGGCGCCGTAGCGCTGGCACACCTCGACAATCTCGGGGACGACGGCCACGTCGCCGTCCATGGAGTAGACGCCCTCGATGAGGACCAGCTTCTTGCCATCGTAGCGCTTCAGCTTCCGCTCGAGGTCCTCGACCTTGTTGTGGCGGAAGAAGCGGCTCGTGGCCTTGGACAGGATCATGCCGTCCACGAGGCTGGCGTGGGCGTACTGGTCCGCGACGATGAGGTCTCCCGAGCGCATGAGCCCGGCTATGACCCCGACGTTCACGCTGTAGCCCGTGGGGAAGAGGAGCACCGCCTCCTTGCCCTTGAACGCCGCCACTCGGTCCGCCAGCTCGTGGTGGACCTCGAGCGATCCGCTCAGGATCGGTGAGCCCGACGCACCGTTCCCGTAGAGGAGGGCCGCCTCGATCACGGCCTCCTTGACCTCAGAGCGATACGAGAGACCGAGGTAGTTGTACGAGGCGAAGTTCAGGAGCCCTTCGTGGATCTCACCCGTCTTTGTGTTGCGGATGTCCACGCGCGTGGTGGGCGCGCCCTGCATGGGAAGGCCGTACAGGTAGTAACCCGCCGGCTTCGAGTCCTTATACCACTCGTCGAACGGATCGAGCATGGCGAAGGCGTCCTCGCCCGACCCGAAGTAGAAGTTGGTATAGTCGTACTGCATGGCGAGGGGGAGCTGCTTGCCGGTCTCGTCGGTAAACATCCCGCCCTGCCGCGTGGTCTCAGGATTGTCACCCATGTGAGCCCTCTGTCCGAGGCAACTTCAGGCTGGTGGCAGCTAATCTACATCTCGCCCCGTCGGACCCCAAGAACATTTCCAGGGAGCGAGACAGCCTGTGTGCAAGCCGTGAAAGCTATGCGAACGGCTAACGAGGCCCAGGGTCAGGCCCCGGGAGCCTCGAGGGTGAGGCGTGAGCTCCCGCGGCTGGACTCGAACCAGCGACAAGGCGGTTAACAGCCGCCTGCTCTACCAACTGAGCTACGCGGGATTGACTCTTGCCGGGTGTCGGCGAGTGAGAAAAACTCTAGTGCCGCGGGAGGAGTGTCAAGGACCGTAGAGGCTACTGGGCGCGCGCCACCTCGTCGGGGCCGAGGTCGCCCATGGCCATCACGGTCTGGCCGCGATCCACCTGCGGCACCTCGTGACACTTGCGGCACCGTGCCTCATAGCTCTCCGAGCCCCCCACCTGGATGGTAGGTCCCTCCGCAGGGGCCGGCCTCCCGTCGATCAGCCGTTGGTTCCGGGTCGCCAGGTCGCCGCACACGACGCAGATGGCGTGGAGCTTGTCCACCAGCTCGGCGATTGCCAGGAGCTGGGGCATGGGACCGAACGGCTCGCCTCTGAAGTCCATGTCCGTGCCCGCCACGATCACGCGGACGCCGCGGTCCGCAAGGTCGTTCACGACGCCGATGATGCCGTCGTCCAGAAACTGAGCCTCGTCCACAGCCACGACCTGCGTGCTCGGCTTGACGTGCTCGGCGACCTGCACTGAGCTCGAGACGGGGACGGCGTCGACTTGCTGCCCGTCGTGGGAGCTGATCTGGAAGACTCTGCCGTAACGGTCGTCCAGATGCGGCTTGAACACCTGAACGGCCTTCTTGGCGATGAGGGCCCGGCGTACGCGCCGAAGGAGCTCTTCGGACTTGCCCGAAAACATCACCCCCGTGACCACCTCGATCCAACCCTCCTGCGTACCATGGTGCATGGGGGTGGGTCCGGTTAACGCCCGATCAGGACAATGAGAGAGACGAGTGTGAGGAGCGTAGTCAGAACCGTGCCGTAGAACGTGACGTCGTCCCGACGCTGCGAGCGGATGGCCCTGGGAACGTGGAGCCAGTCTCCGGACTGGACACGAAGGGACAGGACCTCCGGACGGACATCCAGAGGCCGCATGTCGATGACCGTCGCCACGCCGTCACGGACGAGCCGCACGCGGGCTGGATCGGACGCCCCTCCTTGCAGGCCGACGTCGACCTCCGAGCCGGCTCCTCCCGCGAGCGCCAGAGCGTCGACGAGTGTTGCCGATGGGGGAACGAAGTACTGGCCGGCTCTGGAGACAGCGCCCGTGATATTGACGTGGATGTTGGCTACTACCTCGACGACGGGATCGGAGTACAGAGCTGCAGGGTCGTCAGGCTCCCCAACTATCGATTGAGCCTTCTCAAATGCCACCTCGGCAGCCGCATAGTTTGCCGTCTCGAGGTACCAGACGCCCCGGTTGAGCCCGAGCGTGAAGCGAAGGAGCAGATCTCCAGCTCGGGCGGCAGCATTCTCCGCTCTTTCAAGAAGTTCCAAGCCGCGTTCCGACTCCATCGATCCCCGATAGATCAACACGACAATGAGCCGGTTGATGGCGATGGGCCACTCGGTGACCAACTCACTGGCCTCAGCGAGCTCGACGGCCTGTCGAGCGCTGTTCAAGGCCAACGCGGCGTTCCCATGGAGTTGGTGCAACGCCATCGTACAATGGGCTCGACATCTGGCTAGTGGAGTGCCAATCCGCAAGACGGCCTCAGCCTCCTCGAGCCTCGTGCGAATACCCGCCGTATCGCCAACGCGGTCAAGAGCGTGGACCTCAATGTCCAAGGCCTTGGCGTAGGCTTCGGTGGCGGAAGCGGTTTGGAACGACGCTCTCATCGCGACTAGACGGTCAAGCAGATCAGGCACTAGGGATGGGTTGAGTCTCAATAGACAGTCGGTCTGCTCCAGCTGTGCCTCCCATGCTCGATCATTCTGTCCAGCCTCTTTCAGCTGATCACTTGCTAGGCCCAAGATCGCCGCCGCCTGTTCGAGGTCCTGGTGCAGATAGTGGAGATGGCCAAGTCGACAAAGAATTTCTCGCGCCGCATCAGGTCGCTGCTCATGTCGGCGCGCGATGGATAGGTTCTTGATCGTCTCCGGCACCGCTCCGGACTGTTCGGCTCGATCTGCCGCCCGGAGGGCGAATCTGACTGCTTCCGCTGAATTGCCGGACCGGTCAAAGTGTAGTGCTACCGCGCCATCCATTCCGTCGCCTTCGCTGCGAGCAAACGACTGGGCTACACGCTCGTGAAGCTCACATCTCCGGGCGGGGCCAATGCGATCATAGACCGCACGCCTGAGCATCGGGTGCGTGATCACGTACCGGGCATCCCTCTCCGTCACCAGTCGCGCCATGAGCAATTCCTCACTGGCATCAATGAGGACATCTGCATCTAGCTCAAGCAGACGAACCACATCGGGGATCGACTGTGGGTGTCCAGACACCGCCAGGGCTGCAAGCATACGACCTGCAGCGATGGAGAGACCCGATAGCCGCGGCTCAAGTAGATGTCTTACGGAGGGTGGGAGAGGCGGGTCTAAAGTCTCTGGTGCATGGATGAGTCGACCGGCGAGATACTCGGCGGTCAGCTCGGTGAGGTAAAAGGGATTGCCGGCACCCAGTGCGCATATGTTGACAAGTGCCTCTGGCACTACCGAGTTGCCTGCAAGTTCAAGGACAAGTGTTTCAGCGTCCTCCGGATCGAGCTCGCGGACACAAAGCTTCTCATCCTCGTCTGGGACTGAGTCCAAGAAGTTTTCTATGCATGCTCGCTTCTGGATCATCTCCGTGGTGAAGACCAAGACGATCTCAATATCGCCTACCGCTCGTCTGCGGATGAACTGGATGACTGACAGCGAGGTCTCGTCGATCCAATGAACGTCGTCCAGGAACAGCAGGACGGGTCGCTTTCGAGAGAGGTGTTCAAAGAGGCGAAGGAATGCCTCAAAGAGGCGCCGTGGTACGCTGCCGGGTTGAATAGTCGGTGCGAGTACCTGTGAGGGTGCGTTGCTGACTCCTGGTAGTAGGTCTTGCAGTACGGTCGACCATGGCTCCACAAGCCCTTCTAGGTCTTTCGCATTCAGCCGATCCAGCGAGTCAATAATCGGGTTAAGAGGGATACAATCCTCAAACTCGGCTGCTCGTGCACTTAGGATCTGACATCCCTCAAGGACCCTCCTCTTGGTCACATCCTCGACGATTCTCGATTTGCCGATGCCCCCTTCGCCGATGACTACTGCAAGGCTTGGTCCCGGTGACTCCGTGGTGAGCTTTTCATACAAGGCCCGCAACTCAGTCTTTCGACCGATTAGCGGAAGTGGGCCTCCGTCATTGGCAGACGTTCGGCATCTGCTCTTGACGCTTTGTGCCCACTCGAGCAGCTCGGTCGTACCCGGAGTAGGCTCCCAGCGATCGCCGGTTCCCTCTCTGCCAACTTAGGTGAGACACGGAACGAGTAAAGAATTAGAGTAGGGCGAAGGCAGAGAAACCGAGGATGCTGGGACACCGAGAGAGAATGGAAGAGAATGGAATCGCCCCACTAACCTGGGAGGGTAAGCGAAGCGCGGCAGCTGCTCCGGACGCGGAGGTGGTAGATAAGCCGACGCGCCGACGGTTTAGTCCGTCGTACAAGCTGCGGGTCGTCGAAGAAGCGGACCGGTGCACGGAGCCGGGAGAGGTAGGGCGACTCCTGCGACGGGAGGGCTTGTACTCGTCGCACCTGACGACATGGCGCAAGGCGGTGCGGAGTGGGTCGCTGAGAGTGCTGTCGAAGAGACGAGGTCGAAAGCCGAGCGAACGGAATCCGCTGGAGGGGAAAGTGCGCAAGCTGGAGCGCGAGAACACTCGCCTGGAGAAGGAACTCGAGAAGGCGCGCCTGATCATCGACGTCCAGGGAAAAGTTGCAGGGCTGCTGGGATTGAGCCTCGAGGACGGGACGAACTCGTGAAGGCGGCCGAGGCGCTGGCCACGTACGTAGGGGTAAAGCCCGCGTGCGATGCGCTCAGGGTCGCCCGAGCCACGTTCTATCGTCGTCGGAGGCCATCGACCGGGCATCAGCAGCCCCGCCCGACCTCAGCCCGTGCCTTGAGCGAGAAGGAACGAGACAAGGTCTTCGACACGCTGTGTTCGGAGCGATTCGTGGACCGGTCCCCGGCCGAGGTTGTGGCGACCCTGCTCGACGAAGACGTCTACCTGTGCAGCGAACGTACGATGTATCGCGTTCTGGCCTCCCAAGTGCCAGTTCGAGAGCGCCGAGCGCAGCGGAGTCATCCCGAATACCAGAAACCCGAGTTGATGGCGACGGGCCCGGGCCAGGTCTGGTCCTGGGATATCACACGGCTGCTGGGGCCGAGGAAGTGGAGCTACTTCTACCTCTACGTCATCATGGACATCTTCAGCCGCTACATCGTGGGATGGATGGTGGCGGATCGGGAGAGCTCGGCCTTGGCCGGGCGCCTGATCCAGCAGAGTTGCCTGAAGCATGGCGTCCAGCCCCAGGTCCTGACCTTGCACTCGGATCGAGGAGCTCCGATGACGAGCCAATGCACGGCTCAGCTCCTCGCCGATCTCGGGGTGACCCGCTCGCTGAGCCGACCTCAGGTGTCGGATGACAATCCGTTCTCCGAGGCCCAGTTCAAGACCTTGAAGTACCATCCCTCGTTTCCTGGACGGTTCGAGGATCAGGGCCAGGCCAAAATGTTCTGTCGCTCGTTCTTCCGCTGGTACAATGCCGAGCACCGCCATGGCGGCATCTCGATGCTGACCCCCGAACAGGTCCACTTCGGTCACGCCGATCAGGTCATCGCCGGCAGGGAGGCCGTGCTACGCGAGGCCTGGGCCGCTCATCCCGACCGCTTCGTCTCCGGTGAGCCGAAGCCCAAACCGCTCCCGGAGGCCGTCTGGATCAATCCTCCAACCCCCTCCCTCACGACACAGGAGATTGCTCTCTAATTAATTCCCAAGAGTGTCTCACTGGCGTTGACAGGCTCCGGTTGCCTCAGCCCAACGGGAGGCGAAGCGTGTTACGGTTTGCCGGATCAGGGAAAGCCGTCCTCGCATCGCGAGGTGCTTTATTGAGTAACGGAGTACGTTCTCCTGGGGAGCACAGACTTTCTCCGCCACGCGAACTGCATCGCCCAATGCCTGCCAATCGCTCTCTTCTTCTGCCTCGAGGCACGCATCCAAGAGGCTCGCTTCCACCGCATCGTCGATCCTCCTCTTCGTCAAAGCTGACCACTGGTCAAACTGGCTGGTGGGTGCTTTCTCCAAACGGGACAGAAACGCACCTCCTAAGAGACCTGACAATGTGCCGTAATCACGTTGCTCGAGTGACGAATTGATCTCCTCCAGGTCGGTGACGTGACTCGGCAGGGCCGACATGAGAAAGAAATCGTCATCACGCACGATCTCCCTTCCACCCAACTTCCGCTTCAGTGTATGGAGCAGCTGGCTCAAGCGGTGACGCTGCCTCCGGCCGTCTGGCTCATTCCAGAGGAGCTCGATGGCCTTGGAGCGGGAGAGCCCGTCCTGCCCATGCCCGAAGACTAGAGCAATGAGGTAGGCCTGATACTTCGAGAGCTGCACGGGCTTTCCTGCCACCTCTACGACCGGCCCACCGAACAATCGGACTTGAACGGGGGCTGCTTCGACTGAGTCCAAGGACATTCGACAGAACCCCTGGGCCGCACCTCGCTTCAGCTAGGACTTGGCCTTGGTCATTGAAGATAGCGGTCTCCGCGTCGGCCGGGGGGGTGGGCCTTCGGGATCCGCCATTCCCTCTGCGTCATTCACGCTAGAGGCGTCCTTCCGCCGTGATACGGCGTCGGGCGCAAGGACCAATGTACGGGAGAGATCCCTCGACAGGCCACCCGTGATGCCCTCGGTTTGGAGCCACGCCTCGACAAGCCACTCCCAGCCAAGGAAGCGCCGAGCTTCGGAGGGTCGCACGCGCGTAAGCCGGTACATCTGGTTGGAAAAAGCGAAGGCGTCTGGATACCTAAAGTGATAAGCTGCGGATGCTGGAGTCTCATCGGTGTTCTGAAGCCGCAGGGCTGCTCGGAGGATTCTGCCGAAGTGGAGCCAGTGCGAGGGAACGGGGAGTCCTCTCTTCAGGAAGCGCCGTCCCAGAGCTCGACGAGACAGGTAGAGGCTTCGTGCAAGGGCCGTCACCGTGTACAGCTCGAGCGACAGCTCGACGGTCTTCCTGATGAGCCGGCGAGCGTCCATGTCCACATTCATCCCTCGCCAAAGGAGATAGTCCATGAACTCCACCGGGAGGTCCTCCGGCTCCCTCCTAAGCACGGCCGTCAGGTCATCCAGGTGTGGCTCCGGATGGAAGGGGAGGATGCTGTGTGGGCGGCCAGCCTCAACGACCCTGAGCAACTGGGGAGCAGAGTCGACCTCTACTTTTGGTGGCAGAATAACGATCAGGGCCATTCCGGGGGATCGCCGACGAATCACATCGAAGGCCGCGCTCCAGCTTCCGAAGCCCAATTGCCACACGATGCTCGATCCCGGACCTGGAGGTTGGGTGAGGTAGTCATCGGACGGTGAGAGCGGCTCCAGGCTGTCATACGGAGGTGCGAGTCGGGCAAGGGGGGGAGAGTTGGCCGAGGTGACGTCCATGGGCTTAGCTCCAGTCCTAGGCGGATCGAAGGGGATTTGCGCCGTGATGGTAGCGTCGATGGTAACGCCCTCCCGTCACCGCCCTATCATCAAATCCGGCTGAAGCTGGAAGGGCCCCCGAAAATGGCTGCCTTGCACGCGCTTGAGTGAAGCGGACGAAACACCGAGAATCGACTCCATGACCCGAGTAGAGCCATTCGAGCCCATCCGAGGCCCTCTCCTGGAAGCGCGCTTCGTCGAGCGTCCCAATCGTTTCTTGGTCATGGCGGAACCAGTGGAAGGCGGCGGGCCCCACGAAGCGCACCTTCCAGATCCGGGGCGTCTGCGAGAGCTTCTCGTTCCCGGGAGATCGATCTGGCTCCAGAGTGCAGCGTCAGCGGCGAGGAGGACGAAGTGGTCGGCCGTTCTGGTCCAGGCTCCTCAGGGTGATGGACTGATCTCTCTGGACACTACGCTCCCCAATCGACTCATCGGCCGGGCGCTGTCCGTCGACGCAATATCGGAGTTCCGTGGGTGGAAACTTGATCGGTCCGAGGTGACCCTCGGCAGATCTCGTTTCGATTTTCTGCTGTCACGGGAGGACGGGAGACAGCTCGTTCTGGAGGTGAAGAGCGTCACTCTGGTGGAGGAAGGTGTTGCCCTCTTTCCTGACGCGGTGACTGAGAGAGGAGCTCGGCACGTAAGGGAGTTGGGCGATCTCGCGGGAAAGGAAGGTTGGGAGGCGGCAGTCCTCTTCGTTCTCCAGCGAGCCGATGCCCGGTCCATCTCGGCGGCTCGCGAGATCGATCCCCGCTTCGCGGATGCTTTGGCTCAGGCCAGGAAGGCCGGTGTCCGAGCGCTAGGCCGGCGTTGCCGAGTCACCTTCGACGCCGTCTCCCTCGGAGAGCCCGTCCCTGTGACCTAAGCTGTCCCAATCACCTGGCCGCCCCCTACCACCCCATCCTCTCCCTGAGCGAGGTGATGTGCGCCGTGTGGTGCCGCCCGTGCCAGGCGTAGAGCCTGACGAGATCGTCCACGGGCAGGTAGTCGAAGTCGGGCCCCTTCCAGGTCCGCGCGAAGTCCTCTTCCTTCATAGCCCGCCAGAGGGTGAGCCAGCGCACGTGGAGCGCGTCCAGGAGCTTCAGGGACATCGCAATAGGGGCCGTGGACGCGTCGGGAAGCTCAGCCCAGTCCTTCTCCTCGTACGCCTTGACGGTGGGTGCATCTTCCGTGAGGGCCCAGCGGAGTCGCACGTAGGCGTTGATGTGGCTGTCGACCACGTGGTGGGCCACCTGACGGACGGTCCAGCCGCCCTCCCGGTAGGGCGTGTCCAACTGGGCGTCGTCCAGGCCCGCCACGGCCTCGCGTAGCCGCGCCGGCGCTTCCTCGATCTGCTGAAGCAGGGTGGCCCTCTCCTCCGGGGTGAGCTTGCCTCCGGCCTGGAAGGGTCCGATGGGATATCTCGGGTCAGTCATGGTCACGTCCTCGACTGCGTGTCTCGATGGGCGGTCTGCCGCAAACGATTGGCGGAAGGCGTCATGATCCGGCTCCGATCCAGTAGGCCAGGAAAGCGGCGAGAGCCAGGTCGTAGGCGGCACAGAGGCCGGTGTAGCCGGGGGACGTCTGGGTCTTCAGTGTTCGAACGTGATGGAGGGCGTCCCAGATGGCGTGCACCGCCCATCCGGCGACGAGCCACCAGGGCGAAGCCCACAGGCCCAGCGCGGCGGCCACGGCGAACACGATGGCACCCGCCCACTGGATGGGTGCCTCCTTCGCTTCAGGGTCCTTTAGAGCGAATCCCACGTAGACTCCGCCTGCCACCCCCATGAAGATCGCCACCAGGGGGAGCACCAGTCCCTCGGGGATCACCATCAGGCCGGCACTCGTCACGAGCGCCAGTATCACTCCCTTCGCCACGTCCTTCACGCGGACCTCCCGGCTGATGTGATGCCTTCACGGGAGCGTACCCGCCAAGGTTCCGTCCCTTGGTATCCGGGCTACACGCGCCGGGGGAGAGCGTAGGTGCGACCCTCGGCCACGGGGTCCTCGTACGCCGCGCCGATGCGGACGAGCTGGTCCACGGTGTTGGCCACGAGGAGGACGTAGTTCGCGAGGCGATCCAGCTCGGTGACCACGCCGCTGGTCTGGACCGCCACCGCCCGGACGCCGTCCCCCCTCTTCCTCCGCATCCCCCACGAGAGCTGCCGGATCTCCAGCCCGAGCGACGGCTGGACCATGATCAGCTCCCGGAGCCGCCGGTCCATCATAGGGACCTTCCCCGGGGGTCGCTCGAGCTCTTGATCGTGTACTTGCCCTCGAGCTCCTGATCACCCACCAGGAGCCCGTAGAAGCCGAAGAGCTCGGCGATTCGGGTGAAGACGTTTCTGCGGGAGATGCCGAGCTTGAAGTCCTCCTTCGCCACGTAGAGGGCTCGCGCCCGCGTATTACGTGACCGACGTTTGGCCGGTGCTTTGGACGTAGATGTCGAGAATCACCTTCCATGGACCGTGCTCGAGGTGGACCTCGTCGCCGGAGCTCCTCTTGCCCGCCACGAATGTGGCGTCGAGGTCGGACGCCGCGGCCTGGAAAGCCTGGCGCCGATTGAGCTGCGGCTTGCGGTTTGCTTTGGATTCCAACACTGGCCTGATGCTCGGGCTCGGGGACGTGCACCCTCACCTACGACCGTCGCTGCCTTTTCCGTCCAGCTCCGTCGGGTCCTTCCAGCTCCACCAGAGGAGAAGCTCGGGATCGTGCTCCCTTTCGGTGGAGTAGTAGACGGCGCAGCGGAACACGTAGAGCATGCACCGGTCCACCGGCCCACCTTGAAGCACGCACAGCCGCTGGTAGAGACGCTCCGGATCACGGCCCACTAGATCGGCCACCCGCTCGATGTCCAGAGCGCGAAGATCTGCACTGATGCTCGGGCCGACGCCGGGAATCTCCTGAAGGGGGGTCTCGACTTGCCAACTCGTGGTCCTCCGTGAGATGGGGGGTGGGGGAATAGTGCTGCCGGTACGCTCCAGAGGCAACCGGTATGTGTTGCGAACCGGGGCTCATCAGCGTATTTAGAACGTACGTACTAATTGCCTCCGCCTATCATGAGTGACACGCACTTTCGCCAGCCCAAGCAGAGCCGGAGCCGCCGGACCCTACAGCGGATCACCCAGGCCGCCCTCGAGCTCATCGCCGAGAAGGGGGTGGAAGGCACCACCATCAGCGCCATCGTCCGGCGCGCCGACTCGTCTGTAGGCTCCTTCTACGCCCGCTTCGAGGGCAAAGACGACCTGCTGATCTACCTGGACGGGCGCATCTGGGAGAGTGCCGAGGAGCGCTGGAACGAAGCCACGGAGTTGAGCTGGGGCGATCGCGCCATCCCCGAGGTGGTGAGTGGGTTGGCCAGGCTCTACGCCGAGCTCGAACTGATGCACCGGGCGGCGCGTGATGCACTGGCCCAGGCCCTCCGTGGGCCCGGTGCCGGCCCCTCCGAGGCCGCCGTACACTTCAAGGCCAAGGTCCTCGAGAGTTCGCGGCGCCTTCTCCTGGACGGGAGCGCCGCTATCAACCACGCCTCCCCTGATCTGGCCGTTGAGACGACCTGTCGGTCCCTGGAAGCGTGCGCCCTTGCCCTGGATCCGGCTGTCATGACCGACCTCTGTGCGGCTCTCGTCCGGCACCTCACCGGGGATCATCCCTTCGCTCCGGCCTCCGAGTCGGAGGTCGAGTTCTTCGACGTCTGGGGCTGAAAGCCCTTGCCACTTCTCCCCTCGCAAGTTTTATTGAATGTGAATTCAAATTCCAGATGCGAGCATTCCGACCCAGGTATGCCGGTGCCATGAATCATCCGTCGTCGCCTCCGGGCGTGCCCCCGGCTCTGGGGGGCGAAGAGCCTCCCGCCGCCCGCGTTCTCTCGGGCGTGCGTCTTCCGAGGCAGGCGAGAAGCCGTGCCTCCTTCGACCGGATGGTGACTTCCGCCATGGATCTCATCGCCGAGGAGGGTCTCGAGGGGACAACGGTCCAGGAGATCCTGTCCCGCTCCGGGACGGGTGCGGGCACCTTCTACGCGCGCTTCGACAGCCGTGACGCCCTTCTCGTCTACCTGGCCACCCGGTTCTGGGAGGACGCGCAGGACGGTTGGGAGACCGTCCTGGCTCCTGCCCGCTGGTCCGCGGCCGGCGTGCGGGAGATCGTCCTACAGTTCACCCGGACGCTGGTGCTCTGGAGCCGGGCCCACGGCTCTCTACTGCGTGCGTTCCTGGTTCACGCCATGTCGCATCCGGAGCCTGAGCTCTTGGACCGGATGGCCGAGCTGGACAACCGGGTCGCCGACTACCTCATCGTGCTCCTAATGGAGCGGAGCGACGAGCTTGGCCACCCCGATCCCGAGTGGGCCGTACGCCTGGCGACGCTCCAGGTCTTCGCCACCCTGAGGAGTCGCTACATCTTCGCGTGGGGGGCCCGGGAGGACGGTATCGAGGACAAGGACCTGGCATCGGAGCTGACCGCCGTCTTCCTTCGTTACGTCGGCTCGCCCGAGTTGGCGGAGGGCAGGGGCGCAAGAGTGGAGCTGGGGGCCAGGCCCGGCGGCGCCCGCATGAAGGAGGACGACGCGTGACGCCGGGGCTACGCGACCGGCTTCCGCGCCTCGATGATGGCGCCGTTCACCGACGAGGCGAATTCCTGCAGAGACTCAGCCATCTCCGGGTGCTTCTCGATGATGCTCTGGGCGATGGGCGTCGAGGACAAGACCTCGCGGGGGTACGGCCGGGCGTTCGTCACCTTCGCGTCGGTGAACCCCGCTTTTTCCAGGTCGGCCAGATACTCGGGCTCCTCGACGGGAAGGCAGGTCGTCACCGCCTCCGCCTCCTCACGTAACGCCTCGGGGATCGGCCCCCGGCATACGAGATCGGAGATCACCAGCCTGCCGCCCGGCTTGAGGGCCCGAAGGGCCTCGGCGAAGACCCGGTCGCGCTCGGGCGAGAGGTTGATGACGCAGTTGGAGATGATGACGTCCACCGTGCCGTCGGCCACGGGCAGGGCCTCGATCTCGCCCAGCCGGAAGTCCACGTTCGGGTACGCGCCCTTCTTGGCGTTCCTGCGGGCGCGGGCGGTCATCTCGGGCGTCATGTCGACCCCGATCACCTTGCCCGTGGGGCCCACCTTCTCGGCGGCCAGGAAGCAGTCGATACCGCCCCCCGACCCGAGATCCAGCACCGTGTCTCCCTCCTGGAGGCCGGCGGCGGCAACGGGGTTCCCGGAGCCCAGGCCCAGGTCCGCGCCCTCGGGCACGCCGTCGAGCTGCTCCTCATCGTACCCGACGGCCGTCGAGACGGAGTGAGTCTCGCCGGAAGCGCAGCACGAAGGAGTGCAACAGACGTCCTCGTCCTCTGCGATGGTGGCGTAGCGATCCCGGACGGCCTCGCGGATGGTGTCGTGTTCCATGTTCTTCACCTATATGGTTGGTAGTTGCAACTTATACACGAAAAAAAGGGGCTCCCGAGGACGCGACTCGAGCCGTCAGCGAACCACACAGCAGCTTCCCCCCTCCGCCTCCACACGGCTGCCGACCGCTCGCGTGAGGCGACCGAGGAGCTCGGTCATGGCAGAGCGAACCTCGGGCTCGACGTCCTCGAGCAGGGTGGCGTACTCCCTCCGGAGGTCCGCCTCGATGGCCTCGTAGGCGCCCCGGCCCGCCGCGCTGGCGGCGAGGCGCACCGAGCGTCGGTCCTCCTGATCCGTGGTGCGCTCGACCAGACCCGCGTCCTCAAGTCCCCTGGCGAGCCGGCTGGCCGTGCTCTTCTCCAGGTAAAGGGCGCCGGCGAGCTCGTTCACACTCAGCGATCCCGTCTCGCACACAGCCTTCAGCCCATAGCACTGGCTCACCGTGAGCCCGTAGCAGCAGGCCCGATCCCGATCACGGAACTGGACCAGGCGGATCAGCTCCGAGAACGCCTGCGATAGGGCCCGAGCGTCCTCCGCGATGCTGTTGTCGGCGATGGTGGTCGGCATGGCGTCCGCTGATAGTTGTTATACACAACTAATATTCGCGAAGGAGGGCGCGAGGTCAAGGGGGCTCAACAGGGAGAACCTGTTCATCATTATTCCTCCGTCACCGACGAAGTGACGAAGGTTGCCGCCACGGCGGGGACATCGAGCCCGCTTGCCACTGCCGTCCAAGTTTCGTCAAACGCGATTTTTCGCAGGGGCGTCATGGTACCGGTGCTAATCAACTCGCCCGCCATGAGTGGTCCAGCCCGAGTATCCTGATCGATCAGGTTCATTAGACAACCCAGCGCCACGGCCGGGCTTCCGAGCACGTTCCTCCCCGCACCGGTCTCCGCAAGATCGCCGTTCCGCAGCAGTGACACCTGGAAGTCGCGAAGGTGGGTTGCCAACCGAGTTACCCTGGTTGGAGAAACACGTCTTGGGATGCCGACGATCAGGGCCGCGTGCAGGCCGAAGTCAGCGACGGCGTCGGCTGGGTTGAATTTCCATTCAGGGTAATGGCAGTCAACAACCTCCAGTCCCAAAGCAAGCCATTCGACTGCCTGGAGCACGGTGCTTCCATCTTCCATCTCGCGGGCTGGAGTTGCGCGCAGCTTGAAGACGATCTCCACCTCGATACGGGGCGCGACCATCCCGGCCAGCGACAATGCCACGGGTTGCTCATCAGTAAAGTGAACGGTATGCCCGTAAATAGGCGCCCACATCGGTGAATCCAGCCCCACCTTGGGCCAAATCATTTTGTTCGAAAACCCGATTTTCCGACCGATCACCGGCTCTCCACATCGCGTGCGCCTGCGCGTTATTTCAGCCGCGACCGAGTAGCCATCGGTGAGACTGAAATCGCGGAAGCGCTCCGAGGGAGGGGCTAGCACCGCGCCGTCGTTATGCGAAGCCAGAAGCTCGGTAGCGAGGCTATCGATATCCGCTCGGTGCATTACCCACATCGCCTCGCCCACGCTACCCACGGCTCTCCCGCCTTCCAGTCACAACTCCAGGGTGGGCAAGAACGTCGGCGGCTGCCGATGCTGCGTGACTTGCTCGAACCCGTACGCAATTCGAAGTAAGGTCGGTTCGCTCCAGGCTCGACCAAAGATCGACATTCCAACGGGCAACCCGAACACCGTCCCCGCTGGGACCGTCACGTTCGGGTAGCCTGACACCGCCGCGAAGGTCGAACTTCCACCGCGAAAGTGATCACCGTTGATGAGATCAGTCGTCCAGGCCGGACCCTCGGCTGGGGCGATGATGGCGTCCAATTGGTGCTCCTTCATGACCGCATCGATTCCCTCGTCTCGCGACAGTCGATGCGCGTTGACTAAGGCGTCCTGGTACTCACGATCGGTGAGCGGGCCTTTTTCCTCGGACTGCTCGAAGATTTCCTGTCCAAAGTACTGAAGCTCGCGGTCACGGTTCTGGTTGTTGAAATCGATGAGATCGGCCAACGAACGCATCGTGGTCGCTGGACCCAAATCGTCGAGATAGGCCTTCATATCTGCCTTGAACTCGTATAGCAGAATGTCGAAGGTGTGCTGCCGCAGCTCATCTCTGGTCGTGAGCTCAACCGGATCCACCACCGTGGCACCCGCGTCCGCCAGCGCGGCAATCGCATCTTCCATCAGCGCGTCGACCCGCTCGTGACGCGCGAAGAACTGACGGGCAACGCCGACGCGGGCGCCTCGCAGCCCGTCCCGATCGAGGAACTGTGTGTAGTCGGACTGTGCGTTCCCCCTACTGGCGCTCGTAGCCGGATCGCTAGGGTCGACGCCCGTCAATGCGCCGAGTAACATTGCGCCGTCGTGGACCGTTCTGGTCATGGGTCCTGCGGTATCCTGAGAGTGAGAAATGGGAATGATGCGACTTCGACTCCCCAGGCCTACGGTTGGCTTGATGCCGACGAGACCGTTGGCCGAGGAGGGATTGACAATGGATCCATTGGTTTCGGTACCGATGGCGAGCACGGCGAGGTTGGCAGCAGCCGCGGCGCCGGGACCCGAGCTCGATCCGTCCGGATTGCGGTCGAGTACATAGGGATTCTTGCACTGACCACCGCGCCCGCTCCATCCGCTCGACGAGCGGGTCGAGCGGAAGTTCGCCCATTCGCTGAGGTTTGCTTTGCCGAGGATGATCGTGCCCGCCTCACGCAGCCGCCTGACAACGAATGAGTCCTCCACCGGAACCGCACCTTCGAGCGCGTACGAGCCAGCAGTCGTATTCATCCGGTCCGCCGTTCCAATGTTGTCTTTGATCAGAACCGGAATACCATGCAGCGGCCCACGGACATTACCGCTGGCGCGCTCATCATCCAACTCCCTGGCAATCGACAGGGCATCGGGATTGGTCTCGATGACAGACCGAAGTGTCGGGCCGCCTCGATCATGGACAAATACATCTCCGATATACGCGCGGCTGACCATCGGCCTGATTCCATCGCCTCCTGAAGATCGGCAACCGTTACCTCATCTAATTCCGACTCCGGAATATTGAACCCTCGCCGCGTACTGCCGGTCTCCGCCGGGGCACAGCCCAACGGTCCGGCGAGCGCAATCGTGCTGCCCGCCGCGGTGATGCCGAGGAACTCCCGACGACTGAGGCCGGGGCTCGGTCGCCGTTCGCTAACACCTGGGTTGTCACTCATGGACTCGGCTAGCTCGATCGGATCTGACACGGGGCACTCTCGTTTTTAGGAAATTCCGAAAGAAGTGGGCATCGACCAGGTACTGGCCGATTCCGTGATGCAAGATGGAGAGTTCATCTTCGATGTACATGGGCAATGCGCCAATCCGAGGACGAGTGGCTCACGAAGTATTCGACCTCCGGTCCTTTCAAACTAGGCGGTCTGGGACTCGAGAAGCGATTGTTGTCCCGCGGCGGTGCCCACCTCCCGACCGAGATGGCGATCGGGATCGCGGCCGACCACTTGTTCGAGGAGCTCCCCAAGGCCCTGAAACGGGAGCTCCACGCACTTCCGGGCGCCATCCAGAGGCTCGAGTCTGACGCAAAGGAGATGCGATTCCAGGTGGACGAACTGAACGCCGTACTCGCCGAAATAGGAGACGATCCGGAGTGGGTCGGCGCGGAGGAGCGCGCCAAGCTCCGAGCCGAGGTCGAGGCCACCCGTGACGAGGCCAGGAGCCGCATGACCGATGCGGTGTCCGCATTGGAGACGATCCGAATCGGGCTTCTACGACTGCATGCCGGAGACGGCACGGAAGAGAGCCTGACGGAGGAGCTGGGCTCGGCCCGCGACATCTCCGCGGCTATCGACCATCTCCTGTCCGGACGGGAGGAGGTGGAGCGGCTACTGAAGGGGTGGCGGGCCAGTGGGGACTAGGAGATCAGCGCGAGCAACTCTGCGGGAGTAACAGTCTTCACCGGGGATTTCTGAAAGTCCTTCTTATTCCCGGTCACGAGATAGTCGGCCTCGGCCTTCTCTGAGCACGCTGCCTGAACCGCATCCTCGAAATCCACCCAGTTCAACGCCAGAGCATGCCGAACGCGGTCCTCGTCTACGGGAACGACTCTTACCACGTGAAGTAGGTCGGTGAGGACTTTTCGGGTCTTGGCCTTCCCGAGATGCTTGGCCAGGAGGAAGCGCAGGGTGGTGATCGTGTGTGCCGCGACGAGACCTTCAATCGAGCGTGCCTCCACATGCCGCAGCACCGCCTCGGCGTCATCGGCGAACGGCTCTCGAGTCGCCAGGACGTCGAGAACGACATTGATATCGAGAAGAACCCGGGTCACCCGTGTCTGGCCTTCAGGTGATCCACGTACTCTTCACGTGAGACGGAAGACGGGAGTACGCCACGTAGACGCGTGACAATAGGTGTCGAGGTCCCGCGTTCATCCCCGAGAGAAGCGAGGAACTCGGATACGAGCTCTGAGACCGACGTCTCGTTTCTCCGCGAGAAGCGCTTAGCGCGCTCGATCACGGCTCCGTCGACGGAAAGAGTGAGTTTTTTTTTGGACATGCGACCTCCGTACGTATACTCACGATATAAAGATACGTACATGCCTCCGGAGAGCAACTCTCTAGAACCTCGTCCTGAGAGCACCCCGGGCCGGCCGTCAGTCTTCCCTGTCCACGACGTCGTGATCCGCCGTGTCGAGTGCCGCGGTTAACTGTTCGGCTAGGCCTTCCTCGCAGTAGCGTCGTTTGGAATCCATGAGACTTGGGCGGTCCCCCGAACGCTCGTATGGTCGCCAGAAGAGACCGCGCGCTGGCTAACGCGACCTTATGCAAAAGCAGAGCCTCCTAGGGGGCGCACATTCTTGAGTCGTGCGTCCTCTTTCGAGGAGCACAGAAGAGAGTTCGTGCTACCCAAGCCTAGGAGGCTCCCATGTACTACGCGGGGATCGAGGCGACGCTGCATTGGGCGTGGCTCCATGATCGGCTCACGGAAGCGGGCTACGAGGTTGAGGTGGCTCATCCACAGCAGGTGAAGCTGATTAGCCAGGCGCGGTGCAAGACGGGTCCGATCGATGCGCGCAAGCTCGCGGACCTACTGCGAACGAACCTGCTCCCGGCGATCTGGGTGCCGGACGCGGAGACGAGGGCAGCGCGAAGGCTACTCAGCGGACGGGGTCGGTTCCCCTACCCGAGCTCGCAGGTCAGCAAGACTATGGAGGGCAGCGACGTGAACCCCGACTCGGAGCTCAGGATGATGCGCCCGTCCGGTAGGAACGCAACGGCTTCCCCTTGGGGCTCCCGAAGAGTCCGGAGGTTCACCCGGCCGTCCTCTAGGGGGCGGAGCTCGTCGTTCTCCGTCACGGTGAAGAACTCCAGCGTCTCGTAGGTGCGGATCACCACCGTCGCGCCGTCCAGGGTGGCCGATGCGCCGGTCACGTAACGGGAGTGAGCGGCCCGGGCCGCTGCTCATCACCTGGACGGGTTCCAGGGTGACCACCGCGTCGGGCGTGAGCGGGGGCGGATAGCGGTAGAGGGTGATAGGGTGGTTCCGCCCCTTGGTGACGAAAAAGATCCTCTCGTCCGGGAGTACGTACATGGCTTCCACGTCCCGGGGCCCGTCGGGAAGCCGCATCAGATAGCGGTTGGCGCTAGCAGTCCCGTCGACGCGGCCGTCGGGCTCGGGAACCCTGTAGAGGGCCACCCGCGCGTGGCCCTCCAGATTGTCCCCCGTGTCGGCCAGGTAGAGACAGGAGCCCGCGCAGCAGCGTCCCCGGTCCATGTCCTCCCAGTCCCGGTTCCTCTGGTCGACTTCGACGGTGGCGTGGAGCGCTCCGGCGGCGTCCAGGGCGTAGAGGTGGGGCTCGTGGCCCGAGTCGTTGTGGGTCCAAATGCGGCTCGGATCCCGGATCCCCACGGCCAAGCCGCTGGTCTCGTCCAGGACCTCGGGGAGCGCCACGGGCGGGCCGTCCAAACGGCACCCGGGGCCGTCTCCGATGGAAAGTCCGCAACAGAGGGTTAAGGGGAGGACGGCGAGTCCGGCCAGGAGGCCGGGGCGTCGGCGAAGCGTCACGGGCCTACGGGCTAGTGTCCCGTTACCAAAGTGTCTCGGCCAGTCGAGGGCACGGTGCATCCGTGGGCTCGGCGTTGGGACTCCTTACCGTGCTTGCGCTACGCCGCGTCGTCCCGCCTTGATCCCACGGCGCCCCGACCCTCTTGGTGGCTCGCGAACTTCGGAAACGGAACACTAGAGGTTATCGGCCGCCGCCTTCACGAGCACGGTGTCGATGATCTCCTCGAAGAGCTCGAGGGGAAGGGCGCCGGAGAAGGGCGCGTACCCTACCACGACGAACGTCGGGGTTCCCCTGACGCCCAGCTGCCGGGCCAGAACGGAATGAGCCTGAACGCGCCACAGGAACTCGTGGCTGCTCATGCACGTCCGGTACACTTCCATGTCGAGGCCTAGCTCCTCGGCGATCCCTTCCAGGATCGGCTCCGGCTCGGAGGCCCGTTTCCACTCCGGCTGGCGCCCGAAGAGGGTCTCGGCCATCTCCTCGTAATGACCCTGATCCAGGGCGCACTCGGCCGCCAGCGCCGCAGAGACGGAGTTGGCCCAGTTCCCGATGACGATGGGGATCGCCTTCCAGAGGAGCTGTCCCTGGTCGATGTACTTGTGCGTAAGGGGGGGAAGGGTCTCCGCGTGGAACTTGCGACAAAACCCGCATGCGAAGTCGAAGAACTCCAGGATGCGCGCGTGAGCGTCAGGACTACCGAATTCGACGCCCAGCATGTCGAGGTCGATCTGATCTCGGGGAGGGGTGTTCGGAGCCGGCCGGTTCAGGGCATCGAAGCCCGGCGATACCGGAGCTGCGGGAGCCCCGGACGCGAGGAGCCCTCCCGCCCCGCGCGTCGTGAGGCGAGCCTCGTCGGCCGGGACTTCCTGATCACCGACGGCGCACGCACTGGCGAAGAGCGAGAGGGCGACGCCAAGGAGCACCGGGGCGGTGTAGGCTCTCAGCCCTGGCCTTCGGTTCGAAGCGCTCGAGTGGGTCATCACATCTCCAAATCGATCCACTGCCCGAGGTCGGCCAGCGACGCCGAGACGGACGCGAACTTTCCAGTAACGAGGAGAACTCCTGCCACGATCAAAAGGATCCCGGCAACTCTCTGGGCCGGCAGGGCCCAGCGGCGAACCGCCTCGAAGCTTGCAAGAAACCAGTTGAATCCAACGGCCGCAACGAGAAACGGGACTCCCAGCCCCAGCCCGTACACGGCCAGGAGCAGGGTGCCCCGGGCCACCGTCGCCTCCATGGTGGCGTAGAAGAGGATGGTGGCGAGGATGGGACCGATGCATGGGGTCCATCCGGCGCCGAAGGCCACTCCCACGGCCAGGGAGCCGATTGCGCCCGAGGGCTTCGACCTCAGATGTACACGGAGGTCGCGTGCGAGTGCCGGAAGCCGCACCCAGTCCAGGAGGAGGAGCCCGAAGAAGATCACCAGGATGCCGCCCAGCCGGGTGATGGTGGGAAGCATGCGATTGAACGCCTGGCCGGCGGCCGTGGCCGAGGCCCCCAGCGTCATGAAGACGAGTAGGAATCCGAGGATGAAGAGCGACGAGTGGAGGACAGCCTTCCTCCTGGCTCCGCTGGGACCTTCCTGGGCGAGCTCATCGAAGGTGAGCCCCGAGACGTAGGTGACGTAGGTGGGGACCACCGGGAGCACGCACGGCGACAGGAACGACACCAGGCCCGCGAGGAAGGCGAAAGGGAGCGAGATGCTGAGGGTGTCCATGGGGCGTTGGGCGCAGGCTGCCGGGCTAGAGGCCGGAGGGCACTAGATCCGGAACTCCTTGAAGAGCCTCCGCTCCGTGTCGCCCAGGAGGACGGCCCGGAGCTCCACGTGAGCCTCCAGCCCGCTCCCCTTGAGCTTGTCACGGAAGAGCTGGTCGAGCTGGAAGATGCCCGCCGAGTTTGTGATCTCCACTGTGAGACGGACCGGGCGATCCGCCCCCGCGTCGATGGAGACCGACTCGATGGCCGCCGCCGAGACGGAGTGGATGCTCTCCGAGCCGGCCTCGAAGGGGATCCGCGAGCGTCCTTTGGCCATGTCCAGCGCGTCGGCGATCCGTACGACGCCTGCCTCGAGCGTCAGGGGCCTTCCCCCGGAGCGGTGGGCGATGATGGCGTGGAGGACCTCGCTCCGGAGGATGGTGGCGGTGGCCCGGTCGTAGATCTGGGGGAGGATCGACTCGAGCTTTTCCTGGGCGATGAAGAGCGAGTAGCCCTCGTGGTCTGACCGCTGGATGGACATGCCCACGTCGTGGAGCAGCGCGCCCAGCACGACCACCACCTCGGCGTCCTGCACCTTGAGTCCGTAGTTCTCCACCGCCGAGGGCTGGATGCCGGCCCCCACCAGGAGGCGCAGCATCTTCAGCGCGATGTTCGTGACGATCTTTATGTGCACCGGGCCGTGGTCGGTCATCCCCAGGCGGTCGATGGCCACCACGTTGCTGGCGATCCACAGCGCGTAGAGATCGTCGTCGGCGTTCACGATTTCCATGAGGTCCCTGAGCTTGGGGTTGTGGTGGTCGGGCACCGTGATCCGGATGCGTCTGGCGAACCGCTCCTCCACGGTCCGCGCGCCGCGGCCGGCCGAAAGCTCCTCGAGGTCCTCCCCTCCATCGTCGGGCTCGAGGTTCGCCAGCCCCCCCTCGAGCTCTTCCAACTCGTCGGTCATGGGTCTCCGGGGGTGTCGGTGGTCTGCTCGTCCGAGTCCTGAGCGCCCAGATCCCAGCGGCCCGGGACCTTTGGGGCGTCGTCCAGCGTCACGACGGTACCCGCGATCCTGTCGTGGATCGCCTGCCGGTTCGGATCCCAGTAGATCTGGGCGAAGCCCAGGGTTCCCGTGGCCAGTCCGGCGGCGTATCCACCGGCGCGCTCGAAGGCGTGCCACCACGTGACCGGCTGGCCGTCCAGCCGCACGACCCGGATGCCCATCACCCGCTTGCCCGGCGTCTGGCCCTTCATCCACGGCATGAGAACGGCAAAGTACATGGTCCACCAGCCCATCCCAAACCCCAGCGGCTCGATCCGGTCGCCGAACCAGCCGAGGAGGCCGCGCCTCTCGGCCTCCTCGGCTGCGGCCTCGTCGTTCGGGTCGGGCTCCGAGGACTCGCCCGGGTCGGCCGGCTCGCGTTCGGAAGAGGAACGCAGATCGGCCATCATTCGTTCCAGGAGATCCTCCCCGTCGAAGCCTCCCACGTCGTCGGGGATGAGCTGGGCGAGGGCGTCTTCCACGTCGTCGAGCGTCCCGGTCGCCTCGAGCCGGCGGCCGAGTCTCGTGGCCAGGCGAACGACCTCCTCGGGTGACTCCGACTCGAGGATCTGGGCCCCGTCCGCGAGACCGCCGAGCACACCCTCGAGACTTCCGGACAGGCTGATGTCGGCGCTGTCGCCCTTGGCAGTGACCATGCCCGATAGCACGGGGCCTTCGTCGGATCGATCGCTCAGGAAGCGCAGGGCGACAAAGATCGTGACGGTCACCAGGAGCGCCGTGACGCCCATGCACCCCACGAAGAGCCGGAAGACCTTTGATAGGCGGTCGCCCTTGCCGGGCTTTCTCGCCCTGGTGAAGAAGAACGCCGCGACCACGACGCCCAGAACGAACCAGAACCCGCTGGTGAGCGCGGTTATCAGCCCCACCAAGATGACGTCGATGAGCAGAGCCACGGCCCGGCGGCGCGGAGGCGCCAGTGGCGTTCCCAGGAGCGGAGGGTCCACCGAGAACGCGTCGGGCGTGATGATGGTCCTGGGGTCTTGCGTGTAGGTGTGCATCTGCTTCGGGAAGCGGGTCAGGAGCGGCGTTGCCGGATAGCCAGGTAGAGCCCGGCGGCGGCGCCCAGGAGCGCGGAACCCCACAGCACGCGCTTCGAGCTCAGCCGCCTGCCCGCCGGGGCAGGCGCCTTGTCCGGGCCGGGCTCGGGCGCTGCCGTAGCGGGTTGGACCGCCCGACGGGGCAGAGCCGCCCGACGGGGTCGGGCCGCCGCCTGCCCGTTACCGGCGGTGCTCGCCGGTCCCGCCTTCGAAGTCGCCTCGCCGGGGGCTGTTCCCTCGAAGCCACACTCCGGGCACGAGACGAAGCCCTTCTCCATGGCGGTCCGATTGGGGAAGAAAAGCTCGGCCTGGCATTGGGGGCATGGGCTTCCGGCCGGCAGGGGTCGAACGAGGCCGTAGAGCCGGCTTTTCGAGAGGTCCATCTCCTCGACGATCTGATTCACGCTCCGCTCGGATCGCCAGTAGAGCTCGTTGGCTCGGTCGGAGAGTTTCTGGTCCTGGGTCTCCTTGGACGGCATCGGACAGCTCGCGGTTCAGGCCCGGTGGCGGGGCCATGGATAGGGGCTTAGTGTCCCATTACGAAAGTGTCTCGGCCAGTCGAGGGCACTGTGCATCCGTGGGTTCGGCGTTGGGACTCCTTACGACCACGCTTCGCGCGGTGCCCGCTTGGGCTACGCCGCGTAGTCCCGCCTTGATCCCACGGCGCCCCGACCCTGTTGGTGGCTCGCGAACTTCGGCAACGGAACACTAGAGTGGTGTCTCGAACTCCATTCGGGGTCGCGCGAAGTGAAGATAGCGGGCCCGGTAGACGCGTGCGAGACAACTCCTGGAGTCGTGCTTGAACATTCCCGCGCCCCATGGACATCTGGAGGCCGTCCTCCGCATGCCGCTCGGCCCGGCCCGTGGAGCCGGCGTCGTCTGTCACCCCCATCCCCTTCACGGCGGTACGATGCACACCAAGGCCGTGTTTCGCGCGGCTCAGGCCCTGGCCGACGCGAGCATCGCCGGACTGCGCTTCAACTTTCGAGGCGTGGGTACCAGCACCGGCAGCTACGAGGAGGGGATCGGGGAAAAGGACGACGTGGCCGCGGCGCTGGGCTGGCTGGAGGAGCAATATCCTGGCCGGCCCCTGGTAGCGGGCGGATTCTCCTTCGGGTCCATGGTGTCCCTGGGCTACGCCGTCACGGACCCGCGGGTCGTGGCGCTCTTCGGGATCGGCATTCCGGTGCGCCTGTACGACTATACCTTCCTGAAGGACGTGGACAAGCCGGTGCTCATCGTCCAGGGTGACGAGGACGAGTTCGGCTCGGGCCCCGAGGTGGAGCCGGTCGTGGCCGAGCTGGGATCCCACGTGACTCTGGTCCGGATCCGGGGAGCGGATCATTACTTCAGCGGCCACATCGACGAGATGAAGGGCGCGCTCACGGACTTCTTCCGAGGCGGCCCCGGAGGAAAGGTGCTATGAGAGATCGACAACGGATTCTCGACAACCTGGAAAAGCTCTATCGCGACGAGCTCGATCGGGGTGCGGGGGGCGAGGGTGCCGACGTCGGACACCTCGATTTCGAGTTTCAGCGCGATCAGATCCATCTGGAGGTCATGCTGGACCTCCGGGACCTCTTGAGCGGTGCCCCCGAGGAGGCAAAGTCGACGTCCTCGCTTCTGGAGAAGGCTCAGCAGCTCCGGAACCTGACCCGGCTCCGCTGACGCCGTGAAGATCTACACCAAGACGGGGGACGACGGCGACACCGGACTCTTCGGCGGCGGTCGCGTACCCAAGAGCCACCCCAGGGTCGCCGCCTACGGGACGGTGGATGAGCTCAGCTCGTTCGTTGGCCTCGCGGTGGAGGCCGTGGCGGATGCGATGGTCCGCCAGGGCCTGCAGGCCATTCAGCACGATCTCTTCGCCCTAGGGGCGATCCTGGCCACCGCCCCGGCGGACGGGACCCGCCCCGAGCCCCAGACGCCCGACGTGCCCGTGGGACGGATCGGCGAGATGGAGGCGTGGATAGATGAGGCCACGAGCGAGCTCGAGGAGCTCAGGGACTTCATCCTTCCGGGCGGGACCCGGGGGGCGGCTCTCCTCCATGTGTGCCGCACGGTGTGCCGGCGGGCCGAGCGTGCGGTGGTGGGCCTGGCCGAGTCGGAGCGGGTAGAGGACGGGGTTCTGCCCTACCTGAATCGTCTCTCCGACCTCTTCTTCGTCTGGGCCCGCTTGGAGAATCACAGGGGAGGGGAGCCGGACCTCCTCTGGACGAAGGATTGACGTGATCCACCGGAGGTTCGAGGTCGTCTCTCCTCATCTGAACAAGGGTGAGATCATTCGGGGCGACGTGCGCTACGCCGAGGGGCCGGCGCCCCGAACGGTCGTCATCGTGGTCCACGGATTCAAGGGCTACAAGGACTGGGGCTTCTTCCCCCATCTGTGCGAGCGGCTCGCCATCGCCGGCCACGCGGTCGTCTCCTTCAATTCCTCCCGGAACGGCGTCGGTGACGACCTCGACGCCTTCACCGAGCTCGAGCGTTTCGCTGCCAACACCTACAGCCGAGAGCTCAAGGACCTGCGCTGGATGGTGGAAGCCGTGGTGGGCGGGGAGTTCCTCTCCCGGCGTCCCGAACGGGTGGGGCTCATCGGACACAGCCGGGGCGGTGGGGCCGCTATCCTCCACGCCCGGAGCGACGAGCGACTCGCCGCCCTCGTGACGTGGGCCGCTGTCTCCCGCTACGATCGCTGGACCGAGGAGACCAAGGCGGAGTGGAGGGAGTCGGGCCGTGTCCACGTCCTGAACTCCCGCACCGGGCAGCAGATGCCTCTGGACGTGTCCCTCCTGAAAGACTTCGAGACCAACGCCGAGCGTCTCTCGATTCTCGATGCGGCGAGCGAGGTGAAGGCTCCCTGGCTCATCGTCCATGGCCGGGACGACCTTACGGTGGCGGAGGCGGAGGCGCTGGAGCTGGCCCGGGCGTCGGGGAAGGCCAGGCTGATTCTGGTGGAGAAGAGTGGTCATACCTTCGAGGTGGGCCACCCCTTCCAAGGATCGAGCCCCCAGCTCGCCGAGGCCATCGACGCCACCACCGGGCACTTCGCCATCCACCTGGGCGAGGGGTGAACGAGGGGCCGCTCGGGGTTCCCACCCGCTGGGAGCGCATGATCGAGCGCCTCGATCGGACGGCCCTGGTGCACGGCGTCGACGCGGGGGGACGGAGCCTGATCGAGGGGGCGTTCCGCGCGGCGATGGCCCCGAGGCTGGCCTTCATCCATGACGACCATCATCCGGACTACCTACACCCGGGCCGGACGGCAGCGATCCTCCTGGACGACGTGGGCCTGACCGAGCCCGTGGCCCTGGCGGCGGCTTGTCTGGTGGACAGCCAGCGGCCCGAGCTCGAGGCCTCGGACTCGGAGGTGGAGGCCCAGGTCGGACAGGACGTCCTGGACTTTCGCGAGCGCGTGCCACGGCCGGGCTCGGAGCGCCTTCTCGAGGATCTGCTGGGGAGCGAGCCTCGGGTGGGGCTCGTAGCGCTTGCCGAGCGCCTGGACCATCTGCGCCACGCCCACCTCTGGGGGGATCTCGAGAGAGCCCGTGCCGCCCACGCGGAGGGCTCGGCCGTGTACCTCCCCCTGGCGGAGCACGCCCACCCGCTTCTCGCGCGCAGGTACCGCCACTGTTGTCGCATTTTCAGCAGAAGATACGGTACTTGACGGCCCCTGCCTTTCATGCCTTAATCATGGGTCCTCCGGGACGATGTTCACCCGGACCAAGAGGATCCAGGTCGGCGTGTCAGCCAAGATAAGCGGTCCAGCCCATGACCTACATCATTGCCGAACCCTGCATCGGTACCAAAGACGCGAGCTGCGTAGAGGTATGCCCCGTCGACTGTATCTATGAGGGGGACGACATGTACTACATACACCCGGACGAATGCATCGACTGTGGTGCCTGTGAGCCCGAGTGTCCGGTGACGGCCATCTTCCCGGACACCGACGTGCCACCGGAGTGGACGAGCTACCTCGAGAAGAACGCGGTCTTCTTCGACAAGTAGGTTCGATGAGCCTTCGACGACCGGGCACGATCGAGCGCCACGACTAGGCTCTGCCGGGTTCTAGGAAAAGAGGCTGGAAAAAAGAGACGGAGGGACGCCGGTGCACCCTCCGTTTTCTCGTGCTAACGGCCCGCGGTCTCCCCGGGCCGGCGCAACAGTCCGGATGCGAGTTTTAGAAACCGAGCTCGCGAAGTCGCTCCAGGGAGATGCTCCCCGGAACGGTCTCACCCGCTGGCACGTCGACGACTTCCTTGGGCGTGACCTGCTTCGTCTGACGAATGACAAGCAGGCTCGCCACCGCGGCGGCGGCCCCAAGGATGCCCAGCGTCACCTTACGAATGATGCCCTCCTGACGAATGATGTCCTTGATGTCCTCCTGCGTGTCCATCGCTACTTGAGTGCGCCCATCCCCCATCATAAGCACGAATCGTGCCGAGGCGGGCCAAGTACTTTGCTGGCCTTTAAGTGATTGACCACAAGTAAAATACGCTGCCGTAGTCAATTGGTTCCACCTCGACCACCATCGAAAATCCGACGGCGACTTGCCGGGAGTACCGGAAAGTCCGTCTCTGTCGCCCGGTAGAGTTGGCACTGGGAGCGGTCGGAGCTACTCTCACAGAGGCTGGTAGCGTTCGGTGCGGCGGGGTGGCTCGAGCCGGGTGCACAGCGGGACGTTCGCCGCGGCCTCACGGGAAAAAAACGCATCAAAACAGGGGAAAGGGATCGAAACTTGAGTCAGGACAGGAACTCATACTCGGACGCGGCTCGGCACGGGGACCCCCTGGCCATCGCCCAGGCCCTCGTCGCCACGCCCTCCGTGAACCCCATGCTGGAGGAGGGGGGTGCCGGTGAGGGGGCCATCGCCGACCTGACGGCTGGGTGGCTCCGGGAGTGGGGGCTCGAGGCGGAGACGGTGGAGGCGTCGCTGGGCCGATGGAACGTGCTGGCCCGCATGGGTGACCCCGGGGCGGGCCCCACGGTCCTCCTGAACGGCCACCTGGACACGGTGGGCGTGGCGGGCATGACCATCCATCCCTTCGGCTCCGCGATCCAGGACGGCCGGCTGTGGGGCCGGGGCTCCTGCGACATGAAGGGCGGGGTGGCGTCCCTGCTCGCGGCGACGGCGAGGCTGGCCAAGGGGGATCCGCTCACCGGGTCGCTCGTCGTGGCGCTCACCGCCGACGAGGAGCACGCGAGCCTCGGCATGGACGCCGTGGTGCGCTCCGGCGTGCGGGCTGATGCCGCGGTCGTATGCGAGCCCACGAGCCTGGCCATCATGCCTGCCCACAAGGGCTTCGTTTGGGTCGATGCCCTCTTCCGCGGGAAGGCGGCCCACGGGTCGCGGCCCGAGGTGGGGGTGGACGCCATCGAGCACGCCGGGCGGTACTTGAGCCGGCTCGGGAGCCTGCAGGCCGAGCTCAAGGCGGCGGATCCGCATCCGCTCCTGGCCCACGGCTCATTCCACGCGGGCACCATCAGGGGTGGCTCGGCGCCCTCGGTATACCCCAGCGAATGCAAGCTCGTCCTGGAGCGGCGGACCCTGCCCGGCGGGAACCCGGCCCGGGTCATGGAGGAATTCCAGGCCGTTCTGGACGGGCTGGCGGCCGAGGTCCCCCAGCTCGACGCAGAGCTGGTTCAAGGGCTCACGCGGCCGGCCACCGAGGTGCCCGAGGACTCCGCGCTCGTGCAAGCGCTGATGTCGGCGTGCTCGGTCCAGGGGGTGGAGCCCGTGGTGGAGGGCATGACCGCCTGGGTGGATGCGGCGTTCCTGAACGAGGCGGGCACGCCGGCCGTCTGCTTCGGCCCCGGCTCCATCGACCAGGCGCACTCGGCCGACGAATGGATTGATCCGTCGCAGATCTCCACGTGCGCCGACGTGCTGCATCAGTTCGTCGGCGACTTCCTGGGTGGGGGAGACGGATGAGCGAGGGGATGAGCGTCCGGCAACAGGGCCTGAAAGCGGCACGCCAGCGAGCGGTGGACACGCTCATGGAGCACTTCGCCAACGACATCCTGGACATGACAGAGTTCGAGCGGCGCCTCGACGTGGCGAACCGGGCCGCTAACGAGGCGGAGCTGCCGGCCACGGATCTTCCGGTGCCTGCCCCGAGCGTGGTCCCGGCCCGGGGCGGTGCTCCCGTCGTCGTGTCGGCCGATCGGGTGAAGGAGCGTGCCTACATGGTGAGCCTCATGGGGGGCAACAGCCGCACCGGCCGCTGGGTGCCGGCCCGCAGCAACTTCGCGATCGGGGTCATGGGCGGCTTTTCACTCGACTTCCGCGAGGCCATGCTGGGTCCCGGCGTGACCGACGTGAACGTGTTCGTTCTGATGGGTGGAGCCGAGATCATCGTGCCTCCGGCGATGTCGGTGGAGGTGAGCGGCTTCGCGTTCATGGGAGGGTTCGATCACGACACTGACGAGCCGATCCGGCGCGATCCGGACCGCCCCACGCTGCGGATCCGGGGCTTCGCCATGATGGGGGGCGTCGGTGTGGAGGTGCGGCTCCCCGGGGAGACCGCCAGGCAGGCCAAGAAGCGACGGCGGCTGGAGAAGAAGGGACTTCAGCCAAGGCTGGCCCCGCCCAAAGAGGACTGACCGACAGGAGTACAACCAACCAGGAGGACAAACGATGGAGAATGACGGTGCGCGCACGGGAGTGGCCCACTTCACCCATAACGCCATGCGGATCGTGGTGGGCTTCCTCTTCTGGCTCCACGGCCTCCAGAAGCTCTTCGGGATACTCGGTCGGGACGAGCCGGTGGAGCTGATGTCATGGCTCGGAGCTGCCGGCGTCATCGAGAGCATCGGTGGTGCTCTGATCATTCTTGGTCTGTTCACCCGGCCGGTGGCGTTCATCCTGGCCGGCGAGATGGCGATCGCCTACTTCAGGGTCCACATGCCGCGGGATCTGTGGCCCCTCATGAACGGGGGGGAGCGGGCCGCGTTCTACTGCTGGACCTACCTCTTCTTCGCGGCGAACGGCGCCGGGGCATTCAGCCTCGACGGGCTCCTTCGCGCACGACGTAGGTCACGGGTAGCCGAATAGAGTTGACTCTAGCAGTGCTGGTCGTACGCCGCCTTGAGGCTCTCCGCGATCTCGAAGTGATGCCGCCCCTCGATCTCATGGCGCTCCATCATATAGACGAGCTCGCCGTCCTTCAGCAGGGCGATGGAGGGGGAGGACGCGGGATAGCCCGTGAAGTACTCGCGCGCGCGGTCCGTTGCCTCCAGATCCTGCCCCGCGAACACGGTGGTGAGGACCTCGGGAACGTTGTCGTTGGACAGGGACAGGACCACGGCGGGTCTCATGGCGCCAGCGGCACAGCCGCAAACCGAATTGACGGCTACCATCGTCGTTCGTTTCTCGGTGCCCAGAACCTGGTCGACGTCCTCGGGTGTCCGGAGCTCCTTGAAGCCGACGCGCGCAAGGTCCTCGCGCATGGGCGCAACCAACATCTCGGGATAGGGCATTTCCTGTGACTCCTGATGGATGTCCGGAATTCGGGATTAGGCCAGGCATACCCCCCAGTCTCCGGAAAGTGCACCCGTTCCGGGTTGCTCGCCCATAGCCGACCCGTCACCTTCTCTTTCGTGCGTGCAATCCCGCACCCGCATCCGTCTTGCCGTTGAGTCGATTCTTACGGGAGCTCACCGGGGGAGCCTGCGTCCAGCGTGTCCATAACCACCGAGATCGTTCGCCTGAAGGTGAACGGGGACGTTTGCGAGACCGGCGTTCCCAGCCACTTCACGCTCCTGGAGACGCTCCGGTACTCCCTCGGACTGACGGGCTCCAAGCAGGGTTGCGACAAGGGCGATTGCGGGGCTTGCACCGTCCTTGTCGACTCCGTCCCCACGCTGGCGTGCATCACCCCCGTCTGGGAGGCCGAAGAGTGTGAGGTCACCACCGTAGAGGGGCTGGCCACCGCGGAGGGCCCCATCCGCTTCAGGACGAGTTCGACCTGAGCGGGGCCGCCCAATGCGGCTTCTGCACGCTGGGCATCCTGTGCTCTGCGGCCGCACTTCTGGAGCGCACCACGGAGCCCAGCCGTGACGAGATCCGGGAAGCCCTTTCGGGCAATCTCTGCCGGTGCACGGGCTACACGCAAATCTACGACGCCATCGAGGCGGCGGCGGCGCGACTCGGGGAGATCTCTCTTGGTGGCTCGCGAGCCTCGGAAACGGAACACTAGGGATGTCGGCTGAATCCTCTAAGTCTCAGTCCGACTTCATGTTAAGCGGATCACGACTCAGGAAGGTCGACGGCCTGGAGAAGTCCACGGGGCAGGCGCAGTTCACTGACGACCTCGACACGCCGGAGCTAGAGTCCCTGATCGTGGAGTCCATCGATCCCGAGGGCCCCTATGGCGCCAAGGAGGCGGGGGAAGGCCCGCTCCATCCCTCGATCCCGGCCATCGCCAACGCCATCTACTGCGCGGTTGGGATCCGCATGGACTCGCTCCCCTTCAGTCCGCCACGTGTGTGGCGGGCTCTGGAACACGCCCGTGAAGCCGGCGCGTTGGGAGAGCCCGAAGCGGATGCCCGGCGAGTCCATGACGCGGCCATGCCGGAGGACTGAGGGATGATGAACCACGTCCCGCTCCCGAAGACGGTCGGCTTTCCGTGGTGCCTGTTCGCGCTGGGGGCTGTGGCGGGGGCCTTGGCGGGCTGTGCGGGTGAGGTGGGGGAGGCGGGCGACGCTGGGGGCCGCCAGGTGGACCGTCAGGCGGCCGGAGAGACCTCGACCGTCGAGGCAGGTGCCGACGTCTCGGCCGGTCCTGGACCCACCACCCTCGCGGGCACCGACGAGGACTGGGGGATCATGCAGGAGCAGGCCCGTTGGGCCTACCGGAACGGTCTCGACACGCTGCCCATCGGCCAGCTCGTGGCACGCATCGGCGAGAGGTTCGTGGGGACACCCTATGCCCCGCATACGCTGGAGGTGGAGGGGGAGGAGGGGCTGGTCATCGAGCTCGAGGAGCTCGACTGCGTGACGTTCGTGGAGAACGTACTGGCACTGGCCCGCTTCGTCCGGAGCGTCCCCGAGGCCATGCTAGACGACCAGATGGGCCGGCACCGGCCCTTCTACGCCGGCATCCTCCAGAACATCCGGTACCGGGACGGGAATCTCGACGGATATCCCAGCAGGCTCCATTACTTCAGCGAGTGGATCACCAACAAGGACGCCATGGGTCTGGTCCGGGACCTCTCGCAGGAGTTGGGAGGGGTGGCCGACCACGAGCTCATCGACTTCATGACCAGCCATCCCGACGCGTACCGGCAGCTCGGTGAGGATCCGGCATTCCTGCCAGCTCTGCAGGAGATCGAGGCCCGCCTCGGCAGCAAGCCTCGCCACTACATTCCCGAGAACCGGATCAAAGAGGTCGCCCACCGGATCCAAGACGGGGACATCATCGCTGCCACGAGCACGGTGGCCGGGCTGGACATCGCCCATACGGGGATCGCCCTGTGGCGAGACCGGCAGCTGTACCTGCTGCACGCCCCCCTCGTAGGTGGGGTGGTCCAGGTGAGCGAGGTGTCCCTGGCGGACCGCATTCAGCGCATCGGAGGGCAGGACGGCATCATGGTCGCCCGGCCCCTGGATCCTTAGAGGCGCCATCACGCATGCTTCGACCTCCCCCATTCCGATATCACCGACCCGACACGGTGCAGGACGCCGTGTCGCTGCTGGCGGAGTACGCCGAGACCGCCATCCCGGTATCCGGTGGGACGGACCTGATCCCCAACATGAAGCACCGGCTGTTCACGCCGGCGCATCTGGTAGCCCTGAAGGGCGTCGGAGAGCTCAAGGGGATCCGTGAGAAGGACGGCGAGCTGGTCATCGGCGCCGCCGCGACGCTTGCAGACGTATCGCTACATCCTTCAGTCCGACTGCACTTTACAGCGTTATCAGAGGCGGCGGGGCGCGTCGCTGGGCCCCAGCTCAGGAACTCCGGCACCCTGGGCGGCCCCTCGCTATCGGCGAGATCCCCTGACGCTGATCGAAGTGAGGCTGGGGGCAACGTTGGGGGGGGGGGGTGTGGCGCGGCGCGCGCCTTAAACGCATCTTACGCCACCCCGTCTACCCGGTTTACGCTTCGCAGCAGGAGGTTCACATGAGACACCTCGTCCCGCAGTTCCGGCTCGCGCTTGTCGGTCTCTCACTCGCCGTGCTGACCACTGTCTCTGCCGCGCACGTCGACGGAGCGACGCTCGCCGATCTCCCCATGGATGGTGAGTCGGGCGGGCCTTGGGTGATGGGGGAGGGGGAAGGAGCCCATCTGATGCTCCCGATCCGGTAAGGGGTGTGGACCGAGTTCCCGATCCGCGGAGCCTTCGTTGCGCGGATGTCGCGCGGGGAAACCATGAGCACGTCCGCATTTCTGCAAGGAATCCTGGGGCACGAGCGGATGACCCTAGCAACTGTCGGACAGCAGGATCAATGAGGGAGAGAACACCATGAGTGCCAAGTCGATTACCGCAGCTATTAGCTCAGCCTATCTGTTGTTCGGTGCAACCGTCTATGTCGGTGTTCTGTGGGCGCTGCGCTTCTTCTGGTATCCCAGTTGGGAGCTGATGGATGTCGCCAGTGTGCAGGATCATTTTATCAATCCCACCAGTGCGGCAACGGTTTTTTTCACGATCGTGGTTCCGATCATGTTTGTCGCCAACGCGATCATGATATTCCTTGAGCGCAAAACAAGACATCGATGGACCTTCGTTGTGGCCCTCGCGGCTATCAGCGGTGCCACCTATATCGGGACACGACTGATAATCCCCATTAACAAGACCATTGCCCAAGGGATCACCGACCAAGCCAGACTAACGGAATATTTGACGGACTGGATGAAGTACAATGACTGGCGATGGATGGTGATGAATGTGATGTGGCTGGCGTTGGTCTACTACTACATTGCCAAAGGCGACCTCATGTCCAAGTGGGGCGAAAGCTCAGAAGAGGAAAACTGACTCTGAGTCGGCACTCCGGTGACTGAACCCCACTGCCCGCCTGAACGCTGCCCTTGAGGGCCGAGCATCCCATGGCTGACAAAGACCTGACACCACGCAGCCCCGAGGGCTCCGCCTCCGAGATCACCGAGCTCATGATGCCCGGGCACGTGAACAACCTCGGTCACGTGTTCGGGGGAGTGCTCCTCTCCATGATCGACCGTGCGGCCGCGGTGGCGGCCATGCGGCATGCCGGCCAACCATGCGTGACGGTCTCCATCAACCAGGTGGATTTCCGGGAGCCCATCTACGCCGGCGAGCTCGTCATCTGCACGGCGCGGGTGAACTACGTGGGGAGCACGTCCATGGAGGTGGGGGTCAAGGTGATTGCCGAGCATCCCATCAGCAGGACCCGGCGTCACACCAACGACTGCTTCCTGACCTTTGTGGCCATCGACGAGAACAGCCGGCCCGCTCCCGTGCCGCCGCTGGACCTCACCAACGACGAGGAGCGACAGCGCTTCGAGGAGGGCAAGCTCCGGCGCGAGCATCGAGAGGCTCTCGATCTCGAGTTGAGGTCCTAGGGATGCCCCTCTCCGTCGGCACCCCCGCCCCCGACTTCGCTCTGCCCGTGAAGCCCAAGGAGGATCCACTGCTGCTCGCGCATTACAAGGGCGAGCGCAGCGTGGTCCTCATGTTCTTTCCTCTCGCGTTCTCCTCGACCTGCACCGCGCAGATGTGCACGGTGGCCGAGAACTACCGGGCTTGGGAGGCCCTCGACGCCGAGGTTATCGGGATCAGCGTCGACTCACCCTGGACGAACCAGAAGTTTGCGGCAGAGTGCGGGGCCACCTTTCCCATCGCGTCGGACTTCAACAAGGACGTGTCGGCTGCGTACGACGCCCTCTACGACGAGTTGATGGGACTGAAGGGCGTCACCCGGCGGGTCGTGTACGTCATCGACCGGTCGGGGACGATCGTCTACGCCTGGGAGGGCGAGGACGCTGGGATCATGCCCGACTTCGACGAGATCATGGCTGCGGTGGAGGCCGCCGGCTGACCTTCCCAGCGTTCGAGCCGTCCCTACCTCCGCTCCACCAGCATCGCGAACCCCAGCGCCCCGGCGGCGCACACCGTGATGAGCCCCAGCTCGGCGTCCCGGCGCTTCATCTCGTTGAGGAGGGTCGTGGTCAGCCGGGCGCCGGTGGCACCGAACGGGTGTCCGATGGCGATGGAGCCGCCCATGACGTTGATGACGTCCACGTCCGCGTGACCCACCGCCTCGCTCCGTCCCAGCTCCTCTTCGGCGAACCTCTTGGACGACAGCGCTTGGAGGTTGGAGAGCACCTGTGACGCGAAGGCCTCGTGCATCTCCATGAGGTCGATGTCCGCCATGGTCACTCCCGCCCGGTCTAGGGCGATGGGGACTGCGTACGCCGGTCCCTGGAGGAGCTGGCCGTGTGGATCAAGGCCGGAGAACGCGTAACTCCTCACGTAGCCCATGGGCTCGATCCCTTCTGCCTTCACGCGCTCCTCCGACATGAGCATCACCGCAGAGCCCCCGTCGGTGAGGGGCGAGGCGTTGCCTGCCGTGACGCTCCCGTGCTTCCGGTCGAAGGCCGGCCTGAGCTTGGCCAACGCCTCGGCGCTCGTGTCGGTCCGGATGCCGTTGTCGGTCTCCAGCACGGTCTCGAAGTGTGGCGGGACGTAGAGCGGGGCGATCTCCGCCCGCAGCCTGCCGTCCTCCGTCCCCGTCGCTGCAAGCTGGTGGGACCGGAGCGCCCAGGCGTCCTGGTCCTCCCGGGATATGCCGTTCTCTTTAGCCATCCGCTCCGCCGATTCGCCCATGCTCTCGCCCGTGGTGGGCTCTGCGATATGGGGGAAGTCGGGGATGAGGTCCTTGGGCCGGATCCTGGCGAGCCGCGCCAGGCGGGCCTTCACGCTCTTGGCCTTCGAGACGGCGATAAGGGTCTCCGACAGGGACTGCTTGATGGTGATCGGGATCTGCGACAGCGACTCGGCGCCCCCTGCCACCACCACATCGGCGTAGCCTCGCTCGATGAGGTTCACCCCGTCGGCGATGGCCTGGTTGGACGAGGCGCAGGCCCGGGAGACCGTCACCGCCGGTACGGTCTTGGGCAGGGTGGCCAGACCCACCTCCCGCGCGATGTTCGGGGCGTGGGGATTGTGGACGACCGTGCCGTACACGAGGTGGTCCACCTCCTCCCCGGGGATCCCGCTCCGGTCCATGAGCTCCCGGACGGCCAGGGTCCCTAGCTCGATGGCCGTCATGTCCTTCAACTCGGATCCGGATCGGGCAAACGGGGTGCGGCATCCCGCTATGACAGCGGCGCGACTCGACATGTGGATGGTCCGGCTGGCGTAGACGGCGGACTGGCACGGATGCTACCCCCCCGTCACGTCCGGTTCCGGGCCGAGACAGGGGCTTCCCCGGTCGTGATCGGCCGCCCCCTCCGGTGGCTACGCGCATCCCGCCCCGCTAGACTGGGTGCCACTGGAATGCCCGCTTCGGCGCGACCCGAGGCTCGAAGTCGGAGTGTGGATCCGCCGAGGCCGGCACTTGTCTGACAACGCGGACCAACGCTGCCTCGGTCTGTCCGTTCCGGGTGCGACCGACCATCTCGACCGGCTGGAGGCAATGAAGGGAGTCACCTTCGACGTATCCATTCCGCGCTTCATCCTGGCGAAGACCGCCGGGAGGGTGACCGACTCTGCCTTCTTCGGCGCCCTCAGCGGGCTCAGGATACGGGATCTTCCCGACCTCGAGCTCCCGGGGCCCGGCTGGGTCGAGATCGAGGTTATCGCCGGCGGGATCTGTGGGAGTGACATCGGGAACCTCACCTACGAGTCCAGCCCGGCCATGGAGCCCTTCGGCTCGTTCTCCGCCGTCCTGGGACACGAGATCTTCGGCCGTGTGAGGTCCGTGGGGGGCGAGGTGACGAGGGTCGAAGTCGGCCAACGGGTGGCCGTGAACCCCGCGATCTCCTGCACCACCCGAGGCTACTCGAGGAGCGATCGCTGCCCGTCGTGCTCGTGGGGGTACCACTTCACCTGCGAGCGGGCGGGCGAGGAGGCGCGGACCATGGTGGCCGGCCGCTGTCTCTCCGCCGGCACCACGGTGGGCTACCACCGGGATCTCCGGGGAGGGTGGGGCGAGACGGTCATCGCCCACGAATCCCAGGTCTTCTCTGTCGACGATGCGCTGTCCGACAACGCGGCCGTCCTGATCGAGCCTCTCTCCATCGCCATGCACGCGGTGCTCCAGACGCTGCCCAAGGAGCACGAGCCTGTTCTGGTCATCGGAAGCGGCACCATTGCGCTGGCGACCATCTGGGCGGTCCGTGCCGTGGGATACGAGGGCTTCCTCCTGGCACAGGCGAAGCGGGACCACGAACAGGAGTTGGCTCTGAAGATGGGAGCCAGCGACGTGGTGACGCCGGGGCCCGAGGCCCGGCAGGCGTTGGTGGACACCGGATCCCTTGCGTACATGCCCATCGTTGGCCCCGAGGTCTTCGCCGGGGGCGGCTTCCCCCTCATCTACGACTGCGTGGGCAACGACTCGAGCCTGAGCCAGTCCCTCCGATTCGCGTCACCTCGGGGGCGTGTCGTCGTCATCGGATGTGTGGGGGAGCTCAAGAAGCTGGACCTGACCTTCCTGTGGGCTCGTGAGCTCCGGCTTCGGGGGTCGGTGGGCTATGGACAGGAGACGTGGAGGGGCGAGCGCCGCCACACCTTCGAGATCGCCCACGATCTGCTCCTCGAGACGGGGACGCCGGTCGAAGAGATGGTGACCCACGCCTTCCCGCTCCATCAGTACCGTGACGCGCTGAAGGCGGCGGCGAATCATCGCCGGAGTGGCGCAGTGAAGGTGATCCTGCGGCCCGGCGCGAGCAGTCCACTACCCCCCGCTCGCTGATCGGGTGGGCAGTGGCGGTCAACCACCATGCGGCTGACCACCGCGCTAGAGAGGCAGCCCCGAACCTCCGGATGGACCCGACTCCCCGGCCGGGGTCCGTCAACATCCACACCCTCGATCCCAAGGAGGGTGACCTTGCGGTGCTGTCCCCCCGAGTATCCGCCCAGCTTTCCGTCGCTCCGGACCACCCGGTGGCACGGCACGACGATGGGGAGTGGATTGGCTCCCACGGCCTGGCCGACGGCCCTGGCCGCGCCCGGATCTCCCAGCTCGTCGGCGATATCTCCGTACGAGACGATGCGGCCGTAGGGGATGTGCATGAGCCGCTCGAAGATCCGCCTCTGAAAGGTCGTGGCGCCCGAGAAGTCGAGAGGCAGGTCGAAGCCCTTCCGGCGGCCTTCGAGGTACTCGCGGAGCTGCCGGAGCGCGAGGGCCAGGGTGGTGTCGCTGGCCGGGTCCCAGTGGCTCTCTTCGATCATGTCCTGCTGGACGTAGCCTACCCGACGAGCGCCGTTGCGCGTGACCCAGACTGCCAGGGGCCCGAGGGGTGTGTTTTCGAGAACGCCGGACAAGACCGCAGAGACACCGTCACGCCCCGGCATCAGTGCGCCGCCTCCCCCTCGCCAGGGACGCTGCCGCCTGTGCTTCCCTGGCTCTCGCTCGGTCCGGCCCTCCGGTCGTCACGCAGGGCCTCTCGCAGGGCGTCGAAGGCCAGGAGCGCGCACTTGATGCGAACGGGGAACTTGCTGACGCCCTGAAGAGCTCTCAGGTCCCCCATCGAACGGTCGTTCGCCGCCTCCTCGCTGCCGTGCATCATCTCGGTAAAGCGGTCGGCCAGCTTGTTGGCGTGGCTCCGGCTCCCCCCCTTAACGAGAGCCGTCATCATCGACACGGACGCCTGGGATATGGAGCAGCCATGGCCCTCGAAGCGGATGTCCTCGATTGCGTCCCCGTCAAGACGCAGTTGGACCGTGATTTCGTCTCCGCACACCGGGTTGCTCACGCGAGCCTCCACCGTGTGATCCGCCAACTCCGACTTGTTCCGCGGATTGCGGTAGTGCTCAAGAATGAGCTGCTGGTAGAGAGAGGTCAGCGAGGGTTCCGTCATCAGCTAGTCGCGAAATAGGGGAACTGAATCAGCTATAGTACTGCCTCAGTCCCGAGATTTCGAATTTGAGCTTCCGAGGCGGGTCGTCAGGCCGTGCCGAAAATCCCCTGGACCAGGCCCAGGCCTTCGACCAGCTGGTCCACGTCCTCCAGAGAATTGTAGAGGTAGAAGGACGCTCGCGCGGTGGCTGAGACGCCGAAGTGCTGCATGACGAGCTGAGCGCAGTGGTGGCCCGCGCGGATGGCGATCCCCTCGGAATCGAGGATTGTGGAGATGTCATGGGGGTGGGCGTCACCCATGACGAACGACACGACTCCAGACCGCTCGTCCAGGTCGTTGGGGCCGAAGATCCGGACGTCCTCGACGTTGCTCAGCCGCTCGATGGCGTAGGACATCACGTCCCGCCCGTGCTCGGCGATTGCGTCGAAGCCCAGCTCCTCAAGGAAGTCCGCCGCCACCGCGATGCCGATGGCCCCCGCGATGTTCGGGGTACCGGCCTCGAACTTGTGGGGGACCTCGGCCCAGGTACTCTCCTCCCGACCTACGATCCGGATCATCTCGCCCCCGCCGTGATACGGCGGCATGGACTCCAGGAGCTCCCTACGAGCCCAGAGTCCGCCGATGCCGGTGGGCCCGCACATCTTGTGGCCCGAGAAGGCGTAGAAGTCGCAGCCCAGCGCCTGGACGTCGACCCGGCGGTGGGGCGCAGCCTGTGCTCCGTCCACCAGCAGGAGAGCGCCAGCGGCTTTGGCCTGCTCGGCGATGTCACGGACCGGGTTGACGGTCCCCAGGGCGTTCGACACATGGGAGATGGCGACCAGCCGGGTGCGCTCGGTGAGCAGCTCCGGAAGGTCGTCGAGGATGAGCCGGCCCTCATCATCCATCTCAATGTACTTGAGACTCGCGCCGGTGCGGCGCGCCACCAGCTGCCAGGGGACGATGTTGGAGTGGTGCTCCATGGTGCTGAGGAGGATCTCGTCCCCATCGCGGAGGTTCTCGAGTCCCCAACTGCCGGCGACCAGGTTGATGGCCTCGGTCGTGCCACGCGTCCACACCAGCTCCTGGGCCTCGGCGGCGCCGATGAAGCGGGCCACCCTGGCCCTGGCCTCCTCGTAGGCCACGGTGGACCTGCGGCTCAGCTCGTGGATGCCCCGATGGACATTGGCGTTGGTGTGCTCGTAGTACTCGTTCAGGGCGTCGATGACGCTCTGCGGCTTCTGGGAGGTGGCGGCGTTGTCGAGGTAGACGAGGGGCTTTCCCCCGACCTCTTCATGCAGGATCGGGAAGCGGTCTCGCACGGCGGCCCAGTCGAGCCGAGGGGTTGTGACAGGCATGGAGATAAGCCTTCAGGACATGCTAGATCTGTACGAAGATCTCCTGGTCCCTGACCTCGACGTCGAAGGATTTCACGGGCCGGATCGCGGGCAGCTGCGTAGCCCGTCCGGTGCATACGTCAAACCTGGCACCATGATACATGCATTCCAACTCGTTGCCCTCGAGCTCGCCGTCGGAGAGTGGGAATTCCTGATGTGAGCACTCATCCTCGAGGGCGTAGATGTCTCCGTCGACGTTGGCGAGAACGATCCGCACGTCCCCGACCTCCACGTCCAGGAGGTTCCCCGGTGGGCAGCGATCGAGCTCGGCGACCTTCACCCACTCCGCCACATCGGCGTCATTAGACATGCGCCTGCAGCTTCTGCTCGATGGCCCGCGTGACCTTCTCCACGACACCGCCCAAGGGCAGTCGGGAGATGACGTCGCCCAGGAACCCGAGGACCACCAGTCGTTCCGCCTGCTGGCGGCTGAGTCCCCGGCTCAGCAGGTAGAAGAGCGTCTCCCCGTCGAGCTGGCCCACCGTGGCCCCGTGGGAGCACTTCACGTCGTCGGCCTCGATCTCGAGGTTGGGTAGCGAATCCGCCCGTGCCTCGTCAGAGAGGAGCAGGTTGCGGTTCGTCTGATACGCGTCCGTTCCCTGGGCTCCGGGATGAACCCGGATGATCCCCCGGAACGCGGCGCGCGAAGCACCGTCGAGGGCACCCTTGTACAGCAGGTCGCTCCTGGCGTTGGGAGCCACGTGATCCTGGCTCGTGTTGTGATCGAAGTGCTGGTCCTCGTCGCCGAAGTAGAGGCCCAGCATGTCGCTGTTGGCTCCGGGACCCAGCAGCCGCGCATTCAAGTCCACTCGACTCACCGACCCACCCAGGCTCACGTTGAGCGTGTCGAGGGTCGAGTCACGGTGCGCAAGCGTCCGCTGGGCCGACTGACAGAACACGCCGCGGCCCGACCGCTGGATGGACACGTACTGCACTTGAGCCCCGTCCTTTGCGATGATCTCGACGGCGGAGGACGACAGTGTGCGCTCGTCTACGTCCTCCGACAGGAGCTCCTCGACGTACGACACCTGGCTGCCGGCCTCTGCGATGACGAGGGTCCGCGTGCACACGGCCGAGCCGGCGTGCGAGAGCCAGCGAGTGGCCCGCACCGGAAGCTCGAGGCGCACGCCGCGGGGAACGTAGAGGAGGACTCCGTCGGTCCAGAGCGCCGCGCTCAGGGCTTCGAACAACCCCTGCTCGGGCGGGAGAGCGTCGACGGCGAGGTGCTCCTCCACCAGGTCGGCGTGATCCTCCAAGGCCGAGAGCAGGGACGTGAGGATGACTCCCTGGGCCGCCAGATCCGCGTCCAGGTCGACGTGCACCGCCAGGCCGTCCACAAGCACCGAATGTCCCGACGCGGCCCGGTCCTCGCCCATGGCGTCCTCCAGGAGCTTGGGTCGTGGCGCGTCCGGGTCGGTATCCTCCGGCATGAGGAGCCTCAGCGACTCAAGATCGACGAGCCGGGAGAGGTCGGTGTAGCGCCACTCCTCCGAGCGCGTTGTGGGAAGGGGAGTGTCCTCATAGACGGACCACGCGTGCTCTCGGCGCCGGCACAGCCAGTCCGGGGCGTCTCGGCCCAGGCGCTCGACCGCTGAGCCGTCGAGGGAAGCCGTGGCGTCCTCCCGCTCCAGGGTCGACATGGCCCCGGTCGTGTGCGTCATCAGCCGACCGATCCCTCCATCTCGAGGTCGATCAGCCGGTTGAGCTCCACCGCGTACTCCAGCGGCAGCTCCTTGGCGATGGGCTCGATGAACCCCCGCACGATCAGGGCCATGGCCTCCTCTTCGCTCATTCCCCGACTCTTCAGATAGAAGAGCTGCTCGTCACCCACCTTCGAGACGGTGGCTTCGTGGCCGACGGTGGCCCGCTTTTCCTCGATCTCGATATAGGGGTACGTGTCCGTTCGGGACGTGTCGTTGATCAAGAGAGCGTCGCACTCGACGTTCGATCGAGCGTTGACGGCTCCCTCGTACACCTTGCAGAGCCCCCGGTACGTTGACCTCCCGGTCCCCTTGGAGATGGACTTGGAGATGATGGAGGACGTCGTGTTGGGCGCCCCGTGGATGACCTTGCCGCCCGTGTCCTGATGCTGGCCGTCGCTCGCGTAGGCGACGGACATGATGGAGCCGTGCGCTCCTTCACCCATGAGGTAGCAAGACGGGTATTTCATCGTGAGCTTGGAGCCGAGATTCCCGTCGAGCCATTCCATGGTCGCGTTCTCGTTAACCAAAGCGCGCTGGGTCACGAGGTTGTACATGTTGTTCGACCAGTTCTGGATGGTGGTGTAGCGGAAGCGTGAGTCCCGCTTGAGCACGATCTCGATGACGCCGGAGTGGAACGAGTCCGTGGAGTAGACCGGCGCCGTACACCCTTCGATGTAGTGGGCCTGCGCCCCCCCCTCGATGATGATGAGCGTCCGCTCGAACTGCCCCATGCGCTCCTGGTTGACCCGGAAGTAAGCCTGAAGCGGCGTCTCGAGGTGGACACCCTTCGGGATGTAGACGAAGGATCCTCCAGACCATACGGCCGAGTTGAGCGCGGCGAACTTGTTGTCCGCGGCGGGAATCACCGTGGCGAAGTGCTCCCTGAAGAGCTCGGGGTGGTTCTTGAGCCCGTCTTCGATGGAGTCGAAGATCACACCCTTGGACTCCCACTCCTCCTTGAGGGAATGGTACACCATCTCCGATTCGTACTGGGCTCCCACACCGGCCAGGGCCTTCTGTTCCGCCTCGGGGATGCCCAGTCGCTCGAACGTGGTCTTGATGTTGTCTGGCACGTCGTCCCAGGAGCGCTCCATCTGATCCTGGGGCTTCACGTAGAAGTAGATCTCGTCCAGCGTCTCCTCGAGGCGGGAGAGGTCTCCGCCCCACGTGGGCATGGGCTTCTTCTCGTAGATGCGGAGTGCCTTGAGGCGGAAGTTCAGCATCCACTGCGGCTCTTCCTTGTGCCTCGAGATCTGACGCACGACTTCCTCGTCAAGACCCGGCTTCGTGCGGAAGACGTGGGCCTCTTCATCGACGAATCCGTACTTGTACTCGTCGAGATCGAGATCTTGGACCAGCTCGTTCTGTGGCATGACGGTTGTCCTTCTGAAGTCGGCGGGTGATCCCGCTACAAATCTAGTGTCTTACGTATCTTGGGTGTTGGGGGGCTATACCGGGACCCCCTCCCTTTCCTTCCAGTCTGAGTACCCTTGCTCCTCCAACTCCACCGCCACCTCCGGCCCGCCGGTCCGCACGATGCAGCCGTCCACCATCACGTGGACCACGTCGGGCTCGATGTAGTTGAGGAGACGCTGGTAGTGGGTGATGAGCAGAACGCTCATCTCGGGGTCCTCCTCGCGCAGCTTGTTCACCCCGTTGGCCACGATCTTGACGGCGTCGATGTCCAGGCCCGAGTCGGTCTCGTCCATTACAGCCAGCGCCGGCCGTAGAACGGCCATCTGGAGGATCTCGTTTCGCTTCTTCTCGCCTCCGCTGAAGCCGTCGTTCACGGAGCGCTCGGCGAAGGCTGACTCCATGTCCAGGAGCTCCATGCGGTCCATGAGCTCGTCCTGGAAATCGAAGAGGTCGAGATCCTCGTCGCCCCCCAGTCGAGCCTGGAGGGCGGTCCTCAGGAAGTTGGCGATTGTGACCCCGGGGATCTCGGCGGGGTACTGGAACGCGAGGAATATCCCCGCAAGGGCACGCTCGTCCGGCTCCATCTCGAGGATGGACTCCTCACGGTACGTAACGTCGCCGGCCGTGACCTCGTATCCGGGGTGGCCGGCCAGGACCTTGGCGAGGGTGCTCTTGCCGGAGCCGTTGGGCCCCATGATGGCGTGGATCTCGCCCCGCTGGAGCTCGAGATCCACCCCGTTCAGAATCGGGAGATGCTCGTCGACGACCTTGGCATGAAGGCCGGTAATCTTAAGAATTGGAGTGTCACTCATGGGGGCGGAAAACTCTGGCGAATAGGCCTTATTGAGAATGATTCTTCTTTTCATCAAAGCTAGAGAGGCGTAGATGTACCGTCAAGCTGAGCCACTGTTCCATGAAGTGGCTCGACCGTGACGACCTCCTTCGAGCACGGTGGTACAGGCGGCGTGTCCGGCGGCCGATCCGGCGACGTGTCCGGCGACGTGACGTGGCTGATCATGGGGGGCGGAGCCCTCAAGGGACTGGCCCACATCGGCGCTTGGAAGGCCGTCCGGGAGGCGGGCGTTCTGGTAGCCGGAATCATCGGGACGAGCATCGGAGCCATGGTCGGGGCCGCCTTTGCAGGAGGCCGCAGCGTCGAGGAGATGGAGGCCTCCGCACGTAGCCTGAGGCGACGCGACCTCATCCGGCTGAACCGCCGGGCCGTGTGGATCAACGGCATCCGTGCCGCAAGCGTGTTCCAGGGAGGCCTTCTCAGGGAGTACATCCGTGGGCTCCTTCCAACGGAGCGTTGGCATGAGCTTCAGATTCCGATGGCCGTGAACGTGGTTGACCTGGCGTCGGGCGAGACGGTCTGGCTCGGCCATCGGGGCGACACCGACATCCCTCTGGTCGACGCGGTATATGCGTCGTGTGCGCTTCCCGTTCTGTTTCCGTTGGCTGAGGTGGATGGTCGATTCCTCATGGACGGTGGCGTTCAGGAGATGCTGCCTCTGCGGCGGGCCTCGTACATGGGGGCCACCCGCATCATCGCCGTCGATACCGGGGCGGGCCCGGACGCAGACGCCCGCTGGGTTGCCAAGGAGGGGCTGGTGGCGGTCCATCAGAGGGTCTTCGCCATCATGTCCGGTCAGAAGCGGAGGGACACGGTACGCGATTGGACAGGCGTTCCGTTGACCCTGGTGCGGCCCGATCTGGAGGACCACGGAGGCTTCGACTTCGACCGGATCGAGTACTTCCTGGAAGAGGGGTATCGGGCCACCCGAGAGGCTCTTTCCGTCAAGGTCGATGTCTGACTCTTCACGACGGCCAGTATTCTCCAGGGCCCTCCTGTTCCTGGCGGTGCTGCTGGGGGTCTCGGGCTGCGGAGACGTGGCGCCAGTCAGCGCACCCGGAATCCTGACCGCCACCGTCGAGTCGCCCAACGGGGCGGAGGGCGCTGCGTTGATCCGCCTCATCGGCGCGGGTGTCGCGTTCGTGCAGCCACTCACGGGCGCTCTCCACACCAGCGTCGTGGGCGATACCACGAAGATCCTCGTGGTTTTGGACACCCCGGGGGACGTTGCATTCCGCTTGCACGTCGCCGACACGACGCGACCGCCGGTAGCAACGCTAATCCAGGTCGCCGACGGTCAGAACGAGCTGAGGGCCGGCCTGCTCGGATACAGCGTGAGGTTCACACCGTGAGCCGGTGGATCGTCGTCTGCGTATTCGCCGGGATGGCGTCGTCCGGGGTTGTGCCAGAGGCGCAGGCCCAGGACATCGAGGCCCTCGCGGAGATCCGGGGCATCACGCTGCCGCAGGAGTACTACGATCGTGTATCGCGGGATCCAGACGTCTTCGAGCTTCCACACACGTGGAGGGGCCAGCGGCCCCAGGCGGTGCACGGTCAGATGATGCCGGTGGCCGGGCGGTTCCAACTCCTGGTCATTCCCGCACTCTTTGCAGACTCGGAAGAGCCCCTGTTCCCCGTGGAAGACATCCGAAGGGTCATCTTCGACGGACCTTCAGAGGCCGGCACGCTCACGGACTTCTACCTTGAGGCGTCGGGTGGGCTCCTGGAGATCGATGGGGTCGTAGCCCCGTGGGTACGGACCAGCCTCACGGTTGCCGAGGTGGTGGGCGAGAGCTTCGGGCTGGGCGACAACACCGGGACTGGGAATTTCCTGGTGGAGGCCGTGACGCTGGCCGACGAGGTCATCGACTTCACGCAGTTCGACAACGACGGCCCGGACGGCGTCCCGAACAGCGGTGACGACGACGGGATCGTCGACGTGGTGAACTTCGAGTTCCAGGAGGTCTCGGCGTCGTGCGGTGGGCCGGCCATCTGGCCCCACCGGAGCTCCATGTTCTTCTGGCTGGGCGACGCACTGGCGACCCAGGACGTGGGCTTCGACGGCACCCCCATACTCTTGTTGGGATACACGATCACGAGCGCGGCCGACTGCACGGGCGAGACCCTCCAGACTGCGGGCGTCGTTTCTCACGAGTTCGGGCACGTCCTGGGTCTTCCGGACCTGTATCATCCCATCGACGGGCTCGAGCCACAGAACCGTCGGTGGGTGCTCGGATGCTGGGGACTCATGGCCGCGGGCTCCTGGGGGTGCGGAGACGGATCTACGCGGGGAGACAGCTTCGGGCCCACGCACTTCAGCCCCTGGTCCAAGGAGAAGCTCGGCTGGGTCCAGTGGATCGAGGTGGGAGACGTGTTCGACGAGGAGTTCGTCCTGGGCCCGGCTCAGCAGAGCCGCCAGGCGCTCTGGGTCCCGCTGGACGACGACGGCGTCGAATTCCTGGTTCTCGAGTACCGTCCGCAGACGGGCTTCGACGGCAACCTACCGTCCTCCGGTGTCCTCATGTACCACTGGGATACGGAGGGTGCACGACGTCCAGATCGGGGAACGGGCGTGCACTACCTCTTCGCCATGGTGGAGGCGGACGGCCGCACGGACCTCCGCCTCACGGCCCTGAACGGAGGTAATCGAGGCGAGGCTTCGGACGCCTGGGGGCTCGACGCGTCTCCGGTGCTCCTGAACAACGAGACCAGCCCCGGGACGCGTCGTCACGCCGGATCCGCTTCGAGTCGCGTGACGGTCCACTCCATCGCCGTGGCCAGGGGCGAGGCCCGCGTTCGGCTCACTACCAGCCGAGTGCCCGGCATCGTGGACGTAGGCGCCTTGCCGGACGGGAGCCAATTCAACCCCTACACGGGCCAGCTGACCATCGCCGGGGGGCTGATGCCCTACACGGCGTTCATAGACGACGCCCTGCCGTCTCGTGGCATGACCGTGGCCACGGACAGAATGGAGCTCGTCGTGGGCGGGGCGCCAGAGCTCATTGGCGACTTCGAGCTCAGCGTCGGCATCGAGGACTCCCAGGGCAACGTGCGCATCGTCGTCGTGCCTCTGACCGTGGGGGAGTTCGTGATGACCCTGGAGCGCGCTCTGACCCCCTTTCTCGATTCCGAAGCCGTGCCCCTCAATGCCGGCGAGCGGTTGATTCTCGACTCACGTGGGAACGACAACGGCTTCTACGACATCGGGGATCTGCGGGCCTTCCTGCGAGGGGGCGCCTGAGCTACAAGGGGGCGGCCAGGCTCTGCATCTCCTGGGACTCGAAGAACGACTGAAGCACACGGGCCACCCCGCCCCGGGTGGAGATGGCTCCGGGAGGACATCCCACATACTGCTGAAACGCTCGACGGAGAGCCGAGCTCGTCGAGTATCCGAGGGCGTGGGCCACACCCTCCACCGTGGCGGTGTCCCCCTGAAGCAGGCGAGCCGCCTGGAATAGCCGTCCCCAGAGGAGGAGGGCTCGTGGCGACGGAAGACCATGGCGACTCAGCTCCTTCGCGAGCTTGCTTCGGGATAGCCCCATGCTCTGCGCCAACTCGTCCACACCGGGGCGCTCGAAGGAGTGCTCCATGGACCGGCGAACGACAGCTACGCCCAAAGCCGCCAGGCGCCCCTCGAGCGCGGTCTCCACGGCCCCCGCGGCAGCCGAGGCGAGCGAGCGGCCGACGGTGTCCCGAATGGCCGGCGCCGAGTCTTCGAGGCCGGCCAGGATCACGGCGTCGATCTGTTGCCGCCCCACCTCGAAGAGGTCCAGCTCCCGATCGGTGAAGTCCGCGAAGACGACGATGGCCAGGTCGGGACGCCTCCGCCTCAGTTGTCCGAGCTTGGAAGGGGGAACGGTGCCGGTGGGAGGGTAGATGTCGATGATGCAGCCCGACCAGGGAGCTTTGGGGGCGGCACTCCACAGGCTCGCCCAGGTCCGGTAGGACCGGAGCTCGTACTTGGATCCCAGCGCGTCGGCCAGCCGGGCCGTCGCGCGAGGATCGGGCTGGAGGACCGCAAGTGTCAACACGTTGTTGCGGGTCAGTCCTCGGGCTCGACGACCACGGCAGTCCCGTAACAGAGCATCTCGGCCGCGCCCTTTTGGATCATGGACATCTGGAAGCGGAGGCTCAGCACCGCGTTGCCTCCGAGGGCCTCGGCCTCTTCTACCAGCCGGTCGATGGCTTGCTCCCGTGCCTCGGCCAGCATCTTCGTGTACTCGTGGATCTCGCCACCGGCCAGGTTCCGCAGGACCGCTATGACGTCCTTGCCGACGTGACGTGCTCGAATGGTGTTTCCCCGAACGAGCCCCAGCATGCGCACGACCCTCATCCCGGGGATGTCGGGTGTGGTGACGACGATCATCTGTAGACGTCCCGGTAGGGATCCATGAGCCACTCCTTGTAGCGCTCGTAGATGACGCTGACGAAGAGGAACAGGATGCCCACGCCGATCGCCGAGGTGGCCAGCTTCTCCCAGGGATCGATGGCGGACACCAGGTACAGGTAGGACCCGTAGGTGGCCCAGACCGTGAATCCGACCAGGATGAGGAGCCAACCGATGGGTCGTGTCAGTCGCCTGTGCACCACGCCCCAGACCGAATCGTCCCGGCTGAGTGTGCACGTCATGGCCTGAAGGTCCTCCTTCATGGCACCGAACACCGCCACGTCCCGCTGCAGCTCGGTGGACGCGGCGACTGCGGACTCGACTCTTGCACGCTCCTCGGGCGCGACCTCGCCGTCGAGGTAGCGCATGAGCGTCTCGTGACTGACGCCTGTCACCACGTGATCCTCCTGGGACCGGGTCTACGGATACTCAGCGTTCATCTCCAGCAGCGCAGCACGCAGGGCGTTGCGGGCGTGATATAGCCGACTGGCCACAGTTCCTTCAGGGACATCCAGAATGCTGGCGATCTCGGCATAACGAAAGCCCTCGAGCTCCTTCAGCACGAGAATCTCCCGGTGCTCCTCTCCGATTTCATGGAGCGCGTTCCAAAGGGTCTCCTGGGCTTCACTTCGCTGTCGCAGACGCTCGGGATTCGTCGCAGAGCCGGCGGGCCGAAGCTCGAGCCGCTCGTCCCTCGTCTCGAGGCGTCCACGGGATTGCCGGCTGCGGATCACGTCTCGGCACTGATTCCTCAGGATCTGGAAGAACCACGGGCCGAAGGGGCGATTGGTGTCGAACCGGTGGAGCGACTCCCACGCCTTGATGAAGGCGTCCTGGAGCGCGTCGCGGGCATCATCCGCGCTGCCGAGCATCCCGACGGCAAGACGAAGACCGGGTCCCTCATACGCTCGCACGAGGGGCTCGTAGAATCGGACACCGCCTGCTTTGCACATTCGGACCAACTCTCGCTCGACCTCCGGTTGCAACGCATCTCCTCGCTCCTTGACCCTTGAGTACGGTGGCCGGTTGGAATCTCTTCACTGTGGTGGGGAGGGGGCAAGCAGGAGGGGCAAGCACCTCGCGTCTGCCAACCCTCAGCTCACCAGCCCGGAGAGGGTGCTCACGAGCTCTTCGATCTCTTCCTCGGTGTTGTAGTAGTGCGGGGACACGCGAACCGCGGACTCCACCCCCTTGTCGTCGAAGTCCCGTACGGCGTAGTCCCTCATAGTGACGTTGGTGCTGATTCCCGCCTCGGCGAGCGACGAGACCAGCTCGGCCGCGTGGCGTCCCTCCGCCGACACCGTGACGATGGCGCACCGCTCCAGTCCGCGGTCGAGGACCTGCAGGGTGTGGATCTCGGCAAGGCGATCGCGGGCCAGGGCTGCCAGAGCCCAGGCGCAATCCCGAATGGCCTCGAGTCCCAGGTCGAGGGCGTACTCGGCGGCCCGGCCCATGCCCAGAACCAGGGCGTAGTGGAACTCCCAGTTCTCGAAGCGCTGAGCTCCGGGAGCCGGCTGGTACAGATCTGCCTCGATCCAGTCGGCGCCACGCATGTCCGGAAAAAGCGGCTCGAGCCCCATGTCCAACGCCCGATCGGACACGTACAGGAACCCCACGCCCCGGGGACCGCGCAGGAACTTCCGGGCCGTGGCGGAGAGGAAGTCACACCCGATCTCCTCCACGTCCACGGGCATCTGCCCCACCGACTGGCAGGCGTCGACGAGGTACAGGATGTCGCGCTGCCGGCACATGTCTCCCACGTCGGCGACCTTCTGTACCAGCCCGGAGTTGGTGGGGATGTGGGTCACCGCCACCAGCTTCGGCCGGCGCCGGTGGATCACCTCCTCCATGGCCAGCACGTCGACTCCGCCCGAGGGGTCCTCCGGCGCCCTCACCAGCTCGATGCCGATTCGGCTCCGGAGCGACAGGTACATGATCTGGTTGGAGATGTAGTCGTTCCGGGTGGTGACGATCACGTCTCCGGGGGCGAAGGGGACCGAGGACAGAGCCTGGATGAACGAGGCCGTGGCATTTTCGGTGACGGCTATGTTCTCGGGGTCCGCCCCGATGAGCGAGCCCAGCGCCTCATAGGCGGCCGCGATCTCGGCCTTCTTCTCGTCGGAGGCCTCATAACCGCCGATCCGGGCCTCAAGCTCCAGGTGCTCCGTCATGGCGCGGAGGATCGGGTCGGGCATGAGGGCAGCGCCGGCGTTGTTGAGATGGATCTTGTGCCGGGTACCGGGGGTCTCGGCCCTCAGCTTCTCGACGTCCAGAGGGGTCATGCTCGATCAGCCTGCTGAGCCGGCCTCGGAGCCGGCCCCGTTCACAGTCAGTTTCCTGCGCCGTCGGTGGTGACGCGCTCTTCCTCCTTCGCCTTGCGCAACATCTCCCGGACGTTCGTCCTCAGCCTCTGAGCCGTGGCCTGGGTGGCCAGGGCCAAAATGGCAGGGACGGAGAGCCCCGCGCGCAGCAGCGTGCGGGTGATTCGCATCGTTCCTCCAGCCGTCTGAGATCACTCGGCCGCATGATCGGTTCGGGTGCCCCGGGGTGCCGGGCAGGTTCTGTGATATACCCCGCTCCACCGGACCAAGCAACGCTGGGAGGGGCCGCGCCGCTCGTATCGTGAGGACTGTCGGCACCCCTCGGGATTCGCCACGTTATGACGCCGCGTTTTCCATCAGGAGTTGGAGCTTCATTGACCCAAGGCACGCCGGACAACACCACGGGACCGTCCCCGGACCAGAGCGAAGACGTGGAGCGCCGGCTTGAGGCTCTGCGAGAGGAGCTTCGACAGCACTCCCATCTCTATCACGTCGAGTCTCGACCAGAGATCGACGACGCGGAGTTCGATCGCCTGTACGCCGAGCTCCTCGCTCTGGAGGCCGCTAACCCGCACCTGGTCACGCCCGACTCCCCTTCCCAGCGAGTCGGTGGCGAGCCCAAGAGCGAGCTTTCCGCGGCGGAGCATACGGCCACGATGCTCTCCCTGGACTCCACTCAGGACGGCGACGAGGTGCGTCGCTTCGACGAGCGTGTGCGCAAGGGTCTGGAGAGCGAGCCCGAGTACCTCCTGGAGCCGAAGCTGGATGGGGCCTCCATCGAGCTCGTCTACGAGAACGGCCTGTTCATGCGCGCCGTCACTAGAGGGAACGGTCACACGGGAGAGGTCGTCACCGAGAACGTGAGGACCATCTCCAGCGTGCCGCTGCGCCTGCTGGAGCACGCCCGAGCGGCTCCCGAGCTGCTGGCTATCCGGGGCGAGGTGATCATGTACCTCTCGGCCTTCGAAGCCCTCAACGAGCGCATGGTGGAGCGGGGCTCAGAGCCCTACGTGAATCCCCGGAACTCCGCGTCCGGATCTCTCCGCCAACTGGACCCACGGGTGACCGCCGGAAGACCCCTCGCCGTCCTGGCTTATGACATCCTCATGCTGCGGGGGGCCCAGGTCGCGTCGGACCACGAGGGGGTGCAGGCGCTACGGGACTGGGGCTTCAGGACACCGGATCGCGTGAAGCGGGTGACCACGGCCGAAGAGATCATCGAGTATCACCGGAGCTTCGAGGAGGACCGAGACGACCTCGACTACGAGATCGACGGAGTGGTCATCAAGCTGAACGATCTGGACGCGCGGGAGGATCTGGGCGCCACGTCCCACCACCCCCGGTGGGCCTTGGCCTTCAAGTTCGAGCCGCGCAAGGAGATCACCCGCATCGAGAGGATCGCCGTCTCGGTGGGCCGGACGGGGAAGCTCACGCCCGTGGCGTTGCTACGACCGGTCGAGGTGGGCGGCGTGACGGTCGCGCGCGCCTCGCTCCACAACCGTGAGGAGGTGGCCCGCAAGGACGTGCGCGAGGGCGATCTGGTGAGGATCCAGAGAGCCGGAGACGTCATCCCCCAGGTCGTCGAGCGAGTGGACGAAGACAGTCGGGAGCGTGGCGCGGTCTTCGAGATGCCGGACCGGTGCCCGGCCTGCGATACCCCGGTGGAGGAGAGCGGTCCATTCACGTACTGCCCCAACCGCTTCGGCTGCCCGGCACAGCTCAAGAGGGGGATCATGCACTTCGGTTCGCGGACGGGCCTCGACATCGAGGGACTGGGAGAGGAGACGGCCAACCTTCTGGTGGACCGCGGCTTGGTGAAGGAGCTGGCGAACCTCTTCGACCTCACGGCCGAAGACCTCGAACAGCTGGACGGGTTCGCCGAGAGGTCGGCGGCGAACCTGGCTGACGCCATTCAGGCCAAGAAGTCGGTAGAGCTCCATCGCTTCCTCTACGGCCTGGGCATTCCCGAGGTGGGAGCCACTGTCGCCCGGGATCTGGCTCGCCACTTCCGCAGCTTCGAAGGGGTCCAGGCCGCCGCCCTCGAGGAGCTGGAGGCCGTGGAGGGGATTGGCCCGATCATGTCGGAGCAGATCCTGAGCTTCTTGGACGACGAGCGGAATAGGGCTCGGATCCAGGCGGTTCTCGACCGGGGCATGGATCTCATCCCGCCGGAGGACACCGGGGGTCACGCGCTGGCGGGGCAGAGGTTCGTGTTCACGGGTGGGCTCGAGGGGTTCGCCCGCTCCGAGGCCAAGCGACTCATCGAGGGTGCCGGGGGCCGCGTGGTAGGCTCCGTGAGCGGAGAGACGACCTACATGGTCGTGGGAGCCGATCCGGGATCGAAGCTGCAGAAGGCGAGGGACTTGGGCGTGACTGTCCTCACCGAGCCGGAGTTCGTCGCGCTCCTCGAGGCGGAGGGGATTCTGTAACCGGTGGAGAACATCGAGATAGCCGCCGTCCTGGACGAGCTCGCGGACCTGCTCGAGATCCGGGGCTCCAATCCGTTCCGCATCAGGGCCTACCGCAACGCCGTCCGCACGGTCCGGGGACTCACCCGCAACCTGAAGTCCATGGTCGAGGCGGAGGAGGACCTCACCGAGCTTTCGGCCATCGGGAAGGACATGTCCGCCCACATCGTCGAGCTCATCGCGACCGGGAGCCTTTCCCGGCTGGAGGACCTGGCCGAAGAGATTCCCCGGTCTCTGGTCGACCTCGTGAAGCTCGACGGGGTCGGACCCAAGAAGGCGAAGAAGCTCTGGGAGTCGCTGGACGTGAAGACCGTCGACGAGCTCGAGGAGGCTCTGAACGCCGAGAAGGTGCAGGCTCTGGAGGGCTTCGGAACGACGAGCATCCAGAAGATCCTTCGGGCTATCGAGGACTTTCGTCGCTACTCCGGACACTTCCTCCTCTCCCAAGTGGATGACCTCATCGGACCTCTCGTCGAGCACATCAGGGAGGCGAAGGGGGTCCAGCGTATCGAGGTGGCGGGGAGCTATCGACGCCGCAAAGAGACCATCGGTGACGTGGATCTACTCGTACAGGCCGATCTCCCCGCTCCCGACGTCATGGAGTGCTTCACCACCTTCGAGTCCGTGGAGCGGGTGGACCTGGCGGGGGACACGCGGAGGGCCGTGGTCCTCCGGTCCGGGTTGGAGGTGGATCTCCGCGTCATCCCCCCGCGCTCCTTTGGCGCGGCCCTCCACTACTTCACGGGCTCCATGGAGCACAACGTGGCGGTCCGCCAACTCGCGCTGAGACAGGGCCTGCGCGTGAACGAGTGGGGGGTCTTCCGCCTCCCGGAGGGTGTGGATCCGGAAGAAGTGGGCAAGGAGGTTGGCGAGCGCATTGCCGGCGACACCGAGGAGTCCGTGTTCAAGGCCGTCGGTCTCCCATGGATTCCACCCGTGGTTCGCGAGAACCGTGGAGAGATCGAGGCCGCCCGGGACAGCTCCCTTCCCGAGCTCGTCACGCTGGAGGACATCAGGGGCGATCTCCACATGCACTCCACCTGGAGCGACGGGAAGGCCTCCATCGAGGAGATGGCGCGGGCGTGCCAGGCCAGAGGGTACGAATACCTGGCGGTTAGCGACCACAGCCCCGCCTTGGCGATGGTCCAGGGCTTGACCCCCGACAAGGCCCCAGAGCAGTGGGCGGAGATCGACCGAGTCCAGGAGGGACTGGATGGGATCACGATTTTCAAGAGCTTGGAAGTAGACATTCTCCGGGATGGGAGCCTCGATATGACCGACGAGGTCCTCGAGGCACTGGATGCGGTGATCGTCTCCGTGCACTCCTTGATGGACATGGATCGAGCGACGATGACGGATAGGGTGATCCGTGCCATGCAACATCCGTCGGTGGACATCGTCGGCCATCCTACCGGGCGACTGCTCGGCCGCAGGGAGCCGTTCGAGCTCGACGTAGAGGCTGTCTTGCAGGCGGCGTCGGAGCTCGACATCGCAGTGGAGATCAACGCGAACCCGAACCGACTCGACCTGAACGACGTCCATGCGCGGCGTGCCAAGGAGCTGGGGGTCAAGGTCGTGATCAGCACTGATGCCCACTCGGTCCAGCGGCTGGATCACATCTCCTATGGCGTAGATCAGGCCCGACGTGGGTGGCTGGATAGAGAGGACGTTCTAAACACGATGACTGTGGATCAGCTGCGAGACTGGATGGGACGACGCGAGATGCGGCGGACATGACCCGGGAGATCCTGCTCTTCATCGGCGGTGTGGGCGTCCTCTACTTTGGCGCCGAGTGGCTCGTGCGGGGCAGTGCCCGCCTCGCCGCATCGCTGGGAGTGAGCCCCATCGTCCTCGGGCTCACCGTGGTTTCCATGGGGACCTCCGCTCCGGAGCTCGTGGTCTCCGTCGTGGCGGCGGTGGGCGGCCACGGCGATCTGGCCATCGGCAACGTCATGGGGTCGAATCTCGCCAACATCGGCCTCGTCCTCGGTATCAGCGCCATCATGAGGCCGCTGAACGTCTCGGGACGCATCGTAACCCGCGAGGTGCCCGTGATGCTGATCATCACGGCGCTCCTCCTGCCGGTGATCTGGGATCTGCGCATCGGACGCCTGGAGGGGATCGCCCTTCTGGGGGTTCTCGGCGGCTACCTGTGGTTCGTCTTCAGGACGGCGAGGGAGGAAGACGAAGCGGCACTGAGTGAGTACGAGCAGTTCGCCAAGGAGGCCGTGGGACTGACGCCGTGGGCGGCGGCGCGGGATCTCGCCCTCATCACCATGGGGATCATGGGGCTCGTCATGGGCGCCTACGCCATCCGCGAGTCGGCCCTCGCCCTCGCCGAGGCCATGGGCATCTCGGAGCTGGTGATCGGCCTCACGCTGGTCTCCATCGGGACCTCTCTTCCCGAGCTCGCCACGTCCGTCGTCGCCGCGTTTAGGGACGAGGCGGACATCGCCGTCGGCAACGTCATCGGCTCGAACGTCTTCAACATCGCCGCCATCCTCGGCATCACGGCGACGGTCACGCCGCTACGCGTGAATCCTCAAGTTCTGAGCCTCGAGTTCCCGGCGGTGGTCATCATGTCGGTTTTGCTCATCCCCATCGTGCGGGCCAACCTCACCATCCGACGAGCCGAAGGGATCGTCCTGTTGGGGAGCTACCTGGCCCTGGGCGGGTGGATCCTGCTCTGAGCTCTTCACGCGGATCCGGCCGCCGACGAGAGACGATCCGGTAACGGTCGACGGCGCCGCCCCTTTTCCCTAACGTTCCTGCCTTCGACGTTTGGAAGTGATCCCCTCGAGACACGCCAAGGAGCATCGAGTCCATGCTTCCCATAGACCTGACCGGCAAGAGAGCGTTCGTGGCAGGAGTTGCGGACGACAAGGGCTACGGCTGGGCCATTGTGAGGGCCCTCGCCCGGGCCGGTGCGTCCATCTGCGTCGGAACCTGGCCGCCCACGCTGAGGATCTTCACCCAGAGCCTGGAACGGGGAAAGCTGGACCTGAGCCTGCCAGGAGGCGGTGAGATCGAGTTCGAGAAGATCTATCCCATGGATGCGGTCTTCGACACGCCCGAAGACGTGCCGGACGATATACGCGAGGACAAGCGCTACCGCGATCTGTCGGGCTACACGCTTCAGGAGGTCGCAGACGGTCTCAGGAGCGACTTCGGCGACCCCTGCCTGGATGTTCTGGTGCACTCGCTGGCCAACGCGCCCGAGGTGCAAAAGCCCCTGGTGGACACCAGCCGGGCCGGGTACCTGGCAGCCGTCAGCGCCAGCGCGTACTCCATGGTGGGGATGGTGCAGCGCTTCGGTCCCCTCATGAAGGAGGACGGATCCGTGGTGTCCCTGACCTACCTGGCGGGCGAGAGAGTGATCCCGGGCTACGGAGGAGGCATGAGCTCGGCCAAGGCCGCCCTCGAGAGCGACACCCGAACCCTGGCGTTCGAGGCGGGCAGGCGCTGGGGCATCCGGGCGAACACGATCTCCGCGGGCCCCCTGGCCAGCCGAGCGGCCCGGGCCATCGGGTCCATCGATCGCATGGTGGACTACTACCGGCTGAACGCTGCCCTTCCCGCTGTCAACACCGCCGACGATGTGGGGAACACCGCGGCGTTCCTGTGCTCTCCCCTCGGGGCCGGCATCACGGGCGAGACCCTGCACGTGGACATGGGCTTTCACGCCATGGGCATGGCCGCCGAGGATCCGCTCGGGGAAGAGTAGCACCATGTCTGAGCTCGGCTCGCTCCTGCCTTCGGTCCTGACTCCCCCGCCGGGACCGCGCTCGAAGGCTCTGGCGGAGCGGCTGCGGCGAGTGGAGTCCAGGAACGTCACGTTCCTGTCCGAGCGATTTCCGGTGTTCTGGGAAGCCGCTGCCGGCGCCAACGTGCGAGACGTGGACGGGAACGTCTACGTCGACTTCACCGGTGCTTTCGGTGTCGCCATGGCGGGTCATGCCCATCCACGCATCCGGGCTGCCCTCGAGGAGCAGTCCGGCCGCCTCGTTCACGGGATGGGGGACGTGCACCCGCCCGAGCTCAAGCTCGAGCTTCTGGAGCGGCTCGCCCACCTGGCGCCGTGGGGGGAGACCCGGGGAGTTCTGGCCTCCTCCGGATCGGAGGCTGTCGAGATCGCTCTCAAGACCGCCGAGCTGTCTACGGGCCGGTCCGGAGTCCTGGCGTTCGAGGGCGGCTACCATGGACTCACCCTCGGGAGCCTGGCGGTGACCGAACGCACGTACTTCCGGGCGCCGTTCCGGGGACGACTTCACGACCGTGTGGCCTTTGCGCCCTTTCCCCAGGGCGAGGATGCCGAGGCCGCTCTCCTGGAGGTCGAGCGTATCCTGGCGGGAGACGGCCCGTTCGAGGATCCCATCGGGTCGGTGGTCGTGGAGCCCATTCAGGGGAGGGCGGGAGTACGCGTGCCGCCGTCCGGATTTCTGAGCGGCCTGGCGGAGGTGACCAGATCGGCCGGGGCTCTTCTCGTTTTCGATGAGATCTTCACCGGCTTCGGCCGTACGGGTACGCTGTTCGCGCTCGAGCACGAGGGAGTGATTCCGGACATCCTCTGCGTAGGGAAGGCGCTGGGCGGTGGTCTTCCCTTGAGCGCCTGTCTGGGACCTCGCGAGGTCATGGATGCGTGGCCCGACTCCACGGGCGAGGCGCTGCACACGAGCACGTTCCTGGGTCACCCCCTGTCGTGCGCCGCGGCGCTCGCCTTCCTGGACGTCCTGGAAGAGGAGGATCTGGCAGGTCGGGCCGCCACCCTGGGCGGCCGCTTGCTCGAGGGCCTCGGCCAGGCTCTGGTCGGCGTGACCCCCGGCGTGCAGGACGTCCGGGGCCGAGGCTTGCTCATCGGCATCGAGCTGAGCGCGTTGGAGGGTGATGGTCCGGGCGATGCCGGGGACCGGCTCGCCACTGCCGGAGCCACCATTGCCGGAGTCACCACCGCCGGAGCCGCCACCGCCAGAGCCTCGATCGCCGAGGCCGCCCTCTCCAGGGGGCTCCTGGTCCTGCCGGCCGGCGCCGGAGGAAAGGTCGTGGAGATCGCACCGCCGGCGGTGATCTCAGAGGCGCAGGTGGACTTCGGCATCGAGTGTCTGGTGGAAGTCATATGGGAAGGGCTCGCCCCATGACCCGACCCCGCTCCACTCCGGAGGCTCGTTCGTGACCCGTGCCCACTCCTGGGACGCCGTCCTGTTCGATCTCGATGGGACCCTGGCCGACACCACCGGGCTCATTCTGCGGTCGTTTCGACACGCCACCCTCACGCATCTCGGCCGAGAGGGTGACGACGGCGACTGGCTCGCCACCATGGGCATGCCTCTGCGCGTGCAGATGAAGGACTTCGCCCGCTCGGCGGAGGAGGCCGAGGCCATGGTGGAGACGTACGTCGCGTTCCAGCGCACGGTCCACGACGAGATGGTGCGCGCGTTTCCCGGGGTGGTTGAGACGGTGGCGCGCCTGAAGGAGTCGGGCACGCGCATGGCGGTGGTGACGAGCAAGGTACGGCAGATGACTCTGCGCACTCTGGCGTGCTGCGGGATGGAGGACGCCTTCGAGGTGCTCGTTACCGTCGACGATGTGGGAAAGGGCAAGCCCGATCCCGAACCGGTGAACCTGGCCATGGAGCGCCTGGGCCTCGAGGGGCCCGAGGGCGTGGTCTTTCTAGGGGATTCTCCCTATGACGCGATGGCGGGTAAGGCGGCCGGGGTGTACACGGCCGCGGCGCTGTGGGGGCCTTTTACGCGGGCGCGGCTCGAGGAGATCGAGCCGCATTTCTACCTGGAGAGCCCCCGGGAGCTGCTGGATCTGGGGCCGTAGGTGGCCTAGCGCGCCGAGGTGGCGAAGTCGACCCGCCCCGCCAAGTCGAGGTCTTTCTGGGTGAGACCCTTCGCTTCGTGCGTCGTCAACGTCAGGCTCACCGCCGTGTAGCGGATGTCGATGTCCGGATGGTGGTCCATATCGTCGGCCAGGCTGGCCACTCGGTTGACGAACACGATGGCGTCGCGGAAGGACGCGAAACTGAACCCTTTGGTCAGCGTCTTGCCCTTCCGCTTCCACCCCTGTCGCCCGGCCAACCACCCACGGATGGACTCGTCGTTCAGCTTCTCGGCCATGTATCTTTCAGGTTCCCTTGATTGCCTGCCCAATTCGTTGGGACTTGATGACTTAACCCATAGGCACCCCACCGTTCCGTGGGGTTGAATCGGGAGCGCATCCTATTTATGCTTTCGGCCCTCAAAGCGAGAGGTCACAGCATTTGCCCCCATCGTCTAGTGGCCTAGGACACCTGGTTCTCAGCCAGGAAACCGGGGTTCGATTCCCCGTGGGGGTACTCATTCTCGAACGACTGGATCGCGGCTGGGGCGCCGCGTTCTCAGCCGGGGTCGCTTAGCTCAGTTGGTAGAGCACTACGCTCACATCGTAGGGGTCACTGGTTCGAGTCCAGTAGCGACCACTCCCTTCCCCCCCTCTTTGGCGTCCTCGTCGCGGGGCTCCTCCTATCTCACGTCGAACGGTTCCGAGGAGGACGTCGGTTCTGGTGCGCCGGCGAAGACCGTCAGCACACCCCCGCACACCGCGTCGGCGTCCAGGATCTCGATCTGTACCATCGGCAGAGACGAGGAGGAGTGCCCCGTCAGCCTTGTCACCGATAGGACCTCGAAGGCCACGGTCCCCAGGTTATCTCCCTTGAGGCTGCCCTCCAGCGGATCGTAGTTGATCGAAACATTGCCCTTGTAGACCACGGCACAGACCGGGACCCCCTCCAGTTGCAATTGCCTGAGGCCCGTCGCCCGCAAGGGCGTGACGTCGGGAATCTTGTCGAGGAGTGCCTCGCGGTCTCCGCCCGAACCCAGGCCCGGACCGGCCTCGATGTAGTTGCGCAGACCGTCGCTCGTGGGCCCAGCCGCATCCCACGAGCTCGGGATCGTCTTTAGAGCGAACCACCCCTCATCCCCCACTTCGCCGGTATGGAGTGTGATCCTCCGTCCGACGTTCGCCTTGAAGTACGGGAGCTGAGCCCGAAGCCCGATGTCGGCGATCGCCTCATTCACATCGTCCTCCGAGAAGCCGTTCGGTTCGGCGTCCTTGGCGAGGCTCTCCTCGTCGATGACCAGCACCCGGCTCACGATGCTCTCTGGATCGGGGTCCGGATCGGGGTCTGGATCGGGGTCCGGCACCCAGCTCACAGCTACTTCGAAATTGTCGAAGGTGGCGTCGAAGTAGTAAGAGGCGGAGTTCAGGTCGACGCTGATCCGCACGGTCTGTCCACCGAACGCCGAGACGTAGGCCACGAAGTGCGTCATCTGGATGCTCAGCTGATCTCCGGGTGCAGTGTGGAAGAGGGTGGCGAGGACCGCATCCGTGGTGGCGCTACGCACGTGCACCCGGAGCGACTGGTTGCCGGGAAGAAAAGCACCGAACTGGTTGTTGTACTCCAAGTCCCACGAGATCTCGATCGAAGCGGCAGCCGCACCCGCCGGTAACGCGATGTCCTGGTACATACGGTGAATCGTGCTGCCATTCTGAAGCTGGAGCGCGACGAAGTTCCCGTCGGTCGCGTAGTAGGTGTGGGGCAGACCGTAGCTGGTCTGTTCAACGCTGATCCCATCGAAGAAGTCGAAGACGGAGGCCAATCGGGGGATGGTCTGACCGCTCGTGGCGATCCCCCACGTGCCGTCGCTCATGCGCCCGGCGCTCTCGAAGAGGGTCCAGCCCGTGTAGTCGCCGGTCTCGAACGAGCCGTTCGTGAACTGACCGGCGGACACGGCCGGCGGCGACATGGCTGGTCCCCCCGTCTCCCGGGCGGTCGCTCGCTGCGCTAGAGTGCCGCCGCCAGGCACCACGTTCCACAGGGATTCGGCCGCGTCAGGCGCGACGGGGGTCGTCTGTTCGGTGCTGCACGCCGCGAGTCGGTGCTGCACGCCGCGAGCGCAAGGATGAAGAGTGGAGTGGTGGTGCGGAGAGACAAGCGCACCGCAAGAACCGGGCGCATCCCACCAAAACTTCCCCAATCAAACAAAATAGCCTCCTACTGTCTTCAGTGTTACGACTTGAAGAAGATCGGTCCAACAGTACGAGGCTACGTGGGTCCACTCTTCGTTAGTTACAATTTAACAATGGAATTCACTGCAAGGCAAAGCATTTTTTCGCTCGGCTCCCGCAGGTTTACAAGCCATCATGTAGGCGATCGCGGCGCGGCACGAGCTTCATCCGAACCAGGTGACCACATGGAAGCGGCAGCTGCTCGAAGGGCTGCCGGAGGTGTTTGCCGGGGGCGCGGGCCGCAAGGCCGCCCTGGAGCACGAGGCGAAGATCCGGGACCTGCACGCCAAGATCGGGGAGCTCACGGTCGAGCGGGATTTTTTTCGGCGCGGGCTCAAGCGCTGAGCCGGGCGGAGCGGGGGCGGATGATCGAGCGGGACGGACCGCTGAGTCTTTCGAGGCAGTGCGCGCTGCTGGGCGTGAGCCGGTCGTCGCAGTACTACCGGCCGAAGGGGGAGAGCGCCGAGGACCTGGCGCTCATGCGCCTGATGGGGATGGAGGCGACCTACCGGCGGCCGCGCACGAGCGTGGCGAGTCCGGAGCACCGGGTCTTCCCCTATCTGCTGCGGGGCCTCACGATCTCGCGGGCGGACCACGTGTGGTGCGCGGACATCACCTATGTCCCGGTGACGCAAGGGTTTTTCTACCTGGTGGCCGTGATGGACTGGGCGACCCGGCACGTGCTCGCCTGGCGGCTGTCGAACACGATGGACGCGTCGTTCTGCGTCCAGGCGCTGGACGACGCGCTGGGCTGGAGGGCTCCGGAGATCCTCAATACGGATCAGGGCTCCCAGTTCACCAGCGAGGCGTTCGCCGACCGGGTGCTGGGTGCGGGCGTGCGCTTCTCGATGGACGGCCGGGGCCGCTTCCTCGACAACATCTTCATCGAGCGGCTGTGGCGGTCGCTGAAGTACGAGGCGGTGTACCTCTACGAGCTCCGGGACGGGCCCGACGCCCAACGCATCATCGGCTCGTGGATCGACTTCTACAACGAAGCGCGCCCGCACTCGTCGCTGGGCGGACGGACGCCGGGCGAGGCCTATCGCGAAGGCGCGGAGGTGTGGTGAGGACGATCCGGCGCGACGCCACCCAACCGGCGCAACGACGCCTGCGATCGTCGCGGGATCTACGCGCGGCCCTTCCCTCCGTCTTCCCATCGGGAACCAGTCCCGACGGGAAGGCGGAGGTTATATTCAAACCGGGCTCGAAGGAGAACACCCGGCCTCAAGCGGGACCCCGAGGGCTTTGGAGACTATCGGAATCCACCTTAAGATCGCCCTCGGACTGTCCAACGAAGTAGGACCACCTCAAACCTAAGATATCCGCGGCTTCCGATTTCCCCTTCGGAGAGGTATACGTATCTCTATATCATGAGTATACGTACGAACATTGCATCCCCGGCAAACGAGATGGGCGTAGTTCGCCGGAATGGGGCTCTCCAAGCCTACGCTCACATCGTAGGGGTCACTGGTTCGAGTCCAGTAGCGACCATGGGATCCGGCAAGCGATTGCCGGATCTTTTCTTTGGCGACCGCCAGAAGGGACTTCGCCGGAGCCACCGTGATCCGCGGAACGGCCGGCTTCGAGGCCAGTGCCCGGTTTCACACCGACCGGGTGCTACGCCTCTCCACGAGCAGCTCTCGAGGAGGAATGCTACCGACCCACGAACGCCTTGATGGCCTTCGCGATCTCGGCTGGCGCATCTTCCTGGATGTAGTGCTTGGCGTCCAGCCGCGTCGTGCGGACCGATGCGAAGTCGGACTTGAAGCGCTCCATGAGGGCCGAACCGAAGAACGGATCGTAGATCCCCCAGGTCAGGAGCAGCGGTAGCTGGCCCAGCACTTCGGGTGCTTCGTCGGCGATGGCCCCAAGCCACAGAGCCGCCCTGGTTATCTCCTTGGGGAACTCCGCCACGCCCGCTCGAGAGTCCAGCGTGCGGAGAGGACCTCGGTAGTGATCCAGGACCTCGGGGGCGAGCTTATACTTCACTCCCATGGGCATGATCCTCTCCACGAACAGGTTCTTCTTGAAGATCTGAGCCTGGACGAACCCCGTGGACATGACCTTCGAGAATCCCTGCATGAGGAGGGAGTCGGCGGGCCAGTACCAGGTGTTGCCCACGACCAGGGACCGCATGCGGCCGCGCTCGTTCAGTGCCACCCGCATCCCGATGGGCCCGCCCCAGTCCTGTCCCATGATGGTCAGGTCTTCGAGCCCCAGCTCACGCACGAGCTCGGTCACGACGTCGGCGTGCTCGGCCGCCGTGTATCCGTAGGTGGGGGGGTGGACGGAGAGGCCGAAACCCGGATAGTCCACGGCGATGCACCGGAAGTGCTTCCTCAGGCGGATGACGATGCCCCGGTAGAGGAAGCTCCATGTGGGGTTGCCGTGGAGGAAGAGGATGGGCCGTCCCGAGCCCTCGTCGAGATAGTGGACCTGCCCGACGCTGCTCTGGAACCAACGGGAGTCGAACGGATAGAGCAATCGATCCGGGACGAAGGGCTCCGCCGTCGCCATTACCAATCGATCATTGGTTACAGGCCTCTAAAGTGGTGTCCCAGAAGTTCGCGAGCCACCGGGAGTGCCGAGGCGCCGGATCCGGGGTACCCGCGCCGTTAGGCGTGGGTCAGGCGCGACGACGAGGAATAGCAACGCGGGCACCGCGGCCGAAGGCCGTGTTCCGAGGAGGAGGAACGCCGCAGGGCCGGATGGATCGGTGCTCGAGCCGAGCGACCTTCATGTTCGTCGTGAGCGCCTAGTTGACCGCGAGACGATCGAGCGCAGCGAGATCAATGGCCGAGACACTTCTGGGACACCACTCTAAACCACGGCCAGCTTACGAGGCGCGATGGGCTCGATGGTCCTTCCGGGCTCCCACCGAGTCACGAAGCCGGCGATGGCACTGGCCACCACCGAGTAGGGGGACACCAGGTACAGCTGCCCCGGGCCGGACCGCCCCGGGAAGTTCCGGTTCTGCGAGGACACGGATACCTCGTCCTGCGAGCGGGTCACGCCGGGGCCCGCGTTGATGCACGCGCCGCAGCCGGGCTCGATGAACGAGGCCCCGACACTCTCGAACAGCTCCAAGTAGCGCCTCTCCCAGCAGTATTCGCGTACCTCGACGGAGCCGCACTGGATGAAACACTCCACGTCGGGGTGGACCCTCAGCCCTCCCGACGCGTGCGCCTCGCGGAAGACCCGGGCGTACATGTCCATGTCTTCCTTCTTGCCCGCCGTGCACGAGCCCGCGTAGGCGATGTCGATGCGGATCGGCTCGGCCTCCAGCTCCGAGATGAGCACCCCGTTCCCGGGATCGCCGGGGAGGGCCGCCATGGGCCGGATAGTGGACGCGTCAATCTCGATGACCCTCACGTACCATGCATCCGGGTCGCTCTGCATCCCCTGGATCAGCGTCTCGGCCGCGGATCGGTCCATCCCCCGATCGTTCACGAGGAACTCAACAGTCTTGTCGTCCGCGCCGACGATGCCGGTGAACGCGCCCACCTCGGCGGCCATGTTCGTCATTGTCGCGCGCTCGTCAACGGAGAGGGCTTCCACGGCGGAGCCCGCGTACTCAATGACCTGGCCGATGGCGTGTCCGTCCCGGATGTACGGGGTCCTCAGGATCTCGAGCATGTAGTCCTTGGCCGTCACGTTGGCCTTGGGCTCGCCCGAGATCATGACCTTGAACGACTCGGGCACCCGGGCCCGGACGTCCTTGGTGATCCACGAGTTGAAGATCGCCGTGGTCCCAACGCCGAACGCCATGCAGCCAATGGCTCCGGCGTGGGGAGTGTGCGAGTCCGATCCGATGATGAGCATACCCGGCTCGGCATACTCCTCCAGGATCTTCGAGTGGCAGATGGCCTCGGAGCCGAGCTCATGGCCCATCTGCTCACCGTAGAGCCGGATCCCCTGCTTTTCGGCGAACTCCCTCTGCTTGACCTCAAGCTCGTTCGCCACGTCCAGGAGGCCCTGCTCGATGCGCTCCTGGCTCATCACCTTGGACAGGAACGTGAGATGGTCCCGGAAGAAGAGAACGCTGGACGGGTCGATGACTTCTCCCGCCTCGCCGACCTTCTCCTCGAAGAAGATGGCCGCCATGGGGGTCACGTACTCGTGGGAGAAGCGGATGTCGGTGTGGAAGAACCCCGCCTCGCCCGGCTCCACCCAGGGCACGCCGATCTCGCCTTTGGCCGCGTCGACGACCCGGTGCCTCGCGAAGATCTTATCCGCCAATGTCATGGGAACCGAGGGTGCGGAGTCGTCATCGGCGCACTTCGGCGCCGGGACCGTCGCCTTGCCCTGGAGGCGGGCCACGTTGAACTCGAAAAGCCCCCCGTACTCGATGATCTGGCGGGTGATCTCGTCCTGTCCGTCCGTAAAGATCGAGAGGGGGATCTCCTCTCCCTCTTCGATGCGGCGGATGATGTCGAAGTCGGTAGTGGTGAGTATACCCAGGTTCTGGCAGTTCTCGTTGTAGATCCGCTCCAGGCTCTCGGCCACCACGACCTGGAGGCCGGCCTTGAGCTCGGCGTAGGGGCTCGCCTCGCGGCTGCTGCCCTTGCCCCGGCGCTTCCCGGCTACGGAGCAGACGAAGGCCCCGTTCCTCACGGCGTTCCGCCCGACCGGGGACTCGATGGCACCGGTCTCCGGATTGACCGTCGACAGCCCGAGGTACGGGAAGTCTCCCAGGGTCTCGTCATAGAAAAGGCAGATGTATGCGGGGGTGATCTCGTCGGTGCTGATCTGATCGCGAAGCCTGACCTTGAGCTCCTGGGTGAGCTCTAGGTCCTGGCCACCGGCCAACTGGGCCTCCATGAGCGCCGAGTCGTCCACCAGGTAAAGGATGCGCCCGTCGAGGCGGAGCGTCACGGAGCGCCTAGGGGTCGGTCGGCTGAGGAGGTCTGAGATCATGTAGGTGTCGTGGTTCGCGTTCGATCCCGGGCTCAGTTGCCCAAGAACCAATTAGACACGAAAGATCGTCAAGGTCTCGGGAGAGGGAAAGGCGATCACCGGGGCTCGAGTGGCGTGCCATAGGCCCAGGCAACCCATGTCCGGGGATCCCGAGCGTTTTCGACATCTTCGATGTTGAGGGCCGGCCAGTCGGCCAGGTGACCCTGAATGTCGACTCTTCTATCGTGGGCCTCGGGAAGAACGGAGCGCTCTACACCACCCGGACGGACGCCGAGGGCCTGCAGTGGCTCCAGAGGTGGCGGATAATGAGCTGACGGGGTTCTGCCGGGGCACCGGCCGGAGGCGGGGGCGGCGGCTCGGGCCGCCGTCCCCGATCTCGTTACGAGAAGTCCACGCCGAAGAAGATCACGGCGATCAGGATAGCCGCCACCGCCACGGGAGCGACGTAGCGGATAAAGAATCGCCACGCCCCGTAGTTGAACCAGCCCGGCTCCGTCCCGTCCACGAGCTGGGACTGGGTGGTCTCGCGGGTTATGAACCAGCCTGCGGCGAGGGTGATGCCCAGGCCGCCGGTGGGCAGCATCCAGTTCGACACGAAGTGGTCGGCCATGCCGAACCAGCTCGACTTCCCTCCGAAGAACATGTCGCCCAGGACTCCGCCGAGCTCGAGGTTGGCGATGGCCGGCACCGCACCAAACGAGACAGCGGCCAGGATCGTGAACACGAAGACAGTTGCGCCGCACGCCAGTGTCGCCTTCTGGCGCCCTATTCCGTGCTCGTCGATGACGTAGCTGGCCACGACCTCGAGGAGAGACATCGTCGACGTCAGCGCGGCGAGGGCTACGAGCACGTAGAAGAGCGGACCCAGCACGAGCCCAAACGGAACCTCCGTGAAGAAGAGCTCCGGTAGCGAGATGAAGAGCATGCCGACGGTGCCCGTGCCGCTGACCTGTTGGTCCATCCCCGGGACGCTGAAGATCACCGAGAACATGATAACCGTCGCGACGAGGGCGATGAGGGTGTCGAGCGTGATGATCACCGCCGACGCCTTCACGATGGACTGATCCTTCGCGAGGTACGAGCCGTACGTCACCATCGCGCCCATGCCCAGTGACAGCGTGAAGAACGAGTGTCCGAGAGCCTCGAGCACACTCCCGCGGTCCAGTTCGGCGAAGCTCGGACGGAAGATGAAGGCCAGGGCTTCACCCGAACCGCTCATTCCGAGCGCGGAGATGAGCAACAGCAACAGGATCCCGAAAAGGACGGGCAGGAAAATCCTGGCGATGCGCTCGATCCCCCTCTGGACACCGAAGTACACGATCGAGATCGTCGCGATGCTGAACGCCAGGGAGAGCCCGAGCTGCAGCGCCCCGTTACCCGCCTGCTCGGCGAATAGGTCGCCCATGGAGGTGCCTGTGGGAAACCCGCTGACCATCCACGCCGACGCCTTTGCGAAGTAGAAGAGCGCCCACCCGGCGATCACCGTGTAGTAGCTGAGCAGGACGAAGCCGCACAACACCCCCCAGAGCCCCAGGATCCCCCACGCCGGACCGACTGCGTCCTTCAGCGCGCCCACCACGCTTTTCTGGGACTTCCGGCCGATGAGAAGCTCGGCCATCATGATGGGCAGGCCCACGGCCGCGATGCAGATCAGATAGACGAGCACGAAGGCCCCACCCCGGTTCTCCCAGGTAATGAATGGGAATTTCCAGAGGTTTCCTAGACCGATGGCGCTGCCGGTGGCCGCCAGGATGAAGCCCACGTTGGAGCTCCAATGGTCGCGGGGCTGATTCATCGATTGCCCTCCGGGGCAAATAGGCCGTTTGAAGTTCGGCCCAACATATCCGTGCCCTCGAACTTCGGACAAGCAGCGTTCACTCGTGTACAATTCCGGGGACCACCGTCTCGTGTCCCGAGTCAGAAGTTCGACCGTACTTCGGTGGCCTGGTGCGAGTAAGTAGTGACCGATCCGGATTTTCGCGCATCCGGGGCGGGAGATACGTTCGTGACATGACGACAAGATGCAGGAGACGCCCGCGGGGCTCGAGTGCGCCCCGGCCAATTACGGTTCTGACCGCGGCCCTGGTGGCGTCGATGCTCGGCGCCGGACCGCTCTCGGCGCAGATCGGTCCGGGGGGGAGTGGGGTCGTGGAGGCCGGACTCACGCTCCGGCGGCTCGATGGCGTCAAGCGAGTGCTCATGATCGGGGCTCACCCCGACGACGAGGATACCGGCCTGCTTACGGCCCTAGCCCGGGGTATGGGGGTCGAGACGGCGTACCTCTCCCTGACCCGGGGGGACGGCGGCCAGAACCTCATCGGTCCCGAGCTAGGCGAGGGTCTCGGAATCATCCGCACTGGGGAGCTCGAGGCGGCGCGCAGGTTGGACGGCGGGCGGCAGTTCTTCACGCGGGCCTACGACTACGGCTTCTCCAGGAGCGCCGACGAGGCGTTCGCCCACTGGCCCAGGGACGAGGTTCTGAGGGACGTGGTGTGGGTGATCCGCACTTTCCGTCCACAGGTCATCGTCTCGATCTGGTCCGGCACGCCCCGCGACGGCCACGGACAGCACCAGGCCAGTGGCATACTGGCCAGGTCGGCCTTCGATGCGGCGGCCGACCCGGCAAGATTCGCGGATCTGCCGGGTGGCGCGGGCCGGCCCTGGAGGGCGGACAAGCTCTACCACTCCGTTCGCCGCAGCCCTGAGCCGCCGCCTGTCAGGGTGCCCACCGGGACGTTCGACCCCCTTCTCGGCCGATCCTACTTACAGTTGGCCATGGAGAGCCGGAGCCAACACAGGTCCCAGGCTATGGGAGCCCCTCAGCCTCTCGGCCAGCAGGCCTCGGGCCTTCGGCTCGTGAAGAGTCACGTGCAGGAGCCGGCCGGCGACGACGGGATCTTCGCCGGAGTCGACACGACGCTCGCCGCACTCACGACGCGGTTGCCGGGAGAGACGGCCGCGCCGATCGGGGAGCACCTGAGGGCGTACCGGACCGCCGTCCACGATGCCGCCCAGTCCTTGGACGTCCTTCGGCCCGAGCGGGCGGCCGCACCGCTTGCTCTGGCCTATCGCCACCTCCAGGCCACCTTCGGGCTCGCCCGAGACCTGGCGGACGCTGGATCGATCCTGGCCGAGCTCCTGGCGGTGCGGGCCGCTCAGGTCCGCTGGGCCCTTCTCAAGACAGCGTCCATCGTGGTCGATGTCAGGGCCAGCGACGATCTCGTGACCGCCGGCCAGGAGGTGGATCTGGAAGTGCGGGTCTGGAACGGCGGGCCGTTCCGCATAGATGGAGCGCTTGTCCGGACCGCAGGGCCGGGAGAGTGGGCCGGCGGATCGGCGGAGTTCGTCACTGCCGACGGGCAGACCCTCGATCCTCGGAACCTGGATTCCGGGGAGATGGCGCGCTGGAGCTACCAGGTGCGCCTAGATGACGCGCTCCCAGTGTCCCGTCTCTACTACCTCGAGTCCCCGCGGGACGGGGACATGTATCGGTGGACAGGTACCGACGGCTCGGAGAGCCTTCCTCGGAATTGGAGGGCACTCCTCAGCGCGGCGGGAGAGTTCGATCTCCACATTCCGGGGATCAACGGGCCGGTGCACCTGGTGTGGGGGAGTCGGGCCCAATACGTAGGGGTGGACAAGACCAGAGGTGAGTTCCGCGCTCCGGTGCTGGCGACCCCGGCCCTGTCTGTAGCCATCGAGCCGAGGGGCATGGTGTGGCCCCAGGGCTCCCGCGAAGCACGGCAAATGACGGTTCTCCTCCGGAACGACTCGCGCTCCGGGGCGGCCGGCAGCGTGGCTCTCCAGGCTCCCGAGGGTTGGGAGGTCACGCCGGCCAGCGTCCCCTTCATCATGGACGTGGAGGGCTCCAGCAGGGGTTTCACGTTCACGGTAGAGCCGGGCGGAGACGTGGATGCCGGTGCCCATTTCTTCCGGGCGCTGGCCATCCGGGACGACGGCACCCATTTCGACGAGCGGGTCGACATCATCGACTATCCGCACGTTGAGCGCACCCTCTACATGGAGCCCGCCGAGATGCGGGCCTCGGTTCTGCCCGTCACGGTGGCCGCGGGGATCAAGGTGGGCTACGTGATGGGGTCGGGTGACAACGGGCTGGAGGCCCTCCGCCAGATGGGTGCCGACGTGGAGGAGGTGACGGCCGAACGCGTCCGTGACGGGGACTTCTCCCTGTACGACGTCCTGGTTCTGGGGATCCGCGTGTACGAGACTCGCCCCGACGTGACGGCGGCGAACGACCGGACCCTGGAGTTCGCCCGGGCCGGCGGGACGGTGATCGTGCAGTACAACAAGTTCGAGTATCCCCGGGGTGGCTTCGCTCCCTATCCGGTGAGTATGGGGAATCGGTCGGCCCCGCGAGTGACGGACGAAAGCTCGCCGTTCGCACTGCTGGATCCCGGATCCCCCGTATTCAACACGCCCAATCGAATCACGGAGACGGACTTCGAGGGGTGGGTGCAGGAGCGGGGCCTCTACTTCCTAAGCGAGTGGGACGAACGCTTCACGCCGCTTCTCGAGCTCACCGACCCGGGTGAGGAGCCGACCCAGGGATCCCTCCTGGTCGCGTCCGTGGGAGAGGGGATCTATGCTTACGTGGCCCTCTCCTTCTTCCGGCAATTCCCCGCCGGTGTCCCGGGGGCCTACCGGCTCTTCGCCAACCTCGTGTCGCTGACCGCGGCCGAGTGGAATGCACATCAGGGATCGCGGTGACCGATGACAGACGTGGACGAACAACCCAGCGCCGATGACGAGGACGAGGGAGGGAGGATCGGAATCTTCCCGAGCTGGGGCTGGCTATACGGTGCCGCCCTGGTCTACTCCACGGCCCTGATCATCCTCCTGCACATCCTCACCGTCACCCTCGACTTCAGGGCGCCGTGACGGCCCTCGACTGGATGGTCTTCGCCGTCTACTTCGGCGGTGTCATCGGGTTCGCCCTGTATCAGAGCCGAAAGAACATCGGGGTCGAAGGGTTCTTTCTGGCGAATCGACGCCTTCCGTGGGCGGCCATCGGCCTGTCGGTCATGGCGACCCAGGCCAGCGCCATCACCTTCATCGGGACCACGGGGCAGGCCTTCGACGACGGGATGGAGTTCATCCAGGTGTACCTCCCGCAGCCCTTCGTCATGGTGCTCCTGTGCGTCCTCTTCGTCCCCTTCTTCTACCGCTCCAAGATCTTCACGGCCTACGAGTACCTCGAGAACCGATTCGACGCCAAGACACGCTCGCTGACGAGCTTCCTGTTTCTCATCTCTCGTGGGCTGGCGGCCGGCATCGTCCTCTACGCACCGGCCATCGTTCTTTCGGTGATCATGGGATGGGACGAGAGGATCACGATTCTCATCATGGGGGTGGTCACGATTGCCTATACGATGGTCGGCGGGATCACTGCGGTCATCTGGACCGACGTCATCCAGATGCTGATGATGTTCGTGGGGATCGCGGCGGCTCTGGTCATCCTGTTCGGCACCCTCCCGGCCGAGGTGGGCGTGGCCGACGTCGTCTACATCGGTGGGATCCAGGAGATGTGGTCGAGCATCGACTGGTCGTGGGATCCGACGAACACCTATTCGATCTGGTCTGGGATGATCGGGGGGTTCTTCCTGGCTCTGGCGTACTTCGGGTGCGACCAGAGCCAGGTTCAGCGGTACCTGACGGCCGACTCTTTAAAATCCGCCAGGCTGTCGCTCATCTTCAACGCGTTCCTCAAGGTGCCGATGCAGTTCGCCATCTTGTCCATCGGCGTCCTGCTCTTCGTCTTCTACCACTTCGAGCGCCCACCTCTGCTCTTCAACTCGACAGAGGTGACTATGGTGCGCGAGAGCCGGAGCGGGGAGGAGTTCAGGAGGCTCGAGCGGGAGCACGGAGACGTGCACTCGCTGCGGAGGCAGGCGACGCTCGGCCTCCTTGAAGCCCGGCGTGAGGGCCAGGATCTGGCCGATCTGCAACAGCGCGTCGGCGAGTACGACGGACAGCTGCAGGGGCTCCGCAGGGAGGCGAGGGTCGTCGTTTCCGAGGTCCGGGGGGCCTCGTCAAACGACGTGAACTACGTATTCCCGTCCTACCTCATCCGGTACGTGCCGGCCGGCATCCTCGGGCTCATGATCGCGGTGATCTTCGCGGCGGCCATGTCGTCCCTCGACTCTGAGCTCACGGCACTATCCAGCGCTACGGTCATCGACTTCTACAGGCGACATTTTCGGGTGGATGCGTCCGAGGCGCACTACCTGACCGTGTCGCGCATCACGACGTTATTCTGGGGCCTGTTCGCGTGTGGGGTGGCGCTCTACGCCGGCAGGCTCGGATCGCTTCTCGAGGCCGTGAACCAGGTGGGCTCCTTCTTCTATGGATCGCTCCTGGGCGTCTTCCTCCTGGCCTTCATGGTGAAGGGTGCCGACGGAAACGGGGCCTTCTGGGGACTGCTGGGGGGCATGCTGGCCGTCTTCGTAGTATCCATCACGACGGACATCTCGTGGCTCTACTACAACGTGGTGGGTGCGCTGACCGTTCTTGCCATCGGGACGCTGAGGAGCTTTGTCGCGTCCCGCCCGCCCTCAGGCTAGCTGCTCGTCTCCGAACGAGATCCCCACGCTCCGCGCCGTCCGCACCACGTCGCCATCCACGGGCACGAGCTTCACGTTCGCGATGGCCTCGCTCAGGGGCACGGCCAGAACGTTGGGCGGGTCGAGAGCCACCGTACAGCCGAAGCACCGGTCCCTCACCAGCTCCACGGCGGCCGATCCGAAGCGAATAGCCAGAAGGCGGTCGTAGGCGCTGGGCTCCCCTCCCCGCTGGAGGTGACCGAGGGCGAGAGATCGAGTCTCGTGACCGGTTCGCTCCTCGATCTGGGCGGAGAGCCTCTCGCCGATGCCGCCGAGGCGGGGAGAGGCCCCGCCGTGGGTCTGCTCCTTGAAGGTCTGTGATCCACCCGCCTCGGCTGCGCCCTAGGCGGCGACCACGATGGCGAACCCGTGCCCCGCCTCGTAGCGGTCCTCGATCTTGGCGCACAATGTATCGAGGCTGTACGGAATCTCGGGTATGAGGATCACGTCGGCCGTGGCCGCTACACCGGCGAACAATGCGATCCAGCCGGCGTTCCGACCCATGAGCTCCACTACCATGACACGGCCGTGAGCCTCTGCGGTGGAGTGGAGCCGGCCGATGGCCTCGGTGGCTGTGGCTACGGCGGTGTGGAAGCCAAAGGTCACTTGGGTCGCAGCCAGATCGTTGTCGATGGTCTTGGGCACTCCCACGACCGAGAGCCCCTTGTCGGCCAGCGCCGATGCGATTCGGAGCGAGCCGTCCCCTCCGATGGCGATGAGAGCGTCCATCCCCTGACAGCGGAACTCTCCGATGATCTCGTCGGACCGGTCTACAAGCTCCAGCGATCCGTCGGGTCGCTCCACGGGCCACTCCAGGGGATTTCCACGGTTGGTGGTGCCCAGGATGGTGCCCCCCAGGTGCGTGATGCCGCGGACGGACTCACGCGTCACCGAACTCGTCCGACGCGAAGGACTGGAGCGTGACTCCGGCGGTGAACTTACCGGTCTCACCCACGTTCCTGTCGAGACCGACCCTTATCCGCAGCTCGTTCCCCGGCGAGTAGGCCAGGCTGGTATCGGAGCGCGGCTCGAACTCGTCCGCCGCCCGATAGCTCACGCCCAGGCCCAAGCCCCAGCTGCCGACCCGGTGCGCCGTGGCCACCCCGGTCGTGACGTATGTTCCCGTGCCCCAGTTCGACTCCCGGAAGCCCAGGATGTCCGACGACAGCACGGACGCCACCACGGCCTCCTCGGAGTCGTGGGTTACGTTGCCGGTAGGCAGGTTCAGGCCCAGGGTGAGGATGGCCCAAGGTGAGGCCATGTAGCTGAAGTGTAGCCTCGTGTCTACCAGACCGTTGAGGACGGAGACCCGGCCGTCCCGTTGAACGCGGCCCTCCGCCCAGGCGGCGAAGAGCTCCGCCGAGAACTTGTTGCCCGCGGGGAGCCGATAGGCGATGGGGATCATGAGGAGCTGGGCCCCGTCAACGCCCAGGTCGTTGTCGAAGTCGTAGCCCTGGAAGACGGCCGAGACGCCCAGGCTCTGCGGGTTGGTCTGGGCTGCCGCGTGGACGTGGGCTCCGAAGGTGCCCACGGCTCCGAAGACCAGGAGGGCGACCAGGAGGTGTCTAGTGCTCATTGCTCACCTCCCGGCCGCCGTATACTTATGGTCACCCGGGCCGTGGTCGTCGCAGTGCCCTCCTGCCTGGTGGCCTCCTGGCTCGAGTCACGCTCCGAGGCCTGCTTGTTGTCCTGACCGGCGCTTGTCGTGGTACCCTGGTCGATGACCGTGGCCGTCGCGCTCGGGTTCACGTCCTGCGACGTTGCCTGCAGCAGGTTGTCGGTGGGAGCGATGTTGCCGACGTCGGCCACACCGGTCACCGCTGACGTCTCACCGCCCGAGGCAGCTTGGACATCGGCGGTGGTGGTCGCCGCCGCCTCGTTGAGGCTCTGGGCCTCCGTGTTGGCCGCCTGCGCCGCGTCGAAGGTGGGATCGATAGATGCCGCTTGCTGGAAGAAGTCGGAGGCCGCCTCGAAATCACCCCGGTCCATCGCCATGAGGCCCTCGCCGTAGGCTAGGAACGCCAGGATGCTCTCGGCGCGATTCTCGTTGATGGCTTCGCGCTCGGCGGGCGTCAGGGGGGCTCCGAGCACGTCGAGAATCTGAAATACGAGACCCTTCTCCATGTCGAAGATGGCTTCGAGCTCGTCCTGATCCGATATCGATCCGGCTGACCGGGCCTGCACGGTGTTCATGACCTCGGCGTCGAACTGGATGTTCTCCTGACCAAGGGTCGTGAGCACACCCTGGACCACGTGCTCGGACCGCAACAGCCTGCCCGCACGGGCCCCCGTAACCGGATCTGCGTAGCCGGCCTCCGAGAGCGCCATCTCGTCGAGGAGCGACTGGATCTGCGTCCGCTCCAGGACCGTCAGAGCGTTGGATAGGGCGAGATCGGTGATCATCATGTCCGCGAGCGCCACCTGAAGTGGCAGCAGGTCCTCGTCGTCCGAGAGGAGCCGGAAGGGGAACACCGCCACGGTGCGCGGCTCCGGAGGCTCGGTGACCAGCTCGGCCTCTTGGGCCAAGGCGGCCTGGGCCGCGGCCTGGAGCTCCTTCCGAACGATGAGGAGGAGGCGATCCTCCAGATCGTCCTTGAGGGGACCCCAGTTGCCCACATCGAGGTAGGTAGCGTAGGCCTCTCTGGCTCCGGTCCAGTCCTCCAGCGACTCGTTGGACAAGCCGAGATAGAGATAGGCGGCCCCGGACTCGGCGTCGAGGCCTTGGCGCGCACAGCCGCCCAACAACGACGGGAGGAAGAGTAGGAGCGAGAGGCGCCTTGTACTGTTCCAAGTCAAGGACATCGGAAGCTTCCAGAGCCCCAGGGCCACCAGCGGAGTGATGATGGGGATCCAGAGGTACGGCTCGACGGAGCCGAGGCGGCCCAGATACGCCATGAAGGCCCCACCGGACGTGCCCAGCCCGAGGACGGCCGTCAGGGCACCTCCCCAGACCGCTCCCTTCAGAAAGACCATTCCTCCGGCGGCCAGTCCGAGAAGCAGGAGCAGCCCCCAGGTGGCCCCTGCCCCCATGGGCCGGAGGTACTCCTCGTCGATGAAGTTCTGGAGGGCCTGGGCATGGATCTCCACCCCGAACATCCAGTCGAAGAGGGCGTCGGGCGGGAACGACTGATCCCCCGCCGCCACCGCGCTGTACGAGAGGTGGTCGTAAGGGGTCCGGAACTTGTCGGAGTCGTGGAAGCCGGTTCCCAGGAGAACGATCTTGTCCCGGAAGAAGTCTGGGTTGATGTAGGCGAGCCCTACCGCGCTCTGGGAGGCGACGGCCTGGAACGTCCCCACGTCGATGTCGCCCTGCACGAGATGGGAAGGGGGGCCGCTGAAGCGTAGCGGAAAGGTAATGGCCGAGGTCTTCGGAGTGGATCCGGGCTGCCACCAGTCATCGGGTACCTCTCCCAAGCCCTCCGGGAGTCCCGGAAGGGACACGCGACCCGTGGCTCTCGCGTCGGACATCATGGCTTCCACGTCCAGGCCTCGGGAGTGTGCGTACAAGGCCAGGGCGAACCCGGGAGCGAGCCCGTCTTCGGATCGAACGGCGAGGGTCCCGTCGCGGATGGTCTCGAAGGGCGTGGGCAGGTCGGCGGAGGCGACTCCGGCGGCCACCTCAGCGAAGTAGGGGTCCGGATCGGCGAGGACCTTCGTCTCGCCGTCCTCGGACTCCACCACCGGGGAGACCAGGATCACGTTGCCGGCGTCGGCCAAGGCCTGTCGGAGACGGTCGTCGCCGCCATCGATTCTGTTGAGCTCGTCCCAACGACGGTCGAGGTAGACGTCCAGCCCGATGGTCTTCGCCCCCGCGAATGAGACCGCGTTGACGAGGTCCGCCAGGTGGGGGCGATAGAAGGGTGACAGATAGCTCCAGTCCTTCGTCGCTTCTTCATCGAAGAAGACGATGACGACCTCCGTCTGTCCCTCGGTTCGGCGGAGCTGCCGGGAGGCGGCCTGCTGGCGACGGTCGAGGGTGCCCAGCTCGAGGTCCTCGACCTGGGTGAGCCGCCCGTACCGGTCGGCGATCTGGGCCACAGAGGCCGAGCCCAGTGTGATCAGCCCCAGAACACCGACGCGCTTCCACTTCATGGCATCACGGTCGAAGCGTCTTGCCGCCCCAGCCCACCCGATCAGGCACGGTCGCGGCGCTCGACGCTAGTTGTGGATCTCGTACATCACCGACGCACTCCCCCACGAGTCGAGACGTACAGCTCCATCGGAACCCTCCGCCGGGCCGGCGGCCCTGCGAACGGCGTCAGCAACGAGATCGGCGAGCTCGAGCTTGCCGGCGGTGAAATCGTCTCCGACGGCGATGTCCAGCGGTTCTGGCGTCAGGAAGGCGCGGACCATTCCGCGGCCAGCCGGCGGCATGGCCTGGATCTCGGACTCCATGCTTTCGGTCGGAAACTCGATTCGCTGTCCCGCGATCACCGCGTTCTCCCGGTCGTACGGGTTCGGGAAGAGCACGGTGACCGTCCCGTCGGTACCGAGGTCGACGAGGGTCAGGTATCCGCCGCGCTCGGCCTTGGCCAGGAAGCGCACGTTCTCGCCGATGCCGAAGCTGGACACTCCGCCGGCGAGCCAGACCTCGAGGCTGAACGACTGTGCCGGGTTCTCCATGTCGCCGAGCCTCTTCGCGGAGGCCTCAAGCAGGAGGGCATCGGCCAGGTCGGCGGCGCCCTCGGCGCCTGCCGGGAAGACGTGCCGTGCCGCCCCGTCCATTCCGACCACCCGGATGTCCGTTCCCCGGCGCCGCAGCAGCAGATCGGAGTAGGACTCCTCATCGTGGATAAGTGCGATCGCCTCGGAGCCCTCGATGGCGCTCGTCAGAGCGTCGGCGGTGCCGGTGTCCGCCCCGGCTATGTTGACTCGCAGAGGGCTGGACGGGAAGCGATAGCCCTCCAGGGTCGCCCGATCACCCTCGCTCACGGATCCCGTCAGGACTCTGGCGTGGGAGCGGTCGGAGCTCACCGATTCCACCACCATGCGGGCGCCTTCGGCCGTGCTGAAGGTCGATCCCAAGGTGATCCCAAGCGCCTGGCCGCCCTGTAGCTCAGCCGTGGAGCCACTGATTGAGAGCACCGGCAGGGACGCCGAAGACGTGCCCCGGGACCCACCCTCCACGAAGAAGAGTGGAAGCGACTTGGACGCCACGTCCTCGGAGAGGTAGGGGTCCTGCTCGAAGCGATTTCTCTTGAGGTCGTCTGACACCCGGCGGAATGCGTCCTCGTACGACATGTCCGCCGGGGCCCTCCAGAGCTCCCGGATGAGGAAGGTCGTGAACGCCCCACCGTGGAAGGGGTCCGCGCCGTTCTCGCCCGGGAAGAAGGCGTCCACGGCCGGCTGGTCGGGTTGGGCGGCGGTGAGCTCCAGGACGTTCGCCCCCTGGGGGTCGAAGCCCGTCCGGTCCCTCTCGTTCGGGAGTGCGCGCCGGGAAATGGTCGCCGGCCTGTCGATCTCGGATACGTCCCGGCCGAGCTGGCGCGTGCGGGAGAACGGGGTGACGTCGCGCGTTCCCGATCCGGAGCTGCAGCTGTCCAAGAACACCACGACGTTGTCCGTCGGGAGGGCCCGCAGCCAAGCTCCGAACTCGTCGTCACTGATGTCGAACTCGGTCGACGTGGGGCTGACGTCGGCGGGGGCCAGCGTCTCGTCCAGACCATCGCCCTCGTCGCCGCTCTCGTCCCACATCTGCGAGCCGTGTCCGGCATAGAAGACGGTGACATTGTCGCCGGGACGCGCACGCTGGGGCAGCCACTCCGTGAGCGCGGCCTCGATGTTGGCGCGGGTGGCTTCCTGATTCACGAGCATCCGGATGTTGTCGGGCGGGAAGCCGTACCGGCTGAGGAGAACGTCCCGCATGCCCCGGGCATCGTGCTCCGCACCGGGGAGGTCGCCACCTGTTACGTCGTCATAGTGGATGTAGTTACTGATTCCAATGATCACCGCCCAGTGCGTGGGAGCGATGCGTTCGGCGGGTCCGAAGGCGAGCAGCGGTACGGCTGCCATTGCCGCCACCAAAGGGGCGAAACGTCTCACGGTGTGGTCTCCTAGAGCAGGATGTCGGCGCGTTCGGCTGCAGCGCCAACCTGAAACCTATATCCGAGGGAGAGGGCCTCGTCCCGGTGTGACGAGACCAGCTCGGAGAGCTCTCGTCGTGACGCTCGGGATCGTGGTGAAAGAAGAGGAGCCTCTTCGCGCCCGCCTCGTCAGCCAGATGGAGTGCCTGGCGGAAGGTAGAATGCCCCCAGCCCAGCTTGGACTGGTACTCCTCCTCGGTGAACATGGCGTCGTGGATCAAGATGTCCACGTCGCCCACGAAGTCGATGAACTGGCGATGCCAGTCCTCGCCCACGTCGTAATCCTCTCCCACGATCTCGTTGTCCGGGATGTAGGCGAGGGACGCACCTCCGTACTCGATGCGATACCCGACCATGAAGGACGGATGTCTCATGCGCATGGCCGATACGTTGAACCCGTCGTCCTCCCAAACGCCCTCGTTCAGATGTGAGAACTCCTTGTGCGCAGCGAGGGCGTCGAAGGGGATCGGGAAGTAGATCGGCCCCATCTGCCCGGCAAAGAGCGTCTGAATGTCCACGTCGAACTGCTTTGGACCGATGATTTGGAGCGACGCGGTCGGGTTGTACAAAGGGACGAAGAACGGGAACCCCTGGATGTGGTCCCAATGGAAGTGTGTGAGGAAGATGATGGCGTCGTTGGCGCCCTCCTCGCTCATCATGTGCGAGCCCAGGGGACGGATCCCCGTGCCAGCGTCGAAGATGAAGCGCCGCCCGTCGTCGAGGCGCACCTCCATGCAGGGGGTGTTCCCGCCGAACTTGGCGGTGGCCGGGCCCGGACTGGCGATAGATCCTCGGGTTCCCCAGCAAACTGCTTCGATCACGGGGTGCGCCTCCTCGGTCTCCATCGTCGTGGCCGGTGAGGCGGCGTCCATCGCTTGCTCCACCCGAACTCTCCCGGCGAGTCGTCAGCGCCTCAAGATACTCTTTGAATCTACTCGGGAGAAGCCGGTTTCGGCGAGGTTTTTCGTTCGTGTGCAGCGAAGCTGGTCAGACGGACTGGGGCCGCGTGCTGGAGCACGCGGCCCCGCGTCTCTGCGTGGGGCGTATCGTCGCCTACCGCCGGTTTCCTCCCTTGCCGCCCCGAGGCGCCGGACGTATCCCCGTGGGATCATCGCTCAGGATCTCAGGAGCGATGAGGCGCGGTGCCGGTGCCGGCCCTTCGAGTGGGAGCGGAGTGACGCTCACCGGCGTTGCCGCGCCCAAAAGGTGCGTACCAGATGGATCGAAGAAGATCGGGGTCGCGCTGGACAAGGGGAGCAGCGAGGCCGAGGCGGCAATTGTGAGGGAGTTCATGCCTGCCGTCGCCGGATGTGTGCCGAGGGAGGAGGCGGGCAAGAGGGTCTGCCCGGCGGTGTGCTGGTCGGCTTGCATCTGAAGCCCAGACCCCATGTCGGAGAGGAATTGATTCTCCGTGTTTCGGCCTGCGGACCCATAGAAGCCGAAGTACTCGCCGTTGTAGATGAGCACGCCGTCCTCGCTCACGAACATCTTCAAGGTGTTTATCTCCGCCTTGGTGTACACGACGTTCGGGAGCCACAGGAAGAGGACGCGTACGTTGGCCGGGATGGACGTGAGTGTTCCGGAACTGCTCATAACGGACGACGTCGTCAGGCCTTCGGCCGAGAACTCTCCTATCGCTGTGGAGCCGAAGCAGCCGGAGCACGCGGAGCTTCTCCCGTTGTCGATCTGGACCACCGTGCCAGTCGCTCTCGATCCTCCGGCGAGCTTGGTCAGGTTACGGTAGAAGGTCCTGTTGTCGGGATTGAGTGCGCTGGTGTTATCGAAGATGTTAATGTCGTTGAAGACCAGAATGCTGTTCCCGAGGCCTCCGAGAGTCACTACTTTGAGGACTTCGAAGTCGGCGCGTCCTGTGGGGTTGCTGCCGCCGAGGGTGACGCTGGCCGACGAGGGCAAGAAGCCTTTGTAGTCACCTCTGGGGAGGGGCTGGACGGTATAGGTCCCGGCGAACAGGCCGGGGAACCGGTAGCGGTCGTCGGCGTCGCTCTCCGTCCGCCTCAGAACGGTGGAGCCCTGCTTCAGCTCGACTTCGATGGGCCGGATGGGCTCGCGAGCCGCCGCGGGTCCTGCCTCAGCCGGTGCCGGCGCGGCGGTACCGAGCGTGAACGTGCCCTCGATGAACGAAGTGACCGTGGCGAAGAAGTCCGCGCCGGTGCCGTTCACGAACACACGGAACAGGGCGTCGCCCGGTGTGGTCGAGGGCGACACTCCGGTGAGCGTACCCGTGAGCGTGCTGCCACTCGCGTTCAACTGAGCCGAGGAGCTGGCCCACGTGACCTGGTCGATCTGCGGGATCACGTCCCCGTTGATGTCCAGCGGCTGGAGCATCACCTCCACGCTCGAGCCCACCTCGACCTCCGGTGTCTCCGGACTGATCGTGATTCTCCGAACCTCCGGCGTCGCCTCCACCTCCACGCTCAGCACGTCGATCGTGACGGTCAGTGCCGTCGGCGGTGCACTCGTGATCGCGAACCCGGCAGGTGCGGTGTACGCCGCCGTGTAGTCGCCCGCCAGGATCCCGTCCAGGAAGAGCGAGCCGGACGCGTCCGTCACACCCGACGACGCCTCCGTGCCGCCCTGCGTGAGGACGACGCCCAGACCCGCCACCGGCGCGCCCCACGGCGTGACCGCCGTCACCGCCACGGTCCCGAAGCTGGGTGTGTAGGGGAACGTCGCCTCGCTCGTGAGCGTCGCGACCCGGATCTCTCCCGCCGCCACACCCCGGGGCACCAGCACCCGGATGCTCGTGGCTGTGATCTCCAGCACCTCGACCTCCACCTCACCCTCAGACGTCGGGAAAAACACCTGCGTGTTCGACGCGATCACCGGATCGAAGCCGCTGCCTAGGATCAGTGCCTCTTGACCGGGGATCGGTACCTCGGGATCGAGTCCCGAGATCTCCACAGGAGGTGGAGGAGAGGGAGGTGTGAACCCACCGCTCGCGCTGCCCCACGCCGGATCCGTGCCAATGATGCCCAACGGCATCGGAGGACTGTCTCCGTCCACGGGCGCTACCATTAGCCCTCCGCCTCCCGCGTACAACACCCAGCCGCCCTGGATCGCAGGCCGTGAGCCCGTCACCACGCCCGGCACCGGACCCGAGCCCTGGATGAACACCTGGCCCCCTCCGTCCAGGTAGGCCAGCCGTCCCTCCGCCGTCACCGTCGGGAAGCTCGCAGCGCCCGGGATCACCAGGCTCCGGCTGCTACTCACCACGTCCACCAGCTCGATGGAGCCGCCACTCACGTACAGACTCGTCGCACCGGCCCACGCCGGCTGTGAGCCCGCCGGCCCCTCCGACTCTCCCGAGCCGTCGGCGTTGGCCAGCACCACCACCCCGCCCCCGTCCGCCGCGATCTTCGTCCCGTCCGGCGACGGAGCAGGCCACGAGCCCGACATGATCGCAACGCCCGAGATGAAGACCATCCCCCCTTCGCCGTACATCACTCCGTTGCCCGTGGGCACCGGTCCGTGCGCTCCGCCCGTCCCCGCGATCGCCTGCGCCGTGCCGCCCACCACCGGGGCCGTCATCACCATGCCGCCCTGGATGAACGTCATCTCCCCGCCGAACACGTAGACCCACACGCTCGCGCTCAGACCCGTGGGCGTCGTCACCGTCACCAGCGTCCGGCCTCCCCCTCCTCCCGTCACCGTCCCGGCGTCGTTGACCGACGCTACTGCGTGCGAGGCCACCGTCCAGCCCAACGGTACGTCCGCCAGCACGCTGCCATCGCTCCCCAACACCTCCGCCTCGAACGTCCGCGACCCACCCGGAGGCAGTACCGCGCCCGTCGACAGGATCTCGACCCCCACCCCATCGGCGCCCGGACCCGTATACCTGAGTGGTACGGAGAACGGCTGAGGGGGCGTGGCGGTCTGCGCGTCGGTCGTCGCCACCGTGAGGGGTGGCGACTCGAACAGCACGGTCTCGCCCTGCATGGCGATGATCACGACGCACACCGGCTCACCGGGCGTGATCCCCGGAACCTCCACCGACAGGTCGTACACGTCCTCGCCGGGCGTCACCTCGAAGATCACGTCCTGCAGCACTTCGGTGCAGCTCACATCCTTGACGATCAGCCGGAAGCGGTTCACCAGGTCGAACGCCTGGCTCAGGGCGTCCTCCTGGGCGGCGCTCAGAGCGGGGGCGCCCGGTGCCACCGCATAGCTGAGCTGAGGCACCAGGTGGAGCACGTGCGGCCGTTCGTCGGTGGCCGGACCGGCGACGGGGCCGTCCACGCACGAGCCGAGAAGCAACGCGGCGACCAGAGCTACGAATCCCGGGAGGGAGACCGGCCGACGTGCCTTCACAGGGGGACCTTCCAATGCTTCAGAAACAGAGAGGGGCTTCATTCGCCCCTCCTTCCAATCTTCTAGCACTCCCAATCTCCTGCAAGCGAAAATCCCACGAGAGGATCAGGCCCTTTTCCGGTCCTTCCGACCGGGAGTATGTTTTAACCTCCTCATTTCCACCATCAGGAGCGCGTTGAGTGGCCGCTGAACCCCGTGATCTGTCCTTGGACGAGGTGATGGAGATGCTCCGGCACGTCGACCTCTTCCAGGGACTGCCGGACGACGAGCTCAATGGCGTGAGCGAGGTCGCCAAGGGCGTGACCGCACAGGATGGTGAGGTACTCTTCGAGGAGGGGGAGCCCGGCGACTGCTTCTATGTTGTGTCAAAGGGCGCCGTGGAGATATCGAAGAGCGTTTCGGGGAGCGGGACAGATAAGCTCGCGGTCCGCAGGGCCGGTGAAGCCTTCGGGGAGATGGCCCTTTTGAACGACGCCCCCCGCTCAGCTACGGCCAAGGTGCTGGAGAAGACCGAGCTGCTGACCCTGTCGCGTGAGGACTTCGAGCAGCTCATCGGCGGCGACAGCCTGGCGATGCGCATGTTGCAGGTTCTCTCGAAGGCTCTCCGGGCCCTCGGCGTTCGGTTTGCGAGCCTCGAGCGGGGCGTGCCGACTCCTGTAGTGACAGGGGGCGGAGCCGACGACGCCAACCGGGCTCTACAGCGAGCGATCATGCCACGGAGCGCCCCGACGGCCGACGGGTTCGACATCGCCGCCGGCACGATGCTGGAGGACTCGGGCGCCGGCCGGACCGCCTGGGAGACCGTCCGCCTTGCCGACGGGAGAGCGGGCTTGGTGGCCATGACGGTCCACGGAGACGGGCTTCCACCCGCCCACCAGTTGGCCCTCGCCCGGGCCTTTCTCAACGAGTTCGCACGGACGGGTCAACCGACGGAGTCGCTTTTCGCAGCCGTCAACGACGGTCTGTCTCACAACGAGACGCCCGGCGTCGATCAGACGGTCGCGGCCGGGATGTTGGTGCCAGGCGACGGTTCCGTGCTCTGGTCCGGAGCGGGTGATGTCCGAGGCGCGGTGATCCGCAGGGACGGAACTCTGGACGAGTTCCCGTCCCACGGCCCCCCCCTGGGCATGCTGGACGGCTTCCAGTACGGCACCCAGGAGTACGAGATCGGCACGGGCGACATGGTCATCGTCCTCTCGACAGGCTCAACCGGCCTATTCAGGGGGGCCGCCGACCTGGTCTCAACCCTGCAGCAGAAGCCCGCCGGAGAGGTCGTGGCGACCGTGCACAAGGCCATCCGGAAGCTCCAGGGCGAGGATGTCGAGGAGACTACGGTCCTATTCATGAGGAGGCACTAAGCATGGCTGTCACCGAGAGAGACATCCGAAACGCGCTGAAGACGGTCAAGGACCCCGAGCTGGATCTCGACCTCGTCGTCCTCGGGCTCGTCTACGACATCGAGTTCGATGGTGGGGACGTGCATGTGGTCATGTCGCTGACCTCGCCGATGTGTCCTGTCGCCGACCAGCTCGTCTTGGACGCGCAGGCTGCGGTGGAGGGGGTGGAGGGTGTGGAGAGCTGCGAGGTCGACCTCACCTTCGACCCGCCATGGACGCCCGAGCGCATCGCGCCACTGATTCGGGCATCGCTGGGACTTTAGTGTTCCGTTGGCGAAGTTCGCGAGCCACCAAGAGGGTCGGCGCCGTCGTATAGACTGTTTCGTTCGAACGATCGTTCGAACTGTCGAGGGAGCCGATCGGGGCACGAACCTCAGAGAGGACGAGCATTGAGCATGGCGCGCTTCACCGATGAGGAGCTGAAAGCCAAGGTCGAGGACGGGTACATCGTGGAGTCCGTCGAGGAGATGACGGAGGGGTATCGAAGGTCCCTGGTCGTCCAGCTGACTGTCCAGGCCGACACCGAGCTTATGAGCGGCCCGGCGTACTGGATGGCCGCCCGTCATGCGCCCTCGGCCAACACCCAGGTCAGCGCCCACGCCATCATTCAAGATGAGCTTGCCCACGCGAACATCGCGTACCGACTCCTCGAAGATCTGGGTGAGTCCAAGGAGTACCTGGTCTACGAGCGTGAGCCACACGACTTCAAGCATCCATACGGGTTCGACCAGCCCTTAGACAACTGGGCCGAGCTGGTCGTGGCCAACGGTTTCTTCGACCGTGCCGGGATCTCGCTGCTCGCAGACGTCCACGAGAACACGTCGTACGGGCCTCTCAAGCGGGCCCTGATAAAGGTCAGCATGGAGGAGACGTTCCATCTGAGGCACGGTGAGGTGTGGATGAAGCGCCTGACGGAGGCCGGCGGCGAGGCGCGGGACATGGTCCAACGGGCCGTGGACTGGATGTTCCCCATGACGCTGGAATGGTTCGGGCTTCCCGACGACCTCAAACGCCACACCGGCCAGCTCGACTACAAGCTAAAGGGGCTTACCAACGACCAGCTCAGGCAGGTCTGGATGGCCTCCACCGTCCCTCTCTGCGAGTCCCTCGGCCTGGACATACCGGCGCACTACGACGAGCAGAGCGAGACGTACATCAAGGACTACCCCTTCCCGTGTCACTATGATGCGGCGGAGAAGCGCTGGTTCTTCGAGGACGGAGAGCTCACGTGGGGCGCGGTGTTCGAGCGCTGGAAGGCCCGAGGACCCATGAACGAGATCTACGTGGAATCCTTCAGGCGGTCCCGGAGCCAGGTGGGAGCATGGCTCGACGCGGCATGAACATCCCGGCGCCGCGCCTCGGCCGGCTCCCCGATGCCGTTCGTGCGGCCGCGGTGTTGCACGCCAGCGGGGGCCGAGACCTCTGGTCCGAGCCTCTACCGGCCCCCCCCGTCGGGCCCGATGGAGGCGACGTGGTGGGCCCTCGGCGAGGTCCTGGATCCGGAGATCCCGGTGAGCCTGGTCGAGCTCGGGCTGATCTATGGAGTCGACTGGTCGGAGGGCGTCGCCCGGATCGAGCTCACGTTCACCGCTACCGCATGTCCCTGCATGGACTTCATCCGCGACGACATTCGCGACCGGCTGTTGCGGGAGAGCTGGATCGACGAAGTAGAGATCCACGAGGTGTGGTGTCCACCCTGGACCAACGACCGCATCACGGCGGAGGGCCGCGAGAAGCTTCGCCGCCTCGGCGTGGGAGTGGGATAGAGCCGAAGAGGACCGATCATATGGAAGAGCCCCTCTACGACGTATTTGCCCGGAAGGAGCGAGGAGAGCCTCTCCGGCATGTCGGATATCTGAATGCCCTCGACGATGCGATGGCACGGGTCTATGCGTGGAAGACCTACGACGAGGAGCGCTGGTTCGAGATGTGTGTGATCCCTCGCTCAGCCATCATCTCCGTGAATCGCACGGACGGACCGTTCGCTTCGGGGGGGAGCTCGCAGTGAGCGCCGAGACCACGTTCAAGAGCGTTCAGGACATGGAGCCTGCCGCCCGGGAAGGGCTTCGCCGGGCTCTCCTCTCCCTGGCCGACGGCAAGCGCCTCATGGGAATCCGCTATTCCGACTGGCTTCTTGGAGCGCCGTCCATCGAGACGGGTATCGCGGCCTCCTCCATGGCCCAGGACGAATGGGGACACGCCCGCCTGCTGTATGCCATGCTCAAGGATTTCGGCATGGATCCGGCGGCGGTGGAGCACGAGCGGGCGGCCGAGGAGTACGCGAATCCCGACGCTCTGGACGAGCCTCTTGCTGATTGGGCCGCCGTGGTGGCTGCGTGCGTCGTCGTGGACGGGGCCTTGTCCGTGGCGCTCGAGGGCTTCTCCGAGGGTGTCTACGAGCCAACTCGCTCACGCATCCCCAAGATGCTCGACGAGGAGACGTTCCATCACGACCTGGGAGTCGCGTGGTTTCGAAAGCTGGCGGGCGGCTCCGAGGAGGGGCGCTCGCGGCTGCGTGCGGCGACCCTGTCCATGCTGGCGCGGATGTTGGCGTGGCTCACGCCCGCCGACGAGGTGGGTGAGGCCCAGGCCGGGTCGGGGCTGGTTCCGAAGGGGGACGTGCTCCGCTCCCGGTTCGCCGAACGCTACGGGGAGCTATTCTCCCTGGTGGACATCGACCTCTCAGCCGTGGAGCCGGAGCGCGAAGGGTGGGATCCCGAGCGGGGCAGGGGACCTGGTCACCCCGATGACGAGTCCGTGGCACGCGCGCGGGGTGACCTCAACCGGATGCTGTTCGTCGAATGAGGGAAGTTCGAGAAGCGACCCCCTCTCCAGGCGGGCTTCCCGAGTCCCCCTCATGTCCTTTTTGTGCGGGAGTGGAGACGGAGTTGATGAATCCGTTCGGCTCCCAGCTCTCGGTCTCCAGCTACTGGTGCCGCGACTGCCGGAGTCCCTTCGAGATCATCAAGTGGCGGAGGACTCAGGGGACGAGCTCTATGTCCTCCAGGTAATCCCGCAGTGGACGTGCCACCTCGACCGCCCGTTCCGTGACGGCCAGCGTCAAGGGCTTCGGCGGCTTCGTATTGCCCGTAAGGTGCTGCACAACGGCCTTGCCCAGGCTCGAATCGGAGCTGGCGGAAGCTGCGTGGTACTCCGCGTAACGGGCGCCCACTCGCTGCTCGAAGAAGGGAAGCTGGGCCTTGGGGGTTCCGTTCTCCACCATGTCCTCGAAGACCGCTGCGTGGAGGGCATCGAGCGTCCGTTTGAGCAGGTCGGCGGGGGCGCGACCTACGAACGCTTGCTGCGCACCCCGGGTGTGGGCCCACATGAGGAAGATGAGGGCCTCCTCTACGGCGTGCTGATCGGGCTCACCCTTCAGGTCCACCAATCCCAAGCTGCTGAGCGCGGTCTCGCCGTCGCCTTCTGAGATGAAATCGGTGAAGCTCTCCCAAACGAGACGGGCGAGGTCGTCACCGAGGTTCTCAGGTGTTATCGTCTGGGGAGCATGGAACTCCCACGTGGCCTCGGTCATTTTTAGCTATCGTGTCGTATATGACATCCAGATGAAGATGACTGGACCCCCAATTCCGCTCCGTGATGTTGAGGTGTCAAGCATTTTTCGGATCTCCGGCACTCGGAGCTAGATCAGTCATGACGTTTGAACACCCAAGTCGCTCCTTCCTTCGGCAATTTCAGAGGCTTACCTCGCGTCGTCTGCTCGCGATGGCCGTCCTGATCCTGGGCGCCTGCACGACCGCGGCTTCGCTTCCTGCCCCCCGCTCTCTCATCGTGCGCTCTGGAGCGAGGCTTCAGGCCGACCGGGCTCGACTGTCCCAGATCGACATCTGGGTGCGTGCCCAACAGGAAAACATCACCATGGATCCGTCGTTCTGGATCATCGAGAATGCCACACCTGACGAGACGTATCCTTGGGACGGGTTCACGATCAGCTCCGACACGGCGTTCGTGTTGGTGCCGGTGGTCGCGCCGGAGTCAGGCTCGATCATGGCCTTCTACGGGCACTACCATCTCATGAAGACGATGGAGCGGCTGGACGAGTTCCTTCCCGAGGCTGCGGCGGCCGAGGGATATGAGCTCGAGAAAGCAATCCTCACCCGAGTGGCGGACGCCTGGCTGTACGGAAGGGCCCTGTTCGACATGACTCCCTATGGGCCTCTTGACGAGCTCATGTATGCGCGGGAGCACGGCTTTCTGGAAGCGTTCATCCTCACGTCCCGCCCCGACGAATTCAAGGAGGAGAGGAGTGCCTGGCTGGACGCGAATCCTGGACAGCAGGAGGAGTACCGCCGGTGGTTCCTGGAAACGTTCGAGCGGGAGCCTCTCGGCCTGAGGTAACCCTTACGCCAGACTTGGGGCTGCGCCGCTACGGCAGCGGGCCTGAGACCTCCCACTTGAGGCCGATGGCGCCGGTGTCGCCCTCCACGGCCGATACATGAACGTCCACCCGCCCGGTGCGGTGAATGCGATCGTCTGAAGGTCGCCCACCGAACAGCGCGAACCCGTCCACCCGAATCCTGCACGACCTCTGGCCGTCTGGTGAGTCAGCCCGTAACGTCGCGCCCTTGAGCTCACGGGTCGTGGGAGCTTCCCCGGACTGGAAACGGAGCTTCAGCAGCCGGCCGCCATGGGGGGCGTCCATGGCATCCAGAACGCGGAAAACCGCCTTGTGCTCTGGGGTGACTGTGGCCATATGCCTTTCGGTGTGGGAACGAGGCTCCAGCCGGATGTCATAGGCTAGCGTGGGGTCTCCGAAATTCCTAGTGTCCCGCTGCCAAAGTGTCTCGGCCAGTCGAGGGCACGGTGCATCCGTGGGCTCGGCGTTGGGACTCCTTACCGTAGCTATTGCTACGCCGCGTCGTCCCGCCTTGATCCCACGGCGCCCCGAGCCTCTTGGTGGCTCGCGAACTTCGGCAACGGAACACTAGAGCCGTGGCGTGCTCCGGTCTGCGGGAGCCGTCAGGATGAAAACGGACCCCGGGATTGCCTGTGCTCTGTGGGCGAGGAGGCATGGTGGAAGGAACAATCGATGGATGGGGGCGGCGGCCACACGACAACGAACTCGTCCTGGACGAGGACGAGATGCGTCGCCTCGGCTACGAGGCCGTCGATCTCATCGTGAAACGCTGGACAACGCTGCGGGAGAGCACGGCCTGGGTCGGAGCCACCCGTGAGGAGATGGAGGCGCTTTTCCGGGAAGCGGCTCCCGAAGAGGGCTCACCGCCCCTCGAAGTGATGGAGCGTGCGGCCAACGAGGTCATGCGCTACGCAGGACGAATCGATCATCCCCGCTTCTTCGCCTTCGTCCCTTCATCCCCGACCTGGCCCACGCTGTTGGCGGACATGCTGGCGTCCGGATTCAACGTGTTCCAGGGGACCTGGCTCGAGTCCGCGGGTCCCAGTCAGATCGAGCTCGTCGTCCTTGACTGGTTCCGTGATTGGCTCGGACTCCCGGCCACGGCCGGGGGCGTATTCACGAGCGGCGGCTCCGCTGCGAACCTGGACGCGCTGGTGACGGCCCGGGCCAGCCGCGGTCATCCTGCCGATCCCATCCTGTACAACTCGGACCAGGCCCACTTCTCCCTTGGCCGGGCGGCACGCATCGCGGGATTCGGGGTAGATGCCGTGCGCTCGATTCCCACGGATGACGAGTATCGGATGGACCTGGACGCCTTGCGGCAGGCGATCCAGCGCGATCGCGACGCAGGACTCAACCCCCTCTTGGTGGCTGCGAATGGTGGGACGACGAACACGGGGGTGGTGGATCCGCTCCGTGAGCTCGGTGGGCTCTGCAGGGAGGAGGACCTCTGGCTTCACGTCGACGGCGCGTACGGGGGCTTTGCCGTGCTTACGGAGGAAGGCCGGGCAGCCCTGGACGGAGTCGATCTCGCCGACAGCGTAACGCTCGATCCCCACAAGTGGCTGTTCCAGTCGTACGAGACCGGATGTCTTCTGGTTCGGGATGCCTCGGAGCTCGAATCGGCCTTCAGCACGAGCCCCGAATACCTCCAGGATGCTCAGATGGGTCGCGATCACGTGAACTTCGGTGACCGCGGCCTTCAGCTCTCCCGGTCCTTCCGGGCGCTGAAGGTCTGGATGTCCATCAAGACCTTTGGGGTGGGTGCGTTCCGCGAGGCGATCCAGCGGTCGATGGATCTGGCGCGGGAGGCGGAACGGTACGTGTCGGGCTCTTATGAGCTCGAGCTGCTCAGTCCGGCGAGCCTGGGCGTCGTGTGCTATCGCTACAATCCGGCGAGCCACGAGATCGATCCCGAGGGCCTCGAGGAGCTGAACGTCGAGATCCAGGAGCGGATCGTATCGAGCGGCTACGCCATGGTCTCGTCCACGCGCTTGAGGGGGGTGTACTCGCTCCGCCTGTGCGTGATGAACTACACGTCGACTCGGGAGGACGTGGTGGGCACACTCCGCATGGTGGAGGAGATCGGACGGGGGCTCTTGGCGTGAGGATCGTGCTGGCCGGGGCCCTCGCCTACCCCGTCATCGTGGTGCTTCTGGTGAAGGCGACAGCGCTCGGGCTTCTCGATGCGCTCTTCCTGGCGGGGCTTCTCGAGCTCCTTCCGACCCTGGCGCTGGGCCAGATGGCGTTGGCGCGCGACGTGGTCATCGAGAGGGCGCCTGCGTACATGAACTCCGGCTCCACGGTTCTGCTGCTCGGGATTCTGAGCCTTTTCATGGGACGGCGATTGGTGGGACCGCCGGCTCTGGGACTCGAGGCTCCCTTGTCGGTTTCGAACGTCCTGTGGACCGGAGCGTTGTTTCTGGTCGGCATCGGCACCCTCCTGGTGTTCCGGGCGGTGCGGAGGGCCATGGGGACCGAGGAGACCCGGTTGGTGCACCAGCTCATGCCGGTGACGGGCAAGGAGAGGCGGCTCTTCGCCGGCCTGTCTCTCTGTGCCGGCTTCGGCGAGGAGATGGCGTACCGCGGGTACGCTCTCACGGCTCTTGTCCTGGCCACCGGGTCGGCCACCTTGGCACTGATCGTGACCTCCGCGACCTTTGGAGTGCTCCATGCGTACCAGGGCCTGATTGGCGTGGTCAGGACCGGAGTCGTCGGGCTGATCATGGGCGCTGCCTTCCTCCACACGGGAAGCCTCTGGCCACCCATTGTTGCCCATACGCTCATAGACCTGGTGGCCGGTCTCGCGCTGAGGGAGCGGTTGCTGTCTTAGCGCCGTTCCTTCGGTGCCTTCGAGTGAGGAAGTGACATGGAGATAGATGTGGCCCTATTGGCCGACGCCGCCACGATCGACGCCACCGGGAAGATGAACATCCTCGGAATCTTCGACCGCATCAGCGTCAGTCAATTTCCCGCCCAGCACGGGCGCATTGCCCTTGTCCTACGCCTCACGGCCGGAACCTCGGAGGTGGGGACGCACGAGATGGAGATCCGGCTGTCCGATCCGGAGGGGGCCGAGGTGCTGTCGCTGAACGGCGAGATGCAGTTGGTGGGTGGGCCCGGTGTGGGTGAAGGCTTCCGAGTGCCCCATGTACTCAATCTGGACGGACTGGTGTTTCCCGGACCCGGCCGCTACAGCTTCGACGTCAAGGTCGACGGGGAGCACCACGTGTCCATCTCACTCGTCGTGGACGGACCACCCCGGGTGCAGGGTGCCCTTGCATGAGACGCATCCCGGGCCTATCTCCCCGAAGGCGTCGGGCCCCCGTGAATGCTTGCCTTGCAGAAACAATCTGCCGATGGAATAGGTAGATAAGTAAGGAGGAAGCTCGGCAACAGAGGGGGCGAGCCGTGATTGTGCAATGCAATTTCGAGGAACTGACGGCGCTGAAGGCCGGCGCGCGGCAGATTCTCAACGGCTATGCTCTGGAGCCGGGCGTCGTGGCCGCTCCACCGGAGGAGCGGGAGCAAGTGGCCGCCCTGCTTCCCCGCCTGAACGGGGACTGGTCCGTCCAGACGCTCGCCGAGCAGAAAGCTCTCCGCAGTGCGGTGGCAGCCATCGTCGAGATCCTACGGGTCGAGATGGAGACGGCGGTGACGACCACGCATCCGGCTCACGAAGGAGCCGTATCGGCCTACTTCGATTTCGCTCACGCCTTCTCGGTCCTGTCGCGTCTCGAGGAGGTCGGGCAGGAGATGGTGGCCCTCATCGAACTGGTGATCGGGGGCCCAGTCACCGACGAGCTGGCCAGAGAGTTCGTCTTTCCAGACTGATCTCCGCCGGGTAAACTCCGGCTGAGCCGCACTACGGCTTCAATGCGCACCACTGGGTGCCAAGATCCGTGACGAGCAGCGAGAGACTTCCGAATTACGTGAACCAACAGGGGGCGAGCTTCCTCGATGAAGCGATCCCGCATATGGACGCCGTGTATCGGTTCGCTCTGCGCTTGGCCGGGACCCAGGACGGGGCCGAGGATCTCGTACAGGACACGTACTTCCGGGCCTTCAGAGCCTGGGAGCAGTACACGCCGGGAACAAGATGCAAGAGCTGGCTCTTCACTATCTGTAGGAACGTATTCCTCAGGCAGCGGGAGCGGGGGCAACGCCACGATGAGATTGTGGCGGAGACGGCGTACGAGGATCCCAGGGCGCTCTCTCGCGAGGCTGCCGTGTTCGCGGCGTCCAAGAACACCGATCCGGAGGGCGAGTTCTTCCGCTCGATCGTAGACGAGGAAATCCTTCGCGCCATCGATAACTTGCCGGATGAATACAGAATAGCCGTGGTGTTGTCGGACCTAGAGGACCTTTCCTACAACGAGATTGCCGAAATCATGGAGATTCCGGTCGGGACAGTGAAGAGTCGACTGTTCAGAGGCAGACGGCAGCTCCAGGAGCGACTCCACGCATATGCCGTCGAGATGGGATACATCTCCGAGGCGGTTGGGGATGGCTAGGTGACTGCATTCGATGGGTTGAAGAGACTGTTCGGGCTTCCTAGGGGCGCCGGCGGCGGCCCCTCCGAAGGGATGATCTCGTGCGACGAGGCCGTGGCCAGGTTGTTCGAGTACTTGGACGGCGAGCTGGACGACATGTCCCAGGAGGGGGTACGCCTTCACCTCGAGGTCTGCAAGGCGTGCTACCCCAGGGCCCAGTTCGAGAGGCACTTCCTCGAGGCCCTCGGCCGTTCCCAGAGAAACGGTCATGCCTCGGAGGAGCTGAAGGGTCGCGTCCTCCAGGCCCTGGCCGAGGGGGGCGCCCGAGGGGGTTAACACACCGCCGATCAGCCCCATCAAGACCACGGAGCCGCGAGTCGAATTCGACTCGCGGCTCTCGCTTTTGGCCCCGCCTTGATTTGCCTCGACGATCCTGAGATCGTACGCCCATCGTCGCGTCGCCCGGCGTTCATTTTTCGATTTGCCTTCGGCTCAGCAGGAGTTGTGATGACGGCCCAGACCCGCGAGCGCATCCTTCCCAGGCTCATCGAGGAAGAGATGCGCGAATCATTCCTGGACTACTCCATGAGCGTGATCGTGCAGAGGGCTCTGCCGGACGTGCGGGACGGACTCAAGCCCGTCCACCGGCGCATTCTCTTCGCGATGCACGAGCTTGGGTTGAGGCCGGACAGACCGTACAAGAAGAGCGCTACGGTCGTCGGGGACGTGCTAGGCAAGTACCACCCACACGGAGACGCGGCCGTCTATGACGCCCTGGTCCGGATGGTGCAGGACTTCTCGCTACGGTACCCCCTCGTAGACGGGCAGGGCAACTTCGGCTCCATCGATGGGGACTCGGCGGCGGCGTACCGGTACACCGAGGCCAAGCTTGCCCTGATCGCCGAAGAGATCCTGGCCGACATCGAGAAGGAGACGGTCGATGTCGCGGACAACTTCGACGGGCAGCGCACCGAGCCCACAGTCTTGCCCTCGCGGGTCCCGAACCTGCTGGTCAACGGATCATCCGGGATCGCCGTCGGCCTCAGTACCAACGTCCCGCCTCACAACCTCCGGGAAGCAGCAGCCGCTCTGAAGGCTCTGATCGAAGAGCCCGAGCCGTCCCTCGACGTTGTGATGCGCCGCCTGCCCGGCCCGGATTTCCCCACCGGTGGATTCGTCGTGGGCCACAGTGGGATCCGCGACATGTACGAGAAGGGACGGGGTCGAATCGTCATGCGGGCCCGCATCGTCAAGGAGGCCCTGAGGGGCGGGAAGGAACAGCTCGTCGTCACCGAGCTGCCGTACGCGGTCTCCAAATCCAGGATCATCCAGCAGATCGCGGGCCTCGCCCGGAAGGGGAGGATCGACGCCCTCGCCGACATCCGTGACGAGTCGGATCGGGACGGCCTGCGGTTCGTGATGGAGCTCAAGAGGGGCGCCAAGGCCGCCAAGGTCATCCAGCTCCTTCACAAGAAGACCAGCCTCCAATCCACTTTTGGGGCCATCCTCATCGCCCTGGATCACGGCGAGCCGAAGGAGTTCACGCTCCTCGAGCTTCTGGAGCGCTTCCGCGATCACCGCATCGAGGTCATCCAGCGTCGCTCCAGGCACGATCTCGAGCAGGCCGAGGCGGAGAAGCACACGGTGGAGGGCCTGCTGGCGGCCCTTGGCGCCATCGAGGAGGTCATCGCCATCATCCGCAGCTCCAAGGACCGGTCGGAGGCTGCCGAGCGGTTGCAGGATCTCCTGGGCCTCTCGGAGATCCAGGCCGATGCCATCCTCAACATGCGGCTTGCCAGGCTCACGGCCCTGGAGCGGGACCAGCTCAAGAAGCGGCTGAAGGAGCTCAAAGCGACCATCAAGGATCTGAAGGGAGTGCTCAAGAGCGAGGCCCGGAAGCTCGAGATCATGATCGAGGAGCTCGACGAGCTCGTGGAGAAGTACGGTGACGACCGGCGCACCGTGATCCTCGAGGAGGACGAGTCCGAGGAGGTCGCCGTGGAGGACACGGTGGCGGACGAGGACGTGGTCATCACGGTGAGCCACGAGGGCTTCGTGAAGCGAATTCCCATGCATCTCTACCGGCGCCGCGTGTCCTCGGGGAAGGCGCTGGCCGGCATGGAGCATTTCGAGGACGACTATCTGGAGCGGATCTTCGTCGCGCGGACGCAGGGCTGGCTGCTGGCCTTCACCGAGAGGGGCCATGTGCACTTCCTACCGGTCCTCGACGTGCCCGAGGGAGGCAGGGCGTCCAGAGGACAGTCCATCTACGCCCTGACCCAGGCGGATCGCGGGGATGCCATCGTCACGACTCTGGCGGCGGATGACCTGAGCGCCGAGCGGTTTGTCGTGTTCATCTCCGAAAAGGGCGTGATGAAGCGGACCATGCTCGCCGAGTTCGCAAATCCGCGCGCGGGGGGGATGATCGCGTCCGGCGTGAAGGAGGGCGACCGAATCCTGGACGTCCGACTCTCGGACGGGACCGGAGAGGTCATGCTCATCACGAGCGCGGGGAGGGCTATCCGCTTTCCCGAGTCCGACCTGTCCGTGCTGGGACGTACGGCTCAGGGCGTGAAGGGCATCGACCTGAAGAACCGTGACTCGGTGGTGGGGTTGCTCCTCATCCGCCGGGACGCCTGGGTGATGAGCGTTACTGACGGGGGACTCGGCAAGAAGACCGCGGTGGGCGATTTCCCCCTACAGAAGCGAGGAGGGTTGGGCACCATGGCCGTGCCGTCGGGGGATGAGAGCACCCTCGTATCGGCTCTGGAGGTGTTGGAAGGGGACGAGGTCATGGTCGTGACGGCTGGGGGGCGGGTCACGCGACTGATCGCTGAGGAGGTCCCCGCGCAGGGCAGAAGGACACAGGGGCGCCGGCTGGTGGAGCTGGAGGGTGGCGACCGAGTCGTGGAGGTAACACGGGCCTACGGGGCCGTCGGGGCCCGCAGGGGGCCCCAGGGAGAGGAGGCTCCCGGGCAACTGGATCTGCTCGGGGCAGGGGTGACCGACGCCGGCTGAGGGAACTACGCCCCGGGTCGAGCCCGTCCGTGCGATGGCTCGCCGCGGTGTGCGCTACTCCCGCCGATCCCCCAGGGTCGCCGTAACGGTCACCCGCTCGCCATTCCGCAGCACCACGATTTCTACCTTGTCGCCCGGCGCGTGATCCCTGAGGGCATACGTGTAGGCGTAGATGTCACCGACCTCTTTCCCTCCGAATTCGACGACCACGTCACCCTTTTGAAGACCGGCCTTGTGAGCCGGGCTCCCCTCACGGACCCCTGAGAGACGCAGGCCGAAGTCGGTTGGGACCATGTCTGGGATCGTTCCTAGGTAGGGGCCGTACCCGCGACTCGTGCTGGAAGACGACTGGCCGTGCGCCGGTATCGCCACCGCCTCGATGGGGGTGAGGGCGACGCGCTCGTCCGATCCCTCCTCGCCGGCGACCCCGAGGGCCACTTCCGTCACGAGCTCGACGATGTGCTTGAGGCCCTCTCCATCGATCTTGTCGACGTCGTCCGAGGGCCGGTGGTAGTCCTCGTGGGTGTTGGAGAAGAAGTGCAGGACCGGGATCCCCTCTCCATAAAAAGAGGAGTGATCCGAGGGGCCGAGCCCGTCAGGAGAAGTAGCGATACGCAGGGGGCGCTCCAGTGCTCGGTTGGCGTCGCCGAGGATCTCTTCCCACTCCTCCGCGGTGCCCACGCCCATGACGGTGAGTGTGCGGCCCTCTAAGCGACCCACCATGTCCATGTTCAGCATTGCGACCGATCGCTCGATGGGGACGAGGGGATTCCTCACATAGTGCGCTGAGCCCCAGAGACCCTTCTCTTCACCCGTGAAGGCGATGAAGAGGACCGATCGGGCGGGACGTCGTGAGCCCTGCGCCAGCCGCTGAGCGACCTCGATCAGCGCTGCCGATCCGCTGGCGTTGTCGTCGGCTCCGTTGTGGACCGTGCCCGTCGCGTCGGGAGCCAGGGAGCCGTCGCCTCCGAGACCAAGGTGATCGTAATGTGCTCCGACGATCAGGATCTCGTCGGCCAGGGACCGGTCGGAGCCAGGGAGCAGGGCCGCGACGTTCCTGGCCTCGGACATACGCGGCTGTACGGAGGTTCGGAGCGTGGCGGTCGCGCCGGCCTGGGCCGCCCGTCGAATCCGGTCGGCAGCTTCACCGCGGACGGCGGCGACCGGAATGCGAAGGGCCGCTCGCGTCTCCTTGAACAAGCTGGGAAGCTCCTGCCTTTCGCGCATGAGCACCAGTAGGCCGAAGGCCCCGCGGCCCGCCGCCACCGAGGCCTTGAAGTGGGGATCGGCCTGCAAGGCCCGGCTGGAGCGGGCTTCGAGGTCCCCATCTTCGACGACGACGATGCGGTGCTCCAGTGCGAGCATGGGATAGGTGTTGTCCGGGTCGCCCGGCCGGTTGATGCCGTCCCCCCCGTAGATCAGGGGTACGGTGACGGCATCGGTTGCCGAGTATCCAAACGGGATCCAGTCGAATTCGACGGGGTAGCTGGCCTGGTCGACCAGGAGCTCGTTGCCGGCTACCAGGGCCGAGCCCGCACGAACGTCGAAGCTCTGGAAGTAGCTGCCGCCCGGTCCGGCACCCTCGAGTCCGAGGATCTCGAGCCGGCTGGCGATGTAATCTGCGGCACAACGAGCTCCCCGGGAGCCGACCTCGCGGCCCTCCAGGGTGTCGTCCGCCAGATAACGAACATGTGCCAGGGCACCGGCGGACGCACGTGTGCGACGCTCCGCCTCGGGGCAGTTCTGGGTCACCTGGCCCGCTACGAGGCCGGTGGGGCCCGCCAGAGCGAATCCACCCGCGAGCGCCGCGAGGAAGGTGAATAATCTAGACATCGATCATCCTCTTGGAGGACATTGAATGTTTTCCCTAGTAGAGCCGCCGACTGCTGCCGGCATGGTCGCGGCCTTCATGCTCTGCGCAGCCGGTCCAACTCCACACGCTTCCGACCACACACCGGATCCGTGGGGCTATTCGCCCCCGCAGTCGCAGGAGGTCCACCTACGAAACGTCCGTCAGCTCACCTTCGAGGGCGAGAACGCGGAGGCCTACTTCTCGTTCGACGGCACCCGACTGATCTTCCAGTCCACACCGCGCAGCGGGGGGTGCGATCAAATCTACACGATGTCCCTGGACGGAAGCGACGTGCAGATGCTCAGCACCGGCCAGGGTAGGACGACGTGCTCGTATTACTACCCCGCCGGCGACAAGATTCTCTACTCCTCGACCCACCACTACGCCAGCGCCTGCCCGGCCGTCCCGGATTTCTCCCGGGGCTACGTCTGGGCGGTCTATCCCAGCTACGACATCTTCATGGCCGACGCGGACGGGTCGAACCTCACGCAGTTGACGAGCACCTTCGGATACGACGCCGAGGCGACATTTTCGCCGGTAGGGGATCGCGTGGTATTCACGTCCATGCGCGATGGCGATCTGGACATCTACTCCATGGCGCCGGACGGCTCGGATGTCGAGCGGCTCACGAACACCATGGGGTACGACGGAGGTCCTTTCTACTCACCGGACGGGTCGACGATCGTGTATCGAGCCCATCGTCCCACGGATCCCCGGGAGGTCGAGGACTACACTTCACTTCTCGCCGACGGTCTGATAAGGCCGAGCGTTCTCGAGATCTTCGTCATGAATGCCGATGGATCGGATCAGACGGACATCACGCACAACGGAGCGGCGAACTTCGGGCCGTATTGGCACCCTTCGGGAACCAAGATCATCTTCGCGTCGAACAAGGATGATCCCACCGGCCGTGATTTCGAGCTCTACATGGTCAACGAGGACGGCTCTGGTCTGGAGCGGATCACGTACTCGGACGGGTTCGACGGCTTCCCCGTCTTCAGCCCGGACGGCCGCTACCTGGTCTGGGGCTCGAATAGGGACCAGGCCGAGGAGGGCGAGACCAACATCTTCATCGCCGAATGGGTGGAGAGCCCCTGACCTCACGCTCCGTCGAAGAGATCGAGGAACCCCGTGAGGATCCCGTACGTCAGCCCCCACACCGCGTGCTCACCCACCTGGAGGCATGGGAAGGCCCTGGGGCCCTCGGGAAGGTGGATCGTGGTCGTTTGGCGGATTTCGGGATCGCGGAGCGTGGAGAGCTCAATCCACATCACCGACTCGACCTCTGATGAGTTCACCGAAGCGGTGACGTCGGGAGGGACCCCGAAGACGTATGGCACGATGGTGAGGCGGGGAAGACGCTTGCCGATGGGCGACACCTCCGCCAAACGGCCCAGGCGCCATCCCCGGGCCCCCAGCTCGACGCCCGTCTCCTCGGCAGTCTCCCGGATGGCCGTACCGACGAGGTCGGGATCGCCCGGCTCTCTCCGGCCACCGGGCAGCGCCATGTGTCCCGACCAGGGATCCCGCTCCGACTCCGCACGCCTGATCAGGAGAACCTCCAGGTCGGCGGCGGTCCGCAGGACCAGGGACACCGCGGCCTGGGCGTGCCCTTCCAATGGCTGGGGATCGCTCGCGGCCCCGCCGTCGCTGGAGAGGAGGTCCATCAGCCTCTGCAGACGGGCGTCCGGAGGTGAGTGGGAATGGGTCACGGCTCCCGCATACCCCCGGGGCAGGCGGCGAGGTTCAGGCTGCCCGGGCGGCGACCGAGTCCGAGGGGACTTAAGAGACAGTGTGCACGGGCACTGAAAGGGCCTATTTGGCAAGAAACACTCGCCTCACGGACCGCCGACGTGAATCTGGTGCCGAGGATTTTCTCGGCCTGAGGCTACCGGCTCAAGGGATCAGTGGCGGCCTACTCGACGGCATCCCTACGGCCCATTGGGGTGCGAGAAAGGCGTAGCCTCGGTCGCTGCCAGAGTCGATCAGCGCGGATACTCGACCTTCCGGTATCAAACGCCCCTCCGGGCACCCAGTTGCGTCGTGTTGGTGCAGCAGGCCGCTCGGCCTCCCACGGGGTCATCCTGAGCTTCTTCAGACTCGGCTGTGACCAGTAGCTGCCAGCGTCAGGCGATGGGCCACCCTTCTTAGGCTCCACTCAGCGTACGTATCTTTTCATTCGGATCATACGTATGCGTCAGTGGGCTCCGTGACGGGACTGCTCAAGGTTCTGAAGCCTGAGTCGGCTGCGGTGGTGGATGCCGAGCGGTGCCACGCTCGGCGGAGTTTGGAACAGGACGGGTGACGCACGGAAGTGTGAAGACAGCGTGTCCTACCGCAGCTCCTTGATGGCCGAGACCGCCAAAAGCACCGGCCAGACGAAGTTCCCGATCACGACAAGCGTCTGGAGTGGCTCCTCGAGGGGTGCTGCAAGACGCTCATAGGTGATCGGCTCTGCCAGTCCTCCGACGGTATAACCGATCCCGTGGATGACGAGGCCAATCAGGCCATAGCGGCGGCTCTCACCTGTGCCCGAGGCCAGGACCGTGGAGACGGTTTGGGTCACGAGAAAAGGTAGTCCGGGGGACAGCGCCGTACCTGTACCGAGGAAGAAGTCTTCCCTCGCGGTCCGCCCCGTCCGTATGCCGAAAGGCTCCTGACGGAGATCGTTCCTGACCGCGATCGTCGCACCTACGGATGCGTTGACCAGAACGACACCCGAGACGTACAAGGACCAGTTGCTCCGGCCTTGTTCCAGACGCTGGCCAGCGAGCCCCGACTGGTCAGGGAGCAGGACTAGGACGACAAGGACGAGAGCGTGGCGCATCATTACCCCTCCGGCCCAGCCCGCTCACGGGCGACGCGCGGTAGCAGCTCGATCCGCACTCCGAGCACCGAGGGATACACGAGAACGACGTAGAGCAGCGTCCCGATGACGCCTGTGATGACCCCGCCTTCTCGGACCGCCTCACGTGCCACCAACGCCGTCAGTAGCGCGGCGACGAACCACAAGAGGCCACGAAAGACGCGCGGCCAGAAAGGTCTTGTAATCACCGGCGTAAAGAGAGGCACCGAGGCCACTACCGCTGCGCCCACTCCTGCCGAGGCAAACGGAACGAATAGGACCACAGCCACCGTTCTCGGCCCATAGCGTCGCCATCCTGTCGCCCCGCTCCTCCTCGCAGCGTAAGCGAGGCCAGCTGCGGCGCCGAAGACGACGGAGATTCCGAGGATCAGTCCCGAGCCCTGTAGCGTGAACTCGGGGACCTCCACAAGAAACGTCATCCTACAGCCGGGCAGCGATGCCCCACATCAGCCCCATGCCTGCTCCAGACAAGATGCAGCGCGCGGCTGACGGCCCTGGGGGAGCCCGATCGATCGGGTCACCTGGGAACCAGGCTTGAGCCATCGTCGCGAACGTCGTCACGCTGTACTCGCCGCCGAGATTACGGTGAGGCTCGGATGTCATACGTCTTGCCATTCTACTGGGGCGCCTTTCCTTGCGCTGTCCGCCGAGCCCCACCGGCCTCCGAAAGCAAGACGAGGGTGAGGGTATGTGTGACGCCACGAACGACCTCCTCACCAACACCGGTACGGGTGGTACTCGATCTCCTGACGGTTCGTCACTTTCAGCTGGGGCACCGACACCGTATCAATGAAGCTGTAATTGTCCTGACCGTCGTCCCGATCGGGCCAGGAGATTCTGACGTTGACGGCTAACCTGGGGTCCGAGCCCTTCTCTACCTCCCGGACGATGCCCCCCGGCCGATAGGCTAGCCACGTGCCCGCCCCCAGGTGGCGTGACCAGAGAAGGTCGGCGGGCGTCTTGCTGGTGTCGGTCAGCCCCGACACCGAGAAGAACTCCCAGAAGAGCGACTCCGCCGGGAAGAATAGCACGCCACCCTCCGGACGACGCTCCATCGCGTCGCGCACCAGCCCGAGATAGAGCGCGGAGTAGAACCGGGTCCAGTTCGTCGTCGCCACGATGTCGAACTCGCCGTGCGCCCGTGCCGCGGCCCGGAGGCCCTCGACGAGCACGGGCGGTGGTACGGTGTCAACCTGGCATGCGCCGTCCTGGGTCCGCGCCTCTTGGGTTCGAACTGCCGTCACCAATGGAACGAGGGCCGCAAAGGTCAGAAGCGTTCTCAAGGACTTCGGCACGGATGTTCCCCTCGCAGCAGCGCCTACGGATCAACCGGCTGTTTTCCGCTCGGTCCAAGCCGGTAGCCGATGACTGCGCCGGCCGCCAGCGCAGACCCCAGAGCGCCAGCGAACGTAACCGTGAGCATCGTGTAGCGCTCGGCGGCACCGGGGCCGCCCACCTGCCACCCGAGGGCTTCCATCAGCAGGTTGACGACCAGAAACACACCCGCCGCAGCCAGTCCAGCCCGCCAGGCCAGACTGAAACCCTGATCGCTGCTGCGGAGTCCGATCCCCAGTCCGAAGGCGGCGGCGGCCGGGATCAGGAATGCCGTCGGGACGAACAGCAGCATGAAGACTCGGTGCACCGGAAGCCGTCCGCTCCAAGCCTCCACAGCAACCGATTCGAGCGGAAGGAGCCCGGCGCCAAGAGCGAGCGTGACTGGTACGAACCCAAATACGCCGGCCCACCGCATCCGCCCTCTCTCGGGCGACTGGGCAAGACGACCCATGCGCGAGCCCCAACCTGCGCCGCCCACGACGAGCCCCAGTAGCATCAGGAGGAGCCCCAATGACACTCGAAACACCATGTGGCCGGGTAATCCCGCCGAAACCAGGTTGCCTGCGACCAGGCCGAGGAAGAGGCCACCCCACAGGGAGGTGGCCGTGATCAAGGCACCAGAAAGCGCCGAGCGTGCTCGAGAAGTTGGCATGACGAATCCACCTGGCTCCGGGGTGTCGTGTGGTTAGCTCGCCTTCCTCATTTCGGCAACCATTCGTCGTCATCGAAGTGGGTGGTGGGCGGACGCCGGTGAAACCGCCATCGCTGCCCTCGCTCTCCGATCCTCGACGTTCCGCCGGTCTTGACCGAAGGGCTGCTAGGCACAGTGGGCCTGGGAAGACTTGAACTTCCGACCTCACGCTTATCAGCGGTGAACTCCGGGCCCGTCTCATGAGCAACCTGTTCGAAAATCCGCTTCAAACCTGGAACTCACGCGCAACCTGCTCCTAGCTCTGCCCTCTTCAGAGCATCCTGACGCCTCACAACGGACACCAAAATGGACACCAAAGCTGCTGAGGTCAGTTCGGCGGACAAGAGCATGTACTAAGGAAGGCCGAGTCACCTGATCGCCTGAACCCCATTCAGGATCGGAACCTAGGCAGATGCAGCTCGGGCATCGGCTGCTCATCGAAGGCCTCACCGCGTCCGTAGCGCCGCAACTCGTCAACTCCAAACGCTCTTTCAGATCGAGCGGTGCTTGCACTCCGCGCACGTGACGGGTCCGATCCTCGATACCGACGAGCAGGATTCCTCCCGCCGTGTTGGAGAACGCCACAAGAGTCTTGAGCAAGCCCTGTCGAGGGGAGAGGTCACGCTTGAACTCGAGCGTCTTGCCCTCGTCGCGTTTTGGTAGATCGATGAGGTCGATACTCGGAAGTCTGCTCGGAAGTTACTCAGGTGCGCGAGTCTTCCGAGCTAGTATCACTCATGTCTCAGACGCCCCTGGCGTCGGGCTCCCAGATGTGCTTGTGGAGCTGCGTCTGGAGGCGGACGGGGAGCCGGTCCTCGAGAACCCAGCGGGCCAGATCAGCGAGGTCGAGCCCGTCCCACACGGGTGAGACCAGGAGGGCGGCTAGCCTACCATCCTCCAGTCGACGGTCGAGCTCCCGCTCGCGGATGACGTCCCTCGTCCACTCGTAGTCCGTGCGGTCGGCTAGGACGAACTTCACCTCGTCGCGCACCGTCAGCTGGTCGAGGTTGTCCCAGAGGTTCTTGTCGACCTCGCCGGAGCCGGGGCACTTGAGGTCCATGATCTTGTGCGCTCGCGGGTCCAGCGGGGCTACGTCGACCGAGCCCGAAGTCTCCACGAGAACCGTGAACCCGTTGTTCAGGAGCATTTCGGCGAGGCGGAAGGCGTTGGGATGCACCAAAGGCTCGCCTCCGGTGATCTCGACCAAGCGTGTGCCGATGGAGCGCACCTTGGCTACGATCGCATCGAGGGCCATGCGCTCGCCTCCATGGAAGGCGTACTCCGTATCGCACCACACACACCGCAGCGGGCACCCCGTGAGGCGCACGAAGGTGCTCGGCAAGCCCGACCAGGTGGACTCACCCTGGATGGAATGGAAGATCTCCGTCACCCGGAGAAAGGGCGCACCGGCTTCGCTCATGCGTCGTTTCTCCTGCTCTTGTTCGGCCAGAGGAATCCCAGGGGCGACTCCCACACCACGCTGCCTTCCATGAAGAGCACGTTGGCCGGCCGCTCCGCCAGGCGCCGCATCAGGAAGGGGTACCAGGCCTCTCCGAAGGGGATGTAGACACGCACGTTGTAGCCGTCCGCCAGCAGCGACGATTTGGCTGTCACCGACAGCCTTTGGACGTTCGCTTTACGGATAGCCGAGACCAGCTCGTCCACGGTGTCCCCGGGTACGAAGCGCCGGCTCATGGCACTCAGCGGCGTTCCTGTGACGAGCCTTTTGGCGGCCCGTGATTCCAAGAGAAAGATCAATCCGCTACGCAGCATCTATGCTTGGCTCAGTGTTGTCCGTTCTTGCGGAGAATGGCCTCGTCGAGCAGCCGCTTCACCTCTCCGAGAGGAAGCCTCTCCGCTTGGCTCCGCACCTCGTCACGCCCCTTGCCCTCCCACAACACCGGTGTCTCTACGTGTCCCACGATGCCCAGGCCGGTCTCGGCCCAGCGGGGGAACACGAGGTAGACGACGTAGGGCGCAAGAAGACTGCTCACCGACTCGACTTCTATGGATACCGTGTAGGGTTGGCCGTCCGAGCCCTCGAACGCGGGCGGCCGGTCATGCACCTTCAGGTAGCCGCCCAGAGTGGCGTCGGGGGCGTCGGTCTCAAGGCCATCGGTCTCCTCGGGGCTGGTCTCAGGGTTGGCGTCGGGGGCGTCGCCCGCCGGCGGTGGGCTCGGTGATTCCTCCATGCTCCTGGCTGCTCGGGTCGTCTCGCCGTGAAAGTCCTGAAAGATAAGAGAACGGTGTTAGACGTGCCCACTCCCGCGTCGTCCCGCCTTGTTCCCACGGCTCCCCGACCCTCTTGGTGGCTCGCGAACTTCGGCAACGGAACACTAGATTACCGTCATGATGACGCTACGCCCTCTCGACGCACGCCCAGGCATCTTCGCCCCTCCCGAGCTCCTAGGGGACTGAGCCCGGGAGCCGACCTCCTTCGAGGCTGGTGGGAGGTTTCGATCGGCTCCATGGGTTCTCGATCTCGTCGCGCTTTGAACCCGATTCCCCTGGAGAGCACAATGCCTGAGGTCAGAATCCCTGCGGACCAGGTATTCCCGATCCTGGAAGAGAATATCCTCGTCGATGGCTTCCACGTCGTCATCGACCTGGTGAAATCCCACGGTGCGATCATCGTCGACGCCCTGGAGGGGAAGGAGTACCTGGACTGTTACGGATACTTCGCCACCCTCCCTGTGGGCCACAACCACCCCAAGATGGAGGACGAGGGATTCCGGACGTCCCTCATGACGGCGGCCCTGGCCAACCCGGCCAACAGCGACATCTACTCCCAGGAGTTTGCCGCCTTCGTGAAGACCTTCCGGGAGCTGGCCGTCCCCGAGGACTTCCGGTACCTGTTCTTCATCGCCGGGGGAGCCCTGGCTGTGGAGAACGCCATGAAGGCCGCCTTCGACTGGAAGGCACAGAAGAACCGTGCCCGCGGCGTCGACAGAGGGGCGGACAAGATCCTCCACTTCAGGGACGCGTTCCATGGCCGAAGCGGCTATACCCTTTCGGTCACCAACACCGATCCCACCACGACGAAGGACTTTCCCCAGTTCGACTGGCCTCGCGTCTCCAGCCCCTACATCGACTTCCCCATGGACGAGGGGGCGGTCGCGGCCAAGGAGGAGGAGGCGTGTGCCGAGATCGAGGCGGCCTTCGAGAGCGACCCCGACGGGATTGCCGCCATTCTCCTCGAGCCGCTCCAGGCGGAGGGTGGCGACCACCACTTCCGTCCCGAGTTTTTCCACAAGCTCAGGGAGTACGCGGGTCGATGCGAGGCGCTCCTGATCTTTGACGAGGTGCAGACGGGCTTGGGATCCACTGGCACGATGTGGGCCTACGAGCAGTGCGGGGTGACCCCCGACATCATCTGTTTCGGTAAGAAGGCGCAGGTCTGCGGGATCATGAGCACGCGGCGCATCGACGAGGTGGAGACGAACGTCTTCCATGTCTCCAGCCGCATCAACTCGACCTGGGGCGGGAACCTGGTCGACATGGTACGCTGCGCACGGTACCTGGAGATCATCCACGAAGACGGGCTGGTGGCGAACGCCGCCCGTGTGGGTGCCCTTCTCAGGGAGGGACTCGAGGGCTTGGCGGCGGACTTCGCGATTGTCACCAACGTGCGCGGCAAGGGGCTCCTCGTGGCCATGGACTTGCCCAATGAAGACCTTCGGGGACAGCTTTGGCAGGGCTGCTGGGACCTGGGGCTCGCCGTACTCTCGTGCGGTCCGCGCTCGATTCGTCTCCGGCCGTCTCTGGTCTTCTCGGAGGAGCAGTGTGGCGAGGTCCTTGAAACGCTCAGGGAGGTCCTGGAGGAGATCGGCTAGGGCTTCGCCCTGCCTGTGACCCGCATGAGAGCGGCCATCTTCTCGGAGCACGGTGGACCGGAGGTGGTTCACGTGTCCGAGATCGAGACGCCGGAACCGGGTCCGGGCCAGGTCCGGATCGCCGTGCGGGCGGCTTCCCTCAACCATTTGGATCTCTGGGCGCGGCGGGGTCTCCCGTTCGAGATCCCCATGCCCCACATCGGCGGATCGGATGTGGCCGGGGTGGTGGACGCTCTGGGCCCAGGCGTGGAGGAGGTGGCGGTGGGGACCCGTGTGGTCGTGGACCCGTCCCTCAACTACGACTGGTACAGCGGCCTCGGGCGGGGACCTTCGGTCGCCGATCCCCCCTTCGGCGTGCTCGGGGAGCACACACAGGGCGGCCTGGCGGAATTCTGTGTGGTTCCGGCGGCCAATCTGCTGGAGCTTCCGGATGACGTGCCGTTCGAGCGGGCCGCTGCAGCAGCACTGACCTTCGTGACGGCCTGGCACGCGCTCGTGGGGAGGGGTGGCCTCCAGCCCGGCGAGTCGGTCCTGGTGACGGGGGCGTCGGGTGGTGTGTCAACGGCCGCCATCCAGATCGCAAAGCTCGTAGGAGCCAGGGTATACGCCGTGACCAACGGCGCCGACAACGTCGGGCGGGTAGAGGCCCTCGGTGCGGACGTGGTCTACGACCGCCGCGAGGTCGATTTCTCCAAGGAGATGTGGCGAGACACCGAGAAGCGGGGCGTCAATGTGGTTCTGGATTCGGTGGGTGAGGCGGTGTGGGAGGGATGCCTTCGCTCCCTGGGGATCGGAGGACGGCTGGTCACCTACGGTGGGACAGCCGGTCCAAAGGTAGCCAGCGATGTGCGCCTGATATTCTGGAAGCAGCTCTCCATCCTGGGGAGCACCATGGGACCTCCGGAGGAGTTCCGCCGGGTGATGGGCCTCGTCTTCGAGGGACGCCTGGAGCCGGTGATCCACTCTGTCATGCCCTTGGAGGACGCCAGCAAGGCTCACGAGCTCCTCGAGGCGGGTGAGGTGTTCGGCAAGCTGGTGCTGGTGCCGTGATGAGGGATGGGGCTGTGCACGGGATATGGGTTCCAGTGCTATGAGAGGATGTCCGTGATCGCCGAACTAGTCCCGATCCCATGAAGGAGGCCCAGCGTCAGGTCGACGAGTGGATCTCGCAGTTCGAGGAGGGCTACTGGCCGCCCCTGGCCAACCTCGCGCGCCTCATGGAAGAGGTGGGGGAGCTGGCCCGTCTGGTGAACCACCGCTTCGGCACCAAGCCCAAGAAGCCCCAGGAGGACGATCAAGATTTGGCTGAGGAGCTGGCCGACGTGTTTTTTGTTATTCTGTGCATGGCCAACGAGCAGGGGATCGACCTGGAGAAGGCGTTCGACCGCGTGCTGGAGAAGTACCGCGCCAGAGACGACTACCGTTGGGCTCGCAAGAAGGTAGAGGAGGACTAAGGCACCATCGTGTAGTGACCGTGGATGCAGAGCCAGCGGCCGTCTTCTACGTATGGCGCCACGAGGGCCAGTGAGATGGCCGCCATCACTACCAGGACGTATGCGGGCAGGAAGGGTCGCACGGTTTCGTCGGAGAGTCGACGACCGGCGGCCAGGCTGGATATCAGGATTGACATGGTGGTCAACTCGTGAATTCGGTCAGGGTCTCGATGCACTGATCGATCTCGTCGATCGTGTTGTAGAAGTGGGGACTCACGCGGACGTGGCCCGGTCGGTGGTCCACGATGATCCCTCTCTGTGCAAGATACCCAACGGCCCCCGGCGGATCTTCATACTGGATCATGACGATGGCGGAGCGGTCAGCCGGATCGGGAGCGATGGTCAGCTGGAAGCCCGACTCCTGGGCTCGCTCCACAAGATGCTCGGTCAGGGCGCGGTTCTGATCCCGGATGGTTTCGATCCCCAGCTCGTCGATGATCTCCTGCCCGCCTAAGGCGGTGTAAACCGTCGGCAGTGCGGGGGTGCCCAGCTCGAAGCGGCGGGCGTCGTCGTGGGGCTCGAAGTTCTCAAGGTCGAAGTTAAACTGGTCTCTGGCCGCGAACCAGCTGGTGATGCGGGGCTGGAGCTGCTGTACGAGCTCGTCACGGACGTAGAGGTAAGAGAGGCCGGGGCCCCCGCAGAGCCATTTGAGGGGGCCCGTCGTGTAGAAGTCGGCCTCGCCGGCACCCAGATCCACCGGGATCTGGCCGGGGCCCTGATAGCCGTCGACGAGGAAGAACGCTCCCGCTCGGTGTGCTATCTCGCCCAGCGCATCCAGGTCCTGGATGTAGCCTGTGGTGTAAAGCACGTGGCTGGTCGCCAGGAAAGCGGTGCGATCGTCGACGGCTTCAGCGAACTGCTCCGGATCGACCCGCACCCCGTCGTGGCTGGGGAGGACCACCAGCTCCACCTCGGGCTTCACGGCCCACTGGTAGACCAGGGTGGGGAAGTCGAGCTCTGTGCAGACCACGCGGTTCCGCTGCCCGTAGTCGACGCTCTCGGCGATGACGGATAGGGCGGCGGACGTGGAGGGGAGTAGGGCGAGCTGCGCCGGCGCGGCTCCCAGGAAGCGGGCTACGTGGCTCCGCAGATCCTCGAGCTTCCCCCACCAGGGGCCGTACCAGGCCGAGGCCCCGAGCTCGTGCCACAGCTCCTGGAAGCTCTCTAGATACGCCATGGCACGGAGCGACAGAGCGCCCAGGGAGCATGAGTTCAGATAGATCTTGCGCTGGAGGATCGGGAACTCTGCTCGCACACTGGCGACGTCCATGGGCTGTCCTCGGGGTCCTTCCGCTCTTGCTATGAGACTCGAGGTACGAAAGGATAGGTCTACCACTTCCGGCATCCTGGATCAACGCCCGTGCCCTTCCTGTATGCTTCCGCACCCTGGATCGCCCTGATCGTATACCTGGCCATCATGGTGCGCTTGCCACGTCCTCTTGCCGCGGCAGGCGCTGTCACGAGCGATGTTCCCGTGGTGAGCGTGGTGGTCCCGGCTCGGAACGAAGAGCGCAGCCTGCGCGACTGCGTGGAGTCCATCTGCGCCTCGGACTACCCCGCCTTCGAGGTGATCGTGGTGGATGATGGGAGTGACGATGACACCACCGAGGTGGCGCGGAGCATCACTCCCAACCGGGCCCGGAGGGTCTTCGTCGTCGAAGGGGCCGAGCTTCCCGACGGTTGGTTCGGAAAGCCGTGGGCGTGCGCCCAGGGCGCGGGAGAGGCCCAGGGCGATCTACTGCTCTTCACCGACGCCGACACGGTTCACGATCCGTCGCTGATGGCGATGGCCGTAGCGGGATTGGAGGAAGACCATGCAGATGCGCTCACGGTCATGGGACGCCAGCTCATGGAGACGCTCTGGGAGCGACTGGTGCAGCCCCAGATCATGCTGCCGATGCTCCTGCGTTTCTCGAACATGCGACGGCCCTGTGAACCCAGGCGCTGGCGGGGGGCGATCGCCAACGGGCAGTACATCCTCTTCCGCAGGCCGGTGTACGAGGAGCTGGGTGGTCACACTGCGGTCAAGAACGACGTGACTGAGGATCAACGGCTGGCGCAGCTACTGTGCCGCTCTGGCAAGAAGCTCACGGTTCGGGAGGGCTCGACCGTGTTCGCCACCCGGATGTACCGATCGCTGGGCGAGCTGATCGAAGGTTGGTCCAAGAACCTGGCCACCGGGGCGCGTCGCTCGTTGCCGCCGTGGTCGAGGACTCCGTTGATGTGGCTATCGCTGATCTCAGGTGTGATCCTGTGGATCGTGCCGCCGGTGATGGCCGTTCTCGGTGCCGGTGGGATCGCGCCGGCCGGATGGGGCGTTTGGGCCGCCTGGGTCACGGGAGCCAGCGCGGTCTTTTGGGCTGCCGCCAAGTGGTGGCTGGGCGCCCCGCCCTGGTACGGATTCCTCTATCCGCTGGGAGCCGTCGTGGCGGCCTACATCTTCGTACGGAGCTGGGCCAGGGGAAGTCGTATTGAGTGGAAGGGCCGGGAGTACGGCACGTGACGCCGGCCGGTGTGCGCGGATATGAGTACGGCATTAGAGGTCTCGAAGCGCGGGAGCGCCGCCCATGACGCTCGCCGCCGAGATCAAGGAGCGGGCCCGTGACTTGGGCTTCGACCTCGTGGGGGTCGCCTCGGTGGAGCCGAGCGTGCACATGGACCTGTACCGGGCTTGGATCGAAGACGGAGTCCACGGTGACATGGGCTACCTGTCCCGGGAGGATGCCGTAGCTCGCCGCGCCGATCTCGAGCGGACGTTGCCGTCCCTCAAGGCAGCGGTGGTGGTAGGCCACGACTACTACCAGGAGGATCCGTCAGGTGTGCCGGACGATCCCGCCAGGGCCGTGATGGCCCGCTACGCCCGGGGACGGGACTATCACAACGTCATCAAGAAGCGGCTGCTGAAGCTCCACCGCTGGATCGAGTCGCGGGCTGGGGGCCCGGTCTTGGGTCGCGTGTACGTGGACACGGGGCCGATCCTCGAAAGGGAGCTCGCGACGCGGGCTGGGCTAGGCTGGTTCGGGAAGAACACCATGCTCATCGATCCCAAGCGGGGATCGTATTTCTTCCTGGGAATCCTGCTCCTCGATCTGGAGCTCGAGACGGACGAGCCCTTTACGGAGGACCACTGCGGGACTTGCCGGAGCTGTCTGGACGCCTGCCCCACCGGAGCGCTACTTGGTCGCGACGCGGACGGTGCCCCCGTCATGGACGCCCGGCGCTGCATCTCCTACCTGACCATCGAGCACCGTGGACCCATACCCATGGAGCTCCGGCCTCTCATGGGGAACCGCGTGTACGGGTGTGACATCTGCCAGGAGGTGTGCCCGTGGAACGAGAAGTTCGCGGAGGTCGGGCCGGAGCCGGCCTACCGGGCGAGGGAAGGGCTGAATGGGCCCGAGCTGATTGAGTTGGCGGAGCGGTTGCTAGCGGTCGACGATGAGGGCTTCCGTGAGCTGTTCCGGGGATCGCCGATCAAGCGGGCCAGGCGGGCGGGTTTGCTCCGCAACGTGTGCGTGGCGTTGGGGAACTGGGGGGCGGAGGAGGCGGTGCCGGTGCTTGTTGCCGGGCTCTCGGATCCGGCACCCTTGGTTCGTGGACATGCGGCGTGGGCGTTGGGGCGTGTGGGCACTCCGGCCGCTCTCGCTGCTCTCTCATCCGCGCGTGCTGAACAATCGGATCCGGGGGTACTCGAGGAGATCGGCTTGGCTGTGGAGGACTGACCGTCCATGAGAAGGTTCGGGAGCAGCTCCTCGCCGCCTTCTTGGACATGCAGCCTCATACGTATACTCACGACATGGATATACGTACGCCTCCTCGAAGAGCAACTCGCCGGCCAGCGCTGGAGCACATCCACTGCAGCGCTCCGCCCTCTTCAACAGCCCGGCGGCATCCCCAGCCGCTCCCGAGCCGTTCCAAGCACCGTCTCCGCCGCGAGCGCCGCGCTCAACAGCTCCTCGTCCTGCCCGCCCGGGGCCACGAGCTGAAGCCCGACCGGCATCCCGGCCCGGTCGAGTCCCACCGGGATCGTCACTGCACACAGTCCGAGCATGCTGACTGAGCAGGTGGGCCTCAGGGCTGCCCCATTCGTCTCGACATAGCGGCCGAGGTCGTCGAGATCCGACACGAGCGGGGGCGAGATGATCGCCGTGGGTAGGGCCAGGACGGAGGCTCTCTCGAACAGTGTCCTTGCCCGGGCCATCATCCTGTCACGCTCCGCCATCGACTCGGAGTACCTCTCGGACTCCAGGGACGGCGACCCTTCGAGTCTGCGGCCCACCGTCGGGTGGAGGATCTCCAGCCAACCGGGCAGATCCCGCTCGAGGAACGCCAGGCACTCCGCTCCGGCGATGCCTCCGCTCATGTACAGATCTCGGGCCGCATCGAGGAGGCTCCCATCCAATTCGGACCGTTCCCAACCGGCCGAGCCGAGCTCGGCGAGGGCCGCGTGAAGGATGTCGGCGATGTCGGCCTGGCAGTCAGACCAGATCCCGCAGCGAGGCACCGCGATGCGGATGCCGGCCGAGCCTGCTGGCGAGATCTCCCGGAGGAGCGCCTCGGGGTCTCCCCACGCGGGATCGGCGGCGCCGAAGAAAAACACACTGTCTTCGACGGAGCGCGTGAGGCCGCCGACACTGTCCAGTGTGGTGCTCAGGGGCACGACGCCCGCCACGGACCACCGACCGAACGTGATCTTGTGGCCGACGGTCCCCGTCATCGTCGCGGGAATGCGGATCGAGCCTCCGGTGTCCGACCCCAGGGCCAGAAGGGCGGATCCGGCCCACAGGCTCACGCCGGCGCCACACGACGAGCCGCCGGGGATGCGATGGGTGTCGGCGTCCCATGGGTTCCGGGGGGTGCCCCAGTGCGGGTTGATGCCAACGGCGCCGTAGGCGAGCTCGACCATTTGGGTCTTCCCCATGAAGACGGCACCCTGATTCCGCAATCGGCTCACCAGCCAGGCGTCCTTCTCCCACTGGTCCGGGAGGCGGCGAGCCGTCCCGGCGAACGTGGGTAGCCCCTGGACCCCGTACAGATCCTTCACCGAGACTGGAATCCCGCAGAAGGGCGGGGGGGCGGGGTCGCTGGCGAATCGCTCGTCCGCACTTCGGGCTGCCTCCCGTATGCCCGCGGGGTCCCAGTGTTTGTAGGCGTGATGGCTCGATCCGGTCGTCTCGTCCCGCCTGATGGCCTCTTCGGCTAGCTCGAGGGCCGAGAGCTCTCTCTCCCGTAGCGCTTCGGCAACCTTCGCGAGCGGTCGATCCAGAATCTCTCTCATGCGGCGACGATACTCGGGCGGAGATCGGACGGCGAGTCGGTGGATGAGCCCGAGGGCTGCTTCTTGCTACCCGCGGATGCCTGTTCTACCGTGCTGGGCACCCGCTCCTAGCGGTGTCATCGCCCAGGAGGCCGTCCATGACCAAGCGGTACGACCGTCGCACGTTCCTTCACCGTGCAGCGGCCGCCGGTCTCGTGGCACCGACCTTCCCGATCCTCGCGTGCGCCCCCGAAGGGACGACACCGGCCGAGGAGGAGGCGATCGCCGACGGACCCTCCATCACCCGGCCCGTACTGCTCCCGTGGTCTGCTGACGCGGTGCGCATCTCGGCGCCGATGCACGAGCTGCCGATGGCATACGTGTCCAGAGGACTGCAGCGAGTCTTCGTCGATCACGAGTTCCGGGGTCGAGTCAACGTGATGTTGGCGGCCCACATATCCGTCAGCTCCGGCCTTTGGCGCATTCCGCTCGTGGGAGATGACCTGGGGGTCCCGATTCCTGCCGACGACGCGCTCCGTGAGTTCGAGGAGGTCGACATCGGCGCGTGGGACCCCGATATGGATCCCGTGGAAGGCGACTTTCGGATCGGGCGGGGCCGGCGCACGCGCGTGAGAGCCGACTTCGACTGTGCACCCATGTCGGGCGGGAGCGGGTGGTTCAGTGCCGGGCCCCTTGAGATCGTCCAATGCCAGGCGCCTGGCGAGGAGCTGTGCCTGGAGGCGTTCATGAGCGTCGGAACGGGGACCCACTATTCCCGCAGATACTGCACGGAGCCGGAGGGGGTGGTGCGGCTCGTGACCTGGGCGTCTCCGGATCCTTGATAGGCTATGTGCTCTCCCTGGCGGGTGGGGAGTCGCAAGTGAAGTGACTTCGGGTTAGGGCGGCGAAGGCCCGACCACGCTGCGACCACTGTACTTCTTCAACAGGCCTCTAGAGCACGAGAAGGTGGTACCCAAGTCCCAGCCCGGCGGCCGTAGCCAGGGTCGCTATCATCCCTGCTCCATAGCGTAGCATGGCGACAGCAGCACCGAGTGCGAGTGCCAGGGCCGGCAAGTCGATGGTCTCGAGCGCGGGCACCAGGAGCCGCAGAGGTCCGGGCTCCACGGTCACTACTTCCGAGAACAGGGTGTGGAGGGAGAACCATACGGCGAGGTCCAGGATCACTCCCACGATGGCTGCGGTTATGGCTTCGAGGGCGGTTTGCAGACCGGGCCGTCCACGTAGGTGCTCCGCGAATGGGGCTCCTACGAAGATGAACAGGAAGCATGGGGCGAAGGTAACCCAAGCCGTGACCAGGGAGCCCAGGGCGCCGGCCGCCAACGGAGACAGCATTCCGGGCTGCCGATAGGCGCCCATGAACCCCACGAACTGAACCACCTGAATGGATGAACAGCGACCCTGCCACGAACCCGCCGCGGGCACCGTGGAGGAGCCAGCCCAGATACGTGGCGAGCTGCTGGGCCTCCGGCCCCGGGAGTAGCATGCAGTAGCTCATGGCGTGCAGAAACCGTTCCTCGCCCACCCACTGCCGCTCTTCCACCACCAGGCGGTGCATCACCGCGATCTCGGGCCACCCACGTCCTCCCGGTCGGAAGCCCTTGCCCCGATGTAGTCCCTTCTCCGACGGATCGCTCCGCCGTAGATCGGACGGAGCCCTGTAGGCGCAGGAGTGCACCCTGCGCCGCCGCCCGGCCCGGTGCAACGAAAGAGTCCATGGACATCACCTCCTCGAGCCGACGCTCGATCTTGCTCGTCTTCGTGCGCAGCGAGCCGAGGGATCGATCATCGCCCGTGTCCGAGCCCAGTTGCTCCATCAGGGCGCTAGCGGAATCCACCACGTCGCGGTAGTCGGCCTCCCCCGCCACGCGGAACTGCTTGACGAGACGAGTGTCTGTCGTGTGGTCGAGAAAGGTGGCCTCACAGCTGCTGGCTTCACCCCCTTCGCGTTCGATCTCCTGCCGCAGCCATTCAGAGTCCTCCAGGGCGTCGTCGCCGTGCGGGAGCACGTAGACAGAGTTCTTCAACGGCACGGCTCCGATCCGACTCCATGCGATCGTAGCAGGCCGGCTGAAGAAGGGAGGGCGTGCGCGCTGAGCTCGCCGCCGTGGTCCTGGGCCGGAAGCCGGGCCGCGAGTCGGATGAAGAGATCATCGTCTTCGACAGCACGGGCACGGCGTTACAGGACTTGGCATCCGCCACCCTCGTCTACGAGAGAGCCATGGAGTCGGGTGTGGGGGTGTCCGTCAACTTCGTCGACTGAGTGCGGGAGGTGCCCGCTCGGAAAGCCACTCGTCGATGTGATCGGCGTTGATGCGTCGGCATAGGATGCCGCGATACCGGGGGCTCCGCATCTCCACGCCGATGAGGCCCAGCGTCAGAGGGGTCAGAATGGCCATGATCCGCCACCAATCGATGTCTCCCGTGAAGATCCAGCCGACCACCAGCACCAGGAAGACCCCCGTCCAAGTCAGCTCGAAGGCCCGTCTAATGCGGAAGACGTTGCAGAAAAGGAAGAAGTGGACGGGGACGACGACGAAGACCCCCACCATAGGTCCGAGGACGTCTCTGAGGAGCCAGCCGGCGATGGCTAGCCCGACGATGAAGACGCCATCGGTCGCAGAGAAGCGGAACCCGCATGTGCGCGCCTTCATGAGTCTTGTCGCTAGATGTTGAAATCGGCTCGAAGGACAGCTCTGTCCGGTGCCACCAACACCCAGAGTTCGCCGAACCGTCCGCCGAAGTTTCGTGTGCGCAGGTCCTTACAGAGAACCTCCGTCCCGTGTGGCCCTGCCGTCGCCTCGACGACATGATAGGCGGCTGACAGACTGCGCATGAGTCGGTATTCGGGTAGCCGCTCCAATACAGGGGACCAGGCGTTGTCGAGAACCTCATGCCTACGCTCCTCCGTGAGCATGCCCGAGCGGGCATCCAGCCTGAAGAGTCGCACCATGGCTCCCTCTTCGGCCGTGCCGAGGAATTTCCAAGGGAGGAGGGCGCTGGGAACCAGTGCGACGGTTCCGGCCGGGGCGAGCCGACGGGCGCGCCGACGGATCAGGGCCCGTGCCAGCCAATAGATGGCGAGGATGGTCGCGTAGGCCATGGGCAACGGCCAGGTCACGTGACCGCCTCGATACCAAATCAAGCCGACGCATCCGGCTGCGGGGATCGAGACGGCGAGTACGAACGCGTCGATGAAGAAGACCCGGTCCAAGGACGAGCGGCGGTGAGAGAACGGGGCCAGCAGGGTGATCCCGTACGTATTCGTCGCGTCCATGTAGCTGTGAAGGAGCATGGCCAGCACGAGAGCGAGTGGCGCGTAGGGTGCCCGAAGGCCGGTAACGGCGAGGGCGGCTCCGGCTGCGACGCCAATGGCGACAATAACCGGCGTCGAGTGGGTATACGTTTGATGTGCCTGGAGGAAGGCACGTTTGCCAAAGAGTCGGCTCGTGGCGTCGAGGTCGGGCAGCACGGACCCCAGCATGAACGCGGCGGCGGCCTCCGGATGAGTGGGTGCTACCGGGCTCGCCAGCACCAATCCGATCATCGCGTGCGTAACTACGTCCATGCCGCCTCAGCGTTCAGGGCCACAGCCTTCTCGACCGCCGGCTTGTCTACAGGCTATCCGACACGGTCTGGATCGCCTTCAGCACTTCTCTCGTCAGGTCCCAGCGGTTGAAGCCCTGCCGCCCGTAATCCAACCCTCGGCGGACGATGACAAGATCGCGGGAGGGAACCACGACGACGTACTGACCCCGGTTGCCGGACGTCGAATAGGCGGTCCTCGGCACGTCTGTGCGGTTGTCGGGCACGAGCCACCACTGACCCCCGTACTGGTTGCCGGTCTCCGCGGTGGCGGGAGCCGGTGTGCGAACGAAGTCGATCCACTCCTCCGAGAGGAGCCGCTCTCCGTTCCAGACGCCGTTCTGAAGGTAGAGCATGCCGAAGCGGGCGAGGTCACGCGCGTTCGTGTAGACCTGGCTGCTCAGGATGAAGTTTCCGAATCGATCCACGCTAACGAGCGTATTGCGCATTCCGATGCGGTCGAGCAGAGCGTGGCGCGGATACTCCAGGTACACCTGGTCGTCGCCGATGGCCAGCTTCATGGCATAGACGCCCAGCAGCGTGTCGTAGTTCTCGTAGTCCCAGTAGGTGCCCGACTCCCGAAATAGTGCGCGGCTCCGCGCGCCTCGGATCGAGCTCGCGCCGGCCCAGTAGGCCAAGCCTGAGCCGGTGGCATACTCGAGGCCGAAGTCGTCCACCGGGTACAGACCGCTCGACATGTTCAGGACGTGCCGGAGCGTGATGGCCGCGCGCGGATCGGTCTCGGGAGATTGGGCCCTCGGGAGCCACTCGAATCCGAGAGGCTCGTCCAGGGCCATGCGCTCCTCGTCGACCAGCATCCCTATCAGCGTGACGGCGATGCTCTTGGCCGTGGACCACGTCCGCGTCCTGGTTGCGACGTCGACGCCGGGGGCGTAGCGCTCATGGATGATCCGGCCGCGGTGGACCACTAGGAGGCTGAGAGTGACCTGCTCCGGGGACTCGCGGTCGAAGGCCCAGTCTGATGCTCTCTGCAAGGCAGCAGCATCCACGCCGGGCGGAAGAGAGTGGCCGTCGATCAGGTCGCCGTCGGGCCATGCCATGGTTGCCGGGTCGCCCTTCGCCGTCGGCATATCGAGCTTCGGCAAGCTCTCGACGTCCTCGAAGGTCTGATCCGGTGCCATGATGACGCAGCCGATCCCTTCACGGAAGGCCGCTCGCATGGGCGGAGTCCCTCCCGGCGCCCCGATGGCCACAGCCCGGCGCTCCCGATCGACGACGTAGTCCCCGCCCCGTGGCGTTCCGACCGGCTGTCGCAGATAGGCCAACTCCTGATCGAAGACCTGCTCGAGGGTCCGGTTGGACGTGAACAGGCCGTTGCACATCAAGATGGCCTGTTGGCCGTGCCGGATCATGTCCCGGTTGAATCGCCAATAGTCGTACGATTCCTCCTGCTGGGCGCTGGCGTAGGCGGGTAGCAGGAGCGCGAGAGCGACGGTTGGGATAAGACGACGACTCATGGGTAACTCCCTTCGAACGGTCACGAAGCGTGACGACCGCTGTTGCATCCGGATCGGATTGATGATACGAACTTCCACGTGGGACGCGCGAGTCGAAGGGCTCGCCTTTGAGCTGGTCTGTCGCAACGGGGCCGGGAGCACGCAGTGGCGAGCCTCATGAGAGGGCTTCGCTGGCGCGCCGCATGGATGACCCTCGGACTTGCCATGGTCATCCTGTGGTACACCGCCAGCAGTGGACGCGGCTACATGCTACGGGTCGACTTCACTTTCGTGCCGGAGGCCATCGGAGCGGGGGTCGTGGTCGACGGCGAGGTCGTCGATACCCTGAAGATGCTGCGGCGACGGCTCGTCAACGGAATTCGAGTCTCGAACGGCGAGCACGTGGTTGTGATTCGGTCCGAGGACTGCGGCGGTCGTCCCCTGACCGTGGTCCCCGGCCCACGGGAGAAGACCGTCTCGGTCTTCGTACACCTCAACGAGCAGACCGTGGATAATCGGTTCGTCTGCACGTTTGCGATGAGGAGGAGGTGAAGGGCGAGCGGTGACTGTCGGCCCGTCGAGTCAGACGGCGGGGGAGGGCGGCCTGCGTGCGGTGGCGAGGCTCGACAGCGAGGACCGTTGCGAGTCAGGCCTCCGCTTCGTTGCGGGACCGGTAGAAGCGCCTGACCAGGTAGACCCCTACGCCTAGGGCGATCAGGGCCAGCGAGATCTTGAGGCCGAGGGCGAGCACTCCCAGGAGCCACGCCACTACGGGCTCCATGATGATCTTGAGGATCTCCCACAAGATCAGACTCAAGAGGCCGGTAAGCGCCACCGGCGGTTACCCAGGTCCTTTACCGCTCAGGCGCAAGCGCCCTCATCCGTTCATTCTCCAGCTGTACACGATCGGTCCACTCTGGACGGGAGTCGTCCATGACGTGTCGGACCCTACGGATAATCTAAAGTACCGGTTTCAGATCGCGCGAGTCGGTGCAGCGTTCCGCTTGACGACGCCGGCGGCGGCGGGCCTGCGCTCTGCTCGACTCCGGACACGCTCGCCTCGCCGGCCGGTTCGACCCTTGGCGGGGCGCCGGCCCCGGCTCTTCCCTAGAGCCGATACGTGTAGTTGAGCTTCATGCTCGCACCCCGGGAGAGGGTCAGGAACTCGCGGTCCTCGTCGAACAGCCCGTCACCCAGGTTCTGCCAGTTCTGCGTGAACACGAGGAAGAGCTCATTCCCGGGCGCGAGGATCCACCGCGTCCGCATGAAGAGCCCCACGACTTCGGTGACGTCGTCGTATTGGATATTGCCCGTGACGGACGCAAGGGGAGTGATGTTCCACTCGCCGGCCACCCGGAAGAGGTTTGCGTCGAACGATCCCTGGGGTAGATCCACGTTGTTGTTCTCGACGTCGACCGAGAGGAGGATCCCGGGCGATGGTCGGAGGTCCAGGCCGATCTCCAACTGGGTCCGGTCTCCACTCCAAAAGCCGCCTCTTCGGACCTCGACCCTCCCTGAGAGGACTCGGCGGCTCGCCGCTCGAGCCATGATCGTCCACTCCCAGTTCGTGTAGTTGCCCTCTTCGATGAAGATTCCGTCGCTGATCTCGAACTCGTTATCGAGGTACTCGACCTGGCGCTGGAGGTCGATGTCGAAGTTGTCCTGGCTCTCGAGATCGACGCCGAAGACCTTGAAGCGCCACTGCCGCTCTTCGGCGATGCCGGTGTCGATGTCCTCCAGGTGCCGGAACTGCACCGAGAAGTCGAACCTGCGGATCCAGTCGATGTTGGGCCTCGGCCGCCAACCAATCCTGGGCTCGACGCGGCGGAAGCCGTTCCGGGTGACGAACCCCACGGCGGGGCTGTAGTCGTCTCCGAGCTCACGGTAGGAGATGTGCGCCGACCAGATGTCGTTCGGGTAGCTCATCCGGATGCCGCGGGCGGAGAGATCCGAGAGCGAGCGCTCGACGTCCCGGTCGGGGTTGGAGTTCCAGGCGGAGAACGCCTGGAAGTTGAAGTTCTTGTCGCCGAAGAGCCGAGAGGTGGTGTAGTAGAGGTCGGCCCCGACCGTGTGCCGGTCCTCGGGGGCCAGCGCCGTGGGATCGGCACCGGTGGAGCGACGTGTGTAGATGGCCCCGATGGTGGATTGCTCGAAGATGCCCCGCTTGACCCGGGCCACCGTGAACTGCTCCCCGGCGAAGGTGCCGCCGTCCACATCCGCAGACTCGAGCTCCGCTGCGTTCACGTGGATGAATCCGAGCTCGTATCTGCCGGCCTGGCCCCCGAGCCTGGCCGCGTAGTTGAGCGGGATCTGTTCGCCCTCGAGCAGCCCGATCCGTCGGCTGAAGTAGGGCTCGGCCCCGTTGCTCGGCGCGAAGGTGAAGACCCCCGACCCCTCGAGGAAGAAGTCGCGCCGCTCCGGAAAGCGGAGTGGAAAGCGAGTGAGGTTTAGGCGCCGCTGGTCGACCTCCGCTTCGGCGAAGTCCGTATTCACGCTCACGCCGGCCCTCAGGCTCGGCGTGACGTTGTAGTTGATGTCGAGACCGACGTCGCTCGGATACGTGGTCGGGTCGGCCTCTTCCGGCACGTTCCTCCAGTTCGTCACCGCGTAGGGAACCGCCTCGAGTCCAACTCCCTGCGACATTCGCCGGAGGCCGGTGAGCCGGCCGGCGTGTACGGGTTGGCGGAGGCTTTGGTTGCGCCGATACCCTCGCCAGAGGATCTCCTCGTTCTTGCGGCGGATCGTGCGCTGGAAGTTGATTCCCCAGGTGTCCGAGGCCGGGTCGAAGTTCAGCGTGCGGAAGGGGATCTGGATCTCCAACGACCAGCCGTCGGGTCGAATGAACGTCTTGACCTGCCAGATTCCGTCCCACGCCCGACCGCTGCTACCCCTGCCGAAGCCCCCGCCCCTGCGACCGCCGCTCCCCCCAGCGATCAGGGCATCGCCCATCACCCCCGTGGCATTGGTCTCGAAGAAGTAGCCGGTGCGACCGTCCCGGAAGGTGTCCAGAATCCACATGAAACGGTCGTCGGTGCTCAGGAAGCCGTCCCGTCGCTTCTGGAACGCCAGGATCCCCTCGGGATCATCGAAGAGGATGGCTCCGATGTAGATCGCATCCTCGTCGTAGACGACCCGGATTTCCGTCCGCTCCGACGGCGTCCCTCCCTCCACGGGCTCCTGCTGGGTGAAGTCCGTGATGGGGATGGCCCGCTCCCACACTTCCTCGTCGAGGCGCCCGTCCACGTCGATGCCGGCGCCGCTCTCGAGTCGAAGCGCGATGAGATCGACAGCCTCGACGTCGCTCACCCCGTTGACGGGGTTCTGGGCCGAGAGGGGAACGTCGCTGGCGAGAAGCGCACCGGCGAGGAGTGTTCCTTGGGTCAGGGTTCGAACCAGGTTCGCGGCCATGCAGATCAACTCATGTTGGGAAACAGGGGCCTGCTCGACGAACAGCGACGGGGAGGTGCATACAATCGCTTGGAGGACACGTTCCGCTCGCTGGGTGTTGGGAGGGATCTGGGGCCTGACCCGCAGAGAGGCGATGGAGTGCCAGCAGTAGGGCTGTCGCGCACGACCGTGAGTCTCTTGTGCCCGTTATGCCCGTCGACGCACCTTGCGAGCACCACCGCTCTTCCTCCAGCAGCAGGACTTCGCCGTGGTCACCTTCACGCTCAACGGGCGGCCCCAGGAGGTCGACGTCCCGGAAGACACCCCTCTCCTGTGGGTTCTCCGGGACACTGAGCGGTAAAGGACCTGGGTAACAGTTAAGTCAAGAGACCTGAGTAACAGTTCTCCGTCCTTTGCAAGTGCCTCCAGTTCGTCTCTTCCCTCGTCCGAGGGAGTCGAAGATGAGGCGTTTGGGTTCAACAAAGCGTCCTAGCCAGATGGGTCCGAAGTAGACCTCAAAGAGACCGTGGTCAATCTCTTCCAGTCCGACTTCATGCCCAGCGAAGAGTCGGCCGACGGGCACACGGTCCCCGTACCAGCGGATGCCACCGTTCGTGCTGACGAGCCGGGTCTCGAAGTGGCCCGGATACGTGACCGGGTCGAGTTGCTTCGGGAAGGGTCGAGGTGAGGGTCGGTAGAGATTGGAGGGCACGGCACCGTCCAACGCCTCGTGAGGCCGGACTTCGTTGTAGAGCTTCCTGAATCTTCGAAACGCTTGCTGCTGGGTCCGCATGTTGGAGCTCGGAGGTCGGGTGGTACGCCTCTTTAGCACCAGGTGCATGTTCTCGTGCTTGCCGTTCTGCTGAGGGCAGCCAGGCTCGATGAGCTCAGGCAGAATGCCCACCTGAATGAACCACACGGACAGCCGAGAGAGACGGCCTAGTGCGTTCGAAGCGAAGGGAGTGCCGTTGTCCGTACGGATCCGTTCGGGTAGACCGTGTTGGCGAAATAGCCGCGTGAACACTGGGATCACGCCGTCGATTGTCACGTCCGGACGACCCCAACACTCCAGTACGAACCTCGAATGCATGTCCTGCACAGTAAGCGGGTAGCACAGCTCACCGTCACCCATCGGGAACTCGCCCTTGAAGTCGGCCGTCCACGTCCCGTTCGGTTCAGATGCGTTGGTATCGGGTCGACCCGGGTGCCAGCGGCGCACCCTTCGCCGACGCCTCGGCACCAGGTCGTGACGCACCAGGATGTTGTGCATCGTCTGTCGTGAGGGCAGTGCTAGCTCCGGCCGATGCGTCTGCAGGTACCACCGGATCTTCTTCGGCCCGAAGTCGTCATACTTGCGTCTAACCTCGAGGATCGTCTCGACCACCTCACTAGGCGTAGCCCATGGGCAATGCCCGGGTCGACTCGCTCGATTCTCCAGACCTGCTGGCCCGGCTCGCCGCCATCGATCCATCCACTTGTAGCCCGTCTTGCGACTAATCCCGTATCGATCGCACACCGCAGCAAAGCTCCGAAGACTGCGATGGGCTTCTTCGATAAACCGCGTTCTCTCTTCCATGACATGAGTCTCCTCGAACGGCATCGGCCTCCTCCTTTCAGAGGTGCCGACTGTAACCCATGTCCCTTTACTTAAGTGTGTACCATGTCTCTTTACCGGACCCACCGTCAAGCTCACCGGCACCAAGTTCGGGTGCGGGATGGGTCTGTGCGGGGCGTGCACGGTCCATTTGAACGGCACTGCGACCCGCTCGTGCCAGACGCCGATCGGCACGGTCGCAGGGGCGGAGGTGACGACCATCGAGGGACTCTCTCCCAGCGGATCACATTCGGTGCAGCAGGCGTGGGTCGAGGAACAGGTTCCCCAGTGTGGCTACTGTCAGTCGGGCCAGATCATGTCGGCCGCAGGGCTGCTGGCAGAGGTCGACCACCCTACGGATGAGGACATCGACCGGGCCATGACGGGCAACGTGTGCCGCTGCGGTGCGTACAACGCCATCCGGCGGGCGATCCACCGGGCGGCGGAGCTGTCCCGAGAGACCGTGCTCGTGGCCGAGGGTGCTGAGCAAGGAGGCGACCGATGAGCGTCTCACGCCGGACCTTCATCAAGGTCGGCGCTGTAGCGGGCGCCGGGCTCACACTAGGGATCTACTTCAAGGTGAGATCGGGCCCCGGCATGCCTGCCACCGACGCTGCCTTCGCACCGAACGCCTGGTTACGGATCGACGACGACGGCACGATCACCTTCATGATCGACAAGTCGGAGATGGGGCAGGGGATCACCACCGCCCTGCCGCAGCTCATCGCGGAGGAGCTCGAGGTTTCCCTGGAGAGTATTTCCTTCGCCTTTGCGCCGGCCCATCCGGCGTACCGCAGCCCCATGATGGGGATGCAGGTCACGGGGGGGAGCACTAGCGTGCTCACCGCCTGGGAGCCCCTCCGGGAGGCGGGCGCCACTGCACGGTGGCTTCTCCGAGAGGCTGCCGCCCAGCGCTGGGGCGTCGCAGCCGAGGAGGTCCGGATGCTCGACGGTACGGCCATACACCCGGACGGATCCAGCCTGACTTATGGTGAGCTGGCGACCGAGGCAGCGGCCATCTCGGTTCCGGCGACCGTCGAGCTCAAGGCTCCGTCGGAGTTCCGATCATCGGCAGGTCGCCGAGGCGCCTGGACGTACCGGCGAAGACGAGGGGCCAGGCGACGTTCGGAGTGGATGCCGGCCCTTCTGACGCCCGGGTGGCGGTGGTTGCCCGCTCCCCGGTCTTCGGAGGTTCGGTCGGGTCGTACGACCCGGCGCCCGCCCTGGCCGTTGAGGGCGTCCACGACGTCGTGGACATCGAGAGCGGAGTTGCCGTGGTCGCCGAGGGCTACTGGCCGGCCAAGAAGGGGCGTGACGCTCTCCAGATCGTCTGGAACGAGGGCGCGGGAGCCACGATCGACGACGCCGAAATCTCCCGCCGCTTCCGCGCGGCGGTGGAGGTGGGCGGGAAGGCTGCCCGCGACGACGGAGATGTGGATGTCGCCCTCACTGGATCCGGCACCCGCGTCACGGCAGAGTACTCACTGCCCTATCTGGCCCACGCCACCATGGAGCCCATGAACTGCACCGCGGTGGTGAGGGAGGGCCGCTGCACAGTCTGGGCGCCCACCCAGTTCCAAGATGCCCCCTCCTTGATCGGCGGAGGCTCACGCCAGGTGGCCGCCAAAGCCGCCGGTGTCGACGAAGATTCCGTAGAGGTCCACACGACGTATCTCGGCGGCGGCTTCGGCCGAAGGGCCGAGCTGGACTTCGTGCGGGAGGCGGCGGAGCTGGCCTCCAAGGTCGACGGACCCGTCAAGGTCGTCTGGTCCAGGGAAGACGACATTCAGCACGACTTCTACCGGCCGGCGTCGTATCACCAGCTGGAGGCTCTGCTGGACGAGGGGGGGCGACCCATGGCCTGGCGTCACGAGATCGCCTCACAATCGATCATGGAGAGATGGCTTCCGGCTTGGATGCCCAAGTTCGTGGCGGGCTGGGCCGGTCTCATGCCGGACGGGGTGGACCCAACGTCCGTCGAGGCGGCTCAAAACCACCCGTATCCCGTCCCTAACGTTCGCGTGGCCTGGTCCAACGTCGAGCTTCCCATCCCTGTCGGCTTCTGGCGTTCGGTAGGCAACTCGCACAACGGATTCGTGGTGGAGTCCTTCGTGGACGAGCTGGCGCACGCCGCGGGCCAGGATCCGTACCAGTACCGGAGGGCTCTCCTCGTAGATCACCCCAGGCACCTCGATGTGCTGGATGCCGTGGCTGAAGCCTCGGCGTGGGATACAACGCCTCCCGAGGGACGAGGTCGGGGAATCTCTGTGGTGGAGTCCTTCGGCTCATATGTGGCCGAGGTGGCAGAGGTTTCCGTGGACGGGGACAAGCCCCGCGTCCACAAGCTCTGGTGTGCGATCGACTGCGGCGTGGTGGTGAACCCGGCTATCGTACGAGCTCAGATGGAGAGCGGCATGATTTATGGCCTCACGGCCGCTCTGTACGGCCGCGTGAGCATCCAGGGGGGGCGAGTCGCCGAGAGTAACTTCCACAACTATCCCATGCTCCGGATGAACGAGGCCCCCGAGGTCGAGGTGGTCCTGGCTCCCAGTGGTGATCCGCCGGGCGGCGTTGGCGAGCCCGGGCTGCCGCCGTTGGCTCCGGCCGTCACGAACGCCCTCTTCGCACTCACCGGTCAGCGGATCAGGGAACTGCCGGTCCAGCTGGGCTGAAGGCGAGGGGGCAGGGGCTCCAGTCCACCTCGTCGAGTACTGTCCCGGTGGGCGCACGGGCGTCCCCCTGCTACCTTTGCACCACCATCTCAGGCCCTGGACACGGTAGGACCCGAGTGAAGACCACCCGACTGAAGCTGGCCGCCCTTCTCGCCTTTTGCCCGTCTTCGCTTCTGGCTCAGCAAGAAGCCCCCGCCCCCGGGTCCAACGGGAGCATTCCGTCCCTTGAGCCAGGGATCGCGACGGCGTCACGGGTGACCGATCCCCCAACCATCGACGGCCGTCTCGATGATGCGGTGTGGCAGCAGGCCGCCCCCATGACCGATTTCACACAGCGCGAGCCAAGGGACGGACAGCCGGCGTCTGAGAGGACCGAAGTCAGGGTCGTATTCGACGACGAAGCCCTATACGTCGGCGTTTGGGCTTGGGACAGCCAGCCGGACGGCATCGTCCCCGGGGAGCGGATTCGGGACTATCGGGTGGACGAGAGCGACAACGTCGTGCTCATCCTGGACACGTACAACGACGAGCAAAACGGATTCGTGTTCGGCACGACCCCTGCCGGCATCGAGTACGACGGCCAGGTCGCCAACGAGGGCCAGGGCGGGGGGCGCTTCCTAGGGGGTGGGTTCAACAACCGACGGCGCTTCCAATCGGGAGCGGGAGCCGGCTTCAACAAGAACTGGGACGGGAGTTGGAGCGTTGCCACCTTCATCGACGGGCGAGGGTGGTACGCCGAGTTCCGGATCCCCTTCAACACGCTGCGCTACGGAGCGCAGAACGACTCCTGGGGCTTCAACGTGTCCCGGCGAGTCCGACGGCTGAACGAGGAGTCGTTCTGGTCGCCCGTGCCACGGGAGTTCAACCTCTACAGGCTCAACTACGCCGGCGATCTCGAGGGTCTCTCGCCCCCGTTCCGGCGCCTGGCCACCGTGACGCCGTACGCGTTGACCTCGACGGAGCGGAACTACGAGGCCGGCGAGACATCCTTCCGAGAGGACGCCGAGTTCGGCGGCGACGCGAAGCTGCAGATCACGCAGGGGCTGACCCTCGACATGACCGTGAACACCGACTTCGCCCAGGTCGAGGTGGACGATCAGCAGGTCAACCTCACCCGCTTCTCACTCCTCTTCCCCGAGAAGCGGCCGTTCTTCCTGGAGAACGCGGGCTTCTTCACCGTAGGCGCGGGTGGCGCCGACCTCTTCTTCAGCCGGCAGATCGGCATCGCAGACGGCGAGCGGGTGTCCATCGAGGGCGGGGGCCGGCTCTCTGGGAAAGCCGGGGGCTTCAACATCGGCCTCCTCCACATCGAGACGGACGGGAAGGCGGGGGGGCCAGCGGGCAATGCCTACTCCGTCGCCCGGGTCGCCCGAGAGCTGCCCAATCGATCACGGGTGGGAGCATTGTTCGTAAATAGGAGCGGCGAGGCGTCCGGTGACTACAACCGGACCTTCGCGGCGGACGCACGGGTGGGCATCACACAGGCCTTGACAGTCACGTCGTTCGTGGCGGGGACCGAGACTCCCGGGCTCGCAGGCGACGAGCACGCGTTCGACGCCAGCGCCGGATGGAGCAGCCGGAGCTGGAGGGGCACCCTCACGGTCCGCCAGATTAGCGAGTCCTTCAACCCCGAAGTGGGCTTCCTGCCCCGGAGCGGCTACCGCTACTACCAAGGATACATCCAGCGCTTCGTCCGTCCTGATCGGGTCCTCCGGGAGATCCGCCCCCACGTTTCGTACTTCACGTACCGGAGCCGGAAGAGCGAGGTCGAGCACGACTTCGAGGAGTCGAGTCGCCTGCACATCGACACCCACTGGGAGTGGCCCAGCGGAATGGAGTTCCACACGGGCGCCAACTGGGTGCAGGAGGGGCTTTACGAGCCGTTCGAGATCACCGGCACCGACGTCGTCGTCCCGACGGGTACCTACGACGGGTGGGAGGCGGCCTTCGTGTTCAACACGAACCGTTCGGCCGACCTGTCGTTCGACGGCCGGCTTAACGTGGGGAGCTTCCTCTCCGGGGACCGCCTGAACAGCTCAGCTACGATCACGTTGCGGAGTGGAGCGGCCTTGAGCACCTCGCTCAAACTGGAGTACAACGACGTCAATCTCCCCGAGGGCAACTTCGAGACCACCCTGGTGGGCGTGAACTTCGGGTACTTCTTCACCCCGCGAATCTATCTACAGTCCCTGATCCAATACAGTGATCAGATTGATCGCCTGGTGGCGAACGTGCGCTTTGGATGGCTGAACACGGCGGGGACAGGCCTGTTCATCGTCTACAACGATATCCAGGGCGTCGACGCCCTCGACGGGCCCCTGGGTCGCTCGCTGATCGTGAAGTTCACGCGCCAGCTCAACGTGCTCGGGGGGTAGGGGGCACCGGGTACCCGCTCGTCCGCCGACGGATCGACTGACCCCCACGCCAGGGCCGTGCAAACCAGCTAGGCGTCGCGTACGGCCCTCTTCACCAGATTCTCCATGAGCGGGATCTTGAAGTGGTTGTGGTTCAAGGGCTCCGCTCCGCGGACCGCCATGGCACCGGCGAGATTGGCGGTCTCCTCGTTCTTGACGCGTCCCGTGACGAGCGCCTCAACGTCCGTCAGTCGCCGCGGCGTGCACTGCACCCCGCCGCACGCGATGCGGGCGCCCTCGATACGGTCGCCCTCCACTCTCAGCGCTGCAGCCACGTTCACCAGGGCGAAGTCCCAGCTGCCACGATCGGCGACCTTCTCGAAGTAGAAGCTGGCGCCGGCCCACGTGTTGGGGATCCGGATCTGGGTCAGGAGATCCTCGGGCTGGAGCGCCGTCATCCGCGTGATGTCCACGGAGGGCCTCATGAAGAAGTCCTCGGCGGCCACGACTCGCTCGCCGCCCGAGTTCTGGATGACCATGGAGGCGTCCAGTGCCACGAGCGCAGGTGCGGGGTCGGAGGGAGTCACCGCGACGCACCGGCTGGCATCGAAGAGACAGTGCTCCCGGTTCAGCCCCACCGGCGTGTTGGCGTAGCAGGTGTTGCCCCCGGCCCTGTAGCAGGAGAGTCCGTAGCGGTAGTACCAGCAGCGCGTGTCCTGGCAGAGGTTGCCGCCCAGTGTGCCGGAGTTCCGAATCTGCGGGCTCGCCACCACCCGCACCGCCTCCGCGAGCAATCCATATCGCTCGTGGATGACAGGATGACGCTCGGTGGCCGTGAGCGTCGTCATGGCTCCGATCTCGATGCCGTCGGCGGTCTCCCGGATGCCCTCGAGCCCCGGGATGCCCGCCAAGTCGATGACGGCTGACGGCTGCTTGCTCCGGTCTTTGAACCAGTCGAGGCTGTCCTGTCCGCCGGCGATCGTCCAGCAGTCTTCGCCGAAGCGATCGAGAAGGTCGAATGCGTTGTCCAGGTCCGCCGGCTGAAACAGCTCGAAATGCGACATCATGTCCTTCAACATGGGCGGCTCCTCACGGCGTGTTGACTTGCAGCGGTGTATGCGACTGCGGCTGCCCCGACGCGGCGTTTACGATCATGTCCGGCACCACGGGTGTCCGGTTGAAGTAGTGACCGCCCAGCGCGTCGGAAATGGCGCACAACAGCGCGGCGCCGGCACACCCCATGGTGGGCTCTCCCACCCCCTTGGACCCTACGGGGTTCTGGGGATCGGGCTTGTTAACGGCCGCCCACCCCATCTCCAGGGGCACGTCCAGAAAGGACGGCGGCTTGGTCTGGTGTAGACCGATTGTGCCCGGCAAACCGTAGTGGGGGTCGTAGAGGTGGCGCTCCAGAGTGGCCATTCCGAAGCCCTGCACGGCCCCGCCCGTGATTTGGGTGGCAAGCCCCTGGGGATGGATCACGGTTCCGCAATCTGCTACTCCCAGGTAGTCGAGAATCTCGAACTGACCCGTCTCCACGTCGAGCTCGATCCGGATGAATCCGGCCGCCAACGCGGGAACGGTCCCGTTGCGCTCCAGGTTGTCCTTGGCCACGCCGACCAGGCCGCTGCCGGCGAGGCCCGCCACGGCGGACTTCGTCATTTGGTTGAGGTCGCCGGGGACCTCATAGCCGCTATATTTGCCGCCCAGCTCGACGGCCAGGCGGGCCGCGGCCGCGTAGCTGAGGCGCCGCGACGGATTGGCACGCGCGAATACGGTCTCGTTGCCGATGTCGTAGTCGCTCGGCGAGCCGCCCAGATCCATGGCCGCGATCTCCTTGAGCTTCTGGACGGCGTCCATGGCCGCGACGTAGTTGGTCCGGGTCATGGTGAACGACGTGTTGCTGCCGAACTGACCCAGGTTCCAGGGCAGACCCTTGCTCGAGTCGCCGCGGTGGATCTCACAGTTCTCCCACTGCATCTTGAGTACCTCGGCGGCGACCCGCGACGTCCCCGCGTAGGAGAACGTGCCCAGGTTACCCGCCCCCGAGTGAATGTGGAGCTTGCCATCGGGCGTGATCCGGACCAGGCCATCGAACCCGCTCGATCCCGCCGAGTGGAAGGCCTGCCCGACGCCGACCCCGATGACCTTGGAGCCGCGACGCCGGCCGCTCTGGGCCTTCTTGCCCTCCCAGTCGAACTGCTCCGCGCCGATGTCCAAGGCCTCGCGCATGTAGGCGCTCGTGACAGGCCCCTGACTGGGACCGTACCGCGAGTCGTTGTCCGGGGCATTGATACGGCGGATCTCCACCTGATCGATCCCCAGCTGGCGGGCAGCTTTGTCGAGGAGCGGCTCGACGGCCGTCGCGATCTGGTTCTGCCCTGGACCCCGCTGTGCGCCGGTGGCGGGCGTATTGGTCAGGACCGGAATCCCCCGGAACCGCATGGCCAGCGGCGTATAGACGATCGATACGGCGCTGCTGGCCGAATTCCAGTCTCCCCCGCCCCGGTTGGGACCGTTCTCCTGAACGATGTACAGGTCCACCGCCGTCACCCGTCCGTCATCGCGGAACCCCATCTTGATGCGGCCCTGGAAGCCGGGGCGTGCGGAGCCGATGAAGTTCTCCTCGGCGCGGCTGGTGCGCATCAGCACGGGCCGCCCCGTCTTCTTGGCCATGTAGGCCGGGACGGCCATGATGGGGTAGGCGCTCCCCTTCGAGCCGAAGCCTCCACCGCAGAACTCCGCGAAGTAGACCAGGTCGTCGGGCTCGATCCCGAGATAGCTCGCGAGACCCGGCACGACGAAGCTCTGGCTCTGGGTCGATCCGTAGAAGTAGCACTTCCCGTTCTGCCAGTAGGCCATGGCGCTCCGGGGCTCCATGGAGTGGTGGGAGGTGTTCGCGGTCACGAAGGTCTCGTCGAGCACCAGCGACGCCTCGGCGAACCCGGCCTCCACGTCACCGTACGACCATTCGGCCAGCGGCTCCCCCATGGGTAGCCTACCCTCGCCGGCCTCCGCGAAGTCCTCGGCGGTCCACTTGCGCTCTTGAAAGCCTTCTCCCCGCACCACCGTGTTGCCGTCCGTCCTGGCGTTGGGTCCGCCCGGGCGCAGGCTGTCCAGCGGGTCGACGCAGAACGGCAGCGGCTCCAGATCCAACTTGATGGCCGCGATGGCGTTCTGGGCCGTGGTCTCGTCGACGGCGGCAACCGCCAGAATCGGCTCACCCACGTAGTGGGGCTCGCTGGTCAGGATGGGATTCCCTGGTGCGGGGATCTCGGGGACCTCGTCGGCGGTCAGGATGGCGAGGACGCCCTCCATGCTCAGCGCCTCCGACGCGTCGATGCTCCGCACACGGCCGTGGGGCATGGGGCTCGTCCGGAGCCGGCAGTGGAGCATGCCATCCGCCCGGAAATCCTCTGCGTACTTCGCCCTTCCCGTCACCTTGGCTCGGAGATCAGGAGGGGTGAAGTTCTCACCGATAAGTGCCATCTCAGACCTCCTGCGCCGCGCGCATGACCCCGTTCAGGTAGTGATCGTAGGCACCGCATCGGCAGATGTTGCCCGACATCGCCCGGCGTGCCTCCTCACGGGTCGGATTCGGGTTCGCCCTCAGGAGTCCCACTGCGGCCATCACCTGTCCCGGCGTGCAGAAGCCGCACTGGGGAGCCAGCTCGTCGATGAAGGCCTGCTGCACGGGGTGGAGCTCGCCCGAAGGGTTCTCGAGGCCCTCCACCGTCGTGATCTCGCGTCCTCGCACGCGGTGCGTGAGTGTGGAGCAGGAGTAGTGCGTGACATCGTCGATGAGCACCGTGCAGGCGCCGCATTCCGCACGATCACACCCGAGCTTGGTGCCGGTGAGCCCGAGCTTGTAGCGTAGCGTCATGGCGAGAGTCTCGTTGGGAAGGACGTCCACCCGACGAACCTGCCCGTTCACATTCAACGAGATGAGGCGCTCCGCCGCGCCACTCTGAAGGGCGGGTCTGGGGCTCGCGTTGGCTAGATACGGCACGCCCGACACGGCCACTCCGGAAGCGATGACTCCCTTGATGAAGCTCCGCCGCGACATGCCCGAGCGGCCTGCGAGCCAGTCGAAGACCTCGTCGAACTCAGCTTGGGGGGGTAGGGGGGTCACGCTCGACCCTGAGAGACCGACGTGGTCGGAGGGGTTCCTCTCGGTCATGTGTCCTGCTCCGTTTAGGGCCACCCAACCAATCGTATGTCGGAGGACACGGGTAAGCAACGATGCATCGTCAGACCCGGGGAAGCGTGGGCGCCACGCTCCACGAGGGAGGACGGGATGGACGCAGCGGCAGGCGCTCAAGCCAGATGCAGGGTCTGCTGCTGGCGGCCCAGATGGCGATGGCGGTGGTCTTGCTCACCGGATCGGGCCTCATGATCAAAAGACGTTCGTCAGCCTGTTGAGCCTCGACCCGGGATTCAGGGCCGAGAACGTGCTGACCCTGAGGGTCCCAGCGGAACGCCAGGGCATGCTCATGGCCGTCGCTGGAGTCGCGGTGGGGACGGGAGTGGCGTGGTTCATTCCGGACTTGATGCACCTACTCCTGTATGGAGTGACGCCCCAGGACGCGGCGACGTTCGTGTCTGTCCCGGCGCTCTTTACGGCAGTGGCGCTGCTGTCCTGTTGGATCCCCGCGGCCCGTGCGGCCAGGGTGAGGCCAGTTAGGGCGTTGCGTTACGAGTAGGTCTCGTCTCCGCCGCGGCGCATCCGGTCCCGGACTTCGGCGATCCGAAGACGGGCGTTGCGCAGCACCTGCTGGAGCCGAGCGGGCACCGGGTTGAGCGCCTCGCCCTGCTCGATGAACGCCTCGTACGCCTGGATCGTGGCGGCTCCGTTCTGCACGCGTTGCAGGGCGCCCTCCGCCCGCTCGAAGTCCCGCTGGCTGCAGACCGCCCGCCGATACGCCACAAAGGCCAGCACGACCGGGCGCTCCCCGGCCGGGAGCGTGGAGGCCATCGCGTCGATCTGGTCGAGGGACCGGCGTCCGTCGTCGGTGCGTCCCACGGCGCATTGGGCATGGCCCAGAGTCAGGTAAGCGTTGAATCCGGGTGAGTCGAAGGACACGGCCTCCTCCGACGCGTTGAGAGCTCCGGCCCACTCACGCAGGTTGATGTGGCTGACTCCCAGTCGAACCAGCGCCTGCTGGTACGCTCGGGCGTAGGTGCCGGTCCGCCGCGGGGGTTCCACCATGTTCAGGTAGGCCCTCGTGGCCGCCGCCCAATCTCCGGCTTGGAACGCCTCGTTCCCCACGCGCAACGCCGTTCGGTCGATCCCGGCGTCGGGGTCGGCGGGCTGGGACGGTTGCGCGTCCGCGGGGGGAGGCGGGTCAGCCCGGACTCCGCTGGCTGCCGGCCTGGCCCCGCCTGTGCCGGCCACCCGGTCCAACCGCCGTGTCATCCGCACGGTGAAGGGTCCGGCCGATGCCCCGCGTGCCACCGTGAGGACAGTATCCAGGCGGTGATAGGACCGGGCCTCCAGACGGAGCTCCACCACGAGGCTGTCTTCCGAGACGGCGTGGGCGATGCGGTAGGGCTCAGAGGCCGACACCTGGTCCACCGCGGAGGCGTCCAAAGTGATGGGCGTCGGCACCAGATACCTCACGGTCAGTTGACCGTCAGTGAGCGCCGCCCCCGTTCCAGCGTCCACCGCTTGGAGGACGACTTCGCTCGGCTGGGGATCCGTCGCTTGTGCGTCGATGGACGGGTCGGTCTCACCGGAGCACCCTCCCAGGAGAGCCAAGGAGAGCAGGATCGGGACTTCACGGTGTCGCATGGATGTAAAGGAAGACTGAGGCCCTGGGGTGGCAAGTCCCGATTCTTGTTGACCGGACTTCGCGCCGCCCGGTAAGTTCGTGCCACCACCTTCGGCCACGAGGTACTCGGTCCGTGTCCAACCCCGACGAGCCCGACAAGAAGCGACCGCAGCCCACCGTCGCCTGGAACCCGGAGGACCTTCCGGACTTCGAGGAGGGATCTCATGCGGAGAGCGGCACGCCGCCCGGGGGTGAGAGCGCCGGCGCCGGAGGGGCTGGGGACGACCCGGAGGAAGATCCGCTCGTAGGCACGCTCCTCAGGGACAAGTGGCGCGTTCTGAAGCGCCTCGGAGCTGGCAGCTTCGGGACCGTCTACAAGGTAGAGGACGTGAAGGGCGGCTGGATCGAGGCGCTAAAGATCCTCGGTGTAGACCGGTTGGTCGGGGCCGAGGCGGAGACCATGAGAAAACGCTTCCTCAGGGAGGCGCAGATCATGAAACGCCTGGGTACGGAGTCGGCCCACATCGTGGGACTCGCCACCTACGAGGAGGACCTCGAGGCGGGGCTCATCTATTTCCTCATGGAGTACGTCGAGGGCAAGAGCCTCGCGGATGCGGTCCTCGAGCAAGGCCCCTTCACCGCCGAGCGGACCATCCGACTGGGCCTCCAGGTCTGTGACGCTCTCATCGCCGCTCACGAGGGCCCCGAACCAGTCGTGCACCGCGACATGAAGCTCGAGAACGTCATGCTCACCACGGATCGTGCGGGTGAGGAGATCGTGAAGGTGCTCGACTTCGGGATCGCGAAGATCGCGGAGCGGGAAACGGACAGTCGCCTGACGACCATGGGGACGTTGGGAACCCCGGGGTACGCGGCCCCGGAGCAGCTGCGTGCCAAGGAGGTGGACGGGAGGACCGACCTCTTCGCCTTCGGGGTGATCCTCTACGCCTTGCTCACCGGCCGGGACCCCTGGCTCGGCAATCCGGCCGGTGAGGCGACGCATCAGATCTACGAGCTCATGGTCGCCACGGAGCGTGGCGACGTGAAGCCCTTCTCCGAGGCCGGGGTGGAGGTTTCGCCGGCCATGGAGAACGTGGTTCTGCGCCTCCTCCGCCGAGACCCTGACGACCGCTTTCCGTCGGCTCGTGAACTCCGGGATGCCCTCCAGCGGGTGGCGGCCGGGGGAGAGGCGGCGGACGCGGGCTCCCTGCGGGTCCTGACGGATGACCCGGGTGTGGAGATCCAGGTCCGCATGGGGCGCCGTACGGTGGCCGAGGGGCCCACTCCGTGTGTGGCCAACGGCCTCGGACCCGGTACCTACAAGGTTTCGCTGAAGGACGCTCGCTACGAGCCGGTGGAGACCACGGTGACCCTGGCGGCCGGGGCCATGGAGGACCTCACTCTGGTTGCCACACCCAGGAGCCGGGGCGTCGGTACGAGCATACTGCGACGTCTGGGACTCGTTGCGGCCGCCGCAATGGTCGTTCTGCTGGCGGCAGGGGCGGCCGTCCTCCAACCCTGGGGACGGGCACTGGAGTTGGCCGACCTCCAGGCCCGTGCCGCCGAGGCGGGTGTGACAGGCGTGCGAGTCAGCGCCGACGGCATCGAAGGACGGCTTCCGATGGGGCCGGTCGGTGTACCGTTTCGGGTTCGGGTCAGCGAACAGGATGTGCCGGGGGCCGTGGCGGGGCTCCGCTCGGCTGGCCTCGACGTGGATACGTCATGGGAGGTGGCGCGTTTGATCGGGATGGCTGCGTCGGCGCAGTCCGAGACACGCTACTTCGGGCGGGGCGGAGACGACGTGCGCTCCTATGCCCAGAGGGCGGCCACCCTCGAGCCCGAGAGCGCCGAGGCCAGGTCGCTGCTCCTCAAGGTGGCGGAGCGCCTAGCCTGGGACGCAGAAGCGGCCCGGCAGGACGGCTCTCCCGAAGTGGCGGACCAGTTGGTGCGCGAGTGCCTCTCGCTCGTGCCCGATCATCCCCGCTGCATGGCGGCGGCGGACGGGGGGAGCTGAACAGGCGTCGCTGGACAGCGGCGCATACGATGCGGCATTATCGGTCACTCGCCGGCTCGTATGCGCCCCGAGTGTCGTCCCCCAGCGGCCCTACCTCGGAACCGAACGAAGGGAGGAAACGAAGGATGCCGAAGATCACGCTGCTCCTGGGCCGGAAGACGATGCAGGTCTACGACCTGCATCAGGCGGCCATCCGCGTCGGGCGCGAAGAGGATATGGACATCCTCATCGACAACCCGTCGGTGTCGCGGAGGCAGGCGGAAATCCGCCGGGAGGGTGAAGGTTGGGTCGTAGAGGATCTCGGCTCTTCCAACGGGACCTTCCTTCACGGCAGGAAGATCGAAGGCCCTCAGGCCATCGTGGCCGGTGACGAGATCGGCTTCGGCAAGTTCTCCATCGTCTTCGACAAGGTGGTGGGGGAACAGACTGCTTCCGCGAGCCGCTCCCAGCCCCAGCCGGCCATGGCGGGCTTCGAGGGCACGATGCACATCAGGCCGCACGAGGTGAAGGAGCTCTTGAAGGACTCGGAGCGGAAGCGTCGCGCTCACGTCGTCTGGGAGTCGGGGGGTCAACGGGGCGCGCACTATCTGTCGGAGGTGCCGGCGGTCCTCGTCGGAACGAGCGCTCTCTGCGACGTGATGGTACCGAAGGGGCCCAAACACCATGTCCTGATCATGAGCAGGGAGGATGGGTGCGAGGTCAAGAACCTTCACAACTGGACCAAGATGAAGGTCAACGGGGCCGTCAGGAATCCGGCCGACCTGAAGGACGGAGACGTGGTGGAGGTGAGAGGACTGAAGCTCACGTTCGTGGCGGACATCGCCTGAGGGATCTGCGAGCTCTCCCTCCCCGCCCGGGGCTTCCTGCCTGGCCTAGTCCCTATCTAGTCCCTATCCCCGCACCACCAGGAACGCAATTACCATCACCACGATAAAGATGCCGAGGCCGACGATCATGCCCACTGGCGGCCCTGTCTGAAGCGGTGCGCCCGTCGCCGTGGCCACGGGCGCCGGACCGGGCTCGTCCGGTGCCGCCGAGGTCTCGACTTCGCTTTCCGCCTGATCCGGCTCAGGCTCCACCACCTCGTCCGGTGGCTCGAACTCCAGCGGCATGGTGCCTGCAGGGCGCATCCTCGGAACTTCACCGAACTCGGCAATGACCACCGAGATGTTGTCATCGCTTCCACGCTCGTGGGCCGCTGACACCAGCGACTGGGCAGCGCCACGGGGGCCGCCCGACTGAGCGAACAGGTCACGGAGGTCGGAATCGCTGAGGGTCTTGTACAGGCCATCGGAGCAGAGGAGGACGGTCGAGTCACCCTCTACCGGGAAGCGTCCGAAGACGTCGACCTCGACCTCGGGGTCAGTGCCGATGGAGCGAGTGAGGGCGTCCTTCCACTGTGACGCCAGGGCTTCCTCCTCAGTCTGCCCCCGCTTCTGGGCCTCGGCCACGAAGGAGTGGTCCTCGGTGATCCTGGTGTGTGCCCGACTCCGAGATTACGTAGCACCGGCTGTCTCCTACGTTGGCGACCGCGTAGCCGTCCCCGTCCAGAAGCATGGCGACCAGCGTCGTTCCCATACCCTGCTTTCCGGGCTCCTCCGCCTTGGAGTGGACGCGATCGTTGGCAAGACGGAATGCCTCGTCCAGTGATTGGCCTCCCTCGACGGCCTCCACGAGCGTCTCCAGCGCGAGGGCGCTGGCGACCTCACCAGCCGCGTGTCCGCCCATTCCGTCGGCGACAGCCAGGAGGATTCGGCCGTCCGACAGGGTGTGTGACAGGACGGAGTCCTCCTGATACGGCCGCTGGCCCGCAATGGACTCGGTGGCAAGCCGGGGTTGCTGCATCACTCCACTCGTCGGGCGCGGGATCGAAGTGGTCGGGAAGGCTCACCTACAGATAGGCCATGGGATGCCGGGTAGCAAGGAATCGGCGGATGTCATCCCCGCTTCCTAGTCAGAATCGCTCCCCTTTGGTATCCTTGTATCCCTATGCATGCCGCTGATTCCGGGGGTGATCCCGACGTTGGGGCGCCTCATTGCCATATTGCCCAAAACTCTCCCTGATGTTCACCGAGAACAGAACCGCGTGAGGACGTCACCCGCACCCTTCGGCGGCGATGAGTGGGCGCTGATTCTGGGTGGCTCGAGCGGCTTCGGGCTCGCCACCGCACATAAGCTGGCCGAACACGGGCTCAACTTGTGCGTCGTCCACCGCGACCGCCGCGGGGCGATGCGTCGCATCGAGCTGGAGTTCGACCAGATCCGGAAGCGGGGCGTCTCGCTCCTGACGTTCAACAAGGATGCCCTGGACTCGGACGCGCGGGCGGAGATCCTCGAAGCCTTGGCCGAGACACTAGGGACCGAGGGCCGGGTCCGTGTCGTCCTCCACTCCATCGCCTTCGGCAATCTCAAGTTGATCGGTCCCGAAGCGGCCGCTTCCTATGTGGCCCGGCAGCGGTTGGCGGAAGCCCTCGGCGTCGATGAATCGGCGTTGGAGGAGGCTGCCGACCGCCTGTTCGAGGAGGGTATCGACGGTGTTCAGGGTCTCACGACGCCACCGGAGTACTCCGGCGACTCCTTCCTGGAGGAGGAGGACCTGACGCGCACCATCCATGCCATGGGCACCAGCCTACTGGGTTGGACCCAGGAGCTTCTAGGCCGGGGCATGTTCGCTCCCGACGCTCGCATCCTGGGTCTCACCAGCGAGGGCAATGAGGTGGCATGGAAAGGCTATGCGGCGGTGGCCGCGGCGAAGGTGGCGCTGCAGTCGGTCTCGCGCTCCATCGCTGTGGAAATGGCTCCCTTCGGAATTCGGTCGAACATCGTCCAGGCCGGGGTTACGGACACGCCTGCTCTACGCATGATTCCCGGAAGCGCACATCTGAAAGCCCAAGCGCGGACCCGGAATCCCTTCGGGCGTCTGACCTCGCCGGAGGACGTCGCCAACGTCATCTATCTCCTATCTCTGCCCGAGGCCGCTTGGATCAATGGCGAAGTCATCCGAGTGGACGGAGGAGAGCGTATTTCGGGGGCTTCGCGATGAGCCTGTACCTTCACGGGCTGGGGCATTTCCATCCCGAAAGTGAGATCACCAACGAGTTCCTTACCGCTCTCGACATCGGGACGAACGAGCAGTGGATCATGGAGCGAGTGGGGATCCGCGCCCGCCGTACGGTGCTTCCTCTCGACTACATCCGTGAGACCCGGAATGTGGATCCCGGGGGGGCCGTGGAAGCCGCCATGTACACCCACGCAGAAACCGGTAGCAGGGCCGCGGAGATGGCGCTGGAGCGGGCAGGCGTGTCCAAGGACGACATCGGCATGGTCATCGCGGGCTCGAGCAAGCCGGAGTGGTCCTCCCCCGCCGACGCGTGCATGATCGCCCAGGCTTTGGAGCTGGAGGTGCCCGCCTTCGACATCAACTCGGCGTGCACGAGCATGTGGGTGGCGCTCTATGCTCTGTCCATGATGCGCCCCGAAGCACTTCCGGAATACATCCTTCTGGCGACGCCCGAGAGCCTCACGACCGCGGTGGACTACTCCGACCGGTCGGCGTCGGTGCTCTGGGGAGACTGCACGACGGCTGCCGTGGTCTCCACGAAGGTCCCGTCCCGAATCCAGATCCTGGGCAACACGCTGGAGTCGAGCCCGGCGGGCGGCGACAAGGTGGTGGTTCCCCTTTTCGGTCACTTCAGCCAGGAGGGTCGCACCGTCCAAATGTTCGCCATCAAGAAGACCGTGCGCTGCTTGCGGCGAATCCAGAAGGAGTTTCCGCCCCCGGGCCGCTCCCTCCATTTCATCGGCCACCAGGCCAATCTCAGGATGCTCGAAACAGTGTGCCAGCACTGTAACATCGACGGCGACCATCACCACTGCAACGTCGTGGACTACGGCAACACGGGAGCCGCCGGAGCACCGTCCGTGATGTCCATGAATTGGGATCGATGGACCGACGGTGACGACGTGGCGATCATCGGGGTGGGCTCGGGCCTGTCCTGGTCCAGCTATGTGCTCCGCTTTGGAGAGACGCCGTGAAGTACGATGAGTTCCGGGAGCGATCGCACCTTTCCGAGGAGGAGGTTCTGGCTTTCGCGTATGGGCGCTTGCTCGAGGACGAGCCTCCGGAGTTCAAGGCTCGCCTGCCGCTGCCCCCCATGCTGATGGTCGATCGCATCGAGCACATCTCGCGAAAGGGTGCACGGGGTCGGATCGTGGCGGAGCGGGATGTTCGCCTCGACGACTGGTTCTTCCACTGTCACTTCCTCGGCGATCCGGTCCAGCCGGGATGCCTTGGCGTGGATGGCGTCTGGCAGCTCATCGGCTTCTACTGCGCCTGGAACGGCGCCCTGGGCACCGGGCGGGCGCTGGGCTGCGCCGAGGTGGAGTTCAACGGGCAGATCAGACCCCACGACAAGGTCGTCCGATACGAGATCGACATCGTTCGATATCAGGATCTGCCGCAGTCCGGGTCCGCCGTGGCCATCGGAGACGCGACGGTGCTGGTGGACGGTGAGGCCATTTACGAGATCAAGCGCGCCAAGGTGGGTGTCTTTCGCGACATCGACTATGCCGACTACCCCTGGCCCTCGCAGCGGTCCCTGGGTGGGAAGATGGCCGAGTGAGCACGTCGGAGTCCGTAGGAACTAAGCTCACGCCGGCCCAGGTGTTGGAGTTGCTCCCCCAGCAGGAGCCGTTCAGGTTCGTAGACGAGATCCTCGAGGTGTCCGAGGACCATATCGTTGCCCAGTATCGGTTTCGGCCCGACTCAGATTTCTATCGGGGTCACTTCCCGGGAGATCCGGTGACTCCGGGGGTTGTCCTCCTGGAATCCTTTGCCCAGATCGGCGTCGTTTCGCTCGGCATCTACATCATCGCCCTCGAGCACGGGATCGAAGGCGTGCAGAAGCGAGTGGCTCTCTTCTGCGACGCCAACGTCGATTTCACCGGTATCGTGAAGCCAGGGGACCGGGTGACGACGTCGGCGAGGACGGTGTTCTTCCGGCGAAACAAGCTCCGCTCCGATGCGACCATGACCCTGGACGATGGGACCGTCGTCTTGTCCGGGACGATCTCGGGCCTGGGGGTGGAGCGATGAGCCGCCGGGTAGTCGTCACGGGCATGGGCGTCGTGGCTCCCAACGGGAACGGCCTCGAGGAGTACGCTCGGGCCATCCGCGACGGCATTTCCGGAATCCGACACTACCCGCAGCTGGAAGAGCTCAAGTTCGGATGCACCGTTGGCGGGATCCCACAGGGCGTCGACGAGATCGCCGCCGAATTCTTCGAGGAGGACGAGCTCCTGGCCATGAACAGCAGCCACCGGTACGGCTGCATCGCCGCCGTCGACGCGTGGACCGACGCCGGGTTCGAGCGACCTGAGCCGGGCGACGATCGGGTCTATTGGGAGGCCGGGGCGGTTCTCGGAACGGGGATCGGCGGGCTGGATACCACCGGCGAGAAGCTCGTGCCATACGTGGATGCGGGCCGGGTGCGCAAGCTCGGCAGCACTATCGTGGAGCAGGTCATGGGCAGCGGGGTCTCCGCGCGGGTGGCCGGACTTCTGTCCCTGGGTAACCAGGTGACAGCCAACTCCAGCGCGTGCAGCACCGGGTTGGAGGCGATCATCGAAGGGTACTATCGGATCGCTGCGAGCCGCGCCGAGCGAATGCTGTGCGGAGGCACCGAGGGGTCGAGTCCCTATGCCTGGGCCGGCTTCGACTCCATGCGTGTCCTCTGCCGGAGGCACAACGACGAGCCTGAGAGGGCCTCACGCCCGCTCAGTGCATCGGCGGGCGGGTTCGTTCCCGGCAGCGGCGCAGGACTCCTCCATTTGGAGAGCCTGGAGAGCGCCGAGGCGAGAGGCGCGCAGATCCATGCCGAAGTTCTGGGTGGCTGCATCAATTGCGGAGGGCATAGCGGTGGAGGTAGCATGACGGCGCCGAACCCGGAGGGAGTGCAGCGCTGCATCCGGCAAGCCGTGGCAGATGCGTCCATCGATCTGGACGAGGTGGACGCCATCAATGGTCATCTGACGGCGACCGGCGCCGATCCGCGAGAGGTGGCCTCCTGGGCGAAGGCCCTCGAACGGACGCCGGAAACGTTCCCGGTGATCTCGTCGACCAAGTCGATGATCGGACACGCGCTGGGTGCCGCAGGGGCCTTGGAGGCGGTCGCATGTATCTTGATGCTCGAGAGAGGGTTTGTTCATCCCTCCATAAACTGTGAGGATGTGCACCCGGAGATCGAGGCATATGCGGCCTCGATCCCGCATGTGGTGCGTGAAATGCCGGAGCTGAATACGATTATCAAGGCGGGCTTCGGCTTTGGCGATGTAAATTCTTGTGCGATCTTCCGCAGGTGGGTCGACTAGCAGTGGATTGAAACGGGAAGCGCTTAATGACCAGAGAAGAGATCTTCGCGAGGGTGATAGAGATCGTGAAGCCGTACGTGAAGAACCAAGAGGCACTGGATGCGGTGAGCGAGGACACGAACATCCTCCAGGATCTCAAGGTGAACTCCGCACGGTTGGTGGACATCATCCTGAACTTCGAAGATGAGTTCGACATCGAGGTGGAAGATGAAGACGCCGACACAGTAAACACCGTCGGCGACGCCGTGGGGCTCATCCAGCAAAAGATCTCGTAGGTCTCGAGTCGTGACGAAGCTTCCCTTCAGAACACGGGCGGCGCTGGCCGTTCAGCGGGAGGTGGGCCGGCTGTCTTCCGTCTTGTGGATCACCTCCATCGTGTTCGCGATGCGATTCCTGATGAGGTATCACGTCAAGAACGCCGGCGCGCTTCGCAAGCGCTTTCGTGCCATGATACGTGAGAACGATCAACCCATGCTGATCTGCGCGAACCATCTGACCATGGTCGACTCGGCTGTGGTCGCGTGGGCCCTCGGGGGAAGCTGGTGGTACGTCTTCAACTACTCCCGCATGCCGTGGAACCTGCCAGAGTACACCAACTACGCGTTTGTTTGGCCAGGCCGGTTCGGTGCCTGGCTCACCAAGTGTATTCCCGTGAGACGGGGCGGGAGGCGGCAGGACGTGTCCGGGGTTATCAAGCGCGTGCAACATCTCCTCACCCGGGGAGAGACCGCTTTGATCTTCCCCGAGGCGGGGCGTAGCCGCACGGGGCGTGTGCAGTCCGACTCCATCGCCCACGGGGTGGGGAGGATCCTGAACTCCGTACGGGACTGCCGCGCACTGTGCGTGTACATACGCGGCGACCGACAGAAGACCTGGTCCACCGTTCCGGTCCGCGGAGACTCGTTCTACGTCGACTTCGAGCTCTTCAAGCCCGAGTCGGAGCATTCGGGCCTGCGGCGTTCCAGGGACATGGCGGAGCAGATTCTCGCTCGCCTCGCCCGTATGGAGCAGAGGTATTTTGCTCATCGGTAATGATATCATCGATCTCCACGATCCGTGGAGCCAACCCCGCACGATCCACGGGCGCTTCGACAGCCGGGCGTTTACTCCTGCCGAACAAGCCCGCATCCGCGGGAGCCGCTCCGCGCATCAACTCCGATGGTCTCTCTGGGCGGCTAAGGAAAGCGCCTTCAAGGTCGCCCGGAAGCTCGACGGCGAGGTACGGTTCTTCCCGAGGAGATTCGCCGTCCGGATGCTCGACGACGCCAGGGCCGAGGTGAGCCATGGAGGTGGACGCTTCAGTGTCTGGTTCGAGCGAGCGGACGAATGGCTGCACGCTCTGGCCGTGACCGTGGCAGGTCAGGCGACCGGTTCCCGTTCCGAAGTCCACGACGGAGCCGCCGGCGAGCGCCCCGTCGGCGCCCGTGCCCGCGTCGGCCGAATCGAGATCGACGGCTCGGAAGCTCGGGGCGACCGCCCCAGCGTTCGAGTTAGAGAGCTGGCGCGAACCGCCTTGGGGTCCCTGATGAACATCTCCCCGGCAGAGCTCGACATCGTGACCCAAGGGGGGATACCGACCTTGCACCGGCAAGACGAGCGTTTGCCCGTGGATCTGTCGCTGTCCCATCACGGCCGCTTCGTCGCCTGCGCGTGGACCGTGGACGGGCTCTGAGCGGCTGACAAGCGTTTGTGCTGGAGAACGATGGTGCGCGTCCGCTGTCGTTGGAGTCGGTCATCGTTTTGCCCGACGCGCCAGGCGGTCCGGGGCCGCGACCCTGAAGGGCCCTAGGCGGATCCGGACTCGGACTGTCTTCGCTTGAAGCGCTGCCCGAGGATCTTCAGGCCGGCGGGCTCTCCGATGACGGTGAGCCGGTCGCCCTTCTCGAGCACCGTGGCGCCTCGCGGGACGATGACCTCCGACTCGCGGCTCACCAGTGCGATGAGCGTGCCTTCGGGCATGTTCAGGTCCTTCAGGGCGAGACCGATGAGTGACGCGGCGGGGGTGTCGGGCTCCACTGTGAGGGCCAACACCCTCTCGTCCCGAAGCACGGCCTCTTTGAGCTCCTGGTGATTGGACGCCGACAGCCACGCGTCCATGAAGTCCTCTTTGTCCACGCGTCCGGCGATCTGAGCGAGGATGCGGAGGTGCTGGCCGGGGTTCTTCTCGGGACTGACCAGGAAAAAGACCGCCCGTACGGGTTCGGGCTGCTCCTGTGCCGTCCCGGCGGAGTCCACGTCCACGTCCATCTCGATCCCGTCGATACACCGTACCAGAACCATGCGCGAAGATTCGATGGTGGTGAGGCGGAGGTGGGGGAGCGCCACTCCGCGAGAGACCGGCGTCATGCCAACCACTGTTCCCCTCAGGAAGCCTTCGCCCAGCTTCTTGGCCGAGGTATCGCACGTCTCGGCCAGATGGGCGGAGGCTTCCCATATGATGTTACGGAAGCTCGTGCCGCCGGGTGTGTCGATGATCGTAGCAGACGCCACCACCTGCTCGAAGGGATCGGCGTCCCGGAGGCCCTTTTCCTTCATAATCTGCCGGAGCTCGCGGTCCAGGCCGACGTCGCGCTGGCGCCCGAGCCTCTCGAACACGTGGTAGATGGCCCCTTCGCGGTCCACGCGGTCGCGGGCGTAGTACGTATACCATATGGCGCCGAATGCGATGAGACCTCCCGTGAACAGGCTGGGGAGCAGTCCCATCTCCATGATGACCCAGAAGGGGGCCAGCACGCCCAGGAAGTGCAGCCAGGGGTAGAAGGGGGAACGGTAGCCCGGGTCGTACGACTCGATGCGACTCTCCCTCATGACGATCACCGCCAGGCAGCTCAGCCCGAACATCATGAGCTGGAATGCCCCTGCCAGCTTGGCGATCTTGGTCGGGTCGAACAGCAGGACGAAGGCGAGGATCAGCGCGACCGTGGTGTAGATGGCGTAGACCGGCGTCCCACGGGCGTGGATCTTCGAGAAGAACCGGGGAAGCACGTTGTCGCGGCTCATGGCCAGGGGATACCGGGAGGCGCTCAGAACAGCCGCATTCGATACGGATGAGAAGGCAAGGACTGCGGCCGCCGTTACCAGGATCATCCCCCATGGCCCTACCAGCACATCGGCCACCGTAGCCACCGGCGTCAGGTCGCCCCCGTCACTTGCCAGGGTATCCGCAGAGACCACCCCCACCATGACCGCAGTGCCCAGGGAGTAGACGAGGATGGCGGTGCCGAAGGCCAGGAACATCGCCAGGGGGAGGTTTCTCTCGGGGTTTCGGACCTCCTCCGCTATGCTGGCCACCTTGGTGAGCCCCATGTAGCTGACGATGACGAGGCCTGCTGTAGTAACGATGGACGCCGGCGCCTGACCGAACACGCCGGCCAGATTCCCCGGCTCCACGTGCATGAGCCCCGTGCCCATGAACCACACCAGAATCAATAGCAGGCCCACGACCATGAGTGCCTGGAACCGTGTGGCCTTCTTCGCTCCCAAAACGTTGATGAGCCCGAACAGGGCGGCGAAGGCCACTGCGATGGGCACGATGTTGAGCTCAGGGAGGAAGAGGCGTAGATAGGCCCCGATGCCGATGAGGGCGAAGGCAGCCTTGAGGGAAAGGGCGATCCAGGTCCCGAAGCCCCCCACCGTACCCATAAGGGGGCCCATGCTGCGATCCAGGAAGTAATACACCCCTCCGGCGCGAGGCATGGCCGTTGAGAGCTCCGCCATGCTCACCAGGCCGGGGACCAGCAGGAGGCCGGCCAGAAGGTAGGACAGGGGCATTCCCGGCCCGGCTCCGGCGGCCGCCAGCCCCGGAAGCAAGAAGAAGCCCGAGCTCAGCGTGGCACCCGTAGCGATGACGTAGACGTCCCAGAGGCCCAGCTCCTTCTTGAGGAGCTTCGGTTTGCTCATGGCTTCAGGTAGACCTCTCCGTCCTTCATGACGAACCGGACGTGCCGTAGGGCGGAGATCTCCTGCGTGGGGTCGCCCTCCACTGCGATGAAGTCTGCCAGGAGGCCATCCTCGACGCGGCCCACCCGACCGTCGATTCCGAATATCCGGGCGTTCCCCGAGGTCGCCGCAGCGAGCACGGCCTGAGTCGGCATTCCGTACTCCTCCATCAGCTCCAGCTCAAGCACGTTGTTGCCGTGTGAGTACACACCAATGTCCCCGCCGAAGCAGATGGTCACGCCGGACGCCAGGGCTCGCCCGAAGCTCTCACGCTTCCTGGTGATGCTCGCAGGCTCGGGATCGATGCCCTTTCGCCAGCCTGCGTACGTCCGGGTGGAGTAGCCGGCAGCGAGGGTCGGGCAGAGGGCCACACCGTGCTCGGCCATGAGCCGGAAGGTCTCGTCCGTAGCGCTGTTGCCGTGCTCGATGGTGGCGACCCCCGCCAGGGTGGCCCGGCGCATGCCCTCAGGGCTCGAGGCGTGGGCGACGACAGGCCGTGCCGAGCTGTTGGCTACCTTCACGATCGTCTCGAACTCCTCCAGCGTGAAGGCGGGCTGGGTGGACCCGTTCGGGCCCCAGCGGTAGTCGGCGTAGACCTTTATGAAGTCGGCCCCACGGCCGATCTGGTCTCGCGTGACCCTGATGAGATCGTCGTAGCCGTCGGCCTCTTCGGCGCCCTTGGGAAACTGGATCTCGGGCGCACCCTGGGGTTGTAGCTGCCCGTCGCGACGATGGCCCTGGTGGCCACGAGGAGCCGCGGGCCCGGGATCACTCCGCGGTCGATGGCCTGCTTGATGCCCACATCGGCATACCCGGCCCCCTCGGATCCCAGGTCGCGCATCGTGGTGACCCCGGCCATGAGGCTGTTCTTCACATGAGCGGTGGCGCGGGCGGTGCGGAGGCCCAGCGATTCGTTCAGGACCTGGTCGGTCCATGCCGTCTCGTTGTAGGGGTGGAGGAGGATGTGGGAGTGCCCTTCGATGAGGCCCGGGAGGAGCGTGGTTCCCGGGAGATCAATCTCCACGGTCGCCCGGGGCGCGTCGACTCCCGACGCAGGACCCGCGGCTTCGATGCGATTCCCCCGCACCAGGACCACCCAGCCCTGGTGAAGAGCTTCCCCGTCAAACACACGGGAGGGTCGGAGAAGGGTGGTCTCCTGAGCCGTCAGGCCGGTGGCGGACGTCGGCACGGTGCACAGGACGATCAGGCAGGAGAGGAGGACGAACCGGACGCCGAGGGTGATACGCATCACACTTTGGTGTCCGCAGAGATCGTGCCCTGGCCCAGAAGATGGTCCTCCACACCCAGCTCCCGCCGCCGCATCTCAGCCAGCACACGGCGGCGGCGCACTTTGGTGGCGATGAGGTGGGCGTACTGCCCTCCGAAGTCTATGACGGCAATGCTGTCGTGTGCCATTGCACCTGAAGGGTCATGGAAGGCACGGGGTAGGCCGCCGCGTCATGCGGCCCTTGGCGACCCAGGTTACCAAGACCGGCCCTAGGTGGGAAGGGAGGGGGTGGAAGGGCCCGCCTGATTAGCCGCAGCCTCACGAAAGAAGTCACTCAGATGGCGGCTTCCATAGGCGGGCGCCACCACGTCCGTCACGCTCACTTCCACGCCAAACGCCAGCAGCGTGGCAAGACGTGGATTCAGGGGTCGGGCTGCTGTGGCCGCCGCCCGTGCCACCCACTCCGGCACCGAGCGGACCCGCTCCGGTCGTCCGGCGACGCGAAGAGCGAGCTCGACGATGCCGCGTCGGCTGAAGGCCTCTGGTCCGCCGACCGACAGCTCCTCCCGCTCCGACTCCAGATGATCGACCGAGACATCCCCCAGGTCGGCCTCGTGAATGGGGTTGGCCCGTGCCGTACCGTCGCCTATCACCACTCCATGGCCCTTTCTAGCCATGCGGAGGATCTCGAGGAAGATCGAGAAGAACCCGGTGGGCCGGATGACCAGGCTAGAGACGGGGGAGGCGCCCAGCGCGTCGACGAACCGCTCATGAGCATCGGCGTAGCCGTTGTGGCGGAGCTTCTCGCCTTCGTGGAGCGAGACGTAGACGAACCGGGGGGTGCCCTCACGCTCCGCCTCCCTCAGCAAGTTGCGGTTGCCGGTGAAGTCCACGTCGAGATAGCGACGCCGATCCCGAAAATCGTCCAGGCGCATGGAGCAGCCTGCGCACGAGAACACCAGGTCGACGCCCTGACAGGTTCCCGTGAGGGAGTCGGGGCGGGTGAGGTCGGCCCGGACATGCTCACCGGTGAAGAGCATTGCAGCGCTGCGAGGTCCGCGGGACAGCGTTCGGACCCGATGGCCGCGCTCGGCGAGCGACCGCAAGACCTCCTGCCCGAGGCTTCCCGAGGCCCCGGCTAACAAAACCCGCGCCATCGATTCTTCCTCGAAAGGACATGTCGAGCGGCCCGCTCACACAGGGCGGGCGGCAAGGGAGGCCCCTTTCGGCGGACCGGAGGCGTCCTTCGCTCGCGCCTGCGGCAAGCTAGAAGAGGGCAGACAGGCCCACAAGCCCGACAGGACGGCTCGGGGTTGGGTGTAAGGCCGATTCACCTTAAATTCCTGTCTTGCTCGATCCCCCTGAGAGGGGTCCCACACACATATTGAGGAGAATGACGGCGCATGGTTAGGGCTTCTGCCAAGGAAGCCGCGCTGGCCTGCTTGGTGGCCGCCTTCGGGGTCCAGACCACGCTCGTCTACACCGATGAGCGTCAGGATCCGTTGTCCGAGGCCGCGCTCCGCGGTCGCACCCTCTGGCACGAGAACGCTTGCCAGGTCTGTCACCAGCTCTATGGGCAAGGTGGCTTTCTAGGTCCGGACCTCACCAACGCCGCCAGCCGCATGGACGCGTCCAGGCTGGCGTCGTTCCTGACCGTGGGCAGCGGCCAGATGCCTCCGTTCCACTTCACGGACGAGCAGATCACCGACCTCTCCGCCTACCTCGAGGCGTTGGACCGGCCCGATCTAGGCCGGGGGCAGCTGCGACTCGGAGCCGCACCGGAGGGGAGCGGGCCGGGGGGAGCCTTCGACGTGGTGGTGCAGGACGCACTGGGTATGGCCCCTCCCGAGGTGGCGGCGGACTATGCAGCGCTCGAGGCCCGGCCCTGTACCGGGTGTCACTTCCCCTTGAGCGATTCCCCCGTCGGCGCCCCTGATCTCTCCACGGTAACGGGGCGTCTCACTTTGGGGGAGCTGGGGCAGGTTCTGACGGAGGGTCGCCCGGAGGTGGGAATGCCGCCTCCCATCCCGGCCTTCGACGCCTCGGAGCGGGAAGCGGTGATCGAGTTCCTCCGATGGCTGGGAGAGGGCAGAGACGGCCTGGAGGCAAGCCTGGCGGAGGCGTCCTCGGGGGCCCGTCCCAGCGAGTGGACACGGATCCCATGGTGGGAGTTTCGATGAGCCGGGCGACCGAGAACGGCGGGATCTCCGGACGGCGACCGCTGGAGGCTCAGGGTACAGGTGCTCTGCTGGACCGCAGCGGCCGTCGGCATCCTCGCCACGCTCCTGGCCGGCGTCGGGTCGGGCCGGGAGTATGTGGGCTTCCACCCGGCGTTCTCGGTCCTGATCCTAGTCGGCTGGCTCTGCTATGTCTGGAACTTCTTCCGAGTCGTGGGGCCCGGCTTCTGGAACCGTCCGCTCTACGTTACCATGTGGGGCGTGGGGATGGTGTTTCTTCGTCTACACACTCCTCGAACAGCACGCTTACCTCCTGCCGGGGATCTGGAGCGATCCGGTACACGATCTGAGAGTCCAGTGGAAGGCGACAGGCACACTGGTAGGGGCCTTCAACCTCTTTGTCTATGGCTCGGTCATCTACATCGGCGAGCGAATCTCCGGCGACGCCGAGTACGGACATTCGAGGACCGCCTACGCCCTCTTCGCGGTGGGCCTCTTGAACTCCTTCACCAACTTCGCGCACCACTCCTACCACCTCCCCCAGCGCGAGCTAGTGAAGTGGATCGCCTTCGTCGTGAGCATGATGGAGATCATCATCCTGGTCCGGGCCGTGTCGGATCTGTGGGCGCTAGCGAGGACCAGGGAGGACGGCCCGTTCTGTGCCACACGGGGCAGCTTCGCCGCCGCGAAGTACTGGTCCGTGGCCATCGTCGGCTCCGCGGTGTTCATCTCCATTCCACCACTAACGCGATCATCCACGGCACGTATGCGGTCGCTGGACACGCCATGGGCGCCACCATCGGGATCGACACCATGATCCTCCTGGGAGCCGTGATCTGGATCGTGGGCGAGTACCTGCGGGCCCGAGAAGGCGAGACCGGCTCGGACCCGCTGCACTGCGCCCGCATGCGGTCCGTGGTCGGCCTCAACGTGGGCGTGGCCCTCCTGGTGGTGTGGCTCCACGTGGCGGGCGTGGTCACAGGCATCACCCGCATGGGCCTCGCCCCGGCGGAAGCCTACCTCCCGCCGGCCTGGCTCGGGGCTTCGTCGGGGCTCGTGTTCGCGCTCACCGGGGCAATAGCATTCCTGTTCTTCAGTTCGGTCCTCACAACGCTGTTTCCTCTCGCGTTCCGGTCCTTCCGGGCAGCAGGCTCGGCTTGACCGCACTCACCTGTAGCAGCTGAAAAGAGATCCCAACCGTGGCCAAGAAGAAGGCGACCATCCGAGAAGTTCCGTACAGAGCGGTCTTATACGTCGTGGCCGAGGCCATGAAGCTCGGCTTCAGGAACGGCCACCCCGACTGGTCCAATCTGGGCCAGGGACAGCCGGAAGTCGGTCCCATCGAGGGAGCGCCAACTCGCCTCTCGTGGATAACCCTGGAGCCTCACGACCACGCCTACGGGCCCGTCGGGGGCATCGACGAGCTCCGGGAGGCCGTGGCTGAACACTACAACCGCCTTTACCGCGTAGGGTCGGACAGCAAGTACAAGAAGGAGAACGTCAGCATCGCGTCCGGGGGGCGCCTTATCCTGTCGCGGATCCTTGCGGTCCTGGGCGAGGTCCCGCTGAGGTACCAGGTGCCTGACTGCCCCGCGTACGAAGACATGCTGGACTATCACAGCTACCGCGTGAAGCCGGTAGGGGTGCCCACGGCCCCCAAAGACGACTTCGTCATTTCGTCGGAGCGCCTCGGCAAGGTGATGATCAGCGAAAAGCTCCAGGCCTTCCTCTTCAGCAACCCGTGCAACCCGACGGGGCAGTTGATCAGGGATGCCGACCTGAAGGCGTACTTGAACGTGGCTCGCAAGCACAAGTGCACCGTCATCCTCGACGAGCTCTACTCGCACTTCATCTACGGCGACTCCGGGGAGGCGGGGGACGGGCCCGTCTCGGCAGCTCAGTACGTTCGCAACGTCGAGAAGGATTCTGTCCTGTTGGTGGACGGGCTCACCAAGAGCTTCCGGTATCCCGGCTGGCGGATCGGCTGGGCGGTGGGACCGTCGGACGTCATCGGGAACATCACCCGGGCTGGCAGCGCCATCGACGGTGGACCGAGCCTCCCGGCCCAGCGTCTCGCCATCAAGGCTCTCGAGTCGGCGAGAGCCGACCAGGAGACTGAGGCGGTACGGAACGTGTTCGCCCGGAAGCGCAACGTCATGCTCGATGGGCTCCGCTCCATGGGTATCAAGTGCGAGCACGAGCCCTCGGGTACGTTCTATGTGTGGGCCGATATCGGGGGTCTACCCAAGCCTCTCAATGACGCCGACGAGTTCTTCCGCGCGGCCCTGGAGAGGAAGGTCATGACGGTCCCGGGTCGATGGTTCGACGTGAACCCGGGAGGGGCCAAACCTCCGAGGAAGGATCTCAAGAAGTGGGTCCGATTCTCCTTCGGTCCACCAGAGGCCAAAGTTCGCATGGGGCTGGAGCGCCTCGAGGAGATGATCCGGGGCGATTGAGGGCGGGACAGCCCCGACACATCACACTCGGAGGATCCATGGCGCACAAGCGGGGCGCCAGCTGGCGAGACGAGGCTGCTGCAGGTCTCATGGCAAAGACGCTCTCCGGTCTCGACGTGGAGGGGGACCTCCTCGTCATGCTCGAGGGGCGGGAAGAGGTCACCGGCGCTGTTGTCGCTTCGGGCGGCAGGCCCCATTCATGGCACCGGCTGGCCCTGCGTGGCCGTGTTGCCTCGCCATGGCCTTCTGGAGGCCCTTACGCGGCAGCGACCCTCAGGCTCCCCAAGGCAAAGGAGGAGCTTGAGATGTCCGTCCACGCGGCCGCGGCCTCCCTTCACGTGGGTGCCCGACTCTGGGTGTACGGGGCCAACGACGAGGGGGCCGGCTCCGCCGAAGGGCGGGTCCGGCAGGTGCTGGGCGCGGCCACGACTATCGCCACGGGAGGCCGCTGCAGGGTATTGGAGGCCACGCGTCCCCGGGCTGCTGGGCACCCTCGAGGCGTGGCAGCGCTCCACTCCCCTGGACGTCGCCCATCTTCCGACCACCTGGATCTCCTATCCGGGCGTGTTCGCCCATGGCCGAGTGGACGAGGGGACCCGGGCTCTCATGGATACGATTCCGTCGCTTGCCGCGGGAGCGAGAGTTCTCGATTTCGCCTGTGGATCGGGGCTCCTGGGTGCGTGGGTCACAGCACGGGAGCCCACCGTCTTCGTGGACTTTCTGGACGCCGACGCCGTAGCCCTGGAAGCGGTCGAGGCGAACGTACCCGGATCCCATAGGATCCTGTCTGATGGGCTCAGGGAGCTGGGGGATCAGCGCTACGACCTGATCGTCAGTAATCCGCCGTACCATGAAGGGAAGGGTGAGACAGAGCGGGTGCTGGAGGAGCTGGCGAGCGGCGCCCCGGCACATCTGACGGAGGGGGGCATGTTGCTGCTGGTGACCCAGCGCCGCCTTCCGATTCAACGCCATCTGGAGGCGGCATTCGGCACCGTCCGTGCGATCCTCGATGAGGGGCCATATCGGGTCTGGCGCGCGGATCTGTAGCTCACTCGGCGTGTGGCCGGAGGACGACGGTGCTCCGCCTGGGAAGAGCATCGTCATCCGGGGAGCGGGCCGCTCTGCCCCGTCGCTCGGCGGGGCGTAACTTTTACAGGTACGGTGGGTAGCTCCCAGCGTTCCCTACCGCCTGACAGACCTGTCCACGCTCGCGTGGCCGTCTTCTACGTGGCCGTATTCTACAGGGAGGAGTCCGCTTGCCTTCGGGCGTCCGAGGCCGGCCGGCCCGCATCACTCGATATCGCCGCCGACTGATTCCCCGCCCTGTTTGTGCAGCGTGGTATCATGCGGCGGCCCTACTGCGGGAATTCCGCCTACCGATCTTCGGGTTCCTCTTCCTCACGGTGGTTGGCGGTCTTGCGTACGGGGAGCTGTACGAGGCGCTCAGGGGCGATGAGATGCCGCTCATCGACCGCCCCTACGTCGTCGTCCAGCTCATGATCCTCGAGGCTTCAGAGGCGGTCCCCCCCGAGGCGGCTCTCGTGGCGTTCTGGTACGCCATGCCCGTGGCCTTCGTGCTTCTGGTCGCGTTGGGTGCCGCCGACTTCGTAAATCTTGTTTTCAATCGTGACGAGCAGAGAAACCCTTGGGCGGAGGCCTTGGCGTTGACTTATCGGAATCATGTGATCGTGTTCGGTGCAGGACACGTGGGTCACCGCGTGATCCGCGACCTGGTGGACATGGGCCTCGATGTCGTGGCCATTGATCAGTCACCGCGTCCCTTGGTCGAGGAGCACCTCACCGAGATGGGTGTGCCCGTGCTCCGCGGCGATGGTCGACACTCCACCACCTTGGACAAGGCGCGGCTCGACCGGGCTGAGGCCTTCATCGCCTGTACCGGAAACGATCAGGTCAACATGGAGGCCATCATGAGGGTGCGGCACGCGAACCCGGGCGTCCGGATCGTGAGCCGCATGTGGGATCGACGATTTGCTGATCAGCTCAAGCAGTTTCTCAACGTACAGTCCGTGCTCAGCTCGGCGGATCTGGCGGCCCCCGCGTTCGCCGGCGCCGCCCTGGGGATCGAGATCACCCAGACGTTGGAGATCGAGGGCGTGGAGTACTCCACCATCCGCCTCCCCGTGGCGGAAACCTCGTTCCTGGTGGGGCGGACGGTTGGAGACCTCCAGACGGACCAAGAGCTCGACATCGTCCTGGTGGAACGGACCGGTGAGGTAAGTGTTCAGCCGTCTCGAGATCTCACGGCCCAAGCGGGGGACGATCTCGTGTTCTTCGCACGGCACGACCGGGTGCTGGACGTGGTCTCGCGTAACGTCGCTGGGGCCGCGGGCTGAGGGCCTCCGCCACCTTGCGGAATCCCCGGGGTACCCCCATTTCATCGCTTAATTTTCCTCGTCCACCGGCCGGAGAGCTCCTGAGTGGAACCCACGGACGTCACCGAACCTCAGTATTACCACAAAGTCGTCGACTGCCAGTGGGCGTGTCCTGCCCATACGAACGTTCCCGAGTACATCCGGCTCATCGCCCAGGGGCGGTTCACGGACTCGTATATGCTCAATCGCGAGTCGAACGTCTTCCCGGGGATCCTGGGGAGAACGTGTGACCGCCCCTGCGAGCCCGCCTGCCGGCGGGTCCGGGTCGAGGACGAGCCTGTGGCCATCTGCCGGCTCAAGCGGGTGGCTGCCGACCTCAGGGGCGACGTGTCGGATCTTCTCCCCAAGGCCCCGAAGGAGAAAAACGGGAGGCGGGTGGCGTTGATCGGTGCAGGCCCCGCCTCCCTGACCGTGGCCAACGACCTCATGCAGCTGGGCTACGAGTGCGTCCTCTACGAGAAGATGGATCGTCCCGGCGGTCTCATGCGGATCAACATCCCGGCCTTCAGGCTCCCGGCCGCGGTCCTCGACGAGGAGATTGACGCCATTCTCGACATTGGCGTCGAGGTTCACTACAGCCATCCGGTCGAGAGCCTGAAGCGCTTCCTGGACGAAGAGGACTTCGACGCCGTGTTCATTGGGACGGGAGCGCCAAAGGGCAAGGAGCTCCGCATCCCGGGGCGGGACGAGGCCGACGCCAACGTCCACATCGGCATCGAGTGGCTCGAGTCGGTCCACTTTGGGCACGTGGAGTCCATCGGCGAGCGCGTCCTGGTCATCGGCGTTGGCAATACGGCCATGGACTGTTGCCGCACCTCCAAGCGGATCGGCGGCAAGGACGTGAAGGTCATCGCCCGGAAGACCCGCCCCTACTTCAAGGCGTCTGCGTGGGAGCTCGAGGACGCCGAGGAAGAGGTGGTGGAGATCGTGGAGAACCACTCGCCGGGTCGCTTTCTCCTCGAGGACGGACGCCTGGTGGGCATGGAGTTCGATGTCGTCGAGTGGCATCCGGACGAGACGGGTCGGCTGGTGCCTACGAAGCTCGACACCGCGGTCATTCCGTGTGACGACGTCATCCTCGCCATCGGCCAGGACAACGCCTTCCCCTGGATCGAGCGTGACATCGGCATCGAGTTCGGAGAGTGGGACATGCCGGTGGTGGACCGGACCACCTTCCAGACGACCCGCGACGGCGTCTTCGTCGGCGGGGACGCTGCGTGGGGCCCGGAGAACATCATCTGGGCTGTGGAGCACGGGCATCAAGCTGCCATTTCGATCCACAACCATTGCCGGGGTGTGCCCCCTACGGATCGCCTCCCCTATGGCATGAACCTAGTCTCCCAGAAAATGGGACTCCACTCCTGGAGCTACGGGAGCGACTACGACCCGGCCTTCCGCTCCAAGATGAACCACGTCGAGCTGGTGGAGCGCTTCAAGGCGCTGGAGGTCGAGGTCGAGCTGGGGTTCGATCCGGAGCAGACCGCCCTCGAGGTCGAGCGCTGTCTGAACTGTGACGTCCAGACCGACTTCACGCCGATCTTGTGCATCGAGTGCGACGCGTGCATCGACGTGTGCCCTGTCTATTGCCTCACCATCACCCACAATGGGACGGAGGATGATCTCAGGGCGCGCCTCACCGCCCCGGCCGACAACCTGGATCAGGATCTCTACGTTTCGGAGGCCCTCCCACAGACCGCTCGGGTCATGGTCAAGGACGAAGACCTCTGTGTCCACTGCGGACTCTGCGCCGAGCGCTGCCCCACGGCCGCCTGGGACATGCGCAAGTTCGACCTACTCATCCCCTACGCCGGACGGCCGATTTGGACCGAGACTCTCGAGCCCGTATAAACGACTTCGCCCTGAAAATCGCCACGGTCAACGGAACGGGCTCCGCCAGCGCCAACGGCCTGCTCATGCAGGCGGTGTTCCGCATGGGGGTCCCGGTTTCCGGGAAGAACGCGTTCCCGTCGAACATCCAGGGGCTTCCCACGTGGTACGAGATCCGGGTCAACAAGGACGGATACGGCGCCCGGGCGTCGCATTTCGACGTCATGGTCGCCATGAACCCCAAGACCCACGAGCAGGACATCGCCGAGGTGCGCTCGGGTGGATACCTCCTCTACGACTCGACGTGGCCCATGGACGAGGACTTGATGCGGGACGACGTCACCTGCCTGGCGCCGCCGCTGGCACGCATGTGCGTCGAGGCCTTCGAGGGTGCCAGAGAGCGCATCCTGATGACGAACATCGCGTACGTGGGTACGCTGGTTGCTCTCCTCGACATCGATCTGGACGTGGTCCACGGGCTGCTCAGGGAGACGTTCGAGACGAAGCCCAAGCTCATGGCGTCGAACGAGGTCGCGATCCGCCTCGGCTACGAGTATGCGAAGGAGCACTTCGAGTGCCCGCTGCCCGTCCACGTGGAGTCCCTCGATCGCACCGGTGACTGTGTCCTCATGACGGGGAACGCGGCGGCGGCTCTGGGCTGCGTCTACGCCGGAGCGACGGTGGGGGCGTGGTATCCCATCACGCCGGCTACGTCGGTCATGGACTCGTTCAAAGCCTTCTGCAGCCGGTTCCGCAAGGATCCCGAGACCGGGAAGAACCTCTACTGCATCATCCAGGCCGAGGACGAGCTGGCGTCCATCGGCATGGTGCTCGGGGCCTCGTGGATGGGGGCCAGGGCCTTCACGCCCACCAGTGGCGCGGGCCTCTCCCTCATGAACGAGTTCATCGGCCTGGCCTATTACGCCGAGGTGCCTGCGGTGCTGTTCGACATCCAGCGCGCGGGGCCCTCCACCGGCATGCCGACCCGGACCCAGCAGGGTGACTTCTTCACGGTCGTGTACGCGTCGCACGGCGATACCAAGCATATCGCTCTTTTCCCGGCCGAGCCTCGGGAGTGCTTCCACATGTCCGTCGAGGCGTTCGACCTCGCCGAGCGCTTCCAGACCCCCGTCTTCGTCGTCTCGGACCTTGACATCGGCATGAACGACTGGATGTGCGAGCGCCTGGAGTGGGATGACGACTACGTGCCCGACAGGGGTAAGGTCCTGTCCGCTGAGGAGATCGAGGGCCTCGAGAAGTTCTACCGGTACATGGATGTGGACGGAGACGGCATCCCGTATCGCACCCTCCCGGGCGTGCACCCGGACGGGGCCTACTTCACCCGGGGATCGGGGCACGACCGATTCGGGCGATATACGGAGGACGGCGACCTCTACAAGGACGTGGTGGATCGCATCGCTATGAAGATCGATAGTGCGGCGGAGCTCGTCCCGGGCCCTGAGATCCGTCGGTCCGAAGGTGCGAGCGTCGGCATCGTCACCGTCGGCAGCTGCCGGGGGCCTGTTCTGGAGGCCATAGATCGTTTGGCCGAGGAGGGTGTGACCGTGGACTACATGCGGGTGCGGGGGTTCCCGTTCGCCGGGGCAGTCCAGGAGTTCCTGGAGGCCCACGACACCAACGTGGTGGTCGAGCAGAATCGTGACGCGCAGCTTCGGCGCCTCCTCTCCCTGGAGACGGGCGTCGCAAAGGACAGGCTCGTGTCCGTCCGAGACTACCGGGGCTTTCCCATGACCGCCCATTTCGTCCTGGACGGCGTTCGGGAGCAGCTGGGACTCGTCCCGACGGAAGCGGGGTAAGAGCTTTCATGGCACAGACAGCGAAACCCGACGTCCGTCATGCACGCTTCCGGAAGAATGCCCTGGGGCTCACGCAGCGGGACTACGAGGGCACCATGTCGACGCTTTGCGCCGGCTGTGGGCACGACTCGATCACTGCGGCCATCGTTCAGACATTCTTCGAGCTGGACATCCCACCGTACAGGGTTGCCAAGCTCAGCGGCATCGGCTGCTCGTCCAAGACGCCGGCGTACTTCCTGAGCGAGGCGCACGGGTTCAACTCGGTGCATGGGCGCATGCCATCCATCGCCACGGGCGCGAACGCCGCCAACCGGGAGCTAGTCTACATCGGCATCTCCGGCGACGGAGACTCCCTCTCCATCGGGCTGGGTCAGCTCTGCCACGCGATCCGGCGCAACGTGGACATGCTGTACGTGCTGGAGAACAACGGTGTGTACGGCCTCACCAAGGGGCAGTTCTCCGCGTCGGCCGACGTGGGCACAAAGTCCAAGAGGGGCATGGAGAACCAGATGTCGCCCATCGATCCGGTGCCCTTTGCCCTCACCCTCGGCGCGACCTTCGTGGCGCGCAGTTTCTCGGGGGACAAGCCCCAGTTGGTCCCACTTCTCAAGGCGGGTCTGAAGCACAGGGGGTTCGCCCTGGTGGACATCATCTCGCCGTGCGTGACGTTCAACGATCACGAGGGTTCGACCAAGAGCTACGCCCACACCCGTGTCCACAACCACGAGGTGGTGGAGACGGACCTCGTTCCGCTCAGAAGCGAGATCAAGGCGGAGCAGTCCCAAGGTTCAGTCACGGCAGTCATGATGCACGACGGCAGCGTCGTCCAGTTCAGATCGGTGAGCGAGGGGTACGATCCCACGGACCGGAACGCGGCGTACCACCATGTACAAGAGCTTCAGAGCAGGGGTGAGGTTGCCACCGGACTCCTCTACATCGAGCCTTCGGGGCGGGACATGCACGCCTTTGAGGACACGGTGGACGAAGCGCTGGCTTCCGTGCCGTACGAGAAGCTGTGTCCCGGTAGTGAGGCGCTGGACGAACTCCAAAGACATTGGCGGTAAGTGATGATTGAGGGGACGGGGAGACTGGAGACCATCTGGCTCAAGGTGTCACGAGGCGGTCCAATGGACTCCGTGCATGAGGCAGTTGCCGTCGACGGTCGCGGCCTGGAAGAAAATGCCGACTTCGACAGCCAGCGCCACGTCAGGCTCATAGAGGAGGAGGTCTTCGAGGGCCTCAAGAGCGAGCTGAGCAAAGACGTGGAGCCGATCATGCGTCGCGCTAACTTCCTCATGAGCGGGATTCGCCTGGAGGATACCGTCGACCGGGTCCTGGTCGTGGGCGATCTCCGTATCCGGATCAGGGGCGAGACCCGGCCCTGCATGATCCTGGATCAGGCCTGCCCGGGCCTTAAGGACGCGCTGGCACCCGATTGGAGAGGCGGCGCCCACGGAAGCGTCTTGAACGACGACGCCGTGCGCATCGGTGATGAAGTCAGTTGGGAGGACGACTAGGGGAGCCACCAGTTCCTCCTATCGGACCTCGACCCGACTTCGCGCTATTCCGCTGTTCGCCTTCCCGGTATCCACCGCCAGAACCACGAGGTCGTATTGTCCCGCCTCAGATGCTGTGAGCGACCCAACGTACGTGCTGCGCTCCCCGGCGTACCGGAGAGTCGCGTCGGCCACGATGGCGTCGCCGCGGAGGAGCCGTGCAGTGATGGATATCTGATCCGAGTCCCACATTCCGCCGGGCTCCGTCGGGCACCCGCAAAGCATCGTGACCTTGGCTCGCACCTCGAACGGCGATCCGGTGTTCGGGCGACCGTCGTCTCCGGGGCGCTCGATGACGACGGTGAAGCCGTACAGGTTCAGGATCAAGCCCTCTCCCAGAAAGTCCTCTCCCGGAAGCATGAGGACCGTCTTGCTGGCCCGCCGTAGGGCCTGCTCGGTCCCGAGGGGACCCTCGGCTACCACCTCCAAGAGTGTCGGCTCGTCGAGTGACAGGGTGGTGAGGAAGTGGGCCGCCCCATCGGTCCCGAAGACCTTGGATCCGCGCTTCCGGGGAGCGACCATGATCGAGTTCGTGTCTCCGGTGGAGCCCTTCTGCTCTCCTTCGGCGAGTACCTGTCCGGTCCAAGCGTCACGGATGGTGATCCGTGCTCCACCAACTCCCGACCCGATCACCTTGGCGTCGTTTGCCACGGCCCTGACGAGCAGTCGGGTCGGCGTTTGAGCAGCGAGGGGCCACGGCATTGCCATCGTCGCGGTGATCACGAGGAAGGCCCCCGCAAGACCTAGGTGTTTCGTCCTCATTCCCGTACTCCTTTCATACCTTCATCGGCAGGAGTCGACCTACCTCAATGACGCGAGCTCTCCGTCGGCAACGGACCGTGCGGCCGGTCGCCCGCCCTCAGTCAGTGCCCACGTCCAGATAGATCTCCCCACCCTTCTCCTTGAACTCATGCGCCTTCTCCTGGAGGCCCATCTCCACCAGCTCCTCGCCCACCGGCAGGCCCTTTTCGGCCGCGTAGTCGCGTATATCCTGCGTAATCTTCATGGAGCAGAACTTCGGCCCGCACATGGAGCAGAAGTGGGCCACCTTGGCACCGTCGGCCGGGAGCGTCTCGTCGTGGAACTCCCGGGCGGTCACCGGATCGAGAGCCAGGTTGAACTGATCCTCCCAGCGGAACTCGAAGCGCGCCTTGCTGATGGCGTCGTCCCACTCCCGGGACCGGGGGTGCCCCTTGGCCAGGTCCGCGGCGTGGGCCGCGATCCGGTACGTGATTACCCCCGCCTTCACGTCTTCTCGGTTAGGAAGACCTAGGTGCTCCTTGGGCGTGACGTAGCAGAGCATGGCCGTTCCGTACCAGCCGATCTGGGCGGCGCCGATGGCGCTGGTGATGTGGTCGTAGCCCGGGGCGATGTCCGTCGTGAGGGGCCCCAGCGTGTAGAAGGGCGCCTCGTCGCACCAGTCGAGCTGCTTGTCCATGTTCTCCTTGATCATGTGCATCGGGACGTGCCCGGGCCCCTCGTTCATGACCTGGACGTCGTGCTCCCAGGCGATTCGAGTGAGCTCGCCCTGGGTGTAGAGCTCGGCGAACTGTGCTTCGTCGTTGGCGTCTGCCAGGGAGCCGGGCCGAAGTCCGTCTCCAAGCGAGAACGCCACGTCGTACGCCGCCATTATCTCGCAGATGTCCCGGAAACGCGTATAGAGGAAGCTCTCCCGATGATGGGACAGGCACCACTTCGCCATGATGGAGCCACCCCGGGAGACGATTCCGGTGACGCGCTCCGCCGTCAGTGGCACGTATCGTAGCAGAACGCCCGCGTGGACCGTGAAGTAGTCAACGCCCTGCTCGCACTGCTCGATCAAGGTGTCGCGATACACCTCCCACGTCAGGTCCTCCGGGACCCCGTTCACCTTCTCCAGCGCCTGATAGATGGGCACAGTGCCGATGGGTACCGGCGAGTTCCGGACGATCCACTGACGGGTCTCGTGGATGTTTTTGCCGGTGGAGAGGTCCATGACTGTGTCGGCGCCCCAGAGAGTGGCCCAGCGGAGCTTCTCCACCTCCTCCTCGATGGACGAGCCCACCGCCGAGTTGCCGATGTTGGCGTTGATCTTGACCCGGAACGCTCGCCCGATGATCATGGGCTCAGATTCCGGATGATTGATGTTGGACGGGATGATGGCACGGCCCCGGGCCACCTCGTCACGCACGAACTCGGCGTCCATTCCCTCGCGGACCGCCACGAACTCCATCTCGGGAGTGATCTCGCCCCCTCTGGCGTAATGCATTTGCGTAACCGGCCCGGCCGTAGAGCTGAGCGGGCGGTTCTGCAGCGCCTCGGGGATCGGTACCGCGGCTTCGGCATTGACCGGCCCGTTGGTGATCTCCCCCTCCTCCACGTCTCCTCTCCCCACGATCCACGCCTCCCGCAGCCTTGGAAGCCCCAGGTGGGGATCGATGCCGAGGGGGCCGCTGGTATCGTTCACCCGGATCGGCGGCTCACCGCCGGAAAGCCCGATTTCCCTCATAGGGACGCGAACGCCGTGGCGGCCCTCTACGAACACCTTCCGCGAGTTGGGGAACGCTGCACCGTAATCACCCTCCGGGGAGTGTGTGGGGGGGCGCTCGCCGTTGCTTCTGGGTCCATTCTGCTTCTGCACGAAAATCTCCTTTTCGGAGCGGGCGCTCAGCAGGAGTATGCGCAAAGAGCCGCTCCGGCTGCGCGCCGGGCGGCTCCTGTTGTTGCTTCTGCTGACTTCATGCCGCACTTCCTACGCCGGTGTCAGCCGGATCAGGTTCCAAGGGACTCTCTCAACCCCGTCGGCTACTGGGGTACCCCTAGCGGTTTACACCGAAAGATAATCGGGTTCAGCGCTGCCAGGCAATTCGACGCCCGCCGCGGCCGGCTCCGCTCGCTGTGTGGCGGTAAGTCCGGGGGCGCGGCGCTCCGGAAGGGAGTCAGCTCGGGAACGGGGGGGAGGGGCCGGTGGATCCCCTGCGGAGCCGCCCGCGGGGGTGTGAGAATCGGAGGGGCGTCGAGCGAGACGGTCCTCGTCCTCCGATTCCAAGGCGTTTGACCGGCCCCAACTCATACCGCAAGATGATCGATTGTTCCAAGACGATCGACTCACCATGGCTGATCGGGCCGGTGGTGGGATCTGTCCACCCCCCGAGATCCGGGAGCTCGCGGCAGCGCCCGCGCTCACCGACGAATTAGACCGCTACGCAGGACAGGAGTCGTGGCATGTTGAGAGCCGTTTACAAGGGGATGTCGGGGCTGGCCCTCGCGACATTGGCGTCGTTGGGCGTGGGGGAGATCGCCGGCCAAGCCGCCAGCGATCCGAATCAGGTATACGATCCGGCCCTTTTCGCCGACCTGGAGTACAGAATGGTCGGGCCGTCACGAGGCGGGCGGGTGACGGCCGTGGCCGGACACGCCGGAGAGGAAGGGACCTTCTACATGGGAGCCACGGGCGGGGGAGTCTGGAAGACCACCGACTACGGCCAGAGCTGGGCAAACGTGTCGGACGGGTACTTCTCCACCGGTTCCATCGGCTCCATTCGGGTAGCGCCGTCCAATCCACGGGTGATCTACGTGGGCACCGGCTCCGACGGAATCCGGAGCAACGTCATCGCCGGCAGGGGCGTTTACCGGTCCGACGACGCCGGTGAAACCTGGAGGGACATCGGACTTCACGATACCGGGCAGATCGGCGCCCTTCTAGTTCATCCCAGGGACCCTGATCTGGTGTACGTGGCGGCCCTTGGCCACGCCTTCGGACGGAATCCCGACCGGGGGGTCTACCGGAGCAGCGACGGTGGGGCCGACTGGAAGCAGGTGCTCTTCACATCCGACTCGGTGGGAGCCATCGACCTAGAGATGCACCCGACCGATTCCAACACCATCTATGCGGCCATGTGGCGCGGCGAGCGCAAGCCGTGGACCATCATCAGCGGGATGGAGGCGTCAGGGCGGGAGGACGGGATCTGGCGCTCGCAGGACGGCGGAGACACCTGGACTCTCATGGAGGAGGGCCTGCCTACCGGGCTCATCGGAAAGATTGACCTCGCCGTGTCCGCGGACGATCCCGCCCGCGTCTACGCATTGGTGGAGACCAAGGAGCCCGAGGAAGGGCTCTACGGCTCGGACGATGCCGGGAGCACCTGGCGGATGGTCACGAACCAAAAGCCGCTCATGGACCGGCCCTTCTACTACACAAACGTCGATGCCGACCCCACGGATGCCGACGTGGTGTATGTGAACGCGACCCGGTTCTGGAAGTCGACAGACGGGGGTGCGACCTTCGAGCGCCGCTCGACGCCCCATGGGGACAACCACGACATGTGGATCAACCCCATCGATCCCCTCGTCATGATCCAGTCCAACGACGGTGGGGCGAACGTCACGAGGGACGGGGGTCTGACGTGGTCGACTCAAGACAACCAGCCCACCGCCGAGCTCTATCAGGTCGACGTGGACGATCGTTTCCCCTACTGGCTCTATGCGGGCCAGCAGGACAACAGCACGATCATGGTTCCAAGCCGCGTCCCCGAAGTGAGCGGGCTGTCGGGCCCGGAGAGCTATTGGATGGCCGTCGGGGGATGTGAAACCGGACCGGTTGTGCCCAAGCCCGGCGACCCGGAGATCGTATACGCGAACTGCAAGGGGCGGTTCGGGCGGTACAATCATCGCACGGGCCAGGAGAAGCAGTACTACGTCGGTGCCGTGAACCTGTACGGCGTCAATCCTGGGGAGCTGCCGTACCGCTTCCAGCGCGTCGTCCCCATCGAGGTCTCCCCCCACGACCCCGGGACAGTCTATCACGGATCCCAGTTTGTGCATCGGACCCGCGACGAGGGAGTGACCTGGGAGCAGATCAGCCCCGACCTCACGGCCTTCCGGCCGGAGCGCCAGGTCATCTCGGGTACACCCATCACCCGGGACATCACTGGGGAGGAGCACTACAGCGTGCTATACGTCATCGAGGAGTCCCCGGTGGAGCCAGGAGTGATCTGGACCGGGGCCAACGACGGTCCAGTCTACATGACCCGCGACGACGGAGAGACCTGGACGGAGGTCACGCCCCCCGACATGCCGCCGGAGGGCCGGATCCAGAACATAGACCCGTCACCCCACCGCGGCGGAAGGGCATACGTGGCTGGCTACCGGCATCTGCTGGACGACTTCCGTCCGTACGTCTACCGGACGGTGGACTACGGGGAGAGCTGGACGCTCCTCACTGACGGGACCAACGGCATTCCCGACGATTACCCGACGCGCGTGGTCCGTGAAGATCCGGACCGGCCGGGCCTCCTCTACGCGGGGACCGAGTTCGGGATGTTCATCTCGTTCGACGACGGGGCGCACTGGCAGTCCTTCCAGCTGGATCTTCCGATCACGCCCGTCACTGACCTCAGGGTCCACAATCAAGACCTGGTCGTCTCCACCATGGGCCGGTCGTTCTGGGTTCTGGACGACGTGACGCCCTTACACCAGATCGATGAGACCTTGGCCTCGGCGGAGGTCCATCTGTTCCAGCCGAGGGACGCCTACAGGGTCCGGGGTGGGGATCGAGAACGTGGCGGCCCCAGTATCCGCAGCTAGGCGCCACCATCGACTACTACCTCGGCGATGACGTCAGGGGCGAGGTGACCTTGGAGTTCCTCGACCATGAGGGAAGGGTGGTTCGAGGCTTCACGAGCACGGCGGGAGGCTACCCCTACGAGGAGTTCCAGGACATGGGGGCGCCCCAGCGTGCGGGCACGGGAGAGCCCCGTGTCGCCACGACCGCCGGCATGCACCGGTTCGTTTGGGACCTCCAGCATCCTGGAGGCCTGGCGGATCGCGGCCCCCTGGCGGTGCCCGGTCGGTTCGAGGTCCGTTTGACGGTCGACGAACGTAACCAGACCCGTTCCTTCGACGTCCTCATCGACCCTCGGGTGGCGGCGGACAACGTCACGTTGGCCGACCTACAGGAGCAGTTCACCCTCAACATCCACATCCGCGACGCGATCATCCGTGGGCGTCTGGCGGTGCAGGACCTCGAGTCCGCCAAGGAGGCCACCGAGGCGGGTGTCGAGTCGGGCCGCGCTGCGGCCGAGCGGGCCGTGGCCGCCCTGAAGGAGCTCGCCGAGGTGGAGCAGGCCCTGGTGACCAAGACGGAGGGCAGCTACCAGACACCCATGCTGGTCGATCAGCTGAGGTACCTATACGAGATGACGTCAGGGGCCGATCAGAGACCCGGCAGGGACGCCTACGAGCGACTGCACGTGCTGGAGCAGGAGCTGGAGCGCCATATCGAGACGCTACAGCGCATCATGCAGACGATCATCGCTGAAGACCTCCAGTAGCGAAGACCGATGGCCAGAGACTACTGGGTCGCGAAGATGAAAGTGTAGGTCTCGCCTAGCTCGAACTTGGCGTTGCTCGGAATCAGGTCCATGAGGGCCACCCCCAGAGCCCGATCCGAGGTGGTGATGGAGATGCCGATGAGGCCCCGCACCGAGGGATAGCCGGGCATCCCGCTGGGAAGGATCCAGTTCTCCCAATCGAGCTGGTACCGCTCGCGATCGAAGGAGAAGCCGCCCGGCAGCATATCGAGCAGCTCCGGGGGTACGACGCCTGCGTCGGTGTCGTTCGGCCAAGGGTTGTTCTCGATGGACAGGCGCGTTGCGGCTTCCTCTACGACGCTGAACGACGCCCTCACCTCAGTGGCCCGGGCCCTCGTGAGGACCTTCTGCATTTGCGGCATCGCGATGCGAGTCAGGACGCTCACGAAGGCATCGATGGGCTCCACGGACGAGTAGGAGAGGATCACCCGGGAAGTTCTCCCCAGGATCCTGTAATCTCGGTCGGTGAGTCGAATGTACTCCATGCCCCTGAACACCGGGCCGGCATCGTCGAGCTCCAGGGGCACACGCCCCGTGTCGAGCCGATACTGCTCGATCTTTTGGGCCTGGAAGTACATGACGAGCCTCAGTGTCGCCTCCTCCTGCTCCGTAGGGGGCGGCCCCGGAGTCCGGATGTTCAGAACACTGGGCGGCCGGATCCAAATCCAGAGGGAGATGGCCGTCCTGCTCGGCCTTCTGGCTCTGCTCCCGCATGACGGCAGACAGCACGGCGTCGCGCTCGCTGGCCTGGCTGATCTCCACCTCGGAGATGTCAGCTCCCTCGGGCGGTGCTTCCGCCTCTTCCGGCTGAATCCTCGGGTTGTCGGGCCTGTCCGGCTCCATCCGTCGCCTCGTCCACGGTGTCAGACTAAAACGCCTCCCCAGAGCCCATGATCTCCATGGCTCAAGGGGAAACTTCCCCAGTTAAAGATAAGCACGGGAAACCCGCTACGCACCAGAGTTTTTTTCTATGAGGCCAACCGCTTGTACCTGATGCGATGAGGCTGGTCCGCGTCGGCGCCGAGGCGCCGCCGCCGATCCTCTTCGTACTCCTGGTAGTTTCCTTCGAACCATATCGCCTTGCTGTCGCCCTCGAAGGCCAGAATATGCGTCGCGATTCTGTCGAGGAACCACCGGTCGTGGGAGACCACCATGACCGATCCTGCGAAGGAGAGCAGCGCCTCCTCCAGTGCACGGAGCGTGTCGACGTCCAGGTCGTTGGTGGGCTCGTCGAGGAGGAGCAGGTTACCGCCCTCCTTCAGGAGCTTGGCCAGGCGCAGCCGATTGCGTTCTCCGCCCGAGAGCGTTCCGACCTTCTTCTGTTGATCGGCGCCCCGGAAGTTGAACCACGACAGGTAGGCCCGCGTGTTCACCTGGACTCGACCGAACTGGAGGACGTCCAAGCTCTGAGCCACCTCTTCGAAGACGGTCTTCCCAGGATCGAGATCGGTCCCCGACTGATCCACGTAGGCGAGCCGGACGGTCTGACCCAGGCGAACGGTGCCGTTGTCCGGCCCTTCCCGGCCCGTGATCATCCGGAAGAGTGTCGTCTTTCCAGCCCCGTTCGGGCCGATGATGCCTACGATGGCGCCCGGAGGGAGTGAGAACGAGAGGTCTTCGACGAGAAGGACGTCACCGTATCCCTTCCTCACGCTTTCACAGAGAACCACATTCTTCCCCAAGCGGGGTCCCTTCGGGATGAGGATCTCGGCGGTTCTGATCTGCTCACGCTCGTCCTGGGCCAGCAGGTCCTCGTAGGCTCCGATGCGCGCCTTGCCCTTGGCGTGTCGCGCCCGGGGCGCCATCCGAATCCACTCCAACTCTCGCTCCAGCGTGCTCTGCCGGGCCGACGCCTGCTTCTTCTCGACCCGTAGCCGCTCACTCTTCTGCTCGAGCCACGAGGAGTAGTTGCCCTTCCAGGGAATGCCCTCGCCCCGGTCGAGCTCGAGGATCCACTCGGCCACGTTGTCCAGGAAATAGCGGTCGTGAGTGATGGCGACGATGGTTCCCGCGAACTCCGCCAGGTATCGCTCGAGCCACGCCACGGACTCGGCGTCGAGGTGGTTGGTGGGCTCGTCAAGGAGGAGCATGTCGGGCTCCTCGAGCAGTACCTTGCACAGGGCCACTCGTCTCTTTTCGCCGCCGGAGAGCGTCGTGACGTCCGCATCGGGAGGAGGCAGGCGCAGGGCGTCCATGGCGATCCCCACCCTTCGCTCGAAGTCCCACGCGTTCGAGGCATCGATGCGGTCTTGGAGGCGCGACTGCGTCTTGATGAGGGCCTCCATCTCGTCGTCGCTCATGGGCTCAGCGAACTCCATGCTGATTTCCTCGAACTGCTTGAGGAGCTCACGGGTTTCGCGGACGGCTTCCTCCACGTTTCCTCGGACGTCGAGCTCGGGATCAAGTTTGGGCTCCTGAGGCAGGTAGCTCACACGGGTTCCCTTGGCGGCCCAGGCCTCTCCCAGGAAGTCGTCGTCGAGCCCGGCCATTATCCGCAACAGGGTGCTCTTGCCGGATCCGTTGGGTCCCACGACCCCGATTTTTGCCCCGTGGAAGAAAGACAGCCAGATGCCCTTGAGGACTTCGCGCTTGGGTGGCACCAGCTTGCGCAGATCCTTCATGACGTAGATGAACTGCTCGTTGCTCATCTCAGGGAGCCCTCCCTAGCTCACACGGAGGTTGCGAGCGTGCACCGGGGGGCACGAATCTAAGCCGCGACGGACTGGACCTCTACATGCTCGATCTTGCCGGCCTACCCGATGGTGAGCTCAGAGTCGAGGGCAGGTAGCTCGCTAGACAGCCACGAAGAGGCCGGTGACGTACATGAGGATCAGTCCCGCCACCAGGCCGGCGGCGTTCAGGGGGCCAGTAAGGCCGAACCGACTGTCGGCCATGAGGCTCCGCACGATCACCCAGATCACCTGGATGATGGCTCCGGCGCCGATGGCGAGGAACAGGACGCTGGCCGTGGGTGAGTAGGAGAAGCCTCCGATCCAAGCTCCCAGAATCGTAGGAAGACCGGCGACCAGTCCGAGGCCGGCCAACGTCCTGAGGGCCGGACTGGAGCGGGCGAGAGGGGCCACGATCCCCAACCCCTCGGTGGTGTTGTGGAGGAGGAACCCGAAGACGAGAGACGTCCCCAGGGCCACCTCGCCCACTGCGTAAGCGGACCCGACGGCCAGGCCTTCCCCGAGGTTGTGCAGGCCGATCCCCACCGCGATGAGCAGTGATATCCCCAGCGGGCCCGTGGCCTCTTGACCACGCGCCAGGCGACTGAGGGCGTTGATGAGGAGCGGTGTCCCCGCCACCCCCAGGACCACCAGGCCCATCCCCTGGAACGCCGATGCCACCTGATCCGTGAGCTCCAGGGCTCCCTCCAGCGCGTCCACGCCTAAGAAGAACAGAAGTCCGACCGTGAAGCTCAGGAAGAAGTCGACCCACCGCCGGCTGATCCCCGAGAGGAACGGCAGCCACAGGAGTCCCAGGAAGACCGGGATCACGCCGACGTAGACACCGAGCAGGGCGAAGGTCATCACGTAGCGCCGGCTGACCTCGGGCGACTGCGTGGCCACGTCGACCTCATACGTGAAGGTGACTCCGGTGGAGCTCACGATCGAGATCTCGAGGGCGTCGCCGTCCACCCAGGGATACGGGATATCAACCACGGCTTGGTCCAGTCGCCCGATCTCGCGGGAGGGCGTGAGCGTGTGCTGCCAGTACGCTTCGTCGACCATGACCTGTGCCACCGTGACCGGCTCCGGGCCGCCGTTGACCAAATACACCCGGACCAGGCCCGGGGAGGGGAACGCCACGCGCTCGAAGGTCAACTCTTCGACCGGGGGAAAAGCGGCCCGGAAGACACCGATTGGACCCACGCGCACGAAGATGGCCAGAAACGCGGCCAGGAGGAGGAGGGGGAGAAGGCCTTTGGCGGCTAGGGCCATCCGGCCCTGGACCTCTGCGGGCTCCCCAGCTTCGGCGGGTCCCCCGACCTCAGCCGGCCGGGCTCCCTCGGTGTCTGCCAGGCGGACTTCGCCCTCGGGACTCGGTGTATCCACGGCGATATACCTTTCCTCGGATCTCAACAGGCCGCGGGGCCCGTCAGGTCATCGTCCTCGGCTTGACATCGAAGATCCCCATCCAGCCCAGCTCCGCGAACTCGCTCTGATGGGCGTGGAACATGTACTTCCCCGGGAGATCGTAGGTGAACTCCAGTACCGCCCGCTCGCCCTGGCAGAGCATGACCGTATCCGTCCACTCGTAACGCTCCAGATCGGTGCCGGTTCGGTACAGCCGGAAGAAGTTGCCATGCAGATGGAGCGAGTTCACCGGATCGAACTCGGTCATGTTCATGAGATAGACGCGCACCAACTCGCCCTGCTGAATCTCGATGGGGTGCTTCTGGTAATGGAAGCCCACCGTGTTCACCGCGTAGACCTCGTTGTCGCCGTCGAAGTTGGTGTCGAACCCGTTCATCAGCATCACGATCTCGTTGGCCTCCGGCCTCCCCTCCTTGGGGTCGACGATGAACGCGCCGTAGAGGCCCTTGTGAAGGTGTCGCTTCAGCGGGATGGAGTGGCAGTGGTAGACGTGGAGCCCCATGGGGGCGGCATCGAACTCGTAGACGAAGGTCTCGCCGGGTTCCACCACCTCGAAGACACCGTCCATGCCGGCGGCATGAATGCCGTGGAAGTGGATGGTGTGAGGGTGACTCCCGGCGTTGGTGAAGTTGACCTTGAGGTGGTCTCCCTCCGTGCAACGAATGGTGGGACCTGGAACGGTGCCGTTGTAGGTCCAGGCAGCAAAATAGACACCCGGTGCCACTTCGATCTCCCGGTCGACGGCCGTGATCTCGTACTCACGCTGGACCTGCCCTCCAGGGAGCGTGGTGGCGGTCCCATAGTCGAAGTCCTTGAGGAAGGCCGTGGCGTCGAAGATGGAAGGATCGACGTCACCGTCCGCTCCCATGAGCTCCGGGTCGTGGGGGTGCCCCGGGTTCTCCGTGGCAGTTTCGGCTGCCGCGCTGTTGAGCGCGATCGCTCCCGTCCCGGCGGCGAGGGTTACCGCCCCGACCATGCCGGAGCGAAGCAGGTCCCGTCGTGAGATCCCCGACGGGGATTCCTCGGTCGGCTCTCGGCCATTGGCAGTCGACGTATCGTCGACTCGGTAATTACTCATGTCACACACCGGTTGAGTCTACCCAAACATAAAAATTAGGACAGCCTAAATTTGGTCCGGGGGCTGTGCACAGTCAAGACCGTTGTTGAAAGTTCCGAGAGGCGCAGTAGACTCGGACGGATCTTTTCGCCATCGCGACCGGCGTCTCGGCACCGAATCTGGAGGTCAGGAGCCCAGTTGATAGGAATCGTCGGGGGAGGCATCTCGGGCCTCATGCTCGGCCACGAGCTCGTCGGCCTGGGGGTCGACATCGTGCTATGGGAAGCCGCCGGGCGGCCTGGCGGTGTCCTCTGGTCCCAGGACTGCGACGGCTTGAGGGTGGAGCTGGGACCACAGAGAGCTCGGCTCACCGCTGGATTCCGGGAGCTGGTGGAGGCCGTGGGGCTGTCCAAAGAGCTGGTGACGGCTCCGGTTGATCTTCCGCTATTCGTCTACTCGAGAGGGAAGCTCAGGATTGCCCCCCTGTCCCTGGGGCAGGCCATCGCCACCGACCTGCTGCCGCTGTTGAGCAAGGCCCGCATCCTGATGGAGCCGTTCCGGTCGGGACCACGAGCCGATGAGACGGCGGGTGCGTTCTTACGGAGGAAGTTCGGGGAGACCGCCTACCGAGAGCTTCTCGGACCCCTCTACGGAGGGCTCTACGGGTCGGACCCAGACCGCATGCCCGCCCGGCACGGGCTGGGACGAACGCTGAAGAACATGGGCGTGGGCCGGAGCATTCTCTGGAGGATGATCAGGGCCGGTGGGCGGACCGATGAAGCTCCGCCGTGCTCGTTCCACAAAGGCCTGGCTGCCCTACCCCGGGCCCTTCAAGCCCGATTGGGGGACAGGGTGCGCCTGGACCGGCCGGTGCGCACTCTTCGAGAGAGCCGCGACGGTTGGGAGGTCGTGCTCGACGGGGAGCCCCCGGTGCAGGTCTCACACGTGCTGCTCACCTGTCCCGCGGATCAGGCGGCAAAGATCGTCGAGGAGGTTGCCCCCGAAGGAGCGACCACACTCGCCGGAATCCGGTACAACCCGCTGGCGGTCGCGCACATGCGTTCCGGGGCCGACCTCCACGGCCTCGGATGCCAGGTGGCGTTCGGGGAGCCGTTCGAGACCCGAGGCGTGACGTGGAACCACAGTCTCTTTGGGCGCTCGGGTCTCTACACGGCGTACCTGGGTGGAATGAAGAACCCGGAGATGGTGGACCGTGCCGACGACGAGATCGGCCGGATCGCCTGCCAGGAATTCGAGACCATCACCGGACACGCGGCCGAGACGCTCATGGTCTCCCGGACTCGGATGCCTGCCTGGGACGAGAGCTGGGATGCGCTGCCGGCCCTTGATCTACCGGCCGGGCTGCACCTCTGCTCCAACTATTCGGCTAGGCCGGGCATCGCCGGCCGGATCCTCGAGGCTCAACAGCTGGCCCGGCGGCTCACGGTGGCGGTCAACGGCTGAGCCCTGGCGTCCTCAATCCGCCGCGTTCAGGCAGAAGGTCTTCGTCGTCGCACGACATAGACAGCGACGCAGTCCTAGCTCTCCCATGATCGGCTCGGGTCGCAGAGCGTCCTCGACCAGGTCGGCGAGGAGGGCGGCGAAGCGAGGGTCGGCGTGGGGGATGGGGACGCGATGAAGCTCCAGTCCTGCGGCTTCGGCGACCTCCCGGAGCTCGCCGTCGAGCTCGGCGAGGGTCTCGGACTGCTCGTGCATGAAGCTCAGCGGCTCGACCACGATCCGGGCTCCCTCGAGTTCCTTGACGACGTCGTCGATCTCCGGCTCGGTCCACTTCACGCCTCGGTTCGCGTGGTTCTGGTATCCCATGACGTAGTCGGTGGTGCCCAGCTCTCGGGCGATCATGCGACAGGCCTCCTCGACGTAGTCCACGTATCGAGGTCCGTCCTCGAGGTACTCGAGTGGCGTGCCGTGCGCCGAGAAAACGAGCCGAGTATCGGCGGCGTGTAGATCGACGCCCTCCTGCCTGACGAACTCCAAGATGTTGTCCGCCCGGAGCCGCAGATAGTCGGGGTGGCGGTGCCATCCCGTGATCTCCCGAATCGGGACTTCCCAGTCGAGCTCCTCGAGGGCGGCATGTACGTCCTCGAGCGCCGCCACGGTGGTCGACATTCCACAGAGGGGATAGACCGGAAGGGCTACCAGCTTCTCCACCCCGTCGGAGTGGGCTTCGTCAACGGCCGTGACGATGGACGGGTCCGTAAACTGCATGCCCGAGTAGCACTCTACGTCGAGCCCTCGCCGTCTGAGTTCGAGCTCGACCATGCGGACCTGTTTGCGAGCCTGCCGGTTCAGCGGAGATCCGCCGATCTCCTTGTACTCCTCTATCAATCCGGGGGCCCGGGCCTCGGCAAGCTGTCGGGCTCGTCCCTTGGCCCTGCCCTTCGTCGGCTCCAGCGATGCGTTCCGAGTGAAGATTCGCTCCAGATAAGAAACGACCTCCTTCAGGCTGGCGTGCTCGGGCTCTCCGAAGTTGAGGACCAGGACACCGATCTTCATGGCTGATCACCCATGGGTGTGATTGGTTGGCGTCTCGTCGTGATCCCGCCTACCGCTCTACCCCTGACGAAAGTGAGGCATCCGGTCACCGCAGGAACGGGGGACAGGAACTGGGTCGAGAGGTCACGTATTTGTAACACATATAAAGTCACCTTTGTACTACGTATGAAGCGACCTGGAGGGCGTGGCGTTCGAGGACGCCCCGCCCTCTGGTGTTCCGTTTCCGAAGTTCGCGAGCCACCAAGAGGGTCGGGGCGCCGTGCCCTCGACTGGCCGAGACACTTTGGCAACGGGACACTAGCTCGGCTGAGGAGGTGCGGGATGGTGAATGGAGTCGCAAAAGGTATCCTTCTGGTGACCGACATCAGTGGATACACCGACTTCGTGCGGCAGCACGCACGCTCGGCGAGTCACGCTCGACAGATCGTCGTGCGCTTGCTCAAGGCGATCATCTCGGTGTCCGGGCCACCCCTTACCGTGAGTGAGCTGGAGGGCGACGCGGTATTCTTCTACGCACTGGGAGATACCGGGGAGCTCCCGAGGCTGGCGAGGCAGGTGAAGGACCAGATTCCCCGCTTCTTTAGGGCGTTCACGAAGGAAATGAAGGTCCTCAGCACACGGCCACACTGTAGCTGCCGGGCCTGCTCGAGCATCGGGTCGTTGAGGCTCAAACAGGTGGTGCATGCGGGCGAGGTCGCCGTCGAGCAGATCGATCGCTTCGAGAAGCTCTTCGGACTCGACGTTATCATCGTCCATCGCATGCTCAAGAACTCGGTGCCGGCCCGGGAATATCTGATGCTGTCGGAGCCGGCCTTCTCGAGCTTCCAGGGGTTTTTCGACCTCGAGCCCGAGAGGCGAATCGAGGAGTTGGAGGGCTTCGGAGAGATGCTGATGATGGTGTTCTATGCCGACCAGTTGCAGACGGTGCAGCGGGACTTGGAGGAGAGGGAGGGGCCGGTTCCGGACCCCTCCCTCCTCGAGATTCTGCGATGGAAACTCGGCGTGTTAGCCAGAACCCTGGTGGACGTGGCGAAAGGCCGGGACGTCAGCCATCAGTTGCCAGGGTTCCGCGACAGGGCCTTGTAGTACTCATCCACCAGCTTCTGGAAGCCCGTGGGGACCTCGTCCGACCCGGAGACGAAGACTCGATCGCCGTCCTCCCCTTCCAGCTCACGACGAAGACCGAACTCGAGCTGCTTGAGTCCCTCGATGATCTGTGCCTGGAGTCGCTTGACCTCGGCTACGTCCGAGTAGATGCGCTCGCTGTCCAACGCCCTCAGGGCCGCTACGACCTCGTCGAGCTGACGGCCGTCGAGCACCTCGAGATCTTCCTGCTCCAAGATTCCCTGAAGCTCCTGGGCCTCTTGGACCCGCTCTCGGATTTCACGGCGGAATTGGCGGATGTCTCCCGGCGAGACGCTCCCGGGCCGACGGCCCCCTCCGCCTCCGTCGGGCGTCCCGACACCGCCCTGGTCCGAGCCGCCCAGCCGCCCGTCGCCGCCCTGACCTTTGCCCTGTCCCTGTTGGCCTTGCTGACCCCGCTGTCCCTGGCCCTCCTGCCGCTGGCCTTCGCCCTGGCCTTGTTGGCCTTGCTGACCTTGTCGTTCGCCTTGCCCCTGCTGGCCCCGATCACCTCGCTCCCCGAGGCGTCGTGAGATGGACTCCATGCCTCGAACCAGATCCCTGGTGCGGTCGAGCGCTTCGGCCCGGCGATCGTCCTCCGGCTTGCCCACGGCTCCGACCGCCTGCTCGAGGCGATCCCCGAGCTCGTTCAGCCCCCGCTGCGTCTCGGCCTCGAATTCGCGCGTGTAGTCCTGGTCACCGGTTCCGATGAGACCTCTCGAGTAGCGCACGCGCTCCTTGAGCTTGTTGTCCCGGATGGAGTTGGCGGCCTCCCTCAGCCCTTCGGCGGCCTCTGGTTGGCTCGAGCGAGCGTCGGCGCTCAGGCGATCGATCTGGCCTTCGAGGTCCGTGAGCTCCTCGGTCATGGCCTCCTTGCGCTCGAACAGGCGTCTGGCCGACTCCTGGAGGGCCGCGCCTTCCAGCTCGTTGAGACGATCCATCTGCCTCTGGATCTCGCGTTGCTCGTCGGACAGCTCCTCTGCCCGCCGAAGGGCGTCCTCGCCGTCCTCACGCAAGCGGTCGACACGGTTCCGCTCCAAACGACGGCGGGCCTCCTCCAGTCTGTCGAGGGCGGAGGTGGCGTCCGCTGTGCCCTGGTTCCCGCTCGATGCGGCCGAGCGGCGCATATCGTCGGCGGCCTGCTGAAGCTGTCTGGAGGCCTCCATCAGCCGCTGGTCGTTGGTCTCCCGGGCAAGCCGCTCCAGCTGACGGGCGGCCTCCTCCGTTTCCTCGGCGAGCTGACGCTGACCGCGCGCGGACGCTCCGCCGCCGCCTTGCTGGGCGGCCGCACGCCGTTGGCGCTCCGCCTGCTGCTGCTGGCGCCTGGCCAGCTCCTTCAGCTTCTCGAGGGTCTCGTCGAGCTGCTCGGTCCTCTGCTGGCGCTCGCCCCGTGCCAAGGTCTCGTACTGGTTCTTGAGCTTGTCGAGCTCGAGCTCGAAGAGGTCCGCCAGATCCTCGGCGGATGCACCCGCCCCTCCGCCCCCACCCTGCTGCCCTCCCTGGGTGACGACGGCTTCGTACGTCTCCTCGGCCTTCTGCAAGTGGAGGAGGGCCTTCTGTTCCGGCGAGATGGCCTCCCTGGGCTCACCGTCCTCCAGGATCCTCTCGGCGTTCTCCATCTCCTCGATGGCCTTGGGAAGGAGCTCCGCGATGCGCCGGAACTGTGGGTCCGCCCCCATCCCGCGGGCCACGAGACGCTCCTGTAGCCCCGCCACCTGCTCACGGACGCGAGCCTGGGCCAGTCGAACGCTGACCACGTTCTCCTTGAACTCGCTTTCTGGGAGCTCCTCTTTGTCCCGGACGAGGTTGAAGGTGGCCGCTACGATCTGCCGCTGGAGGTCAGAGAGGCCTCGCTCGTCCATTTGGCCGCCGCCACCGGCTTGCTGCAACTGGCGGTAGTCGATGCGGAAGGGACGGATCTGCACGAAGTAGATGTCACTGGTGACCGTGCGGACGCCGCTGGACCGGTTGTTGTCCTTAGCTTGGGCGTAGTACGAGACCAGATCGCCGGGCTCGAGCTCGAGCTCCTCCAGGTAGAGGGTATGTCCTGCCGTGACCTCGGGCATGGGCTGGCTGTCGTACAGGGAGATGGTGTCTTCGGGCTCCCCGTTCACCGAGTAGATCAGGGCCAGCTCGGATATACCGAAGTCGTCGTCGGCCTTGGCCTCCAGGAACAACTCCTCGATGGGGCTCGCCCTTGTATCCCGTCCGGGCTTGGAGAACGACACCGAGGGCGGCTGGTCGGTCAGGACGTCGATGGTGTACTTGGGCGACGCGGGGACCAGCTCGCCGTCCGCCCGGGCCAGCTCGATCTCGTAGTATCCCTCACGCTCCACCCTGAGGCTGCCCAACCACGTCCCGTCTCCGACGTCGCTGAGCTCTGCAGGCTTCCCGTTCACCAAGAGACGCCCACCCGGCGTGAGCATGGTGGGGAAGATCTTCACCTTTACCTGCGTCCCCTCGAGGGCGGGGACCAGCTCGCCGTCCGCCTGGGCCAGCTCGATCTCGTAGTATCCCTCACGCTCCACCCTGAGGCTGCCCAACCACGTCCCGTCTCCGACGTCGCTGAGCTCTGCAGGCTTCCCGTTCACCAAGAGACGCCCACCCGGCGTGAGCATGGTGGGGAAGATCTTCACCTTTACCTGCGTCCCCTCGAGGGCGGCGATGTCGCCTCTTCCATCTATGGTGCGCGGTGCGAGGCCCGTGTAGGACGGGAAGTGGTACTCCAGCTCGAGACGGTCCACATACGGCAGGTCGGCCACTTCGATGCGATGGGTGTCCGACCGGATGCCGGAGGACTCCACGAAGTACTCGGTGTTCTCGTCAAGGCCGAGGAGGAGGAGCTCGAATCGCTCTGCTTCGTCCGGAAGCATGGAGAGCCGGTCGAACACGTCCGACGACTCGGACTTGAAGAAAACCTGGACCTCGTCGCTCGCGAACCCGAAGAGCTGGGCCACCACGAGCTGATCGGATCCCCGGGCGATGGTCACGTCGCCCGGTTCCACGGTGATGGAGTAGGGGTTCACCGTACCCGCGTCCCGGGTCGGGAAGAGGAGGGCCGAAGCGCCGTGGCGGAGCTGGACCGGTCCCAGGAGCATGAGAGCAAGCGTGGCGAAGGCGGCGGCCGCCAAGGCTCCGGACGCCCGGTAGAACCCCTTCTGCTCGATCCCTCGACCGTAGTCGATCTTCCGGGCTCGGTCCAGGGCGTTGTCGACGAGACGACCCTCGAGAGCCTCGGACGTGTTCGCGCTACCACCTCCGGCCTCCAGGGCGCTCAACACGGCGGTCTCGAGGGAGGGCTCGTTCTCCTCGAGGTAGAGGGCCGCCTGCTCGTCGGAGACCCGCCGCGCAAGGGGCCAGGCGAGAAAGCGGGCCACGAGCCCGGATACCGCGAGCCAAAGGAGGATCTGGAGGGATACCACGGCCGGAGCGCTGAATCGCAAAAGCTCGAGGCCATACACCGAGATCAGAAACGCTGCGAGGCTCGCGCCCAGCACGATAGCCACACCGCGCACTGCGATGCGCGTACGCCAACGTCGCCGAATCCGTCGGACGACACGAAGGACCTCTGCGTGGCAGATGGCCCTATGTCTTCCGTGGTACATGTTCCCCCCCCCTCCTGGAATCTCCTCGTCACAGCGCGAGAAAGCCAGTTCGACACGGCGGTCTCGGCCAACAACAGGACCAGCGCCCCGATGAGTAGGAACCGCCAGAGGGACTGCCGGCGTTCGTGATCCTGAGCCCTGACTTCAGTGGGTAACAGGCCTGCGGCCCCCGCTTCGGGGTCCGCCTCTCTCGGGGACACCGAGGCGGCCAGCTCCGTTGGATCCATCGCCGCGAGCTCGGACTCTGCCACTTCTACGTTCACGGCTACGGTGAACGGCCTGGCCGGATCGGTGCCGGGGTGCCGAACCTCATAGAAGCCCTGTTCGTCGAGGGCGAGGAACCGTGGTGTCTCCCCCAGAGGCAGCGAAACGCTGCCGCCCCCGGGCGTGAGCGCGACCTGCTCCTCGTCCAGTGAGAGCTCCTCCTCCAGCCCTGTGGCGAACGATGTTCCCTCCGGATCCGAAAGGTCGAGAACCTGACCGGCCGTGAACCATGGCACGCGCTCCCGGTGACCCCCGAGGTACCGCACGAGCTGATGCATGAATGGCAGAAAGACCTGCTGAACCGCCAGATCGTTCCAAAACGCGTCCAGGGTGCTGGCCCACACTAGCACACGTCCCTTGCCCAGCCGGCGCTCCGCAAGGGCCGCCGACCCATCGTCGAAGCGGGCCAGAACCTGATCTTCGGGTCCCACCGTGATGCTGCGTGATCGGAAGAAGCGCGCCCGCGCGAAGTCTCCACTTCTGGGGCCAGAGAACACCTCGAAGACCGGGTGGGAGTAGTCAAGGAATCCCAGCCGGGCGACACCGCGAACGTGATCCGTGGCCACTCCGAACCGGCCGGGGACAGCTCCTCCATCCCGGCCTGCCAGGTGCTGCGCTCCCCGAGCACGACCAGGAGGCCTCCACCCGCCTCCACGAATCTCCGTATCCGGTCCGACGTCGCCCCCTGCGGGAGGCGGATGTTGTTCAGGACTACGACGGCGGCCGCGTCCAGATCGGCGGTGTCGATGTTCGCAGAGCGTCGCACGTCGACGTGAAATGCGGCTTCCTCACTGATTTCCAGAGCACGCTGCATGTAGAGACTGGCCTCGGAGCGTGCCCCCGTGCCCTCGAGGATGACGGTGCGCAGAGCCCGTCCGGGGGAGAGCACGAAGTGGAGCTCGTTGTCCTGCGGGAGCTCGTCGGGTCCGAGCCGCACGGTCCCACGGGTATAGGGTTCCGAGAGGGTGAACGGGTCGAAGGTGACTGTGGCCGACCCGGTGGGATCCAAGCGGATGCTCCGGCTCTGAACCTCCTGACCGTCGATCTCCAGGACGATGGGCGTTTCGACGGCGTCGGCACCCTGACGCCGGGTCACGCGAGCGGTGGCTGTCATGCGCTCATGGCCCGAGAAGAAGTCTCGTCGAAGCGTGACCGACGCCACGGTGGCGTTGGGAGTCTGCGCATCGGAGATCTGGTGCGTGGTGACCACCGTCCCACGCGGGAACCGCACGCCTTCGTCCCCGGACCATCCGGAGCGCTGAAAGTCGCTGATGATGGCGACCTCCCCGTTCGGTAGCTCGGACTCCTCCAGAATGGTCTGGGCGAGTTTCAGGCCGGGCCCGAACCGAGTGCGGTAGGCGCTCATGCTCGCCGTGTCCACGGCGGTGAGAAGCCGCTGCCGATCCGAGTTCGACCGGACCACCGCCGCCGCGCCCTGTCCGAGAAGTACCAGGCTGACACGGTCCGATGCATCGAGGCCGGAACTGAGTCGCCGGGCCTCGCTCGTGGCCCTCTCCCAACGATCGCCGTACCCCATGGAGTACGAGTGGTCCAGCACGATCACCAACTCTCGAGGACCGAGGGTCGAGCCCACCGCGAGCTCGGCATTCTGGAAGAACGGGCGAGCGAAGGCCGCGACCAGGAGGGCGAGGGCCAGGGATCGGATGAGGAGCAGGGTCCAGTGATGGATCTTCCTTCTCTGGATCGAGCGGTAGGGGATCTTCCGGAGGAACATGAGCGAGGGGAACTCGACCACGTTCCGGCGCTGTCTCTCGGTGAGATGCACCAGGACGGGGATCGCCAACCCGGCCAGGCCGAGAAGGAAGAGGGGGGCGAGCCATCCCATCAGCGGACCCTGCTGAGCTTCTCGCGGCTCGACAGATAGCGGAAGAGCGCGTAGTCCAACGGCTTGGACGTGTCCAGAACCGTGTAGTCGATACGGCTGCCGGTGAAAAGACGCTCCAGCTCGCTGGTGTGCTCTCGGATCTCCGCGGCAAGCTCATGGGGAACGACGGGGATCATCGCCTCGCTCTCGAGATCCCGGAAGCTGGCCGGACTCTCGTACGGGAAGTCGAGCTCGGCCGGGTCCAGCACATGGAAGACGATGACGTCGTGGCCTCTGGCCCGCAGGTGACGAACGGACTCAATGACCTCCTGAGCCTCTTCGTAGAAGTCCGAAAGCAAGAGTATGATGCCGCGGTGTTTCAGGTTCTCTCCGACCTGCATCAACGGGTCCCGAAGGGTGCCGGGGTGCCCAGGCACGGAATTGGCCAAGGTGTGGAGGATGAGCTCGAGGTGCCAGCGTCGATGGTGGCACCCAATCCACGACGTTGTCGTCGAAGGTGACGAGCCCGACCCGGTCCCGCTGCTTTTGGGAGAAATAGGCCAGGGCGGCACCCAGATAGCGGGCGTAGTCCAGCTTCGTGGCCGAATGCGTGCCGAAGCTCATGGACCTAGAGACGTCCAGGATCACGATGAAGTTCGCGCTGGTCTCGGCCTCGAACTGCTTCACGTAGAAGCGGTCGGTGCGCGCGAAGAGGCGCCAGTCGATGCGCCGGATGTCGTCGCCCGGCATGTAGGCCCGGTGTTCGGCGAAGTCGAGGGACAGCCCCAGGTGGGGGGAGCGGTGCAGGCCGTGGAGGAAGCCGTCGACCACGGTACGCGCCAACAGCCCCAGGTTGTTGATCCGGCCCAGAACGGCCGGATCGAGAAACTGGGCGCCGCTGGCCTGAAATCCCGAGCGAGCCCTGACCGCCACGAAGCCCTCGCTTCTAGAGGCCCGAGCTGGGCACAGGAACAGCTTCCAGCAACTTGTCCACGAGCTCACCCCCTGTGACGCCCTCGGACTCGGCGTGGAAGTTCGTGAGGATGCGGTGCCTCGCCCTGGACCGTGACCCTGTGCTCCTGCATGGCCTCCAGCAGCGCCGATTGGGTCTTGGGTGGTGTCCGGTTGATCTCGTCCGCCAGGACGATGTTCGCGAAGATTGGACCCGGTGCGAAGACCATGCTTCGCCGGCCCGAGTCCGGGTCCTCCTGAATGATGTCAGTGCCCGTAATGTCGGACGGCATCAGGTCGGGGGTGAACTGGATCCTCGAGAACTTCAGGTCCAGAACCTCCGCCACAGTGTGGATGAGCAACGTCTTGGCCAGGCCGGGAACACCGATCAGGAGGCTGTTTCCGCCCACGAAGAGGGTGAGGAGCACCTGATCGATGACCTCTTCCTGGCCGATGATGAGCTTGCGGATCTCCGAGAGGATCTGGACTCGCCCCGACTTCAGCCGGTCGGCGAGGTCGATGTCGTCATGGCTCTCGAGGGGAATGGCGTCCGGCGCGCTTGCTGCGTCGACGGCTTCCTTTTCGTCAATGAATGCCATTTGGCGCTCCGTTCAGGCCTTGGATGTTGCCCGGTGACCTTTCGTCACATTTGGTGGTTCACGTTGCCCGCCAATTCTCAAAGCCATTTAGTGGGTCATGGCGTAGATCAAATAATTCACTCCCAATTTGTATGCCTCGTTGGAGAGGTCGATGGGGTACCAGCCGACGTCGGAGAACTCCCAGTACTCTCCGATGTCGTTGTTGTAGTTCGCGATCACCATCAGACGTTTCTCCGGATCGTTGTCCTCGTGCAGCCCGAGGTACGCGGGCGGCCTCCCAGAACGAAAATAGGGAGGGAGGAAGGTCGCTAGTGACTCAATACGGAAAAAGGAGTCGAAGATCGCGTGGGACTCGTCGAGCTGCACGAACTGGGCACCAGGGATCACCTTCTTCATCTGGGCGTCGAAGTTGAACCAGTCGGGCCCGTCGAAGTCGTCGGCGATCAGGAAGCCCCCCTTCATGAGGTAGTTCCTGAGACCCAGGATCTCCTCGTCCGACGGATACCAGAGGCCCGGCTCGGAGATGTACGCGAGCGGGAAGCGGGTCAGCTCCGGGTCGTCGGTGTCGAAGACGTTGCCCCCGTCCATGTACGGCCGGATGAGCGTCGTTTCCCGAATGATGTTCATGAAGTTCCGCTCGGCCCTCGGGAAGTCGTGGGCCCAGGGCGCCTGGCCTCCACGTCCCCGGAAGCTCCTACTCGACAGCCCGGTGCCGAAGCGTATCCGAGCGAATGTGAAACGTCCGTCGTACGGCGTATTGCCGCTCTGCACAGTAGCGGATGGCGCCGTCCGGTGCCCGCGGGGGGTCCGCGGCGGCATCCGTGGTCACGACTACGGTGGCGCCGAGCCGAGCCAAGGCGAAGGCGCCCGCCAAGATCGCCACCGTGCCCGCTGCGCCGAGGGCAGGCGCGGCCGCTCGCCTCACGACGTGCCTCCGGCCCGAAGCTCCAGAAGGAAGGCCAGCGCCTCCTCATAGTTGGGCGCGATCTCTAGGGCCTGGAGCAGTGCCCTGCGGGCCTCCCCTCGATGTCCGTCGGCCAGATAGGCGCGGGCCAACTGATAGAATGCGGCGGCCCGGTCCGTGGGCTCGAGGGCGACGACGGCACGTCGCTCCCTCACTGCGCCCGAGGAGTCCCCACGCTCGGCGTGGGCATGGGCCAGGCGATCGTGGAGAGCGATCTCGTACGGGTAGATCAACACGGCTGCGTCCAAGGCGGCGGCGGCTCCGTCCACGTCTCCCAGCTCATCCAGCAGCTCTGCATGCTGGAGAAACGCCTCGTAGTGGCTCTCGTTCAACGCCGTCAGGCGGGCGAGGGCCGCGGCGGCCAGCCCGGTCTCTCCTCGCTTGATGTGGATCTGGGCCAGGAACCAGTATGGGCTGTCGTTGCCCCCGTACTCTGGAAAGAGACGCAGGGCAGAACGCAGGTGGCCTTCGGCTTCGTCGAGCCGGTCCTCCTGGAAGAGGGCGACGCCTGCTGTGAGCCGGGCGCGGAAGTTGCCCGGGTTCTCCCGGGCCAGGCGGGTCAGATCTCCGATGGAGCTGGGCTGCGCTGCCATGCCCGCGCTGGCCCCGAGAGTGGCCAGGGCGTTGAGGGCATTCTCGTATCGGCGCTGAAAGTACTCGTCGAGATCCTCCATCTCGATGCCCAGGAGGCGCTCCACCAACGCAGGCGTCGTCTCGCCGGCTCTGTAGCCGTTCAACATCTCAAGGATCGGCTGGAAGCCCCAACGGCTCTCAATGAGGTCGAAGACCAGGGATGCCTGCAGGTACGAATCCACGACTTGCTGGGGATACGAAGGCTGCACGAAGCCGGCGTTCAGCTGGCTCACCGGCAGCATAAGGCCCTCTTGGTATCTTCCCAGGAAGCCGGGCGACGGCTGGTGGCCCCAGCCCGGTCTGGCCTGTCGCTGCTCGTGGACGGCCAAGCCCTCGGAGAACCAACGAGGGACTTCGTGCTCGCTGCGGCCCAGGTGGAATACGTGAGCCATCTCGTGCCACAGTACCGACGCCCAGTTGAACTCACCAAGAGGCTTGGCCGAGGGTGAGTCCATGGCCACGACGCTCCCAAAGGTCACGCCCAGGGCGCCGATGCCCGCCAGACCCACGGTGCGCACCGAGAAGTCGGCATGGCTCGGGAAGACCTCGATCCGGATCGGCAGGGCAGGCGTGTAGCCTCCATATCGCTCCGCGAGCGCCTCGAAGGCCTCTGAGGCGATTTGCTCGATGTAGGGCCTCAGGACTTCGGCCTCACTGTCGTGGAGCACGAACACGAAGCGGGGGTCATCATCCAGAACGGCGTAGTGCTCGAAGGTGTCCAGGAGGCTCAAGGTGTTGAAGAACCACACGCTGTACGGATCCCCCTCGAACGCCGTCTCGAGGCTGGCCCGGCCCTCCTCCATCTGCCCGAGTCTCAGCTGGTTCATTCCCAGGATGCCGTGGGCTCTCCAGGACCGTGGGTCCAGGGCGATCGCCTCCGAAACGAGCTGGGCGGCTTCATGATACTTCCGGCTCTTTACGCTCAGTTCCGCGATGTCGTTGTAGATGTCGGCGTAACCGGGGCTGAGCTCCCGAACCCGGTCGCGGACCCTCTCGTAGTCGCTCAGCTCACCACGCAGATAGTGGCTGGCAGCCAGAGCGCTCAGGGCCTCCAGCGAGACGGGGTTAACTGCCAGCGCGGCCTCGACTTCGGTGCGAGCCTCATTGTGGTTCTCCACCTCGAGGTGTAGCCAGGTCTTGAAGACCCGGGCGGCCACGAGATTGGGATTGTGCTCCAGTGCCTCCTTCACCCGAGCCATGACTCCCACAGTGCCGTTGAACTCCATGGCCCGGGCCATGCCCAGGAGCGCTCGGGGGTGCTTGGGGTTCCGTGACAGGACTTCCTTCAGGGACGTGTCGGCCTCGGTACCGTCGTACTTCTCCAGAAACAGCTCCCCAACGAGAATGCGGGGCTTCAGGTCCCCGGGATCCGCGGCGATGGCCTCGTCGTAGGCCCTGAGGGCGTCCTGGAAGAGCTCGTGGTCGGCGATGCCCAGGTAGCGGACGGCGGTGGCGATGGCCGTGAGCTCTCGCGCGGAGAGCGAGGCGGCGTCGTTGTAGAGATCGATGAAGGAGTCGAACTCGGTCAGGGCGACATCGCGGTCCCTATAGGTCCACTCGAGGATCGCCCGGTTCAGCCGTGCCGTATGTCGGTCGCGGGCCCCGCCCCGCCAGGCGTGCTCGAAGTGCTCCAGCGCCTCGTCGACACGGCCGACCTCGTAGAGGACTTCCCCGATCGAGTTGGCCAGCTCTAAGGACAGGGCCCTCACGTAGCTCACATACGCGGCTAGCCGCGATTCGGCCGTGACGCCGAACGGAGCCGTCCCCATCGGAGCCGCCAGCTCCCGGAGCGCTGGGATGGCCGCGTCGTATTCGCCGGATCGGAGCTGGCTCAGCGCCTGGTCAAGCGTCTGCCCTCCGGCTTCTCCCCGGAAGGCGAGCTGAAGGAGAGCCGCTATGGCCAGGACGGGGGGCCGACACCGAAAGGCCCTGCGCACCGTGAGTCCCACCCACATGAGCCCCCGCCCTCTCGGGCCCGGATCTCACGGCTCTTGAGCGCGAGCTCCACGAGGAGGTCCTCGAGGGTTGTCTCGTAGCGCCCCTCCTCCATCTGATCCTTGATGGCCCGGAGCTCCTCGATGCGCTGCTCCAGCGCTGCCTTCTCCTCGTAGAGGCCCTTGAGGGCCGGGTCGTCCGTGGACATGGCGGCCACCGCCATAGGGCTCGCCCCCAAGAAAAGCATGCCCGCGAGCGCTCCGTCCAGGCCCTCCTCCAGGTCCGTGCTCCCCTCACCGTCACCGTTGTCGTCCAGAAGCGCATGCTCAGTGAGGATCCGCCCGTCGCTCTCGTACTCCCTGGCCACCTCGCTTCGGGCGAACTCGAAGGCCTCGGACAGTGACACGCGGCCATTCTTGTCCAGGTCGGCTCCGTCGTCCGTGAAAGCGTCGATGAAGTAGCCCCCGAACACCGACTCGTTGCGCTCCATGCCTGTCTTGGTGGCCGTGACGATGGCTCGGTCCGGGCCGGAGAGTGCGGTGACGAACCCGCCGCTGGCGCTTGTCACATTAGCGAAGGAGATCCGCTGATCGGATAGCTGGTCGAGCATGAGGGCGAAGTCGTCGGCGGTTAGGTCGGGTCCGGGGAGGTTGAAGCGCGACTCTCCGGCCGTGTAGCTGCCATGCCCGATGAGCAGGACGAATACGTGGTCGCCGGGCTTGGACTTGGACGCGATCTCGGCGAAGACCCGCTCCACGTTGTCCCGGCTGGAGCGGTCGGTGATCCGAGGATCGGCGTCCGGCTTCTCGCCCAGGTACACGATGTGGTCGCGGGGTACCTCGAGCTTCTCCTTAGCTGCGTCCACGAAGGAGCCGCCCCACTCCATGAAGCGCTCCCGGTACGTGTCGTCCCCGCCCAGCCCAGCGATCACGAGGACATGCGTCTCCTGTGCGGCGACCAGACCCGGCCCGGTGACCCACAGGAAGATTGCCACGACGGCGAAACGCAGCCACGTCATACCAGGCTCCTCATCCGCCGGTAGCCCCACTCGCCGGCCATGAGACTCAAGAGCAGGATGAGGAGGATCGGCATGTCCCAGAGATCCCGCTCCTCGGTGAGGGTCACGCCGGCACCGGTGAGGCTGATGTCCTCCGGAAGCGACCCCACGTTGTCCGGGGTGTAAAACAGCCCCCCCGTCTGCTCGGCGATACGCCTGAGAGTGGTGCCTCGCATGCTCGCGTCGAAGTACTCGTCGCCGGAGGGGGCAGCGTGGACGTGGGTGAGGGCGGTGCCCAGCGTGTCCGCACCCCGGATGGCCTGCACCGACACCTCGTACAGCCCCGGCTCCGATGTCGTGAAGCTGGCTTCGTAACGCCCGTCCTGGTCCACCGCCCAGTCCAGGGGTACGGTGAGAGAGTCCCCGCCCGGGCTCAAGATGGTCGCCACGACCTTGCCGTCATTGACCTCCATGTAGGCCGAGTCGCTCACTTCCGCGGAGATTCCGACCGCCTGTCCATGCTCCACGACCTCCCGCTCGCCACGGGCCCCGACACGCTGGGGCACGCCGTCGGCCAGCCATCGCAGGAGCTGCCGCCAGAACGTCTCGTGGGTCTGATCCTCCAGAGGCACGTCGGCGTGCATCTGCCAGATCCACGAATCCTGAATTGGGAGCACGATGACGTTGCCACGACCGTACCGGTGATACGCCAGGACCACCTGGGTCGTACGGTCTCCCTCACTACCGCCGGTGAGTAGGCCGGTGGCCCCGGGCTTGAGGCGGGTGATGGGGTTGAGGGATGAGACCGGAGGTAGGAATTACCACAGCTCCCTGATCTCCTCACCCCCGTCCGCTCCGAGCTGGGTGGCAGGGTGGGTGAGCCCGGTACGGGTCGGGCTCACGTAGAGCTCCGAGAAGAAGGGCCGACCGTCGCTCAGCTCGTCGTCCAGGAAGACGGGCAGGACCTCCCCAAGAGGCGTCCCCTCGTAGCCTCCCTCCCCGAAGGAGTTGCGTCCCCCGAGCATGAGGAGCCCTCCACCCCGCTGGGACACGAAGTCGGCGATCATGTTGAGCTGATCGTGTGTGAAGAAGCTAGCCTCGACGCTCCCGAGGATAAGAGCCCGGTAACGGAACAGCTCTTCACGCGTCTTGGGGAAGCCGGCGGCCAGCTCCTCCGCGTCGTCGACGTCGAGCCGAAGGAACTTGCTCTCGGCGGTCCGCTGGGGGACCACCACCTGGAGATTTTCGTCGTCGGACACCGCGCGACGGATGAACTTCACCTCCCACCGAGGCTCACCCTCGAAGTAGAGTATCTTCTCCGACTCGTCCACGACGTCCACCAGGACCTCACGGACATTGTTTCGAGCCACGCGCTCGCCGGCCTAAATCGGTACCCGGAACTGGAGGAGACGCGGCCCACTCTCGGAGGCCTCGAGGCGGACGCGTGCCACCACGGGCTCTCCGTCTCCCTCGAGGGTCACCTCCTCGGAGGCCATGAGCTGCCCTGCGTCTTCCACGACCAGGGGGACGGTTCGTCCCGAGTAACCGCGGTGGGATATGATCACGTCCACCACCAACGAGGTCCCCTTGAGCACCGATCGCGGGACCTCGACACGGCTGACCTGCACGTCGGGAGACAGGGTCTCTTCACCCAGGCCCACCGTGTAGACCGGTACCTTGGCGGCCTGGAAGGGTAGCAACGATTCCGCCAGCGTCTCCCCCGAGTTGTCGGCGCCATCCGAGATCACGACCAGGCCCGAGAGGGGCACGCCCGCCAGCTCTTCCTGCGCTCGGACCATGGCTCCTCCGAGCTGCGTGCTCGTGCCCAGGTAGGTCAGCTCCGACACGTCACCCAATCGGCTCGACCCCCTGCTGAAGCGGAAGAACCGGAGAGCGAACTTGTCATTGAGCTCGGCGAGGACCTCGCTCCCTTCGGCTCCGAAGGTCCGACGGATGAAGTCACTTCGGGGAACGCCGTCGGCGTCCGTGATCTGCATGCTCTGAGAGTCGTCGATGAGAATTCCCACGAAGTTCCGCTGCGGCACCACCGTCGTGAGGACCAGGGTCGGCTGGAAGAGGATGAAGACGAGAAGCGCGATCGCCCCGAGTCGAAGAGCGGCCATGACCGCCCGATCCACGGGCCGGGTGTCGCCCCGGGCCGCGGCGTAGGTGAGGACCGTCGGGATGGACAGGGCAGCTACAAGGCCGAGAACCACCATGGTGGGCCATGGGGACCCAAAGGCGAAGTCGCCCTCCTGAAAAAGGAGAAGGCGGTACTTGAACAGGAACTCGAAGATCGCGTCCATCAGGTCGCTTCCTCGGTCCTCATCAGTGACTCATGGCGTACACGATCATGTTCACGCCCATCTCGTAGGCATATGTCGAGTACTTGAGTGGATAGTAAGGGTGGTCCGCCCACTCCCAGGCGTCGCCCAGGTCGGTGTTGAAGTTGATGACCACCATGAGGCGGCCGTTCTCGTCGTGAATGCCCTTGACCATGGGGACGATCCCGTCACGCTCGTGGGTCTGCCAGCCGTTTATGCCGTTGTTGACGTTGGGGATCTGCATGATCTCCTCGATCTCGTAGAACGTCGTGAAGATCGGGTGTTCGAGCGTAAGGTCTACGATGGGATAGCCGGGCAGCACCAGCTGCATCTGGTACTCGAAGTTGGCCCACTCGTAGGATCCCCAGAAGTCGTCGATGACCAGGAATCCGCCCGCCATGAGGTAGCTCCGCAGTCCCTCGATCTCGGGGTCGGTGAGGGCCATGCGTCCCACCTCGAGAGCGTAGAGGTAGGGGAAGCGGCGCACCTCGGGATCGTCCAGGCGGACCGGGTGCTCTCGCTCGTATGCGTCCAGGTTGGACAGAAGCCGGTCGATGAACGACAGGAAGATCTGGTCGGCCTTGGGATAGTCCGTGTCCCACGAGCGGCGCCGTCCGTAGAATCCGCGCCCGTATCCTGTGTATGCCACGCGGGAGAAGTAGAACTCCCGCGGGATGCCCTCGGCTTGCGCCGCCGCTTCCCCTGGCACGCCGGAGTGCGACAGCCCCAGGGCCACCGACACGGCCTCCGACGACAGGAAGCGAGTCTTTCCCGTTGTCCGGTCGAGGGGGGGTCGTTGAGACGTGTCGGACGACGCGCTAGGAAGTATGGGCGGACCGGTTAGGAGCGTGAGCGTGGCCGCACCCATGAGAGACACCAATGCGCGCACCATTCACTCCAATCTCGCCGTCGACGCTCCCTTCCAGGCCTCGTTGGCCGAACGCGCGACAGACGGCGTCCAGGCCAGGCCGAGGGGGACGTATCGGTACGTTACCCCCCGGGAAAGGTTCCTCTGAGAAAGCGAGGATCCTGCCGCCCGGGAAACTGGCGGGAGCGAAGCAAAACACGTAATAGATCCGTAGGGTTCGTTCGGTCAAACAAAAGTGATGAACGGAAGGCTCTCGTGGCATTGCAATGGACCACAGAACCAAGGTCTCGATTCGGGATTTCTGCATCTTCCAGCTCAAGCTGCTGATCGATGGACTCAAGGATGGAGCCGTGTTCACGGTATCGTTCGTGGCGTTCGCGGCGGATCTCATCTTCAAGCGTCACGGTGAACGCCGGTTCTTCTACAGGGTCATGCGCGTGAGCGAGAGGTTCGACCTGTGGCTCAACCTGCACGGAGCCGCGCTGCGTGCAGAGTCCGACGAGGACGGGCTGTTCGGGGTCAGCGAGGCCGGGAGCAACACCATGTTGGGTAAGATCGAGCAGATCACCCGGGGCGGGGACGAGCCTCCACAGGGCTGATTTGGGTCCTCGGGGTGTCGCTGCACTTCTCCATGGCTCGGGGGTACTGTGAGGCGTTCCTCCGGGCCGTCCCCTCGAAGGCTGGCGGCCAGACTCTCAACCAGTCAGGGGTATCAATGAACGACAAGGTCCAGACCGCATTCAACGAGCAGATCAAGAACGAGCTCTCTTCTGGATATCTCTATCTGTCCATGTCGGCCCACCTAGGAGGCGAGAACCTTCCGGGCTTCGCCCACTGGATGAAGATGCAGGCCCAGGAGGAGCTAGCCCACGCCATGCGACTTTACGACTACGTGCTCCGCCGTGGCGGACGGGTCGAGCTCCAGGCCATCGACGCGCCACAGTCCGCCTTCGGACCTGTCGTGGACATCCTGGAGAGTGTGTTGGAGCACGAGCAGAAGGTGACGGGCATGATCCATCGCCTCTTCGAGCTCGCGGGAGAGGAGGGGGATTGGGCGGCCCAGCAAGAGCTCCAGTGGTTCATCGCGGAGCAGGTCGAGGAAGAGGGCAGCGCCTCGGCCGCCCGGGATCAGGTGCGCATGGCCGGCGGCGACCAGGCCGTGCTCCTCATGCTGGATCGAGAGTTCGGCAGCAGGGTTCCGGCAGACGACGAGGGTTGATCCCCGCTGATCTCCGGAGCGCGTAGCCGGTGCCCCCTGGTCCCGGAAGGCGCCGTTCCGTCGATCTTCCGCCCTTCAAGGAGCGCGTGGTGGCGCTCCGCCTGGTGCCACGCTTTCTGCGCATGGTGTGGCGGGCCCAGCCGTACTACTCCACCGCCATCGTGTCACTGCGGTTGGTGCTGGCCTTCTCGCCGGTCGTGCAGCTTTGGATCGGCAAGCTCATCATCGACGCGGTCGTGGCCAACATCGGAGCCACGGAGCCCGACTGGGCTGGCATCATGCGCCTGGTGGCGCTGGAGCTGGCCGTCGCCCTGGTCTCCGACCTCTTCCAGAGGTCCTCGAACCTCCTGGAGAGCCTCCTGGCCGATCTCTTCGGCAACCGGCTCTCCGTCCGGATCATGGAGCACGCCGCGACACTGGACCTGGAGAACTTCGAGGATCCCCAATTCTACGACTCCCTCGAGAGGGCCCGACGCCAGACTGTAGGCAGGATCGGACTGGTGGCGCTCCTTCTCGGCATCGGTCAGAACGCCCTGACGCTGGCATCGCTTCTCGTGGCCCTGGTGGCGTTCAACGTGTGGCTCCTGCTGCTCCTCGTCCTGGCCGTCCTGCCGTCGTTCATCGGCGAGACCCACTTCGCCGGCCTGTCGTACTCACTGCTCTTCAAGTGGACTCCGGAGCGAAGAGAGCTGGACTACCTCCGGTACGTGGCCACGAGCAACGTGACGGCGAAGGAGGTGAAGCTCTTCGGGCTCTCCGACTACTTTACCCGGAAGTACGAACGGCTAGCGGACGAGTTCTATGAAGCCAACAAGGCCCTCTCCACCAAGCGGGCGGCCACTTCCGGAGGGCTTACCGCGGTGTCGACCCTCGGGTACTACGCTGCCAACGTGTTCATCATCGTAGACACCGTTCGTGGGATTCTCACACTCGGAGACCTCACGTTTCTGGTGGGGTCCTTCCAGCGGAGCCGGGCTCTGATCAGCGGTATCCTCCTGCGGTCCGCCGACGTCTACGAGCAGAGCCTGTTCCTCAGGGATCTCTTCATCTTCCTGGAGATGAAGCCTGCGGCTCCGAGCCCGGCGGATCCCGTGCCACTGCCTCGGCCCATCAGAGACGGCATCGTCTTCGACAACGTCGGGTTCCGTTACCCCGACAGCGACAAGTGGGCCATCCGTGAAGTCTCACTAGGGATCGCCGCCAGGGAGCGTGTCGCTCTAGTGGGAGAGAACGGTGCGGGGAAGACCACGCTCGTGAAGCTTCTGGCGCGACTCTACGACCCCGACGAGGGACGGATCCTGCTGGATGGAGTGGACCTGAAGGAGTACGACCTGGGGGAGCTGCGGCGCACTATCGGCGTCATCTTCCAGGACTTCGTCCGCTATGACCTCATCATGCGCGAGAACATCGCGGTGGGACAGATCGAGGCCCTCGACAACCTGCATCGCATCGTCGAGGCGGCCGAGAAGAGCCTGGCCGACACCGTGGTGTCGGAGCTCGAGGGTGGCTTCGATCACATGCTAGGCCGGCGGTTCGAGGGCGGCGCGAACCTCTCCGGTGGTGAGTGGCAGAAGGTGGGACTCGCTCGCGCCTACATGCGTGACGCCCAGGTGCTCATCCTCGACGAGCCTACAGCCGCATTGGACGCCAGAGCCGAGTACCATGTGTTCGAGCGATTCGCCGAGCTGACCCGGGGGAGGATGGCGGTCCTCATCTCCCATCGCTTTTCCACGGTTCGCATGGCGGACCGCATCGTTGTCCTCGAGAACGGGGGCGTGACTGAGGACGGGACCCACAAGGAGCTCCTGGCTCTGGAGGGCCGTTACGCCGAGCTCTTCACCCTCCAGGCGGCAGGGTATCGATGAGGCGTCGGAAGCTCCACTCCGGTCGACAAACCGTAATGATGCTTGTCACTCCGAGGGCTGGCCCGGATTCACGATCTCGACCTTCTCCATGACCACTTCCTGGAGGGGCCGGTCTCCGGGACCCGTCGCGGTGCTCCCGATGGCCCGAACCGTCTCCATGCCTTCGACGACCTTGCCGAAGATCGCATGCTTCCCATCGAGCCAGGCGGTGGGAGCCAAAGTCACGAAGAACTGGGAGCCCCCGGTGTTGGGCCCGGAATTCGCCATGGAAAGCATGCCTTCGGAGTCGTGGCGGAGCTCGGGATGGAACTCGTCGGAGATCGTGTAGCCTGGGCCACCCGTGCCGTTTCCCGAGGGACAGCCGCCCTGGATCATGAAGCCGGCGATGACGCGGTGGAAGACGATGCCGTCGTAGTACCCCTTCTCCACGAGGTCGATGAAGTTCTTGGTCGTTCCGGGCGCCCGCTCTTCGAAGAGCTCGACCTTGAACTCCCCCTGATTGGTAATGACGTGTGCGATTCGATTCGGCATGGACTCACCTGGTTGCTGAAGGCGGGGGGTGTTCGACGGCACCCCTCCGGCGTTGAGCGCGTAGTCGGGAGGAAGCGAGACTCCCGAGCGTGATCCGGAACATTCCGAATCGCGGTGCCTGCGTCCAGCTTTCCGTCGGCCAGTGCTCGGAATTACCCATCCGGCCGGCGCCTTGGACCTCCGAAGTCTCAAGGAGACCTGGCTGGTGTTCGACTTGAGCGAGGTCGGAACCGTCGTGGTGGACGACGTGGGGATCTCGTTCTTGGGATCCGGCCTTCACGTCGGTGAGGATCGACTCCTTGCGACCACGCTTCGCGCGGTGCCCCCTTGCGTTACGCAGCGTCGTCCCGCCTTGATCCCACGGCGCCCCGACCCTCTTGGTGGCTCGGCGAACTTCGGAAACGGAACTCTAGGTCGCTTTTGGTTGGTCCAGCACGAGGCTCTTGTCGCACGGCCCGCACATCAGCCAGACCCGGCGTCGCACATACGACACATCATCCCGCGGGCGTATCTCAGTGCGGTCGAGACGCCCGGAGCAACAAGGGCACGTCGGAATCTCGCCTGCCGCCAAGGCGGCCTGGATATGAGCGCGCTCAGGCGGCTCGAAGTCCTGACTCATCTCCCCATGGTTTCGACAGATTGAAGCGCAGGTCCCGACGTGCGGCCAGGCGAATATGCGGCTCGGGCATGCGATGGGCGCAAGGGCCGCTCTCAACTGTGTGTGGCAGGAGCGTGTCTTCTATGATGTGGTGGCCGGAGGTGCCTCGGGCGCAGAGTCCACACTTGGCGCCGCTCATTCGATATACTACAAGGCTCAAGTGTCACTTAGATGGGCTCAGCGTCCAGCCTGCAGCGAAGCCAGATGATCCCAGTACTGTTTGCCATCCTACAACTCAGCGCTGCACCGGCACCGGCCGACACTGTGTCGTCCCGCCCCTCCGCCCTGGAGTACGACGGCTCTGCGGGGCAGATCCAGATCGTCACGCCGCGCTTCTTGAACCCGGACGTGCGCGTGGACGGCCGGATCGATGAGTCCATCTGGGAGGCCGCGCCGGTCCTGACGGGCTTCACGCAATACGACCCGTCGGAGGGCGTTCCCGCCTCGCAGCCCACAGAGGTGCGCGTCTTCGTGACGGATGACGCAATCTACCTCGCGATCAACGCCTTCGACTCGGATCCGGATGGAATCCGCGCGACGATGACGGAGCGCGACCAGGTCACGCGCTCCAACGACTACGTCCGCGTGATCCTGGACACGTTCAACGACCAGCGCCGGGCATACGCCTTCTCGGTGAACCCCTACGGAGTCCAACAGGACGGGATCTGGCTCGAGGGTGGAAGCAGCGGCCATGGAGGTCGCGGCGGCGGGCGTAGGCGCGGCGGGCATGGGGGCGGCGGCGGTGTAGGAGGTGGGTTCAGGCGGCCACCCATCGACGACAATCCCGACTTCATCTGGGAGTCGGGGGGCCGCCTCACCGACCAAGGGTACGAGGTCGAGATGAGGATCCCGTTCAAGAGCGTCCGGTTCGCCGATGTCCCGGTCCAGTCGTGGGGCATCCAGGTGACCCGCCGGATCCAGCGCAACGGCTACCAGCAGGCGTGGGCGCCTAGCTTCGCCAATCAGCCCAACAAGCTCCTGGAGGCCGGCCAGCTCCTGGAGCTCCGGGATCTCGATCCGGGCCTCTTCATGGAGATCAACCCGGTCGTCACGGGAAGCCTAGACGGCGCGCTCGACGACAACGACGAGTTCTTCCGGGACGATCCCAATGGGGAGCTCGGCGTCAACATGACGTACGGAATCACGTCGAACCTCACCCTGGACGGCACGGTGAATCCGGACTTCAGCCAGGTGGAGGCCGACGCCGGACAGATCGCGGTGAATGAGCGGTTCGCCCTGTTCTTCCCGGAGAAGCGCCCGTTCTTCCTCGAGGGGACCGAGATATTCGGACTTCCTCGGCAGCTCGTCTTCACCCGTACCATCGTCGATCCCATGACCGGAGCGAAGCTCACCGGCAAGGTAGGCGGAGCCAACCTCGGATACCTAGGGGCCATCGACGCGGCGGGCGACGAAGGAAATGTGTACGTGAACCTGGTCCGCCTGCGTCAGGACATCGGGGCGGCGTCCACCGTGGGAGCGATCTACACGGATCGGACAAGGAACAGCGACGACTTCAACCGGGTCACGGGCTTGGACGGACGCTTCGTAATGGCCCGGCGCTACACTCTACAGGTTCAGGGTGCCACCAGCCGGGACCGAAACGATGGCGGCGCAACCTCCACCGGCAGCCTGTTCTATGCGCAGCTCACGAGGGCGGGACGGGGACTGACCTTCAGCGCCCTCTTCGAAGACCTCAGCACCGCGTTCCGCCCGGAGAGTGGGTTCATTCGCCGTTTGGCCGAGGCCCACGCCCAGACCCAGGTCTCCTACAACTGGTACGGCGGACGCGGGGATTTCGTGGAGCGATGGGGACCCAGCCTGGACGTGCAGGGCTACTGGGACCACGACGCCTTCTGGGACGGGAACCGCTGGAGAGAGGCCACAGCCCGGCTCACCATGAGCTTGTCGCTGCGCAGTAACGTCAGCGTGTGGGTGACGGGCTCCCGGTCGGAGTACTACTCGCCGGCCGAGGATTATGAGGGGCTCGTCACCCGGCCTGGCGGTGTGGTGGAGCCGTTCCTCCCTGATAACGATCGGTTCGGCGGGCTGAATAGCTTCAATGTCTTCATGTATACCAGTGGATGGGAGAGGCTGCGAGGCCGGATCAGCGCCGACTTCAAGGAAGAGCCCATCTTCTACAGGGACACCGGGGCCCCCGTGGACGTGGCGGACAGGTGGGGTGGGGACGTGAGCCTGACGCTCTTCCCGACGCGCTTCCTTTCCGTGGAGGCCGGCGTCCGACACTCGGTGCTGAACCGTAAGCAGGACGGATCCCGCTACTCCCGCGCGACCATTCCCCGGATCAAGGCGCAGTATCAGTTCAACCGTGCGCTTTTCGTGCGGGGTATCGTGGAGTACTCCAGCCAGGAGCTGGCTCCCCTTCGGCACCCCGAGACGGGCCTCCCGCTTGAATCGTGTGACGAGGACGGGTGCGATCTGCTCGAAGGGTCCGCCGACAACGGCATCCTCTTCGAGGTGCTCCTGTCGTATGAGCCCTCGCCGGGCACGCGGTTCTTCCTCGGCTACACGAGGGAGATGGAAGACGCCCGCCGGTTCGGTTTCGAGAACGTTCAGCCGACGGCGGATGGCCTGTTCGCGAAGCTCAGCTACCGGCTCCGCCTCTAGGAGCCTGGCACGGTTGTCGACCTGCGTGTCGGGCCCGACGACCGACACTTTCAGGGGCCGTTGCTCGCCCTATGAGGGCGTGCTATCGTCCAGTGCTGCATCAACTGATCGGATGTGAGACCGAGTGGCGAAAGAAGCGATCGAGATCGAAGGGACCGTAAGCGAGGTCCTCCCCAACGCCAGGTTCAGGGTGGAGTTGGAGAACGGGCACGAGGTGCTGGCGTATCTCTCGGGCAAGATGAGGCAGCACTACATCCGCGTCCTCGAGGGAGATCGGGTGAAGGTCGAGCTGTCACCCTACGACCTGAGCAAGGGCCGGGTGACCTACCGGTACAAGTAGAATCGGTCCCGTCGCCCGAAGGCGCCACAGCCAACCCTCCCGGCCCTCTTCGTCCAAGTCAGCAGAGTCCGCGGCGCGCCGGTCGCCTCCACCGGTGAAACTCTGTTTCTGCCCAGCCCGTAGGGGACACCACTGTCGTCGCAGTTACATGGAGTGGGAGGTCGAGATGAGGATGTTTGGTCAAGTCGCCCTGCTGGGCTTTTCGGGCGTGGTTCTCTGGAAGGTGCTGGGCATATTGATCCTCCCGATGGTGGGAGCGTTACTCAAGCTGGCCCTCATCATGCTGGTCGGCTACGCGGTGTTGACGCTGTTCAAGCGTTGCCGCTGTAAGACCGAGGACGCCGACGACTGATCGGCTCCCTGCCGTATGTCGGGAGCCCCCGGGTGCTATGTCGGGCGCCCGGGGGCTCTTTCTTGCCAGATAGGGTAGGGTGAGCCGACCGGCCGGGATATCCCGGCCGCGCCCACCCCGTGGTCAGGCCTGGGCGTATTTCCGCAGCAAATCTACCTGCTTCGGCTGTCCCAGCACGATCATCTCGTCACCCGGCTCCAGCCGTGTGGCGGCCACCGGGTTGAACACGAACTGATGGGTCTGGTCCGTCTGCTTCCTCACAGCGATAACGATCAGTTGCTCGTGGATCCACTCTACGCGTTTGGAATCGCGCTCGATGACCACGAACTCCTGCCCCAGGGACAGGAGCTCCTCCATGACCTGCCGCCCCGTCCGCCCGCCTCCACAGAGGACGATATGGTCGTTCAAAGCCTCGATGCTGCGCATGATCTGGTGTCTCTTTCTGACGTCGCTTAGATCGCACTCGACGATGAACGAGGTGATCAGGGCGACCAAATACCCTCTCCGGTGATTCCGGCCGCAAGGAGGGGCCATGGTGAAGTCCCTCCCGAGCTCGGAAAGGGGCAGCACCTTGGAGTAGCCCACGGCCGTGATGGTGACGACGCTTATGTAGAGGGCGTCGTGGATCCCCCCCCTTCGATGATGGTGTAGCCCACGACCCCGACCAGGGTGAGCCCGACCAGGTAAGCAAGGGCTCCTAGGAAGCGCGGGATGAACACGCGCATCACTCATTAGGCCTCCTGAAAACGGTGGAGACGTGCCGGAGAACCCAGGATTCCATCAGAAGCTAGGCAGGATGCGGGTTTTCAGCCAATTTTCTCTTGACGGCCCAAGGGGGGGGCCTTACCGTAGACCAGACCGAAGCTCGCCCGAATCAGTCGCGGCCTATTTGTCTCAAATTCTCGCGCGATAAGCCCGAGGCGTGAGAATCCCGTTCGGGGCTCGATGAAGGCCAGCAGAGGCTGTGATCCGTATCTCATCACACCATTTGAGGAGCAACGCAATGAACAAATCCGATCTGGTAGCCGCCCTTGCCGACCGCGCCGGCATGACCAAGGCCGACGCCTCTCGGGCCATGGACGCACTCTTTGGCGGACGCGGCATCATCGCCGGGGCCCTGAGGATGGACAGACGCGTTCAGATCACAGGCTTTGGTACGTTCGAGGCGAAGCACCGCAAGGCCCGTATGGGCAGGAATCCTCGCACAGGCGCTACGATTCACATTCCGGCTTCGAAGACCCCCGGCTTCCGCGCCGGTAAGGGTTTCAAAGACGCCATCCAGTTGTAGGAACGGCCCAGGCGGGTTAGCCCCCCTGAGGATAAGGATCGGATAGAGGCCACGCCCGACGCGGTCAGGGGGCGTGGCCTCTCCTAGTTTCAGCCCCGTGGATCCTCGGATCTGCGGGGTCGGGGGTGTGTTCCCCCCCGAGTCCCCGGCTTGCTGCCCTTGCTGCCTGCGCCCCGATCGTAGTCCACCCGGGTGCTGCGTCCTCGGATGCTCAGGCCGTTGACCGCCTTGATGACCTTCTCGGCCTCCGAGGGCCGCACCTCCACCAGCGAGTAGGTGTCTCGGATCTCAATCTTCCCGAAGTTGGATCCGTCCACACCCGACTCGCCGGCCAGCGTCCCCAGGAGGTTACCGGGCTTCACGCCCTCCATCTCTCCGACGCTGACAAAGAGGCGCGTCCAGCCATCGGTCCCCGTGGCCTTCTCGGCTCTGGCCTTGGCGGCCGGGTGGGCGTCGGTGGCAGTGGTCGGCCGGGACAGTAGAGCCAGGGCGGCGGCGGCGAGCTCCTGAGGGCTGAAGCGTTCCAGGAGAGGCTCCAGGATCAGGAAGTGGGGCGCGAGATCTTCCCGTTTCACTGCTTCCACCAGTCGTTGACGGATCTCGCCGATGCGGTCCTCTACCACCGTCGGCGGTGGCGGAAGGGGGCGGACGCGGTATCCGGCACGCCGGGCCGTGTCCCTGAAGTGGGGGACTTCTCGCGAGAGAAGTAACACCGTGGCCTGGCCGCCGGCTCCGTGGCGCCGGTCCAGGGTGTCCACGTCGGGCGGACAGTCCAGACTGACGGTCCGCACTTCCTCCGGTGAGTCGAGGCCTGCCAGGGCCTCACGGGCCTGTAGCGGTGCCACGGTCAGCCATAGGGGAAGCGAGTCGTCTCCCGGTGACCCGGCCATGTAGCCGTGGAGGGCCAGAAAGTCTGCGACATCCGCGACCTGGTCCTCGGAGTGGCAGAACAACAGAACGTGCCGGGCCTCGTTTGCAAAGAGCTCGGCTACGAGTCTGAGAAGGGCCTCCACCTTGTCTTCGCCGGTGATTCGGAAGCGCAGCTCCCCCCTATCCGGCGACCGCGCCTCCTGCTCCTCGGCGATGGGGCGGGGCGGGACCTGGACCGCCTTGGCCACGTGTGTCGAGACGAACGTCTCGACCGAATGTGTGACCGGCAGGCTGAGGACGATTCTCTGGGTTCCGGTCCGCAGATACTCGAAGAGGGCGCTCACGGAATCCAACCCTGAGGCCGCCTCGATCGCGCTCGCTCCGTCCACGACCACGGTCTGGACACCCTCGAGGGTAAGCCGAGAACCGTCGACCGCCGCTCGGATGTTTCGTGGAGTTCCGAAAAGGACGTCCGCCCGTTCGGGCAGGGCCCACGCCCCTCCCAGCGCTCCGAGCGAGTGGCCCGTGGAGAGGGCGATCCGTCCCAGGGACTCGGCGAGGGCCGTGGCGGCTTCGCTCGTGGCGGTGAGGACGATGGCTCCAGGTCGTCCGGCCCCAGCCACGGTGCGCTCCAGGAGAGCCACTCCGTAGGCGACCAGGGTTCCGGCTCCGGGGCCGACGGCCCCGACAAGGTTGTTGCCCCGGCGCATGACCGGAATGGCGGCGCGCTGAAACTCCGAAGGCTCCTCTAGCCCTTCGGCCGCCAGTGCCTCGACCAACTCCGGCGGGACCTCCAGATCTTCGAAGGAGTGGGTCACGAAGGGTCCCCGGATCCCCGTCCACCGGCGTCCCCCGGCTCGTACGGAAGCTCGGTCAAGAACTTCTGGATCTCGTAGTCCATGCGGGAGGTCCGCAGACGATCACTGGACGCGACTACCTCGGTGTAAGGGCCGTGACGATGGGCCGTGAGCGTGACCGTGCCCTCATTGCCTGTGTATGTGGCGCCGTGGGTCGAGCTCTTCGACTTGGTGAGGCCGATCCACTCGGGAAGCAGCTCCTCGGCCTTCGATAGGACTTCCGATGGTGAGAGAGCCGTCCTACGCTGATAACCTGCCATCGGGTGCCCTTCTGTATTGGCTCGTGCGGTACTTCCGGCACGTCACGTAACCATCGAACTACACGAGACGCGCTGCCTGCAAGAACCCTCGAAGGTCGTCGATCGGCAGCGGGCCTTCAAGGCGCTCGGAGCCGATGTGGACGGTAGGCGTGCGCTCTACACCCTCTGCCTCCGCTAGGCGCCTCAGCTCTGCGACCCGATCCGCATAGCGGTCCACGTCGAGCACGGCCTTGGTTTCGGTCAGATCCAGGCCCAAGCCCACCGCCAGCCCCACCAGAACGTCGACGCGCCCGATGTCTGCCCTGTCCTCGAATCGTGCCTTGAAGAGTGCGTCGTGGATGGGGCCGTCCAGGCCTTTCTCGGCGGCGTGCAGCCTGAGCTCATGGGCCTTGCGGGTCCAGGGCATGAAATCGGGGGAGGCCAGACCGAGCTTGACGGCCGCGGCGAGTTCCGTCACGGACTGCCGATAGGTCCTCCATTCCGGGCTCCCCGGATCCATGAGGTCCTCGGGCGGTGGGCGAAGCTCGAACGGGTAACGTGCAACCTCGACTTCGGGGCGCAGAAGCCGCACCAGCTGTACGTCCGTAACGTAGGATCCGGGGTCGACGTAGTCGAAGTAGAAGACGACCTGTGCGCGCTCGTTCACAGCTGAAACCTGCCGCTCGCGGTGGGTGGGATCAAGCTCGCGGCCGGCCCGCGAACAAAACCCGATTCCGCGACTCCGGGGTGCCGCGGACCTTACTTGATCGAGGGATGGTCTCCCTCGATATTCCCCGGATGGATTACAGCCCTAACATCTCCCGACTCCAGCCCTCGGCCACCATCGCCGTAAGCTCGTTGGCCAAGCGCCTCCGGGCCGAAGGCCGCGACATCATCGACCTCAGCGCCGGCGAGCCCGACTTCGACACCCCCGGGTGGATCTCGGACGCGGCCGTCGAGGGCATCCGTGCAGGCAAGACCCGCTACACCCCTGTGGCGGGAATGCCGGACCTCAGACGTGCCATCGCCGGATACCTCGAGCCGTTGGCTGGCCGCCCCATCGACTGGGAGGGTGTGGTCGTTGGATCAGGAGCGAAGCAATCCCTGTTTAACGCGGCCTTCGCCCTCTTCGGACCGGGCGACGAGGTTCTCGTGGCGACGCCATACTGGACGAGCTACCCCCAGATCGTGTCCCTCACGCGGGCGGACTCGGTCACGGTATCGGGGAGTCCCGATCGGAACTTCCTCTTGACGCCGGACGATCTCGACTCTGCCTATACCGACCGGACGGGAGGGCTCATTCTGTGCTCCCCCTCTAATCCCACGGGAGCGGTCTATTCCCACGGCGAGCTGCAGGCCATAACGGAATGGGCCAGGGATCGGGACGTATGCATTCTGGCCGACGAGATCTACCGCGACATCTATTTCGGTGACGATCGGGCCACCGCCCCGAGCATCCTCGAGCTCCCGGAAGCGTCGGTGGGGCGGCACGTGCTCATCGACGGCGCCTCGAAGAGGTTCGCCATGACGGGATGGCGGATCGGCTTCTCGTACTCAGACAGGGAGACGGCGCGAAAGCTGAGCGCTCTCCAGAGCCACACAACCTCGAATGCGGCGACGCCGTCTCAGATGGCTGCGCTGAGCGCCTTCGGCGATCCGGCACGAGCTCGTGAGGCGGCCCAGGAGATGGTCGTGGCGTTTCGGCGTCGGAGGGATCTGGTCGTTGCGCTCATGGGAGAGCTCCTCCCGGAGCTTCTGTTCGTGGAGCCCACCGGCGCGTTCTACTTCTTCATAAGGGTCGACTCGCTCTTCCGAGGCGAAATCTCGGGCTCCGCCGATCTCTGCTCCTGGCTCCTGGAGGAGACGGGTGTGGCTATGGTTCCGGGCGTGGCGTTCGGCAACGACCGATATGTGCGTATCAGCTTTGCCACATCGGACGAACTGCTCCAGACGGCTCTCGAGAGGGTCGCCGGCGCCATCCAGGAGTCGGTGTCGGTGGCCGGGTGACCGGGGTCAACCTAGAAGGCTGTAGTCTGAACGAGCGCGAGCACGGGGCACCCACGCCTGAGGCGTGGGTCGCGCGACCCACTGTACTCCTTCAGCAGCCTTCTGATCGGACTTCGGACGGAAGCCACACCCGGACGCCGGGTATCAGACCCTTCGAAGGACCTGCCGTAGGGCCCGGGACGTAGCGTCCACATAGGATCCACCGAAGAGGTTCACATGGACCAGAAGTGGGTACAGCTGGTACAGGGGCCTCCGGATCTCCCGGTAACCGCCCGCGGGGGGACGGACAGCCTCATACGCGGAGTAGAATGAAGCCGGAAAGCCGCCGAAGAGCTCGGTCATGGCCAGATCGACCTCCGCATGGCCCCTGTAGACGGCTGGATCCACCAGGACCGGCTCGCCCGACGGACCAGGAAAGACGTTGCCGCTCCAAAGGTCGCCGTGCAGGAGGGACGACCCGAGGGTGTCGGCAGGAAGGAGGCTCGGGAGCCTCGACTCCAGGAGCTCCCATTCGTCCCGGCGGCCGGGAAGACGATTTTCTTCTCGCGCCAGCGTCAGCTGTGGAAGGAGCCGCCGAGTCCACCAGAATACCTCCCAATCGTCCGTCACGTCATTGGCTTGCGGCAACGAGCCGATGTAGTTGGGACGGTCCCAGCCGTACGGCTCCGGTCGGATCCCGTGGAGATCCGCCAGGCCTTGCCCCAGTGCCTCCCAGTAGTCGGGTGCCGGGCGGCCGTGGGAGACGAACTCGAGCAGGAGCCACGAGGGTGTCTCGGCCGGAGGCGAATACCCGATCACTTCAGGGACTGTTGAGCCCCCTGAGGTGGCGAGGGCCTCCAGGCCGTCGGCCTCGGCGAGGAAGTCATCCTCTCCGGGATCCGGGCTCCACTTGAGGAAGAAGCTCTCTCCCATGTCCGTGGAGAGCCTGACGCTGCGATGGATGCACCCGCCGGTCATGGGGCTCGCCTCGAGTACTTCAACGGCTCGCCCGCTACTCTCGGTGAGGCAGCGCTGAATGGAGGCCTTGAGATTGGGAGGAAGACCCAGGCTCACGAGGCGAGCTCGCGACGTAGATGATCCACCAAGGCCGCGCACGTCCGATCGACCATCTCGAAGACCCGCTGGAAGCCGTCGGGGCCCCCGTAGTAGGGATCCGGGACGTCGGGATCGCCATCCTGCTCCGGGTCGAACTCCCGGAAGAGCCTGATGGCAGCCTCGGATCCGCTACCGGACTCGAGATCTTTCAGGTCATGGAGGTTGCTGCGATCCATGGCCAGGACGAGCTCGAACTCGAAGAAGTCCTCGATCCGCACGCGACGGGCGCGGCCCCGGAGCTCGATTCCATTTCGCTCGGCCACCGCCGCTGACCGAGCGTCCGGGGCCTGCCCCGCGTGCCAGGCCCCCGTGCCTGCGGAGTCGACATAGACCTGATCGGACAGGCCTGCCTCTTCCAGACGGTGGGACAGGACCCCCTCGGCCAGCGGTGATCGGCAGATGTTACCCAGACAGACGAATAGAACGGATATCTCGGGAGTGCTCGTCATGGCAGACCGGTGGCGTATGAATTCTTTGAATCTCGGGCCTTTGCCCTAAACTTATAGGCTGATCCCGAGCCAGCCGCACCCCACGTTCATGCCGAGTCGTGGTCCCTGCCGGCCCATCTCGAGAAGAACCCTGGTGGAAGACGAGACCAGAGATGAAGCGCCTGAGGGCATGACCTTCGAGGCCCTAGGTGTATCGGACGCATTGCGCGCCGCCATCGAGTCTCTGGGGTGGGAGCGTCCGACTCCCATTCAGACGAAGGGTATCCCGGCGGGGCTCGAGGAGCACGATCTCGTGGGGATCGCCCAGACCGGTACGGGAAAGACCGGCGCCTTCATGATCCCCTGCCTGGAGAAGATCGAGGCGGGTGGAGGACTTCAAGTCCTGGTGCTATGCCCCACCCGGGAGCTTGCCCAGCAGGTGTCTGATGACACCGAGGCCCTGGCCAAAGGAACGAAGATCCGGTCGGCGTCGATCTACGGCGGGGTCAGTTACGGCCCGCAGCTGGATGCTCTCCAGAAGGGCGTGGAGGTCATCACTGCGACGCCTGGCCGTTTTCTCGATCACATGGGACGTGGCAGGGTCAAGCTCGGTGCGGTGCGCACGTTGATCCTCGACGAAGCGGACCGCATGCTCGACATGGGCTTTCGCCCTCAGATCGAGGGGGTGCTGAGAGAGGCTCCCCGGGATCGGCAGACCATGCTGTTTTCGGCCACCATGCCCCACGGCGTCCACGACCTGGCCTCTCGCATCACCCGGGAGGCCGTCTGGGTCGAGGTGGCTCCGTCGGGAACGAAGGCCGAGGGGATCACCGAGCTGGTGTACTCGGTGAAGCCGGAGATGAAGCCGGACCTGCTGCTGCGGCTTCTGGAGGATCCGGATTGGGAGCAGGTCCTGGTCTTCACGAGAACCAAGGCGGGGGCCGACGCGCTCAAGACGCGTCTCGACCGTCACGGCATCCGCACGGAGGCCCTGCACTCGAATCTCCGCATGGTGCATCGGACCAGGGCGTTGGAGCGGTTCGCCGAGAAGAAGGTGCGGGTCCTGGTGGCCACGGACATCGCCCAGCGCGGCTTGGACGTAGAGGGCATCTCTCACGTGGTCAACTACGATGTACCCCAGGATCCGGAGGACTACGTACACCGGATAGGTCGCACGGCCCGCGCCGGGGCCGTCGGTACCGCCGTGACGTTCCTGGCCGCCGGAGATCTGGGGGCCTTCAAGTCGCTCACGTATCACATAGGCAGGGAGCTCGAGCGCATACACCTCCCCGAGTTCGACTACGCGGGAACCCCACAGACCGGGGCCAGCGCGTCGCCTACCCGAGGGCGGCACTCCCGCTCGCCGACCGGGATGGGATCTCGCCTCGCCGACGAGCTCACGGAGGAAGAGCTGGCGAAGCTCCTCGAGTACTAGTGTTCCGTTGCCGATGCACCTGATCCAGGACTGGGAATGATACTGCGCCGATACGGCCACAACGTGCAGAGCGTCGAGACGAAGTTCGACTCCAAGGCCCTCACCGAGATCGCGTTCGTGCGTGATCACCAGGTGTCCATGCCGGGCGGGATCGGGAAAGACCCGTACCCGGTTCCGGCCCCATTCGCCGGCGGCGTAGCTGCGCCGGATAGGTTTCGTGCGTGCCATCATTCGATTCCTCTCTCGATGATGGACTGCACGATCTGCGCATTGGAAACTTCGCCTCGGCTAGGCTTTTCCACCAGTGGCGGCTCGGCTGGTGCCTTCCGTGGCAGGTGCGAGCGGGCGATCCTGGGCGCGCCGGGTCTTCCGGTGTTGGGGATCTTGCCGTCGCGCACGAGGCGGCCGAGATGGTCAGCGGAGTAGCCGCTCTCCCTGGCTGCCTCCGTCAGCGAGAGGGTGGTCTCTCGTAGCGAACCGAGGGGTCCAGGCTGATCCAGAGCTCCGTGAAGTTCGGCCCCACCACCTCGTCGGCGACCTCCGCGCGCCCGGTGTGCGAGCCGAAGTTCCGCACCCCGGGGATCGAGAGGAGTTCGCGGCCCCCCAGGAGCGTGATGCGATTCATCGCCTCTATGGACGTCCCGGGCTTCTCCACCCAGTGCATGAGGAAGTCGTATTCCTTGAAGTTGGGCAGGAACTGCTCCCCGAGAAACGGGAAGATCAGGAGCGAAGCGACGGTGCTCACCACGAGCACGCGGAGGGACCACGCCGGATCTCGGACCCGGCGTTCGATGGAAGACCGGTACCACTTCTTCAGGCGGCGGACCACCGGGGCGTCCTCCTGCCGGCGTGTCGCCTGTGACGGCAACAGCAGCAGGCACAGTGCCGGGGTCACGGTCAAGGCGACGACAAGCGACGCCAGAATCGCGAGGACGTACGAGGTGGCGAGGGGTCTGAAGAACGTGCCGGAGAGTCCGCCCAGGAAGAAGACGGGCAGCAGGACCAGCACCACGATCAGACTCCCGTAGACCACCGCGCTCCGCACCTCTAGAAACGCGTCGAGCACGACCTTGGCCGACGACTTGGGATGGCCTGCTGCCGCGTTTAGGCGGAGGCGTCGCATGATGTTCTCGACATCGATGATGGCGTCGTCCACCACCTCCCCCAACGCGATCACCAGACCGGCGAGGACCATCGTGTCGAGGACACCACCCTGATACCGGATGACGACGGCAGCCGTGATGAGCGATAGGGGGATCGCCAGGAGGCTGATGGCGGCGGTGCGCGCGTCGTAGAGGAAGAAGCCGAGCAGGATGACGACCAGCACGCTCCCGATCAGGAGCGCACGACTCAGGTTGTCGAGCGACATCTCGATGAACGTCGCGGGACGGAAGATGGTGGCGTCCACGTCTATGCCCGGAAGGGCTGGCCCGAGGGCGGCCAACGCCTCGTCCACCCCCCGGGTCACGCTGAGCGTATTGCCCCAGGGCTGCTTCTCGACGATGAGGAGGATGCCCGGTCCCCCGTTGATGATGGCGTCGCCGATGGGGAGTGGGTGGCCCTCGACGACGGTCGCCACGTCTCCGAGCGTCACCGGTGCACCGTCGCGGAACACCACCGTCACCTCGGCCAGATCGGCTGGCGATCGGAGCTCCGCTCGATGCGTTACGGCAAGCCTCTGATTTGGCGTGTCGACGAATCCTCCGGCGCCCACGGTGACGGCCGACTGCCCCGCTTCCGTCACTTGCTTCAGAGTCACCCCGTTCGCCCGCAGCCGATCGGGATCCACCAGGATCTGGAATTGTCGATCGCGCTGACCCCAGATCGCGACGTTCGCCACGCCTTCCACGGACATCAGCCGGGGGCGGATCGTCCATCGGGCCACCGTGCTCAGCTCCATCTGCGAGAGGGTCGCGGAGCTCAGGCCGATCTTCATGACCCGGCTGGTCGACGAGAGAGGCGAGAGTAGAACCGGTGGCTCGGCCGCTTCCGGGAGGAGCTCGGCGACCCTGGCGATCCGCTCCTGAACGAGCTGTCTGGCCTCCAGGAGGTCGGTGCCTCGGCGCAACAGGATCACCACCGACGAAAGGCCCAGAACTGACTTGGAGCGAATGGTCTCCGCGAACGGAGTGCCGATCATGGCGTTCTCGATGGGCACCGAGATGAGAGCTTCGACCTGCTCGGTCGCAAGCCCGGGCGCTTCGGTCTGGATCTCCACCAGTGGTGGCGCGAACTCCGGGAAGACGTCCAAAGGGGCGTTCCTGAGCAACCCTGGGCCTACGACGATCAGGGTCGCGGCCATCAATACGACGATGAAGCGGAGCCGAAGGGCCGTGCGGATCAGCGCCGCCATCAGTGAGACGCGTCTCCGAATTCGGTGCTGTAGAGCTCGGCGGCTCCCACCACCACAACCTGCGTATTCGGCACCGGCCCTCGGGTGAGTACCGCGTAGCCGTCAACGACGTCCGCCACCTCGACTCGCCGGCGCGCATACAGGCCGTCCTCGAGTACCTCGTAGACCCAGGCTCCACCGTTGATGTCGAGCATGATCGCCGACCAGGGCACGACCGTTCGTATGGTCGTACTCCCCTCGATGGGCACTCGCACGGTCACGCGCTGGCCCGGACGAAACATGAGATCGGGGTTTCCCATCTCGTAAAAGAGATCGACGGACGCCGTTCTCGAATTCGCGGTGGGAGGGCCCTGGACTCGCGACGCTGGCGTGCCCTTCGCTCCGGGCGGATCGGAGAGGACGAGAACCGCGCCGGTGCTTCCGCGTCGACATCGGCGACGTCACCGGCGTACAACGGCACTCGAACCCAGAGCGGATCGAGGTCGACGATCTCGAGCAGCGCCGCGCCGTCCACCACGGTCTGGCCCGCCGTGACGCTGAGCGAAAGAACGGACCCGGACCTGGGGGCCATCAGCACCACCGGAGAGAGAGCGGCGGCGTCCGCTCCCGTGACGCCTGTCTGGAGAAGATCGAACCGCGCCCTCCACGCTTGGGCTTCAGCCGCAGCGCTCTCGAGTTCGGCTCGGGCGTCCTCGTAGGCCGCCAGTGAGCCCACGCTGTCGTTGAGGAGTGTGAGGGCCCGGTCGGCCTTTGCCCGCGCGTTAGTTAGACGTGCCTCCGCCACCGTTAGGGCCTCGCGAGCGCCACCCCACGCGTTCCCGTTGGGAAGGATCGCCAGCCGGAGCAGCTGCTGTCCCGCCGAAACGGTCGCGCCGGCCGCCGGAATCCGTCCGGATTCCGGGGCGAGAACGGTGGCGGCACGCGGGGCCGACACCCGTACGGCGGAGCCGGGTGGCGGGATAAGCTCTCCACCCAGCGCGCGGTGTCGCCTGAGCTCCCGCGATGTCACGGCGCCCACCTCTATCCCGACCCTCTCGACCGCCCGCTCCGTGAGGCGCACGGTGGTGAGATCCGCCTCCGCGATCGGGTTCTGGACGTGTGCGGGCTCCTCGGCAGACTCTCCGTCACCGCAGGCGATCACGCCGGTAAGGACCAGCAATGCTGCCGAGGTCGGCACTCGTCCCGAACGGGCTCTGACCATACGATTCGACATCCAAGGCTTGTGGTGACTGTCACCTTGGCGACTTACGACGACTCTAGCAAGGACGGAGACTGCACATGAACAGGACCCCGATCATTCTGGCGGCTCTTGCCATCCTCGTGCCCTCAACCGGCATCGAGGCCAGTGACCTACAGGGGCCTGCCACGGGAGATACCCTGAGCCTGACCCTTGCACGAGCTCGTGAGTTGGCCATGACGCAGGGTCCACGGGCTCTCGCGGCGCGGGCATTCTCGACCTACCGTCTCAATCCGAGGGCCGACTTCAAGGCCGTCGAGCTTGCCGATCCGGGTGGGACGGGCGACTTTGAGGCGATTCTCTCGCAGGAGATCGAATGGGCCGGCCAAGCCGGGCTCCGTTCGTCTGCGTCACGGTTCGACGCCGAGGCATCCACCGCAGGGTACGACGACCGCATGCGACTGCTCAGGGCCGAAGTGGACCTCGCCTACGTGGGGGTCGTCGCAGCCGAGCGCGGGAGCCGGGTACGTGTCGCTGCCGCTCGGATTCTCGGGGACCTCGACCGCGCGGTCGAAGCCCAGTACCGGAGTGGAGACGTCACCCCGCTAGAGGTCAACCTCGCCGAGATCCAGGCTGGACGCGCCGAGGCGGCCAAACTCGTCGCAGAACAGGAGTTGGTCGCTGCACGGAGGGAGCTGGGGGCCTTGTTGGACATCGCCCCCAGCACCTTCGTGAGCGTGGTCGACGAAGGCCCCGAGGTCGTGATCGAGTCGGATAGCGTGGACGATCTCCTCGCGGAGGCGCTCGCCCGCCGGCCTGACAGAATCGCTGCCCACGCCAGGGTTTCACAGTCCGAAGAGCTGGAACGGCTCTCGCGGCGCGAGCTGATTCCCAATCTGGGTCTCGCCGCCGTTGCCGACCGGAGCGGCGCGGGCGAGCCGACCACACTGGGCGTTCGAGTCAGCATACCACTCCCTCTCTGGGATCGGAACCAGGGTGTCCGGCAGCAGAGAAGCGCAGAGGTGCGGGTCCGAGGGGAGGAACTGAGGGATCTCGAGGTACGCGTCCAGATCGAGGTCTCCACCGCGTTCGATCGGCTCCGGGCCTCCAGGCGGGCTCTTTCGGTGTACCAGGAGCGCGTCCTGGGCCCTGCGCAGAGCAATCGTCAGCTTCTCGAGAGAGCTCGGGCTTCGGGTCAACTGGACCTGCCGACCGCCCTCCTGCTCCAGAGTCAACTCTGGGAGGCGGAGTTGGCCTACTGGGACGTTTGGTTGGCCGAGCAGTCGGCCAGGGTCGCCTTGAACGCTGCAGTGGGGGCAAGTCGATAGGAGCTCGAACGAAGCGCCGCGGTGGCGCTGAACGTGGCGGTCAACCGCCAGCGCTTGGCGCCTTCCCCGCCCTCGACTCTATAGCGTTGTAGTCACTAGCCTTACGGCCACACGCCTGAGATGCCACCAACCCTCCTCAACCGCCAGCAACCGCTGTCAGCCGTGGGGTTTGTCACCGGTAACGTCACCGCGCGCGTTCCTCCAGCGTAGCGGCGAGGACCGGAATACGCTGCATCGCCTCTAGCGTGTCCCTCACCGCGCCCGAGGTGTCGCTCGACCGTGCCTGCGGGGGATCCTTGTTGGGCTGGCTCCTCTGCCTTGCTGTACCAGCCATAAGATCAAACGAAGATCGTTCGCCCACTGGCTGGTAAGTCTACGCAGCCTGGATGGCGATGATGCTATTCCGCTTTTCGACGCGTGAGGAAAAAGCCGATTGCCGTTATCGCTACTCCTGCAATCGTCCCCATCGTCTGCTGGTTTCCAAAACCAGCGTCGTCTCCAAGACCGATGACATCGGCCAGAAGTGAAGCGGCCAAAAGCCCGATCCCGATTACAAGCACGAGAATGCTTGCGGTCTTGTTGCCAAACATGTCTACCCCCTATAGAAATGCGATGGGCTCAAAGCTTACGCCAAAAAACTGTCTGAAGAAACCCTACGAGCGCCGGTGCCCAGCCTCAGACGAGTCGTTGTTGTGACCGCTCGACCTCGTGTGACTACCGAGAAAGAAGACGGCAGACGAGTCCGATCTCCATGAGTAGTCCCCATCCTCTGCGCCCGAGGGTAAGAACCAGGACGTCAAGGTCTTCACCTTGACTCGAAGGGCCGCAGGTCTGCTCTCTCGATACAGCGGCCTCCAGCGCCACGCTCCAGGAACGTGGCAGGAAGGACCAGGGGAGATGTCCCCCTGTTCTCGACCTGGGAATCTCCTAGCAGAAGGACTCTGAGCTGCTTCCTTTCCACGGGCCTCTTCCAGTCGGGCTTGATAGGCGGTCCTCGTCGGCTTGAGGCCTTCCTTCTCCAGGCCCCATCCATATTGGATCTCTGACTGGGGAACCGCGATTCTCAGAACGACTTCGGTCAGGACGAGTGCCGCAGCCAAGGACACAGCGATCAGGAAAGCGTTCCCGAGAAGCCGGGTCATTCGTGCACGGCTAGTCCCGCCACGAGAAGAATTCGATTTGGTCGAGTGGAACATGCTCGTCCGAGAGCAGGTGGACCTCGCGATTTCCATCGATCCACCACGGCGCCATCATCAGATAAACCGCTTCGAGCTCATTCCACACTTCAGCTACGTTGACTGATCATGAGGACCGGGCACCCTATGGCCTGAGCGATCTCCAGCATTTTCTCACCGAAAACCTTCCGCCGTCTGTCGATCCGTTTGAGGCCGAGGATCATCAGATCACTTCCGGCCGCCCTGTCCACGACTTCTGCCACCACGTCGTCGCTCATGACCACGACTCCTTGGCTCACCCCCGGAGCCTCGTCCTCCGCCAGCTTTCGGAGCTCGTGATCGGCCCGACGGATGATCTCGCGGCTCGCATTCGCGGGCAGGACACGCAGGAACGTCACCTCTCGCTCGTCGCTCTGGGAGAGGCTGCCCAGGAGGCGCGCGCGAATCGGGCTCTGGAACCGTGCACCCCCCGAGGGGACTAGGATCCTCCTCGCCTCGGAGAGGTCCCAACCACTGGGGGCCCCCAGAATGACCACATCGGCATCGACCCTTCCGATCAGTCGCTCCAGCGGCCCAGCCATGAGCGACTTGCCCAGTTGGCCGACACCGAGGAGCAGACTCTCACAGCGGGTCCGTGCCGCCACCCGAGCGATCTCTTTCCAGGGGTCGTCACCGATGGTGATCAACGCCTCGGGCCTGAGGTCGGCCGAAAGGGCTTTGGAGAGCGCACCGCCCAGTATGGACTGCGCGTCCACCAGCTGGGGCGGTAACCCGTCGGCGGGCCACTCGTCCGGGCGGCCGACCACCGAGAGGAGGAGAACCCGTGACACGGATCGGGGCGCCAGCGCGTGGGCCATGGTCACCAGGGTTTCCGTGCTGGCGGGATTGGCGATCGGCACGAGAGTCAAGGGGTCACGGCCCCGCAAACGCATGAGCTGCGGATCGAGGGCCTCCGACGAGGCATCCACCACCCGGGCCCCATGTGCGAACTGGGTCACGTACAGGATGGCACCGAGGCTCAACCACAGAGCTGCCAGAACGCCCGCAGAGGGCACCGCCAGAGCCTGGAACATTGCCAGAGAGAGGCACGCCACGCCGCCGACAGCCGGAATCAGCGGAAACGCGGGGGTCTGGAACGGGCTGGCGTCGCCCGCTCGCGTTCGAACGAGATAGGCGATCCCGTGGGCGATGGCGAAGCTGGCCAGAAAGATGAGTCCCGACATCGCGCCCGCTGCCGCCACGTCGGGGACCGCGATCAGCAGGAACCCCACGGTGACCCCGGTCAGCTGGATGGCGCGCACGGGCGTGCCCCGATCAGGAGTCACGTGGTCCAGCCACCGCGGCAGAGTGCGGTGCGACGCCATGGTCCTGGCAAACCGCGACGCAGCCAGCAGGTTGGCATGCAGCGCGGAGAGCATGGATAAGACACCCGCCACGACGATCAGCCAATAACCGGTGGGACCGAGAAAATTGCCTACGGCTACCGCCACCAGGATTTCCGGGTTCTCTCCGGCCAGGGCGGCGATGGACTGGCCCGGCGCGCCGAGGGCGACGATCAGGCACAGCAGCGGGAGGTAGATGACGAGGGCCACACCGAGAGAGAGCAACATGGCTCGAGGTATCGTTCGCTCCGGCCGCTTCACCTCCCCACCCACCGCGGCGATCAGGTCGAAGCCCTGCAGCGCGATGAATGTGTAACCCATGGCCTGGACCAGGCCCTGACCCCCGGTCTCCAGGAAGGGCTGAAAGCTCGCCGTCAGCTCCCCGAGGGTTGGCGGGCGAGTAATCAAGACCCAGAAGCCTGCCGCGATGAGGCCGGCGAATACGATCACCTTCCCGACCGTCGACCACTGGCCGCTCTGGGCCGTCGAGCGCGAGAGGCTCCAGACGTAGTAGCCCACGGCGGCCAGCGCGTACAGCAGCATGGCGAATCGGCCGCCGAGCCATCCCGGAGGCGTGCCTCCGGCAGCCCGGATGAGCTGCTCGAGGACGGGGATCAGGAAGACGGCGAACCCGAGGGCGTAGAGCACCCCTGCCACCACCGATGCGAACCACACCACCCAACCCACCGCAAAGGCCGCCTCGACGGCCAGTACCTTGCGGGCATAGGTGTAAGTGCCTCCGGACTCGGGAAAACGAGAGGCGAGCTCCGCAAAAGACAGAGCCGTGAGCACGGCGATGGCGCCGTTCACGGCAAAGGCGACGATGGCGCTGGGTCCGGTCGTGGCAAACGCGACGCCGGCAAGGGCGAGCACCCCGCCGCCCACGATGGCACCGACGCCTACACCGGTGGCGCCCCAAAGGCCTAAGCTTCTGCGGCCGTGACTGTCCGATCGCGACATGGCGTGAAGGATAGACGAACGACCGGCCTTCCGGGAGGCGTGGGCCGCATCCCGGGGGAGACGAGCCATCTCGGCCACGTCCCGACCCCCGTTGTGCGTCGCTCAGATCGTTTCGAGCACCTCTACGCGGACCCAGCCGACCTTCCCATCCTCCAGAACCACCTCGGCCCATTCTTCGGCACGGCGGTCCACCCTTACCTTGGTGCCTTCGTGGACCGTGAAGATCGTGAGGGTCTCGTCGTCGACGGGAGCGCTCATGACGTCCACCTGCGGCTCCAGGACTACCGCCTCCTCCGCCTGACCGATCTCCAGCTCCCGGATGGCCAGATTGAGCCCCAGGACCAAAAGGACCCCACCGGTACCGAGCGCCACGCGTCCGCCCCAGACCGCGGGAGGCGCTCCGCGCCTAAGGATGAGCACGATCACACCGCTCATGGCGGCGACGTACGCCGAGACCACCAGAAGGACGAGGAGTGATCTGGGCAGGAGGTCGACCCACCAGCTCCAGGCGTCCAGCACCCAGAACCTCGGGAGGGGCTCGATCTCGTCGGCCGTGAGCGACCGGGCCAGATCCAGGTTCGCGCGCACGTCCTCGTCACGGGGGAGGAGGCGCCGGGCCCGCTCATAGTAGAGGATGGCGCGTGCCAGATCGCCGCCCTTGAAGTACGCATTCCCGATGTTGTAGTAGACCTGTCCGCTCTCGAAGCCGGCCTCGACCACCCTCAGGTAGCTGGAGAGGGCTCCCTCGAAGTCGCCCTCCTGATAGAGCCGGTTGCCCTCCTGGTAGAACTCCACCTGAGCGGATCCGGCCCCGGGAACGAAGACCGCCAGAGCAGAGAGCAGCAAAGCGGCCCTCATGACACCGGCTCCTGGACGGCCCTCATGACACCCCTCCTGGACGGCCCTCATGACAGCCCTTCCTGGACGGCAGTCATGGCCCTGGCCGCCCGCTCGAAGAACGCGGCCCGCTCCTCGCCGCCGGGGCCCGGGGGAGCGAAGCGCGCCCGGTCGCACGCGCCCAGGCACTTCAGGTATTCCTCGACCGCATCCGGTGAAACCCCACGCTCGCGGAGCTCGGACTCAGCGCTGTCGGACATGAAACCGGCCTCGGCGACGTTGAGCTTGTCGGCGAGGAAGCCCCGCAGGGCCCGCTCAACCTCCGCGTAGAAGCCCCGTGCATCATCCCCGGACATGGCCGACTGCGCCCGGGCCAGGCGCTTCCTCGCTACGCGGCTGGCCCGACGCCCCCGGGCGTACGCCACGTCGCCTTCCAGGCGGTCCTGGTGCCACCTGATGCCCAACGCCCCGATCATGGCGACCAGGGGGAGCAGTATCACCACCCAGAAGGCCGGAGAGTCGAAGATCGAGCTGTCGGCCACGGCGAAGCGCGGGGGAGCGATCTGGATGAATCGGATATCCTCCCGAAGCGTCTCCACGCCGGTGCGTACACCGGGCGCGATCACCACGGCGTCCCCGGTCACCTCCAGAGCCAACGGGTCGGTCGCCGCCGTGGCGTAGCGCCCACTCCCCGCATCGAAGTAGCCCATCTCGATGGAGGGGATGGTCTTCTCGCCCGGCGTCCTAGGGATCAGAACGTAGTGGTAGATCTTGGTCCCGCTGATGCGAGTCCCGCGTCGGTCGATGGACTCCGACACCTCCGGGGGAAAGACCTCGAAGTCACGGGAGAAGTCGATCGTGGGCGCCGCGAGCGCTCGCAGGTTCCCTTCTCCGGAGACCGTAACGGACAGCGTCACCGCCTCGTTCGTTGCTACATCGGCTCGATCGACGGAAGCCGTGACGTCGAGCCGGCCAACGAGACCCGTGAAGCTCTCGGGCCGGCCGGCCTCAGGTAGCGGCAGCACCTCGATGTCCACGGGGTCGGACGCCACCACAGTGGGCACCAGCGAGCCGAAGAGAGAGCTGCGGTTGAAGAAATCCTCGAAGGGGTCCCGCGACCGCTGCTGCACCCTGACCCTGGCTTCCACGCTGAGGGGCTCGACGGTCTTGGTTCCGGGTCCCGTGGGGAAGAGCACGACGTGCTTGAGGGCGGCGGTGGCGTACTGTGTTCCATCCCTCACCACCTGCTCGACCTGGGGGCTCTGCGTCTGGGGAACGTCCTCCACCCAGAAGCCCTCGCTTCCCGCAGCCTGCGTGATGCTGTAGGAGCTGACGCTGACGCGCGTGAAGAGGCGGTACTGCACCACGACGGGCTCGTTCTCGTAGACCCGGCGCTTGCTGACCTCGGCCACCACGAACAGGTCCTCGGGGCTCACGCCGGAGGGGTCCTCGGGGGGAGGGCCGGCACCCGGCGGATGCGGCGGGGCGGCGGACACGGTGAGCGTCACCGGCTCAGTCCCGAGAACCCGCCCCCCCGCCCGAACCGTGACGGGGCCGATATCGAAGGTGCCTTCCTCGACGGCCTGGTAGCGATACTGGACGATCAGCGAGACCGTGGTGACCCCGTTGATCATCTGCATGTTGGTGGAGCTGCTGGCCCCTAGGTAGCGGGCGAAGCTCCCCATGACCGGAAGCTCCGGATCGGTGTCGGTCCGCTGCGTGCCCGTCACCTCGACGTTGAGTACGAACTGCCTGTTGAGGCCCACCGTGGTGGGGGTGAGGAAGGCCCGGGCGGTCACTTCCTGTGCCACAGTGTGGGCCGGGGCCACCGTGGCAAGAAGGAGCGCGACCCCCAACAAGGGCCACGATCCCTTCCTCGAGATCACCCACGACACGGTGTGAACCACGCTCATCGCTTGGCCTACCAGGGTTTCTTCGGCCGGCGACCCCGGGCGGGTTGGGCCGGGCGTCGGTTCACATCGTCCGGATCTTCCTGGACGGCTTGCAGCAGCCGCTCGGCTTCCTCCTGGCTCATCTGGCCGGGAGCCTCCTGAGGCTGTTGCTGGACCTCCTCCTCCTCGGACTCCTGCTCCTCGGGAGAGCCCTGTGGTGGCTGCTCCTGACTCTGATCCTGGGGGTCCTCCTCTCCCTGTTGTTGCTGGTCCTGATCCTGGTCCTCGGGCTCTCCTTCGCTGTCCTGCTGCTGGTCCTGTTGCTGCTGTTGAAGCTGCTCCAGGACTCGCTCCAGGTTGTGCTTGTAGTCCGTCTCCCCGGGGAGGATGCGGAGGGCCTGCTTGTAGGCTTCCAGGCTCTCTTCCAGCTGTTGGCCGCGATAGAGGGTGTTACCGAGGTTGTACCAGGCCGGTCCTGCCAGGGACGGGTCTCCGCTCTCGATGGCCTGGCGATAGGCGTCGAGAGCCCTCTCGTACTCCTCGGCCTGGTAAAGGGCATTGCCGTCGTTGAAGATGACCAGGGGCGAATTCGGCGCATCCCGTAGCGCCTCGAGATACCTCTCGTGCGCCTCCTCGAAGAGACCCTCCTCATAGAGACGGTTGCCTTCGTTCACCTGGGTACGACCCCGTTGAGCGGCTGCTCCGGAAGGCAATCCTGCAAACAGCACAGCGGCCATCACGAGTCCAAGGCTCAGCCTCATGAGAACCTCCCCGCCCATGCCTTTTCCTTCCGTCGTCGGTCCGGCACGAGGCCCTCCGCAAACAGGAGGAGTAGCGCCACTCCGAGGAAGATCTGGAACTGCTCCTCGAATTGAGTCACCTCCCGGGCCTCCAGCTCCCGGCCATCGCCGCCTGTGATCTCGTCGATGAGGGGGTCCAGATTCGCCCCGGGACCCGTGGCCGGGAAGTACCGGCCCCCGGTGGCCCGGGAGATGCGCTGCAGAGTCGCCTCATCAAGACGGGTGGTCACCACGGCCCCCTCGGCATCCCGCTTGAAGCCCCTCCGTACTCCAGCCAGGTCCACCTCCGGGATGGGGACGCCCTCCAGGGACCCGATCCCCACCGTGTGAATCTGAACCCCTTCCTGCACCGCGCGCTCCAAGGCGCTGTCGACCTCACCCTCGTGGTCCTCGCCGTCGGTGACGATCAGCAGAACCCGGTGGTCGTGGGTGCTCTCCTCGAAGGCGTCGAGGGCCACCGTCAGGGCCTCACCCAGGTCGGTGCCCTGCAGGGGAATCAGGTCCGGCTCCATGGCGTTCAGGAACATGGCCGCCGCACCGTAATCCACCGTCAGAGGTGCTTGCACGAAGGCGTTCCCGGCAAAAGCGACCAGGCCGATGCGGTCGCCATCCAGGCGCAGGAGGATCCGCATGATCTCGAGCCGGGCCCTCTCCAACCGGTTCGGGCTGACGTCCTCGGCGAGCATGGACAGCGATACGTCCAGGGCCACCATCACGTCCTGCCCCTGGCTTCGAACGGTCTCCACGCGGGTCCCGAACTGGGGCCGGGCCAGTGCCAGCACCAGGAACGCCACGGCAACCAACAACAGGACGCTCTTGGCCGTCCTACCCCGCCGGCTCACGGTCGCGCTCAGCTTCCGAACCAGCTCCAGGTCGCCGAAGCGAGCCAAGGCCTGCCTGCGCGCCTTGAGCGCTCCCCAAAAGAACGCGGCCAGAGCTGGGACCAGGAGCAGTGCGAAGAGCGTCTCGATGGATGCGAAGCGGAACACCTGTCGTCCCCTACGGCAGCTTCCGGAGAACCGTCTGACCCAAGCCCACCTCCAGAACCAGAAGAAGGAGCCCCGCGGCCAGCGGGTAGTGGAATAGCTCCCCATATCTGGTGAAGTTGTGAACTTCGATCTCGGTCGTCTCCAACTCGTCGATCTCGCGGTAGATCTCGACGAGGCTCTCCGTGTCCGTGGCCCGGAAGTACCGGCCACCGGTGAGCTCGGCGATCTCCTGGAGCGTGGGCTCGTCCACGTCCACCTGGACGTGCACGTAGCGACGACCCAAGGTGGGATCGTTCACGGGCACCCGCACCGTCCCGCGGCTCCCTGCACCGATGGCGTAGACCTTCACCCCCAGGGCCTGGGCCATCTGTGCTGCCGTCAACGGGCCGATCTCACCCGTGTTGCTACGTCCGTCGGTGAGGAGGACGACCACCTTGGACTCGGCATCGGAGGCTCGAAGACGCTTCACGGCGGTGGCAAGCCCCATCCCCACGGTGGTTCCGTCCTCGATCATGCCCACCTCCATCTGGCTCAGGAGGTCGGTGACCACGGAGTAATCCAGCGTCAGAGGTGCTTGCGTGAAAGCCTGTCCGGCGAAGACCACGAGCCCGATACGATCGTTCCGCCGGCCTATGACGAAATCGGCCGCCACGGCCTTGGCCGCCTCCAGGCGGTTAGGCTCGAGATCTTCGGCCAACATGGAGCTGGAGATGTCGACGACCAGGACGATGTCGATGCCCTCGGCCGTGACCGTCTCGCTCGTAACCCCGGTCTGCGGGCGGGCGAAAGCGACGATGAGGACGCCGAATGCGATGAGCCGGAGGACGAACAGGCCATGGCGGAATCGGCCGGTCCTCCCGACATCCGATCGCCTCAGCGACTCGACATTGGAGTACCGAATGGTCCCTGACCGCCGCTTCCGGCGTGCCACGAAGCCATACACCAGGACGGGGATGATCACGAGCAGGATCAACAGCCAGGGATCTTCGAATCGGTACATCAGGCCCCCTCGGCACCCGCCGTCTCGAGGACCGGCCCCTCAGGGTCCCGGAGATCGTCGGGTGCCTCGGAGTCCTGCGAACCCGCCTGGGCACGGTCGTCCCCCTCGGCACCCAACTCGCCCGACATCGGCGCGGTGGTGAAGTCCTCGACTCGTGGCCGCGTGCGATCCACCAGCTCGCGGGCCGCCAGCAGCACCACACGGCAGTCGTCCGGAGCCGGGCGGAGCTTCGCGAACTTCACCAGGTCGCATCGGCCCAAGAAGTCGGCGAAGGCGGCGAGGGTATCGTCGGCGAGTCTGGTCTCCCCGAGGCCGTCCATCACTTCCCCCGTGGTCATTTCCAGGGCGAAGACGTCGAAGCGGCCCTCTACGTAGGTTCGAATGATCTCGGAGACCAAGATGTGGTACTCCTTGATCTCCCCCCGCTCCAGCAGATTCGAGCCCTCCAGGCGATCGAGGGCCTCGTACGCCTCCTCGTGGGGAAGCCGGGGAATGATGACCGACCGCCGGGGTGTGGCCTCCGCCCCTCGGCTCAGCCTCCGCCAGAGCCAGAACGCCACAAAGCCCAGTGCCACCAGCAGGAGAAGCCAGGGCAGGACATAGATGAGGCTGATAGGAATACCCAGTGGTCCTCGGATGGCACGGATATCACCTCCCTCGTCCAGGCCGACGCTCTGCACGGTCACCCCATACGGATCGGTGGAGACGAGCGTGGAGGATCCGTCTGGAGCCTCCACGCCAAAGCCGAAGCCTGGGACCTGCAGATCACCGAGCTCGAAGACCGTCAGCGTGAACCGAGCGCCCGTGACAATGCGGCCCTCGACGCTGGCGGGGGCCAGGAGCTCGGCACCGAGGATCTCGAAGGGATCCAGGGACAGGGAGTCGGGCCAGAGCACTGTCTCTCCGGGAGCGTGCTCCACCGTCACCGTGAGCTGTAGTCGGTCACCCACACTGACGAGCGTCGTGTCCAGGGCCGTGCGTACACGGGGTGCCTGGGCTGTCGTGGCGCTCGGCCCCACGGCGGCGAGCGCAAGCGCTGCGAACACTCCCGCCAAGGGGAGCACCGGCCCACTCGCCCTCATCGGAACCGCCTCTCCCGCTCCTTGAAAAAGCGCATGAGGGGCTGGACGTAGGACTCGTCCGTCTGGATGTCGATGACGTCGACCCGGCTGCGCCGGAAGGTGCGCTCGAGGCCCTCCCGGGCCCTGGCCGACCGCTCCTCGAACGCGGTGCGGAAACGCGCGTCGGAGGTGTTCACCAGGAACAGCTCGCCCGTCTCGGCATCCTCGAACTCCACATATCCGAGTGGCGGGAGCGACTCCTCCCGCCGATCCCCCAGGCGCACGGCGATGAGATCGTGCTTTCTCCCCGCCACCGACAGGGGCTTCTCGAACCCCTCGGACATGAAGTCGGATACGAGGAACGCCACCGCCCGGCGCCGCACCACGTGAGTCAGGTACTCGAGGGCTCCGGCGATGTCGGTCCCCCGGCCCTCGGGCCTGTGGTAGAACAGCTCCCGGAGCACGCGGAGCACGTGGGCACGGCCCTTCCGGGGAGGTACGAACTTCTCGATGCGGTCGCTGAAGATGATCAGGCCGACCTTGTCGTTGTTCTTGATGGCACTGAAAGCCAGGAGTGCGCAGATCTCGACGGCGATCTCGCCCTTCATCCGCTCACGGGTTCCGAAGTCGCCGGAGGCGCTCACGTCCGCCACCAGCATGACGGTGAGCTGGCGCTCCTCCTCGAAGACCTTCACGAAGGGGTGTCCGGTGCGGGCCGTGACGTTCCAGTCGATGCTTCGGATGTCGTCTCCGTACTGGTACTCCCGGACCTCGGCGAAATTCATCCCACGGCCCTTGAATACCGAATGGTACTCGCCCGAGAAGACATCGTTGACGAGGCCCCGGGTGGTGATCTCGACCCGGCGGACCTTCTTGAGGATGTCTCGAGGGATCACGGCACTTCGATATTGTCCAAGACCCGGGTGACCACGTCCTCCGCCGTGACCTCTTCGGCCTCAGCCTCGTAGGTGAGGAGCACCCGGTGACGCATCACGTCCAACCCCACCGCCCGTACGTCCTCGGGGGTCACGTAGCCCCGGCGCCGTAGGAAGGCGTGGGCACGTGCGGCCTTGGCCAGATTGATGGTCGCCCGAGGCGACGCGCCGAAATCGATGAGCTCCACGAGATCGTCCAGGCCATGGCTCGCCGGCTCGCGGGTGGCGAAGACCAGATCGACGATGTACCGCTCGACCTGGCTGTCCATGTAGATCATCTGGACGGCGCTCCTCGCCCGGAGGATCTCTTCGGGCGTGATGACGGGAGATACCTCGGGCATGGGCCCTCCGGCCACCCGGCGCAGAATCTCCACCTCTTCGTCCTTGTCCGGGTAGTCGACCGAGAGCTTGAGCATGAAGCGGTCGACCTGTGCCTCGGGCAGGGGATAGGTCCCCTCCTGCTCGATGGGGTTTTGGGTGGCAAGGACGAGGAACGGGTCGTCCAGCCGGAAGGTGTTCTGTCCGATGGTGACCTGGTGCTCCTGCATCGCCTCCAGCAGGGCCGACTGTACCTTGGCCGGCGACCGGTTGATCTCGTCGGCCAGGATGATGTTCGCGAAGATGGGCCCCTTCTTCGTCTGGAATTCCGAGGACCTGGGATCGTAGATCAGCGTCCCGATGAGGTCCGCCGGCAGCAGGTCGGGCGTGAACTGGATGCGTTGGAAGGACGTCTCGATCGCCTTGGCCAGAGTGCTGACCATAAGGGTCTTGGCGAGTCCGGGAACACCCTCCATGAGCACGTGCCCGTCGGCCAGCAAGCTGATGAGCAGGCTCTCCACCATATAGCGCTGGCCCACGATCACCCGGGCCACTTCGTCCTGGAGTCGGCTGACGAACGCGCTCTCCTCCTGGATCTTTGCCTGGATCACTTCGATGTCCGCGTGCATGGCGGGAGCCTGCGGTGTTTCGGTAACGGTCTCCATTGCCTCTCGATTTTCCATCGGGTTCGTCCGGCTGATTGAAGTCGATGCTTGAACAGCCGCGAAATATACTCAACGAGGCGTTAAGTGGGATTCCCCGGGAGGTGTTACGAGTTTCCCGGGAGAGCCCACGACGCGTATGAGTATTACAGATGTAAGATCAGGGAAGTTGCCTGGAGGGTTTACTCGGATCTCGGGGCTCGATTAGCAGGCCGAACTGCGCTGGGATCCGGGCCGACTCCTACTCCGCCTTCAACGCCCGCACCGGATCCACTCGGCTGGCCCACCGGGCCGGCACGTAGGCGGCCAGGAGAGCCACGCCCGCCCGCCCGCCAATCTCCCGGGGCATACACCGGCAACCGCCGGCGGGCGTAGGCATGTGTCTGCGGCCGGTGGCTCCCGATTCCTCTGGGCGCTACACTACGCGAAGCCTGCAGGAATACCCACCGAGCCCTTGGACCCGTGCCAGAAGACACCGACCTCAGACCTCCCGTAGACGCCTCTTCGATGCGGCATAAGACCTACGAGATCATCTTCGGACACGAGACCTGGGCGGGTCGCACCTTCGATGTGCTCCTGATCGTAGCCATCCTCGCGAGTGTGGCCGTGATCATGCTGGAGAGCGTGGCATAGATCCGTGCCGAGCACGGTTCGCTCCTCCGGAAAGCGGAGTGGTTCTTTACCGCGCTCTTCACGGTGGAGTACGTAACCCGCCTCTGGTGCGTGGGCCGACCCGGCGTGTACGCCCGGAGCTTCCTCGGAATCATCGACCTCCTGGCGGTGCTTCCTACCTACATCTCCTTGCTATTCCCCGGCGGACAGGTCATCACGGTAGTTCGCATCCTTCGAGTGATTCGGGTCTTCCGCATCGTCAAGCTGGCCCGGTACGTCGGGGAGGCCCGCGTCTTGGGCCAGACCCTGAGGGCGAGCCGCTACAAGATCACGATCTTCGTGATCACGGTGGTGAGCATCACCGTGATCGTTGGATCACTCATGTATCTGTTGGAGGGCCCGCCCTCGGGGTTTACCGGTGCGGTGCGCGACCGGGAGGGTCTGTTCCAATCCGCCGACGGCGGGACCCTTCTGCTGGACGAGATCGGCGACATGGCGCCTGCCATGCAGCACCGCCTTCTGAGGGTCCTACAGGAGAGGGAGGTTACTCCCGTGGGCGGTGCTCACCCCATCCCCGTGGACGTTCGGATCCTCGCCTCCACCAACCGAGACCTCAAGTCCGCCGTCGGCGAGGGGCTGTTCCGCGAGGACCTCTTCTATCGGCTGAACGTGTTCTGCATCGACTTGCCTCCCCTTAAGGAGCGCCGCTCCGATCTACCCCTCCTCGTGGAGCACTTCCTTCGCGGCCGCGGCACGTCCGAGGCCGGCGCCTTCGCCGCATCGTGCTCGCCACTGGCCATGCGCAAGCTCCAGGGATACCACTGGCCGGGAAATGTCCGAGAGCTGTTCGCCGCCCTCGAGAGCGCTTGGATCCAGGCTGGAGGCGGCCGCGTCGAGGCGCACCATCTCCCCCAGGAGGTCCGCACCTCCGGCGGAATCGGACCGTCTCCCCCCGAGCGATATCGACATGGCGGGACTATGGCCGACGAGCGAGCCGCCATCGAGATCGCTCTGGAAGAAGCCGGCGGACTCCGGTCGAGAGCGGCGGACATTCTTGGAATGGGGCGGACCACGCTCTGGAGGAAGATGAGGGCCTACGGATTCGTCGTAGAGGGAGACGACACACTCAACGGCTCGGAGTAGCCGGCGGTGCCGGCCTTACGAGCCTCCAGGACCGATCCAGTCGAGGCTCTTCGCTTCGAGTGACGAGGTATAGCGGCGAGCTCGAGCGCAACACGCCGCGTGGCGAGCGCCAAGCCCGGCCAGGGTCAGGTCTACCGCGGGAAGAGCCCCGACAAGCCCAACGTGAACCCGAAATCCGGGGCCTGGTCCGTGACGCCCACGGCAGCCGCCGCGTCCAGCTGCCATCGCGGGTTCAGCAGAAAGGTGCCCCCGAAGTCGACGAAACCGACGTTGCCGCCGTACTGGTCTTCCGTGATCTGCTCGAAGGCGATTTCGACGAAGGCGCGGAGCGAGTCGGTGAGCCCCTTCCCGACCACCGCACCGAAGATGCCCGACACGAAGCGCCGGCCGTCATCGCGATCGTAGAGAATCCCAGGCATGACTCCGATTCCCCAATCGCCCTCCAGCGCCCACTCCGCCACGAACCGGAGCGAGGGCCGCGCTCCGCTGCCGCGGAAATCGTCCGATCCCGTGGGCAGATCGGCGTGAACCAGGGCGGCCATGGCAGGCGCGCTCCCCCTCTCAGGAGCGAAGAACGCCCACTTCACGCCGACCGCGAAGTCGGAGACGCCGTTGGTCGTGAGCTCGGGTGATCCCTCCCCCTCCTCGAGCGTGCTTCGGATGAACCAGTCCGACTCCAGGCGCAGCTCCCAGGCGTCGGCGATGCCAACGCGGAAGAGGAAGGGAGTGGTCCAGTTTCCGACCTCCGTTCCGGAGATCTCCGTTTCGTCGAACGCGACGGAGCCCTCGACCTGGACGCTGCCCTTGCCTACCGTCGAGCTGGATTCGACGAAGTCGGGCCGGTCGGTACCGATGGACTGGGAGAGGGCCGTCCCCGGGACAACCGCTAGTATCAGTGTGATGAGAACAGCAGCGCGAAGGCGAAACATGGCAACCCCGAGTGGCGAGTAAATTTAGGCTTGCCTAAAAATACGCAGAATCACCGATTTGCCAAGGGCCGCGTGGGGTTAGCCGCCCGCCATCGGGCGCTTCCAGGGTGGGTCCGGGCGCCCCCGGCTCGGCGCGAAGCGTGATCGCTACTCCGAGACCTCGCCACCCTCGGGCTCCGGTTCCCCAGTGGCGGCTCGTCCCCCGTAGACCTCGGGTACCCAGTTCATGCTTTCGAGCGGTGGGCGACGGTAGTTGGGATCCCGTTGGAGGTCGGGAAGCTCGATGGGATTTTCCGGGAGATCCTGATACGGAACCGTCTCGAGGAGATGATCGATGCAGTTCAGCCGTGCGTGACGCTTCACATCGGCCTTCACCACGTACCAGGGGGCCTCGTCGATATCCGTGTAAGTGAACATGGCGTCCTTGGCGCGGGAGTAATCCGTCCACCGGGCACGTGAGGCCACGTCCACAGGGCCGACCTTCCAACGCTTCCGCGGATCGTCGATGCGATCGCGGAGCCGCCGCTCCTGCTCCTCGGCGCTGATGGCGAACCAGTACTTGATGAGAATCATCCCCGAATTGACGAGCATTCTCTCGAAGTCTGGACAGGACCGAAGAAACTCCCGGTACTCGTCGTCGGTGCAGAACCCCATCACGCGCTCCACCCCCGCCCGGTTGTACCAGCTCCTATCGAACAGGACCATCTCTCCGGCGCCAGGCAGATGGGGCGCATACCGCTGGAAGTACCACTGGCTCTTCTCGCGCTCCGTGGGGATGCCCAGTGCCACGACCTTCACGACGCGAGCGTTCAGCCGCTGGGTGATCCGCTTGATGACTCCGCCCTTACCGGCGGCGTCGCGGCCCTCGAAGATGATGGCCACCCTCATCCCCGTGTGCTTGATCCAGTCTTGAAGGCTCACGAGCTCCTCCTGCAGCCTGAGGAGCTCGCCCTCGTAGTACTTCTTTTCGATTCGGCCGTCCGGCCTGTATCGCTCCGTCATTGTGTGCATCTCCGATGAGATCGCACCGGTAGAGAGACTCGCGCCACAAATACGCGGGCTACTACTTCGGAGGCAACCACGCGGATCGACCCGGTGGAGGCGCTGCGGCCGGAGTGACTACCTCCTGACGTGCCAGGCCGCCAGGACTTCCGCTTCCCGCTCGGCCGAGATGCCGGCCCGGAGTCGAGCCTGGCGCTCTGGTGCCCGGGAGAAGTGATAGTCGAGCGTGTCCCTGGCCGTGACCGCCAGGGGCCGGAACGTCAGCCCGGCCTCCACCTCAGCCGAGAGATCGAAACGGGCGAAGCCTTGTCGCCCCTCGATGGGAGGCATCCAAACGGGCATGTGGGAGTACGGTCGAATGCCGATCTCGGAGAGGAACTCGTAGTTCACCCAGGTGAACGTCGTCTCGGCGGTGGTGACCGCCCGAATCCCGTAGAGTAGCTCCGACATGGGGCGAGGAGTGGCCGGGCCCACCCCGTTGAAGACACCGCTATGGCCGGTCTCCGCCATCCGGATCATCCACTCCGTAAGGTCCCGGACGTCGATGATCTGCACAGGATCGGACGGGTCGCCGGGTGAGAGCACTTCCCCGCCCCGGTGGATGCGGACCGGCCAATAGGTGAACCGGTCGGTCTCGTCCCGGGGGCCGATGATGAGGCCGGGCCGCACGATGTTCGTACGCCTCACGAAGATCCGTTGTGCCTCTCGCTCCGAGAGCGCCTTGGCGAGTCCGTACGGCAGTCGTTCGGCGCCGCAGGCCACGCCGGCGGTCTCGTAGGTGAAGGTCGGAGCAGCGGCCGTCATGGGGATCTGGCGCGTGTCGGCGTACGCGGATCGAGACGACACGTAGAAGTATCGATCCACCGAATCCTTCAGCAGCTCGGCGGACATCCGCACCCATTCGGGGTTGGACCGTGAGTTGTCGATGACCACGTCCCAGCTTCGCCCCTTGAGGGCATCCAACTGTCCGTTCCGGTCCCCGATGAGCTTCTCGACCTCCGGAAAGAGGTCCGGGTTCGTGCGGCCGCGGTTGAAGAGCGTGACCGTATGGCCCCGCCCCAGCGCATACCGGACCTGATAGGGTCCGATGAAGCCGGTGCCGCCCAGAATCAAGATCTGAAGGACCGCCCGAGGGTCCCGCACCGGCCGCCGCGATCGTTGCACTGATGCAGCCGTCGTCGCCCCGATCAAGCTTGGCCTGACTCCCAGGCCAAACGCCCCACCGGCCACTGCGGAGAGTCGCAGAAAATCCCTTCGATCGGTCGGCATGGAGCCCCTCCTGGTTTTAACTCGCCCGTGTCTCGTGTACGTGACACACAACCTGCGGCGGGTGGGACCTCCATTTCAAGCTCCAGCGGCTTGCGGCATCGTCCACCGACCCCCTAGCATCGGTCTCGACGTCACACCGAAGAGCGGGACATGCAGATGGCTTACCACGATATGGGAGTAGACGATGAGTAGTGAGCGATCGGGGATCGATCGGCGGGTCCGGTAAAGAGACATGGTACACACTTAAGTAAAGGGACATGGGTTACAGTCGGCACCTCTGAAAGGAGGAGGCCGATGCCGTTCGAGGAGACTCATGTCATGGAAGAGAGAACGCGGTTTATCGAAGAAGCCCATCGCAGTCTTCGGAGCTTTGCTGCGGTGTGCGATCGATACGGGATTAGTCGCAAGACGGGCTACAAGTGGATGGATCGATGGCGGCGAGCCGGGCCAGCAGGTCTGGAGAATCGAGCGAGTCGACCCGGGCATTGCCCATGGGCTACGCCTAGTGAGGTGGTCGAGACGATCCTCGAGGTTAGACGCAAGTATGACGACTTCGGGCCGAAGAAGATCCGGTGGTACCTGCAGACGCATCGGCCGGAGCTAGCACTGCCCTCACGACAGACGATGCACAACATCCTGGTGCGTCACGACCTGGTGCCGAGGCGTCGGCGAAGGGTGCGCCGCTGGCACCCGGGTCGACCCGATACCAACGCATCTGAACCGAACGGGACGTGGACGGCCGACTTCAAGGGCGAGTTCCCGATGGGTGACGGTGAGCTGTGCTACCCGCTTACTGTGCAGGACATGCATTCGAGGTTCGTACTGGAGTGTTGGGGTCGTCCGGACGTGACAATCGACGGCGTGATCCCAGTGTTCACGCGGCTATTTCGCCAACACGGTCTACCCGAACGGATCCGTACGGACAACGGCACTCCCTTCGCTTCGAACGCACTAGGCCGTCTCTCTCGGCTGTCCGTGTGGTTCATTCAGGTGGGCATTCTGCCTGAGCTCATCGAGCCTGGCTGCCCTCAGCAGAACGGCAAGCACGAGAACATGCACCTGGTGCTAAAGAGGCGTACCACCCGACCTCCGAGCTCCAACATGCGGACCCAGCAGCAAGCGTTTCGAAGATTCAGGAAGCTCTACAACGAAGTCCGGCCTCACGAGGCGTTGGACGGTGCTGTGCCCTCCAATCTCTACCGACCCTCACCTCGACCCTTCCCGAAGCAACTCGACCCGGTCACGTATCCGGGCCACTTCGAGACCCGGCTCGTCAGCACGAACGGTGGCATCCGCTGGTACGGGGACCGTGTGCCCGTCGGCCGACTCTTCGCTGGGCATGAAGTCGGACTGGAAGAGATTGACCACGGTCTCTTTGAGGTCTACTTCGGACCCATCTGGCTAGGACGCTTTGTTGAACCCAAACGCCTCATCTTCGACTCCCTCGGACGAGGGAAGAGACGAACTGGAGGCACTTGCAAAGGACGGAGAACTGTTACTCAGGTCTCTTGACTTAACTGTTACCCAGGTCCTTTACCGCTCATACACAAATACCGGAACGTGAACCCGAGCTTCTTCCCCTCGGAGAAGTTCGTGGCCATCAACAGGGACGGGGAGTACGGCGCAGCCTCGATGGGCAATAACCGGGGCCGTCCCCGGATGACCGTGCGGCACCCGAAGGGGCTGGAGATCTACGAGGGCACCACCCAGTACACCGGGTAACCGCCGAGCCCTCTGACGAGGGCGATGGCGTTCGAAGCTGGGAGACCGCACGCCCCCGGTCCGGCCACACGGCCGGGCCGGGGGCGTTTGGGTTGCAGAAACTACCGGGCTCGCTGCCGGCTCAATCCTCCGCAGCACCGGCGCCGGATCTACGATGGTGGCCCGGCGGACCGGCAGATAGGCCGCCACCATTGCTAAGGCACGAAGCCCAACGCCACCACGGCGAACTGACCACCGTTCGGCTACCTTGATCAACGGTGACGGCCGGCGGCCGGGCGAGTCCCGGTCGCCGGTTTTGGTTCGTACCGCTTGATGGAGCGCCCGACATGAAGCCCCTCACCGGAAAGGTCGCCGTCGTGGCAGGAGCCACCCGAGGCGCCGGACGTGGCATCGCCAGAATGCTCGGAGAGGCGGGCGCCACGGTGTACTGTACGGGCCGGAGCGTCCGTGGCCGGCCGGCCACCGGGAGCCGGCCCGAGACCATCGAGGAGACGGCGGAGCTCGTCACCGCCCTCGGGGGGACGGGCATCTGGGTCCAGGTCGACCACGGCGTGGAAGAGGAGGTCGAGGCGCTGTTCCAAAGAGTGAAGGACGAGCAGGGCCGCCTGGACGTCTTGGTGAACGACATCTGGGGGGGCGATTCACTGACCGAGTGGGGCCAGCCCTTCTGGAAGCTCTCCATGGAAAAAGGCCTGGCAATGCTCCGGCAGGCCGTCCACACGCACATCATCACGAGTCGGTACGGAGTGCCTCTGATGATCGAGCAAGGCCACGGCCTCATCGTGGAGATCACCGACGGCGACTTTCTTGGCTACCGGGGCAACCTGTTCTACGACCTCGTGAAGGTGGGTGTGATCCGCCTGGCCTACGACATGTCGCTGGATCTGAAGGGCCGTGGCATTACGGCACTGGCGGTGATGCCCGGATTCCTGCGCTCCGAAGCCATGCTCGATCACTTCGGCGTCACCGAGGACAACTGGCGGGACGCGGCGAAGAGGGACGCTCATTTCGTCGAGTCCGAGTCGCCCACCTTCGTCGGTCGGGCCGTGGCCGCGCTCGCAGCCGATGCCGACGTCCCCGACAAGACGGGCCGGGTGTGGGCGTCCTGGACCCTGGCCAAGGAGTACGGCTTCCGCGACGCAGACGGCCGGCAGCCGGACTGGGGTGGTTACTTCGATCGAACCGTAGCCGAGATCCTCGAAAGAGGCGCGCCGTTGAGCGGAAGCGACCGCGTCCTGCTGGAGATGCGGCGCCTCCAGATCGATCGCGACTCTGCGCGGGCGGCCCAGGCGAAGCAGATCGACGAGCTGATGAGTCTTGAACACGTGCGGGAGGACATATGATCACGCGCATCTGGCACGGCTGGACCACCCACGACAACGCGGACGTCTATCAGGGCCTGTTGGAGAACGAGATCCTACCGGGCATCGCCCGGAAGGATATCCCGGGCTACCGGGGAGCACACCTCGTGCGCCGCTCGCTCGACCAGGAGGTCGAGTTCATCACCCTCCTCTGGTTCGACTCGCTCGACTCGGTGCAGTCCTTCATGGGGGAGGACTACGAGGTTGCCTACGTTCCGGACGCGGCCAGGGCGGTCCTGGCCCGCTTCGACGCCCGATCCCAGCACTTCGAGGTCATCCTGGAGCCCCACCAGACTTCTTGAGGCTGCGAGCGGATGGCACCCTTCCGGTTCCGCTCGCCGATCCCGCAGGGCCCGTCCAGGCTGACTATCCTCGGCGCTAGCTCCCCGAGCCCTCGCTGCCGGTGAAATCGAACTCGACCTCACCCGATTGCCCGGCGGCCAGCGTCACGCTCTGCTCCCGGATCCCCAGGAAGGGGTGCCAGATCTTGAGGGTGAATTCCCCCGGGGGAATGTCGTCGATCTCGAAGGTGCCGTCTTCCCCGGCGACAACGGCGTAGGGGCTGTCCGCCGCGAAGATCCACCCCTGCATGAAGTCGTGGGCATCACACTCGAGCCTGATCTGATTCCCTCTCCGAGGCCGAACCGCCTGGGTGATAACCTCCTTTTCCGGGGGCTGTCCCAGGTTGAACAGTGTCCGGCCGCGATCTCCGATCCGCTCCCAGGCGTGGATGTTGTGAAGCACTGGGTCGCTGTTCACTATGTCCATGTCGGCCCACCGGGGCATGACCAGCATGTTCGGCTGGAAAATACAGTCTCTTTGGTCCACCATGTGGCGCCGATCGCTGTCGGGCCACGCCTTCCCCTCCGTGACGCCCTCGATGAAAACGACGGCGCCCTGGAGCTCTCCGGCCTCGCCGACGACCACGTCGTGGCGCTCGCGGTAGCCGAAGCCGCACACCTCTTCGTCCTTCGTGACCAGGAGCCTCCTGGCCGGCGGCACCTCCCCGTGGAATACGGCCCGACCGGAGAGGGTGGCCCCGTCGGTCACCGTCACGACCTCGTAGTCGCTCTGGGCCGCCACCGCCCCGGGATCGCGGGCGAGAGCCAACAGTAACAGGGACAACCCACACGCGACCCCCCGGCTGCCGGGCAGGCTCACGAGATGTTTGCTGACGCGCTTCGCAACCGGGCCGTCGTGGTGAATGGGCAATCTATCCATCGGCACCATGGACTCTCTTCGTTCGATCGGGTGATGCGGTCAAGGACCGAGGATCGCCGCACACCAAATGGGTTCGGCGCGACATGCTCCCCCGGCGCCACTCCGGTGTACACCAAGATATCGCCGATCTTGGACGGAAAGTTCCAAAACGATCAACGTTCGTCGCGAGCGAGTCGGAAGGCGCCGTCCTCATGATTTCGCCCGATTTCTCTGGAGAGGTGAAGTGAAGGCCAATACTGGTTTTCTACTCTGCATATCAGGCCTGGGAGGCGCCCTGGTGGTCGCCGCAGCCGCGCCGGCACCGGTCGAGCCCGGGGTCGAATGGACTCCCCCTGAGGTCACGGTCCAGTACGATGGAGTCCGGAGGGTCTTCGAGGCCAAGTGCGTGAGCTGCCATATGGGGTTGGACGCCGCCCGGGGCCTTCGCCTGGACTCGTGGGAGAGCACCATCGCCGGTTCGGACGAGGGTGAGGCCGTCATCGCGTACGACGCCGCTCGCTCGCTACTCATCGAGCTGACGACCAAGCTGGTGGATGGCCCCCACCCGGTCGAGCTCGACGCCGAAGGACTCACAGAGGACGAGGTGTCGCTCCTGAGCGCATGGATCGACGAGGGAGCCCCGTCGGAATCCGGAGAGATCCCCTACGCCGACGCGAACCAGCTCCTCTATGCCGCCAACCAGAGCGAGGCCACGGTCTCGGTCATCGATATGGAGACCAACCAGGTCATCCGGATCGTCGACCTACAGACGCTGGGCCTTCCGGAGAACGCCTGGCCGCATCACATCGCCGTAGAGCCCGACGGATCGTATTGGTATCTGTCCCTCATCGCGGCGAACCAGATCCTCAAGTTCGATCGCCAAAACCAGCTCGCGGCAAGAATCGACTTCGTCAGGCCGGGTCTGCTGGCGCTGGATCCCGAGGGTGAGAATCTCTACGCCGCCCGCTCTATGGCCGCCGTGTCCCCGCCCCAGGAGATCGGAGTGATCCGCCGCTCGGACATGAGCTTCGAGGAGGTCGGCATCTTCATCCCGAGACCTCACGCCCTGGCCGTCCAGCCCGGTACCGGAACCGTCTTTACCGCCAGCTTGGCCGTCAATCAGATCGCGTCCTTCTATCCGGAAGACGAGGGGCTGGAGCTCACTGACCTCGGGGGCGACCGGCCCCACACCCTCATCGGGTTCGCGACGTCGCCCGACGGTCGGTGGATGGTGGGCACGACCGAGCTGACGGCAACGGTCTTCGTGTTCGATCTCGAGCGGGCACCCGACATGACTCCGGTGGACACTATCGCCGTGAATGCCGCTCCCTGGCACCCGGTGTTCACGCCCGACGGCCGCTGGGTCTACGTCGGGAACAACTGGGACAACACGGCGAACGTCATCGACATGGAGAGACGGACTCTCGCCAAGGTCATCGAGGGTAACGGTCTGGCCCAGCCCCATGGGGCCGCGGTCTCGCCGGACGGACGCTTCGCGTACATCGCCAGCCGGAACCTCGAAATGCCCGAGGGCCACAGCAAGTACGGCCACATGTACACGCCACGCTACGACACGGGCGACAACGCGCGGGCGGGCACCGTGGTCGTGATCGACACCGAGACCCAGGAGATCGTGAAGGTCATCGAGATCGAAGGGTACGGTGCCGGGCTGGGGACGGCAGCCCGGATGCCCTGAGCCGGACGGGGCGCCGATCGGGGCCCCAACCACCTCCGGTACGGTCACTCCGAAGCGCGTTGATGGGGCCTTCAAGTCATTCTTCCGACGTCTGAGGCAGGGCGAGAAGTCGGGGTTCCCCCGGTACAAATCGCTGAGTCGCTTCACTGGGTGGGGATACAAGGCTCACGGAGACGGCTGGCGCTTCACGCCTGATACCGATCACCGGCTCCGGATCCGAAACGGCTCGCTCCGGATCAGTGGGATCGGGGAGATGCGCGCCCGCGGCGCATGTGTCCGTCTCCCCCCGTCAGGGGCGGGGTGGCACGAAACTCCATGTAGAGCGGCTTAGTCGCATACATGGAGTGGTTCATCGCATCACCCCCAACACCAAGTGGGACGGATTCCCAGCAGACCGGTAGACGGTCTGGGTGGCCATCTGATAGTCCTTTGGCTGGGCATGATAGATGTCCACGAAGGTCTGGGGGTTCCGGTCATATGCCGGGAACCACGAGCTCTGCACGTGCACCATGATGCGGTGCCCGGCCAGGAACGTGTGGTACCTGTCCTTCAGATCGATATCGATCCGGGCAACCTCTCCGGGTACCATGGGCTCCGGATGCTCCATGCTGTTCCGGAACTTCCCTCGCATGATCTCGCCGGCCACGTGCATCTGGAAGCCTCCCATGGGCACGCTGCAGGACTCGCTCCGGGGGGCGTCGCCGGGATAGACGTCTATGAGCTTTACGATCCAGTCCGAGTCGGTGCCGGTGGTGGAGACGTAGATGTTGGCCAGGATGGGCCCGGCGATGGTCAGGTCCTCGGTCAGGGGCTCCGAGACGTAGGTCAGGACGTCCGGCCGGCTCGACGCGAAGCGCTGATCCTCGACCTTCCACAGATGCCTAAGCCTGGTCCGAATCTCCGCCGAAAACGGAACCGGGTGATTCGGATCGCTCACGTAGCTGTCGGACGCGTCGGTGCCTGTCTCGGTCGGCTCGTCGAAGGAAAGGGTGCCATCCACACGCAGGTAGAGGTTCGTCTGGCTGATGCCTGGCGGGGGCCAATGGTCGAGGGTCCACCACTCGTTGCGTCCGGTCTCGAAGACGACAGCCTCGGGCGCGCTCCAGCTCCCCTCGCCCTTCAGGTGATACCTGAAGAACGGGTGCTGCACCTGGCTCTGGAAGTCCAGGGACGTGGGCGTGTCGAACTCGATGCACCCCAGGTAGTCCCCCTCCATGCTCCTCCATCCGCCGTGGAGCCAGGGCCCCACGGCAAGGGTGTTCTGGCTGGCGGGGCTCATCTCCTCGATGGTCCGGTAGATTGACATGGGGCCGTAGTAGTCCTCGGTGTCGAACCACCCCGCGACGTTCAGTACCGCGTGATCGATGCCGTCCAGGTGCAGCAAGGCATTCTGCCGCTGCCAGTACTCGTCGTACGTCCCGTGCTCCATGAAGTCGTTCCAAGCGATCACGTCGCCGTGGAAGTACTTGTCATCGATGTTGGCCGCCGACCCCGCTTTCAGGAAGAACTCGTATCCCCAGGGGGTGCCGTAGTCGAAGCGACCCGACCTCGACTCGGTGGGGCCCGTCCGTACTCGAGCGTTGGACGAGAGCCAGCTGAAGGCATACATGATCCGGAAGGCGCCGTTGTGGTGCCAGTCGTCGCCGATGAACATGTCCGAGGGCGACGCCTGTGGGGACGACGCGACGAGCGCCGGGTGCCGATCCACCATCCCCATGACGGTCTGCCATCCCGGGTAGGAGATGCCCCACTGCCCCACCCTTCCGTTGTCGTTGGGTAGATGCTCCAGGGCCCATTCGATGGTGTCGTAGTTGTCGGTGCTCTCGTCCGCCTCCCCCGACCCGGGACGATCCCTGGCGAGGGGCTTGATCACCTCGAACTCGCCCTCGGAGCGGAATTTCCCGCGGACGTCCTGGAAGACGAAGATGTATCTGTTCCGGTCGAACTCGGCCGTGGGCCCCAGGGGGGAGCGAAACCGGTCCGGCTCGTACGGCCCGATGGAGTACGGCGTCCTGAAGAGCATCACAGGATACTCCTCGGTGTCATCTTTAGGGGCGTACACGATTGTGTAGAGCCGTACACCGTCCCTCATGGGCACCATGTGCTCCGTCTTGACGTAGCTCTCGCGGAGGTAGTCCTCGTGGCTCTGCTGCGGAGTGCGGGTGTCGTCGTCAGCACTCCAGAGCGCCGAAGTGGGAAGGAGCAGCACCGCCGCGGACAGGAGTGCGTGAATAGTCTTCATGATGGGCCTGCCTCTACGTCACTGATGTCGCGAGTCTTGCTCGGTCGTCGGGTATGGCGTGGTGGGGTGGTAGCCTGCGGTAGCGTACCACCGGCCCCTCGATCCTGCTAGTCCGCTTCCGCCTCGGCCGCCGCTTCTGCTGCGGCGTTAGGCGAGGCGTCCGACTCGGCTTCCGCCTTCGCGGCAGCGTCCAGCTCGGCTTCGGCGACCGCCACGGCCATGCGCACCTTCAGGAGGGTGTCCGGCGTGACGGACATCGAGGTGATGCCGGCACGGACGAGGAAGGGCGGGACCTCATCGGGGTGATCGGAGGGCGCCTGCCCGCAAATCCCTATGGACAGCCCCTGGGACGTGAACTCCCCGATGGCACGCTGGATCATGCGCTTCACCGCCGGCGAGCGCGCGTCCACCGAGTAGGCATAGTCCTCCAGGTCGTCTCTCGACACGGCGTACACCGTCTGGACCAGGTCGTTGGACCCGATGGATCCGCCGGTGAGCTGCATCTCGGCGATGAAGCGCTCGGCATCGATGACGTTGGAGGGAAGCTCCACCATGAGGTAGAGAGGCACTCCCGCCTGGGGCGAGAGCCCGTGGCGATCGAGCTGGCGGATCACCTGTGCTCCCTCCTCCGGCGTCCGGCAGAAGGGGATCATGACCTGAAGATTGTCCAGCCCGATCTGCTGACGTACCGCCCTGAGGGCGTCGCATTCCATATCGAACGCCGGCAAGAAGCGCGGATCCACGTAACGGGACGCGCCCCGCCATGCGATCGGGTTCTCCTCGTAAGGCTCGAATATGCGTCCGCCCAGAAGCTCCCGGTACTCGTTGGACTTGAGGTCCGAGAGCCGCACCAGGACGGGCCGCGGATAGAAGGCAGCGCATATGAGTGCAACGCCATAACGCACCTGTTCGACGAAGAACTGGCGACGGTCCGCGTAGGTGGGCGTGCGGCGCTCGATGGCCCCCACGAGGGTGTCAAGCTCGTGGTGGTCGAACTTCTCGATCCTCTCCCGGAAGGGCTCCAGCTCGGGCGCGAGCTCCCCTGTGCCCACGAATGTGCGGAGCTCCTCGTAATAGAGGAGCGCCAACGGATGAATCCCTACCTGGGCGGTCAAGATGAACTCCAGGCGGGCCAGCCCGACCCCGTCGCTGGGTAGCATGGCGTCCTGGAGCGCCTTGGAGGGGAATCCTACGTTGAGCTGCACCTTGGTACGCAGTGAGGGCAGCTCACCGAGGTCGACACGCTGCACCTCGAAGGGGTGTTCGCCGTGGTAGACCACCCCAGTGTGGCCCTCGGCGCAAGATCCGGTGACCACGCTCAGCGGCTCGAGTATTCCTGTGGCGTCCTCACACGCGACGATGGCGGGAATGCCGAACTCTCGGGCCACGATGGCCGCGTGGGACGTCCGGCCACCCTTCTCGGTGACCACCAGGGAAGCTTCCTTCATCATGGGCTCCCAGTCCGGCGTCGTGAGCGACGTGACCAGGACGTCTCCGGTATCGAAGACGTGGGCCTGGCTAGGGATCTCCTCGAGGGCGCGGCCGTCCTTGAGCATGTTCCTGAGCGCCCGCTTCCTCTCGATGACCTCCTGGTAGTCCTTGTAGACCCTCACCTTTCCTGACCCGATGCGCGTCCCCACCGCCTGGCCGGTCAGCAGGACCTTGCCCTCGCTCCGCAGCTTCTCGGTGACCGCCTTGTCCATGGAGTAGGTCTCGAGGATGTTCTTCTGGTCCTCCCCGGAGTGGATGGTTTCGGGACGGGCCTGAACGATGAAGAGATCGCCGCTGTAGCCGTCCTTGGCCCACTCGATGTCCATGGGCCTTCCGTAGTGGTCCTCGATGACCAGGGCCATGCGCGCCAGCTCGAGGGCCTCCTCCGAGGTCAGCGACCACACTCGGCGGCGGCTGGCCAGCACGTCCACGCTCTCGGTGGCCGTGCCTCCCTGCGTGGAGTAGACGAGCTTCCGGTCCTTGGCGCCCAGCCAGCGGTGAACGACCGCCGACCGCCCTCTCCGGAGTCCCTCCTTCCAGATGAGGAAGAAGTCCGGCGAGACCGTCCCCTGCACCACCAACTCTCCGAGCCCGTACGACGATGAGACGTGCACCACGTTCCGGTTCCCAGACTCCGGGTCCATGGTGAACATCACGCCCGAGGTCGCGATGTCCGACCGCACCATCTTCATGACGACGACCGAGACGACTCCCTGCAGTGGGTCCATGCCCCGTCCGAGCTGATAGCTGATGGCTCGCTCCGTGAAGGCGCTGGCGCAGCACTTCTTCCACGCCTCGACGATCTCGACCGGTCCCCTGACGTTCAGATACGACTCGTACTGGCCCGCGAACGAGGCCAGCTCCGAATCCTCGCGAGTGGCCGAGGAGCGCACGGCCACAGAGGTAGAGACCCCCGATGGGCGTGCGATATCGGGCGAACCCGGGGACCGGCCGCATGAAGAACAGCTGATCCAGCGTGTGCTCTCCGTGGTAGATGTTCCCTTCGGAGAGCCGGTAAGTCTCCTCCAGATCCAACGGAGTCAGCACCTGTCGGTGGAGGATGGCCGACTCGAGGTTGGGCGCGTATTCGGACAGCGTCCCCACGACGGCATCCCCGAGTCGCTCTCGAGCGGCGGCGTCCCACTCGCCCTCTTTGAACCGGTAGGGCGCATACTGGGCCACGATGGACATGACGTGCTTCCCCGACTCGGCCACGTCCGGGTCGGTCACGGAAGGGATGGACACCTCCAGGTAGGGGCGTCGGGAAGCTGCTCCGTACTTCGCGTCATCGTACGCCCGCTCCAGGTACTCCAGGCTGGGACTGATGGAGATGACGCCATTCAGATGCGGGCCGCCCTCCGGCACCTCGGCAAAGCGGGGCAGCTCCGCCAGTACCAGATGAACCTTGGCGCAAGCGCCCTTGAACCGGATGTTCTTCACCTTGCGAACGAGCTCCGGCTCGAGCTCCGTCGGGCCCACGAGGTCGAAGAACGTCCGGCGGGGATCGGCGTTGGAGACGACGCGGGCCGCCCGGAATTCCTCACCGCTGGAGAGAACCACGCCCGTGGCCCGGCCGTCTTTCACGATCACGCGCTCGACGGGCTGGCTCGTCCTTATGTCTACGCCGTATCCTCGGGCCGCGGCCGCCAGGGCTCTGGTCAGCTCGCCCACACCACCCCACCCCCGCGCCGTTGGTCTGAGGACGCCGTCGTCGGCCCCCACGTGGTGGTGCAGGAGCGCGTATACCGTTCCCGCGGCCATGGGACCCTGGAACATCCCGGCTATGCCGGCGGCAGCCAGAGTCCCCTTGAGGACATCGCTCTCGAACCAGTCCCCCAGGAGTTCGGACACGGCCATGGGGAGGATCCGCATGACCTCGACCATGTCCTTCTTGCCCAGTCGCCGAAGGGCGGCGCCCAGCTTCAGAACGGACCAGAGATCCCGTGGGTCGTTGCCGGTCACATCGGGGGGCGTGGCGGACCAAGCAGCCTGGAGAACCGCTGCCGCGTTGCCGATCAGCTCACTGAAAGGGATCCAAGCCTCGGCGTCGGCCGCTGAGATCTCGCGCACGGCCTCCACGGTCCGCTTCGGGTCCCGCCAAAGCAGGAGATGGCGTCCGTCAGGGGCCGGAGCAAACACGGTGGGATCGGCCTGGACGACCTCCAGGCCGTGGCGCTTCAGATCCAGATCCCGGACCACCGCCGGATGGAGCCCACCGATTCGGTGCGCGGCCGTGTCGAACTTGAAGCCTGGAAAGACCTGCTCGGTGACAGCCGCTCCGCCGATCACCTCCCGCCGCTCCAGAACCAGCACCTTGAGGCCGGCCCTGCCCAGGTACGCGGCCGTCACGAGGCCGTTGTGGCCCGCGCCGATGACGATGGCGTCGTACGGGCCCGTCATCGCGGCCGATCCTCGAGGATCTTCAACGCGGCCAGCCTGCCGGACGCGCCCGTGATACCCCCGCCGGGATGGGTGCCCGACCCCACACTGGTAGTAGTTCCTGACAGGTGTGGTGAAGTCGGCCCATCCCGCCGTCGGGCGCAGGCAGAAGAGCTGATGCAGCGTCAGCTCCCCATGGAAGATGTTGCCCTGAGTCAGGCCCATCTCGCGGTCCATATCCCACGGGGTCAGCACCTGTCGATGCAGGATCGCCCCAAGGAGGTTTGGCGCATACTGAGCCAGCGTATCGACGACGGCGTCCCCGAACGCCTCGCGCTGGGTCTCGTCCCAGCCTCCGTCCAGATCGGACGGGGCGTACTGGACGAAGATAGACATGACGTGCTTCCCGGGAGGGGCCATGCCCGGATCGATCATGGAGGGCAGGATGATGTCCATGTAGGGCCGCCTGGAGAACCCTCCGTACTTGGCATCGTCGTATGCCCGCTCCAGGTAATCGACGCTGGGGCTGATGGAGATGGCGCCGCGCAGGTGGGGGCCCACGCCGGGGAGGCACGTGAAGTCGGGGAGCTCGCTCAGGGACAGGTTCACCTTGCCCGAAGACCCCCGGATCTTGAAGCGCCGGATGGCGTCGACGAAATCGTCGGGAAGATCCTTGGGCTCGACCATCTGGAGGAAGGTCCGTTTGGGATTCAGTGCCGAGACCACGACGGGCGCTCGGATCTCGTCCCCGTTCTCGAGGGCCACACCCACAGCCTTGCCGTTCTTCACGACGACCTGGGCGACGCCGGCCTCCGTGCGAATGTCGGCGCCGAAGCGCCTCGCGGCCCCCGCGATCGACTCGCTTACGCCGCCGGTCCCGCCCCGGGCGAACCCCCAAGCGCGCATGGCGCCGTCGATCTCGCCCAAATAGTGGTGCAACAGCACGTACGCTGTGCCGGGGGATCGGGGGCCGAGGAACGTGCCGATGATCCCGCTGGCCGACATGGTGGCCTTCAAGGGCTCCGTCTCGAACCACTCGTCGAAGTAGTCGGCGGAGCTCATGGTCATGAGCTTGAAGAGGGCGTGGAACTGCTCCCCCCCCAATCCACGGAGATGCTTGGCCAGCCGAGCGAACCCGAGGAGGTCCTTGGGACTCAAGGATGTCGGGTCGGGCGGCACAAGGGCCAGGATCGGCTTCACCGCCACCGCCAGCTGGTACATGAGCTTGCCGAAGTCGTCGTACGCGTCGGCGTCCCGGGGCGAGTGTCGGTAGAGCTCTCGGCGCGTTTGATCGTGGTCCGCCCAGCGCACCAGATGGTCGCCATCCTGAAGCGGCGTGAACGTGCTCTCGAGCGGGAGGATCTCCAGGCCGTGGCGCGGCAGGTCCAGGTCCCGGATGATCTCCGGGCGCAGCAGGCTCACCACATAGGAGCACACGGAGTACTTGAAGCCCGGGTAGATCTCCTCCGTAACGGCTGCGCCCCCCGAGCACGTGCCGCTTCTCCAGCACCACGACGCGCTTGTCGGCCCGGGCCAGGTACGCGGCATTGACGAGGCCATTGTGGCCCCCGCCGATGACGATGGCGTCGTAGCGGTGGTCGGCCGTCACTTCCTAGCCCTCTTCCTCTCGGGGTTGAAGAAGGGCGTCTCGACGACTTGGGCCTTGGCGTTCCGTCGCTGGTGCTCCACGGTGACCTCCATGTGGACGGCGGTCCCGGGCCGAGAGTGGCTGGCGTGAAGGTGGGCCAGGGCGATGTACTTCTTGAGGATGGGCGACCAGCACCCGCTGGTGGCGTATCCGACCTGCTTGCCCTGGCTGTACACCGGCAGGCTGGTCCGCCAGGCCACGGACGGCAGCTGAGGGGGCAGCCCGACCTTGGCGTAGACTTCCTCCAGTGATTCCCAGCTTATCTGGAGACCCCGGAACTCCCACTCCGGCCCGCGGCGCTTTTCCTCGACCAGTGCGCTCCGGCCCACGAAGGCCTCTTTGTCCAGCTTCACGGTCCAACCGAGACCGAGCTCGTAGGGCGAGGACTTCCGGTCTTCGATGATGGCCCGGTGCGCCGGCACGTAGTCCACCTCGATGAGGACGAGCCCGGCCTCGATCCGAGCCACGTCCAGGGCCAGGATCCCGGCCGGCGTGAGCCCGTAAGGCCCTCCTGCGTCCATCAGGGCATCCCAGAGGCGGGGGGCGTCCGGAGCGTCCACCCAGATCTCGTATCCGAGATCCCCGGTAGCCCGTCCGCGTGACGGTGACAGGGACATCCCTTACCCGTGCCGTGGTGAGCCGGAAGAACCCCAGCCCGTCCACGGCCCCGTCGGAGGCGCTTCCGAGAATGGCGAGGGCGTTGGGCCCCTGGAGGGAGAGGGCCGCGAGCGAATCGGAGACGTCCGTGATCTCCACGCCCAGGCCTAGGGCGTTGTCCAGGAGCCAGCGCAGATTCGGCTCCGCGGCCGTGAGCCGGAAGGTGTCGTCTTCCAGGCGGGACAGCGTGCCGTCGTCCATGACCTTCCCAGCCTCGTCACACCAGGGCGTGTAAAGGACCTGACCGGGAGCGCACTTGGACACGTCGCGCGTCACCACCCGGTCGAGGACGCGCGCGGCATCGCGGCCCCGAATCTCGTACTTGAAGAGGGGCGACACGTCGAACAGGGCAGCCGAGCTGCGGATGGCGTAGTACTCGCGATCGTGTGTGAGCTCGTACGATCCGGCGGTTATGTATCCGGCCCACCGGCGCCAGTTCTGAGCCTGGCAGAGGGGAGCCGTTCTGGAATGGAAGGGGGTGGTCCTCAGCATGCCGATCCGAGGTGTGGGCGTCGGGGCGCTTGCCGTGGCGGGATCTTACCGGAGGACGGACAGGGGGGCAATCGGAAACTCAAACACCCCAGGCTCGCCCCGGTGATGACGCGAGCCTGCGGAGGATGCTAGAGGCGACCGTCCACACGCGCCTCCACCCGATCGAGACACTGATGGTGGCGATAAGGACCTCCGCCACCGCCCTCACATCGTCCCGCAGGGACTCGAGGCCCACCTCGACGGCGCTGACCCGCGACTATACTCGCTGCGGGTCATACGCGAGGGTACTCAAAGCACCGAGGCAGGGCCATGTGGTGTTGGGATGGCAACACTTCACAAGAGATCGAGGAGCCCTCGCGGGGGCGGCGCCGGGAGCCCATCTTCCCGGACCGGAGCCGCACCAACAGGGAGGTCCCCATGCGTATCCAGGCTTGCCTTTCCGGCATCGCCGTCGTCATCGCGGTCGCGCTGACGCCCACTATCACTCATGCGCAGAGCCTGACCGACGATCCGCGGGTGGCCGACGCCATCAACCTTCTCGAGCGCTGGATCGACGCTCAGCAGGCCTACCTTCAGATCCCGTCCATCACGGCGGCGGTGGTCCACGACCAGGACCCGCTCTGGAGCGCCGGCTTCGGGTACGCCGACGTGGAGAGCAGGAGGCCGGCGACCCCCGGCACTATGTACAGTATCTGCTCCATCTCGAAGCTCTTCACTTCCGTGAGTGCCATGCAGCTCCGAGACCGGGGCAAGTTCCGCCTCGACGATCCCGTGAGCGCGCTGCTCCCGTGGTTCGAGCTTCAAAACACGTACCCGGACGGTGCGGCAGTGACCGTCGAGGGCATGATGACGCATTCGGCGGGGTTGCCTCGGGAATCGGACTTCCCGTACTGGACGGCCCCCTTCGATGCTCCGACCCATGACCAGATCGTGACCCGGATCAGCAGTCAGGAGACGCTGTACCCTGCCTGGAAGTACTACCAGTACTCCAATCTCGGCCTGACCCTGGTGGGCGGGATCGTGGCTGAGCTCTCGGGTCAGCCCTACGGCGAGTACGTCCGAGAGAACATACTGGACCCCCTGGGCATGACCTCCACCACACCAGAGATCGGCGAGGTCCAGGGCACGGAGAAGCTGGCCACGGGCTACAGCGCCACCCGCAGACATGGGGACCGGGAGAGGGTGGAGCCGTTCGAGGGCCGCGGGATTACCCCGGCCATGGGCTTCGCCTCCACGGTGGAGGATCTGGCCAAGTTCGCGTCGTGGCAGTTCCGGCTACTCGAGACGGGCCGGCATGAGATCCTGGAAGCCAACACGCTTCGGGAGATGCAGCGGGTTCACTACGTGGATCCCGGCTGGGAGACGAGCCGTGGCCTGGGCTTCAGCGTGTCGCGTCGAGACGAAAAGACGTTCGTGGGACACGGCGGGAGCTGCCCGGGGCACCGATCCAACTTGCAGATGCAGATGGACGAGAAGATCGCCACCATCGCCATGTCCAATGCCATGATCAACACGGGGATCTTCACGCGGCGCGCCTACGAGATCATGGCTCCGGCGATCAAGGCCGCCATGGAGAGCCCCGACGATGCGAAGGCGACGCCTCCGGAGTTCGAGAAGTACATCGGAGCCTACGACGAATATCCCTGGGGCGGTGAATCCCAGGTCATTCCCTGGAAGGGCGGTCTCGCCCTCGTCGGCTTCCCCACTGAGGACCCGCTGGACGGGCTCACACGGCTGAAGCACATCGAGGGCCCCACGTTCCGGCGCATCCTGGACGACGACGAGCTGGGCCGGGAGGTAAGCTTCGAATTGGACGCCCAGGGTCAGGTGGTCCGCATGTGGACTCCCACCAACTTCTCGGACAGGATCCGGTAGGGGATCTGGCGTCCATGTTCGACGACACATCGCTCACCCCATTCCAGCCATGATGCACACTCGATGAGAACGCCGCTGACAGACTGCATTGACCGCTAGCTTCTCCAGTGGTATTACCAACAGCGGCGAGGTCTTTCGTCCTTCACACGAGGAGGCTTTATGAGACACAGTCTAGGTAGGATGCGTTATGGTGCTCACTACCCTGAGCTTGATCGCCGCCTGCTCGGGCGATGCCGGACCCGTAGGACCTGCAGGAGCAGCGGGACCGGCGGCAATCGAGAACTTCACGGCGGATCTGAACGAGGCGAATGTGGTGGGCGGTACCGGGAGCACCGCAACCGGCACGGCGAGCTTCTCCGTCGTCGGGCAAACCCTCCTGTTTAGCATCGATGTCACGGGCGTCACTGACGTGACGGCGGTCCATATTCACGGACCCGCCGCCGTGGGCGTCAATGGGGGCGTCGTTCAGGGCCTCTGTAATTCCGACGATGGGCCGGCGTGCGCTACCGGCACGGTTAACGGGGTCCTCGTGGCGGGCGCAGCCCCGCGCTCGAGGATCGCGTTCGATGAACTTGTGGTTATGATGCGGGACGGGGACTCCTACGTCAACGTGCACACGACCGCATTCCCCGGAGGTGAAATCCGAGGGCAGGTCACGGCGGTCGCGATGCAGTAGACTCCTCGGGCTGGACCTCTGCACGTCGATGAATGAGCGGCGAGCGAGGTGTCGGCGCCATGGTCGCACAGCAGCTCTCGGGGTCGGGGTCGATGGCGGCGGAGTAAGGAGAACGTCATCTTCCTCGGCCCTCCGGGCGTCGGGAAGACCATTTAGCCATCAGTCTCGCTATCGCCGCGCAGAGTGGCCGCCGCGTCTACTACGGTGGCCCTGGCCGACCTCATCACCTCGCTGGAAGAAGCCAAGGCCGTGGGTCGGCTAGGACACCGCCTCAAGACCCTGACCTACCCCTCGCTCCTGGTCGCGACGAGGTCGGCTACCTACCGGTCAGTCAGACCGGCGCCATGCTCTTCTTCCAGCTGATCACCGGCGCTACGAGCACGCATCCACCGGGCCCACGTCCAAAAAGGGTTTCGAGGAGTGGGGAGAAAACGACGAACTAGAGGCTCGCCGCCTCCCCCGAAGTGTGACATTTTCAACCGCCAAATCCATGTGCGACGAGCACATCGCTCACCCCATTCCGGCGCTGGAGCACGCTCGATGAGAACGCCGCACAGAGCCCCGTTCGCTCCGCTCCTCTGCGCAGGGCTCCTGGCCTGCGCAGGGGATGCCACTCCGCCTGACGCTGGGGGGCGCTCCGGCGTGTTGGACACCCCGCCGCCCGCACGGGTCGCGGGCTACGAGTGGGCGCGCCACGGCGGCAACTACATGTACAACTACTACCTCCCCCCCGCCCCTAGCTCCACACCTTGGGCTCCCGCCTGGTCCCCCGACGGTGAGGCCATCACGGTGGGCATGAGCGGATCCATCTGGTCGGTGGACATCGAGTCTGGCGTGGACACCGAGCCGGGCTTAGCCACGGAGCTCACGCGAGGCCCCGGGTACCACTCCTCGCCGGCGTGGTCACCCGACGGACGGTGGATCGTCTACACGGCGGACAACGGCGCGTCGGCCGGTGACGGCGCACACACGATCCAATTGGAGGTCCTGGACCTGGAGTCGGGCGAGACCCATGCCCTCACCGACGATGAGTTCGTCTACGCAGACCCGGTATTCTCGCCGGATGGGACTCGGCTGGCCTACGTCTCCACCCAGCCGAACGGGTACTTCAACGTCTACGTACGCACCGTCGAAGACGGGCACTGGAGTGGGGAGGCGGCGGCGGTCACGTCGGACAACGACTTCGGGCGCCCCCGCCTCTACTTCGGCTCCCTGGACATGCACCTCTCGCCGACGTGGATGCCGAACGGTGAGGAGCTCCTCCTGGTCTCCAATCGGGACGTGGCCCTGGGGTCGGGCAACGTGATCCGGGTACCGGCCGAGGCGGGCGGTATCGAGCGCCGCCGTACCGTCCTCGCCGAGCAGACCCTCTACCGGGCTCGGCCCGACGTGTCGCTGGACGGCAAGCGGTTCGTGTACTCGTCGACGTCCGGCTCGGCGGACCAGTACAACAACCTCTACGTGCTGCCCACCGTGGGCGGCGAGCCGTACAAGCTCACCTTCTTCGAGCACGACGCCTTCCATCCGCGCTGGTCGCCCGACGGCGAGTGGATCGCCTTCGTCTCCAACGAGGACGGGCTACCCCAGCTCGAGCTCCTGGAGACGTACGGGGGGGCTCGCCGCTTCCTCGACATCACCGAGCGGCGCTGGAAGGAGCCCATGGGTACGCTCCAGGTGACGGTCCGAGCCGAGGGGATCTCTGGGCCCACCGCGGCGCGCGTGACCCTGATCGCGGCCGACGGGAAGGTCTGGGCGCCCCATGACGCCTACGCGCGCATCGGCGGGAGGGGCGGCTTCCCCGCCTTCCACACCACGGGGAGCTTCTCCGTGGAACTCCCTCCGGGCCCGGCGGATCTCACGGTCATGAAAGGCTTCGAGCTCTACCCGGACCGGCGGAGCGTCGAGATCCAAGCCGGTGAGGTGACCGAGGTGGACGTCACCCTCCGGCGTCTGGCCAACCTCTCGGCGGAGGGCTGGCACAACGGATCCACCCACCTCCACATGAACTACGCCGGGAATCTCCACAACACGTTGGAGAACATGATGATGATGTCCGACGCCGAGGATCAGGACGTCGTCAACGAGCTGGTCGCCAACAAGGACAATCGGATTCTGGATCACCAGTTCTTCGTCCCCGGGGGCGGGGCCCACCCACTCTCCACCCCGGAGCACGTCCTGGTGGTGGGACAGGAGTATCGGCCGCCCTTCTACGGCCACGTCTTCATGCTGGGTCTGGCGGATCACCTCATCTCGCCCTTCACGACGGGCTACGAGGGTACGGCCATCGAGAGCCTCTACCCCTCGAATACGGACATGCTCAGGAAAGCCAAGCTCCAGGGTGCCACCACGGGATACGTGCATGCCTTCTCGGGGGATGGAGACCCCTTGGAGGGCGATCTGGGCGGGGGTAAGGGTTTCATCGTGGACGCTGTCCTGGAGGCCCTGGACGCCTTGGAGTGGTCCACCGCGAGCCGAGCCGGCTTCTATCCCCTGTACGCGGTCTGGAACAACGACCTCAGGATCACGGCAGTGGGGGGCGAGGACGCCATCAGCAACCTCCACTGGACGCCTCTCTTGGGTGCCATGCGGACCTGCGTTCGCTCACCGGACGGCGGGCGCACCATGGAAGGTTGGTTCCAGGGGCTCCGGGACGGCCGTGCCTTCGTCACGAACGGGCCACTCGTCGAGCTCACCGTGAACGACAGCATTCCCGGCTCCGAGATCGAGCTGCCCGCCGGAGCCACGAGCGTCGCGGTCTGGGCCCGGGTCCGCTCCATCACACCCCTCACGCGGGTATGGCTCGTCCACAACGGTCGGGATGTTCAGGAGATCACGCTGTCCGAGGATCGTACGCGCGCCGAGTTCCAGGGCGAGGTTCTGATCGGCGGCAGTGGCTGGATCCACCTGAGAGCGGAGGGAGTACCCGAGGAGCGCTACCCCCTGGACGCCCGCTTCGCCCAGGCGTTCACCAACCCGGCGTGGTTCACGGTAAACGGGGCACGCATCCGGAATGCGGCGTCGGCGGAGTACGGGATCCGATGGATCGAGAAGCTCACGGCCATGGCGGAAACGTCGCCCGGCTGGCGCTCCGAGCACGAGTGGCGTGAGGTCCTGTACCAGTTCCTGCAGGCGGGTGGGGTATACGAGCGGCTGAAGGCCGAGGCGGGAGGCTCGACCCCGTGAGGACGGCTCTGATCCTGGGTGGGCTCGGCCTGGCCGGACTGGGAGGGAGCTGGGTTGCCGGCCTGGAAGGCCAGACCCCGGCATCGGAGCAGCCCGCGCAGGCGAGCGCCCTCGCTCGATACTCGCTCGACCAGGATCATCGCGTGCAGTGGAGGCTCCCCAATCGGCTGCGGGAGATCTCGGGCCTCGCAGTAGCCTCGACGGATCGCGTGTTCACCCACGACGACGAAAGGGCGGTCATCTACGAGATCGACGTCCGGGAGCAGCGTATCGCAAAGAGGTTTGCCCTGCGTGACCCACCGGTCCGGGGAGACTTCGAGGGCTTGTTCGTCCTCGAGGACCGGTTCTTCCTCGTAACGAGCGACGGTGTGCTCTTCGAGAGCCTCGAGGGCGACGACGGCGAGCGACTCGACTACAACATGTATGTGACCGGGGCCGGTCGCCTCTGCGAGGTGGAGGGTCTCGCCGCCAACGTGGCGCGTACCCACCTTCTCCTGGCCTGCAAGACTCCCAGAACCCGTGAGCTGCGACCGTGGGTTACCCTGCTGCCCTGGTCCATCGAAGAGCGCCGGCTGGAGCCGGACCGGATGATCCGGTTCCCCCTGGACGCGTTCACCGGAGAGGTGAAGGGCAACGACTTCAGTCCCTCCGGCCTGTCTCAGGTTCCGGGGGACGATCACTTCTTCCTGGTCGCCGCCGAGCAGAACGCTATTGCGGAAATCTCACTGGACGGCCGCCTCTGGAGCATCACCTCGCTTGACGAAGGTCGCCACCCGCAGACAGAGGGGGTCGCCTTCCTGTCCGACGGCACCCTGGTCCTGGCCGACGAGGGGAGCGGGCGCCGCGGCCTGCTGACCTTCTACCGCATCGATGCCGGCACTCCCGGGAACTGACGGTCCGCGGGCAGCTGCCTCCCATGTTAGATTCCCCCTTCCAGAATCTAGGGCACCAAGAGGACTTGCATGGCCAAGAAGAGCTCCTTCGACGTATCCACGGGCGTCGATCTCCAGGAGGTGGACAACGCGGCGAACCAGGCGCGTAAGGAGATTGCTACCCGCTACGACTTCAAGGGCACCGACTGCACGATCGACTTCGACCGGGCTGCGGGCGAGGTCAAGCTCGAGGGCGACGACGAGTACCGGCTCACGGCGGTTCTGCAGGTCCTCCGGGAGAAGCTCGCCCGCAGGAACGTCCCGTTGAAGAACCTCGATCAGGGCAAGGCCGAGACCGGTTCCCTCGGTCGGGCGCGCCAGACCATCGGCCTCAAGCAGGGCATCGACCAGGAGACCGGCAAGAAGATGGTGAAGGCGATCAAGGACCACGGCTTCAAGAAGGTCCAGGTCCAGATTCAGGGGGATGAGCTACGGGTCACGAGCCCCTCAAAGGACGAGCTCCAGTCCGTCATGGCCTTCCTCAAAGGCGAGGACTGGGGGGTGGAGCTCAAGTTCGGGAACTATCGGTAGTGTTCCGTTGCGGATGCACCGTGCCCTCGACTGGCCGGGACACTTTGGCAACGGGACACTAGTGTGGTGTCCCAGAAGTGTCTCGGCCATTCGAGCACCGATGCATCCGGCCCTGCGGCGTTCCTCCTCCTCGAAATAGCGTTGCTATTCCTCGTCGTCGCGCCTTGCAGGATCCGGCGCCTCGGCACTCTCGGTGGCTCGCGAACTTCTGGGACACCACACTAGATGCAAACGGTCGGCCTGATCCTTGGTCCGGCTCTGTTCCTCGTGACGACCCTGTTCGACCTCGAGCCGGGGAATCCGGTGGTCACTCGCATGGCTGCCGTCGCCCTCCTCATGGCCACCTGGTGGATCACGGAGGCGATCCCGCTTTTCGCGACCGCGCTTCTTCCCCTGGTGCTCTTTCCCCTCCTGGGGATCGAACGGGGAGGTGCGACCGCGCCCATCTACTTCAACAGCACCATCGTGTTGTTCTTGGGCGGTTTCATGATCGCCTTGACCATGGAGAAGTGGAATCTCCACCGCTGGATCGCCCTCAAGATCATCAGGACGATCGGGGGAGGGCCGGCCCGGTTCGTGCTGGGCTTTATGGTGGCGGCGGGGTTCCTATCGATGTGGATCTCCAATACCGCCACGGCGATCATGATGATGCCCATCGGACTCGCCGTCATCCTGGAGCTGGAAGAGGACTTCGGGACCGAGGACACGCACCCCTTCTCGGTGGGGGTCATGCTCGGCATCGGGTACGCGTGCTCGGTGGGTGGCATCGCCACACTGGTGGGGACGCCGCCCAACCTCTCGTTCGCGCGGATCTTCGAGATCACCTTCCCCGACGCGCCGGCCATCCCGTTCGGCCAGTGGATACTTCTGGGCTTCCCTATCTCGGTGACGATGCTGGTGATCGCCTGGCTCCTCATCACGAAGGTCTTCTTCCGGGTGCCCGAGCACGTCACGGTGGGTCGGGTGGTGGTGGACAAGCAGGCTGGAGCGCTGGGACCCATGGCCTACGAGGAGAAGGCGGTCCTCGTGGTGTTCGCGCTCACAGCCTTCCTATGGGTGTTCAGGCTCCCCATCCAGCTCGGGTTCATCACGATACCGGGATGGTCGCAGCTACTGCCCTTCCCGGGTCTCATCGACGACGGGACCGTAGCCATCACCATGGCGACCATCCTGTTCCTGATCCCGAGCCGGACTCCCGGCGCCGCCTACCCGACCCTCGCGGGCAAGGACCTCATTCCCCGGCTGCCCTGGAACATCGTCCTCCTCTTCGGGGGGGGCTTCGCACTGGCCTACGGATTTCAGGCCACGGGCCTCTCGACGCTCATCGGGAGCCAGTTCGCCGGGCTCGCCGGGGTCTCACCGTTCGTTCTGATCGTCGTCGTTTGCCTGACCCTGACGTTCTTGACGGAGCTGACCTCCAATACGGCCACCACCGAGATGATCCTCCCAATCCTGGCCGCCGTCTCGGTCGCCACGAACGTCCACCCCTTGATGCTGATGATCCCGGCAACCCTGTCGGCGTCCTGCGCATTCATGATGCCCGTGGCGACCCCGCCCAACGCCATCATCTTCGGGAGTAATCGGGTGCGGATCCCCGAGATGGCGCGCATCGGACTCGTGCTGAACCTCATCGGCGTCCTGGTGATCTCGCTGGCGTTCCTCCTCCTGGGGACCGCGGTCTTCGGGATCGACTTCGGGGTCATGCCCGGGTGGGCCACGTTCGAGGGGACGGGGCAGTAGGACGTCCCGGGACTCCACCGCCCTAACCCACTCCCGGTGCTGCACGGGCTGGAGTGGGATGGACTACCGTGGCCAGCCCGGCACCATCACGGGTGCCGTCACCGGCGCCCCCGCCGCCACCCCCACCTGGCCCGACGCGTTGAGCCCCCAGCAATAGATCTCGCCGAGACCGTTGAGGCCGCAGGTGTGATCTCCGATGCCGGGCAGGAGAAGCGAGATGCCGAACTGGGTGGGAAATACGACGGGCGTGTCGTTTGTGCCTCCTATGGAACCGATCCCCAGCTCGCCCGATGCGTTGACACCCCAGCAGTACGTAAGCCCTCCTACGAGGCCACAGGTGTGCCCACCCCCGCCGGTGATGCTCGTGAAGGTGTGGCCGCCGAGGACGAGCGTCGGCGTCGGATTGGCTTGAGGCACGGCGGCGCCCGCCCCCAGGGATCCGCTGATGTCCTCGCCCCAGCAGTAGCCCGCGCCGGCCTGGGTGCGGGCGCAGCTGTAGCCGGCCCCTGCGGAAACGTTGAAGAAAAGGAGCCCACCCACGACTGCGACAGGCACCGTGCGGGTGATCTGCGTTCCGATTCCAAGCTGTCCCTGGTCGTTGGGGCCCCAGCAGTACACGATTCCGGCGAGGGTCACCGCACACGTGTGGTCCCTGCCAGGGGTGATCTCCTGGAAGGCCACGCCTACCACGGCGACCGGCGTCAGGGCGTCGGTGAGACCGGCGTTGCCCAACTGTCCGCTGCTCCCCTGCCCCCAACAATAAGCCGCTCCGGTCCCGTCCAAGGCGCAGGTGTGGGACTCGCCGGCACTGATTCGCACGAAGTGGAGGTTGCCGCTCACCTTCGTCACGGCGGACCGGCTGACGACCGTCCCATCCCCGAGCTGCCCGTCGGTGTTGAGCCCCCAACAGTAGGCCACGCCATTGACGTCGAGGCCGCATGTATGTCCGCCACCCGCCGAAACCCGCATGAGGGTCGGTCCGCCGATCAGGAGCGGCGTGGAGCTGAACGCAGGGCCAGACCCCAACTGCTGACTGACATTGCTGCCCCAACAATACCAGGCCCCATCGGAGCCGGCGCGGGCACAATTGTGGGCATTGCCCACCGTAAGGGATGCCCCGAGACCCACCTGAACGAACGACTCGGCCGTGAAGGCGACCGTTCCCGCCACATCCGCCGTAGATACCGTGACCGTGGTGGTGCCAGCCGTGGCAGGCAGCGTGAGGACGGTGCTCGCCAGGCCGTTGGCGTCGCTGCCAATCGATACCGGGCTGACGGAGCCGGAGCTCGCCGCGAACGTCACCAGGACAGCCGGCACCGGGTTGCCTGCACCATCCTCCACTTTGGCGACCAGCGGGATCGGCAGAGTGGAAGAGGCGATCCCCACCTGTCCATCACCCGATACCTCCTGGAGGACCGCCGGAGCGCCAACGAGTGCCGTGGCGGTAAACGTCTCGCTCAGGCCTAGGTCGGGGACGGAGGCCGTGACGATGACCGGCCCCGCGGTGGCTGGAAACGTGAGGGACGTACTCGCGAGCCCATCCTCGTCGGTGACGGAGGTCGCCGGGCTCACAGATCCGACGCTCGCGGAGAACTCCACGGTCACACCCAGGGACGGATTCCCCAGCGCGTCCACCAGCTTGACCACGAGCGGGAACGCCAGAGTGGTGAGAACGACTCCGGCCTGCCCATCGCCCGCGATCTTCGTGATGCTGACCGCTGGCCCGGCAACCCCCGTAGCGGAGAACTCCACCGAGAACTGTGCAAAAGCCGCCCTCATGCGATGGGACCCCAAGAGATTGCCAAGAGTCCATCGTGTGCTGGCACGCCCCTCCTGCCCGGTGGAGAGGCCACCGTCGACCGAGCCTCCTCCCGCCGTGACGGAGAACTGAATCATCCGGTTCGGCACCGGGCTGCCCATGGCGTCCGTCAGAAAGACCTCGGGCCGCACCGGAAGCGCTTGACCCACGACACCGGTCTGGCCGTCGCCACCCACCTTCTCGAGGGCAGCGGGCTGCTGCTGCACCTGGAGTGTGGCGGCTCCACTAGCCGAGCCGGCGGTCGCTGTGATCACACTGGTCCCCTCGCCTCGGGCCGTGATGAGGCCGGAGCTGCTCACCTCGGCCACGGGCGGGTTACTCGAGGACCAGGTCACGGACTGTCCAGCGAGTACGTTCCCGTTCTGGTCGCGCACCTCGGCGAGGGCTTGGGTCGTCTCGCCCACCGAGGCGAGGATGACCTTGGACAAGATGACACTCAGAGACGAGGGAACCAGGGGATCCACTCCCCCACCTCCGCCGTCTCCCTTGCAGCCCGTCATCAGCAGGAGAAGCCCTAGGCCGACGGCCTTATTGGTACGTGTCATCCGCTGACCTCGTTGCAGGATCGTGCGGCGAGCCAAGGCCAAGCTACCTTCGTTCTGGTGGCGGCCGAAAGCGTTTCGTCGCATGTCCACCCGTATCGACATCAAGTCGAGGGGGCAAATCGTCCATGAGACGTGTCATCCGCCTCTCCTTACTGGCGGTCGGGATCGCTGGAGTGGGACTCTACATCCAGACCCGCGACGGCTGTGGCCGGAGCGGCGCCACGGCCTGTCCCGACGCCCATCTGGTGAACGGTCTCGGGACGGTGGTGGCCCGGAGCGCCGCGTGCGCTGGTGCGGGCTATCTCTGCGTCGGTGACGACCGAGCAGAATTCCAGGTCATGCGCTGGGCTCTGTCCAGGGGACACCTGAGGGTGCGCGTGCCCTTACCCGAGATCCCGTCCAAGGCCGATGCCTCCGTGCTGCCTCCGTGGTGGGGATCCGCATGTGGGATGGTCATCCCTTCCCCCTCTCGATCGACACCAGTCCCATCCCTTGGAGGCTATGGGACATCGAGCTCTTCTGGGTTCGTCTACCGGAGTTCAGAGGCGGCTCCGTCGGTCTCGCCCGGGCCGAGTGGCGCGTGAGGAACGGCAAACCACAGTTCTCCGTCAAGAACATCTCGGCGGTCACGCAGGACTACCGGAATCCGGGGCAGCACGCCCCTTCCGAGGTCGTCGCGGCCGTGGCGGCACACGAGATGGGACACGCACTGGGCATCCTTCACCACAGCGACCGCGCCTCGGACATTCTCTATCCTTCGGACGAAGGATCCCAGCGGGTCTCAGCCAGGGACATCGAGACCGTGGAGGCGCTCTACCGGCTGCCGAACGGAGCCCTGGTCCGGTGACGGGCGTCGCCGCCTGGCTTGCGCGGCGGCCCAAGATAGCGATGGGAGGAGGCCCGGTAGTCACGGTACGCCTCGCCGAAAGCGCGCTCGAGGAATTCCTCCTCCGCTGTGACATACACCTGAAGGGTCACCCAGAACAGAACTGCCATGAGCAGCGCGAGCCGACTACCCTCTCATCGACTCCCCGCGCGCCCCAGGACCCGGGCCTCGAAATCCACCAGTGCTTTCTGGTAGTCCCTCCCACTCTTGAGGGGCTGAAGGTCTGAGAGACGGAACTCCAGCTCCCTGCCGGCCGACATGGAGTCGGGAAGGAGCACCCCGTTCCGGAGCAGGGAGGTCAGATCCCACACGGCTCCAATGCCCCGCTCCCCGTTGTCGGTATTCAAAATCTCCAGGACCCCGACCTGAGACTCGAGACGCACAACTCGGATCTTCACCAGTCCGGAGATCGTCTCCTGGGAAACATTCTTGAGCTGAGCCGTCACTCGCAGAGTGTTGCTGCCGCGATCGTAGCCGTTGTTGGTGAGTTCCAGCGCGACTCTGTTCGACAGGTTCTCCAGCTCCGCCAGATCCGGGGACCCGTTCTTCACGGCCCGGCCCTGAACCGTCACCGGAGCCGTCCACAGCTGGCCGATACCGGTGCGGTTGTCCACCCAAACCGGATGGAACACACCGTCGGCGTCGGCCACGAGCCCCGTAGTGTGTCCTCCACTCTCGAAAAAGTTGGCGAAGGAGAGTGAGACGGTGAGGGAAGCGTGGGCGCTGTCACTGTTCGCTCGAGCGGCGAGCGGCCAGTGATTGTCGTCCGTGTACGCGTTCGGCTTGCTGGAGACAGGGACGCTGGCGCCGAAGGTCTCGCCGCCGTCGAGCGAGGCGGCGATGCGGACCCGCCAACCCAGATTGTCCGGGCTTTCGCGTCGATCGTACCAGGAGACGGCTACCACTCCGTCCTTGTTCACCGCGACGGCCGGCAGGATGTGGTCCCGTTTCTTTCCCTTATCGGCGAAGGAACGGTCGTCGTTGACGATCGTGGGCTTGGACCAGCTTTTCCCGCTGTCGGCGGAGTAGGAAAAGACTGCCTGGACCCGGTCTTCTCGAACGCCGGGCCACACGGTATAGAGCCTATCTTTGAAGGGCCCTTCGGTGGCGTCCACGGTGACCTGCCCGACGTTGGCGCCTTCGGAGCGGGGCCGGTCCATGAAGAAGTCGCTCACGATCACCGATTGCTCCAGCGTCTCCCCCCCATCCTTCGAGTATATGAACTCGATGGTTGCGTTGGCGCTGTTGTCGGTATTGTTCACTTCGAGGTCCTGCCGCCGTCCTCTCTTCGTGTGCGAGAAGATCATCCCCACGGTGCCATCCGAGAGCACCACCATGTTCGTCACTCCTGCCATGCCACCCCCTTCCATGCTTGCCCGGACCGTCGGTCCGAGGAAGGTCTTTCCCCCATCCGTGGAGCGATGGAGATAAATGCCGGGTGGCTGCTCATCCCGCCGCTCGTCCCGCATGCCCCCGAGCCTGCTCTGGCCGTTGATGTAGATCCGGCCGTCGTACTTCCCGCCGGTTCGATCTCCGGTGATGTATTCCCGGTCGATAAAGATGTAATCCGCGGTTTCCGTCCACGTACGTCCGCCGTTCAAGGAACGGAAGATGTGGGTGCGGAACTCGCCGGCAGAACGGGGGATAGCGAGGGACCTGATGAGGGCCACCACGAAGGCGGTGTCGCCCCGACTGTAGTAGGCGGTGGGGTCGCCGCTGAGGGCGGCTTCGTCCAGGATCAGGGTCGGATCCCAGCTGCGCCCCCCGTCGAAGGAGGAGTAACAGTGCTGGGCTGTAAGATTCCGGTCCTCGTGGTTCACCATTGCGCAGGCGACCATGCGTGCGGCGTTATCGGGATCGGCGGCGGCGATCACCTCGCCATGGGGCCGCTCCCCGAAGGCCCTGCTGATCTGGACGTTGGGTCCCACGCTGATGGGGTTGCTGGATGCTTGCGCGTGGGCGGCCGGCGCGGCCAACAACAGGGGGATCACCCCTGAGCAGAAGGTCGCCAACAGTCCGGTACCCCGAAATCCGGTGGTCGGGTTGGCGCTCATGGAAGTCCGCATTGTTTCCTCCTTCGGCGCATTCAGCTGCCGTCTGCACTGTGGATAGCCAGTTTTGGTTTCCCTCCTCATCCCACCGGCAGCGAGGCTGGAGGCCGGGGGTGGGGCGGCGTTCGTTATGAACCGGAAGTTCACCAGCGGGCAACCGCTGAACCCCTCCGTTTGGAGGGGACCCATACGATCGAACATGCCGATCTCGTGCATCAACGCCTCCAAGGCGCCCTTGGCCGCCAAACCGTGGTCGGTTGGATAGAGTAGTGCGGCGAGATGAAGACCGGAAGGTCGGGGATAATGAAGCCGCCGGCGTTGGCGTGCGTCACCTTCGGCGTCGCTGCCGGACCTTCGATGTAGACCGAACATCCATTGCACAGCGCAGCTGCCGGCCTACTGCCACAGCCTTGCTACGGATCGCGCCGGTCGGAATGACCGAGGTCCTTTTCTGGGGCGATACGGTCGCGGATGAGCTGCTTGAGTTCCTTCAGCTCGGGGAGCGGCCGCGCTCCTTGCGCGACCATAATACGTCGCCGTCAGTTCGGACCTCAAAGATCCCGCCAGTTCGTGGGACGAGCACCAGTTGGCCGATCTCGGCATCGAATGTGGTGAGGAGCTCCTGTGCGATCCACGCCGCTCGCATGAGCCAGCGACATTGGGTGCAATAGTGAATCTCGACTCGGCTCTTCACGGATGACATCGCAGGGTTCTCCGGCGCCGCCCAAGGGATCGCGATTCTGCTGTCTGACCACTATGCCGACCAGCGGCGTGAGCTGGCGCGCCACGTTATCGATTCCTTCGTTTGGGTCCTTCTGCCGTTCCGATCACGAACGCGGCGAGTTCAGTCCAACGGACGGGTGACGGCTTCAATTCTTCGAGGATCTCGTCGGCAGTCGTGCCTCTGAATGGCCCCTTGTGCCCCTTCTTCGCCTCGTGGTACGCCACCACAGCACGACGGACGATGGGTTGCTCATCAGGCGTCAAGTCCATGACCGTAACCTAACGATACTCCCCGCTGCCGATGCTGACAGCGACCAGAGTCGAACTCACGACTTGGGTGAGAGACCGAACGTGACCTCAGTGGGGAGCGTGCCATGGTACGCACAGCGGACTGTCAGGCGGGGAGTGCGTACAGGGCAGAGCGGTGCCGAAACCGCCAGTTGTGCGAAAGCTCTAGCCAATACGATGGGACGCTCACCGCCTTGGCAGAACGTCCTGCATTCGGTGGCCGTCCCTCCAATCCACCGGTCCGAGAAGGGGACGATGACTCTTCTCGGCAGGCCCGACAGCTACCGAGTCGTGCGAGGCTCGTTGGAAAGCAGACCCCCCAGGCACCCTCTGAGCGCCGGGGGGTCTGCTCGGTCGGCCCGATGGGATCAGTGATGCAAGCGCAACTCCCGGAAGTCGCCCCACTCCACGCGATGTGTGCTTCCATCCTCAGAGCGGATGGTGATGCCCCGGTTCCCCGGATTCACGTCGTTGGTGCCGGACAGCTGGAAGGTGCGACCGTCCACAAGCTCCACAGCGGCGCTGTAGCCCCGCTTCGCGATGGAAGCGATCTGGCTGAACTCGACGGTGAAATCGATGCCTTTGTAGTCGCCGTCCAACATCTCCCAGGTGTACTCCTCATCGTTGTCCCACCGGATGTCACCCGTAAGCTCCTCACCCGACTCGGTGACCACGGTGCCACGGATGGGGCGGCCACCGTCGAACTCCTCGTAGGTGGTCTGGACCGGAGCCCTGCGGAAGTGCACCTCGGAGAAGTCCTTCCAGCCGACCTTGACCTGACCCAGCGTCGGGTCGGAAACTGAGATCCCGCGGTTCGCCCGTCCGACGTCGTATGTCCCCCTGAGGACCATCTCCTCGCCACTCTCCACGACCACACGGGCCGCTCGGGAGCTCTCGCGCCGGATGGAGATGACGTCGCTGAAGGCGATCTCCCGGTCGACCCCGTCTTGATCCTCACCGTCGAGGATGTCGGTGGTGAGGATCTCGTCCACGTCCCAGGTCACGTAGCCGGTGAACTCGAGTCCGGCCCGTGTTACCAGGGTCCCGTAGAGCCGCTCGCCCCACGGGATGATCCCGTCGGGGGCGGCCATGAACTCCACGGCCTCCAAGTCGCGCCACTTCAGCTCAGCAACGCCTTGCCGCGGATCGTCAACGACGAGGGCACGCAGTCCCCGGCCCAGATCCGTGCGTCGGCCTCCAAGCTCCTGCTGCTGCCCCGACTTGAGCGTGAACAGCGCCTCGTGAGAGTTCAGAACGTCGATGCGCCGGACGTGACCGAAGCGGATCCCCGAAAGCGTAGAGCGACGGCCCTTCCAGTCGACGTCCAGCAGATCGGCCCAACTCCCCTCGTTCCGATCCCAGCGGATGTAGCCCTCGAATTCGACCCCCGACCTGGTGACGACGTTGCCGTAGAGACGGCCGACGAGGGCCGGTCCCTCCGATCGCTCGACCAGCGGGGCCAGAGCCACTGTGGGGACATCGGCCGGAAGGGTGACGGTGTAGGTCCGGTGCTGGTGGGGCGCGGCGTTGGCCAAGAGAGCCATGGTGCAGGCAAGGCTGAGAACTCCTGCGCCGGCGATGACCGACAGATTCTTGGCGTCTTCTTTGCGCGTCGGCTCTTTCATCTTGTCCCCCATCCAGGACCTCGAGACTCCACTGCAGATCAATATCGTACTGGCCCACGGCGAGCGAGTTCCCCGACCGTCTTGCCCGACCCTCCCAGGATCGGCCCCGGCTCACGCGGTCCCCCGGGCTTCCCGGTCGGCAGACAGTCCGACGGTCGGCCGCGGGTGCCGTGCACCTGTCGCCGTGGAATCGCGGCGTAGCAAGGTGTAACCCGTTGGGACGGTGCCCGGGTCCTTCCCCACCCTACTCCGAGAGGAGATCCTGAATGCCCTCGGGATTCCGCTGGAGGAGTGGGACGAGTGCTGTCCCGTCCAGGTCGTCTCCAGGGGCCATTCCAAGGTGCAGGTGGGAATCCGGTCTCGGGAGACCCTCGACGTTGGTCCGCATCGCGGGGCGAGCGGTGATCGTGTTCCGCTCGGATCTCGAGCTCTGGTACTGGAACCGGCTCGGGTCAGGCCGGCGGCACGTCTTCCGGCTCCGGCATGCGCGCCAGGTGCAGGTATCCGACCAGGAGGATCGCGGCAAAGAAGTTCACCGCCACCACCGTACCCGGTCCCATAGATTCCAGCGCCACGACCGAGCCGGACACGGCAACGGTTCCGTAGAACGCCGCGGTGCATAAGGCCGCCACGGCGAGAAGTCGCTTGAGGCCGGCCAGGTGCTTCCAGTCGAAGAGAACGCTCGCCAGGACCCCCACCAGGGCGAAGGCGAGGAAGTGCAGGACGGTGAAGGTCGCGATCCGGTAGGCCGTCGACAGGCCGGCGACGAGACCCGACATGTTGGTGAAATCCAACTCGAAGCCGGCGGGGCCGAAGACGGCTCCCGACAGGGCTCCCGGCGTCGCCAGGGGCTGTAACCGTATCAGATCGAGAACGAAGAAGGAGAGGGCTATCCCTCCGGCAGCGATGGCCCCGGCCTGGGCCCCCCTGACTGCGCGGTCGTATATGCCCATGGTTCGGCTCCCTGGAGCGTGACGATCACCCCTGCCCCACCGACCTGTTAGCCAAACGTGGGTCTATCTGCTCTCCATCGCAACCACGGAACTCGTATCACGTCGTGGAGAAGCATCACCGCGGTCCAACTAGACGTTAGACCCACCCCCCGGTCACCTCGAGCAGCCGGTCGATCTCTTCATCGGTGTTGAAGAGCGCGATCCCCGCTCGAAGTTGGGCGCCCTCCTCCCTCACGCTCACCGTGATCGCGGCCTCCAGTAGCGTTCGGCGGACCATATCGAGGTCGCGTCCATGCTCGAAGGTGACGATGGCCGACTGGTTGCCGGATGGCGTCAAGACGTCGTGGCCCTGGGCCCGGAGTCTCTCGTTCAGACGGTTGGCCAGCGCCACGGTGTGTCGTTCGATGTTGTGGACGCCCACCCGGAGCAGGTAGTCGAGGGCAGCGCTCAATTGGAAGACGGCCCCGAAGGACATGGTGGCGTACCCGTATTTCTTCGCGTCTTGGTGGAGCCGGTAGCGGTGTCCTCCCAGATCTTCGGTGGTCTGGAGCGAGCCGAAGCGATCGACCGTCACGATTTCCAGGAGCTCTTCTTTGACATAAAAGGGTGCCACGCCGAAGCCCCCGAGCAGCCACTTATAGGTGCCCGTGGCGAAGAAGTCGATGCCGGTGTCCCTCACGTCCAGATCCAGCATGCCGACCCCCTGGATGGCGTCCGCGTAGAGATACGCGCCCTGGTCGTGGGCGATTCGGGCGAGGGCGGTGAGGTCGTGCCGATATCCGTTCTGGTGAGAGATCCACGAGACCGATACGAGCTTCGTGCGTCCGTCCACCTGCTCCGCGAACGCCTCCGGCGGAGCGGCGCCACTACGGTTCCGCACGGTCCGGACCTCGATTCCCCGGGCCTCCCGGAGGTGCTGGTACAGGATGTAAGTCGTGTCGTAATGGAGATCGTCGATGACGACATTGTCACCGGAACGCAGGTCGAGTGCGCGGGTTACGATGTTCTCTCCATCGCTGGTCGCGAACAAAACGCAGATCTCCGGCTCCGTGGCGCCGACGAGCTGGGCGAACTTCCGCCGCATGGCGTTGGTCTCCTCGAGCATGCCCCCGAGGCTCACCGGATCGCGGGCCTTCCGATCCGCGAAGGCCTGGGCAGCTTCCACCGCCTGTCGTGGGGACGGCGTGATGTAGGCCGAGTTCAGGTAGATCCCCTCCTCCACGACGGGGAAGTCCTTCCGAACGCCCAAGGGGTCCTGCTGTAGAGCTGCGACGGTGTCGGGCTTGAGTCCGCCGACGGCGGCGGCAGCGGAAATGCTGCCGATGAAGTTGCGACGCGTGAGATCCACTTTGCTTCTTCCGGTATGGTAGCCGATGGGGTGATCATAGCGCGGCGCGGCCCGGGGGCAACGTGAGCGAGATGCGTGCGCCCGCTGCCGATCAGAGGACCCTGAGCTGCCTTGAGTACTTCACGATGAACGAGCGCGTCATGGGTCCGTTGAGACTCGCCAGCCCATGAGACTCCTGGGTCTCGTTGTAGACTACGTACAGGCCCGTGCCCGCCGTATCCAACACGCCGAAGCGCGCGTTGACCAACCAGACGTCGGCCTGATCCGAGTACTGGAGCAGGGTCTGGAGGAAGATCCGGGGCGTGAAGAAGTAGCCCACCTTCAGGCCCAGCAGCGTTGTCTCGAAGTCGCCTTCGTCCAACCGGACGATGGTGTGGTCTACCTTGAGCTCGGTCGTGAGGGTTGCGCCCTGACGGTACGTGATGGTAGCGTCACCGCCGTACCGTTTTCCCGAGAAGAACTGACCGACGCGCACCATGGTCCGGGCGGAAAGCCGCGCCGAGGGGTCGGTCCGCATTTCCCACCCCGGAATGAAGTCCCTGTATGTACCTGCCGGGATGACCACGCCCGGCGCGATCTCGAACGGCTCCTTGAGCCCCTCGGTGCGGAAGTTGAACTCCGGTCCGAAAAGACCTCCGCCCTCGGTGGTGAACTCGGGATCGATGTGCAAGTAGCCCGTCTCCAGAAAACCGTCCAAATCCCAGTGATACCGAGCGTTGATGTGGGGAGAGAACTCTCGGATCCACGACACGGACGGCATCCGGATGCCCTTCCGGATGTTCGCGCTCAGGTAGCGGTAAGCCACCCGGTTCACGAAGCCCGCCTCCGGGTTGAAGTCCTCGCCGATTCTCCGGTACTGGACGCTCGTGCGGAAGTCACGAATCTCGTACAACACGTTCACGTTCATGCCCGTGTCGCTGCCGTCCAGCCCCGGCGTCTCGGTACGAGCGAACCAAGCGTCCACGCTCAATGGCTCCCCGATGCCGAGGCGGCCGTCGACCGCGTAGGTGCGGTTTACGTCGTCCCCGTCATGGGTCGCACGCCTCTGCACGAAGATCGCTCCGGCCCGGGACCGGTTTGGTAGCTCACGGGTCAAGCGGGCGACCGAGAAGGAGTTCTCGCGGACGCCGGCCTCGATGTCCCCGTCGAGGCCGTTCGTGAAGATCTGGAGAAGCCCGATCCCAAACCCCTGAACCTTACCGCTCAGCCGGCCGCCTCCGAGGATGGGGACGGCGTTCCCCCCAGGTGATATCCCGATCTTCCGGCTGAAGAACAGATCCGCCGACCGCGGGCTGCCCGCCGCGAACGTGCCGGCGTTCTCGAGAAAGAACGGACGCTTCTCGGGGAAGAACAGGGGAAAGCGCGTCAGGTTGGTCCGCTGCTCGTCCACCTCGACCTGGGCGAAGTCCGTGTTGGTCGTGAGGTCAAGCGTCAAGGACGGCGTCAGCGTGATCTTGGCATCCACGCCCACGTCGCCGGGATACTCCGTGTCACCGGGAGCGTTGACGTAGTCCCGCTCTGCGGAGCCCAACACATATGGCCTCACCGTGGCCGCCCTTTGCACAGGCACGGGAACGCCCGTGAGGTCCCCGGCCATGGAGAGGCGCATCAGGTTGTACTGACGTGGAATTGGAGCCCAGAAGGACTCCTCGTTCCGCCGTCGGATGCGCCGCACCATGTTGAGGCCCCACGTCTGCACCGACACTCCCCGGTATCGCAGGGTGGAAAACGGGATGCGGAATTCGGCGTACCAGCCTTCCTCATTGCGTGAGGTCGCGACTTCCCAGCTCCCGTCCCAGTTGAGGTTGAAGCCGCCCGAGGATCCGGTCTGTTGCCTACGGCCCCCGGGGACCCGCCCTCCACCCTGCCCTTCGTTCACCACCTGCCCGTCGTACTCGATGGCCGACGGCGTGGTCGTGAAGATGAAGCCGTTCTGGCGGTCCTGGTACGTGTCGAGGATGATGCCGAAGTGGTCGGCCACTTGGATGTCCGCGTCCCGGAGCCGCTCGCCCGTCACGATCTGGTCGGCGCTACGATCGTACAGCCACGCCCCCACGTAGAGCGCCTCGCCGTCGGCGAGGATGCGAACCTCCGTTCGCTCCGAGACCGGCTCGCCCTCCGCGGGCTCGCGCTGGAAGAAGTCCGTGATGGGCTCGCCGAGAGACCAGGCTGCGTCGTCGAGCCGGCCGTCGATGATCGGTGGTGCGGTGGTGATCCGGGTCACCGAAGCCATCGGGCCGCCCCGACCGTTTCCGTTGTCGCTTTGCTGGGCGTCGAGGGTGACCGGCGTCACAGAGGCAGAAACAACCAAGAAAATCGCCGTGCAAGCGACGGCAAATCGCGAGTTCATGAATGAAGCCGACTCCGAGTGATGACGGTGGCCAGTAGGTTGACGATGATCAGTATCCTAGGGAGAGGGACGGCTCTTCGTAGACCCACTACAAAGTACAACCGTAGCGCTGTTGAGGAGTGCCGGTATTGCTGGGCAGGGGCGAACCCGTGGGTGGCGGCCCGGCTCCCGGGCCGCGGCCCACAGTCCATCAGGAGAGGATGGATCAAGACAAGCTCAAGGCATCGAGCCCGATCTCGTCGAAGATCTCCTGGAAACGAGGGTCCTCGCGGGCCGTACCCCACCCCCGCACAGACCTCTTCATAAAGAGCATGGATGGGTCTCTTTGATCCAGGGCATCTCGGAGGTGCCGGAACGTCTCGTCGAGCTCTCCGAGGCCGCCGTGCACCAGGGCCATCTCGAAGCTCTTTGGAGCGCCGTGCGCTCTGCGGTCCCACTGCCGAAGCGTCTCGAGACACTCCCGCGCTTCGTCCACCCGGCCGGCCAAGCCGCACGCGAACCCGAGGGCTCCGACGCTCTTGTCACGCGCCGGGTCCATGGCACGCAAGGATTTGAACCTCTCGACGGCACCCTCGACGTCGCCCCTGTGGAGCTGCAACCACCCCCTACCCTCGAGCCCCGCTTCGAAGCCGGGGTCGATCTCGAGCGTCTGCTCAAACTGTGCCTCTGCATCCTCGTAGCGGCCGGCCGCCGTATAGGCGTTGGCGAGGGCGTTGTTGTACGGCAGGGAAAGGGGGTCGAGCTCCACCGCCGCCTCCAGCTCCCCGATGGCCTCGTCGAGCCTGCCCAGTATGCGGAGCACGAGAGCGTGCTCGTGGTAGACCTGGGCGAAGCCGGTGTTGGCGGCCACAGCCTTGTCGAAGACGGCCGCCGCACCCTTGAAGTCCCAGTCGATGAAGAGCAGGATGTCGGCCATGGCCAGGTTGCCCTCGATCCCGTCCGGATCGAGCTCGAGCGACCTCTCCGCTGCTTCACGAGCCAGAACGATGCCGGCCTTCCGTTTCCAGCGCCCGACCGCCACCAGGAACGTGTAGGCGTAGGCGAGTCCCCCGTAGGCCGCCGGGAACTCCGGATCGAGCCGGATGGCTTGCTTGAAGTACTCGACGGCCCGCTGCGCTCCCTGCGGTGTCCACTGGCCCAGGAAGAAGCGTCCGCGCAGGTAGAGGCTGTATGCCTGGGGATCCTTGGTGCGGAATGGCGCCAGAGCTTCCGCATCGACGTCTCCGGGCAGTGACGCACGGAGCTTCTCCGTGATCTTCAGGGCGATCTCGTCCTGGGTCTCGAAGATGTCCTCGAGGACCCGATCGTAGACGTCGGAGAAGAGGTGGTATCCACTCTGCGTGTCCACGAGTTGGGCCGTGATCCGCACCCGGTCCCCGGACTTCCGCACGCTTCCCTCGAGGACGTGCACAACGTTCAGCTTGGACCCCACCTTCCGGACGTCGACCTCCTTGCCCTTGAACGCGAAAGAGGACGTCCGAGCCGTGACCCGCAGTCCGGAAACGCGAGTCAGCGCGTTGATGATCTCCTCGGTGATACCGTCGCTGAAGAACTCGTTGTCCGGGTCGGCGCTCATGTTGACGAACGGCAGCACTGCGATGCTCTTCTGCTCGGGAGGCGCCCCGGCCGCCTTGGCGCTCTCGCCGGTGGGGAGGGGGCTCCGCTCGAGGACGGGCACTGGCCGGTCCTCGTCGGCCACGATGAAGACCTCCACGGGCCTGGTCACGTTCTTCAGCTCGAAATGCCCGAGGGAGCGGACGAACATGCCTGGCTGATTCTTGAGGTCGTCGTAGACCCGTTCGGAGACGAGCACCTCACCGGGCGGACAGAGATCCTGGATGCGAGAGGCGACGTGGACCTCAGCGCCATCCGCGCCGACGTGGCCAGCTTCTGGGAGAAACGAACGCAGGAGGAGAAGGAGATCGACGAAAAAGCAACCAGGCGATGACCGGGCTGCTCCAGGCTCTGGCTGCGGACGGGCTCACCTGTCCCAAGTGCGGACTACGCTCCCAGGACTACAAGTTCCGCCGTCCGGAGCGTCCCGCAAAAGCCTATGTGATCTGCCAATCCTGCGGCCGGTCGTCGCTTCCTCGCGACTTCGGCGGTTCCGAGGCCAGCGGTTCGGCCTGACAGGCCTCGGCCACCCCTCACGCATCGAACGCCAGACGCGATATAGCAGGCCGACGCGCGCCCATTCAGTGACAAGGACAGCATGGGCTCCCCTCCCTACCCCTTGACTCTTCTCGGCTCATTCGGTTTACTGAGAGCGTCATGAAGACCTCGACTCAGCATCATCTGCACCATCATCACCATCCGCTCACGGGCGGCTGGCTGGAGATGTGCACCTGAGTTGAGGATCACCTGACGATCTGAGCGCATCTGACGCCGGCTCTCCGAGGTCGGCGTTTTTTCGTTCGCCCACCTCGGAGCTCCGGCACCGTCCAACGGAGTTCCACATGAGCCAAGACAACAGCGACAACGGCGACACGCTCCGCCTCGGCCTCCCCAAGGGTCGCATGCAGGAAGCGGTCATGACGCTGCTGGCTGACGCCGGCATCAGACTGACACCGAGCGCGCGGGGGTACCGGCCCACGGTCTCGCTGCGTGCGTGCGAGGTAAAGGTCCTCAAGCCGCAAAACATCGTCGAGATGATCGAGCTCGGCAGTCGCGACGTCGGTTTCGCCGGCGCCGACTGGGTCGAGGAGATGCGCGCCGACGTGGTCGAGCTCCTCGACACCGAGCTGGATCCCGTCCAGGTGGTTGCGGCGGCACCGAGGGTGCTCCTCGACTCCAACGAGCTCCCGGCTCGTCGCCTCGTCGTCGCGTCGGAGTACGAACGACTCACCCAAGAATGGATTACGAGCCGCGGTGTCGACGCGGAGTTTGTCCGCTCCTACGGGGCCACCGAGGTGTTCCCGCCCGAGGACGCCGACGTCATCGTCGACAACACGGCCACCGGAAGTACCTTACGTGCCAACGATCTCGTCGTCGTGGACACCCTGCTCTCCTCGTCCACCCGCCTCTACGCAAGCTCTACGGCCATGGCCGATCCGGCGAAGAAAGGCCGTATCGAGGATCTCCGGCTGCTCCTGCAGAGCGTCCTCGATGCGAGAAGGCGAGTCATGATCGAGGTGAACGCCCCGGCGGACCTCCTCGACGCCGTGGTCTCGCTCCTTCCCTGCATGCGGGAAGCCACCGTGGCTCCGCTCTTCGGTAACAGTGGCTACGCGGTGAAGGCGGCCGTCCCGAAGGACCGGCTGCCGGAGATCATCCCTGCCGTGAAGGCGGCCGGCGGGTCCGACGTGGTCGTCACCTCGCTGTCCCAGATCGTCCCATGAGCGGCCGGCCCTCACTTCCGTCGACCTGGATTCCCAAGGGTCCGTATCGGGGCCCCGGGCCTCGTGACCCCGGCGTTGTCAAGCTGGACGGCAACGAAGGAGCTGCGCCGTCTCCGAGCGTCCTGGCAGGGCTGGCCCAGGAGGACGTATCCGTTTTGCGGGATTACCCCGACCCACGGGGGCTCGAGGCAGATATCGCCGATTGGCTCGGTGTGGATGCGGGACGTGTGGTGGTCACGGCCGGAGCAGACGACGCTCTCGACCGAGTCTGCCGCGCGTACCTGAGGCCCGGACGACGCATAGTCCTTCCTGTCCCGGCCTTCGAGATGATGTACCGCTTCGCCCAAGCCGCCGGGGCCGAAACGAAGACGGTGCCGTGGGAAGGCGACTTCCCCACGGACGCGGTCATCGCGGCCCTGGACGACGACGTCTCCGTCGTCGCAGTGATCTCACCCAACAACCCCACGGGCCGCGTGGCGACGGCAGATGACCTGAAGCGAGTGGCCGACGCCGCCTCCGGCGCCATCGTTCTCTTGGACCACGTCTACGTCGACTACGCCGATGAGGATCTCACGGAGTTGGCCACAGGGTTCGGCAACGTGGTTACGGTTCGCACGTTTTCGAAGGCCTGGGGCCTGGCGGGATGCCGGGTGGGGTACGCCATCGCCTCGGAAGAGGTCGCCAACGTGCTCCGGAACGCGGGCACCCCTTTCCCCGTGGCCGGGCTCTCGATCGCCGCCGTGCGGGCGCAGCTCCGAGGAGGCCGAACGCTGCTGGATGAGCACGTGAGTCGGATCCGTGGGGGCCGAGACGCGCTCGTGGACACCCTCGCCCGCCTCGGCCCCTCGCCTGCCCCGTCTCAGGGGAACTTCGTCTTCGCCGACTTCGGCGAGCGCGTCGACCTCGTCTACGACGGACTGGCGTCGCTGGGGATACGCGTCCGGCGCTTTCCGCATCGGCCCGAGATCAGAACCGGGATACGCACGACGGTACCGCAGGGCGTAGAGGAGATGGAGAGGCTTCGAGCCGGCCTGGACACGGTCCTGGCTCCCGAGGCGTTACTCTTCGACCTGGACGGGGTGCTGGCCGACGTCGAGGACTCGTATCGACGCTGCGTCCTGGAGACGGCCGGAAGCTTCGGGGTCCAGATCACCCGCGCGGACCTGGAGACGGCCGTGCTGACGGGCGACGCGAACAACGATTGGGTGCTGACCCAGCGCATTCTGGAGGCTCGGGGCGTCGAGGTTCCCTTGGACGAGGTGACCGAGCACTTTCAGGCGATCTATCTGGGCACGCCGCAGAAGCCTGGGCTCCGTGAGTCCGAGCGACTTCTCGTCGGTCGAGACCTGCTGGCGCGACTGGCGGCCCGCCTACCCCTGGGCATCGTCACCGGCCGCCCGAGGGACGAGGCCGTCTGGTTCCTGGAGAAGACCGGGATATCGGACCTCCTCGGAGCGGTCGTGTGCCTGGAGGACGCTCCCCTCAAGCCCGATCCTGAACCCGTGCGCGTTGCCCTCGCACGGTTGGGCGTCAAGCGAGCGTGGATGGTGGGTGACACGCCTGATGAACTCCGGGCCGCCAAGGCCGCAGGAGTCCTTCCGGTAGGGATCGTGGCTCCCGGCGACGATCCCACCAACGCCGTATCGGCCCTCCGCGACGCCGGAGCGGCCACCGTACTGGACGACGTCACCGATCTCGAGGAGCTACTCCCATGACCCTGCGACAGGCCGTAATCGACCGCCGCACCAAGGAGACCGAGATCAGCGTCCGGCTGAATCTGGACGGAACCGGAGCCGCCGAGATCGCCACGGGCATCGGGTTCCTGGATCACCTCCTGGACGCACTGGCGAAGCACGCCCGCTTCGACCTCGAGCTGAGCTGCAAAGGGGATCTCCTCATCGACGATCACCACACGGCGGAGGACTGTGGACTCACGCTCGGCACGGTGCTGCAGCAGGCCCTCGGCCCGCGAGTGGGCATCCGTCGCTTCGGCTACGCCTGGGCCCCGCTGGACGAGGCCCTGGCACGGGCGGTGGTGGACATCTCGGGACGCCCGTTCGCGGACGTGAACCTGGGCCTTACCCGGGAGCGGCTGGGTGAGCTCTCGTGCGAGAACATCCCTCATGTCCTGAGCTCCCTTGCGTCCACGGCGGGTCTGACTCTCCACGTCGACGTGCTCAAAGGCGAGAACGACCACCACCGGGCGGAGGCGGCCTTCAAGGCGGTGGCGTTAGCCCTCCGGGCAGCCCTGGAAGCTTCGGGCTTCGACGATGTGCCCTCCACCAAGGGGAGCCTGGGAGGCGTGGAGCCGTGAGCCGGGTCGCCATCGTCGACTCCGGGGTCGCCAACCTCGCGTCGGTGAGGAGCGCCCTCGCCGCCGTGGGCGCGGACGGCGTAGTGACCCGGGAGCCCGACATCGTGCGGGAGGCGAGCCACGTCGCGCTACCCGGCGTGGGGCGGTTCGAAGCCGGAATCGAGAGCCTGCGCGCGGACGCGCTGGATCGGGCGCTTCTGGACGTCCAGGAGGCAGGCACCCCCCTCCTCGCTATCTGTCTGGGAATGCAGATGCTGGGAGAGGGCAGCGACGAGAGCCCCGGCGTAGCCGGCTTGGGCATCTTTCCGGGGCGATTCGTCCGCCTGCCCTCCTCGGTGCGGGTCCCCCATCTGGGCTGGAACCGCGTCGAGGCGGACCCTTCGTCAATCTTACCACCCGGCATGGCGGCCTTCGCGAACTCGTACTGCCTCACCGACGCCCCAGAGGGGTGGAGCGCGGCCTGGACGACGCACGGGGTGCGCTTCGTATCGGCCCTCACCAGAGGCCGGATCCTGGCCTGCCAGTTCCACCCGGAGCTGTCGGGTGACTTCGGCATGGGGCTCCTGCGGGCGTGGCTCTCGGGGGAGTCGCCGGGCCGCGAGGTTCGGGAGGCGGCCACCCCCGTTGTGGCACGGCCGACTCTCAACCAAGTGGCACGCCGCATCGTCCCTTGTCTCGACGTGAAAGGCGGCCGTGTGGTGAAAGGCGTGCGCTTCCAGAACCTCCGCGACTCCGGGGACCCGGCCGAACAGGCCGGCCTCTACGAGCAACAGGGAGCCGACGAGATCGTCGTCCTCGACGTGGCGGCCTCACCCGAAGCGCAGGGGACCCAGCTCGACACGGTCCGCTCGGTGCGAGCGTGCCTCCACATCCCGCTGACCGTCGGCGGAGGGGTTCGCACGGTCAACGACGCGCGCAAGCTCCTGTCGGCCGGTGCCGACAAGGTGAGCGTTAACACTGCCGCTGTCCGGGACCCGTCCCTCATCGAGCGTCTGGCCCAAGCGTTCGGGTCGCAGTGCATCGTCCTGGCCATCGACGCTCGCCAGGAGGGAGACAGCTGGGACACGCTCGTGATGGGTGGTCGCGAGCCCACCGGGATGGACGCCATCGAGTGGGCCCGGGAGGGGACCCGCCTGGGCGCAGGCGAGATCCTGCTCACGAGCTGGGATCGGGACGGGACCAGGAGCGGCTGCGACCTTGAGCTGCTCCGGACCATGCACGATGCCGTGACCGTGCCAGTAATCGCGTCGGGCGGCATCGGCACGAGGAGCGACGTGGCAGCCGCCTTCCACTCCGGAGCGGACGCCGTCCTCGCGGCGTCCGTCTTCCACGACGGTGACCTCACCGTGGCAAGCATCAAGGAGTTCCTGAGCAGAGAAGGGGTGGTGGTACGGACATGATCATTCCGAGTATCGACCTCATGGACGGACGGGCGGTCCAACTCCGCCGCGGGCGGGAGCTCGTCCTGGAGGGAGGCGACCCCTTCGAGCGTCTCGAGGAGTTCTCGGTCGCCGGTGAGGTGGCTGTCGTGGACCTCGACGCGGCGCTTGGCAAGGGATCCAACGCCGGCGTGATCCGGGAGATGGTGCGGCGCGCACGCTGCCGGGTCGGTGGCGGCATCCGCGATCTCCAGACGGCCCTCGATTGGCTGGACGCCGGAGCCACTCGTGTCGTCATCGGCACGGCGGCGTCCGTGGACTTCTGCTCGCAGCTTCCCCGGGAGCGTGTGGTGGCGGCTGTGGACGCGGAGGAGGGCACGGTGGTGGTGGAGGGATGGAGGACCGAGACGACGTTCCAGGTCATCGATCGCATGAGGGAGCTCGCCCCGGTCGTGGGCGGGTTTCTCCTCACGCAGGTGGAGCACGAAGGAGGGATGTCCGGCTTCAGCATGGAGCTCGTGGAGGAAGCAGTGGAGGCAGCGGGAGATGCCCGCGTGACCGCGGCGGGCGGCATCACCACCGCGGAAGACGTGGCAGCTCTCGACCGACTGGGCGTCGAGGCTCAGGTGGGGATGGCGCTGTACTCGGGCCACCTGACCCTCGGCGCCGCCGTGGCCGCCCCTCTGACCACGGGCATCGAGAGCCGACTCTGGCCCACCGTCGTGTGCGAGGAGTCCGGCGCAGCCCTGGGGCTGGTATGGAGCACGCGAGAGAGCCTGGAAGCCGCAGTGTCACGGAGGCGGGGCATCTATTGGTCCCGCTCCCGCGGCGAGCTCTGGATCAAGGGCGAGACGTCAGGGGCCACCCAGGAGCTCCTTCGGGTGGACCTGGACTGCGACCGGGACGCCCTGCGCTTCACGGTCCGCCAACACGGCTCCGGATTCTGTCACACCGGAGAGTGGGCGTGTTGGCCGACGGCGTTCACGCTGTCCACCCTCGGAAGGGTGATAGAGGAGCGTCGGGGGGAGATCGGCTTCGGCGAGGGACCACTGGTGACAGGCGGCGGCTCCGTGGGTGGTGGGGAGTCGTCGGACAGGCGCGGCTCGGGTACGGTTCGCGTGTTGGCCGACCCCGAGCTGCTAAGGGCCAAGCTCCTCGAGGAGGCGGCGGAGCTGGCCGATGCCACCGACACCGCGAGCGCCACCCATGAGGCCGCCGACCTCATCTACTTCGCTCTGGTCGGTGCGGCCCGCCACGGCGTGGGCATGGAGGACGTACGCCGTGAGCTCGAGCACCGGCATCGACGAGTCCGACGCCGACCCATGGCGGCCAAGCCGGAAGGAGGAACGTCATGACCGAGAGCCTTCTTCCCCGTCGAGACCCCGAGGAATTCGCGGCGGGCACGCCGGGCGCTATCTCCCTTGAGATCCAACGCGAAGCCGAGGTCATTGTAGAGCGGGTCCGAGCCGTCGGTGAAGCCGCCATCCGGGAGTACGCGACCAGGTTCGACGAGCGCAGCCCCGAGCAGTCCCTGTACATCACCCGTGACGAGCTGGGGCCCCAGCTCGAAGCGATGGCGCCATCCGACAGCGCACGCCTGGAGCGCATCGGAGGGCGCATCCGCGAGTTCGCCACCGCCCAGAGGGGCGCTCTCGAACCCCTCCACGTCGATATCCCCGGGGGGACCGTGGGGCACCGCATCGATCCGGTGGGGGCGGCGGGATGCTACGCCCCCGGCGGGCGCTATCCCCTTCCCTCCTCGGTGCTCATGACCGCCGTCACCGCCCGGGCCGCCGGAGTGGAGTCGGTTTGGGTCGCGAGTCCCCGACCCACGCCTATCACCCTCGCGGCCGCCGCCGTAGCCGATGTGGACGGAGTCCTAGCGGTGGGAGGAGCCCACGCCATCGCGGGTCTGGCCTTCGGGGTCGGGCCGGTACCTCCAAGCGATGTGGTCGTCGGTCCGGGGAACCTGTACGTGAACGCGGCCAAGCAGCTCCTGGCCGGCGCCGTGGCCATCGACATGCTGGCCGGCCCGTCGGAGCTCGTGATCATCGCGGACGGATCGGCAGATCCGGCCTGGATCGCCGCAGACCTCCTCGCCCAGGCGGAGCACGATCCCGAAGCCGTGCCGATCCTGATCGTGATGGACCCGGCTCTCATTACTGCGGTCGAAGCGGAGCTGAGCACCCAGCTCGGCGACCTCCCCACCGCCGACACCGCTCGTACCGCAATATCGAACGGGGGCGTCATCGCCTGTCCCAACGTCGAGGAGGCCGCCCGGGTGAGCGACGCCATCGCGCCCGAGCACCTGCAGCTGTCCATGGCCGATGCCCGTGACCTGGTGCCCCGCCTCAACCACTACGGCGCCCTCTTCATCGGGGAAAGGAGCGCCGAGGTGTTCGGCGACTACGGAGTGGGTCCAAACCATGTGCTCCCAACGTCGGGGACGGCCCGGGCTCGGGGAGGTCTTTCGGTCATGGACTTCCTGCGAGTGCGTACCTGGATCCGCCTGGACCAACCCGGTCCATCTCGCGAGCTGGCGGAGGATTCGGCGTGGCTGGCCAGGCAGGAGGGGCTGGAGGCCCACGCGCGAGCCGCGGAGCTTCGGTAAAGCTCGCCCGGTACGCTATAATTGACGGATCCTCAAAGGAGACTTCATGAAGCGATCGGTGGTGGCGCTGGGCTCTATCCTCCTCGGCTCCATAGAGCCTCCGTCGGCAGCCCGGGCTCAAGAAGGCCCGTGGGGCCTTACGGCGGTCGAGGGGATCGCGGTCGGGCATCACACCCTGAGCGAGAGGCCCACCGGCTGCACCGTGATCCTGACCGGAGAGGGTGCGGTCGGAGGAGTGGACGTCCGCGGCGGCTCGCCTGGCACGGTCGAGACCGATCTCTTGGATCCGGTGAATTCCGTGCAGGAAGTCCACGGCATCATCCTCTCCGGCGGCAGCGCCTTCGGGTTGGCTGCCCGAGACGGAGTCATGCGCTACCTGGACGAGAAAGGCATCGGATACCGCATGGGGTCCATCGTGGTACCCATCGTGGTCGGTGCCATCCTCTACGATCTCCCTGTGGGGGACGACCCCGGTGTTCGTCCGGGCGCCGAATGCGGATACCAAGCGGCCACCCGGGCCACCGCGGACACGCCCGCCGAGGGGAATGTGGGAGCCGGTGCCGGAGCGACGGTAGGGAAGCTGAGGGGCATGCGGCGCGCCATGAAGGGTGGGATCGGGACCGCGTCGATTACACTGCCCAGTGGCCTCACGATCGGAGCTATCGTGGCGGTAAACGCGGTGGGCGACGTCATCGACCCGTCAACGGGTGCGGTGATCGCCGGAGTCCGTACAGCCGACGGCCGGAGCCTCGCCGACGCCCGGGTGCTGCTGCGCGAAGGTCGCGAGTCGAACGAGCCGCAGAGCGGGGCCAACACCACCATCGGGGTCGTCGCCACCAACGCCGTGCTCACCCAGGCCCAGGCAACGAAGGTGGCGCAGATGGCGCAGGACGGCTTCGCCCGGGCGATCTATCCCGCGCACACGACGGGCGACGGGGACACGGTCTTCTCCCTGGCCACCGGCACCTTCAACGGCGCGGCGGCCGTCTCCACCATCGGAGCCCTGGCGGCGGACATGGTCGCCGAAGCCATCTTGCGGGCCGTGAGGGCGGCCACCGGCATCGAGGGGATTCCCTCCGCCTCGGACCTGAACGCCGGCCAGTGATGTGGGCGCTTCCGCGCCTCCAAGTGATGCACGGTGCGCGCCGCCCTAAGAGTCCAGGCCGCCCCGTGACGCACACCGGTCGTCTCGCCCCATGACCCCGGCCCGCCCGTGAACCTCGAGCTGGTAGTCCTAGTGGTCTACTCGGCCATCCTCATCGGGCTCGGCCTGTGGATTGGCCGGCGGGTGGAGAGCAGCGGGGGCTTCTTCGTGGCGAACCGGAAGCTCGGTGCAGCGCTCATCTTCTCCACCGTGCTCGCGGCCAACATCGGCGCGGGCAGCACCGTGGGGGCCGCCGGGCTCGGCTACCGGGACGGCTTGGCCGGGTGGTGGTGGGTGGGCTCGGCCGCCGTCGGCACGCTGATCCTGGCCCTTTGGATCGGACCGCGAATCTGGCGGATCGCCGCGGAGCACGGCCTCTACACAATGGGGGACTACCTGGAGCTCCGATATGGCCGGTCCGTTCGGGCGGCCATCACCGGCCTCCTGTGGCTCGGCACCCCGGCGCTCCTGGCGGCCCAGCTCATCGCCATGGCCAAGATCCTGGAGTTCGTGGCGGGGGCGCCCGAGTGGGCCGGCGTCCTCATCGGCGGGGTGGTCATGACAGCCTACTTCACGGCCGGCGGGCTCCTTACGTCCGCGTGGGTCAACATGGTCCAGCTCGTGGTTCTGGTACTCGGCTTCGCGGTGGCCCTGCCCTGGGCCTGGGCAGCGGTGGGAGGATGGGGGGGCGTGGTGGCCGCCGCGCCCCCATTCGGGGGCTACCTGGACTTCTGGCAGGGAGGTCGCTCGGGTTGGATCTACCTGGCGCTCCTCGCGCCGAACTTCATGGTCTCGCCGGGACTCGTCCAGAAGGTATACGGAGCCGTAGACGAACGGGCCATTCGCCTGGGCCTGGGAGCCGCGGCCCTTGCGTTGCTGGTCTTCGCAGTGGTTCCGCCCCTCTTCGGAATGATCGCCCGGGTCTACGACCCGGCCCTCGTGGATCGGGAGCATGCCCTTATGCTGGTCCTGACTGCCGGCCTTCCGACGCTTCTCGGGAGCGTGGGCCTGGCGGCGGTCTTCTCCGCCGAGATCAGCTCGGCCGACGCCATCCTCTTCATGTTGTCCACTTCCCTGTCCAAGGACCTCTACAAGCGCTTCCTCAGGCCCGACGCCGATGACCGACGGGTGCTAAACGTCGCTCGTGGTGCGGCTCTCGCTGGAGGGAGCATCGGCATGCTTCTGGCGCTGGTGCTGCCGTCGATCATCGACGCCCTCACCATCTTTTACTCCCTGATGGCCGTCTGCCTCTTCATCCCGGTGGTGGCGGGGCTCTACGCGGGCCGGCCCGGAACGCCGGAGGCCCTGGCGGCCAGCGGGGTGGGCGTTGCAGCGCTGATCGCCGTGGAGCTGGCGGACTTCGCGGACCCATCCCCGTGGCTGAACTCCACCTTCCTCGGGATCGTGGCGTCGACGCTGGCCTTTGGCTTGGTCTTCCTGGTGCGCCGCCCTTCCTAGTGCGCGGCGAATCCATCGTCGACCTTCTTAGTCAGCTCCGGGACGTCCCCGGGGTCGACCTCGTATCGCCGTACGCTTGCGTACATCGTGACCTCCTTGCCGACGCGGCTTTGGCCCATGACGGGCAGACCGGCTCCCGTGCGGAAACGGAGGCCTACGGCCGTAACGAGAGCTCTACGGGAGACAGGGAGACTTCGAGGATGAGGTGCTCGTCCCGACTGACCCGTAGCGCTCAGAGACCTCAACACCGTTCGGTTCTTCGGGACGTAGTCTTTGGGGTAGAGGTAGACGCCGAGCTCGACCTGATTGTCCTTCACCACTTCGCCGATGGGGTGCATGTGGACCTCCCACCGGATCTTCGAACCGGGCAACATCAGCTTGCCCGCGTCCGGTGGGAAGATCTCCCCGACCTTGCCGACTGCCCACTCCATGAAGAGCCCGGCGCTGCTCTGGACCTCCGTTGCGGTACTCGCCAGGCCGGTGATGCCTTCTTCCTCCTGTACCAGGAAGGCGAGGATATGATGGACGATCTTGCGGCCGTCCGGGTATGAGGGCTTGATCTCGATGGCCCGGACCCAGCGCGGCTCGGTGAGGCCCGTCTCGACGATCGGGCGGAACCACTTGTCCTGGGTCACGGCCGCCAGGGTGTACGGCTCAGACTTGATGATCAGGTCCGGCTCGCCGAAGCGATCGGCAAGCTGCCAGCGGTTCGGATCGGGAAACTCCACCGGGGGTGGCAGGTCCTTCTCGTCACCGAACGCCGCGCCCCCATCGACCCACCGTACGATGGTCTCGATCTCGTCGTCGGTAAGACCCCTGTCGTTCTGGAATTTCTGGATGCCGACCGACCTGTTGATGTACCACGGGGGCATCAACCGGCTCTCCACCTTCACCTTGATCAGTGGTGCGTAGAGCTTCGCCTGCTCGTACGTCAGGAGTGACATCGGCGCCACGGAGTTCGGCTGATGGCATATCTGGCAGTTCTCCTGAAGGATCGGTGCCACGTGCTTCGCGTAGGTGATCCCTTCATGCGCCTGCTGCCCCGCAACGGCCCGGCTCTGTACGGCCAGAAGCACTGCCATCCCCACACCGCCCCCGATCACCCGGTAAAACGTCCTTCCAGTCATGAGGCCCTCCTCCTCATTCTCAGTGGGTGACGGTCACCTTCACGAAACCGTTCGTCCAACAGCACTGCGCGTGTCCCGCACCGGAGACGCCGGAGGCGTCATTGGCGCGCACACGTAGAATATAATCACCGGGCTCACTGAACATCGCCGTCGTCACGCCTTCGCCGCCCGCCGCCTTGACCTCGATCTCGGACTCGCCGAACGTCACGTCCCCGGGGCCCCGATGCTTGAACCACGTCAGCGTTACCGGTTCAGCCTTTTCGCCGGGACTTCGGACGCTTCCCGAGGCCTCACCGTCGTCTCTCGCAAACACAGTCAGCTTCAACGGGTGCCCCACGGACGCCTTCAGGGGCGCTCCGGTGACGCCCCCCGGACCACTGCCCTCCGGACCTCCGACATCGAACCGGAGCGCGGGCGGTGTGTTGCCGGACCCCACCTCACCCTCCAGCGCATCAATCTTCCACTCGGCCTTCAGATTGGCCGGTATTGAGAAGGTCTCGCCCCGGATCTTGAGCGTCCAGACCACCTGCTCGCCTGCATAGTCCGCCGGCACCTTCGCAACGAAGACGCCCCAATGCCGGCGCGGTTGGAAGTGCGTGGGCTGGCCCTGATCGGGATCTCCGGGTGCGATGAAGTTGTCGGGCCCGATGGGGATCTCGAGGATCTCCTCCCCGTTTCGATTGAAGTAGCCGAAGGAGAGGCTGAGGGTCCCGTTGGGATTCTCGTACCAGCCTTCGAAAACGGGAGTCACCGTCTCACCGGCTCCGCTCACGGGTGCCAGCGGAAGCTGCACCGCCCCCAACGATACGCCGCTCGAAAGGCCGAGCCCGAGCGCCACGCCCATCACGGTGTGTCGCTGTCTTCGCATCGACCCTCCTCGTTCTCGAGGGTCCAAGATTAAGACCTCCTCAGCAGGATAGGCAATTGTGGTTGTTCTTCGAGCCCAAGCTCTCCAGTAACTCCAACGCCTCGGGGAACGGCTGCACACGCTGGACCGGTCCGTTGGCCATGTCAGCGGTGGTCTGGCCTCGCCGGCTCACCACCGTCACATCGGCGCCGTGCTCGACCAAGTACCGGATCATCTCCACGTCTCCCCTGGCCGCGGCGTCGTGGAGCGGTGAATAGCCGTTGTGGTCCCGGGCGTTGACGTCAGCGCCGTGCACCTCTACCAGGTACCTCATCGCCGGCATCCAGCCGTCCGGCACGTGGCGATGCGAGTTGCCCGCGAAGCCTTCACCGTACCCGACACCCGAGGCCGCATGGATGGGGTGCACGGCTGGCCCTCCCACGGGGACCGGTGGCAGTCCGGACCGATCCTCGCGCTCGCCACCCCTGCGCCGCTGGCTGGGCACCTTCAGGGTAGTCATGCTGGGATCGGCGCCGTGGGCCACCAGCAGCTTCATGGCCTCCACGTCCAAGGCGTAGGCGGCTCGCCAGAAGGGTGTCGCGCCCTTCGTGTCCACGCCCAGGAGATCGAAGGTGTATGACATGTACCACAGGTGCTTCGTCAACCGGACGTTCGGATCCACCCCGGCCTCGAGGAGCGCCTTCACAACCTCCAGGTACGTGAGCTTTTGCTGCCGGTACGCCTGTTGTTGTGGATACCGGGCCTTGGGCGCCCATTGCGCGTTCAGCGCGGCGTAGAGGGGCGTCGCCCCAGCGTCACTCGCCAGTGACGGATCCGCCCCACGCTCGACCAGGGTCATGGCCAGGTCGAAGTGGCCATTGATCATGGCGATGAGCAAGGGACTCGTATGGTCCCCCAAGCTCACCTGATCGATGTCGGCGCCGGCGTCGATGAGGGCCAGAGCCGCCTCCAGGTGGCCTTCACGCGCAGTGTACAGGAGCGCCGTGAGGCCACCGCGGCCACCCACGAGATCCGCATAGGTGAGGGGTTGGGGCTGGGCCTCCTCCAGATCCACCGTCTCCTCTTCCGGCTCAGCGACCGGAGTGTGTTGCTCCTGGAGGGCGGCACGGACCGCCGCCTGCACCTGGCTGGGCGTCGGTCCGCCCGTCTGCTGATCCGGCTCCTGGGCGGTCCGGAACGCCTCGAGCACCTGGTTCCGCCGCTGGCCGGCGGCCCGATCGGCCTGCAGCCTCACGGCCATGTCTTCCACCACCGTGGTGATGGCCACGTCGGCCCCCCGATCCAGGAGCGCATGGATCGCCTCCACCCGGTTGTTCACGGCAGCGAACATGAGGGGAGTCTGTCCGAGGGCGGAATCCAGTGCGTTCACGTCCGCTCCGCCTTCCAGAAGAAGCGAGACAGCGTCCGCGCCCCCCGACGCGGCGGCCAAGTGGAGCGCCGTTGCCCCTCCGGTGGTGGTCGTGACCCCCGGATTCGCTCCCGCCTTCAGGAGCGTCTCCACCACTGGCGCCATCCCGGTTCGGCTCGCCAGGTGGAGAGGCGTGTAGTGGCCGACCCGCGTCACGGCTTCGAGATCGGCTCCGGCGTAGATAAGCATCTCCGCCATCTCGACGCCGCCGCCCTCGGTAGCCCAGTGCAAGGCCGTCATGCCGTCGCCCTGGGCGGTGTTCACATCGGCTCCCTGCTTGAGCAACGCGCGCACGGCCCCGACGTCGCCCCGTTCCGCGGCGTCCGCCACCGGGGAGTCCGCTACCGTGGAGTCCTCGCCCCGGTAGTCCAGGGCGGCAACTCGAGAGTCGGCTATTACCGGCGGAGAGGCGGGGACTGCCGCCAACATGAGCGTCGTCAGACCGACGGCCCCAAGTGCCTTTACGCGCAGCGTGTCGCTCATCAGACCGTCAGTGAGAAGTCGCCGGTGCTGTCGCCGAAGCTCTCCATGTCGTCGAGCCCCAGCTTGTGCAACAAGCTCAGCATCACGTTGGCCATAGGCGTCCCGGCCTCGGCCTTCAGATGCGTGTTGCCCGCCAGCCCGCCGTTGGCTCCACCCACCACGACGAGCGGGCAGCGCTTGTGGTTGTGGACGTTGGGGTCGCCCATGGGAGACCCGTAGATGAGCACGGTCTTGTCCAGGAGTGAGGCGTCGCCCTCCATGGTGTCCTGCAGCTTCTGCAGAAAGTACGGAAGCATGCCGACGTGGTATCGGTTGATGAGGGCGAACTCCTCGATGGCCGCCTCGTTCCCGCCGTGGTGGGAGGCCGGGTGGAAGGGCTTGTCGGATCCACTCTCGGGGTAGACGCGAGCCGAGGAGTCCCTACCCATCTTTAGTGAGAAGACGCGGGTCATGTCCGATTGGAAGGCCAGGACTTGGAGGTCGAACATGAGCTTGACGTGCTCCTCGAAGGAGTCGGGCACGCCGGCCGGCGCCTCTGGAAGCTCCCGCAGCTCGCCGCTGGTGTTGTAGGCCTCGACCATCTCGATCCGCCGCTCGATCTCCCGGATGTCCTGCAGATACCGATCCAGCCGCTGGCGGTCGGCCGGTCCCAGCTCCCTCTGCAGCTGTGCGACCCTACCGGTGATCCAATCGAGGATACTCCGGTTGACCTGCCGCCGGGCCGCCCGCTCCTTGGCGGTGCCCCCGGCCCCGAAGAGCTGGTCGAAGGCGACCCGGGGATCGCGGATCACCGGGAGGGGCTCCGTGGGCGACGCCCAGCTGATGGAGTCGGTGTACACGCACGTGTAGCCGTACGCGCATCCCCCGGACTGGTTGATGTTCTCGATACAGAGCTGCATCGACGGGATGGGCGTGTCCTGGCCGAACCTCTTTGCGTAGAGCTGATCCAGCGACGTTCCCACGAAGACGTCCGAGCCTTCCGTCTGCCTGGGATGGGCCTGCGTCAGAAAAGTCGCACTGGAGCGGAAGTGGTCGCCTCCGATCTCCGCTGCCTTGGTGGCCTCGGCCCCCCTGACGTCCGTGTTGCTGACGATGGTCAGATGGTTCCTGAAGGGCTCCAGGGAGCTCAGGCTCGTGGGGCTCAGGTCGAAGTCCCGACCCACCGCCGCCGGCGACCACAGGTTCTTGGAAGCGCCGTACTCGCTGGCGCCAGCCGCGCCATGCACCATTTCGATGGCCACGAGGCGCGTGGGGTCACCGGCAGCGGACGCGCTTGTGGCCCAGAGCCTCCCGGCCGGGACCATGGCATCGAGGAAGGGCAACGCCACCGTCGCGCCCAAGCCCCTCAGGACCTCGCGCCGCGATATGTGCTTGCCTGTGATGAACTCCATCGACTGCCTCCTCGATGCGATGTCTTGCGACTCATGATCCATCTGGGCGCTCACGATCCGCCGGCCCCCTCTTCCACCACGCTCTCCGCCCGGCTCATCTGGAATGCCCGGCTCTTCACCACTCCCAGAATGAACGACGACATCCGGTAGTCGTTGTCCTCGGCGTCCCTGGCGATGGCCCGGACGGTCGGCTTGTCGTAGTACTCGATCCGACGGCCGAGGGCATAGGCCATGAGGTTCTCCGTGAACGTCCTGACCAGCGGGATGGGACGCCGAAGCAGGGCCTGCCGCAGGTCCCTGGGACTCGTCACGGGGGTGCCGTCGTACAGCTCACCCCGTGTGTCCAGCGGCATCCCGTTTTCTCTGATGCGCCACTTGCCGGTCACGTCGAAGTTGTCCAGGGCCAGACCGATGGGGTCCATGAACTTGTGGCAGGAGCTGCACACCGGATTCGAGCGGTGCATCTCCATCCGCTCTCTCGTCGTGAGCATCCGGCCGCCCTCGGACCCCTTGGTCTGCTCCAGATCGGGCACGCCCGGCGGGGGCGGGGGGGGCGGGGTGCCAAGGAGGACCTCCATGACCCACTTGCCGCGGAGCACCGGCGAGGTCCGGCTGGCGTGGGAGGTGAGCGTGAGAACGCTCCCGTGACCCAGCAAGCCCCTCCGCCGATCGTCGGCCAGCTCCACCCTGCGGAAGTGGGTCCCGGTGACGGCAGGAATGCCGTAGTGCCTGGCCAGGCGCTCGTTCACGTACGTGTAGTCGGCGCTGAAGAGGTCGAAGATGCTCCGATCTTCTCGGACGAGGCTGTAGAAGAGGAGCTCCGTCTCCCGCCGCATTGCGTCCGCGAGCTGCTGATGGAAGTCGGGATACATCAGCCGATCCGGATGAACCTTGTTCAGGTCCTGCAGCCGAAGCCACTGCGCGGCAAACCTGGTGCCCAGAGCCTCAGAGCGGGGATCGGCCAGCATGCGGTTCACCTGCTCTTCGAGGCTTCCCTCATCGGAGAGCTCACCGCGACGGGCGGCGGCCACCAGCTCCTCGTCCGGCGGCGCGCCCCACAGGAAGAACGACAGGCGCGACGCCAGGTCCACGTCGCCTATGCGGTAGCTCTCGCCGGGCTCGAAGTCCTCCGGAGGCTCCTCGAATCGGAACACGAAGTCGGGACTCGCAAGGATCGCCTGGAGGGCCATCCAGATCCCCGCCTCGAAACCGCCGTCCTCAGCGCCGGCCTGGTAGAAGGACCTCAGAGGGGTAAGGTCGCGTTCGGTCAGGGGCCGCCGATACGCCTGGGCTCCCAACCTGGAGATGATCTCCTCCTCGCACGCCGGCTCCTCCTCGGGTGAAGTCGGGCGACAGGTGAAGATCCTCCTCCTACTTGGCGTCTCTGAGACGCCCGTGGGGTTGTGGGGACCCTTCACCACCAGGTCCTTCAGGTGCGCGAGGGCGGTGATCCCGTAGCCGCTGACCCCGATCTGCCGATCCGCCAACGACCACTCGTGGGGCGACATGAGGTCGTCGACGGGGCCCTCGGACTGTCGGATGAAAGCGGCGGAGACCCGCTGCGGTCCGGCCCGCACGAAGATGGGCTCCGTCTCCATGATCACGCCGTTGGGGTCCGACACGCTCATCCAGCGATCGACCTCGAACAGCGCCATCCGCTCACCGTTGATGGACACCTCGACCTGCTCGTCCCTCGCCACCCGGCCGTAGAATCCCCCGGTGGTCGTGTGCTCGTACGCCATCTTGAAGACGTACTCACCGTCGGCCGGGAAGTTGTGGGTCACCGAGATGCCGCCCCGCGTCCCGCGGGGGGCGCCCTCCACCCGATCCCACTGGGTAGCATAGCCCGGGTTCGTGTAGGTCGTGGAGGTCGGGATGGCGTCGGGGTCGCCGATGGCCAGCCGGGTGATGTCGCTCGCCGCCCCGAGGTAGGCGTCCATCAACGTCGCCGACAGCATCTGGACATCGGCGATGTTGTCGAAGTTCGCGCTCTTTGTGTCGAGCGGAAAGTAGTCGCCGGCGTCGATGTCGAGGTCCAGAAGGTCCTGGATCGAGCGGGCGTACTCGGCCCGGTTGAGCCGTTGGAAGGGCCGGCTGCCCGGATTGGGGTCCCGGGCGGCGGCCTCGTCGATGAGGGTCTCCAGGGTCTCGACCAGCGCCAGGAGCGTGTCGGGGCTCGGTCGTGGCGCACCGGGGAGCGGCATCATGCCCGCCCGGAGCTTCACGATCATCTTCTCGGCCGTCTCGGCCATCTCGGGGGCCCGCGCCACATCGAATTCCGACAGCGTGAGGTTCCCGGTGAGCATCACGTCGTTATGGCAGACTACGCAGTATTGCTTGATCACCGCCGTGAGCGAGTCGGCAGGTATGCCGGGCACGGGACCGCCCCACGAGGCGGACGCGGTCACGCCCTCTGCGAGTCTGGGCCCGGGTCCACGGACCGACGGATCGGCGTAGGCCGTCAGATATCGCTGGAGGACCGCGGTCATGGAGGCGGACGACGACGCGTCGCCGCCGTGAGCCACAGTGGCCTCAAATGTGGCCGCCAAGGGCGAAGCCGCCTGCACCGTCTGCGACCACGCGGCCCTCGGGAGAGCCGCTAGGCTCACGAGGATGAGCAGGATTCGCGCCGCCGACGCGCGGAGCGTGTTCATCGGCCCCTCTGTGAGCGGTGCACCGTCAACATAGGCCCTCTACCATAGGCCCTCTCGGCCGGCGCCGGCGAGCCTCCTACTCTCCCGTCGGACTTCGAAAGCCTCAGCATGATACGCAGTTGTGGTTGTTCTTGGCGCCAAGGCTCTCCAGCAGCTTCACCGTCTCGGGGAACGGCTGGATGCGCTGCACCGGACCGTTTGCCATGTCGACGGTCGTCTGCCCCCGACGGCTCACAGCCATGACGTCGGCGCCTTGCTCCACCAGGTAGCGGATCAGCTCGTTGTCACCCCTGGCGGCGGCGTGATGGACGGCGTTGTAGCCGTTGTGGTCCCTGGCGTTCACGTCGGCCCCGTGCTCCTCCACGAGGTATTGCACCGCGGGCAGCCAGCCATCCAAAACGTGACGGTGGGAGTTGCCGGCAAACCCCTCGCCATACCCCACACCCGAGGCCGCATGGATCGGCCACGCTCCCGGCCCACCCATCGGAACCGGTGGCAGCCCGGAGAGGTCCTCACCCCCGCTCCGACGACCACGCTCGGGTATCTTCGTGGTCGGGACGTTCGGGTCGGCGCCGTACGCCACCAGCAGGCGCATCGCCTCGACGTCCAGGGCGAAGGCGGCCCGCCAGAACGGCGTCGCCCCGGCCCGGGTCACCCTCAACAGATCGTTGTTGTAGGTCGTGTACCACAGCGGCTTCTCGAGCCGCACCTTGGGGTCCACTCCCGCATCGAGAAGGGTCTTCATCACCTCCAGATAGGTCGCCTGCTGCTGCATGTAGTCCGTCGTCTGCGGATGCCGCGACTTGGGCGCCCAGTGCATGTTCAGCACGGCGTAGAGGGGGGTCGCCCCGGCGTCACTGGCCAGGCTGGGGTCCGCCCCCCGCTCCAACAGGAGCATCACCAGATCGAAGTGACCGTTGATGGCGGCGATGAGCATGGGGCTCGAGTGGTCCGCCGCGCTCACCCGGTTGATGTCCGCACCTGCCTCGACCAGAGCCAGCGGCGCTTCCTTGTGACCCTCCCGAGCCGCCAGGAGGAGGGCCGTGAGGCCGCCGTGGCTGCCGACCAGACCCGCGTAAGAGAGGGGATCGATCTCCGTCGTCCCCCGCAGCTCCACCTCCTGGGGCAGTTGGCGTCCGCCATGCGGCTGTTCGCCCGCCTGGGGCGGGTATCCCGGCGCCGCACCACGCTCGGGGGGTGGCCCTTGGTCGTCCCGGCCCCGTGGATCCTGCGCGTCCCTGACTGCCGCCAACCTCCGGTTCCGGCGGCTGCGATCGACCCGATCCTCCTCTTCACGAACCTTGATGTCCACTACCTTCGCCGCAATGGCCGGGTCCGCACCGCCCTCGATGAGCGCGTGAATCGCCTCCACCCGGTTGGACGCCGCTCCGAACATGAGAGGTGTCTGGCCCCACTGGGACTCCCTGGCGTTCACGTCCGCGCCGTGCTCCAAGAGGGCCACAACCGCCCCGGCGCTCCCCGCCGCCCCGGCGAAGTGGAGTGCCGTGGCTTCCCCCGTACTGGTTCGGGCATCGGGATCCGCACCGGCTGAGAGCAGAGCTTCCACCACGGATGGGTGCCCTGCTTTGCTCGCCAGGTGGAGTGGGGCGTAGTCACCGATCCGCGTCACCGCACCGAGGTTGGCGCCGCCGTAGATCAGCATCTCGGCCAACTCGAGCTGGCCGGTCTCAGCCGCCCAGTGCAGAGCCGTCATGCCGTCTCCCTGGGCCGCGTTCACGTCGGCACCTCGTCGAAGCAGCGTGCGCACCGCCTCCAGGTCGCCTCTCATGGCCGCATCGGCCACGGGGGAGTCGGAGACGCTCATCCAGATCAGCGTTGTCAGGCAGAGCGCGCCCACGACGTTCACTCGAAGGGTATATCTCATCAGACCGTCAGCGAGAAGTCGTCCGTGCTGTCCCCGAAGCTCTCGATGTCGTCGAGGCCCAGCTTGTGCATCAGCGTAAGCATCACGTTCGCCATGGGCGTCCCCGAAGCGGCTCTCAGATGCATGTTGCCCTCGATCCGGCCGTTGGCTCCACCCACCACGAAGAGCGGACAGCGCTTGTGGTTGTGGACGTTGGGGTCGCCCATGGGGGACCCGTAGATGACCATGGTCTTGTCGAGCAGGCTCTGGTCGCCCTCCATGGTGCTCTGCAGCTTCTCCAGGAAGTACGGGATCAAGCTGACGTGGTACCGGTTGATGATGGTGAACTCCTCGATGGCGCTCTCGTCCCCGCCGTGGTGGGACGCAGGATGGAACGGCTTTTCCGTGCCGCTCTCCGGGTAGACCCGGCTCGAGGCATCGCGCCCCATCTTGAATGAGAAGACCCGTGTCATGTCCGACTGGAAGGCCAGCACCTGAAGGTCGAACATAAGCTTCACGTGCTCATCGAAGGCATCGGGCACTCCGGCCGGCGCCTCGGGCAGCTCGCGGAGCTCCCCGCTCAGGTTGTACGCCTCGACCCGCTGGATCCGGCGCTCGATCTCGCGGATGTCCTCCAGGTAACTATCCATACGGACACGGTCACCGGCGCTGAGCTCTCTCTTGAGATCCGCCACCTCATCGGTGATCCAGTCGAGGATGCTGCGGCTCGTGCGCCTACGGGCCGCCCGCTCCTCGGCGCTCCCACCGGCCCCAAAGAGCTGGTCGAACGCGACCCGGGGATCCCGGATCATGGGAAGCGGCTCCGTGGGAGCTGCCCAGCTGATGGTGTCCGTGTAGACGCAGGCGTACCCGTATGCGCATCCCCCCGCCTGGTCTACGTTCTCGATGCAGAGCTGCAGGGACGGGATGGGCGTGTCCTGCCCGAACCTCTTCGCGTAGATCTGGTCCAGCGACGTTCCCACGAAGACGTCCGAGCCTTCCGTCTGCTTGGGATGGGCCTGGGTCAGGAAGGTCGCGCTGGAGCGGAAGTGATCGCCTCCGATCTCCTTCGCCTGAAACGCCTCGGCGTTCCGGACGTCGGTGTCGCTGACGATGGTCAGGTAGTCGCGGAAGGGCTCCAGGGAACTCAGGCTCGTGGGGCTCAGGTCGAAGTCCCGACCCACCGCCGCCGGCGACCACAGGTTCTTGGAGGCGCCGTACTCGCTGGCGCCAGCCGCGCCATGCACCATTTCGATGGCCACGAGGCGCGTGGGGTCACCGGCAGCGGACGCGCTTGTGGCCCAGAGCCTCCCGGCCGGGACCATGGCATCGAGGAAGGGCAACGCCACCGTCGCGCCCAAGCCCCTCAGGACCTCGCGCCGCGATATGTGCTTGCCTGTGATGAACTCCATCGACTGCCTCCTCGATGCGATGTCTTGCGACTCATGATCCATCTGGGCGCTCACGATCCGCCGGCCCCCTCTTCCACCACGCTCTCCGCCCGGCTCATCTGGAACGCCCGGCTCTTCACCACTCCCAGAATGAACGACGACATCCGGTAGTCGTTGTCCTCGGCGTCCCTGGCGATGGCCCGGACGGTCGGCTTGTCGTAGTACTCGATCCGACGGCCGAGGGCATAGGCCATGAGGTTCTCCGTGAACGTCCTGACCAGCGGGATGGGACGCCGAAGCAGGGCCTGCCGCAGGTCCCTGGGACTCGTCACGGGGGTGCCGTCGTACAGCTCACCCCGTGTGTCCAGCGGCATCCCGTTTTCTCTGATGCGCCACTTGCCGGTCACGTCGAAGTTGTCCAGGGCCAGACCGATGGGGTCCATGAACTTGTGGCAGGAGCTGCACACCGGATTCGAGCGGTGCATCTCCATCCGCTCTCTCGTCGTGAGCATCCGGCCGCCCTCGGACCCCTTGGTCTGCTCCAGATCGGGCACGCCCGGCGGGGGCGGGGGGGGCGGGGTGCCAAGGAGGACCTCCATGACCCACTTGCCGCGGAGCACCGGCGAGGTCCGGCTGGCGTGGGAGGTGAGCGTGAGAACGCTCCCGTGACCCAGCAAGCCCCTCCGCCGATCGTCGGCCAGCTCCACCCTGCGGAAGTGGGTCCCGGTGACGGCAGGAATGCCGTAGTGCCTGGCCAGGCGCTCGTTCACGTACGTGTAGTCGGCGCTGAAGAGGTCGAAGATGCTCCGATCTTCTCGGACGAGGCTGTAGAAGAGGAGCTCCGTCTCCCGCCGCATGGCTTCTTTGAGCTGCTGGTCGAAGCCGGGATACCGCCGGACGTCGGGGTGGATCTTCTCGAGGTCCTGGAGGCGGAGCCACTGGCCGGCGAACCGCGTGCCCAACGCCTCGGAGCGCGGATCGGCCAGCATGCGGCGCATCTGCTCTTCGAGACGAGCGGGATCCGAGAGATCACCCCGAGACGCCACGGCCACGAGCTCCTCGTCGGGCGGCGTGCCCCAGAGGAAAAACGACACACGTGACGCGAGATCCTGGTCGCTGATCCGGTAGTCTTCGCCCGGCGCGACCCCAGGTGTGGGCTCCTCGAAGCGGAAGACGAAGTGGGGGCTGGCGAGGATCGCCTCCAGACCCGTACGGATTCCGGCCTCGAAGCCGCCCGCCGTCGCTCCCATCTCGTAGAACGACATCAGGTCGTCCAGATTGTCCGCAGTGAGTGCCCTGCGGTACGCCTGGGTGCCGAGTCTGGTGACGATCTCTTCGGCGCAGCTCTTCTCTTCTCCCGGCGACGTCGGACGGCACGTGAAGATCTTCCGCCGGCTCGGCGTCTCCGAGACACCCGTGGGATCGTGCGGCCCGTTGATGGCCAGATCCCTCAGGTGCGGCAGACTCGTGAATCCGTAGGCGTCGGCGATGCTGGTACTCGCCAGTGACCATTCGTGAGGAGAGACGAGGTCCTGGAGCGGCCCCTCCAAGCGTCTGATGAATGACGCGGAGACCCTGTGGGGGCCCGCACGCACCGGAATGGGGCCCGTCCGCATGTTTACGCCGTCGGGGTCAGAACGATGCATCCACCGGTCGATCTCCAGGAGCGCCACGCGCTCCCCGTCGATGGAGATCTCGAGCTGCTCCGGCACCTCGGCCGTGTGCAGCGCCGCTCTGCCGCTGCCATAGAGAGCGCCGGTGGTCTCATGGTGGAAGGAGGCCCGGAACAGGTACTCGCCGTCCGCCGGGAAGTTGTGCACCACCGAGATTCCGCCGCGGGTCCCATGGGGGGCACCCTCCGCCCGCTCCGTCTGGGAGTTCCAGCGTGAGACCTTGAAGGTGGCCTCGTTGGCCGACGCGTCCGGATTGCCCACCGCCAGGCGGCTGATCTCGCTGGCCGCGGCCAGGTAGGCGTTCATGAGAGTGGGAGAGAGCAGCTGTACATCGGCGATGTTGTCGAAGTTCGCGCTCTTCGTGTCCAGCGGCAGGTAGGCTCCCGCCTCCACGTCCAGCGTCAGCAGATCCCGGATCGACGCGGAGTATTCCGCACGGTTGAGCCGCTGGAACGTACGGTGGCCCGGATTCGGGGCTTCGGCAGCCGCCTCGTCGATGAGCGTCTCGAGGGTTTCGACCAGGGCGAGAAGGGTGTCGGGACTCGGACGGGGGGCGCCCGGAATGGGCATCATGCCCGCCCGGAGCTTCACGATCATCTTCTCGGCCGTCTCAGCCATCTCCGGCGCCGACGCGACGTCGAACTCAGAGAGCGAGAGGTTTCCCGTGAGCATCACATCGTTGTGGCAAACGACGCAGTACTGCTTGACGACGGCGGTGAGCGAGTCGGCGGGAATCGTGGGGGCTGAGCTGGCCGTCAGGACGGGTAGAGGGCCAGGGGCGGGGCCTCGCAACGACGGACTCGCATAGGCCGCCAGGTACTCTTGGAGCGCCGCGTCGAGAGCGCCGTCCGAGGAGGAGCCGCCCGGCACGCCCTGCGACCACGCCGCGCAGGGGTGGGCTAGGCCCACCAGCGCGATCAGAATCGGAAATGGCGGCGCACGGAGTCTCTTCATTCTCGGGCTCTATGGCTTCTCGGACTTCGATCCGGACATGGCCACCTGGATGGCCTCCACCGTGGCGTCCACGCGGAACTGCATCAGCCTGTGGCCTACTTCCAGCGCCTGGTTTATCGGGGCGATGCTCAGGCCGTTGATGGTTGCCTCGCCCGCTTCGACACGCTGGTGGTACCGGACCGCCTCGGGATCCGTCACCATCATCAGGGACGTAATGAAGAAGTCGTCGTGGTGCCCGTCGTTGACGGTCTGCACGTAACCCAGCTCGTACTCCATGTATCTCCCGACGTCGTCGTAGTTGTAGTACTCGGGAATGTAGTAGGCCGTTGCACCGCTTCCGGCCCAGCGCTCGTTCAGCGTGGCGGCGGTGGCCTCCAACCCACGCTGATTCCCTCCGCTGTCCCCGATGAGGATGACGTCGGTGAAGCCCTGGCTCTTCAGGCTGTTGCCGACGTCCTCGATAACCATCCGGAAGGTCTCCTGCCGCAGGCTCAGGGTTCCCGGATATCGAATGTTCTCCGGGTCGCCTTCGGGGACGAGCTTGAGGACCGGAGTGCAGAGCGCGTTCCCCAGCTTTCTGGCGAGGGCGTCGCAGGCACCCTCGAGCACGTAGTTGTGCTTGCCGGTGGCGAGGTAGGGACCGTTCTGCTCGATGCCTCCAGTGGGGATGATGGCCGTGGTCTTCCCGCCCGCGATCTCGTCACGGACCTCCAGCCACGTGAGCTCGTCAATCCACACCGAGTTCAGGGCCTCGATGGGGCGCGGCATCTGCATCATCTCCTGCCGCTCGCGTTCACGCTCCGCCTGGCGGCGAGCCTGGGCCTCGGGACTCAAGTTGCCTCGGTTCTGAAGCGCTGCCGCGGGAGCCGCGAATCCCGTGATCAACGCCATCGTCACAACAGCAATACTTGCTCTGCTCATGGTGCCCCCCTCCTGGCCCAAAGAACGACCGACAGCGCGACACGCCGAGTTTGAGGCCCCTACCCGGTCGAGGCCCTGGCATGACCCGACGTTCAGACTGCGAAATTAGCAAACAGACCGCGCTACCGCTAACAGTTCCTGTTTTTTGGGAGCGGGTGGGTGTGGATTTCGGTGGAGGGAAGCAGTTGGCCACACGCCCATTCGATCCGGGCATCGCGAACCGAAGCGAACGTCGACGACACGCGCTGGCGCACCAGGGATGGGGCGACCATCATGGGGGAGTGCTGCGAGATCGCCTCTTGATCACAAGGCATTCGCAGCCACATCGAGGACAAGCAGCGGTGGAGGAAGCGATGAGCTCGCTCGGCAGATTACCCGGATGGATCCTTGCCACCGGCTCCTTGGCCCTCGTGTGGGTGGCAGGGGGCGGATGTGTCGGGGTCGACGCTCGGGGGCTTCCGAACCCAAGAGAAAGTAGCGAGAGATGAAGCACCTTCTTCTTGGCCTGGCCGTCGTGATGGGTGCAGGAGCCGGGGTCGAATCGACGGATACCTATCCCAAGAATCCCAACATCGACGCTCTCAACTACGCCTTCCGGCTCACCCTGAGTGACTCCACCAACGAGATCGTGGGGGAAGCCACCGTCGACATCCGATTCCTGGCGGACGGGATCACCCGAGTGCGCCTGGACCTGATCAGTCAGGGAAGCGACGGTCGGGGGATGACCGTGAGCGAGGTCACGTCCGGCGACGGTCCGGTGACGTTCACTCACCAGAACGACGAGCTGTTCATCACGCTACCTGCGCCCACTCGAGCGAACCAACGAAGTCAGTACATGGTCCGCTACCGGGGCATCCCGGCCACGGGGTTGATCATCGGGCCCAACAAGCACGGGGACCGGACATTCTTCAGCGACAACTGGCCTAACAAGGCCCGGAACTGGCTGCCGACCATCGATCATCCGTACGACAAGGCCACCAGCGAACTCATCGTCACGGCCCCCAACCACTACCAGGTGGTCTCCAACGGGCTCAGGATCGAGGAGACCGACCTGCCTGGCGACACGCGCCTCACCCACTGGAAGCAGTCGGTGCCCATCGCCACCTGGCTCTACAACCTCGGAGTGGCCCGCTTCGCGGTTCAGCACGTGGGGGACCACATGGGGAAGGCCATCCAGACGTGGGTCTACCACCAGGACCGGGATGCGGGCTTCTACGACTTCGCCGTGCCGACCAAGCAGGTCCTCGAGTTCTACAGCGACTGGGTGGGGCCGTACTCCTACGAGAAGCTTGCCAATATCCAGTCCAATAGCGTGGGTGGGGGCATGGAGGCGGCCTCCTCGATCTTCTACGGCGACAACTCCGTCACGGGAGAGCGCACGACCCGCTGGCGCAACGTCATCATCCACGAGATAGCCCACCAGTGGTTCGGCAACGCCGTCACGGAGAACGACTGGGACCACGTCTGGCTCAGCGAGGGCTTCGCCACGTACTTCACGCTCCTCTTCCGAGAGCATCAGTACGGCCGTGACGACTTCGTGGAGGGGCTGAAGCAGAGCCGGGACCGAGTGCGGTCCTTTTACGAGGAGAACCCCCACTACAGAATCGTCCACGATAACCTGGACGACATGAGCCGGGTCACCAGCTCCCAAACGTACCAAAAGGGCGGCTGGACGCTACACATGCTGCGCGGGATAATCGGCGACGATGCCTTCTGGATGGGAATCCAGGACTACTACCGCCGGTACAGGGACAGGAACGCCTCCACCGACGACTTCCGCCGGGCCATGGAGGAGGCCTCGGGAAGGGACCTGTCGGAATTCTTCCAACAGTGGCTCTACCGAGGAGGCGCCCTCGAGTACGAAGGGGGTTGGAGATACGACTCCGGGTCCGGGACCGTCGAGGTGGAGCTGAATCAGGTCCAGAACGACGGCTACTCCTTCGAGATGCCGGTTCAGCTGGGGATCTACTTCGCGGGTGAGACCGAGCCCCACATCGAGGTGGTACAGGTGAACGACATGACCAACCGGTTCACGATCTCCATGGACCGGGAGCCCGAGGCGGTTGTCCTCGACCCGGACACCTGGGTGCTGATGGACGCCGACTTCGCGCGGAGGAACTGACCATGAGAGCGACGCTTCAGCTTCTGGCCCTGGCGGCGGCTTCCCCCCTCCCGGCTCAGCGCGCGTACGAGCCCCCTGACAAAGAGGCCCACCGCCAGCGTCGGGCGAAGTTCCTGGAGGCCATGGACGGCGGCATCGCCATCATCGTGGCCGCCCAGAAGGACCAGGACTTCATCTACGAGTTCTTCGTGGACCACTCGGACCTCCACGACTTCATCTACCTGACGGGGCTGGAGGGGATCGACGCCTGGGAGTCGGCCCTGGTGTTGGCCCCCGACGCCAACGTGTACCGCGAGATCCTCTACACCTCCCAGGACCCCGAGGAGATTCAGGGGAAGACGGGCATCGCGCACATCTATCCTACGAGCTCTTCATGGAGCACCTGTCCGACGCGATCACCGACTACTCTCTCCTCCGGACCCATCAGCGGGGGAGCAAGGCGCTCGCGACGGATCTGTCACGGTCCCTCGGCGAGGAGAAGAAGGTCTACTTCAATTACCAGCGTTTCCTGAACCTGGCGGAGACGCCCCCGGAGCGCCTCGATATCGCCAACCGGCTCCGGTACTTCTCGCCGGAAGTGCAGGTGAAGGACGCCTCGGACATCCTCAACCGCCTGCGCATGATCCATGACGTGGCGGAGATCGAGCTCCTGAGGAAGGCCTCCGACATCACGGTCCGGGCGTTCATGGAGTCGGCCAAGGCGGTCCGCGAGGAGATGACCACCCAGCAGATCGCCGCCATCGTGAACTTCACCTTCGAGTACGAGCACGCGGCGCCCTCCTTCCGGACCAACGTCTCGATCACCGGTCCGGACGCCCCTGCGAGGGGGAGCGGCAGAGAGTGGCCCATCGGGACCCGCGCGCGGCTCGGGCCCTGGCACGTCAGCGACGGCCAGATGATCAGCTACGACATCGGGGCCGAGTATGCGCACTACACGGCGGACTTCGGGCGCTCCGTACCGGTGAGCGGCGAGTACACCCCCGAGCAGCGGCGCATCGCCGAGATCGTGACCCGCGTCCAGAAGCAGGTCATCGCCGCGGTGAAGCCCGGGAGGACGTTCGGCGAGAGCCAGGCACTCAAGGACCGGCTCATGACGGAGGCTGGGCTGGGAGGCGTGACCGGGACCTACGGCATCAGCCACTTCGTCGGGATGGAGATCCACGACGTGGGCTTCTACGACATCCCCTGGGAGCCGGGCATGTGCTTAGTAATCGAGTGGAGTGTGCGCCAGGACGACTTCTCCATCCGCTTCGAGGACGTGATCCTCGTGACCGAGGACGGCCACGAGTGGCTCACCGGGCACTCCCCCATCGAGCCCGACGAGATCGAGGCCCTCATGGCCGAGCGGGGGATCTGGGAGGGGGGGCGCTAGCAAAGAACGCGGGCGAAGCCGTTGCCACGCCGGGCCCTGCCCCACGTTCGCCTACGGCGAGTACGAGGCGTACGACTGCGCCATGTTCGCGACCAGGAGTGCCACGGAGGCAAGGACGCCGACCGCCCAGAGCGAGAACCGGCCGAAGCGGGTCAGCCGCCCCCGACGCACAAAGAGGCGCGGGATCGCGATCGAGAAGCAGCCGACGTAGGTGCCCATGGCGTGCGCGCCGAACGGGAGTCGCCTGGACTCATCGGTAGAGGTCAGCCAGGCGGGGGACCGTGCCGATTTGATGATGGTCCGATGATACGCGCCGATTACCCTCGGGAGCCCTGGAAGAGCTCCGTCGCTCACGCCCCGACTGAGGTCCGCACCGATCTCACGCTATCGCGAGACGTCAGGCGAGCTCAGGAGCGCTTCCACTCGACTACCAGTCACCAGGAGGATCTATGCACACCCTATCACCGGGCCGGATGCAGGAGCTGTGCGGCTCCAAGATCCCAGAGGGGAGCGCCTGCGGTCTCATGGTCGGCGCCCTCGGAGGCGCCGTCATGCTGGGGTGGGTCGTCCCTGCGGCGTTCATCTTCATGTTCACGCCGCTCGTATGCGTCCTGGACTATGGACTGCGCTGATCGCCCGTCGCCATTCGACCCACTCTTCCCCCAAGCAGGAGATCATCATGACAGAGCTCGCGAGCCACCGGATGGCTGACATCAACGGTATAGGCTTCTGGCAGGGCTTCCTTTGCGGTGCCGGCGTCATCGCTTCGATCGCCGTGTCGGCTACCCCGGACCCCATTGTGAGGTGGAGCATCTACAGCGGCACGGCCGGTGCTTGCGGACTGGCGTTCTTTTGAGTTGGTCGGGCTGGGCGTGACCGGGGCGCCCAGCCCGTCGCCTCACTACATGCGTCATTTCAGTGGGTGACCTCTCCGACGACCTCCTTCTCGTCACACGACACAAGCTTCTGATCGTCGCTCGCCGCTTCGTACACACCGTACGCAACACCCTCGAAGGGAAGATGACTCTGATGGTCATGTTGGCCATCCCCTTCTTGATGAAGAGCATGCTGGGGTCCGCGTCCCTGCGGGCGGCAAGCGCCAGCCGCGGTGCGGCCGGCGTCATACTCGCGCTCGCCCACGCCGCGACCGTCGTTGCGCTGATTCTGGGCGTTGCCGCGCGCACCGCTCGCTCACTGATCGTCGAGAAGCAAGAGGAGCCCCTGGCTCTGTACCCGGTGGGAGGCGTGGTCTCGCTGCCTATCACCTTTGGGTAGAAGTGGCGGCGACCGGCCTCTGGCTCCTCTTCTTCTTCTATCTCTTCTACGGCGCCTTGATTTATGGCCTGGCGACTCAGCCGCTCCTGGTCCTGGCAATGCATCTCCTTGCGCACTTTCTGGTGCTGGCGGCCCTCGGAGCACTGGCCTACCGCTTGACCCTTCGGATCCTGGAGAGACGGCCGGCGATGGGCCGATCTCTCTACATCGGGACCAGTGCCGGTGCTGTGCTCGCGTTCCTCGCCATGGTCGGGTCGGCGACACTTCTCGAAGATGTCGCGCCCGGGGTGATGGCCCAGCTAGGGGTGTGGTTCGACGGGGCCGCCGTTTTCTATCCTCCGCTCGCTGCGTTGGTCCAACCGCCGAACAATCTCCTTGGCCCGCTGATGTGGGTCGCCGGCGTCGTGGCTGCTCCCGCTGTTGCCCTGAAGGCGGCCGGCCCACTGATGCGCGAGCCGAGTCCCCTGCTGCTGGGCGAGGTCGGAGCGCAGCCAGAGCGCCGCTTCACGAGCACGTTTCGGACACAGTGGCACCCCAAAGTCCGTGGTATGGCCGGCATCCGCCTGTTCTTCCTGAAGGACATCCTTCTTCCCACGACCCGGAGTCCCCACCGCTTCCTCACCAGACAGTGGATCCTGCTCGCCGTTGCCGTGACGGCACCTGTCGTGATGTGGCAACTCCGCCGTGAGGGGCGCGTGAGCGAGATCGCGGCGGAGGCCGCCTTGTGGGGAGTGGTGATGGCGCTTCCATCGGTCGCCGCCTACTTGAGCGGGCTCGGCTCGCTCGGACGGGAGGGGCCGGAATTGGCGCTGATTCGTCCATTCCTCCGGCCAGCCACGCTGTGGGGCTACAAGGTGCTTCCGGTCCTAGCTGCCGTGGTGCCGTGCGGACTCGTCTACGGAGCCATCACGGGAGCCGCCGCCGCCGGGCTGGCCCTCGATCCGGGGCCGTTGCAGGCAGCCGGCGTGGGTGGACTGACCGGAGTCGTCGCCGCCGTGAATGCGGTCGCTCTGGGGTTCCTGTCTCCCGACTTTGGACGCCGGAGTGTGCTCGCAACGGGTGCGTCAAGGACCGCACGGCGACTGTTCGAGATCCTAGTCCTCTACGGCATCGGGGTGGGCGTCGTCACGCGTGTCATGACCCGCACGGAAGTGCTGCCCGCCGAGGTGTTCGCCATGACCCTGGTCACCACGGCGGGCTTGGGCGTGACGATGGGGGGAATCATCACCTTCTTCGCCCTTCGTCGACTCCCCTACCTGGAGACTTGAGATGACGGACGCGCCGTCGATAAGAATCGACCGGCTCACCAAGAGTTTCGGCCCGGTGCTGGCCGTCTCCCAGTTGAGCATGACCGTCGATGCGGGTGAGATCGTCTGCTTCCTGGGCCCAAATGGCGCAGGCAAGACGACGACCATCGCCACGATCATGGGTCTCAAGAGACCCACAGCCGGTGACGTGTCCATCAACGGCGTGAGCCTTCGTGCGCCAAACGTCGAATCAGTCCGTAGAAGTATCGGCTATCTGCCGGAGCAACCGGTGTTGTACGACTATCTCACGGGTCGGGAGTTCCTCCAGTTCTTCGGCCAGCTTTACCGAGCGGACAGGGCATTGGACAGCTGGCTGGACGATCGGCTGTCCGCCCTACAGATGAGTGAGGACGCGGATCGGCTGATCAAGGGCTACTCGGCGGGAATGCGGAAGAAGGTCTCCTTCCTCACGGCCCTGGTCCATCAACCCGACATCCTGATCTTCGATGAGCCCACCGGCGCGCTGGACCCTCTCAGCGCCCGCATCGTCAAAGATGAGATGGTCGCCGCCCGAGACAGAGGCTCGCTGGTCTTCTTCACGACTCATGTCATGGAGATTGCGGAGCGCCTCGCGGACCGGATCGTCATTATCAATAACGGACAACTCGTGGCAGATGGGACACTCACCGAGTTGCGGATGGCGCACGGCCGAGAGACCGGCGAATCACTCGAGAGCCTCTTCCTCCGCCTGATTCAACTGATGGGGTCTCGAGCAGGCCGGAGCGAATGATGCCATCGGCGCTTTCTCGCCTGGCACGATGGTGCGCCCGCACCGTGAACCCCCACCCGGTCGTCCGTCAGTACGATCGCGTTGATTGCGGCCCCGCCTGCCTCCTTTCAGTGCTACGGTTCCACGGCGGCGATACCGGGCTCCCCCGGGTTCGATCCTTGAGTGGCACCGACGCGAGCGGGACCAGCCTCCTTGGGCTCCATCGCGCCGCCGTCGCCCTCGGATTCGAAGCCCGCGGCGCCACCGGCGACTATGACAGCCTGGGCAAGGAACGACTGCCGTGTATCGCCCACGTGGTTGTCGAGGGAGCTCAACACTACGTCGTCGTCTATGAGGCCCGAGACCGACGGCTGAAGGTGGGCGACCCGGCTCTCGGACCTCGGTGGCTCACGCGTGAGGATTTCGAAGGTATTTGGAGTCAACGAGCCGTCTTGCTCCTACACCCCGGCCGGGATCTCCTCCGAGAGCACCCACCTCATTGGTTCCGATGGGTTCTCGGCCGCATCCGCCACGCTCACGGGTGGCTGGTGCAGTCTGTGTTCCTCGGGGTGATCTACACGATTCTGGGTCTCGCTACGGCGGTCGTGGTTCAGCGGCTGATCGATGACTTCATCGAGATGCGTGACGTGTCGCGGATTCTGTCGGCCGGTGGGTTTCTTCTTGCCCTCCATGCATTGAGGGGATTGGCCGGTTACCTCCGTCAGCGGTTCTTGGTGGGACTCTCCAAGAGAGCCTCGACCGCAATCGCATCGGAGTTCCTGGGACACCTGTTCAAGCTTCCAGCTCGTTACTTCGATACGCGAAAGCGTGGAGACATCATCGCCCGTCTGCAGGATGCCTCGCGTATTCAAACCGCGGTCTTGGAGATTCTGGGGAGCACGACCATCGACCTACTCATCACGGTGCTGTCGATGGCTGCCGTCTTCTACTTCTCGCCACCACTGGGTTGGATCGCACTGATCCTCTTGGCACCTTACGCCCTCGTCACAGGCGCTGCGGCACGACGGATTCATCGGGAGCATCATGCGGCCCTGGGCGCTTATGGGCGGCTTCACGCTTCCTACGTCGACGCCATCGAGGGCATCAACTCGATCCGCGGGCTCGGCGTCGGACCGGCCTTCATTCGGCTGAACCTGGCGCTCTTCGGCCACTTCCAAACCCGGGTTGAGCGGCTCGGACTCACACGTGCCGCGATCGGATTCCGAGTCGAGGGTGTGAGCAGCGTCCTGCTGGCCACGATCCTGACCGTCGGCGCCCTTCTAGTGGTGACAGGAGATCTGCGCCTCGGCGCAATGATGGCCGCCTACTCACTCGTTGCCGGCACCGTGCCGAGCCTGCAGCGAGTCATGGAGGGCCTCTTCGCGCTTCAAGGCGGCGGAGCCGCGGCCCAAAGGCTGCAGGACCTCATGCTCACCGCCCCGGAAGAGAGTAGCGGGGAGCGTCCGTTCCGGATGGGAGTCGACTTGAGGTTGGACGACGCCCGCTTCGAGTGGCCCAACGGAGAGCCGGTTCTGAACGGAGCCAGCCTGACACTCCGGCCCGGACGGATCACTGGATTGAGCGGAGCGAACGGATCTGGCAAGACCACGCTCGTTCATCTCCTCACGCGGCGCTATCCACTGAATGGGGGACGTTTGAGGATCGACGGCGTAGTGGCCTCGAGTATCGACCTTCAGGCGTATCGTCGGCAGGTAGCCGCCGTTCCAGAGGCCGTGAAGATCTTTCACGGCACTCTTGGTGACAACATCGCTCTCGCACGGGAGGAACTGTCTCGGGAAGAGCTTACCGACCGCCTTCGTGACCTCGCGGTGGGCTCGTTCATCAGTCTGTTCAAGGGGGGACTTGCCACCATGCTCGGCGAGGACGGGCGTCGCTTGTCTGCGGGTGAGCAGCAGATGATCGGTCTCATACGTGTGCTGCTATGCCGGCCCTCGGTTCTCATCATCGATGAGGGCCTGAACGCCCTGGACCCCCAACTCTACCGGACAGCCATCAGGGCCCTCGCAGCGCACGCCTCCCGAGGAGCGGTTCTTCTCATCTCTCATCACCCTTCCGTGTTGGCCCTCGCCGATGAGCAACTCCGCCTCGAAGGGGGCGTCATCACCTCAGTCATGGGGCACGAACCCGGGCCCGACGCCGAGGCGGCCTGAGTCTAGTGTCCCGTTACCAAAGTGTCTCGGCCAGTCGAGGGCGCGGTGCATCCGTTGGCTCGGCGTTGGGACTCCTTGCCGTAGCTTGCGCTACGCCGCGTCGTCCCGCCTTGATCCCACGGCGCCCCGACCCTCTTGGTGGCTCGCGAACTTCGGCAACGGAACACTAGTGGCCCAATCGTGGGGAGGTGGTTCCGTGCCTATCGACTCCCCCGTCGGAAGCGATCGAGAGGCCCGCGGAATGGCCACTTGGCGCATCTTCATTCTGATCGCCTGCGTCTGGCTGGCCGTTTCTGCATACACGAATGAGAGAGTGCTCGCGCCGGAGGTGATGGCGGACGTGGCCAGCCGTACCCCTGGGGTCGAGATGTCGCTCGCGCAACTCGACCAGCTACGCCGACAAGGACGCTGGGCATACCTGCTGCTTCCCGCCCTCCTGGCGATCCGCGTCGCGGTCGTGGCCCTGGCACTTCAGTCGTTCTCGATGTTGATGGCGCACCCCCTGCCCTACCGCGAGGCATTCCGCGCGGGCCTCTTGGGCTTCGGGGCCGTGATCTATGGCACATTCGTTCGGATGCTGAGGCTCGATCTGCTTCCGTCTGGCGCCCTCACACGGGAGGAGCTCGCAGTCTTTCCCGATTCGCTGGCGGTTTTGATCTTGGGAGCGGGAGAACGTGTCACGGTCCTGTCCGCCGCCTTGGGCCTGCTTAGCCTCCATGACACCTTCTGGATCGTGGTCGTCTCGGCGTACCTCCATGCCTTCACCGGCCTGGAGCGCCGTGTGGCCATCGCCATCGCCGTGTCCGGATGGCTGACAGCGGCGCTGGCCCGCCTCGGCGCCCAGGCCTTCATGATCGGAATGCTCAACTGAGCGGTGTCGACACCCGTCGGGCCGCTGAGTTGCCGGCCCCGGTAGCCGCGGCCTCCTTGCCCTCAACGCAACCCGCCTCTACCGTGCCCATCCGCCCACGAGGCCCCTCTCACACTCATTGTCAGAGAAACGTGCCATGAGCATCCGAAACGTCACAGCCTTCGCTCTCCTCACGCTGGTCTCCGCCTGCACGAACGATCCGTCTGCGCAGGAGGCGCGTACCTACCTCGACGGGCGCTCCCCCGCCGACGGGGACGTCGCGCCCTTCAGCGGTGCTGTTCAGGTGGGCAACACGCTCTATCTGGCCGGGAGCATCGGACTCGACCCGGGCCAGCAGGTGCCGGCCACGGCCGAGGCGGAGGCGACGAACGTCCTGAACAACATCCAGGGCTCCCTGGAAGCTGCCGGCATGACCATGAACGACCTGGTGATGGTGCAGGTGTACAGCTCCGACGTCTCCGACTACGGCGCCTTCAACGGCGTCTACCGGACGTACTTCACGACGGAGTTTCCGGCCCGGGCTTTCATCGGTGCCGGCACGCTGCTCTTCGGTGCCCGGTTCGAGGTGCTCGGGATCGCCGTAAAGCGGTAGTGGGGCCGACACCCGACGCTCGACATCCCGTGACGCCGAATACACATTAGTTGGCGCAGGGGAGCGGCGTTGAGCCCGTCCGGGCTCACCAAATGGTCCGGCAGATCTCGCACCAGGCCCCTCGCTCGAGGCCTGTTGAAGAAGTGGGGTGCGGCCGCGCGACCTGCGCCTTCGGCGCGGGTACCCCGGTCTTGCGGTGATCAGAGAACGTCGCGGCCCTGGTGTTCGGCGTCGTGCAGTGGTGTTCAGCGACACCTGAGCCGAAGGCGAGGAACGAACGATGACGAGGCGTAGCAGGGCGGGCACCGCGGCCGAAAGCCGTGGTCCGAGGAAGAGAGACGCGCTATGGGCCCGCAACCCCCCTTCGCCCGACCAACAGGGCTGGCGCCCTGTCGGTGCCCGGTTGGGGCGGCACGGGGCCGACCACGCTTCGCGCGGTGCCCCCGTTGTTGGAGCTCCTTGCCGTATTTATGGCTATGACTGCGGAGCTCCGCCTAGGGTCTGGCCGGTAACAAGCGCGCTAGCGCTTGTCAGCGCTCCCAACGCGGCTCGCCCCACTTCTTCAACAGGCCTCTAGGGCACTGGATGCCGAATCTACAGACAAGGTCGAGCACTCGAATGGGCTCCTGGAGTGGCCCGAGGGAGGATCTCCTCACCACTCCCGCGGAGCTGGTTCGGGGGCTGGCTCGCGTGAATCTGCCTCTGTACGTCGTCGATCACGGCGACACCTTCGCGTTCTCCCACGAGGGCACGGTCGAGCTCGGTGGCGATCCCCAGGTGGAGGGCCTCCCTCTCCTGGCCCTGGCCCCGGTATGCGAGCCCCAGCGCCTGGGATCCGCTGGATTCGCCCAGGACCACGGCGTCCGTTTCTGCTATCTGGCAGGCGCCATGGCGAACGGCATCGGCTCGGTGGAGCTCGTGGAGGCCATGGGCCGAGCGGGCATGCTCTCCTTCTTCGGCGCCGCCGGCCTCGGGCCGGATCCTATCGAAGACGCCATTGACCACATTTCCACCTGCCTGGGCGATCTCCCCTGGGGCTTCAACCTCATCCACAGCCCGTACGAGCCCAGGCTCGAAGAGGCGGTGGCCGACCTCTACGTGCGCCGCGGTGTGAACCGGGTATCCGCCTCGGCCTATATGGATCTCACGCTGCCCCTCGTGCGCTACCGGCTCCACGGGATCCATGCAGACTCGTCGGGCCGCGTGGTGACGCCCCATCGGGTGGTGGCCAAGGTCTCGCGCACCGAGGTGGCCCGGAAGTTCTTCGCCCCCGCTCCGGCCACGATGCTGGCCGAGCTGGTGGCCCGCGGAGACCTCACCGAGGAGCAGGCCCGCATGGCGGAGACCGTCCCGGTTGCGCAGGACCTGACGGTGGAGGCCGACTCGGGCGGCCACACCGACAACCGGCCCGCCATCGCCCTGCTCCCCACCATGCTGGCCCTTCGCGATCGGCTCCAGGTGGAGCACGACTACGACGCCCCCTTGCGTGTGGGTTCCGCTGGCGGCGTTTCGACGCCACATTCCGTAGCTGCGACGTTCGCCATGGGGGCCGATTACGTCCTGACCGGCTCGGTGAACCAGGCGTGTCGCGAGGCCGGAACGTCGGACGCCGTGCGGAAGATGCTGGCCCAGGCGCAGCAGGCCGACGTGACCATGGCTCCGGCCGCGGACATGTTCGAGATGGGCGTCAGGTTGCAGGTCCTCAAGCGTGGAACGATGTTTCCCATGAGGGCTCACCGCCTGTATGATCTCTATAGAGCCCACGCGGGCCTCGAAGACATTTCCGACGACGAACGGCTGAATCTCGAACGGACGATTTTCCGTACGTCATTGGACGAGATCTGGGACGAGACACGGCGCTTCTGGGAGGCCCGAGACCCGGCCCAGGTCGAAAAGGCCGAGCGTGATCCGAAGCACCGGATGGCCCTGGTCTTTCGGTGGTACATGGGCATGTCGTCCCGCTGGGCGAACCGCGGTGAGCCGGGTCGTGAGATGGACTACCAGGTCTGGTGCGGCCCGGCGATGGGTGCTTTCAACGAGTGGGTCCGGGGCAGCGTCTTGGAGCCCTGGGAGAGCCGTCGCGTAGTCAGCGTGGCTCACAACATGTTGCATGGTGCTGCGGTCATTACACGGGCCATCGCTCTGCGCAGCCAGGGAGTGGAGCTGCAGGCCGAGTGCGTCGATCTCCGCCCCCGCGAACCAGATGAACTCGAGGAACTGCTGTCTTGAGCGATCGAAATAAAGATCGGGCCGCGGCCCAGTCACCCATAGCCATCGTCGGCATCGCCTGCCTGTTCCCGAAGGCTGGCGTTTTGCAAGACTATTGGGCGAACGTGCGTGACGGCGTCGACGCCATCACCGAGATCCCGGAGTCAGCCTGGAAGACATCGGAGTACTACGACTCCGATCCCAAGGTGCCCGACATGACGTACGGCCGCCGCGGCGGCTTCATCGATCCCATCTACTTCGAGCCGATGGCCTTCGGCATCTCACCTCGGGACTTGGAAGCCACCGACACCACGCAGCTGCTGGGCCTTCATGTGGCCCGCCAGGCGCTTCAGGACGCCGGGTACGGTCCAGGCGGCCGAGAGTTCGATCGGGAGAAGACCAGCGTCATCCTCGGGGTGAGCGGAACGTTGCCCCTGGTCATCCCCTTGGGCGCGCGCCTCGGGCACCCCATCTGGCGGAAGGCGCTGGAGGACGCTGGAGTTGATCCCGAGACCACGGAAGACGTCATCGAGCGTATCGGCGAAGGCTACGTCCCGTGGCAGGAGAGCTCCTTCCCCGGGCTCCTGGCCAACGTCGTCGCCGGCCGCATCGCCAATCGCCTCGACCTTCACGGCACCAACTGCATCGTGGACGCGGCGTGTGCTTCGTCCCTGAGCGCAGTACATCTTGCGGCCCTCGAGCTTGAGTCGGGACGGGCCGACATGGTCCTGAGCGGCGGGCTGGACACGTTCAACGACATCTTCATGTACATGTGCTTCTCCAAGACGCCGGCGCTGTCGGCGACGGGGAACGCACGCCCGTTCGACGACCAGGCGGACGGCACCATGCTGGGTGAGGGCGTAGGGGTTCTGGTGCTCAAGCGGCTCGGGGATGCCCAGCGGGACGGCGACCGCATCTACGCCGTGATCAAGGGCATCGGCTCGTCCTCCGACGGAAAGGGGCAGGCCGTCTACGCCCCCGCGCCCGAAGGCCAAGCCCGGGCGCTCAGGACCGCCTACGAGAACGCGGGCATCCGCCCCGACACCGTCGAGCTGGCAGAGGCTCACGGAACGGGCACGCGGGTGGGTGACGCCACCGAGGCGAAGGGCCTCACCACCGTCTATCGGGAGGCGAGGCCAGAGGGAACGTGGTGCGCTCTGGGATCGGTGAAGTCCATGATCGGCCACACGAAGGCGGCAGCGGGCGCGGCGGGCCTAATCAAGGCAGCCATGGCGCTCCACCACAAGACGCTCCCCCCGACCATCAAGGTGGAGAGTCCGATCGAGGCCGTGGCCCCCGGCGAGACTCCATTCTATGTGAACACCGAGAAGCGGCCTTGGCTGCCCAAGAGTGGACATCCGCGCCGCGCCGGTGTGAGCGCCTTCGGGTTCGGGGGCAGCAACTTCCACTGCGTGGTGGAGGAGTACGAGTCGAAGGCCACCGAGGTCGACTGGGATGGACGCGATCAGCTGATCGCCTTCTCCGCCGACGACCGGGAGGCCCTTGCCGCAGAGCTGGAGCAGTTCCAGGCCGAGGGGGACTGGGCCGACATCCGGGGACGGGCGGCCGAGAGTCGCGCGCGCTTCGACGCATCCAAAGAGGTCCGGCTGCTTCTGGTCGCCGAGCGAGACGGCACGCCGGTCTGCGACCTCATCGGAATGGCGCTTTCTCAGCTGAAGGACGAGCGATCGTCCTGGGCGATGCCCCAAGGGATCTACTTCGGATCCGGAGCCGCCAAGGGCAGGTGGGCGGCCTGCTTCCCAGGACAGGGAGCCCAGTACGTCGGGATGCTCCGGGAGCTGGCGTGCCGTTTCCCTGCCGCCGCGGACACCTTGGCCGCCGCCGATGAGGTGACGCCTGGCCTGGCCGATCTGATCTATCCGTATCCGGCGTTCGACGACGCCACCCGCTCGCGACAGGAGGACGAGCTCCGCGCCACCGACACGGCCCAGCCGGCCATTGGCGCCGTAGGCCTGGGCGCCCTCCGGGTGCTCAAGCAATTCGGCCTCTTCCCCGACGCCACCTGCGGCCACAGCTACGGCGAGCTCGTAGCGTTGTGCGCGGCAGGTAGGCTCCGGCCCATGGAGCTGTACCATCTCTCACGCCGCCGGGGTGCACTCATGGCGACCGGCGACGGAGATCACGGTTCGATGCTGGCCGTGGCCGCCGAGCTGGAGTGGGTGAAGCAGTTCCTGCGCACCCACGATCTCGACCTGGTCGTCGCGAACCACAACGCCCCCGAACAGTCCGTGCTCTCCGGCGTCACCTACGAGATCGAGCGTGCCCAGGATCTCCTGTCACGAGAAGGCGTGCGAGTGAAGCGCCTCGCGGTGGCCGCCGCCTTCCACAGCAGCTTGGTGGCCCAGGCGGGAGCGCCCTTCGCCGAGAGCCTTACGAGCATCGAGCTCACGGGGAGCGACGTGACCGTGTACGCCAACGCCACCGGCGCCGCGTATCCCGAGCGCTCGACGGACGCCCGCGAGCTGTTGGCCAGCCAGCTCACCTCGCCGGTGGAGTTCGTGGGCTGCGTGAGATCCATGTTCCAGGATGGAGTGCGGACCTTCGTGGAGGTGGGCCCTGGGCGTCGGCTCTCGGCCCTCATCGACGAGATTCTGGCCGGCGAGGACATTACCACCGTGGCCATCGACGCGTCCTCGGGCCGGAGAGCCGGGCTCGTCGACCTGGCCCGTGCGCTGGCCCAGTTGGCCGCCGACGGCCACGCCGTGGCATTGGACCGTTGGGACGTCGGGGCCCTCGATGCATGGAGGCGCAGGATCGCCCGCGGTAAGCCGACCATGACCGTTCCCATTTCCGGTGTGAACTACGTGGAGCCACGACCGAAGCGGCCGCCCAAGGCCCCCACCCCTGCCCCAGCAGCGACGACCCCGGCAGCAACGACTCCAGCGGTGACCCTGCCCCACGTGACCCGCGCCGGCCCGGCGGCCGATGCGCCGACAGTTACGTCGGATCCGCAGCTCTTGGCCGAGGCCATGCGGGCGAGCCAGGCGAGCCTCCAGGCTCTGGTGCGGCTGCAGGAACAGACGGCGGACGTGCACCGCAGGTTCCTCGAGTCCCAGGAGCGGACCATCCAGGCCATCGCCTGGCAGCAGGGATTGCTGCCCCCGGAGCAGATCGTCGAGGCGCCGCCTGTCGAGCAGACCACTGCGCAGCCGGCCCCCACACCCGGTGTGGCGGCCGCCCTGCTCTCGGTCGTGTCGGAGAAGACCGGGTATCCGGAGGAGATGCTCGAGCTGTCCATGGGCCTGGACGCGGACCTGGGCATCGACTCCATCAAGCGGGTAGAGATCCTGGCCGCTCTGCAGGAGCGGCTCCCGAACGCGCCGGTGGTGACGCCGGAGCACCTGGGCGAGATCCAGACGCTCGGTCAGATCGTCGAGTTTCTGGGCGGTTCCGCCTCCGAGCCAGCCGCGCCCCCGCCAGTGCCCGACGGAGACTCAGCAGGGGAAGTCACCGCTGCGCCCGGATCCGTCGCTACGGCCGAGTCGGCCACCTCCCCCGTGGCATCGACGCCTCAGGAACAGGCCGCCCACACGCCCACCGACGGCGCCGGCGATACGCCGACCAACGGAAGCGTCGATGCCTCACGGATCTCCGAGGTCCTGCTGAGCGTCGTAGCGGACAAGACGGGATACCCCGTCGACATGCTCGACGTGTCCATGAACCTGGACGCGGACCTGGGGATCGACTCCATCAAGCGGGTCGAGATCCTGGCCGCTCTGCAGGAGGCGCTCCCCGAGGCCCCGGTGGTGGCTCCCGATCAGCTCGGCGAGCTCCGCACCCTGAGCCAGATCGTGGATGTGCTCTCAAACGATGCGGAGTCCGAGCCTGCGCCCGCTCCGGCGCCGGCTGTCCCGGACCAGTCCGCTCCCCCCGCCTCGGCGGGTGTCGAGCGCCTGGTCCCGACCCTGCACCCCATCGGTTCGAGCGGAGAGCCCATCGGGCTCCCTGCCGGATCCAAAATCTGGGTGACCAAGAGCGGCGACGTCCTCTCGGGCCAGATCGTCGAGGAACTCAGCGCCCAGGGGTATTCTGCCGAAGAGGTGGAGCTGGCCGACGAGGTGCACCACCCGCCCGATGAACTGGCGGGCTTGATCGTGGTGGTGCCTCCCCGGGTCACCGACGAAGACATCCTGTTCGGATTCGGGCGTGTGAGGGCCATGGCCCCGGTCCTCCGTCGCGCGGCACTGCAGGGCGGAGCCCTCCTGTGCAGCGTGACGTGTCTGGGCGGCGGCTTCGCCCTCGACGCGCCTCCCCCCGAGGATGTGGATCCGGCGGGCGGAGCCTGGGGCGGAATGACCAAAACGGCTGCCGCCGAGTGGACGGACGTCCACTGCAGGAGCATCGACGTCGATCCGAACCGGATCGACCTCGCGTCAGAAGTGGTGAAGTACGCTCTCTCGGAGGGGCCGGTAGAGATCGGCCTGGGGAACGAAGGGCCCCAAACGGTGGTTCTCGAAGCACATCCAGTCGAGCCTGCGGCGCATGCGGCCCTGGGATCCGACGATGTCGTGCTGATCACCGGTGGAGCCCGTGGTGTGACGGCCGAAGTGGCCGTCGCTATGGCCGAAGCGGGACAGCCGCGCCTCATCCTCATGGGCCGCAGCCGCGAGCCGAGCGGTGAGCCCGACTGGCTCGTCGGCCTCGACGGGGAGGCAGAGATCAAGCGAGCCATCGTGGCCCAGGCGGGCCCGGGCATCAGTCCCCAGGAGGCCCAGGCCGAGTTCCACCGCATCCAGGCCAGCCGGGAGGTCCTGCGTAACCTTGCCCGCATCTCGGCGGCCGGATCGGAGGTCGTCTACTGCTCCGTGGATGTCCGGGAGCCCGACGCCGTGCGGGCGTGTCTCGATCCACTGGTCGAGGAGTTCGGACCGGTCACAGGACTCGTTCATGGAGCCGGTGTGCTGGCCGACCGCAACATCGAGGACAAGAGCGACGAGGATTTTGCCTTCGTCTACGACACCAAGGTGCGCGGGCTACGATGCGTGCTTGCCGCCCTGGGGGACGCGCCCCTGAAGACCATGGTGATGTTCTCCTCGTCGACGGCCCGCTTCGGGCGCCGTGGACAGGTGGACTACGCCGCAGCCAACGAGGTGCTCAACAAGGTGGCGCAGAGCGAGGCCGCCCACAGGGAAGGGTGCCGCGTGGTCTCGGTGAACTGGGGTCCCTGGGATGGCGGCATGGTGACGCCGGCACTGAAGAGCATGTTCTCGGCCGAGGGCATCGCAGTCATCGGGATGGAGAGCGGCGCGGCCTACGTCCTGGACGAGATCGCCTCCGACGGACCGACGGAGGTGCTCATTCTCGGACCCGGGTCGCAGGTCCCCACTGCCGGACAGCACCCGCCGGTCGCGACGAACGGTGCCGGACCGGATGAGCTACCCGTGGTTTTCGAGCGGATCATCACCACCGACACACACGAGTTCATGGCGTCCCACGTCCTGGACGGCCGGGCCGTGCTGCCCGCCACCATGACGCTGGAGTGGCTCGCCCACGGCGCGCTCCACGGGAATCCGGGGCTGCGCTTCGTGGGTGTGGACGACTTCCGTGTGCTCAAGGGCGTGCTCGTGCAGCCCGAGGAGTCGTTCCAGGTACGTGTATGTGCCGACGCGGCCCGCCAGCGGGGTGATGAGTTCGTTGTGACGGCGGAGCTCTGCAGCGGTGGTAGCAACGGCCGCAGGGTGCTCCACGCCCGGGCCCAAATCGTCCTCGCGGTCCGTCAGCCGAATCCTGGGGCTCCCCACGCCTCGGCCGACCTGCCGGCACTGGGAAGGTCCATCGAGACCATCTATTCCGAGACGCTCTTCCACGGACCGGCCATGCGTGGGCTCGTGGAGGTCGAAAGCTGTGGAGACGCAGGTCTGGTGGCTCGCTGCCGGGTGGCACCACCACCGAAGGACTGGATGAAGGAGCCCGTGCGCAGTCGGTGGATCGCCGACCCCTTGGTCCTCGACAGCGGCCTTCAAGCTATGATCGTCTGGACCTCGGACCGGGTAGGGGAGGCCTCGCTGCCTTCGCGGCTCACGCGCTACCGCCAGTTCGTGCCGACGTTCCCTTCGGACGGCGCGCGCATCGTCATCAACGTGCGTGAGCGAACGAACGCGCGCGTCGTTTCGGACATCGACTGGGTGGGCGAAGACGGGCGCTTGCTGGCCCGGCTCGAAGGGTACGAGTCCGTCGTGGACTCCTATCTGAGCAAAGCGTTCCGCCAGAACAGACTCGACGAGAGCGCGCCGAAGCAGGCGTAACCGCTATGTCCTCACCCGAGCCGATCGCAATCGTCGGCCTCGGCGGGGTGCTCCCCGGTGCCGCTACCCCCGATGACTTCTGGCGCGTCGTCGAGGCCGGCATCGACACCGCCTCCGAACCGCCCCTGGGCCGCTGGCATCTGGATGTGGAGCAGGCGTACGATTCCGAGCACGCCCGGGCGGATCACGTCTACTCCCGACGGGCCTGCTTCGTTAGAGACTTCGAGCTGGATCCGACCGGCCTGAATCTGCCGGCGGAGCTTGTCGACGCCCTCGATCCCATGGTCCACCTGGCGCTGCACGCCGGCAGGCAGGCGTGGCACGACGCCGTCACCGATCCGGTCGATCCCGGACGCGTGGGTGTCATGCTCGGCAACATCGTCCTCCCCACGGCGTCGGCTTCGGCCATGGCCGACTGGATCCTGGGGCGTCGCTTCGAGCGTGAGCTCTTCCGGGCGGCCGACGTACCCATGCCCATGGAGGATCGGGCCCCGGTCGGGGCTATCAACCGCTGGGTCGCTGGGCTTCCCGCCGCCATGTTGGCGAGGGCCCTGGGCCTCGGTGGGGAGCGGTTCTGCCTGGACGCGGCGTGCTCCTCGTCCCTCTTCGCCCTGGAGCTCGCCGTCGACGCCCTCCGGAGCGGCCGCCTCGACGCCGTCCTCGCCGGCGGACTGTCCCGGCCCGACTCCCTGTACACCCAGATGGGTTTCTCCCAGCTCCTGGCCGTCTCACCCACAGGCCGCTGCTCTCCCTTCGATCACAAGGGTGACGGCTTGGTGGTGGGCGAGGGCGCCGGAGTTCTGGTAGTGAAGCGCCTCTCCGACGCACTGGAGCATGGAGATCGGATCCGAGCTGTCGTGAGGAGCGTCGGCCTCTCCAACGACGTGGAGGGCAGCCTCCTGGCCCCCAGCCAGGAGGGACAGCTGCGGGCCATGCGAGGCGCTTACGGAGCGGCCGGTTGGCGCCCGAGCGACGTGGATCTGGTGGAGTGTCACGCCACGGGCACTCCGGTGGGTGACGCCGTGGAGTTCGCGAGCCTGCAGGCGCTCTGGGCAGAGGAGGACGCCCCCGGGAGCTGCGTCATCGGTTCGGCCAAGTCCAACACCGGCCACCTGCTGACTGGGGCCGGAGCCGTCGGGCTTCTCAAGACCGTATTGGCCATGGAGCACCGGGTTCTGCCCCCGACAGCCAACTTTGAGGAGCCGGGGGACGAGGTCGACCTCGCCCGGAGCCCGTTCCGAGTGCTGCGAGGGGCAGAGCCCTGGGAGACCCCGTCGAGTCACCCGCGTCGTGCAGCGGTGAGTGGCTTCGGCTTCGGGGGGACCAACGCCCACGTGCTTCTGGAGGAGTTCGGGGAGCCCTCGGCCGGGCGTGCCACAGTCGCCGTTCCGGAGCTGCCCGCGCCCGAGGGAATCGCCATCGTGGGCATGGGCGCCCGCATTGGCCCGTGGCAGGACCTGAAGTCCGTCCAGCAGCGGATACTGGGCCGCGGGGACGATCATCCGGTTCGCGCCAAGGAGAACCACTGGGGGGTCCCGGACCCTCCGCTGGGGTGGTTCATCGAGGAGCTCGAGATTCCCTTCGGCCGCTTCAAGATCCCGCCAAAGGAGATCGAAGAGGCTCTCCCCCAGCAGATGCTCATGCTCCAGGTGGCCGAGCGCTCCATCGCGGACGCCGCCCTGGACGATGTCGAGCGCCTTCGCACTGGTGTGTTCGTAGGGGTCGAACTCGATCTCAACACGACCAACTACCACCTGCGATGGGCCGTCCGATCCCGGGCCGCGGATTGGGCCCGGAGGCTGGAGCGTCCGACCGCAGGATCGGAGTTCCAGAGCTGGGTCGACGAGCTCTGCGATTCCCTCACGCCCGCGCTCAACGCCAACCGCACCATCGGCGGTCTCGGCTCCATCGTGGCAAGCCGGGTCGCCCGGGAGTTCGGCCTCGGCGGTCCGAGCTACGTCCTCGCCAGCGAAGAGACCTCCGGCATCTCGGCCCTCCAGGCAGCGATCCGAGCGCTCCAGACCAGACGAATCGACTGTGCCGTCGTGGGGGCCGTCGACCTGTCCGGAGACGTCCGCGCCCTGCTCTCTCTGGCCAGTACGGATGGCGTGGCGGGTGACGGCGTCCCGCGCCCCTTCGACGGAGAGTCCCAAGGCGTGGTACCCAGCGACGGCGCGGTCGCTCTCGTGCTGAAGCGGGAAGACGAGGCCCGACAGGAGGGTGATCGTATCTACGCGGTTGTCTGCGGCGTAGGAAGCGCAGGCGGAGACCTGGCGGACGCGAGCGCCGAAGCCATCCGCCGGAGCTGCCGGGAAGCCCGTGTCGACCCCGATGACGTTCCTTACGTGGAGGGCCACGGTGGCGGAGTGCCGAAAGAGGACCGCGCGGAAGTCCGAGCGCTGACAGAGGTCTATGGAGCCGACACCGTCCTCGGATGCACCAAAGCCCGTGTTGGTCACACGGGAGCTGCGGCGGGGCTCGTATCGGTGCTCGGGGCCAGCCTGGCGCTCTACCAGCAGGTGCTACCCGGGGCCAACGGACGCGACCGAGCCATGCCTGGAGACGGCTCTGCAGCCGGGCCTGCGCGTGTTCCCGAATCGGACACGGGCTTGATTCCGCTGGCCGACTCACGTCCGTGGGTCCGCGATCGCACCGACGGTCCACGGCGGGCCGGCGTTCTGGCGGTGTCGCGAGGCGGATCCTGCTCACACGTGGTGTTGGAGGGACTGGACGAAGCGGCGCGTGAGGAGGAGCGATCGAGTCCCCTGGGCCCCTTGCACGAAGGGCTCTTCGTGGTGGAAGGCGACGACGACGAGGCCGTGGCCGCGGGCCTGAGACGCCTCGCCGACTTCGCCGCGGCTACGCGATCGGCTCCGGTGCACGCCCTGGCACGCCCCTGGTGGCAGGAACAGTCCCTGCAGCCGGGCGCCGACCGGGCCATCGCCCTGGTCGCCCGTGATGCCGGCGAGGTAGAAAGCCTTGCCCGGTCCGCGGCCGATCAGATCGAGGCGGGTGCTGACCCGTCAGATCGGAGCGCCGGCCGGGCCTTCTTCTCGCAAGAGCCCCTGGGACGCGAGGGTCAACTCGCTTTCGTATATCCCGGCTCGGGGAGTCAGTTCACCGGAATGGGCCGGGAGCTCTGCCTCCAGTGGCCGGAGATCCTGCGGGCGCGGGAGGCGAGCAGCGAGAAGCTGAGCTCCCAACTGAGGATGCCGGAGATCTGGCGGACCGGCCCCACCCCCAGCGACGCCCGCACGGTGATCCTCTCCCAGGTGGTGCTGGGCACCCTGGCCACGGACCTCATGTCCCGTTTCGGCGTGCGCCCCGACGCGGTGGTCGGTTACTCGTTGGGAGAGACGGCGGGGCTGTTCTCCACGGGAACCTGGCACGAGCGAGACGAGATGCTTCGCAGAACCACCGAGAGCGATCTCTTCGTGACCGAGCTCGCGGGCCCCTGCACCGCCGCCCGCGCCGCCTGGAATCTCGACAAGGATGCTCCGTTGGAGTGGCGGGTCGGGGTGGTCGACCAGCCCGCCGACAAGGTGAGAGGGGTCCTGAAGGGACGAGAGCGGGTCTACTTGCTCATCGTAAATACTCCCGACGAGTGCGTCATTGGTGGCGACGCGGACGCGGTGGACGAGGCCGTCCAGGCCCTTGGCTCGGCGTTCCATGCGCTCCTGGGAGTCACCACCGTGCACTGCGAGGTCGCCCGCGAGGTGGAGAAGGCCTACCGGGACTTGCATCTGCTCGATACCCGCCCACCGGAGGGTATGCGCTTCTACAGCGGGGCCTGGGGAGAGTCCTACGAGGTGGACCGGGAGCGGGCTGCCGACTCCCTCCTTGCCCAGGCGCTCCACGGAGTGGACTTCCCCAAGACCGTACGCCAGGCTTACGAGGACGGCGTACGCATCTTTCTGGAGATGGGGCCAGGAGCGTCGTGCACGCGCATGGTTTCGAAAATCCTCGACGGTCTGCCCTTCAGGGCGCGCTCTATCTCCTCGCCGACGCAGGACGAGCCGGACGCCGTCCTCAGAGCCCTTGCCATGCTCGTGGTCGAGCGGGTGGAGGTCGATCTCTCGCTTCTCTATCCCAGCGTCGTCGAGCCCGAGGCCGAGTCGGGACCGGCCATCCGGGTTCCCATCGGCCAGGTGGGCTTTGGAGCGGAGCCCGTGGGAACCGTGGCGGCGGAGCCCGTCGGAACCTTACAGACCGCTGAGCCCCGCGCGTCGCTCCCCACCGAGCTCCCCTCGGGTCTGGCGGTCGCCATGCGGGCCGCCCAGACCACGGTGGAGGCCCACGAGGCTTTTCTCCGCTCGGCCGAGCACATCCGGCAGCTGGCAGCGGCCCAGCTGGCGCATCAGCGGGAGTTGATGCACGCCTTGGCCAGCGGGGGCGCAGCACCACCCTTGATCCCGGATCTGGGCGCTGCCGTAGCGGCAGTGGAGTCGGCACCGCCGCCCACCGCCTCTCCCCCGGTGCCACCCGAGACGACCCGCGACGCCCCCGCTCCGGTGCGCTCCATCGCCCTGGACCGCGACCAGCTGATCGAGTTCGCCGTCGGCTCCATCGGAGAGGTGCTGGGTGAGCGCTTCGCCCACGTCGACAGCCACCCGACCCGAGCGCGATTGCCCGACGAGCCGCTCATGCTCGTCGACCGCGTCATGACCATCGAGGCCGAGCCCCAGTCCATGACCTCGGGGCGGATCGTGACGGAGCACGACGTGCTCGAGGGCGCCTGGTACCTGGACGGGGGACGCATCCCTACGTGCGTCGCTGTCGAAGCGGGGCAGGCCGACCTGCTCCTCTCGGGCTACCTGGGCATCGACTCCGAGACGAAGGGTCTGGCTGTGTACCGGCTCCTGGACGCCGTGGTAACCTTCCACGGAGAGCTGACACGGCCGGGTCAGGTCATCGTCTACGACATCCGAATCCTCCGGTTCTTCCGGCAGGGCGACACCTGGCTGTTCGGCTTCCAGTTCGACGCCACGGTCGACGGGCGCCCGCTCATGACCATGCGGGAGGGCTCAGCAGGCTTCTTCACGCAAGGACAGCTCGATGCCGGGAAGGGCATCGTGTTGACCGGCATGGAGCAGCGAGCCATGCCCGGCCGGCGGCCCGACGACTGGCGGGAGCTGGTCCCCATGCGCAAGGAGTCCTATGACGAAGAACAGGTCGAGGCGCTCCGGCGTGGTGACCTGGCCGGCGCGTTCGGTGAGGAGTTCGCCGGACTCGGCGTGACCCGTCCGCTCACGATCCCCGGAGACCGCATGCGGCTGGTTCACCGGGTCACGGAGCTCGACCCCGAGGGCGGACGCTACGGCATCGGGAGCATCGTGGCGGAAGCCGACATCCATCCTGACGACTGGTTCCTCACCTGTCACTTCGTCGACGACGAGGTGATGCCGGGCACGCTGATGTACGAGTGCTGCCTGCACACGCTGCGGATCTTCCTCATTCGCATGGGCTGGATCGCCGAGGACGGAGCCGCAACATGGCAGCCCATCGTGGGCGTGAAGAGCCGGCTCAGGTGCCGGGGCCAGGTGCTGGCCTCTACGGAGATGGTCACCTACGAGATCAACCTCCAGGAGCTCGGCTACGACCCCGAGCCCCACGCCATCGTGGACGCCATGATGTCCGCCGACGGCAAGCTTATTGTGGACATCCGCGACATGTCCGTCCGGCTGACCGGCGCGAACCGTGCTCAACTGGAGTCCCTTTGGGCGAACCGAGGCGCCGGCGCTTCCCCCGACCTGACGCTGAAGAGCACGGCAGCGACGCATGCGAGGACGGAGGCCGCTGACGCCGCCTTCGCAGAGTCGCTGGACCCCGGGAGCGCTCCCTACGAGATCACCGTCGTCGAGTCGCCTGGCGGCGCCCCCAAGGTCGTGGCTCTCCATCGGGACCCGTCGGTCCCGTACGACAAGGCGAGCATCCTGGCCTTCAGCAGCGGCAAGCCGTCGGAGGCGTTCGGCGAGGTCTATAGCTCCTTCGACAGTGGTCCGCGGCGCATCGCCCGGCTTCCGCGTCCCCCGTATCAGTGCATCGACCGAGTTACGTCGGTGGAGGGGAAGCCTTTCGTCATGAAGGCGGGGGCCAAAGCAACGGCCCAGTTCGACGTCACCGCCGACCACTGGTACTTCGCGAGCAACCGCCAAGGCGAGATGCCCTTCGCCGTGCTCCTGGAGGTGGCGCTCCAGCCCTGCGGCTGGCTGGCGGGATACGTAGGGTCGGTTCTGGCCTCCAACACGGACGTGCGCTTCCGTAACCTGGGGGGCGAGGCCGTCCAGCTGGCCAGGATGACCGCCGGCACAGACGTGATCACCACCCAGGTGGAGCTCACCAGCGTCTCCTTGTCCGGGGGGATGATCATCCAGCGCTACTCCATGTCGCTGGCCAGCGATCGTCAGGGGCCACTGTATGAGGGGACCACCTACTTCGGCTTCTTCTCAGACCAGGCCCTGGCTGATCAGGTCGGCATGCGCGACGTCGTCATCCATGATCCCCCGTCCGCGGAGCGCCAACGTGGGCTGAGCTTCCCGCTCCCAAGCGAGCGGCCATTCCCCGACGAGCACTTCCGCATGGTGGACCGGATCGATCTTCTGGTGCCCGACGGCGGCCCGAAGGGTCTCGGATGGATCGAAGGATCCATCGACGTCGATCCGGGTGCCTGGTTCTTCGAGGCCCACTTCTACCAGGATCCCGTGTGGCCCGGCTCCCTCGGCCTGGAGGCGTTCGTACAGCTGCTCAAGGCGTACGCCGCCAAGCGCTGGCGTCTCGGTGAGGCAGCCGAGTTCCGTACGCTCCCCGGTGACAACCGCCATCGATGGAGCTACCGGGGCCAGATCATCCCGGGTTGCCGGCGCGTGGAGGTGTGCGCCAGCATCACTGCAGTGAACGACAACCGGCGAAGCCTCATGGCCGACGGATTCCTTTCGGTGGACGGTAGGACCATCTATGCGATGAACGATTTCAACCTGGAGGCGCGCGAGTGAGGTATTCGCGTGTGGTAATCGAGTGCTTCGGCTACGAGCTGGCGCCGTGCATCGTCACGTCCGACGAGCTGGAGGAGAGGTTGGCCCCAACCTATCGCCAGCTGCACATCCAGCCAGGCCAGTTGCTCCTCATGACGGGGATCCAGGAACGCCGCTACTGGGATCCGGGATACACCGTGACCCAGGGCGCCACGGCCGCCGCTCTGAAGGCGCTCCGCGACTCGCCCGTACCGGCCGACGCCCTCGACATGCTGATTTACGCCGGCGTGTGCCGGGAGCACTTCGAGCCCGCCACGGCCTGCCACGTCGCCGCCGGCCTGCAGAAGGCCGGCCAACCGATCCGCCCGTCGGCCCACGTCTACGACGTGAGCAACGCGTGTCTCGGTGTCCTGAACGGCATTCTCGACATCGCCAACCGCATCGAACTGGGCCAGATCCGAGCGGGGATGGTGGTGAGCTGCGAGACCGCGCGGGACATCGTCGACACGACCATCGCCCACCTCAACGGCCGTCCGGACATGGAGGACTTCAAGACGGCCATCGCGACGCTCACGGGTGGATCGGCAGCCGTTGCGGTGATCCTGAGCGACGGCTCCCTCGGCGAGTCGGGCAGGAGGCGCCTCCGAGGAGCGGTGGTCGAGACGGCCCCCGAGCACCACATGTTGTGCCGCTGGGGCTTGGAGGCCCACCGCGCGAGCCAAGCGAACGGAGCGGAGCCCAGCCTGCGGGAGTTCGCGAGCACCGACGCGCCGGCCGTTCTCGAGCACGGAGTCGCCTTGGGCGCCCGCACCTGGGACGAGTTCCTCAAGGAGATGGAATGGCCCGTCGAGCAGGTCGACCGCACCGTCTGCCACCAGGTCGGGTCGGCTCACCGAGAAGTAATGCTGCGGACCATGGGCCTTGCTCCGGAGCACGACTTCGTGACCTACGAATATCTGGGCAATACTGGAACCGCGGCGCTCCCGGTGGCGGCGGCCCTCGCTCAGGAGCGGGGATTCATAGAGCCCGGACATCGGGTCGGCCTTCTCGGCATCGGCAGTGGCCTGAACTGCATGATGTTGGGAGTGGATTGGTGAGCACCCTCTACCCATTCACCCCCCACTACCTCGACATCGCCGGAAACCGGCTCCACTACGTCGACGAAGGCTCGGGCGAAGCCGTGCTTATGCTTCACGGCAATCCGAGCTGGTCGTTCTTCTACAGGGATCTCATCCGGGAGCTCATGGGCGGCCATCGCACCGTGGCGCCCGATCACATCGGGTGTGGCCGCTCCGACAAGCCCGATGACGGGAGCTACGAGTATACGTTGGCCTCTCGTGTCTCGGACCTGAGCTCACTGGTGGAAGAGCTGGACCTGCGGGGCATCACCCTGGTGGTCCACGACTGGGGCGGGATGATCGGGATGGCTTGGGCCGTTCAAAACGTCCAGCGGCTCTCGCGCCTGGTCGTCATGAACACGGCCGCGTTTCCGCTGCTGGACGACAAGCGCATTCCCGCTGCCCTCTCGCTGGCCCGGACCCCGGGCCTGGGCGCCCTCCTGGTGCGCGGCGCCACGCCTTCGCCCGGGGGGCGGTCCGCACCTGCGTGACGCGTGCGCCCATGTCGAAGGAGGTGGCAGCCGGCTACCTCGAGCCGTACGACTCCTGGGCTCACCGCATCGCGGTCCATCGCTTCGTGCAGGACATCCCGCTCCACGACGGCCACCGTGCCTACCCCATCGTCCGTGAGACTACGGACTCCCTGGACCGGCTCGCAGGAATTCCCATGTTGATCTGCTGGGGCATGAAGGACTTCGTGTTCCACAGCGAATTCCTCGACGAGTGGATTGCTCGCTTCCCCGCCGCCGAGGTGCATCGCTTCCCCGACTGTGGACACTACGTTCTCGAGGACGCCTCGAAGGAGATCGTACCACTGGTCCGTCACTTCCTCGAGGCGCACCCGCACCACGCGTCCACATGAGCGACGAGACCTCCCCCACCCCGCACGGCGGCCATACCGACGATCCCTCTCCCACCAAGCACGGCGGCCTTACCGACGAGCACCCGCCCGGCTCCGTCAGGGACCCGGCCAACCACGACTCGCCTTCGCCGCGCCCCCTAGGCCACCTCAACGTGGCGGCCTACCTCCCCGACTTGGCTCGCAAGCAACCCGATGCCCTCGCCGTGGCAGTTTCGGTCGGGAGGAACCCTGACGGGACGGGGCGCTACGCGAAGCTGACGGCGGCCGAGCTCGACCGGCGCTCCGACCGGATCGCCCACGCCCTCGTCGGCGTCGGAATCGGCGACGGCGTGCGCACGGTGCTCATGGTCAAGCCCAGCCTCGAGTTCTTCGCCCTTACCTTCGCCATGCTGAAAGTCGGTGCCATCCCCGTCATGGTCGATCCCGGAATGGGAACGAAGAATCTGGGACGCTGCCTGGCGGACGCGGAGCCCGAGGCGTTCATCGGGATCCGGAAGGCCCACATGGCCCGGATCGTCCTCGGCTGGGCCAAAGAGACCCTGAAGACCAAGCTGACGGTGGGTCGCCGACCGTTCTGGGGCGGACATTCCCTGGCCGCCCTCGAGGCCCGGGCACCGGAGGAGCCCTATCCGGTGCTGGAGCCAGACCCGGAGCAGACCGCTGCCATCCTGTTCACCAGTGGAAGCACGGGGATCCCCAAGGGGGCGGTGACTCCGTTTCGGGTCTTCGCCGCACAGGTCGACGCCCTCCGGGACGTGTACGGGATCGAGCCCGGTGAGCGGGACCTGGCGACGTTCCCACTTTTCGCTCTCTTCGGTCCTGCGCTGGGAATGGCTTCGGTGGTCCCCGATATGGACGCCAGCCGCCCGGGTGCCGCGGACCCGGAGCTGCTCTTCCAGGCGTTCCGTGACTTCGAATGCACCAACCTCTTCGCCTCTCCGGCGCTCATCGACAAGCTGGGACGGTACTGCGACGACCAGGGCCTCGAGCTGACCTCCCTGCGCCGCGCGATCTCGGCGGGGGCTCCGGCGTCGAATCCGGCCCTGGAGACGTTCCAGCGGTGCCTCCCGGCGGGAGTCGAAGTGCTCACGTCCTACGGTGCCACGGAGTCACTGCCCATCTCGTACCTGGGGAGCGAGACCATCCTCCGGGAGACTCGGCAAATCACGGACCAGGGCGGAGGCGTTTGTGTCGGGAGACCGGTGCCCGGAATGGACGTCCGGATCATCCCTATCCACGACGATCCCGTCGAGCGCTGGTCTGACGATCTTGCTCTGCCCGTGGGCGAGATCGGCGAGATCGTCGTCCACGGCCCGGTGGTGACACCGTCGTACTATAACCGGCCGGAGTCCACCAGGCTGGCGAAGATCCCCACGCCCGACGAAGGGCCCTGGCACCGCATGGGAGACGTGGGCTACTTCGACCAGAGCGGGCGCCTCTGGATGTGTGGCCGCAAGGGCCACCGGGTCGAGACCGAAAGGGGTACGCTCTTCACGATCCCGTGCGAGGCCGTCTTCAACACCCATCCCGCGGTTCGCCGGGGCGCACTGGTAGGGGTGGAACAGGCGGACAGGACGATACCAGTCCTATGTGTGCAAAGGGAGCCCGGTGCCACCCTCGACGACAGCGTGCTCACCCAGGAGCTCCTCGCCATCGCACAGAAGCATGAGCACACGCGGGAGATTGCCACGGTGCTCTACCACCGGTCCCTCCCGGTGGACGTGCGCCACAATGCGAAGATCTTCCGCGAGGAGCTGGCGGGGTGGGCACGGGGGAGGCTGACGTGAAGGCGCTCGTCACTGGCGCGGGCGGCTTCTTGGGAGGCGCCGTCGCGCGGGCACTGAAGGAGCGGGGCGACGATGTGCGCGGATTCTCCAGAGGAGATCATCCCGAGCTGGTATCCCAGGGCGTCAAGCAGCACCGCGGTAACGTGGCCGATCCGAAGGCCGTGACGGAAGTGGTCCGGGGCGTGGACATCGTCTTTCACGCGGCCGCGAAGGTGGCCGCCGGAGGGCGCTACAGGGACTTCTACGACACGAACGTGAGGGGCACCGAGAACGTCATCGCCGCCTGCCGCGAATGCAGGGTGGGAGCCCTGGTCTACACGTCTACGCCGAGCGTCACCTTCGGGCTAACGGATTTGGAGGGGGTGGACGAGTCCATCGGCTACTCGGACCACTTCGAGGCCTTCTACGGTGAGACCAAGGCCGAGGCCGAACGTCGGGTCCTGGCAGCGGCCTCGGACGGGCTCCGCACCGTGGCCCTGAGACCTCACCTGGTATGGGGTCCCGGCGATACGTCCGTCCTGCCTCGTGTCGTGGAGCGCGCTCGGAAAGGCCAGCTCCGTCGCATCGACGGTCTTCCGAAGCGCTCGGGCCACACATACATCGACGACGCCGTCCGGGCGCACCTGATCGCCGCCGACCAGCTCATGGCCGGCGGAGAGGAGGCCTCTCGGATCAACGGCCGTCCCTACTTTATCACCGCAGGGGAGCCGGTCGAGATCTGGACCTTCCTGAACGGGCTGCTGGACGCGGCGGGAGTTCCGCCGGTGGAGAAGCGCATATCGCTCCGGGCCGCCATGGCCGCCGCATGGGCGTTCGAAAAGCTGCACGCCCTGTCCGGGGGCAAGGGCGAACCCCGGATGAGCCGGTGGATCGTCCGGGAGCTCACCACGTCCCACTGGTTCGACATCAGCGCCGCGCGTAGGGACCTCGGCTATGAGCCACAGGTGTCGATGGACGAGGGGATGCGCCGGCTCGCAGCCTGGGTGACAGAACAGGGTGGAGTTCCCATTGCCTGAGGGCTGGCGGCCGGCCCGGGACTGGACACCGCCCGGCGAACACTTCACCGACGTGTGGCGGCTGGATCTGACCGTCCTGGAAGAAGACTGGGACCTCCTCAGCCCGGACGAATCCGAGCGAGCGAGCCGCATTGTCGTAGAGGAGAAGCGGGATCAGAAGGCAGCAAGCCGGGCTCACCTACGGCGCATCCTGGCCCGGTACCTCGACGCCGATCCCAGGACCCTTCGCTTCGAGTACGGAGAGCACGGCAAGCCGGGCCTTGCCGAGAACCTCAATCCGAGATTCAACCTGTCCCACTCCGAGAAGGTCGGCCTCGTCGGGGTGACGAGGGATGTCCGCATCGGCGTCGATGTGGAGCAGGCGCGCGCGGGCCGGGCCTTCTCAGACCTGGCACACCGCTTCTTCTCCGTGGAGGAGAGCGTGGCGCTGCAAGAGCTCACCGAGTCGGAGCGGCCGGCGGCCTTCTACCGGGCCTGGACCCGCAAGGAAGCCTACCTCAAGGCGTTGGGTACCGGGATGAGCTTCCCGTCGAACGCGTTCACGATCGAGTACGCGACGGAGGGCCCGGGCCAGCTGGTGGCCACCGAGATGCCCGGGGACGATCCTGCCGTCTGGCGCTTCGCCGACGTAGAGCTTGGCTCCGACTTCGCGGGAGCCATCTGCTTCGAGGGACCGGAGTGTCCCATTCGCTGGTGGGAGGCCTGAGCCGGGAAGACGACCGGGCCGAGCCCGGTCGTTCAAGATGGCCGAAAGTGCTAGTCCGCCAAGGGATGTCCGTTCGACACCTCCCAGTGGATCTGCCAGCTGCCGTCCTCGGCCTGCTTGCAGAGGATCATATACGTCCCTGCCCAGACAGGGTCACCTCCGTCGGGCGCGTCCATCTGGTACCAGCCCCCGTCCAGGGCCCAACCCTCACCGAGCTCCCAGGTAGCCACGTCGTGGATGGTTATCTCGAGCGGGCTCTCGGTCATGAACTCTTCCAACTCGGAAGCGACTGCCGCACGGCCGGTCACAACCGGGGAGTCCGAGAAGGCCGCCTTCGCGTCCTCGGTGTAGTAGTCCGCAACCATGGACGGATGGCCAAGGTTCCAGTGTCTCCTGTAGCCCTCCATCAAGCCTGTCATCGTGCCCTCGTCCTCCGGGGGCTCGCCTCCCATGCCCGCGTAGGCCCAGCCTTCGGGCCGAGGCGAATCATAGTTGGTGACCACGCTGGTGATTTCCCACTCGCCCGACTCCTTGCTGAACGATGTCAGGTACGTTCCTGAGATCGACATGAGATCCGAATCGGCGGGCGTGGTCTCGATCGAGTAGGAGCCCATAGAGACGGCACGGTCGCCGAACACCATCACTTCACCGGGTGGGATGGTCGCTGCCGGGGACCCCCCCATCTGAGCCTCCAGGTTGGCTTCGATAGCGTCCCGCCCATCGGTGACGGAACCGTCGGCGGCCAGAACAAAAGCATCCTCGGCGTAGTAGTCGGCCACCATGGACGCATGGTGTAGGTTGTAGTGTTGGGCCCAGGCCTCGCGCAGCTCGGCCAGCGCTTGCTCGTCCGGCGACATTTCGGCGGCCGCCGGCGCGTCTGCCTCCCCCGCGTCTCCCCCACAAGAGACGAGGAAAAGAGCCAAGAGCGCGGGTGCGACTATGCGGATCTTCATGGCGTACCTCCGGCGGAAATCAGGGGGTGTGGTTGGCCGCGGACCCGTAGAATGGGGGCCTTCGATAAGCTCGTCAAATCCGCACACGCCGAGTGCCGTCGTGGGATGGCATTGGGAAGCTGGTCCGTACGGGATACTCCGAACAGAAAGCTCTCGAGGATCCGTGAGGATCAGGCTGCCACACCCAACCCGATGGCCACGCCGATGCCGCCCAGGACGACCGCTTGAAGGAAGGGCGATGCGCAGGCCGATCTACGCTGCTGACCCGCCCCGACGTCGCCAGCGTCATAGTGACGCACGGGACGGACGCCCTGGAGGAGACGGCGTTCTTCCTGGACCTCACAGTGACCAGCGAGAAGCCCGTCATCCTTGTGGGAGCTCAGCGCGCAGCCTCGGAGCCGGACAGCGACGGGCCGAGGAACCTGGGTGACGCGGTCCGTGTGGCTGTGTCCGAGGAAGCCCTCGGCATGGGGACCCTGGTCGTGATGAACGATGAGATCAACGCAGCCAGGGAGGTGACCAAGACCCACACCATGCAGGTGGAGACCTTCCGTTCCCTCGAGTACGGCCGCCTGGGAACCGTCGATCCGGACGGTGTTCGGTTCTACCGGGCTCCCCTGCGGCGACAGACCATCCCCTTTCTGCGGGTCACCACGGGACGAACCCTGCCCCTCTACGCAGGGAAAGGAAGCGGCGTGACCCTCGAAGAGATCGGGTGCATCTTCGCGGACAATCTGAGTTCCCAGAAGGCCCGGGTGATGGAGGCGGAGATCACGGCACCCAAGTCGTGAGTTCCGTGGCCCGCCGCCGGGCTTTCCCTTCCGGTTGGCTCTCGGGCTCGCCGATGTGGACGGTAGCCACGATCCTCTCCCCGTCGGGGAGTCCGACCGCCGCACGAGCGGTGGGGTCGTCCATGACAGCGCCCGTCCTGATGTGGGTACCCAGCCCCATCGCCTGCGCGACGAGCGACAGGTTCTGGATGCCCATGAACGCGGCCGCGTAGTCTTCCTCGCGGATCTCGGGGTTGTCGTGCAGCGTTATGGCGACTGCGAGCATGGCCGGCAGCGCCTCGTGGGTCTCAGCCACCTTCTCGACGACAGCCTTGGCCGCCTCGGGATCGTCGACCCGGTTGGCCTTCCGGCGCCCCAGTGCCTCGCCATAGGCACGACGTGACTGGGGCCCGAGCACATAGAAACGCCACGGCTCCGTCATGCGGTGGTTCGGGGCCTGACAGGCCGCGCTGAGCAGCTGCTCGATCTCCTCCTGCGTTACGGGACGATTGCTGAACGTCTTGATCGAGCGACGAGCGTTGATGAAATCGATGATGTTCATAAGCCGGAGATCAGGGTCTGCGTGTCCGAAGCCTGTACAATTTTCGACGATCCCGCCCACCGCGCCAGGGAGGACGGGAGTCAGCTCGCCGAACCGACCTCCTCCGGCGCCCGCCCGACGATCCGCTCGTACGCCTCCGGATCCGTCGCTCCTTCCGTGACGATCGCGAGGACCCGAGCGTCCACCCCCATCCGGAGGGCCGATCTCATCGACGGCGCCGATGCGACCGCCTCCAGGCCTGCCAGGCCGGCCACCCCCGACTCGCCGGCCACGACGGAGGGGTCGCCGTCACAGCCCTCGGCCAATCGCCTCATGAGCGGCTCCACACGCTCCTCTGCGACCGTCATGAAGGCGTCTACACCTGGCTTGAGGATCGTCCACGCCAGGGGCGAGATTTCTCCGCAGGAGAGACCTCCCATGATCGTGTGGAGCGATCCGGACGCGTGTGACGGCTCGCCCGCGACGGCGCTCTGATAGAGACAGTCGGCCTCCTCTGGCTCTACAACGGTGAGGATCGGGCGCTCGACGCCATCCAGCTCCCAGAGGTGTCCGCACACGGTTGCCGCCAGACCGCCCACCCCGCCCTGGAGGAACATGTGGGTGGGTCGCTGTCCGTTTGGAATATTCCCCAGGATCTCGTCCACCATCACGCTGTAGCCCTGCATGACCCAGCGCGGGACCTCCCCGTACCCTTCGTACGAGGTGTCCGAGACCACGTGCCACCCGTTGTGCCGAGCATCCTCGTCCGCCTGGACCACCGCCTCGTCGTAGGTCCCCTGCACCCGGACGGTCCGGGCGCCGAAAACCGCGATCTCATCCACTCGCCGCTCGGACACGTACTCCGGCAGATAGATGACGCACTGGCAGCCGTGATTCCTAGCGCCCCACGCGACAGAGCGCCCATGGTTCCCGTCCGTCGCGGACGCAACGGTGACCGTATGGCTGAGTTTGTGATGGTCATCGCCGAGCTCGCGCTCCAGCACGCGCAACACGCCATAGGCCCCACCCAGCGCCTTGAAGCTCGCGAGGCCGAAGCGGGTCGACTCGTCCTTGAGCCAGAGCTCGCCCACTCCGAGGTCACGGGCCAGAGCAGGGAGGGAATGGAGCGGGGTCGGGTGATAGTCCGGCCAACCCCGGATCTCCCTCGCGGTGCGCTCGTACTCGGCGAGGCTGATGACCGCCCGCTCCGAGTTCCCATAGGGGCGCACCCGGTCCAGGTTCGGATTGAGAAGGAAGGACATGCTCAGTCCGCCGGGATCGCCGCCGGCCGTCCCGAATGCACCCGCTCTGCGTAGAGAGACGCCGAAAGATCGCCCACGACATTCAGCGCCGTCCGGCCCATGTCGAGCAGGCGATCCACACCGAGGATCACCGCGATGCCGACCGGTGGCACCCCCGCCACGCCGAGTACGGCCACCAAGGGCGGCAGGGAGCCTCCAGGAATTCCCGGAGCGCCGATCAGGATCAGGCCGACGACTTGAGCCGTGAGGGCCATCTGCATTCCCAGGCCGAGCTCGACGCCGAAGAGCTGCGCCAGGAAGACGAGAGCCACCGCCTGGAAGATGGCCGTCCCGTTCACGTTCAGCGTCACGCCGAAAGGTAGAACAAGCCCCGAGACGTCGGGCGAGACGCCGAAGTGATCCTCGGCGGTCGCCATTGTCACGGGCAACGTTGCCGCGCTCGACGTGGTGGAAAGGCCCGTGATCAGGGGAGTCCAGGCTCCCGCCCAGAACCGAGCGGGATGGACCCCGGCAAACACCCAGACCAGCGTCGACAGCCCCACCACCCCGAAGAGCACGAACCCGGCCACCACCACGGTTACGAAGCTCGCGAGCGGCTGGAGGAGGTCCCAGCCGAAGCGGAACGCGGTCCCGAAGACGAGGCCGAAGACCCCGATGGGCGCAAACCGCATGACCAGCTCGACAATCTTGAGGACGGCGGCCCTGAGCCCGTTCAGGATCTTCACCACCGGCTCGGCCCGTTGCCGAGGAGTGAGCGCGAGCCCCACACCCACCAGCAGGGAGAAGACCGAAAAGGGGAGCATCTCCAGCCCCGCAGCGGCCTGGAAGGGGTTGAGAGGGAAGATCCTCACGAGCGCTGCGCCGCCCATGGTCGCCGATCCGCTTCCCTGCATGCCCTCGGCCCGGGTCCGATAGGCATTCGTCAGCGCCTTCCGGGTCGCCTCGGAGAGGCCCTCCCCCGGATCGAACAGGTTAACGAGGATCAACCCGACGGCGGCGGCGATGCCGGTTGAGAGCACGAAGTACCCCAGAGCCCTTGCGCACAGACCGCCGGCCCGCGACGGGTCTCCGAGACCGGCCACCCCCAGCGTCACCGACAGGAAGACCAGGGGAATCACAGTCATGAAGAGAACGCGGAGGAAGATCTGACCCCCGGGATCGGCAACGTTGTCCGCAAACCAAGGAATCCAGCCGGCGCCGGGAAGGAGTGCGGCGGCCAGCCCACCTGCCAGGGCCCCCAAAAGGAGGCCAAACCCGATCTTCGCTTGTGTCTTCAACAGGATGGCTCCTGGTGCGTCGCGAAGAGGCGACGCCGGCTCGGTCACTCGTCGTGACGCGACTCTTGGCCGCCGGGGGGCTTCCTCGGCTGGTACACGATCCGCTGCAGCATGCCGGCCCGGCGGGGAAGCTCAATCTCCCCCGCCGGCATGGCGTTGGCGTTCAGGATGTAAGCCAGGACGTCCGCACTCTGCCGGCTGTTCAAGCTGCCGGGGTTGTCCATCGGCATGGAGATGCGGATCCGGCGGGCCAGCTCGCTGAGTGGAACACCGTTCCAGTTCGAGCCGAACCGCCCACCCCTCAGCGGAGGCGCCATGCCGATGCCCTCGAGCTCCCCGCCATGGCACACCGAGCATGCCGGACCATAGATCTCGGCACCCCGCTCAGCCTGCTCCATGGTGTAGACCCCGTCCCACACCGACTGCTGTGCGTCGAGCGGTGCGTGAGCGTCGCCGATAAACACCAGGCCGAAGACCATCGCAGCCATCACTTCCGCCTTCATGGGCCCTCACAGGGCCGAGTACGCCGCGCGCACGGTGGGACAGGCGTCACTTCGGGCCCCCTAACTGCGGGCCCCCTAGCCTTCATCGGGCAGCGTGTACGCGATGTACTCGCTCGTGTAGTCGCCACCGCTGACGGCGATGACGATGTACTGCTTTCCGTCCACCATGTAGGTCATGGACGACCCACTCACCCGGGCCGGCATCCACACTTCGCCCACCTGCTCGCCGGAGCCCCGGGGCACCATGATGCGGGCGTACGACAAGATGATCGTTAGCTCCTGGTCGAAAAGAAGAGAGACAATCTATTCGGCACGCACAGGACCACCAGCCCGGCTTCGATCCTGGGAGCCACGGGCTCCTGGCCGCCTACTTGCCGGCGGCGCGCACCACAAGGGTGGATCCGGTGGAATCGCTACGGACCGACTGATCCCCAGCCGGAAATCCTTCGCAGGGTCGCACCCGTGCACGGAGCCGGCGGATCTCCTATCGTGCCGGAATGAAGACGCCCACGATCTACCGGCTCCGACCCGGGCGCGTGGCGCTGCACCTCGGCCTCATCGCCGGGGTTCTCGCTGTCGTCCACATCGTCGCCATGCAGATCATCTTCAACGACGATCTGGGGCTGGCGGACCGGTGGGGACTGGAGTACTGGCACCTCTCCATCTTCGATCTGGACGAAGAGGCCAGCTTCGGCACCTGGTTCACAGTGGTGATCCTGCTTATCGCCGGCCGACTGCTACTGGCCCGGGCGAGGGTCCAGCGTGCCGAGGCGGACCCGTGGCATCCGTGGTGGCTGATTCTGGGAATCGGCTTCCACATCCTCTCCCTCGACGAGGTCGTGGGAATGCACGAGCTGCTGAACACGGTCATGGAGAACACGCCCTGGACGGTCGTAGGCTTCTGGATCGTCGGGATCGTGGGCTTGTCGTACCTGCCCTTCCTCTGGCAATACCGGTGGCGGGCTGCGGGCCTGTTTCTCCTCGCGGGCGCCATCTACGCCGGCGGGGCCGTGGGCGTGGAGCACTTCACCGGCGCTGACGTCAACTCCCTCCACTACAACATGTGGACCACCCTCGAGGAGGGCATGGAGATGGCGGGCGTCATCGTGTTCATTTACGCGCTCCAGGACTACATGCCTGGAGAGCGGAACGACACGCTTCAGCTGGAGCTGAGTGCAGCCGAGCCGGGGACCTGAGCCGGCCCGACCGTCTCCCGCACACCCGCCTCCGGAGCGTTGTTACACGTTCCGTGAAACGTTCCCGAGATCGATCGCGATGTTTCATGAAACGTGACCGAAGGGTCCAGTCGGACGCCCAAACGCCCTGATCCGGCCCCACGCCTGCGCTTCCGGCCAGCCGCCACGCTCGGATCGTTTCTTGCAGACCAGCCCCAACTCCGAGCTCAGCACCCTTTCAAGGAGGCGAAACGATGGGAAAACGTCTTACGATGCTGCTCCTGCTGGCCGTCTGCGGCTGCTTCGAAGGTGATGGGGTCATCATGCCTGTCGCCGAAGCTGATCCGTCCTTTGCCGTCCCGCAGCTTGGTCGAGGGCCGCTGGCGAGGCCCCAAACCTGGGTCGACGGAGAGTTGTTCAATGGGGTCGTGACCCCGGCGACCTTCAAGCCCGAGAGCACGCCCTTCGACGAGCTCTACATGGGGGGCAACGGCTTCAAGAACGGCGTCCCGCTCATCTCGGAGTCGAAGCCGGGTGATCAGGACTACAACGGGGGACGCTGGCATGCCAACGTCCTCAACGAGGACATCGATCCGGACAAGTACGCGAATGCCACGGGAGTCGACGATCTGAACCTGGACGACTTCGACTCCACCGACACCTACTTCGAGTGCCCCCTCCTGCCGGCTCGACGTAACAATTGATGCGAGTCCGGGACTGATCGACTACGAGCCGAGGGCCCCATCCGTTCCTGCCCGGGTGGGGCCCGCTTCCGGTATGGAAGCGGTCGGCAATCGAATCATAGCTCCAGCTCCCACGTCTCCTCCACCATCTCCTGGCCGAAGCTCCGTGGGGCTCCTGATGAACCAAGCGAATCCCCAGGTCGGCGTAGATGCATCGGGCTGAGCGGAGGATGTCGTACGTACACAGCGTGAACCATTCGCTTATCGACAGGACTGGCCCATGCTGCCTCGCCCCTGTACGATCGGTACTTGAATCGACGCGGGGGCGGTGAGGGCAGTTTCCTCTCAGCGGAGATCCCAATGGGCAAGAGTCGCCTCGGGCTGTTCCTGATCTTGGCCGGCGCGGCCGTAGCTGGGGCCTGTGACATCAGGCCCGAGGAGAGGGTCGTGCTAGGACCCCACGATGGACTCGACCTCCCGGCGGTGGACACGGGACGAGTGAAGGTGGGCGACGTGCCCCCCGATTTCTCGGCCGTGAGCTACGACGGCCCGGTCATCACGCTCTCGGACTATCGGGGGGAGAAGAACGTCGTCCTGGTCTTCTACCGGGGACACTGGTGACCCTGGTGCGCCGGTCAACTCGGGGAGCTGAGCGCATTACTGTCACCGGAGCAAAAGGAGACCACGGAGCTTCTGGCCCTCTCGGTGGACGATCGTGAGAAGCAGCAGATGATGATCGACCGCGTCGCGAAGGACGATGGTATGCTCATCGAGTTTCCGCTGCTTTCGGATCCCGATCACCGCATCATCGACCGCTACGGGCTGTTCAACCCCGACGAGGCAAAGATGAGAGCGGTGCCCCACCCTACGACGCTCGTTATCGACAAACAGGGTGTCGTACGTTGGAAGGTCGTGGAGATCGACTACAGAGTCCGCCCGACCAACGAAGATATCCTCGCCGCATTGATGACTCTGGACTGATCGCGGCCACGGGAGCGGGGGCCCGGGAGGCCGATCCGGTCGACGACGGCCCAACCGGGGAGGAGTCTCCATGAAGCCCGCGATTGCGTTGATCGGCTGTGCCCTGGTCGGGGCCCTACCCGTTTCATCGCAGACCCCACAGTCGGTTGCCGATGGTGTGGCGGTACTTCCCGTGCACACCCGCGCCGACATCCCGCCTCAAAACGCCGGATGGGTGGAGCTAGAGGACTACCTGCTCGTGATCGACGGCGGGCCCGGCGACGGCGGATCCGAGGTGCTCGAGGTCGCCCGCCGCTCGACCGGGAAGCCCGTCCGTTTCGCGCTACGCACGTTGGGCGGCCCGGACGACGTGTCGGGTGCAGAGCCGGAGGGCCTGACCTGGCTTTCGGCCGTCACGGCCGATGTCGTGGATGCGGCTCGATCGACGGACGTTGCCGGCCCCGCGGGGGCGTCTGCCGTGCCGTCCGGTCCCGTGCTGCGGGTCCCGTCGGGAGCCACATTGGTGGACTCCGGGCGTCGCGTGGAGCTCCACCACGTTCACGATCGGGCGGGCAGCGCCCTTGCCGTCTACGTGGCCGATAGCGGCGTCCTCTTCGCCGGTGACCTGGTCGGTCGGGGCCGGGGCTCCACGCCCCTGCCCATCGATGCTTGGATCCGATCCCTCGAACGCCTCGAGCGCGCGGACCCCAGGGTTGTCGTCCCCGGAAGGGGTCGGGCGGAGGGCCCCGAGGTGCTCGAGGCGACTCGCACCGCTCTGGAGAGCCTCAAGGGACGCGTTTCCGAGGCGATAGCCACCGGCAGCAGCCGAGAGCAGGTACTGGAGGCCGTGGGGTCGGACGACTTCGAGGTCCTCCCGGAGGGCACTGTAGGTGAGGTATTCGACGAGCTGGCCGGCCTCCGTCCGGCCACCACCTTCGTGGAGGAGCTGGGACTTCGGGAGGGGCCCTCCCCGACAGCCGCCACCCCAGGGTGGACCCGCCCCACCAAGGTCGTGGTGGCCGACTTCTGGCCGGGACGCACGGGGCAACTCGCCCTGGTCGCGCCCCGAGTCGAGGTCGTCGTAGCGGCCAACCCGCGCGAGGCCGCCGAAGCCGGACAGGACGCCGACGCCATCCTGGGATGGCTCACGCCCCGGATCTTCAGCGAAGCGCGGAACCTCCGATGGGTCCAGCTCAATGCCGCCGGCGTGGAGGGCTACGTGGCCATCCCAGGCTTCGCCGACAGCGACATCGTCCTGTCCAACGCCCAGCGGATCTTCGGCCCCGGGGGCGCCGAGCACGTCCTGGGCATGGTGCTGACGCTGAGCCGCCGCCTCCACACCGCCCTGGCATTGCAGCGGGAGCGCCGGTGGGACATCACACCCCTCACCGGCCCCACGCCCTACACGGAAACGGGTAGTGAGCTGCTCGAGCTCCGGGGCCGGACGCTGTTGGTGGTGGGGTTGGGCGGCATCGGGACCGAGGTGGCCCGTGTGGCGAGCGGAATCGGCATGCGGGTCATCGCGACGCGCGGGAGCAGCCGAAGCGGACCGCCGTTCGTGGACTACGTGGGCCTCCCTTCCGAGCTCCTGACGCTGGCGCCAGAGGCCGACGTCATCGTGAACAGCGTCCCCCTCACCACCGCCACCGAGAAGATGTTCGACGACGGCTTCTTCGAGTTGACGAAGCCCACGGCGTTCTTCGTCAACATCGGACGCGGCCGTACGGTGGACACCGACGCCCTCATGCGAGCCCTTCGTGAGGGACGGATCACGGGAGCGGGCCTGGATGTGACCGAGCCCGAGCCGCTCCCCGTCGACCACGAGCTCTGGGGCATGCCCAACGTTGTCATCACCCCACACCTCGGCGGGGACGGGGACGGTCACATGGAGCGCATGTGGCTCCTGTTCAGAGAAAACCTCCGCCGCTTCGTGAACGGAGAGCCGTTGCTGTCGGTGGTGGACAAGCGCCGGGGGTATTGAGTCGGCTCAGACCCCGAACCTGCTGAAGTACCCGATCACCAGGGCGCCGCCGGCCGGCAGATTCCGGCCATCCAGCGGCACCCGCCAACCGAGCTCCAACGCTCCCAGCGCGGTCTCGTACCACAGGGATGGCGTTACCTGAAGGTAGTGACGCTGGCCGGTGACGATGGGGATGCCCTCCTGGATGGGCGTGTCTCCGTCCCACCCCTCGGTGACCAGCTTGTACTGGAATCTCCCAACGGCCCCACCCACCTGCACGAGGAAGAAGATCTCCTCTCCCGGATCGATGGCCGCCTCTTCGTTGAGCTCCCGCTGCCGATAGCCGACCCACCCGTTCACATACACGGAGCGTGGCCAAAAGGAGTGCCCGATCTCGCCCATGATCTCCCAGTCCGCCTGACCTTCGCTGAGGGGGATGATCTCCGAGTCGATGGGGGCCTCGCCGATAGGGATCTTCACGCCACCCCTGATGGCGAACGGAAGGTCCACGCCCAGGTACTTCAGCGGAGCCACCCTCAACCAGACGTTGGCGTCACCCAGCCCCTCCGTCGACCGGTCGCCACCGGTGTCGGAGAAGGACAGGGAGTTGAGGGAGCCCCGAGCCCACAGGTCCCAATTCGAGATCAGGCCCACCAATGCGGTGACGAAGAAGGCCGTGGACGTGGCGTGGCCGTCGAAGGGGATGGCGTTCTTGTCGCCGTGCAGGTCATAGCGGTCTCTGGTGTCCTGGTGGTACACCTCGGCGCTGATCCACCCCTTGCCCGGTGCCTCCACCCATTGGGCATCCACCGCGCCCGGCAGTAGCAGCATCGGTCCAGCAGCAACGGCAGTCCCCAAAAAAAAGAGCGCGGCGCGATTGGATGTAGTCGGAAGCAGCTGGAAACCCATTCATCTCCCCTCAGGGAGGATCCACTCCGGACGGCCCCTCCGTAGAGGTCCGCGCCCAGCCACCCGTATGAATCATGGCGTGTCGGCAAAGGTTCCGGTAGCGGGTCCTCATCGGCGATCGCACGAGTGGGTCCGGGCGAGGAACCGCCAGGTACCCGGGGTGTCCGATGGGTTCCATGAGCACGGTGGAAGCCCTCGTCGATCTGCTCGGAGAGATCGACGGAAGAGGATACAAGGCCTACAAGGCCCTCGGCGGCGTCTGGGCCTTTCCCGACTTCGTTCTGCACGTGGACCAGGTGCAGGGGGACCCCTTCGCCGCGCCGAGCCGTGTACGGGCTCTCCTGCCCGCAGACACCACGGGGCTGGCTTCGGTGGCTTGCGCTACCGCCTCCCGCCGCCTCGGCGTGGCCAGCCTGCTAGCCCGACGCTTTCATCAGGCGGCACTCGCCACCATGAAACCCCGGGGAATCGGCAAGAGCGGCGTCATCGAGATCGAGAGCCCGGGCCAGGAGGTCGTGGCCCACACGGCGGTGATCGTGGCCGAAGACGGCAGCCTGGAGGCGCGGTTCACGGTGGGCCTCCCTGCATCCGGCCGCCGGGTGCTGGGCGGGGAGGCGGTGGCCCTCCTCGCGGAGGACGTCCCGGGCGTGGTGAATGCGAGCCTTCGCCAGGAGTCCGTGGGAGCCGACGAGGTGCTGCGCCACGCCCTCACCAACGAGGACGCCGAGGCGCTGCGTGCCTTCCTCGAGGCTCATGGGTGGGTAGCGTTCGTGGCAGACGGATCGTCCCTGCCACGGCGGAGCGGCATCGACGACCGGCCACTCGCGGGAGATGCTGTGCCCTTCACCGCTCCCGTAAATCTCTCGGCCAGCGTCGAGCTGCCCAACGCCGGCACGCTGACGGGCATGGCTCTGCCCCGAGGCGTGAGCCTCATCGTCGGAGGAGGCTATCACGGAAAGAGCACACTGCTCCGCGCCCTCGAGGGGGGAGTTTACAACCACCGCCCCGGGGATGGTCGCGAGTTCGTGGTATCCGATCCAGGAGCGGTGAAGATCCGAGCCGAGGACGGCCGCTCCGTGTCGGGGGTGGATATCTCTCCCTTCATCGACGGACTCCCGCAGGGCCAGGACACGCACGCGTTCTCCACACCTAACGCTTCCGGGTCCACCAGCCAGGCCGCCTCGATCATGGAGGCCCTGGAGGCCGGCGCCACCACGCTGCTCATCGATGAAGACACGGCTGCCACGAACTTCATGATCCGCGATCGCCGCATGCAGGCCCTCGTTCCCAAGTCGGGAGAGCCCATAACCCCCTTCGTCGACCGGGTGAGAGCACTGTGGCAGGAGTGGGGCATCAGCTCAGTGATCGTTCTCGGCGGAAGTGGAGACTATCTGGATGTGGCTGACACGGTGGTGGCCATGAAGGAGTTCCGCCCCCGTGACGTGACCGAGGAGGCTCGCCGCGTCGCCGAGGAACTCCCTACCGGACGCCATCCCGAGACCCCGGGCCCCATGGGGCCGTTTCCCTGCCGTGCCCCGGTCCCGGGCTCCGTGGATCCCAGCAGAGGCCGGCGCGAGGTGGATCTCAAGGTCCGCGACCGGGAGACCCTCGTGTTCGGGAGGCAGGTGATCGATCTTTCGGCCGTATCGCAGCTGGTATCACGAGCGCAGACGAGGGCCGTGGGACGGGCTCTGGTGCTGGCCCGGGAGAAATTCATGGACGGGCAGCGGTCAGTGGGTGAGATTTCGGACCTGGTTTCGCATATGATTGAGAATGAGGGTCTCGACGCTCTGGACGAGCGGCGGACCGGCGATCTGGCCGCGTTCCGGCCTTTGGAGTTCGCCGCCGCCCTCAACCGGCTGCGCACCCTGAAAGTGAACGTGCACACAGGCTGACGGAGCCGGCTCGCCCCCTCGGTTGGACCCGTCACCTTTGTATTCCTGGCGCCCCCACGGGGGGCACTCATCCGATAAGGAAGAGCGATGTCTTCGCCTGCCCGCTGTTCCACCCGCAGCCCCCTAGCCGCACTGGCCATCCTCGCCTTGCTGGCGACCGCTCCGCTGACGGCCCAGGAGGTCACTCGCGTCACCGAGGTGGAGGGGATCACTGAATACAGCCTCGACAACGGCCTGCGCTTCCTCCTTTTCCCCGACGCCAGCAAGCCCAGCGCGACTGTCAACATCACGTACTACGTAGGGTCGCGACACGAGGCGTACGGCGAGACCGGGATGGCACACCTCCTCGAGCACCTGGTGTTCCAAGGGACGCCCGACCATCCGGACATCACGGAGGAGCTCACGGAGCGGGGGGCCCGCCCGAACGGCACCACCTCCTACGACCGCACCAACTACTTCGAAACCTTCCCCGCCACGGAGGACAACCTGGAGTGGGCCCTCGACTTCGAAGCCGACCGCATGGTCAACTCCTTCATCGCCGCCGAGGATCTCGACTCGGAGATGACGGTGGTCAGGAACGAGATGGAGTCGGGAGAGAACAGCCCCTTCCGTATCCTCATGCAGCGCACCCTCTCCACCGCCTATCTGTGGCACAACTATGGGAAGTCGATCATCGGCGCCCGCTCCGACGTGGAGAGCGTGCCTATCGACCGGCTCCAGGCCTTCTACAGGAAGTACTACCAGCCCGACAACGCCTTGCTGATCGTGACGGGAAAATTCGATGAGGAGCGGGCCATAGAGCTCATTGTCGAGACGTTCGGGCAGATCCCCAAGCCGGATCGTTCCGGAGCCAACACGCTCTGGGAGACATATACCCGTGAGCCCGCGCAGGACGGGGAGCGCATGGTCACGCTCAGGCGCGTCGGAGACGTCCAGGTGGTCATGATGTCGTATCACGTTCCTCCGGGCTCCCATGCCGATTACGCGGCCGTGGACCTCCTGGCGCAGGTAATGGGGGACCAGCCGTCCGGCCGGCTTTACAAGGCTCTGGTGGAGCCTGGGCTCGCCGCGTCCACGGGAGCCTTCGCCTACCAGCTTCGGGAGGCCGGACCCCTGCTCGCCTTCGCCCAGGTTCGCGCCGAGGACGATCTCCAGGCGACCTGGACGGCCATGGACGAGGCCCTCGAGGGGGTGATTCGCGATCCGGTCACGGGCGAGGAGGTCGAGCGGGCCAAGGCCGCTTTGCTAAAGAGCGTGGAGCAGGTCTTCAACAACCCGGAGCGCATCGCCCTGCAGCTCAGCGAATGGGCCTCCATGGGTGACTGGCGGCTCTTCTTCGTGCACCGAGACAGGATCGAGACGGTGGAGCCCGCCAACGTGCAGCGAGTGGCCGCCGAATACCTCAAGCCCGACAACCGAACCGTGGGGCTCTTCTACCCGACCGAGGAGCCGGATCGCGCCGAGATTCCCGAGTCCCCTGACATCGCGACGGAGCTGGAGGGATACACCGGTCGAGAGGCCGTGCCCGCAGGCGAGGAGTTCGATCCGTCGCCGGCGAACATCGAGGACCGGACCACCCGGTACACGCTGGCCAACGGGATGAAGGCCGCACTTCTCCCCAAGTCGACCCGCGGCGAGACGGTGGTAGGCCGCTTTCGCGTGATCCTGGGTGACGAGGAGGCTCTCACGGGGCGTGCCACTGCCGGGAGCATGGCCGGTGCCATGCTGATGCGGGGCTCAAGCGGACACACGCGTCAAGAGATCCAGGACGAGCTCGATCGGCTGAAGGCCTCGGGGTCCGTCGCGGGAAGCGTGACCCAGGCCTCCGGTCGGGTCCAGACGACCCGCGAGCACCTGCCAGCGGTGCTGCGACTCCTGTCGGAGATCATCCGGGAGCCGACCTTCCCCGCCGACGAGTTCGAGACGCTCAAGGAGCAGCGCCTTTCGGGCCTCGAGCAGCAACGCTCAGACCCCAACGCCCAGGCGCAGATCGCCCTTGGCAGACACATGAATTCGGTGCCCCCGGGCCACCCGAGCTACACGGAGACTGTGGAAGAAGCCGTCGCCGCCATGGAGGCCGTCACCCTGGAGGACGCCAGAGCCTTCTACAACGATTTCTACGGCCCCCAGCTGGGGACGCTGGCGCTCGTCGGCGATTTCGACGAGGTCGAGATGCGAGCGGTCATCGAAGAGGCTTTCGGGGACTGGAAGAGCCCGCACGCGGCCACGCGCGTGGCCACCGAGTTCTACGACCCTCCGGCCGAGCACCTCCAGATCGAGACCCCGGACAAGGCGAACGCCATCTTCATCGCTCAGCAGACCCTGGCCCTCCGGGACGACAACCCCGACTACCCGGCCCTGTTGCTGGGGGGCTACATGATCGGGGGCGGTGTGATGAACTCGCGACTGGCGAAGCGCATCCGCCAAGAGGATGGCCTCAGCTACGGCGTGGGTGGCAACATCAGCGGTCATCCCATCGACGAATCGGGCGCGTTCATGGCGTTTGCCATCTACGCACCGGAGAACGCGGAGAAGCTGGAGGCCGCGTTCCACGAAGAGATCCAGAAGGTCCTCGACGAAGGGTTCCTCGCCGACGAGCTGGAGATCGCGAAGCAGGGATACCTACAGTCGCGCCAGCTGAGCCGAGCCCAGGACCCGTCCCTGGTGAGCATCCTCACACAAGGCCTGTACTTCGACCGTACCCTCATGTGGGACGCCGAGCTGGAGGAGCGTATTCAGGCTCTCACGGTCGATGAGATCAACTCCGCCGTGCGTCGATACCTGGACTTGAGTAAGATGACCACCGTGAAGGCGGGCGACTTCGAGGGCGCAAAAGCGAAGGAGATCCCCTAGTTGGAGTTCTCTTCGTCGGAGTATCCACCCTCGGAGAGGAGCTCTCTTAGGCGGCCCTCGCGCTCCGGCAAGTGCGTCTTCGAGATAGCCCTGGCGAGGACGATGCGGTCTTCATCCGAGACCTTGTCCAACATGTTGATTGGGGCGCCGTAGCGCAGGAGGATGCGCTTGGCATCAACGACCACTGAATCGGTAACGACTACTGAATCGGTCACTTAACCTCCCCGGATCAGCCGTGGACCGTAGACGTGAAATCGGCTAAATGTAATTTCTTCTACCACCTAAGCCAACGGATGCCTCACGCGTGACCCCGCTGGCCCGATACTCGGGCGCCGTCCTCGTTCCAGTGGCCATCGGCGTATTGACCGGTCTCCGGGTGACTGCCTCGGCCTTCGAGCGGCTGCAGAGGGAGGCCGATCTTCGCATAGCGGCCTCGTCCACGGACCTCATCCAGCAGGAGATGGGCGCAGCACGCGACGCCCTGCTGGAGGAGGCAGAGGCCGTCCAGCCGACTCGTCCCTACGCACCGGCGGTGGAGGCGGCCCTGCGCGGCGACACGGTGCTGGCTCTCGGTAGCTCGGAACAGAGCCTCGAGCTCACCGTGGCGTACGGCGAGGGACCCCTGGTCCGGGTTGCGACGGGCCCGTTCCGGCCCACGGTGCTCGAGCTGCTTCCGAGCATCGCCGGGTACCGGCTTGCACTCTACCTGCGCGGCAGGCGCACGGTGACGACGGTGCCGACGTTCAGTCCCGAAGTGCTGCACCCGGAGGTCCTCCTTGCGCTGGCCCGTCAAGCCGAGGGAATGGTTCTGGAATTGGACGGGGTCGCCGGTGCTTTGCGGGCCTTCCAGACCATCCCGGGTCGTCCGTCGGACGTTGCAGTGCTGGCGGCAGCCGAGGACGACACGAGCATCGAGGCCGCTGGCATGACCGCCCCCGTCACGGTTTTGATGGTGGTCCTGTTGTTGTCCGGCTTCGCCGCCTGGACCACCTACAACCCCCGTCGGCCGTCGGTTCCTGTGGCAGAGCCGGTCGAGCAATCGACGCTCCAGTGGTCGCTGGTGGTGCTGGTGCCCGTGATCGCGGGTGTGGCCATCGTACTTTCCCTGGATCGGAACTACCGGCAGAGTGCCGCCGCGAGCATGCAGAACCAGCTGAATCGGGCGATCATCCTGGTCAAGCAGGTCGATCGGATCAGCTCCGTCTCAGCCGCGGGAGCCATTACTGGATTCGATGCGGCCCGGGTTCGGGCTGGTGGAGTCGAGGCGGCGACAAGGAACGATGTCGAGCTGATCAGCGCACTAGAGGAGCTAGGTCCCCCTCCCCCGAGCTTCACGTCGTCCGGTGCCATGGACGTCGACGGCGACACCCGGTTCTACTCGGCGGCGCGGACCCCCGACGGTGCCACTCTGGTCTTGATCGGACCCACGATGACCAGGCGGTTGCGAGATGTCCGCCGGAGTCTTGGCCTCGGGGGCCTGCTGATCCTCCTACCCCCGCTGCTGTTCCTCTGGCTGTCAGAGCATCCCGGCTCGGAGTCGGCTTCCGAAGGGCCTGACGACGAGCTTCCTACCGGAGACCGAGCCTGACCGGTCAGACGCTCGAGCTCGTCCGGCACGCCCGGCCGACGACCACCCTTGCCTCTGTCTCTCGGTCGTGGACTCAGGTGATGTGCGAACTAGGAGGGGGGACATGGCTACAGGTCAGCGTGGCCGTGGGCGGCCTGATGACGATGGGCGTCGGAGGCTGGTTCCTGGGGCTGTGAGCCGGCCCGGCGCGGGCGGGTTAGTTCTGTTGCTCACGCCAGAGCCAGACGGCGAGGCCGCCGGGCCCTATAACGGCGAGTACGCTGGCCCACAGCGGCACCTCGAAGCCGCCGACCGTGAGGTCTACCTGGATGAGCAGGCGCAGCGCGTGAAGGAACGTGACAACTGCCAAGAAGAGCGTAGCGATCAGGACCGCGGGTTTCATTTCTGGGCTCCTTCCATGTGCGACTCAGCGCCATCACTCTACTCGTCGCTCCCATACCTGGCCACGAGCCTGCGAACCGTCTTCATGTTCCGCATGGTGTTCAGCACCTTCCCTGTCGCCTTCGCCAGACCCGCCCCGAACAAGGGTGAGTCGGTGAGCTTGCCATTGATGAGCCAGTAGATCTCACGACGGGAGATCTGGAAATCGTCCATTGGAGTCCCGAGGTCGTCGAAGCTCTCATGCACCTCTGCGTCGGGCGGAGCAGGCAGGAAGATCACATAGAGCGAGTCGTCCGGTCCCTCCTCGCCCCATGGCGCGAAGGGCTCGAACGCCGCGATCGCTGCGAGCTCCGAGGGAGATCGAATGAAGGTTGCCACCTCGTAACCGAGGTGCTGTTCGAGATGGCGCTCGATATCGCGTTCAAGAGCGGCGGGGTCGCTGGACTGCCCTGAGAAGATCACGTTCCCGCTCGCGATGAACGTGTCGACGTCCGAGAACCCGAGCTCTTCGAAGAGCTCGCGGAGTCGGTCCATCTTGACCCGATGGCCGCCCACGTTGATACCTCGTAGGAAAGCGATGTGGCGCGCCATGTCACAGCTACCTGATCCGCTCGTAGACCGCATGGGATATGCGCACGATGTCGCCGTTCTCGTTCAGGCGCACGTACTCGTTGCTGATGGTGTTGCCGTCTTCAGAGAGCACGTTGATGATCACCTGATAGACCCGTCCGTCTCTCTTGTTCGAGATCCTCGTCGTCCGGTCATCGACGATCTCGACCGCCGTCTCGGCTCCCTCTTGGCCTGAGACCGGCCGAAACACCCCGTCGAACATCGTGACGTAGCCCCACTTCGAGTCCCGGCCCTGGGAGTTGGTCGACTCGACGGTGATGCTCATGCCGCCATCCCCGTAGGACTCGTAGGTCATGATGTTGATAGCCGGTGGAGGCCTGTCCGACTGTATCTTCCAAACACCAAATCGCGGATTCGTCGTCTGCCCGGAGACGTCCACAGCCGCGGCCAAGACGATGGCAGCCATCACGAGATTCACTGCCAGATCACGCTTCCTCATCGATGAGCCTCCTGTCGGTTCTTTCGGTGCAGTCGGTCAGCGTTATCACCTAGTGCACGGTGAACTTCTGTACGCGCCGGCCCGTGGACGCTTCTCCCACGTAGAGGTTTCCCCGTGAGTCGACGCTCATGCCGTGAGGACGCAGGAACTGGCCTACCTGACGCCCGCCCCGGCCGAATTCTCCCATCACCTCCAGGTCCGCCCGCCGGAGAATCCAGACCTTGTGGTTCGTACCGTCGGCCAGATATAGCCACTGTTGGTCCCGATCGGGTGACAGCCCGACAACGAAGGCGGATCCGGACGCCCGAGTGAGCGGCGCGATGATCTTCTCCGCAACGAACTCACCGCTGTGATCGAAGACCTGGATCCGGTTGCCCCGCCGGTCTGCCACGTAGATTAATCCGTCTCTGGATCCGATGAGGCCGTGGACCGTGGAGAACTGGCGAGGTGGTGGTCCCGCCGGATCGCGATCGCCAAAGTCGTAATCATCGACCGGCGTCTCCCCGTAGGCACCCCAGTGCCGAAGGTAGTTTCCGGTGTCGCCTTCGTAGACGATCACCCGGCGATTCCGGTAGCCGTCAGCGATGTACACCTCGTTCGTCTCCGAGTCCACCCAGATTCCCGCTGGTCCACCGAGGAGATTGGGGTCGTCGCTCCCCCCGTTCACGTCGTATTCACCGAGGGTCATCACCAGTTCACCATCGCGCGTGAACTTCATGACCCGGTGATGTCGGAAGGTGCCGACCCAGACGTAGTCGTGGTGATCGATGAAGAGCCCGTGAGGGTTCCGGGGGTACTCCGATACGTCCTGTGTGGTCGCGTCCCCCCATCCCTGAACCACGTTTCCTTCGGAGTCGAACTCGATCACGTGGGGTGCGGGCACGCAGCACGTCCCGAGAGGCGGATCTTGCACGGCCGACGCTTCCTCGGGCGTCAATGTCTCCGGTTGGTGTGTCACCCAGACGTGGTCGGACGCATCGACGAAGACCGACGTCACGGATCCCATGATCCACTTGTTGGGCATCTCCTTGGGCCAGGAGGGGTCGACCTCGAACCGCGGCGTCCCACCATCGGCTGCGGTGGCCGCGCCACCCGCCTCTCCGGACTCCGGCTCACACGCAACGAATACGATCGAAAACGTCAGAAGCAATGCGAGCGTGAGGCTTAGACAGGATTCAACGACTCTCTTCATGATTCCTCCAACGTTCCGCGCCGTGGCGCGACATGAACGGGCGACTCGAGGCCAGACTGAGGGGTCGGACCTCGAATCGGAGGGCTCAACCACTGGCCCTACGTTTGCGCGGTCTTTTCGGCCGTCATCAGAACCGCCTTCACGCCGTAGGCCTCGGCGGAGTTCTGCGTGGACTGCCTCCGGAACCGGAAGTTCGGGACAACAGCAGATTTCACGCGGCTGAACCCGGACTCTTCCAGGAGCCTGAACATTTCTCCTTCCAGGAGAGCCCCTCCGATTCAGGCCGCCCAGAGCTTGGGGTCATTCACGATAGATTGAGAGAGCTGCTTGCCGCTGACGATGTCCGTGATCGAGATCCGCCCGCCCGGCTTCAGGACACGGAACATCTCCTCCATCACCCGCCGCTTCCGGAACGAGAGATTGATGACTCCGTTGGAGATGACGACGTGCACCGACTCGTCGGGGAGGGGGATGTCTTCCATCCTGCCTTCGTGGCACTCCATCTCGGAGCCGGTGGCCGTGGCGTGCGCCTGAGCCCTCAAGCACATGTATGGGTTGAGGTCGACGCCGATCACCTTCCCCGTAGGCCCCGCACTCCATGAAGCGATGATCGCGTCGAGCCCGGCTCCGCTCCCCAGGTCGAGAACCGTCTCGCCGGGCTGGACGTTGCTGCGGAGGTGGGGGTTGCCTACCCCGGCGAAGGAAGCGACGGCGCCGGGTGGGGCCCGATCGACCCAGTCGGACCGATAGCCGAAGAGCTCTGCGGCCTGCCGCCCGTGGAAGAAGTGAAACTCACCTTCAGGGTGGTCCGCCACGTCCTGATACATGCGGACAATCTCGTCCTTGAGGAACTCCTCGAGTGATTCCTGGGCTTCAACAGCGTCCGCCATATGGTCTCTCCTGGTAGCACGGCCGTCTGGCCGCCGGTTCGTGGCTCACGCCACCCTACCCTACGACTCGGGGCGGTGCAAGGACACCTCAAGTACGGCCTCCATGAGGGAGTTGGAAGAAACGAAGGGCGTGCCACGTGTAACCGAGGATGGCCCCGATACGGGCGGGGCCCTGGCCGCGGCGGCCCGGGGTTACGGGTTTGGCTGGCACGACGTTAAACTTGGTTTGTGAAGAACTGAAAACTGACGTCGGCACCAAAAGTCCGGTTTATAGTCGTCGGGCTGGCCCGATTGTCGGTTGCTGAACAGCACACCCACGTCGGAGTTGGCCAAAATGTGATGATCACAGGGGGACCGTGGTTCTTCAGAACGCCGCCGCCAAGTGCTCAAACCCCCAGTGTACCACTCACGACTCGATAGTCGGCCACTCTCCGGTCCATCGATCCCCGCTCCGTTCCTCCTAATAGACTCGGAGACAGCTGCCCATGAGCCTTTCGGGAAAAATCAAAGACGCTGCCAAGAAGGTCGGAGACACCATCGAAGACTTCGTGAACGATGTAGGTGACGCAGCCGGCAATGCTGTAGAAGCGGCCGGCAATGGAATCAGGGACTGAGGTGGTCCTACTTCGTTGGACAGTCCGAGGGCGATCTTAAGGTGGATTCCGATGGTCTCCAAAGCCCTCGGGGTCCCGCTTGAGGCCGGGTGTTCTCCTTCGAGCCCGGTTTGAATATAACCTCCGTCTTCCCGTCGGGACTGGTTCCCGATGGGAAGACGGAGGGAAGGGCCGCGCGTAGATCCCGCGACGATCGCAGGCGTCGTTGCGCCGGTTGGGTGGCGTCGCGCCGGATCGTCCTCACCACACCTCCGCGCCTTCGCGATAGGCTTCGCCCGGCGTCCGTCCGCCCAGCGACGAGTGCGGGCGCGCTTCGTTGTAGAAGTCGATCCACGAGCCGATGATGCGTTGGGCGTCGGGCCCGTCCCGGAGCTCGTAGAGGTACACCGCCTCGTACTTCAGCGACCGCCACAGCCGCTCGATGAAGATGTTGTCGAGGAAGCGGCCCCGGCCGTCCATCGAGAAGCGCACGCCCGCACCCAGCACCCGGTCGGCGAACGTCTCGCTGGTGAACTGGGAGCCCTGATCCGTATTGAGGATCTCCGGAGCCCTCCAGCCCAGCGCGTCGTCCAGCGCCTGGACGCAGAACGACGCGTCCATCGTGTTCGACAGCCGCCAGGCGAGCACGTGCCGGGTCGCCCAGTCCATCACGGCCACCAGGTAGAAAAACCCTTGCGTCACCGGGACATAGGTGATGTCCGCGCACCACACGTGGTCCGCCCGCGAGATCGTGAGGCCCCGCAGCAGATAGGGGAAGACCCGGTGCTCCGGACTCGCCACGCTCGTGCGCGGCCGCCGGTAGGTCGCCTCCATCCCCATCAGGCGCATGAGCCGCCGGATCCGGTGCCGGCCCGCGGCAACGCCCTCGCGGCGCAGATGCCGCATCAGCTGCCGGCTCCCGTAGAACGGATACGCCATGTGTAGCCCGTCCATGCGCCGCATGAGCGCCAGGTCCTCGGCGCTCTCCCCCTTCGGCCGGTAGTACTGCGACGACCGGCTCACGCCCAGCAGCGCGCACTGCCTCGAAAGACTCAGCGGTCCGTCCCGCTCGATCATCCGCCCCCGCTCCGCCCGGCTCAGCGCTTGAGCCCGCGCCGAAAAAAATCCCGCTCGACCGTGAGCTCCCCGATCTTGGCGTGCAGGTCCCGGATCTTCGCCTCGTGCTCCAGGGCGGCCTTGCGGCCCGCGCCCCCGGCAAACACCTCCGGCAGCCCTTCGAGCAGCTGCCGCTTCCATGTGGTCACCTGGTTCGGATGAAGCTCGTGCCGCGCCGCGATCGCCTGCACGCTGTCCCGCTCGCGCAGCGCCTCGAGCGCTACCCGTGCCTTGAACTCCGCCGTGAACCGCCGTCTCTTCCTGGCCATCTCGGTGCCTCCTCTTCCGCTCTGGAATCCACCTTAACGACCTGTCCAAAAAACCGGGACCACCTCAGACTGCTTGATTTGGGTCGGTGGCAAAGTCGGAGGTAAGCCCATTTTCTCGTGGTTGGGCGGGGCCATCAAGGGGGTCTTCTCGGTAGTGGGAGCAGGCATCAAAGGAGTGCTTGGTATCGCCGGGGGAATCCTTGGAGGAGGGATCAAGGTAGTCGGAGGCATTCTTACCGGCCGGGGATCGCTGATTCTCCAGGGGCTCTGGGACATAGGCTCCCCGACTCTCGGTATGATTATCGTAGTTTTGGGAAAAGTCGTCTCGATACTGCAGTCGATCTTCTACCTGCAGGGATTCGAACGACCTTTGACAGACCACGAGAAGTTACAACTCGAGAGGGTATTCAAGGATTCGCTGAATTATTACGTCATACGAATCATCGAAGGCCATGCGGGTCTTTTCGGGCTCAGCTCGAGGGCGTTCACACTCGGAAACACCCTCTATATGAAGACAAAGACATTCCCGATCGACCTATTGGTCCATGAGACGACCCACGTATGGCAGTATCAACAGACTGGGGATCGATACGCCAGCGATGCACTCACTGCTCAATGGTTCGTATCCGATGCATACGATTGGGAAAAGGAAATCACGGTTCGCAGCAAGGTGCAGTGGACGGAGTTCAACAATGAAGCGCAGGCAGAGTTCTTCGAGGATCTCTGGAAATCGGGTGTGCTGCGGGATAGCTCCGGGGCGACGCTACAAGCAGGCGACGGTGCCTTCTTTGACGCCGATGCGAAAGACAATTTCGGCCGGTTTGAGGTAGGCGGTACTGATCATACCGGCATAGCGACCAAAGCGGTCAAGACCGTTCGGAACGAGTGGTTCTAGTCGGTAGGTTTACAAGCGTCTGACGGGGTTCTGTTTGCGCCTACCGGACCACTCTCGGATGTTGACCTCGGTCTGATCCTCCTATGCCGAGGACCTCCACTCAGATCTCTGAGGGAGGGACCCCATGAGTGCCAAGTCGATCACCGCCGCCATCAGCTCGACCTTCCTGCTCTTTGGCACGACAGTCTACGTCGGTGTGCTCTGGGCGCTGCACTTTTTCTGGTATCCCAGTTGGGAGGTGATGAACGTCACCACCGTGCAGGATCACTTCATCAATTCCACCAGTGCGGCGACCGATTTCTTCTGGATCGTGGTTCCCATCATGTTCGTCACCACGTGATCATGATCGTCCTCGAGTGGAAAACGAAACATCGATGGACCTTTTTTGTGGCCCTCGCGGGCATCAGCGGTGCCTCGTATATTGGGCAAACGCTGATCATCCCCGTCAACGACACCATCGCCCAAGGGATCACGGACCAGGCCAGACTGACGGAATATCTGACCGACTGAATGAAGTACAACGACTGGCGCTGGATGACGATGAACGTGATGTGGCTGGCCCTGGTGTACTACTACGTCGCCAAAGGCGGCCTCATGTCGAAGCGGGGAGGAGGGTCAGGGGGGGAAGAGTAAGCCTATAGCGTCTTCAAATACTCGATCAACGCCCACTTGTCCGTCTCTGACAACTCGCTTGCGCCTCTCCGCCCAGGTGAGCCGCTAGAGGTCGCTCCTATCCACCCACTGATCCATGTAGTCGATGAGCAACGTGGCCATGGCCCGCATGCCGTGGGTCACCGAGGCGTCGTCGGCCAGGAAGGTCGGGGTATGGTGCCCGCCCGAAGTGGTGCCCGGCGCCACCATGCCCAAACGGAAGAAGAACCCGGGGACTTCGTTGGCAAAGTAGGCGAAGTCCTCGCCGCCCATCTCGGGCTGGAGCTCGATCACGTTCTCTTCGCCGAACACGCGCTGTAGGGTCGGCACCATCTGCTCGGTGAGCGCTATGTTGTTGATGGTGGCCGGCGTGATACGCTCGTAGTCCAGCTTGAACGTGCCGCCGCCCGCCCTGGTGATCCCGTCCAGGATCTCACCCATGCGCCGCTCGACTGTGTCCAGCACGTCGGGATCGTAAGTCCGGACCGTGCCCTCCAGGTGGACTTCGGCGGGGATGATGTTGAAGCGCGTGCCGCCCCTCACGATCCCCACCGTGACCACGCTGGGCTGGAGAGGGTGCAGGTTTCTGGAGCGGATCGTCTGGAGCGCCATGATCACTTGGGAGGCCATCACAACCGGGTCCACGCTCTCCTCGGGATGGGCGCCGTGGGCCTGCTTCCCCTCGATCTCGATACGGAAGTGATCCACCGCCGCCAGCGCGGGGCCCAGCGTATAGCCCACCTTGCCCACCGCCATCTCGGCAAGCACGTGTAGGCCGAACACGGCCTCGGGCCGGGGATTGGTCATCACGCCCTCAGCCACCATCAGGACGCCGCCGCCCTCCTCGCCGGGTGGCGGGCCCTCCTCGGCCGGCTGGAAGATGAACTTGATCGTGCCGGGGATCTCGTCGCGCATGGGCGCCAGGATCGACGCGACGCCCATCTGCACCGACGTGTGGATGTCGTGGCCGCAGGCGTGGCTGACCCCGACCTCCTGTTCGAGGTACTCCGTCCGAACTATCGACCTGAACGGAAACGGCGTGTCCTCCGTCACGGGAAGCGCATCCATGTCGGCGCGGACCGCGATCACCGGGCCGGGTCGCCCACCCCGGAGGATGCCGACCACTCCGGTGTGCGCGACGCCTGTCTGGACTTCGATGCCCAGGCTCTCGAGGTGGGAGGCCACGAGCGCGGCCGTCTCGAACTCGCGGTTGCCGAGCTCCGGGTTCTCGTGGATGTGGTGCCGATGGCCGATGATCTCGGCCGCGAGCTCCTTGACCATGGCGTCGATGGTGGCGTCCTGCGCGGCCACGCCGGTCGGGAACAACATGCCCGCGACGAGGAAGAGGGTGGGGCGCTTCATAGTCGGTGGTCCCTGGGTGGTTCGTAAACGAGTCACTGGCTGACCGACGGGTTCAACCCGATCCCGTCTGGAGGATCGGTCCTCAATTGGCGGCTGCCTGAGCCTTCGGGCAAGATGTCGGGCGCTACTCGGCCCTCGAGATGACACGGACCCTAGTTCTACGATCTCTTTCGTACCTCTGGTGAATGGATCCCCGCATGGGTATTAGTGTGCGACACGCCCCCTTGGCTGGAGGGTCTCATGCGTTATGCCTTCGTCCTCGGTCTGGCCGCCACGGTCTTCCTGTCACCCGCGGTGAGCGCTCAGAGTCGCTCACCCGTCGGACCCGACTCGCGCTGGACCCTGTCCGCCGTCGGGGACGTGATCATGAATCGTCGGCTCGCACAGTTCGATCATCCGGGAGACCCGGCGTTCCATGACATGGCGAACGTCATCCGGGGGGCCGACGCCGCGTTCATGAACCTCGAGCAATCGGTATTCCGGCTGACCGAGTTCGACGGTTGGCCGGCCGCTGAGAACGGTGGGAACTACGAGGTGGGCTCACCCGAGACATTGAAGGACCTGGTGAGCATGGGGTTCAGCCTCTTCAACCGAGCCAACAACCACACGACCGACTACGGCGTCGAGGGAATGCAGCTCACGAATCGACTGCTCGACGAATGGGGTCTGGTCCACTCGGGCTCTGGCGACAACCTGGGCTGGGCGAGTCGGCCGGGATACCTGGAGACTCCGAAGGGGCGGGTGGCCCTCATCGGGATGGCGTCGACGCACTCCCAGATGTCGCGCGCCGGCGCTGCGGGTCCGACGGTTCAGGGGCGGCCAGGGCTCAATGCGCTACGTCTCGACACCCGGCACGTAGGCTCACCTGCCACCATGAACGCCCTACGCGCGGCGGCCCGTGCTCAGGGCTCGAACGTCTCGGACGATCCTGGCGATCCCGTGCAGGTCTTCGGAACGACCGTCTTGCCTGGCGATCAAGACCGGTCGGTGGTGAGCCTGAACGACGTCGACCGGGAGCGGGTCCTCCACGAGGTCCGTAACGCCACGGATCAAGCCGACTACGTGGTCGTGAACAGCCACTCGCACGAGCCTGGTAACCGCTCGGTGCTCCCGCCCGACTGGATGGTCGAGTTTTCGCATCAGATCATCGACGCGGGCGCCAACACGATGGTCATTCACGGACCCCACCAGCTCCGGGGCATCGAGATCTATGACGGTCGGCCGATCTTCTACTCGCTGGGCAACTTCATCTTCCAGAACGAGATCATCGATCCCATGCCCGCCGATCAACGGACCCGTTACGGGCTGCCGTTGGACAACCTCGCGTCCGAGATCTATGACCGGCGCTTCCGCGTTGATGAGGACGGGAGCCCGACGACCGGGTTCCCAACCGGCTCCGAGTGGTACGAAAGCGTGGTCGCCGTCGCGGAGTTCGAGGGGGACGAAGTCGTCGAGATCCGCCTCTATCCGATCGAGCTCGGGTGGAAGGCCCCGCGCTCGCAGCGGGGCACCCCGCGGATCGCCCCCGAAGCGCTGGGTCGGAAGATCATCGAGCACCTCGCCGGGCTCTCGGCACCGTTTGGCACCCGGATCGATTACCAGGACGGGATCGGGGTCTGGAGGCGGTAGAGGCTTCCCACCCTAGTGTTCCGTTGCCGAAGTTTGCGAGACACCAAGAGGGCCAGGAACACTAGCTTCCGGAGGTCGCCGAAAGATCGACCCAGCTGCGGGAAGCGAGCGGGCGGACCCGGGTGAGGCTCGAATTGATGACGGCCCGGCTCACCGCGCACGTCGAATTCGTGACCACGGATCCGCCCACGAGAGCCTGCGCTTCGAAGCTGGCGTTGCTGGCCATGACCCCACCGTAGACCCGGTTTCCGGAACCCTGGGTCTCCATACTCCCCTGGACAATGATGATGCCGTAGAAGACGGAGCCACCCCGCAGGTCGAGGTTGCCATCCACGAGCAGGACTCCCTGGCCCACGCCTCCGGACTGGATGTTGGCGCTGCCGGTTATGTGGATGATGGGGTACCAGTTGGAGCAGGCCGCTCCGGGGTTCTCGGGATTGCCCCAATTGCTCGCGAAGGCTTGCCCGTTATTGCAGACTCCTGCCGCGGTGCTGTCGGGAGCCATGTTGTTGATGCTCCCGCCGGCGAGGCGGATGTCGGCCATGTCCGTCAAGTCGGCCCAGGTGAGGTCTCCGAATTTGGTGAAGGTCGAGTCGGCGATGGAGGTGTCCTCCTCCACGGCCGGATCTCCGGTGATTATCGCTTGACCCTGGGTGCTGACCTGGCTGGCATTGTCCGTGAGGATCCCCGGCTTGTTTTCCAGTGTGCCCGGGCAGAGGCCTCCCCAACCGCCGGGAACCTCGTCCTCGCCGTGCACCTCGGCTGTGCCTTTGAGCGTCGTCGGTCCCCGTGTGGTCAGCGCGGCGGGAGGCGCGATGTCGGCCGTGACCAGGCGCACCGTGACGCCCACGCGCCGCGAGGCCCCCGAGAGCATAGCGCCACCCCGGGTGACCGTGCCGTCGGCGTCCACGAAGTACAGGTTGTCGGTCATCTTGGTGACACGGGCGGTGACACGCCCCACACCCGGGTAGTCTCGCGTAACGGTGGTGTCACCCCAGTCGGGCAGAGCTCCGAAGAGAGCCGAGTTCCAGTTGGCCATGAGGTCCACGAAGCCCTGCTCGGTCAAATGGAAGGCCAGGCCGGCGTGCTCGCTCGCCACGCCGATGCGCCCCTCCTGGCGCGCCATGAAGAACCCGCCGGTCATGATGAGGCTCACGACCCCAAGGGTGAACACCGCCACGGGAAGGGCAAAGCCGCGCTGTTCTTCTTGTTTCATCTTCGTCCTACCTTTTTCTTGATCGATCGGATGTCGAGTTGAAAACTCCTTAACCGAGATCGACACTCATATCCGTTCGTTCGCAAAGCCGATGGGGAGCTCGGCGGACTATTCGCGAGATCCGTGCCATGTGGAAAACTCGACCCCTACGGCCTTTTGCTCTGGAATCGCCCCATTCTCGAGCAAACTTTTCCCCGGCACCGGGAAAAGTATCCCGTCAAAACGCACCATCCGAATTGTTGCTCCGCACTGGCTCGGACGTAGAATGACTGCGGTTTGATCTCTCCCGGGAGGATGTGAGCGATGTCGTCGACGACACGCGATGTGACCAAGGCGATCGGGTGGCGGGTGCCGCGGCAGCGATCGGACCCCGCGGACGTGTTGGGGGCGATTCTTCATCGTCATCAAGATTCTGGACGATCTGCTGGCGACCGTCCAACAGGACGTCTCACCCATCGATGACCTGCGGTCGACGGCCCGCTACGCACGGAGGTGATGGCCCGGGTGCTGTACCACGCGCTCCAGGAGGCAGCGCCATCCGGAGCAATGCAATGATGAGAACGACCCTCGGACCCGACGATCTGGACCGCCTGAGCGCGACCCTCCGTCAGGCCAGCGCGGACTTCGAGGCCGCCTACCCCGGTGACTCCGGCAGCCGGCAGCCCGTGCACACGGTGTACGGCGGCGCCCACCTGTTCAAGCGAGACACGGCCACCAAGCTGGGTGACTTGGCCGTCCGCTTCATGGACCAGTACATGGCCACGCCGGAGCAGCTGACCGCTACCCTGGGGATCCAGGGGCCCGAGGGGACGAACCTGGCCGACACGGTTCACCGCCGGGTGCGGGAGAAACTGGTGCGCGAGGCCGTGGAGGACTTCCGCATCGATTTCGAGGATGGCTACGGTCCCCGGCCCGACGCGGAGGAAGACGCCGCCGCGGTGCGCGTGGGAGATGAGCTGGCCAGCGGCCTGGCGGAGGAATCGCTTCCGCCGTTTATCGGGATCCGGATCAAGCCGTTGAGCGGAGAGCTCCACCGGCGGGGCCTCAGGACGCTGGACCTGGTTTTGACCACGCTCCTGTCGGAGAGCGGCGTGTCCCCGCCGCCCAACTTCTTCGTGACGCTCCCCAAGGTCGTCGTACCGGAGCAGGTCGCCTCCCTGGCGACGGCATTGGAGATACTCGAGGACCGTTTGGGCATGGCGCCCGGTGCGGTGGGCCTCGAGCTGATGATCGAGACGACCCAGTCCATCCTCGATGCGGAGGGACGGTCCAACCTGCCGCTCCTCGTGGCCGCAGGGCGGGGCCGCTGCGTCGGCGCCCACTTCGGCGTCTACGACTACACCGCCGCGTACGGCCTCACCCCGGATCAGCAGACGATGCGGCACCCGGCCTGCGACGTGGCCCGTCACATGATGAAGATCGCGCTCCGCGGGACTGGGATCTGGCTCTCGGACGGGGCCACGAACGTCGTGCCCGTGGAGCCCGGCGTCGAGGAGGCCATGCGCCTCCACTACGACGATGTGCGCCACTCCCTCGCGAACGGATACTACCAGGGTTGGGACCTGCACCCGGCCCATCTCATCACGCGCTACGCCGCGCTTTACGCGTTCTTCCTGGAAGGTCTCGACGCGGCGGTGACCCGACTCCGCAACTTCGTCGAGGCGGCGGCTCAGGCGACGCTTGCCGGCAGTGTGTTCGACGACGCGGCTACGGGGCAGGGTCTGCTGAACTTCTTCCTCCGTGGGGTGGGCTGCGGCGCGATCACCGAAGTGGAGGCGTTGGCTACCGGGCTCACCATGGAAGAGCTGGCCACGCGGTCGTTCACACGGATCCTGGAGGGGCGGAGCGGCTAACGGCCCGCTCCCGGCGGGTCGGCGTCAGCTCCCCCGGTAGGTGGAGTAACCGTAGGCCTGCCGCCGCCGCTTTGGTAGCCGTTTCGAAGCCTTCCCAGTCGGCGCGTCCCGGGTCGTTGACGTGAACGTGGGAGTCCAGGTGGGGCGCGCCCGGGGGCTCGACCGCCACGACGACCCCGCCGGAAACCACGACGGATCCCGAGCGGACCCCCTCGGGTGTGACCACCCGGGAGCTGGAGACGATCAGGTCGGGCGCTTTCATCGAAGCGAAGGATATGCCGAGGGCGGCGGAGCAGCTATAAATTCCAACAGACCCCTCCCACTCGAGAGGCCATGAGCAACCCCCGTGAAGTTCGCATCTGCGTGCCGGATTGGACCCGCGAGATCGTCGACTGGGACCGGCGATACGCGTCGGACGAAGACAAGATGAGGCTCGTCATCGACCTGTCCCGCGAGAACATCCTCCGGGGCATCGGGGGGCCCTTTGGGGCCGCCGTGTTCGAGCGGGAAAGCGGAAGACTGGTCTCGGTGGGCGTGAACCAGGTCGTGCCCCTGAACAACTCCGTGCTCCACGCCGAGATCGTCGCCTTCATGCTGGCCCAGGCGGCCCTGGGCTCGTTCACCCTGGGAGAGGAGGGTATGCCGGCCCACGAGCTGGCCTCCTCGTGCGACCCCTGCGCCATGTGCTTCGCCGCCATTCTCTGGGCCGGCGTCGAGCGGGTTGTCACCGGCGCCAGCCACAAGGACGCGAAGCGCCTTTCGTTCGACGAGGGGCCCGTATTCACGCGCTCACACGAGTACATGGAAGAGCGAGGGATCGAGTTCGTGCGTGGCGTGATGCGGGCCGAGGCCAGCCAGGTGTTGGAGGAGTACGGACAGCGCGGTGGGCTGGTGTACAACGGATAGGAAAGCCGGCACTCCCCACACGGAGCCCAGTGACCCGATACGTACGATCTGACTCAAAAGATACGTACGCCGGCTAGCGAGCGTTCACCTCACCGACCTAGCGAAGGCTCCTTCCCGACCGTCCATCCGGCACCTAGCTTCGCGGCCAAGCTTCCGAATTCGGGCTAGCTGCTGAGGAGCGCCCTTGTCACTTCAGCCGAAGGAACGGTGGGCCACACGAATCGGCCTCGTCCTGGCCATGGCCGGGAACGCCGTCGGGCTGGGCAACTTTCTCCGCTTCCCCGTTCAGGCGGTGGAGAACGGAGGCGGGACCTTCATGATCCCGTACTTCATCTCGTTCCTGATCCTCGGTATCCCGCTCATGTGGATGGAATGGACCATCGGCCGCTTCGGAGGTGGCCAGGGTCACGGCACCGTTCCCGGCATGTTCGACCTGATGACCGACGGGAAGCGCTCCTGGGCCAAGTATGTGGGTGTGATCGGCGTGGTGATGCCCCTCCTCTTCTTCATCTACTACACGTACGTGGTGTCGTGGATGTTGGGCTTCAGCTTCTTGAGCCTCACGGGTGGGTACTTCGGGTTGGGGGGCGTGGGCGGGATGCGGGACTACGTGTACTCGTACCAGGACGTCTTCGACTCGTCCGCGCACGGTCCCTGGATCACCGTCTTATTCTTCATGGTCACACTGGCCTTCCTGGCAGCCGTGCTCCGGCGGGGTGTGAGTCGAGGCATCGAGAAGCTGGCGCTGATCGGCATGCCGATCCTGTTTCTCTTCGCCATCGTCCTCCTGATCCGGGTCCTCACGCTGCCCCGGGCCATGGCCTCGCCCATCGACGGGCTCAACTTCATCTGGAACCCGGACTGGGCCGGCCTCCTCAACGCGCGAGTCTGGCTGGCGGCGGCCGGGCAGATGTTCTTCACCCTCTCCCTGGGCGTCGGAACGATTCACACGTATGCGTCGTTCCTGAGGAAGGAGGACGACATCACGCTGGGCGGTCTGTCCACAGCCACCACGAACGAATTCGCGGAAGTAGTCCTGGGTGGGACCATCGCGATCCCCGCCGCCATCGTCTTCTTCGGAGTGGACGAGACCCTCGCCATCGCCCGCGACGGGACGTACGACCTGGCCATCGTGGCCATGGGGGGCGTCTTCCCGGCTCTGCCAGGGCCACAGCTCACGTCGCAGATCTTTGGGCTCCTCTGGTTCGCGCTGCTCTTCATCGCGGGCATCACCTCGAGCGTGGCGCTGGCCAGCCCGGCCATCGCCTTCCTTCGGGACGAGTTCCAGATGAGCCGCGACCGGGCGGTCGGTATCGTCATGGCGATCGCCGCCGCCGTCGGCCTCCTCCACGTCGCGTTCTACACGCGGGGCTTTCTGGCCGAGTGGGACTACTGGATGGGGACCTTCGGCCTCGTAGTGTTCGCCACCATCGAGGTGTTGCTGTTCTCGTACTTCTTCGGTGTGGACCGAGGGTGGAAGGAGATGCACGAGGGAGCCGAGCTCCGGGTGCCGAGCATCTACCGGCCCATCATGAAGTGGGTCACGCCTCTCTTTCTAGTCATTCTCCTCGCCTGGTGGAGCGTGACCGAGGCCGTGCCCACCCTGTTGATGAAGACCGTGACCGACCCGGAGACCATCCCCGTCCGCTGGGCGAGTCGCGCCGTGATGGTGGCCGTCCTGATCCTGGGCCTCTACCTGGTGAACCGCGCCTGGCGGAACCGGCCAGCCGTCGGCACGCCCGAGGTGGCCCCGTCATGACGCCTCTCGCCCTCACCCTGATGATCTCGAGCATGGGCCTCGTCACGGCTCTCGAGATCTACTGCATTTGGCGCTTGCTCTCTCCGAAGCAAGGGAAGATCTCCGGCGATGTCCCCAATGCGGACGAGGAGGCCGGATAGGCCGCCTCAGCGACGGAGAACCGGCCATATCATCCCCCTAATGCGCCGAACCCTCCGTCCTTGGCCCGGGCTCGTCTCGGTTGCCGCCTTGGCTCTTCTCCTCGCCTCATGCTGGGGCGACACCACCGGCGATACAGGGGGGGACTCACCGGAGCCCCCGGCGGCAGAGGCTCCCGAAACGCAGGGGAGCCGAATCGACACGGTCCGGGTGACGCTCGACGAGTACTCAGTCGGAATGCCGGCGGTGCTCCCGGCCGGGCCGACGGTGTTCAGGCTGGAGAGCCGGGGCTTCGAGGAGCACAATCTCCTGTTCGTCTTGAAGGAGTCCGACTCTCTCGTCTGGGAGACCGAGGGCAGGCTGAGCCCCTACGAGACGCGCGTGGTGACCGTCGATCTTGTGCCGGGAGCCTACACCGTAGTGTGTGACTTCTCGGGCCACGAGGGCCGTGGGATGTTCACCGACCTGCTGGTAGAGGCCGTTTCGACACCCTAGCCTGTGTCACCAGATGAGCGGTTAGTAGCGGGTTACTCTGCCGGCTCCCGAAACGGAGGAGTGAACCGACGGATTGCCCCTGTACCGGATAAGGGACGCGCCACTGGCGCTCGCATCTAGCTCGTCCAGGACCCATACCACGGCCGACGAGACTCCCGAGGCCGAGATCGTGGTGAGTGACGTCTCGAGGTCGCCGGCCAAATACGTCGAGACGCCGGAGACCTGCGCGTCGTGATCGAAGGCCCAGCCCGCGGTTCGAAAACTGCTGACGCCAGAGACGCCCACGGAGAGGAACTCGGTGTCGATGGCGAGCGCCTCACCCTCCATCACCCCGGAAATCGCGATCCGATTCAGCTGCCGGTAACCTACCGTGTACACGATCTCGGTGATGTCGCGGAAGTCGATGTCGGAGTCGGGTCCGAGGAAGAGCGTGCCGTCCCGAACCACGGTCCCCAGAAGGGGGAGCACGTTGTCATCAGCCCGCACCTCGACGAACTCGGTTTCAGCGGGCTCCAGGATGAGCCGCCCGACGCCGAGGGCGCTTACGCGTGAGAAAGGTGAGACGGTGCGCGTCTCCACCACCACGTGCCCGCTGCCCGTGATTCTGCGGTGATCTCCGTCCGAGTCCGTATCCAGATCCAGATCCACAATGCACGCGGAGGGAGCCGTCGCCGCCATCAACAACGCGCAGTGGATCATCCCCCGCTTGAACCCCGTCGGAGCAGTAGCCCCGCCAATCACGCTCTGTCCCATCGTCGTCCCCCTTCACGGCCATTCTCGAACCCAGGCCTCTCGACCTCTTCACCCCATACAACGAGTAAGGGAGGTGGATTCTACCAACGCCCGGGGCCGCTACCTTCGGGCCGCTGCTTCGGGGCCGCCCCTATCTCCGGACCAGGGTCACGTCCCGGATCATATTCCGGACCTGAACCACCTTCCCCGCCGACTCGAGAGCCTGCCACAGATGCTCGATCATCTGCTGGTCCACGAGTCCCGCCGTGCGCGTCGCTAGGCCCTCCGCGTCTCGGAACGCATCGACCGCCTCCACGAGATCGGCCGTGTAGCTCTGCGACGGGCCGTCCCGTGGGATTTCGGCGGCTTCGGGACGGTAGTATCCCACAGCGTGGAGCATCACCCGGAGCTGCCAGACGTCGTTACCTGCGAACCGACGAAGCTCCCGATAGCCCAAGGTCTGCGAGATTGAGTTCCAGATTCTGCGGAGCTCGGCGACGGGTGTGGGGTGCTCACAGACATTGATGTTAGCGGTGACCTGGTCGGGCCGCCGTGAGTTTCCGGGACGTGGGTCCGCCACCACCACGGCCGCTGACTGTAGACGACCGGCGCGGCTGTCCCCCCCTTGAGCCTGGCCGGCGGCCAACGCCGCGATCAGACGATCCGACAGATGGCGGCCCGTGCCCTCGGTAGCTTCGAAGCTGGCGGCCACCGCCTCCACCACCTCCGGCCCCACCAGGATGTTTCCCTGGGTCACGTAGTTGGGACCATCACGGTGCCCTGCCCAATAACTGGGACCGGTCCCGGTGTATTGGGCCCGTGACCCGTCCAGGGAGATCACGCCCACCTGGCGCCGGGCGGATCCCGTATCGGCCGTCACCGCCTGGGCCAGCGCCGCGTCGGCGCTCATCCCATCCGCGATGAGATCCAGGAGCTCGTTGCCGTAGGCAACACGGGTGCTGGCCTGGGTCGCAACGGCTCCGACACCCGCGCGGACCCAGGGTACGCCGTTCCCCACGCAAGGAACTCGCGTCGTGACCGCGACGCCCGACTCCCCGGTTTCCGGATCGATTGCGGCGATGGAGAAGGTGGAGAAGTAGAGGTCGGGCCCCCACTCCACGGGTTCCTGGGCAGAGGCGGCGCTAGCGAAAGCGAGAACGGTGATCAAAGCCGAGAAAGACGAGCGCTTGAGCATGGCATCCCCGATTGGTTTCCCCCTGGACGTCCGCACTTAGAATCGCCGCGAGTTTTCACTCCATAGAACCGCCTTCCAATGCGGATTCTCTGGCGAGCGATACGGGTTTGTCAAAGATGATGGGAGGAGCCGCGAGTAGCTCTTCGGGACCCGTCACCTGAGGCAGCCGATACCGCCCCAAGACACAGGGAGGCCCGTCGCGCGGGGCCTCCCTGGTGAGCCGGTCGCGGTCTCGCGGTCGCGTTCCCATCCGAACCTCTGGCGGGGCGCGCGACCTCGGTCGCCGAGTCCCTACATGGTAAAGTGCCGCATGGCCCCCTGTGCCTGCTCCGTGGCGATGTCGGCGTGCCCCATCCCGGCGTGATCGATCGCGCCCTTGAACCCGTCGATGGCCATCTGGATATGCCGATCGTCCATCACCTTCAGGGCCGCCTCGGCGTGAGCCAGCGCCTTACCGGCGTGATCGGCCAGCACTGAGGCGTGACCCATCTCACCGTGGCGGATCGCCTCCCGGCCGGCCTGCATCGCCCGGGCGACGTGGTCGGCGACCTCGAGGTGTTTGAGCGCCTCGTTGGCCTTTCCGGTCGCGACCCCGGCGTGGTCCATGTTGCCGTGATCGATCGCCTCCTTCAGGCTCGCCACGGCTGCCGACGCGTGGGGAGTTGCCATGTCCTTCACCGCCGCCTCGGCGTGGGTCAGCGCCTCAGTGGCATGCCGAACGACCACGGAGGCATGGCCCATCTCGCCATGGCGGATGGCCTCTTTGGTTTGCTCGGTGGCTAGTGCGAGGTGGTCGCTCTGGGCCCAGGCGGGCTGGTCAGAAAAAACGACCGCGACTCCGGCGAGTAGGCCGGCCTTCAAGATGCGCATCATGACTCGCTCCTTGCATGGGTGCGCGGGGAAGAATTGAGAAGCTAGGGGCCCCCGGCCCCGGGGTCCAGAGAATCCTAAGATTTCACTAAGCGGCCTACCAGCGGCGCCCAGTCCTCCCCATCTTTGAGGCCCACCGGACTCGGGACGTCGTCGCTCGACCCTAGCCCGCGTACATTGACTGGCCGCCGACGACCGTACTAGCGATCTGGATCTCCTTGATGCTCTCGGGATCGACCTCGTGCGGGTCCTCCGCCAGGATCACGAAGTCCGCCAGCTTCCCTGCCGTGATGGAGCCTTTGATGTCCTCTTCGAACCCGGCCTTGGCCCCGTTGATGGTCCCGATGCGGAGTGCTTCGTCCACGGTGATCCGCTGGTTGGGACCCCACGCACGCCCGTCGAAGTCCGTGCGGGTCACCATGCTCTGGATGGCCATCAGGGGCTCGTAGGGGCCGGGCACGTAGTCGGACGCCCCGGCCACCGGAATGTCGTAGTCCAGGAAGGAGCGATGCGCGAACATCCAGCGCATCTTCTCCTCGCCGTACTCGACCCACTTGTTTCCGTGGTAATGGACGTAGGTCCAGAACGGCGTGGGCACGGATCCCGTGGCCTTGATGCGCCGCAACAGATCCGGGTTCACCAGAGAGCAGTGCTCGAGCCGGTGCCGCGGATCGTTGTGCGGCCACATCCGCTGCACGCGCTCGTAAGCGTTCAGCACCATGTCGATGGCCAGGTCACCGTTGGCGTGGATCCCGACCTGGAAGTTGTGGCGGTGCGCGTCTTCCACCGCCTCGTGGATCTCCTCCTGGGTCATCGTCAAGATCCCGTAGTCGTCCGGCCGTCCCACGTAGGGCGTGCTCATGGCCATCGTGCGCCCGGATGCCGAGCCGTCGGCGCCGAACTTCACGCCGCCGATTCGAAGCCACTCGTCGCCGAGACCCGTGTAGGCGCCTGCCGCCTTCAGGCCCTCGAACATGCCACCCTGGGTCATCATGTAGATCCGGCAGCGGAGCTCTCCCGCATGGTACGCGTCCTGATAGGCGACGGCGGAGCCCGTGCCGCAGCTCGCGTCGTGGAGCGACGTGAGCCCTGCTGCGGTGACCATCTCCGCGATCAGCTTGACGCCGGCCTGACGCTGCTCACGGGTCGAGCCCGACGGAATCAGCCCGTTGAACAAGCCGTTGGCGCGCTCGGCCATCAGGCCCGTCAGCTCTCCGTTCTCGACGTAGATGTTGCCGCCCGCCAGCTCGAACGCCTTGCTGTTGTACCAGGCGATGTGGCCGCCACGGTGACTGACCCGCACCGGGTGATCCGGGACCCACCCGTCCAGGTCCCTACGGGTGATCCTCCGACCTTCTCGGACCTTGGTGTCATCGTACTTGAAGCAGACGATCCACTCGCCGGCCGGCTTCTGTGCGGCCGCGGCCCGGAGACGTTCGCCGATGTCGGCCATGCTGCGCGCGTCGAGGTTCACCTGCGTCAGCTCACGGATTCCGCCCGAGGCGGGGTGCATGTGAGCGTCGATGAAGCCCGGCGTGACGGTCATCCCGCCGGCATCAATGACCTCGGTCCCGCTCTCCACCAGATTACGGATGTCGCTGGTGCTCCCGACGGCGATGAAGCGCCCGTCCTTGACGGCGAACGCCTCGGCGCGGGGAAGCGCATCGTCGACGGTATAGACCCTGGCGTTCACGACGACCAAGTCGGGGGCTACGCTCCGCGATGCCTGGATGGGCCCCGGGCTGGACGTCCCGGGGGGGGCCGGCGCCCTGGGACGAGCGTCACCCGGCTCCCAATCCCCGATGCCGAAGCCAGTGGCCAGTACGGCTCCCATTCCCAGGAACTCTCCTCGAGTGTACTCGCGCATCCGGCCCTCCTAGGCGATGCCCCCAGGCGACATCGAGAAGACCGCCGGCGCGACTGGGGCGAAGGAGGCAATCTTCGGGGACTTCGGGTTCGGCGCCAGGCTGACTACGGCGACAGTAATATCTGTCAACGGCAGAGGGCTGCCCCACTCCGAACGAGATCTTCCACCTGCTCGTCGGTGTAGCCCAGCTCCCCTAGCACCTCCCGCGTGTGCTCGCCCAGGACCGGGGCACCCCGGCGAACGGATCCGGGCGTCTCGGAGAACTTCACGGGGAATCCCACGGTCCGGACGGATCCGAGCAGTGAATGCTCGACCTCCAGAACCATCTCCCGGGCCAGAGTCTGGGGTAGCTCCAACATCTCGCCTACGCTCGCCACCGGTCCGGCGGGGACACCCGCGCCCTCGAGGAGAGTGACCCACTCCGCCGTGGTCCGGGCCTTGAAGCGTTCGCCGAGGATGGTGGCCAGCTCGTCGACGTGCTCCATACGGTCTGAGTTCAGCCGGAAGCGAGGATCCTCGGCGAGCTCGGGTAGATCCACCGCGTCGACCAGCCGGAGCCAGCTGGTCTGGTTCGTGCCTCCCACGGTGATCCACCCGTCCGTCGTCTCGAAGGCCTGGTAGGGGGCACTCATGGGGTGGGCCGAGCCCAGCGGTCCGGGGGAGTCCCCGGTGGCCAGGGCCACTGCGGTCTGCCAGTACGACTGGGTGATTCCGGCCTCGAAGAGCGAAGTATCCACGCGCTGGCCCCGGCCGGTCTTGAGGCGCTCGATGTAGGCGGCCAAGACGCCCATGGCGGCGAGGATCCCGGCCGTGATGTCGGTCAGGGGCGGGCCGGACTTCACGGGAGGCCTTCCCTCGCCCTCGCCCGTCACGCTCATGATGCCGCTGTAGCCCTGGGTGATCAGGTCGAAGCCGCCGAGGTCCGCCATGGGCCCGGTACGTCCGAACCCCGAGATCTCGCAGTAGATGAGGTCCGGGTTCCGCTCTCTCAGGGCCTCGTACCCGAGCCCCAACCGCTCCATCGTGTCTCTGCGGTGGTTCTCGATGAGCACGTCTGCACCGTCCACGAGACGGCGACCGACCTCGAGGCCCCCCTCCGACTTCAGGTCGAGGGACACGCCCCGCTTGTTGCGGTTCATCATCAGGAATGCCGCCGACTCTCCCTTCAGGTCGGGAGGCATGAACTGTCGCGTGGAATCCCCGCCCGTGACCGGTTCCACCTTTATGACGTCGGCCCCCATGTCGGCGAGCATGCGTCCACACGTCGGGCCGGCCATGATGTGCGCGAACTCGATGACGCGCAGGTCGGTAAGGGGTCCCGGGTGACTCATTCCCCTCGGAACCTCGGTGTGCGTCGCTCCAGGAAAGCCTGGACGCCTTCCCGATAGTCATCAGTCTGGAACGCCTCGTACGCCTCCTGTCGTTCCTCCTCGGTCACGGGCTGCCCGACCGTGAGCCTGCGCACGAACCTCTTGTGCCATCGGTTCACCAACGGAGCACCGGCCGCGATGCGCTGGACCGTGGCCAGTGCCTCCTCCTCCACCGAGTCGTCGGAGACCACACGGTTCACGAGGCCCACCTGGTACGCCCGCTCGGCGCTGAGCAGGCCACCTTCGAAGAGGATCTCCAGGGTGCCCGAGGCGCCGACCAGCTCCACGAGGGGGCCCAGCTCTCCATAGGACATCGTGAGCCCCAGCCGGTTGATGGGTGCGCCGAACCGGCTCGACTCACTGCAGATCCTCAGGTCGCAGGACGCGGCGATCTCGAGCCCGCCGCCGACGCACGCCCCATGGATGAGCGCCAGCGTCGGGTGGGGACAACTCCGAATGGCGGAGAGGGCGCCTTCCAGCGCTTGGGCGTACTCCTGAACCTGCTCGGGCGTGCTACGCTCGTCCGGAAAGCCGGTGACGTCGGAGCCCGCGGAGAAGGCTCTGCTGCCGGCGCCCTGGACGACAACACAGTGGACGTCCGGGTCCCGGCCCAGAGTCTCCATGGCAACGGCGAGAGCCTCCCATCCCTTGCGGTCCAGCACATTCAGCCGGTCCGGACGGCTCAGCGTGACGATGGCCAGGGCATCCTCACGGCGGACCCTCACCCGGTCGGACATTTGGTCGCTCATCGGTAGAAGAGATCGACGGGCCACATGGGAACTGCCGGAACGTAGGTGACCAGCAGAAGCATGGCTACGAGAACGGCCACGAAGTAGACGTTCACCTTGCTCACCTCCCAGATGTCCGCCTTGGCCACGGAGCAGGCCGTGACCAGGACACTGGCCACCGGCGGCGTCTGCTGGCCGATCCCCAGGTTCAGCGTGACAACGAGCCCGAAGTGAACCGGATCGATGCCGGCGGCCAGGACCAGGGGCATCACGATGGGCACGACCAGGATGATGGCGGCCGCAGAGTGGAGAAAGAGACCCACGAGCAGGAAGAACACGTTGAGGAGCGCGAGGATCGCCAGGCGGTTGTCGGTGAAGTCCATGATCCCCTGGGCGACGCGCTGCGGCACCTGCACCTCGGTCAGGTAGTCGCCAAGAAGCGCCGAGGTGGCCACGAGGAGCATGACCACCGCCGTCTGGATGCCTCCGTCGAGCATGGCCGTCCGCAAGGCCCCGAGGTCGAGCTCCCGGTAGATGCCACCGCCGATGACGATGGCGGCCACCACCGCCAGGCCCGCTCCCTCGGTTGCCGTGACCCACCCCGAGAAGATCCCGCCGAGGATGATCCCCGGAAGGAGCAGCGCCCAGCCCGCCTCCTTGAGGGTCACGAAGACTCGCCGAAGCCGGAAGGTCGACTCCACGGGAAAGCCGTTCCTCAGGGCCAGAACGTAGACCACGACCATCATGAGGAGGCCGCCCAGCACGCCCGGAACGATCCCTGCCACGAAGAGCTCAACGACGGAGCTTCCCGACATCACGCCGTACAGGATCATGGGGATCGACGGCGGGATGATGACGGCCAAGGTGGCCGACGACGACGTGACGGCGGCGGCGAAGGGCGTGGGGTAGCCCCGCTTCTTCATCGCCGGGATGAGGATGGACCCCAGGGCCGCGACATCGGCCACCGCGGAGCCGGAGATCTCGGCGAAAAAGAGGGACGCGCTCACCGTCACCATGGCGAGGCCGCCCCGGATGAAGCCCACCAGCGCCGACGCCAGGTTGATCAGGCGCCGCGAGATTCCCGACGCGTTCATGATCGCCCCGGCCAGGATGAAGAGCGGGATGGCGATGAGGGCGAACTTGGTGGATCCGGAGAAGAGAACGATGGCGGCGTTGGGTAGCCCCCCCACTCCGGTCGTGAGCCAGATCGCCAAGACCGCCACCACGCCGAGGGAGACCGCAATGGGCACGTTGATGAGGACCAGCGCCACCAGCCCGAGGAACATGAATAGGAGGATCATGGGGTCTCCTCCGGGGCCGGATCGTCGATGCGCCCGGCCGCTGCATCATCTGCGCCTCGCGGACTCCCGCCCACTCCGCCGGCCCGCCCGCCCGGCGGACCAGCGAGCACCTCGGGAAGGGTGAGGAGCTCGGCGACGATGTAGAGCACCGCACCGATGGGAATCACCGACTGGGTGAATCGCTGAGGCACCCAAGGAAGGCTCGCCAGAGTCTCGCCCCCGAGAATGCCGAAGACCCTCCACCCCCCCCAAGCCACCACCAGGAAGAAGGCCAGGACGAAGACTTCGCCCAGCAGGATCAGCGGGCGCCGGACGGCGGGGCCGAGCCCATCCAGGAGCTTGGGGAAGCCGATGTGGGCCCGGTGGAGCGCCGCCAACGCCGCCCCGTAGAAGGTGAGCCAGGCCAGGAGGATGGAGGCCACTTCGTCGTACCAGACCAGGGCGGCACCGAGCTTCCTGAACGCGACGCCCAGGACGACCACCAGCGCCAAAGCGGCCATGAGCGCCAAGACCACGACCTCCAGTGTGACCCGGAGCCCCCGTCGCATGCGCCCACGGACGGCGTAGGCCCTCTGAGCGGCGGCCGTATCAGCCCCCTGCGAGCTCGAGGGCCCGAGCCACCATGGCGTCGCCGCCCTCCACCGTGCTCCCGAACTCCTGGAAGATCGCGCGGCTCGCCGAGACGAAGGCCTCCCGGTCCGCATCGTTCACCTGCACGCCCCCCGCGCGGAGCTCCTCCAGGAAGTCGGCGTCCATGCGGGCAGCCATGTCGTGGACGAACGCCTGGGTCTCCGCCGCGATCTCGGTCAGGGCGGCCCGTACGTCTTCGGGCAGCCGGTCCCAGCTCGCGCCCACCGTGACGTACGCCGGCGTGTAGACGTGTCCCGTGAGGGACAGGTACCTCTGGATTTCGTGGAACTTGGAGGCGTGGATCTGGGCCAGCGGGTTTTCCTGCCCGTCCATGACCCCGGTCTGGAGCGCCACGAACACCTCCGACAAGGCCATGGGCGAGGGATTCGCGCCGAAGGCCTGGAACAGCTTCACCCGCCAGATCCCGCGGGGGGTGCGGAGCTTGATGCCCGCCAGGTCGGTGGGCGTCACCACGGGCCGCAGGTTGTTCGTCACGTGGCGAAACCCGTTCTCCCACACCGCGATGATCCTATAGCCACGCTCCTCCGCCAGCGGGACGAGGGTGGGCCACACGACCTCCTCTTCGATGCGCTTCATGTGATCCCGGTCCTGGACCAGGTACGGCATCTCGAAGAGGCCGAAGGCGTCGACCGTGGACGACATGATGGTCGAGGGCAGTGCAAAGTCGAGGGTGCCCAGCTTGAGCTTCTGGAGCATGACCTCGTCCCCTCCCAGCTGGCTGGAGCCGAAGACGCTCACCTCGACCCGGCCCGCCAGCCTTGCGTTGGCCCGCCGGGCAAACTCCTCCGCAGAGACCGCGAACAGGGAGCCGGGGGCGCCCACGTGGCCGAACTTGAGCTCGATGAGCGACTCCTCCCCGGATTCGCCTCCGCAGCCGGCGACGCCCGAACCCACGACGAGGGCGATGAGGGCGACGGTCCACCGCGGGCTGCCGCCGCTCCGTGCCGTCATGCCCTTCCTCCCTCACCGGCCAGGAACTCGAGGGCGACCTGGACACCACCCGCCTGGTGCGGAACACCGGCCATGCTCAGCCCCATCTCGACGCCGCACAGCGTCCCCGCCAAGGTCAGGTCGTTGAGGTCACCGAGGTGGCCGATCCGGAAGACGCGGCCCCTCAGCTTGCCGAGCCCTCCCCCCAGCGACATGTCGAGACGCTCCACAATGACCCGGCGGAGCTCGTTCGCGTCCGTCCCGTCGGGTACCTGAACGCACGTCAGAGCGGAGCTGAAGGCCGACTCTTCGAGGCAGAAGTTCTCAAGCTCCCACGCTGCGACGGCACGGCGGGTGGCTTCGGCGAATCGCGCGTGGCGTGCGAAGGCGCGATCCAAGCCCTCTTCGCGAAGCATCTTCAGGGCCTCATCGAGCCCGTACATTAGGTTCGTGGCCGGCGTGTAGGGGAAGTAACCGTCTTCGTTGGACGTCTTCATGGCGGTCCAGTCCCAATACGAGCGCGGAAGCTCCGCATCCGCGTGCGCCTCCAGAGCCTTCTTGCTCACCGCCGCGAAGCTGAGACCGGGAGGGAGCATGAGGCCCTTCTGGGAGCCGGCGATGGTCACGTCCACGCCCCATTCGTCGTGGCGGAGGTCCATGGCGCAAAGCGACGACACGGCATCGATCATGAGCAGCGCGGGGTGGTCCGCCCGGTCGAGGGCGGCCCGCGCTGCCGGGATGTCGTTGGTCACGCCGGTGGAGGTCTCGTTGTGGACCACGAGAACCGCCTTGATCTGATGACCCGTGTCGGCGGTGAGGCACTCCTCCAGAACCGCCGGATCGACCCCCCTACGCCAGTCCGAGGGCAAGACATCCACCGTGAGACCCATGTTTCGCGCCACCCCTGCCCAGGTCTCCGCGAAGTGCCCGCTGTCGAAAGCCGCGACCCGGTCGCCCGGGGACAAGGTGTTCACAAGGCCGGCTTCCCACGAGCCACTCCCCGAAGCCGGGTACATGAAGACCTGCTCAGAAGCCCAGAAGACCTCCTTCAGGCCGGCCAGAATCCTGCGGCCCATCTCGCCGAACTCGGGCGCCCGGTGGTCGATGGCCGGCCGGGCCATGGCGCGCAGAATCCGCTCCGGGACGTTGGTCGGTCCGGGGATCTGCAGGAAGTGCCGTCCTGAACGAAACGCCATGGGTAGACTCGTGGAGACTAGGACCGGTTCGCGAGCGCAGTGTCCCGTTGCCAAGGTGTGTGTCGTCAACGGAACACTAGGGCGGAAATAATGGTGCGGAGCTACCTTCCCCGCCATGACGAGCACGACGCGTTCCCGCGGCGACCCGGCGCTCGCCGCCCGCCTCGGGCGGGAGCTGGAAGGCGATGTGCTCTTCGACCCATTCAGCCGAGGTCTCTACTCCACCGACGCCTCCATCTACCAGATCGAGCCGGTGGGCGTCGTGGTGCCCCGGACCGTGGACGACGTGTCACGGACGCTGGAGATCGCGGCCGAGAGCGGCTTTTCAGTGACTCCGCGCGGCGCCGGCACCTCCCAGTCCGGTCAGGCCATCGGGGATGGCCTGGTCATGGATACCAGCAAGTACCTGATCGGCATCGGGAAGCTCGATACCGATCGGCAGACGATCAGGGTTCGCCCCGGCGTGGTTCTGGATGATCTCAACCGGATGCTTGCACCCCATGGACTGTTCTTCCCGGTGGACGTGGCCACCGCAGCACAGGCCACCCTGGGCGGCATGGCGGCCAACAACAGTGCCGGCGCTCGCTCCATCCGGTACGGGATGATGGTGGACAACGTCCGTCGGGTGGACGGATTCCTGTCGGACGGAACGCCGGTGAGCTTCGGTCTCGGGACGCCCTCGGACGGGCCCGAAGCCGAGCTCGCCGGCACCCTGGCCGCCCTGAGGCAGCGCGAGGCGGGGGAGCTGGAGCTCCGCATCCCCAAGGTCATGCGGAGGGTCGCGGGTTACAACCTCGACCGCATATCCCCGCAAGGTGGAGAGATCGTGCGGCTCCTGATAGGCTCGGAGGGCACCCTGGCGTTCTTCACCGACCTCGAGCTACAGCTCGCTCCCGTGCCTTCGGGCACGGTCCTGGGAGTGTGTGCCTTCCCCGATCTCGACCGCGCCCTGAAGGCCGTGCGCGCGATCGTGGAGCTCGAGCCCTCCGCCGTAGAGCTCGTGGACGGAACGCTTCTGGATTTGGCCCGGGAGATCCCCGATCTGCGAGACGCCGTAACCGAATTCGTCCGGGGCGAGCCACGCGCCCTGCTCCTGGTGGAGTTCTCGGGCGCCGACCAGGGTCGGCTCTCCGCCGATCTGGGCCGACTCCAAGAGCTCATGGGTGATCTGGGCCACCCGGGCGCGGTTGTCCGAGCGGAGACCTCCGACTTCCAGCGCCGGATCTGGGCCGTGCGCAAAGCCGGCATGAGCGTCGTCATGTCCATGAAGGGCGACCGGAAGCCTGTGTCCTTCATCGAGGACTGCACGGTTCCACTCGAATACCTCCCCGCGTACGGGGCGCGGCTCGAGGAGATCTTCCACCGCCACGGAACCACCGGCACATGGTATGCCCACGCGTCGGTGGGCTGCCTGCACGTTCGCCCGATCCTGAACCTGAAGCAGGATGCCGATCTGAAGTCGATGCGGGCCATCGCGGAGGAGGCTCACGAGCTGGTGAGGGAGTTCGGAGGATCGCACTCGGGCGAGCATGGGGACGGGCTGGTGCGCTCCGAGTTCCTGGAGCCCATGTTGGGGAGCCGGCTGGTGCGAGCGTTCGAGGAGATCAAGGCGGCCTTCGATCCCTCGGGCACGCTCAACCCCGGGAAGATCGTGAACCCGATCCGCATGGACGACCGCACCCTTCTGCGCTTCAGGGCGGGTTACGTGTCGCTTCCCGTCGAGACGTTCATGGACTGGTCTGCGTGGGGCGGGTGGGCCGGCGCCATCGAGATGTGCAACAACAACGGGGCCTGTCGCAAGCGGGACCCGGGGGTCATGTGCCCCTCCTTCCGGGCGACCCAAGACGAGCGCCACAGCACCCGAGGACGGGCGAACACGCTGCGGTTGGCCCTCACCGGGCAATTGGGCCCGGACGCCCTCACCTCCGCCGACATGTACGAGACGGTGGCCCTCTGTGTCGGGTGCAAGGCGTGCCGGAAGGAGTGTCCCACCGGGGTGGACGTGGCTCGCATGAAAACGGAGTTCCTCGGCCACTACCACCGCCGGCACGGGCTTCCCCTTCGCGAGCGCCTGGTGGCGTGGCTCCCACGCTACGCCCCGTGGGCTGCACGGCTGCCGGAGCTGGCCAACCTGGGCCGTCCCGGAGGACTGCTGGCACGAGCCGGCGAGCGGCTGCTCGGCCTCTCGGCGCGCCGGGAACGTCCGCGTTGGCGCCGAGACGTCTTTCGAGGCCCGGACGGCGATCCGATAACCGCGGGTGGTGGCCGAGAGGTCGTCCTCTGGGTCGACACGTTCAATACGTACTTCGAGCCTGAGAACGTACGTACGGCCGTACAGGTCCTCGAGGCCGCCGGGTATCGGGTCCGCGGGCCCATTCTTCCCGGACGCCCACCCTGCTGCGGTCGCACGTTCCTGAACGCTGGCCAAGTTGAAGAGGCCCGCCACGAGGCCCGGCGCCTTCTGAACGCCCTCGGTCCTTGGGCGGAACGTGGCGTCCCCGTCGTCGGCCTCGAGCCTTCATGCCTCCTCACGCTCCGGGATGAGTTCCCGGACCTGCTCCCCGGGGAGGAAAGCACGAGACTGGCGGAGCAGGCATTCCTCCTTGACGAGTTCTTGGCCGCCGAGAGAGCCGTGGAACGCGCCCACCTCGACCTCGGTGCGGTGGACGCCCGGAGGGTCCTCGTGCACACCCACTGTCACCAGAAGGCGCTGGGCCGTGAGGGGACTACGGAGACGGTCCTCCGATGGATCCCCGGGCTGGAGGTCGAGACGGTCAAGGCGGGGTGCTGCGGGATGGCCGGGGCGTTCGGCTACGAGGCCGAGCACTACGAGGTGTCCATGGCCATGGCCGAGCTCGATCTGCTCCCGGCCATTCGCAAAGCCGGGTCCGACACCTGGATTGTGGCGGCCGGCACGAGCTGCCGGCATCAGATCGCGCACGGGGCCCGGCGGCCGGCCCTCTCCCTGGGCCAGGTGCTCGTGGCGTCCCTCGAGCGTCGTTGATGCGACGCCGAACTTGAGGTACGTCGTCTGTGTCTGCGATCGTGAACCGGCCTCCGGCCACGAGCTCCAGACCCAATGCGTCCACGTAGTCCGGAGTGATGCGGGGGGGTCCGCGTCGGACCAGCGCACGTACTCGTCTATCGTGAAGAGCTTCCTAGTCATGCCGGGCACGTAGAGGGCATGGGACACATCTGGAAGAAGCGGCCGCCTCCTTGCTCGCCCGGCGGTCCTGACCTACGGTGGTCCTTCCGGCTCCGGCGGGTCTCAGGACTATCCGACCCCGCCTTGCCCGGACGACGACCGCCCCGCCACCCGGAGGCATCCATGACGCACGACCCGACCTCCGAGGTCCCCATCATAGACGTCGCTTCCCTTGTGGCCGACGCCGGCGACCAGGAGGCGGTGGCAGCCAGCATGGGGCAGGCCTGCAGGGCGAATGGCTTCTTCTACGTGATCGGGCACGGCGTCGGCGAGGACCTCCACCAGCGGCTCGAGGAGCTCGGCCACGCCTTCTTCGCACAGGATCTGGAGACGAAGCTTGAGATCCGGATGGCCCTCGCTGGCAAGGCCCGGCGAGGCTACTTCCCGGTAGGTGACGAGCTCACCTCGGGCAAACCCGACGTCAAGGAGGGACTCTACTTCGGGTTGGAGCTGAGTCAGGACGATCCTCGCGTGCGTGCGTGCCTCCCCCTACATGGGTCGAACCTCTTTCCGGTGGGGATTCCGGGCTTCGGCAACACGATCCTGGAGTACATGGCGGCCCTGACGGATCTGGGTCATGCGCTCATGAGGGGTATGGCGCTGAGCTTGGGCCTGGAGTCGAGCTATTTCCGGGAGCGGTACATGGCGGATCCCCTCACCCTGTTCCGCATCTTCCACTACCCGCCGGTCAAAGTGAAACCGGAGGCAGAGGAGCAGTGGGGCGTCGGTGAGCACACCGATTATGGTGTGCTCACCATCCTAAAGCAGGACGACGTGGGCGGGCTCCAGATCAATACAGGGTCACGGTGGATCGACGCCCCTCCCGTGCCAGACTCGTTCGTGTGCAACGTCGGCGACATGCTGGACCGCCTGACCCGCGGGCTCTACCGGTCCACGCCCCACCGGGTGCAGAACGTGTCCGGACGAAGCCGGCTGTCGTTCCCATTCTTCTTCGACCCCGGCTTCGACGCGCACGTCGACGCCATCGATCTGAGTAGCGTGCCCCTTCTGGAGGACGACAAGGACGAGCGCTGGGACCATGCCAGCGTGCACGATTTCGAAGGCACCTACGGCGACTACGTCCTGGGCAAGGTCTCGAAGGTGTTTCCCGAGCTCCGGCGGAGTGTGATGTAGTGAGCCGGGTGGGTCTCGAACCCACGACCTACGGATTAAAAGTTCGATCGCATCTTATACACAGAGTGCCCGTGAGGCAGTCTAAGTAGCTGCGAGTTGGGGTGTTAGGGGGTCGGTTGTTCTGTCTCGAGGTTATGAGATTCGACCAGTTTCGGGGAGTTTGGGGCCCCGTTTGGGGTCCCAAGACCGTCTCAAGCGATCACGTTGTCCCGACCCGTCAAAGGGCTTTTGGTTTAACTATCCTTGGCGTATAATCTCGATGGACGGGAAACGATGTCCGGGTAACCTCATCTGCAAAGGAGAGACCCATGAGTTCGGAACGAACTGATCGAAGGGTATTCCTTAAACGCGGGGCCGTGGTGGCCGGTGGTTTGACCTTGGGAGCAGCTGCGCCCGCGATCCGCGAGGCAGCAGCGTCTGGACAGTCTGTCGAGGAACAGTCCCAGTCTGTCGAGGAACAGTCCCAAGAGGCCCCGAACTATTCGACTGATGAGCTGATCGCCTATGGCCAGCGCTCCCGTTTCGTGACGTCGAAACGTATACCACACGGCGGCAGGCCGTCGCCCGATGAGTTTGGGCTCGTCTTTCATGTTGCGGCCCCGCTTCAGGATTCGGTGGGGGTGATCACGCCATCCGCGCTCCACTATGTCGGGACCACCCGGGGCTCCTTCGTTCCGGACATCGATCCCGCGGAGCATCGTCTCATGATCCACGGCCTGGTGGATCGTCCGCTGATCTTCACCATGGAGGAGTTGAAGCGTCTCCCGTCTGTGACCCGCCTTCATTTCCTCGAGTGCGCCGGGAACCGTGCGAATCGCCGGCACACGACGGTGCAGGAAACGCACGGGATGACCAGTTGCGCCGAATGGACCGGAGTGCTCCTGCGTACGCTGCTCGAGGAGGCGGGCGTGCAAGACGGGGGGACGTGGATCGTGGCGGAAGGGGTGGAGGAGGTAAAAGGGGCGTCGAGCATTCCGATGGCGAAGGCGATGGATGACACCCTGGTGGCCTACGCCATGAACGGCGAGGCGTTACGTCCCCAGCAAGGCTTCCCGCTGCGGATAGTGGTTCCCGGCTTCGAAGGAATCCTCAACGTGAAGTGGCTGAGGCGAATCAAGGTGGTCGACCGGTTCTACATGACATACAACGACTACGGGCATCTTCGTCAGGACCCCGACGACGCTGCGCTGAGTTTGCAGATCGGACCGAAATCGGTCATCACTTACCCGTCCGGGGGTCAACAGCTGCCCGGCAAGGGATTCTACGAGATCAGCGGCTTGGCCTGGTCCGGTGGGGGAGCCGTTGGCAGGGTGGACGTATCCACCGACGATGGCGAGACCTGGATGGACGCCGAAATTCGCGGGACGGCACATCGCATGGCGCATACGCGGTTCAGCTTCAACTGGACTTGGGACGGAACAGAGGCCGTGCTCATGTCGCGCTGCACGGACGAAGTGGGCCAGGTCAACCAGATCGACGGGTGGTCGGCCGTGTGAGAGGCCTGGACAATTCCATTCAGCCGTGGAGGATCGCGAGCGACGAGAGCGTGCACAATGCGATCTCTTAGGCTTCTCCCGTTTCTGATGCTCGTAGGGGCAGGCTCCGCGCTGGCGCAGTCGCCCACCTATGGTGTGGGAAGGACCCCGACTCCAGAAGAAATCCGTGCCTGGGATATCTCCATCAGTCCCACGGGAGAGGAACTCCCGCCGGGGCGCGGAACGGCCGAGGAAGGCGCGCTGGTTTATCTGCGGAAAGCGTGCGTCGGATGCCACGGGATGGCAGGGGTAGGGGAACCCGCTCCCAGGTTGATAAGACGCGAAGCGGAACCAGACGCCGACCCCTGGTCATTGGGGCGAATACTGCCGATCCGCTCGCCGTACGCGACGACGGTATGGGATTTCATCAATCGCGGCATGCCTCTGGGTTCAGAGGGAACCCTCACCGCCGATGAGGTCTACGCGTTGACGGCCTATCTGCTCTACCTAAACGGTGTCATCGCGGAGGAAGCGGTAATGGACGCCGAGAGTCTGCCGATGGTGGAGATGCCAAATCGTGATAACTGGGCTCCCCTACCGGATTGGAAGCCCGGGATGCCGAGGCTTCCAGGTTACCCCCACTGACGTACGCGTCGTAACGCTTTCTAAGGGCCGAACTGAAACAAGCCCAGCGCGGCTGCCCCGCCGGGCTCGGCGAGGGTGGGTAGACGCGGTCGCTACGCGTTCCAGGGCTAACGCCCGCACACTGGTTCGCCGCGAAGCCGGAAGCCCAGGTGCTACTCTAGGCTTCCGCCCAGTGAGCCGGGTGGGTCTCGAACCCACGGCCTACGGATTAAAAGTCTGACCGCAGCATGCCGCTGGCGCGGTCAGCATCGTAGTCGCACACTGCGTGTGCTGCATGCATCGTGGCGCGCAGCAGAAATGCAGAATCGGTAGGCAGCGCAGGAGGACACATGACTCGGATGATCGCAACTCTTCTGACCGTGTTGTGCCTGGTCGCGTCGACCGCAGATGCGGAAGTCGTGCGGATCGAAGTGCGGTACAGGGTGGATCTGGCCGACGGCAAGTGGTTCGGATTGGCCGGGCCGTACGAAAAACTGGTCGGCACGATCTACTTCGCGGTCGACCCAGACAATTCGGCCAACCGGATCATCACCGACATCGCGCTCGCGCCCAGGAATGCCGACGGCCTGGTCGAGTTTCACTCCGACTTCTTCTTGATCAAGCCCAAGTATGTGGAGCGCGGCAACGGCACCGTTCTGTACGAAGTATCGAATCGCGGCGGGAAGGCGATGCTGCGCTACTTCAATCGCGGCGCCGGGAGCCTGGACCCGCAGACCGAAGAAGAGATGGGCGACGGCCTCCTCCTGCGCAACGGTTTCACGCTGCTCTGGCTGGGCTGGCAATTCGACCCGCCGCATCGGGACGGGCTCGTGCGGCTGTACACCCCCGTGGCAACCGACGGCGCGACCGCGATCGAGGGGCTGGTCCGAAGCGAAGTCGTCGTGCGGGAACGAGAGTTCGACCGATCCCTGGCAGACCGGAGCCATGTCGCCTACGCGGTCGCCGACCCATCCGATCCGGCGAACATCATGACGCTGCGTGATGCGGTGGGCGGACAGCGCCGCGTGGTTCCCCGGAGTCAGTGGAGGTTCGCGCGCCTGGAGAACGGGCAGGTCGTGCCGGACCGGACCCGCGTCTACCTGGAGGGCGGATTCGAACCCCACAAGCTCTACGACATCATCTACAAGGCGCAGGATCCGCCGGTAGTCGGCCTGGGTCCGGCAGCCATCCGCGACGTGGTGTCCCGGCTCAAGTATGGCGCCGCGGAAGAGCTATCCATCCCGGCCGGCGCCATCGACCGCGCGCTGGCGTTCGGGATCTCGCAGAGCGGCCGGTTCCTGCGGACGTTCCTGTTCTACGGATTCAACGAAACCGAGGAGCACCGCAAGGCGTTCGACGGCGTCATCTCGCACGTCGCCGGTGGCGGCCGCGGCAGCTTCAACCACCGGTTCGCCCAGCCGTCCCGCGACGGCCATCCGTACCTGAACAAGCTGTACCCGACCGACATCTTCCCGTTCACGGACGTCGAACAGACCGACTCCGAGACCGGTATGCGGGATGGGCTACTGACCCGCGTGGAGCCGGCGTTCATGCCGAAGATCTTCTACACGAACTCGTCGTACGAGTACTGGGGACGCGCGGCGTCGCTGATCCATACGACCATCGATGGCACGGAAGACAGCCCGCTGATGGAGAACGTGCGCATCTATTCCTTTGCCGGCGGGCAGCACGGCCCGGGCAGCTTCCCACCGGTGCAACGGAGCGGACAGCAGCTGAGCAACCCCAATGACTATTCTTGGTTCATGCGTAGCCTGTTGCTGGCCATGAACCGCTGGGCCGCCGACGACTCACCGCCGCCTGTGAGCAACTACCCGCGAATCAGCGACGGCGATCTGGTGCTCCCCGAACAGCTGGACTTCCCGCAGCTGCCTGATGTGGGCCCGCCCGGCGCGCCGCACAAGGCCTACCGGGTGGACTACGGTCCTGAGTTTGCCACGAAAGGCATCGTCACCTTCGAGCCTCCGGAGGTAGCATCGGCGTTTCCGATCATGGTTCCGCAGGTCGATGCCGACGGCAACGAAACGGGTGGCCTGAAGATGCCGAGCGTCGCGGTGCCGCTGGCCACCTACACCGGGTGGAATCTGTTCCGGTCCGAGTTTGGACCCGAGGACGTGCTATCCAGCACGCAGGGGTCCTATATTCCGTTCCCGCGAACCACCGTCGACCGGCAGCAGAGCCGCGATCCGAGACGTGCCATCGAGGAACGCTATCGCAGCCGCGCGCAGTACGTGGGCCTCGTGTCGGAAGCGGCGCTCCGACTCCTCGACGAAGGCTACCTGCTCGCCGAAGACCTGGCGCCAATTCTGGGCCGGGCCAGCGAGCATTGGGATTACCTGATGGAGGCAGGGACCACGCAGCCCTGAAAGGTTGCGCAACTCTCCCCCATTCCGCACCGGGCGGACGCACCGCTCTCTCGCTCATCCCCCCTCGAGCGACTCGCCCGGGATGACTCAGCCCAGGTAACTCCTGGACTCCCTGGCAGTGAGCCGGGTGGGTCTCGAACCCACGACCTACGGATCGAAAGTCCGACCGCAGCATATACACGGAGTGCCGGTGAGATCGCCTAAGTTACTGCCAGTTAGGACGTTAGACGTTCGGCGGTTCCCTCGAGTGCTCCGGAGATTCGACCAGTTTCGGGGAGTTTGGGGTCCCGGTTGGGGCCCCGGGGAGCCGGCTACGATCCCCCGCCCCACTATACCGGCAGCAGGGTCGGCTCCCTAGCTGTTCGGCGTCAACTGATCATAGTACGCCGACACGGAGAAACCCGCGGGATCGACCTGGTAGTACTGCCCCTTGGAGAAGTGACCCGTGGTCGGGAAGTACGGCGGCGGCTCCGAGGCCGCACAGGCATCGTAGCTGTAGCGCTTCACGTAGCCTGTTCCCGAGCCGGTCCCGACCGCTCCGCGCGTTCTCTGGATGATTCCACCCGTGAGGTAGAGGCAGCCCCGGCCCCAGATCTTGGTCTCGCACGCCTCGTCGTTGCGGCTGCCAGCGCTGTAGTTCTGCACCGTGAAGATGTCGAGTGCCAGGACCACACCGTGGAAGAACTCGTCCTTGGTGTTGTCGTAGGTCCGATGGTTCCCGCCGCTCTGCGGCCTTTGCGGTGCGTTCAAGAGGTTGTCGGCCACGATGATGTCGTCACCGGAGAAGACACCCAATATGTCCTGGCACAACCCCGCGCCCGGGTCCGTCGCATATACGACGTCGTCGGCGAAGATGATGTCATCGGTGGCCGACAGGGTAACCTTGCCCCGGAGGACGCCACTCAGGGCGACCTTGCCATTGACCGAGATCACGCCCTTGAAGCTGGGGTTGTATCTACGGGCCAGCGGGAAGAGGTACCCCGCATCAGGACGCCCGGCAAGACCGGGGGCCTGCGTGCCGGTATAGGGAAGCCAGCTCCCCTTGCCGTCGTTGACGACAAAGGCATTGGTGATCGTGGAGTCACCGCCCAGGTAGCAACGGCGGGTGGCAGAGGTCAGGGCATTTAGGGCCGTCATGTTCGGCGTCCCGGGGTTGCTGTCATGGTCGTACGGATGGTCCGCCGCCGCCACGAAGGGGCCCGTCCAGTGGGCGCCGCAGTTCTCGTTGTTCGTGAGGTTGTTGTCCCACGCACCGACCACCCAGGCCTCGTTCGTGGACTGGTAGACCTTGAAGAAGCCCTCGTCGTCGTCGGTGACGTCGCCGTCGGCGTTCAGGTCGATGGCTACGAACTCGATGCGGGTGCTGGCCTGGGCGTAGCCGCCCTGACTGTTACCGATGAACAGGGTGCCCCCAGCGGCGGCCTGGGCCGCGACCTTGGACAACTCCTGGGTCACCGGCATCTCAATTCTGGGGACAAACTCTTCGTAGCCCATCTTGAAGGTGCCGTTCCAGGGAGTCGGTACGGTTTTGGCGGTGCGCACCTTTTTGTGGAAGGTGGCGCCCGAAGCGTAGATCTTCAGATCCGAGTTGGTGTGCACCGGTCCGAAGATCTGGTCGCCGCCACTGAACGAGATCCACGAAGGCTCGATGTCGGTGAAGTAGGCGAACTTGGCGAAGCTCTCCGGTAGACCTGGGAGCGCCGGATGACCTCACCGCCTCCGTCGTCCGTGACAACGGACACGATGCTACCGAAGATGCCGTACTGGCCCGAGGTCACACCCGTGGGACCCGCGTACAGCCACCGATTGACGCCCGGAATGACGTTGCCCTGGCCGTCCGTCACCGCGGCGCCGTTCTCCAGCGTCGTGTAAGCCGTGTCTGGGTACAGAGTCGGGTCGCCGTTGATCTTGGCGCGAGCCAACTCGAGGCCCCCGTTGGCCACGACGTCGAGCTGGTTGGTGCGCTCGTAGGAGCGATTCGCCAGGAGGTGGTTACCGCCCACCATGACCGCTCCCGTAACCAAAGCGCCCACAACGAGCACCACCAGCATGGTGAGGACCATGGCGAACCCGTCGTTCGAGCTGAGGTTCGTGACTTCGTTGTGTGCTTTCATGATGCTATCCCTTCAGGTAGGCCCTAGTAGGCCTAGTTCACCGTGATCTGCTGAACCAGCGACAGCGGGGACAGAGACGGTGTGCAGTCCTGCGCCGCATGTGTGTACTGATACGTGCTGTCCTGCAGCACCGTGGCGTCGTCGTACGTATAGGAGCCCGCCCCGCCTGGAATGCTCAGGAACGGGTCACCCCAGCTACCGTTGTTGGGCACGCCCCGACGATACAGGACGTACCGGATGACGTCCTTCTCCCCCGTTGACTCGTCTATGGCAGGGCTCCAATCGAGGCGAACCAAAGGCGTGCCCGCGGGAGTAACCACCTGCAAAGCCAAGGTGTTACCGAGGATCGGCTCGTCACCACACGTCCCCACGATTCCGAAGCCGGCGTTGGGCAGGTCGATGACCCGGCTCACGTCGGCGAACCGCTCGTCGGCCCCCGTCCGCCCGTTGGTCGAGCGGAAGCTCACACGCACTGCGCGGATACTGTCGCCCCTGGCGCTGTTCGCCGTATCCGTCGCGGATCCGTGCAGCTTTTCCGAATGGAACAGCGGGAGCTGCCGTCGGGAATGCTGTCGAGCTCGGAGCTCTGACTGGTGTAGGTCCGCTTCCTGAAGTACCGGAAGAACGGCGTCGAGCCCTGCTGAAGGAGATTCCTCGAGAGCACCTCGGGTGACGCAGTGTTCACCTGACGCATGAGAACGTAGTCATCGGTCCGAGCCGTCGTGGTGTCGGACTCGAAGAAGTAGATGATCAGCTCGGCCATGCTGGGGGTGCCCCCGGGGGCCCGATACAGAGTATCCGGCCAACCGAAGGACGAGTTGGGGAGGTTGATCCTCGTACGAGGCACCTGAACCAGTCCGTTGGGAGCGTCCGGGTCGATGTACACGGCGGATACGTCGTTCGCCAGGTTCGACGTGTAGTCCCCGGTGAAGGCGATCACGTCATCCTTTGCGAGGACCATCGCCGGCTGCCCGGCCGGCACATTGCTACCCAGCGTCGAAAGGTCGATCTTCAGCGTCTGATACGCGTAGCGGAGGTTCTGCAGCGTCATCAACTGATCTACGCCCTTGTTGAAGGCGTTGTGCTGCGCGGTCATGAATCCCAACGCGCCGGCGACGACCACTCCGAAGACGAGCGTTACGATAAGGAGCTCGATCAGCGTGAATCCCGCCTGGCTCCTGCGGTTGTTCTGCGTGGTCATGGTGACCCCACTATCATGGTCCGGGAGATGCCCTGGGTGAGGCCGGGTCCCGAAACGGTGACAATCACTTCTTTATAGTCTATGTAACGACCCGGCTGACCCGGCTGGTACGTATGGTTGATCTGGGTCACCCGATCGTGGCCCTGGAGGCCGGGCAGGTTGTTCTCGGTTCCCGCGTACAGCGAGTCCAGCACCGTGTAACGCGGATCCATCACGATCTGGGAGATCCGCCCTTCCACCGCCTGGAGAGCTTCCGCCTTCACGCCGGCGCCGGACGCGGCCTGCATCATGTATCCTGCAGATGCACCCATGCCCAGAATGGCGGTCGTGAGGATGAGAATCGCCACGATCATCTCGACGATCGTGAATCCTTGTCTATTCATGATCAGCAGCCTTCCTGCCAAGCCAAGGTCCGATAGGTAAAGCAGCGGACGCGCCCGGTGGCGCGCTCGACTTTGAGAGCTCGCGTATCCTGGGGGCTGTTGATCCCTCCGGCCGCGCGGACGGACGTGAGATAGAGGACGCCCTCTTCGCTGGCGGCTCCATTACGATGGAACGTGAGGGCCGGGAGTTGCTCCACCACCTTCGTGAACGAGATGGCGTTGGTCATGCCATTGATCGCCGTGGCTCCCCCACGATCGAACTTCACCCGCTCGGGGAGCTGGATCGTCCTGAGCTCCTCCCCCGTGTCCGTCTGCCTGTTGTTGTTCGCGTCGTAGAGCACGAAGAACTTGTCCTCGTCCTCATCGAACATGAGCACGTAGTCATGCTGACGTAGAATCGCTTGTCCCCTCGCACTCGCCACGGCGGACGCGACCTCTTGAATGGCCGCATCCAGCTGGAAGCGCGCGATGTCGATCCTGGGAATCACGATGGTCATGAGGATCCCGGCCACCGAGAGAACGATGAGGAGCTCGACTAAGGTGAAGCCGACGCGTCGCCGATGTACGGCGATGCGGGCGGGGACGCTCGGGACGAGTTGACGCAGGGCCGAGTTCGCCCGATGGCCTCCTCGGGCGAGGGTGGGAAGAACGATCTCGGTGACGGTGGTCACGACAAGCGTGACCACCTGCTCGAAGAAGGTGAGGCCCAGACTATCTGCCCTAGGGGGATAGCCCGGTTCGTCGTGCGGCCGCCAGTGGCCGAATGTAAATGAGGCTGGGCGCAAAGCGGCCTCCGGTTCGGAGTTCCTCCTTACGCATCAGCCTGTTGTGGGGTGATCGGTGGAGTTACGGTCTGGTGTCGATACACCTTTTGGCCATCGTGGATGCCAGATCCGTGCCAGGGGGGGGGTAGGAATTGGGCGGTTCTCCTGTTGGCGAGCCGCGGCCAGTAGGGTACAATGTTCTGACGAGCGGCAATTATTTCTGCTACCCGGACCGCCTGGCGATCGAGCAGGTCGCTGCCCGGGATTCCCTTCAGGTCCCCCGAGTCCCCTCCCCTTCCACCCAGTTCCCGCCAGGTAACCCGAGTTTTTGGGGTCCCACATGGGGTCCCAAAACCCCATTTTCGGCCGTAACCTACCGGCACCAAAAAGCCGGAAGTACTTCCTAGACTTCCGGCCCATGAGCCGGGCGGGTCTCGAACCCGCGACCTACGGATTAAAAGTCCGTTGCTCTACCAGCTGAGCTACCGGCTCTGGCGGTAAAACTAGCCGGTAGCCGGGCGAACCTCCACGGCCGCGACACGTTCCTCAGAACATGGGGAGCACCGAGAATGGCGTGAACCTCCAGGCGTTCTCGTGTATTCGGCATGCAGCCGAAGCTCCCGGGCTCACCGCCGAACCCAGACGCCGGTTGCGGAGCCACTCCAGTCCCTCCATTACCAATGCGTATGCCATGTCCTCCCGAGAGACCCAGCACACGGCAGGCGTCATCGCTTGCGAGGAGACTACAGTGATCGAGACTGACAGCCAGAGGCAGAAGACCAGCGCCGGTGCCCAGGCGACCGCGGTCCAGGATCGCTACGCCGACGCCGCACAAGCCCAGGCCGCGGCCCTCTGTTGTGCCGTCGACTACGATCCGAAGTTCCTGGAGGTCATCCCGGACGACGTCATCGAACGGGACTACGGCTGCGGCGATCCCAGCCGCTATCTTAGGCCGGGTGAGACTGTCCTCGATTTGGGCAGCGGCACAGGCAAGATCTGCTTCATCGCGTCGCAGGTGGTGGGACAAACGGGCAAGGTCATCGGCGTCGACATGACCCCCGAGATGCTGGAGGTCGCCCGTCGAAACGCGCCCGTCGTCGCCGAGCGGATCGGCTACGCAAACGTGGAGTTCTGGCGGGGCCGCATCCAGGATCTGGCCCTCGATCTGGAGCGGCTGGACGAGCGCCTAGGCGAGCATCCGGTGTCGACCACCGACGGCTATCTGGAGTTCGAGCGGATGACGTCGGACCTTCGGCTCCAGGAGCCCCTGGTCCTCGACGAGTCGGTCGACGTGGTCGTCTCGAATTGCGTCCTGAACCTCGTGGCCACGGATCAGAAGCAGAACCTCTTCAGGGAGATCCACCGCGTTCTGAGGACGGACGGACAGTCATCTCGGACATCGTCTCTGACGAGCCGGTCCCCGAAGAGCTCCAGATGGACGCGGAGCTCTGGAGCGGGTGTGTCTCGGGGGCCCTCACCGAGGAGGGATTCCTCGAGGCGTTCGAAGAGGTCGGCTTCTACGGGATCCGCGTCCGGGAGCGCCAGGTCGAGCCCTGGCAGACGGTGAACGGAATCGAGTTCCGCTCGGTGACTGTCGAGGCTTTTAAGGGCAAGGAGGGCCCCTGCTGGGAGAGAATGCAGGCGGTAATCTACCGGGGCCCGTTCAAAGAAGTACTCGACGACGACGATCACCGCATGCAACGAGGGAAGCGATACCCGGTGTGCGACAAGACCTTTCGTATCTACGGCCAGAAGCCGTACCGGGAGCACCTCGATTTCATCGAGCCGTTGGTCGAGATCCCGTTGGCAGAGGCGGAGCCCTTCGACTGTACTCGGACGACGGCGCGGCATCCCCGGGAGTCCAAGGGGATGGACTATGACGTGACCACGGACCCTCAGGGAGCTTGCTGTGAGCCAGGCGACTGCTGCTGACACGAAATCCGGTGGCCCCGTGAGCCCGTCCGTCGCCCTCCGGTCTCTGGACACCCTGTGGTTCCAGATAGGGGGCACCCTCTGCAACCTCACGTGCAGCCACTGTTTCATCTCCTGCTCCCCCACGAACCACACCCATGAGCTGCTGAGCCTGGAGACGGTTCGCTCGTACCTCGACCAGGCCGTGGAGTTGGGCGTGAAGGAGTATTACTTCACGGGGGGAGAGCCCTTCATCAACCGTGACATGGAGGCCATCCTTGCCGCGACGCTCGAGGTCGGTCCCGCTACGGTCCTGACCAACGGCTTGCTCCTCGATGGGGAACGGTGCCGTCGGCTGGCCGCGTTGGCCGACGCTTCCGAGTACTCCCTCGATCTGCGCATCTCCCTCGATGGTTACACTGCCGAGACGAACGATCCCATCCGGGGCGAGGGGACGTTCGAGCGGATCCTCGAGGGCGCCTTCAACGCGGCGGAGGCCGGGCTCAACCCGGTCACCACCGTCACCGAGGTAAACGAGGGTAGCTCCAGCGACCAGGGGCGCACCCGCTTCCTGGAGCTCCTGGCCGGGCGAGGCATCAGACGGCCCAGGCTCAAGATCCTCCCAGTCTTCCGCATGGGAGCGGAGGCCGAGCGGTCCGGCCCGTACGAGAGCTGGCAGAGGCTCTCGGCGGCGGACACTCCAGAGGACGGGTGGAGCCACCTTCAGTGCTCCTCGTGTCGCATGGTCACCGACCAGGGCGTGTGGGTATGCCCCATCCTGGTAAACGAGCCCTCGGGTCGGATGGGGGAGCGCCTGGCCGACACCCTCGGCGACTTTCCCCTCGACCACCGGGCGTGCTGGACCTGCCACGTCTACGGGGTGAGCTGCCGGACATGACCAACGCCTACAAGGGAATGGCCACCTGGGGTGAGCGTCTGGTTCCCCTGGAGGACTTCCGAGCCGCGACCACGCGCTTCGGTCGGACCCTCTCCGAGGAGGGCCGTCGGTCTGCCGTGGAGGAGTACCTGACCCCGGCCGACGATGCGACCCCCGTGGAGGGCTCATACGGGCGGATCGCCGTCTTCGGAGGGGTCTACAACAACCACTTCGGCCTCGAAGCCCTCCTGGAGGACGCCCGCCGACGTGGGGCCGAGGCCGTGTATTGTCTCGGGGATCTCGGGGGCTTCGGGCCGAACCCGCAAGCGATATGGCCCCTTCTGGAATCAGGCCGTGTGCGGTCCATCCAGGGGAACTACGAGCAGTCCCTGGCCGCCGACCGGGGGGACTGCAACTGTGGATACACTGACCCGCGGGACAACCACTTCGCCGCCCTTTCGTACGGCTACACCGAGCGTCGCTGCTCTCCCGAGTTCAAAGCGTACATGGGGGAGCTCCCCGCCAGGCGGCGGGTCGTGGTCGGGGATCGGGAGCTACTCCTCGTCCATGGCTCTCCGAGACAGGTCAACGAGTTCCTCTTCGCGTCGACCTCGTCCACACCCTACCTGGAGATATTGTGTGACGAGAACCGCTGCGACGGGATTCTCTGCACCCACACAGGTCTTCAGTGGCACCGGCGTCTCCCTTCGGGTCGGGACGTGGTGAACGTGGGCGTCATCGGACGACCGGCCAACGACGGCCGAACCAACGTCCGGTACGCCGTCCTGTCGGCTGTGAAAGGCGGACTCGACGTCGAGCTCATCCCGCTCGAGTACGATCATGAGTCCCTGGCGGCCGAGATGCGCCGAGAGGAGCTTCCGGAGGAGTTCATCGAGACGATCCTAAGCGGATGGTGGACCACCTGCCTCGAGATTCTGCCAGCCAAGGAGCGGGCGGCCTCGAGGTTTTAGGCCGCACGTATATGACGGCATCGAAGCTACGTATCGCCATCCTGGGAAGCGGTCCCACCGGCCTGGAGGCCGCTCTGGCCGCGGCCGACGCCGGATACGCCTTCACGATCTACGAGGCGGCGGCGCAAGCGGCGAGCCACGTGCGCGACTGGGGCCACGTCCGGCTCTTCACCTCCTGGGACCTCAACGTCTCGGCCCGGATGCGCCAGGCGCTGGACGAGGCCGGCGAGTCTGTCCCCGAAGGGACCGAGTACCCTACGGGAGCGGAGCTGGTAGAGAAGGTACTCGATCCCGTCAGCGCTGTCTCGGCCATCTCGGGGCACATAAATACGGGGTTCGCGTAGAGCGCCTGGGCCGCACCGGCCTGCTCAAGCATGAGGAGATCGGCACCGGCGAGCGCGGCCGGCACGCCTTCCGACTCCTCCTCAGGGACGACTCCGGTCGGGAGTGGACCGAGGAGGCCGACGTGGTGATCGACTGCACCGGCAACACCGAGCCCAACGCCGTGGGCGACGGAGGCATCCCCGCCCCAGGTGAAGGGCGCGCGTCGGAGGCCATCAGCCATGAGATTCCGGACGTATCGGGCGACCCGGAGACCTGGGCGGGACGCACGGTGCTCGTGGTCGGCGCGGGGCACTCGGCCACGACTGCCGTCGTGGACCTCGTCAAGCTGGCCGAGAAGTACCCCGGGACCGAAGTCGTCTGGGCCGTGCGACACGAAGTCCCGGAGCCCGATGTGGACGATCCGCTGGAGGAGCGGGCCGCTCTTCTCGAGAAGGGGGCCGCGCTGGCCGCCCATCCCCCATCGTGCCTCCGGCTTCACACCGGGGTCGTGGTCGACGCCTTGACGGTGGGGGAGGCTCGGGCCGCGAGAGAGGCGATCGACACTGCCACGCCCGGCGGGTCTCCCCGAGTCGGGGCCAAACTGCGGACCCTCGACGGCCAGGTGGAGTGCCTCGACGTCGACCGTATCCTGGCGCTCACAGGGAAGGTCGGAGATCACCTCCTGTACCGGCAGCTCCAGGTGCACGAGTGCTATGCGACGCAGGGTCCCATGAAGCTTGCGACCGCCCTTCTGGCCCAAAGCGGCGGTAGCGGGGACTGCCTGGATCAGACGAGCCTCGGGGCCGAGACCCTCGTGAACCCCGAGCCCGGGCTCTTCATCCTCGGAATCAAATCCTACGGACGGCGGAGCGACTTCCTCATGAGGGTGGGCTGGGAGCAGGTGGACGAGGTCTTCGGGCTGCTGGCCGGACACTGACCGGTACAGCGTATCCGCCACGTCGGCATTCCGAGTTCGCAGGCTCCCCGTGAAAGTCTCTTCAGAACACCTTGGGACCACCCGCAAGAAACTTGTTGCGGGGCCCGACAACTGTTGATAGCGTTGAGATAGGGAGTGTGCCTCCGCTCCCACGGTCGGCGGGGTGCGTGGACCGAGAAAAACCCGCTCTAGACCTCAGACTCGCCAGGAGGCGACATGCCCCGGAAGTACCGTCTTCAAGCCGTTTTCACCGGACTGGCACTGGCGGTATTGGGGTGTGAGCAGACCGCTACGAATGTCGTCGATTGGACGGTCGAAGCAAACCATCCCTCCATCACCGCACCGGTGCTGGCGGTAATCCCCGGTGGCGACCTGGGAGGGACGGACCTCACGCCGGCGCATGGTGATATTTTGACCGGCGTCTTCACAGGGGTCGGGACGTTCACCGTGGCAGCCGGTACGACCGTCTATGTCGACGGTTCCGTCGACATCACCGCCGCCGACGCGCTCATCGCCGGGACGCTGGATGCCACGGGGGCGGGAGATCCGGGTCAGCCGGGCCGGGGCGATAACGGGCCGGCCTCCGGCGCGAGCAGCCTGGGCGGAGGTGGAGGCGGTTACGGAGGCGCCGGCGGAAACGGAGGCGCCGTGGGGGTGAAGGCGTTCGGCGGCATCAGCTATGGTAACGCCGAGTCCACCGCCATCCTGATGGGCTCGGGCGGCGGAAACGCCGGTCCAAGTCCTGGGGGCGTTCCAGGAGCCGGTGGTCTGGGCGGCGGAGCCATCAAGATCTCCGCGGGCACCATCACCGTGAGCGGAACCATTGAAGCACACGGAGCGGACGGTGGTCCGGGTGCCGCAGGCGGAGGGATTCCCGGCCTCGGCCGCCGCCGGTACGACCCCGGCGAACGCGTCCGTGGCGCTAGGCCCGTGCACCACCGGCCCCATCGAGGTCGACATCGACATCAAGCCGGGCAGCGACGACAACCCGATCAATCTCGGCGGCAAGAGCGCCAAGTCCGAGAAAAGCGCAAAATCGGAGAAGAGCGCAAAGTCCGAGAAAAGCGCAAAATCTGAGAAGAGCGCCAAGTCTGACAAGAGCGGGAAGATCGGCAAGGGGAACGGCAGGATCCCCGTCGCCATTCTGACCACCGACGACTTCGACGCGGCGACCGTAGACGTAGCCACCGTGACGCTGGGCGATGACGACGCCGACGTGGTCCATGTCATCCTCAAAAACAACGGTACGTTCCGAGCCGCCCTGGAGGACGTGGACGACGATGGCGACCTCGACCTGGTGATGCACTTCAGCATCGCCGATCTGGTCATCAGTGGCGATCTCGACGAGTTCACCACTCAGCTCTGTATAAACGGCTTGACGCTAGGGGGCGATGCCATCCACGGCTGCGACTCTGTGACCATCGTCGGTAATGGTGACGACGACGACTAGCACGCGATCGAGCGAAGCCCCCCAACCTATCGGGGCGGTCTCCCACCGGAGGCCGCCCCGTCGTTTTTTCGGATCCGCCGAACCGCTAGCTGCCGGTCGTTCTCCACGGCTGGATCGAGCCCGAGCCAATCTTTTCCAATCTCAAGAAAGACGGGCACAGGCGACCGAGGCAGAGACAGGGGCACGATCAGGCCTCCCCGGGGAGGCCACCCCGTCACAGGTCCAGGTCGTACTGAAGGCCCAGGAAGGTCTGGCGATGATGTGGGGTGGAGCCTAGCCGATCCAAGGCGTCGCGATGCTCACGGGTGGCATAGCCCACATTGTGATCCCACCCATACCCGGGGTAGCGCTTCGCCAGCTTGGTCATGAGGCGATCCCGGCAGACCTTGGCCACGATGGAGGCGCACGAGACCGAGTGCACCAGTCCGTCGCCACCCACCACGGCGTCGTGCTTCCAGCGGAGCGACTTCATGGGGAGGCCGTCCACGACGACATGATCGGGTTTGACGGGTAGCCTGCGCAGAGCCCGGTTCATGGCCCACGCCGTCGCCATCAGGATGTTCGCGCGATCGATCTCCCGGACGGAAGCCGCGCCCAAAGCCACCGCGTGAGCACGGTCACTTATCACGCCCGCCAACTCCTCCCGGGCCTCGGCGTCGAGCTCCTTGGAGTCCGTGGCCCCGTCGATGACGGTCCCTTCGGGGAGGATCACCGCGGCCGCCACGACGGGTCCCGCAAGTGGGCCGCGCCCGACCTCATCCACCCCGGCCACCCCGGAAAGACCGCGGCTCCAGAACCGCCTCTCGTAGTCGAGGGGGTCCTGGAGCCGATCGCTTCCAGAATCGTCCGGCGACTTCGCCGGCGAGCTCATGCTAGTGTGGACACCACACTAGTTGGTCCGCTTCTCCCGGATCCTGGCTGCCTTGCCGCGCAGGCCTCTCAGGTAGTAGAGCTTGGCCCGGCGTACGCGTCCGCGCCGGACGACCTCTATGCCCGTGACGGTGGGAGCGTGGAGGGGAAACACCCGCTCGACACCGACACCGCTGGAGATCTTCCGAACCGTGAAGGTCGCTCCGGTACCGGCGCCCCGGCGCCCGATGCAAACGCCCTCGAAGGCCTGGATCCGCGCCCTGGCCCCTTCACGGACGTTGTAGAGCACCCGAACCGTGTCACCGGGGGCGAAGTCGGGATCGTCGTCCCGCAGCTCCTCCTTCTCAAGCTCTTGTATCAGATCAGACATATCGGTCCTCTTGGTTCGGGCGAACTTCTCGTTCGTCAGAAACCTGTAAATTAATGCAGGGCCGGGTGGGGGTGAAGAGGTCGGGGGAATAAGCTCCCAAGGCCGTTTCGGAGCCTCGCTGCCGCGCTACCCCTCCTCGCGCTCTCGGGAGAGGCGAGCCGCCTCCGCCTCGCGCCAGGCCTCGATCCTGGCATGATCCCCGGTCCGCAGCACCTCGGGGACACGGTGCCCGCGGTACTCGGGTGGCCGCGTATAGGACGGGGCGCTCAGCCGTCCTTCATCATAGAATGAGTCCGTCGACGCCGAGTCGTGATCTCCCATGGCGCCGGGGAGGAGCCTCACCACGGCATCCGTGACGGCCAGAGCCCCGATCTCGCCACCCGACAGCACGAAGCGGCCGAGGGAGATCTCCTCGGTGGCCAGATGGTCGGCCACCCGCTGATCCACGTCCTTGTAATGGCCGCAGAGGAGCGTCAACTCGGGCTGTACGGAGTAGCGGACGGCATCCGAGTGCTCGAACACCCTGCCGCGAGCGGACAGAAGCACCACGGGTCCGACCGGCTCGAGACTGTCCACCGCCTCGAAGAAAGGCTCGGGCTTCATCACCATGCCGGCCCCACCGCCGTAGGGAGTGTCGTCCACGGTCCGGTGCCGGTCGTGGGTGAAGTCCCTCAGGTCGACGATGCGATAGCGCACCAGTCCGACCTGCTCAGCCCGTCCGGGGATGCTCGTCGTCAGAGGCTCCCGGAAGAAGTCGGGAAAGATCGTGACGATGTTGATGGTCAGGGGTTCTCGATCGGTCACGTCAGACATCCAACAGGCCGTCTGGAGGATCGAGGACGATGCGATTCTCATCCACGCTCACCGAATGAACCACCTGGGAGATATACGGGATCAGTATGCTCTTCTCGGGGCCCCTGACCTCGAGGAGATCTGCGGGCCGGAGCTCGTACACCTCCGTGACCTCGCCGATGCTGTCGCCGTCCACTGTCACCACCTCCATGCCCAGCAGGTCGTGGTAGAAGACCTCACCCTCCTCAGGCTCACCGACATCTTCAATCGTGCGTAACAGGTAGCGATCACAGAGAGCCTCGGCGCCGCTCCGATCGTCCACGCCCTCGAAGCGAACCAGGAAGCCCCGGCGGTGCGCGCGGCTCGTCTCGATCCGGCGGGTGGGCAGGTCGGGTGACAGCACGCCTTCGGCATCTCCCAGGTACAGAACCACCCCGGGGGCGAACGTGCTCTCGGGGTGGTCGGTGAGAGGCCAGATGAAGACCTCCCCATTAGTACCGTGTGCCTTGTTGAGGTGCCCCACCACGAGGTGCCCGGGGGCGTCCGTCCTACCCATGGTCGTGGGTGCGGAGGGTTACTCCGACTTCTTCTCCTCGTCCTCTTCGGCCTCGGCGTCGGCCTCGGCCGTGGGCTCTTCCTCGGCTTCCGCCTCGGGGGCCTCCTCTTCGGCAGCTTCGGCCTCGGGCTCCGACTCCTCTTCGGCGGTCGGCTCTTCCTCGGCTTCCACCTCGGGGGCTTCGTCTTCGGTAGCCTCGGCCTCGGGCTCCGACTCCTCTTCGGCGATCGGCTCTTCCTCGGCTTCCGCCTCGGGGGCCTCCTCTTCAGCAGCCTCGGCCTCGGGCTCCGACTCCTCCTCGGCTTCCGCCTCGGGGGCCTCCTCTTCGGCAGCTTCGGCCTCGGGCTCCGACTCCTCTTCGGCGGTCGGCTCTTCCTCGGCTTCCACCTCGGGGGCTTCCTCTTCGGCAGCTTCGGCCTCGGGCTCCGACTCCTCTTCGGCGGTCGGCTCTTCCTCGGCTTCCGCCTCGGGGGCCTCCTCTTCAGCAGCCTCGGCCTCGGGCTCCGACTCTTCCTCGGCTTCCACCTCGAGGGCTTCCTCTTCGGCAGCTTCGGCCTCGGGCTCCGACTCCTCTTCGGCGGTCGGCTCTTCCTCGGCTTCCACCTCGAGGGCTTCCTCTTCGGCAGCTTCGGCCTCGGGCTCCGACTCCTCTTCGGCGGTCGGCTCTTCCTCGGCTTCCGCCTCGGGGGCTTCGTCTTCGGTAGCCTCGGCCTCGGGCTCCGACTCCTCTTCGGCGGCGGGCTCGGCCTCGGGTGCGTCGTCTTCAGCAGCCTCAGCTTCGGCCTCGGCGGCGTCGAGCTCGGCAGCCGCCGCAGTCGCGGCCTCCTGGGCCACCTCGGCTGCCGCCGCCTCCTCGCGGGCCTTCGCCTCGGCCGTCCGGCGCTCCTCGAGGGCAGCAGTCTTCAGAGCCTTCGCCTCCTCAGGATCGAGCTCGTCGAGAGCCACGGAAGCATCCCCACCCTTGCGGGCCTTGTTCAGCAGCGTTCGGACGGTGTCGGTGGGCTCGGCACCCTTGGCGATCCACGCGTCGACCTTCTCGACGTCTACCACGAGACGGGCCGGGCTCGTCAGAGGCTTGTAGTACCCAAGCGTCTCGACGAAACGGCCATCTCGCGGAGCTGCGGAGTCGGCCACCACGATGCGGAAGTGGGCCTGCTTCTTACGGCCCATACGGCGAAGTCGGATTTTTACGGACATATGCGCTTTCCAGCCGGTCCCTTACGTAGCCGGCTTACCCGGCGTCTCCCTCGATGATCAGAAGGGCATCATGCCCTTCATCTGCTTCATGAACTTCTGCGTCTCCTTGAACTGCTTCAGCACCCGGTTCACTTCCGCGACCGGCCGCCCACTTCCTTTGGCGATCCTCGCCCTCCGGGATCCGTCCAGGATCCCCGGCTTACGCCGCTCATCCGGCGTCATCGAGAGGATGATGGCCTCTACGTGCTTCATCCTCTTCGGATCGACTCCCCCTGCGGGAATCGCCCGTGCCGCCCCGGGAATCATCTTCAACAACTGCTCCATGGGCCCCATCTTCTGGACCTGCCGCATGGCGGTCAAGAAGTCCTCGAGCGTGAAGCGGCCCCGGAGCATCTGCTCCTGGAGCTTCTCCTGGGTCTCGGTGTCCATGGCCTGCTCGGCCTTTTCAACCAGACCCACCACATCGCCCATCTGAAGGATCCGCCCGGCCAACCGCTCCGGATCGGCCAACTCCAGATCGCCCACCGTCTCGCCCACGCCCACAAACTTGATGGGCTTCCCGACGACGCCACGGATGGAGAGCGCCGCTCCCCCCCGGGCATCACCGTCCATCTTGGTGAGGATCACACCCGTCAGGCCCAACGCCTCGTCGAACCCTTCGGCGATCCTCACCGCCTCCTGGCCGGTCATGGCGTCGGCCACGAGGAGGATCTCCTGCGGCTCGAGGTCCGCCTTCAACCGGCGCAGCTCGTCCATCATCGGCTCGTCGATCTGCAGCCTTCCGGCCGTATCGACGATGAGGACCGACCTGAGGTCCCGCCTGGCGACTTCGACGGCCGCCTGCGCCACCAGAACCGGATCGCCTCCCGACTCGCCCTTGTGGACCGGCACGCCGATCTGCTCGCCCAGGGCCGCCAGCTGGTCCACCGCGGCGGGCCGATACAGGTCGCAGGCCGCCAACAACGGCGCTCGGCCCTCCTTGGCCAGACGCTTCGCCAGCTTCGCCACGGTGGTCGTCTTACCCGACCCCTGCAGGCCCACGACCATGAAGACGGTAGGCACCGACGAAGCCCAGTGAAGCGTGGGCCGGCCCTCGCCCAGCAGATTCGCCAGCTCGTCATGGACGATCTTGACGATCTGCTGCCCCGGCGACACGGACTTCACGACCTGCTCCCCGAACGCGCGCTCCTGCACGCGCTGGAGGAACTCCCGCGTAACCTTGTAGTTCACGTCGGCCTCGAGCAGGACCCGACGTATCTCGCGGAGCCCGTCCCGGATCATGGGCTCGGTCAGGATGCCCCGCTGTCGGAACTTGCCGAGAGCGCTGTCTAGCTTCTTGCCGAGTTCATCGAACATCGGCGACCGATCCTCCTCGTTGGCGATCCCACCCGCTCACCTACGACCTACGCGCGGACGAGGTGGATGCGACAAAGCTTTGTAAGATATGAATTTCGCAGGGTGCCCTCAACGGGTGTCCGGGACCGGATGTGGCCCCGATGGAGGTAGTCGGATAGGCCGCCCGGGAGTCTACACCCGGATGATCTGCCTCCGGCGCGTGCCCACCGAGACCATCTTCACAGGCGCTCCCGTGAGCTCCTCGATACGATCCAGGTAGCGGCGGGCCGCCGCCGGGAGATCTTCGAGAGCACGGGCCCCTTCGGTGGACTCCTGCCACCCCGGAAGGGTCTCGTAGACGGGCTCCACGCTCCCGAGTTGCCAGGTATCGGCCGGGAACTCCTCGACGATGCCGTCAGGCGTCCGGTAGGAAGTGGCGATGGAGAGCTCGGGCAGCGTGTCCAACACATCGAGCTTAGTCACGGCCAACCCCGTCAGCCCGTTCACCCTGGCCGAGAAGCGGGCCAGCACCGCATCGAACCAGCCACAGCGACGGGGCCGTCCCGTGGTGGCCCCGAATTCACCGCCCAGTGCGCGGATTTTCTCGTCCATGCCCTCAGCGAACGCGGTGGGCAGCGGTCCGTTCCCCACGCGGGTCGTGTAGGCCTTCACCACCCCGATGACCGTGTCGATGGCCGTGGGCCCGATGCCCGAGCCGGTGGCGGCCCCACCGGCAGTGCTATTCGACGAGGTGACGAACGGGTACGTCCCGTGGTCGAGGTCGAGGGCCGTGCCTTGGGCGCCCTCCAAGAGAACCCGCTTCCCGCCTCGAATCGCCTGCATGATCTCCAGGCCGGTGTCGGTGGCCAGACCACGAAGGCGCTCGCCGGCAGCGAGAGCGGCCTCCACGTCCGACTCCAGCTGCTCCAGCTGCTCGTCGCAACCGCCCCCCAAGGACGCGATGCGCGCTCGAGTCCGCTGGACTCCTTCTTCCGCCCGGGCCTGGGCCCGCTCGCCGTTCGCCAGGTCGGCGACCCGTAGACCGCGCCGGCCCGTCTTCTCCTCATAGGCGGGCCCGATGCCGCGGCCCGTGGTTCCGATCTTCTGCTTCGCCTGGTCCTCCGAGACCCGATCGAGAGCCCGGTGGTACGGCATGAGGAGATGAGCACGCTGGCTCACCCCGACCCTTCCGTCGAGGTCGATGCCCCGTTCGATCAGGCCGTTGTACTCTTCGAAGAAGTCGATAATGTCGAGGACGACACCGTTCCCCAGCAGGCATCGCTTCTCCGGACGCAGGATGCCGGACGGAATCTGATGCAGGACGAACTCGTCGTCGCCGACGTGGACGGTGTGACCGGCGTTCGCACCACCTTGGTAGCGAGTCACCAGGTGCGCGTCCTCGGCCAGGACGTCTACGATCTTACCCTTTCCCTCGTCGCCCCACTGACAGCCGACCACCACCAGGCATTGGCCGTCGATACCACCTTTGGACACGGTTCGCTTCTTTGTTTGGAGAGGTCCTAGAGGTCTGTGACTCGATCAACAGACCTCCTATGGACCTAATGGACACGAAAAAAGCCCATTCGTCGGGGAATGGGCTCTGGGCGGTGGATCCTTTGGTGGAAGCTAGATCGCCAGGAGGAGCGAGTCAACGAGTGGCCTCCTCTCTCGGCGATCCGGAGGTCCCCTCTGATGAATCGGGAGATCCCCTCCGACGAATCAGAAGGTGCGCCCTATGAACAGATAGAGGGTGTCACCTCCGGAAGTGGCCCGCCCGTACGCGAGATACAGGGGCCCCAAGAGCGTCTCCATGCCCACGAAGACGCTCGCTCCACCCTTGAGCTCGTCGAGCCCCACACCGCCCGCTTCCGGCCACGCGCTGCCCGCCTCCACGGAAAACCCCACGTGCAGATCCCCGCCCTGGGGCGAGGTATTTAGCGTGGTCATGTGCCTTCGGAAGGTGGCGCGGGCGAAGCCGTATTTGCTGCCGACGACCTGCCGTGGCCGGAGTCCGGAGAGCTGCTGGAAGCCACCCAGAGCGAAGTCGTGGTGCAAGGGCAGCTTCGACGTCAACCCAGTCCCGAGCCGTAACTCCACGAGCATCGTGTTGCTCCCCCTCGAGAGAGCCGTCAGAAAGGCGCTTTCCAGGCGGGTGTACGCAGGATCGGCCCCCAGTGACCGCGCGGAGCGGTACGCCTCGATGCGAGCCCAGGTCCCGCTCCTGGGGAACGACGCGTCGTCCAGGAGATCCACCGAGAGGCGAGCCAGGATCGCCCCCACATCGGCGCTGAGCTCCTCCCCGGTCGCCTGGGCCCCCGAGCCCCTCCACTCCACCTTCCCCCGGATGAGCTCCACGCGGATTTCGCCCCAGTCCTGCCACTGAGCTCCGAAGGCGATCGCCGCGTTGACCTCACGAATACCGCGGTTCACCTCGCCGGCCCCGAGAACGGCAACCTCCAGGGACTCCTCCCGGTAGTCGAGGCGCGGCGCGATGAAGAAACGGCTTTGTACGTCGAGGGGCTGGTAGAGCTCTACCTCGGCCCCCTGGGCTTCTCCCAGACGAATCTCCGTGAGAAGCTCTCCTCCGCGACGGTTGAGCTGGGTCTGGGTGTGGGTCGCGAGAATCGTGAAGCTGCTCCGGCCCCGTTCCAGGTCGTTTCCGAACGCCACCCCGAAGCGCAGGAGACCCGGACCCCACGGCTTCTCGGTCACCTGGACCAGCAGTCCGTTGGCGCCGCCCTCTTGCACGAGGCTGTAGTCCACTCCCTGGTAGAGCCCCATGGCGAAGACCCGGTTGAGGGCACGCTCCAGCGTCTCGGCTGTCAGCGGCTGCTCCGCGGAGAGCCCCAGCCGGGCGCGCAGCACAGCGGAGCTCATGCGTTGGGTCCCCTCGATGCGGACGAAGTCGATGGTCTGGGGCCCTGCCTCCTCCCGGCGGCGGCTCTCACTGAATGCCCGGTAGGCCTCGGGGCTCAGGCTCCACTGTGCGAGATCCTCGCCCGCAGCCCGGGCGACCTCGGTTCCCGCATCGAACGTGGCGGTGAGCGAGCGGAATTCCGTGATCGGCACATCGGCGACGTCGGGGCGGAGGAGAATGTCGCGTCCCGGTACCAGAGCCTCTCTTTGTGGCACGGTGTTCCGGAGCGTCGAGATGCGGAGCGTCTGGGCCGTGACCTCGATGGCGCTCTTCAACTCGTCGGCCTGATAGAGGGGAGGCGTCAGGTCCACGGCGATCACCACGTCGGCGCCCATGGCCCGGACCACGTCCACCGGCAGATTGCGCACCGGCCCGCCATCGACGAGGACGCGGCCCTGGAGCTCCACCGGAGAGAACGCCCCGGGGAGCGACATGCTGGCACGGATCGCCGTGGAGAGATCCCCCCCGTCCAGGACCACCATCTCGCCGTTCACGAGATCCATGGCTACGGCGACGAAGGGTGTGGGCAGCCCCTCGAACGATCGAATGTGTGCCACCGGAAGGGTTGCCGAACGGAGCGTGAGCTCCACGTTCTGGCCGGTGACGATCCCCGTAGGAAATCGGAATTCCCCCCCGTTGAAGCCGACCTCGAGTCGAGAGGGGACCCGCCGGTCGGTGTTCTTGAGACGGAACGGCTGGTGGCGCCTGGGCGGTCGGTCGGAGAGCAAGTCCTGCCAGTCCAGCGACTCCAGGAGAGCCTTCAGCTCCTGGACGCTCATGCCCGACGCATAGAGCCCCCCGATGGCGGACCCGATGCTCGTTCCAGCGATGTAGTCCACGGGAATCCGGAGCTCCTCGAGAACCTCGAGGACGCCGACATGGGCCCCTCCCTTCGCCCCGCCACCGCCGAGCACGAGACCGACCTTGGGGCGGGAGGTGTCTGCTCCAGTACTGTCGGACAGGCCCGGCCGCTGAGCGAAGGCGGTGGTGGGAACCCGCGACGCGACGATCAGCGTCAGGAGGGCCGCGGCTCGTGATCTGAGGACCGAAGCCCGAGATGAGGGAAACGCCAAGACGGGGGTAACCTACGTGGAGGAGCCCGCCGTTACGGTGAGCTCCGCACGATCCAGCACCTTGGCCACCTCGTCCCTGCGGTGGTCCGGCAGCGGCTGGAGAGGCGGGCGCGGATCGCCGCCCCGGAGCCCGAGGAAGTCCATGGCCACCTTCACCCCGGGAACACCCATGCCACCCACGATCTCCTGGTGGGCCGGTCCGATCACCTCCTGCATGCGCCCGGCCTCGGCAGAGTCTCCGTCCACGAAAGCCTGGTGAATGGCCGCCGAGCCCCCCGGCGCCAAGCAGGCCACCGCCAGAATGCCACCCACCGCACCCAACTCGAGCCCGCCATAGAAGATCGCTCCACTCCCCACCACGAGCTGAAAGTCGTCACGGGTACGCGACACCACCTCACCCACCAGCTCGAGGCTGCCCCGAGAGTCCTTCATTCCGATGATGTTGTCCACCTTGGACAGATCGGCCAGGAGGCTAATGGAAAACTCGAGTGTGCTCAGCCGGAGCGGCACCTGGTAGACGATGACCGGGATCTGAGAGGCCCTGGCCACCGCTCGGTAGTGATCCAGGAGGGCGGAGTCGGTCATGGCCCCGCGGTAGAACGCTGGGGGCTGGACCAATACCGCGTCGGCGCCCGCCTCAGCGGCTACGTCGCAGCGACGGATGGTTGCGCGGGTGGACTCGGCTCCGGTGCCCGCCACCAACAGTCGGTCGTCCGAGATCAGATCCCGGGCGCCATCCAGGACGGCGGCACGCTCGTCCTCGTCGAGCAGGAGCGCCTCTCCCGTGGAGCCGCCGACCACGATCCCCCGGATCGGGTGGGCCAGCCAGCTCCTGAAGTTCGCACGGAGGCCCACGAGATCGACCTCGCCGGTGACGGGGTCGAAGGGGGTGGTGCCGGGGATGAGTACTCCGGACAGATCCACACTCATGAGCCGAACGCCCCCGCACCGCTCGGATCACCACCCGGCACCCCACCCGCATGGCCGCTTCCCGGCCCGCCGAGGATGTTCATCTTCAGATCGAAGTCGCTGGGGCTGTTGGACGCCGCCTTTCCCACCTCGAAGGTGATCATTCCCTGGGTCACGAGCTCCATGAGGTGCTGATCGAAGGTCTGGGACCCGTAGTGCTCCCTCCCCTCGGCGATCAGGTCGTGAATCTCATCGATCCGCTCGGTATCCATGATGCAGTCCCGGATGGTTCCCGTGACGCGCATGACCTCTGCCGCCACGACCCGTCCCAGGCCGTCGACCGTGGGAACCAGCCGCTGACTGATCACGGACTGAATCGAATCCGCTAGACGGACGCGGATCATGTCCTGCTCCTCGGGCGAGAACACGGCGATCAGGCGGGACAGGGTCTGGACCGCGTTCTTGGTGTGGACCGTCGAGATGACCAGATGACCGGTCTCGGCGGCCAGGAGCCCCGTATCGATGGTCTCCTTGTCGCGCATCTCACCGATGAGCAGAACGTCGGGGTCCTGGCGAAGGGAGGCCCTCAGCCCGGTCGCGAAGGACTCCGTATCGGAGCCCACGTCCCGCTGTGTGATGGAGGAGTTGAGGTCCCGGTGGAGGAACTCGATGGGGTTCTCCAGCGTGACGATGTGCTTCTTCATGTGGCGGTTGATGTAGCCGATCATGGCCGCCATGGTGGAGCTCTTCCCGCTCCCCGTGACGCCCGTCACTAGGACCAGCCCACGCTCCGCCTGGGAGATTTCCTCCAGCACCTTGGGCATGCTGAGATCCGCGAAGGTCGGGATCTCGATGGGGATGATCCGCATCACGATGGAGAAGACACCCCGCTGCCTACTGATGTTCACACGGAAGCGGCCCAGCCCGGGAACGCCCCAGGAGCAGTCGTAGTCCATGAGCTCGTCGATGCGGTCCCGGTCTTTCTCGTGGGGGATCAGCTTTACGGCAAGCTCCCGGACCTGGGAGTGGGAGATCTTCTGATCGGTGAGGGGGGCCAGCTCTCCCTGAAGGCGGGCCCGGACAAAGTCACCGGCCTTGATGTGGATGTCGCTGGCTCCATCCTGGATCGCCTTCTTGAATATCTCATTCATTGGGCATCACCTTCGGTAATTTCTGCTACAGGGTTCTATCGCAAAGTACCGACGTTCCACCATGGGCGAAATCCGCCTCCTCGTGTTCCGTTTCCGAAGTTCGCGAGCCACCAAGAGGGTCGGGGCGCCGTGGGATCAAGGCGGGACGACACGGCGTAGCGCAAGCGGGCACCGCGCGTAGCGTGGTCGTAAGGAGTCCCAACGCCGAGCCCACGGATGCACCGTGCCCTCGACTGGCCGAGACACTTTGGTAACGGGACACTAGTGCCCTCACAGGGCCGATGGCCAGTCGAGGCCCATTCGGTGGCGGGCTTCGGACAAGGTCTCGCTGGCGATGGATCGGGCGTGGGCGGCTCCCGCCTCGAGAACGTCACGCACCTCGTCCGTGTGCTCACGGTAGTAGAGGGCCTTCTCCCGGATGGGTGCAAACGCCTTCACGATGCTGTCGGCCAGGATGCGCTTACAGTCCACACAGCCCCGCTGGGCGGTCCGGCACTGCTCGTCGATGTCGGGAATCATCTCCGCGTCCGTGAGCAGCTTGTGGAGCGAGAAGACGTTGCAGACCTCGGGCCGGCCCGGATCCTCGCGCCGGACGCGCTGGGGGTCCGTCACGGCGCGCTTGACGCGATCCCAGATCTCGTCCTCATCGGCCAGGATCCCCACCGTGTTCCCCAGCGATTTGCTCATCTTGGTCCCGCCGTCGAGACCGATGATCCGCCCCACCTCGGGGATGATGGCCTCGGGCTCGGGAAAGTACTCGCCGTAGCGGGCATTCCACTTCCGGGCGATGTCACGGGTCAACTCCAGATGCTGTCGCTGATCCTCTCCCACGGGCACGGCGTCCGCCCGGTAGATGAGGATGTCGGCCGCCTGAAGGACCGGATAGTTGAGCAACCCTACCGGGATGGACTCGTGTCTGGCCGACTTGTCCTTGTACTGCGTCATCCGCTCCAGGTCGCCCACGGGAGCCACCGTGTTGAAGAGCCACTGGAGCTCCAGGTGCTGCGGGACATCGGACTGGACGAAGATCGTGCACTTCTCGGGGTCGAGGCCCACGGCCAGCAGGCTGATGGCCGCGTCGATCGTTCGGGCGGGCAGATCAGCGGGGTCCCCGTCGCCGAGGATGGCGTGCTGGTCCACGATGACGTAGAAGCACTCATACTCCTCCTGCATGTGGACCCACTGCCGGAGAGCCCCCAAGTAGTTCCCTAGGTGTACCTCGCCCGTGGGCTGAATGCCGCTGAGTACGCGCTTACGCCGTGTGGCCGTGTCGAGATCGTTCATCGCGTAACTTACGTACGGTCCGAGAATATGTGAATCTTACGCCACCGCGCGCTCCACCACCGACCGGAAACCAATGACCGATCTTCTCGAGACAGCACTGGAGACCGCCCGTCTGGCCGCAGACGCCGCCGCGGCGGTCCACCGAGCCCATGGTACCTCCGTCTCGGTGGGCGACGCGACCAAGAAGGGCCGCGCGGACTACGTGTCCGCTACCGACCTAGAGGCGCAGGAAGCGTGTGTTGCCGTCATCCGGGAGCGGCATCCCGAGCACGCGATCCTGGCCGAAGAGGGCGCCGGGGAAAGGCTGGAAGTCACGCTTCCCGACGGCCCACTGTGGGTGGTGGACCCCCTGGACGGCACCGCGAACTTCCTCCACGACCATCCCATGCATGCGGCCTCGGTGGCGCTCGCCCTCGACGGGACTCCCGCCGTTGGAGCGGTGTCGTGCGCGCCCACCGGCGAGCGCTGGTGGGCCGCCCGTGGGTACGGGGCCTGGAAGAATGGACAATCCATAGCGGTGTCGTCCATCGCTGAGCGCGACCATGCTCTCATCGGAACCGGCTTCCCCTTCAAGAGCGAGCACCTGCTCCAGGAGTATGCGGTCCAGCTCGTCCGGGTCCTGGAAGCCACCGGAGGCGTGCGCCGGGGTGGCTCCGCCGCACTGGACCTCTGCTATCTGGCTGAGGGGAGGTTCGAGGCCTTCTGGGAGCTCTTCCTGAATCCGTGGGATTTCGCGGCGGGGTGGGTGATCATCGAGGAGGCGGGAGGGGTCACGAGCCGGGTAGGGGGTGGGTCCCTCGCCCTTTCCCAGGGAAGCGTCATGGGCGCCAACTCGCCGGCCATGCTCGAGGCGATCTCGCGGCTGCTGGAGTCAGGGCGGGCGGGCGCCGCTCCCGATCGGCCCACCCCAATGGGTCGACCCGAGTAGGTTGACCCAAGAACGGAAGCGGGCCCGGATGTCTCCGGACCCGCCACGTCCGCTTCAGATTTCCGCGTCGAACGGGAGCCTTACTTGCTGCCCCTGATCTCGATGGTGCGGCTCTTGGCCTCCGCGGCCTTGGGCATGCGCACGCTCAGGATCCCGCGGTTGAAGTCGGCCTTGACCCCATCCCCTGCAACCGACTTGGGAAGTGTGAAGGCCCTCTGGAAGCTCCCATAGCGACGCTCCCAAACGTGGTAGCTGCTCTTGTCGTCGCCCTCCTCGCGCTCCTCCCGTTTTTCACCGCGGATCGTTAGGATGTTGTTCTCGATCTTGAGGTGGACGTCCTCCTCGGCCATGCCCGGAAGCTCGGCTGTGAGGAGAAGCTCATCCGGCCCCTCTTCGACGTTGACCGCCGGGAACCACGAGCCGGTGGGCTCCGGCGTGTCCCAGGCCTCGTCGAAGAGCCGCGGAAGGCGATTCGCGAAGCCGGTGAGCTCGGGCCAAGGCGAGAAGATTCGCCGGGGGGTGTATCTCATGATTGCCATCGGAGTAACTCCTTGATCGGATTGGTGCGACATGAGGCGGGCGTCGGTTCTGAACCTCTCGAACCGAGTAGGTGGGACCTCCGACCGCCAAGCACCGACAGATGCATAAGCCGTGCCACGGTCACGAGGGGAAAGTCTGCCAAATGTACATGTGCCAACGACTTACAACGACGCTTGAGTGCCGTAATGACCCGTTCCCGGGCTCCTGATCTGCCGTTTTAGCAGTCCACGGAACCCCGGGCTCCGATACCGGCCCGTTCCTTGCCACGGGGTTTGATGGGGAGCGGACTGAGAGGGCACCGCCGCCGCTCGCGGGGCCGGGTGGCGGCCCCGGCGAACGAGCTACATGGAGACTAGCAGGCCACGTGGAGATAGCTGGCCACATGGAGACGAGCCGGCCACATGGAGACTAGCAGGTGGATGATCGCATCGCGGTAGGAGTCCTTGGCGCGACGGGAACGGTGGGTCAGAAGCTCGTCCAGCTCCTGGACGGCCACCCCTGGTTCCGTCTGGCCGAGGTGGGCGCCTCGGCCTCGTCGGCCGGGCAGCCCCTCGGCAAGCGGGTGCCCGGATGTGCCCTTCCCACCGAGGCGGCCGCCCTTCCCCTGGGCGCCCCGGACTCGAAGTGGGAGTCCCCCATCCTCCTTTCCGCCGTTCCGTCGGGGGCGGCCCGCGACTTGGAGATCCGCCTGGCCGAAGCCGGGCATCTGGTCGTGAGCAACGCCTCGGCCCACCGGATGCGCCACGACGTGCCACTCCTGATCCCCGAGGTCAACGCCGATCATCTCGAGATGGTGGAGAGCCAGCCGTGGGACGGCGCCTTGGTCACCAACCCCAACTGTGCCGTGGCCGGCCTAGTGCTGGCGCTGGCGCCCCTGAACGACGCCTTCGGCATCGAGCGTGTGGTCACCACGTCCCTCCAGGCCATATCCGGAGCCGGCACGCCGGGACCCCCGGCCGGAAGCCTTCTGGACAACGTCCTGCCCCTCATCGAGGGAGAAGAGGAGAAGCTGGCGCAGGAGCCCCAGAAGATCCTGGGGAGCGTAAGCGGAGGGGTGCTGGCCGAGGCCGACTTCGCCGTGAGCGCGTCATGCACCCGGGTGTCGGTGTCCGACGGTCATCTGCTCTCGGTCTCGGTTGCTCTCGCCGGCGGACCCTCGCCCGAGCAGGTCACGGAGGCCATTCAGAGTTTTCAGACTCCGGAGGCCGCCAGGGGGCTGCCCACCTCGCCGGAGCATGCCATCCGGGTCATGGCTGAGGAGGATCGACCACAGCCGCGACTCGACCGTGATCTGGGTCACGGGATGACCATCACCGTGGGTCGTGTCCGGCCGTGCGAGGTCCTGGATGTGAAGTTCTTCGTCCTGGCCCACAACCTGGTACGCGGCGCGGCCGGTGCGGCGCTCCTGAACGCCGAGCTGTGCCGGGCGGAGGGGATCGCCGAGGGAGTACGATGACGGACCGATCGACCCTCACGGACATCGACCTCTGCGGCGAGACCTCGGAGCGGGTAGGTTCGGCCCACGAGCTCGCGGGCGGCCCGACGACCGCGGTCCCCCGCATCCACAAGTTCGGAGGGACTTCGGTGGACGGGGCCGAACGGCTGAGAGCCCTTGCCCGTATCATCCGGGATCAGAACGATCCCGCTGTGGTCGTGGTCTCCGCCATGGCCGGCGTCAGCGACGAGCTGGGCGGGCTGGTGGGGGGGCCGGACGACGCCTCGCGGGCGTCCGATCCCTCACACGTCGTCGAGGGTCTACGCCGGCGTCACCACGACGCGCTGCTGGAGCTGATCGACGAAGGCCCGGAGCGCGCCGCCGTGGCCACCCGAATCGACCAGATCCTGGACCGGGTGTCGGCGCTCCTGCCCCCTGCGCCCGGCGCGGATCCGCTACGCTTGAGGGATCAGATGATGGCGGCCGGCGAAGACCTTGCGGTCGAGCTGACCGTGGCGGCGCTGACGGCCGAGGGCGTGTCGGCCACCGGCAAGGACGCCCGAAGTATCGTCTGGACGGACGCCGGATTCGGCGCCGCCATCCCGGACGTGGACGCCATTGGACGGCTGGCTCCGGAGCGCATCCGGCCCCTTCTCGACGCCGGCACGGTGCCCGTGGTTCAGGGCTTCATCGGGAGCGAGGCGGGCGGGAGCACTACCACGCTGGGCCGGGGGGGATCCGACTTCACCGCGGCACTTCTCGGAGCCGCCCTGGACGCATCGGAAGTGGTGATCTGGACCGACGTGGACGGCATGTACTCGGGAGACCCCAACCTGGTTCGGGCCGCCGAGGTCCTTCCCGAGGTGGGCTTCGGCGAGGCGGTGGAGCTCGCCTACTTCGGGGCGCGGGTCGTCCACCCGTCGGCCGTCAAGCACGCCATCGCCCGGGATGTGCTCCTCCGGATCAAAAACGCGTTCGCACCCGAGCGGGAGGGAACGCTCATCCACTTCGACCGGCGGGACACGGCCGCCTTCGCCGCGGTTGCACAGAAGCCCGACGTCGCCCTCATCGAGGTACGGGCGTTTCCCACGGCCATGGCGTACGGATTCCTCGCCCGGGTCTTCGCGGTGCTGGCAAGCCATCGAGTACCCGTGGACCTGGTGGCGACATCCCACAGCAGCACGGCCTTCACCGTGGACCGGGACCAGGGGCTGACGGAAGTGCGGCGGGCTCTCTCGGTATTCTCCGAAGTGGACGTGATAGAGGACGTCGCCACCGTCACGGTCGTCGGCCGCGGACTCCTGCGGGAGCCGGGACTCGACGCCCTGGTGTTCTGGGCCGTGGAGAAGACGCCGGTCTACCTGATCTCCCAGGCTTCCGACGTCAGCATCAGCTTCGTGGTGGACGAGGTCGACGCGCCCGAGTTGGTCCGCAAACTCCACCTGTCGCTCATCGAGCTCAGAAGGACCTAGTGTTCCGTTGCCGAAGTTCGCGAGCCACCAAGAGGGTCGGGGTGCCGTATCAAGGCTGGACGACGCGTCCCGTCCTGGACTCGGGTGAAGTCACGCCCGAGTCCCTGGACGATGCCGACGTGGCCATCGAATTCAGCGTGCTTGGTGCCGTGACCCGCAACATCGGCGCACCACCGGCACAAGATCGATCACACGAGCGGGACGGCTATCCATCTGGCGGACCTGTTGGTAGAGGAGCTCGACCGCAAAGGGCGCTGGGCCGAAGCACCCCCGGGCGGTGCCCCCGACGCACAGGTGCTGTACGTAGCCAGCCAGCGGGCCGGCGAGACGCCCGGGACCCACGTGATCCGGCTCGAGGGACCCGACGACCGCATCGAGCTGCGCCACGAGGCCCGAGGCCGGGCCGGCTTCGCCCGGGGCGCGGTGGAGGCGGCTGAGTGGATTCGGGGCCGCCCCGGTGTGTTCACGCTCGACGACATGCTCGCCGAGCGATTCGGCTAGATTGGATGCTTTGAACGAGAGAAGGAGAGGAACATGGACGCCGACCGTTTCAGAGGCGTGGGTGTGGCCCTGGTCACACCCTTCCGCGAGGACGGATCCGTAGACACGGACGCCCTCCGTCGCCACGTGCACTTCCAGATCGACGGCGGTGTCGGGGTCATGGTGCCGTGCGGCACCACCGGCGAGAGCGCCACCCTGTCGGCCGACGAACAGGCCCTCGTTGTGCACGAGATCGTCAGCGCTGCTCAGGGACGGGTGCCGGTCCTGGCGGGGGCGGGCGGCAGCGACACGGCCGACGTGGTCCGTCGGGCACGGGCGGCACGGGAGGCCGGTGCCGATGGCATCCTCTCCGTGAGTCCGGCGTACAACAAGCCCAGCCAGCGGGGGCTTGTCGAGCATTACCGTGCAGTGGCCGGAGCAGTCGACTGCCCCGTCGTGGTGTACAACGTTCCTGGGCGAACCTCTTCCAACGTCCTCCCCGAGACCCTGTTGGCGCTCACCGAGGTGGACAACATCGTGGGTGTCAAAGAGGCCTCGGGAGACATGAACCAGATCATGACGATCGTGAGGGAGCGGCCCGAGGGGTTTCTGGTGCTCTCGGGAGACGACAGCCTTACCCTGCCCATCATCGCCGCCGGGGCCGACGGGGTGATCTCGGTGGTGGCCAACGAAGCGCCCAGCCTCATGTCCCGCTTGGTGGGCGCCGCGCTCCGTGGGGACTACGACGAGGCGCGCACGCTCCACTACCGGCTGCTGCCCCTCATGCAGGCCAACTTCGTCGAGACGAATCCGGTACCGGTGAAGGCGGCCCTGGCGATCATGGGGCGTCTGGAGGCAAGGTACCGCCTGCCCCTGGTGCCCCTGGATGCCGCGAACGAGTCCCGCCTCCGTCACGCCCTGGCCGAGGCCGGGCTGCTGGAAGCCGAGATGGTCGGTTGACGGTGGATACGGAGGCGCTGAAAGCCACCATCGTCCGTTTGGCCGCGTCGGATCTCGGCGAGAGCATTTCAGAGGCCCGGACCGCCGTCACCCAGCTCCTGAACGCCCTCACCCGAGGCGAAGTGCGCTCGGCCGAGAAAGAGGAGGGTGAGTGGCGGGCCGTAGAGTGGGTGAAGACCGGGATTCTCCTGGCGTTCCGCGTCGGGCGAACCCGGGAGTTCCCCGCCAGCCCGGCGTCTTACTACGACAAGGACACGCTCCCGCTCCGGGACACGCGCGGCGTCGAGGAGAACATCCGGATCGTTCCGGGGGGCAGCTCAGTGCGCTCCGGCGCGTTCCTCGGCGAGAATGTGATCATCATGCCGCCGGCCTTCGTGAACATCGGAGCGTACGTGGGCCGGGACACGATGATCGACTCTCATGCACTGGTGGGCTCGTGTGCCCAGGTCGGTGAGTGGGTGCACCTGAGCGCCGGCGCGCAACTGGGCGGCGTGCTCGAGCCCGTGGGGTTGCGGCCGGTGATCGTAGAGGACGACGCCATGATCGGCGGCAACGTGGGCGTCTTCGAGGGGACCCTGGTGGGAGAGCGAGCGGTGCTGGCGCCGGGCGTTCAGCTCACTTCTTCCACCACCGTATGCGACCTGGTTCGGGAGGAGACGTACCGGGGCACGCCCAACGGCCCCCTGACCATCCCTCCCGGCGCCGTGGTCGTCCCCGGCTCGCGGGCGGTGAACAGCGACTTCGCACGGGAGCAGGGAGTCCATCTGTACGCACCCGTCATCGTGAAGTACCGCGATGCGTCTACGGACGCCGCCACGGCCCTGGAGGACGCACTCCGCTGAAGGGGGCGTCGCCGGGGGGCTCGGTCCAACGGCGGACGACAAGCTCGCCACCCGGGCACGCCTCATCAGTCCGCCGACTCTCCCTCCGCCGACTCGATGGCCAAGTGGGCCGCCCCCCGGGCGGCGTCCACTACGCGGTCACGTGCCTGGCAGAGCAGACCCCCTATGGCCACCGACACGCGCTGCCGGAGCGGCCCGTCCTCGTCGATGAGCCCACCGGCCAGCGCCACCGCCGGACGCCCGGGCCAGGGGCCCAGGCGCTTCACCACGGTAAGGACATGGGCCACCAGATCCTCCACGGCGTTCTCTACGATGGTCCCCGCCACCTCTTCGCCTGTCTCGGCCTGGTCGCACACGATGGGGACGAGAGCGGCGACATCCGCCTTGCTGGCCATGGCGATCCAGGCGATCAGGTCTTCGGGACGGTCCGCACCGAGCTTTTCGAGGATCGGATCGCGAAGTCGCGTCTTCATGCTACGGCCGTCCTCTCCCCGCACGACCGCCCGAAGGGCCGCCATGCCCATGGCGTAGCCGCTTCCCTCGTCACCGAGTAGAACTCCCCAGCCCCCGATACGGACCGTGGACCCATCGACCCCTCGGCCCAGGGCGATGGAGCCCGTCCCCGAGATGAGGAGGATCCCCGGCTCCGATCCGAACGCGTCGTGGAACGCGGCCCTGGCGTCTGTGCCGACGTGGACGGTCTCGGCCATGCCCGCCTCCTGAAGCGCCTCCTGGACCACACTCCGGGCCGGATCGCTCCCCGCCCCGGCGATGCCGGCCCAAAGGACTCTTGCCGGAAGTGTGGCACCCGCATCACCCACGGCCTGGCGACATACGTGGGTGATCACGCCGATGGTGGCTCGCGGATTCGCCTGATCGATCAGGGTGGGTGGTCCTTCGGCCCGAGCCAGCTCCTGGCCCTCTGCGTCCATGACCACGGCCCGGGTCCGGGTGCCTCCTCCATCCACACCGACGAAGAGGCTCATACGGCTTCGGGGGTACGCGAATCGGCACTAGGTGAATCGGCGGAACGCACATCGGCGGGACGCGCATCGGCGGAACGGGCATCGGCGGGACACCCGCCACCTAGCGTCCAGCCCATCACCACCGTCACCGCCGTGCCGATGGGGACGAACCATGGCCAGGCCACGACAGTACGAGCGAAGAGCCAGATGGACGTGACCACCGCGATCCCGGCGATCATCCCCAGGATGACGCTCCGCTGGTCGGCGCGGCTCGACCGAACCGCCAGAACAAACGCTCCGAGAAGACCGCCGTATACCATGGACGCGACGGCCAGCGCCACCTCCACCGCAGTGGTTCCCTCGCTGAGGGGGATGAAGAGCACGGCTCCACCGATGAGCAGTGCGGCCCACACGAGCGTGAAGAGCTTCCCTGCCTGGAGGACCCGGGCCTCGTCATCCTCGGCGCCGACCAGGGGCACCCAGAAGTCGTACGCCGTAGCCGACGCCAACGAGTTGATGGATGAGGACAGCGACGACATGGCCGCGGCGAACACTCCGGCGATGAGCAGTCCCGTTATGCCGGCGGGGAGCACGTTCACCACGAAGCTGGCGAAGATCTCGTCTCTCCGGCTGAACTCCTGACCGCCGTAATACGCCCACAGGCCGAGCCCCACCAGAAGGAAGATGGCGAACTGGATCATGACGACCACGCCGCTCCCCACGAGCGCCTTCTGGCTGGAGTCCAGGTCCCGGCAGGTGAGAAGGCGCTGGACGATGAGCTGATCGGTGCCGTGGGAGGCCATGGTGAGGAAGCCTCCGCCCAGGACGCCGGCCCAGAGCGTGTACGGGATGGCGAAGTCGAAGGACAGGTCGAAGACGGCCATCTTCCCGGCTTCACGCGCGCTGGCGAAGATGCCGGTCCATCCACCCGGGACGATCTCCTGGAGGGCCACCATGGCCACCAGCGCTCCCAACAGATAGAGGCCCATCTGGACGGCGTCCACCCAGATCACCGCCGTGATCCCCCCGAAGTACGTGTAGACCACCGTCATCACACCGATGACGGCTATGGACACGGGATAATCCCAGCCGGTCACCAGGGCCAGGGGGATGGCCGTGGCGAAGAGCCTCACTGAGTCGGCCAGAAGGCGGGTGATCATGAAGACTGCCGAGGCGAAGCGGCGGGCCCGCTGGCCGAAACGGCCCTCGAGGAGCTCGTACGCGGTGCTCAGCTCCCCCCGGTAGTAGGACGGCAGCAGGAACGCCGACACCACCACCCTCCCCGCGAGATATCCGAAGGTGAGCTGCAGGAAGCCCAGGGTTCCCAGGTAGGACACGCCGGGAATGCTGAGGAAGGTGAGAGTGCTGGTCTCCGTGGCGACGACGGAAAGCATGACGGCCACCCACGGTAACTCCCTATTCCCCAGGAAGTAATCGCGGCCGCCGGTCTGCCCCAGCCCCAGCCACGCCCCCCAGGCGGTGATCCCGACGAGGTAGACCAGGAGTACGGAGAGATCGAGAGACGTGAAGGCGCTCACCGACCGGCGCTCCCGCGGAGTCCAGTCGACCTATGGCTCACGTCGTCTCACGTCCCGGTCTGTGATCGCCAGGGCCGCGGCGTCGTGCACTGCCCGTCGGAGCGGAACGTGCTTCGAGTTGTCCCTCGTCGGGTTCACCCGGTTGGTCAGCAGCACGACGAACAGGTCGAGCTCGGAGTCGATCCAGATGGATGTCCCCGTGAACCCGATGTGCCCGAAGGCGCTGGAGGTAAGGTAGCTCCCGGCCGAGGATCGCCCGCTGGGAGTGTCCCAGCCCAGCGCGCGACTGGCCGAGGCGTCATGGCGCTCGGTGAAGAGTCGCAAGGTGGCCTCGGAGACGAAACGAACGTCCCCGGAGGATCCGGGGGCGCAGATCATGCCGTCTCCCGAGGCCGGTCCATCCCCGGCACCTGGACCGACGCCCGCTCCCGGATCGGCTCCCGGGCTCGGATCGTCTCCAGCGGCGGGCGCGTCTCCCCGCTCGCAGCCCTCGATGCGACCCCCGTTCAGGAGGGCCTGCGCGAGGACCGACAGGTCGGACGCCGTGGAGAAGAGGCCTGCGTGGCCGGCCACTCCCCCAATGGCGTACGCGTTCTCGTCGTGGACCACACCGCGCACGTGGACGTCCCTGAAGATCGTGTCCACCTCAGTGGGCGCGATCCGTCCTCGCAGCTCGGATCCGGGACGGAACCCCGTGTCTGCCATCCCCAGCAGGTCCCACACCCGCTCCTCGAGGAACGCGTCGAGGCTCTGGCCGGTCACCTCCTCGATGATGAACGCCACCGTCATGAGTCCGATGTCGGAGTAGACGGTGCGGTCTCCCGGCGTGTACTCGAGCGGGAGATCGCCGATGGCGTCCTCGTAGGCGCTCCGCCCCTCTATCTCCAGGTAGAAGCGACGGAAGGGTGGCAGCCCTGCGCGGTGGAGCAGGAGGTGTCGGACGCTGGCGCCGGCCTTGGACGGGTCTCCCCTGCCCCACCACGGAAGATAGTCCACTACGGCCGCATCCAGATCGAGCCGGCCTTCGTCCACCAGGATCATGGCCGCGGTGGTCGTGCCCACCACCTTGGTGAGAGAGGCCAGATCGTAGATCGAGCTCGCGTCAGCGGGTCCGGCCGACGCGTCCCAATCCAGCCGGCCGTAGCCCCGGAGCCAGATCAGCTTTCCGCCGCGCCCCACGGCCACCACCGCGCCGGGCGTCGCTCCGTCGGCGATGGCCTCGGTCACCAGGTAGTCCAGGGCCCGGAGACGCCGGGAGCTCATCCCAGCGGAACCGGCGTCTGCCTCGAGCTCTGATATCGACACGGCGACGGCGGCGGCGCCGCCCGTGGCACCAGGCTCGGGGGCGGCTCTCGCGGCCTCGGCATCCGGTACGCCCGCGACACGCGTGACGGCGCCGGAGGACGGGGTCTGCGTAGGAGCGCTAGCATCGCCGACGGCCCTGATGAGCCCGTCCCCTACTGTGTGGAAGGGCGGGATGGATATGGGCAGCCGTCCGCCGATGGCAGTCTCGCCGAAGAGGGCGCGGACCGCAGCCGCCTGCGACACCTCCCGGTCTCCCCAGGCGATCAGGTAGGCGGGTGCGTCGGGCAGGGCCACCAGCAGATACGGATTCCCGAACGAGGTGACCAGGAGCGGACGCTCCTGCCCGACTTCGCGGATGAAATCGGCCAAGGCGTCCGGGGTGGCGATCTCACCGGCTCCCGCCCGGGGCGGCACGTAGGCGCTCACCAGCACCAGGTCGACGTCTTGGGCCCGGAAGCGCAGGGAGTCGTACGTCTCGGCCGGGGTGTCCGGGTCGACCCGAGCCCGGCGCAGCGACGCGACCCTGCCGGCCAGAGCCGCATCGAAGGCCGTGCCGGCCACCAGGTTGTCGGCTCGAGCATAGGTCACGCTCAGGATCCTCCGGGTCACTGTGGAATACACCGGCACAGCACCCGCGCGGTCCCGGAGAAGGGTCATGGAGCGGGTCGCCGCCGTGTCGGCGAACGCCAGGTGAGCCGCGCTCCCCACCACGTCGTCCACGGCGTCCAGATCCACCATCCGCCCGCGGTGGAGCCCGGCCCGGGCCTTGGTCTCGAGCACCCGGCGGGCCGAGGCCCGGATGCGGCCCGGATCCACGCGGCCCGCGTCCACGGCGGCGGCGACGGCCGCGATGGCTTCTGTCACGTCCCTCGGCATGAGCAGGACGTCGCTTCCTGCTTCCAGTGCCAGCACCGCCAGCTCACCGGTTCCGTAGCGATCGGCGAGGGCCGCCATGACCAGGGCGTCCGTGAGGAGAAGGCCGCCGAAGCCCATCTCCTCCCGGAGGAGCTTGGTCATGAAGCGTGGATCAAGCGTGGCCGGAGGCCCGTCCGTGCCCTGGACCCCGGACACCATGACGTGGGCGGTCATGACTGCGTCCACACCCGACTCTACCGCCCTCCGGAACGGCACCAGCTCCACGGCGTTGAGCCGGTCCCAGTCCGCCGGAACCACCGGAAGATCAAGGTGAGAATCCGTCCGGGTGTCCCCGTGTCCCGGGAAATGCTTCGCCGTGGCGAGCACGCCGCCCTGGTGCGCCCCCTGGAGGTACGCGGCCCCCAGCCGGGCCACTGTGGCCGGGTCCTCACCGAAGGAGCGCGTGTTGATGATGGGGTTGTCGGGGTTCGAGTTGACGTCCAGCACGGGAGCGAAGTTCAGGTGGACGCCGACCGCTCTCGCCTCGACCGCAGTGATGCGCCCGTACTCACGAACGAAGCGCTCGTCCCCGATGGCTCCGAAGGCCATGGTCGGCGGAAGGCTGGTGCCGCCGCCCTGCGGGAGCATGGACGGCAGGGCGTAGGAGTGGTTGATCCGCATCCCCGGCCCGCCGTTCTCGAAGTCCGAAGTGACCAGGAGGGGGACCCGGGCCCGGGCCTGGAGCTCGTTGATCTTCGCCGCGTACGAGTGGGGCAGCCCTATGGACAGATAGATGCCCCCGATCTCGTCGTCTTCCACCCAACCGGCCCACTCGAGGAACTCGGGGCTGCTGGTCGACGCGTACGAGCCGGGCAACCACTGGATGACGAGCTGCGCCACCTGCTGCCGCAGCGTGAGGGAGGCCAGGGTCCCGTCCACCCACGCCCGTGCCTCACCGTCCAGCGGCCTCGTGCCGGGAGTGAACGCCATGGCGGCCGGGCGTGGCGGGGACGGCTCTGAGCCCTCCCCCGGTCCCAGCGAAGTGCAGCCGCCGACCCACAGGATGGCCGAGAGACGAAGTGGCCTACCGCCCACCGGCAGTGACCTTCAGCGGAACGTGTATCCCGTCACCCAGCTCGAAGTAGGGCGGCATGCCCGTGGGGGTCCGGCCACTGATCTCGATGCCGCCGACGAGGGCCGTAGCCGCGGCACGCTGGCTCACCGGAGCCGAGCTCCACGCCAGCACGTACGCCTGGGCATCCGGGAATTCCGAGATCAGGTAGGGGTTCCCGAAGGACACCACGACATGGGTGATCCTCGCACGGGCGAGCTCGTGCACGAACTCCACCATCTCGTCGGGGAGCTCGACGCGGCCCGCGAAGTTCGAGTAGACCGAGACCACCACCAGATTCGAGCGATGCGACCGCCGCTCCAGGTCTTCGTAGCCGGCGGAGTTGGTCTGGTCGTCCACCCGGGTCGTGACGAGGCGAGGATAGGTCTCGCGGAGGCGAGCGTCGAAGTAGCGGCTCGCCAGCACATCGGTGCGGCTACGGAACGTCACCGACATGACACGGGCCGTCCGGGTTCCCAAGAGGGGCAGGAGGTTCCGCTGGTTCCGGAGGAGCGTGATGGAGCGCTCGGCGACCTCCTGGGCGATGCGCGTGTGCGCGGGAATGCCCACCACCTGGGGGACACCCTCGAGCGGCACCTGGCGCTCTTCGTGGAGTCCCATCTCCTCCTTCAGCCGGAGCAGCTTCGTGACCGACTGGTCGATGCGGGACTCGGGGATGCGCCCGTCGCGTACCGCCCGAAGGATGGCGTCGATGGCCTGCGTCACGTCGGGGGGCATCAGAATCACGTCGGCCCCGGCCAGCAGGGCCATTACGGACGCCTCTCCCCGCGGATAGAGCCGGTTCACTGCGGTCATGTCCATGGCATCGGTGAAGACGATCCCGTCGAACCCCAGGTCCGAGCGCAAAAGATCTTCGAGCACCCGATCGGACAGGGTGGATGGCAGATACCCTCCGCTGACCTCAGGCACGGCGATGTGGGCCGACATCATGCCCCGGATTCCCGCATCGATGGCCGCCCGGAACGGCACCAGCTCCACCGAGTCCATGCGCTCTCGCTGAGCGCGGATGATGGGCAGAGCCAGGTGGGAGTCCACCTCGGTGTCGCCGTGACCCGGGAAGTGCTTGCCCGTGGCCACCACGCCGTGCTCCTGGAGCCCGCGGACGAAGGACACACCCATGGTCGCCACCGCTTCGGGATCCTCGCCGAAGGAGCGGATGTTGATGATCGGGTTCTCGGGGTTGTTGTTGACGTCCAGGACGGGCGCGAAGGGTAGGTGGACCCCCATGGCCCGGGCCTCCAACGCCGTGATGCGCCCCATCTGATAGGCGTAGTCCGGGTCACCCGTCGCCCCGAGCGCCATCAGCGACGGGAAGGTCGTAGCGCCACCCAACGCGATGTTCGTAGGAACGTGCACCGCCCCCCAGAATCGGAAGCCAGCGCCGGTCTCCAGATCAGCCCCCACTAGGAGCGGATACTTGGAGTGGCGCTGCAGATCGTTGAGCTTCACCGCCACGTCTGTGGGAACGCCCACCGACATGATCACGCCGCCCACGCCCTCCTTCTCGATGACGTCCACGATCCGGTCGTGGCTCTCCGTGCCTTCGGGAGCGAAGTTGCCCAGGACGAACGGCATGATCATCTGGGCGATCTTCTCCCGGAGCGTCATCTCGTCGAGGACGCGTTGAGGCCAGGGGAGAGTGGGCCGCGTGGGCCGCGCCGCTTGAGCGCGGGTCGGTCGTGGAAGTAGTTCGCGTGGGGTCTCGTCCTCGACAGAGGCGACCGGCTGGTCCTCGGTGGAGGTGGGGGTCTGAGCGGGCCCGGAGCTCAACGTGGAGCACGAAGAAACGAGAATCGCCAGGATCCAGAGGCTTCCCGCCGGGTTACTCAGGGTGTGTCGGGGCGTGCTCCGGATGGGCATCAAGCGAGCTCAGCAACCTCGATGTTGGGCAGAAAGAGCAGCCGAAGTGCAGATCGGAGAGCAAGCTATGGAGTTGGCGAGAGTGCCACAATCCTGGCTCATACTCGGGCTCCTGACATGCATAGCCTGCAGCTCGGATGCCGACGCCGGTAGCCTCGAGGGAACCCGCACGGGCGCCCGGGCCGCCGATTCCTTATACCGAAGTACCGATGGCGAGTTCGGTCCAGTGCGCCCGGGCATCGAGGTGCTGCTTGATGATTCCCTTCACCTCGTAGCCGGAAAGCGGGTCGGACTCATCACCAACCAGACGGGTGTGGACTCCTCGGGACGCTCCTCCATCGACCGGCTCTACGATCATCCGGACGTGGAGCTCGTGGCGCTTTTCTCGCCGGAGCACGGTATCCGGGGCACGGCCGAAGCCGGCGAGCTGGTGAACGACGAAGTCGATTCCAAGACAGGGCTGCCGATCTACTCGCTCTACCGGACGGTTCGGAAGCCGACCCCGGAGATGCTGGAAGGGATCGACGTCATCTTGGCGGACTACCAGGACATCGGCGCCCGGTACTGGACCTATGTCTCCACGATGACCCTGGCGATGGAGGCGGCCGCCGAGAAGGGGATTCCGGTGGTGGTCCTGGACCGTCCCAACCCGATCGGTGGAGCGACCCAGGGCAACGTCCTCGATCCCGCCTTCGCGACGTTCGTGGGGCGGCATCCGGTGCCCATGCGCCACGGCATGACTCCCGGCGAGCTGGCCCGCTACTCCAGTGGCGAGGGCGGCATCGAAGTCGAGCTGCACGTGGCGCCGGCGGAGGGGTGGCGACGTGACATGTCCTTCGCGGAAACCGGCCTGCCGTGGGTCCAGCCGTCCCCGAACATGCCCAGCATCGAGAGCGCCACCCACTACCCCGGCACCTGCCTCTTCGAGGGGACCAACCTCTCGGTAGGCCGCGGTACGGACATCGCCTTCCAGCATGTCGGCGCGCCCTGGCTGGACGGAGAGGCGCTGGCCCGAACCATGAACGGGTACGGCTTGACCGGCGTCCGGTTCGAGGCCACCCGGTTCACGTCCCGGTCGCCCGGCGACGGCAAGTTCGACGGAGTCGAGGTCTCGGGCGTGCGCCTGATCGCCACCTCGCCCGCGTACGATCCTACGGAGGCAGCTGTGGCCCTCCTCGTGGAAGCCCGTAGGATGTCCGGGGACGATTGGCGATGGCTCGCGTCCCACTTCGATGGTCTGGCTGGGACCGATCGGCTTCGTGAGGCCATCGAGGCGGGCGCCGGGTCGGACGAGATCCGGCAGGGGTGGGATGAGGCGCTGGCCAAGTTCATCCGGGTGCGAGAGCCGTATCTGATCTATCCGTAGCCCCCTGGCGTTGTCCTCCTCGCTCCTGCGAGACCCCTCGAAAAGTCGCGCGGGGGACACCACCAGGGGTTCACGGTAGTGCGCCCTGGAGCCTACGACAGTAGGGGCGCTCCAGCAGGAGTGAGGAGGGGAATCCGTGACGGGCCCCGACCCGCCTACCCGACCGCTACTTCCTCCACCACCCCCACCTTGAACGCCTCGTAAAGCGCCTTGGCCACCGGCCCCACCGTCCCGTCTCCCACCGGCCGGCCGTCGAGCTCGACCGTGGGTCGTACCTCGGTGGTCGTCCCCGTGAAGAAGATCTCGTCCGCGCCCCGCATCTCCTCCACCGGAATCGCTCGCTCGACCACGGTCATGCCCATCCCCCGCGCCAGCTCCATGACGAACCCTCTCCCAACTCCGTGGAGGATCTCATGGGTGGCTGGATGAGTGGTGACCACCCCGTCGAACACGCCGAAGACGTTGTTCTGGGACCCCTCGAGAGCCACACCGTCCTTGACCAGGAGTGCATCCGCCACCCCCGCATCCACGGCGGCCTGCTGCGCCAGCACGTTTGGAAGGAGCCCGATGGTCTTGAGGTCGACCCTGGCCCACCGGCGATCCGGCGCCGAAATGGCCGAATATCCCTGCTCCCAGCGCTCCGGGTCGGGCCGATGGAAAGCCTTCGCAAAGGCGTAAACCGTGGGCAGGGTGCCCTCGGGGGGAAAGTGATGGGTTCGGGGAGCCACTCCCCGTGTGATCTGGAGATAGACGATGGAGACGTCCTCATCCTCGAGACCGTTCACGGTCAGGAGGCGCCGATGCGTCTCTGAGAGCCCCGCAGTGTCGTAGCCGATCCGCAACGCGTGCAGGCCGTGCCTGAGACGCCCCATGTGCTGCTCCAGGCGGAAGAGGCAGCCCTTGTATGCCGGCGTCACCTCATAGAGGCCGTCCGAGAGGAGGAAGCCCCGGTCATCGACCGAAACCGTGGCCCGCTCCTTGGGCAGGTACTCGCCGTTCAAGTATACCGTGCTCATGTCGATCCTGAGAGTTGGGTGCGACCAACGATGTTGGAAAAGATGGCTTCGTCGCTCGACTCCGCCAGCCCCTCACCGACCTAAAAGATTGCACAGCAACTCGCACGGTGCTTGATTTAAAGAGCAACCCGCTCCGGCGCGGGGCCCGACCCAGATTCCTGACACTCACTCGAGAACGACAGAAGGAGCCCATATCCCATGAGAAAGCTCTGTGCCGCCGCCGTCGCATTCCTCATTCTCGCCCCGGCACCCACTCAGGCGCAGGGCTTCGCCATCTCGGGCCACGCCGGCACCATTGGCGTTGGAGGCGGTGTTATCATCGGCGTCGCTCCCAAGCTCAATCTCCGAGGCATGTTCGGGTTGATTCCGGGAGACCCCTCCATCAACGTGGATGACATCGACTTTGCCCTCGACGTCCCGACGTTCATCCTCGCCACGGTAGACTTCTATCCCTTGAGCGGCTTCCACCTGAGTGCGGGCGGTCTGATCATCTCCGACGATGGTGGCGTGCGGGTGACGGGCACGTTCGAGGGCCGCTCCGTCCAGTTTGGAGGCATGACATACACCGGCTCCGCGACCGACGAAGTCGTAGGGACGTTCTCACTCAAGAGCTTACAACCGTACGCGGGTATCGGCTTCGGAAACGGAATCGGCAAGCTCGTCGGCATCAATCTCGACGTAGGCCTAGGGTTCGGTGAAAAGCCCACCGTAACCGTGACGCCCCGGGGTCCCCTTGCCAACGACCCGATCGTCGGAGCTCGGTTCCGGGCTGACGTCCAGGCCGAGGTGTCGAACATCGAGGCCGACATTCCGGAGTGGTTCAGGTTCTATCCGGTCTTCGCGCTGTCAGTCTCCATCGGATTCTAGGTATGGCGCACGAATCGGGAGGTCGGGGCATGCACGCGGTTTTCGCGATGATCAAGTGTGAGCTCGGCAAGTCCTACGAGGTGGCCGACTACATCGTGGACAACATCGAGGAGACCGCGGAGGTCTATTCGGTGTCGGGAAAGTACGACCTTCTGGTGAAGTTCCACATGCGCGAGCAGGACGACGTGGGTCACTTCATCTGCGACCGGCTCCAGGTGACACCGCACCTCCGCGACACTTTCACCATCGACACGTTCAACGCGTTCACGAGATAGGCCGAAGGATTCGGGCCGCGGGAGCCCCTTCCTAGCTCTCCTGCTTCAACTTGTCGAACTCCTCGATGAGCTGGGCTTCCTGGATCTGCGGCTCCTTCTCGGCGGATTCCGGCTCGTCGACCCCGTCACCGCCTTCGGGCACAGCGCTGCTGGCGTCGTCGGTGGCTACCGCCTCGGCGGGGGTCTCGTCGTCGTCTCCCGACTCCAACTGCTTGGGAGCCTCGGACTCGGGTGCGGCGATCAAGCCCATCTCGTGCTTGAGGGCCAGGAGCCGATCCTCGACGTCGCCCGTGCCGCCGCCGGACTCGAGCACCTTGAACTCCTCCTCCAGCGTGCCAGGCCCGAGGGCCTCGGTCACCTCGACGGCGGCCAGGCTCTGGCGCTCCTGCTCCTCGATCTTCTCGGCCATCCGGTTGAAGGCATCGAAAGCGGACGTGTTGGAGAGACCGGACATGGTCTCGTGGATCCGCTTCTGCGCCTGGGCCCGCCGCTGCTTGGCGACCAGGAGATTCCGCTTCCGCTTGGCCTCTTCGATCTTGTCGTTGAGCTGCCGGAGGGATCCCTTGAGCTTCTCGGTCTCGCTGGCCTGTGCCTGCCATGTGGTCTCCAGCGCCGCTGCACGCTCCGCGTGCTCTCCCTGCCTCATGAGGGCCTGCTTGGCCAGCTCGTCCCGACCCTCCTTCACGGCCAGCATGGCGCGGTGCTCCCACTGCCGGACCTGCTTCACCTCATCGTCGAGCTGAGAGCGGAGCTTGCGCTCGTCCGCGATGGCCGCCGCGACTTCGCGCTTGGCCTTCGCGAGCTGATCCCGCATGTCCAGAATGATCTGGTTCAGCATCTTCTCCGGGTTTTCGGCCCGGGAGATGAGGTCGTTGATGTTCGACTTGATGACCGTCGAAAGCTTGGTGAAGATGCTCATTTGCCTCAGCCCTCTCCTTCCGAACCGCTGTCGTCGGACGCATCTGAACCGCCACCATCAACCCCGGCGAGAGATTTGATCTTGCCGAGGTGGCTCGAGGCGGCGTATTGGAGACTCTCGACCGACGCCTGTACCTCCTCGTAGTCCAGCGTCTGCAGCTCGAGGGTATCGCTGAGGATGATCTCCCCTTCCTCGATGCCGTACGCCCCGTGAACCATGTCCGTAGCGTTCCATTCGAGGAGCGCCCGATACAAGTCCGTCAGATCCCCTTCGCCAGGAAGGTCCATGACGTTGAGGCGGAGCAGAAGGACAGGCTCCGAATGGTGGACCACCACCGCCCCGTTCCCGCCTCGCACGAGAAACATGCCCTCATCCACCTCTTCGTACTCCAGGTCCATGCGAATGAGGAAGCTCTCGAGATCCTCTCGGGTCACCATGATCGACTCCGTGGCTCAGGGCGACCGGAGCACCGGCCGCCGCCAAATTGTAGCTGACCCCTCGGACGAGGGGCGGTTATCCCTACGGTCTATCGGATGACGTTGTTTCTTAGACGCTCAAAGCGGTCAAAAGGGTCGCATGCGGCGAGATTGTTAGTCTAACACGAACGGCCATCCCGCCGCGACTCCTCCGTTTCCCGAGCGCCTCGAATGCAAGCGTACCCGCTAGCCACCGTTCTTCGCCGCGTCCGTCATGAGCGAACGCAGGAAGTGGCCGGTGTACGAGCCCGAGTCCGCCACGACACGCTCCGGCGGGCCCTCGACAACGATACGGCCCCCGCCACCACCACCTTCAGGGCCAAGGTCGATGATCCAGTCCGCGGTCTTGATGACCTCCATGTTGTGCTCGATGACGATGACCGTGTTTCCGCGCTCCACGAGCCGATGCAGCACGTCCAGAAGAACCCGCACATCCTCGAAGTGCAGCCCCGTCGTGGGCTCGTCCAGGATGTAGAGTGTGCTGCCCGTGGCTCGCTTCGAGAGCTCCGTGGCGAGCTTCACCCTCTGAGCCTCTCCGCCCGAGAGCGTGGTGGCCGACTGCCCGAGGTGGATATAGCCCAACCCCACGTCGTCGAGCGTCCGGAGCTTTTCGCGAAGGCGAGGCACGGCCTCGAAGAACTCGAGGGCCTCGTTCACCGTCATGTCCAGGACGTCGGCGATGTTCTTGCCTTTGTAGTAGACGTCCAGCGTCTCCCTGTTGTAGCGCCTGCCGCGGCAGACGTCGCACGGCACGTAGACGTCGGGCAGGAAGTGCATCTCGATCTTCACGAGCCCGTCGCCGGTGCAGGCCTCACAGCGTCCCCCCTTCACGTTGAAGGAGAAGCGGCCCGGAGCGTATCCCCTGATCTGGGACTCGGGCAGGTTGGAGAAGAGCTCACGCATGGGCGTGAAGAGGCCCGTATACGTGGCCGGGTTCGACCGAGGGGTGCGCCCGATGGGAGACTGGTCAACCTCGATGACCTTGTCGATACGTTCGATGCCGTCGACGCCGTCGTGCCCGCCGGGCACCACCTTGCTGCGGTACAGGTGCCGCGCCAGGGCCCGGTAAAGGGTCTGGTTGATGAGCGTCGACTTCCCGGACCCACTCACCCCCGTCACCGTGACGAAGCAGCCCAGGGGAATCCTCACGTCCAGGTTCTGGAGGTTGTGCTCCCGGGCGCCCCGTAAGCAAAGGACCCGGTCCTCGTCCACCTCCCGGCGACTCGCGGGAACCGGAATCTTACGCTCGCCGGACAGGTACGCTCCCGTGAGGGACCGCTCCTCTCCCAGGACTTCCTCCAGCGATCCCTGCGCTACCACGTATCCACCGGCCCGGCCGGCCCCCGGCCCCAGATCTAGGATGTAATCGGCGGCCCGGATGGTCTCCTCGTCGTGCTCCACCACGATGACCGTGTTCCCCAGGTCCCGGAGTGCCCGGAGCGTGCCCAAGAGGCGCTGATTGTCTCTCTGGTGGAGACCCACCGACGGCTCGTCTAGAATGTAGAGGACTCCCACGAGGCGGCTCCCGATCTGGGTGGCCAGGCGGATGCGCTGGGACTCCCCGCCGGACAGGGAGTCGGCGGAGCGCCCCAGCGTCAGGTAGTTTAGCCCAACGTTCACCAGGAAGCCCAGCCGCTCCTGGACCTCCTTCAGGATGGGGCCCGCGATCTCCCCGTGGAGCACGTGCTGGTCGGGGCCCGTGCCCACCGGCTCATCGACGCGCAGGCCCTCGAAGAACTCGAGGACCTCCGAGATGGACAGGTCGACGATGTCCCGGAGGGATCGCCCGGCCACCGTCACGGCCAAGGACTCGGCCCTCAGCCGGCTCCCGGCGCATTGGGTGCACGGCAGCGTCGACATGTAGTCCCCGAGCTGGCCCCGGACGGCCTCGGAGCGGGTCTCCCTGTAGCGCTTCTCCACGTTCGCCACGACGCCGTCCCAGGTGTCCTCGTAGTAACCCGTCGACTTCCCAGTGCCCGTCCGGTACGGAAAGCGGATCTTCATGCGCCCTGAGCCGTGCAGGATCGCGTCGCGTGCCCCCTCGGGCAGGTCCTGCCACGCATCCTGCGGGTCGAACTCGTAGCCCTCGGCAAGCCCCGCGATCACCGACTTGCGGAGATGGCCGGAGGGCTTGCCCCACGGGAGGATCACACCCTCCAGAAGAGACACACTCCCGTCGGCCAGCAGAAGGTCGGGGTTCACGTCCTTGCAGGTCCCGAGACCTCCACACTCCTGGCACGAACCGTAGGGCGAGTTGAAGGAGAACTGTCGGGGCTCGAGCTCGGGCAGGCTGGTGCCGCAGTGGGCACAGGAGTAGTGCTCGCTGAAGAGATGGGGGACACGCACGCGACCCTTGCGCTCCACGACCTCCAGGATGCCGTCGGCTGCTCGAAGCGCCGTCTCCACCGAGTCGGCGAGGCGATCCCGGTCCTCATCCCGGATCACCAGGCGGTCCACGACGATTGCAATGTCATGGTTCTCGTAACGGCTCAGCGTCGGGGGCTCCGAGAGATCGATGGTGTGTCCGTCCACCACGGCCCGGACGAAGCCCTCCTTGCGAGCCTTCTCGAAGAGATCGCGGAACTCGCCCTTCCTCCCCCGCACCAGGGGGGCCAGGACCTCGACCTTGGTGCCCTCCTCCAGGGTCAGCAGACGCTGGACGATCTGGGAGGCGGACTGGCGGATCACCGGCCTGCCGCATTCGGGGCAGTGGGGGACGCCCACGCGGGCCCAGAAGAGCCTCAGGTAGTCGTAGACCTCCGTAACCGTCCCGACAGTGGACCGGGGATTCCGGCTGACGGTCTTCTGCTCGATGGAGATGGCCGGCGAGAGCCCCTCGATGGCATCGACGTCGGGCTTCTCCATGAGGCCCAGAAACTGTCGGGCGTAGGCCGACAGCGACTCCACGTAGCGCCGCTGGCCCTCGGCGTAGATGGTGTCGAACGCCAGGGAGGATTTACCGGACCCCGAGAGTCCGGTGATCACCACCAGGCCACCGCGGGGTAGCTCCACGTCGATGTTCCGGAGGTTGTGCTCCCGGGCACCGCGGATGATGAGGGATTCTCGCGACATAGCCTTTTAGGATATCGAAGACTCGGCTTCGGTTCAAAGGGGGGGTCGGAAGCGTGAACTCCACATGTCCCACGCGCCCTTCTGCGTCCCTCTGGGCAGGGTGCAATTGCTATGGGGGTTCACTACGCCCTGAAATGGGTTCGGGAAAGGGGCGCCGGCTGGGCCACGCTCCCGAGCATGGCCACGGCACCCCAGGTAGATCGTATTACGCTCTTGGCCGTCTCGTCACGTTGAAGCTCGCAGATCGGCGAGAGCTTTCTGTACGGCGCAGCACCTAGTGTTCCGTTGCCGAAGTTCGCGAGCCACCATGAGGGTCGGGGCGCCGTGGGATCAAGGCGGGACGACGCGGCGTAGCGCAAGCGGGCACCGCGCGAAACGTGGTCGCAAGGAATCCCAACGCCGAGCCACGGATGCACCGTGCCCTCGACTGGCCGAGATACTTTGGCAACGGGACACTAGTACGCCCACTCGCGGAAGATGAACAGGCCGAGCCCCTTCTCGTTCTGGATGCCCAACTCGTTGAAGCCCACCACCCGCCCCCGGAAGAAGCGATCCTCGAAGAAGGACTCGATGGTGTAGGCGTTGGAGGCCACCCACTCGAAGCGGATGCCCGCGAACTGGCTCCCGGCGCCCTGGTTGGCCAGCGGCCTGAGGAGCAGAGTGACGAAGAAGTCGTCGGCCAGGTAGAAGCCCGTCTCCACGACGGTCGTGCCCAGCGTTCCTCGAAGGCTGGCGTCACCCAGAGCTCCGAGGTCCTGCTGCGTGATGGACAGGTAGTCCACGCCCAGCTCCTGGGCGACTGCCGATCCGAGGCGGTTGCTGAACGTGCTGAGACCCAGTGTCACACCCGAGCCCAGCAGGGCACCGGCAGCCCCTAGAGCCTGAGTCTGGCCCGAGGTCAGGGCGTAGGTGGGCCGGCCGAAGTAGAGGTAGCTGAGGAGGTCCTCCTCGGTGACGCCCGTCTGGTCGCTGGTGAGGCCGATCCGAGGCGAGACCAGAGTGCCCGTGACGGCGGCCGTGATGGTGAAGCGATCTCCCTGGGCGGAGCGGACGCGATTGCTCGCCTGGATGTTCAGATCGGGGTTGATGCCGGGTGTCCCGAGGAACCGCAGTGTGCCCCCGTCCACCTGGAACTGTCTCCCGAAGGCCCCGTACGATCCGCGCACCGCCTCCAGAGTGCCCACCATGGCCAGGTCCTGCGTGAGGCGGTCGTAGAGCACCTGGAGCTCGCCGTCGAGCTCCACGTCCATGCGGTCGCTGCGGATCCAGCTGTTGCGCTGCACCGTCAGGCTCATGTTCTCCATGCGGATGTTCCGCAGGAAGGGATTCTGTCCGGCCAGGAGCGGACGGAGATCCACTACCGAGGTATCCACCACCTCGTAGAATGCGGGATCCGAAAGATCCACGATCTCGGCGGCTCGCTGGAACTCCTCCACGAACAGCGTTCCCTCGTCCACCCGGAGATCGCCGGAGACCACGGGGCGCCGATACGACCCTTCCACCCGGAAGTCCCCGTTCAGGCGGCCGGTGACGTCCCGGCGGTCCATCCCCTGGAAGGCGTCGAGATTCACCGACAGGTCGAAGCCCGGATCGGAAGCCGGTGCCAGGGTCACGGTCCCCTGCACGCTGGCCGTGCCCAAAGCCCGGACGCTGACGTCCACCTCCACCCGACCGTCGGGGAACCAGTCCAGCGTCCCGTTCAGATCCTGATAACGGACCCCGAGGCCCCGTAGGAAGGCACCGGCCTCGGACACGGTGAGCTGGCCGCTGGGGGCCAGGCTCTCCGTCGTGCCTCCCAGCTCGACGCGCCCGGACAGGGTGCCCTCCACTTCCTGGTAGCTCTCGAACGGCGCCATGAGCAGAGAGAGCGGCAGCTGCTGTGAGGCGACCACAAGATCGATGGGCTCGTCGGGGATCCGATCCGGCACGGCGTGGAAGGCCAGATCCAGGGGCAGCTCCCCGCTTACAGTCAGGACCTGCACCGAGTCATTCCAGAGCTCGATCCCGCCCGTGGCGGTCCGGTTCTCGTAGTCCCAAGCCGCCACGAGGAGGTCGAACTCGTACTCCCGGAAGCGGAAGTCCGCCGTGGAGAGCGTCCCCGACATGACCGGCTCGACGTCGCTTCCGGTGACCTCGAGCTCCACGTCCACCACTCCCTCCAGGCGCTCGCTCATCTGAAGCACGTGGGCGATGCGGCTGACGTCGAGACCCTGAACGCTCAGGTCGAGGTCTGCTTCACCCTCGAACGGCAGGCGGCCCTCGGCCCGGAGGCGCATACCGGCGACCCCGGGGCGGATCACCCGCAGGTCCCGGAAGGTGAGCCCGTCCGGATCCCACGAGATGGTGGCCGGACCTCCCAGGTTCCACCGCTCGTCGGGGAAGCGCAGCACTAGCTCGTCGAGGTGGAGGGTCCGTACCGCGTTTTCCAGCTCGAACGCGACCCTGGCCTTGTAGCTCTCCTCTTCGGACTGAACGACGAACAGGTTCACGCTGCCCCGGGGCTCCTGGTACTCCAGGCGCACGGAGATGGAGTCGAAGGCCCGGTCGAGGAAGCGCACCTCGTCCCCGTCGATCTGCGCCTCGATTTCCCGCTCCGGCGAGAACAGGCCGTTGGCCGAGAACGAAACGGCGGCGTCTCCCACCCGGCTCTCCCCATAGCGGCCGTCCTCCAGACGAGCCTGCCCCGAGACGTCGAGGCCCTCCAGGGAACCGGCCAGCGTGAGGTCCCCGTCCAGGCGCCCCGACACGAAGACCTGCGCCAGCGTGGGCAGGGTGTCGGGATCGATGTCTTCCAGAGCCAGGATGGTGAGCTCGAGGGCCGAGAGGGTGTCCCTGGCGATGACGTTGGGTCCAAGCAGTAGGGGCCGAAGTCCCTCCAGGTTCTCGGTCTCGAATCGGATGTGGATCTCCTCGATGGATTCGCTGCCGGCCATAGCGAGCCGCCCCGCGCCCTCCACCGCCACTCCACCGATGACGCTCTGGATGGTGTCCAACGTGAGGACGCCTCCAGAGATCCGGAGCTGGACCGCCGCCGTGTCGACATCGAGGTCGGCGAAGCGAGAGGCGGTCAGCTGCACTTCACCCGACAGCTCGGCGGTTCTGAGATCGCCTCCCTCCCCACGGAGATCCAGGGACCCCGAGAAGACCGTGCCTTCCGGAAGTGCGGGCAGCACCTCCCGAACGTCCAAGTCACGGGCTTCGCCCAGGAGGCGATAGGACGTCAGGGGCGATCGTACGTCGAAACGACTCTCGAGCGTGAGCTCGCCTCCGCCCGTTACCAGGTCCGTCCTCAGGACCACGGCCGAGAGGGGACCCTCGGCGTGGACGGTCCCCCGCACCACACCCAGCCGGGAAAGGGGCGACTCCTCCCCGAACAGTCCGGTGATGGAGAGCGGCTCCAGATCTCCGTCCAAGAACGCGAACACCTCGCCCTCCACATCCGTCAGGCTGCCCTCGACAGAGATGTGGGACTCCTCCGAATCCGGGTCGGGATAGGTAGCGTCCAGAACAACCCGGACGCCCTCGTCCAGGCGACCGTCTGCCCTGAGGTCGAGGCTCATGGCCCCGGCCAGGCGAAGTCCCTCCGCGAAGCGGTTCGCCAGGTTGAGGTCGACCGGCGTGAGCCGCGCGTGGAGGTCCGTGGCACCCACAGGCCCGCGGAGGTGCAGGACACCTTCGATCTCGCCACCCGAGGGTCCCGCACCCGGCTCCAGGAGGGCCACCCGCCCCGTCACGGCCAGGGCGTCCAGGGTGCCGGAAAGGCCCAAGTACCCGTGGATCTTCCCGTCCAGCGGCGGCGTCCACGGGAGATAGTCGGCCAGGAAGGAGACCGGGATCCCCGAGACCTCTACCGACACGTCCTCGAGGGATGCCTCCCCTGCACGGGGCCGGCTGAACACACCGTCGCCGACGAACTTGCCGCCCGCCACATCGAAGCGTGCCCCGGACCAGCGGACCTGGAGCCGGTCCGGGCCCAGGTTCACCCTGATCCCCGCACTCCCCCGCGCGTCCGGAAGGCTCGGCTGCAGCCACCGCAGGTCTGCCATGTCGAGGCGGTCGGCCACGAAGTCCAGCGTCAGCTCGGGCGGCGACCCCTTAATGAGATCGACGGTGGCAAGCCCGCTGGCCTCCGTCCCCGGAAGCCTGAGGCGCTCAGCGGTGACCGTGATGCGGTCATCCAGCCATTCCACCCGTCCACCGAACTCCTGGACCTGGACCGGGTCCCGGAAGACCTCGCCTTCCATGGCGAACGCGCCCACATCCACCTGCAGGCCCTCCACTTCGGGATCTATGATGGAGAGCCGAGCCAGGTGGGCGTCGATCCCGCGGAATCCGAGGCTCCGCATGAGCCCTTCCCCGTCGGGTGCGGGCACAGTGACGATGCGCGACTCGGGTGCGGGTGCCGAGGAGAGAGGGTAGCGTACGTCGAGGCTGCCCTCGTAGATGGTCACGTCTTCCAGCACCAACCGCCTGTCACCTTCCGGCTCCGCCTCCCCAGCGACCCGCTCCGCGCCGGCCCCCTCTTCGGTTGCCCCCTCCTCGGTTGCCCCCCCTTCGGTTGCCCCCCCTTCGGTTGCCCCCTCGTCGCCGGTGGGCTCCTGGGATGGGGCTTCCCCGCTCCTCGCCTGTCTGCCCGCCAGGAACGCAGACACGTTGAAGCGTTCCCCTTGGCGGGGGCGCGTGATGGTGAAGGTCGGCCGCCACAGGGTGACGCCCGCCAGGAGAACGTCACCCCTCAGGATGTTGCCGACCGAGTACTCCGCCTCCAACGAGTCCACCACGAGCAGGGGACTGCCGTCTGGCGCGATGACCTGGACCCCCACCAGCTTTGCCCCTCTGTGGAGGCCCGTGGAGCGGATCCCCGACACCAGGATCTCACCGTTCACCGCGCCCTCCACCCGCTGCAGCACCGCCTCGAGGACGAGAGCCTGTCCGACAGTGGTGCGCGTCAGGAGGAAGAACGTCGAGAAGGCACCGGCCCCCATGGCCAACAGGACGATGGCAGCAAGCCTCACGGACTTCCGTGCCCGCCCCATCTCAGAACGCCTGCCCGATGCTCAGGTGGAGCTGGAGGCGGTTCAGGGAGAAGCGGCCGGTGGGACCGAAGGCCACGGGGGGTCCCAGAACGGCCAGCTCGTCCACGAGCACGAAGTCGAGGGTCTCCTCCATGCCGTTCACGAAGCGGGTGATCCTGTCCGACTCGTCGTCACGAGTCGGGTCGAAGGAGCGGATCTGGGAGGTCACGACCTGGAGATCTTCGACCCCACGGAAGCGGTAGCCCAAGTCGATGCGAATGGGCCCAACGGGGCTCAGGTAGCGGACGCCCACGCCCGGCGCCACCTCGAATCTGCTTGTGGCCCCGGACTCTGCCTCGGCCCAGATCCGGCCGAAGTCGGCGAAGATGGCGGCCTCTACACGGGCTCCCAAGGGCACCCGGTACTCGAGCCCTCCCTCGACGACCACGCGGCCGCCGGTAGGCCGGGGAGTCCCGAAGGCCCCATCATCCAGCGGATTCGCGTCGCAAGTGAGGTCGAGGATCTGCCCGGGTGTGCAAGGCGGCCCCAAGGTCTGCGACACCGAGGAGAGGAGCTCGGTGACGTCCACGGTGAGGACCCGCGGTCCGAGCTGGTTCTGGGCGAAGCCCCGGACGCTGTTGGCTCCTCCCGCATAGAAGCGCTTCTGCGGGTGAATGATGTCGGCGCGCCCGCCCAGAAGGCTGAAGGCGCCGGCACCGATCCAACCGCCCTGCAGGCGCACCGCTAGAACCTGGCCGTGGCTCGCTTGCTGATACCTCGTCACGCCGGCGAAGACCCGGTTGTACCCGAAGTCCGATCCCGTGACGCTCGATGCGTGCTCCACGCTGAAGAGCGCCTGATAGCCCTGGGTGGGGTTCAGGAGGCTATTGGTGCGGTCACGGACAACGTTGAAGGCCAGCGGCGCCAGCCAGTTGGGATCCTGAAGGCCGGAGATGTCCTCGGGGGTGCATACGAGGAAGGTGGTGCAGAAGAAGACCTCTGCCGCCTCGAGCTGGGTGAGCTGGGGCCGATAGGCGAAGCTGAGAGACGTGTACGGCCCCACGGTACGCGACAAGGACAGGTCGAGACCGATGGCCTGGCGGACGAACACGTCCTGGAGGCTCTGGCGCTCGTGGAACAAGCTCGCGCCAAGGGCGAAGCGCTGGCTGAAGATCCACGGTTGGCTGAAGTCGGCCGACACCAGCCAGTTGAGGCCCCCGAAGTCGCCGACGCCCGACTGCCCACAGATCTCGTCGTGGAGCTCTTCGGACATGAGGTTGGACAGACGTGCCCGAACCTGAAGACGGCGCGCCCCGCCAAAGAAATTCCGGCTCGTCCACCGGCCCTCGGCGTTCACGCAGTCCGAGGTGCTCCACCCCGCTCCCGTCCTCACCCGATGCACGTTGCCCTCGGTCACCCTGACCTGAAGGGGCACGACCGTATCGGGAAGCGACCCCGCCGGATCCACCGTCTCGTCTATGGAGGCGTGCTGGATCATCTCGATGGAGTAGAGCTTGCGCTGCGCCTCGAGCCTGCGGGCCTGCGAGTACTCCTGGCCCTCCTGGAAGGGCAGCATACGCCGGATCACTCCCTCGGAGAGCTTCTGACTGCCCACGACGGTGACCGAGCCGAAGACGGCATGGGGCCCCGCGTCCACATCGAAGGTCACGTGGGCTTCGTAGGGCGTGTTGGCCGGGACCAGAGACGTGCGCATCACATCCGCGCGGGGATATCCGCGGTTCTGGAGCCGCTGGATCAACATGTCCCGGGCCGCGTCGAGGTCGATGGAGCTGAGAAGGTCGCCCTCCCGGATGGGTAGATCGGCGTCGGGGTCCAGTTCCTCCAGCCCTTCGATCCCCACGACGTCCAGCGTCGAGACGCGAACGGGGCGTCCCTCCTCTATCTGGAAGAGGATCGACACCCGGTCGTCGTCCGGTCGGGTGATGACCGTATCGACCTGTGCCTCCTTGAAGCCGCGGCTGCCGTAGTAGCTCCGCAGCCTGAGGATGTCTCCGGGAAGCTCGCGCTCATTGAGCGATTGATGGCTGATGCTGAACCCCGCGCCGAAAGCGCAGAACGGAGCCAAGACGAACGAGTGGCACCGTGTCTCGCGATTGAAGATGGCCCGGGAGAGGGAGTCGTCCGGGAACGCCACGTTGCCCCTGAAGTCGATGCTGCTGAGCTCCACCTGTGAGGCCTGGGCCGCCAGGGTGCCGGAGCCCGCGCCTGCGAGCGCCAGTAGGGCCGGGAGCGCGAAGAGGGTGGCGGCGCGCATGCCCGGTCCTATTCGGCGCCGGTTTTGGGAAGCCGCTTCGGGGCCTCCCTTTCGAGGCCCTCCCGTGCCAGGAGCATGCGCACGAAGTAGAACGACACGGCGCCCACGCCCAGAGCAACTGCCAGAGCGCCCAGGGTCTCCCGCGGGCCGGGTTCCCGGCGGACGTAGAACCGGGTCACGAGCGCCGCGGGATGGACGTGGGCGCACGGGCGACGAAGCGGTCCTGGTCCTCCTCGAACCAGTGCGAGGTCACCACGATCTCGTGGGCACCGATCTTCAGCACGTTCAAGCTGTTTCTCCCCCTTTCGGCCATGCGGCCGCGGTCCGACGTGGCCGTGCCACTGTGGACGATAGCCACGTCTCCGTGAGGCCCACCGGTGGTGGCCGGTTCCGCACCCGACACGGCTCCGCCGACCGAGCCCCCGCCCGACGATCTCACGACGTAGCTTCTGTGGAGGTGCCCGCTCAGGATCAGCTCGACCCCCATCTTCCGGAAACTGTCAAGCAGCGCGCCACTTCCCGGTAGGATGCCGTCTGATCCACCATCCCGCGGGCGAGCGAGCGGATGGTGCGTCACCAGGATGCGAACGTCCTCCGGGGCACACTCCTGGAAGATACGTGCCGCGAACTCGAGTTGCCTGCCCCTGAGCCGTCCATTGACGATGGCCCGGTGCGGCTCGGCCGAGCACAAAGCCACGAAAACCGCCCCCTCCACGCGGGTTACGCTGTCCAGATCGGACGAGATGTACGTGCGGTAATTGCGCAGCGGGTTGATAAGCCGCTCAAGCACCCGGTAGAGGGGAATGTCGTGATTCCCCGGGGTGACAATGACCGGAACGTCCGGCAGTGTATCCAAGCACTCGCGGGCCTGCCGGTACTCCCGAACCTTGGCCCGTTGCGTGAAATCGCCGGCGAGGACGATGACGTCGGGCTCGGCCCGGCGCACCGCCTCGTGGAACGCGGCAGCGACTCGCGCTATATGCGGTTTCCCGTAGTGGAGGTCCGACCCCTGAAGGATCGTGAGCATCCTCACCTCGGCTCAGCGGGCCCGTCAGGCCGGCGCCTCCGCCGGCCTCCTTCCCACGGCCACAGCGCGATTCACTCCCCACACGCTGAGGATGATGAGCGACATTGCGATGAGCTGCGCGATGGTGAACGGTCCCAGGAAGCGATCATCCTTGACCCGCACGAACTCCACGAGGAACCGCTCGACGCTGAGCATGGCCAGGCAGATCCACCAGAGCCACCCCGCCCCGTGCTGGTGGATGCGTAGTCGCCAGAGGACCACGAAGATCAAACTGGCCAGGGTGATCTCGTAGAGCTGGGTGGGGTGGACCGGAACCACCTGCCCGAACTGCTCGACGAGGGCCGGATCGACCTGGATTCCGAACTGGCTCTCGAGCACGTCGACACGGGTGGGCGGTGTCCCCTGTGGGAACCGCATGCCCACCCACGATCCCGTGGGCCGCCCGTAGTCGTCCCCCACCAGGAAGCAGCCCACGCGGCCCACGGCATATCCGATGGCCAGCGTAGGGGCGCTGACGTCGGCCATCCTGGCGAGCGGCAGCTCCCTCCTCTTGATCTCCCAGACGATGAGCGCGACGGCACCTCCGAAGCCGCCGTACCAGACCATCCCTCCCCGGGAGAAGATCGCCCGCACGGGATCCTCGAAGAGCCGGGGGTAGTTCAGGAGCACGTAGTAGAGCTTCGCCCCCACTATGCCCCCGAGGACCGCCATGAAGAGCAGGTCCCACGCCTTCTCGGGATCCATCCCCGCCCGATCCATCTCCGGCCGCAGCAGCACCCCGGCGGTGAGGAACGAGAGGAACATGAACACCCCGAAGGACGTGATTGGCTCACCGCCCATGAAGGGCAACCACTCGGGAAGACGGAAAAAGATGGGGTACACGCTCAGTGTCCCCTCATTCCGAGGCCCTCACCAGCCCGGGAAACGGGAGGTTCGGGTCGGCGGACGCGTTCAGGGGCGCGACGTCTCCACACTCCAATCGATAGGCTCCAGCCCGGGCCACCATGGCTCCGTTGTCCAGCGAGAGCCGAGGCGACGCGTGGAACAGAGCCCCCTCGACACCCAGCCGTCGGCCCAGCTCGTCTCGCAACCGTGCGTTGGCCGAGACCCCACCCCCCAAGAGCACTCGCGAGCAGCCGGTCTCCTCCACGGCCCGGAGCGTCTTGCTCGTCAGAACCTCCACCACTGCCGCCTGGAAGGACGCCGCCACGTGCTCTCGCTCGTCGTCCAGTGTACCGAGGCTCTCGAGCTCCGAAACGAGCGTCGCCGCGGCTGTCTTGAGCCCGCTGAAGGAGAAGTCGTAGAAGTCGGCATCGCCGGGTCGCTGGTTCGAGCGCAACATGGGCCGCGGCAACCGGTGGCGGGTCTCGTCCCCTTCGGAGCCGAGGGCCTGGATGGCAGGGCCCCCCGGATAGGGAAGCCCGAGCAGCTTGGCCACCTTGTCGAATGCTTCGCCCGCTGCGTCGTCCCGCGTCTCCCCCAGGAGGTGGTACTCACCCCAGGCCGGCGCGTGGAGCAGGATGGTGTGACCACCCGAGACCAGAAGCGCCACGAAGGGCGGCTCCGCGTCGGGGTCCTCCAGAGAGGGGGCGAAGAGGTGGGCCTCCATGTGGTGGACGGCAGCCAGGGGCTTGCCGAGCCCGAAGGCCAGAGCCTTCGCCCAGGATACGCCCACCAGAAGCGCCCCGATGAGGCCCGGTCCTGCCGTCACGGCCACCGCGTCCAGGTCCTCGAAGCCACACCCCGCTTCCCTGAGGGTCTCCCCCACCACGTCGTCGATCCGCTGGAGGTGGACCCGGGCGGCTATCTCGGGGACGACGCCCCCATACAGGGCGTGTTCGTCCTGGGAGAGGATCACGTGGCCGCGGAGGGTGGTGGGCGCCTCGAGGAGGGCCGCCGCCGTCTCGTCACAGCTCGTCTCGAGGCCCAGGATGAGCCGTCCACTCATGGCTCCGTCTGCCGGCGGACCACCACGGTGTCCACGGCCGACGAGACGGACATATACGAGGGGAGGCCCTCCACGACGATGGGCACCCTCCGCTCCTCGGCCTCGCCCAAGCCCAGCAGCTCGGAAGACAGCACGACGACCCGCAGGCGACGTGGGTCCAGATTCGTGACCTGCGTCCGCGCGCCCCGGAGTGTGAGCCGTACCGTGGCGGGGAGGATTTCCACCGTACCGCCAGCCTCCTCGAATTCGGCCCCAATGTCGGCCAACACAGGAACGGACGTCAGCACCCGGTCGATGGACTCCTCGACGGGGATCCTCAGGGTGATTCCCACAGGGATCAGCGTCAGGCGGGCCAGCCCCGTGGTGTCGACGGTAGTCTGAACGGCACCCCGCTCGTCCACCTGACCCAGATCCACGGGAACGATATCCATCGAATCCAGCTGTCGCACCAGACTTGCGGGCCCGCTGACCCTTACCGCGCTCGGCGTGACGGATAAGGACCGGATCAAAGCCAGATGCTCCGGAAGGCTGCCTCGGGTCGTGATGCGAACCGGAACCGAAGCCGTCTCCACGTGATCGAGGTGGAGGTGCACCGTACTCGGGAGTATCTCCTCCACCGTGACACCTCGGTAGCCGTCTACGGGAATCCACCCGTCCTGAAGAGCGATGACCATCTCCTCGCCGGCGACGTCGGTGACGGGCACTGTGATGGAGACGGCGTCGAGGGCCGTGAGGCGAAAAACCTCCGTCGGCGGACCGCTGAATCGCACCGAGACGCTTGAGGGTACCGGATCGTCCATAAGGATCCAATCGGGATCGTTCAGGCTGACGTTGACCGGGATGGAGACAGCCCGCTGGTCGGGCGCTCCCACGCGAACCAGAGCCCAAAGGAAGAGAGCCATGGCAAGAGCCGCCACCTTGAGCCGCCAGTTGCTGGCCAGCGATCTGTTCAAGGAACGGGATCTCACGACCTAGCCGATCGTCGGAGTCGGGCGGTGAGTCACTCCGTTGTCGCCAAGAGCCGCCGGATCAGCTCCTGATGATCGGGCGCATCCCATTCGGTTCCACCGGCCACTTTCTTGTAGATGATCCCGTCCCTGCCGACCAGGAAGGTCTCGGGCACTCCGGTGGTCTGATACACCTGCTGGATGCCGCCAGAGGGATCGTGGAGCAAGGGGAACGTCAGACTCAAAGAATCGGCGAACGCCTGGATGTCGCCCCCGGGGCGTCCGAACAGATCGAAGGTCCCGACCTCGGCGTCGATGCTCACGGCCAGGATCTCCAGGCCCTCGTCGGCGAACTCCTTGTAGAGGCGCTCCATGGAGGGCATCTCGTACCGGCAGGGACCGCACCAAGTCGCCCAGATGCTCACCATGACGACGCGGCCTCGATGGTCGCTCAGGCGGACGATATCGCCGTCCAGATCGGCCACCGCGAACTCCGGTGCCGGGGTTCCGGGGATCACGGGTTGGAGCCGATCCCGATTGACCCATGCCACGAGCACCACGAGAGCCAGACCCAAAAGGGCGAAAGCGTAAGGGAGGCCGGAGTATCTCGGCTTTCGAGTGTCGTCCGAGGTCATGTCATCACTGGACTGAGGTCTGTCATCTGCTACGGCAGTGAATCTAATTAGTTCCTACGGTTCCTGCGCGTGTTGGAGCGCCGCCCGATGACCAGACGAACGGGGCTTCCCGGGGGCAGCAAGCTGTCCGCCTGGGGGTCCTGCTCGACGACCCGCCCCCGGTCGCGGCCGAAGCGGAATCGGGTGAGAATCTCCGACACCACGAACCCCAACGAGTCCAGCATCGCTTCGGCCGTGGCCTGCTCGATTCCCAGGAGCAGAGGCATGGCCACCAGGGGTGGCCCGGTGCTCACCGCGATCCTGACCTCCATGGGCAGATCCACTTCCGTGCCCGGCTCGGGGAGAACTTCCACGACCCGGCCGGCCGGCAGATCGGCCTCCAGGCTGTCCACCGCCACCGTGAACCCACTCGCCTCCAGCACGTTGCGGGCCGAGCCCTCCCTGAGACGGACGACGTCGGGCACCGGTCGTCGCACGGGGCCCAGGCTCAGCGTGAGGTTGACGGTGTCTCCGCCCAGGGAGAGCTGACCGGCCAGAGGGCTCTGGCCAAGAACTTGGCCTCTGACCGCCGTGGGGTGGCTGAACGAGTCCACCACCGCCAGGTGTAGCCCCGCGGCCTGAACCATCTGGAGGGCGGCCGAGCGATCGACGCCGCGCACGTCGGGGATCTCGAAGAGGTCCCGGGGGCGCGGAGGGACCGGGAAGAGGACCCGCGTGGCCATGACGTAGCCGAGCCCGAACCCCACAAGCAGCGTGGACGCCACCACGCCCCATGTGCCGCGCGAGGGTCTGTAGCTCCGCACGTTGTGCCACCACGTCTCGAGGGTCGCCCGCAGGGGTCTTCGGCCGCCGCCGCGGCGCCTTCGTCGAATCGAGCTGCCTAGTCTCGTCCCTGCCGCTCTTGCCTCATCGCTTCCGTTCTTGCCTGTCTTCCCTGAGTCTGCCATCAGGCTGCTGATCCTTGGCGCGGCGGCTCGCCGCTACGCTCTTCTCAGTCGGGCCGCGAACGCGCCGTCGAACCCTGAGTCCTGGGGCAGCACGTAAAGCCGTCCTCGCTCGTCCAGATACGACTCGCTCACGCCCGAGCTCGACTCCAGTTCGAACTCCGGATGCCGCTCCAGAAACGCGGAAATCCGATCTTCGTTCTCCTCCGGCTCCAGGCTGCACGTTGAGTACACCAGACAGCCCCCGCTCGATACTACGCTCGTGCACGCCTCCAGGATGCGTTCCTGAAGTGCCACCAGCTCCTTCAGCCGCTCGGGACTGAGCTTCCAGCGTGCGTCCGGATTCCTCCGGAGCGTGCCGGTCCCCGTACACGGCACGTCGAGCAGAGCCATGTCGGCACCCTCCACAATGGGGGCCAGGGTGTCCGCCTGCACCACGGAGACCCTGAAGCCGGGACTCTCCCAAGGCCCGTGGGCAAGCCTTTCCGCATTCTCCCGTAGCAACTGCAGGCGGTCCAGGGACCGGTCCGCCGCCAGCACCACGTTCCCCCTGGCGGCCAGGGCCATGGCCTTCCCGCCGGGCGCCGCGCACAGGTCGGCCACCAGATCTCCGGGCTCCGGATCCGCGTACGGCACCACCAGGGCGGCCGCCGGATCCTGCACCACCGACGGGACCGCTGCCAGGGCCTCCACGGGGGGGGATTCCCCGAGGAGCACTACACATCCCGTGCCAGAACCCACCGGCTCGGCCTCGATACCGCCACCGGCCAGGAGTTCCACGGCCTCCTCGGGAGTATCCCGGAGACACCGCAGATAGATGGGGGGCACCGCGTTGTTCGCTTGGACGAGGCGCCAGACCTCTGCCGGGGACCACCGCCTGAGCCAGCGCTCCACGAGCCACCGGGGGTGGGATCCCCAGGCGGACAGGAACCCCGCCGGATCGGCTTCGACGTCCGGAAAGTGCTTTTCGCCCCCACCCTCGCCGGCGGCGGCCCGAAGGACGGTATTCACGAAGCCCGCCACACCCTTGCCCCCAACCGAGCGGGCCAGGTCCACCGCCTGCGACACGGCGGCGTACTCTGGCACGCCGTCCATGTAGAGGATCTGATACAGACCCAGGCGGAGGGCGTCCCGCACGGCGGGATCCACGGAATCGAGGCCCCTCTGAACCTTCCGGTCCAGCAGATGGTCGAGACGGCCGCGAAGCCTCTGGACCCCGTACGTCAGCTCGCGGCACCAGCCGCGCTCCCGAGGGTCGAGGGCATGGGACGAATCGGCGAAGGCCCGGTCCAACCGTTGACCGCGCTCGACCGCGCCGAGGATCTCGAGGGCGGCCCGCCGGCCCAGCGTCACCTCTGCCCCGGATCTGGGGGACGTCACGGCTCGGAAGCGGTCTGGGCGTCGGAGGGCGAGCTCAGTCCAGCATCCCCCGGATGGGCGACGACGGAATGGCGATCTCCTTGGACTCCATACGGCCCGCGAGATACGCCAGCCGGCCCGCCTGGATGGCCAGCCTCATGGCGTGGGCCATGGCGACTGGATGGTCGGCCGTGGCGATGGCCGTGTTCATCAGGACCCCGTCCACCCCCTGCTCCATGGTGACGCAGGCATCGGACGCGGTGCCCACACCGGCGTCGACGATGATGGGAACGTCGCAGCGCCGCTTGATCTCACGGATGAAGTACGGGTTTACCACGCCCAGCCCGCTGCCGATGGGACTGGCAAGTGGCATGACCGACACGCAGCCAGCGTCCTCGAGCCGGAGGGCCGTGACCACGTCGTCATTGGTGTAGGCCATGACCTTGAAGCCTTCGTCCACCAGCGTCTTGGCGGCTTCCAGCGTGGCCTGCGTGTCGGGCAGAAGCGTCTCCTGGTCCCCGATCACCTCCAGCTTCAGCCACTCGTTGAAGCCCGCCGCCCGAGCCAGCCGGGCGTAGCGAATGGCGTCCTCGGCCGTGTAGCACCCGGCGGTGTTGGGGAGGAGGAAGAACTCGTCCGGATCCAGGTGGAAGAGGATGCCCTCCTCCTTGGTGCGGTCCACGTCGACGCGGCGAACCGCCACTGTGACCATGGCCGTCCCGGACGCCCGGATGGCCTTCACCATGGTGTCGTTGTCGGGGTATTTCCCCGTCCCGACAATCAGGCGGGAGTCGAACTCCTGATCCGCCATGCGCAGCGGATCGTCGATCGCCGCGGCCTCTGCCCGGGCCTCTGTATCGGTCGGTATCATCTCGTTCCTCTAGAGGCCTCTAGCCTCCGCCCACGAAGTGGACCAGCTCCACCTGATCTCCTTGGGAGACCTGAATCTCGCCGAAACGGTCCCGGCTGAGGATCTCCCTGTTCAGCTCCACGACGATGAGCTTGGGGTTGAGATCCAGGGACTCGACGACCTCCTGAACGGAGAGGCCCGAATCGATCTCCCGGTCCTTGCCGTTGAGGCGCACTTGGATGGTCTGCCGTTCACTCATTGTCTGCTCGCTGGTCACGGTTGTCCTCGCCCTGGCGTCGTTTCTTGCTACCCCAGGACCTGAAGATAAGCCTGCACGGCGTCGCCTGAAGAGGGGACATTCCAGATTCCGCTGATGACCGCCGCGCCGTGCCCTCCAGCCTCGAGGATCGGTGGCACCCGCTCGGGCGTTACTCCCCCGATCCCCAGGAGTGGCACGGAGACGGCCGCTCCCACGTCGCGGATCAGCTGCGGCCCCGCCGGCGTTTCGTCGGGGTGGGACGGGGTCGCCCAAAGGACTCCCACGAAGAGGAAGTCCACACCGCCCCGAGCGGCCTCCACCGCTTCCTCCACACTGTGCACCGAGGCCCCCACCAAGCGATCCGGTCGCAGCAGCCCCCGTGCCTCGGCGGGTGGCAGGGAGCGGCGGCCCAGGTGGGCACCGTCCAGCCCCAGGCAAAGGGCCACGTCCACCCGGTCGTTCACGAGAAGCTTGGCACCGGAGGCGGCGGCCGGATCCCGTAGCACCCCGGCCAGCTCCACGAGGCGTCGCCCCGTGGCGCGAGGTCCCCGGAGATGGAAGGCGATGGGGCCGCCGGCCTCCAGGATCTTCAGAGCCCGGGCTTGAAAGTCCTCCCGGGCGAGCACCCCGTCGTCCGTGACGACGTGAAGCCTGGGGATCACCCGAATGGCTGGCCGGCGCTCGCTCCCCGGCCCAGCACCCAGTCGCCGGCCTTCATGCGGCTCTTCCCCGCCGGCTGAACCTCGCCGATCCGGACGGCGCCGTCCCCGGCCGCCACCAGCAAGCCCGTAGTCCGGTCTGCGTCCACGATGGTCCCCGGCGACGCCTCGGGGGTGACATCCGGCTCGGCCTCGGGCCGGAACAGTTTCACCGGGCCTCCCCCGAGCTCGGACCAGGCTCCCGGCACGGCGTCCATCCCCCGGATCAGGTTGGCCACCTCCGAGCACGATGCGGTCCAGTCGATGCGGGCCGTCTCCCGGTCCACCTTGGGCGCGTAAGTAGCCGCCGACTCCTCCTGCTGCTCCTCCTCGACGACGCCGGCCTCCAGGAGGGCCAGCGCCTCCACCAAGGCTGCGGCACCGATCTCAGAGAGGCGGGTCGTGAGCTCCGAGGCGGTCTCACTGGGGTCGATAGGCTCCTCGATCTGAAAGAGGATGGGGCCGGCGTCCATCTTCTCCACCATGCGCATGACGGTCACGCCCGTGACGGTGCCGCCGCGCACGATGGACCAGTTGATAGGCGCGGCGCCGCGGAGGGCCGGAAGCAGCGAGGCGTGAAGGTTCAGGGAGCCCATGGGGGGCACGTCCAGGACCTCGCCCTCGAGGATCTGTCCGTAGGCCACCACCACTGAGAGATCCGCCCCCAGACCGGATATCTCTTCCAGAAAGGCGTCCCCCTCGGCCGATTCGGGCTCCAGAACGGTGAGGCCCTCCTCCAGGGCGGCCTCCTTCACCGCCGAGGCCTTGAGCTGCCTACCGCGACCCGCCGGCCGGTCGGGCTGAGTGACGACCCCCACGATGTCGTGTCCTTCATCGCTCAAGGCGAGGAGCGAGGGGACAGCGAAGGCCGGCGTCCCCCAAAAGAGGATCTTCACAGGCCGCTAGTTCTCACAGGCCTCTACTCCTCCTCCTGGATCTTCTTCCACTTCTTGAGGAGCATCTTGCGCTGGAGCGGGCTCATGTGATCGATGAAGAGGATCCCGTCCAGATGATCGATCTCGTGCTGGAGAGCCCGTCCCAGGAGCCCCTCCGCCTGGACCTCCACGGGCTCGCCGTGGGGATCGAAGCCCTTCACCGTCACCTGCGCGGGACGGCTGACGACTTCCTCGAAACCCGGGATGCTCAAGCAGCCCTCGGGGGCCTTATCCGTCTTCTTGCTGGCCTCCGAGACGACGGGGTTCACCAGGGCCAGCGGGCCCGACTCGGGGGCGTCCTCGTCGCGGACGTCGAGGACGCACAGGCGCAGGGACACCCCGATCTGGGGAGCGGCCAGGCCGATGCCTTCGGCGTGGTACATCGTCTCGAACATGTCCTCCACCATCGCACGCAGGTCGTCGTCGAAGTCGGCGATCTCCTCGCCGGGAGTGCGGAGCACCTCCTCGCCCAGAAGGACGATGTCCCGAATGGCCACGCTCAGGAGCCTGCCCCGGTGTCCGCGGTGACTTTCCTGGCGATCCGGCTCCGCTCGATGGTGATCTTGGTCTCGCCGCCCGTTTTGATGATCAGTCGATCCTCTTCCGCCCGGATCACCGTGCCGATGATCCCACCCGTCGTCACCACCTCGTCGCCCTTCGCGATGGCGGCGATCATCTCCTTGTGGTGCTCCCGCTCCTTGCGCTGCGGGCGGATGAGGAGGAAGTAGAAGATGAGAATCACAGCCGTCATGTTCAGAAAGAACACGAACATGCCGTCCGCCCCTTGCCGGGGAGCCATCAACAATGCCAACGCGGCCTCAGACAAAACCGGTCTCCGCTAGAATCTGGATGTGTGGCGGCGCTCCGAAGGAGCGTCATCCGACTGCTCTACTCCGTGCCGGCCCGATACCGTTCCAGCCAGTCCCGGGACCAGGAATGGAAGGTACCATCCGCGATGCGCTCCCGGGACTCCTCGGTCAGCCGTATGAGAAATCGGAGGTTGTGGATCGAGACGAGACGCTCGCCGAAACGCTCCCTCGACACGCACAGATGCCGTATGTACGCCCGGTCGTAGCCCCGGCAGGCGTAGCAGTCGCAATCGGAATCGATGGGGTCCGTGTCCCGGATGAAGCGGGCCCCTTTCAGGTTCATCTGGCCTTCGTGGGCCGACCACGCCGTGCCGTGACGGGCGTTGCGGGTGGGTGCCACGCAGTCGAACATGTCGCAGCCGCGAACGATCGCCTCCAGGAGGTCGTCGGGGTAGCCCACCCCCATTAGGTAGCGCGGCATCCCCGAGGGGATCTCGGGGTGAAGGGCCTCCAGCACCTGCCACATGTCGTCCTTGGACTCGCCCACGCTCAGGCCTCCGATCCCCATGCCGTCCCAGTCACCCAGGTCGAGGAAGGCCCTCAGCTGCTCCAGGCGGAGATCCTCGAAGACATTCCCCTGGAGCACGGGGAAGAGACTTTGGAGGTCGGCCGGCCCTTCGGCGTCCAGCTCCTCGAAGCGAACCCGGCAGCGCTCGAGCCACATCAGCGTGCGGCGGTTGGCCTCTTCGGCCGCCTCCCGCCCAACGCCTCCCGGCGCGCACTCGTCGAAGGCCATGACCACATCCGCGCCCAGGGCCCGCTGGATGTCCATCACGACCTCGGGCATGAAGAGGTGGCTAGAGCCGTCGATGTGGCTCTGGAAGGCCACCCCGTCGTCCCGGATCTCCCTGATTCTGGCCAGAGAGAAGACCTGATAGCCGCCGGAGTCGGTGAGGACGGGTCCATCCCAGCGCATGAAGGCGCGGATCTGCCCGAGGTCGCGGACCACCTCGTGACCGGGGCGCAAGTAGAGGTGGTAGGTGTTGGCGAGGATCATGGACGCGCCCACGCCGGCGATCTCCTCCGGCGAGATCCCCTTCACGGACCCGACGGTGCCCACCGGCATGAAGACCGGCGTCGGCACGTCGCCGTGAGGCGTGGCGAAGGTCCCGGCGCGGGCCGGACCGTCGGTGGCGTGGACGGTAAAGTCGAACATGGTCGGTAGGCGAAGGCTCGAAGCCGTGATAGGATGTGGCAGTGTTCCGTCGCACGGATGCGCCGTGCCCTCGACTGGCCGAGACACTTTGGCAAAGGACACTATAGCAAACAGTCTCGGGCGTGGGCACGGCTCCGTCCACCCCCCGAAAGCCACTTCGGCTTCGCCACGGGGACGGACGAGAAGCTCGCCCGGTGGGACGGCGTCCTGGAGTACTTCGAGATCTTTTCCTTCCGGAGCCTGTCCAACGAAGACGTCCGCGACCCCGATTTCCTCAGCCGGCTGGACGTCATCATGATCCCGTCGGAGATCCCCCTCGACCGGCTGGTGGAGGGGCACGATGAACAGGATGTGCCCGCGGAGTACGCTGGCGGCATCGGAGATGCAGACCCACGGGACGTTTCGGCTGCTCTCGAACGCCTTCTACAGCGGGGGACGCCCCGCGGCCTAGGGGATCTCTGCGCAAGTGTGATCGGCCTCCGGCGCTCGGAGGCATCGAGCCAACTACACTTTGGTGAACCAGATCCTCGAGGCGCGACGCTAGGCGCCGCCTTGAACGCTCTCTAGACGCCGCGTCCCGGGGACCTGCTGCCGCCACGAAAGGCTATATATCCCGGCCGATCGCTCTCCGGTGTGCTCGTCCGCGGCCGGCGGTGGAGGCGGCGGCGGCGCGGGCTCAGCGATCGAGGCTGGCGCGTCCACCGCGGGTGCGCTGCCCATGCCCAGGACCACACCGATGACCGCACCGGTGATGCCCGTCATAATCATGGCTATGATGGGATCGACGAGGGCGGCCGTGAGATTCGCGATGTTCGCGGTGCCGTAGGACGTGAGGTTGAAGCTTGCCCCCAGCACGAGCCCCACGAGTGCGCCGGTCTTCAAGCCGGCCCCTGCCGAGGAATCCCCTCGCCAGCCCATGATCATGGTGAGGAAGCCCGCGAAGAGGACTTGTCCCCCGATCAGTGCCCACCAGATCGGCACCTCTTTGTAGGCCCCGGGAGCCGCGTTGGCGGTGTAGAAGTCCATCAACAGCAGGCCGTAGAGAAGGAACCCCATGACCAACACAGCCACCCCGCCGGCCAGAGTGGCCATCGTGAACTGCTTGGCAGCCATCTCTTCCTCCTGTCTTAGTGGGTTCGACCGCTCCGCCCACACCCCAGGCGGCAAACATGGCCACACGGGACGAAGGCACGTTCGCGGCAAATCTACGGGGGCGTCGGGGCTTTTGCTAGAAATTAGGCGGGGGAATCGGGTCGGCAGGTCCGCGCTAGGCTACCTCAGAGCAGCACCCACCAGAGGACCTTGGACGCCGCATGGATCCCCTGATCGGTGTGGAAGCCGATCCAGTCTTCGCACTTGGCGTAGTCGACGAACCAGTGGAGCACGGTCTCGGCTACGCCCAGCCACCAGACGCCGGTGATCAGCGCGACGGCCCCTCCGTGGATAAGGGAGTGGCTGGTCAGCCAGTAAAACCAGTGGGGGAAGTGCTCGGTGTCGGGGGGCGGTGCCCGGTAGCTCCGGTGCTTCCCCCTCGCCATGGCCTCCGACTGGAAGGCGAAGTCGGCCAGGGCGTGACCGGCGATCATTAGGAAGAGAGTCTGCATGTGGCTCGTCGGGCGTCACGGAAAGCGGATTCGATGACCCGAGCGGTGACGATACCGCCCCAGGGGGAGACAATTTACCTCCTCCCGAAGCGGTTCGCTGCACTTTTTTTCGAACGAGCCTACTGCGTCCCTCCGAGCACGATCTCGACCCGACGGTTCTGTCGCCGTCCGGCATCGGTGCCGTTGTCGGCGACCGGTTGGGACTCGCCGGCGCCCTGGACCTCGAACCGTTCCGCGTCGAGACTCGGGAAGTTGGCAAGCAGGTAGCCCCGCACCGCCTGCGCGCGGCGCAGGCTCAGCGCCCGATTATGGGCCTCCGGCCCCGTGGAATCAGTATGTCCGGTCAGCTGGACGCGCTCGCCCGGCCGGGAGCTGAGAACTCTTCCCACTTCCTGTAGGATCGGGCTGGCCGCGTCTTCGAGCTCCGCGGAGTCGTTAGCGAAGTTGACGCCGCCGAAGGTGAGGCGTCCCTCTTCCTCGAGCTCCCGCTCGATCTCGCTCACGGGGCACCCGGTCTCGTCCACCTCGGAGCCGGCCGCGGTGTCGGGGCAGCGGTCGATGCCGTCCGGCACACCATCTCGGTCTCCGTCCAAAGCGCATCCGTCGCCGTCCACGCGAGCCCCGGCCCGGGTGTTCGGGCAGCGGTCGAGGCCGTCGGGGACTCCGTCGCGGTCGCCGTCGGTGGCGCAGCCGTTCCCGTCCACCTGGGCCCCGGCCCGAGTGCTCGGACAGCGATCCAGACCGTCGGCCACACCGTCATCGTCCCCGTCGGTGGCGCAGCCGTTCCCGCCGACGCGGGCTCCGGCCGGAGTGGAGGGACACTGGTCCGCGTGGTCAGCCACGCCGTCTCGATCCGAGTCGAGCGCACAGCCGCGTGCATCGACGCTGGCGCCCATGGGTGTGTCGGAGCAGGCGTCCGAGCTGTCGTCGACACCATCCCTGTCGGAATCCTGGCTTCCACTTCCACTCAGGAAGAAGGAGGCGCCCAGCGTGAACCCCCAGCCCCAGAACGTCTCTTTGGAAAGCGCCGAGCCAGCCAGCGCGGCGGCGGTGTTCGCCAGTGCGTCCGGGACCTGGTGCATTCGGGCCTCGGCCCTAAGCGCGATCCTTGGGGTCAGCGAGAATCGTGCCCCACCGCCGTACGTCAGCGTGAGGTCGGTCTCGGAGTCGAGCCCCTCCGGACTCCAGCTCGAAGCTCCGAGGCCGGCCACACCGAAGGCCTGGATCTGCTCACCGAGCGGGATCGGGATGTTGTAACCCACCCCAGCGCTGAAGAGCACCAGGTCCAGATCCACCACACCTCCCGCCTCCGGCCTCATGTCCAGGGGGAAGTATCCACCCTCGGCATCCACGAAGAGGCCCGAGGCAAAGTTGTAGGCCACGTGGCCTCCGCCGAAGATGTTCTTAGCCGGGTCTACGAAGACCGAGCTGCTGCCGTCCGGATGGAATTCCGGTCGATCGTCGAAGACCCCTACGAATGGAGATATCTCCCATCCTGTGGGAACCCATCCGCCGGAGTCCTGGGCGGCGAGGGCACTCGGGGGAAGGAGGAAGGCGAAGGTCGCGGCCAAAGCCGACAGTGCTCGAATCACGGTGGTGATCCTTTCGTGAACAGTCGAGTTACCAGATCACGCCTAGCTCGCGCCTTCAAATATACCTACACCCTCGCTCTCCTCCACAGGGAAAAATGGAAGGGGCATCGGGGAGCACCAAGTCCGCTCAGCACCCGAACGCGTAGTCCCGCACCTCCGCCAGGTTGCGCCGTGACAAGGAACCAGCAGCTTACCTTCCATGTTCGACTCCATCGAAGAGGCCGGACGGACCCTGGCCGGTCACGCATACCTCTCCGACGTGGGGCTGTCGACCAGCCTCTTCCTGGCGCTACGGATGGAGAGGGCCCTCAAGCCGGACAACATCTTCCTGGTGAAGGTGAACTACTGGCTGAATCTCTAGGGAAGGCCAAGACAGGCTCGGCTCGGCCGTCCCTCTGGCCGAGCTCGACTCGGCGGTCCCTTTGAGGAGGCCCTCCGGGGCGCCTCCCTCTGGTTGACCGGACCTCCCGGGCGGTATCATACCCGACACCCTCAGGAGGTCTCATGGACAGGCGAACCCTACTCAAGACCGGTGGCATGGCGGCCGTCGGTGTCGGGGTGGGCGGTTGTGCGATCCGGAGGGGGGGAGCCGGCCGGAGGCCGATGGTCAACCTCGCGCCGGTCGAAGCCTCGTGGGAGCGCGTAATCCGAACCACGGTCGGCTTGCGTCCACATCGGCCGTCGGGCTTCGTCCTCGGCGCCGAGAGGCTCGACGCGAAGACGGTCATCCACAACTACGGCCACGGTGGGGCCGGCCTCTCCCTTTCCTGGGGCACCGGCGCGCTGGCGGCCGATCTGGCCCTGGAGCACGACGCCCGGCGCGCAGCCGTTCTCGGTGCCGGAGCCGTCGGCCTCGCCGCCGCGAGGCAACTCCAGAGGCGCGGCTTCGACGTCACCATCTACACGATGGCTGTGCCGCCGGACACCACCTCGAACAAGGCATGGGGCGGCTTCACGCCCACCTCCGGGCTCCTGTCCGACGACCCGTCAGCGGAGTGGAGCGCCCAATTCAGGAGCGCGGCGGAGATCGCTTACAAGCAACTCCAACTGATGACCGGCCGGGACTACGGAATTTCCTGGATCGATGCTTACAACACACGGGAGGAGCTCCCCACGGCGGAGGAGAGCGACCGCGATGAGGAGCTGGCTCTACTTCCCGCCCACTTGCAGACCGGCCGAGAGATCCTCTACCCGGGCGAGCACCCCTTCCCGGCGCCCTACGCCACACGCCACCCCACGATTCGCATCGAGCCTTCGATCTACCTCGACGCCATGTTGGTGGAGTTCCGCCTGTTCGGCGGGGACATCGTCATCCGCAAGTTCGACAGCCCGCGAGACCTCATGACCCTAGACGAACCGGTCATCGTCAACTGCACGGGCCTGGGCTCACGAGACCTCTTCAGCGACGAAGAGCTCATGCCGGTCAAAGGGCAGCTCACCTTCCTGGTCCCACAGCCCGAGGTCAACTACCGCTACGGATGCATGCCGCGCTCGGACGGAATCGCTTTCGGCAGCACCAAGGAGCGCGGCGTATGGTCGCTGGAGCCGGACGAGGAGGCCCGACGGCGAATCGTCGAGCGGGCCATCGAGCGGTTCTCGGCGATGCGCCGGCCGGACCCGAGCGTTCCGCTGGCGACTTCCAGGGCGCCGGCGGCGACCCCGAGCGTGGAGAGCTTCTTCGGCGACGAGTCCTAGGCGGCCGAGCGGGGCTCCCTCGCCATGGCCAACATTCACTTCTGCAGCTCCCGGACCGACGTTACGAGCATTAAAGTCGGCAGTACCAGGTTGCCGAGGGCACCCAGGAGAGGCAGTGCGAGGACGCTGTACGCCCACGCCCGACCCACGGTCGCGGAAAGCCAAAGCACCACCGTGAGGACGATCACAACCTTTAGCAAGCGGCGCCACTTCGGCCGGTGCTCCTCGAAGTGTCCGAACAGTATGCTGCCCATGGCGAAGAGGGCCAGGACGACGGTCGCGTCGAACCAGAGCACGTAGGTATTCCACATCTTGATCGGGCGAGGGCAGGCCCTCAGGAAAGAAGGCGCTTCAAGGCGCGCTGCGTGACGTACAACCCGATGCCGGTCCCGACCATGCCGACGACGAACGCGGTGAAGAACGAGATCGGAGCCCCGAGCACCCAGCCCAGCCATCCACCCACGGACATTCCCATGAGGTTGAGGAAACCCTTCATGAACCTCGCTCCCGTTGAAGTAGAATGCCGTCGCGCTCCGGGCCGTTCAGGAAGAGACCAGGAGAACGGATCACTTGGATCGCCGGGTCGTCGTGAGGTCAGGTGAGGACGACGATCTTGCCACCGGCTGCGTTGTCCTCCATGCAGCGGTGCGCTTCGACAATGTCGTCAAGTTGGAACACACGACCGATCTTGGGCGTCATTCGTCCCCCCTCCACTTCGTTCACCACCATCTGCAGCGGCGTCTGCATGAAGTCGGAGGATTCGCCGGCATAGGTCGTGAGATTGACCGTCGACGGTATCGCGCCCATGGGGGTGAACCGATCGACCTCCCAGGCGTCGCCGACTATGCCGGTCATGCACACCGAACCGAAGCGTGCGGCGCACTGGAGGGAGTCGAGCAACGTGGTGGTCCAGACGAGCTCGAGCACCTTGTCGACTCCTGAAGGAAACACACGCCGGACGTCACTTGCGATCTCACCGCCGTCGATGAAGACATGATCCGCGCCGTTGTCCTTCAGCATGGCTTCGCGATCGACTCTTCGGGTGGTGGCCGCCACCGTGGCACCCTGTTTCTTGGCGAGCGGCGCAGCCGCCAAGCCCACCGAGGTGGTCCCGCCCCGAATGAGCAATGATTGCCCGCCCTCGAGCTTCAGCGAGCTGTTGAGCGAACCCCAAGCGGTTTGGATCATCTCGGGCAGTGCTCCGAAGGTCTGCCAATCCAGGGTCGTGTCCAGGGCCTGCACTTGGCCGGCAGGCACACAGGTGTACTCTGCGTAGCCGCCATCGAATGCTCGGCCCATCCCGCCCATGGCGGTTGCCACGGTCTGACCCCGTTGGAACTCCCCGCCGGGTGCCTCCTCGACGGCCCCGACCGCCTCGATACCAAGGACGCGCGGGAACTCGACTCCGGGAGAGTGGCCCTGCCGGGTGAAGAGCTCGGAGCGATTGAGGCCGAACGCCTTCAATCGGATGAGAACCCACCCGCCTGCCGGCCTCGGAACGGAGAGCTCCTCGATCCTCAGCACCTCGGGGGCTCCTGGTTCACGAATGACTGCTGCCTTCATGGTCCTCATGGCCACGTCTCTGTCCGGTCTGCGGTGCGGCCTTGAACATCGGCGCGACCGAATTCAGGAGCCGCGCTGGATCGTCCGTAGTGCAGTATGGGCGCCAGGAGCTCTCGAGGCCATCACTCACGATTCTAAGGTGTGTGCCGACATCGGGATACGCTGCCGAGCCGTCGGGAGTGTCATTTGGGATCTCGCCCATTCGATCCACGGAATGGCGTGGGCCTCCGAAATCTCGTGCCTCCCGATTTTGAAGGGTCGGTACCGCGCCGTACTTTGTCCGGACTCGCTTTACCGATTTCCAGACCGGCCGAACAGAAGATGCCTGAATCATCGGAACGCAAAGCAGCACATAGAAGCTGGGAATCGTGGAGAAATCCGGGCCCGCCTGATCGGTTGCTGAAGCGCAGACCGCCACTCTAGGACGGAGGAGCAAATGGCGTTCGTAACCGCCGTACTCCAAGAAGGGACCGAGGTCGCCATTCGGGCTCGCCAGTTCTCTTGGCGTGGCGACGAGCCTCTCGGCGCCGGCGGGACCGACCAGGGGCCGACGCCTTACGAGATGTTGCTCGGCAGCCTCGCCGCCTGCATCGCCATCACGCTCCGGCTCTACGCGAACCACAAGGGGATCGTCCTCCCTGAAGTTGGCGTGAGGCTCGACTTCGACCGGGTGCACGCCGACGACTGCGCAGACTGCGACGAACGCGCGGATGGATGGATCGACCGCATCAACTCGCAGGTGACGATCCGTGGAACGTTCGACGACACCCAGCGAGCACGGCTTACGCAGGTGGCGCAGCGCTGTCCGGTTCACAAAACGCTCGCGAACGGGGTGCACATCGTCGATTCCGTCGACTTCGAACCGCCCTCGGCGTAGCTACGCGGCCGACGCCACCCGATCCCGCCATTCTTCGTGGTCCCACGATATACCGTGTGACCGGGCTTCTGATCCGATCGGCATCCCCGCCGCGCAACGCCCTAGAACGCGAACCCCAATCCCACGTAGAGCGCCCTGCGCTCTTCGCTTTCCGCGATCGCCAAATGGACCGCGCCCGACCGAGTCACCGTCGCAAGCCAGATGCCTGCTCCAAGGGATGTGTGCCATTCACTGGACGGCTGGCCCTTCGAGTACACGCGCCCCAGGTCGCTGAGCCCGAGCACGCCGAAGTCCGCGGGAAAGAGGAGGAAGATACGCGTCACGAACACCCGCAGCTCGGCGCTGCCGTAGATGGATGCGTCGCCCGCAAAGCGTTGCTCTCTCAGCCCTCGCACGTCGTGCGATCCACCGATGAAGGCGGCTTCGTAGTACGGAAACGTGCCCCAGACGTGCTTCCCCCCGACCCTCAACGCGAGCGTGGGATTGCCGCCACCGGGGGACAGGAAGGTGGCCAACTCTCCATGGACCTCGGCAAAGGAGCTCTCCAGGTCGATGGCCGCGGGGTAGTAGCTGGCTCCGCCCGAGAGGTGATAGCCCCTCGTCGACGGAGTCCGACCGTCTCGCCCGTCCAACTCCAGCGAGGCCTGAAGCCCTAGCTGCGCGAATGTGCCTGCCCCGTACGGCCGGTTTGCCGCGACAAAGGTCGCCGTCCCGGTAGTGTCCGAGGACGTGCGCTTGAGAACGGGGCCGATGCTGAGCTCCCGCCGCTCGTCCCCGAAGCTCAGTGCCGCTCTCAAGAGGAGCTGCTCTTGATCGACCTCGAAGAAGCTCGACGGTGCCGTTCGCGTCGTCTCGTTGCCCAACCCGTAGAAGTCGATCACGTCGATCCCGGAAAAGCGGGCTTGCAGCTTCAGGCCTCCATTGGTGAGGAGGCCCCGGAAGTGGTGCCGATAGTCCAGGAGCGGCTGGGATCGGCCGAACGCCCACGCGGCTCTCAGCTGGAGACGAGAGCTATACGGATAGCGGAGGAAGCCGTGGCGGTCCTGCTGGATCCCGATCCCCACCACGAGGCCGCGGTCCTCGTCGAAGCTCAGCCTCATAGTCGGCTCGGACTCGGTGCCCCAGTCCACCTGGCGAGAGCCTTCGAACCACGCGTATGGCCGCGGCGCGCGCCGGCGCACCCGCTGCGTGCCGCCACCGCGTGTCACCGTGCCGTCGCCGGCGTCGTAGAGAACCACACCCCTCGAGCCGGTCGAGTTCATGAGATCGTCGCGGCCCCCACCCCCCACCGCGCGTATCGTGATCGGCAAGTCCGTGCTGCTCTCGACCCGTATGAGGTCGTCTCCACCGTGCATATAGAGGCGCACCTCGCGAGTCTCGTCGGGCAAGAAGGTCCGCTCGAAGTGGGGCGACCCCTCCGGCTCCGACGACGGCCCCCGCGGGTGAATCGCGATGCGGACGTCGCCCCCGTCGACGCGCTCGATCATCGCCACTTCGTCGGTGTCTGTGCCGTGGATGTCGGCATACCGGAAAACGATGTCGTAAAAGTGGCGAGCGGCCATCGGAAGCTCGTCGCGACGCGCCCTGAGCTTCGCTTCCAAGGCCGGCCCGACCAGGGCATAGTGCTCGGTCGGCATACGCGAGACTGCCTCGGCGATCACGCCGTCTGTGATCGCGGCTGTGACCTCCTGGACGGTGGCATTCCAGATGGCACGATCGAGTCCGACCAACAAATTACGATCGATGTCCCAGGCGTTCCTGGTGAGAGCCTTGATGTCGGGGTAGTCGCTACCGAAGCGGATCAACCGAGGTTCGTAGAAGCGGGCGAGGCCCTTCAGGAATCCGTCGCACTGGACGAAGGCCTGATCCCGGTCACGAGGGATCGGGCGCCAAAGGTAGCCGCCGTCCGTGGCGGGGAAGCGGGCCCAGAGATGGTTGTTTACGCTGCGATCGCGATCTCCCACCAGAAGGTCCACCAACCGGGACTTGAGCAGCTCTCGGAGCTCCACGCGGTTCCGGGGGTCCTCCTCGAGCTCGTCTAAGAGGTCGTCCGTCTGGATGATTCGGCGAGAGCCCGCAAAGCCGGCTTGCCCATTGGGGAGGTCATCGGGTCGCTCTTCGAAGAGCGCAAGCATGCCGGCGAACTGACTCTTGAACTCGGCGAGTCGAGGGTCATCCGGAATGACGACCAAACGCGGCTCAGGGTGGAGCACGCCCACCGCCTCGAGCAGTCTGGCCACAACGATGGCTCCCGAGGGGTGGAACGAGCTCATCTGGTCTTGGATGATGCCCTCGACGGGCGTGTCCTGGAATTCCTCGGCCAGCGCCTGCGGCGACTTGTCCACGGAGCGCAGCACGTAGCGCCGACCATCCACGCCACGAAGGTGGAGGGTTTGAGTGGTCGCTCCCCCCCCGAGGCGGAAGGGCGTCAGACCACCGCCGCCCAGGCTCCCGAGGTCGGCGACGGGCACCCTGATGGGGGTGGTCCACAGCCGGCGATACCCTCGCCCCAGCATCGATGTGAACAGGCCCCCCGCTTGGTAGTGGGCTCCGGGAACCACCGTGACCGCCTCTTGGGTGGGCAGTGGCGGCGGATCTACCTGAGCTCCCAAGGCTCTGGGCCAGAATCCCCCACGCCAACGGGCCGGGACAGGGCGGAGTGCGACCCAAGGCCGTCGTCCTCTACGACCCCAGGGACTGTTCCATCCGGTCCTCGAACGCTCCGGCCGGGCCGGGCGACATCCCCTGCATCCTCAAGTTCGATGGCGTGGGTGACGGCGTGACGCCGGACCGGCTGGGAGCGCCCCTGCCCTTCAACCGCACCTCCTCATCCGCCGCTTCGACATCGAGAACGAAGCACGCATCCACCAGCACACCTTCGGAGGGCTGATCCACGTCGACTACAACGACCGGGGGGCGAACTCGTAACGAGGAGTATTTACCTGTGCAACAGCCGCGCCGGGTCCGCGCGGACGCTCCCCACTTTATACGTATGAATAGAATCAGATCATACGTATACGGCAGGACCTCTCTGGTCGATCGCCTCAGTCGTTCTCGACAGCTCTTCGTCGGGCCCGGGTGCCGACCCACAGACCGAGATACGCTCCGGCGACCGAAGCCAGGACATCCACGACCGGGTAGTGGGTCAGTTTGAATTCGGGGTTGAAGGAAGCGGGGTTCCTGGTCTATCTTAATGCATGCCAAAGCGCTCAAGCAATAAAAGACCCGACGAAGACGACCCCAACGTCATCGCATTCGATGTAGTCCAGCAAGCTACCGCCGAAGATGAACCCGAGACAACACCCGCGAAGAATCCCGCTGCGGTCGCGCTGGGAAGGCTCGGGGGCAAGAAGGGCGGACCGGCGCGAGCGGCCAAGTTGTCCGCGGAGCGCCGCTCCGAAATAGCACAGACGGCTGCCCGGGCCAGGTGGGACAAGGAGATTGAGGGCGAATCATGAGTGCTGGAGATGCTTCAGCAAGCGATTCCGAAAAAGCCATTCAGGAGGCTGCCGACGCGGTTGCGGACGCCTTAGACGCCGATGTGATCGTGTACAACGGTGCGCTGGATCCACCGGCAGACCGAACCGTCAGAGGGCTTTGCAGGTCGCGACGCCGTCGGCCCAATGTGTTCTTGGTGTTGGTGACGTGGGGTGGTGATCCTGATGTGGCATACCGGATCGCCAGGGCACTCCAGCTTAGATACAAGCGTTTCTTTATCTATGTAGCTAGTTACTGCAAGAGCGCCGGCACGTTGGTGGCGTTGGGGGCTCATGAGATTGTATTTGGGGAGGATGGCGAGCTGGGTCCACTCGATATTCAGATGAGCAAGGAGGACTCTCTTTGGGAGACGCAGTCAGGTCTCACCGTGAATACGGCGATGATCTCGCTTCGAGACAGGGCGTTCCTAGCGTGGGAGAACCTCTTCCTGCGGATCGAAGCTCGCAGTGGCGGAGGCATAACCGTTCGAACCGCCGCTGAGATCGCAGCCGACCTTACTACGGGCCTCTTTGCGCCGCTCTATTCTCAAATTGATCCACTTCACGTCGGTGAGGCTGCACGGGCTATGCAGGTGGCCGATAACTACGGAATTCGGCTAATCGCAGGTAGCCGAAACTGCACATACGACGGATTGCACCATTTGGCAACCCAGTATCCATCACATAGCTTTGTGATAGATAGTGAGGAAGCCAAGACGATATTTCAGAATGTTCGGTCTCCGACCGATGCTGAGATTATCTTGGCTCAAACGCTGCAAACGTTGGCCGTTTTGCCCATGGCGCCTGAAGGGTCACCGTACATATCGTTCGCGTCGTCAGAGGTGGCGGAAATAGCCGTGAGTGGCGAAGATGTTCTCCCGCAAGAAACCGGAAATGGCGAAGACACTTCCGTGTCGGAAGAAAAATCGGGCGCTTTAGAGGCGCAGGAGCTAGGGGGGTCAGATGTCGGAGCAGATGTCGGAACAGGATAGGGTACATGGACGGCCACTGATCGACCTTCTTCGGAGCCAGGAAGACAGTCTGGGAAGGAGCAGCGGGAAGAAGTTTGCGAGCATTGTAAGACGAGATCAGGCCCCATCCCGATCGGATGTGGCTGCCCAAGACCAGGTTGAATCATCTGAGAAGAAGGAGAAACGGGTAGTATCCGACTGACACAATAACGTAGGACTGTAAGGCGGGGCCGAGCACACTCGGGGCCCGTTTTCTTTGTCTTGTATTCTTGAGCGCTCAAGCATATATTTAAGGTAGCAAAAGGAGCTGCCGATGAACAAGCTGAGCGACGAGAAGCGTACCATGATCCTCAAGGCGCTGGTCGAGGGAAACTCGATGAGGGCGACGGCTCGCCTGACTGGCACATCCAAGAACACCGTTTCTCGGTTGCTCAAAAACGTCGGCACGTATTGCATGGAGCAACACGACGCTCTCGTACAGGACGTAGAATCCGGGCGCGTACAGTGCGACGAAATTTGGTCGTTCTGTGGCGCGAAAGAACGCAACGTGCCGAAGGACGAGAAGCACCAGGGCCGGGGCGACGTGTGGACATGGACCGCGCTTTGCCAGGACAGCAAGCTCATGATCGCCTACCGCGTCGGATGCAGGGGAGCCGCGACCGGCGTGCCGTTCATGCAGGATCTCGCTGACCGGCTAGTGAACCGGGTCCACCTCTCTACTGATGGCCACGGCGTCTATCCGAGGGCCGTAGAGCGGGCGTTCGGATGGGGTGGGGCGGACTATGGCAGGATGGTGAAAATATACGGCCAGACTTCAGAGGGGCGGCGCCGGTACAGCCCGCCCGTGTGCCTCGGGGCCGAGAAGTCGAGGGGTGATGGGCAACCCCGTCATGGAGGATACTTGCACGTCCCACGTCGAGCGCTCGAACCTCACGCTACGGATGCACTCCCGCCGGTTCACGCGGCTGACGAACGCTTTCTCAAAGAAGATCGCATTCCACGAGTACGCCGTGGCGCTTCACTTTATGTACTATAATTTCTGCAAAGCGCACACGACGTTAACCAGGGAGAGGAGGGGAATTAAAACTACTCCGGCCAAGGCAGCCGGTCTGACGGATCGCGTCTGGAAGATCGAGGAATTACTGCCGCCGGATTTTGTTTGATTCAAACTGACCCACTACCCAGCACACACCCTCTGACCGGAACTTATCAAGTTGGAACGTAGCGCGGTGGTAGTCGTCGGCGGGGGTGTCTTTGGGGCCACTGCCGCCCTGGAGCTACGGGCCCGCGGGCACGCGGTGACGCTCCTGGACCCGGGGCCCCTTCCCCATCCCGACGCCAGCTCCACCGACATCAGCAAGGTCATCCGCGCCGACTACGGCCCGGACACCTTTTACGCCCAGCTGGTCCGGCAGTGCATCGACAGATGGCACGAGTGGAATGCGGAGGCCGGCCGGACGCTCTATCACGAGACGGGGTTTCTCGTCCTGGCGCGGGAGGAGATGCGGCCCGGTGGCTTCGAGCACGACAGCTGGGAGGTGTTGGCCGGGCTGGGGCATCCGATCGAGAGGCTCGCCCCCGGCGAGTTCACCCGTCGCTTCCCGGCCTGGAAGGAGGACTGTTACGCGGACGGGTACTTAAACCGTCGAGCCGGGTGGGCGGAGAGTGGCAGCGTGGTTTCGTGGCTCCTCACCAAGGCCCGGGACGCCCGTGTGCGCGTCGTGGAGGGGCAGACGATGGAGGCCCTCCGGGAGGACGGCTCACGCGTCTCGGGTATCGTGACCGACGGCGGCGAAGAGCACTCCGCCGATGTGGTCGTGGTTGCCGCGGGCGCGTGGACGCCCACGTTGCTTCCATGGCTGACCGATGTGCTCTGGTGCGTGGGGCAGCCGGTCTACCACTTCCGACCGCCGGATCTGGAGCCGTTTCGCCCGGAGCGCTTCCCACCCTGGAGCGCAGACATCGCCAACACGGGCTGGTACGGCTTTCCCGTACAGCCCGACGGGACCTTGAAGATCGCCAATCACGGCGACGGGATCCGGATCGATCCCGGCAGCGAAAAGGTGGTCCCACCGGAGAACGACGAGAGGTTTCGAGGATTCCTGCGCGAAACGTTGGAGGGGATCGCCGACGCCCCGATCCTCAAACGGCGCCTCTGCCTCTACTGCGACACGTGGGACGGCGACTTCTGGATCGACCGGGATCCCGATCGTGAGGGACTGGTCGTGGCCGCCGGCGGCAGCGGCCACGGCTTCAAGTTCGCCCCGATGCTGGGCGAGATCATCGCGGATGTCGTGGAGGGCAAGGAGAATCCGTGGGCCTCACGCTTCCGCTGGAGGATTCCCGGTACGCCCAAAACCGAGGCGGCGCGATACACGAGCTGACCGGTCGGGGACTACCTGAGAATCGCTAAGGAACCGTGATCCACGCCCAGTCCCAGCCCTCGAGACCCCTCCGATTGACGGCCTTCACCCCGATCTGCGAGCCCGTCAGGATGTCTTCCAGGAGAGCCCGGGGAGCCTCGCCGGCGAGCATCGTGACCTGCTCCTCCGCCTCGGATCCATCTGCCCGAGTATACCGGAGGCGGTAGTCCTCGACGCCGCTCTCGGCCGCCGCCGCCCAGGTCAGCTGCACGCCCACGCGACTCCGCCGCACCTCGAGTCCGGAGAGACGGGCCGGACTCGACGCCAGCAGCATGATGGTGGCGACGGTGGTCCGGCTCACCTCAGCCACGAGCTGGTGATTGATGGTGGAGAGGCGGTCCGCGGCCTGGTGGTAGTTGGGGTTGCCGAGCACGGGATACGACCCGATCCCTCCGACGATGTCCCCGTAGACTTCGTAGTAGGCGTGGGCGTCGGTGTTCTTGTAGTAGAGGGCGTCATAGGTGATGAGGTCGGAGAAGAGGGCCGCAGCGGCGTGCTGAACGTCACGGATACCCGGGTTCGAATAGCGAATCGTGTTGTCCAATCGGTGGTCGTTGGCCCAGCCGATCATGTCGTTGTTCAGGGCGCAGACGATCTGCTTCTCGTCCTCCATGGCCCTTCGCACATACTCCCGGCTCCCCAGGAGTCCCGCTTCCTCTCCCGTGAAGAAGGCCAATTCGATGGATATGGGGAGCGCACTCTCCGCCAGCACCCTGGCCGCCTCGAGAAGCGCGGCAGTGCCCGAGGTGTTGTCGTCGGCCCCGGGCCCCCTGCGTACCGAGTCGAAGTGGCTGCTCACCACACACACGAGCTCGGGATCGGTGCTGCCCTCGATGCGAACGATGACGTTGGCGCTGGTGACTCCGGGCTGCGGCTCGAACCACTGGAGCTCCGGGCTGTAGCCGAAGCCCTCGAGGGTGGTGGTGAGGTAGTCGATGGCCTGTGCGTTTCCGGGCTCGGTGATGTACTTCGACCCGAAGGCGAAGAGATCCGCTTCGTAGCGATAGATACGGTTCACGGAGACCTGGTCTGTGACCGCCGCGATGTCGTCGCGAACGGGAGCGAACATCATCTCACCGTCGGCCATGAGCCGTCGCTCGGCCGCCAGATTCCGCTCGAGCCTCTCGCGCACGGCCTCCTTGGTGACCGTACGGGCGAGATCCACCACGTAGACTCCCCGCTCCGGCGATACCGTATCGCCGTCCCTCTCCGACACGATCACAACCTTGCTGCCGCCGCCTCCCACCTCCCACTCGTACTCGGGGGCGATGGTACGCACCGTGTTGTTGTGGAAGAGCTTGGTCACCGACCCGTTTCGAAGGTCGTAGATGAAGGAACGCCGGTGCCGGCCTTCGCCCTTGGCCGCCAGGATGCGATTCCCGCTCAAGAACCGGGGGAAGAGGTCGTGTTGGATCTCGCTGGAGACCTGCCACTCCTCCATGGAGCCATCGGTGGGCGATACGAAGATCTCCCAGTTCTCGTGCACCCGCTTCTGGTACGCGACGAGGCTCCCGTCCGGTGACAGGGCCAGGTTCGTAATGGGACTCGAGGATCGCAGCACGAGCGTGGTGGACTGCATGGCGCGCCTCGGGGCGACCGACATCGGCTCGACCGAGGCCGCCTCGATGGTCCAGCTGTCGCTCCCCTGGGTCATGAACGCCAGGACGGTGCCGGAGGCCGAGTACACGGGCCCGGTCCCAGCGAAGCCGTAGACCTCTTCTTCCTGCAGATCGACCAGGGCGAAGCCTCCTCCCTCATCGTCAGAGAATCGCTCGGTTCCCGGCGCCTGCGGTAGAGGATTCTCGGACGGACGCTGGTAAAGCAGGTAGCGACCGCCGGGGATCACCTGCGGCGACGCCTTGAAGCCTCGACCGACGAGGGTGGTCTCTGGCACGAGCCGGAACGCCCGGACCGCGTAGATGTCGTTGGTCCGATTTCCCCCCAGACGCCCTGCGGCCAGGAACAGAGTCCGACCGTCTGACGAGTAGGTCATGCCCAGGGGGACGATGTCGCCCAGGAACACCTCTCGCTCCGTGCCGGTCTGGATGTCCCGAATCCAGAGGGACGTGTTGAGAGCCTCGATCCAGCGGATCTCGGCCCGGGCCTCGAAGAAGGCAGCCCGGTCGCTCCGTGCAGAGGCGTCCAGCAGGGCCTGTTGTGCGGCCTCCATGTCACCGGTGCGTTCGACCCGGAGGAAAGCAACGGTCCCGATGGACGACATCGTCGGGCTGCGACCCTCAAAGGTGGATAGGACCCTGGGCGTCTCTCCCAGTTCGAAGAGGGCGATGCTGGGCTCCGTGCCGCGGCCCACCGCGTACGTCCCGTGCCGCCCATCGGGGCTCACCCGGATGTCCGATCCGGCGTCCGTGAGCTCCGTCACCTCGTAGAGTTCACCGGTGAGCAGCGCAATCCCGTCCTTCAGGCGATCGCCAGCCCGGCCGTTCAAGGCCGCCAGATACCCTTCCAGAGCCGCCACATACTCCCCTCGGTCCCAGGCGTAGTACGCCTCCTGCAGCTCAGGGGAGACGGTCTGGGCGTGGGTGGGCGCACCCACCAAGGATACCAGCAGAGTGACGAGCAGTGCGGTCTGGAGTCTCATGTCATTCGGCTCCTGGCGGGATGTCCGAAGGGATGAACGGAATGGTCCCTCCCACGGTCGCTGCGCCGAAGCTCGGTCCGGGGCTCGCCGGTTGGACGACCGGGGGGTCGAGCCCATCGGCCAGAACTAGTGTCCCGTTGCCCTAGCGTCGCCTGAGCAGTACCGAGAGGACGATGCCGGCGGCTATGGCCAATCCGAGTACGGTCTTCGCCGTCTCACTGAGCCGGTCCTCGAGCTCCTCGATGGCCTCACGGCCGGTGGGAGCCGACGGGTCCTGGCTGATATGCACCGCGCAGAAGCCGGAGCCCTCGAGGGCGTTGAGCCGACATTGCGTCCCCTTCTTCGTCGTAGCGTTACAGCGTGCCACCGACCAACCTCCTCACCCTATCAGGCGTTCTCGACGCCCGGTGTCAGTAGTCCCACATCAAATATACGTCCGACTCGACGGTCCTGATTCATCATGACGTGATGTGAGGTGATGGGAAAGGGCCCAAGTCCTTACGTCCACCGCCTCCCCGGGAGACGAAGACGCATCGCCGTACTCGATGAAGACGCATCGCCGTACCTGATGATGTAGAGAATCGGAGCGAAGGCCTCTTCCTGGACGATGTCGTACTCGTTCTTGGCGGTAGCGATGGGTTCGATCCATCGATGGGGGTGGTGACCTCGAGCTCGGGGGCCGAGCCCATCCATTCTCCGCAGAATCCGCCGAGGTTGCGCTCCTCGATGCCGAGGCTCTTCAGGACATCTCTCATCGGTTTCCGTATGTGGATATGGCCGGTCACGAACCCGTGTCCGGCCCAGTCGACTCAGGTGTCTATCTGAGCGAATCGAGGAGCCGGCGAGCCTCCTCCGTTGCCAGCGCGAGGGCCTCCAACAACCGGTTCCGCTCTCGCACCAGAGTCGTTTCGGCGAAGAGATAGCGATCGCTGGCCGGATCTTCCTCGGCCAGGATCTCCACCGGCGCCAACCCGGGTAGTAGGCCCACGGCGAAGCCGGGATCCGGATGGAACGGGTCCACTGGATCATAGGTCACGCGGTAGATGGGGCGAAGGATCCGCAGGATCGCCCGGTCGATCTCGGCCCCCTCGTGTCCGGGTAAAGCTCCCTGCACCTGGCGCACCACGTCCACGAGAGCCGCTTGCACGTCCATTGCCACGCTCAGATCGAGGTGATCCCCCGCCGTCGCGGCCCTCGAAGCGATGAGTTCGCCCAGAGCTTCCACCTCCGCCACCAGGTCGATGGGGAGGACCGGATCGGCCAAGAGGTGGGCGAGGGCCTGGACGTACAGGCCCGCGTCCGTCTCGAGAACCTCGAAATCGATCTTGTCGAATGTGTCGTCGGGGGTGTGCCACCACCAATACCCGCCGTCTTCGGCCAATCGGGAGTGGTTGAACTGGAGAAGCGGCAGCCCGACGCCGTTGAAGGCCTGATCGGAGTTCCGTCCCGGCGTTCGCGTCCTGATCTGCTCACCCGCGACAGGCCCGGCTACGTCCCGGGCGAGACCGGCCAGGGCGGCCGTAGTAGTAGCGCTGAAGCGCTTGGCGTCCATCTGGCCCACGCCGTCGATGTTGAGGTAGGCCACCGCCCGGTCCCGAAGCTCCTCGAAGAAGTGATCGGCGAACCAGGTGGAGCCGGCGTAGCGAGCGTTGCTGTGCCCCGGCCACCACGCCACCACGAGACCGCGACGGAGCAGTTGGCGATTGGCGTAGATCGCCTTCGCAAGCTCCGCCATGGCCGCGTTGGCCGCCCCCTCGTCCGTGCCCGCGTGGTACCATCCGTCGATGTGGCCGCCGAAGAGGACGTAGGGCGAGTCCGGGTCCGGGCCCGGGATCCGCACGACGGCCAGACGGAGAGGCTTTCGCCCAGTGGTGACCTCGGCGCTGATGCGCACCCGTACGGGCCCGCGGGCCAGCCGCTCCCGCAGGGCGTCACCCCCGCTCTTGGCGACCTGAACCACTGGGATCTCCGGGAGACGCTGGTAGTTGCGGAGGGAGGGCGTCCCCCAGGTCGACGTCACGATGAGGTCGTTCAGCCGCTCCACGGGGTTGCTGAAGATCACTCCTGCGGCGCCCAGGAGCTCGAGCGCCGCCGTGGGAATGTTCCTCGGCTGCCCCTCCACCAACACGATGGCGCCCCGCGCACGGCGGAGGTTCTCGGGAAGGTCTCCGGTCCGGCCAGGGTCGCCCTCGAGGGCCAGGAACTCACCGGTGCCGACCTCCAGCCGCGGCAGGTCCGCGAGCGTCCCGAAGTCCACGAGGGGGGCTAGGACCCCGTCGGAGGAACCCGAATAGGCCATGGTGATGGCCTCGAGGGAGAGATCCTCGGCCGGAACCTCCACCGACGCCGAGACGGGATCGCTGGCGTAGGTGTCGAAGGTGTGGACCTCCACGGGCACACCGCTCTCCCGGAGAGACACGACGATGGAGTCGATGGCGGCGTTCTCGCCGGGGCTCCCGGAGGGGCGCTCGTAGTGCACGATCGCCCGGGCCAGACGCTCGAGGCCCCCGAGCGTGACGTCCTCCTGAACGGCCGTCGCCAGCTCATCGGATCGAGACGGCGGCGCGGACGGGGCGCACGCGGCAGTCGCGAGCACGGAGAGGAGCAGCGATCCCCGTAGGGCGGTGAGACGCGTGGCAACCTCCTTTCACGCGCAGGCACGGTGCTGGCGGGCTGGAATGCCAGGGCGAATGGACCACTCCATGTAAGCGACCAAGCGAGTTCGGTAGAATACGTCGGACCACCCTATCTGGCGACGGCTGCGAACTCTGGCGCGTCACTACGGTATGACAGGCCTCGCCGCCCAAGGGGGCGAGTGGCTGGTACGGATAGCAGGAGAGAGGCGGCCCGGAGGTTGGATCACGGAGCCCCTCGAGAACTCGAAGGAGGGGTAGCCGTGAAGACAGAATCCAGGACCCTGAACACCGCCTCCATTCACGCCGGCTCGCGGCGACCTCGATTGGACGGTGCGGTCGTGATGCCCGTGTTCCGCTCGAGCACGTACGAGTATCACGGGGAAAGCTACCACGACGTGAGGTACCTCCGCCTGAGCACCAGCCCGAACCATCGGGTTCTCCACGAGCGGATAGCGACCCTCGAGGGCTCGGAGGACGCCCTGTGCACCGGGAGTGGGATGTCGGCCATCTCGGCCGCACTGCTCACCGTCCTCTCCACAGGCGATCATCTGCTGGTTCAGGACTGCCTGTACGGGGGCACCACGAGCCTGCTCCAGAACGACTTCCCCCGGTGGGGCATCGGTCACACGGCCATCGATCCGCAGGATCCCGGCTCGTGGGAGGCGGTGCTGCAGCCGAACACCAGGGTCATCTACGTGGAGACGCTGACCAACCCACTCGTCCAGGTCGCGGACCTGGAGGCCGCGGTGCGCTTCGCCCGGGAGCACCACCTCTTGTCCATCATCGACAACACCTTCGCCAGTCCGGTGAACTTCCGCCCGGTCGAGCACGGCTTCGACCTGTCCGTGGAGAGTTGTACGAAGTACATGAACGGGCACAACGACATCGTGGCAGGCTCGATAGCGGGCTCGGCGGACCTCGTCCGGCGAGTCAAGCACACTCTCGACCACCTGGGAGGGACCCTGGACCCCGACTCGTGCTTCCTGCTGGAGCGGGGTCTCAAGACGCTGGCGCTCAGGGTCGAGCATCAGAACGCCAGTGCCATGGAGATCGCCCGGTTCCTGGAGACGCATCCCGCGGTGTCGAGGGTGCACCACCCGAGCCTCGAGTCCCATGCTCAGCACGAGCGTGCGGCTCGGCTCTTCGACGGCTTCGGCGGAATGCTCTCCTTCGAGCTAGAGGACGGGGTTCAGTCCGCGGAGGACTTCCTGACGGTCCTGACGATCCCCGCCGTGGCGGTCTCCCTGGGCGGAGCCGAATCCCTCATCGTCCGGCCCGCCGCCGCCATCCACGGCGCGCTCTCACCCGAAGAGCGCGCCAACAGTGGAATCACCGACGGGCTGATTCGCTTCTCGGTGGGCCTGGAGGGCACGGCGGATCTGATCGCCGACCTGGAGCGGGCCCTGGACGCGGCGACGGCGATGCTGTCCGTCAGCAAGAGATGATCCCCCCCTGGCTCGAGACCTTCGCTGCCGATCTCGTGGACCGTATCGAGCTGGGCCTCGAAGGTGACTGGAGCGCGACGGTCAGAACGGTCTGGTCCCGCGACCAGGGCTTTCTGGGTTTCGACGGCCCCGCGACCGAGCACACGGACTTCAGGCCCGCACTCGAGCTCTACCTGGCCGACGGTTGGATCGGCGTCCACTGCTTTCGGTTCGAGGACGGCCGGTACATGCTGGACAGAGAGAAGGCCGAGGCTCTGATCAAGTACGTGCGATCGGGCGGAGGCTAAAACCCGTTGCCCATCGCTCCATTCCGTCGCCCTTGCCGTGCCGCGTTCGTGGACGCACAAGAGCGGCCGAGCGCCCTCTTGGGAGCTTCGGCGGAGGGGGCATGTCTCCAGAGAAACCAACGGGTCGGCGAGGGCTGAAGCTGCTCGAGCAGCTTGCGCGCGCCCTGCGCGCGCGGCGCTACAGCCTACGAACGGAGGAAACCTACGTTGCGTGGGTTCGTTCCTACATCCAGCATCACGGCGTACGCCACCCGGCCCAGCTCGGGGTCAAGGAGGTGAATGCTTTCCTGACTCATCTGGCCGTGGAGCGTCGAGCAAGCGCCGCGACGCAGAGCCAGGCACGGGCCGCATTGTTGTTCCTGTACAAGGAGGTCCTGCGCCGGCCTCTGGTGGGCGTGGGAGGCGAAGTCGTGCGAGGGAAGAAGCCCAAGCGGCTCCCCACTGTGCTGACTCGTGGAGAGACCGGGAAGTTACTTCGGCACATGAAGGGTACACAGCAACTGGTGGCGAGTATGCTCTACGGCTCAGGGCTCCGCTTGACGGAAGGTCTTCAGCTACGGGTCAAGGACCTCGACCTGGAGCGTCGGGAGCTGTGGATCCGGGCCGGCAAGGGGAGCCGGGACCGCGTCTCTGTAATACCGGGATCTTTGGTCTCCAGACTCACGGACCGGATCCAGGGTCGCCGAGTTCTGCACGATCGAGATCTGGCGGCCGGTTGCGGCTGGGCTGTATTGCCCGACTCCTACGGAATCAAATCACCGAGGGCCGGTGTCGAATTTGGATGGCAATTTCTGTTCCCCGCATCGACCTTCACGGCAGATCGCCATACCGGGGCCCAAGGAAGATTCCCTCTCCACTCCACGTCCGTGCAGAGAGCGGTGAGATGCGCCGCCCGATCACTCGGTTTTGCCAAGCGGGTGACCTGCCACACCTTCCGGCACTCGTTCGCTACTCACCTGCTCGAGGACGGCTACGACATCCGCACCATCCAGGAGCTCCTTGGCCACAGCAGCGTGAAGACCACCATGATCTACACCCATGTGCTGAATCGCGGCGGTAGGGGTATTCGTAGCCCACTGGACACCATTTGGGAGCCGTAGACCGTGCTATGCAAACGAGCCGATCACACCATCCAGTCCGCAACGAGATCGGTCCTGCAGTGGCTGGGTCCCGGCGCTTAGATCGATCCCAAGGTCTGGCGCGAAATCGACTTGCCAACGCATTCTGTTCAGTCGTAACGCGTCCGATGCTTTGGGCGAGGGGACAGTCGGAAGCGTTAACTAAAAGGAGTTAGGCATCGCTCGGGCCACCCGCACACAACTGGACGAGCAATGTTCTCCAAGGCTGCGGGCTGGATCCACGTGGAGAGGTCAGCCCCCGCCTCCGAGCAACTCTCGGGCCTCACCTTCGGAAAGCCCCACCTCGGCCACGTCCTCACTGGCCTCGAGCAATTCTCGGTCCTCCCCCCTTCTGGCTAGGGCCAGCGAACCAGCAGCAGAGCCCGCGCCGGCCACCGCGAAGATGGGGCCCAAGACCATCAGGTTCCATAAGAAAGCGGGGTCCTCTGCAAGGGCCACGGCCAAGACAAAGATCGCGGACAGCAAGAAACCCCCAGCGGCCCCCCACCCTGCAAAGCGTGGAAGGGACATCTGATCAAACCGGCGACGGCCCTCAACAAGACCCAGGACCCCTGAGAAGGTGACACCGGCAACAAAGCCGAAGGCACCAAACCCGAGGGGATAGGGGACGTCGGCGCCGGTACTACCGGTTACCAGCAGAAGCCCCAGCAGCATGATCATGCCCGCGCCGAACCATGCTGCTGCCCAGGTCAGGCCCATCCCGACGGCGCCGCGGATGCGTCTCAGCCACTTCTTCATTGCTACCTTCCTGTACCCTCGCACCTTCTACTACGGATGGTGCCGATCGGGTCCGACGATGCCCTGGTGCCAGTTCCCAGAATGTGCCCCTACCGTCGCGGGGAGGTGAGCGGTAAAGGACCTGGGTAACAGTTAAGTCAAGAGACCTGAGTAACAGTTCTCCGTCCTTTGCAAGTGCCTCCAGTTCGTCTCTTCCCTCGTCCGAGGGAGTCGAAGATGAGGCGTTTGGGTTCAACAAAGCGTCCTAGCCAGATGGGTCCGAAGTAGACCTCAAAGAGACCGTGGTCAATCTCTTCCAGTCCGACTTCATGCCCAGCGAAGAGTCGGCCGACGGGCACACGGTCCCCGTACCAGCGGATGCCACCGTTCGTGCTGACGAGCCGGGTCTCGAAGTGGCCCGGATACGTGACCGGGTCGAGTTGCTTCGGGAAGGGTCGAGGTGAGGGTCGGTAGAGATTGGAGGGCACGGCACCGTCCAACGCCTCGTGAGGCCGGACTTCGTTGTAGAGCTTCCTGAATCTTCGAAACGCTTGCTGCTGGGTCCGCATGTTGGAGCTCGGAGGTCGGGTGGTACGCCTCTTTAGCACCAGGTGCATGTTCTCGTGCTTGCCGTTCTGCTGAGGGCAGCCAGGCTCGATGAGCTCAGGCAGAATGCCCACCTGAATGAACCACACGGACAGCCGAGAGAGACGGCCTAGTGCGTTCGAAGCGAAGGGAGTGCCGTTGTCCGTACGGATCCGTTCGGGTAGACCGTGTTGGCGAAATAGCCGCGTGAACACTGGGATCACGCCGTCGATTGTCACGTCCGGACGACCCCAACACTCCAGTACGAACCTCGAATGCATGTCCTGCACAGTAAGCGGGTAGCACAGCTCACCGTCACCCATCGGGAACTCGCCCTTGAAGTCGGCCGTCCACGTCCCGTTCGGTTCAGATGCGTTGGTATCGGGTCGACCCGGGTGCCAGCGGCGCACCCTTCGCCGACGCCTCGGCACCAGGTCGTGACGCACCAGGATGTTGTGCATCGTCTGTCGTGAGGGCAGTGCTAGCTCCGGCCGATGCGTCTGCAGGTACCACCGGATCTTCTTCGGCCCGAAGTCGTCATACTTGCGTCTAACCTCGAGGATCGTCTCGACCACCTCACTAGGCGTAGCCCATGGGCAATGCCCGGGTCGACTCGCTCGATTCTCCAGACCTGCTGGCCCGGCTCGCCGCCATCGATCCATCCACTTGTAGCCCGTCTTGCGACTAATCCCGTATCGATCGCACACCGCAGCAAAGCTCCGAAGACTGCGATGGGCTTCTTCGATAAACCGCGTTCTCTCTTCCATGACATGAGTCTCCTCGAACGGCATCGGCCTCCTCCTTTCAGAGGTGCCGACTGTAACCCATGTCCCTTTACTTAAGTGTGTACCATGTCTCTTTACCGGACCAGGTGAGTGCGAAACAAGCGTTGCGGATATTCATTGTGCTCACCTAGCAAAGTACCGAGAAGGGCTCCTGAAAAAGTCTATCCGGCCAAGACGACGGTCACCGGCCTGCCCACATGGGCGGGTCCGAGATCGAGGAATCCGTCGTTGTCGAAGTCGAACACGCACGGGCGCACCGTTCCCAGCGACTCGTCTCCGAGACCCCGGCCCCCATCCGCCACCCCAGCTTCCGCGGCCACATGGGTGAAGGTGCCGTCGTCGTTTCGGAAGAGACCGTTGGGGGCCGCCGTCATGTTGGCGACGAACACGTCCAGGTCTCCGTCCTCCTCGTAGTCGAACCAGGCTACCTTCACGTTCCTGTGGGGTCGTCGAGCCCGACGTCCGCAGCCACATCCCGAAGGCGCCCACCTCGTTCACAAACAGGGCGTGGGGAGGGTTCCGGAACGTCGGCTGCGGTAGTTCAGCCGCACGGCGATGACCTTCTGAGGCTCAGAGGGGGGCAACAGCGAATGCGGTCACCGTTCAGCACCCCGTAGGACGTGCGACTCTGATACTCGTAGCGGACGAAGGAGACGGGGCCGTGATGGCCCTGGGCGGCAGCCGAGTGCGGGACGGAGATGACAGCGAGGGTGACGGCGAGAAGCAGGGTGACCGGCGCATGGGATCCCTCCGTGGTAAGGCGCTCAGTGATGCTGGGACCGATGAGGGAGCGGGGCAAGGCGTGCGATCGAAACCGCGCTGACGCAGCAGTGAGCTGACGGGGTCCGGCCCGAGGCACACGCGCGCCGGGACATGAGAGAGAAGGACGCCGGATCGGCCTCCCCGAGGCCTGAGGAGGCGGGTCCCACGACACCCTGGTGACGGATCCCGTGGCCGGCACGCTGGGCCACGGCCCGTGGAACTCGCCGGGGTATGCAGACGTATGCGTGTCCCTCATGCCGACCCCGCCCTGTGGAAGCTGACGCTGGCCTTCGCCTCGGTCTACTTCATATGGGGCTCCACCTACCTCGCCATCCGCTTCGCCATCGAGACCCTGCCACCGTTCTCCATGGCGGCGGTTCGGTTTCTCGTGGCCGGCGCGATCCTCTACGCTTTCGCCCGGCGGCGGGCCGAGCGTCCCGATGGGCGTCACTGGCTCTCGGCGGCTGTCGTGGGCGCGCTCCTGCTGGGAGGAGGGAACGGGGGGATAGTGTGGGCCGAGCAATGGGTGCCCTCGGGGCTGGCGGCTCTGATCATCGCCACGGTACCCCTCTGGATGGTGCTCATCGATTGGCTCTCGGGTGGTAGTCCACGTCCGTCGAGCGCGCTGCTGGCGGGGCTCCTGTGGGGCCTATTGGGCGTGGGTCTCCTGATGAGCTCGGACCACGTCGGTGCCCATAGTCGTGAGGGGCTCGTGGGCGGCATAGCGCTGCTTGGGGCCGCCCTGGCGTGGGCTTCGGGCTCCATCTATGCGCGCCGGGCTCGGCTCCCGGCCTCCCCCTGGCTGACCACGGCCATGCAGATGCTCACCGGAGGGGCCATCCTCGCCGTCATGGCGGTCATGGCCGGCGAGGGTGGACAGCTTGATCCCTCCAGCTTCTCCATGAAGTCCGTCCTCGCCCTTGCATACCTGATCCTCTTCGGTGCCCTGATCGGCTTCTCGGCATACATCTGGCTGCTGGGGGTGACCACACCCACCCGGGCCACCACCCATGCGTACGTGAACCCAGCGGTGGCCGTGCTCCTGGGATGGCTGCTGGCCGGCGAGCAGCTCGATCTGAGGGCCGGGCTGGCCATGGCCATGATCCTCTCCGCCGTCGTCGTGGTGTCGCTTAAAGGCAGCCGAACGAGAGCCCCCTCGAGTATGATAGCGTCCAGAAAAGCCAGCCGACCTCGCTTGCGGCAACCCGCGACCTCGCACAGGATACCCGCACATCGCTGGCTCACTTCCAGCGAGCCGGAGGGACAGCGCCGTGAGGGACCCAGAGGCCTCGACTTCGACGGTGACTACGGTGAGGCTACCGCCTCATCGCCGAGACCGTCATTCCAGGCTACGACCAGGTCTTCGAAGCGGTGCACGCCCTTCTCCACACCCACCTCGACTCCGAGGGGTACGTCCTCGTGGTCGGCTGCGGCACGGGCAAGGAAATCGAGCACCTGACCCCGCCTCGGCCGGGGTGGCGCTTCACGGCCGTCGACCCCAGCACCAAGATGATCGAGGCCACTGGGAGCGTGGTTGAGCGGTTGGGCGTCGAGGAGCGCGTCCGTCTCCACCACGGCCACGTGCACGATCTCCCCATGAGGCCCGAGTTCGACGCCGCGACAGTCATCAACGTCATGCACTTCCTCCCGGACGACGGTGCCAAGCAAGAGCTGCTTACGAGCGTGGCCGAGCGAGTGCGGCCGGAAGGCCCGGTGGTGCTCTTCGATCTTCACGGTGATTCCGCCTCGGCGGCCTTCGCGACGCTGTGGTCGGCGTGGCTCGACTTCATGGAGCACCGTGGGCTGGTGGGCCAGGCGAAGAGGCGCTTCGTGGAACACCTGGAGCAAGGGATCGCCTCCCGCGGAGGCGAGGTCTAGCCAGCTACGGGCTCTTCGACCTTGGAGTAGGTACCGAAGACCCGCGTCTCCTCCGCGGTGCCCTCGAGCACTCGTAGGCACTCGGTCAGGTCCTCGGGCCGGTCCGCACGCACTTCCATGTAGAACCGATACTGCCAGGGAGCGCCCCTGATGGGACGGGCGACGATCTGCGTCATGTCGACGCCGTGGCCGGCGCACACTCCAAGCACCTCATGGAGGCCCCCCGGCTCGTTTCGGACCACCACCGCGACCGCCGCGCAGTCCCCGCTCGTCGCCGTCTCGGCGGCCGGTGCGGTCAACTCGAAGAAGCGGGTGTAGTTCCTGTGATCGTCCTCTACGCCGCCCTTCAGCACCTCCGCGCCGTAGAGCTCTGCTGCGAGGGGCGATCCGATGGCGGCGTCGTAGTCGGCGTTGCCGAGCATGAGGTCTCTGACGCTGCCCGCCGTGTCATAGACCACCACGCTCTCCATGAGGGGGTTCGCGTCGAAGAGCCCCCGGCACTGCTTGAGAGCCACCGGATGCGAAGCGACCGACCGCACCTCCTCCAGACGGACGCCAGGAGGAGCCGAAAGGCACAGGCGAATCCGGACGCGTGTCTCGCCCACGACCTCGAGGCCCGTGGACCACAAGAGATCCAGGGACTCGACGACGGGGCCCGCCAAGGCGTTCTCCACCGGGATCACGGCCCGGTCCACGTCGTGACTCAGGACGACCTCGAACGCCTCGTCGAAGGTCCTGCAGGTATGAAGCTCGACATCGGGACCGAGCAACTGTTGGGCCGCCGCATGGCTGAACGCCCCTGCCTCTCCCTGGATGGAGACCCGGGTCATCCCGCACCCACTCCTACGCCCACTCCGGGGTCCCTCGAGTGGGCCCACTTCGACAGGGCGATGAGGCGCCAGAACACGTCCCGGATGATCTCGGGGTCCAGCTCCAGCTCCCTGGCTGCCTCGGCCGCCTGCCGGACCACAGCCGCTTCGCGGGCGGGATCCTCGTAGCTCAGTTCCCCTTGGTCCTTCAGGAGCCTTGCCTCCCGGGCCAAATCGACCCGGGCCGCCATGAGCCCCACCAGGGATCGATCGACTTCGTCGATCTCACCTCTCACCATCTGGAGCTCCCTAACTGCTTCCATCGTCGTCATTGCAAAATCCTTTGAACAAAAAAGACGCCCTGGCGATCTGCCAGGACGTCGATCCACTCATGGGTTGGCTCTGGTACTACAACGCACGCACCTCCGGCCACACGCCTGGCAACGGTTTACCTGGCGAGCCCATAAATCGATCGCTCTTCGAGAAAATGATGTTCATGGGCCGATAGTTACCCGAAGCTTTGGGGTGTGTCAAGAGCTTTGTGCCACGGCCATGCGCCCGAAGACCAGGCATGTTCCAAGTGTGGCACGCTGTTGGATCCTATCAAGACCACCGACGTTCAGAGCCTTCGCTGCATGACCACCCGGGTGGTGCACAAGACGTAGGACGCTCTGTCAGCTCCCGGCCTTGATGTACTGCCTGAGATGTGCGTTCTCGTCCTCGGCAACGCGCCGGAACGCGTTCACGACATCACCGATCGTGACGATCCCGGCCAGCCTACTTTCCTCGATGACGGGAAGGTGTCGAATCCTGTTTTCCGTCATGACCTCCATGACGTGAGCCAGATCGTCGTCGGGCGCCAGCCTGATCACGTCGCGCGTCATCACCTGACCGACTTCAAGGGCCTGGAGTTCATCCGGCTTGCTCGCGACGAGACGGAGGATGTCCCGTTCCGTGAGAATCCCGATGACCTCGCCGCCCTCCACCACCACCACGCCACCGATGTTGTGGTCCACGAGAACCCGCACGGCTTGGAGGACGCTATCGCCGGTGGACGCGGTGACGACGTCGTGCCCTTTGTGGCGGAGGATATCCCTGATCTTCATAACTGCCTCCTGCGGACGGGTGCGTGGGGAATCCTTACCCAATCTCGGGGTTGGCACCGCCCTGCGCCATCGCCTTCTTGCCCTCCTCCCCGACCCCGACAGCGCCTCGAGCGGAAAACAGCGAGATTGATGTCCAGCAGTAGCGGAGATTCTCGGGATGACTGGTGGGGTCGGTGTCCCTCGAGGATCGGAGTCACTGGATACGCCCCCCTCGGGAGGGGAAGGCCACCATGCTCGACCTTCGGCAGTTGACTGAGCTGCACCGCCGGCTCAAGGACACACCCCTGCTCAGCGTCTATCTCGATGGGGATGAGACCGATCCTTCAGAGCGGACCGCCTGGCGCCGAAGACTTCAAAGGGAGACCCGCCGTCTCGGCAACGAACTGGTGGACCATTCGCCAACCGATCTCGCGGCCTTCGGCCATGCTCTCGAGGTTCTCGAGAGCCATCTCGGACGTCACCACGGCTTCCTTACCTCGCCCGGATGGGCGGGCTTCTTTACCGAAGGTGTGATCCACCACTCCGAGTCGCTGCCGGTTCGGGTTCCCACCGTAGTGGTCTGGCAGAGGGGCGCCCTGCTTACGCCCTATCTGCGGGTGCTGAACCTGGCTCACCCTGTGGCCGTCGTCCTGTGCGACCACTGGCGATCACGACTGTTGAGACAGCAGGGTGGTCGGTTGACCGAGGCCAAGGAGCTGGAGGTCGACCGCTCCCTCGAGGATTTCTCGGACGTGGGCATGATGAAGTCCGCCCGGCTTCGCCACGGGGGTGAGGGGTGCCACGGCTCGCGATGCGGCCCAGAGATCTCTCATGGCGGAAAACCAGCAACTGGCCCGGGATACGATCCAGGCCGTAGTCGATTCGATCGGTCACGAAGGCTCGGTGATCATCGGGGGCCCACCCGACGTTGCGTCGGCACTCCGCTGCGGCCTTCCCGACGCCCTCATGGCTCGCACCACCATTGCGCCCGGTCTCGAGCTCGAGATGCCGGCGTCGGAGGTGTCCCGGGAGATCGCTCCATTCCTCGACGACATCCGCGATCACGAGCACGGCAAAGTCCTCCAGGCCATCGTCGACTCCGCCCATCCAGGCGGCAAGGGCACACTCGGGCTCAAGAACACCGGATTGGCCCTGGATCAGGGGGCGGTGGATATGCTGCTGGTGTCCAGGAGACTCGCCGATGAGGAGCGATCCGACGTCGAGCCTCTGGTGCGCGCCGCACTGCTCCACGGTGGCGATGTTGCGGAGCTGAGCGGAGGCCCCGGGGATCTCCTCGACGCGGAGGGTGGAGGGTTGGGAGCCCGGCTGCGCTTCTCCGTACTCTGATCCACGGCTTCACCCACCGTTTCCGCGGCAGTTGACGAGCAGCGCCGTTTCCGTGAGATTTACAGTAATCAAAGAAACATTGAAGGTAGGCTAGAAGCAGCGGTATCGATGCGGGGGCCTCCACGGGCTGCCCGCTTTTTTCGTGGCAGGTGCCACGACCCAGCGCGGGGGATACGACCGCGAGAGTCAAGAAGTCGGAAGGTGCGGATCATCCGGACTCCGACCATGACCAACCAGATGGAGTAGATGATGCGTACCAAAGGCACTGTGAAGTGGTTCAACGACCAAAAGGGCTTCGGCTTTATCACCCCGGAGGATGGCAGCAGAGACCTGTTCGTCCATCATTCCGCGATTCAGGCCGAGGGCTTCAAGTCTCTGGCCGAAGGCGAGAGCGTCGAGTTCGACGTGGTGGAGGGCCAGAAAGGCCCCGCCGCAGAGAACGTCCAGAAGGTCTAGAGCCTTTGGGCCGAGTGGCCCACAGCAAGTGGCGGGCCGCCCCGAGCATTCGGGGTGGCCCGCTTGTCTTTTCCCCACCGGCCCTCTTGGCGGCTCGCGAACTTCGGAAACGGAACACTAGAGACGCTTGCCGCCCGATCCCCTCCCGAACACGTTGTCGTCGAGCCCCCGAGCGACCCTTGGCTGACCCGGAATCGAAGTGACGACTTCCATCGAGAACCCCCTCCTCCCCTTCGTCCGACTCCAGGGCAGAATCGTGCTGGACGGTGGCTTGGCCACGGCCCTGGAGGCGCGTGGCCATGACCTGAATGACCATCTCTGGTCTGCCAAGGTGTTGCTGGAAGACCCCGACGCCATCCGGGACGTGCACCTGGACTTTCTGAAGGCGGGCGCCGACTGCATCACAACGGCAACCTATCAGACCACCTTCCCAGGATTCTCGGCGAGGGGCCTGAGGGACGAGGATGCCGTCAAGCTCCTGGTGCGATCCATCGACCTTGCCGTCGAGACGCGCGACTCCTTCTGGGCCAATCCCGAGAACCGACACGGTCGCCTGCGGCCCCTCGTGGCGGCGAGCATCGGGCCCTACGGGGCGTTCCTCGCCGACGGATCGGAGTACAGGGGCGACTACGGGATCGACGCCGACGAGCTACACGCCTTCCACGAGAGACGCTGGCATATCCTGGCCGAGAGCCGGGCGGATCTCTTGGCGTGCGAGACCATCCCGTCGCGACTCGAGGCCGAGGTGCTCCTCCACCTTCTACGCGACACCCCCCACCGGTGGGCGTGGATGAGCTTCAGCTGCCGAGACGGAGCCCATGTCAGCGATGGCAGCCGCCTCGAGCACGTGGCCGAGCTGTGCGCGGCCGAGCCGCAGGTGGCCGCGGTGGGCAGCAACTGCACCGCTCCCGAGCACATCTCCTCGCTGATCGGAGAGATCCGGAAGGCCAAGCCGAAGCCGATCATCGTCTATCCCAACTCGGGAGAGGGATACGACGCCGTAGACAAGAAGTGGACGCCGGCTCGGCGCCCCGTCGAATGGGCGATCCTCATCGAGGAGTGGGCGAAGCTAGGGGCTTCGGGCATCGGCGGGTGCTGCCGCGTTCAGCCCGGCCACATCGCCGAGATGAGGAGCAGGCTCTTCCCGTTGGGGACCGGCGGCGGGCCAGGATCGCCGTGAACGAGCATCTACCCGGGATCTTCGTGGATGCCGACGCCTGCCCGGTGAGGGACGAGGTCTACCGGGTGGCCCAGCGGTACGGGATCAAAGTTACGCTGGTGTCCAACGCGTGGCTGCGCGCTCCTGAGGAGGAGTGGCTCGAGTTGGTCATCGTGGACGGTGAGCTCGACGCCGCAGACTCCTGGATCATCGAGCACGTCGCGAAGAACGACATCGTCGTCTCGGCGGACATCCCCCTTGCCTCGGAGTGCCTGAAGAAGGGGGTTCGGGTGCTCGGTCCCCGGGGACGCCCCTTCACTGAGGATTCCATCGGTGCCGCCCTGGCTACCCGGGAGCTCATGTCCCACCTCCGGGACATGGGGGAGATGACGGGAGGGCCTCCTCCCTTCCAGAAGCGAGACCGCTCCCAGTTCCTTCAGGCCCTCGACCGGATGATTCAAGCCATCCGCCGGGGGAAGTAGGAGGTTCACCGAGGCGTGCAGGGCCGGAACCCAACCGTCTGACGTCCCACTCGGCCCGACATCCGCACACCACCCAGTAGCGGGACTGGACCGGCATCCGAGCCCGGGGGCGCACTTCGTACTTGAGGTCCAAACCTAGGTCCATGTGGCCCGTGGGTGCCCCTTCCATCCGCCGCCGATCTTCCGTCGACGGTGACGCCGGAGCTCGGGCCGTTCCTGATGGCGAATCCTCGATCGCTCCCCTCCACCACCGGTGCAGACTTCCGAAGCCGGGTACCGAAGGAGCGACCGACCTCACGACAGGAACAGCTCGCCGAGGGAGGCACGCCACTTCCGCTCCAAGGCGCCCACATCCGCCTCGTCCACCCCGAAGGTGGACAGCCACACGGTGGCGGCGCCTTCACAGAGCTCGACCCGGAAGAGTCCGTCGTTCCATCCGTCCACGGTGCCCGTGAACTGCCAGGGCGGCTGCCAGAAGGCCACGTCGCCCTCCAGCGTCTCGCTCGTAGTGGTCTGGAACAGGTACCGACCCCCACTGGTCAGATCCGAAATTCCGCTCGATCCGAACCAGCCCCCTGCTTCGGTCAGTCTGGCCCAGGCTTCCACGTCACTGCAGGTGTAAGCTGCGTTCGCGGAGGCCACGATCCGTCGCCGGCCCGGATGGCGCTCCAAATAGTGGCGGAGGCCGTTGAGCTCGAAGTCCCAGCCACGGCCCCACGCCTCGTACATGTAGTCCCAGTCCTCCTCCTTGCCGAAACCCGAGCTGACCACGCGCAGGACTGTGCTACCCCCCCGGCCCTCGAGGTAGAAGTCGGTGGCGATCTGGAGGGCTGCTCCCGCGACGGCTCCCGTTCTGAGATGCCGTTCCGGCTCCCACACCTCGATGGGTGCTCCTTCGCCCTCGGTGTCCGTCCAGCTCATCCACACCGAGCCGCCGACGCCAGGGATCACCCCCGCATTCAAGGGGAACCACCTTGTGAGCTCCTCTGCATCGGTGAGGGCCTTCCATACCGCAGCCAGCGGTGCGTCGATCACGATCTCTCGCTCTACCGCGCGGGTCTCCTGGTCCTGCGGACCTTCGAACGCTTCCTGCGTGCTCATGAATCCTCCTCCCGGGGATCGCACCCGGTCGCATCTTCCAACGGGGCCGGGTAGGCACCGGCCATGACACGGAAACGCCGACCGTCGGGTTCATTTTCGTTGTGGTACTTGGCAATGAGTCGCGCCACCTCCTGCGAGAGCTCGGTGGCGAAGGCGTGCTGCTTCTCGGATGAGGCGAAGCGGACGTCCGCCTGGAGGGTCAACGTCGGTAGACGTTTTGCGGCCTGGTGAGCGCGTTCGCGCTGTTCAGCGACTTCCCGGATCACCTGGGCCGCCACCGCCACGAGGTACGCGCTCGACGCCCGGTCACGGACCGACGTGGGGTCCACGGCCAGGTCGCCCAGGGTAGTGGGACTGATCAGAAAGGAGCGGGCCACTGCACGGACCAGTCGCTCCGTGCAGTTCCTCACCTTGCGCTCCCCCACGGACTCCACCAGCCCCTGCTCCTCGAGCTGACGGACGTGATAGTTGAGCTTCTGCCGTGGCAACCCGAAGCGCCGTGCCAGCCCGGCTGCCGAGTCCGGCTCGCCCAGCTCCGCCAGGATCTTGAGGCGCAACGGATGAAGAGCCGAGGCCGCACGATTTCCATCCTTGATCACATGTACAGCTGCTGATGCGAGCATGTCGTCGCTCCTGGAGGTGGAGACAAACCGAGATTACGGCGTCGAATTTATTTGTCAAATAAAATTTATTCTTCCATTTGCATAAGGGCACCGCTCGAAGGGGCGAGAGGCGGTGGGGGGGTTCCGCATAAAAGCCTTGACCGGGGGCACGGAGGCACACACCGTTCGATCACCCTCGACCGACCGTTGAGGACTTTCTCCGTGTCGTTATCCGTCACGGCCCAGCGTGGGGGAGTTGCCGCGCGAGTCATGTAGTCGGAAGGTGCGGTTCATCCGGACTCCGACAGTGACCACCAAAGGAGCAGGATGATGCGTACCAGAGGGACAGTGAAGTGGTTCAACGATCAGAAGGGCTTCGGGTTTATCACGCCCGAGGACAACAGCAATGACTGCTTTGTCCACCATTCCGCCATTCAGGCCGAGGGCTTCAAAACCCTCAACGAGGGCGACATCGTCGAATTCGAGGTCGTTGAGGGGCAGAAGGGACCAGCCGCTGAGAATGTCGTACGAGTCACCTAGCCGTATCTGAGCTTTCGGCTTCAGGGGCCGCTCCGATTCATGGGGCGGCCCCTGCTTTCTGGCCGCTCAACACGACTCGCCCATGTGCTCCGACACTACTCGGCGCGCCCCCACGCCCATCCTGGTCCCAGGGATCTTCATCGGGGCCTACCTCTTCGGATCCGCGATCACGGCAGTCCTCCGCGGCAACACTGAGTTCCTGCTGCTTGATCGCGTACGTAGAGGAGCTCAGTGAGCAGGTGCGCCGCGGCGGGAGCACCGCCCTGGGGTGAGCGCGCTGACGTTCCGACAGGCCACAGCCGCAGACCTGCCCCATATCGTGGAGATGCTGGCCAACGACCCACCGGGAGCTACGCGAGAGCGCTTCGAGGATCCCCTGCCCGTTCGTCCACGCCCAGATCTCGGACATGGGGCTCCACACCTACCTCATCCGGGTTCAGGGTGAGGACGCGCCGTTCGAGGTTCGGGCCGAGCGGGTGTCCAAACACACGAACGGGATGGTGACCCTCGAGTCGAACGGCCAGACCGTGGCCGTCTTCAACGGATACCAGCTGCTCTACATGGTCCAGGACCTGGTCCGGGCCGAAACCGAGTTCGAGGTGAAGACCCATGACGGTGAGGTCCGGCGATTCAAGGCCGATCGCATGCGCGTGGATGCCCAAGGACTCGTGGAGTTCGAGTCGGCCGGCCACGTCTCCGGCCTGATATGGAATAACAACGTCCGCTACGTGGTGGCGGTCCTCGCGAAGAACTAATGTGGCCGAGACACTTTGGTAACGGGACACTAGCGGCGTGTCGATGCTTCTGTGCTCCCTGGCGGGAGCGTACCTCCTCCTCCTTCCCGCCTGTGCTGTTGGAGGGGTAGGCAGCGGTGCCGTGCCGGTCACGGACACAGGTCTCGCAGGGGAGGCGGGGGACGAGGGCAGCCGGCCCGCAAGGGTTCAGGTGATTATGCCTGACGAGCGGGTGCCGTGCCCCTTGGAGGAGCGCGCCCGAGCGTCACGAGGAGGGGTGCGGAGGGCCGAGGACCCGCTACGTGATCTGTCGGACCTCTGGACCGAGATCGTCCGCGGGTGCCTCGAGCGGCTCCCAAGCCACCCCCCGCACACCTACGAGGAGCTGTTCTCGTCGGAGTGGTCGGCCGGCATCGACCACTGTGATCTCACCCACGTGCGCTACGCCTGGAGCGACGAGACCTGGGCCGAGTCGGCCGCCCGCGTCATCGCCCGCTCCAGGGACCAGATCAGCGGGATCCTGGATCTCTACGGCGTCCACCTGAACGCCCACTTCATCGAGGTCCTAGACGAGATCCGGGACGATCCCTTCCTCTCCTACGTCGAGACGCTGGGCGAGCAGCTCAGAGTCGGCCGGGACCTCTTCCCGGACGAGATCGAGGCCGAGGACTATTCCATCTCACGCACGTCCGCCGTGCGAGGCAAATCCCTCTAATATGATCCCCTTGACGCACGGTGGATTCGTGGTTAGGGTGGGGGGATGGCGATCGGCGATAAGATCAAATCTGGCTACAGTTCTATCTGTGTGCTCGTGTGGACGGTCCTTTTCGTCATTGGGTTTCCAGGCATGATAGACGACTTCGCGGCATGGTGGGGATGGATTGAGGATATGCGGGCCGTCATGTCCTGGCAGGTAGCAATGTCACTCTCTGCCGTCAGCCTCGTCGCCGCTGTTGTACCATGGGTCCCGTGGAAGCGCATACTACACAATTGGATCGGAGTCTATGAGATACGCAGGGCCCATAGACATCTCCGCTTGTCTATGGACGATGCCGAGCGTAGGCACGAGGAGATGAGGCAGGAAGATGAGGCGCGTCTGAGTGATATGATGCGCCGGATGTCGGATCCTAATGGGTCACAGTGACGTGAGAACCAGGCTATTGGGCCATGACGATGTAGAAGTACCAGCCGGGCGGCGCATTATAGATCTGGACCGTGTACCTGCCATTCGGGTGCTTCTGGATGGTGCATCCTACCGCGTTCCAGTCGGAGGATGCGGTCTGGTCGACCAAGAGCCAGAACTGACCATCACTGGATATATAGCACGAGACTATCGGCGGGTACTCTTTGACCTCCGGCAAGGTGCCGCCTCCGATCCCGTTCGAGTCAATCGTTCCCGAGATGGTGTAGATGAGCGCCCCTGGCGGACCTTGAGGCCCAGCAGGACCCTGAGGCCCCTCCCTTCCCTGCGACCCTTGTGGTCCGGTTGGTCCTGCGGGCCCCTCGCATCCGATGGCGAGCAAGATGAGCACGGCGAGGGCGGTACGGAACATGAGGGGACCTCCTTGGGGATGCGTAAAGGTGCCGGGCCATTGGCACAATCACGCAGATACGCGGAGAGGTCCTACCTATTCACCGGAGGCGGGGTAGCTAACCCCAGCCCTTCGCCCAGCTGTTGTATTCGGCAGGTAACCCGACTCGGTTATCTGCGCATTGTGCCGTGCGCGAAGGGTATAGCATGGACGTGCGCTTCGCAACTAGGCGATCAGCTTCCGGTACTCCAGCGGGTCCGTGTGCATGATGCGGGCCAGCGCGTCGCGGAAGATGTATGGGTTGTCGCGGTTGTTGAACCGCCACTCGAGTTCTTCCAGATAGCGGTCCATGTGCTTGACGCTCATCTTGTGGAACGCGCCGACGATGGAGCGCTTGAACAGGCTCCAGACGCCCTCGATGCTGTTGGTGTGGACGTCGCCGATCACCCATTCCTCTTGGGAGTGATTGACGGTCTCATGGCGCGTGTCTTCGTCGCCGATTCCGATGTAGCTCTTGAGGTCGTCGGTGTAGATAGCCTCCGCCTCGTCTTTGACGGTGCGCCGGATGAAGCCGTGCAGGGTCTTACGCTTCACGTCGGGGATGCGTTCGATGCGGACCTGACCCCCGCGCTCAATGGCACCAGCGACCCAGTGCTTGTTGGCGCGCCAGTCCTCGCCCCTCCGCTTGCCGCCGACCATCGTTTCGTCCACTTCGACGACGCCGACCAAGGTGGGGCCGGAGAGCGGGTCGTTGCCCATCGCCTCGCGGATGCGGTGGCAGAGATACCACGCAGTCTTGTAGGAGCCAAGACCGAGGGTGCGCCACACCTGGCGGGCGCTCATGCCCTTCTTACTCTCGCACATCAGGAAGATGGCGAGAAACCATGTGCGGAGCGGCAGGTGGGAATCGTGCATGATCGTTCCCGCCGTCACGCTGAAGCGATAGTCGCATGAACGGCAGCAATACTGGTTGCGACTCTCGACTTCGCCCACGTCCATGTCTCCGCAGCGGAGGCAGGCAACGCCTTCCGGCCAGCGGATCGCTTCGAGCGTGTCTCGGCACTTGGCATCGTCGTTGTACTTATCCATCAACGTCAACAGGCTGATCTTTCCCATGTCTCAAGCTCCCAAGAACAAGAAGCGGAAACGGACGGTTCCCGCCTCTATCTCCACTAAGACCGACCGGGAGATCATGGAGGCGGTATTCGGCAAGCGCATCACACGCGCCGCAGAAGCCGAAGCGCAAGCCGTGAAACACGTTATCCCGTCCATACATGAAAGCTAAGATGCTATATGTCGTGCGTCAAGGGGATAATCACCAATCCCTCCGTACGCTCGTGCAGGCCATTCGGCTCTACAACGAGAGCGCCCTAGGCGACGCCCCGATCAGGGAGCTGCCCGAGGATTTCTGGAATCCGGAGCGTTCGCCGGCCCCGGGGACGTTGAGGTTCGAGGGGAACGACCCTGGGATAGGCATTGAGCCATGAGCCGCGCATCCGCGCCCGCGGCGGGTCCCTGATGTCCTCTCATCTCACCCAGGCGAACGTCGCCCGGATGGTCGGTGATCGGGACGATCCCGTCACGGCAGGGTTCATCGTACTCCTCGACGAGATCAACGCCATGGCGGACGAGCTCTGCCGTGGTCGTCAAAGCACCCAGATCGGGTTCGTGAAGATCCAGGGAACCTGCCCCCGTCTCAGCTCGACGTAGATCTCTAGGCGGTACACCCCGGGCGCGGCCAAGGCCTCGGAGTCGTAGGAGGGACCCCGCCCCTCCGACACCAACGATCCATCCCGATAGAGCCTCACGATGGTGGGTACGGAGATGTCGGGAAGCGAGGCGGTGATCCGGACGGCCCCGGCCTCCCAGGGGAGCTCGCCGCCGAACGTTACCGACTTATCCAGGCTCACGGCTTCGGCCGAGAAGCCCGAAGCGTCGGCAATGCCGTCCAGGGCACAGAAGCCGCGACCGAAGCGCAGCGCCTCCGTCACGAGTGCCGCATCGTGGACCGCATCCCCCGTGGGCTCGGCCCCTAGAAGCACATGTTGGCGAGCAAGGCTGAAGAGGTCCCGGTAGGCGGGAAACGGCAGGGCCAGCTCCTCGGTCATGGGAACGTTGGAATGGGCATCCACCGAGCAGACACCCGGCACCCGGCGTCCCTCCGACAGCAGGCGGTCCCAGCGCTCGAGGGTGGCCGTCGGCCGGTCCACGAGCTCGAGCATGGCGGAGACCGGCTCTGCCGGCAAAAGCAGGAGGGCCCTGGGCCAATCGTCCAGGCCGTCGTCACGGAGCTCCGTATCCCAGTTCCAGATCTCGAGGGCGTCGAAGCCGGCGGGGTCCCAATCCCGCCAAGGCTCGCCCGGTCCCTCGGGGTGGGCCACGATACGGAGGCCTGCACCCGCCGGGACCGAAGATCCCAGCGGCGAGCCCCGCTCCTCCGCCTCGGCGCGGTGGGCCCTCCTCGCCTCGGGGTCGTCACCGCCGATTACGAGGATGTGCCCAGAGGGCACTCTCGCCTCCTCCCCGAGCACCATGAGTCGCCCGTCCATGTACGCGGGTGCCGGCATGGCCCAGACGTTGTGGTCCGTGATGGTGAGAAAGTCGAGTCCGGTCACCCGGGCGGCGGCAGCGACCTCGGCCAAGGTGCCACCACCGTCCGACGCCACCGTGTGTACGTGGATGGCACCCACCCACTCCCGAGCCCCTCGTGCCGACGGCGCTTCCAAGGGGAGACGGGTCGTCACGGACACCACAACAATCGCGATGAACGCCAGCAACCCTGTCACAAGGGTGATCTTCAGAAGCCGATTGAGCACGACTCGTCAGGGTCCAGGAGGACGATCAGGAGAGTGGTCGTGACGCGGAGGCCCATGTTGGATGCTACAGAGCGTCTCCTACTTTTGAAAGGCGCTTCCACATGGAGTCAGAGGAGCGTGCCAGCCCGGATCGAAGAAGAACGCCTATCGGGATAGGGGAGGACCGGCGATCCCGGTCCTTCCCCTCCCACACCACCAGGCATGCGGGTCCGCACCTGGCGGTTCGGTGAGTTGAGGTCAGTACGGCGTGAGCCGGGGCACACCCAGCTCGTCGAAGTACGCCCCTGGCAAGGCCGTGTGCAGGGCGTGGTGCGCGGCCACGTGCCACCAGCTTCGCGCGAACCGAGCAGCTCGCCAGGCGAGGTTCTCGCTCACACCGTGAGCCCTCAACTCCCGGTACGCTGTCCTTCCCCGTTTCCACTGGCGTAATTGCAACGTACGCAGCCGGCGGTGGATCCATTGGTCCAGGTCTCGGCAAACCCCCGGTGTATCCGCTAAGCCGAAGTATGCCTTCCACCCCAGCACGTAGCGCCGTAGCTCTTCCGCCACCTGTTGCAGGCTCCGCCCGCCACTCCGGCTTGTAATCTGCCGGACTCGCTCCTTGAACTTCGTCAGGGCCTTCTTGCTGACCCGGCGCTTCACGACCTTCCCTGCCGCTACCCAGAAGCTGTAGCCCAGGAACTGTCGATCCCACACTCGCGCCACCGCGCTCTTTTCCTCGTTGACCTGAAGCCGAAGTTTCCCGTACAAGTGCCTCAGCGCCTGCATCACACGTTGTCCTGCCCGCCTCGACCGCACGTATACATTGCAGTCATCGGCGTACCGGACAAACGCGTGTCCGCGTAGCTCCAACTCCTTGTCCACTTCGTCCAGGAGCACGTTCGCCAGCAACGGCGACAACGGTCCGCCCTGAGGCGTCCCCATGTGCCGCTCCATCACCACCCCGTTCGCCATGACTCCGGCTTCCAGGTAGCGACGGAGGATCCGCAGCATCGCCTTATCCTCGATCCGCTTTGCCAGCCGCCCCATTAGCACGTCGTGGTTCACCCGGTCGAAAAACTTCTCCAGGTCCACATCCACCACCCATCGTCTCCCTTCCTGGATGTATTGCTGCGCTTCGCGCACCGCATCGTGTGCTCGGCGCCCAGGCCGGAAGCCGTGGCTGTGCCGACTGAACGTCGGGTCGAACCTCGGTTGCAGCACCTGCAGGATGGCTTGTTGGATGAACCGGTCCAGCACGGTCGGAATCCCCAACTCCCGGACCCCTCCCCCACTCTTCGGTATCTCCTGCCTTCGTACCGGCTTCGGTTGGTAGGTCCCCGCCAGCAACCGCTGTCGGATCTCCCCCCAGTGCCTGCGCAAGTACTCTGGCAGCTCCTCCACGCTCATCCCGTCGATGCCCGGACTGCCCTTATTCTGCCGCACGCGTTTCAACGCTCCTACGAGGTTGGCACGCCCGACCACCTCCTCCATCAGGAGATGCTCGCTTCCTGAGCGCTCGTCTCCATGGGCCACCGTTCCGGCTTCGCCACTCCCCTCTACCTTCGGGGCTTCACCCCTATCCTCCAGCGGGAGCTCCAGTTGCCTGGACTCCTGGCGCATGGCCTTCTCGAGATCCACGGTCGTCACACTCTCCTCTCCGTTCGGCCCTTCGTCCGACAAAGCTGGGTCCAAGCGCATCATGCACTTCGTCGGCCTACTATGGCCTCTGCTGACTTCTCGCTCCGCCGGCAGGCCCAACAGCGCAATGCCGGCATCGCCCTTTCAGGCGTCAGGCGAGACCTCCCCGGGTAAGAACGATGACCTTCCCCGCAAAATCGCCGGATCTACGCCGCTTCCCCTTGGTCGCAGGAGCTTCGCGGTCAGTGGTCCGCTCGCCCCGGTCCGCAGCGCCTCGTATCCGGTTCCTGTTCGTCGACTCACGGGTTCGTTTCCCGCTTCGTTCAGCGTACGCCTCACGACGAACGCCTTGCGCTTCCCTTCGGTCCCTGCGACCAGGTTCCGGGAGGACTTTCACCTCCAAGTCATCGCCCATGCCGGGCCCACAACCCTGAAATGGAAACGGGGGAGGGTTTCCCCTCCCCCGCCGGTGCGGCACGCAAGAACAACCAGTGCTACCTTCCGCGCCTTCGGAAGGGATGACGGCCGCTCCGGGTCGACAGGTCGACTTCGAATGACTCGCCATCTACGGTCATGGTAGCGAATTGCGTACCGTTGAAGGTGATGACCACGTGCCTGGTGCGCGTCTCGTCGCCGTTGGGCCCGTTGACGATGACCACGGTTACGTCCCGGGTGATGGTCCCGGACAGCGGGTAGGGATTCTCTTCGAGGGGAACGGCGTGAACGACATCGGTGATGACCGACGTACCGGACGTCTCGTAGCTGCGGTCCCCGTGCTCGTCCGAGTGGTGGCTCCGGGATACGGTGCTGCTCCCCGTCCCATTCGCTGTGCGGGTGGTCTCATCGCCCTCAAGACCCGTGATCGTGATATCCCTCGTCCGTGAGATGGTACCGGACCAGTTCTCCCGACCCATCTCACCACTGATCTCGCTCACGATGTGAACCGATGCCGTCGTGACCCCGTCGTAAGCGTCCTGCTCATTCCCGTCAGCGTCGTAGAAGGTGACGGTGCGAACGCGGTCGAGAGGCGCTGCGAACGGGCCTCCGAGGCCACCACCGAAGGCCGACTGCAACTCCGCCAGGTCCTCGATGAGCGCGTCGGCCGACACCATGGCGACGTCGAGGGTCAGGAGGGACTCTAGCTGCGAGTCGGTGCCGTCGGGGCCGGCAGTGTCGCTACAGGCAGCCAGTGCGATCACGCTCAGGGCCACCAATCCATGCATCAGGCGGTGCATCATGTTCCGAATCTCCTCACATGGCTCTGTGGTCGATAGGAGCGACTGTTCATCCCTTCCACCCGACTTTGACTTCAGGAGGGGTCGAAATGTTAAATCGACGCCCCTATTCTCAATCTACCCATGATGCAGGTTGCGCAGGCAGATACTTTTTCGGCCTCGATTTCGACTCTTGACTCACTCGTCTCTCTTGGGAGGATCAATCATGATCGCGCGTCGCTTCCCCGCTCTGTCGTTGATCCTCGCCGTCGTTGCGGCCGGGCTCACCACCTCGGGCTTGGCCGGACAGGACCGTCCCTTGCGGGTGTTCATTTCCGTGGATATGGAGGGCATCGGAGGAATCGGGACGGGCAAGATGACCAACGGGACTGGCAAGGACTACGCCACGGGCCGCAGCCTCATGACCGCCGAGGTCAACACCGTGGTGGAGGCCATCTACGAGCACGGTCCCGCCGAGATCCTGGTGAACGACTCCCATGGCGACATGCAGAACCTGCTCCACACGAGCCTGGATCCGCGTGTCACCTACATCCAGGGCAACATCAAGCCACTGGGTATGGTGCAAGGACTCGATGGGTCGTTCGACGCCGCCATCTTCCTCGGCTATCACGCCCGGGCGGGCACCGACGGCGGCTTCCTGGCTCACACGGGATCCGGATCGGTCAAAGGGCTCTGGCTGAATGGAGTAGAGGTGGGCGAGGGCGGCTTGAACGCCCACTACGCCGGATCTCACGGGGTACCGGTCATCGTGGCCGCCGGTGACGCCACCTTCGCCGAGCAGTTCGGCGCTCTGGTCTCGACACGGGCCGTGGCCACCAAGGAGGGCATCGGCTCCCAGGTGGCCCGCCTCGTCCACCCGGAGGTGGTGCGGAGCCGCCTACGGGATGCGACCCTCGAGGCCCTCGCCTACCTCGACAGCGCCACCCCGCTCCCTGTCAGCGAGCCGATCAACATTCGCATGCGCTTCGCCTCGACGACCCGGGCGGACATTCTCCAGGCCATCCCCGGGATGCGCCGTGTGGACGGGACCTCGGTGGAATACGATGCGCGGGATATGACCGAGGCGTACAAGTTGATTCGGCTGATGTACAAGTATGTGAGCTGGTAGCGAGGAGTGATCATGAGCCACGCAAGCCGCGAGAGCATCTACAGTGTCCATCCATCCGTACCGTATGCCCAGGCCATCGTCCGGAAGCTCCCGGCTCTTCAAGCCGAATTGGGCCGCGCTGGGTCTCAGCCGCCCGAAACGTCTTTGCCCGGCCGCTTCACGAGGATGCGGCGCTTCTTGCGCTTCTTCCTTTTGTGCTGGTCGTCGGCGGAGTCGAGCTCTCCTTCGAGCCCTTCCAGAGCCTGCTCGAGGGCCTCGAGGTTCACCACATTCTCCAGATTGTCGAGACTCTCCAGGACGTCCAGTGACTCCAGGGTCTTGAGAGCCTTGAGGCTCTCGAGGCTCGAGAGCGCCTCCTGGAATGCTAAGTCCTCGCTGAACCGGAGGTTGTCACGAACCTCGCGCGCCCTCTCGCGTGCCTCCTGGGCCCGGTGACGGGCCTCGCGCCGTATCTCTGCGATCTTTGCCTGGTCAGGCCGGCGCATGCGCATCCGGGTCACGACAAAGGGGGCGGTCTCCACGACTACATGTGGCCTCATGTGCATCCACGTGATCACGTGGGGCGTCGTGACGACCACCGTGGGACTGTGTCCGACCCGGACCCAGAACGGCTCGACGTCGACCCGGACGGACTCCACGTCGACATCCACCCGAGGCACCGCCGTTTCCACGACGCGGGTGAGCTCAGCCACGGCCGGCGCCTCCTCCTGCTGGCTGTGCGCGTAGAGGCTCGTGAGTCCGTAGCCGGCAGCGGCACCGGCCAGGATGGCAGTGAAAGCCATATGTCTGACGATCGCTCACCCATCGGAGGCTCCATTCGTCAAAGTCCAGCCCCAACCCCCGAAACGGCCCTGCGCCGTCCGAGGCGTCCCATCTATGGATATGACGCTTCGACCACCACGATGGTTGCCCTGCGCCCTGTCTACTCTGCGTGCGCCGGATGGCTCGATTCCCCCGCGATCCGTCCCGATCCCGAAGATTCCGCCGTTCCGCCCTATCGTCTCAGTACCGCTTGAACGTCCCGGTCTCCTCCACGACGACCCGGTGTCCGTCCATGGAAGACGGGATCTTCCCCGAGGATCCGCCTTTCCCGGACACGAAGACCTTCAGGCACGGCTTGCCGCCTGAAAGGCCGATGGCGGTCCCGGTCACCCCAGGCAGGTCGATCACCTTCTTCGTGAGTTTGTCGAGGGCGCTCTTCATCTCGTCCGCCAAGCCTGGCGCCTGCTGGAGAATGCCTAACCCCCGTCGACGCTCACCCCGAAGCGCTTCAGGACGAGATCGATGGGGTTGGCGATGGTGTGCGTGTTGCTACCGGCGAAGAGAAGTCCCACGGGCCTCCGGTCGTCACCACCGTTGGCCTTCGTGACCACGAGGGATCCCGAGTCTCCGCCCTGGCTGAATCTGCCGTCGCTGATGAGGATCTGATCCACGAAGCGAACGGTCCCGGTGTTGTAGTTCACGTTGATGGTGGCGTTGATCCCCGTCACCGTGCCCGTCGTCAGTCCCGTGGTGCGGCCGTACTTCTGCACCCGCTGGCTCAGAGTGGCCGTGACCGTCTTGGACCGCGGCTCACCGTATCCGTTGGCGGGCGTGCTCGTCCCGAGGTTCTCCGTCGATGTCAGGGCGACGGCGGCGTCGATCCGGTTGTCGAGACAGACCAGGGCGCCGCAGAAGCGGAGCGGCTCGAAATCGTGCAGTGTACCGATCGAGCTCGTGGGGTCCGTGCCTCCGTCCACGCGGCCGGGCTGGAGGATGTTGTCCCCCTGCTTGGCGTTATTCCGGTTGGCGAACACGTGGTTGTTGCTCAACGCGAAGATCTCAGCGCCGTCGCTCACCCGGGCTCCGATGGTCCCCGCGGTCACGTCGGGCTGGCCAGCGGACACTCCGATGGGCACGGGGCGAGGGAAGCGGCCCTTTGGGTCCACGGCACTGTCGGACTCCCGCGCCCGCGGGCCGTCTCCCAGAGCCCAGAACTCGCCGGTCACCTCGGGGAGCACCGGAATGCCCTCGAGGCTGGCCGGCACGCCCAGCACGCCCACGCGCGCGGTGTACACCATAACGACGGGCATCCCTCCGATACCGATCCCGACGGCCGTACCCACGACACCGTCGATCCCCAAGAGGTCAGGCGTGTGGAGATCCTGGACCGCCATGGCCGCGGAGAGGTCGGCGGAGCTCGGCTCCCGGGAGGGCCCGAAGATCCAGAGGTCGTCGTGGACGGCGGGACTGGGCAGGAAGAGCTCGGCCAGCAGCGCCGCCAGGAATGTGACCTTCGACCGACGTCTCCACCTCGTCACTGGATGCTCCCGTCTCTCGTCATCGGTCGAACATGCTCCTTCGTGAGCCCACACACATATACCATACGGGGGGACAGGGGAGGAAAGTTCCATCCCTTGCCTAACTCCCTACCCTCTCCAGTGTCCCGTTGCCAATGTGTCTCGGCCAGTCGAGGGCAGGGTGCATCCGGAACACCAGGACGTTGACTTCCTAGGATGTTGACTTCCGCTAATATTGTTGGACCACGATTTCGTTCAACTCGTTGTGAGGCATGTCATGAGGCGGTTTGGTTACAGATTTTTGGTGATTCTGGCCACGCTAGCCATGGGTGCGCCTTCGGCCCTGGCCCAGGGGTACGGCGGTGCGGTAGCGGTGAGCGGGGGTGATGTCCTGGTCGGTGTGGGGGGTAACGTCATCACGCCGGGGACCGTGTATCTGTACCGCCAAGGGGCGGACGGCTGGATGGAGGCCGGACACCTTCAGGCCTCCGACGCCTTCTCGGGGGACGGCTTTGGTGCCGCCATCGCCGTGGACGGCTCTACCATGATGGTCAGTGCCATCAATCAAAACGACGGTGCAGGAGCCCTCTACGTGTTCGAGCGATCGGGCTCCGGAGATTGGCAGGAGGTGGGCCGTCTGACGCCAGAAGATGTGGCCCCCGGCACGAACTTCGGAGCGGCGCTCGCCTTGGGCGGCGGAGTGGCAGTGGTGGGTGCGCCGGGCCAAAGGGCTCGTAGCCGGCAGGTTCAGTACACGGGTCAGGGGACGGCTCACGTCTTTACCAACGCCGGTGGCGCATGGACATCCCAAGGCACGATTACGGGCGGCGACGAAGGCATGGGATTCGGCACGAGCGTGGCGGTGCACGGGGACGAGATTCTCGTGGGCGCTCCCGCCGCCGATCGTACCGGCGCCGTCTACGCATTCCACAGCGCCGGTGACGGCTGGGAGCAGTCGGGCATGCTGGCCGCCCAGGGAACCAGCCCAAACGACCGCTTCGGATCGTCGGTGACCGTGGTTGCCGACCAGACGCTGATCTCCGCACCGGGCCGCCATCGGGGCCAGGGAGCCGTGTTCGCATTCCAGTACGATGCCTCGCAGGGAGAGTGGAGCCCCAGTGGTCATCTCGTCCCCTTCGACGGTTTCCAGCAGGACGGTTTCGGCTCGGCGGTGGCCATCACGGACGAGGAAGCCTGGATCGGGGCGCCGAGAGCCAGCGGCGGCCGGGGGGCCGCCTACGTCATGTCGGGAAGCGTCGCCGACGGCTGGGACGCGGCCGCCAAGCTCGCAACTGGTGAGAAGGCGGATGACGCCTTCGCCAGCACCATTGCGATCGATGGTGACATCGCCGTGATCGGCGTCACCGGTGCCGACTTCGGAACCGGCACCGCCACCATCTACGAGCGAGGCGCTGACGGCTGGGAGATGGCGGAGTCGGTCATGGGCGAGCTCGAGGGCTTCGATGCCGTGAGCGGCGGGCAGGTCGACTGCATGTCCGGCGTGGCCTCCGCCTTCGACTGCGACGACTACGATCTGGTGTCCTTCATGCCGATCAAGGACATGGCACCTCGGGGAGTCACCGTGAACGACGTCTGGGGTTGGACGGATCCGCAGACCGGACGCGAGTACGCTCTGGTGGGTCGCCGCGACGGATCTGCGTTCGTGGATATCAGCGACCCCCTCAATCCCCGTTACCTCGGCCAGCTCCTCCGGCCCGAGGGCTCGAATCCGAGCACGTGGACCGACATCAAGGTCTACAAGGACCACGCCTTCATCGTGGCCGACGGCGCGGGACAGCACGGAGTTCAGGTGTTCGACCTGACCCAGCTCCGAGACGTCACGGAGCCTGTCACCTTCGAGGAGACTGCCCACTACGACGGCATCGCCAGCGCCCACAACATCGTCATCAACGAGGAGTCCGGCTTCGCCTACAGCGTGGGCAACCGGAGCGGGGGCGAGACGTGCGGCGGTGGCCTCCACATCATCAACATCCAGGAGCCTCAGCGTCCCACGTTCGCTGGTTGCTTCGCCGACGTCGAGACCGGCCGCGCCAGCACGGGCTACACCCACGACGCACAGTGCGTCACGTACGCAGGACCGGATGAGGAGCACGCCGGCAAGCAGATCTGCATGGGCGCCAACGAGACGGCCCTGAGCATCGCCGACGTGACGGATCCGTCCAACACAGTGGCCCTCGCCCGGACCAGCTATCCCAACGTGGCCTACGCCCACCAGGGCTGGCTCACCGAGGATCACCGCTACTACTACATGAACGACGAGGGGGACGAGATCAACGGACAGCCCAGGACCCGGACCCTGGTGTGGGACGTTTCAGATCTGGACGACCCGCAGCTGGTGAAGGAGCACTTCGGCACTCAAGAGGCCACCGACCACAATCTGTACATTCGCGGCAACATCATGTACCAATCCAACTACCGCAGCGGACTGCGTGTGCTCGACGTCAGTGATCCCAAGAATCCCGTGGAGATCGGGTATTTCGACACCGTGCCGTACGGAGACAACTCGGCGGGTATGCGAGGCTCCTGGAGCAACTATCCCTACTTCAAGAGTGGTGTGGTGATCGTCACCAGCGGCAACGAAGGCCTGTTCCTCCTGAAGAAGAGGCAGCCCATCACCTGAGTCGACGGGGGGACAGAGCACGATGACGGATGTTTCGGTAACATCGGCCGGTCGCGGAGTGGCCCTTTGGGCCTTCGGCACCCTGGCGATCACGAGCTGTGTGAGCTATGGCCCCCAGGCCCCGGTGGCACCGACCGGGCTCACGGGGGAGAAAGAGCAGGAGTCGGGCGGCTTCGTGCGTGTGGTGGACGCCTTCCAGATCTTGGACAAGAATGGTCGGGCGTACGAATTACCCCTCCTGGGCGGCTTCAACGTGCCGCGTCCCCAGTTCGCCGACCTGGATGGGGACGGAGACCTGGATCTGTTCCTCCAGGAGCGCACAGGCGAGCTCATGCACTTCGAGAACGTGGGAACGGCGGCGGCGGCCCGCTTCGTATGGCGCACGGACCGGTATCAGGATCTGGAGATCGGCGAGTGGAGTCGATTCCTCGACTTCGACCGGGACGGCGACCTGGATCTGCTCGCCGAGCGGCCGTTCAGCTACGTGCAGTACTTCCGGAACGAGGGCACTTCTCAGCGTGCCGCACTCCTTCCCGTGGGTGACTCGGCCCGCGACGTCGACGGCAAGCCCGTGTTCGCCGACCGCCAGAACATCCCGAGCCTCAACGACATCGACTGTGACGGGAGCTGGGATCTCTTCCTGGGGCGCGTGGACGGGACCATCAGCCGATACGATACATCGACCACGTCGACCGACGGTGCCCCCCTCTTCCGGTTCGTGGAGGACCGATTCCAGGGCATCGAGATCGTGGCTCAGTTCGGCAGCCTCCACGGCGCTAACTCCATGGCCTTCGCAGACCTGGACGACGACGGCGACCTCGACTTCTTTTGGGGTGACTTCTTCGAGCCCAGCCTCCTGTACCTCGAGAACACCGGATCCTGCGGTAACCCAATCCTCCTCGGTGAGCCCTTCCCGTTCGAGGTTGAAGACTCTCTTTCGACGAGCGGATACAACGTCGCCACACTGGCGGACATCGACGACGACGGCGACCTGGACCTCTTCGTCGGCGTCTTGGGCGGAGCCTTCAACCCCAACCTGACCACGATTCGGAACTTCCTCTTCTACGAGCAGGTGGACCGCCGCTTCGTCCGACGCCGCGAGCGCTTCATCTACGCCGTGGACGTGGGGAGTGAGAGCATCCCGACCTTCGCGGATCTGGACGGGGACGGGGATCTAGACCTTCTCGTGTCCAACAAGCTCGACCCGAACGACACCCGCAGCGCGCGGATGTACCGCTTTGAGAACGTGGGGTCGGCCCAGACCCCGTCCTTCCGGGAGCGAGAGCGGATCGAGCTCTTCACCATGTACCACTACGCCCCGGCAATGGGCGACCTGGACGACGACGGCGATCTGGACATGCTGGTGGGCACCTGGAACAAGGGGGTGGCCCTCTATATGAACGAGGGCTCCGGCCAGGAGCCCAATTTCGTCCTGGCGGACACGACCCTCGTGAAGCTCACCCGTGGGAGCAACAGCACGCCGGCCCTCACTGATGTGGACGGGGACGGCGACCTGGATCTCTTCATCGGAGAGTCTTCGGGCCAGCTCAACTTCTACTGCAACGTGGGGACGCCACAAGCACCCTCCTTCGAGCTGGTGAGCGACAATTTCCTGGAGATCGACGCCGGGCGTAGGAGCTTTCCGACCTTCGCCGACATGGACGGAGATGGAGACGAAGATCTCCTCCTCGGCCGGGAGTCCGGTGGGGTGCTCCTGTATCTCCGGGAGGACGGCACTAGCGATCCGGTGTTTGTCCAGGACTCGACATTCACGCTTTCGCTTCCCAACTACTCGACGCCTTCGGTCGTGGACATCGACAGCGACGGCGATCTCGACGTCTTCTCGGGGGGGCTCGCCGGCGGCGTGATCTTCCTGGAGAACCGGAGCCGGTAGCTCGGGAACCCGCTGGCGCTTCGGGGGTGGCCGTTCCAACCCCCGGCGGCTTTGCGCCGTCGCCGTCTTGCTCATCGCCGACCGCCCCACGCACCTTGTCCGGTACCGGAATCATCGGGAGTAGGGAATCATCGAGGACGAGGGTAGGACAATGGCCATGAGCGAGTCAGAGCGGCGATCGCTAGGACATGGGATCCGTGTGGCGAGCGCCGCCTCGGCCGCCGTAATGGCACTGGCCACGGCCGGAGCGTCGGCGGCGGCACAGGAGTGCTCGCGGAACAACGGAGGGCTGACCCTCCCGGACGGCTTCTGCGCCGTCGTGGTGGCGGAAGACCTCCCGGGACCGCGCCACATGGCCGTGGCGCCCAACGGCGATCTCTTCGTGGCGATGCTCGGAGCGAGGAGGAGCGGAGGCGGGGGTGTGGTAGCCCTCCGGGACACGGACGGTGACGGTCTGGCCGACCAAAGGGCCACGTTCGGAGATGCCGGCGGGACAGGAATCCTCCTCCACGACGGCTACCTGTACTTCGCGCACAACTACCGGGTGGTCCGCTATCGGCTGCCGGCGGGCAGACTCGAGCCGGCAGGTTCGCCGGAGACCGTCGTCTCGGGGCTCCCGGCCTCCGGCAGCCATCGCGCCAAGACGATCGCCATCGACGATCGGGGCAACCTGTTTGTCAACATCGGCTCGCCGTCGAACGTTTGCTCCCTCCGCTCCAACAACGAGGGTCTGGACCCCTGCCCCGAGCTGGAGCGAAGGGCCGGAGTGTGGAGGTTCGACGCGGACCGCCTCGGCCAGACCCAGGCCGATGGGGAACGGTACGGCACGGGGATCCGGAACGCCGTGGCCCTCGGGTTGCACCCGACGAGCGGGGGCCTCTATGCCGTGGTGCACGGCCGGGACCGGCTCTTCCAGAACTGGCCACAGTACTTCGACCGGATCGCCGGAGCGGAGAAACCGGGGGAGGAACTCATCCGCATCGAGCGGGGCGACGATTTCGGCTGGCCGTACTGCTTCTACGACCCCTTGGAGCGTCGGAAGGTGCTGGCCCCCGAATATGGTGGTGACGGGACGGTGCGGGGTCGATGCCAGTCGGCCAAGGATCCCATCTTCGCCTTCCCGGGTCACTGGGCTCCCGACGGACTTCTCTTCTATACGGGAGAGCAGTTTCCGGACCGATACCGGAGCGGCGTCTTCGTCGCCTTCCACGGATCGTGGAACCGGGATCCCGAGCCACAGGCCGGCTACAACATCACGTTCCTTCCCCTGAACGGCGACATGGCCGCAGGAGGCTACGAGGTCTTCGCCGACGGCTTCAGGAGCGTGAACAGCCGGCCGGTGGGTCTCGCCCAGGCCCCCGACGGCTCGGTCTACGTGTCAGCCGACGCCGGAGGACGGATCTGGAGGATCATGTACCGCCGGTAGGGCCGCCTACAGGACGAAGCCGGCTCCCAGGAAGAGCACAAGCGCACCCGCCGCCGCCAGGACCGCGTAGGGGAGCTGCGTCCGAACGTGGTCGATGTGGTCCGTGGCCGACGCCATTGAGGCCACGATGGTGCTGTCCGAGATGGGCGAGCAGTGATCCCCGAAGATCCCCCCGCCGAGGGCCGCCGCCAACGTGAGGCCCAGGTGCAGCTCGAGTAGCTCGGCCATGGGCACTACGATGGGGATCATGATGGCGAAGGTCCCCCAGGACGTTCCGGTGGAGAATGCCATGATGCACGCGATGACGAAGAGGATGCCCGGCACGAAGCCCGGGTTCACCCTGGCCTGGGCAACCTGAGCCAGCCAGATGCCCGTCCCCAGTGCCTGCTGGGTTCCCGCGATGGAGAAAGCCAGGGCCAGGACGATGACCACCGGCGTCAGCCCCTGGATGCCCTTGATGGTGTAGCTCGTAACCTCGCGGAACGTCATGATCCCTTGAAGCCGGTACATGACGGTACCCAGAAGGATGCCCACGATGACGCCCCAGAGCACGGCGTCGGACCCGCTGCCGTTCAGGATCACGCCGTCACCTGTGAGCCAGAGCACATATGGGACCGTCGCAACCATGGCGATGATGGGGAGAAGCATGTTCACCGCCCGCTTCGGCACACCCTCCTTCGCGGCAAGCATGCTGACGTCGGACGACATCATGGGCTCGGCGCCGTCCCTCAGGAGCTTGCCCTCCTCCTGGATGCGGCGCTCGGCCTCACGCATGGGCCCTATGTTCCAGTCCGTGACCCCCACGAAGAAGACCAGAATGATGGCCAAGATCGCGTAGAAGTTGAGCGTCAATGCCGAGATCAGAATCCGGTTGGGCTCGGGCATGTTCTGCGCCGCCAGCAACGTGACGATGTAGGCGCCCCACGCATTGATGGGGATTAGGAGCTGCTTGGGGGCGCAGGTGGCGTCCAGGATGTAGCTCAGCTTCTCACGGGAGACCTTGGCCCGGTCGAAGAGCGGCCGGGAGACAGCCCCCGCCATCAGGAGCCCGAAGTTCGACTCGAGGAAGAGGACCATGCTCGTCCCGATCCCGAAGAGGCGCACCGTGCGGCGGCTCTTCCCCAGCTGCCGCTCTTCGACCCAATTGATGAACCCTTCCATGCCCCCCGACGCCTGCGTCAGGGTGATGATTGCACCGATCAGGGCCGAGAAGAGCAGCGTGCGCGCGTTGCCCGGGCTCGTGATGGCGGCCAGGAAGGTGTTTACGCCCTCCACGAGCCCCAGGATCGGATTCCAGGAGTTCAGGATGGTCCAGCCCAGCCATACGAACAGGGCGAGGGAGATGTAGACCTCTCGAGTCTTGATGGCCAACGCGATGGCCACGACGGGTGGGAGGATCGAGAGCCATCCGATAGTCTCCATATCGCCTCGGGTTCGCGGCTACTGGATCAAGCGAGAGGACCAACCTGCGCGGGAGGCACGGGGGGGCACAAGGCCCGCGGTCGAGCTCAATCGCAGAGGGGTCTTCAGTTGCTGTCGGCAAAGAAGCGGGCGATGAGGGCGTGGAGCCGGGGATCGTGCTCCCGGAACTCGCTCCGGCTGTTCACGTGGTTGTGGATGCCGGGCTGGGGGAGCTGGTTGGAGTCGAACCAGGACTGCACGCCCTCGGCCCAATACTCCTCCTCGTCGGTCGCCGCATAGGTGTCGGCCCAGAGGCCCTCATGGCACCCCGAGCCGGCCCAAGGGCGACCTATTCGTCCTCGACGAGCCGAATCTCATCGGGACCGTTGGGAACGATGCACAGGAACTCGAACGCTTCGGGCCCGAGGGACTCGTACCAGTGCGGCACGCCCGCCGGGATGAAGAGGACGTCGTCCCGCTTCACCTCGATGACCTCGTCCCCGATCCCGATGCGGGCATGGCCCCGGAGCACGTACTGCTCGTGCTCCACGGTGTTCGTGTGCTTCGGCATGCCGCCACCCGACTCCATGATGAAGCGGCGCATGGCGAAGTTGGTTCCCTCGTCGGGGCTGATGAGAACCTGCCGAACGGTCCCGGAGCCTGCCCCCACGGGCTCCGCCGGGACGTCGTCTGCGTGCTTGTGCCACATAGGGCCCTCCATGGGACCGTGTGTGCGCCCAGAGCCTACCTGGCTGGATCGGAACTCTGGTCTGATGCGTCCCCACCAGACTCTGCCGTTCCAAGCGTCATCTCCACCGTTGGCGGAGATGATCATCCTAGCGAATGAGACTTCAACGCCTTGGCGAGCAAATGACTGTCCAGCCTCCACTAGTTTCGCGTGCGGGCTTGCACGGCCGGCCCGTTCTCCCAGTCCTGGACGCTGGAGATGTTCGGATAGCCCCAGTCCAGGCCGTTCCAGCCGCTGAAACCCTCCATCCGAAAGGCCCAGAAGCCCGTCGCCATGTCGGAGATCACGATCAGGCCGTCTGCGTTGCGTACGTCCACGCCCCAGGCGCCGTTCATGATCGAGCTTTCGTCATGCTCGAGGAAGGTGTCGTAGTGCGCAATCGTCTTGGGGTTCTTGGGGTCTTGGAGGCTGAAGACCTGCAGTCCGTCCCAGTATCCGGACACGAAGACGAAGGGCCAGCGCACCTCGTGATTGTGCACCAGGTGCTCCCAGTTGGCCGTCCAGGCCGAGATGGGCCGGTTGATGTTCGCCACCTCACCGTCCAGCCCCGGCTGTAAGTCGAAGATACGTAGCGGCGCGTACTGGTACTCGGTCTCGGCCACGACGTAGCGGCCGTCCGCCGAAGGCGTGAAGGTGTGACCGTACTCGACACCTCGGATGCCCGTGAGGCTCACCAGGAGCTCAGGGTTCTCCAGATCGGTCACGTTGTAGACGTAATAGCCACCGGTGCCGCCACCGTAGAAGCGGTCTTCCTCGCTGTCGGCGTGGTAGGCCGTGTAGAAGTCGTGGTAGCTACGGGCGTCGGGAGCCGGGACGGGCACCCGAGCCACCAGCGCCTCATCGCCACGGCCCTCCACGACGTATCCCAGATCGTACACGTGGGAGAAGGGCGTCGTGGTCGTCGTGAAGAGGAGCACCCGGCCGTTGCTGTGCTTGTAGACGAAGATGTTGTGGAAGCCCCCCAGCTCTTGGGGGCCCTGGATGCGAGCCACCTCCCGGAACCTCGAGGCGTCCGGGAGTCCGGTCACGTCGAAGATGATGGCACCCAGGTCGTAGTCGGGCCCTCCCTGCCGGAACTGGGTGGAGAGGACCACGTAGTAGCGGTCGTTCCATTTGAACTCCTTGAGGTCCTTCCCGCCGGCCCCCACATGGAGCTCCGAGTCCTCGATCCTCCACTGTACGATCACCTCGGGGTTCTCGGGATCACGGATGTCGATGACGTCGATGCCACGCTCCATCCCAGAGATATCCCCGAACACCTCGCGGCCAAGGTACACGTACGGACGGTCCATGTCCTGGGAGATCTCGATGTCGGACACGCTCCCCTCCGCCCCCATGGGAACGTGCGCCACCACTTCGATGTTGTCGCTCCCGCGCACTTCGGCGTTCTCCTGTGCGGCGAGCGCGGAGCTCGTGGCGAAGAGGACCAGGCCCGCCAGCGTGGCCTCAAGCATCAATATTCTGTTCGTCTTCATCGTTCACCTCTTTGAATCGGCTTTCTCTCGACGGGATGTATTTACTTCTTCATCAGTCTGCAAGCGACTTCTCGGTCGTCCACATGGCGGAGGGCGGGTGCCAGGGGGCATGTTACGACCTGACCTGCGAAAAAGACACCCGATCGACGCCCCGGAGTCCTGACCCGCTCGATGTACGAACGCATCGTCTGCCTCACCGAGGAGACCACGGAAGCCCTCTATATAATGGAGGAGGATTGGCGCATCGTCGGAATCTCCGGCTTCACCGTGCGCCCTCCCCAGGCCAGAAAGGAAAAGCCGAAGGTCTCTGCCTTCATCAGTGCCAAGATCGACCAGATTCTGGATCTAGACCCCGACCTCGTCCTGGGCTTCTCCGACATCCAGGCCGACATCGCCGCAGAGCTGATCCGCCGCGGGGTTGAGGTCCACGTCTTCAATCACCGGAGCGTCCAAGACATCCTGCGCATGATCCGTACCCTCGGAGCCATGATCGGCTGCGACGAGAAAGGCGGGAGCCTCGCGGAGGAGCTCGACGAGGGGCTGGCGAAGATCCGCGAGCGTGCGAAGGCCCTCCCCGCCCGTCCCCGGGTCTACTTCGAGGAGTGGTACGATCCCCTCATCTCGGGAATCCGCTGGGTCTCGGAGTTGATCGAGCAGGCGGGAGGAGAGGACTGCTTCCCTGAGCTGGCCGCATCACCCCTGGCGAAGGATCGGATCGTCGCCGATCCGGAGGAGGTCGTCCGCCGCTCCCCGGACATCATCATCGGCTCCTGGTGCGGGCGGAAGTTCCGCAAGGAGAAGCTGGTGGCGCGGCCGGGATGGGCGGACATTCCCGCGGTGCGAACCGACGACGTCTACGAGATCAAATCCACCCTCATCCTGCAGCCCGGTCCCGCGGCCTTGACCGACGGCGTGGCGCGGATTCACGAGCTCATCGAAGGATGGGCAAAGCGACGGGAAGAGAGCGGGCCATAGGAGCCCTCGGGCTGATGGACTGGGCTCAGCTGGGCTTGGTCACCTTGCTCGCAGCCGCGGTTCAGGGTGCCGTCGGCTTCGCGTTCACGCTGCTGGCCGTCTCCTTCTTCCTCCTGATCCTCCAGTCGGCAGAAGCGGTGCAGGTCCTCCTGGTGCTCAACATGGTGATCTGCGGTTCGCTGTGCTTGCACCTCTGGAAGGACGTTCCTCTCGCGCTCTGGCGCCTCCTCATGGCGGGAGCGGTTGTCGGGGTGCCGGTGGGCGTCGCGGCCTTCGCGTACGCGAACCTGACAGTCATATATCTGGCCGTAGCGGTGGTGATCCTGGTCTTCACGGTGGCCCTGGCCTGGCAGAAGGCCCCGATGCTCGCCACGGGATCGGGAGACGGTTCCTCAGACGCCGCCGATTCTCTCTCCGCCGGCGGTTCCCCACCCGCCGGCGGTTCAGCCCCGTATCGATCCCAGTCTGTGTTCGCGGTTGGAACCGTTGCCGGCGTCATGACGGCGGCCCTCGGTATGCCGGGACCGGTTCTGGTCCTTTATCTCACCGCCATCGGGATCGACAAGGCGATGTTCCGGGCCGTGTCGCTCACCCTGTTCACCGCTCTCTATGTGGCGGCGCTACTACTCCAGTCAGTCACGGTGGGGATCCCCGGGCGCGTTTGGATCACCGCTGCCGCGCTGGTGCCTCTGGCGTGGGCAGGGGCCGCCCTCGGTCACGCCTGGGCCCGGCACATCGGCGAGATCCTCTTCCGACGCTTCGTGCTCCTTCTGTTGGCGGCCACTGGCTCATACATGCTGATCACCACACTCACCGGCTAGACTAGGTATCATGCGTCCACTCTCGGACTTCCCCCGGGTCGAGTTGGCCCATCGACCCACTCCCCTGGAGCCCATGCCCAACCTCTCCCAGCTCCTGGGCGGGCCCAGCCTGTTCGTGAAGCGGGACGACTGCACGGGCCTCGCCATGGGTGGCAACAAGGCACGTCAGCTCGAGTTCTACTTCGGCGATGCGGTCGAGATTGGCGCCACCACCGTTCTCATCACGGGAGCCGTGCAGTCCAACTACGCCCGCACCGTGGCCGCCGCCGCCGCCAAGCTGGGACTGGGCTGCCACATCCAACTCGAGGACCGGGTTCCCGGGATGGGGGAGGCCTACCACGGATCGGGGAACGTCCTGCTGGATCGACTCCTGGGGGCCCACCTGTATACCTACCCCGAGGGGGAGGACGAAGCAGGGGCGGACAGCGCTCTCACCGAGATCGCGGCGGAGTTGAAGAAGCGGGGCGAGCGCCCGTACCTGATCTACCTTGGCGAAGAACACGAGCCGCTGGGGGCTCTGGGATACGTGGATGCCGCGGCGGAGATCGTCCAGCAGGCCGAGCAGATGCAGGTGCCCTTGACGACCATCGTGCTCGCCAGCGGCAGCGCGGCTACCCACGCCGGCATGCTCGTTGGACTCAGAGCCCAGGGTCGTCGCGACATCCAGGTCCACGGGATCTGCGTCCGCCGGGGGCGCGAGGCACAGAGGGGACGCGTCGTCCGAGTCGTGCGGAAGACGGAGGAGCTCCTTGACTGTGTCGGTGTCGTCGAGGAGGACGAAGTCCTGGTCACCGACGACTTCCTGGGGCCGGCATACGGCCGCCTGACCGAGTCCGGGACCGAGGCCATGCTCCTGGCGGCCCGGACGGAAGCGCTGCTCCTGGATCCCGTGTACACGGGCAAGGCCTTCGCCGGATTCCTGGATATCGTGCGACGAGGCACGGTGGGCCCCGAGCCCGTCGTCTTTCTGCACACGGGGGGGACCCCTGCACTCTTCGCCTACGGTTCCGAGCTCTTCAGCGCGACCGGGTCAGGCGCCGACGAGGACGACCTCGATTGACAACGCCTCGGACCCGCTGTCGATGCCCGTCAGGAGTCGCGAGCCTCAGCCCTGCTGTCCCGGGTGGTCCTTGGGGAGCGTGAGCCGCTCGAGAACCCGGGCCGCCCGCCCCAGAATGCGGCGATCTGCCGCTGGGAGCGCCTCAAGCATGGTGGACAGGACGGCCACCCTCCGTCTTCGTCCTTCCTGAAGAAGCCTGGCCCCCTTCTCCGTAACCCGGATGCGCTGGACGCGCCCGTCGTCCGGGTCGGGGACGCGCTCGACGAGGCCCTCCCACTCCATCTCCTTGACCATCCGGGAGATGGTGGCCGGACTCACCTGCTCCGCCGCCGCGAGTCGGGTGATCGTCACCGGTCCTCCGAAGATGACGACGGAAAGCGCCGAGAGGCGAGGAGCGCTCAGGCCCAGGGCATCGTCCTGCGTTCGGAGACGCCGGAGAAGATGGATGGCCGCCGAGTGGAGGCGGTCGGCCGTCTGCGCCTCCTGGCTCTCGTCGGAATCGTCCCGGGCTCTTGACATATCCTGTGGACCATTCATTTTATTTAGCCAAGCTAAATACATTCGACGAACTCGTCAACCGCATGCTGGGGCAGCCACCATGAACGAATCCAGGGATGAACCCGGAATTGGAGCCGACAACCCGTCCCGGGGACTCTCGGAGCTCGGGCAGATCGCCCTCACCGTGGACGACATCGAACGGGCAACGGCGTTCTATCGTGACGTCCTCGGCGTCCGCTTTCTCTTCGACGCCCCCCCGGGACTGGCCTTCTTCGATCTGAGCGGGATCCGGCTGATGCTCAGCGCGCCCGAGGGCGTGGAGCGCTCGTCCTCCGTCCTCTACTTCCGCGTCGCCGACATCCACGAGTCGTACGAGAGCCTCCGGGATGCCGGTGTCGAGTTCGTGGGCGAGCCCCACGTCATTCATCGCACCGACGACTACGAGCTCTTCATGGCCTTCTTCCACGATTCCGAGGGGAACGTCCTGGCCCTCATGCACGAGTCGGGCACGATCTGACCGCGGAGGCTGGCGGGACGAAGCGCCCTGCCCCCATCTTCGGCGGTCCGCCGCCCCGCGGCGACCACTGTAACGACGGGATTCTGGATGAAGAAGCCGCGCTTTCCCCATCCCCTCACACTTCTCACGGGCTGCATCCTCATCGCTGCGGCCCTGAGCTACGTGCTTCCCGCCGGTCAGTACGAGCGACGGGACGATCCCGTCACGGGCCGGCGCGTGGTCGTGGCCGGGACGTTCCACGAGGTGGAGCCCGATCCGGTGGGGTTCTTCGACGCCATCGTGGCGATTCCGAAGGGGATGGCCGACGCGGCGGACGTAGTCTTCCTGGTGTTCCTCATCGGCGGGGCGTTCACCGTCGTGGACGAGACCGGCGCGCTCCGGCGCGCGGTGGGCTGGCTGGTCAAGCGGCTTCAGAACCGCGAGGTGCTGGTGATCCCCGTGGTGAGCCTCGCCTTCGCCATGGGTGGCGTTCTCGAAAACATGCAGGAAGAGATCATCGCCCTGGTGCCTGTTCTCCTCATCCTCACGAAACGGCTCGGGTTCGCTCCGCTCACCGCCGTGTCCATGAGCGCGGGAGCCGCCTTCGTGGGGTCGGCCTTCAGCCCCATCAACCCCTTCCAGGTGGGCATCGCCCAGAAGCTGGCCGAGCTCCCTCTGCTGTCGGGAGGGCTCTTCAGGATCGTATTCCTGGCGGTGGCCCTCGGCGTCTGGATCTTCGCCACCATGCGCTACGCCGTACGAACCCGGACCGCGCCCGAAGTCCCCGAGGACCTGGAGGACGGGGACGGGACCATGGGCGCCCGTGATCTCTCCATCCTGGGCATGGTGATCGTCACGTTCGCCATCCTCGTGTGGGGTATCCTGAGGCTGGGGTGGGGCTTCGACGAGATGTCCGCCCTCTTCTTCATCATGGGGGTGGTGGCGGGAATCGTGGGCGGACTCAAGGTGATGGGCACCGCGGAGGCGTACGTGAAGGGCTTCCGCTCCATGGCGTACCCAGCGCTGCTCATCGGCTTCGCCAGAGCCATCTACGTGGTGCTCGATGAGGGGCGCATCGTGGACACCATCGTCCACGGCATGTTCACGCCGGTTGCTGACCTGCCGGTGGGGCTCTCCGCCATAGGCATGATAGTGGCCCATGCCTTCGTGCACGTGCCCGTCCCCAGCGTGAGCGGGCAGGCCGTGCTGACGATGCCGGTGCTGGTTCCGCTCTCCGACCTCCTGGGCCTGTCTCGTCAAGTAACGGTCCTGGCCTATCAGTTCGGGGCGGGGCTGTGCGATCTGATCACGCCCACCAATGGCGCTCTCATGGCGATCCTGGCCGCAGGAGGTGTGGAGTACCAGGAGTGGCTGAAGTTCACGCTGAAGTGGTACCTCGTCTTGATGGGGTTGGGCGCCGCCGTGGTCCTCCTGGCGATCGCCATCGGGCTTCAGTGAACAAGCCCAGAGTCCCAGGCCTCGAAGAGAACCTCGAGCTCAGCGCCCAAACGCCGCTGCTCGGCCAGCAGCTCCTGCACCACACGGCTGCGCGTGCGGAGAATCAGGAAGCGGCGAATGTCGTTGAAGGCCCGGCGCCAGCGCTCCCGGACCCACAGGCCCGTCATCCCCAGGGGTGGTAGGAGGACGAGAACGGCCAACCCCGCCCAAGGGCCCCAGGCCCAAAGGCCCACGACGGCCACCGCGAGCACCCACGCGGCGTAGGTTACGATCCCGAAGAGGAGCTTGTAGGTGGACACACGGTCGAGTGCAGCCCGCGCTTTGTTCGTAAGAAGGCTGGTGACCCGGAAGGGGACCCAGAACGCGACGTGGCCCACCAGGGCGAGGGCCACGATGGGGATGCCCGCCAGGTAGAGGCGGCGAGCCGACCAGCGAACGCTGGAGGCGAGACCGACGTCGGCGTGCAGGTCGCCCGGTCGAAAGCCGTAGAGGGCCAGGCGACGATAGTGCTTGGCCAGATCTCGCAGCAGAGCCTTCCAGCGTTCGTCGGAGCCGTGCCGAACAGCTGCAAGGATTCGGGCGGTGATCTCGTAGCGGTGCACCTGGTGGGCCGGGCCTTGGGCCTCCTCCACCTGAAGGCCCCAGATGGCCTCAGCCGCCTCTACCAGGGGCCGATCCTCCCACCTCTCCAGGTTCAGGGTGACTCCTCGGAGTCCCTGGCCGATCCGTGCCGTGAGCTCGCGCACCGCCTCCCGATCCTCCCTGCCCCTGTCGGCCAGGTCGTCCCACGAGACGGGCTCACCCAGCAACACCCGCATCTCCGAGCGAAAGCGCTCCTTCCGCTCCGGGACGATACCCACCGGGATGATGGGGAACGTCCGGGCCGTCTTCTCGTAGGTGGCCATGGCCATGCGGGCCGTGCCCGTCCTGATCTCGGCCAGAGACGGCTCCGAGTGGCTGGTCCCCTCGGGGAAGATCCCGATGGCCGCACCGTTCGCCAATTCCCCGATAACCGCCTCGAACACGTCACGGTTCTGGCCCATGGCCTTGGGGTCGTCCTGCCGGCGATACACGGGGATCGCACCCGCTGCCTTCACCACCCAACCGACTCGCCGATCGGTGAAGAGGGGTGCCTTGGCCAGGAACCGGACCCGGCGACCCGTCACGCCCGCCACGATGACAGGGTCTACTAGGGAGTTGGGGTGGTTCGCCACGAGGAGTACCGGACCATGGGCCGGGACGGCGGGACCATCCACCGAGAGCCGGTAGAAGATGCGGCTGGCCAGCCAGCACACGGCGGACAGAACGGGGAGGAGCCACATGGGGGCCGTCCTATGCCGAAGGGTCGGGCTCCGCCGGCCAAAGCCAGGCCGCCCCCCGAACGCCGCTCGAGTCCCCGTGCGTGTTCAGCACCACCCGGGTGGAAAATGCGTCGGTGAACACGTAGGACGGGAGGGCCCTCTCCAGGTCCTCAGGAAGGGTGGGGAGGTTGGACATTCCTCCACCCAACACCACCACGTTCGGATCCACTACGTTGATGACCGTGGCGAGGCCTCGGGCCAGCCGATCCACGTATCGGTCGTAGGAGGCGCGGGCGCCCACGTGACCATCGGCGGCCCTCTCGGCGATCTCGTGGGTGGAGAGCGCCTCCCCCGTGGCGGCCTCGTGGTCCCGTGCGAGTCCCGGCCCCGACACGAATGTCTCCAGACAGCCTCGCTTGCCACAGTAGCACTCCCAACCGGGCCGCTCATTGTCCTTGGGCCACGGCAATGGGTTGTGGCCCCACTCACCCCCGATCCGCTGCGGTCCCTCCAGGACGCGCTTGTGGACCACCACGCCTCCGCCCACGCCCGTGCCGATGATGACGCCGAAGACAACGTCCGCGCCGGCGCCGGCCCCGTCGGTGGCCTCGGAGAGCGCGAAGCAGTTGGCGTCGTTCGTGAGGCGCACGGGACGCCCGAGGGCCTCTTCCAGATCCCTGTCGAAGGGATGGCCGATGAGCCAGGTGGAGTTCGCGTTCTTCACGAGGCCTGTAGTGGGAGAGACGGTCCCGGGGATCCCCACACCGACCCTCACCCACTCTGCCGCGCCCACCTTCGCCGCCGCAGCGCCCATCTTCGCCGCCGCATCCTGCTCCAAAGCGGACACGATGTCCCGGAGGGCCCCCACGGTCTCGTCGTAGCTCCTGGGTGTCTCGATGCGACGCCGAGCCAACTCGACACCGTCCCGGCTCAGGGCCAGGGCTTCTATCTTGGTGCCGCCGAGGTCGATTCCGATGCGGAGCGTTGGGGTGGACATAGCCATATAGTATCGCCTGACATCGCAGCCGGCTCGTCCACGCAGCGACCAAACCTAGTGTTCCGTGTCCGAAGTTCGCGAGCCACCAAGAGGGTCGGGGCGCCGTGGGATCAAGGCGGGACGACGCGGCGTAGCGCAAGCTACGGTAAGGAGTGCCAACGCCGAGCCCACGGATGCACCGTGCCCTTGACTGGCCGAGACACTTTGGTAACGGGACACTAGAGCGCCCCTGATGACCGCGGCGAAGACCCGCTAAACGGGCTCGGCTACCCACCAGCCTCCAGGGATCCGGAGGTGTCGCTCGGCTCGGCGGGGTCATTCAGCTCGGCGGCCTCGTCCGGCGCGGGGGGGTCATTCGGCTCAGGGGTGCCACTCGGCTCCGCAGCCGCGCCCGGTGCGCTGTGTTCCCTCGGCCCGGCCGACTCACCCTGCCGGGAGGACTGGCCCGCCTCGGGCGGCGGGAGTGGCTCGGGTGCCGCGCTCCCCAGGAGCGCCCCACCCAGGAGCTGCTCGGTAAAATCGAGACGGGCGTCCACCGAGTGAAGCCGGACGGCCATGTCGGCCACCTCACCCTTGAGCAGCTACAGCTCCCTGGGATCCACAGAGCTCACATGCCTCGGCGGCGGGGCTGAGATCTTCTTCAGCACCCACTGCCCCAGGAGCGTCCCTGCCGCCCCCATCGCCCCACCGCTCACGAAGATGGCGAGGACCTAAATGATGATCTCCAGCTCCATACCAGCGTCGCCTCATGTTGTGAGTCCGGCCGGCGTTTCGGCCCCTCGAGGCGGGCCGACGCAGACGTCTCTCCCGACCCGACGTAGATTCGCCAGCTCCGGTTTCGAGGTCCAGGAGCAATGTCGGATCCGGAGGTCCGGGCTCAGACTTCGGGGCGGCTTTCGGGCGTACTCAACGCTCCACCACGGTCCCCGCCCGCGAGCTGAGGATCTCCTCGATCTCGCCCAACGCCCCGATGGCCGCCCGGCCACCGGTTCGCTCGACGAAGGTGCAGGCCGCATCGACCTTGGGGCCCATGGAGCCGGCCGGAAACTGGTGCCGCCTCAGCTCATCGGGAGTGATGGTCCGGATCGGCCTCTGCTCGGGCGTGCCCCAGTCTAGATAAACCGAGTCCGCTTCGGTGGCCAGAATCAGGCAGTCCGCCTCCACCTCCTCGGCCAGGAGTGCGCTGGCCCGGTCCTTGTCGATGACCGCCTCCACCATGGTGAGGATGGTCGCGAAGGGCCGCTCGAAGGGCAGCAGGTTGCCGAGCTCCTGCTCGATCATGTAGCCGATCATGCCCTCGCTCTCGGCGCCGAGGACGTCGAGGGGAGGAGGGCGTACGTCCCCGTATGCCGCCGCCTGAAGTGCCAGGAGCCCCACCTGGGGACCGTTCCCGTGTGTGATGACGAGCTGGTGCTCTCGGGCCACGGATGCCAGGGAATTCGCCGCGATCCGTACGTTCTTGCGCTGCACCTCGGCAGTCGGCGGCTCACTTCGCCGCAGAAGAGCGTTCCCGCCCAGCGCGACGACGATGCGCATGACCGTCCGGGGTTATCCGGCCAGTGTGGCCACCATCACGGCCTTGATGGTGTGCATGCGGTTTTCCGCCTGGTCGAAGACGATGGAGTGCTCGCCCTCGAACACCTCGTCCGTCACCTCCATGCCGTCGAGGCCGAACTTCTGGAAGATGTCCTCGCCCACGGCGGTCTGGCGGCCGTGGAAGGCGGGAAGGCAGTGCAGGAACTTGGCGGGAGGATCTCCCGTCTGGGCCAGCACTTCGGAGTTCACCTGATAGGGCCGGAGCAACTCGATCCGCTCCGCCCACATGGACTCGAGCTCGCCCATGGACAGCCACACGTCCGTGTAGAGGAAGTCGACGCTCCTGACTGCCTTCTCCACGTCCTCAGTCAGCGTGACGGTTCCTCCGGCCGCAGCGGCGAACCCCTCGCTCTTGGCCACCAGTCCGCTCTCCGGCCAGCACACCTCGGGGGCGGCCAGCCGGACGTCCATGCCCATCTTCGCCCCGCCCACCATGAGCGAGTTCCCGACGTTGTTCCGGGCATCTCCCAGGTAGCAGTAGGAGATGTCCGAGAGGGGCGTCCCAGCGTACTCCTCCATGGTGAGGAGGTCGGCCAGGATCTGCGTCGGATGAAACTCGTCCGTGAGGCCGTTCCAGACCGGAACGCCCGCGAAGGCACCGAGCTCCTCCACGATGGCCTGACCGAAACCCCGATACTCGATGCCGTCGTACATGCGGCCCAGCACCCTGGCGGTGTCCTTCATGGACTCCTTGTGGCCGATCTGTGAGCCGCTGGGCCCGAGGTACGTGACGCGAGCACCCTGGTCGTGCGCCGCCACCTCGAACGCGCATCGGGTTCGGGTGGACGACTTCTCGAAGATGAGGGCGATGTTCTTGCCCGTGAGGCACGGCTCCTCGGTGCCGCCCGCCTTCGCCGCCTTCAGCTCGGCGGCGAGGTCGAGGAGGTCCCGGATCTCCTCCGGAGCAAAATCCTCGAGCTTCAGGAAGTTCCGCCCCCTCAGGTCCAACGTCATACAGGATTCCGTAAGAGCGGGCAGGTCATACAATGCCCACCACCCCTGCCCCGCCCCAGCTCCGACCCGTCGATCGTGATGACCTCGATGCCGGCTTTCCGGAGTCTCGTGTTCGTGTACTCGTTCTTCGAATACGCGACGACCACGCCCGGCTCGATGGCGAGAATGTTGTTTCCGTCGTCCCACTGCTCCCGCTCGGCCTGGAACTCGTCGCCCCCCGTGCCGATGACACGTAGCTCGGCCACGCCCAGCGCATCCTGCACCGCGTCTAGGAAGCTCTTCTCCTCACGAATGCACAGCTGCGCGTCATCCCGATCCGAGGGCCGCAGGCTATACGCCTTGATGGCATCCACGACATTCGGGTAGACCGTGACGGCATCCACGTCCACCATGGTGAACACGGTGTCCAGGTGCATGTGCGCCCGGTCACGATCCATCTCGCAGGCGATCACACGCTCGGCCACGCCCGTGTCGAACAGGGTCTTGGCGAGAAGCTCGACCATGCGAGCCGTAGTCCGCTGGCTCAGGCCCATGAGAACCGTCTTGTTCCCGATGGGCATGACGTCACCCCCTTCGAGGGAGGCCCGGCCGAAGTCCTCGGCGCTCCGGTCGCCGTCCCCGTCTTCCCGTGGATACCAGAACTCGAAGTCGGCTCCCACGAACATTGGATGGCCAGTGTAGATGAGGCCCACGTTCACGGTCTCCAGGCGGCGCACCCGGTAGTACATGGGGTTCAGGGTCACCCCGTCGGAAATCCAGCACGAGGAGTCTCGCGTGAAGAGTGAGTTTGGGAGTGGAGGCAGGATGAACGCCGCATGCTCCCCGGCTCGCGCCGTGAGAGAGCGGCCCAGGTCCAGCCCCTCCACCTCCCTCTGGGCAAGACCACCGATGAGATGGGTAGCCAGTTGATCCGGATCCATCTCGAGGAGGTACGCCCGTATCTCGTCCACGAGGGAGACACCTACCGTCATCTCCGTCACGACCCGCTCGACCGCCGCCTGGCGCGCCTGCTCGTTCAGGGTCAGCGTCTCGGAGAGCAGATCCCGCAGCAGGTACACCTCGACGCCCCGTTCTCGCAGATGATCCACGAAGACATCATGCTGCTCCCTGGCTCTGCGGACCCAGAGAACGTCGTCGAAGAGGAGCTCCTGGGCGTTCGACGGGGTGAGTCTCTGAAGGCTCAAGTCAGGACGGTGGACCAGCACCTTGCGGAGTCGGCCTACCTCTGAGTCCACGCCAAATGCGGGCGGCTGTGGGTCCTGGCCCTCCGGGGGAGAGACGACCGACTCCAACTGCTCCTGGGCGGGCGATGTCAGCTCGTCTGGACTGCCAGCAGCCAAGGCGGGGGCTCCGAGATCATGAGTGGGCGTCGTCGAATTCCGGGGAAGAGCGTCTCTTCAACAAAACGAAAACGGGAATGCCCGCCAGGAGCAAGGGCCCCCGGAAGGGGCCCTTCGGATGGGAGAGGAGTTGGAGGTGAGCGAGCCACCCCCGCCACATCAAGCAGCCACGGTTCCAGGGTCGCCGGTCATCCTGGCGCTGAAAGTGAAGGCTCCCCAGGCGATCATACCGATGGGCGCACCCGATATCAGCCACGGGAACGCCACCGAGCACTGATCGTCCGGGTAGAGTATGTAGGGGGTGAACTCCAGGGCGACGCCGGTGAGGACCCCCCCGACGAACAACGCCACGAGGCCGTGCATCCAACTCTCACGGAGACTGCCGAATGCGGCTGACCACATGCCTAATGACGAAGCCAGGACCACGCTCACGACCCCCATGGACAGCCGATACGGTGCTTGAAGAGACCTTGCCCCGGCTCCCCGCTGCCGGGGATCCACCCCAGGTTGGCGAGTGCCACCACGGCGACCACCGCACCTGCGTATATCGCCCCCTAGCGCTTCAGCCGTGCCATCGTCCTCTCTCGGTCCACATTCCCCTCCTTGCTGAACGGGTGACCGGGCGGGACGTTACCGACCCGGTATCAGCCGGCCACCGAGTCGGACCGAGGCTCGCTCATCGCAGCGATCTCTTCCTTCACCGTCTCCACCAGGTCGCCAAAGTTCGGCGGCTTCTGCATGCAGCGGCGCACCCCGAGAGCGTACGCTCTCTCTATGTGTTCCGGATTGGTTGAGGCTGTGAACACGATGACGGGGACGTCGGCCAGCCGCTCGCTCTCGTTCATCCACTCGAGGATCTCGAAGCCCGTCGTGTCGGGAAGCCAAAGGTCCAGCACCATGATCGTCGGGAGGGAATAGTACTCCTCGTCGTCCTCGTACGAGGGCCACTCACCCCGAAGATACCGCTTCGCTCCCTCGCCCCTGACGGCTACGTGCACGCGTGCCTGCGAGAACCCGCGAGCGAACACCGCCCGGATGAGGGTGGCGTGGTCTCGGTTGTCTTCGACGACGAGAACGGTCGTCTGGTCCATGGGAGCCTCCTCGGAAGCGTGTGATCCTGGGGGATCAGCCGCATCGTTAACAGTACTCTAGACTTAACGCGTCGGACAAGATTTTCTTTTGGTCCTGCCCGAGAGACCGTTCAGGAGCGTCCGGGCCCACTCCAGCTCATCGGTGTTCACCGTATGCCCCATACCGGGATAGATGCGCTCCTCCACCTGCCCGCCCAGAGCCTCCATGGTCTCCGCCGACTCGTTGACCCGAGCCAGGGGGATGTGGGGATCCACGTCGCTGCAGCCCAGAAATACCGGCGTGCCCTCCAAGGAGCCTTCGTAACTGCGCGGCGTCCCCTCGGGCCCGATGAGCCCCCCGGAGAAGGCCACGACCCCTCCGTATCGGGCCGGGCTCCTGGCGGCGAACTCCAGCGCCAGACAGGCACCCTGGGAGAACCCCAGCAGGACCGTTTTCTCCCGGGGGAGTCCCGTCGACATCGCCTCCCTCGCAGCCGCGCCCACACGATCGAGGGCCGACGAGAGCCATGGCTCGTTCACGGGAATAGGAGCCAGGAAGCTCTGGGGATACCACGAGAACGCCGTGGCCTGGGGAGCGATGAACGTCACTCTCGGTGCCTCGAGGTCAGGAGCCAGGGTGAGAATCCCCCCGGCGCTGTCCCCCCGGCCGTGAACCAGGATGACGGCTGCCTCCGCCCCTTGGAGATCCGGACCCAGGCGAACCGAAGGGCTGTCCCGGTGCGGGTCGTCCGAGCTCTGCCCATGGGCGGGTCCGCATGCCGATTCGGCGCCCGGGCCGGAGCCGCTCATCCGGCGTTCCCGTGGGCCAGGGTCAGGGGTGGCAGCCGGGACTCCAGCTCGGTCCGGCGGCCCTCGAGCCATGCCGGAAGCTTCACGTCGCGGCCCAGATTCTCCTCGGTCTCATCGGCCGTGAAGCCGGGACCGTCGGTCGCGATCTCGAAGAGCACTCCTCCCGGCTCGTGGAAGTAGATCGATCGAAAGTAGTCTCGGTCCTGCACGGTCGTCACCGGGATGCCGGCCGTCGCCAACGCTTCCCGCCAGGTTCGTTGCTCTTCGTCGTCCCGGGCCCGAAAGGCAACGTGATGCACGCTTCCCTTCCCCATGCGCCCGTCTTCGCTGGAGCCCGCCGTCAGGAGATCGATCACCGCTCCCACCTCTTCTTCACCCGCACGGAAGCGGAGGCGTCCCCCTTCCTCGCCGATGTGCTCGTAGCCCAGAAGGTCCGTGAGAAGGCGGGCCGAGGCATCCGGATCGGCCACATCGAGTAGCACTCCGTGGAAGGACCGGATGGCATGCTCGAGGGGGATGTCGGGATGCATGGGCGGGCGGGCCGGCGTCTCCCGGGTTTCGGGCCCGGCGACCAGCTTAAGGACCAGTCCGTCTGGGTCCCTGAGTCGCACGATGTCCGCACCGAAGCGCGCCTCTCTCTCCACACCCGCAACGCCGGTCCGCTCGAGGTAGCCAGCCCAGAAATCGCTCGACCCGGCGGGAACGGCAAAGGATGTCGCGTCCGTGAAGCGTGACCCACGCCGGCCCGGCTCCGCCCACTCCCAGGGGAAGAACGTCATGATGGTCCCGGGCGTGCCGACCCGATCACCATAGTAGAGATGATAGGTGCCGGGATCGTCGAAGTTCACCGTACGTTTGACCATGCGGAGGCCCAGCACACCCGTGTAGAAGTCCAGGTTGGCCTGAGCCGGGCCCGAAATGGCCGTGACATGGTGGATTCCCGGGATACGCAGCGTGCTTGTCGCCCCTGTGTCCAAGCTCATCCTCCCGTCGGTGCCGCCGCGCGCCTCCAGCGCGTCAGCCCCGCCCGTTCACCGAGAGGGAGGCGAGCCGTTCCTCGATCTCCCGGATTCGCTCGGGGGCCTCGGGAAGACCGAGGAAAAGCCCCCTCGGTTCGAGCAGCACATACAGAGGTAGGCTCTTGCGGAAGCTCGCATCGGCCTCGTCGGAGCGACCGTCCAACTGAGCATGGAGACCGTCCAGGTAAAAGATCTCAGCCACCAGCCAACACCTTCCGGGCTCCACTTCGCCCATGGGCGCCACCATCATCTGGATGGTCTCGGGAGATGCCGCCCTCGCCAAGCTGAGATCGAGTCCACTCTGTGAGGCCGCAGCCTCGAGCTTCTCCTCGATGATCCGAGCCGATGCGGTCCCCCCCACGATCACGTTCCGCAGGGCGATGAGGATCTCGCCCATCTGTTCGATCATGCGGAGGATGTAGTCGCGCTGGGCCATGAGCGTTCTGAGCCTTACCGATTCTCCAAAGAAGTCAACTTATGGAGGCCCTTGGCCTCCCAGAGCGCGGCATCGGCATCGTGCCAGATGCCCTCGAGCCGGCTGACGAGCTCGCTCACCAGAGCGCCGTCGGCGGAGGCCCGGGCCGCCCGGGCCATCCCCAGGAGCGACGACGTCCGGTCAGGCGTCCGGTCGAGCGACTTGGCGAAGGCGACCCGAGCTTCAGACGCCTTGCCCGCCTCCAAAAGTACTTCTCCCAGTAACTCGTGGGACGGCTTGACGACATGGGGAGGGCCGAACTCGAAGGGCATAGCGGCCTCACGGCGGACCGCCTCTTCTAGTAGCCCTACGGCGGAGTCGATCCGCCCCTCGGCCACCTCCGCGAGAGCGGTGAGCTGCAGGGAGAGGATGCGCGCGCGCTCGGCCTGAGCTGCTACGGTCTCGCTGTCCGCGATGCGCCCCAGCTCGGCAGCGACGGCGCCGGCACTACTTCCGTCGCCGGCCATGAGCTCGGCGATCCCGTCCGTGAAGACGTACTCGGCGGTCGTGGGACCTTTGACCGCCCAGCGATCCGCTGACGCCCAGTCTTCGGTGTCGAGGACGTATCGGGCCCTCATCCGCTCGAAGGAGCCCACCTCGCCGGCGGTCGGCTGGTCGCCTTGACGCTCGTAACAGCGCTGGAGCACGTCGGCCGCCATCTCGTGGCGGCCCTGCTGGAGGTAGCCGTACTCGAGCCAGTATGTGTAGTGACCGCACACGTTGGCCCGCCTGCCCAGTCCCACGAGGCGCGCCGCCTGAACGCCCACGGCCCGCTCGTTCGCGGCCACCACGTCGTCCCAGAGGCCCATTGCCACGAAGATGTGCGACGTCATGTGCTGGGCATGGCCGGCGGCGGGCGCGACCTCGGAGTAAGCTCGCGCCGCGGACAGGCCCAGGGGCGCATGGATGGGATCGTCGAAGGAGTGGATCGTGTAGTGGACGGCCCCCGGGTGGTCGGGGTTCCGCTCCCGGATCGGCTGCGCTACGGCCGCGGCTCTCATGTACGTCGCTGAGTCCCGGCCCTCATGAGCGGAGCCAAGCAGAGCCAGAGCGTACAAGGCGGCCGCTTCGTCGTCGTCGGGATAGGCTTCATGGAGGCGCCGCATGGCATCACGGTACGCCAAGTCCCGGGTCCACTTGTCCTCCCCTTCGGCGTACAGGATCTCCACTGCCGCGAGGTACGCACGCTCCCGGTCTGTCCCCGCCTTCGCGGCACGCTCCTCGGGAGTGGCGCCGAGGCGGGCCAGGGTGATGCGGGCAGCCACGGAGTCCTGCTGTTGCCAAACCGGATGGTTGTAGGACATAGCCTCTCCCCAATAGGCCATGGCGAAGTCCGGCTGAGCGGCCTCGGCAGCCTGGAAGGCCTTGGCAGCGTCCTCGTACTCGAAGCTGTGCATGAAGAGAACGCCACGGATGAACGCGGCGTGCGCATCGGGCGAGCCTGAAGTCGGGAAGTCGATCGTGCCGAGGCTCTGGGCGCCGAGGGGAGTCGCCGGCAGGAGCAGTGTCAGGAGAGCGAAGCCGATGAGATGGGACTGCATCATGCGGATGCCTCCGGGTTGGGGAGTCACACAGGATACCGCGGCCGGCATCTGCGGGCCAGTGGGCGCACCGGCCGCGAGGAGGCCACCGGAGTCACGCCAGACGGTGAGCACGGGCACACCTCAGTTGATAATCCCGCTCACCGGACACGACGCGCTTCGTCGCGCCACCCTCGATATCACCGCCTACCGAGAGCTCCGCGGTCGAGGCGACTTCCTCAGCCCACATCTCTTCTGCCTCGGCGGCTTCACCGAAGAGGGCGACACGTCGGCTCGGCACTTCGGCGTCCCGCCTGACACGCTCGAGGATCCCTTCACCGGATCGGCAACAGGCGGCTTGTCGGCGTACCTGTGGAGCCGGCGACTCTTGGACTCTCCCCGCCTCGTGGCCGAGCAGGGCCATTGGATGAGCCGTCCGGGATCGGCGCTCGTGAGGTGTTAGGCCCAAGGGACGACATCGACACGGTTCGCGTCGCGCCGGGACGGCGGTCACCATCCTGGACGGAGAAGTGCGGCTACCCGGTTGATCACACCCGGGACCACCACTTGCCCTTCGGGCCTTCTCCCTCGACTCGAGTGAATCCGTGCTCCTGTAGCTCGCTCCGTAGCGCGGCCACGAGCTTGTCCCCTCATGCCGCTCGAGGTTGCCCTTGAAAAGGAGCACTTCTCCCTTGACCCGGCTGAGGAGCGATTGGCTCCGAGGCTTCATTGCAAGCCAGGCAAGTCCGAATGAGGACGCGAGCCCGCCGAACAGCATGGCCGCCATATGGGGTATCAGGTCGCGAAGTATGGCTCCCATCGCGCGCTCAGAGTCCTCCTCCGTCCATGGCCAGATCGGCCGAGCTGTCCGGCCCGCCCACGAGCGCGTTGAACAGCAGCTTGAACGTCCCGTGCGTCTGCGCGCGGTGCTGCGTCCTGAAGCCGATGAGAATGACCTTCCCTTGGCCGTGCTCCACTGAGACCATGGCCGCCTTCTCGGCGATGACAGCCTCTCCGAGGAGCCAACCGCTCTGAAGGATGTCGCGCTCCACGAACGTTACGATCCGATCGGCCCGTTCGTTTCGCGGCGTCGCGACGATCTCGTAGGCGTGGTTGTTGCCCAGGAATGTGGCCAGGCCCTCGTCGGGCATGCCGTACGCCAGGGGGTGCGTGTTGTCGATGTTCACCCTAAGCGTAGAGCCCGGTGACCAGAACTCGGTGGAGGACAGGCCCTCCCTCACGTTCCGAACGGGAAGCCCGAACTTCTCGATGGGCAGCGCTCCTGCCTCGGCAAAGGTTACCAATGTGCCTCCGTTCTCGACGAAGGCCTCCAGGGCGTCCACGCCCTCCTGGCCGAAGCCGCTGAGGTACTCCTCCGGATAGGCCTCGGGCCCACCCCCACGGCCTCCCCCACCCTCCTCGCTCTCCTCACCCGTCATCCGCGCTACGCCGTCGGCTGGAAGGATGATCGCGTCGTAGTCGTCGTGCAGGTCTCCGTCCTTGATCTCGGCGTCCATGAGGGTCGTGTACGGGAAGCTGAAGTCCTCGAGCAGCCAGCGCGTCCAGCCCTCGTCCATGTTGCCGCCGAAGTAGCGCCGGTACATCCCGATGCGGAGCTGGGTGAGCGGGCGGCTGCCGCCCGACGCGTCGGTCTCGAGGGCGGCGAAGTCGACTCCCGTCTCGCGGGCCACGTCGGCCACGATCGCGTCCGGCGCGCCGGCGTCCACCAGGAAGTCACCGGGACGGAGGCTCTCGTCGGCCGGTCGATCCACGCGGAGCACGCCCACATTGGCCGCGAGCAACAGGTTGACCGCCTCGAAGCTGTCGTTCAGCCGGCCATCGAGGACGTAGCCGAAACGCCCCTCGGTGACCTGGCCGGCAGGCTCGATCAGGGTGGTCACCTTTGTGAGCCTTGTCTCTACGGCCTGATCCACCGGATCCACCCGAACGCCCATGAACTCCGCCATGTTGTCCGTGGACATGTCGTAGGGCCGGATAGGGTTTCCGTCGCGACTACGCGTGTACGAGTTGTCGGGATAGAACGTGCGCCCCAGAAGCCAGCGGATGACGCCCATCTTGGGCTGCGCCATGGACACCACGAAGGTGCCGGCTCCGTATACCTGTCCCTCGTGGATGAATCCGCGGGACACCTGCTGCACCTCGATCCCCTGCCCCAGAAGCTTGTTCACCATCTTCTTGGCGGTGAGGGGGTCGTGCTGCTCGGCGGGGATCACGAACGCGGCCGGCTTTCCGGTTGCACCACGCTCCGTCTGCCGCTTGGCCTTCAGGTACGCGTTCTTCAAGACCGTCTCACGATTCCGCGCCGCGATGTCCAGCGTGGCGATGGCCGCAATCTTCTGCTGCGCCACGATGTCGCTCACCCGCCACCAGCCACCCGGCCAGGGGTTGGGGAAGGACGTCTGCTCCTCGTATTCGGGCAGGCCTCGGCGCGAGCCCTGAAGCTGATCGGGATGCAGGAAGAGCGGCGTCGCCAGGCGGGCGCTGGCCGACTCGGTGAGCATCCCTGCGATGTTGTGGAAGGGCGTTATCCAGTGGAATCCGAAGTGGCCCCACCCCGAATAGATGGCAGCGTTCACAACGCCGGACTTGCCGGCCTCCTCCTCCTTATAGGCAATGTGGGCGCCGTACCAGCTCATCTCCCTCCACACCAATGGATCGGCCGAGGGACGGATGGGCTCGGCGTAGGGCGGCACGTACATCCGGGCGCCATAGGCGCCCATCTGGTGGTGGTCGACGTAGGCCTGGGGAACCCATTCGCGGAACAGGATCTCGGCCCCGTACTGGGACTCGACCGTGTTGGCCATGAAGGCGTCCCGATTGTTGTCGTGGCCGATGTACTTGTGATACAGCCACGGCATGCCCCCGCCCTCGTACTCGGTGCCCACGGTCTGGTTGTACCAGTCGACCACCATGACCTCACCGTCGGGATTGAAGCACGGAATCATGATGCCGATGGTGTTGTCTAGGATGCGCATGACCTCCTGGTCGGTGCGCGTCACCAGGTCGTACATGAGCTCCGCCGCCATCTGCCCCGATGCCACCTCGGTGGAGTGGAGGCACATGGACTGGACCACCACCACCTTCCCCTGGGAGATGGCACGGTCGATCTCCGACTCCGGCACGCCCCTGGGGTCGCTGAGCGTGGCGTTGATCCGTTTGAGCTCGTCGAGCCTGGCTAGGTTCTCGCGAGAGGACAGGTACAGGGCCAGGAACGGGTGGCCCATGGTCGTGGGGCCCATGTCGACGACATCGAGCCGGGGGCTCTGCTCTCCCAGGAGGTCGTAGTACTCAACGAGCTTGTCCCAGCCGGCGAGCTTGCGGTCGGCACCCATCTGGAAACCGAAGAAGCTCTCGGGGGTCGGGATCTCCTGGCCCACCGCCCGTGCGGGCACCAATGCCGATCCGGAGCCGGCGATGACGAGCGCAAGCAGTACGAGCGTGAGTCGGAGAGAAGGGCACTTCGAATTCATTGGACGCTCCTAAGGGGCGATCGATTTCTCCATTCGTGCATCATCTTACGACATCGGGAGCCTCAGACCACTCCCGGCCACCCTACATCTTTAGGCGTTCTTGCATCCCGATGAGCCGATAGCTCTCCTCGATCCATTTCTCGGTCTGGGCATCGAGCTGAGTGGAGTCGACGACATTCACCCAGTGGACGTACCACCCCGACACCACCTCCTCGATCCGATCGATGCGGTCGGACTCGAGGGCGTGGGGCAGAGCAAAAGACCACGTCATCCCTCTTTCCGAGATCTTGGTGATGGTGGCGAAACGCACCCGGCCGAGAAAGGCGATGCGGGTCTTGGCAGGAGCCACGTGGCACTCGCCGCATGCGGCGATCATCTGCTCGAAGCGGTTATAGAGGGCCAGGCCGCGGGGGCCCAGGTCGTCGAGCCATTCTCCGAGAGTGGCCTCCCCGCAGGAGTGCCACTGGTTTTCGGTCACGAACTGCGCCCCGCACTTGGGGCAAGTCCAAAGTGGTTCCAATCCATCCATCACAATGCCGCCGGTTTGTACGCCCGGAAGTTCACTCCCATGATACCGAAAGCCTTCGCCTCTTTGCTGGGGCGGGGGGCACCGACCTTCGTGAGGAGTCCCTCTCCGGAGTGAGCGACGACCTTGAGCTTCAGCTTCTTGAGGTTGGCGCACGCAGGACAGCGACAGACACTGTAGGCCTCGATCTCGGCCACACGCCGGCCGAAGACCTGGAATAGCCTCAGCACGCGCTCGACCAGCCGTCGGCTCCGGCCTTCCCACGCCTCGGCAGTGGCCGTCTTGGGCGAGTACATGAACAGCGCGTCGCCCTCGAGCTCCAGAGGAAACTCGATCTCCCGGATCAGACTCTCCATCAGCTCTCCGATGATCATCTGGCTGTGGGCCAGTGCCTTCTCGTGGGAGAGCATGAACCCTGTGTACCCGCTGATGTCCGCCAAGAGGAGCACGACTGGCGTAGGCTGCACCTGCATTTAGGGGAGTACCTCCGTTGAGGCGTCGGTTACCGGCCTTTCGAGACCAGGCTGTCGACGAGCCGGACAGAGTGAGGGTCCGTCACCGTCAGATCACTCAGGTCCGCGCTAATGTAATCGATGGGGGGCTTCGACCAAGGATAGTGGTGGTCGGATGGGGACTTCCAGGAGCGGTGATTGGCCTGAGATTACGCCGCACCCCATGGAAGCGTACGTCCGTGGGCGGCACAGAGCAAAGCTCGAGCGTGTGCGTGTCGCTGGAGATTCCTTGTCTTCTGGCCCGAGACACCACAGGATCTGACGTCGCAGCCGGACACTAGCCTTCCGTCATTGAGGTGCTCCATGAAAACCCTCCTGAAGGTCATCGGGGTACTCGTCGTCATTTTGGTCGTGGCCGGGGCCGGCCTCTACGTGTGGGCATCCGCCACGAGCAGCGGACTCCGGTCCCGAACGTTCGAGGCCCATACCGTGGGCTTCCCGATCCCCTTCCCGCTGAGCGGGGAGTAGCTGGCGGAGTCAGGACTCACCGCGGAGGAGGGTCAGCAGCTCGCGACAGAGCGTGCACTCGTGCGGGGCAAGCACCTGGTCGAGGCGCGATACGCGTGCATCGAATGCCACGGACAAGACTTCGGCGGGGGCGTGATGGTAGATGCTCCACTCCTGGGCCGGATCTTGGGCCCGAACCTCACGTCGGGGACCGGGAGCCGAACCGTGGGCTATGGGCCGGCCGACTGGGACCGGATTGTACGACACGGCCTTCTCAGGGATGGGAGGCCCGGGGCGATGCCCTCGCAGGACTTTCAGCTCATGTCGGATCAGGAGCTGTCCGACATCGTTGCCTTTCTACTGTCGCAACCGCCGGTCGACAACGAGGTCCCGCCCCCCACCTTGGGCCCCTTGGGCAAGGTACTGATGGCCGCGGGCCAGCTGCAGCTCTCCGCCGACCTGATCGAGTCCCACGACGCCCCACACGCCGTGAACCCACCTCCTGCCGAGGTCTCGGCGGAGTTCGGTGAGCACCTCGCGGGGATTTGCACCGGATGCCATCGTGAGAGCCTCGCCGGTGGCCCCATCGCCGCGGGTGATCCGAGCTGGGTACCGGCTCGCAACCTCACGCCCCACTCCGACGGGTTGGCGGGATGGACCTACGAGCAGTTCATCGCGGCCATGCGTGACGGGATACGGCCGGACGGCACGGAGCTGCTGATGCCGATGACAATGGTGCTCCCGTACGCGCGCCGCATGACCGACGTGGAGATGGAGGCGCTATGGACCTACCTCCAGTCGGTGCCGGCGGTCGCGAGCCCAGACTAGCGCTCGGCCTTCACTCTGCAGCCCCGCCCGGTTTCAGCGACCCCCGGCGGACGCACACGATCAATCCGACTGGAAGCCAGCAAAGATCAGGCGATACGCCTCGTTCTCCGCATCGTACTCGGCGCGGAATTGAGTCGGATAGCGGCCTCCCGCAGGAAGGTTCTCGACCGCCGGTACGCCTCCCGAAAAGCTCACCTTTTGGAGGAGTAGCTCCCGGGTCAGCATCGGCTCGAAGAAGAGAGCCTCGCCACGGTAATATCCCACCAGCATACTGGCCCTGAAGAGTTCAGTCTGCGAAAGATCTTCCTCCGGCACCGCGTGCATTCCCATCTGAGGCACGCACAGACCAACGAGCATTCCTATCTCCGGAATGTCGATGTCGGGTAGCACATACCCGACCGGAGCCCGCTCGGGCTTGCCCAAATCCGAGCAATCGATGGCGCTTACTTCCTGGGTAGTGGCATAAAAAAAATGGAAGTCGAAGTGAGGCGTGAAAAACAAGGCGGGGGGGTGCCCGTGGACCTCCCAATTGATGCCCAGATGGTCTACGCCGACGCTCGCCCGTGCTTCGGCTGGCAGGCGCACTGCCGCCACCTGTTGGGGAGGCCAGACCACTTCGGCATCAGCGGGCGCCGCCTCGATCGATGCGAGAGGGACCGTGGCGCCCAGCTCCACTACCGTCTCTCCCTCCATCACCGCCCATGTGCACACGTCCGCACCGTACACATCGCTGCACTCGCCCGACGCCAGGCGGGAGTCCGGAGTACAGGACGTGAGAAGGACAAGCACCGCAGCAACGAGGGGGGACGCCACTGCGACGTGATTCGCACTCATGGATAGCCTCTCTTTCCGTGGAAAGAATCGAACAGTTCGAGCGGTTGCTCGCTGGAACGGCCCCTACGCTTGTACACCTCCACTCGAGTGCAGCGCGAACGCCGCCCCCTGGGGGTCCATGCACTGCACGACCCGATCCCCGCCGGGCACGTCCATGGGTCCGTTGAGCACCTGGCCGCCCAGTGACTTTACGGTCTCGGTGGCAGCCTCTACGTCGGGCACCTTGGCATACAGGAGCCAGTGTGGAGGCGCGGGGATCTCGGGAAGCAGGTTGTACATGCCCCCCAGCTCGTGCTCGCCACTCCCGTACATCTGGTAGACGCCCATCTCGCCCATGTCCATGGCGGTGGTCTTCTCCCAGCCGAAGAGGGCCGAGTAGAAGTCGAAGCCGGCCTCGTGGTCGGAGGTGGCAAGCTCGTGCCACGAGAACTCGCCGACCTGGGGCGGCCCTTCGCGCCCCGGCGAGTCGGCCTCGGCGGTGAAGACCGCGAAGACCGCTCCCTGGGGATCGCGCAGGACGGCCATGCGTCCTACCTCGGGGATGCTCATGGGCTCCATGAGGACCTGGCCGCCCAGCTCCTTGGCCTGCTCGACGGTAGCGTCCGTGTCGGGGGTGGAGACGTACGCCAGCCAGTGCGGAGGGGCGCCTGCGGCCCTGGCCTCCTCGGGAAGATCCATGATTCCTCCCACCGGGGCCTCGCCGATGGTGAACATGGTGTAGGGTTGCTCGCCGGCCTCCCAATCCTGCGTGCGGCGGGGGTGGCGCCGGTGGTGGCCCACGGGCATCATGAGTGCCACTTCGCCAGAGTGGACGACGCGGGCCGATCGCGCGCGGGGCTGACCTTGCACAGGGCTAGTCTCGCATGGGGCTGATCTCGAACAGCGTCGATCTCGCACCCGGTCGATCTCGAACACGGAGGATCCATGGAGAGCGTCGTCAGCCGAATGGACGCTCGCGTCGCGCTGGTCACCGGGGCTGCCAGGGGCATGGGTAGGGCCATCGCCCGGCGCCTCCACGAGCTGGGCGCGTCCGTGGCGCTGAACGACCTGGATCCCAAGGCCACGATCCGGGTGGCCGAGGAGCTGGGGGAAGATGTGCTGCCCACCCCGGCAGACGTGACCTCGTCGGACGCCGTCCGGGAGATGGTGGCCACCACTCTGGACCGCTTCGGGCGCCTCGACATCCTAGTGAACAACGCGGGGATCCTCTTCCCGACACCGCTGGAGGAGATCTCCGAGGAGGAGTGGAGGCGGACCCTCGATGTGAACCTCACAGGAGTGTTCTTTTGCACCCAAGCCGTGATCGATCCGATGAAAAGGGAGGGCTACGGCCGCATCGTGAACCTCTTTTCTACGGCCGGCAAAACGGTGAGCACTCTGGGTGGGGCCCACTACACCGCGTCCAAGCACGGCGTCCTCGGCCTCACCCGAGCCTCGGCCCTGGAGCTAGCGCCCCACGGCATCACGGTGAACGCCGTCTGCCCGGGTCTCATCGACACCGAGATGGCCCACGAGAACACGATGCCCGAGCGGTTGGAAGCCTACCGCACCAGCTTCCCCCTCGGGCGCCTGGGTCGGCCCGAGGAAGTAGCCGACCTGGTCTGCTTCCTGGCCTCCGAGGCGGCGGGCTACATCACCGGATCCGCCTACGACATCACCGGCGGAGACCTCATGGTATGACGGCCCCGCGGGGGCATCGCTTCGGGATCGGCCATCTGCTCACGGGGTGTCCGGGCTCCGGGGGCGGTGTGCTCCTCCTCGGAATCTTGACCGTATTCGTTACCTTGAGCGTCGCCGTGGAGGGTCGCCCGGAGTCGGGGGCACCGATGGGCATCCGACGGATGAGAGGCCGGGAAACGAAGTGAGCTTGAAGATCGTACTTGTGGGCGCCGGTAGCCGGGAGTTCGGGCCTGCCACCCTACGGGACATCTACCTGAGCGAGCCCCTGGCGGAGCAGGGTGCCGAGCTAGCGCTCATGGACCTCGACGCCGACGAGCTGGCCACCACGCGGGCCTACGCCGAGAAGCTGGCGGGGCGCATAGGCCGGTGCCACGACGTCACGGCCACCACCGACCTGGCCGAGGCCCTGGACGGCGCCGACTTCGTGGTCATGGCCATCGAGGTGAACCGCTATTTCTACTGGGCCCAGGACTTCCACGTCCCACGCACATACGGCTTCCGCCAGATCTACGGGGAGAACGGGGGTCCCGGCGGCCTCTTCCACGCCCTCCGGAACATGGGCCCATCGGTTCACATCGCCCGGGAGATGGAGGCGCGCTGCCCAGACGCCTGGCTCCTCAACTACACGAATCCTCTCACCAAGCTGTGCGAGGGCCAGACCCGCCTCACGTCCACGAAGGGGGTGGGCCTGTGCCATGGCATCTGCCACGGCAAGGAGCAGGTGTGCCGTCTCATGGAGCATCCACCGGAGGACCTGTGGGCGTACGCGTGCGGGCTCAACCACTTCACGTGGTTCCAGGAGCTCCGCTCGAAGAGTACCGGCGAGGACCTCTACCCCCTCCTCCGGAAGCGGGAGCGGGAAGCCCACTGGCTCTCCGGCTGGGACGAGATCGCCCTGAGCCGCATCCTGCTTCGGTGCTTCGGACTCTTCCCGTCCCCCGGCGCCAACCACATCGGCGAGTACGTCCGCTGGGCGGAGGACTTCCTGGGGAGCAGCCTGCTCCAGTTCTTCTACGATCCCCGGGAGGGAGATCCCTGGGAAACGGGGGAAGTCCCCACCTGGCTCTACAACCTGTCGGACCATCCCACCGACGCGCCCCTCTTCCCCGAGGGGCCCCTGCCTCGACTTAAGCCCTCGAGGGAGGAGCGGGATACGGCCGACGGTGAGATCAAGCCGTCGGGCGAGCTGGCCATCCCCATCATCGAGGGCCTGGCCTGCGAAGTGGAGAAGGAGCTGGCCGCCGTGAACGTGCCCAACCAGGGCTGGATTCCCGGGCTCCCCGAGGGGGCAGTGGTGGAAGTACCCGCCACCGTGGGGCCCGACGGCCTCCATCCCCGCTCGATGGAACCCCTGCCCGAAGCCGTCCTGGCGCTCCTGCGGACCCAGGTCAGCATCAACACTCTGCTGGTGGACGCATACGCCGAAAGCTCCCGGGACAAGCTCCTCCAGGCGCTGCTCCTGGACCCCACCTGCCACTCCTACCGACAGTCGGTGCACCTTATCGACCGGATGTTCGAGCTCCAGGCCGGCATCCTGCCAGAGATGGAGTGGGAGAACTGACCTAGCGGCCGATCTCCTGGATGTCGCTCCGGGCCCTGGGCCGCCGCACGTAGGCGGAGACCATGCTCTCGCGCCCGTCGGGACCGACGGCGACCACACCGAAGACGTAGTCGTCGATGGAGAGGTCCTTCAGCGGGAATTCGTTTGATGTCACACACGTCGATCTCGCACTGCCACTCGAGACCGCTCTGGGTCAGGCGAGGCGCTCCGGCGAGACCCCGGCTACGACGGTCTCGTGCTGATGTGGACAGCAACGGCACGTGCGGCGACTTCGACGGGACCTTCCGTCGGCCGCGAGGCGCCGACCCGAGGCCTCGCAGCGGACTGCCTCCGCTCAATCCCCGGTCACGCGCCTGGCTTCCTCCTGGTACTCCTGGCTGGCGAAGATGGCGACTTCGACCCGGCGATTCTTCTGTTGGCCCGCCTCGGTCTCGTTGGATGTCACCGGCTCCATCTCTCCCAGACCCTGGACGTGAGTGAGCTCGGCCGGGATGCCACGAGTCGTCAGGAAGTCGGCAGCCGCTTGAGCACGACGCTCGGACAAGCCCTGGTTGTACGCCTCGGCGCCCACCGAGTCCGTATGTCCCGCGACCAGCAGCTCGTAGTCGTCCAGGTCGTTCGAGAGAACACGAGCGAGGTCGCTGAGGTTCTCGCGGGCTTCGGGTTGAAGCTGTGACGAGTCGAAGTCGAAGAGGATGCCGGAGCCGAACGTCACCAGGATTCCTTCTCCGACCCGCTCGACCGTGGCGTTGTCGAGCTCTCGGGCCAAGGTCTCGGCCCTGTCGTCCATCCGACTTCCGATCAGGGCTCCTGCCGCACCTCCCACAACCGCCCCGATGATGGCCCCCTTCGCGGTGGAGCCCGCGGCATCTCCAATCACGGCGCCGACAACGCCTCCCGCCCCCGCACCGATCACGGCTCCCCTCTGGGTAGTGCTCATGCCCGAGCACCCGACGCTCGCGAGGGAGATCATCCCAGCCGTCACGAGTGTTCCTGCACAGCGAAATATGTCGGTTCTCATAGATGGAATTCCGGTTTGGTACTCTTCCCCGTTTCGCACGACGACCGCTCTCTCCAATCTAGTGTTCACGCTGATCAGAACAACGCCTTTCGGAGTCCTCGGTCGACGCTCCGATCCTGCACGTCTATATTGCCGTCGCTCCCGCCACGAGGGTCCCGGTGACCATCCACGCCCACCATTTCGAGGTACAGTACACACTTGAAGAGAATCCTGGTGACGGGAGCCGGTGGGCAGATCGGCTCCGAGCTCGTCCCCGCCCTCCGCGAGCGCTACGGCGAGGACGCGGTACTGGCCACCGACATCCGGCTGCCCAAGGATGGGCTGACCCAGGGCGCACCCTTCGAGATCCTAGACGCCACGGATCAACACGCCGTCGGCCAGGCGGCCATCCGCCACCACGCCGATACGATCTACCATCTGGCGGCGATCCTGTCGGCGGTGGGCGAGAAGGATCCACGGCTGGCCTACCGGGTCAACATGGGCACCCTGCACTCGGTCCTAGAGGTGGCTCGGGACCAGGGCTGCGCCGTCTTTACGCCCAGCTCCATCGGCGTCTTCGGACCCTCGACCCCCACCGACCCGGCGCCTCAGGACACCATCATGAGGCCCACCACCATGTACGGGGTGACCAAGGTGGCCGCAGAGCTCCTGTGCGACTACTACCACCTCAAGTACGGGGTGGACACTCGCGGGGTGCGCTATCCGGGCCTCATCTCCCACGGGGTGCCCCCGGGGGGAGGAACCACGGACTGGGCGGTGGACATCTTCTTTCACGCCATGGCGGAAGGCCGGTACACGTGCTTCCTGGGACCGAACACGCAGCTCGACATGATGTACATGCCCGACGCCGTCGGCGCGGCCATCGACATCATGGAGGCCGACCCGAGTCGTCTGGTCCACAGGAACGCCTTCAACGTCACGGCCATGCAGCTGGCCCCCAAGACCCTGGCGGCGGAGATCACAAAGCACATCCCCGACTTCGAGATCGACTACGATATCGATCCGGTCCGGGAGACCATCGCCCGCTCCTGGCCCCACCGGATCGACGACAGCGCCGCCCGGGAGGAATGGGACTGGGTACCGAAACACGACATGGCGAGCACGACGGCCGACATGATCAAGGAGCTGTCGAGCCGGCAGCCCTGAACCGAGGAGATAAGCGAAGATGCCGCTCGATCGCATAGCCGGTGTGCTGGATGCCCACGTGGCGGGCCTCGAGGAGGCCGGAACCACGAAGGGGGCAGAGACCGTGGTCACGGGAGTACGAAGGGCCGAGGGAGACCGCGGCCCTCGCTTCCTTCTGGAAGGCGAAGGAGACAAGGAGTTCATGCGCATGAACTCCAATTCCTACCTGGGTCTGGGCCTACACCCCGAAGTCATCCGCGCCGAGGAGGCAGGGTCCGCCGAGTTCGGCGCCGGCCCGGGAGCCGTGCGCTTCATCAGCGGCTCCTACTCGGCCCACCTCGAGCTGGAGCGGAAGCTGGCCGAGTTCCATGGCCGCGAGTCGGCCATGATCTTCTCGTCGGCCTACGCGAGCATCATGTCGACGATCAACCCCTTGGTCACCGCCGAGACCGTCCTCATCAGCGACGCCCTCAACCACAACTGCATCATCAACGCCATGCGGCTGTCCCGGCCCGCTGGAAAGGTCATATACGATCACAACTCCGTCGCCGGCCTCGACGCGGCGCTGGAGGAGTGGGCGGGCAAGGCCAAGCGAGCCCTCGTCGTCACGGACGGCATCTTCAGCATGAGGGGCGATCACGCTCCCCTGGACGAGATCATGGAGGTCGCCGCGCGTCACGACTACGCCTACGAGGAGAACGCCGTCGTGTTGGTGGACGACTGCCACGGTGTGGGTTCGTTCGGAAGAACCGGGCGTGGAGTCGAGGAGTACACCGGCTCCCCGCCGGTGGACATCCTGGTGGGCACGCTGGGGAAGGCCTTCGGTGTGAACGGCGGATACGTCACGGCACCCGAGTCGGTCATCGGCTTCCTACGGGAGAGCTCGCAGATGTACATCTACTCCAACCCCATCACCGTCGGAGAGGCCCGGGCGGCGCTCAAGTCGGTGGAGATCGTGGACAGCCCTGACGGCCTGGCCCTGCTGGAGAAGCTTCGGGGCCTGACCAGGCGCTTCGAGGAGGGGTTGGTCCGGATCGGCATCGAAACCATCCCCGGGGAGCATCCTGTGGTCCCGCTCATGATCCGCGATACCCAGAAGACGCGGGCCCTGGTGGACTACCTGTACGAGAACGGAGTCCTCGTCACGGGGCTGGCCTATCCGGTGGTGCCAAAGGGCGACGAGGAGATCCGCACGCAGATCAACGCGGATCACACGGAAGCCGACATCGAGCAGGTGCTCGGGCTACTCGAGGCGTACGACGGGTGAGGCGGACGGCGGCCTCTCGGGGGTTCGGAGGCCGACAAGAGGACAACCGAGATATCACGGGATGGTGATCATGATCAGAGGGACGGACGGAAGGGGCATGATCAAGCGGGCAGCGGTACTGACTGCGTGGAGATCCGGTCGGACCGCGCTCCTCATGCTGACCCTGGCGTCGGCGTCGGCCATGCCCTTCGCGCGTGCTGCCGCCCAGGACTTCGAAGGCTCGGTGGCCATTACACTCCGCACGGCCATGGGCGACATCGACCTTGAGCTCTACGCCGATCGGGCGCCCGTCACCGTGGCCAACTTCCTCGCCTACCTCGACGCCGGCCACTACAACGGGGGCAGCTTCTACCGGATGGTGCGCTACGACAACGACAACGGCAACCCGAAGATCGAGGTCATCCAGGGCGGCGTGAACGACCGAGGCCGGGGGGCGTTTTCGCCCATCGCCCACGAGAGCACCGAAGACACCGGACTGCTGCACGTCGACGGCACGATCTCCATGGGCCAGGGAGGCGTGGGAACGGCAACCTCCGAGTTCTTCATCTGCGTCGGCGACCAGCCGGGACTCGACCACGGTGAGTCCCGCAACGCCGACACGCAGGGATTCGCGGTCTTCGGGCAGGTGGTGGGGGGCATGGACGTGGTGCGTGCCATCGACCGCATCGAGGCCACCGCCCCCTCGGACAGCGAGTACACGAGAGGCCAGATCCTGGAGGAGCCGGTGCGGATCGTGGAAGCGGTGCGACGGTGAGCCCGCAGGTCGGCCCAGACACCCTGATCCTCACCCAGCCCGAGGTGCGGCGCCTCCTGCCCATGCGCGCGTGCATGGACCTCATGGCCGAGGCTCTCCGCTCCCTGGGGCGGGGCGAGGGCATCAACCCGCTGCGCTCGGCCATGAGACTGCCCGAGGAGCGCGGAATCCTGGGGTTGATGCCCGGCATGTCCGGCTCTCCCGATGCGCTGGGCCTCAAGGTGGTGACGGTCTTTCCCGGGAACCACGGCACACCGTACGACGCCCATCAGGGCCTAGTCGTGCTCTTCGACACGCAGTACGGGCTCCCCACCGCGATCCTGGACGCCAGCGAGGTGACCGCCATCCGCACCGCCGCTGTGAGCGGCGTGGCCACGGAGCTCCTCGCTAGAGAGGATGCCACCGAGCTGGCCATCCTGGGCTCGGGCGTTCAGGCCCGGACACACCTGGAGGCCATGCTGGAGGCTCGGCCGTTCCACCGGGCCCGGGTGTACAGCCCCACCGAGGCCAACCGCCGAGCCTTCGCGGAGCGCGAGAGCGAGCGTCACGGCATCGCCGTGGAGGCGGTGGCGTCGGCCGAGGATGCCGCCCGCGACGCCGATGTGATCTGCACGGTGACCTCCGCCCGGGAGCCGGTGCTGAAGGGTGCGTGGATCGCTCCGGGCACCCACGTGAACGCGGCCGGCTCCAGCGTGAAGTTCACCCGAGAGCTCGACACCGAGGCCGTCGTTCGCTCTAGGCTCTTCGTGGACCGGCGGGAGTCCACCGTGAACGAGGCAGGTGACTTCCTCCTCCCCAAGGATGAGGGCGCCATCGACGACGCGCACATCGTAGGAGAGATCGGAGAGATTCTGCTGGCTGAAGTGGCCGGCCGCGAGAGTGCCGAAGAGATCACGCTGTTCAAGTCGTTGGGCCTCGCCGTGGAGGATTTGGTGCCGGCCCACTACGTCCTGGAGCGTGCCCGGGCCGAGGGGGTCGGGGTGTCGGTGCCCCTCGGAGGCCTGCGCCATTAGAGCCGTCGAGCCCCTCCCCCTGGAGGCCATCCAGGAGGCACGCGAGCGCATCCGAGGCGTTGCCTTGCGGACACCACTTCTGCCGCTGACGGCGGACGACGCCCCGGCGGAGATCTATCTCAAGCTGGAGAGCCTGCAGCCCATTGGCTCTTTCAAGCTGAGGGGGTCGGGGAACGCCATGGCGCTGGCCGGCCCGGAGCTTCTCGCCGACGGCGTCTACACGGCCAGCGCCGGCAACATGGCTCAGGGCGTGGCATGGAACGCCCGACACCTGGGCATTCCCTGCCGGGTCGTGGTCCCCGACACGGCGCCCGACACCAAGATGGAAGCCATCCGCCGCCTCGGCGCCGAGGCCATCCCCCTCCCCTTCGAGGAATGGTGGCAGGTCATCGTGAACCATCACCATCCGGGCGTCCCCGGCCTCTTCATCCACCCGGTGAGCGATCCTGCGGTCATCGCGGGCAACGGCACCGTGGGCCTCGAGATCGTCGAAGATCTTCCGGGCGTCGATACCATCCTCGTCCCGTATGGCGGCGGCGGGCTGAGCTGTGGGATCGCTTCAGCGGTGAAGGCGCTCAAGCCGGGCACCAAGGTGTTCGCCTGCGAAGTGGAGACAGCAGCACCCCTCCGGGCCTCCCTGGACAAAGGAGCGCCCACGGCCATCGACAGAATTCCGACCTTCATCGACGGGATTGGAGGCAAGAGCGTCCTGGCGGAGATGTGGCCCCTGGCCCGAACGCTCCTGAACGGCTCACTGGTGGTGGGGGTAGAGGCGGTCGTCGAGGCGATTCGCCTTCTGGTGCTCCGGAACCGGCTTATCGCAGAGGGTGCCGGTGCCGCCCCCGTGGCGGCCGCCATGGCGGGGCAGGCGGGGGGCGGCAAGATCGTGTGCGTGGTTTCGGGGGGAAATCTCTCCCGGGCGGCGCTCCGAAGCATCCTGGATGGCAGGATCCCTAATCCGCACTAGTGTTTCGTTACCGAGACACTTTGGCAAGGGGACACTAGCGCAAGTGCCCAAACGTCGACTGCGGAGCGGACCGGCAGGCCCATGCACGATTTTCCTGGCATCGTGAGCCATCGTTGGGTAAGGTGGAGGAGTCCGGGTAAACTTCCTCATACAACCAGAAACCCAACCACTCGAACGGCCACCCAGGACTAGACGGACCCGAGGCTCTATGCGATCCAAGCTGTTCTACATTGTTATGCTGGTTACGGCTTTCCTCTTAGACGCTGTCGTCATCTACGTGTTCACCGATCCGCTGGCGCGGGTCACCGTAGGGCTGCTTTTTCTCCTTCCCATCCTCTGGGCCGCGGACGCTCTGGGGATCGCCGACGTGATCAGTGATCTGCCCAGGACCCGGCTCCGCTATCGGCAGTACGGTGCTCTTCGGTCGCATGTGAGGCTGCTCCTCGACGTGGTGCGACGGCTGAACTGGTTGGCCGTGGATCTGGAGCGTGGAATCCGCAGCGAGGACGAGGTCAGGGAGGAAATGAACCAGGCCCACGACCGACTCAAGGGGATCGTGGAGGGGATCCGGGACACAGCAGGGCGGGCCTCAGCGGATCCCGAGGTGCCGGTGGAACCGAACCTGGCTGCGGACCGCAGTCAGCCTCCCCAGGACACAGGGGCCTCCTCAGACGAAACTCCCGGAGGGTAGCCACGATGCGCTCCATGGCCTGTGTTCTGGTCCTCCTGACCGTGGCCTGTCAGCCCCCGGAGATGACCGATGCACAGCGCGGCGAGATAGCCAGGGAGATCATGGACGCCGCCAACGACTTTGTGGCCGGCCTGGCGACCTTGGACGGCGACGGGTTCATCGCTCCCTTCACCGATGCAGGTGACCTGGTGTATGTGGACGGAGGACGTATCTACCCCGACCGTGACGCCCTCAAAAACGCCGCCGCCGGGTTCATGTCGCGCCAAGAGCGGATCGGCGGCACCTGGGACCCGGCCCACGTGGTCGTGCTCGGTCCCGATGGTGCCGCATTCACCGGTGTGTTCCACGCTGATGTACTCGACACGGCCGGCGTGACTCAGTGGACGAACGGGAAGATCTGGACGTTCGTCTACCAGAGGCGCGACGGCGAGTGGAAGATCGTGCAAGCCCACGAGTCGAACGGCCGGGCGCCTCCGAGCGGGAACTGAGCGCGAACCAGTGTTCCGTTTCCGAAGTTCGCGAGCCACCAAGAGGGTCGGGGCGCCGCGGGATCAAGGCGGGACGACCCGGCGTAGCGCAAGCGGGCACCGCGCGAAGCGTGGTCGTAAGGAGTCCCAACGCCGAGCCCACGGATGCACCGTGCCCTCGACTGGCCGAGACACTTTGGTAACGGGACACTAGAGGTTCCCCGCCCCGCGGCGGTGGTCGCCGACGTCGCCGGACCAACCCGATGACACCTCCGTCAGTCGGGCTCCACACGCACCGGGCAGACCTTCAACTCCGCGGTCTGTGTGATGGGATCGTACCCGGATCCGGTGAGCACGTTCACGGGAACGTCACTGAAGCTGAACGTGGTGAAGACCGTTCCCCTGGGCGAGCGGTTGTTGGCCTGGACCTTCACCCTGACGGATCCCCTGCGGCTGGAGACGATGGCGCAGCCTCCGTCCTCGAGGCCCCATTCCTCCACGTCCGTCGGGTGCACCTCCAGAACCTCTTCGGACAGGAGGTACTCGATTCCGGCAGACCGGCCGGTCTGGGTGCGCGTGTGGTACGACGCCAGCCTTCGGCCAGTGGTGAGCCACACCGGGTAGTCGTCGTCGATGGTCTCCGCCGGATCCCGGTACTCCGCGACTGTGAAGATGCCACGGCCGTTGACGAACTCCTCTTCGTGCAGTCGGGGTGTGCCGGGATGGCCCTCGAAGGGGACGGGCCACTGGTATTCACCGTGCTCGACCTCGTCCCAGCTCACCCCTTGGTAGATGGCCGACAGCTCACAGCACTCATTGAAGACCTCGTGCGGCCCCTCGTACTCGAACCCCTGGAATCCCATACGCTTCGCGAGCTGGGAAGTGATCCACCAGTCGGGCATGGCATCTCCCCGAGGCGGTACGGCCGCCCGGAGACGCTGAATCCGCCTCTCGGTGTTGGTCTGGGTCCCGTCCACCTCGGCCCAGGCGGCAGCCGGGAAGACCACATCGGCCAGCTCGGCCGTCTCGGTCATGAAAAGGTCGGTGACGACCAGGAAGTCGAGGCTCCTCAAGGCGTGCTCGCAGTGCGTTCGGTCCGGGTCGGAAATGAGCGTGTTCTCACCGTCGATGTACATGGCCCGGATCTGATCTCCACACATGTCCAGGGCGGTGACCTTGGTGATCCCCTTCTCGAGATCGACCTTGGTCCCCCACGCCTTCTCGAACTTCTCCTGATTGGCCGGATCGGTGACCGGCTGGAACCCCGGGTAGTTGTTGGGCAGCGCGCCCATGTCCCCGGCTCCCTGAATGTTGTTCTGCCCGCGCATGGGGTTGATGCCCGTTCCCTCCCGGCCGACGTTCCCGGTTAGGAGGGCGAGGTTGCATAGACTTTGCACATTCTCGACGCCGCAGATGTGCTCTGTGATCCCGAGCGTGTAGTAGATCGCCCCACGCTCGGCCTTGCCGTACAAGAGGGCCGCCTTCTCGATGTCCTCGGCCGGCACCTCGCAGATCTCGGCGGCCCACTCGGGGGTGTGGCGCTTCACGTGCTCCAGGAACTCCTGACCCTCGGTGGTGCGGGCGGCCATGAAGGCCTCGTCCACCAGACCCTCCCGCGCGATGACGTGCGCCATCGCCAGGAGCAACGCGGTGTCGGAGCCCACCCGGATGGGCAGGTACACGTGGGACAGGTTGGCGAGCTCGATCCTCCTGGGATCGGCCACGATCATCTTCGCCCCCTTGGCCAGGGCCTTCTTCAGGCCCGTGGCGGCCACGGGGTGAGTCTCCGTCATGTTGGTCCCGATGCAGAAGATCACATCGGGCTTGTCCATGTCCACCAGCGGGTTCGACATGGCGCCCCGACCGATGCTTGCCGCCAGACCGGCGACAGTAGGAGCGTGTCAGGCACGACTACAGTTGTCGATGTAGTTGGTACCCAACCCCGCCCTCACGAACTTCTGCATCGTGTAGGCGGCTTCATTGGGAGCCCGGCCCGACGCCACGGCGTAGAGGCTGTGGCGACCGTGCTCCGCGATGACCTTGCCCAGCCCCTCGGCGGCACGATCGAGCGCCTCGTCCCACGATGCGGGCCGAAGCTGGCCGTCGTCGCCCCGCACGAAAGGCGTGGCCAGGCGGTCGCGATGCCCCACGAAGTCGTAGGCATATTGGCCCTTCACGCACAGGGCGCCGTTGTTGGCGGGACCGTCCATGACCGGCAGGACCCCCACGATCTGATCGTCCCTCGTCAGGACGTCGATGGAGCAGCCGACCCCGCAGTAGGTGCAGATAGTCCGGGTCTTCTCGGTAGCGCCCGGGACGTCCGCGTTCCGTAGCGCCTTGAGGTCGGCCAGGGCCCCTGTGGGGCAGGTCTGCACGCACTGCCCGCAGAAGGTGCACGCCGAGTCCTTGAGCAGGCCGTCGAACTCCGTCGTGATCTGCGTGGAGAAGCCCCGGTTCATGACCGTAATGGCGTAGTCCCCCTCCTGCTCTGCACAGACGCGGATACAGCGGAAGCACGAGATACAGTTCTCGTAGTCCCTGAGGATGAACGGGTTGGGGTCGTCGGGATGGCTCGTCCCGGACTGCCTCCCCTTGAAGCGACTGGTGCGGGCGTCGTAGCGGTCGACCAGCTGCGCCAGCTCCTGGCTCGCGTAGCCCGAGAGGGGATCCACGTCCACGTCCCTGTTCTCCGAGGCGACCATCTCCAGGAGAACGCGGCGGTGCATCTCCAGACGCCCGCCGCCGGTCCTCACCCTCATCCCGGCCGTGGCCGCGGCCGCGCACGATGCCACCGGGTTCCGCGAGCCCTCCACCTCGACGATGCACATACGGCAGCCGCCGAAGGGGTCGAGACGGGAGTCGTAGCAGAGCGTGGGGATCTCACGCTGGTGCCGCTCCGCTACCTCGTAGATGGTCTCGCCACGGCTGAACGGCACCTTCTCGCCGTCGAGGAAGAGCGTGAGGTCGTCGTGGCCCTTTCCGTTGGTCCGACTCATACGGCTACCTCGTCACGTGATCGGACACCTGCTGGGGAAAGTACTTCAGCAGGCTGTTCGTTATCAGTGGGGCGGCCATTCCCAGGCCGCAGGCGCTCGTCTCCAACATGGTGTTGCCCAGGTCAACGACCTCGTCGATCCAGGGCTCCAACTCCTTGGGACCCGCCTTACCCGCCAGTCGTTCCATAAGCCTTTGGGTGCCGATGCGACAAGGGAAACATTTTCCGCACGACTCGTGGGCGAAGAACTCCATGGCGTCGTGGGACACCTCGATCATGTCGCGGGTGTCGTCGAAGACCATGATGCCGCCCGCTCCGAGGAAGGAGCCCTTCGATCGGATGCTCGGCTCGTCCAGCGTCACGTCCAGGTCTTCGCCAGCGAGAAAACCGCCGGACAGTCCCGCCATGGTGACTGCCTGAATCGTGCGCCCCTCTCCCGTTCCTCCCGCCCAGCCGTCGATGAGCTCCATGAGGGGAAAGCCCAGGGGAACCTCGTAGTTGCCCGGCCGGGCCACATCACCCGAGAGGCTGATCACCTTGGTGCCGGCCTGGTCGCCGCGACCCAGCCCCCGATACCAGTCCGCACCGTGTCGCGCGATGGGCGGCGCGGACACCAGCGTCTCCACATTGTTGACGACCGTGGGGAGGTCCTCGAAGCCATGGGTGACCGGATAGGGAGGCCGGTTCCGGGGGAATGGATGCTTGCCCTCGAGACTGTTCAGGAGGGAAGTCTCCTCTCCGCAGATGTACGCCCCTGCCCCTCGCCGCAGATAGAGCTCGAACGAGAAGTCGGTGCCCAGAATACCGGGGCCTATAAGCCCGGCGTCGCGAGCGGCACTCAGCGCGTGGGCGAGAACAAGCTCCGTCTCCGGATACTCGTAGCGGAGATAGATCAAGCCCCGGGTGGCCCCCGTGGCGTAGGCCGCCAGAACCATGCCCTCCACGACGGCGTGTGGATCGTAGTCCATGAGGCACCGGTCCTTGAAGCACCCGGGCTCTCCCTCGTCGGCGTTGCAGACGATCGTCTTCGGGTGCCCCTCCGCGTCCGCCACCGCCTTCCACTTCACGCCCGTGGGGAAGCCGGCGCCGCCCCGGCCGGCCAAACCCGAATCGGCGACGAGCTGGACCAGCTCCGCGGGAGTCATGTCGAGGGCCTTCCTGAGGCTCTCGTAACCACCGGTGTTCTGGTATCCGTCCAGGCTCGCACGGCCCGGCTCTCGGATGTGTGCGAACACGCACTCTTCGATGCCGTCCTGAGCCGCTGGCGGCAGAGGGGACGGCCTCGACTCCAGGCTCTCCGCCGAAAGGCCCACCAGCGTGTGGTGGCCTCGAATCACCGGAATGGGATCATCGCAGCGGCCCGAACAGGGCATGGGCGTGGCGCCGTTCAGGGTGGCCACCAGATCCTCCGCCCCTTTCATCTTGCAGATCGGGCCCGTGCAGACCCGTGGGGCGTCGAGGCCACCGGGCTCGCGAGCAAAGTGATGGTAGAAGGTGACCGAGCCGAAGAGATCGGCGATGGGAATGCGAAGGCCGGCGGCCACGGCGCGCAGGGCCTCCTCGGACAGATATCCGTCTCGATCGTGGAGGGCCTGCAGGACCGGAAGGAGCGGCGCGGGCTCATCCTTCCACCGGTCTATGATCTCGTGTGCGTCGGATCGCGTCATGAGCTCGAGTGTCGTCAGAGAGCACCGTCAAAGCGACGGGCCTAAGGCGAAGGGCCGCCGATACGGCATCCCTAGGCGCCGAATGTAGGATCTCGCTGCGGCTCTCGCACCATCCCAGGCAATGGTTCATGAGCGGGTCGGCGGCCTAAGACTCCTGGGTGGTCCGGCCCGTCTCGTCGGTCTCGAGATGTGTGTTCACGATATGGAACGGCTGATCCTCGATCATCGATCGACCCAGTTCCAGTCGCGGCGTATGGTGATCGGCAACGCCTCGGCCACCGGAATGGAAACGTTGAGGGCGAAGTTGTCCGAGCTTTCGCCGATGATCTCGATCCCGTCCCGCACCAGGATCACGTCGTGGTCGGTCCAGCGAAGGTCGATCAGGCCTGACGTCGTGGCCGCGGGAAGCTCGATATCCGTGCTGACCGCCCTCAGGGGCAAGGGCACGGGTCCTCGGTCCCCCCTCGACATGTTCACGCCGGATGACTCGATCCAGCCTCCGGGATGCTCCCCTCGTCCCGACGTGCGTGCGTCCGGCCCCAACAACGCCGCTTCGGCCGCCGACTCAGGGCTGCGGACCCGTCTACCTGCGGCGCCGCCCCACCCAGACGCCGCTCTACTTGCTGGTCCAACATCACCTCGAGACGTTCTTGACGCATGTCGCTGAGCCGGATCCCGCCGGTACTGGCGTTCCCGGCCGGGTCTCGCGGGTCCCCGAGGGTGCGCCAGCCGAAACAGCCATGGAATCGCCCAGTCCGCGGGGGGAGGATCCGTGTCACACGTCAAGCGCTTCTACCTGAGACGGACGAAAGCCAATCCAGACACTACGAACGAGGACATGCGTGCGTGGCTGCTGCGTTTGATGCGTGAGGGCTGCTCCTACAGTTACGTGAATCAGGCGGTGAGCGCGCTCAAGTTCCTGCATTCGAAGGTGCTGTGCAGAGGGGTCGCCAAGCTCAAGCTGCCTCGGCCTCGGCAGGACCGGCCACTACCGAATGTCCTGAGCCGCGACGTGATCCGGCGCCTGATCGAGGCCGTCACCAACCCGAAGCATCGAGCGATGCTGCTCGTGCTCTGCTCCGGTGGCCTACGCGTCGGTGAGGTGATCCGCCTCCAGGTTACGGACATCGAGTCGGATCGTGGCATGATCCGGGTGCGGAAGGGAGAGGAGCGGAAGGACCGGTATGTGATGCTCTCCCGCGTGACGCTCGAGGCTCTCAGGGACTACGCCCGGGTCGAGCGGCCCGACAAATGGCTGTTCACGGGAGCGAGGCGCGATCGGCATTACAACGCTCGGAGCCTACAGCGCGTCGTGAAGAAGGCCGCCGAGCGTGCCGGAATCCGGAGTAAGGTCACCCCCCACATACTGCGGCACTCGTTCGCGACGCACCTCGTGGAGAGCGGGACCCAACAAAATTACATCCAGCGGCTGCTGGGACACACCAAGTTGGCTACTACGGAGATCTACACGCACGTGGCTAACCGAGACCTGGCGAACGTGATCAGTCCTGCGGATACGCTGTTCGGGGGCACGCAGGGGAGTAGCCGGGATTGGTGATTGGCGGCGGCTGGCGAATCCCTTCTATCGTGCCTAATGTGACCGTACCCCCTCCCATTGGCTGGAAGGGCCTCGTGCGGAGTGCCGCACGCCGCACATAAGGCCATACAGCGACATACGTCGCTGTATGGGTGCTGAGTGCCCAGTTTGCGAACATGGGTGTTGGGAGTGGGGAAGTTATCGGACATGCCTGCGGTACTTCAGAACCGGTAGCCAGGCTTCGATCGACACCAGAGAAATGGAATCGAACCAACTCTTTGCGTTGCAGTGGATCTGGTTCCTAATCGCCTGGATGGTCGTTGCAACCTTCCTCGTTGCGCCCCGGGTTCGCCGCCTCGACGTTCATGACGCCCTCTCGATCTGGATCGCGCCGCACTTGTTCCGCGTCCTAGGTCTTGGGCTTCTCGTGCAGAACCTATCCCCCGGCCTTTCCGCTTCGTTCGCGATTCCTACTGCGATCGGCGACACCGCAACAGCCGCGTTGGCTCTGCTCTCCTTGACGGCGCTTCGTCAGAGGTGGCGCAGAGCAATCCTCGTTGTCTGGGTATTCAACGTGGTTGGTTCGGCCGACATCGTGGTAGCGATGATTCACGCGACGCGCGTCGAGGCGGCGTCATATCTCGAGGCCCAGTGGTACGTCGCGGCTCTCGGCGTCCCGCTCATGATCGTCTGTCACATCATGGTCTTTCACACGCTGCTCCGACGGGGCACCGAGACTGCCGTCCGATGACAGACCCAGTCGACGGTCTAACTCACGGAGCTACTCGCCAGATCGCAGCGCTCCGTGTACGGGTCGTCGGAGCAAACCACAGATCCCGTATGGGTCTTCTCGGCGGCCCATGACGGTGAGGAGCCTCGCGAAATCACCGGATCGGTATTTGGAACCTGTTGGGGCACGAGGAGCCAGCGGCACGTCCTATAACGCCTGACTCAAGCTCTCGCCTCCTATGAACAACATCGAACCCTCGGGCACATACCCGTTGGGTATGCGGCTCATGTTCGCCGGCCATGCGGGCCAGTTCGCTACTGTGGGGGTTCGATGTTGTGCTTACGCGCTGTCGCGCTTCAGCTGCTCGGGTCTTACGATTGCCAACGGCTCAGCCGCTGCGTGGACACTCCGGTGGCTCCGCCACCTCCGCGTCTTGAGTCAGTGAGCCCGTTAGGCGACATGGCGCTTCTTCGTAGATTGTTTGGACAGGAGGTGGCCAGTGAAATACCGGGTGTTGATTGAGCAGGATGAGGACGGGGTCTTCGTAGCAGAGGTCCCCAGCCTCCCCGGCTGCGTAACCCAGGGTTCCACGAGCGACGAAGCTGTGAGCAATGCGCGAGAGGCGATCTCTGCGTATCTGGAGAGCCTGGAGTCCCATGGCGATCCGGTTCCCCCGCCCATCACGGAAGAGATCCTCGAGGTCTGAGGCGAGACACGCCTCCCGGTCGTCTCCGGTCGATCACTGGTCCGTGCTCTGGAGAAGGTCGGCTATGTCCAGGATCGACAGAAGGGGAGCCACATTGTGCTTCGGCACACGGCGCCTCCGTATCCGCCGGGTCACCGTGCCGGACCACAAAGAGACCGCGAAGGGCACGCTGCGAGCGATTCTCCGCCAAGTCGGTCTCACCGCGGAGGAGTTGGTGAAACTGCTGGGGTGAGACGACCGCCAGAAGCGCCACATCAGTTAACGCCGCTCTCCCGCTCGAGCCCTCGGGTGCGCTTTCGCGCGGAGACGTGAGGGCACTATCGTGGAGATCAACGGGCCCGGCCCTTCGGGGCACTCCGGTGAGCATGCTCACCTCCGCGCCGGGAGCACGTGAGCCCGTTATGCGGATATGCGCTTCAGCGGGGGTGACAGTTGGACGCCTGGGGGGCACCCCCTTAGATCACGGCCACAACGCGGCGAAAATCGCACCGGTAGCGAGCCCGTATAGCACGGCGTCGATCACGTGTTTCCACGTATTGGTCCACGGTGTTCCGAAATACACCGCCGCCGTGATGACCCCGGTGCCATGACCCATCGCCGCCACCGTCGCCGGAATCCTGAACACGTCCATCCCCGCGTGCCCGGCCGCGAAGGCCGTACCCGTCACATACGCCACCAGAACGGACAACACCAAATAGAAGACGAAAAGCTGTACGAACTTCTTCCCCATCGTGCCGATCGTGGGAATGCCGGACGGCACAATGGTGATGAACCCGACCGGACCTTGGGTCAGCTTTTCTGCGATTTCAGGATTCCGCACTTCCGCGTGGGTCCAGGCACGTGGCAACATGTAAGCGCCAGGCTCGGGAGGCCGTCCTCGCATGGCGTTGATCAGGCCGTCTTCGTTAGGGAGTTTCTTGAAGTCGGACTTGTGGTGGGGAAGCGCCGTCCATATGAGAAAACTCAAGATGAACACCGCTACGGTGGACAACAGAATGGGCAGCCACAGATCTAGCAACGGAACCACATGGCTCTCCGAGTAAGGGCAACCGGCAAGGTTGCCCGCCTGATAAACCAGCGCAAGAGGCCGCCGCCGTTCCGATAACCGTCGGGAACGCTCCAGCCAACCGGACTAAGTGAACGCGGCCATCATCAAGTCACGGTTCAACCGCGCAATGAAGTCGATGGAGATCTCTTTTTTGAACACGCGGATTCAATATCCCCGGTCGGATCGAGACCCGCCGGTTTGCCTCCGTGTTCGGACCCGACTCAGGGGTGGGGCCACCGCGCGCACGTCCGATAACGCCTGACTCAAGCTCTCGCCATCGACACAATCCCGATCTTGTGAACCTCCGCGCTGTCGCGCTCCAGCTACTCGGGTCTTACGATAACCGACGGTTCGGCCGCTTCGCGGACACTCCGGTGAACTGCGCTCACCTCCGCGTCGTGAGTCAATGAGCCCGTTAGGCGACATGGGCTCACAGCCGACGAAGGTTGAACGCTACGAGGTGCCCTTGGAGATTAGTCCTTCACGCCGCGACACGATCTTCCACGCCGCGACACGATCTTCGTTTTGGTATGGTCAGCAGCCCTTGCAGCCCTGGTTCACGTTGATTGGCATGTAGGACGACCCACGGACATGCCTCCAAGCCTGGGTTGGTCGATGCATTGGCTGTTAGGCATCGTGACCGGGATTGCGATGGGGTGGTCGTTCCTTCATCGCACGGAGAGCGGGGGAGTCGACCTAGTCATCGCGCTTGGGCTGGGCCTGGTGCTGGGACAACTCGTCGAGCCAGCCCTCGAGGTTGTGATCCTTCAGGAGTCGTTTGCGGCAGTGAATCCAGCCATCCGATGGGAGTTGTTCGCGACGTTCACCTTGGCTCTGATGGGAGGTGTCGCGGCTGCAGCAGCGTATACGAGGCAAGGGCGGCGCGCCCACGACGCCCAACGCCGGACTCCCGCTAGGGCCCTCAGATCCGCTTCGCGGATTCAGCCGTTGGGCTGTAGAGTTAGCTGCGGGCCCGGCCCCTACGGTGTCACTTCGTTCGCTAGCGCTCACTCGTGCCGGGAGTCCGTGAGCCCGTTACGCGGCATATGCCCTACCGTCGATTCCTCAGTGGCTGGTACGTTCCGGCTGAGGGATCGTGAAGTAAAGGAGGCCGGCAGTGCCGAAGATCAGCGAATTCTTTGGAATCGCCATCTATTGTGTACTGGCGTGACCACGGCCCGGCACACTTCCACGCGATATACGGCGGGGAGGAGGCCTCTATATCGATCGAGGACCTCAGCCTCTTGAACGGCCAGCTTTCTCCGCGAGCGATGGGACTCGTCATGGAATGGGCGACGATCCACCAGATGGAGTTGCGAGAGGTATGGAGTCGGGCACAAGACCTGGAGCCTCTGGGTAGAATCGACCCTTCGAGTTAGGAGGGAGATGATGCGGTATCGACTCGTTACGGCTGAGGCGCGGCCGAACTACCGACTCTGGGTCCGGTTCGAAGACGGCGTTGAAGGTGAGGCCGATCTCTCCGACGTTGCGGGCCGAGGCGTGTTCCGACGATGGACCGAGAATCCGGCAGAGTTCTCCGAGGTCGAGATCGATGGGGTGACCGGAGCTCCGACCTGGCCCGGCGACCTAGATGTCGCGCCGGACCGGCTCTACGCGGAAGTAGCCAAGCCCGTCGACACGCCGACTAGCGGATAGATCGAAGCCGGGCATACGCCGGGTAACGCCGCGCTCCTGCTCGGGCCCTTGGATCCGCTTCGCGGGTTGGCCGTGTAGGTGGTAGCGTAGACAACGGACCCGGCCCTTCGGGGCACTCCGGTGAGCATGCTCACCTCCGCGCCGGGAGCACGTGAGCCCGTTACGAGACATCCCTTTGGGACTGTAGAATCAGACCAGTTGGGACTCTAGTAAAGATAGGCTGGACCATTGAGCGACTCGTCTCTTAATCGTATGCGCTGGGTCGAGAGGGCCGGGCTGGTAGGATTGATTGTTTCACTCGTGTTCGTCTGGGCCGAACTGCGCCAGACAAACGCAGCCATTCGCGGGGCGGCCTATCAGGGCCTCTCGGAGGGCTACACAAATGTCCAGACTATGATGTCTGAGGACACCGAGCGGCTTGCGGTATTCCGACGTTGGTGGTCCGAACCGCCTGGCGACACCCTCACGGGTCGGGACTCTCTTCAGGTTCACTCGATTGTGTTGGCCGTCTTACGGAACTTCGAGAATACGCAGCGGCAACTCTCTGTCGGATTGATCTCGGAGGAAGAAGCCTACGCATTCCTCGGCTTCAGTTTCGTGGGGTCTCCGGCGTTCGCGCGATGGTGGAGCAATAATGAAATGCGGTACTCGGAGGAGTTCATCGAGTTCATGGAGGCTGAGATGCTCGGTCGGAAAGAAGGGGGCTAGGCGACTGCTTCAATTGCCACCGACCTGGGAGTTGACCAGCGGGACGTCCGATAACGCCTGACTCACGCTCTGGCCTACGACACCCTACATCGAACCCTCGTAGACATATCCGTTGGATATGCCACTCAGGTTCGCCGGCCTTGCGGCCGCTTCGCGGACACTCCGGTGGCTCCGCCACCTCCGTGTCGTGAGTCCGTGAGCCCGTTACGAGACAAAGCGCTGTGGAGTACTGATTCCGTTGACCCGGGGCGGCTGTCCCGAGAGAATTCTCGTATGGTCCAGTTCGACTCTTGCCGACTCGGCGAGCTCTGCCGGGAATACGACGTAACGCGGCTTCGGATCTTTGGATCTGCGGCCCGGGGCGAGGAACGTCCAGAACTCGGACGTAGATCTGATTGCGGACTTCGGCTCTGCGAAGGGTTTGTTTGAGTTGATCCGCCTGGAGGATGCGCTCGCCGAGTTCTTTGGGAGGCCCGTGGATGTCGTAACGGAGCCGGGCCTGAGTCCCTATTTGCGAGAGTCCATCCTCGCGTCGGCGGCCGTCCTCTATGACGCCGCCTGATTCGCTTTTCCTCCACCACATGCTCGACGCGATTGACCGCGTTGGTGAGGCTGTGTCCCGGACGACCCTTGAGCAGTTTGAACACGATTGGGTCATCCAGGACGCGATCATCCGCGAGATGGAGATCCTCGGATAAGCTGCGGGGCGGGTGACGCGGGAGGTCACCGAGAGGCATCAGGAGGTTCCGTGGCGCGAGATCACCGGTCTCCGTCACAGGCTCATCCACGACTACTTCGTTGTGGACCTCGGTGTGGTCTGGCAGACTGCCATCGTCGATGTACCCGCGGTCCGCGCCCTTATCGAGAGCGTTCTGGAGGGGTTTGCGGATTAGGCAAAGCCGAGCGGCGCTTCATCTCGTAACGCCAAACTCCCGCTCGTGCCCTCGGCGGACGTCGTTAGCTCTGACACGTTATCTGCAATCGCCTCCGGCCGATTGGCCCAGGCGGGGCTATCGGACTGTCGCCGCCTGCGGGCAAAGGCTGAACGGAGAGGGCACTCGACGATAAGACTTAGAATACGGGTGCCGTGACCCCGGGAGGGACTGGCGGGCGACGTTGCGCAGAAGACGTCGGCGCGAAAGGAAGTTCGTTCTCGCGGCCTCGGGCCTGCGTATCGCATCACGTAGATTGGCCGGAATACGGAACGAAGGAGACCGGGGGCGCTCCCCAACATGAGTGGAGTGATGGACGAGACGCACGGCGATCTGCCAGAACGCGAGAGACCGGGCGACGAGGGTAGCAGTCTCACGCGCCGGGAGCAGGAGACAGCAGGGGAGCTGCGGCTTCTGGATGCGCAGCTCGCTGGCCTATACGAACGCGGGATAGGTCTCGCTAGTGACATCGAGCGGGACGGTGCGGCACATCTCGTAGCATACGCCAGCACCCGTACGTCCATCCGCAAGAAAGACCGTCGCATCAGAGCACCTACCTCGGCAGGTGCTCCTTCGGGAACTTCGCGACGACCGTGTAGATCGGATCGACGATGTTGGCGATCGTGTTCTCGCCGAGCTGCCCGACGAGCATGTAGGCGTCCCACTTCCCAAAGCCGTACTCGTCGACGAGCCACTCGATGAGCTCGACGTGCGCGAGCCTGAAGGCGTCGATGAGCGGCCGCGCGCTCCCGGCCACCATGATGTGCGTCTCGTCCTCGAAGCGCGGCCACGCGATCGTCTTGTTCTTGATCAGGTCGATGCGGAACATCACGTCCATCGACGTCTCGAGGCCGGTACCGTTGACCTCCCCTTCGCCCTGCCGGGCGTGGCCATCGCCGAAGTAGAAGTACGCGCCGTCGTTGAAGATCGGCAGGTATACCGTCGTGCCTTCCCGCACCTCGGGTGCGTCCATGTTGCCACCGAAGTTGCCGGGCCAGAGCCCTGCGAACGCCTCACCGGCTTCGGGGGCCACGGCGACCCGGCCGAGCATCGGCTGAAGGTCGATCGTGATCTCGCCCATCTCGGAGTCCGGAAGCTCGACCGTGCCCGTCATGGCTTCGGCGTCCAGGCTCCACTCGTAGCGACGAGCCTGGATCGGATCGTTCAGCAGCCGCACACGCGAGTCGGTCGCCAGACCTCCGAAGTCCGAGTAGAGCTGGACGCCGGCCAGGTCATGGTTCGGCCGGACCTTGAGGATTTCCACGACCAAGATGTCGTTCGTCGTCGCGCCCTCGATCCAGAACGGGCCGACCTCACCCGGGAAATTCCCCCCGCCGGGATCGTAGTACGCCCCATGATTCGTGTTGGAGATGAGGATCGTGCCTGGCCGGATCGTGGCGACCGGCTCGCGCACGTCGAACGTGGGATACGCGACCGTCGGCGTGAACCGGAGTGTGTCCTGCGCGGACGTCGACGTTCCCCCGAACAGGGCGATTGCGAGTAGGGCGGTTGCGATTCTCATGACGGCCTCCATCGGTTGCTCGTGTTCGATCGGCCGCGCGGGCCGTAGTCCTAGGACGAGGGGTCGCCTGCGGAACAAACCTGCCCGCCCGTACACACCGGACGCAACCACTGTCCCCTCGTCGCGTCTTTGCATGGGCGAACGGCGAGCGTGCACCTTCTCGACGTTTCAAGCGGGCGAAGGTTCCCGCCTTCCTCTTGCAGAATTCTGGTGAAAAGCCCAGCCTGAACGGCCGCTTCGCTGACTTGGGTGCCCGAAGAGCCGCGGGTCGGCCGCCAGGAACCTCGGGAGGCCCCACACGGCGAGAATCAGAATCGACCGACACGTAACGAGAATGCTGACCGATATCGAGATCGCACAGTCCGCCGAGTTGAGGCCCGTCATCGAGATCGCGGCCAAAGTCGGGCTCGGAGCCACGGACATCGAGCCCTACGGGCACTACAAAGCCAAGGTGCCCCTGGACGTGATCAACGGCCGGGAGAACCGGAACGGGAAACTCGTTCTGGTCACGGGCATCAGCCCCACCCCGGCCGGTGAAGGCAAATCCACGATGGCCGTGGGGCTCGTCGACGCCCTGACCCTTCGGGAGCGGAACCCCGTCCTGTGCCTGCGTGAGCCCAGCTTGGGACCGGTCTTCGGAATCAAGGGCGGAGCGGCGGGCGGGGGATACTCCCAGGTGATCCCCATGGCGGACATCAACCTGCACTTCACGGGCGATTTCCACGCCATCACCTCTGCTCACGGACTTCTCTCGGCAATGCTGGACAACCACCTGTTCCGGCCCAACAGCCTGGACATCGACCATCGCCAGATCACCTGGCCCCGGACGGTGGATATGAACGATCGTGCGCTGCGGCACGTGGTCCTGGGTTTGGGCGGCCGGACCGGCGGGATTCCGCGGGAAGATGGCTTCGTCATCACCGCTGCCTCGGAGATCATGGCGATCTTCTGCCTCACCGACTCGTTGAAGGATTTGACCGCCCGGCTCGGCAACATCATCGTGGCCTCCACGCGTCAGGGAGAGCCCATCCGGGCCGCCGAGCTCGACGCCCCCGGCGCCATGACGCTGCTCCTCCAAGAGGCCATCAACCCCAACCTGGTGCAGACGCTGGGCGGCACCCCGGCCTTCGTCCACGGCGGGCCGTTCGCCAATATCGCCCACGGTTGCAGCTCCCTCATCGCCACCCGGGCCGGACTGGCCCTGGGGGACGTCGTGGTGACCGAAGCGGGGTTCGGGGCCGACCTCGGAGCCGAGAAGTTCTTCGACATCAAATGCCGCGTGGGGGGCCTCAAACCTCAGGCGGTGGTGGTCGTGGCCACCATCCGGGCCCTGAAGATGCACGGCGGCGTGGCCAAAGACGACCTGAAGGCGGAGAACGTGGAGGCCCTCAGAGCCGGCGCAGTGAACCTCCAGGCGCACGTGGAAAATCTTCGCAAGTTCGGCGTACCGCCGGTCGTGGCCATCAACCGCTTCGCTACCGACACGGACGCCGAGGTGTCGGCGCTCCTCGAGGCGTGCGAGGCCTTCGGGGTGTTGGCCGTGGAGGCCGACCCGCACGGACAGACCGGGACCGGCTGCCTGGAGCTCGCCGACGTCGTGAGCGAAGTCATCGATTCCGGACAAGCCGACTATCGGCCTCTCTACCCCGACGACATGGGCCTGCGCGAGAAGATCGGTGTCATCGCCACCGAGATCTATGGAGCCGAAGGAGTGGACTTCCTGGACGAGGCCGCTCGGGCCATCGACCGCCTCGAGTCCTTCGGTATGCGGAGCATGCCCGTGTGCATCGCCAAGACCCAGTTCTCCTTCTCCGACAACCCCACTCTCCTGGCGAGGCCCACCGGCTTCAAGATCACGGTGCGCGATGTGACTCCCTCGGCGGGAGCGGGCTTCGTCGTCGCCAAGACGGTCAACATCATGACCATGCCTGGCCTGTCGGCCCGGCCCGCGGCGGTGGGCATGTCGATCAAGGACAACGGCGAGATCGTAGGACTGGCTTAGAGGCCTCTAGGTGGCCCCAGCAGTCCGACCCTTGCGCCCCCCCGAGGTGCGCACGGCGGCCAGACCGTCCAGGACCGAAAGGGAGAGCGCCGTCTGATGCCAGAACGAGAGGTCGGCGCGGACGGTCTGGTCCGCACTTTGGGCGCTGTGGCCGCCGGAGCGTTCGTCGTCACCAACATGATCGGCTCCGGGATCTTCACCGTCCCGGCCTTCGTGCGCGTCGCGACGAGGAGCGCCCTGGGCTCATTGGGCGTGTGGGCCGCCGCCGGCTTCCTGGCCCTCTGCGGCGCGCTTTGCTACTCCGAGCTGGCCACCCACATGCCCACGGCAGGAGGCGAGTACCGCTACCTGACCCGGGGACTCGGCCAGGTCTGGGGCTTCTTGAGCGGCTGGACCTCGTTCGTGGTGGGGTTCTCGGCCGCCATGGCGGCGTCGGCGTTGGGGGTGGTCGCCTACCTGGCCCCCCTGCTCGGCGGATGGAACGCCGACGCGCCGCTCATCGAAGGGCTCGGGATCAGCCAGGGGGCAGCGGGGGCTTCGATGATGATCCTCCTGCTCACACTGGTCCACTCGGTGGGCGTGCGCTGGAGCGGTGGCTTCCAGACGGTGCTGGCCACCATGGTCGTGGGCTCGATCGGAATCATGGTGCTGGCTGGGTTCTCGACGGGGGACGGCTCGTGGTCGGGGCTGGTGGCCCGCACCGAGCCCGGCAGCAACTGGTGGGTGGCCTTCCTACAGGTGACTTACGCGTACGCCGGATGGAACGCCGCCGCGTACATCGCCGGAGAGGTACGCGACCCCGGGAGGAACCTCCCGAGGGCGATTCTCGGGGGGACGCTCTTCGTCATGATGGTCTACCTCCTCGTCAACGCGCTCTTCTTCTACGCCCTGCCCCAACCCGAGTGGGAGCCGGCCATCGCCGTGGGACAGCTGGCCGCGGAGAGGCTGTTCGGCTTCCGGGGCTCGCTGGCCGTCACGAGCCTCATCGCCCTGGCAATGCTCGGTTCGGTGAGCGCCATGACTGCCGTGGGCCCGCGGATCTACTTCGCCATGGCTCGGGACGGGATGGCGCCACGCTTCCTGGGACGGATCTCCGATCAGCGACACGTGCCGGTGGTGGCCATCGTGGCGCAGGGCATCTTGGCGGCGGTCCTGGCTCTGACCGGGGCTTTCGAGACCCTGCTCATCTACATCGGGTCGTCCCTACTGCTGTTCAACGGGCTCACCGTGGCGACGCTGTTCGTGTTCCGGCGCCGGGCTGGACGTGCCGACCGAATGGAGAGCACCGGACCGGAGATCTTCCGCACACCCCTGCATCCGCTTCCGGCGTTGATCTTTCTGGGGATGACGATCGCCGCGTGGATCAACGGCCTCGTGGGCGCTCCTCTTCCTACGGGAGCGGCCCTGGTCACGCTCGCTGCGGGCGCCGCGGTCTACGCCTTCGGGAACCGCAGAGGGTGGTTCGCAGCCTGAGAGTCCGCTCTCGGTGGTGAGCACGCCACAGACGCGGGGCATCGTCGGAGGGTTCGGGGTGGGCATCGGGTACCTGGGCTCGTTCATCGGGGTGCTCACCGGGATGCTGCTTCTGGACAGGATCGGGTACGTGGGTGTCTTCCGGGTGACCGCGGTCCTCTTCCTGTTCTTCGCCGTTCCCATCTTTCTCTTCGTGAGGGAGCCCAACCGTCCGGGGAACCTCGACTCGACCCCGGCGCCATCGGACGTGCGCTGCGTCAGGTGAAGGACACGATCGGTCATCTGCCCCGCTATCCCGGGCTCGGACGGTTCCTGGTAGGACGGGTGTTCTACACCGACGCCGCCAACACGGTGATTTTCTTCCTCGGCATCTACACCGTGAACGAGGTCGGCTTCACCCAGAGAGGAGCTGAGATTCTGCTTCTGGTGGCGATCACCTCGGCTGTGGTGGGTGGCCTCGTCCTGGGGATGGTCGTGGATCGGATTGGTCCGAAGCGCGCGCTCAACGTAGTTCTGGCGCTCTGGGCGGTGGCCCTGGCGGGAGCCGTGCCCGTCCTCGGGCTGCCGATGGCGTGGTTCTGGCTCATCGCCTGCATCGCTGGCATCGCGCTGGGAGGGACGTGGACGGCCGATCGCCCGTACATGCTCATCCTGGCTCCCCCGAAGAGGCTAGGGGAGTTCTATGGACTCTACAGCATGGTCGGGCGCTTCGCGGCCATCATCGGCCCCGCGATGTTCGCGTTCGTGGCGGAGACGTTGGGCCTCGGCCGGCCGGCCGCGATGGGGAGCCTGCTCGCCTGGATCGCAATCTCCTACCTCATCCTCAGGGGCGTGGACGACGAGGAGCGAGCGTGGGGGCCAGAGGACCTGGTGGAAGCAGAAGCCTAGGACTCCGTAACGGTCAGGGGCCCAGCACAACTCAGGTGCCTGAGCACCGCCAAGGCCTCGGGTCCCGGGCGATACGCCCTGCTCCTACATCTTGTCGCGGAGAAGCCGGGCGGCCGTTGCCGAGTCGCCCCGCGCCATCTCGCCACCCGGCATGGTATCGAGCATGGAGTCCATGGCCACCGGGTCTCCGAGGGCCTTCATGACGGGCATCGAGTCCGGCATCTCCATCCGCTCGGGCATCTCACCCTCGCGTCCGCACGCCATCGCAAACACCACGATCGCGACAACGGAGCGCTTCATACTCCGCCAAACCATGGGTAACCCTGATCCTCCCAATAGCCCCCCGGACGCTCGTTGGTGAAGGTGATCCGCGTGAGGTACTTGGTGAGCTTGTAACCCAACTTGTGGGGGGCGTAGAGCCGGACCGGAGCTCCGTGGTCGGGCCCCAGATCCCCGTCGTTGAACCCGTAAGCGAGTATGGTCTCGGGGTGAAGGGCCGACTCGATGTCCCAACCGTTGAAGTAGTCGCCGTCGAACGAATCGAAGCGCACGAACCTCGTCCCTGGAGGAACCCCCGCCTGCTCGGCCAGGACTCTGAGCGGCAACCCGGTCCAGGTCGCGATGGCGGACCACCCTTCGACACAGTGATGCTTGACCGTGTAGGTCAACCGCTCCTGCCCGCGGATCTCGTCCAGCGAAAGCGTGAGAGGGTTCCGCACCAGCCCTCCCACCTCGAGACGCCACGCCTCCAGATCCTCGAGCACGGGCGTCATCCGGCTGATGTGGTAGCTTGGAAAGCTCGTCGAGCGATCCTCCTCACCATACTTCGGCGCGAACCGATCCGACGAAAACAGCCCCGCGCTCAGCCAGTCATTGAAGCGTGAGAACCGTTTGAGTCGTGGCGCGAACGTTGGGCCACCGTCCCAGCCGCATCCCGCGAGCAGGCTTGCTAGACCCGCGACGAAGCCGCGACGCGTAGTCTTAGGGCTCATCGTTGGTGTACCTCCCCCGGTACCAACCGGTGATCATGCCGCGTAGAGACGCTGGGTCGGCCACGAATACCAGGACCACATGGACTATGCAGAACCCGGTGAACAGCCAGACGACCCAGAAGTGCCAATAGCGGGCGGCCTGGTATCCTCCGAAGAGCGCGGCAAGCCACGGGAGCTGAACCGGCTTGTAGACGGCCCATCCTGTCAGGACCCCTATGATCCCCAGCAGAATGATGAAGCTATAGGCACCCTTCTGGAGGGCGTTGTGTTTCCCCTGGGCGGGGTGGTCCTTCCGCAAACGCAGGTAGTACCTCTGCATCTCGATGGCAGGCCGCACGTCCCGGGGACGGAACACCAGCTTTTTCCACTCGCCCGTAGAAGCCAGGTATCCGAGGTACAGGAATCCCGTAGCCATCAGCGGCCACATGAGGAAGAAGTGCCAGTTGAGCCCGCCCGCGAGCCAGCCACCCAGCCGAGCCCACTCGGGGAACACCAAATCCTGAAACGGCTGCGGATAGTACGGTCCACCACGTTCGCCGAAGCGCGGATAGGCGCGGTAGATCTGAAGCCCGCTACCGATCATCCCGAAGATGAGAATGAAGGCGCCCCAGTGGGTGAGCCGCACGACCCAATGATGGCGTCGAATCACCGAAGACCCTCCGAGATATGCATCTCAACGAGCATCGCCTGGAACCTGGGGTCCGCCCTGATCGCATCCACGTCCGGCAGCCGGACGAGCGTCGCTACTCCGAAAGCACGGAGGTCGATTGCCCGCTGCAGTGTGGCGATGGCCGATTCGTACTGACCGACTGCCAACTGATACCGTGCCAGGTCGACCGATCGCTCGCTCAGCGCCGCGCTCAGTCCGGCGGGGATCTCCTGGGGCTGCCCGGTTGTGGCGAGGCGCTCGGCACTGGCCACGAATGTTGCCGTCAGCTCCGGATCGAACCCTCTCACCTCCGGTACGCGCGCTAGAGCGTCCCCCGCATCTCCGTAGCGGTTCTCGGCGAGGAACAGGAAGCCGATCTCGGTCCAGATGCGTTCGTCGTCCGGGCTCAGCCGGATCCCCTCCTGAGCCTCGCGGATCGCCTGGTCCAGCCGCCCTGAAGCGGCAAATACTCGGGCGGCGGCGAGCCTCACAGCCGACGACAGCCCATCCACGCGCTCAGCGGCTCGAATGGTAGCGACGGCCTGCTCGTGTTGTCCGGCACCCGCGAATGCGAGGGCCTGGCGCAGGAGGGTCAGTGATGACGTGGGCCCACTCGCCGATGCTCGCTCGAACTCCGCGTCGGCGCCGGCCCAATCGAAGGACCTCGACAGGACGAGCCCCATCGCCGAGTGCGCCCCGCTCGACTCCGGGTCGACCCTCAGCGCTTCCAAGGCGGTGCTCGCACCCGCCTCGAGGGCGTCACGGGCTTGCCGATCAGGAAGGATCTCAGAGGCCCGCGCGTACGCGTCTGCGGCACCTGCCCAGGAGGGCCCATATGTGGAGTCCAGTGCAATCGACATCTGGTAGTTGTCGATCGCTGCCAGGATCCCGGCCTCGGTACCACGATTCAACGTGAACAGGCCCCATAAATACTTGTCGTACGCCATCTGGTTGGTAGTGCGCACTTCATCGATCACGGGCAACTCGCCATCGGCGAATCGTAGCTCGAGTGCGTCGAGGATCGAGTGCGACACTTCGTCTTGCACCGCGAAGACGTCGTCGATGAGGCGCTCGTACTCCGCGCTCCAGATCTCCCCTCCATCGGCGGACAACAAGCTCGTCTGGACCCGAACACGGTCGTCACTTTTCACCACCGTTCCGGCGAGCAGGCTGCGGACGCCCAACGCCGAAGCTATGGCCGGGTGGTCTGCACCTCCCGTCATGGCGGCGAGAGAGGACGCTCGGGCGGCAACATCGAGCTCGGTAACGCGTGACAGATGAGAGCGCAACTCATCCGCGAGCCCCACCGTGAAGTAGGCGTCCTCTGGGTCATCCCCAGCGTTCTCGAAGGGCAGAACGGCGATCGACTGGATCGCGCCGCCACTCGCAATGGGCGCGGGAGCCACGGAAGTCGCTTCGGTCAGGAACCACCCGAGCGCACCCGCGGCCAAGACCCCCGCGAGCACGAGCGAGGATCCGACGCTCAGGAGACGAATTGGAGCCGGTGACTCGCCTTGACTCCCAGCTGTGCGGACAATCCCCTCGGACGTGATGTCGAAGAGCCACGACCCCGCGATCGCGATGGGCAGCCCCACGAGCGTCGTGATGACGACGAGCCGCATGACGGAATCCGGCAGCCCGAGAGCGGGGAGCATGATGTCGGCGGCTTGCAGCAGCACGAACATCGCCGCCCCATATATCACAACTACGCGAACGACCCGGCGTCGCTTGAGCTCGGCGACGAATTCCTGCAATGCGGACTGGTCTCTTTCCATTCACGCCGCCCTCGCCCGCACTTGGGGCTCGGTGGGAACGCTGAGGCCTTCGTTCGTGATGGCAAACACGTCTCGTTGCCGCTCACGCCGGGCGTGGGCCCGCTCCTCGTCCTCTTGCATGAGGGCGGTGTACCCCACCATGTCCGCGAACATGATGGCCGTGAGTTGGCGGGTCCATTCGGTGGTCATGCGCTCAAGATGGGTCCAGGCTAAGTCAACCCACAAGCATCTCGAACTTGGTAGCGCGCCGACGCTAGGCTCATGAGTCCGTGGAAGCGGCCTCCCGCGCCCGCCTACTGAAGTGTGTCTTGGTGCGGGTCCGACGGGTGACGAGGATTCCGCCCAGGATCGCGGCCGGAGGAACCAGGACGCCGATGACCAAGGGGTACCAGGAGGGCTGGCCGGGAGCCGGGTCCCCCCGGTTAATCACCAGCCACGAAAAAAGGCCGAGGACCATCATGAAGCCCGCCAGCCCAGCCGCGTGTCCCAGGGGTGAGTGATCCGAGACGGTGGCGGCTATGTATCCCCCAATTACCGCGATCAACACGCTGTAGGCCAGGTTCACGACGAGGTACGCCACCGTGATCTCCACGTCAGGACCCATGCCTCCCAGCATGAGGTTCGAGGAGAGAGCGGTCGCGAGCCCCACTAGAACCACCACCACGAAGAACGCGCCCAAGATCGACAGAGCGCTTCGCCAGATCGACATACCCTTCCTCCCGAACGAGAAGATCGGTTACTGTCCCGAAGACATTAGGAACCAAGCCGACCCGGGGGAAGTACGCCATGGACCCTCTTTGCCAGGCAGCCTACTTTGGACCGCGGTCGAGACGCAGGGGGCTCACACGGGGGATCGTCGATAGATGGCACAGGACATGGAGCAGCTCGAGGACATCCAAGGCGTTCTCCTCGACCTGGACGGAACGATCTTCGTCGGCGACCGCCTCATCCCCGGGGCGGCGGACGCCGTAGCCGCACTGCGGCGGGGTGGTCTACCCATGCGCTTCGGAACCAACACCACCCGGATGTCCCGCGCCTCCCTCGTTGAGCGGATGCATCGCCTGGGCGTCGATCTGGATCCGGAAGAGGTGCTCACGGCCCCGCTGGCCGCAGCGTCCTGGTTGGAGAAAAAGGGTCTCTGGAGCCTCTCTCTCTGCGTTCCCGAAGCCACGCACGCCGACTTCGCCCACTTCACGGTAGACGAGACGTCGCCACAGGCCGTCATCGTTGGCGATCTGGGCGCCGGGTGGGACTTCGGCCGCCTCAACCGGGCGTTTCGTCACATCATGGAGGGCGCCAAGTTCGTGGCTCTCCAGCGTAACCGGTACTGGGACACCGGTCAGGGGCTGGCCTTGGACGCCGGCGCCTTCGTGACGGCGCTCGAGTACGCCTCAGGACAGGAAGCCATGGTCATGGGGAAGCCCAGCCCGGCCTTCTTCCAGGCGGCGGCGGACTCCATGGGCGTGGACCTCTTCAACATGGCCGTGGTGGGCGATGACATCGGTACGGACGTGGCCGGCGCACAGGCGTGCGACGCGGCGGCAGTCCTGGTCCGAACCGGCAAGTTCCAGGAGGACGATCTTTCCCGGGGCTCTCCGAAGCCAGACCTGATCCTCGATTCCGTGGCCTCCCTCCCTTCGGCCTTGGGAGTCGGCTTCAGTTGAGGACCGAGCAGGAGGCCGCCGAGCACTGGCGCCGACTTCTCGGGCCGTACCACGGCCCGGACCTTCGCCGTAGCGTCACCCAGGTCCTCACTTCGGCCCCGCCGTATTTGCTCTGCTGGTACGCCGCGTATCGCGCCCTGTCGGTGAGTTACTGGCTCACTTTGGCGCTGGCCGTGCCGGCGGCGGCGTTCCTCACGCGGCTCTTCCTCATCCAGCACGACTGTGGGCACGGATCGTACTTCAAGTCCCAGAAGGTGGCGGACACGGTGGGGTTCTGGATCGGAGTCCTGACGCTCACGCCCTACCGCTATTGGCGGAAGACCCACGCCTACCACCACGCTCACTCGGGTGATCTGGACTTCAGGGGATTCGGAGACATCGACACGCTCACCGTGAATGAGTACTACGACAAGTCGCTTCTCGGGCGGCTTCGATACAGGGCCTACCGGCATCCGGTGGTCCTCCTGGGGCTTGGCGGGCTATACCTCTTCGTGGTCAAGCATCGCTACCCATGGGACATCCCCAGGCGTTGGAGGCGCGAGTGGGCCAGCGTCTGGCAGACCAATGCCGCGCTCGCCGGCATCGTCGCTTTCATGTGGCTCACCATCGGGCTGAAGGCCTTCGTCCTGGTCCATCTCCCGGTCCTACTGCTCACGGTCACCGCCGGCATATGGCTCTTCTACGTACAACATCAATACGAGGATACGTACTGGCACGAGCACGAGGAGTGGTCGTACTTCGAAGCGGGGCTCGAGGGAAGCTCCCATCTGGCGCTTCCAAAGCTGCTTCAGTGGGTCACGGCCAGCATCGGGATCCATCATGTTCACCACATCAGCGCGCGGATCCCCAACTACAAGCTCCAGGAATGCATGGACGCCGTCCCAGAGCTCCAGAACGTGACCAGGATCACGATCTGGGACGGGATCCAGACCCTTCGTCTCTCGCTCTGGCACGAGGACACCCGGACGCTGGTCAGCTTCAGAGAGGCACGACGCCTGGCTCGGACCTGATCCGTGTAGCGCCACCGAGGTCGGATCATGGCTGAGACACCGCCGCCTAACCGTCGGAATTCGGAGATCGATCTCGACCTCGGCTTCGAAAACGTGGCGATCTTCCCGCTGGCCTGGACCATCGTCCACCCCATCGGCGAGTCCAGCCCGCTCTGGGGACAGACGGCGGAGGATCTGGAGCAGTGCGAGGCCGAGTTCCTCGTTCTCCTGACGGGCTTCGACGAGACGTTCTCCCAGACCGTGCATGCCCGTACCTCCTATCGCGTTCACGAAGTGAGGTTCGGCGCCCGCTTCGGCGACATGTTCGACCGCGACGCAGACGACGGCGTGCTCAAGGTGGATCTTGAACGGATCCACGACGTGGAGCCGGTGCCACTCTGAGGGGCGCCGGTCGACTCGAGGGGGCCCTCCCGAGTTGGCAGACCCGCTCGCGAGTGCCGGCGCTTCCGGGTTTCCCAACTCGTCGCTCCGGTGCTAACGTGGATCAGGCTCACAGGGAGCCGAGCGCAGTCCTGTCCACTTCCGATGAACAGGCGGAAACGCCATGAAGGTCCAGCGTTGGTGCTATGCCGCGGCGATCTGCACGGCAGCCTCTCTGGCGTTCCCACTGCTCGTTCCCCTGCCCCTTGCGGCACAGCAGATCGTAGAGGCCGGAAGCGCCGAGTTCGAGGTCGATCGGGCGATGCTTCTCGACTCCACTGTCTACGTGCGCTTCGATGTCACGGATGCGCGGCCACTCCGGGAGGCGTTGGACGAAGGGCTACTGCAGGCCCAGACGCGCGTGCTCATCATGGAGCACTCGAAGGGCCGTCTGGCTTTGGTCACGGACCAGATGACCTACCACCACACGGCCCAGGGAGAGATCGACGGCGAGCCGTGGATGGTCTCGTTCTGACCCGCCTGTAACTCAGGGGTCAGTATGACGCCCACGATCGATGGTCGGGTGCACCATTTCGAATATCGCGGCCTCTTCAACGGTGGCTCCGTCCTGTGGGACCGGGAGAGTGGAACCTACTGGCACCACGTGTCGGGGATGGCCCTTCAGGGGCCGTTGATGGGACAGCAACTTCCAATCTTCAACCTCTTGCAGGGGACGGTGGACCAGGCCTTGGAGGCCCACCCCGATCTGGAGGTGGCCCTCTCCAACCGGCCGATCCGGCGCAGGAGTCGCTGGGCGCCCCTGACCGAGCGCATTCGAGGTCTGTCCGACCGGCTCAAAGCCACTATGCGCGGCGAAGATCCTCGGAGGCCTAGCATGGACATCGGCCTCGGGGCCTGGACCGAGGGCGCCCAGAAGTACTTCCCCATGGCCGTGGTCGAAGAGCATGGACGATTCGTTTTCGACGAGCTGGACGGTCGGCGCCTGCTGGTCCATATCGAGCCGACAGCCAACTCCGTCCTTTCCCTCTACACGGACGCCGAGACGGCGACCTGGGACGGCGTCCTGCTCAGACTGAGCGATGGACGCTACGTCCGGGCCGGCGCGCTCTTCGCTTCGGACGGCACCAAGCTGGAGGCGGAGCGGCCCATGCAGGTGTTCACTCGCTGGTACGGGTTCGCCCTTACGTTCCCGGAGGCCGAGGTCTACGAGCCGTAGCCCGCCACACCGTGAGGATTCGATTCGCCGCCGAGACGGATGCCAGCCAGATCCTCGAGATCTACACGCCCGTGGTCGTGGACACTCCGATCTCCTTCGAGGAGGCCCCGCCCTCGCCGGTGGAGATGGCCGGTAGAATCCGGAAGACGCTCGAGCGCTACCCCTGGCTGGTCTGCGACCGGGACGGACACGTCTCCGGATACGCCTATGCCACCGCCTTCAGAGAGCGGCCGGCGTATCAGTGGTCCGTGGAGGTCTCGGCCTACGTCCACGCCGACGCTAGGCGCCGGGGAGTCGCGAGAGGACTCTACACCGGCCTCTTCGAGATCCTCCGCATCCAGGGCTTCGTGAACGCGTTCGCTGGGGTCGCCCTTCCCAGCGAGGCGAGCGTAGCCCTGCACCAATCCCTGGGATTCGAGAGGGTCGGTGTCTACGAACAAGTGGGCTACAAGCTGGACGGATGGCACGACGTGGGGTGGTGGCAGCTCGGCCTCCGGAAGCCCGAAAGCCCTCCGCATCAACCCATCCCGTTCGCGGAGGTGAAGGGTTCAGAGGCGATCGCCCAAGCGCTGACGTTGGGCGAGGCCCTGCTTGGCCCCTAGGGAACCGCAGTCCCAAGCCCCACTACCGTACCATCGGCCTCCCTGCTAGCGTTGGTGCCATGTCCATCAAGTCCACGCTGAAGTCCGTCATGACACTGGGGAAAGGCGTCACCCGGGGCCTTTCCGAGTCGACGGCCGACCGAGACCCAATCGAGTTGTTCGGCGCATGGTTCGAAGAGGCGAAGGAGTCCGGGATAATGCTTTTCGAGTCGACCTCTTTGGCCACGGCCACTCCGGAGGGCGTACCCTCCTCGCGGATGGTTCTGCTGAAAGCGTTCAGCGCCGAGGGTTTCGTTTTCTACACCAACTACGGAAGCCGCAAGGCGCGGGAGTTGGACGCGAATCCCCGGGCCTCCCTCACGCTGTACTGGGCCGTCCTCCAACGACAAGTGAGGGTGGAGGGTAGGGTGGAGCGGATCGGCCACGAGGAGTCCAAGGCCTACTTCCGGACCCGGAGCCGGAGTAGCCAGATCGGGGCGTGGGCGTCCCGGCAAAGCGACACCCTGGACGACCCGTCCGAGCTGGAGCAGCGGGTATCGGAGATCGAGGAGCGCTTCGAGGACCAGGACATCCCGCTCCCGGAGTTCTGGGGAGGGTACCGGGTCGTGCCCGAGCGCATCGAGTTCTGGCAGGGACGACTCAATCGCCTCCACGACCGGCTCGTCTTCAAGAGAGTGGACGGGAGATGGGAGACGGAGCGCCTCTACCCCTAAGACCGAGATTCCGGCCAGCACTCCTCCACCCGCCCCACGAACTCATCGGTCTCCTCCGCGAGGAGACCCGCCCCCAACGGTCCCGCTTCCTCCCAAAGGTCCTGCCGGCGCTCCTCCAGATCGAGGAGGAGGGGCGAGCGTTGTCGACGGGTGACGGATTGCGCCGAGCTGGCGTACGTCGCCAACACCGCCATGTCGTTGGCATCTCCCAGCAGATCGGTTAGGCGATGGAAGCCCTCGGCCATGGGGACCAGCGTCTCGGGCGAAGCGGGGCTCAGGAACTCGAGCTGGTGCCGCAGGTCCTTCGCTTTCTTCCGCAGCTCGTGATAGACCCTGGCGGTAGCACCCTCACTGGAGGCCCGTTCGGCGTGAGCTCGGACCGATTCGTAGGAGGTGGCCAGGCCAGTGCGCAGCAGCTCCCGGTCGTCGAGGTCGCCTGCCTGCGGCCAGTCGATGGCGACCGATCGGAGCAGGTCCCGCGCCCGCGCGAGGGGCCCATCCTCCCCGGGGGCCGTGGCGAAAAGCGAATCACGCTCGTCCTGGAGCTCTTCGAGAAGTTGCGCCCAAGCCGAGTCGAGGTCGGCTTCCTGCCCTTGTCCGCGTACCGATCGAGCCGTCTCGACGAGCACGTCGCCGTCGCGAATGGGAGCCACGCACCGCCCCGCATCTCTCATCGTGCGGTTGCCGCGGAGATAGGCGTCAGGGGCGAGCGAGGGCCGCGCCAGCTTGAGGAGCGCACGGGCGCGCTTGACGATCCGCCGAGCCCCGTGCGCCGCCCGACCGAGGTCGGTCGTCTGCGACAGATCGTCCAGGGCCTCCTGGATCTGTTCGTGGACTTCCCTCCTCAGACCCTCGAGTAGGGACTCTGTGCTGTGAATGCCGAACGTCACGGAGAACGGAGTGGAGTGTCTTGGGAACGGGTCGCACGGCGGTCCATGGACCCGGACGAGCTTCGGTAGACTAGGGTCGGGTCACATCGCCGTCCACCGCCTCCTTCCGTTTCCATCGACCCCTCCCCATACATGGAGTGGGCCGGCCTTCCAAGGATTGGATCGACGAAGCTGGGGAGGGACGAGGTACGGATCGCCGTATGCGAGGTATGGGATCAGCGAGATGAGGATAGAGCGGCATAGTGATGGAGCTTCGTTTCTGGAGTCGGCAGGGCACCTGCTCCTTCGGGCCGAAGCGGAGAACAACCTGATCCTGGGCGTCTCCGCAGGCATCGGACCTCAGGAGGCCAACTCCGATATCTACCTGGGCGTGGTTCTCGAGAACCGAGATCCCGTGGCCTGCGCCATGCGCACGCCGCCCCATCGGGTCGTGGTGAACGCGGCCCCTACGGCCTACCTCGACACCCTCGCCTCGGACCTGCTCGACGCGTACGAGGAGCTTCCGGGGGTCATGGGCCCGGTGGACGCCGCCTACGCCTTCGCTGAAGCCTGGGTCGCGCGCCGGCCGTCGACGGTCACCACCGCCGTGAGCATGCGGATCTACCTGCTCGACCGCGTCCAGACCCCGGCCTCCATGATCCCCGGAAGGATGCGCGTGATCGAGGTCGAGGACCTCGACTTGCTGGTGGAGTGGATGAGCGCCTTCGGGCGTGACACTCACGTTGGCGCCGTGGACTCCGATGTGCGTGCGGCGGCCCAGCATCGGATCGACGAGCGGTCGGTCTTCATCTGGGAAGATGGCGGTGCCGTGTCCATGGTCGCACACTCCGGCCCGACCCCTAACGGGATCCGTATCGTCTTCGCTCATTGTGCTTCCTCTAGGCGGTGAACCGTCGGGACAGGGCCTGTGGGAATACCGACTCAAGAGCCTGCTTTGGGCAAGGACTTTCCTACCGCTGTCCGGCCTCCGTCAACCTTCTCGGATGGGCTCGGTGGGAGCGTGGATTTCGAGTGGCTGTAACGAGTCGGCGACGGCGCTCCCGCGCCCCGAGAGACTCGGATTGGTCATGAAGTAGCTGTGAGCGTCGAAGGGATCGTCATCCGGCGCGGCACGCTCGTATCTCCGGTCCGGCTGAAGGTACCAGCTCTGGAGAGTGTCCCTGAGGTTGGCCTGCATGATCTCGTCGAGAACTTGACTGTGGACCGTGGGGTTCTCGATGGGGACGAGGTGCTCGACCCTCCGATAGAGGTTCCGAGGCATCCAATCCGCCGAAGAGATGAAGACCTTTGCGGAGCGTGATGGAAGTGGGTGCCCGCTCCCGAAGCAGACGACGCGGCTGTGCTCCAGGAAGCGTCCCACGATGCTCTTGACGGTGATGTTCTCAGAGAGGCCCGGGATCCCCGGTCGTAGGCAACAGATCCCCCTGACCACGAGAGAGATCTGGACCCCCGCCTGTGACGCTCGGTAGAGAGTGTCGATGATGCTACCGTCCACCAGGGCGTTCAGCTTCGCCCAGATGGTGGCAAGTCGGCCGGCCCCGGCGTGGGCCATCTCCTCCTCGATGAGCTTCACGAGGGTGTCGTGCAGATCGAAAGGGGCGACCACGAGCTTGTTCAGATTGCGCGGGCGGCCGTACCCGGTGGTGAAGTTGAAGACCCGAGCGGCGTCGCCGCAGAGGTCTTCGTCACAGGTGAAGTAAGAAAGGTCGGTGTACACCCGCGCATTGACGGGATGGTAGTTGCCCGTGCCGATGTGGGCGTACGAGCGGAGCTCGCTCTCCTCTCGCCGCACCACGAGGGAAAGCTTGGCGTGGGTCTTCAGGTCCATGAAGCCGTAGACCACATGCACGCCTGACGCCTCCATCTTCTGGGCCAGGCGGATGTTCGCCTCCTCGTCGAATCGAGCCTTCAGTTCCACGAGCGCCGTTACGCTCTTTCCGGCCTCTGCCGCTTCGATGAGCTCGCCCACGATAGGCGAGTCGTCGCTAGTCCGGTAGAGCGTCTGCTTGATGGCCACGACATCCGGATCGCGGGCCGCCTGGCGGACGAACTGTACGACCACGTCGAAGCTCTCGAACGGATGATGAACCAACAGATCCTTCGCTCGAATGGCCGCGAAGTGGTCTCCATCGAAGTCCCGAATCCGCTCCGGAAAGCGTGGGGTGAAGGGGTTGAAAACGAGGTCGGGGCGGTCGGGTGTGATCAGCTCAGCCAGATCCCCCAGGCCCAAGAGGCCCCCGGCCTGAAACACACTTTTCGCTTCGGCTGCCAGCTCGATGATGAGGAAGTCCCTCATCTCCTTGGACATGAAAGTCGACACGCGAAGGGAGATGACCGATCCCCTTTTCCGGCGCTTGACCAGCGACTCGAACTCCTGCAGCAGATCCTCCGCCTTCTCCTGGATCTCCACCTCGGAGTCCCTGAGGACCCGGAAATGCTCCACCTCCTCCACCTCGAACCCGGGGAAGAGCGTGTGCAGGTATCTGCAGATCAGCTCCTCCACTCTCAGGAAGCGCGGCTTCTTCAACTTCCCGGGGATGCGCACGAATCGGGGCATCTGCAACGGGAGGGGCAGCAACGCCGACATCCGCCCGCCGCTCTCGGGACGGCGAAGGGAGAGAGCGAGGCACAGTCCACCGTTGGGTATGAACGGGAAGGGGTGAGCCGGATCCACGGCCAGGGGCGTGAGCACCGGGAAGATTTGACGGATGAAATAGTAGTCCATCCACTCTTCGTCTTTCGTCTTGAGATCTGAGGGATGGAGGACCGACACCCCCGTCGCGGCAAGCTCCTCGCGGAGGACCTGCCAGATCTCCTGCTGGCGCGTCATCAGCTTCGCCGCTCGGGTGTTGACCTGGCGAAACTGCTGGAGGGGCGTTCTCCCGTCCTGGCTCAGAGACGTGACCCCGGCCTGTACCTGCGCCCTCAGGCCGGCGACCCGGACCATGAAGAACTCGTCCAGGTTGGTGCCGGAGATGGAGAGAAATCGGACGCGTTCCAGAAGGGGGTGCCGCTCGTTCATCGCCTCCTCGAGGACGCGCTCGTTGAACGCCAACCAGGACAGCTCCCGGTTGATGAAGCGCTTGCGCGAGCGTGGCCCGATGGCCGCGAGATCCTTGGTCGTGACGTCTTCCACGGTGGTCCCCCCCTGTCGGAGAAGCGAAAACCGCCCCTCGGGGCGGTTCGTTCATACTAGCACGTTGAGCGCCAAATGTTTATGGGTATAGGCATGAGGACCCTCTACCTGCTCCGTCACGCCAAGTCGAGCTGGGCCGATCCGTCGCTGGCCGATCACGACCGCCCATTGAACGGCCGGGGAAGACGAGCGGCCCCATTGATGGGTGCGTTCCTCCAAGAGGGCGGTCACCGACCGGACCTAGTTCTCTGCTCCACGGCCGCCCGCACGCGGGAGACACTGGCGGCCGTGATGGAGGAGCTGGACGTCGAGCCCGAGATCGACTGGGACGGCGACCTCTACCTGGCGGCGCCTCAACAACTGCTCGACCTCGTTCGGGCGGTGCCTGACACGGTCGAGTCCGTTCTCATGGTAGGCCACAATCCCGGAACGGCCATCCTGGCCCACGTGCTCTGTGCCGACGGAGACGCTGCCGAGCTCGACCTCATGCGCACCAAGTTTTCAACCGCCGCCCTGGCGACAATCGACTTGGAGGTAGATCGTTGGGAAGAGGTGCGAAGCGACTGCGGACGCCTGAGAAGCTTCACGCGACCTCGGGACCTCGAGTGATGCTTCTCCCGGTTCCGCTCCCGTCATTTCGTGATACGTGCTGGAGGTGCAAAATGAGAAATGTTTGGCTGACGGCGTTGGCCGGCCTGACCATCGTCCTGCTGGGCTGCTCCGGTGGCGGGAACGCCGGCGACAACCCCGCCGATACCCTGACGCGGCGTCAAAAGGACAGCATCATCGCCACCCTCCCGATTCCTGGAGCGCGTGGAGTGGGCAAGGCCCTCGATGCCCTGGAGAAGTCCAACGCGCGGGCGGCCCAGCACGACTCCGTCGCCCTCCGCCGCTGACCCTCCGAAGGGATCCCTGCCGGGACTTCCCCGTTTCCGGGGCTTTGTACGCGGCGTTTCAGCCTACGTAATCGTCGAGTCGCGCTACGTATTCTGACGTATCGAGCCACGGGGCCGCTCTGACCATCGTTCTCCTGTGGGACCACCCCACACCCGAAACTCCTGAAGGAGGACGAAAGATGTCACGCACCGTACTCGCCTACGCGATCGCAGCCTTGGCCCTGAGCGCAGGAACCGTCGCCGCTCAGGAGCCCTTGCCCGAGGTCCCGGACGACATGCGGGTCAAGAAGCTCCCCCGGCAGAAGCTCAGCGGTCCACGCTTCGGCTTCACCGTATTCACCGGGGACGTCGCGGATCAGAGGGACGACGCCGGCCTCGAGCCCCTGAGGACGCAGTTCGGCTGGCAGTGGGAAACCCAGATCCTATCGATTCAGGGACGGAATCAAGCCCTCATGGAGTGGATTCTGCTGGTCGGCGGCGTGGAGCAGAGCGAGTTCAGCCTGTCCTTGGGCTGGCTGGCGGGATACCGGCTCGAAAACGGCGTCGAATTCGGTGTCGGCCCGAACCTCAGCATGAACAAGGACAACGACTGGGAGCCGAACACCTCGATGGTTTTCGCAGCCGGCTCCACGTTGCCGTTCGGGGATCTCTACCTGCCCCTGAACCTGGCGGTCAGTGTGGCGAAGGGTGGGCCGAGGATCACCATGCTCATGGGATGGATCGTGGGCTGATGGAGAAGTCAAACACGGCGCATCGATCCCTGGGACATCCGCCGCTGCCACCGGGTCCTTCTCCCTCGAGGGAGGGCGATCCGGTGGCAGAGCGGCCCCGGGGGATCACCCGTCGTTGGACTGCGGCGCCTTGGGCTTCTCGGCGAGCAACCCCTCGGCGAAGTCCTGTGGCTCCTCCAGAAGAGCGAGCCGACTGTTCATGGTCTCAAGGAGGTCCCGGATCACCTCCGAGTCGCTCCGAACCCGTGGGTTCGCCTTCTCCCGGGTGGTCACGTCGATGAGCTCCACAAGCCGCTTGATCAACGGTCTCAGGAGCACGACTCCGCCCGTGGTGATGATGAGGGTCACCGCCATGATCATCGGCGCCACTTTCCGCATTGGCCGTTGAACCCGGTCCGCTCATTCCCTCACCCCACAAAAACGGAGCGCGGTGATCGCGAGGGTACGGGCCGCGATGAGCACCTCCTCGATGGGGACGAACTCGTCCGGAGCGTGGGCGTTCCGTACGTCGCCGGGTCCGTAGAGGACCGCGGGGGTCGCCCCGTGGTTCACGAGCAGCGCCATGTCGGATCCGTAGGGCACGCCCGTGACCGGGGCCTTCCGTCCGGTCACCGCCCGGTGGGCTTCGCGCACCGCGGCCGCGACTCCGACATCGGGATCGACCCGTGACGCCTCGTACCGGCCACCCCACCACTCGATCTCGGGCCTATGGGTGCGAAGCCACGGATCCTCCTCCGCGGCGTCGGCCACGGCGGACTCCAGAGCCGCCCGCGCCTGTGCCGGGTCTTCTCCGGGGCGCACACCGTACCGCCCCTCCAGCACAACCTCTTCCGGCACCGACGACGCCCACTCGCCGCCCGAGACCGTGCCGACGGAGATGGGGAACGGCAGTTCTCCGGGGATGATCGGGTCACCGTCGGCGTTCCGCTCCCGTTCCAGCTTCTCCAGGGCTTCGAGGACCCGATGCGACTTCCGAATCGCGCTCACGCCCTCCGATCGGAGAGCGCCGTGGGCGGCCTGACCCGGCACTCGCACCCGGAAGTTGAAGCAGCCGGCACCCGTGGTGGCGACCTCGAGGTTGGTGGGCTCCATCACGATGGCCCCCTCCGCACGGTACCCCCGGAAGATGGTGGCCAACGTTCCCACACCGCCGTCCTCCTCTCCGATGACGCTCTCGATCAGGAGCGGGCCGGCCAGCTTCACGCCGGCGTCCTGGATGGCCTTGGCGGCGAAGATGGCGGAGCACAGGCCCGCCTTCATGTCCACGGCGCCTCTGCCGTAGACCTTGTCGTCCGCGACCCATGGATCGAACGGTGGGCCGGACCACCGGTCTTCGTGACCGGGAGGGACGACGTCTACGTGACCGTTGAGGATGAGACTGGAGCCGCCGGCCTCCTCTCCCAGTCGACCGACCACCCCGAGGCCACGGTCGCGCTCGCACTCGACGGCGTGGGCGCGATGCTGCGCCAGGGCCTCGAAGTCGAGATCCCAGACATCCACCTCGAGCCCGATCCGGAGCATCAGCTCGGACACCCACTCCTGAGCAGGGGTCTCGTGGCCGCCGAGGCTCGGAATGGCGACCAGGGCACGGATCGAGTCCAGAAGGCCGTCGCGGTCGAGGGCGTCTAGGACCCGTCCTTCGTCGGAGGTAAACTCTTCCATAGCGGGGAGGATCGGGGCTGGCTGCCCGTCCCGCAACGGGTCTCGCAGGTTGGAAGGGCGCTATGCGCCCTTGGCGGTTCCCAGGTCAGTCTCGCTTGGTCGGTCAGCCGTGGGTGAGCGTCCAGACGTATGCGGCGACCGCCTTCACCTGGTCATCGGTGATAGCCGAGCCACCCTTGGGAGGCATGATCATACCAAGGGCGTTCTTGACTTCCGCCAGGGGGACTCCCTTGGTGATCTGGTCGATGAGCTCGGGGTAGGTCCCCTCGCCCGTGAGCCACTCGCCGTCGGTGAGATTCGGACCCACGGCCCCGGAGGCGTCCATTCCGTGGCACACGGCGCACAGGCCTGCACCCATGAAGATCGTCTGGCCCTCTTGGACCATTGCCTCGGTCACGCCCTCAGGCAGTGCCTCCTGAGCCTGAAGGCTGGAAGCGCCGATGAAGGCAATGGCGAGTCCGGCAAACGTCAGGGAAATACGCTTCATTTCCATCCCCTCTGGTGTACGCACCGACGACCGTCGCGAGACCACCCCGGACACTTTCCGTCAGATGAATCCTCGAAGATAAAATCGCCACGCCATGATCCCAAGACCCCAGGCTGAACGGTGGTGGGTCGGTTCCCGACCCACCACCACCTGAACACGGAGTGCGCTCCCTATCCCCGGTCGAGCTCCTAGAAGAATGGGCTCCTGGCCGGTCGAAGAATGAACAACCCTTCCTGGGAGCTGGTCACGATGACCGTTCCGCTCTCGAAGTACGGGTACGTGCTGAACGCCCCACCCATGTTCGGCGGATTGCCCTCGTAAGGAGTCGTGTCGAAGAAGCCGATCTCCTCGGGATTCTCCCGATCACTGATGTCCACGACCCGGAACCCGGCATGATAGTTGGCCTGGTACATGCGATCGCCCTTGATATACAGGTTGTGATCGGTCGCCTTGGTCGGACCGAAGTACTCACTCACCACCACGGGGTCATCGAGCTCCGCCACATCCCACACCAGCGTCCGGGTGGTGGGCGCCAATCCCGTGAGCTCGTCCAGCTCGTCGTTCATGTAGTAGTAACGCTGGTCGTCGGTCAGCCATCCCTGATGGATGTAGGCCATGCCCGGATAGGTCGCCGCGGCGAGAGGCACGGCGGCGTCCTTCTCCGTGACGTCCACGATGCGAAGAGCCGTCTCGTTGGAGGCGAAGCAGATCTGGCGTCCGTGGAAGTCCCCGTCGGGTCCGCTGTACTCGACGCACTGGGCATCGTGTGTCCGGCCCTGCCAGACGAGTCCTTCGGTATCTGTGTAGCACCCCGCGAAGGTCGGATTCACGGGCTCGCGGATGTCGATCATGTGCAATCCGCCGCCACACGTGTCGCCTCCGCCCGTAGCGCCCACGGGGTACGCGAAGCCACTCTCCGTATCGATGACGAGATTGTGGGCAGCGGCGATCCCCTCGTAACGACCATCGACCTCCCAGGTAACCGGAGGATCAGTCACGTCCCGAACCCTGGTGAGGTCGAACACGGGCATTCCCGTGTTCCCGCTGCCGATGAAGAACGCGTGATCGGCGTACACCTTGATGTCCTGAGCCGAGCCCCCTTCGGCCAGCACCAGTCCGAGATACGTGGGGGAGGAAGGGTTCGTGATGTCGACGATGCCGGCACCGCCACGGCGCCCCACAAGCGCGTACTCGCGTCGGGTATCCGGATCGGTCCAGCCCCATACGTCTGAGACACCCCCCATGGGACCACCAGGCCCGGGGCGAAGGCCCAGCTCAGTGAGCGGTAGGAAGGCCAGGAGATCCACGTTGCTGCACTCGAACTGCTCCGCCCGCCCTTCGGTGCAAGGCACCTCCTCACCGGCGATCATGTTCAGATCCGAGCTCAAGCTGAGCCAGTCGGCCTGGCTCCAGCTGCCGTCGGACGCTCGCGAATAGACGGCGGCCTGTCCTCTCCCGAAGGCTGCGCCGGGGGCTCCGGCCACGGCCACGTCACCCTCAAGGGCGACAGTCGCTCCCAGGGCGGCCCCCGAGGCGGCCCCCGACGCGGGCAGCTCGCCGGCATACCGCCAGGAGGCCCCTCGCGAATCCCGAACGAAGAGATGCACGGCCCCGTGTCCCTCGCGAGCTCCCGGCGCTCCGATCAGGAGCTCGTTCCCAGAAAGCGCGAGGCTCGTCCCGAACCCGTCGCCTGCAGACCCACCGGGCGACGACAAGCCTTGCTCCTCGGTCCACGTGCCGCTCCCCGGTTGGGGTGAATAGGCACGCACGCTCCCGCTAGTCTCGCCAGTGCCAGGGATTCCTACCAGCGCCACCCCGTCATCGAACGCCACACTGGTGCCGAACCGGCTCGCCGCAGTCACAGGAAGGCCCAATCGGCTGTACCGATCAGCTGAGAGAATCGACTCCTGCCGCCACTGACCGGAACGCGCATCCCGTACGAAAGCGTAGGCCGCGCCCGATTCACCGTGCTCGGGCGCGCCGACTAGCGCGACGTCACCGGCGAGAGCGAGGGCGGCACCGAACCGGTCGTTGCCCTCCACCTCGGTGCGCTCGAAGCGGGTGCGCTGGACCCAGCTCTCCGATCCATCCTCCCGCTCGAAGACGCGCACACCGGCGGCGCGCCTCGGTCCACCGACGAGAGACACCAAGGCACGACTCCCCTCGGAGGCCACCGTCCGTGCGGGCGGCTGCATGATCTGCATCAGCGCGGCATAGTTCCACACGCTCCCTCCCGCCTCGCCGCCCGCGATGAGGGCAACGCTTTCCGCCCTCTCCCAGTCGGCCCCAGGGACCCGTCGGAAGGTATGGGCACCCCACCGGCCTTCGGCATCGCCGGCCCCGACCAGGAGAAGCTCGCCGGAGAGGGTCATGGACGGGCTGAAGCCCTCACCTGTGGACGCTCCGTCGGCGGAGCTGAGCCGGTTGACAATCTGCCACGTACCGTCCGCACCTAGCCGATAGACGTACACCGAGGCCGGGCCCCGACCGAACCTGGCCTTCATGACCAATACGTCGCCGTCCACGACCCCCACCGAGCTGGCGTAGCGATCCTGAGCGACGAGTGAAGTGGAGGCGGCAAGCAGCAGACCGATCAACAACGACGAGGTACGGCATCTGGAAGACATGCGATCCATCCGGCAACAGAAGCGAAATGAGCAGTTACCAGTAGGATGGGCTCGCGCCGCCATCCCGGCCAGGGGACCGCCATGCAACGTCCCCGGCGGGTGACACCCGGTGTCCCGCATATCGGTCACCTGAACGGCACGTCGAGTCAACAAACAAGCGGTATTCCGGGGATCGGGCCATAGGCATGCATCTTGCTCCCCTGGTCTGCAGTCGAGCGAAGCTCGAGAGGCATTGCCCTGGTCAGCGGAATGGCCCGCAGGTAATGTCGTTCATCGCCTGGAGGTTCAACGTGGACGCTCACCGCAGTCGGGCTCATCGCAGAGTTCTTCTCGCAGCGGTCGCTGCCATCATCTCGCTGCCGATGGCAGCCTCGGCGCAAGCGGGCGGCCCCGGCTTCCTTTTCCGAAGGCCCATGATGTCCTTCGGCATAAGGGCCGGATACGCGCGTCCCCAAACCGGCAGCGAGGTCTTCGACTTCGCCCGCGAGATGCTCACCCTCGGCACGCGCGACTTCGCGTCGTCGGCGTGGGGGGCGGATTTCGCTGTCCGGGCGACCGAGCGTTTCGACATCGCGGTCGGCGTAGGCCTCACCCGGAGCAGCACGCGTTCGGAGTTCCGGGATTGGGTGGATCTCGACGACCTCCCCATCGAGCAGACCACCACCTTCCTGCGGGTCCCCATGACGGTGAGCGCGAAGTGGTACTTCCGGGACCGAGGCCGCTCGGTGAGTCGGTTCGTGTGGGTGCCGGAGCGGTGGTCGCCTTACGTAGGCCTGGGCGGCGGCGCGGTCTGGTACCGCTTCGAGCAGGAAGGCGACTTCGTGGACTTCGAGACCTTAGACGTCTTTACCGCCCTTCTCGAGTCCAAGGGCACGACGGGTACGGCGTACCTATTCTCCGGCGTAGACGTCTCACTGAGCCCGAGGATTGTGCTGACCGGAGAAGGGCGCTACTCGTGGGCGAGCATGGATATGGGGCGGGACTTCGTGGACTTTGACGGCATCGATCTCGGTGGCTTCCAGGCCACCCTGGGATTGTCCGTACGCTTCTGACCGGAAAGGGACAGTAACGATGAGCGCACATCGAGATATCCAAGGCGTGCTCGCCGGGGGACTTCTGGCAAGCGCGCTGCTGCTGACGGTCGCCCTTCCGGCGATGGCCCAGGATCAGGCGTATGACGCGCGGTGGCTCCCCTGGCTCGGATGCTGGGAGCCGGTAGCAGGGCCGGACGATACCGACACGCCCATGTTGTGCCTTCGCCCCGGGGACGACGGTGTGGAGATGCTGACGGTGGCCGACGGCGAGATCGCCTCCCAGGAGACGATCCGGGCCGACGGCATGAGCCGCCGGACGAGCCGCGAGGGGTGTGACGGCTGGCAGCGCACGTCGTTCTCGGACGACGGCTATCGCGTCTATCTCCGTGCGGAGTTCGTGTGCGAGGGCGGGGTGGAGCGGAGCTCCGCCGGTCTCATGTCCATGGTGTCCCCGTACGAGTGGCTGGACGTGAGGACCGTGGACGTGGCCGGAGAGAGCGTCCCCTGGGTGCTCCGATATCAGCTGGCTGCCGTCGAGGCGGCCGGTCTCGAAGGCATCACGGCGGGCCGGACCATGGCCCAACAGTCGGCCCGCATCGCCGCTTCGTCCGCTCTCACGATCGAAGACGTGGTGGACTCCTCTTCGCACATGGACGCGAAGGCCGTCGAGGCCTGGATCGTAGAGCGCGGCGACCGGTTCGCGCTGGATGCCAGCCGGTTGGTCGCCATGGCCGACGCCGGCGTGCCGGAAAGCGTTATCGACATCGTGGTGGCGGTCTCCTACCCGGAGCACTTCTTGGTGGACCGTAACGGGGAGGGCGGCGCCGATCTGGCCGAGTCCGAGTACGCCACGACAGGACGCTATGGGGGGGCGGGGAGGGCCCGTTTCGGATACGGGCGCTACTATGACCCGTCCTACTACGATCCCTTCTTCCTCAGCCCGTTTTACTCCCCGTATGCCGGGTACGGCTACTACTCGCCCTATCGCTACGGATTCGGGTACGGCCTCGGCTACGGAGGGTTCGGATTCGGGTATGGGACGTACGGCACCTATCGCCCGACCATCGTAGTGGTTGGTCGGCGCCAGCCGGAGTCAGGGGGTCGTCCGCGAGCGGTCAGAGGTCGCGGCTACACCCGGGGCCTGGGCAGCGGCGCCTCAAGCTCGGGGAGTGTTCGCGCAAGGGGCGGCACCTCAGGTGGCGCTGCAGCGGCGCCGTCACGTCCCGGCTCCTCGTGGTCGGGGGCGAAAGCCACCGGCCGGAGAGCCAAGCCGAGAGGTCGTCGAACTCCCTGACCAACCCCCGCGGGAGTCGCTATCCCGCTTGTTCGGGCATCGACGCCGGAGGGCCAACAAGGCCTTCCGGCGTTTGGTTTTTCCGATCTCTATTGACACGATATATCGACAAGTGTATCGTATAGAACGGACGATACGATATATCGCTGCGATATACTAACTCTAAGGGAAGGATCGGGAAGATGTTCTGTGCAAGGGATTACGGTTTCGACTTCGACGCCTTCATCTTCGGGCCACGCGGGCGCCGCCGCCGGCACACAAAGTGGAAGATCTTCGAGCGCGGCGATCTGAAGTTTGTCATCCTTCGCCTCGTCTCGGAGCGGCCGATGCACGGGTACGAGGTCATGAAAGCGCTCGAGAAGGAATCGGGGGGTTACTACCGACCGAGCCCCGGATCGGTGTACCCTACTCTGCAGATGTTGGAGGACGAGGGATACGTCACGGCCGAAGAGGGGGACGGAAAGAAGGTCTACTCCATCACCGAAGAGGGGCAGACCTATCTGGACGAGAACGAGGACGTCATCGACGAAGTCTTTGAGCGGGTGGAGCACTTCACGGATCGCTTTTTCGGCCGTGACATGAAGGAGCTTTCAAGGTCCTTCTCCCGACTGGCGCAAATCGCCTTCGACCAAGCCTTCCAATGGGGCGCTGCACCCGAGGACCTGGCGAGGATGAACGAGATCCTCGAGCAGGCCGTGCACAACATGAAAGAGGCCCGGCAGCAAGCGCGGGAGCGACGCCGGGGCCGGGGACGTAAGGAGGGACGGAAGGCTCGCCGAGCCCGGCATCGGGAAGCGGAGGTCGAGGATGTGGAAGTGGACAACGACGAGGAGTAGGGACGGCAAGCCCGCCACGGGGGCCAATGCCTTTTACACCTTCCGGCGAGCCTCGAGCCCCTCTTCGAGCTCCTCGAGGGTGCTGGGCCAATCCTCGCACAGGAGTCGGGACAAGGCTCGATCCTTGAGGAGCTTTCCTCCTGTCTGGCAGGGTGCGCAGTAGTTGGTCTCACGCTCGCCGTAGACGATCCGCTGGATGGGCGCCCCGCATCGGGGGCACGGCTCGCCGAACTTCCCGTGGGCGCCCATCACGGGGTGAAAGGCCGTGATCTTGTTCGGGAAGTCCTCCCCGAGCTCCTCACGAAGGCGCGCCACCCATTCGGTGAGGGAACGGCGGGTCGCCTCGAAAAGTCTCTCGATTTCCTCGTTGTCCAGCTGGCCCGTGCGCTTGACGGGTGAGAGCCCGGCTTTGAGGAGGATCTCGTCGGAGTGGGCATTCCCGATCCCGCTGAGGATACGCGGGTCGGTGAGGGCTCGCTTGAGTGTACGGTTCTCCTTCAGCAGTGCCTCGCGGAACCCCTCGAGCCCCACCTCCAGCGGCTCGACCCCACCCGGGTCGAGACCGGCGAGGGCCTCTTCTCCTCGGACCACATGGAGCGAGACACGCTTGTGCGAGCTGGCCTCCGTGAGGAGGAGCGTCCCGTTGGAGAAGTCCAGAGCGGCATGAGCCCGCTTCTTGGGAATGGCTGCACCTCGCTCCTTCCACTGGAAGCGTCCGGAGATCATGAGATGGATCACGGCAAAGAGATCGTCCTCCAGCTCGAGCACCACCCGCTTGCCTATCCTGCGGAGTCCCGTCACTCGCTTCCCCTCCAGCTCGGAGACTCTCGGCTCGTAGGTGCGAAGGAGTGACGGGGTACGGATCCGGACCATCTCCAGCACCTGATCGACGACGCGGCTCTCGAGGGCGTCGATGTAGGCGACGATTTCGGGAAGCTCGGGCATCGCCTTTCCGTGGGCTATCCGAACACCATGCCGAGACCCCCGACAACCAGCACTACCACACCCACACCGATCTTCAGCCCGATGGCCAGCGTGCGTGCCAGGAGGACGCCCACCCCTACCCTGGAGGCCTCGCCGATGGAGCGGGACTCCCAGAAGGTCACGAGACCGGCTCCGATGAACGTGCCCAGGAAGCCCGCCACGAGGGACCCGATGACGGGGATCGGCGTCCCCACGATCACCCCCGCGAGACCGCCCAGAATCGCTCCCCAGAAGGCCGGCCTGGACGCGCCGTAGCGGTCGCCCATCCGCTTGAGAATCCAGAACTCCCCGACTTCCGCAACGAAGGCGAGGCCGACGAGGAAGAGCCACAGCGTCCAGGGCAGAGCACCGGTGAAGGTGCCGGCCAGCAGAAGCAGCACCATGATCCAAACGCCGGGCAGACCGAGCGGAATGGCCAGGAGCGCTGCCGCCATGAAGAGCACCACCAGGAGTGCTACCGCGAGTGTCATCGTCCAACCTCCTCTGCCGTTGATCGCCAAACTGGACTCTATTGAGTTCATAGGGAAAGAGCCGATCTTCAAGTCCATGGCGAAAGGACCGAGCTTCCGGATCCGCTACACTGAGTCTCCAACGGAGGGCGATGGACCATCCGGAGTCTACAACCGGAGTCAGCTCCTCGACCGGGTCCGTGAAGCGACCGCCGCAACGGCCCAGGGCAAAGTCTGGTGGTATCGGGCTCCCCTGCTCCTGCCCCTTGCCTGGATCCTCTACCGGCACCTGGGAGCCGAGGACTCCTCGAGCATCTTCGGGGGCCTGAACCTCGCCATCCACGAAGCCGGTCACCTGCTCTTCATGTGGTCCAGAAGCGACTTCCTGACGGTGGCCGGGGGCACCATCCTCCAATGCCTCTGCCCGGTCTTCGCAGGCTTCATGTTCTATCGCCAGAAGGACTTCTTCGCGATCACCGTCGCCCTGTTCTGGCTCGGTACCAACTTCACTCACATCGCCCCGTACGCAGCCGACGCCAGGGCGCAACTCCTGCCGCTGGTCTCTCCTTTCCAGGGCGCACCCGGACACGATTGGAATTATCTACTCGGCACCCTGGGCCTACTCCAACAGGACCACATGGTGGGAGGGGCCTTCCGTGCCACCGGAATTCTGATCATGGGGGCAAGCCTGTGGGCGGGTGTGTGGGTTCTTCGGATCATGGCCGAGCTGGCCGCCACCGAAAACGGGTCGTTCTCCGAATCGGATCGTCCGTCGGAGCATCGCGGTGGCGCGGATGGCCATGGCACCGACGGAGGCGAGTGACATCCCGCGCCTCAAACCCTTAAGCCCAGCTGCTCGACCGCTCCCGGCCGCCGGAAGGCTTCAGTGGACAAAGCCGGGGGCCGCCCGGCGAGGCCCACACGCCGACGTGCCACCCTGAACAGCTCGATCACCTGCTCGGCCATGGGCCCCTGCCCCCGCATCCGCGACACCAGACGCGGATCGTTGAGGCGCCCACCCCGCATGGCCCGGATGCGGTTCAGGACCTTCTCCTTCCGGTCCGGGAAGTGCCGGTCCAGCCAATCCACGAATAGGTCCTTCACGCCGAACGGGAGCCGAATCAGTACGCAGCTGGCGGCGCTGGCTCCCCTGGCTGCGGCTGCCTCCAGGATGGACGGAATCTCGTGATCGTTGAGCCCCGGGATGATGGGGGCTAGGAAGACCGCCACCGGTATGCCCGCATCCGCCAGGCGTTGGATGGCCTCCAGGCGTCGTGCCGGGGTCGAGGCCCGGGGCTCCATAAGTCCATGGAGGCTCGGGTCCAGGGTCGTCACGGACACGGCGACGCAGACCGCTTCGTGATGGGCGAGTTGGGCGAGCAGGTCGATGTCCCTCGTCACGAGAAAGCCCTTCGTGACGATCAATACCGGGTTCCTGAATTCGGTGAGAACCTCGAGGCATTCCCGAGTGATCCCCAAGCGCCGCTCGACCGGCTGGTAGGGATCCGTAACTCCCGAAAGAGCGAGGGCCTGCGGCTTCCACCTGGGCGAGGCAAGCTCCCTGCGCAGGAGCTTCGCGGCGTCGGGCTTGACGAAGATCTTGGACTCGAAGTCCAGACCGGCCGATAGGCCGAGGTACTCGTGGGTGGGCCGGGCGTAGCAGTAGACGCACCCGTGCTCACAGCCCCTGTAAGGATTCACGCTCACGTCGAATCCCACGTCCGGGCTCGAGTTCCTAGACACGATGCTTCGAGACGAATCCACTAGGAACTCGGTGCTGGGAGCGGGGTCTTCGGCCAGACTCCACTCGTCTCGCTCCACCGAAAGGCGCTCGAAGCGGTTGGGCGGGTTGGGCGTGGCGCCCCTCCCTCGGAGGGTTGGAAGTTGTCTCATAGCACACTATCTTCGGTTTTTCTTCGGTAAGAGTACTTCCTGGCTCACGAGAAGGAAAGGGTTCACCTTCCCGCGATGAAGCCGACCACCGCGGAGATGCGGGAGCTCAAGCGAAGGGACCCCGCTCTGGGAAAGGTCATGACAGGCCTCCCACCCTTTCCGGATTTTCCGATTGGGAATCTGCGGGGTCCGCACTTCCACGCGTTGGCCCGGTCCATCACCTACCAGCAGCTTGCTAGCAAGGCCGCCGCCACCATCTACGGTCGTGTGCGGAAGCTGACGTCCGGATCGGGCTTCCCTACCGCTCAGCAGGTGTTAGCCTTGTCGGACGACGATCTGCGTGGAGCCGGGCTCTCCCGCAGCAAGACACGAGCTATCAAGGATCTGGCCGCAAAGACGGTCAACTGCGACCTCGGGTTGAGGAGCATCGGTCGGCACGGGGACGAAGAGGTCATCCGACGACTTACCACAGTCTGGGGAGTCGGGGAGTGGACGGCACACATGTTTCTCATCTTCAAGCTCGGGAGGCCCGACGTCATGCCTGCCGGTGACCTGGGGGTCCAGGAGGGCCTCAGGATTCTTGATGGGCTGGACAAGCGTCCGGCGCCGGAGTACCTCCTGGCCCGGGCGGAGGCGTGGCGGCCACTCCGAAGCGTCGCCGCATGGTTCCTTTGGCGCCTCACGGACAAGCGATGATCCGACGTGTAGTGATGATCCGACGGGCAGCGGTGATCCGACGCGCAGCGATGATCCGACGCGCAGCGATGATCCGACGCGCAGCGATGATCCGACGTGCAGCGATGATCCGACGTGCAGCGATGATCCGACGCGCCTTGATACCGGTCGCAGCGGTGCTCGCCACGGGCTCGCTCGGCGCGCCTCGGCCTGCCGCGACCCAGATCCTGGCCCCCATAGGGGGCGCGCTGGCAGGGGCCGGAGCGGGCGCTTGGCTCAGCGTAGCCTACATCACCGTGCAGGCGCGGAAGGGCAACTACCTCGACTCGGGGGAAGAGGCCGTCGGTATGGCCGCCATTCCCCTCTTCACTGGACTCGCGGCCGGACTCGCCCTGGGCGTGTTCGCAGAGGATCAGATGAATCAGGCGCTACTCTGGGGCGCCGTGGGGTGGGCCTCGGGGATCGGGGTCGGCGCCCTCATCGGGGACCAGGTTTGGGACGATCCGCAGGGGAGATGGGCGGGCGGGGTCATCGGAGCCGGCGTGGGGTTGATAGTAGGTGGCGTGGCCGGCCTCGTCTCCTCATTGGGCGACGGGAAGGACAGTCAGCAGCCCGTCGGCCCTCCTCTTCTGATCAGGTTCCGATTTTGAGGATGCCCGGCGCAGCTCCGAGTGCCCTTGTTCGAGGGCAACTCATGCCGGCGATCCGGGGGCCGCAGCAAAGCCGGAGCCTGGCGCACCGAGTCTGCTCGCTCCTGACGCCGCTCGTGGCCGCAGGTGCTTGCGCCTACGCCCCGGCACCCATTCCCGGCACCCCACCCATGGCCGACCCTCGGCCCGATAGCGTGGACGCTGTCGTCTTCCTGGTCGGCGACGCCGGGGAGGCCGACGGCGTCGGCAGTCCCGTCCTGCAGAAACTCGCCAACGAAGTGGAGAGTTGGTCCGAGTCTCTGGCGCGTGACTCGGCGGTGGCCGTCGTCTTTCTGGGAGACAACGTCTATCCCAACGGCTACCACGATCCCTCCGAAGGCGACTACCCTCGGGACTCGGTGCGCCTCGGAAACGAAATCGCCACCGTGACCGGCCCACAGGCTCGCGCGCACCTAACACCCGGGATCTTCATCTCCGGCAACCATGACTGGGCAAACACTTCAGGGCCCGTAGCCCTGGCCCGCCTCCGCAACCTGGAAACGAGGCTTCAGCGCGAGCGAGCCGCCGGGACGCTGGTGGAGCTCATGCCCGGAGCCGGACTAGGGGGACCGGAGTACGTCGACCTGGGCCAGAGCGTGCGGATCGTGTTCCTCGATACGCAGTGGTGGCTGGTGGAGGGCCAAGACGAGCATGGGATTCTCGAAGCCTACCAGCGTCTCGCCGAGGTCATGGCGGACTCCGACGATCGTGACGTGATCGTCGCCGCTCACCACCCCATGGTGACAGGCGGTGAGCACGGAGGCGCTGTGGGTTTCCGGTCCACCGTCGGCGCCCGTTGGCTCCTCAGCCGCGCCGGCGCAATCAGACAGGACCTTACCTCCCTCACGTACCAGGGCATGATCCGCGGATTTCGGGAGGCGTTCTCCCGTGGTGGCGCTCCGCTGGTCTACGCTTCGGGCCACGACCACAACCTCCAGGTCATCGCCGCAGTCGAGACTGGTGACCCCGAGTTCACCCTGGTGAGTGGGTCCGGCAGCAAGTTGTCGACGCCTCTGAGGCGTGTCCCCGGGATGCATTTCGGAGTGGCCGCCCCCGGCTACATGCGCGTTGTCTTCCGCCGGGACGGCGCTGTCGACGTGTTCGTGATCTCCGGACCCCGAAGCTTCACGGCATGCCCCGAGGACGCGACGCTAGAGCACGACTGTCTCACCCTCTGGCCCACGGCCTTCCGCGTCGTGTACTCCCAGCGCCTGAAGCCGGCTCCTTGACACCCCGGGCCCTGGAGGCTCGTAGTATGGGCAGGACGTCCGACCACGTGGGTTCGGACGGGACAGTCATCCATCGAGGAGGTTCCTGATGGCCAAGAGTAGTCGAGGACGTGCGCCACGGGACAAGAAGCCCTCACTCAAGCTTCCCGAGTGGCCCTGCACGCCCAAGCCGCCGCGCACACCCCCACCTCCACGGCCCACGGATCCCGTGGGCGCGACGCCGGGCCCCGACTTCAAGAAGGTGATCAGGAAGCTAGGGAAGAAGCGCTAGAGGCCTGTTGAAGGAGTACGGCGGGTCGGGTTAGGAGCGCCGCACTAGACGGTCCGCGGTGCCAAGACCTCTCCGAGCCTCCGGACCACTACGTCCACCTCGTGATCCTTCAGCATGGCAGGTTGACCAGCCGCGTCTCTCGGACGTTCTCCACGGAATAGTCGTACTGCTGGCTGAACTCCACGGCCACCAGCACGCCGAGGACTTCCTCTTTGCTGACCTTCATGCCGCGACCGACGGGCCCGTAGATGGCCAAAAATCAGGTGAAATCTGCCCGAATCAGGTGCCAGCTATCAGCTTTCCCCAGCCACACCAATCACGAGGAGAACCGCATAGTCTTGCTTGTTGCAGCTCTCGACTGGAGGCATCGGGCCCCCTGGAGTAACTGGAAATGCAGTCATCTGCGCCTTGGCCGGCGAACACGAATTATCACTCGTCGCCGGTGTGTAGCGCGCGGAGCGGCAGGCCAAGTGCGTCACATCATGGAGCGTCGCGCCGTTGGCGAGCTCCCAACGCTGAGTACCGTCCTTTTCCATAGGATGAACGGTCAGCACGGTCGTCACCTCGCGGAGACCTGTGACCAAGTATTTGCCAGGAGGGACCGGGAAGTCTGGGTTCTCCATAATCAAGCCGTGTTCCTCCAACCACCAATCTGTGCTGTCGAATTTCCACTGTGCTGGGGCGACACCACCTGCGGCCTTCAATCCCTCGTAGCGGTCCAGCCTCACTCCCCGCGGACCAGGATCCTGACGCCACAGACCCCACAATTGTGCACTGCTCCCGGAGGTTGCATCTGGATCACCCAACGCCGCGATGAACTGCGGCAAAATGCGCTTGAACTTCGTCTGAATTTCGCCTGCAGCGTGAGCCGACTGCGCCAGCGCAGCCGGGGATAGCGCCGCCGTGGCGGCCGCTGCCGTACCGACTACGAGAAACGAGCGGTGACTAAGGCCACCGCTGCCTGATCCGTGTGCTCTCGGTTGGCCGCACGCGTCGAATTCGTGCTCTCGGTACATCGTATGCTCTCCTCTGAGTCATCGCTTTCTCAATATATACTCGAAATCCATCGCCATACCAGTGGCCTCTGGTCGCGAACCACTGACGTGAACCGGCCAGCCGGCTCACTTCATGATACCCTTGGTTCGCAACCGCGACATTCGGCGCCAAGACGGCCACACAGTGCTCCAGAACGGCACCGAATCGATCGCGACTATGCCGTCTCGGCCATTTCAATAAGTTGCCGCATAGTCTCCGGGCTGAGATTGCCCCCGGTGACGATGGCGACGGTTTTTAGAGAAGTGTCTACTTTACCTGCCAAGAAAGCTGCCGTGGCAACGACACCTGCTGGCTCGACCAGAATCTTGGCGCGATAAAGAATGGTGCAAAACGCATTTGCTATATCCGCTTCCGAGATAAGAACGATGCCGTCGAGATAGCGCTGGAGGTGACGAAAAGGAAACGCACCGGGGCGGACGGCAGACAGTCCGTCGGCAATCGAATCCCAATAATCAATCGTGACGGGTTCGCCCTCCTGAAGGGAGACATAGGCGGCATTCGCCCGCTCAGGCTGGACGCCAATAACCTTGACGTCGGGCCGTAGATGCTTGATCGCAGTCGAAATCCCGGAGGCGCCACCGCCTGAAGAAACCGGAACGAGCACTTGTTGCACGTTGGGGAAATCCTCAATGATTTCCAGCCCGATCGAGCCGTGGCCCGCAGTAATCTGCGGCTCTTCCCATGTGTCGATAGCGGTCAGTCCGCCTTCACCGGCCAGACGTTCGACGGTCGGCTGGCGTTCAAGGGCATCTGTCCCGCAAAAATGGATCTTGGCGCCATGCCCCTCGGTCACAGCCACTTTGTAAGGGCTGGCATGATCCAGCATGACGACCGTTATGGGCACGTCCATCGTCCGCCCGGCATACGCGAAAGATTGAGCGAAATTCCCCGAGGATGTCAGCACGACACCCTTGGCTCGGGCCTGTTCCGGTAGTGCGTTCAGCACCGTAAAAGCCGCACGAACTTTGTAGGCGCCAGTGACTTGTAGGTTCTCGCATTTAAGAAAACAGCGTTCCCGACCAATCTCCACCGAATCACGCGCCAGCGGAATAATCGGCGTTCGCCGGACCGGAGCCGGCAGGGCAGCGCGCGCCGCTTCTATGTCCTTCAATTCGATATTTCTCATATGAACTCTTGTTCTGAGCATCAGGAAAAGTAATTGCGTTCCAGACGACAATACACGCCCATTTTAAACACCCGATTAGGACGGTAGAGTAGCGTAGAACCTTGGTTCACTCCCAGCACATAGCGCACTCGAAGACACTCCATCCTTGTCCGTCCCGTCCTCGACCGTCTCGTCTCCTCGTCAGACAACCCGACGCGGTAATCGAGCGTTCAACTTCTGGATGAGTCTCAGGAATCTCACTCCGATGGTGTCCCGCTGACAGTTGAAGGTGGTGGCTCCGGAGAGTCTCCTTGTTAGCCTGCCTTTCTCATTTCGGCAACCGGTTCATGGTCGTCGAGGTGGGCCCTGAGCATCCAGAGCTGGTCGTAGCCGATGATCCTCCGGTAGCTCTTCTCGGTCTCCACGAACGAGGCCGCAGCCCAGCGCAAGGCCATCGCTCCGTTCTTCCAGTGGGTCACCCTGCGGGTCTTCTGTCTTACGCCCGAGTGGGTGCTGTCGATCAGGTTGGTCGAGCCCAGGCACTTCCTCAGCCGCGGCGGGAGGCCGAGCCGGTTGATCGTGAACATCTCGCTGAGGCCTTCGCGTAGGCTGGCCGAGGCCGAGGGGTGGTCGCGCTCGAGCCATCGGGCGAGCTGCTCGAGCTTCTGCTCGCCCTGCTTCGCGTCCAGCTTCATCGCTGCCCGGAACGCCGCCTTCATCTGAGCGTGCTGATCCTTCGGCAGATGACCCAGCACGTTGCGGAGCTTGTGGTTGCGGCAGCGCTGGATGGGGTGACGTTGGCCGAACACCTTCTCGATCGCCTTCCTGAGCGCTTTCGAGCCATCGATCACGAACAGCCGCCGCCTGCCCGGGTCCAGGCCGCGCTCGACCAGATCCTCTAGGAGCGCGCTGGTCACCTCGGCGTTCTCACTCGCTCCTTCCCTCACGCCCAGCACGTGCTTCTTTCCGTCTGAGTCCACGCCTACCGCAGCAAGCACGTGGTGCGAGCCCATCCGGATCCCGTCCAGGTAGATCACCAGGAGGTCCCACGCATCCAGCCGGCGCTCCATCAGCTCCTTCAGCACGCGCTCTGAGGCCTCGACCGTCTCACGGCTCACCGCCGACTTGCTCACCCCGACCGTGTCGGCCATCTCACCGATCACACGGCCGTACTTCCGCGTGCTCACCCCCGCCATCAGGACCTCGAGCATCCGATCCGCCACGGCGCCCGGTCTCCGCATCGCTGCGTACGCCGGCACCTCGACCTCGCCACCCTCCCCGGCGCCCCGGCGCCTGAGCCGTGGCCGCTCCACACGCACCTTCCGGTCCGACAGGTAAACCACACCACCCTGCCGGCCATACCACACCGTGTCGTCTTCCGCTCGTGACCGACCTGCCTGCTTCACGCCTGCCACACCCTCGGCGCTCATCTCCAGCACCGCTTCGATCGTCGCTCGTCCCATCACCTGGATGACTTCGTCGATCACGACCTCCGTCTGCTCCACGAGCTCAAGCATCGGAAGCAGAAACTGCCCCTCCCGCTTCAGGAACTCCCTGATCGCGCGCTTGTCCGCCCGATCCCTTACCTCGTACGTTCTCTTCATCGTGGTGGCTCCGTGTTGGGGTTTTTGCCTACCCGAGCCTATCGGCCCGGGACCCCCGGAACCACCACTTTTCTTTCTCCCCTATCAGGAACCTTCAACTACGGTTGGGACAGCTTCGTCACCCCAGTCCGATCGGCTACGGTGTGCGGCAGTATCGCCTGATGGTCCGGACCGATCAGTGTGGCCACGTCGCCCACTGCGACGGTCTTCTCTGCTCCGATCTCCACGATGGTGTGTGCCGAGTTGACGTTCGCAATCACGGGGTAGAGCCGGCCACCGATCAACACCTCGCAAGTGCCGGCCGCCGTAGACGGATATCCGTCGGTGTGGCCCACCGGTAACAACGCTATCCAGGTGGGCCGCTCGGCCAGGTAGGAGCGGTAGAAGCCAGCACTCTCTCCGGGCTCGAGTCGCTCGAGCCGGACGACGCGCGCGCAGAGCCGGAACACCGGCTTCAGGTCGGCCAGTTCGTGCATGCCTTCGACGCCGGGATAGTTGCCGAACAAGGCGTTACCCGGACGCACCATATCCAAGTGCGCCTCGGGAAGTTGGAATAGTTCGAACGTCGGGGCGGCGTGAAGGGTCCCCAGAGCCAGGCCACCAGCCCGAGCCCGTGAAATGATGCTCTCGAAGCAAGCTAGCTGCTCGCGGTCGAACTCCAACTCGTGCACGAACATGGTGTAGGTGCCAAGCACCTTCGCCGACTCACTCCTCCACAAGGTTTCCATCCACTGCCAACCACGGCGGGACGGCATGCCCTCCCGGCCCATGCCGGTATCGACGTAGAGCTGGACCGGCACCGAATGTCCCAAGCGTCGCGCCAGGCGTTCGATGCGCTGAGGCGCGTCGTCGAGCCAGACCGATGGCGTGACCTCGTGTCGCACGAGCTCTTCCATCTCCGGCTCAGAGACCTCCGCCATGTTCAGAATCGGCTTGCCCACGCCGGCCTGCCTCATGGCCAATCCCTCGTGCACCCTGACGCAAGCGATACCACCAACCTCGGGGCAATCGGCGAGGATGGGGCCCACTGTCTGGTCCCCCAAGCCGTAGGCATTGTTCTTCACCACAGCGAGAATGGGACGTCCGCCCGCCAGACGAGATGCTTCACGCACGTTGTGTTGGAAAGCCCCACGGTCGATCTCGATCCAGGGATCAGGGCTGTTCACAGAGAACGCCCTAGGTCCGGGCGATGGCGATGGGGTTTGTGTAGGAACTGATTGCGTGGCACAGGCGGTAGCGGCCGAAACGCCGAGCACACCTCCGCTCAGTTCCAGAAACTCTCGGCGAGATAGTCCCTTGTTCATGGATCTTTCCTTTCCTGCCCACTGAAGGCGTGCCTGGACCTTGGAGAAAAGATGAGAGGCGCGCGTAGTCGCGCGCCTACAATCCGTTTACGCGATCCCCTCCATCACGTCACAGAAAGTATCTAACTCCTCGAGCGTTGTTTGAAGGCCGGGGCTGACCCTCACACCCCGCACGTTGTCGGCACGCTGGGTGGGGTTGGCCACCCGAATGCGGTGCCGGTCCCACAGGCGGTCGAGGAGCGCGCGCGGCTGGATGCCCTCGATGTCGACGGTTGCGATGGCACAGCTCATATCGGGTTCAAAAGCGGTCCGAAAGCGGACGTTTGGATGCTGCGCAACACGGTCCACCCAGTACCGGGTGAGATACCGAAGCCGCTCCTCTATTCTCTTTCCACCGATGCCGTTGTGGAAAGCAATGGCCTCACCGATCGCCAGCGAGGTGGCGGGGATCGTACCCAGTGCCTCGAACTTGCGCACATCGTCGTGGAACTCACTCGGCGGAGGCAGGAGCGGCCAGATGCCCGAGATTCGGTCGCGGCGCACATAGAGCAGTCCCGTACCCTTGGGAGCCATGGGCCATTTGTGAAGACTGGTGCCGAAGTAGTCGCAACCCAGGTCTTCGAGCTTGAAGTCGAACTGGCCGAAAGACTGTGCCCCATCGACCACGACCTCGATCTCCCTGGCGTGTGCCATTTCGCAGATCTCCCTCACCGGGAAGATCTGGCCCGTGAGGTTTACCTGGTGAGAGACGAGGATCAAGCGTGTCCGGTCGGTGATACCGCTCTCGATGGCGGCCGTGAGCTCACCCATACTTCGTGGCACCGCAGGCACGGGGACGTGCTTGACCACGATCCCGTCCCTGCGGCGGCGCTGCTCGAGACCGTCCAGCATGGCCCAGTAATCGTGGGTTGTGGTGAGGATCTCGTCCCCTGGCTCCAACTCGATCCCCAACAGTACGGTCTGCAGCGCTTCGGTAGCGTTTCGCACGATAGCGACTTCTTCGGGATCACAACCGAGTTGTCTCGCCAGTTTCACTCGCACTACCTCTAGTCGTGGAGGTAGGGTCGTGAAGGCGGTATAAGGCGGGAGCTTCTCCTGCTCCATCGTGAGATCCAACACTGCGTCGGTAACGACCTTGGGGCAGGCGCTGAGTCCGGCGTTGTTGAGATTGACAACGCTGCGGCTCACGCTGAAGCTCTGCTGCACCTCGCGCCAGAAGTCCTCGTTACGCGCCACCTCCTGTGCCGACTGTCCGGCCAGCCCTTGCGTGGCAGCCTCGATACGCCCCAGGTGGGCTCGGCCCGTGGTTCTCTCCGTCTGGGTGGACGCGACACCGTGCCCGGCGGCAGTGCCTGCCTCGGACTTGGGTGGGGCTGGGAGCAGACTCGCTGAGGCGACTCCGAGACCGTTCAGGAAGGCTCTTCTGTCCACGGTAGATCCCTCCGAGGAAACGTGCGGCCGTGACTTGGAGCGCTCATTCGCGAGACCGAGCCTGGCCCAGGGTGAGCTAAGATGGGTTCTCCATGATGCGGGCATACTCCGCTGGGGGTAAGCCGTTGGTGTGGGAATGGCGTCGGCGGCGGTTGTAGAACCGCTCAATGTAGTCAAAAGGAGCACGCGGCCACCACTGGAGGCTACAAGACCCCTGAGAACACGAGGAACGCCTACCAGCACGCGGACGGAGAACGTATATTGCGGCCCGGACTGGAGCGCGTGCCGGTGAGCCGTGGCTTCTGATCGATCGTCTGGAGCGGCTTCGGACCTGGTTCGTGCACTGGCTGATAGAGCCTCCGCGGAGCGTAGCCACAGGGGAAGTGAAGGGCGGATAGCGCGAGCGGCGGGCGTTGTTGTTAAAGATAGGAAAGCAGGGAGGAGTACTCATGCGTACCGCGAGTTCTTGCCTCATCCTTATTCTGCTTCTCGCTGGGATACCCAGCGGTCCAGACCTCGCCGAAGTGGTTGGACAGAGCACGGACGATGCGGCGGCTCGGGCAAGAGGGCGGGAGGCAACTTCGGTCCTGCTCGATGGCGGTGCCCTGTCGGGCCTGAAGTGGCGCAGTATCGGTCCGGCAACCATGGGGGGGCGAATCGCTGCTGTTGAAGTCGCCAAGGTGCCGGGTGCCCCGGACGTCATCTACCTGGGCACTGCTATCGGAGGGCTCTTCAAATCCACGAACCAGGGCACCACCTGGGATCCGGTCTTCGATTCTGTGGAGGGGATGATCGGGATCGGCCATGTGGCGGTGGCCCCCTCGAACCCGAACCTGGTGTGGGTAGGTACGGGCGAGGCGAACAACCGGCAGAGCTCCTCTTGGGGCGAGGGCGTCTACAAGTCGGTGGACGGCGGCCGGAGCTGGAGCCACATGGGGCTGAAGGAGACGCGGCACGTAGGCCGGATCGTGATCCATCCGACAAACCCGGATGTCGTGTACGTGGCGGGGGTGGGGCATCTATGGGGTTCGAACCCGGAGCGGGGAGTCTTCAAGAGCAACGATGGGGGTGAGACGTGGGAGAGGGTGCTATACGTGGATGAGCACACCGGGGCGATCGACCTGGCCATGGATCCCCACGACCCGGAGACGGTCTTCGCGGCCATGTACCAGCGGCGGCGGAGGGCGTGGGGGTTCAGCGGTAGTGGCCCCGGGAGCGGCCTCTACCGGACGTACGACGGGGGGGAGAGCTGGACCGAGCTGACGGGGGGACTCCCGGAGGGGGACAAGGGGCGGATCGGCCTGGACATCTACCGGCGAGACGGGCGGATCATCTACGCAATGGTAGAGGCGGACCCCCAGCGGGGCTTCGCCGTCTTCTCTGGACCTTCTCAAAGCGTTGCGCAGAAGGGGGGCATCTTCCGGAGCACCGACCGGGGCGACAGCTGGGAACACGTCAACACGCTCAACCCCAGACCGACGTACTACAGCCAGATCCGCATCGCCCCCGACAACGCGAACCGCGTCTACGTGATGGGGACGCGCCTTCACGTCTCGGACGATGGTGGCAAGACCTTCCGGGACGAGGCCCCGGTGGCGGTGGGAGTCCACCCTGACCACCACGACCTCTGGATCGATCCAGACGACTCCAACCACATGATTCTCGTCGGCGACGGTGGGGTATCGATCTCCTGGGACCGGGGCGAGAGTTGGCTGTTCAAGGACAACCTGGCCATCGGCCAGTTCTACGAGATCGGTGTGGACATGCGGGATCCGTACCGGGTCTGCGGAGGCAGCCAGGACTACGGCTCCTGGTGCCTGCCCAGCGCCACCCGCAGCGAAGATGGCCTCTCCAATCACGATGTCTACAAGGTCGGGCCGGGTGACGGCTTCTACACCCTGATCGACCCCAACGACCACACCATTGTTTTCAGTGAGTCCCAGGGTGGGCGGCTCAACCGCTTCCATCTCACCACCGGGGAGCGCCAGGCGATCGACCCGGCTCCGGCGGAAAAGCCCGTGAAGAACGAAGAAGGGGAAGAGGAGAGAGCCTACCGCTGGCACTGGAACTCGCCGCTGGTCATGTCGAGCCACGATCCGGCGACGATCTACTTCGGAGCGCAGGTGGTCTTCCGGTCAAGCGATCGGGGGCGGCACTGGGAGGTGATCAGTGCGGACCTGACCATGGGGGTGGACCGGGATACGCTGGAGATGATGGGCCGTAGGGTCACCGAGGAGACCCTTTCCCGCCACGATGGGAGCGCGTCCTACCCCGGCCTCACGACGATCGGCGAGTCGCCCCTGAATCCGGATGTTCTTTACACGGGGAGCGACGACGGGCAGGTGCACGTCACCCGGGACGGCGGGGCCGACTGGACGAACGTCACCGGCCGGATCCCCGACCTCCCCCCCATGACCTTTGCGAGCAGGGTGGTGGCCTCCCACCATGCCCAGGGCCGGGTGTACGCCACCTTCGACGGGCACTACAACGACGACTACCGACCCTACGTCTACGTGAGCGAGGACTACGGCCAGAGGTGGCGGGCGCTGGCCCGGGGTCTGCCGGAGGAGACGTCGGTCAACATCATTCAGGAGCATCCGAGGAACCCCCGGCTCCTCTTCGTGGGGCACGAGAAGGGGGTGCATCTGTCCATTGACGGGGGAGCCACGTGGGCCTCTCTGAACGGCAACATGCCTTCGGTCCCTGTGGATGATCTGATCATCCACCCTCGGGACAACGACCTGATCGTGGGGACCCATGGGCGGGGTATCTGGATCCTGGACGATATCGGACCCCTGGAGGCCCTGACGTCTGAGGTGTTGGCGGCCCGCGAGCACCTCCTGCCAGTCCCGACGGCCCGGCTCCTCCACACCTACGACCCCGAGGTTTGGTTCGGCAACGGCCAGTTCCTGGCGCCCAACCCGGAGTTCGGAGCTGGCATCACCTACTACCTCGGTGAGTCATCCCAGGGTGACGTGGAGGTTGTCATCAGCGACGCCGGGGGGAAGGTGATCCGCACCCTGGAGGGGCCGGGCGAGCGGGGGCTGAATCGGGTGTTCTGGGACCTCCGCATGGAGCCAGCCTACGAGCCTGGAGCGTTTCTTTACGCCCTTGATCCCGGGCCCCGAGGTCCCAACGTCCTGCCTGGAAGCTACCGGGTGGCAGTCAATGTCCCGCGAGGCGCAGCGGTGACCGGGGAGGAGAGTGCTGCCGGCCTAGCCCAGCTCACGGGCCAGATAACGGTGGAAGCAGATCCCTTGATCCACGTTTCGGACGCGGATCGGCAGGCACGCCAGGCTGCCCAGCTGGACCTTCATGAGATCCTGAAGACCCTGGATGCCGCCCAGAAGGTAGTGAACCCCCTCTCCGACCAGATCGAGGGGCTCAAGAAGCAACTTGCCGAGGAGGCTGGCCGTGGAGGTGAGGCCGCCAGCGAAGAGATCCAGAGCCGCGTAGAGGAGTTGGCCGATAAGCTCTCGGACCTCAAGGGGGATGTTCGGCAAGTGATGAGTGCCGTCACGGGCTGGCAGGGGCTCAAAGGCTACCTCGAGCGTTGGCCATCCGGCCCACCGCGGCCCGATCAGCTCCGGCAGATCGATTGGCTGTTCGAGGACGCGACAGAGACCGTCCAGGAGTTGAACGGGCTTCTGGAGACTGAGCTACCGTCCCTCTATTCCGAGCTCATGGACCGGAACCTCTGGCCAGGCCGCGTGCCACACATCGTACCGCCCGCGCCACGGCGGCGCTGATCTTGGGGCCGGTTTTAGCTTCTGCTTTGCCTTTTGCAGGTCATGACCTTCTCCATGGAGCCTGGCCTCTTCGATCCCGAGGGCGGCTACGGCTACAACCCCTCGGACCTCGTGGTGGTAGGAACGGAGAAGGGCTGGGTTGCGGGAAGCGTGCCGAACCTGACAAAGGAGTGGGCCCTCCTGGAAATCTGAAAGCATGCGTCCGTAAAGCGGCCGTTACATACCTCGAGCTATTCTGACAGCGGCGGCGCGGCCGGGCCGCTGGCCGCCGAAGCCTTCGCTGCCCATCTGTCGTGAGGGAGGTGCCTAGCAATGTCCCCTTGTCCCCGCAGGACCACGCTGACCGCGTTCGTGCTGTCGTGCTGCTCTCTTCTCCTCGCGTGCGGCGGCGGACCACCGCAGACCGTTCCTTCCGCCGAGCTGTCTGCGGAGCTGGATGCACGGATTCGCGCGATCTATGAGACGAACGAGATGGAGGCCAAGAGTCCTCTATCGCAGCTTTGGCTTCCGGATGGATCCGGCCTTCTCGTGCTCGAGCCCACCTCCGACGGGGCGCAGGAGCTCGTGCGCTATGATGCCGCCAGCGGCACACGCCAGATGATCCGGTCCTCGTCGCAGCTAGTCCCATCCGGCACAGCCGGACCCCTCGTCATCGAAGATGTCGGACTCTCGCCGAATGGGCGGCGCCTACTTCTCCAAGCGAACACGCGCGAGCTGCCGGATGGCGGCCCGGTCCGCGATTGTTGGTTGCTCGATCTGGAGTCCACAGAATTGCGGATGGTCCTGTCCGGAGTCGCGTCCTGCCGGGTGGGGGATGCGCTTTCGCCCGATGGCCAGCGTATCCTCTACATCCATGGGCACAATCTGTACGTCCATGACGTGTCGAGTGGGCGGAATATCAGACTCACGCACGACGGGATGCCCGGATCGTTGGGCAATGGCGTCAGCGACTGGGGGACTCGTGGAGGCGGTGTGCGCTGGAGCCCTGACAGCGAGCAGATCGCCTACATTCAGGTGGACTCGCGCGAGGTCGGGGTGTTCCCGCGCATCAACTATACGGAGAGCCTGTATCCGGTTGCAGAGTATTTGCGCTTTCCGAAGGTGGGAACTCCGATCCCGAAACTGCGCCTGGGTGTGGTGAGCGCCGATGGCGGCCCGACCCGTTGGATGGCTCTTCCAGGCCAGCCAGGAGACTTCTACCTCAGAGGTCTCGATTGGGCGGGGAGCTCGGAGGAGCTCGTCGTGGAGCAGCTATCCCGAGCGAGCGATCGGCGCAATGTGCTGTTCGCCAACGTTCGAACCGGCAGGGTCAGTAGCGCCTACCAAGAAGCCGACTCGGCTTGGGTGGACAGCAGCGACGGGACGAACGGCGGCATCGACTGGTTGGGCGACGGGCAGGCGTTCGTGCTGGTGAGCGAGAAGGATGGCTGGCGGCATGCGTATCTCATCTCGCGCGACGGCAGGAAGGAGACGCTGCTCACTCGCGATGCGCACGACATCGTGACGCGCAGGTACCAGCGAGATCCTAGGGGGAGCGCCGCAGTGATCGACGAGGAGGGCGGCTGGCTCTATTACCATGCGTCACCCGACGACGGCGCCCAGAAGTATCTCTATCGCGTGCGCCTGGATGCGACTGGAGACGCCGAGCGGGTGACGCCGGTAGGGCAGCCCGGAACGCACAGCTACGATTTCTCACCCGACGCCCGCTTTGCCATCCATACATACTCGACCTTCGACACGCCGCCCGTGTTCGAGCTGATCGAGCTGCCGTCGCACCGCACCGTGCGCGTGCTGGAGGACAACGCGGCGCTTCGCGAGAAGATGAGAGCGTGGATTACACGCCCGACCGAGTTCTTCACGGTGGACATCGGGAACGGTGTCGTGATGGACGCGCTGATGATCAAGCCCCGGGACTTCGATGCGGGCAAGAAATACCCCGTGGTCATCTTCGTCTACGGAGAGCCTGCGGGGCAGACAGTCTTGGATGACTGGGGAAGAGGTCAGCAGGGCCACAGCCTCTACCACCATGCCCTCGCCGACGAAGGGTATCTCGTGGTCTCGATGGACAATCGGGGAACGCCTGCGCCCAAAGGTGCGGCATGGCGCCGGTCGGTCTTCGGAAGCTTGGGTCCGCTGTCGACGGAAGAGCAGGCGGACGGCCTCAGCGAGCTGGGCCGCACGCACTCTTACGTCGATTTATCACGCGTGGGGATCTGGGGGTGGAGCGGCGGCGGCACGAACACCTTGAACGCGCTCTTCAGAAAGCCGGATCAGTATCACGTCGGCATCGCCGTCGTGCCGAAGCCACAAGCAGATCTGTACCAAGCGTGGTACCAGGAGATCTTCATGCGGACGCCCGAGGAGAATCCCGAGGGGTACCGCGTCGCCGCTCCGCTCTACTATGCCGAAGGGTTGAAGGGGCGCCTCCTCATCGTCCACGGCTCGGGCGAGACCAACACCCATCTTCAGATCGTCGAGCATCTGGTGAATCGGCTCATCGAGCTAGGCAAGCCGTTCGAGTACATGTTGTACCCCAACCGCAATCATGGGATGAGGGAAGGAGAAGAGACCCGGCCACATCTCTTCCGGCTCATGTCACGCTACTGGCTCGAGCATCTCCCGCCCGGGGGGCGGTGACCTCGATGATACGCACCTTCCATCTGCTCCCTTGAAAGGATAAAGGATAGGAAAAACACATAAGGATAGGTAAAAAAAAAGCCCTTTGACGGGTCGCGATAACGTGAGAGGGAGGACCAGACCCAGCCGACATGAGGTCTGACGCCAGCGCTCGACGATCGAGCGTGCGCTCAGACATTCGCAAGGCTCGAATGGGAAGAACGCATGCGTAGATGGGCGGGCGGTGGGTGAGCGGGGTGGACCCTCAAACCAAAGGGACAAAGGCCTGGGTGTGCTCTCAGTCTGGGCGCAACTCCTCGGGATCGAACACCCGGCTGGCTCTCCAGCTTTGAGTTAGGCGAACCAGAATACGACCGGCAGGAGAAACGCAACGATGGCCGCCCAAGCGCCGTAGACGGGGAGGTAGCTTCCGATGACGTGCTGCATCGCGGCAAATCCGACCCTCCGTCGCACCAAGGCGACGTAGGTCGCGCATATCCAGGCCAGGTGCACCATGATTATCAGGTTGGCTCCGAGCACGGTCACGCGGTTTGGCGTGAATCCGAAGGACGCGAGCCTAAACAGGATCGCAGAAAGCGCTATTGCGTCGATCAACAGGGTGACAACGACGAGCGCCAGGTTGATATAGTCGATCGATCCCACGTCCGACTCATCGGTGCGTTCCACCAGCGAGAACACCGAGATGCCAAGTACCAGCAACAGCAGACCGTTGAAGGTAATGAGGAAGGAACGATCGATGAATGGGTTCTCGCCTCCGACGAAGGCGACGATGAGATAAGTGACGGACATGACCAGAAAGAGGGGCGCAAATACGCGCGCGAGCACTGCCGCGATCCCGGTGTGAATCGCCCCGGGTTTGCCGGAGACTCCATCAGTTGAGAGGATGGGGTCATGAAGAGAGTAACGAAGTACTCCCCCGAGACACGGGAGAGGGCAGTCCGGCTGGTGTTCACGCAGGAGTCGGACCACGCGTCACAGTGGGCGGCGATCTGCTTGATCGCAGAGAAGGTCGGGTGCACGGCGGAGACCCTGCGGAAGTGGGTACGGCGTGCAGAGCGTGATTCAGGGAGACGGTCAGGGCTGACGACGGACGAGCGTCAACGGCTCAAAGATCAGGAGCGGGAGATCCGCGAGCTGAAGCGAGCGAATGAGATTCTACGCAAGGCGTCCGCGTATTTCGCGCAGGCGGAGCTCGACCGCCGACCCCGCTGATGGTGGCGTTCATCGACGATAACCGGTCCGAGTACGGAGTCGAGCCGATCTGCCATGTGCTGCCGATCGCTCCGTCAACATACTACACGTACAAGGCGCTCGAGGCCGAGCCGACGAGGCGCTCGGCACGGGCTCAGCGGGATGAGGGCTTGAAGGCTGAGATACGGCGGGTGTGGATGCAGAACTTCCAGGTCTACGGGGCCAAGAAGGTCTGGAAGCAGCTCAACCGAGAGGGCACTCGGGTGGCCCGATGCACGGTGGCTCGCCTGATGCGCGAGATGGGCCTGCGCGGAGCAGTGAGGGGTCGAACCTTCAAAGTCACGACCTACGCCGTCGAGGGTATGGAGCGGCCCCTGGACCTGGTGGATCGTGACTTCTCGGCGTCTCGTCCCAACGAGCTGTGGGTGTCGGATCTGACCTACGCCTTCAGTAGGAGGTGGTGTGTGGCGAACGCCTTGAGACCCTCAACCCGCTCCACTCCAAGTATCACCGTGCTCCGCTTCTTCGCCTCAAGCTCTGACTCTTTTTTGTCCCGGTTTGTCACCACTAGCGTCACCGCTGAACGATCGGTAGTCCTATCACAGGGGGCCATGTAGGACCATAAAATCTTGTGGCGCTTAGTCTTGTGTTAATCAGATGGAGGATCGAACCATGAGACTCCCCTACTCCCTCAGGGCGGCAGGGGCCAGGCTGGTGCGCCACATGCCGGTCCGAATCAGGTCCGGCCCGAACCAAGGTCTCAAATGGAGCCTCGCCAGCTCGGGCCGGGGCTACCGCGCAGGCCGGTTCGAAGCCGGCCGGATCCAGGCACTCCACGCCCTCCTGAGTCCGGGAGACCAGGTTTGGGATATCGGCGCCCACAAGGGCTATGTGGCGATGGCGATGGCTCGGCGAGTCGGTCCCACCGGATCGGTTGTGGCCTTCGAGCCCTCCGGGACAAATCTCTGGTTCCTCCGAACGCACATCGACTGGAACGAGCTCACCAACGTCCGGATTCTCCCGGTGGCCGTGAGTGACCGGGACGGCCACGATCAGTTCGGAGGGCGGGGCTCGTCCATCACCTTTCGCCTGGGCCAGGGGAGTGAGCGCGTGCGCGTGGCCACGCTGCAGAGTCTGAAGGTCGAGGAGGATCTGTCGACACCGGACATCATGAAGATCGACGTAGAGGGAAGTGAGGCCGCGGTGCTGCGAGGCGCATGTGACCTACTTTCGGAAGAGACGCTGCTGTTCATCTCGATCCACGGACGTTCCTGCTACGACGAGTGTCATGCCGTGCTATCGGAGCGTGAATACCGGCTCTACGAGTCGACCGCTTTGGCCGAGCACCTGGCAAACCCGTCACTCCATTGGGGTGCCGACCACGAGCTCCTGGCTGTGGGGCCGAAGCACCCCGCAACAGAGGAGGTCATCGAGAGCCTCCCGTGCTTCGCCGCGCCCTAGAAGGCTGTTGAAGAAGTACAGTGGGTCGCGCACAGGGCGCCTGCGCGCGTGAGGCCAGGAGGTGGCGCGCCGTCAGAGGGTCTCCAGGGGCTCGAAGGTCTGGAGCCCCTCCTGGTACCACTGCTCACGGAACGGATATGTGTTTACGTCGTCGATCGTGAGGCCCTCAGTCATCGGGTGCTCGTACAGCGTGAGCGAGCCGCGCTCCTCTTCGTGCTCAGAATGCGGGGCTTCCATGTAGATGTTGGCCTTGAACCGCTTGTCGCCCTCGACCGTGAACGCGTTGTAGAGGTTCTTCGACGGCTCGTACGAGTGCTGGGTCACCAGGAGGTCCAGAACCGGATCGGCACCGTCGAGCACGTTGACCTCCATGCCCTCGTCGCTCTCCTTGAACCTGATCTCCAGATCCCTCATGTAGTGAGGGAGGTGCCAGCGCTCCATGGCGTGCAGCCGCGACGCTTCGGTGGAGGTGCCGACCACGAACGGGTAGAATGCCGCCTTGGGGAGCGGCTTCCCCGGCTCGACCATCGGAGGGACGATCACCGCGAGGACAATCTCTTCGTACTCACCCACCTCGCTCTCGTGGAACTGGAACGCAGTCAGCGCGAGGACGCTGCGCTCGTGCTGCATCTCGAGCGGCTCCAGGTGCGGAGGGAGCAGCTTGCGCGCATCCGTGGTTGGCGCTTCGAAAAACGCCCCGACGCAGCGCCGGAAGCCGTAGTAGGTGTAGTCCATGTCGCTCATGTATTTGCTCGCCTTGGATCGGCAAGGCAAGCCCTCGCACCGGTCGAGACAACGTGAGGGGCAGGACCCAACTGGTCAACAAGCGGGCTCACGCGAGCGTTCGCGAAGTCGGCGGACCGCCCTCCCATAGGTGCGGGCACCGGGGACCGGAGCGCTTCGACGTCCATCGGCCGGATACCGCGCGCCTCCGCTGATCCACTCGCGAGTTGGCGGCCCTGGCTGAAGCGCTCGGGCGCCGATGGTCGCTCATGGCGCTCACCGCTCGCCTTGCCCCTCGCGGCGCGGCATGGTGAAGCGCGAGGTGCCACGACTCGCCCACGACCCACCTTCACGGCCCTGAGGTCGAGGAGACCCAGCGAGGTATCATGGCCACGACGAGCGAGACGACTCGCCGCGACTTCCTGATGCAGCTGCCGAGCCTCGGCGTCCTGCTGACCCGACCCGGCGGGATTCTCGCGCAGGAGACCCTGCCCGCGCAGGAGACCCTGCCCGCCCGAGCCATACCAACCAGCGGTGAAACCCTGCCCGTAGTCGGGCTGGGATCCACGAAGCCCGTCCTTGAAATCCCGAACAACGGCACGGGGCCGATAGCGTCCGTGATGCGAATGCTCGTCGAGCATGGGGGCCGCGTCGTCGACACCTCTCCGCGAACGGAGGACATCGACGCCGAGTTCGGTCGAGTGCTGATGGCACCGGACCTACGCGACCGCCTCTTTCTCGCCACCAAGATCAACACGGACGGGAGAGAAGCCGGCATCGCGCAGATGCGGCAGACGCAAAGGCTCTTCGGCCGGCGTACCCTGGACGTGGTCCAGGTCGAGAGCATGCGAGCTCTGGAGGCCCATTGGCCCAACCTTCGTGAGTGGAAGTACACGGGCGAGGCGCGCTACATCGGCGTGACGGTCTCCAGTGACCGCTTGCACGATCGCCTGGAGTCGTTAATGAGAACGGAGCCGCTGGACTTCGTGCACATGAACTACTCGGTGATGGAAACCAGCGCGGAGGAGCGGCTTCTGCCCCTCGCCCAGGACCTCGGGATGGCAGTCCTGATCAACAGACCGTTCATGAACGGCAGCTACTTCGAGCGGGTCAGCGGGCGGGCCCTGCCGGAATGGGCCGCCGAATTCGACTGCGCGAGCTGGGCGCAGTTCTCCGTGAAGTACATTCTCGCCCATCCCGCGGTGACGTGCGTCCTAACCGAGACCACGAATCCCGGGCACATGGAGGAGAATATCCAGGCCGCTTTTGGACGCCTGCCGGACCCGGCGACCAAGCGGCGCATGCGGGAGCTGGTTCAAGACGTCTGAGCTCGTGGGCCCTCCCGAGTACACGGCGATCCGCTCACCGACCCTTCGGCGCTGAACCGCGTGGTGTTCGTGATGCGGACGGGGAGAGTGTACAAGAACGAGCCGGCTGCTAGATAGTCCGGTGCTAAGGCTCTGGACGGGAGGGTCCACCATGAGACGTGAAGCGCCAGTAACCGCAAGCCTCGTTGTCGCGAGCATCCTGAGTGTGCCGCTGCCGGCGCAGGAGCTCGACGCGCCTCGGCCCATGGCGGGCATCAACACGATCTTCATCGAGGAGATGACCTGGATGGAGGTCCGCGACGCGATTGAAGCGGGCAAGACGACGGCCATCGTAGCCACGGGTGGGGTGGAGCAGAACGGACCTTACGTGGCGAGCGGGAAGCACAACTTCGTGCTTGAAGCGACCACCGAGGCGATCGCCAGGAGACTCGGCGACGCGTTGGTGGCGCCGATCGTGAAGTTCGTTCCGGAGGGGAGGATCGATCCCCCGTCGGGTCACATGAGGTACCATGCGACCATCAGCGTCCGACAAGAGACCTTCCAGGCATTGTTGACGGATGTGATCAGCAGCCTGGCACAGCACGGATTCACGGACATCGTCTTGATCGGCGACAGCGGGGGGAATCGGCAGGGCATGGAGGCGGTCACCGAGACGCTGAACCGCTCATGGATGGGTAGCCCGGCCCGCGTCCACTACATCCCCGAGTACTACTCCGAAGACATCTACAGCTGCGACTACCTGAAGGACGAGCTCGGGATCTTCCAGCAGCCGAACGAGTGCGTCGCCACCCGCAACGAATATCACGACGACTATCATTACTCTTCGATCATCGCCACGACGGATCCGGTGCGGATCCGCGCACTACAGCGCATCGACGCAGGCTTGTTCAGCATCAACGGGGTCGACCTCGCGCCGCTCGAGCAGACGATCGCCAACGGGCAGAGGTTGGTGGCCTACCGGGCGGAGATCACCGCCCGCGCGATTCGGGCGTCGATCGCGGGAGGGTGACCGAGGAGTGACCCTCGAGATGAAGCAGCTCTTCCTCCTGGCAGTGGCACTCTCCACGTTCGGATCCGCGAGTGCCGCGGCGGCACAGGAGGCTGAGGAGCTCAGGGAGAGAGCGCTGCCGCCTGAGGTCGATACCCTGACTCCCCTGTCCGATCTATCTCGACGGGTACGGTCGTGCGAGGCCATGCGGTATATGGACCGGTCCGCGACCCCCGACGACCCGATGGGGCGAGCCTGCAGTGGAGTCATCTTCGTGTGGTCGCCCTTGATGCCCTTGTCACGGCGAGGCATTCAGGAGATCCACTCGGCTACGGAAGATCTGGGCATCTCGCTGACGGTAGTGGAGGCCTCCTCCATTTACGAGCATACGGAGGCCGTCGCGGGAGGGGTAGGAGGAGCGTCCACCGACCCGTTAGTGGAGAGCTTGATTGCCAGAGGTGCGCCAACGCACCTCCCGGCGGTCATCCCACATCGGGATGGGGGCCTGCTGGGAGGAGCGATCCTGGGCTTCAAGACGGCAGAGACGTATCGGCGAATGATCGAGGGCCGCATAGGGGACGGGACGGTGAAGGAGGTCACCGACGAGCCCTCCCCGGACATGACGCTGGCCAGGAGTCCGGACATGGGCCGGGCCATCACGGACTTCCCGGTCGACGGGCATCCGGGAGCCTATTTTCGGTGGGTTCCTGGCACGCGCGTCATAGCCTATGAGATGGGCGGGCGCATCTATCTCCTCGACATGAGGACCCGAGCCAGCTCGCTGGCACCCGGCTTCGTCGACTTCATCCCCACACCCGATGGCCGGCTTTTCGTCACCCCGGGTCAGCGTCGTTCGGGGCTCCAGTTCTTCGACGCGGCTGAAGTCGTCGAAGCGGCTCGCCGTGGACGCGCCGAGGAGGTCCGTCCGCTCTACTTCGATCCCGCGATGAATGACGAGTATCCGTCGACGGCGATCCTCGATCGTACGGACGGCGAGGACGGTTCGCCGACTACGTACCGGATCATGACGAGCTGGTACGACCGCGTTGTCTACCGCGACTACGAGCTGACGCTACCAGACTGGGGGCTCCGGCCCAGAGGCGAGGTGGTATCCGCCTGCCCCGATCTACAGGTCTCACTTCCCATGATCTCCAAGGACGGCTCGGAGATCGCGGCTCGGGACGAGACGACCGCCACTACGAAGCTCTTCCGGATGTCCGACGACGGAAGGTGTGACGAGGTGCTCGACCTGGGAATTCAGACCGGGAAGATCGCTTTCGACCAAAGCGGACGGCGTGCGGCTTTCGCGGTTCCCGAGGGCGCGGTCCCAAATGCCCGGGGCCGCGGGCTTCCCGTGCTGGGCGAGCCAGAATCCCGGGAGCTCTCCGGGATCTTCGTGTTGGATCGGGAGAGGAGGCGGATCTCGCGCGTGCGGGGGAGCGAGGACGCCAGCCGCCTGGCTTTCCCTGACTTCGTAGGTGGCGACTCGATCATCTTCTTGCTTTCAGGTCTTCCCGACGGCGAGCCGAACCGCTTCCGACTGGTGTGCTGTATTCGATAGGCGAGCGTCCTTTCAACGCGCTCCCGTTTGAGTTGGCGTCGGGAGACGGGGTGGACGGCGTCCAGAGAGCCGGCGTGGGCTTCGGTCGGCGTGGCCCTCAGGCCGTCGGCTGCACGTTCGCGTTTAGCCGGAACAGGTTCGTCGGGTCGTACCGGTTCTTGATACCGACGAGGCGGTCGAAGTTCTGCCGGTAGTTGGCGTCGATCATCTCAGCGGTCTCCTCGCCGACCTCGTTGGTATAGAACCCGCTGGTGAAGGGCTCGAGCTCGGCCCAGTACCGTCTGATCCAGTCGACGTCCGAGGTCGGGTCATCGCCCACGCTCCAGCCGACGGCGTTCAGCATGTTGAGCTGTGCGTACCGGTGCGCGAACGACGTCGCGTCCGGCGCCGCTCGCCCGATGGCCCCTCCGGCGTGCTGGAAGAACAGCTGGGTCGCGCGTCTGGGATGACCCTCGAAGTTCTCCACGATGGCGGTAACAAGGTCCGGCGCGATTTCGGTGACGAAGCCGCCTTTTAGGTAGCTACCCGTGGCGCGCGGGTCGTCGATGTCACCGGATCGCTGAAGCGACACGTAGTCCATGGCCGCGACGCCATCCATTGCCGGCGTGCCCAACCCGCGAATGGGCGCGAGCGCTTTCTCCGCCCCGCTCTCGGGCCCGGAGTAACAGACGCTGAACCCCGCCACGCCATTCGCACCCCCCGGAGGCAACATCATGAAGTAGTCGAAGTAGAGCTCGTCGGGAGCCTCTAGGGCGTAGTCTGCGTAGAGCTTCAGGGCTTCGCGAGCCTTGGCGATGGGGAACATGATGCGGCCGCCGACGACCCGACGTTGCATGGGATGCAGCTGGAACTCGAAGGAAGTGACCACACCGAAGTTCCCGCCGCCCCCGCGCACTCCCCAATACAGATCCTCGTTCTCGTCTTTGTTGGCACGACGGAGCTTGCCGTCGGCCGTCACCACGTCTACGGCCATAACGTTGTCGAGGGCGAGACCGAACCGGCGCGCCACGCGACCGAATCCACCGCCCAGGGTTAAGCCGCTCACACCGGTGTGCGACACGGTCCCCATGGGCGTCACCAACCCGTACGACATGGCCTCGTGGTCTAACAGGCCGATCAGCGTGCCCCCCGCGACCCGGGCTCTCCTGTCCACCGGATCGACGCGGACACCCTGGAATGGCGAGAGATCGATCATCATGCCGCGGTCGCACGTGGACTTTCCGGACGGGCTGTGACCGCCGCACTTCACCGCCACTAGCAGGCTGTTCTCCCGTGCGAAATCCACCGCGCTCGCTACGTCGGCGGCGCCGGTCGCCTGAACGATGAGGGCGGGGTGCTTGTCGATGGAGGCGTTGAGCACGCGCCGAGCGTCGTCGTAGCCCTCGTCGTCAGCCAATAGCAGGCGCCCCTTCAACCTGGCGGCCAGCTCCTGGACTGCCTTGCCCTTCAGCGTGACTTCCCGGCCGTCTCCCGTGATGGCATCGACGTCGGGGGGCACCTGGGCCACCGGCCAGTAGAGAGCGGCCAGCGACCGCCTGCCGGGAATCGAAGTGGAGACCGCCGCCGCCATCGTAGATCGGAGGAAGGTGCGTCGTTTCATGACTGAGCGCTCCGTTGGCAGGGGAATTCCAATTGGGCGAGCGGGAGCAGAAGCACAGACTGGGGGACTACCAGGATTTTTGCAAGGAATCGAAGGGGCCTTGTGCCCGGATGGGGCGGGGTGCCGGAGATGCCCCGCGGCACTGATGCTCCTATCCCAAGGTGGACACGCTGGGTGTCATCCGAGTGAGGACCGAAGAAACCGCCCGAGACCTCTCGCAGTCGTTCTCGCGCCTGAGAGAGAACACGGACGTCATCGCCGACATCGACCGGTTCCGGCCGCACTTCGACAGGGGCGTGGATCATGAGCTGGAGCTGCTCCTCCAGATCCAGGACCTGGAGCCCACCATCGACCTGGCGATCCGCAGCTCGACGTACTCCCCGCCCATGGAGTGGAACGATGCCATGCCCGTCATGAGCTGGCTGACCACGGGGCTGGAGGTGCGTTGGGTTCTCCACGAGCCCGCGAGGTCCGCGGAAGATGAGGAAGAGGAAGAGGAGGAGATCGGCCCGGCGGTTGGTTGGCGCTTCACGGAGGGAGAGGTCGCCAAGATCCGCGTGGTAAACCCGGGTAGCGGTGTCCATCCCATGAATCACCCGCTGCACCTCCACGGGCAGCGCTTTCTGGTCATAAAGCTGGACGGAGTGCGGACGAGCAACCTGGTCTGGAAGGACACGGCGGTCATCCCTGCGGGCTCCACCGTGGACCTCCTGGTCGACATGTCCAACCCCGGAGACTGGATGTTCAACTGTCAGATCCCGGAGCACATGGGGTCGGGGATGTCCATCACGTTCACGGTGGATCCCGCCCCGACGGGGGACCAGGGGAGTTAGAACGCCACCATCTGGCTGAGCTTGACCGTCAGGCTCCGCCCGGGCAGGATCCCCTCCCCGGTCTCGAAGCGCTGTTCGTTCCACACGATGAACAGGTCGCTGAGGGGGTGGTGGATCAGGTTGAAGCGCACATTCGAGTTCAGGAGCTTCCTGGCCGGGTCCCACTGGACTAGCACGTCCACGAACATGTTCTTGTGGAACGAGTAGTTCGTGCGCGCCGTCCAGAATGTCCTCGCGAAGGACGCGTCTGGGTCGTCCAGGTCGGCAGATGTCCGGCTCAACGACACCGTCGTGCGGAACTTGTAGGAGGGGCGCAGCGTCACGCTCCCGGAGACGGCGCGTTGCGTTCCGCTCCACAGTCCTCCGATGCTGCCGCGATACGTGAAGGAGACGGGACGGCTGGAGTTCGTGCCTCCGCTGAGCGCCAAGGTGGTCCAGTCGTGGCGCCCCGCCGGAATCGGGTCAATACGGCTGTCGATGGTGAAGGGGCGGTCGATGACCTCGGTGGTCTTGTCCGACTGGATTTGCACGTTGCCACCGGACTCCAGGAAGAACGTGACTCCCGAGTGGAGGCGCTTGGCGCGGATGGCGCCGCCCAGGTCCTGGTAGTAGTTCCACGTGATGTGCGGGTGGATCTCCCGGATGCCGATGCTCCGGAAGGACTCGGGTCGGGGCCGGAGGCCCCAGTCGATGAAGTACTTCCGCACTCCGGTGCGCCTGAAGAAGCCCAGGTCGTTCGTGAAGCCTTCGCCCAATTCCATCAGGCCCAGCTTGATGTGGTGGAAGTTGCCCTCGCGACTCAGGGACGTCCGCCACGCGTACTGACCGCTGTCGAAGCCGGGTGACTCGGACTGGAGGTAGTAGGTGCTCCATTCGATTTCTCCGGGAAAGCGGATGTAGGAGTCCAGGCCGTAGACCCGGTTGTGGTCGGCCTCGCCGCCCACTGCGTCACGCATCATGAAGATGCCGCCGATGTCCGAGCCTCGCAGCACGTTCTTGCGCACGCGCACCACGGCGTAGTCGTCGCCTGGCGTGCCGCCCAGCTCGCCGGTTCGCATCCAGAGGCCACCCACCACCATCCCCGCAGCCTGTCCCGTGAGGCGGACACCGCCTCTGATGGGCACGGCGTGGCCGTCACCGCTGATGCCGATGCGCCTGCTGAAGAAGGGAAGCAGGTCAGAATCAGGAGTGGGCGTCAGGCGCACCCGGAGGTTGCGGGCGGCATCTCCCACATAAAAGAGGCCGGAGTTCTCCAGGAAGAACTCCCGCTTCTCCTGGAAGAAGAGGCTGAACTGGGTGAGGTTCACCCGCTGCACGTCGGCCTCTACCTGCGCGAAGTCCGGGTTGGCCGTGACGTCCAGCGTCAGACCTTCGGTGAGGCGGAACTTGAGGTCGACGCCCAACTCGTTCTGTCGGGCGAAGTCATCACCCCCCGTCTCGCGAACGGCGCCACCCAGGACGAAGGGCTTCACGCGCAGATCCCTCCCTCCGCTGGCCCGGGGCAACCCCACCAGATCACCCGCCAGCGAAAGGCGGTAGAAGTTGTAGGCCCTGGGAATGGACGCCCAATACGAGACCTCGTTGTTGCGTCGGAGCCGCCGCGCGAAGTTGATCCCCCATCGATCGTTCTCGGGATCGAAGCGGAGCGCTCTGAAGGGGATCTCCATCTCCAGCGTCCACCCGTCGGCGACGCGCTGGGTCTCCACCCGCCACACCGCGTCCCACGAGGTGTTGATCTCGCGACCCTCGTTGGCGACCTGCTGGTCGCCCCGGGCCCCCTCGGGGTTCGTCATGAAGACGTACCCGTTCCGGCGGTCCCGGAACGGGTCGACGATGATCTGGAATCCGTCCTGGCTGCTCTCGGAGAAGTCCTTCCGGATGTCGGTGACCGTGGGGTCGGCCGAGTCGTGGAGATAGGCCGCCACGTAGAGGTGGGTGTCGTCGTACGCGACCCAAACATCTGTCTCCTCCGTCGACGGGTCACCCTCTCGGGGCTCCGACTGGATGAAATCGGTGGCTACAGGCGCGCCCTGCCATACGGCCTCGTCAAGCCTGCCGTCCACGCGTATGGCTTCCCTAGCGGCGACGGCCATCGCCCTAGGACGCTCGGCGTCGGTCCGGGCCTCGGGGACTCTGGTCTGGGCGGGTGTGGCGAGGGGAGTGCAGAGGAGGAGGACCAGGGGAATCGTGGGACGCAAAGGTTGTGTCTCCAGTGTCGTATTCGGCAGGGATGCAGGAATCTAGAAGAAACGCCGCCGTGCGACCGGCGTGGGCGTGGCGATGAGCGGCTTCTTGCAAAGCATGGCCTCCCCACCCACGATTGTCCAATACAGCTGCATCCTCGAAGAGGAGTCATCGTAGTGCGGCCAGGAGGAGTGGCGATGCCCCACGAGACCCCCACTAGAGTCCTCGAAGTCTTCACGGACTTCGTCTGACCCTGGTGCTACCTGAGCGCCGGGCGCGTTCGCAGGCTGGAAGCCGAGTACGACCTCGATGTCCGGTACACCTACTTTCCCCTCCACCCCGAGACCCCCCCTGAGGGGCGCTCCCTCGTGGATCTGTTCGGGAGTCGTGAGGAGATGCTGGCCGGCATGCGCTCGCGTCTCGTCGCGCTCATGGCCGAAGAAGGCCTCGAGTACGGTGACCGCACCCACACATACAACAGCCGCCTGGCCCAGGAGCTGGCGATGTGGGGCGATGAAGAGGGTGTGACCGATGCGCTGCACGACGCCCTCTACCGCGCATACTTCGTCGATGTCCGGAACCTGGCCGAGACTGACGTGCTCGTGGATGTAGCCCAGTCCGTAGGGCTCGACGGGACGCGGGCCCGGGCCGTCGTCGAGGAGCGCACGCACCGGGAGGCCATCGACGATCACTGGCGGCGCGCCACCGAGATGGGCGTCAGTGGGGTTCCGACCTTCGTCTCGGAAGGCTTCGGCGTGGTGGGCGCCCAGCCGTACGAGACCCTCGAGGATCTCGTGAGCAGGGCAGGGGCCGTGAGACGCGGGGTGGCGGCTGGGGGAGCGGAGCGATGAGCCTCCAGGCGGAGCGATGAGCCGAGGAGCAGGCCGATGAGCCCTGGGGGAGCGCTGGGGGCCGCATGGGGCGTCGGTGGGGTCGGTCTTCTCCTCGGCGGCGCCGTTTATCGGCTGACCACCATCTCCATGGGGGCCTTCGACCATCCCTTCGACATTCGCCACTGGGTCTTCCTGGTGGTTTGGGCGGCCCTCATGGTCGTCTTGGAGGGGTACCTCGGCTTTCAAAGGTCCTTCTCTCCGCGCGTGGCTGCCCGGGCGAAGTACCTGACAGAGCACCCGCACGCGGTCCGCTCGCTCTTCGCGCCGTTTTTCTGCATGGGGTATTTCCATGCCACCCGCCGCGTACAGATCCGGTCGATTCTGCTGACCATCGGCATCGTGGGCCTGGTGTTGGCTGTTCACCGGATGGCTCAGCCGTGGCGCGGGATCGTTGATCTGGGGGTCCTGCTCGGCCTGACTTGGGGGATCATCAGCATCGGTGTGTTCACCTTCATGGCCTTCGCCACCGACGGGTTCGACCATCCAGCGGACACTCCGGCCGAAGCGTAGAGTCCCCCGACCTGCCGCAGCACCCGATCCTCCGTGCTACAAGAGATTTCTTGTGGTCTCTCACCTTGCAGTTCGCCCCCCCGGTGGGTCATCGTGGTGAAGAGGCGATTCACAGGTCTGTCATGGGGTCCGGAGGTGTTGAGATGAACGGGAAGATCCGAGTTTCGTGGCGATTCTCGCAGCCGGTTTGACGGTCGGTTGTGTCGTAGCAGCCGCCGGGGCGGGAGCCGCCGCGGCGATCCACGTGACCTCCCAGGGTGCCGAGGCGGAGGTTCAGTCGAACATCCAGGGCGCCACGGGCCGGGTGCGGGCCGCCTTCCGGCGCATGGGGATCGAGCTCACCGGCGAGAGCATGGAGGACTCCGGCAGCAAGCGTGAGCTCAAGGGCCCGTTCGAGGAGCTGGACGTCACAGTGTCACTCGAGGCCCGCGAACACGGGACACACCTCGAGTTTTCGGCCAGGCGCAACTTTGCCTCCTGGGACCAGGAGTATGCGGAGCGGCTCTTGGCAGAGATCGTGGGTGGGTAACGCACGCGGCATCGGGAGGCTCGAGCTTGTGCCGCCCTCGTGACGATCCGCCTCGGTTTGCATAATGTTCGTCTGTCAGCGATTCCCGACCCTTTCTCCACCTCAGCGAGAGAGCCTTCAAAATGGCGGCGTACACCTGCGAGAAGTGCGGCATGAGCGTGAACATGACCTGCGGGCACTGCGGGCAGGACCTCGTTCACGACACCCTGACGAAGGACGACGACAGCACGGTGGACGTGTCCAAGTGCCCTGACGGACACGGGATGATCAAGTCACCCATGTGCTGCGCCCAGGACATGACCTGCTCGGTCTAGGGGAGCGGCAGGCCTCACCCCCCGCCTGAGAGGCTCGCCTCCAGCTCGTTCAAGGCCACGGGCCAGCGCGGGTGGCGGGCCTCTCGGATTCTTGCCAGAGGCCCCACGACTACCGTCACCAACGTTCTGGGGTCCAGACGCTGCTGAGCCGTCGTCTTGATGTCCGAGGCGGTGACGGCCCGGACGGCCGCCGGCCAGCCCATCAGCAGGTCCGTGTTACCGTGACGAGATTGCTCCACGGCGAAGGTCGCGCTCGCGCTGGTCGCGACCTCCAGCGACCGCTGCCAAACCGCGTCCACGAGCCAGCCCTGGGCTCGGGCCACCTCGCCGGCCGTCACCGGGTCTTGCGGATCGTACATCCGTTGGACCTCGTCCAGGCTGAAACGGATGAGCGGTGCCACGGCCTCGGGGCGGCCACCGGTTCGGATGTGAACCAGGCCGGTCCCGGACGCGGTCTCGGGGATGTGGAACGGGGCTCGGTTGGCGAGGCCCCGGATCTCCCGGACCGCGATGTTCAGGCGTTCTCCCAGAATGAATGCGAGCGCTGCGAGCGGGGCCCGATCGGACTCCGGAATGGCGCCCTGGGTCGTGCCGATGGCGACCCAGCCCTCGAGGCTCGGGACGTCGACGGCGTGAAAGCCTGCCCGCGGCAGACTCGGTTGAATCGCCGCGGGTGAGGCGGCGGGTTCCGCGCTGCGCCCCCAGCCTCGCGTCGTGGATTCGACGGCCTCTTCCGCGGCGTCGCGCGGGACGTTGCCGCCGATGCCCAGTACGACCCGATCGGCCCGCAGCGCGCGGGAGGCCAGTCCCCTGAGCGCAGCCAGCGAGAGCGCGCTGCCAGGGTCCGGGGGGGCCAGGGGGTACCCGGACAACGTGCGCTCGAGCTCGACTTTGGGGCGGAAGCCCGCCCCGCCCACACCGGCCACGGGCATTGAGTACCCTGGGCCCGCCCGATACTGCCGGACCGCGGATGCGTTCAGGTCCGGATCCCTGAGCACGTCGACGAGCAGCTCCAGTCCCTCCCGCCAATCCTCGGGAAGGACGTCGAGGGAGATCCGCGTGACGTCCAGCGTCTCTTCAGTGGTCAGCGTCGTTCCCAGCTCAGCGAGCCGGAGCGAGAACGGCCGACTCGCCCCGGCCGCGCCCCGGGTCGTGAGCAAGCGGGTCAGGAGGGCCGAGCCCCCTGCCTCGCCGTCGGCCTCGTGGAGTCGTCCCAGGGGCAGGGCCGCCGTCAGCCGCACCAGCGGATCCGACGGCTCCGGTACGATGTAGGCGCGGAGGCCGCTCGACGCCTGGAAGAGGGCTGCGGCCGGATCCGGCGGCGTGAACGTGTTGGGCCCCAGCTCGAGCTCGCTCGGCGCGGGCCAGTCGTGTTCCAGAATGGGCCGTGAGTGGCCGGGCAGAAAATCTGCAGCACCGTCGCCGCACCCGACCAGGGCAACGGCCATGACCGCCGCCACTGGTAGGGCCCACGTCCGCCGGGCACCCTCCCGCCGCACCCGCGCCCACCGCGCTCCCGCCCTCATCGTCCGTCTCCCGGCAGGTCGGCCCACAGGAAGTCGAGCCAACTGGGCCCGCTCCCTTCCGGGGGCTCGGAGCGCGCGACGGCGATGACGCGGTTCGACGGCACGAAGTAGGCCTCGGCCACGCTCCGAACGTCTTCCGCCGTCGCCGCGTCTCTGGCCTCGATGAGGGCCGGCAGCGTGCTCCAGTGGTTCATCGTGTGGTGATGCCCGATCAGGAAGGCCAGCTCCTGGGGGTTGGCGAGGAACTCCGCCCACTCGACCCGGAGCCGCTTGTGGGCGCGCTCCAGCGCGGCTGGGTCGATCCGGCCAGCTCGCAGGTCGTCCAGGGCAGCCAGGAGCCCTCGCTCGACGTCCGGCAGATCTCCGTCCGCCCCCGCCCGTGCCACCAGGTTGAACGCGCCGGGCGAGCCGAAGCGGTAGGTGTGGATCACTCTGAAGTCGGCCGAGACCGAGGCCGTGGTGCCACCCGCGGCGAGTCGTTGCGCGGCAAGGCCGTGGGGCCCGCCCAGCAGGGCGGCGATGAGGTCGAAAACGGGCCGGTCGGGGTGTCCCATGCCGGGAATGCGGTAGCGGACGTGCACCTGCGGCGAGAGCGGCTCCGTCCAGTCGAGGCGGATCGCCCCGCCTGGCACGGGCTCGGCCTCCACGTCCAGGTCGACCGGGGGCTCTGGGCCTCGAGGAAGCCGGCCGAAGTAACGCTCCGCAAGGGGCACGACCTCCGCCAGAGTGACGTCGCCGACGAGCACCAGTGCCACGTTGTTGGGCACGAAGTAGTCATCGTAGATGCGCTGATGGGCGGCTCGGGTGAAGTTTCCGAAGTCGCGGATGTGGCCACCGTCGGGCCGGTACACGGGGTGGGATGAAGTCGTCACCCCGTCTATGGCCACGTTGAACCGCGTCTGGGGGCGGCTCTGTCCTCCCAGGATCTGCTCGAGCACCGTGAAGCGCTGTGCCTCCCATCCCCTGAGGATCGCGTTGGCCATGCGGTCCGCCTCGAGGCGGAAGAAGAGCTCCAGGTGCTCCCGGGGGAGCGCCATGTTGATCTCCATGTAGTCCTGCTCGGTGCTGGCCGGCACCGGATCCTGATGGCGAGCATAGCCTCCGTGCTGCATGTACCACTTGTACGAGGTCCAGAAATCGCGATAGCCGTTGTCCTGATCCTCGAGCTCGTAGAGCCTCTCGCGGAGCGCCTGGGTCTCGGGCGTGCCTGGCCACGCCATCTCGTCGATGAACACGTCCCGCTCACGGAGTCGATTCCGCTCGCGGTTTCTCACAGCGATGAGCTCCTGCTCCGTGTCGTGGATCTCTTGAAGGATCGGCAACTCCGCTGCGAGGTCGGTGGTCCCGATGGTGGTGGTCCCCTGGTGGATGACGTGCTCGAGGAAGTGCGTCATGCCGTGCAGCCCTGTCGGCTCCTGCATGGAGCCCACGCGGATCCAGAGGTTCGCGGCCACGCGCGGCATCCGGTGGTCCTCCACCACGAGGATGGTGAGCCCGTTGTCGAACACGTGCTCCTGGATGTCGAGCCTCGGGGCGCTGGCCTGGGTCGAGGTCGGGCGCGCCGGGGAGGCCGCCGTGGGCGACGGGTCGGTGCCTGCCTCCGGAGGGGCCGAGAGGGCGGCAGAGACGAGGAAGGCTACGGCAAGCAGGATTCTCATCATCCTACAATGCAGTGCGGCCCGGACATGGGCCAGCAGAAAAAGCACTTTGGCCGAGTGCCAGGGGCCGTGCCTGTCGGTCCGGGCCATGAGGGTTACGACACCGCCCGACATCGACGAGACCGAGCTTCTCGCGGCCTGGCACGCGCGTGGGTGATGCGCAGGTCGCAGCGTCGAAAGGCCTACGCGGCCCCGGACCTAGGTGGCCAACGTCACCGGCTCAGAGGTCCCAGCCCGCCCGGGCGAGCATCCAGAGGTTGATCACCACGACCAGGATGGCGGTGATGTAGAACGCCGGGGGCGTCACGGCGTCAGGAGCCGAGAAGAAGGCGCTCCCGACCAATGCCGGAAGTCGCAAGCCGTGCAAGGCCCACACGATTCGGGCGATCCAGAGGTTCTGCCACCGGTAGAGGCCGACGAAGACGAAGCCCGCCACCAGGGCTCCGGCTCCGAGCCAGAGCCACGGTGAGCCGAACCGAGCGGGCAGCAGGCCGGCCTTGAGCATGGCATACGCCGCCGACTCGTAGAGGATGGCCACGTGCAGGTACACGAACCCGGCTTGACGGAACTTCGCTGCGCGCAGGGCTGGCCACTCTTGCTTCAACACGATCTCTCCCGTTGGACCGCAACGATCGATGGGAGTGTGGCCCACCGCAAGAGCGGCACCGGCTCCTGAGCCCGCGCTCCGGAGCCCACGAGAATCGTGATCACCCTGATTCCGATCAGCGGACGCCTCATGATCTCCTCCATGGCATTGTGGCTGTCTCCATGGACGTTACGGTCAAGAGGGCAGGGGTTTGATACGCAGCAATCCGTAGACGCGGTGCGGGGAGTACATAGGGCGCAGGCGCTTGTGGTCGGCCCCGACCCCGGCGCATCTTGCGGGCCATGTCCCGCCTCGTCCCACCACTGACCGCCGTCCCGGGAGGCCGCCCCGCCATTGGGATGGCGCTCGGCACGCTCTGGGGGGCAGCCGCACTCGTCGTGGCCCTCAGGCTTCCGACGCCGGGTACCGCTCAGGAGCTCATTACGTCCGGCGACCTGACGGGCCTGGAATCGCCCGCACCGGACCTGCGCATCCCGTACGGTGAGGACCGCCTTCAGTACGGGCATCTTCGTCTGCCCGAAGGAGACGGGCCTCATCCGGTCATCGTCTTCGTCCACGGAGGGTGCTGGCTGTCCGAGTACAGTATCCGGCACGTCGGCTTGGCAGAGCAGGCCCTCGCAGGCGCCGGATACGCCGTCTGGAGTCTCGAGTACCGGCGGGTGGGGAACGAGGGGGGTGGCTGGCCAGGGACCTTCTTCGACATTGCGCAGGGGGTGGACCACCTCAGGGTGCTGGCGCGTGAGCATCCGCTGGACCTGAGCCGGGTGATCGCGAGTGGACACTCGGCAGGTTGGCAGCTCGCACTGTGGGTGGCCGCCCGCCCACGCATTCCTCCCTCGAGCGAGCTGTACTCCGCCCGTCCGCTGCCCGTCCACGGGGTTCTGGCTCTCGCTCCGGCCGCCGATCTCGAGACCCTTCAGGGCGCGGCGGTGTGCGGGGGGGTAGTGGACGGGCTCATTGGGGGCTCGCCCGAGGCGTATCCGGAGCGCTACGCCGCCGCATCCCCCATGCGACTGGCGCCCATCGACGTGCCCCAGCGCGTGTTCGTGGGCGCGCACGACCGGGCGTGGGCGCCGGGCGGGCATGCATACTTCCAGCGGGCCCGTTCCGTGGATGATCCCACCATCGTCCTCAGAGAGGCCCCCGACTCCGGCCACTTCGAGATGATCGTGCCCACCACCTCCACCTGGCCCTGCAGGAGCTGCGGGCACTGTCTTCCGACATGGTCCGAATCCGAGAGACTCGCCACGTACCTGCCAGCGCGGCGACCGAGTCTGGCGGCTCCGGTGGAGGCGCTCCACGCGGAATGAGGGTGGAACCTAGCCGCCGGCCTCTGCCGGCCCGTCGGGGTCCAGCCCATGGCCTCGCTCACTTCTGCGGGGGTGACTCCCAGATCGCGGAAATGCCGGGCGATCCGCTCGGCCAACTCTCCGTAAACATCCCCCGACGGTGGCACCTTGCGGGCGACGATCCGCTCCCCACGGGGTTCGCACACGAGCGTGTCGCCCTCGTTCAAGCCGAGGCGCTCTCGGAGCTCCTCCGGCAGCGTGAGCCGCCCCTTCTCATCTATGCTTAGAGAGAACTGCACCATGTGTCTATCCCTCGTCATATCATCCCGTCCTCAACCCGCTCTGATTCCTACGCGGGGGGCCGAAGAAAGATTCATCCTCCCGACTCTTGGACGCATAGATACGAGATTCGGTTCATCGGGTTACCCGGGGACTTCGGACCCTCTCTTGGCCTCCCAGGCGCAAGCTGATAGGGTGTGACGGCTGACGGAATCCGGTTCGACCGTCCGGTCGACCGCTAGTCACCAGAAGGGTTTGATGGGGGCAGAATCCATGCGTCCCAGGGTCACCGCGATCCTGTGCTTGCTTTGGTTCGCCGGGGGCTGCTCGCCCCGCGGAGGAGTCACCGCTCCGTCCCCCGGTCCCGCCGTCGACGTCGTGGAGCTCACGGCCGAGCAGATCCAGGCCGGCCTCGCCGCAGGTGAATACACTGCAGTGGACCTGACAGGGGCGTTTCTCGAGCGCATCGCCCTGTACGAGGATCACTACAACGCCATGATCTCCATCAACCCCGATGCTCTCGCTATCGCGGATGCCCTGGACGAGGAGTATCGGTCGACGGGACCACGCGGGCCGCTCCACGGGGTGCCGGTGGTCATCAAGGACAACCTCGACTACGGCGGGCTAGTGACCACGGCCGGCTTCTCCGGATTCAGCACTGCCGCCGGGGGAATCGACATGATCCCGGAGGACAATGCCGCCGCGGTGGAGCGACTGCGCGAAGCCGGCGCCATTGTTCTCGGCAAGACGAACATGCCCGACTTCGCGGGAGATGGGACGCGCACGAAGAGCTCCGTGGCGGGCGTGACCCTCAATCCGTACAACGTCGACAAGGCCCCGGGGGGATCGAGTGGCGGCACGGCGACCGCCGTGAACGCGAGCTTCGCGGTCCTGGGTCTGGGCACGGAGACCGGCGGCTCGATTCAGAACCCCGCGGCGGCCCAGGCCCTCGTGGGGGTGAAGCCCACGTTCGGACTCGTACCCCTGGAGGGCGTGGTTCCCGTCAACGCAACCTACATCGACGTCGTCGGGTTGCTGGCCAGGACCGTCTACGACGCCGCGGTCACGCTGGACGTCCTGGCGGGTCCCACGCCCGAAGACCTCGCCACGTACTCGGCGGTGGGTCACATCCCGGAAGAGGGGTATGCGGTGGCGTTGAGCGCCACCGATCTGGCCGGCAAGCGGTTCGGTTTGGTGGGGAAGGGCTGGCGCGAGTCGTGGCTACCGTTGGCGCCGGAGACCGAGGAGATCTACCGGCAGGCCATCGCCGTTTTGACCGCCCAGAGAGCCGAGGTGGTGGAGGATCCCTTTCGGGGCAGCGAGTTCATCGAGCTCTACGGTGAGCGGCCCCGCGTACCGTCCGTCGGTGCCCACGACATGCTCGTGTACCTTCAGGGGCTGGGTGATGACGCCGCGTTCCACAGCGTGCAGGAGTGGGAGGCGCTGACAGGGGAGGAGTTCCGTGGGGGTACGGGTAACCGTCCGCCGGCCCGGCCCAGCGCCACGGAGGAGGGGGACGCCTTCCAGGCCTGGCGCCAGCAGATCCGCCGGCGGTTCCGTGGAATCCTGGACGCGTTCAACCTCGACGGGCTGTTCTTTCCCCAGGCGGGCTCCCCCATCCGAAACCTGGTAGAGGACCCCGAGCGCCCCGACTACAGCCCCAACAATCACCCGGAGCTTCCCAGCAACATCGTCAACGAGTTGGGCGTGCCCGTCGTCACGGTTCCGTTCGCTTACTACGACGACGGAACGCCGTTCGTGATCGCGTTCATCGGGGATACCTGGACCGAGCCGGACTTGCTGGCCTACGCGTACGACTTCGAGCAGGCTACCAAGGCGCGGGTGCCACCGGAACTGGTGACCAGCACCGGGCGCTGATCCGAGCCAGCGGCGGGTGTGCCTCTCCGGCCGCCTCGCCTTGTGGTGGGGCGCGATCTGGGCTCATTATTGCGCGCCATGTCCGACCTGCCACCCGCCTGAACGCATCCCTTGAAGGATTCGAATACCGAGGAGTGATCATGCGCCAACGAACCCGGCTCATTCTGTATACGCTCACCCTGGGGGCCTTCGCCGTCGGCCTCGCGGCTTCCAGCGCACCAGCGCAAGTGACGTGCTTCGGCGACCCGACCTGCATACAGCCGGAGACAGGCTACCCAGTGGGCCGCCGCGGTACGCCCAACATCGAGGTTGTCTCGCACATTCCTCTGCCCGGGCAGCGCTTCAGCCACGCCGACATCGAGATCGAGCAGGAGATGGATCGGCCCTTCGTCTACATCGCGCAGCGCTTCGGCGCGTCCGGATTCTATGCGATCAGCATCGAGGACGAGGAGCATCCCCGGATCCTGTACCGTTACACCGTGGACGAACCCGATCTGCATCTCGGTTCCGGATGTCTCGATCCGAAGTACGCCAAGGCCGACGGCCGCTACTACCTGATCGTGTCTTGTCAGTTCGGGCAGGGGGGCCCGGACTTCGATCTGGGAGCCATGGTCTTCGACGTGACCGGACTTCCGGACGCGTCGACCGTGCAGAAGGTCGCGGACCTCCGAGTCCCGGACCTGCCGGGGGGCTTCCATAACATCTTCACGTACAAGCACTCCAACGGTCGCTCGCTCCTGGTCGCAACCACCGGGTCGAAGGACGCGTTCGTCTATGACATCGCCCAGATCGCGGCGGGCGTCACGGATCCGGTCTCGGCGATCGCCGTCCCCGATCCCTCGGCGGTTCGCTACCAGCAGTGGCACGACATGTACCTCGGGTTCCTTCCTGACGCGGCGCAGGACCGGTTCTACGGCGCCGGTGGCGGAGGATACCACGTGATGGACGTGACGGATGTGGAGAACCCGCGGCTCATCACGTCGGTCACCGGCATCCCCGGGGTCGAGAGCGGGCATACCTTCACACCCACACCCGACGGGCGCTACGGACTCGGCATGTCCGTGCCCACCTACCAGCACTCGCCGATCCGCTTCTTCGACCTGCGGCCGCCCGGGTCGGAGGGACAGACTCCCAACATCGTCAGGGGATCCGGGATCGGGGCATGGATGGCCAAGTTCGGGGGCGCGACCCACAACCATGAGATGCGGTGGCCGTACGTCTTCATCTCGGGCCAGGACGACGGGCTCCAGATCGTCAACATGACCGATCCCACGCATCCCTTTACCGAGGGGTACTACCACACGCGGCAGGGTCCCAGCCTCTACGGAGGAGAAGGTGCGCTGGTGACGGGTAACGCCACCACAGGTAACATCTACGACGGCGCCTGGGGCGTGGACATTCGAAACGCGGATGGGCTCATCGTGGTGAGCGACTTCAACACCGGATTCTGGGCGTTCAGGCTCGACCACTTCCAGGGCTGGAACGGAAACGACTGGGCGATGCCGAACATCTCGAGCGCTCAGTTCTGGGACGACGGGCCGGACCTGCCGCAGCGGATCAACTAGGAGTGATCATGCACCAGCAAACCCGGCTCGTTCTGTATACGCTCACCCTGGCGGCCTTCGCCGTCGGCCTCACGGCTTCCAACGCACCAGCGCAAGTGACGTGCTTCGGCGACCCGACCTGCCTACAGCCCGAGACGGGCTACCCTGTGGGCCGCCGCGGTACGCCCAACGTCGAGGTCGTCTCGCACATTCCTCTGCCCGGACAGCGCTTCAGCCACGCCGACATCGAGGTCGAGCAGGAGATGGATCGGCCCTTCGCCTACATTGCACAGCGCTTCGGCGCGTCGGGCTTCTATGCCATCAGCATCGAGGATGAGGAAAAGCCCGAGGTCCTCTACCGCTACATCGTGGACGAGCCGGATCTCCATCTCGGCACCGGATGCGTGGACATCAAGTACGCCAAGGCAGAGGGCCGGTATTACGTGATCGTGTCCTGCCAATTCGGGCAGGGTGGGCCGGACTTCGATTTGGGAGCGATGGTCTTCGACGTGACCGGGCTTCCGGATGGGTCGACAGTGCGTAAGGTCGCTGAGCTCCGGCTGCCGGACCTGCCGGGTGGCTTCCACAACATCTTCACCTACAGGCACACCAACGGCCGTTCTCTGCTGCTCGCGACCACGCAGTCGAAGGATGCGTTCGTATACGACGTCGCCCAGTTTGCGGCGGGCACTACCGACCCCGTCTCGGCCATCGCCGTTCCGGAGCCCTCGGCAACTCGCAGCCGTCAGTGGCATGACATGTACGTCGGGTTCCTTCCGGATGCTGGGCAGGACCGCTTCTACGGTGCCGGTACCGGGGGCTTCCACGTGTTCGACATGACGGACGTGGAGAACCCCCGGCTCCTCACCTCGGTCACTGGCATTCCCGGGGTCGAGAATGGACACACCTTCACACCCACGCCCGACGGACGTTACGGACTCGGCATGCCCGAGCCCACCTACCAGCACTCGCCGATTCGTTTCTTCGACCTGCGGCCTCCGGGGTCGGAGGGACAGACTCCCAACATCGTCAGGGGATCGGGGATCGGGGCCTGGATCGCCAAGTTCGGGGGCTCGACCCACAACCACGAGGTCCGTTGGCCGTACGTCTTCATCTCGGCTCAGGACGATGGGCTCCAGATCGTCAACATGGCCGATCCCACGCATCCATTCACCGTGGGCTACTACCACACGCGGCAGGGGCCCATGCTTTACGGGGACGGTGACCGGCCGAGCCAGGCCACTACGGGCAACATCTACGATGGCGCCTGGGGCGTGGATATCCGGAACGCGGACGGGCTCATTGTGGTGAGCGACTTCAACACCGGATTCTGGGCGTTCAGGCTGGACCACTTCCAGGGCTGGAACGGGAACGACTGGGCGATGCCCAACATCTCGAGCGCTCAGTACTGGGACCACAGCCCGGATCAGCCGCAGGTGATCCGCTAGGAGGCCTTGTTTGGGGCGGGTCGCCCGTCAATCCACGCAACCAAAGGGAATCCCATGTGCCGCCTACATGACCGTCTCGCCCAACTGGCACCGCTGGCCATCGCTATCGCCCTGGTGGCCGTGCCCGTGCCCCTCTCGGCCATCTGGTCCGTCATCGCCGTCGACGCGAGGACCGGCTCGAGGGATTCCCGGCTAGGGGCCTCATGGACATCCAGGCCATCGTCGTCCCCGGAGTGGGTGTGGCCGCGGCCCAGGCGGGAGTCGACCGGACACGGGACAACCAGCAGCTCATCTACCGAGAGCTCAAGAAGGGCACGCACCCCGAGGAGATCCTCGAGCTCCTGAAGCAAGATCCGGACATCGAACGGCGTCAGTTCGGGATCGTCGACTTGATGGGCCGCTGCGCCGGCTTCTCGGGGAGCGGGAACGGTGCCGCGTCCCTCTCCGTCCAGGACGCCGTGCCCGGAACGGAGATCTACTTCTCGATCCAGGGCAACATCCTGGCGTCGGACGAGGTGGTGCACCGGGCGGTGGAGGCCTCCAAGGCCGAGGGCGGCACGCTCACGGACCGGGTCATGGCTGCTATGGACGCAGCCGCCGCGGCCGGGGGGGACGTGCGCTGCACCTGCGAGAGCGAGCCGGTGCTGGAAGCCCCGTGCGAGACCAAGACCGCACACGTGGCGTATATCCTCGCCGCCGACCCCGACGACCCCGAAGGGGAGTCGTTCAACGACGGGGACTACTTCCTATACCTCAACGTGACGGACAACAACATCCTGCCGGAGGAGAATGCGAATCCGGTGGTTACGCTTCGGATGCGGCATGACGCGTGGAAGGCGCGGCAGGGGGGGTGAGCGAGACGGCGGTGCGTCACAGTCGCGGCGCCGACCGCGCGTATGGCAAATGATCCTCAGCGGACGAGCCTCCCGCCTTGCACCCAGACGTCTCCGTCGACCGTCAGGGTCGCGTCGGTGAAGAAGTTCCAGCGAACGTAACCGCCCCCGACCGCACCGCCGAGCTCGGAGTTGTCCCCAAGCGAGAGGCGCACCACGCCGGCGCCGTAGCCATAGTAGGGGATCCACGGATCAACCTGGTCCGGGATCGCGAGCAGCGGGTTGAAGCCCAAGGCAAATTCCCGGAACGCGCGTCCGGCGTCTCCGGCCGAGTCCATCTCCGCCACCGCGGCGCCGAGACCTCGCTCGGCCCGAACGTCGAAGACCCGACCCGACTCGAACATCAGCACCAGACCTTCTACGGTGGTCCCACCCCACACCGACGGCGGGAAGGCGATCGTGCCGTTGACCGACTCCTCCAGCGGGGCGACGCGGATGGCGCCCGCCGGGAGTTCGACCTCGCGATCGATCAGGTTCAGGGCCCGCTCCGCCCTTACGGCTGATGCGTCTCCGTCCTGCTTGGTCACCGGACGGTCGCCGATGCGGAAAAAAATGTCGGTACCAGCCGGCGTGGTGACTCGGACTTCCGAGCCGCGCATCGCCTGCTCGAAGCCGGCCTGGGCGGCGGCGAGAGCCACGTAGTCGGTCTCGTGCAGGACGTTCTGTCTTCTTCCTCCCAGACCACCCCTCCGTCGGGGCGCCTGCGGGCACCACGCAGCGAGAATGTGACGGAGGCGCCGAATGGTTGCATGGGAAGGAACTCGTCTTTCTCCAGCCGCTCCGCAAGCTCTGGGAGTAGGTCTTCCTTAGCCACTGCTTCAACCAAGTAGAACGCCACAAGTAGCCCTCCGTTCACTCAACGGAGTTGTCGAATCACCGGACCGTCGCGCCCCCCGCGTCGCCGCCCGCACCCTACTCGCCCCCCGTCCGCCGCGGCCTCCGCCTCGGGTTGTTCATGGTCCGAGGCGTGTCCCACTCGAAGCGGTTGTCTCGCTTATATACCTTCCCGTCCTTCATGACGAAGTGGACGGTCCGTAGCGCGGCTACGTCGCTCAGCGGGTTGCCCTCCATGGCGATGATGTCCGCCGTTACGCCCGCCTTCAGCCGGCCGCTGTTCACTCCCAGGAGGTCGGCGGCGTTCATGGTCAGCATCTGCAGGATGTACGAGGACGGCAAGTCGGCGTCCTTGTAGCTGTCCAGGAACTCCAGCGTGAGCTCTCCGCGCGTGAACCCGTCCCGGATGTAGACCACGTCCGAGCCGAACGCCATGGGCGTGCCGATGGTGTACGCCCGCCGGATCCGCTCGACCCCTCGCGCATAGCTTTGGGGGTTCCGGCGTGTGGCGGGAAAGTCGGTACCGACCAAGTACGTGCCTCGTTCGGCCATGAGGCGGAGCGTCTCGTCGGAAGGCCGGGAGCCGTGCTCGATGGAGGCGACGCCGGCCAGGGTGGCGTTCCGGATGCCCTCGTCGCTGGTGGCGTGGGTGATGACATTGATGCCCACGTCACCCGCCTCCTCGACCGCCGCTCGGATGTCGTCTTCGGAGTAGATGTAGGGTTGGTTGTCGACGATGAGCTTTATGACCGTGGCGCCGTAGTGGATGTTCTCCCGGACCGCCTTCCGCAGCTCGTCCCGCGTGTCCGCATAGGTGTACTCGGGGTTGCCGAGCTCGGGCTTCTCGGGCTGCATCTGGAACTGGCCTCCGAACGGCGCGATCATGATCCCCGCCGCGATCATGTTCGGTCCCGGAATCCATCCTCCTTCGATGGCTCTCCTCAGGGCCACATCGCCATAGAGCCCGTTGTTCCCCACGTCCCGAATCCAGGTGAAGCCGGTTTCCAGAAGTGAGCGAGCTTGCATGGTTCCCTGCACGGCACGGAAAGCGGTGGTCTCGATGAGGCTCGTGTAGTAGTAGGAGCCGTAGTCGTCGATGTCGGCGCCGGGCATCTCGGTGAGCGCCAGATGCGTGTGGGCGTCGATGAGTCCAGGCAGAACGTAGGAATCGGAGAGGTCGATCACCTCGGCCCCCGATGGGATGCTCACGTTCGACCCCACAGCCTGGATCATGCCGTCCTCTATGAGGATGACCTGGTTCGCGACGGCCTGGCCGTTCTCTACGTCGATGATGTTCCCGGCGCGAATGGCGATGGTCTGGGCCGGGAGCGATGCGAGCGGTACGGAGAGTGGGATGAGAAGGAGGCCGAACAGAATACGAGTCAGTTTCATGAGATGTCCTCCGGTAGAGGGATGGTGCGCGGATGGGTTGACGAATGGCGTCACGAAAGCGCGAACGCCAGGATGTTGGACCCGCCCCACGTATTGGCGGGCCCGGTTTGCGGAATCTTCGTAGGGTGACGGATGCGGTCGAGTCGGTCTCGCATGTGGGGATGCCTCCGTCCCCGGGGACGCGTTCGCTACCGGTATCGCTTCAAGCGGCGGCGTTCATGATACGGGCCGGGATTCGCGAGTTCAAAGAGAACGGCCCATAATGACCGATCCGATTCAGACGAGGAGCCGCAACCGTGACCGTTGAACTCAGCTCATTCGCGAAGTCCCTCACCGCCGAGACCGCGTTCGCCGTCCTGGCCATCGCCAAAGAACTTCAGGCGACGGGGAAGGATGTCGTCGAGCTGGAGATCGGAGACAGCCCGTTCAACACCTCTCCTGCGGCCAAGGCCGCCGGGATCGAAGCGATCGAGAGCAACCACTCGCGCTACTGTGCTTCACCCGGCCTGCCCGAGCTCCGTGCGGCCGCGGCCCGATACGTCCGAGACGAGTTCGGCATCCCGGCAGAGGGTGAGAACGTAGTGATCGGTTCCGGTGCGAAGGTCTTCGAGCAGTTCTTCTGCGAGGCGTTTCTGAACCCGGGCGACGGCGTGCTCGTCTTCAGTCCGTACTTCCCCACCTATGTGCCGAACATCCTGCGGCGCGGGGCACGGCCGGTGTTCGCGGCACTCAGGCAGGCCAATGACTTCCGCCCGGATCTCACAGAGATCGAGCGCTTTCTCGCGGACGATCCGTCCCCGAAGGGGATCTTCCTCAACTCGCCCCACAACCCGACGGGCGGAGTGGCGACCGAAGAGGACCTCCGGTCCATCGCCGACCTCATCCGGGGCAGACAGATCGCCGTCTTCAGCGACGAGCCTTACTGCCACATGGTGTGGAAGGGCCGGCACCACTCGCTGATGGCCGAGCCCGGCATACTGGACCACGGCGTGGCCGCCTACACGTTCAGCAAGTCGTACAGCATGGGTGGGTGGCGGTTGGGTTTCGCGGTGTCTTCGCCGACCACCGCCGAGCGCATGGGCACAATGATCAACACCACGTTGTCCTGCACGCCGCCCTTCGTGCAGCTGGCCGGCAAAGCGGCCCTGGAGCTCGACAGCACCGCGCGGGACGCGACGATGCAGAAGTTCGGCGCCAAGGTGAGCCTACTGACCGAGGGTCTAAACCGGATCGATGGCTTCCACTCCCTCGAGCCTCGCGCCACGTTCTATGTCTTCCCGAACGTGTCCGCCGTCTGCAATCGCATGGGAATCACGAGCCACGGCCTGGCCCTCTACCTGCTGGAGGGGGCCGACGACCAGTTCGGCGTGGCCTGTCTGGGAGGCGAGTGCTTCGGTGACGTGGGGGCGGGCTTCCTACGGTTCAGCTGTGCCGCATCCGACGAGCGGCTGGAGCAGGCGCTGGACTTCATCCCGGTGGCGCTTGGGCGGGAGGACCGGGTCCAGGCGTTCCTCGAGGCGCGTCCCGAGTTACGATTGGAGGAACCATATCCTGGAGTTTAGTCCCGGTAGGTGCGCACCGGCGGCAAGCGGGCACCCGTGCCGGCGGGTGGCGGCCCTTCGGCCACCACGGGGATCCGCAGTGTTCCGATCCCATCGATCGTGGCAACGATCTCCTCGCCCGGCTGCAGGAACCGCTGCTCTCCACGGACCGCCGTGCCCATTCCCACACCGCCGGAGGTCCCGTTGTTGATCACATCGCCCGGAAAGAGGGTGATGATCGACGAGGCGTACTCGATCACCTCGTAGAGAGAGTGAATCATGTCACCCGCCGTCGCTTCCTGCATCTGCGTGTCGCCGACGCTCAGCGTCTGCCTGAGGTTCTCCATCGGGTCGCCGTAGAACTCCTTCGGCACGATCCACGGGCCCATCGGCGCGAAGGTGTCGTGGCCCTTGCCGACGAACCAATCCGATCGCAGCGGATTCCCCCCGGGCGGACGGCCACCGCGATCCGAAATGTCGAGTGAGACCATGTAGCCGAAGATGTAGTCCTGCGCCTGTGGCGCGCTTACGTATTTGGCGGTGCGGCCGATCACCGTTGCAAGCTCGACCTCCCAGTCGGTGCGGTCGCGACCGTACGGAATCACGACCTCATCGCCATTGCCGATGACGGCCCCCCTGCTCGGCTTGAGGAAGAGGTACGGCACCCCACGATTCTCGCGCCGCGCTCTTCGCGCAGTCGCTCGCTCCTCGGGGGTGCCGGTCTCTTCGACGTGGCTGTAAAAATTGACCGCCGCGTTGAGGATCTTCCCGGGATACATGATCGGTGGAAGTGTCCGGAGGTCCTCGACCTCGTACACGAAGTCGGGCCGTGAATCCACCGCGAGCCGGTCATTGGCGACCAAGTCGTTGACGATCTCGTAGAGCCGAGGCCGCAAGCCATACTCATACCTGCCGATCAGCTCCAGCAGGTCTACCGGCATCGGGATCTTCGGGTAGGTCGGATTCGTCTCGAGGGTGGTGTCTGCCGCGACGAGGTCCACGATCAGCCGGTCCCGCAGGACGATCCCCACCTGGGGAACGCCGCGGATCTCGAAAGTCCCGACTTTGAATGGTTCGGCGCTCGTGCGTGCCGGTCCACTTTGCGCCGCGAGTGGCGCGAGCGGTGCAAGGCTCCCAAGGACCAAGAGTGCGGTGAAGACCAGGGTGAACCGCATGTCGCTCCGCATGTGTACCTCCCGGGTGAACAGCAGCGAGGTCGAAGGCCTCGAATTCGACACCAAGCTGGAGCCCCTCAAACCGTGGGCTCCACGTTCGCGTTCAGTCGGAACAGGTTGGTCGGGTCGTACTTGTTCTTGATGGTGACGAGCCGAGCGTAGTTCTCCCGGTAGTTCGCGTTGACCGCGGCGACTGTCGCATCGGCCTCCATGTCGTTGGTATAAAACCCCTTGGTGAACAGCTCGAGGCTCGCCCAGTACTGTCTCAGCCAGGCCATGTGCTCCGTCGGATCGTCGCCGTGCCTCCAGTTCGTGTTGGCCAACAGGTTGCCTATGGTATCGCGGTGCGAAAAAGCAGTGCCGTCATTCGCCACGCGTCCGATCGCCCCTCCGCTCAGCGTGTAGGAGACGACCGTTCTGCGAGCCGGGTGTGCCTCGAGGCCCTCGACGATGGCTGTGAGCAGGGCTGCCGGCATTTCCGGGATGAAGCCGCTCTTGAGATACGTGGCGCGTGCCCTGGGATCGTCATTATCGCCGGACCGTTGCAGGGCGACGTAGTCGACGGCCCGAACCGTATCCGCCGACGGGGTGCCCAATCGGCGAATGGGTGCCAGTACCCTCTCCGCGTCATTCTCCCGCCCCGAGTAGCAGACGCTGAACCCTGCCACCCCCGGAGCCTCGCCTGGCGGGTGAGACAAAAAGAAGCGCAGGTCCAGCTCATCCGGCACCTCGAGACTGTACTCCGAGAAGAGGCTCAGGACGTCATGAGCTTTGCCGATCGGAAATATGATCCTGCCTCCGACCACACGGCGTTGCATGGGATGGAGCCGGAACTCGAATGACGTGACGATCCCGAAGTTGCCGCCGGCTCCACGAACGCCCCAATAGAGGTCCGGGTTTTCATCCTCGCTCGCATGACGGAGCTGACCGTCCGCCGTCACCACATCGACGGCCGTGAGGTTGTCGATGGCGAGACCGAAATGGCGTCCAAGCAGGCCGAAGCCACCCCCGGTCACCAGGCCCCCGACCCCCGTATGAGACACGGTCCCCATCGTCGTGACCAGACCGTGGGACATGGACTCGTGATCCAGCTGCGCCAAGAGACTGCCGCCCGTAACCCGGGCCCTGCGAGCCTTCGGATTGACGCGGACGTGGCGGAAGGGGGACAGGTCGATCATCATCCCGCCGTCGCACGTCGATTTCCCCGAGAAGCTATGACCTCCGCACTTCACCGCGAGCAACAGATCGTTCTCCCTTGCGAAGTCGACCGCGGTTCGGACGTCTGCCGTGCCGGTGGCCTGAGCGATGAGCGCGGGGTGCTTGTCGAAGGAGGGATTCAGGATGTGGCGTGCTTGTTCGTAGCCTTCGTCCCCGCCCAGCAAGAGCTTTCCTCGCAAGCGGGCCGCGAGATCGGCCACGTCCTTCCCCTTGAGGGTGACCTGGCCGCCGCCACCCGTGATCGCATGGATATCGGGTGGCACCTGTTGTAGAGGGCGGTAGCGTTCTGCCAGCAATCGCTCGACGGGAATCGTAGCGGCCATCGCTGCGGCGAAAGTGGTGCGGCAAAAGGCTCGTCGCTTCATGGTCGGGCACCCCGTGGGTCGGCGGACTCGAAGTGGGCAGATGGTCTAGCGGGAGATATCTGCACGATGCCAGGTGAAGCTAGAGTGGAGCGGATCCGAGGGATTCGCAACATGCTGGGCTGGGTGCCCGACTCCGCTGAACGCAGCCCTCGAAGGCCGCTACCCGATCGGGCGTGAGCTGGGTATTACCGCGAAAGCAGATACGTGAACTTCACCAGGATCTGCCGGTCCCGGATCTCGCTGAGGCCGGTGGGATCTCGACGTACGTCGTCGTAGACGATGTAGATGTCGCTCCCCGGACGATAGATGTAGTTGAAGCGCACGCTCGAGCTCCACTGGTCGCTCAGGGAGTTGTACTGGGTCAGCGTGCGCAGCGTCATCTTCGGCGACAGCGCGTAATCCACGCGGATCGATCCGAGCTCCGCCACGAAGTCACCCGCCGGCAGGTTCACATCGTTCCTCGAGTACTTCCCCTCCGTCGACAGCCGGTCCGTCAGCCGTAGTCCGAGGGTGAGGCTCACGTCCGTGCGGTCGCCGTCGAAGAAGGTCTGCGGCTTGTACTGGATTTCGGAGTAGAGCCTCTTGGACGGATCACTCGTCAGCCAGAACTGCCACTCCCCGAAGTTGTAGGCACCGGGTGCGATGACGACGTCGGGCCGCAGCGCGAACGGCTCATCGAGCCGCTCGTAGTAGTCGTTGTACCAGATGATGAGGCGGGCCCCGTTGTCCATGTCGGCCCCGATCATGTTGTGAATCCGCCGTGTCAGGAGGCGGTTGTTCAGGTCCGTGGTGTAGGTGACGTTGACCATGGGCCGGAGTACCCGGATCCCCCAGCGCTCCGGTCTCGGATTGTATTCGAAGTGGAGCCTGGTCTTACGGATCCCGAGCCTGGGCACGAAGCCGACCTCGGGATTGAAGTTGTCCTGGAGGTGTGAATACTCGAGGTGACCTTCCAGGGTTGGTCGAGCCACTCGGCCCGGAAGTGCCCCCCCATGTCCCCCTCCGTGATGCCCGGCGAGGACGTCTTGGCGATGAATCCGTTCATCGCCAGGTTCGGGTGTGGGGCCAGCACGAAGTCGGCGCCCAAGGTCCGGTTGAAGTGGTCGTCGCCCGTCGACTCCTTGTTGATGACGATGGCACCGACCTTCGAGCGTGCGAAGATGTCACGGCTGTAGCGAGCCACCAGGAAGTTCTCGCCGTGTTGCCCGAACGCGTCGTCGGTCTGGAGGTCCATGACGGCGATGTTGTTTCGGCCCACCTTTCCGGTCAGCCGGGCTCCGCCGATGATGGGGATGGCATCACCGGTCTCGGACAGGCCAATCCGCCGGCTGAAGAACAGGTCGGCGATGCGTTGGAAGGTGTTCGTGGTGCCGACGTTGAACTGTCCGGCGTTCTCCAGGAAGAACTCGCGCTTCTCGGGGAAGAACAGCGCGAAGCGGGTGAGGTTGACCTGCTCGTCGTCCACCTCGGCCTGGGCGAAGTCGGTGTTAAGGCTCAGGTCGAGATTGAGCCCGGCTGTGAGGCCGTACTTCATGTCGAGGCCGATGTCGCTATGCCTGGAGTTGTCCACGACGCCGTCTTCCGACACCCTCCGGCCACCACCGACCGCGAACGGCTTGATCCGAAGGTCGAGCCCGCGGTTCAGCGACTGGAGGTCTCTCAAGCTGCCGGCGAGGCTGACCCGCGTCAGACTATAGGCCTTCGGAATCTGCGCCCAGAACACTTGCTCGTTCTTGCGCCGGATGTTCCGCATGAAGTTGACGCCCCAGTCCTGCCGGTCCGCGGCCGGGAAGCGGAGCGTGACCATGGGGATTGCGATCTCGGCCGTCCAACCGTCCGGCGTCCGCCGCGTCGAGACGTGCCAGACCCCGTTCCAGTCCCGGTTGATGTTGGACGAGAGGCCGAAGGTCCGCCCCTCGCCCTCCTCGAAGACCTGCTGCTCGAGCTTCGCGCCGAGGGGGGTGGTGACGAACATGTAGCCCGAGCGTGAGTCGTCGAACGTGTCGAGGATGATCTGGAAGTTGTCCTCGTCCAGGATCCGGGGAGAATCGCACCGCATCTCGGTGGCGATGATCCCGTCCGGATCGGAGTCGAACGCCCGGACCCCCACGTACAGGTTGCTCCCGTCATACAGGAGCCGAACCTCGGTCCGCTCAGTGCCCGGAGCGCCCTCGTTGGGCTCCTGCTGGATGAACTCGTCGATGAGCGCCGCCCTGGCCCACACCGCATCGTCCATCACCCCGTCGATGTTCGGCCCCTGATCCACCCGTACCGCTCGGACCTGGTAGATCTCCTTGCTCTGCTGTGCGGAGAGGGGTGGTGCGGTGGCGGTGGTGAGGAGGGCGAAGACGGCGGTTAGGAAGGCGATGGCGGTGGCTTGGAGGGCGAGATGGGCGAGCAGGGCGAGATGGGCGAGCGCCCAGGGTGCGCTCGAGAGCTGCTTCGCGTGCCCGGTCCAGCGTGATCTATATGGGGGAACGGACGAGGATATGCTCACGAGATCGAACCTCTCGGGATCGCTTTTGGCTCAGTTTCCGTCAACCGAAAAGCTCACCGATCCTGACTGGTCGGTCAAACGGCGGGGTGGGGCTGAGGCTACACGGTCCGGATCCGCACCGTCCTAGGCCGCGCCCTCCAAAGCCTCGAGAGGGCGGACGAAGACGCCCGCGGGTAGCGTTCGCCGCTGTCGACGGCAGACCACCGGTTGCTCTCCTCCGAGCTCCTGGCCGGCGAACGGCAGTCCGGCCACTCCGAGCCCGCCGGCATCGCCCGCTGGTTTCTGGGCATCCGCCCCGGGTCCTCAGACGCCAGATAGACCAGCATGGCCGTCATCACTGCGTCATCCCGCAGGTCTTCGAAGACGATTTTGTCGAAGGTGTCCCGATTGGTGTGCCAGGTGTAGATGCTCGTGTCCCAGCGGTTGGTGCCCATGGGGAGGTCGTCCCTCCGGCCGGCACCCACGTGGAAGCTGAAGGCCGGCACCCCAGCGCACACGAAGGATGCGTGATCCGTCCCTCCCGACTCGGGAGTACCGGGGATCTCGAGCGTCACTTGATCCGCCAACTCGCTGGGTACGCGGGCGAGCCACTCACCGAAATATCCTCCGGCCTGAGCGAACCCCTGCATGGGGATGAATGTGACTGGTCCCGTCCCGTGGTCCACGTTGAACACGGTGTGGGTGCTCTCGAGGATCTCGGGGTGGTCCTCGACGAAGGCGCGTGAGCCGTTCAGGCCCTGCTCCTCACCGTTCCATAGGGCGCCGATGATCGTCCGGCTAGGGCGGGGGACGACGCTCTGTAAGATGCGCATCGCCTCCATGATGACGACCGCGCCGGTACCGTTGTCCAAGGTCCCCGAGCCGCCGTCCCAAGAGTCGTAGTGACCTCCCAGGATCACGTACTCCTGGGGCTGGGCGGTGCCGGGGATCTCCGCTATGGCGTTGAAGACCGGGACCTCACCCAGGAAGCGAGCCTCGGCGTTGATGCGCAGCACCGGCTCCTGCCCGTTCTCAGCCAGGCGGTACACGAGCCCGTACGCCTCACAGCTCAGGTCCAGCACCGGTGCACGCTCTGCCCGGGTGCCGAAGATCTTGTTCACGCCCCAGCCCTCGGACCACTGGGACCGGATGATGCCCGCGGCGCCCGCGGCGTCGAGCGCTTCCGGCAGCACCCGCCGGTCGACGCCGGTGTTGGCCACCCGCTCTCGCCAGGCTTCCACGGCTGTCTCTCGCTCCTCGGTCATGCGCTCGAGCGTCCCGGGCCGGGCGAACCACTCCAGGTTGTCCCGCGGGCGGCAGCTCGTCTCCGGGCGCGAGATGAGCGCGAACTTGCCGCGCACCTCCGGCAGCCAGGCCTCGAACGCCTCGGGGCTTCCACCGTCCGCCAGGATCACGACGCCCGCCTCCACGGGTCCGTCAGTGGCTGGACTCCATGCGGCTGCCATGCCTTCCAGCGATCGCACGCGAGGTGATATGAGGTCGATGTGGCTGATTCCACGCTCCCAGCTCCGCCAGGTGCCGTACTGCTCTTTGTAGGTAGACAGGCCCCATTCGGCGTACTTGGCCACCGCCCAGTCGGTGGCACCGGCCATGGCGGGGGACCCCGTGAGGCGCGGTCCGATGGAGTCCATCATCACCTGCCCCAGCTCGTAGACCTGCGAACGCTGGGTCCCTTCCTCCCAGATCGCCCGGATCACAGGGTCGTCGGAGGGAAAGAACTGTGCGGCGGCAGTCTGCTGCGCAGCCGTCAGGGCCGGGAGGGCCGCCAGTGAGCACGCGAGTACGACTCGAACCGAGGGGCTCATGCATTACTCCGTGAGAGAGGTGGACTGACCACACCCGACACCATCCTCGCGTCGGGGAAACTACGGATGGCCTGGGGCCTGGGACACCACGAGAGTAGCGGCGCGCCGTCCCCGACACCTGGGAATGGCCGGGTTGCGGTCGGGCTCCTCGAGCGACCGGCCCGACGGGTGAGGCACGAGAGGCGGCATGCGAAGTGCACCCAGCATTGCGAATCCGTGCCTCTCCCCCAACTCTTTCGGTTCGGACTCTTTCGTAGCCTGAACCTTTGGATCTCCGATGCGTCTCGAAGGTCAGCGTGCTCTGGTCACCGGCGGATCGCGAGGCATCGGCCGCGGCATCGCCCTCGGCCTGGCCCGCGAGGGCGCCGACGTCGCGGTCAACTTCAGGCGCAGTCGCGAGGATGCCGACGACGCCGTCCGTCAAATAGAGGAAATGGGACGCCGAGCCACAGCCGTGCAGGGCTCTACGGACTCCCGATCCGACGTCGGACGGTTCGTTGCCGAGGCCGAGGACTTCCTGGGCGGCATCGACATCCTCGTAAACAACGCCGGCATCCTGAAGCGGACTCCACTCCTCGAGATCAGCGAGGAGGAGTGGGATGCCATCCTGGACGTCAATCTGAAGGGCTACTTCATCGTGGGCCAAGCGGTGGCGCGTCGCATGGCCCAGGCACGGACGCCTGGTGCCATCGTCAACGTATCGTCTGCGGGGCAGGCGGTAGCCGCCCCCAACCTCACCCACTATTGCGTCGCGAAGGCGGGCGTCGAGATGCTGACGAAGCAGATGGCGCTCGAGCTGGCACCCCACAAGATCCGGGTCAACTCCATTGCGCCGGGTCTCATCGAGACGGACATGAACACGGCCGATATCGCACGGGACGACTTCCGTGAGCGCCGTCTGGCCCGTATCCCGCTCAAGGAGATCGGCGCCCCCGAGGATCTGGTGGGGGCCGTGGTGTTCCTCGCGTCGATGGACGAAGCGCGCCTGGTGACGGGCGCCACGGTGTTCATCGATGGTGGCCAGACGATCTGGGGTGCCTAGGGGTCGAAGATTTGCGGCCGCGAGGAGAAGGTGGGCGTGCGTGCGGCGTGGGCGTGGACTCGTTGGGGCCATGCTGGACCATTCCGTGAAGACGCGAGATGCCCTCCGGTGTTTGACGCTAGTGGCGGCGCTCGCGGTCGCGTCCTGTGGGGGCCTCGACCAGGAGGCCTCCGACCCTGCCACCTGGAACATCCGCCTCTCCCACGTGCTTTCGGGTAGCTCGGAGTTCCACCTCATGGCGGAGCGCTTCCGGCACCTCATGCTCGAGCGAACCGAGGGGCGGCTCCGAGTCACCATCTATCCGTCGGGACAGCTCGGGGGAGAGCGCGTCGCCTTCGAGCAGATCCAGGTCGGCGCCGTGCACATGGCCATCTCGGGCACGCCCGTGCTCTCCGGCTGGGTCCCCGAGGGGCAGATGTTCGATCTCCCGTTCCTCTTCGAGACCCGGGAGCACGGGCTCGCGGTGATGAACGGCCCCATTGGCGACTGGTGGCGCGATCTGCTTCGCGAGGGCACCGGGGTTCGATCGTTGGGCTTCTTGGACTACGGCTTCCGGCACGTCTACAACACGAGGCGATCCGTCGAGACGCCTGCCGATCTCGCCGGTCTCAAGCTCCGCGTCCTTCAGAACCCGATCTATTTGGCGGCCTATTCGGCGCTGGGCGTCCAGGCCACACCGATGAACTACGGCGAGGTCTACTCCGCCCTCCAGCAGGGCGTGATCGAGGGGGGCGAGGCCAACGCCATCGGGTTCGTGAGCAGCCGGCTCCACGAGGTGGCCAAGTTCTACAGCTTCACGTCCATCACCTACAACCCCATCACGCTCCTCGTGAACGAGCCGTTCTACCAGTCGCTTCCCGCGGACATCCGGGATGCGCTCGATCGGTCGGCGGCCGACGCCCTCGCCTACCAGAGCGAGGTCGCCCGCCAGATGGAGGCGGACGCCCTGGAGCAGATGCGCGCCAACGACGTGGAGATCTCCCGCCCGGATGTAGCCCCGTTCGTTCCCGCCGTCCGCCCGCTCGTCTGGGACGAGCTGGCGCGTCGACTGCCGGACGGCGAGGCGTTGATTGCGAGGCTCGTGGAAGAGGTACGGCGGGCGGTGCCATGAGAGGGCCGACCATCGGAGCCGGCGATCCCGGGTCGGGAACGGTGCCGGGGGTAATGGAGCCGTTATTGGGACAACGGTGTGGGGAGGCTTGGCGATGTCGCAGCGACTGAAGGCGCTCAACCGACTCCTGGTCTCCCTCGAAACCTACGCCGCGGGCGGGCTCGTGGTGACGGTCTCGATCGTGGTGCTCCTCCAGGTAGGAATGCGCTACGTCTTCGCGTACCCGAACCCGTGGAGCGAGGAGGTCTCCAGGTTCTGCTTCATCTGGATGTCACTTCTCGGTGCGTCCCTGGCAGTGGAGCACAGGGCGCACTTCGGCTTCGATCAGGTCACAAAGGGCCTGGCTCCGCGCGTGAAATCCGCCGTGGAGACATTCGCGGCTGCCGTTGTCTTCCTATTCGCACTGCTCCTCATCGCGACGGGCATCGCCCTCATGGGCCTAACGATGGGAGAGCGCTCCTCGGCCCTGAACCTCCCCATCGCTCTCGTGTACGCAGCGGTTCCCACTTCCGGCGTGCTGATGGTGATCCACCTGCTCGCCGAGTGGGGCCAGCCGACGACGGAGCCCGCAGGGTCAGGCCAGCCGACGGAGCCCGCCGGGCCAGGCCAGCCGACGACGGAGCCCGTAGGGTCAGGCCCACCGATCGAGGAGAGCAGCTAGTGGGAGGCCTCCTCCTCGGCACCTTCGGAGCGCTGGTGCTGGCCGCCGTGCCCATCGGCTTCGCCCTGGCGACCGCTGCCAGCGTCGCCATCGTGGTGGCGGACCTGCCCCTCGTCATCATCCCGCAGCAGATCGTGGCAGGGATGGATTCCTTCCCCATGCTCGCCGTACCGCTCTTCATCCTGGCGGGCTTCCTCATGGACGTGGGGGGGATCAGCCGCCGCCTGGTGACGCTGGCGCGCTCGTTGGTGGGACATCTTCCCGGAGGGCTTGGGCAGGTGGTCATCATGGCCGAGATCTTCTTCTCGGGTGTGTCGGGCTCTACGTCGGCGGACGCAGCGGCCATCGGAGGGATCATGGTGCCGCAGCTCACTGCCAACGGCTACGGCCGGGCGCGCTCGACGGCTATCGTCTCGGCCGCGTGCGGGATGGGGATTCTCATTCCGCCCGCCATCGTCATGGTCGTATACGGGGTCATTGGCAACGTCTCTGTGGGCGCGCTGTTCGTGGCCTCTATTACGCCGGCGCTCCTGATCGCCGTGGGCTTGATGACACAGATCGGGTGGCAGGCCCGGCGGGAAGGATGGCCGGCGGGCGAGCGCGCATCCTTTGCGGAGGTCCGGGATGCGGCCCTGGAGGCCGTGCTCCCCCTCTTCATGATCGTCGTCATCCTGGGGGGCATCCGGTTCGGCTTGTTCACACCCACCGAAGCCGCGGCAGTCGCCGTTGCCTACGCACTGCTCCTGGCCGGGCCGGTGTACAGAGCCCTCCCGGCGGGGAAGCTGTGGAGCAAGGTCGTCCAGACAGCCATGGTGTCGGGGATGGTCCTGTTCGTGGTGGGCGCCGCGCATCTCCTGGGGTGGGTGCTGGCCGTCATGCAGGTGCCGCAGGCGCTGGCGTCCTCAATGGTGGGATTGGGAGGCGGCCGAGCGGGCTTCATGATCCTCACCATCCTCATCTTCCTTCCCCTCGGCGCCATCCTGGAGGGCGTGCCGGCGGTCGTCATGCTGACGCCGATCCTGTTGCCCGTTGCGAGGCAGCTCGGGATCGACCCGGTGCATTACGGAACCGTCATCGTGGCGACCCAGGGGATCTCGGTGTTCCTGCCGCCGGTGGGCGTGAGCCTGCTGGTGGCCTGCTCGGTGGGAGGGGTGGAGCCGGCAGAGGTCGCGCGCCCGCTCTGGCCCTACCTGGCGCTGATGCTGGCGCTCACAGTGGTCATCGCGTTCGTGCCGGGGGTGGTGCTGTTCCTGCCGAACCTGCTGGGGTACTGAGGTGGGCGAATCGCTTGGTGGCTAGTGGCCGTCACTGCGGTTCAGTGCTCCGTCCGTGCCTTCCTTGCCGCTCACGACTCGGAGCCGCATGCTGAGGCGCGCCGGAATCACGACTCGCCAGAGAACCAATTCGAGCTGGGACGACAGGGATCATGCGACTTCCCCGCGAGCGGGGGCAGGGAGGGTTCATGGACGTGGTGCCGCATCCGGACTTCGGCACGAACAGGCTGATCTACCTGAGCTACGGAAAGCCCAACGAGGATGGCTCAATGGGTACGACCACCGTCGTACGGGGACGCCTCGAGGGCGATCACGTGGAAGACGCGGAGGAGATCTTCGAGTCGAACGCCTGGGGCGACAACAACAACCACTTCTCCGGGCGGATGGCCTTCGACCACGATGGCTACCTCTTCCTGACGGTGGGCGATCGACAAACATCCCGCCCGGGCTCTCTCGCTCGGGCGGGGATCCTCACCTGTCTTCCGCGGGGATCCCCACCCGCTTTTCCGGCGGATCGTGGTGGGGTTCTGTTTGTGGCCTGGGAGCGGTGAGACGCTTGTGGCCGCGCGGAGGATAGGCGCATCTTGCGGCCATGTCTCGGCCCGTATCACTCATCGTACCGTTCATCCAGCACCTACCGGTTGCTGCGCTCGTCCTGCTCCTCTCGGCGCCAGGACTGCTCCTGCCAGTGCCCCAGCTCGCCGCCCAGCAGCTCCGCTACGACAGGGAATACCCCGCCGTCGGCTACTCCACCCGCCCTCTCACCGACCGCGTCGCAGAGCTGCAACGGGCCATCGCCCGCGCCGACGCCGAGCTGACCTTCGACGCCAAAGGCGGATACCTCGCGTCGCTCCTGGAATCCCTCCACATCCCCGTGGAGTCGCAGATGCTCGTCTTCTCGAAGACCAGCTTTCAGGTGCGCTTCGTCTCCCCGGAGACACCGCGGGCCCTGTATTTCTCGGACGACGTCTACGTGGCCTGGCTGCAGGGCAGTGAGTTCTTGGAGATTGCGGCCATGGATCCGAACCTGGGGCCGGTGTTCTACACGCTCGGACAGAAGCGGGGAGACCAGCCCGACTTCAAGCGGGCGACCGGCCTCTGTATCCAGTGCCACGACACCTATGGTCTCGCCGGGGGTGGGGTGCCGCGATTCCTCATCGGCTCGGGGCCGACGAACGAGGTCGGCCGGCCGGCTACGCACGGCACCTGGCGGCTGACGACCGACCAGACCCCGCTCGATGAGCGATGGGGCGGTTGGTATGTGACGGGCACGCACGGTGACCAGACCCACATGGGCAACGTCGTCCTGAGCGTGCCTGCCGATGCTGCACCGGGCCCGGCGCCTTCAAACGGCAACCTCACGGACCTGAGCGGCCTCCTGGACACCGGGCCGTATCTCACCGAGCACAGCGACATCGTCGCGCTCATGGTGGCCGAGCATCAGATCCACGTGCAGAACGTCATGACGCGCGCCAGTTGGGAGGCTCGGAGCGCCGACGAGACCGATCCCGCCTCGTCCGACATCGAGACCCTCGCCGAGGCCCTCGCCGAGCCCCTGGTCCGGGCCATGCTGTTCGTGGATGAGGCGACCCTGAACGGTCCGATCCAAGGGACGTCGGGCTTCCGCTCCCACTTCGAGAGCCTGGGACCGCGGGACGATCAGGGGCGCTCCCTCCGGGAGATGGACCTGACCCGGCGGCTGTTTCGGTACCCCCTCAGCTACCTTATCCACTCGGACGCCTTCGACGCGTTACCGGATTCGCTCAAGGAGCAGGTGTTCCGTCGCATTTGGGAGGTTGCTTCCGGCCGGGATACGAGCGGCGAGTTTGACCACCTGTCGGCTGCGGATCGGGGGACGATCCTCGAGATCCTGAGCGCGATGCACGCCGATTTCGCCCGGTGGCTGGCCGCGAACCCGTAGGCCTGACCGCCCTGGGCGGCATGGCGCACCTGTAGGCCTGACCGCTCCGCACGGCACAGCGACCCTGGACTCAATCCCCCCCGAGCCCCATCCTCAGTCGCCCAATCACCCGGAGAATCCCATGAAGCCACGCACCATCGTAGCGGCCGTCGCTCCCCTACTCGCCGGCACCGCCCTCTCGGCTCAGCAGGGGCCTGACACGGTCTTCCTGAAGGAGCTCACCTGGACCGAGGTCCGGGCGAGGATCGATGCCGGCACGACGACGATCATCGTGCCCACGGCGGGGACCGAGCAGAACGGCCCCCACATGGTGCTAGGCAAGCACAAGTTCATCGTCAACCACGCGTCGAACCTCATCGCCCGTGACCTCGGCAACGTGCTGGTGGCCCCCGTGGTCACCTACGTGCCGGAGGGCTCGGTGGAGAACATCCGCGGGCACATGCGATACGCCGGGACGATCACGCTTCCCAACGAGCACTTCATGAAGCTCCTGGAATACGCGGCCCGGAGCCTGGCCGTCCACGGCTTCACGGACGTCGTTTTCATCGGCGACAGCGGCGGGAATCAGGGCGGGATGCGTGACGTGGCCGCCATGCTCAACGAGGAGTGGGCAGGCGAGGCCGCCCGGGTCCACTTCGTGGGCGACTACTACTCGGCCCACGGCATCAACGACTGGCTCTTGGAGGAGTATGGGCACACTCCGGAGACGATCGGGGGGCACGCGGGCATTCGCGACACCTCACAGCTCCTGTACGTCGCACCCCAGCACATCCGCACCGACAAGCTCGCACCCCTGGGCGGAGGCGAGGGGATGGGAGTGTCCGGCGATCCCACGCTGGCGTCCGCCGAGAAGGGCCGACAGGGGATCCAGATGAAGGTCGATGCGGCGCTGCGGCAGATTGGGGACCTGATGGCACGATGACGGGCGCGTCCACTTCATTCGCCACGGGGATTCAGGCTCGCTCGCGCAGGTAGGTGGGCATAGTGTGAGCGGGATGATCAAGCCGGTCAACATGAGGTCTCACGCCAGCATTCGAGCGTCAGGCGGGCGCTCAGGCATTCACAACGTGTGCTGAGACGGTATTCACCTGACAGTTGACCACGAGAGAGGACGGTGGCCAGCCGCCCTCGCCGGAGCTAATTGAGAGATGTCGAAGTCACTCACTTAGCACGGGAGAGAAGATGACCACCGTCCAGGGGGAGAAGATAGCGCGCCGCAAGCTGAGCCTGCTACAGTTGGCCCAGGAGCTCGGCAACGTGAGCAAGGCGTGCAAGATCGTGGGCTACAGCCGGCAGCAGTTCTACGAGATCAGGAGGAACTTCCAGCTTTACGGGGCCGAGGGGCTGATCGACCAGCTTCCGGGGCCGAAGGGACCGCACCCGAACCGGGTGAGTGAAGAGATTGAGCAGGCGGTCTTGGCCCACGCCTTGGAGGCTCCGACGCACGGAGCTCAGCGGGTCGCGGACGAGTTGCTGCTCGGAGGGATCCAGGTGAGCTCAGGAGGCGTACGGGGCGTGTGGAGCCGGCATGGCCTCACCACGAAGCACGAACGGCTGCTCAGGCTCGAAGAGACGGCCAGGGAACGGAAGCTGAAGCTGACCGACGAGCAGATCGAGCTGCTGGAGCGCTTCAGTCCCGAGTTCCGGGAGCGCCACATCGAAGTCCATTACCCGGGCGACCTCGTCGCCGTGGACACGTTCTTCGTCGGAACGCTGAAGGGGGTCGGCAAGGTGTACCTGCAGACCGTGCTCGATTGCTTCAGCCGCTACGCCTGGGGCCGGCTCTACACGAGCAAGCTCCCGCTCACGGCGGTGCAGGTGATGAATAACGACGTGTTGCCGTTCTTCGATGAGCACCGGGTCCGGGTGAAGACCGTGCTCAGCGACAACGGCCGCGAGTTCTGCGGCCGTCCGGACCGTCACCCATATGAGCTGTTCCTTCAGCTCGAGGACATCGAGCACCGCACGACGAAGGTGGGCAGGCCCCAATCCAACGGCTTCATCGAGCGCTTCCACCGCACGCTCCTCGACGAGCACTTGAGGGTGAAGGGCCGCACCACCTGGTACGAGACCGTCGAGGAGATGCAGCAGGACCTCGAGGCGTATCTGGAGACCTACAACCGGAAGCGGCCGCACCGCGGTCGAGCCATGGAGGGCCGCACGCCCTATCAGGTCTTCAAGGCCGGTCTCACCGACGCCAGGAAGGCCGCAAAGGCCAGGAAGGAGGAGGCTAAGACGAAGGCAGCCTAGACACAGCTCCGGCGAGGGCCAACTGTCAGGTCATTACCATCTCTGTACACACAACGCTCGAATGCTTCCCATACAATCGCTTATTCAAGCTAAGCACGTAATATCCAAATCCTAAAAAATACCCAAAGACGAAAACACTGTACCCGTAGGAGAAGATGTTAAGGACCTCGTGGCTTCGGGCCGATAGGATATATGCATGAAGTATTACCGAACCATCGAGATGAAAAATCAGCAACCCATTAAATTATCTTATCGAATGAATTCTGGAAGGGTATTCCATTGGCGTAAACAATCAGTCCAATTTATCATTTCATTAATTCTTTTTTCAGCTTCCAACATTGTTATTCCATGGTATCCCGGACGGTGAGTAGAGTCCGGTGGCGGGGAGCATGGCTCGGAAGGCCCAGTGTAACAGGAACACCAGCGGGCCGGCGCCCCGGAGGGTCGCCCCGCCCTCTGAACGTCCGAGAGCCCCCCTACGCCTCCAGGATCTCCCCCAGCGCCGCAAGCAGGTAGTGCACGTTCCGCTCGCTGGCGCTGTAGCCCATGAGCCCGATGCGCCATCCCTTGCCCTTGAGGGGCCCGAAGCCGCCGGCGATCTCGATTCGGTAGTCCTGCAGTAGCCGCGACCGGACCGTGGCGTCGTCGGCACCGTCGGGGATCATCACGCACGTGAGCATGGGCAGGCGGTTCGCCGGATCGCCGAACAGCTCGATCCCCAGATCCGTGAGCCCCGCCTTCAGCATGTCGCCGTACTTCTGGTGACGGGCCACCCGCTCGTCGAGCCCTTCCTCGTGGATCAACCGGAGTGCCTCGCGGAGCGCGCAGATCATGGGTCCGGGAGCCGTGTGATGGTACGCGCGCTCGGCGGACCAGTACTCGCGGTGCAGCAACAGGTCCAAGTACCACGTGTCCACCGGCTTGCTCCGGGACTCGACGACCCCGATCGCCCGGTCGTTCAACGTGATGCAGGAGATGCCCGCCGGCCCCCCGATGTACTTCTGCCCGCCGCCATAGCAGATGTCGATGAGCAGATCGTCCACGGGGATGTTCGACCCACCCAGTGAGCAGACCGCGTCCACCAGGAAGAGCTTATCCCGATCGCGCACGAGCCGACCGATCTCCGCCAAAGGCTGGCCCACGCCCGACGACGTCTCGCCGTGGACCACGGCCACCATCTTGGCGTCGGGGTGCGAGTCCATGGCGGCCCGGATCTGGTCGGCCTCCACCACCTGGCCGAACTCGACCTCCACCCGGATCGCGGTGCCCCCGTGGCGCTCCACGATCTCGGCGATCCTCTGACCGAAGAACCCGTGGATGCCCACGACGACCTCGTCGCCCGGCTCCACGACGTTGCAGATGGAGGCCTCCATCCCGGCCATGCCCGATCCGGGAAGCGTGATGGCCATCTCGTTCTCGGTCTGGAAGAGGTGGCGCAAGAGGGCCATGGTCTCGTCCATGATCACCAGAAAGTCGGGATCGAGGTACCCGAGGATCGGGCTCGTCATGGCCTGGAAGACCCGGGGATGGATGTTGCTGGGACCCGGCCCGAGCAACGTTCGGGGCTCGTGTCGCAGCTGGTCGAAGGGGCGGGTCTCCGTGCTCATGGCGGCCTGTGCGTGGGTCATCTCTAAGGGGTCTCCTCCAGGAATGGGATCAGAATGGCATGGAGCTTGTCCGGAACTACCAGGTGCGGGTTGTGCCCGATGCCCGGGATGAGCTCCAGCCTGCCGTTTGGGAACGCCTCTGCGGCGGCCTTCGCCCGTGCAGCGAAGTTCGGCCCGTCGTCGGCGCCGCCGGTCACCAGGGTCTTGGCCTGGATGTGCTGCCAATCGTAGACCACCGGCTCCTTGAAGTTGGACTCGCCGATGAGGGCTCGGATCCGCGCCATGTGGGGCCAGTCGCCGCTCAGCAGCCAGCCGTAGTGGATGCGGATGTAGCGTTCGTAGGCGGGCTTCCAGGGTGTGCGATAGTAGCGTTGTTGGCCGCGGACGATGCTCGCGTAGGTCCGGTTCAGAGTGTTCTCATACGACCGCTCGAAGTCGCGGAGCCCGCGGCCGATGCGAGGATCGGTGAGGCCGATGGAGTTCACGAGGGCCAGATGGGTCGTCTTGTCTGGGAAGTTGAGGGCGAACCGGCTGGCCACCACGCCACCCATGGAGTGCCCCACGATGGCCGCACTCTCCACGCCCAGATGATCCAGGAGCTTGGCCGCGTTGGCCGCCATCCGGGAGATGCTGTAGGGTATGATCGGCTTCGATGACTTGCCCCAGCCGATCCGGTCGGGCACCACCACCCGGAATCCCGCGTCACTCAACGCCTCGATCGTGTTGTAGAAGTACTCGCCGAAGAAGTTGGACCCGTGCATCAGCAGGACCGTCTTGCCATTGGAGGCCCCAGTGGGATGCACATCCATGTAGGCCATGCGCACGTCCACCCCGTATAGGCTGAACTCCATGAAGTGGACGGGTGCGGGGTAGGGGACGTTCTCCAGGTTGATCCCGATTGGTCCCCACTCGGCTGGTGGCTCTGCGGGCGGGCCGGACTGGCCAACCATGGCCGTCGGAGCCAGCAGGGCGACCACAGAAAGGAGAGTTGCCGTCCGCAGAGTCCTCATGGTTCTCCTCCAGAAGATTTCTGTTACGCCAATCGCCCGCCGCCCTCGGACAGCAAGAGCGAGGAGTAAAAATGCGGCGTGGGCGCCTAAACGGCCAGCGGAGCAGCGTCGAGCAGAATCTGGCGTGCGGGGTCGTGTAAGGCCGTTCTCTACGGAACTGCTAGATCCGCCATTCCCGCGTCGAGCTCCACCATCTGTCCGGGACGCAGATACGCGGTGATCCGGTACTCCCAGTTCGGGAGGCTGTCCCCTAGGATCGTTTGGGCGCTCACGAGTCCGGTCTGGAACTCTTTGCTCTCGTCGGGGGCGAGGTCGACCTGGACCAGCGCCAGGGTGCAGAATACGGCACCGCTCATGTCCCACACCGGCTCGCTATTACCCTCGAGGTAAGCCCTCATCAACACCACGCACCCGTCGGGGAAGGTCACCGACTGCGACGTGGTCGACTTGTTCTCGATCTCCACTGTCACCCCGATCTGGACGGGGAAGGACTCGGCGATGGCGAAGCTCGCCACACGGTAGGTGACCCCACCGATCAACTGATCCCGAAGATCGAGCCCGTTCACGCTCGCTTCGCACGCCGCGAGGGTGGCGGTGGCCAGGAGCATCCCACCTGTCGTCACCCAAGGAGACACGAGTGAATTTCCGTTCATGCCCATCTATCTATCTCCTGCGGCGTTCTGGTCTGAAATCCAGCAGTTTTCTACACCTCAGAAGGTCGCGGGGGCACTCGAGAGCTCCCCGGATGCCGGCGACCCACAATAGACAGAACGCGTGAGGGGTGGGATTTGTGACAGGGGTGGCAGTCGCTGGAGGAGCGTGGCGGTCGCTTGTGCGGCGTGGCGGTCGCGCGCGCGGTCCGGCGGTCGCGGCGTGGCGCCTACCCGCTCCTTACCGCACCACGTACCACTCAATCTGATACGGCCGGAAGTATTGGTAGCCCTCGGACGTCAGGTAGCCGTCGTCCTCCATTGGGATCGTCACCGTTCCGCCCCCATACTCCGGAATCGCGGTGGTCGCGCTGAACTCGATGGAGCGGTACGCGCCGTCACGGAGGTAGGAGTCCCGGCTCGGGGGAGAAGACAGGTCCATGTTGCGGGCGTTGATCGACGGGCCCAGGGCGTGCCCGTGGTACCCGATGGGGTGGGAGTAGAGGCTCGGGAGGAAGTCCACCCCCTGGAGCTTGGCCGCGATGGCGAGGGTGGCTTCCCATCCGCTCATCCCCGGGCGGGGCTCCGACGCGAACGCCTCGTGGACCAGATTGGCGTTCGCCAGGGCGGTCTTCAGCCCTTCGGGTACGTCGTCCTCACCGTCCCGCAGGATGTACGCGACCTTCTGCCAGTCGCTGGCGAAGCCCAGGTAGTCGAAGCCGCAGTCCAGGTGGATGATGTCGCCCCGTTGGAAGACCAGGTCGTTCGGGGCGGGGTGGACGTAGGGGACCATCTCGCCGGTGTCCGGATCGTAGCGTTGAACCGCCACGTGGATCTCGAACCACGGCCTCCCGCCCACGCCGAGCTCCGCGATGGTCTCCTCGAAGAACCACCTGATGTCCTCCGCGCGGGTCACGCCCGGGGTGATCACCAGGTTCGAGAGGGCCCTCTGCGCGATTACGTCGGTGGCGAGGACGAGGGACCGGTACGGCTCCAGCTCGCCGGGCAGGCGGGTGTCGAAGACGTCCTCGACGAGTCTCACGGCGGGGACGAACCTCGACTCGGCGCCGGGGCCCAGGGCATCAACCAGAAACTGGTAGCTGTCGTGGGTGAGACCGCTATCGTGGCCCCGGTTGCCGCCCATGTTGAGTCCGATGGTCTCGGGGTCGTACATCTCCCAGAGGGCTCGCAAGCCGGTGCGGGTGTTCTGGATTCCTCTGGCGTTCCGGGCGGCGGGCAGCGGCTCGAAGAACCGGCGGTAGTCGTCCGTGGGCCGCCAGTAGTCGGAGTAGCCCTTGAGCCCGTCCTGGCCGGCGTCGACGAAGACCATGACGTCCCGTCGGCGCGTGTAGTGAAGCGGTGGCGCCACGTACTGGGTGACCGGATCCGGATGGAACTCCTCGCTCACCACGATCCACATCTCGATGCTGTGGTCGCGCATCTGCTCGAGGAGCATGGCGTGCTTCATCTCCAGCCAGTCCAGGCGGAGCTCGTATTGGGCCCGCATCCCCATGAGCTGGGGCATGGCCGGAATCACGCGCCCGTCGAAGAGCGCGATGGGGCCGTTGTAACCCTCTGCGCTGCCATCGCTCTCACGCGAAGGGGCGTCGGCCCCGGCGCAGGAGATCAGGAGCGAGGCCGCGGCGGTCGAGAAGACAACCGCGGGAGAGACCACGTGATTCCTCATAGTCCGGAATTACACACCTTCCCCTGGCCGTCGATCATGGGGAAGCCCGCGTCCTCGTCCCACTCGTCGCTCTCCCTCGGCCAGAAGACGGGCCCTAGACACGTGGTCGGCGTGGGTGTGGGAGTCGATGATGTACCGGATTGTCGACCCCTGCTTCTTCGCCATGCCCAGATACGGGGATATCCCAGAGGGGATCGAACACGGCGCATTCGCCGTGCTCTGGCAGCCGATCATGTAGGGCGCGCAGCCCGTCTCTTCTCGGATTATCGCCTCGAACCACATATGCGCTCCTTGGAGACCCTGAGGGCGTGATCACGTTGGGAGCGTGATCACGTTGGGATATAGAATAGCATCGGCCGGCATTTCGCCACCTCCGCCCGCGCATACGTAATTGGGAGCCTCCTCTTACGTATTCTGACGTAGTCTCGGAGAGGTCCGGATTCGGCATCCTTCGCATGGATCGACGCCACTCGGGAGCGTCGCCGTGCAGAGAGAGAGACGATGAAGATTCGAGCCAAGCGGGCCCTGATCGGGGCTCTGGTAACTGGGAGCTTTATGGCCGGTGCCTGCAAAGACGGTGGGACCACCCCTTTCGTTCCTGTCGCAACCGGATTGGCCGTCTCGGCCCCTGACAAGCAGGTCTTCGTGGAGTCCTCGATCCAGCTCAGCGGAGCCGTCCGTGACCAGGAAGGCTCCCCCATGACGACTGAGCCCATTCTTTGGATCAGCCGCGACCCAACCACGGCCGCCGTCGACTCGACGGGAACGGTGCGGGGTGTGGCGGCCGGCGAAGTGTGGATCGTGGCGACCTCGGGGCTCCTCGCTGATTCCGTGAGGATCGATGTCCGCTACCACGTCTTCGCCGATGAGGTGCGGGTGCGGGTCCGGGGTGCCGTCGAGGTGATACAAGGCTGGAAGGGCGCCGGATTCTTCTTCGACTGGCTGGGGACGGACGACGGCGATCTGAGCCTCCTGGGAGCGGCGTCTGCTGACGGCGGCACGTTCATGGTCGTTACCATCCCCGGATCCCTCGCCAAGGGCGAGACCGTCCTTCCCGAGTGGGATCCTTACCTGTTGAAGGATCAGGCAATCGTCGAGTTGGAGGCGAGTCTCGGCTATCTGGCCGTGATGGAGACCAACCTGCGGATGAGGCTGTACCGGAGCACAGGCCAGAGCCGCCTCCAGGTCGACTCGGTGACGGCGGCTTTTGGAAGCCAGTCCTCCGAGTCCATGGTCTGGGGCCGCGTTGTCATGGAGGCGGACGGATACATCATGGAGTTGGATGATCAGTACGACGTCCAGGTGACCCGCACCACCGAGCGCATACTCCTTCACGCCGACTTCGCCATTCGTGTGGAGCATTGGCCCGTCGGAAACGCCTCGTTCGAGATCGTGGAAGGCACGGGGACGGTGAGCGGCGAGCGTCGGGAGGCCTGGTGGGACGAGAGCTGGTACGACGACAAACGGGGCCGAATCGATGTCGAGGACGGACCGCCCTACATCACCGTTCACACCGATCTGGCCGAAGGCACGTTCCCCATCGACTCCCTGAATGCACATTACGCGGCGTACTCGTGGGGGGTCATTCCGGGTCCCGGCACCTTCGTTACCGCCTCTCTGGAAAATGGCTTCGCCACCAGCACGGACGGGAGCCTCACTCTGGGGCCTTTGAGTCCCTCCGCCTCCGGAGCGTTCGACGAGCTGGTCGGTGATGCCTCGGTCGAGATGATGATCCAGGGGACCGACCGGACCGCCACCATTACGCTCCGCTTTCACGTGCCGGTCGCCAAGGAGGGGGCTCAAGCCCACGCGGTGAGCCGCCGGATCACCGAGCACGACACCGCTTCACTGAAGGAGCGGCTGTGGTGGGGCTCACGGCCACGCCGAACTGCCAACTGACACGGATAGCAACGAGTACCACGGAGGAGATATGGAGTCCAATCGCAGACGATGGCCATTGGATAGGATCCCTCCCGGGGGGATGCTCTCCTCGAACGTGGTCATCAAAGGAGGAGACATGAGGTCGATTCTGGCATCAGCCCGGGGGTTAGCCACCCGCCTACTGGCCGTTCTGCTGGTTCTGCCCGGTGCCGTGGTCCTCGCCCACCCACCCGGTGGGAGCCCAACGGGCTCCCCGCCATCAACTACGATTCCGACGAGGGCTTCGGCTACGGCGTCCTCTTCGAGCTCTATAACTACGGGAGCGGCGGATACGCGCCCTACCGCTTCACGCTGCAGCCCACCGCCTTCCTGACCACGGGGGGGCGGAGAGACTTCACGCTCTTCTTCGACGCGCCCCATCTGCTCCCCGCCGGGTGGCGCTCGACGTGGGTCATTCCAGCGAAGCCACCGCCCCGTTCTACATCAACCTGGGCTACCTCTTCTGAGGGCCCGTGACGTATGCGGACTGGGGACGGATGAGGACCGGGCATCGATGACGACGGCCGACGTAGGTTGGCTCTACCGCCTAGGGCTCCATCGTCCGGAGCTCCGGGCGTGGGCCATGTACGATTGGGCGAACTCAGCCCCGTGAGAAGCCCATCCCCCGTGGGCATTCTTCGCCACCACCGTCATGGGGGCCCTGATCGGGCCCTACTTCAAGGCGGTACCGGCCGGTCACATGGCGGAGAGCGTGTCGACTGCGTACTGGGCCTATACGACCAGCCTCGCTCTCTTCATCGTGGCGCTGATCTCTCCCGTGCTGGGGGCTACGGCCGACTTTATGGGCGCGAAGAAGCGCTTCTTGGGTGGCTTCGCTGGCCTGGGGATCATCTTCACGTCGTTCCTGTGGTTCGCCGGCTCCGGCGACTGGGTCTTCACGTCGGCCGTCTACATTGTGGCCAACGTGGGCTTCGCCGCGGCCAACGTTTTCTATGAATCGTTCCTGCCGTCGATCGCCAGCAGGGAGGAGATCGACAGGGTGTCGGCGGCGGGTTACGCCGTCGGCTATGTGGGTGGGGGTATCCTGCTCGCCATCAATGCGGCATGGATCATGTTCCCCGAGACGTTCGGGCTGGTGGACGGTGCCGATGCCATCCGGCTCTCGTTCGTGAGCGTCTCGGTCTGGTGGGTCCTTTTCTCCGTCCCACTCTTCCGCACCGTCCGAGAGCCGACCCGGAATCGTGGGGCCCATGAGGGGGTGGGCCGGCATCCGCTCATGGTGGGCTTCGCGCGGGTGCGGAGGACGTTCGGGGAAATCCGGCAGTACCGCCAGGTCTTCTATTTCCTCCTGGCGTTCTGGCTCTATAACGACGGCATCGGGACCATCATCAAGATGGCGACGACCTATGGGAGCGAGGTCGGCCTCGGGACCGGCGACCTTGTGGGGGCCCTCCTAGTCACTCAGGTCGTGGGCATCCCATTCACCTTCGCTTACGGGGCGCTAGCCGGCCGGATCGGCACGAAGAACGGGATACAGCTGGCCCTCACGGCGTTCACGGGCATCGCCATCGGCGGCTACTTCATCCAGGAGGCCTGGCACTTCTACGCCCTCGCCGTCGCAGTGGGGATGGTCATGGGCGGGGCCCAGGCGCTGAGCCGATCGCTCTACGCAGCTATGGTCCCCGCGAGCAAGTCGTCTGAATTCTTCGGTTTCTTCAGCGTGAGCGCCAAGTTCGCCGGGATCATGGACCGCTCCTATTCGGCCTTGTGACGCAGGCCACCGGGACGGGCCGGATGGGGATCGCCACGCTGGCCGTCTTCTTCGTCGGTGGGATGATCCTGCTCTCCCGCGTGGACGTGGAGGCGGGTCGCCAAATGGCTATCGAGGCCGAGGCGGACATGGAGACGGTGGGGTAAGGGAATTCGTTGACTCCACTGGCTTCGCGGAGCATTGTTCACCCACAATTGTGTCGCGGGGAACGAGCCCCGCGCTCACTCCATCGACGACCAATAGCCCGGCGCACGTCGCGCGGGGGTCGTCGGTGTACGGAGAGAGCGCGAGGCTTTTCTTGTCGACGGCGAGTCTCGTGCTCCGAACAGGCCCGATGATGGGCTCAGGAGAAGAGCGAGATGGAAAAGAACACGGTACCCAGCCGCGGTGAGCGACCGGGCTCCGGTGACCTTCCAAGCCCCGCCGAGCTCGTGGATTCGTTCCGGTCGGACGATGGATCCGCCCGGTTCGAGGCCTTTACGGCCCTGAACGAGTACGGCTCCAAGGCCCTGCCGGCGATCCGCGAGGGCCTCAAGCACGGCAACTGGCAGGTGCGTCGATGGTGCGCGATCTTCCTCGATCATCACTCCGACGAGAAGTCGCTCCAGTCCCTGGTGCCACTCCTCCGAGATGCCAAGCGCCAGGTCCGCCTCTGGGCCAGTGCCAAGGTCGGCGGGCCCGCGGGATCGAAGATCGCCATGGGAGCGTCAGCGGTTACCGCCCCCCGGGGGGATCGACGTTGGCCTCGAGCCGGGTCACGATGATCTCCATGGGCGCCCCACCGAGCATGTCCCTCAGGCGTTCGATCTGCGGCTTCAGCATGCGCTCCATCAGGGCACGCTGGGCCGCCGGCATGTCCTCGAGCTGCTCCTCCATCTCCTCGAGCTGCTGCTCCAACTCGGCTGGGTCCATTCCATCCGCCCCAAGGTCCATCAGGCCTACCCAGGAGATGGACGTGCGGAACGGGTGCAGGTAGCCCTCGACTTTCCGGTAGTCGTCCATGGTGGACGCCATCTTCACGACGCGGGTCTCTCCGGTGTCGGTCGTGGCGTCCAACTCCATCTCCATCCGGATCATCACCAGGTCGGACCGATCCACATAGAAGACGGCGCTCCGCGGCGTCATCGGCGTGTCCTGCCCCGGCGGGGCTCCCAGATCGATCCCCGCGAAGTCGTCGATGGCCAGACGATAGGCGGCACGTCCGTTGGCCTCAACGTTGCCGTCGAGACGGACACGGTCCGCCCACTGCCTGTGGACGCGCGCCGACCCGGACCAGGCGTCGGCAGCGACACCTCCTTGAATGGGCACGTTCATCCCGCCCACGACCGTCATCCGGGGCACCAGCGTGGGCTCGCCGTCGACCATCTCCTTCACCATATAGAGGGTCGTGGCGACCCCCATGGTCTCTTGTTCGATGAGGATGCTCTCGATGCCGGACAGACGCTCGCGCTGACGGTCTATCATCTGGTCGAATATGTCGGCCGCCGATTGGGCCGCTGCGGGAGTGGCGACCGTCACGGCAGCACCGGGAGCGGTGGCCAGGCCGGCGACGAGTGCCGTCAGCAGAAGCCGGCGGGGAGAATTGGTCATCATGATCCTCTCCATCGAGGCAGAAACGCCGGAGCCATCGACTTCCGGGTCCGACCGTGGGCGTATCTCTGGGTCGACCGTAACGTAACTCTATTAGTAGCGCTGCCGAGCGCTCATCGCCCGGCAATGCCCTTGCGCCGATCCTTTGCTCCGTCGTAAAGGTTGGCCGTACAATGCTCTTACACGGCCGCACATCGCCGCACCGATTCAAACCCTCCCGCCCGGAGACGAATCCAACCGAGGTGACCCACATGAAGACCCACGATGCCCTTACAATGGCGCTAGCCCTGATGGGCGCGGCGTTCCTACCGGCCCGCTCGGCCCTCGCCCAGGAGAACGCGGAGACGCGGGGCAGCGACAACCTTACGGTCGTCGCCCACCTGCCCCTGGGGGAGTTCCGGACCATCTCCGATGTGGAGGTCGAGCAGGACATGTCCCGGCCATACGCGTATGTCGGCCGGCAGCTGGCGAGCGGTAGACCGGCGGAGACTCTGGTGGCGCGGGGTATGGACGTCGTCGACATCAGCGACCCGGAGTGGCCCAAGGTCATCCACCGCTGGCGCATCGAGGACCCGGATCTGCACGTGGGTGGCGGCGGCAAGGACATCAAGACCTTCAGCTGGGACCGTAGGCACTATGTGGTCCTGTCGACCCAGTTCGGCCAGGGCGGGCCGGATGGGGATCTGGGAGCCATCATCTTCGACGCCACCGATCTTCCCGAGACGCTCACAGAGGTGGCCCGGATCCAGGGACCCGTCGAGAGGGGAGGCTTCCACAACATCTACGTCTACAAGCACTCCAACGGTCGGGTGCTCCTCTTTGCCACGGTGGCGGCCCCCCACGCCAACATCTACGACCTGGGCTATGTGGTGGAGGGACGGGTGGACGAGGCCTTGGTGGCCAACGTCCCGGTTCCGGAATCGAGTCGAACCCGGGGAGGCCGTGGCTATCACGACTTCTACACGGGATACCACGCCGACAGCGAGCAGGACCGCTTCTACGGCGGCGGCACCGGTGGCTACTACGTCTACAACGTGACGGACCTGGAGAACCCCGAGCTCCTGGTGAGCCTCACGGGCATCAGCGGCGTCCGCCGCGGTCACACCTTCACGCCCTCTCCCGACGGCCGTTACGTCATCGCCGAGACGGAATACCAGTACGCTCCCCTTCGGATCTTCGACCTGAAGCCGGGCCTCGACGGGGAGGTCGCGAACATCAGCCGGCCCATCTCGGCGTGGACGGCGAACTGGCAGAATCTGGTCCACAACCACGAGGTCCGGTGGCCGCTGGTGTTCGTGTCCGGATACCGGGACGGCCTGCAGGTGTTCAGCCTCCAGGATCCCAAGAAGCCGAGGACCGTGGCCCACTACGATACGAACATCGGGCTCGAAGAGGGCGTCAACATCACGCACGGTGCCTGGGGTGTGGATGTGCGCAACGCCGACGGCCTCATCCTGATCTCCGACATGTCGACGGGCCTCTGGCTCTTCCACATGGAGGGCTTCAACGGCTGGAACGGACTGGACTGGGGGATGCCGAACCTCTCGAGCGCACAGGACTTCGAGAACGGGCCCGCGGTGCAGGCTGTGACGAGGAACTAGGCTCGTACGCGGCGGCCGCCGTTGACCTTTCCGCACGACGGCCTAGACTTCTGTCTCTGGAGTGATCGGCGGGTGTTGCCACGCGATAGACACGCTCCCGTCGAGAATCGAATCGACCGAGGTGAAACATGAGAATGAACTGTACTGTAACGCTTTCCGCGACCCTGGCCGGCGTGACCCTTCTCGCGACCAGCACCGCGCTGGCGGCGCAGTCGGACGCGGAGAAGCGGGGGAGCGACAACATCGAGGTGGTCGCACACATCCCGCTCGGGTTAGAGGTGTCCGACATCGAGATCGAGCAGGACATGGACCGTCCCTATGCCTACGTCGGTCGGCAGAACCGGGGGCTGGACATCATCGATATACGCGATCCGTACAACCCGGAGGTCATTCTCCGGTGGAGCTTCGACGACATGGACCTGCACGTCGGGTCCGCCGGGAAGGACATCAAGATCTTCGAGTACAAGGGGCGCAACTACGTGGTCCATTCGGTCCAGTTCCGTCAGGGCGGTCCGGACGCGGACCTCGGGGCCGTCGTCTTCGACGCCACGGGCCTCCCCGACGTGTCGACCTGGAGAGAAGTGGGTCGCATCCAGGGCCCGGGTGAGATCGGCGGATTCCACAACATCTACGTCTACCGGCACAGCAACGGGCGCCCGCTCCTGTTCGCCACCGTGGCGGGCCCTTACGCCAACGTATACGACCTTGGCTATGTGGTGGACGGCCGGCTCGACGAGGCGCTGGTGGCACAGGTGCCCGTGCCCGAGTCACAGGCGGTTCAGGGCTCCCGCGGCTACCACGATTTCTACATGGGCTACCACGCCGACAGCGAACAGGACCGCTTCTACGGTGGCGGCACCGGCGGCTATTACGTCTACAACATCACCGACCTGGAGAACCCGGAGCTCCTGGTGAGCCTCACGGGCATCAGCGGCGTGCGGCGCGGTCACACCTTCACGCCGTCGGCCGACGGCCGTTACGTCATCGCCGAGACGGAATACCAGTACGCTCCCCTTCGGATCTTCGACCTGAAGCCGGGCCTCGACGGGGAGGTCGCGAACATCAACCGGCCCATCTCGGCGTGGACGGCGGACTGGGAGCACCTGGTGCACAACCACGAGGTGCGCTGGCCGTACGTGTTCGTGTCCGGCTACCTGGACGGCCTCCAGGTCTTCACCCTGTCGGACCCGAAGCGCCCGAAGACGATCGCCCACTACGACACCTACCTCGAGACGGCAGAGGACGAGCAGGGTGCGATGAACGGCTCCTGGGGCGTGGACGTGCGCAACGCGGATGGTCTGATCGTCATGTCCGACATCGAGACGGGCTTCTGGGCCTTCAAGATGGAGGGCTTCAGCGGCTGGAACGGCCTGGACTGGGGCCAGCCCAACATCTCCAGCGTGCAGGACTGGGAGAACGGACCGGCCGTTCAGGCGCGGACTCGCAAGTGACAGGACCCTACCGGACGACCGTCGAGACCGGTCTCTGAGTTCGGCCTCGTCGCCTTTGTCGCTTGCGACCCGGGCGGCGAGGCCGTGTCGTAGGGCCCCTGACCCCCCCCGATAGTGGATGCTGAGGTACCTGATGATCGGTGGCCTGATCGGGCTCGGGGTCGGATACGGCTTGGACTTGGCGGGTCATGACCTATTTCTGCCACTGGCCGTATGAGAGACGGATCTTCATCAAGATCTGACGCCACCAGAACCGTGCCGATCGATCCGTCCGAGGTCGGCGGTCACAGACCACACTCCACCTGATCTGGTGATTTGAGCACACAGACGACCAAGACTTTCGATCGGTCCATCGTGGAGGGGCCGATCCGCGGCGCGGTGTGGAAGCTCGCGTGGCCCACGATGCTCCAGCACGTTATCGGCGGCGTTCAGGGCATCGTGGATCACGCCATGGTCGGCAACTACGTCGGCTACACCGGGAACGCCGCCATCGGCGTGTCGTGGCAGATCTTCATCGTCGTGATGGTCTTCATCAGCTCGCTCTTCACGGGAATGGGCGTCCTCGTGGCCCGCTTCACCGGGGCAGACGAGCCGGACAAGGTGAACCGCACCGTCTACCAGGCGTTCCTGACCTCGGTGTTGCTCGTGCTCGTGATCCTGGCGCCCATCGGGTACCTCGCGGCCCCCGGGCTCCTCGAGATGGTGAACGCCACGGCGGAGGTGCAGGCGGAGGCGCTTCCGTACTTGCGGATCCTCTTCATCTTCTCCTTCGGCATGCTGATGTTCTTCATGCTGGGCGGAGCGCTCCGGTCCGCAGGCGACGCCCAGACGCCGCTTCGGCTGGGGATCGTGCTCACCGTCCTGAACATCGTACTCAACGTGATCCTCATCCGGGGCCTTGGCCACATTCCCGCGTTCGGGACGACGGGAGCGGCCATGGGCACCGTCATCGCCGGTGGCGTGATCAGCCTGTATGCGGTGACCCGCCTCTTCTCAGGTAAGTGGGTGGTGGCCTTCCGTCGCGGCATGAGCCTCCGGCCCGACTGGCCCATCATCCGCCAGCTCTTCCGCTTCGGCTTGCCCACCGGCATCCAGGGCATCGCCATGAACGTGGGCGGGGTCGTGCTGCTGGGCTTCATCGGATCGCTGGCGATGAGCGCACAAGCGCAGGCGGCCTATGTGGTGAGCTACACGCAGATCTTCTCGTTCATCACGTGGACGTCGGTGGGCATCATGGGGGCCACAGCCGCGGTCGCAGGCCAGAACCTGGGCGCCGGCCGACCCAACCGGACGAGCAAGGCGGTGCACGTAGCGGCTGGTTTCGGTCTGCTGCTCGCCGCCGCCATCGGCTCGACGTTCCTCCTGATCCCGACGCACCTCCTGGGAGTCTTCGGGATGGAGGACCCCGCCGTCGTGGATCTCGGGGTCCAGCTTCTCCGCTACCTCGCCGTCTCCGGGCTCTTCATCACGGTCGCGCTCGCGTTTACCGGTGGGCTCCAGGGCACCGGCGACACCAAGAGCCCGCTCTACATCTCCCTCGTCTCGCAGATCGTAATCCCCCTGGGGATGTGCTTCACGATCCAAACGCTCTCGACGTTGGACGCGAGCGACATCTGGCTGGCCATCGTGCTGGGCCACCTCACTCGTGCCGCGCTCAGCGCGTTCGTCTTCAAGCGCGAGAAGTGGAAGCACATCGAGGTCGAGATGGAGCCGGCGAAGGCCTGAGGAAACCATACCACCTCTATCTACGCAGGGCGGGGCGAACTCGTCACTCGACTTCCTCATGGTCTTCGGTGCGGTGGTAGCCGTCTTGGCCGGGGTGGGAGTGCTCGCGAGCTTCATCCCCGCGCGGCGGGTGACCACCGTGGATCCGGTGACGGCGCTGACGCCAGAATAGTGGGAATGGGCCGAATCCTCTTGCGTTCCGCTGCTCAAGCGCCAATCCTGATCGGATGCTCCGGCGGGCGTTCATGGCCAAGACCCCGGGCTACATGGCGGGCTGGCCCGAGAACGCGGCGTCCATCCAGTTTCCTGTGGCCGACGGTGGGGAGGTGCTCCACTTGACCTGGCCCAACGGGTTCAAGACGACCCTCCGGCAGGTGGACGGCTTGGACAACCCCTAGTGACCTAGTGTCCGATCGGCACGTTGCCGATCCAGTTCTCCGGAGGTTGCGATGTGTGCCAGGCTGTCGGCTACCGCAGGGCCACTCATGGGCGTTCTCTCACTGCTCGTCCTGGCCCCGGCCGAAACGTTCGGCCAATACGCTCCCGGCGAGCAGGGCAGCGACAATGTGAAGATCGTCGCCCACGTGCCCTTGGCCGGAGCCCTCCAGGTGGCCGACATCGAGATCGAGCAGGATCTGGAGCGCCCCTACGTGTATGTATCGCGGCGGCTCAACCCGTCCGGGTTCCAAATCATCGACCTGTCGGCGCCCGCAGAGGCGAAGGTCATCTACTCGTGGTTCATTGAGAACGCCGAGCTGCACCGTGGCGCCGGGCTTGACGGCAAGTACTTCAAGCTCAGTGGCCGCTACTACTACGTGCAGTCAATGAGCTTCCGGCAGGGTGGGCCCGATACGGACCTGGGTGCAGTGGTGTTCGACGTGACGGGACTGCCGGATCCATCAACGGTCCGTGAAGTCGGCCGAATCCGCGCTCCCGACACGCCGGGCGGCTTCCACAACATCTTCACGTACAAGCACTCCACGGGCAGGGTGCTGCTCTTCGCGACCACCGAGTCGCCCCAGTCGGTCCCCCATGGGGCCAACGTCTACGACATGGAGCTGTTCCTCCAGGGCGATCCGGACTACGGGCTGGTCTCACGTATGCCGCTCCCCGAGCCGCGGGGCGCCGCACGGGGATACCACGACGCTTATGTGGCGTACGACCCGGCCACCGGTCAGGACAAGTTCTACGGTGGTGGGCCGGAGACCACATACCTGGGCGGGAACTACGTCTGGGACGTCACCGACATCACGAACCCCCTACTGCTCGTCACCCAGATGGCCGTCCAGGGCCAGCAGTCGGGAGGTCACACATGGGTGGCCACCCCAGATCACCGTTACGCCATCAGCGAGATGACGTCACCGGCCCACGCTCCACTCCGTTTCTACGACCTGAAGCCGGCTCTGGACGGCGAAGTGGCCGTCATCCGCCAGCCCATCGGCGAATGGACCGCCGACTGGAGGAAGTCGTCGCACAACATGGAGATCCGCTGGCCGTACGTGTTCGTCTCTGCGTACGAGGACGGACTCCAGATCATCAACATGAGGGACCCCACCAACCCTCGTACGGTGGGCTATTACGACACCTACGACGAGGTGGCCCCGTACGCCGGGGGCGGCGTTGCGAACGGGGTCTTCGGCGTCGACGTGAGGAACGCCGACGGCCTCATCGTGGTGAGCGACATGCACAGCGGGTTCTGGGCCTTCAGGATGGACGGCTTCAACGGCTGGAATGGCAACGACTGGGGCGTGCCTAATATCTCGAGCGTCCAGGACTGGGATAACGGGCCTGAGGGCGTGAGGATCGTCGCCTTCCAGTAGCGGCGGGTTACGGTACGGCCCCGGTCATCGGCCCAGAGCCAGGTCGAGGTCTCCATGCTCGAACGCTGAGCTCATCAGATCGATCTCAGAGCCGCTGATTCCCCTTGTGTTCGCGCGATCGGCCCAATGCACGGTGACGTCGGCAACCTCGCGGGCAACAGCCCGCGCCTCGTCATCTTCCATATACCTTGTCGCTGTCAAGTGTCGCTGGGAGTAACCCGTCGCGCCTTAGCACCACTCTCCAGGACCACGGGGCCTTCGGAGCGTAGCGCGCCACGGACCCGCTGACGCCACGAGGCCCGCCGGACCAAGATCATCTGGATGTAGGGATCGGTGCCCTCCACGACGACGAAGTGGATGTCGCCCAGCTCTTCGGGCCGGGGGATCCGGTAGGCCTGACCTTCCCATGTGAAGTCGAGCTCCTCAAGGCGGTCGAACTCCTCCGCGGTGAGGACCCGCTCGATGTATACCTCGTCCTCCACGCGGTACATGCCGTCGCCCACGGCCTCGCCCCACTGGAAGTACCAGGGGTCGAAGGGCTCGTCCTGCTCTCGCTTGAAGGACTCACCCATGGCGTAGTCCATGGCTTCGAGCGCGTCGTCGTCGGCCAGGGACTCCAGATGATGCTGGAGCTCGTGGGTGAGGGTTTCCCACAGCTCCCCCTCCCAGTCGAAGTCCGGATGGTCCTGCGACATCTGGCGGAAGGAGCCGTAGTAGAGGACCACACGTGAGCGAGTGGTCTCGGGGCCCTGCCAATCCGAGTTGTAAGCCTGGGTGAGACACTCGCCGAGCGTAACCACTCCCGGGAGCTCGGGATGGGTCTCCACGGTCTCGACGGTCGTGACGCCCTCGACGCCCTCCCGATACACCTCGGGAATGCTCTGAAAGGCCTCCTGGGCCACGCGGGAGAACTCGTCGAAGGTCATCACGGGGATCAGGTTGATCGAGGGGGCCGGCAGCGTCAACCGGCGTCCCCCCCGGAGCCTCGGCGGGATGCCAGCGCGATCGACGGGATGCCGACGGCGATCGTGACGGAGGCGCCGCCGCGACGCCCGGGCTGCTGCTCTCTCTCGTCGAGTGTTACTGTGGAAGGGAACCGGCCGCCTGGGCCAAGGAGCGCCATGTCCGAGAACGACGGAAAGACTAGGGCCCCCCTCATCGGGCTCACGACCTACCACCGGAACGGCGAAGACAAGTTCGACCTCAAGGCGGACTACATAGAGGCGGTCCGTCGGGCCGGAGGCATTCCGCTGCTCATGCCTCCAGGTGAGTCCCGCCGCGAGGAGGTTCTCGAGGGTCTGGACGGTCTGGTGCTCACGGGAGGAGGAGACATCTCACCCGACGTGTACGGCGGCGAGCATCACCCGAGCATCTACATGGTCGATGACGAACGGGACACCAGCGAACTGGCGCTCGCCCGCCGAGTCGTAGACATGGGGCTGCCGACTCTGGGAATCTGCCGGGGCGCCCAGGTTCTCAACGTGGCGCTGGGTGGGACGCTGATCGAGCACCTTCCCGATGTGGTGGGGGATGAGGTGGCCCACCGAGTTCCGCCCCTGAATCCCACATCCCATGCCGTGACCGTTCAGCCGGGCTCGCGCCTCGCGAATACGGTCGTAGAGCTGGAGTTCACCTGCGCTTCATGGCACCACCAGGGCCTCCGGGAGGTAGCGCCCGGCCTAGAGGTCGTCGCCCACGCTCCGGACGGCACCATCGAGGCGGTGGAGCTCCCCAATCATCCGTGGCTCATCGCGGTGCAGTGGCACCCGGAGCTGACCGCGGCGGACGATCCCACGCAGCAGAGGCTCTTCGACACGCTTGCCGAGGCTGCCTCAGCGCTGAGGGATGGCCCTCCATAGCTCCGAGGCGGTGGTGAGCCGTCTTCCGCGTATAAAACCTTTAAGAAGGTGCATGATGTTTGTGGTGCGGCGAAGGCCGTGATCGGCGCGGGGCAAAGGCTTCCGACATCACTAAGGGAGGAACCGAGCACGAACCCTTGCGGCCGGGACCGGACACGCGTCGTAGCGACCAAAGAGCCGGTACCGCCAATGGGCGAAGAGCGAGTAGGCCCAGTCACCCAGAGGTCGAGGGATCACTCGGCCGATGGCCGCGATCGCCCAAACGCCGCCGAGGTAGCGGGTTATGCGGATGACGGCCTCTGAGCGCACAGTCACCAACTCGTGCCCCTCGAGGTCGCGCTCCACCAGGATGAAGGAATCCACGCCGCGCACCTCCGGGTTACGCTCGAGGACCGCTCGAGCCGTAGCACCTTGGAGCGGTGCGAACTTCATCGCACCGGAGGGGTCGCGTCGGAGGATGAACTGAACGGTGCCGTCGCAGAACCCGCACAATCCGTCGTAGAGCAGGATCGGAAATGCGTCGGGCCCGTGCTGGACATTCACCATGTCCGAATGATCGATAGAACCTGCGGTCGTGGCAAACCGTGAAGAGGCCGTCATGGACCGGGCCACATTCGAGGCCCCCCATGAGCCGTCCGTCGCCATCGCCGGCGTGGGTGAACGGAGTGTGCGTGTGGGCCGACGGAGCTCCCACAGGAGCCTACCCCGGCCAGGTGATACGGCGGGGCGCCAGCTAGCGGCGTAGTTCTTGGACTACGCGGCATATACGTATAATTTAAGTAAAAGTATACGTACGATTATCAGGACAACTAGGGCGACCATAACCACTCCACTTGGAGGAGACGATGAAGGAGAGGCCCATTGAGAGCCTCGCAATCCTCGGCGGAGGCAGTCTGGGCCAAGCGCTCGCTCGCGGCTGGGCTGGCTCAGGCCTCTTCCAGCCCTCTGAGGTCCACCTCACGCGACGGCATCCTGAGAAACTGGCTGCCCTGGCAGATGAAGGGTTCGTGATCGGTTCCGATAACCTAGGCGCTGTTTCACGGGCAGACTGCATTGTGGTCACGGTTCAGCCAGGCCAGATGGATACTCTGCTGGAGGAGATCTCCTCGGGGGTGGACCCGGAGCGGCACACAGTGATCTCGGTCGCGACGGGTGTCCGGCTAGAGAGACTTCGATCCTTTCTGGGTGGGGACGTGTCTCTGGTCAGAGCGATGCCGAACACCGCTGTTGTGACCCTGAATTCGATGACTTGTCTCACGGCTGATCGAGCTGACGATTCCGGTCTCGAGGCCGCGCGTTTCCTATTCGACGCCGTTGGACTCACGATGGTCATCGACGAGGAGATGATGATTCCGGCCACGGCACTTTGCGCGTGCGGGATCGCGTTTTTCCTGAGGACGATTCGCGCAGCGGCCCAGGGCGGTACCGAAATCGGTTTCCATGCCGAGGAGGCTCTACTCTTGGCTGCCCAGACTGCGCTTGGAGCGGCCGAGCTTGTCATCCGTGGTGACGGGCACCCCGAAGACGAGATCGATCGCGTTACAACGCCAAGGGGCTGCACCATCGCCGGTCTAAACGAGTTGGAACACCGCGGATTCAGCTCGGCAATGATCCGGGGGATCTTGACGTCGAGTCGTCGAGCGGAAGAGCTGGGATGAGAGATGCTCGCTAGGCCAGATCGCCCGCGATGGCCATCAGGAACAGCCGCCGCAGTTCGTCCTCGCCGAGCGGCACCGGATTCCCGCCCGCGGAGGGATCCACTGCCGCCATGGGCGTGAGCACGTCGACGTGGCGCTCCTCCACACCGAGGGCTACGAGGGTATGCGGGATGCCGATCTCCTCCCGCAGCTCCAGGACCCAGCCTTGCACCGCCTCGAACGATGGATTGGGCAGGTCCAGGTAACGGGCCAGGCGCGCGAGGCGCTCTTCGATGGCCGGGCGGTTGAACGCGAGGACGTAAGGCATGACCACCCCGTTGGTGAGACCGTGGTGCGTGTCCAGCACCGCTCCGATGGGGTGGCTCAGCGCATGGATGGCCCCGAGCCCCTTCTGAAACGCCGCTGCACCCATGCTGGCGGCGGCAAGCATGTGGGCCCGGGCGGTGAGGTCGCCCCCGTCCTGCACCGCCACGGGGAGCCACCGGTGGATGAGCCGGAGCCCCTCGACGGCGAGGCCGTCGGCCATGGGGTGGTAGCCGGGTGCGCAGAGCGCCTCGAGTTTGTGGGCCAGGGCGTCCATGCCCGTGGCCGCTGTGAGGTGCGGCGGCAGGCTCAGCGTGAGCTCGGGGTCGGAGATCACGACCCCTGGCAGCATGTTCGGGTGGAAGATGATCCTCTTGGTCCGGCTCTCCACGTCGCGGATGACCGAGGCCCGTCCCACCTCCGAGCCGGTGCCGGCCGTGGTGGGGACCGCGATCACAGGGGCCATCCCGTCCACATCCACCCGCGTGTACCAGTCCTCACGGTCCTCGAAGTCCCAGATGGGGCGGCTCTGGCCCACCATCAGGGCGACCGCCTTGCCCGCGTCCAAGGCGCTTCCGCCGCCAATGGCGATGACGCCGTCGCATCCATGTTCCCGGTAGGCGGCGACGCCGTCGTCTACGTTCCGGCCTACCGGGTTGGGCCTCACGTCGGAAAACACGTGCGTGGGCAGGCCGGCGCTCTCGTTGGCGGCGACGGCCTCGGTGATCGTGGGCAGCTCCCTCAGGCCCGGGTCCGTGACCAGGAGTGGGCTCGTGATGCCGAGTTCTCCACACGCCTCGGCGAGCTCTGCGATTCGGCCGGGGCCGAAGCGCACCTCGGTGGGGTAGTGCCAGTTGCCCCGCAGGGTCTGAGGATCGACGTGCATCTATGAGTCCGGGGTTGTAGTGGTTTCCGAGGTGGTCGTACGCAGATGGAAGGACTTGGGGCGGGTGAGCTGCTCGTAGCCGAGGGTGGACAACGTGCAGCCGCGGCCCGAGTCCTTGACGCCCACCCAGGCCAGTGCCGGGTCCAGGTAGTCGCACCGGTTCATGAACCATGTGCCTGTGTCGATGCGGTCACCGATCCGGATGGCCTCCTCCTCGTCGGCCGTGCACACACAGGCGGTCAGCCCGTATCGGCTGTCGTTCATCAGCTCGATGGCCTCCTCGTCGGAGCCGACCTTCATGATGCCGATGGCCGGGCCGAAGGTCTCCTCGGTCATGAGCTCCATGGAATGGTCGACGTCCACGAGGACTTGAGGCGCGAGGTACGGCGTGCCGTCCCGGCCGACCGGGAATCGGGCACCGTCGATGAGGGCTCGGGCGCCTCTGGCCTGGGCGTCCGCAACCTGCGCGCGCACGGCGGCGGCAGCGCTGGCGCGCACCACCGGGCCGAGCGTGGTTTCGGGCTCGAGGGGATTCCCCAGGCGCAGCCGGTGCGTCTCCTCCACGAAGCCCTCGACGAAGGCATCGTAGACGTCGGAGTGCACGTAGATACGCTCGATGGCGCAGCACGACTGCCCGGCATTGTAGAACGATCCGTCGGCCAGCAGAGCGACGGCGTGCTCGAGGTCGGCATCGGCGCGCACGTACGCCGGGTCCTTTCCGCCCAGCTCGAGGCCCGTGCCGATGAAGCGCTCCCTCGCCGCCCGCTGCACGGCACGGCCCCCGGGCACGGAGCCCGTGAAGGAGACGAAGGCGACGCGGGAATCCCCCACCACGCGCGCGACGTCGTCATGGTCCAGGTGCAGGTATTGGAACACACCCTCCGGCAGATGGGCGCCGACGAAGACGTCGGCGAGCCGCTCGGCGCAAAGGGGTGTCTGGGCCGAGTGCTTGAGGACAACGGTGTTGCCGGCCATGAGCGCCGGCATGACGGCATTCACCGCCGTGAGATACGGGTAGTTCCACGGGGCGACCACGAAGACGACCCCCAACGGCTCCCGGCGGATGAAGCGGCGAAATCCCTCCCTGGGCCCCGGCTCCACGTCCCTCAGCGCCTCGTGGCCCGCGGCGATCATATAGCGGGAGCGCTCCTCGAAGCCGCCGACCTCGCCGGGGGAGTGGATGATGGGCCGCCCCATCTGCCAGGTGATCTCCGTGGCGATGTCGTCCTTCGTTCCCACGAAGGCGTCGACGGCGTTGCCGAGCACCCGGGCCCGCTCCTCCAGCGAGGTCGCCTTCCACGCCGCCTGCTCAGCCTGGGCCGCCGACAGAGCCCGCTCGATCTCCTCCGCTGAAGCCACGCTCCGCTCGACGAAGACGCTCCCGTCGACAGGTGTGATCGTCTTCATGCCTGCTCGAAGGTCCTCCTCACTTCCCAGTCGGTGATCCGGCGGTCGTACTCGGATTGCTCCCAACGGCCGGCGTGGAAGTAGTGGTCGATGACGTCATCGCCGAAGGCTCCCCGCAACACCGTCGAGCCGTCCAGCGCGTCCAGAGCCTCCCGCAGCGTCTTGGGCACCTCGCGGATCCCCTCCGCGGCGTACGCATCCCCTTCGAAGATGGGCTCGAGCTCCAATTCCTGCTCGATGCCATGGAGGCCGGCCGATGAACGGCTCATCCTTGGTGGTCTGAAGGACGTGGTAGTCCTCGATGTACCGGCCCGAGGTCTTGAGACTGTCGTAGTCCTTTTCGGCAGCCGACTCGTAGGTCTCGTCGAAGAGGTAGAACTCCAGCTCCGAGCCCATCTGGGCCGAGTAGCCGGCTGCCGCGGCGCGCTCGATCTGGCGTTTCAGGATGGCCCGGGGCGAGTGCCGCAGATCGTTGCCGTTGTGATCCACGCAGTCGCCCAGCACCAGGGCCGTGCCGGGCAGCCAGGGGATGCGGCGGAGGGTGTCCAGGTCCGGGCGCACGCCGAGGTCGCCGTAGCCCAGCGCCCACGACGCCGCCTGGTAGCCGGGGACGGGCGTCATCTCCATGTCCACGGTGAGAAGATAGTCGCACACGTGCATCTCATGGATGACGTGCTCCAGAAAGTAATGGCCCGTGACCCTCTTTCCCAACAGCCGTCCCTGCATGTCGGGGAAACACACTAGGATCGTGTCGATCTCGTTCGATTCAACGAGCTCCCGCAGCCGTTCCCGATCTAGATTTCCGCTCATATGAATTCGCTTTCGTTATCGCTATCGGTCGACGTCATCCGCCTCATCTAGATGCGCATCCTGAAGTGTGGCTCCAGTTAGAACGGTCGAGTGGAGATCCGCAAAGGCCAGGTCGGCCTCAAAGAGGTAGGCACCCTCCAAATTAGCTCCAGATAGATCCGCTGTTCGCAGGTCGGCCCTCGCAAGGCTCACTCCCTGCATCTCCGTTGTAGAAAGATCAGCTCCGCGTAGGCGTGCGTAGGGGAGCATCGCCTCCTTCAAAGAGGCGGCGTTGAGGTTCGCTCCTTCCAGATGTGCCGCCAGGAGCTTTGCCCCATCCAAGATCGTGCATTGGAGATAGGCACCGGAAAGCCTGGGTGTGACCCCTGGGTTTTGCTCTTGCCACCGGTTCCAAGCCTTGACGCCCTTCTTGAGGATCTTCAGATGTCCGGGATCAAGCTCCGCGACCTCGTTCGGAGGCTGCTCTTCGTCCTGACTCACTGTATCTCCTCCTACCTGACTCAAGCGGGGGGCAGAGTCGCTACCAAGGTGGCACCTGGGTGATCTTTCCGCACGCTTCGGATTGTTCTCGCGGCTACCTTCATAGGTCGCGAGAATCTTACACGATCAGTCGAGTCACAGAATCGTCACTCTTGTCACCGTCTCACTACAAAACGGCATCGGCCAATCCCAAGGCTCATCCGTCTCCACCTCGAACTCCTCATGCTGCTGCATCATCCCGAGGAACCAATCGTGGGTTTCACGAGCAGAGTGAGTGCCATAGCGGGGTGAGATCCTCAAGGGTCACCTCGATAGGCGGCAGTCTCGTATCGGGATACTCGCAGCGGATGGCGAGACGAGGAGTGCCATGCGCTCAAGCTATGGGTGATGCTGAGGTTGGGCGATGGCTGGATGGTGATGCGCTAATTCCCCATCCGCTCCTTCAACTCCTCGAAGAAGTTGGTGACGAGAATCAGTCGGTTTGACCCGGTAGCACCCTCGTTTTCGTCTCCGGTGCCGACGGTTCCCGCGAAGATGAACCGGTCGCCATCTGGATGGAGAACTGGATATTGGACGGGGAGACGCCCGATGGGGGCCGGGAACAATGAATCCGTAGATAACACCACCGGCACCGGATTTCGTTCTAGGCGGGCTGCCGTGATAGTAACTCCGTCTGGACCGGGTCTCGTGTAGTAGAGGGTGTTTCCATCCGGCGACCAAAAGGGGACATCCCCTCCGCCCTGCGACACGATTGTCCGCTCACCCGGTTCGGGGAAGCTGCGGATGTAGATCTCGTTTTGTCCCGATTCATTCGAGCGGTACGCCGCCAGGGTGCCGTCTGGTGAGACCACGATGAACCGGAGGTTCCGATCCCTGCATGCGAGAACGACGAGCGTTCATCTTAGCCTGGCGTCAGCCCTGAAAGGCGCGAATCTCGCCTCGCTCAAGCAGGGGTGCCCATCTCAGTAAGGGTCTTTGGATTGCCTATCCTCCCCCACCGATCCGGAACCCATTCCGGAATTTGAATTCGATCAGTCGCAGCCAGACTGAGACATAGACCGACGCACCAGGGACCTGCCGTCCCCGACGCGGGGTCGGATCCGTTCGGCATCTCTTGCCCATCCACGCATCCGCTCGTCACATCCTTGCATGGGCGATCGGTGAGAGTGCACGTTGGCATGGGCACGGCCTCGCAAGGGGATGTCCTTGGGGTGCCTCGGCTCGCCCGAGGAGAATGCTGAACCAAGGCAACCTCCTCCTCGACCTTACTCGGAGGACTCTCATGAAGTCATCACCCTGGCGCCGAGTTGCAGTTGCAGCGCCGTCGATTCTTCGCTACGCGGCCGGTTTGGTACTGTTGGCGGGCGTCACAACCTGTCGCGACGAAGGCATAACACGCGCTAGTCCCGACATCCAAGCATCGCATGTCGCGGGGCACCCTGATCCCGTGGTTCTGTTCGTCGGCGATAATTCTGGCGACAAGATCTACAGGGTCAACTCGACGACGGGAGCCGCCACGGTCTTCGTCGCAGGCTTCGACTGTCCAGAAGATATGGAGCTGCTTTCGGACGGCAGCCTCATCGTGGCCCAGAATAGTGCGTGTAGCCCGACCAATGCCAAACTCATTCTGATCTCTCCGGATGGTTCCACTCAGACGACCGTGGCCTCGATCCTTGGCGTGGAGGGACCGGCGCTCGATGCGGCCGGGAATCTCTACGCTCAGAGCCGGGGGAACCACGGTATCTTTCGCCTGCCCCGCACTCAGATTTCTCCACCTATCTTTGGCACGCCAGCGAAAGTGGTATTTGGCCAAGGGGAGGGCACGCCCGAGCAGGATGCATTGGCCGCGGAGGGAATGTCGAGGGCAACACGAACTACTTCGTCGAGGACGGGGTCTCGGAAGGCTGAGGTGGTCCCGGTTTTTTGGACAGGTCGTTAAGGTGGATTCCAGAGCGGAAGAGGAGGCACCGAGATGGCCAGGAAGAGACGGCGGTTCACGGCGGAGTTCAAGGCACGGGTAGCGCTCGAGGCGAAGATCCGGGACCTGCACGCCAAGATCGGGGAGCTCACGGTCGAGCGGGATTTTTTTCGGCGCGGGCTCAAGCGCTGAGCCGGGCGGAGCGGGGGCGGATGATCGAGCGGGACGGACCGCTGAGTCTTTCGAGGCAGTGCGCGCTGCTGGGCGTGAGCCGGTCGTCGCAGTACTACCGGCCGAAGGGGGAGAGCGCCGAGGACCTGGCGCTCATGCGGCGCATGGACGGGCTACACATGGCGTATCCGTTCTACGGGAGCCGGCAGCTGATGCGGCATCTGCGCCGCGAGGGCGTTGCCGCGGGCCGGCACCGGATCCGGCGGCTCATGCGCCTGATGGGGATGGAGGCGACCTACCGGCGGCCGCGCACGAGCGTGGCGAGTCCGGAGCACCGGGTCTTCCCCTATCTGCTGCGGGGCCTCACGATCTCGCGGGCGGACCACGTGTGGTGCGCGGACATCACCTATGTCCCGGTGACGCAAGGGTTTTTCTACCTGGTGGCCGTGATGGACTGGGCGACCCGGCACGTGCTCGCCTGGCGGCTGTCGAACACGATGGACGCGTCGTTCTGCGTCCAGGCGCTGGACGACGCGCTGGGCTGGAGGGCTCCGGAGATCCTCAATACGGATCAGGGCTCCCAGTTCACCAGCGAGACGTTCGCCGACCGGGTGCTGGGTGCGGGCGTGCGCTTCTCGATGGACGGCCGGGGCCGCTTCCTCGACAACATCTTCATCGAGCGGCTGTGGCGGTCGCTGAAGTACGAGGCGGTGTACCTCTACGAGCTCCGGGACGGGCCCGACGCCCAACGCATCATCGGCTCGTGGATCGACTTCTACAACGAAGCGCGCCCGCACTCGTCGCTGGGCGGACGGACGCCGGGCGAGGCCTATCGCGAAGGCGCGGAGGTGTGGTGAGGACGATCCGGCGCGACGCCACCCAACCGGCGCAACGACGCCTGCGATCGTCGCGGGATCTACGCGCGGCCCTTCCCTCCGTCTTCCCATCGGGAACCAGTCCCGACGGGAAGACGGAGGTTATATTCAAACCGGGCTCGAAGGAGAACACCCGGCCTCAAGCGGGACCCCGAGGGCTTTGGAGACCATCGGAATCCACCTTAAGATCGCCCTCGGACTGTCCAACGAAGTAGGACCACCTCAGGCTTCTCGATGGAGCTCCGGCGCTTCAACATCTTTCTCTTCTCGCAGGTATCGCAGCGGATCCGCTTCCTGTCAGAGCTGGAGTTCGAACACGGCACGGAGGAGATCGCCCTCGAGACCGCGCTCGTCGACTTCCAGCTCGGACGGGGACTCGTGCTTCGCGGTGGCATCATCCTCGTACCACTCGGCTACCTGAACCAGAACCACGACAGCCCGCGCTGGGACTTCGTCGAACGCCCGCTGGTCACGACCGACATCATCCCGTCGACGCTCTCCGAGGTCGGGTTCGGAGCGAACGGCAGGTTCGCGAGCGGTGAGCTCGTCTTCTCGTACGATGCGTACCTGACGAACGGCCTCGGTGCCGCGGTTCTGACCAACGAGACCGGCCGCACGGACATCCCGTCCGGCAAGAACGAGGAGCTCTTCGGCGAGGACAACAACGGCTCCCCCGCCCTCTCGGGACGACTCGTTCTTCGGCATACGGGGCTCGGCGAGGTCGGCGTCTCGTACTACGGCGGCTACTACAACGACTTCCGGGTCGAGGGCGAGCAGGTCGACGAGAAGCGCTGGATGGGCATCGCCGCGCTCGACCTCCGCGGCGACATCGGCCCCACCTCGATACGAGGAGACGTCGTGTACGCATCCGTCGACGTGCCCGAGAGCCTCTCCGAAGTCCACGGCGACACTCAGTGGGGTGCGTACCTGGACGTCCTGATGCCCGTATGGCGACCACGCTTCCTCGGCTACACGGATGCGGTCGTCACCGCCGGACATCGACTCGAGACGGTCGACTACAACGTCGGCACGTTCTCTTCCACGGGCTCGAAGATTGGCGACCAGGTGACGGGGATCGTTCCGTCGATCAGCTTCCGGCCGACCTCCGTTACGGTGTTCCGGGCGAACTACCGGTATCACTGGGCCACGGACTTCCAGGGCAACGACCCGGCGCGCATCGCAGGCTTCCAGTTCGGGTTCGCCACCTACTTCTGAGGAACGCGGTCTCGGCATCGCACCGGGACCCCTTCAGGCGCATACGTTGCCCAGCCTGCTCGCCCCTCCACAGTAGCTCGCATCCTGAAGCTGAATGACGATGCCGTCGGGGTCGGTGAAGAAGAGCTCTGGCGTGTCACCTTCCGCACCGCCCAGCTCTTCACTGCGCATTCGCACCCACGAGACCATCGGGCGGCCCGGTGCGCCGGTGGCGTCGCCTCTGGGCTTCACGCCGAACTGCGAAAGGGCTTGCTGGACCTTGTCCGGATCGAATCCATCCATCACGAGACACGCTTGCGTGATGCGAGGCGTCGCGCCGGCTGCCGCGCTGCCATCGATGAGAAGGCGCTGAGGTCCGGATCCGACGCCCAGCATCGGCACCGTTCCATGGCGTCCCTTCACCGTCATTCCGAAGAGCGCCTGATAGAAGCCCAGGGAACGCTCCTGGGGTGCCGCGCACCGCGAACTCTGGGAGGCGCTTTGGGATCGCGGCCGCGGGATCGAAGTCGTGGTCGTCGTCCGGACAACGGACGAGCGGGGCCGGGCGGAGACGGTGCTCGCCAACTGGGCGCGAGATCCCCACCCCTCCGAATTCGACCACGAAATCGGCCGCGAGATCGTCCGAATCGAGCAAGCCATCCGCGCCAAGGATGACCGGGTGCTCAAAGAGTATGGCGACCTGCAGGCCTGCCTCAAGCGGATCGTCGAGCTGAAGGACCTCCACCGATCCTCGAGTCCAGGAACGATGATCCACGGCTTCGCGACATGGCGCTCGAGACGGCTCCCTGGAGGCGGATTTTGAACGCGGATCGGCGAGCGTCGGTGCTGATCGGCGAGTGCACATCAGACAACGGGGTGCATGTGCACCGAAACGCCATTTTCATGTGCGCGCCAGCGCTCCCGTATGTGGCTGCCTGTCTTACAGTTGCGGCACGGCCGCCGGAGCTGCGACGCCGCTCCGGAGCTTTCGGCCGAAGAAGGGAGCGACCCCCCCTTTGGGGATGCCTCGATCGGCATCGCGGAGGGTTGGCATGTGCACACCCATGCCACCCTCCGCCGGGGGTCGCTCCCCTCCAGCAATCCCTAGCGGGAAGGCCATCAAGCGCCGCTGCGAGCGCGGCGTATCAACGAATCCGGCCGCCGGTCGCGGCTTTTCACCAGCTAGGTGGCTCGGCAAGTCGTCCCAGTGAGGTCGGCGTCGGCGCTCGACCAAGCCCGAAACTGCCCCGAGGTGGTTGAGGTTGCCGCCGATGCGCGCGACCTGCCGGCCGCGTGCGCGCCATGGCCTGCCGGAGCGCGGGCGTTCCAAGGGATCGAAGGGGGCGGAGCCACCCTCGCCAGCCCCTGCCGGGGACCCGCGAAGCGTGGCCCCAAAGGGTAGGCTGGCTTGACCACCTTAGAGTGGCTCAAGCCAGCGCTGACGGACCTCCGTCACGCACCTCCGGGCACCGCCCGGAACAGCGTCCACCGGGCCGTTGCGGGCAAGCTTCTCCGCCTCGTTGCCACCAGTCTCGCGGGCGGCGAGGGCGAGTCCGTTCGCCTTGGCGATGGCGGCGACCTCTCCCGCGCCCCGCTTTCCACCCTACCCGTACCCCTCAGGGACGGGAGTTCGTCGATCTTGGGCGATCCTACGGCCCGGCAAGGCGCTTTGAAGGGCGAGGAGCAGCGCTACTCGCCCGAAAAGCAACGCAGAACGCAGCGTCCCGGCCCGGATGCATCGCCGGTCGAATGCCGAGAGGGTTTCTTCCACGGGCTGCCAGGATTCATGACCCATGCACATGCGCGTGGACGGGAGTCGTCACGAAGTCGGGATGTCCGGACCCGATGGTACCATGCATGAGCTTGAAAGTCACTCCCGTTTCACCCTCCGCGACGCCGTGTAGATGGCCACCGAACTCTCCCGGCGTATCCTGTTCGAACTCGGCAATCGATTCATCTTCGATATCCACCTCCAGGTAGAGCTCCTGGCCGAGAGTGATCGCATCGCCGTCATGATCGACAAATCGCACCGCGATGTGGGGCGTCTCCTCACCTGCATCGACCTCCATCTCGCCGACCCATCTCTGAGTCTCCCCATCGTAGGTGGCGATCACGAGGCCGCCCATGACCAGCTCGACTCCCTCGGGTTCCGCATGTTCCTCTTCGACCTCGGTCATCGACTCGCTGCAGCCGGCAAGCGTCAGGGCGAGAATGGCCGCCAATGCGGCCAGCGGGCTTCTGTAGCTCTTCGTGTTCATCTGTATTCTCCTTCGATAGCTCTTGAGTTTTTCATTGTGTCGGTCAGTCGAAGTCGTGCGCCGGAACATTCCTAGAACACGACTCGGTATGTCACACTCAGGCCCCTCCCGGCCTCGGGCATGATCTCCTTTACCCGGGAGAGGTGGTTGCGGTATTCCGCGTCCGTGGCGTTGTCGAGGCTCACCGTGAGCACATTCAGACGACCTCCCAGAGTGACCCTCGCACCGGCTGAGAGATTCAGGACCGTGTAGCCGCCGGTCGGCATCTCGAACTCGCCGATTCGGTCCTGGCGGCTCGCCATCTCGGTCTCCGCGCGGATGAACCACAGCGGCCGCTCGTACTTCAGAGCCAAATGCCCTTTGAGCGGAGGTACGAGTGGGAGGGGTTGCTCGGTCGCCTTCAGACTCCCCTTCACCGACGACGCAACCGCCTCCAGGGCCATTCCGCGCCCCACGGCCAGGTCCGCGGCGGCTTCGAAACCGCTGAAGACAGCGTCGTTGCCCCGGAACTGATAGATGGGGAGGAGCACCCGGCTCAGGCGGCCCGTGTCCTCTCCGTAGACGTAGTCCTCGATGTCGTTGTAGAAGCCGGTCACTTCGGCCCTTACCCGGTCGGACTCGAAGCGGAGGAAGACGTCGAGCCCTCTACCGATCTCGCCCTCCAGGGACGGGTTTCCGACTTCGAAAGAGTAGGCCGCCAGATGCGGCCCCTCCGAGTAGAGTTCGTTGATGTCGGGTGTCCGGAACGCACGGGTAAGACTGACCCCGAGCGTCAGACCCGAGCTGGCGGTGTACAGCACACCGAGCGAACCCGACAACGAATTGAACGTGCGGTTACGGATCTTGCCGATGTCCGAATCCCGATCACTCTCCACCGGATTGGCTCCGGTCCAGTCGTAGCGTAGCCCCCATTCGATCTGGACAGATCCCAGGTCGACCTCTTCCAGAAAGTACAGAGACGCCTTGCTGCGACGCGTGTCCGGCGTGTACAGGCTTCCGCCGTACCCGAAGTCCTCCCAGGAAAAACGACCGCCCACCGCTCCTGCTGTGAAGGGTCCCAATTCTCCGTGTCGGCCCAGGAGTTCCCCACTGGCGGTCTGCCTCTCGTAGAGGGTTCCGAGGATTCCCGGTGGCTCCAGTTCACGGTGTCGATACCAGGTGTGGGTCGCGTCGAAACGGATGTCCTGGAAGAGACCGACGGGATCGTCGACCAAAGTCCGGAATTTCGAAGCGGCGCGCTCCATCTCGATACGCACCCCTTCCTCGTGTCCCCCCACGAAACCGCCCGGGATGCCGTAGTGGTTTCGATAGCCACGGAAAGACGCCCCCAGGTGACCCCACTCCGCCACGTAGGCCGTGCCGACTCCGCCACTCCACAGATCGCCATCGGTGTTGGGCAGTGTGCCCAGCGGTGTCTTGAGGTCTCCACCCGTCCGCACCGCCCCCTCCACGCGCAAAGGCACGTGCTCGGCGACCGCGAAAACGGCCGTCGCGCTGCCACTCAGCGAGCCGGTCACCGTCTGGGTCTGAAGCGTTGCCGAGCCCGTCACGTGATGCGGGACCGCCGAGGGGATCTCATCGCGGATGACGTTGATGACCCCGCCAAGGGCGTTACCCCCGTAGAGGAGGGCCCCCGGGCCCCGCACCACCTCGATCCGTCGTGCGGACGCCGGGTCGAGCCCGGTAGTGTGGTCCGAGCCGGAGTTGGAGGCATCCCCCACAGCTGTCCCGTCCTCCAGCAAGAGCACCCTGTCCCCGCTCAACCCGCGGACAACCGGTTGCGAAACTGCCGGTCCCATGCTCGTGACGGCCATCCCCGGCATGGCGGCCAGGGTTGCCGCGATAGTCGCTTCCATCCGGCGTTGCAGCTCTTCGCCAGCCATGACGCTCACGGGCCGCAGCGCTTCCGCGGCACCCCGCTCGGTAAGGGTCGCGGTGACCACCATTCCCTGGAGTGCAATCGGAGACGTCACCAATTCGATCACGACTACCGCGGATTCGTCCCCCACCGTCACCTCGGTGGTAGAGCCGCGGTACCCCAACCGGTCGACTCGTAGCGAGTAGCTCCCGTTGGCGATCCCGGTCAGGTGAAAGGTCCCGTCGCCGTGTGTCACGGCCCTCGTTCCCGTGCCGATGACCGAAACGAGCCCCCCTGCGAGAGGGGCTCCCGTCTCGGCGTCGCGCACCACCCCCTCGATCTCGCCTTCGTGCTCCGGCTCCTGCGATGATGCGGGTGCCGATAGCGCGGCGAGTCCGGCGATGGTTATGACGACGCCGGTACGGAGCAAGTCGAGCAGCGTTTTCTTCAATGGATGGCGGATTCGCTTTGGACGCACGGTTCACGGATACGGGCCACCCGCGATAGGGTGACCAGACCGTGAAAGGACGGAAGGAGCGGGGCGCGGGCGCCCCGAGGCGCGTCAAGCGGTGGGCGGAGCCCTGGGAAAGACCGAACCGACCAGGACCCGCGCGATGGGGACTCGGTCAGCGTCTCGGTTCACCTCGGGTAGTCGGAGGGGAGGCTCGCCTACCTGGGAAAGCGTGATCCCTTCCGAGACCCCGGCCTTGGAGAGCGATCGCACCACTTGGCAGAAGAAGTGCCCGTGATCGACGGCACAATCTGCATTTTCCGGCGATTCGATATGAACCGGTGACCCGAATCGCTCGATGTCGAGGATCGCATCGGCGGGACTCAGGCTGGCCGAAACGCCGATCTGAAGCGTGGCGATGCACGAAATGCCCACCCGGCGCAGGTCCCATCTGCTCGATTGCCGGAAGAACAAGTGCCGCCGCCTTCAGAGTTTGAGAAGCGCGAGAACCTACGAGAATTGAAGCCGCTTTTCCTCGGTCGTCAAGTGCTCGAAGGCCACAAAGCCCGCGCACTCATGGGCCCAGAGAGACTTGAACCCCCGACCGTCGGATTATGAGTCCGCTGCTCTAACCGCCTGAGCTATGGGCCCATCTTAACGGTAACCGAAAGGTGAGCCGCCTGCTACAGGGTGCCGAACAGACGGTCGCCCCCGTCCCCGAGGCCTGGAAGGATGTAGCCACGCTTGTTGAGCCTGCGGTCGAGTGCCGCAGCGAATATGGGCACGTCAGGGTGCTCCATAGCCAGGCGGCCGGCTCCCTCGGGGCGCCGCAATCAGACACATCAGTGCGATGTCGTGCGCCCCGCGTGCCTTCAGATCCGCGATAGAGGCACAGGCAGTGCCACCGGTATAGCCCCAAACCAAAAGGGGATTGATTGTCCATATCTACAAGTTACAATGGCACCCACCTTGTGTAAGTAGACAATTACCCGTCACCCGGCATCACGGATTTCCCCGTTCCAAGCGTCAAAACGTTCCCGGTTCGACCGGCGGCGGCGCTGACATGCCCCGCGAGGTTCGGGCGCTGGCGAGGCCCTGGAAGCCGCGCCGGGGCGCCGATCCCGCACCGTTGCGCATGACGAACCTGAGGTTGAAGGCGGCGGCCTGAATCAGGATCCGTTTCGAATCTCCTCCTGCCCGCGGACATGGATGCGGCGAAGCCCTTCCGTCTCCAACAATGTTTCTTCCGCGAACTCGTCGAAGCGGTTCCGGCCCAGCGCGCGAATCTCGCTGCTCGCCACGAACAACTCCCGCTGCTGCCCCTTGGCGCCGCCTGCCCATGGCCATCGCCGTCCTCCTTGACGTAAGCCAGTGGTGCGTCCAATCTAGTCGGCACCAAGGCTGTAGGCGACTCTAACCACGGACCGCACTCAACCAGGCGGAGATGTTGCAACGGTTCGGCATTCACTCGCTACGCTGGCAAGGATGTCTCCCACATGCGCGACGATCGACCAGACCACGCTGCTATCCCGGAGGATTCGAATGAGGATAACCACCGTTGGATGGAGGATCCGAACTCGCGTCCGAGCTGGCCGGCGCAATACGCCCGGGAAGCAGGTGGCCAATGGACTGCCGCACACCGAAGGCTGATCGCCAAGCTTCGCGCCGAGGGTACGCAGTACATCAACAAGAAGCTGGACAACCTCCGCAACCAACTCGGCGTCCCACATAACGGCTGGACCTTCGAACGGACTCAAGGCTCCGCTCAAGTCGTGATGGACGCCCAGGATGAGCTAAAGCGTCTGCAACTCCGCGCCCAGGCCAACCGGGCCGACAGACACCGACTTCATCATTCGCCTTCACCCGCAACCCCCGTTTCCGAAGGACCGCGCAAACCGACCACCCAGGAGTGGTGGAAGCTGTCTGCCATTCTGGGCGTCTGTATCGCGATAGAGGCCGGCGCGAACAGCTATCTGCTGGCGCCGGCACTGACCACCGGCCTCGTTGGTGCCTACATCACCGCCATCGTGGTCTCCTTCCTGAACGTCGGGGCCCTTGGTGCCGGCATAGGACTGCTGTTGTCCGCGCTCCGCCGGCGTACGGCCCAGAACGGCTTGTTTTACGGCAGCTGGGCCGCGTGGGGAGCCGCCGCTCTCCTTCTTAACCTTCTCGTAGGCAGGCACCGTGAGGCGTTTGCCCGCTTGATCGATGCGAGAGAACAACAGATGGGCGGCGCCGTTGAAACGAATATGGCTACGGCGACCGAAATGGCGTCGACGATTCCCTACATTCCGTCATCGTGGCAATTCGAATCGCTGCTGTTCTTCTGCCTCGGAATCGCGCTCTGCGTTTTCGGTTTCTTCAAGGGATATACGTTTATCGGGGCGGAAGATCCGCATCATACGCGACGCGAGCTTCACCACCAGAAAGCGGCGATTCTGAGCGAGTACTACTCGCTGTCCGAGCGCTACAGGGGGCGGCTGACCGAGGACCTCCGGGCCAGTGTTGCGGGGTGGGTCGAGGCCCTGGAGCGGGCTTGGCAGAACGCGGTTAACGACAAGGAGGATCTGCAGGCCAATTGGTCAGGGGGGTCCCTGCTGGCGCAAGTAGAAGCGCTTTTCATAGCCGCCTACAACGACTCACATGCGACGAAAATCGATCAGCCGATGCTCGACGAACACAGAGAGCAGCCAGGAATCGACATTTCCTTCCCCGCTACACCGGCGGACCTGCAGGTGCCCAACGAAGCGCGCGACATTATCCGGAAATGGACCGAAACGGATCAGAAGGCGTTCTTCGAGGACATCAACGCGCAAACGGAGGAGATCGACAGAGTCTGGACCGATTACAGACCATTGATCGTCGATGAACTAGCCGGAACCGAATAGTCATGGGTTCGCCATCGGACGAGGGCGGCGGATCTTCGCTGCTCTGGCAGGGCATTCTCGTAATCATCGTTCTGGGTTTGTTCTTTGCGGGGTATCGACTGTGGTACGCCGACGCGCTCCGGGTCCACTACGCGGACGGGTTTTGCCCCCAGGGGACGTGGCCCCAGGAGCGAGAGGGCGTAGTCGTCCCCGGACATACAGTGATCCTGATCGATACGTCGGATGAGATCACCCCGGCGGATGCGGAGGCCGCGTCCGACCGGATCGATGCATGGGCGAGCGATACGCTCAAGGCCCCGTTTCTGCAGAAGATATCCATATACGGTCTGCCGGAGTCGATAGCGCAGATTCCGGAACAGAGCGGACACTCGTGGTGCGTCCCCAAGCAAGGCGCGATGGCGCGCATCATGTATGAGAACCCCAGAGTGGTGGAAATAGAGTTTCAGAGGTTCCTCCGTGGCGTGAAATCGGAACTCGATTCGCTGAGGCAACGGGAACAGGCGGCACAATCACCCATTGCCGAGACCATGGCACACCTAGTGCAGCAGCACGGAGATCTCGACTCGTTCGTGCTGGTTTCGGACATGCTCCAGCATTCGACGTTGGCGACTCACTATGCCGGGGATACGGCGTTGACGCCGGAGGCCAGGAGCGAGTGCGAAAAGGTGTCAGGCGGAGGTCGGTTGAGGTCCGTGTGGGTCTACTACGTCGACCGGGAACTCGAGGTGCAGGGGCACCTTTGGCCCACCGCCTGGTGGGCCGAGTGCCTGGATGGGGTCCAGGCACAAACTCTGAATTGATGCGCGGACTGTGGCCTCGAGAGCGTTAAACGGATCCGGGTCTGGATCGTCCGCCTCAAATCAGAAAGTTCGGAGACCACATGCTCATCGATCTCCGTCCGTCGGCTCGTCTTCCCGGCGCAATCACGCCCGAGGTGTACTTGTGCTCGAGCGCCAGAGCGTCGGCTAGAGCGCCGCAACTCGGAGGGGATCTCCCCGCAGGACCTCAACGCCTTCGCGCGGCGTCTCGGCCGCGTCCCGCGCTCCGAGGAGGTAGTCGGGCAGCCCGGGCCGATCCGGTCCCGTGCGCGAGGAACCTAGTCAGTATTGGAGTCCGGGTATACCACGGTGGCCATTGTCGCGAGCGCCCGCTCGATGGCGATTAGGTGGCCGGTCACCTCGACGGCCTCGACCGCCCCCCTGTGGGTATTGGCCCAAGCGGGCGGTCTGGTTGAGGTTGTTGCCGATGCGCGCCAGCTCGCGGGTGCGCTCGCGCTCGACCTCGGTGTGCGCCAGGTCCAAGTGCGCACCCGGCCAACCGATCGGCGCACGAGATCCGACAGCGTCAAGCCCGCGGAGCGCGCCTTGGCGTGCCACTCGGCACGCTCCGCCTCGCTGGCGCGGATCTTCACTCGGACGGCGCGTCCAGCGCTCATTACGCGCCGTCGCCGTTGGGGGGGTCAGAGGGGGCACAGCCCCCCGCCAGCCCCTGCCGGGGACCCGCGAAGCGTGGCCCCAAAGGGTATGCTGGCTTGGGCACCTTAGGGTGCCCCGAGCCAGCCCTGCGGACGCCTCCGAGATGCGTCTCTAAGCATGCCCGAAACGGCGGGCGAGGGCCTACCTCTCGGTCGCCAGATACGCGGCCTAGTCGCTCATCATGCGCCGCCGTCGTTCGAACAAGTCCGAGCGCCCGTAGGCCGCTTCCACTTTGTGCCGGACCACACGCGCGAGTCGTCGCCTCGACAACCTCCCGCGGGATGATTGATCTCCTCGACGGCCCAGTAGCGGAACGACAACCGGAATCCATACTGCACCGTCGCGGTCTGGCACCTCTCGATAAGGCGGCACAGCCGCTTTCCGTCCAGCGGCTGCCCATGCTCGTACGACTGAGGAGAGTCGAGTACCTTACACAGATCGCCCAAACGTCTCCGGCCGGCCTCTGGCCAGGTCCCCTGGGACCGCTAACCGTCTCAATAAAGTGGAGGCCCATCGTGCTGGTCATAGCCCGCACTGTACTCCTTGTTCTCCTCCTCATGCTCCCCTTACGAGCGGCCACTCAAGAGCTGCGGACCCGCGTCATCGACACAGGCCCTGGCCTTGCGTCGGTCACTGTCATTCCGGGCGGTTTCTACATGGTCTACGACACGGGTCGCCCGGAGCGCGCCAGTCTCGTCAGCACGAGGGTTTTCGAGCTGATCCCAGACACTGCGGCCATCGACTTGCTCGTGCTGAGTCACTCAGACGCCGATCACCTTGGGGCGACCGACGAAATCTTCGAGCGGCGGCGCGTGCGCACGGTGCTGCGAACAGGACTCTGGCGTACGAGTCAAGCTTGGAGAGAAGCTGATCATGCAATACATCACGCAGCCGACAATCAAGATACCGAGGTGTTCAACCTCCGCCACAACCAGATTGCGCCAGGGAAGACCTTTCACCTAGGGGGCGCGACTGTGACTTTTCTCGCGGGCGACCATTGCCCAAATCACTACCATGAACTAGGAGACTTAGGCGACTGCACGGACGGGTCGGAAGCCCGCAACGCGGGCAGCATCGTCCTGCGCCTCGAATACGCGGGAAAGTCGATCCTGTTCACGGGCGACGCCGTGGGTCGTAAGGACGATACTAGCGACACCGCGAAGGCGATCGCAACCGAAAGGGAAATCCTGAGTCGGAAGGACAAGTTCCCTATCGACTCGGACGTGATCATTGCCCCGCACCACGGGGCGGACGATGGAAGTTCCTGGGAGTTCATCGAGGAGGTGAGTCCGAAGTGGGTGATCTTCCCGGCTGGAACCCACCGCACATACCAACACCCCCGCGGGACCACGGCCAACCGATACCTGTGTCAGGGGGCAAAGGCAGAACGGATACTGCGGACCGACAGGGGCGATAACGAAGGAGGCAAGCAGTGGGACCATGGAGCGACCGAAGGGGGCGATCGTGTCGGCGACGATGACATCGACATCATCATCGGCGCGGATGGCACGTTGACAGTGCAATACCTAGACGGTACGCAGGGCGAAGGTGGAACCGAGTGCGACCGTTCCGAATCCTAGCAGACCAAGAGTGACTGCAAGGCCCACACCGTGCCGCCTACCGTTTGGATCGGGCAACTCTTCGCACGGCGCGCAGCCAATCGCGGACGCGTCAGTTTACGACCTATGGCTTGCGACCTCCGCCGGCAAGATACGTGGCCCAGTCGCTCATGAGCCGCCCGGTGGGCGCCGAGGTGCCGTCGTCGGGGCCGGCGGCGTGACGTTGGCCGACGAAACTGCTCTTGCGGGGGCGGGACATCGCCCGGTTCGACTTGTCTCTCCTTCCTTCCTCGCCCATAACTTCGTCCATAGCCATCCCATTCGATCCGACGGAATCCGGCTCATTTTTGCATATCGTAAGTGATACAAGAACCGTTGTGATGTCCCATAACTCTCTGTATCGTAGTAGGTTATGATCATCACGGATAGTCCTGGTTGAACTTACATGATTCCTTGCGTGCGCCGTGGAAAGGCGCGCTTTCCTGGCGGGTGCGAATCCCGCCCGGCAGCTGTCGCTCCAGCCGGTAGTAGCCAGAGCGGTGCATGGAGGTAACGACATGAGCTGAAGCACTCTGGTACGGGCCGCGCACGATATGCGATTCCCTAAACGGGCGCGCAACTGGAAACGGTGGATACGGCCAAGGGAGGAGCTAAGTCGGAAGGCGGTTCAGCGACCACGTGGGCCGAAACGTGCAGTGAACGCCGAGCAGGCCTCGAAACCGTCAACGCGGAAGCCGACCCTGCGCAAGAAAGGGGAAGGCCGCTGACTGGCCGGGAAGCGAGCGACACGAGCACTGGCTGGTTTTCGCCGGGGTAGTGGCGTCGGCACATGTGGAAGATGGAAGGCGTGGCAACACGGGAAGCCCTGTCGGTGCCGTGCACACGGCAACCGGGACCCCGCGAGGGGCAGGCTGGGCCGGCAGGGTGGCGGATGGGCCCGTATTACTGAGGACGCGGGGTAATGCCCGTCGAGGGAAGGGGCCCTGAGTTGGGAGCGGTGCGGAAAGGAGGCAGGGACTTGACCACTGACGGGAGTCTAAGAGGGTCGGCAGGAAGTGTCCGGAAACTCCAGAACGTGCTACACGCGAAAGCGAAGGAAGAACCTGACCGGCGCTTTCACGCCCTCGTCGACAAGGTATGGAGGCAGGATTTCCTCCTGGAGGCGTGGAGGATGGTTCGGCGCAACGGCGGAGCGGCAGGAGTGGATGGTGTGACGGTCGCGGATGTCGAGGCGTACGGAGTGGAGCGTTGGGTAGGGGAACTGTCGCGGGACCTGAGGGATGGCGGCTACGAGCCGAGTCCGGTGCGTCAGGTGCTCATCCCGAAGAAGCAGCCGGGGAAGTTCCGTCCCCTGGGCATACCGTGCCTGAGGGATCGGGTTGCGCAGACGTCGGCTATGCTGGTGCTGGGGCCGATATTCGAGGCGGACCTGCAGCCGGAGCAGTATGCATACCGGCCGGGACGAAGCGCGAAGGACGCGGTGCAGCGGATCCGTGGGTTGCTGTACCGGGGCCACAACGAAGTGGTCGATGCGGACCTCTCCAACTACTTCGGTGAGATACCGCATGCCGAGTTGATGAAAAGTATTGCTCGGCGCGTGAGCGACGGGCGGATGCTTGGACTCATCAAGGCATGGCTGGAAATGCCGGTGATAGAGGAGGACGGCAAGGGCGGCACTCGCCGCACGAACCGGGCGCGGAAGGAGAGAAAGGGGACTCCGCAAGGGGCTCCGATCTCACCGCTGCTGAGCAGCATTTACATGCGGCGGTTTATCCTTGGCTGGAAGGTGCTGGGCTACGCCCGGCGCTTCGGTGCGGAGATCGTGAACTACGCGGATGACTTCTGTGTGCTCGGGAAGGCCTCGACGGCAGAGATGCTGGCGGCGGTCAACCGGCTCATGGACAGGCTGAAGCTACCGGTCAACGCAGAGAAGACCCGATGCCTCCGGTGCCCCGAGGAGCCGCTTGAGTTTCTCGGGTATCACATCGGCTGGAACTATCGTTCCGGGAACGGAAGCCGGTACATCGGCACTCGACCGAGCAAGGCAAGCGTTCAGAGCATCTGCCACCGGATCAGCGAGCAGACGGACTGCAGACGTGAATGGCTGGATGCCGAGGAAGTCGTAGGGAGCCTGAACCGGATGATGTTGGGGTGGGCAAATTACTTCAATCTCGGGCAAGTCAATCCGGCATACAGGGCTGTGGACCAGCACGCCACCTGGCGGCTACGACAGTGGTACTGCCGGAAGCACAAGGGGCGATCGGGGAAATACGTGCGCTTTCCCTACACGTGGCTGTGGGAGCAGTGCGGCCTCACGTGTCTTGCGCGGACGACCAGGTACCTTCCGTGGGCGAAGGCGTGATCCCGATTGAGAGCCGGATGCGGGAAATCCGCACGTCCGGTTCGACGGGCAGGGGGTGGAAACGGACCTATGGGAGTCGGACTTGGCACCGCCGCGAAAGCAAGGCGGAAGAAATACACACCGTACCCCTAAGGGCACCGCGCCACCTCCTGACCCTACCGGGATTCACGCCATCCGTACTCCGCTGATCCAGCGCACGAGATTCGTATAGGCTTGCTGCCAGAACGGTTCTCGGCTCTTGCCGAAGAGCTGGTTGATGAGGGAGGCGACGCCGTAGGCGAGCGAGTAGGAGTCGAGTAGCGGATCGTCGAGCGGGTTCCACTGCAACGAGCCGTCGAGCCCGATCTCGAGGTAGTCGCCGCCGCGCCCGGCGTCGTCGAGTATCCTCCGCACGCTGTGGCAGAAGGCACGATCAGTCTTCGCAAGTCCCGACCGGACAACGACTTGGCAACACCTACCGAGAGACGTGTATCACCTGGTGTGTCCGAAGTTTGTAAACCGTATTACCCGTTGGGTTTACGATAGAAACGGAGAGATCCTATTGGTTAGACCGCAGCATGATCGACGGCTTCGCAGTATGACGTTCGAGCCTGCTTTCCAGAGGTGGATTCTGAGCGTCGGTCGCGGGGGCCGATACCGATCCGGGGGTGCCCATCGGACATCGGGGGTGGGTGGACACGAAACCGGCCTTCCGATGTGCGCGTCGATCGCATCGGTCTTGGCGAGTTGGCCGGTCGATTTTGCGAAGTCACGCACCTGACGAGGGTTGGCGATGACGACTGGAATCTCAGCAGCTGCGAGCGTAGCGGCCGCGGCGACCTCAAAGCCGCCGGTAGCCTCCATCACCACCAGCGTGGGCCTGACTTCACACAGGCGCTGGATCAACTCTACGATCCCGCCGGGGTCGTTGGCGACGCTCCACGTCTCGTCTAATCCGGTCACTGCAACATCGAGCCGGGCCTTCGAGACATCGACTCCCGCAAAGACAGAGGGCAACTCCATACGAACCTCCAAGCTAGTGGAGGCGATTCATACACTCTCGGCCTTGCACGATCCGGGCTCTAACGCCCTGGCAACTGTTCGAGATCCGACGAATCGCGGGCTAGGGTGCGACGCCCTGGCTAACGTACGGTCTCCAAGACCCTAGGCGGGACGGGCTGCCGCACCTTATTCTGCTACCGAACTTGTCGATTCGTCGACATACAAGGGGGCGGCGATGAGCGTTCAGGAAGGCGATCGTGGGTGAGAGTAGCAGACGTGGCAAGTTGATCAAACGCGGCGTTCGAGCGAGTCTCGTCGCCGTGTTGGCCGTGCTGATGCTGGGTATCGCTGTCGAGCATTTGGCTCGGTGGCGTGTCGCGAAGGCGTTTCCACCGCCGGGCCAGCTTGTTCAGGTGAACGGGCGTCAGCTCCACCTTAATTGCACAGGTGTCGGAACTCCCACAGTCATTCTTGAGGCCGGCCTCGGTGTGGGCGCCTCCATGAGTTGGGCGCCGGTGCAGGACACGATCGCCCGCTTCACTCGTGTCTGTTCATATGACAGGGCCGGCCTGCTCTGGAGCTATCCGAGACAGGGGGCACGTAACGCTGCGACTGTTGCGTCCGAGCTGGCCGCACTGCTAGAGACAGCCGGTGTCGCCTCACCCTATGTCATGGTCGGTCATTCATTCGGCGGGCTCTTTGTGCGGGTTTTTACGGAGCGCGCTCCACACGAGGTCGTTGGCGTAGTGTTCGTCGACGCCTCTCACCCAGACCAAGATCGCCGTCTTGAGGAAGAGCTGGGTTGGGTGCGACCTCGACCAATGCCACGTTTCTTGATAACGCTTCTAGCTCGGACGGGAGCGGTACGCCTTCTCGCGGGTCTCGAACAAAGCGCACCGGATGGTGCGTCTCCCGAGGTGAAGGCCACGCTCAATGCATTGCTTCCCATCAGCATCTCTGGGCCGTTCGGTGAGATGGCGTCTCGGGCGCAGACGTACCAAGAGGCGACGGAGAGCGGGACCCTGGCGTCGCGTCCACTCGTCGTGCTCCAGTCCGGTGAGGTGTCCGGCGCACTCCGGAACAATCCCCGTTGGCCGGCGCTGAAGACGCGGCTCCAGCGGGATCTTGCGAGCCTGTCGACAAACAGTGATCACCGTATCATCGAAGGGGCGGGTCACGTAATCCAACTCGATAGACCCGACGCCGTTGTCCAAGCCGTTTGCGACGTGATCACCGCCGTGCGCGGGGGATCTCCGGTCAGGCACGTTGAGGAATCGACCGGCACGAAATCGAGATGTTGATGGCTGACCCCGGCGCCCCGCCGTTCAACAACGGATTGCTAATGACGCGGTAGACATCAGGCTCGCGCGCTTCGCTTGCGGTCCGCATCTTGGACGCGCAGCATCTATAAGGCGAAGGAAGTCAACAGGGCGAAGCCCTCCCTTACCCGTCCGCGGAGGCGAAAAGGTGGCTCGGTCCACTGGTCTGTAGCTCAAGGCCTGCGTGATCATTTTCCTGTTTTCCACTTCGGTACCGACGTCGCGTCCGATCTTGGGTGAGTCTCCTCTCACGAGGGCTCAGGCATCTATTCAGGTTTCGTCCCGACGCGGGGACGTCCGAAGATCTGCTATGCGAGCGGGGGGCTCAGTCAGAATCTGAGGGATCGTCGTGCGACATGCTGCCGCGCGGAGCTCACCCCTGTCGTGGTACGGTCCATCATGGTGTGTCGTCTCAGTTTGATCGAGCCACGGGTTCATCGTGGGCCAAGCGTCGGCGAAGTTCGGTAGGCTCGGCAGCGGAATGACGACGTCGGATCTCGGCGATGTAGCACAACGGCGTAACGAGTTCCTCGCCCGTGCCCAGCGTGATCTAGCGATAGGCGCTGCCGGCGATGAGATCGCGGACCGTAGGAGCAACCGCGGCGAGGCACGCACCGAACGCGGGTTCCAAGAGAGCTAGGATCAAAGGCATCATAGGGGCATGGCGACCGCTACCGGTACCGATCAGCAGCTAAGCAGCCCGAAGACGAAGAGGCGTTCTCCTCCGGGAACGGGTGCGCGTTCATCATTGTTCGCGCAAGGAAGCAACCCACCTATCCAAGAGGAGAACGCCGATGGAGAGATATATCGGACTCGACGCACACGCGTCGAGCTGCACGCTGGGGATCGTAGGACCCAGCGGAAAACGTTTGGGCTCGCAGGTGGTGGAAACGAACGCGCGGGCGCTGATCGAGGTGCTGCGAGGGATTCCGAGGAACCGGCACTTGTGCCTGGAAGAAGGGACGCTGTCGGGGTGGCTGTACGAGGTGCTGGAGCCGCACGTGGAGGAGCTAACGGTGGCGGGGGTCGGCAAGAGCCGGGGCCCGAAGACCGACAAGCTGGACGCGTTTGCCCTGGCGGAGAAGCTTCGGATCAGATCACTGGAGACGAGGGTCTACAAGAACCGGGGCCAGTTCAGGCGGCTGGGGGAACGGGCGAAGAGCTACGACTTCCTGGTCGGCGACACGGTGCGGGTGAAGAACCGGCTCAAGAGCGTGCTGCGCTCGAGAGGAGTGGCCTACGGCGCGGGGCGCTCGGTCTACTTGAAGCGCGACCGGGAGGAGTGGTTGGCCAAGCTGCCGGAAGCGAGCAGGGCGACGGCCGGGTTGCTGTACGAGGAGCACGACGCACTCGTGGCATTGAGGGCGAAGGCCGAGAAGGCGTTGCTGGCGGAAGCACGCAAGCATCGAGAGTGGCATGTGCTGAAGACGTGCCCGGGTCTGGGTCCGATCCGGACGGCGGAGCTCCTGCCGGTGGTGGTGACGCCGTACCGGTTCCAGAGCCGGAGCAGATTCTGGGCGTACTGCGGACTGGGCGTGGTGATGCGGAGCTCGTCGGACTGGGTGCGGGGTCCGGGTGGGCGGTGGGTAAGGGAAGCGGTACAGCAGACGCGGGGGCTGAACCGGAACTTCAACCACACGCTGAAGCGTGTGTTCAAGGGCGCGGCGACGACGGTGATCGGTCGGGCCGAAAACGAACCCTTGTACCGCCACTACGAGCGACTCCTGGAGGGGGGCACGAAGCCGAATCTGGCGAAGCGTACGACCCCAAGAGACTGGAAGCGACGGAGTAAACCGGGCCGGGATCGGCGAGCGTGGGGTCGAAAGCGGTCACAACATGGGGTCCGACGAAACGGAAGCGAACCGGTTACAGGGGACAGCATCCATACACACCGTGGGCCGGGGCAGAGAGCCCAAGCCCCCACTCAAAGGCTATGCACCCCTGGAGAGCCGAACGAAGCGATGGGCCACAGAGTCCCAGATAGAAGGATGGTTCCCGCTCCAGAGCGGAGAACGCGACGGCTGTGAACGTCTTCCGGACTGCGATGCGGACCCTGCGAGCGCACCCCTCCCCACCCTGAGTCGTCGACCGGGCAATCCAAACCATGCGGACGCCGACGGTCAAAAAATGAGCCGACGGCGTGTGGGGAAGGTGCGTCTTGACCGCCAGCCCCATAGAAGGGTGTGTAAAAAGAGAGGCGACGCACCTTTGCGCTGGGATTTAAAGCAGCGAGCCCGGGTGAGACAGCCCGGGGAAAGGAACGTCGCCTCATGAGAGAGGATATCGCGGGACCCCAGGGTGCGTCCAGCAGGCCGATGTGGGAGACGCTCGAGGGGATGGTTAGGGAGAAGGCGCAGGAGTTCATCCAACCGATCATGGAGGAGGAAGTGACGGAGTTGTTAGGCCGGGAGAAGTCAGAGGGCAGGAGTACGGTGGACTCGGCCGAGGGCTACCGCAACGGATATGGCAAGCCGAGGCGGTTGGCGATGAGCTCGGGCACGATCACACTCCGACGCCCTCGGGTTCGGGGCGTCGAGGAGCGGTTAGAGAGTCGGGTGCTGCCGTTGTTCGCGAGGCGGACGAAGGAGCTGGGCGCTCTGCTTCCGGAGCTGTATCTGCACGGACTGGCAGAGGGAGACTTCGAGCTGGCGATGCGGGGACTGCTAGGCGAGGGGGCACCGCTGTCGAAGTCTTCGATTCGGAGACTTGGGGCGGGATGGACGGCGGAGTTCGAGGAATGGAGCCAGCGTCGCCTGGAGGGCCGTGAGGTCGTCTACGTATGGGCGGACGGGATCTACATGAAGGCAGGGCTCGAGCGGGACAAGGCGGCGCTGCTGATGGTGCTGGGCGCGATGCGAGACGGGACGAAGGAGGTGTTGGCCCTGAGATCGGGCTACCGAGAGTCGGTCGAGTCTTGGTCGGAGGTGTTGCGGGATGTGAAGGCACGCGGCATCGAGGCGCCCCGGCTTCTGATGGCGGACGGTAACGCGGCGATCTGGGGCGCAGTACGGCAGGTATGGCCTGAGGCAGGCGAGCAACCCGAGTTTTTGGGGTCCCGTTTGGGGTCCCAAGCAGCCTGGTTAGGAGACGGCCTTCACGAACAGTCGGGTGATCTGCTCCGCAAGGGCGGCCGGGTCCTCGACCTCTTCGCCGAAGAGCAGCGGGTAGATCACGGCGTTGGACATGATCATCCCCATCAGGCTCGCGGCCGCCACGCGACCGGGAATTTCCGGCGGAAGTCCGGCCGCCTCTAGCATGGGCACCAAGGGTATCTCGGCGTGAGCGGCGCGCATCCGCCGGAACGCGCGTCTCGTGATTGGATCGGGCGCAATAACAAGGCCGAATAGGTCACGCTGGTTCTCGACGATCTGAAGCACGCCCGCCACGAAGGCGGCGACTGTGTCCTCGAATGTCTTCAAGTCGGCCCGACGCTGGAGCGGCAGACTACTCGGTCCCCTCTCGGAGATGAGCGCGAAGACGAGTCCCTCTTTGTCATCGAAGTGGTTGTAGACCGTCATCGGACTTACGCCGGCCCGCTCGGCGATGTCTTGGATCGTGGCGCCGTGGACGCCCGCCCGCGTGAACTCGGCCAGGGCGGCGTCCAGGACCCTCGAACGGTTGCCGGACCGATCGATTGAAGCGGTGGCCCCTCGCGCCGTGCAGAGCGCGGTCCGGAGCCCCGCAACGCTTCCGAACCGGCGATAGACCGTTGCGCGCGACAGGCCGGCCTCGGCGGCCACCCGAGCCATGGTAAACTCTTCGGGACGGGTCTCGATGAGGCGCACCGCCGCATCGAGGATGCGCTCTCGGACATCGAGCGAGGGCTTGCGTTTCATGAGTAGAGAATAGTAAACCGAAGGGGTACTGAGACAGCTTGCACGCTCTGATACAATTATATAGTATCACTATATCTACGTATCACAACAGCCCCTCACGCCGACGGCCGATCCACCGTCGTGTGACCGGGAGCCCCTACGAGTCTTACCACAAATGAATATGGTGGAACGCATTCGGGCGAAGATCCGGCCTCAACGAGCCGCCGCCCTGGCCCTCCTGGCCTCGGCGGGTTGCTCTTTCGCCCCGGACCCCGAGCTTCCGCAGCCGGTGGCGGATCTGCCCGAGACCTTCTTGGAGTCGGAGGCCACAGGCGTATACGCGCCGCTCGAGTGGTGGCGTGACTTCGATAACCCCACGCTCGACGCGCTGATCGACTCTGCGCTCGTCTCCAACCTCGACCTGGTGGAGGCCGTCGCCCGAGTCGAGCAGGCCCGGGCCCAATCGGGCATCGCGTGGGCGGATCTCTTCCCGCAGGTCCAGGTCGGCGGGGACGTGAGCCGCACGAGCCAGCCCGCGAACACGGGGATCGGTGGAGCCTTGGGTGGACTGAGGGGCGACTCCGTCCAGGCGGGTCCGAGCTTCGACCGCTTCGACTTTACCACGTACTCGGCATCGCTGGGATTCTCCTGGGAGTTGGATTTTTGGGGCCGCGCCCGCAGCGACGGGCGTGCCGCCGCGGCTGATCTCATGGCGTCTCGGGCGGATCTGCACGCCGCGCGGCTCGGAGTCCTCTCCGAGACGATCTCCACGTACTTCCAAATCGTCGATTTGCGGGAGCGCGTGGGGCTGACGGGCCAGACTGTCGATGTCCTGGAGGAGCGACAGGCGTTGACCGAAACACGCTACGACCGGGGACTGGTTTCCTCGCTGGAGCTGTACCAGGTACGTCTCGACTTGCGAACCGTGCAGGCCAGTCTCCCACAGATCGAGACGCAACTCACGGACGCCGAGGGCCGCATGGCGGTACTCCTCGGGAAGTTCGCCGGCCGCATCGACGGCCTCCTGGGTGAGGACCTCGCCCCGACCCAGTCTCTCGATCCGATCGACACGGGGATCCCCGCCGACCTCCTCCTGCAACGCCCGGACTTGCGTGCCGCGGCCGAGCGTCTGGAAGCGGCCCGCCTCCGCGTGGGAGCGCGCAAGGCCCAGCTTCTTCCCACGCTTGCGCTGTCCGGCTCGGTCGGGCAGCAGGGTAGTGACGTAGGAGGGCTGTTCAACGCCGGTCAGTGGTTCACCAACCTGATAGCCGGGCTGACGGCTCCGATCTTCCAAGGCGGACGGCTACGCAACAACGTGAAGGCAGCCGAGGCCCAGTACATCCAGTTCGCCGCCGCCTTCGGCCGCGGGGTTCTGACCGCCGTCTACGAGGTGGAGACGTCCCTCATGCGTTACGAAGAGGAGCGTGAGCGTTACGCGCTCCTGACTTCCCAGCGCGAGGAGGCCCAGGCCTCCGCGGACTTGCAGGCCCAACGGTATGCTGCGGGCGTGGCCGGCTACACGGACTACCTCGATGCGCTCCGAACGCTGCTCGGTGTGCAATCTACGCTCTCGGCGGCGGGCACGGAACTCGGGCTGGCCCGACTGGCCGTCCACCGTGGCCTGGGCGGTGGATGGACCGAGGAGGGCGCTCAACCCGTTCTCGGCTTCGTGCCCATCCAAGGCACCCTTGAGGCCATTCGATGACGAATCGCAGACGTCTCCTCACCATGGCGGGAATCATCATCGGGGCGATCGGCGTCGCGCAGGTGATGATCATGTTGCGGCCCGAGCCGCCCCGCCGGCCCCCCGAGCCGGAGTCGCCCATCGTGTTCGTCGAGACCGTGGTGGCAGGGTCCGGTCCGATTCTGGTTTTCGGGAGCGGAACCGTGCGTCCGCGTTGGGAGATCGATGTAGCGCTCGAGGTGGGCGGCAAGATCGTGGCGGTCAGTGCCAACCTGCAGAGCGGCGGCCATGTGTCCGCAGGCGAAGTCCTCGTCCGCATCGATCCCGCCGACTACGAGAATCGGGTCCGACAGGCCGAGGCCGACGTAGCCACGCAGCGGGTCGCCCTGCTCCAGGCGGAGGAGGAGGCCCAAATCGCGCGGACCGAGTACGAGCAGTTCCGCGCCCGGGAGAGTCGCAGAGGGAACGGTGCGGCGCCCCCGAGTCCCCTGGTGCTCCGCGAGCCCCAGCTCCAGGCTGCCCGGGCCGCACTCGAGCGCGCCGAGGCCCAGCTGCGCGACGCCGAGTTGGTGTTGTCCCGCACAGAGGTCACCTCTCCCTTCGACGGGCGGGTCCGGACCGAAGTCGCCGACCTGGGTCGCATCGTCGCTCCGGGGCAAAGCCTCGGTCAGATCTATGCCTCGGACGCGGTCGAGGTCGTGGTCCCGGTGTCCGACGACGACGCCGCCCTGATTCCGAACCTCTGGTCGCTCCAGGCCGGTGACGACGATCGCTCGATTCCGGCAACGGTGACCATCGAGTACGGCGTTCGGCGCTTCTTCTGGGAGGGATACGTTGACCGGGCCGAAGCCGCGCTCGACGAGCAGAGCCGCACCATCGACGTGGTGGTCCGGGTTCCCCATCCGTTCGACGAGGGTCAAGCGGTCGAGGGGGACTCGGAGACTGGCGCGGCGCCGCCTCTCTTGGTCGGACAGTTCGCTCAGGTCGCCATCGATGGACTCGAGTTGGCGGAGTACTTCATCCTGCCCCGCCAAGCGCTGCGCCCGGGCGACGAGGTCTGGGCGATCGCCGTGGACGGGCGCGCGCAGATCGTCGACGTCGACGTGCTCCAGGAGACCGACGAACAGCTCTATGTCATCGGCGACTTCAGCGACGGACAGCTCGTGATCGTAGCCGGTATCACCGTCGCGACGAACGGCATGGAAGTCCGCGTGAATAACGCAGGCACCCGGTAGCATCATGACCCGCACGCCCGAAGACATCCGCGCGGAGAAGGGGCACGAGCTATGGGTGCCGGTCGACGATTACCACGGCCCAGTCGCGTACATGGCGAAGCACAAAGTCGCCGCGAACCTGCTCATGATCTTCGTGATCATGGCCGGATTGGTGTCGCTGGGGGTTCTGGTACAGGAGGTCTTTCCGGAGTTCAGCCTCGACACGATCCTGGTCTCGGTCCCCTACCCTGGCGCGACGCCTGACGAGGTCGAGGAATCAATCCTGCTCAAGATCGAGGAGCAGGTACAGTCGGTGGAGGGAATCGACGAGATCACCTCCACCGCCGCCGAGGGCTTTGGCACCGTTGCACTGCAGCTCGAACTGGGCGCGGACATAAGTGCGGTGCTCGACGACGTGAAGGCCGAAATCGACCGAATCACGACCTTCCCGGTCGACGCGGAACGCCCCGAGATCCGCGAGCTCACCAATCGCCAGAGCGTGATCAAGCTCGCGATCTTCGGTGACGTTGCCGAACGGACGCTCAAGGAGATTGCATACCGCACTGAGGATGCGCTCTCCGAACTCGACGAAGTCTCGTACGTGGAGACGAACGGCATCCGGCAGTACGAGATCTCGATCGAAGTCGATCAGAACACCCTCCGCGCGCTGGGTCTCACGCTAGGCGACGTCTCGCGTGTGGCTCGCCAGGGCAGCCTCGATCTCTCGGCCGGGAGTATCGAGACGCGCGACGAGCAGGTGCGCATCCGCACGCTCGGGCAGAACTACGATCAGCAGGATTTCGAGTCGATCGTGGTTATCAGCCGTCCGGACGGGACGGTCGTGCGCTTGGGGGACATCGCTACCGTGATTGACGGCTTCGAGGACGTAGACCTGATCACCCGCTACAACGGTCAGCCCGCTGCGCTCGTGGAGGTTTACCGCACGTCCGACGAACGTGTGCTGGAGATCGTAGACGCCATCGATGTCGCGCTTGCGGAGGACATCATTCCGAGGCTGCCCGAGGGGGTTTTCCTGGAGGTGTGGAACAACGACGCAGACATCCTCGCGGACCGTTTGCAGTTAATGCTCAAGAACGCAGCGCTCGGCCTATTGCTGGTCCTCGTCGCGCTGACGCTCTTCCTCGAACTGGGTCTCGCGCTCTGGGTAGCGGCCGGGATCGCGATGTCTTTCATCGGCACGCTGGCGGTGATGATGGTGCTCGGCGTCTCGATCAACGTGATGTCACTGTTCGGCTTCATCCTCGCCGTCGGAATCGTGGTGGACGATGCCATTGTGGTCGGGGAGAACATCTATTCGGAGCGGGAGCGCGGAGTGCCAGGCCTGCTCGCCGCGGTGCGCGGTGCCAAGCGAATCACGGATCCGGTCATCTTCGCCGTGCTCACGACGATTACCGCGTTCTCGCCCCTGCTCTTCACGTCCGGCGCGATCGGGAAGATCCTGGGGGCGATACCGGTCATCGTGATTTCGGTACTGACCCTGTCGCTCATTGAGTCGCTCCTGATCCTACCCCACCACCTCTCGCACCTGCCCGAACCGCACACGCAGGGGAAGACTGGCATATACCGCTGGATCATGCGGATCCAGAAATCCGTCGACGCGCGGCTACAGGCCTTCATCCAGGGGCCATTAGAGCAGGGGCTTCGTTTCACCACCAAGGAGCCCGGTATCATGATCGCGGGGGCGGTGGCGATGATCATTCTATCCGTTGCGCTCATACCTGCGGGGCTGATTCGGGTCGAGTTCTTTCCCGGCGTAGAGGGCGACAACGTGATCGCCGACCTCGAGATGCCGGAGGGCACCTCGGTGGAGCGCACGCGTCAGGTGGCTGAACGGCTTCGGCTGGCCGCCGAGCGCGCCGTCGAGCGACTGGAGCCCGAGCGGCCGGCGGGCTCGCCGCCGCTTGTTCGGGGCGTCTACAGCGTGGTGGGCCAATCACCAGCCATCGGTGGGCCGATCGCGGTGATCACGCCGAGCGGTGCTGTCGGGAACCGGGCGTACGTGGACGTCCGGCTCCTCAGCGCGGAGGAGAGGACCATTCCGGCCGCACACTTCGAGCAGGTCTGGAGAGAGGAAGTCGGGAGCCTTCCCGAGGCCCGCTCGCTGACATTCTCAGCAGATATCGTCAACATCGGAGCGCCGGTTCAGGTGGAGTTGTCGCACCCCGACCCCGTGCAGTTGGAAGCGATCGGGCGGCGCGTGGAGGACGAACTGGAGTCCCTGGCGGGTGTTTTCGACGTGAAAACGGACCAGGATCGGGGACTCAGAGAGATTCAGCTTCGTCTGAAGCCCGAAGCCCGCACGCTGGGTCTGACGCTGGACGAGGTCGCTCGACAGGTCCGCGCAGCCTTCTTCGGAGACGAGGCGCTGCGGGTGCAGCGGGGGCGCGAGGACGTCCGAGTCTACGTGCGTCTACCTGAGAACGAGCGCGACGCCATCGCGGACGTTGGGGACTACATGGTCCGCACGCCGACCGGCGGCCAAGTCATGTTAGGTCGGATCGCGCGAGTCTCCTTCGGTAACTCGCCCACCACGATCCGCCGAAAAGAAGGTCAGCGCATTCTCACCATCACGGGCGACGTCGACCCGGCTATCGTGACCGGCCAGGTGGCCACGCGCGAACTGGAAGGGGTCATCCTCCCGCCCATCGCTGCCGAAGACGCCCGGCTCACCGTCAACTTCGGCGGCGCACAACAGGAACAGCAGGAGTCGTTTAGCTCCATCGGGCGGGGATTCGTCCTGGCCGTGTTGGTGATCTACGCGCTCCTGGCGATCCCCTTCGGCTCGTACGTGCAACCTCTCATCATCATGGCGGCCATCCCCTTCGGGATCGTAGGGGCGCTTTGGGCCCACCTCGCCATGGGCCTCTCTCTGGGGCTGCTCTCGCTCTTCGGGATCATCGGGCTGTCTGGTGTAGTCGTGAACGACTCACTCGTCATGATCGATTTTATCAACGAGGAACGCCGGAACGGGATGAACGCGCGCGACGCGATCATCTCGGGTGCGAAGGCGCGCTTCCGCCCCATCATGCTGACCTCGCTTACCACGTTCCTGGGCGTAGCGCCGCTCGTCTTCGAGCGGAGCCTGCAGGCGCAGTTCCTGATCCCGATGGCGGCGTCGCTCGCTTTCGGAATCTTGTTTGCGACGGCGATTCTGATGCTGCTGGTGCCTGCGCTGGCGATGGTTCAGGCGAACGTGGAGGCGTGGTGGGTGGGGCGGCGTGCGAGGCAGCTCCCGACATCGGCCGCCGAACTCAGCGCCACCGGAGATTGAAGCCGCCCTGCGTGGTGCGGAGCTCCCTCTCGACGCGCATGCGATCAACACGGCTTGCAGAGACTCTTGCAGCCCCACACGCCTTAGCCGCATGTTGTCCACCATGTCTGATCCTATCACCCGCCTGAACGCCGCCCTTGAGGAGGGTTACACGATCGAACGTGAGTTGGGTGAGGGAGGGGAGGTCTCTCTGGCAGGTGCCGGGGATCTAGATTGAAGGCTGTCCCCATGAACTGGCACCCTCGCGTGCCTTCTCATCATCGGGGCGGCATCATGCCCCGGCCTTGGTGTCTTCCTGCCTCGTGCGCGATCGCGGGGTCCGTGCTCCTCTGTGCCCCCCAAGTGGTGCTGGCCCAGGCGACCGAGCCGATCGCGGAGGCTACGGGTGCATCGAGCGAGACCCCGGCGTCGTATTCGCACGACCGGATGGCCCCCCGAGCACAGGCCGTTCGAACGGCCCAACCGATCGTGATCGACGGACTGTTGGACGAGCTGGTATGGATGACCGCGCCAGCGATCTGACCTGACCCAGAAGCGACTCGCTCCGTAAAGCTCCAAGAAGTCCCGGAGGGGGCGGGGCATGCGAGCCCCGGGCACGGCGTCATCTGACATGGAGGTTTAAGATCATTGGGCCGGGGAGGGGAGGCGCAAGCCGCCTTCCAACAGCAACACGAACAGCCGACGGACAGCGGCACTCGTTTGCCTCGTCACCCGGAAAAGCGTGATGGCCCATGGCGCGATCGTCTCTACAAGGATGTGTACTCGGCGAGAGGGTGCCGGGGGCCGCCGCGGGCTGTGCGCCGTCCCGTCCCTGGCATCGTCTAGCTTTCCAAGCCTTTTGCCGTTGCCACAGAGCCGAACTGACTCTCGGTCGGCTCGGCTCAGCAGAACCACGCTTCAGTCAGATGCGGCGGTCTAGCACTTCGACGGCGGTATCGGGGTCGGTCTACAGTCGGCTGGCCGAAAATGGTCGAAAGGGAAAGCTCCTTGATCCGGTTGAAGGTCGTCGCCGGGTCTTCACCGAAGCTGGTCGCTTCTTCAGCGACTCGCGCGACCTGCCGTTGTAGCATGTCCACACGGGGATCCGGATGCCGCCACGTGTACACGAAGTCCTCCTGAACCAGGCTCCCCACGTGGGGTTGGATCTCCGGAATGTCCAGGAGCCATGAGCCTGGAGGCAGAAGGAGCCTGATGGAGTACTGTACGGGATCGAGCTGATAGACCAAATCGTGGTCCTGCACGAACTCGAGCAGCTCCAAATACCCCGACTGCGTTGTCCAAGGCGTGAAAGGCAGCAGCGAGGGGCGAAGCGCTACGTCGGCGGCTCGGGTAATCTCCAGGGCAGCGACCACGTCATCGCGGGTGTGACCCTTGTCGAGATACCGGAGAATGCGGTCGTCCACACTCTCCACAGCGGACAGAACGAAGACGCACCCCAGCGCTGCGAGCTCCATAACCGCGTCACGATGCTGGATCAGGTGCTCGATCTTGGCCGTGAAGTCGAAGCTCAGCTCGGGGTGGCGGTTACGCATCTCCCGAACAATCCCGAGTGAGTGCTTCACACCGTTCAGGAAATCTGGGTCACCAAAGTTGATGTGCTGCGCACCCATGTGCACAAGGGTGTCGATATCTGCGAGCACGACCTCCCGCTGAACTATTCGAAGCCTCCCCTCATAGACGGCGGGGATCGGGCAGTGGCGGCACCGGTGAGCACAGCCGCGGCTCGCTTCGACATGTCCCACAAGCCGGAGCTCTCCCTCGGAGGTCCTCAGGCGGGCATACTTCTCCAGGGGAGGTAGTAAATGTCGCGCCGGTGGGAGAAACTGCTGTCGAGACAGGTTGGGCGGACCGCGCAGCTCCGCGAGAGAGACGCCCCCGGGGCGGGGCGGTCCATTTTCCGCCAAGCGGTCGACGTGCTGAGTGAGCGGCGTCTCAAATTCACCGCCGATCACGCTGTCGGCTACGCCGTCGAGGAGGTAGTCCTCGTTAAGAGAAGCGTAGAGCCCGAAGTAGGAGATGTGGCACTGCGGATTCAACCCCCGGACCAGCTCACCGGCTTTGACGCCGAGTCGGATCGCCGTGTGCATGGGAGTCGAGATCCCCACAAAGTCGGCTCGGCGGACCTTGGCCTCGTCGAGAACCTCCACGGCGAGATCCAGGCATTCCACTTGATGGCGGCCTCCGGCGAGTAAGTGTGCGCCAGCGGACGCCACTCCGAACGGCTGATGGCCGAGCTCATAGCAGGAGATGAGGAGGACGTTCATTGCCAAGGATGCCGCATGGCGGTACAAATTGACCCGCTTCGATCGTCAGACCTAAGTAGGCGTCCGACGTTAGGGGGACGCCCGGCTACCTGTTGCCTGCCGGTCCCGTGGTCCGAGGCGACCTCAGAACCGCCCGATAGAACCAACGAGCGCAAGCGGTCAGCGGTCATTTCGGATGCTTCAACCGTGGGGATTCTAATCAAGAATGATTGTTCTTCTCAGCAATGTACCTTCAGAACTAAAGCTGCACCGTCAACCACCCCGCGTGTGCATCTCCCGGTGCGGATCTTTGCGTAGAGCCTTGATCTGATAGAGAGGGCCTCGCAACCCCAGCGCCTTCCGATCCTCGGCCCCACGATCGGCACGATTTGTCCACCCGCGCACGATCAGCGACCTGATCTCGTCTTGGGTGGCCCCCTCTCGCAGAGGCCGCCGAAGGTCGATCCCGTGGGCCCCGTACAGACACAGGAACCATATCCCATCGGCAGTGAGCCGGCTCCGGTCGCAGGCCCGGCAGAATGGTTTGGTTGTCGAGGCGATGATGCCGAAGGTCGTCCCGTCGGGCAGCGCATAGCGGTTCGCCGGAGCCGAGCCCTTGTCGCGAAGCGGCTCGATCAGTCCATAGTGCCTCGCCAGCCGGCTCAGTATCTCCCTACTCGAAACGACCAAGTCCATCGTCCACCGCGTAGCGCCGCCCACGTCCATGTATTCGATGAAACGGACTTCGGCGCCTCTATCTCTAGCGAAGTCGATCAAGTCGGTGAGCTCGTCGTCGTTGTACCCGCGCATGACCACGGTATTGATCTTGAGGGGTTTCAACCCGCCCTCCGCGGCGGCATCGATCCCTTCGAGCACGTCGGGGAGACGGTTGCGGCGCGTGAGCTGCTTGAACCGCTCCGGCCGTAGCGTATCCAGGCTCACGCTGACCCGGTCCAGTCCCGCGCTCCGGAGCGACTCCGCCTGCTTCGCCAGCAACACACCATTGGTGGTCATGCTCAGGTCACGAACGTCCGGGTTTGCCGCTAGCCGCTCCACCACATCCACAACTTCGCGGCGGAGCAGCGGCTCGCCGCCTGTGAGCCGTACCTTGTCCACTCCAAGCTCGCTGAAGACATCGACGAGGTCGCCGATCTCTTCGACGGTGAGGATGTCGTCGCGGGGTAACCAGACATACTCCTCCTCGGGCATACAGTACTGGCAACGCAGGTTGCATTTGTCGATCAGTGAGACCCGGAGGCTCTTAAGAGGCCGGCCGAACGTGTCCAGCACTGTGCGCCTTCTCCTCGGTCTCAACTGCCTGGCGGCGACACTTGAAGTCAAACGCCGCCGTGCTTCGTGGACGGTGAATCTTCGAGATTGGGACCCGCGTTCAGCGCATGGAGCGCTTGCAGCACCCGATCTAGAATATCAGACGGTTGCTCGCTTCCCATGTTCTCCTCGTCCGCGACTTGAAGTTGTAGCGCGTCGAATTTCCAGCGACGCAAGACTTCGATCTTCTGTTCGCGAGTCAACTCGTCCCGTTTAAGCACATCCTCGGGACCAAGGAATACAAGCGCCGGGTTCAGCAGTGCTTTCCTGAGATCGATCCGCTTTTCGCTGTTTGCCACCTCGCAACACTCCGACCTTATGGAAATTCAATCTTCTTACGTTATCTATTCTCTCATACCCAGCACGAATTGGGAAAGTTATGGCACTCCTGGGGCGTTGTGGGTATTCTTCGGCGCTCCCGCCTCGAACGCCTCCACCAGTCGTCCATGAACTTCGACCGTACACAACAAGACCCGGGCGCCAGGCTCCTGGTCGTCCTGGCGTGCCCGGTCGTCGTGGTGTACGGGCTCCCGGTCATCATGAACGTCGCCGCGGTCGGCCTGCTCATTCTGTTCGCGAGCCAGTCGGTGTCCGAGCCGGTAGGGGGCTGATATGCCACGAGTACCGTTCGAAGTGCTGCCGGGCCATGGCCGCCTCTGGGTTTTTCCGGTGAGCCGGACCCTGACGGACGTCGAGGCCCGAGCGTGTCTGGAGGCGGTCGACGAGTTTCTGGCCTCCTGGGCGGCACATGGTGTGCCCCTGAAATCGGGTCGGGAGCTGCGCGAAGGCCGCTTCCTGCTCGTGGGTGTGGACGTCGATGCGGAAGCACCCTCGGGTTGTTCGATCGACGCGCTCGTGAATCGCCTGGAGGATTTCGGCGGAGAGATCGGCGTCACGCTGGTCGACCATGCGCCCGTCCGGTTCCGCGACGGGACCGAGATCCTGACTCTGTCGCGCACCGAGTTCCGAGCTCTCGCGGCGGACGGAGGAATTCGACCCGACGCGCCCGTGTTCGACACGAGCCTGACGCGTGTGGAGCAAGCTCGGGCGGGCGCGCTCGAGCGGCCAGCAACCGAGACCTGGCACGGTCAGGCTTTCTTCAAGGACCTGAGCGCGGGCCCCTAGGTCACTGGAGCCAGGGGGCGAACCACCATTGTGTCGGTCGCTGCCCTCAGATACATCACCGTCCCCCGGCTTCCGCGACGCACAGGAACCCGTGACGTCCGTATGGTAGGCATGGATGAGCTGCTCGGCGAAGAACGGCGAGGCCCGTCGGACACGGTCATCCCTTGCTCCCGACAATGCCTCACAGACCCAGCGATGCACGGATCAGCGGGCTGATACGCTCGGGAGTCCAGGGCGGGTCGAAGGTGAGGTCGACTTCGCAGCTCTCCACACCCTCCACCCCCTCCACGGCAGCCTGCGCGTCCAAGACGAGCTGCTCGGCGACAGGACACATCGGCGAGGTCAGCGACATGACCACATGTACGTCCCCACCATCGACCTCGATGTCGTAGACGAGCCCTAGGACGACGAGGTCGAGATCCAGCTCAGGGTCCTTCACGCCCTTGAGGGCGTCGCGAACGACCTTATCCGTCACTGCCATCGCCTTCCTCGACTGCCGTGATCCTATCCCGAGTCGGAGCGACTCGAGCGCTCAACGTAACGATCAGGTCAGAGCGCCGAGTCGGTTCGTCAGCCCCGGCGGGGCGTTAAACCGTGAACGAGCTGCCGCACCCGCAGCCGCCGCTCGCCTGGGGATTCTGGAAAGTGAAGCCCTGACCCATCATGCTCGTCACGTAGTCGATCTCGACACCATGGGACCCGAGTTTGATCAAGCACCGCGTCTTCAGGAACCTGGGGGGGAGTAGGCCATGACCGACCCAGTTGTCCGCTTGAACGCAGCCCTCCAAGGCCGCTACGCCATCGAGCGTGAGTTGGGCGAGGGCGGGATGGCCACGGTCTATCTGGCCGATGACCTGAAGCACGAGCGGAAGGTCGCGTTGAAGGTGCTGAAGCCTCGTTCTGAGCTCAAGGTCAGCGTATGCGGGCTGAAGCGACTTCGCTCCAGCCGATACATGGAGTGCGAAATGGTGGCAAGCCGCTCGCCGGCCAGAGCCGACAGACAGTTCCGGGGTATTGTCAAGTTGAGGCCGACGACCGTTCTTGATGCCCAGCATGGCGGGTTCACGGCTGGCTCGAGCCCAGTATCTTGGAGGTCGATCGACTAGCTTCTCGTCAACTTGACAATACCGGTGATTCTCGCCAGCCACGACGAGGAGCAGCACATCGAGCTGATCCGACAGCGACTGCTGTCGAGCCAGCTTGAGTAGATCTTGATATCGAAATTGGAGGAGACATCGCAACGACGCACTATGGAGGCAAGGACCTGGCCCGAAGCTTTCGCCAGGTTCGCGGCAACACTATTCAGACCGCCGAGGACATTCCAGGGGACAAGTACGGATTCCAGGCGAGTCCCGACACGCGCAGCATCGGTGCCACCCTGGCCCACATCGCGGTGAGCACCGGGTTTCAGGACTATATCCAGCGCAACAAGGTCACCGACCTCAAGGACGCGAACTTCATGGAGCTGTTCCAGAAGTTCAGCGCGGAAGAGGCCAAGCCGCGGACCAAAGCAGAAACGATCGCCTACCTCAAATCACAGGGAGAGGCTTTCGCGTCGTTCCTCGAGGGCCTGTCGGATGAGTTTCTTGCGGAACCCGTCGCGATGCCCCCCGGCGCGGAGCCGGCGACCAAAACGCGTTTCGAGATGCTCCTGTCGCCAAAGGAGCACGAGATGCACCACCGCGGTCAACTCATGCTGCTTCAGCGCATGATCGGTCTGGTGCCGCATCTCACCCGACAGATGCAGGAGCGCATGGCGCAGCACGCGCCGGCGAAGCCTACGTCGTAGATCGTTCGGGCCTGCGCGCCCGAACATCAGCGTGCAACAGGCGCGCGGCTTGAGCGACCGCCACCGACGACTGCGTAGCGTAAGCGAACCTCCCACCCCTTCGCTTGCGACAGGGGCCCGGGTCGGAAGGCTTCCCCGTCAAGTGGGCCACGCATAGTTGGACTCCGGCGCTAGTGTTCGCGCGCGCTTCCTTCGCTCCACGGGGACGCTCGGGCGATCGATCTCTGCAGATATCAGTCGCGCCGTGTTGAGACAAAGACGGCAGATCAACGGACCGGTCCGGCCTCCGGGTCGCGACTCTTGTCGGCCAGGTACGCCGCCCAATCGTTCATGAGCCGGCGCCGACGCTCGAACAGGTCGGTGCGCCGATAGGCTGCCTCGACTTTGTTCCGGACCACATGCGCCAGCGCAGCCTCGACGACTTCGCGCGGATGGTCCGTCTCCTCGGCCACCCAGTCGCGGAACGAAGACCGGAAACCGTGGGGCACGGCCGCGATCTCGAGCTTCCGGAGTAGCCGGCGCAGCCGCTTGTCGAAAATCGGTTGGCCGTCGCCAAGAGTGAACACGAGGGGGCTGCCGTCTCCGAGCTTCCGAGCCTCCTCGAGGATCTCCGTCGCGCGGCCACATAGCGGTACCCGGTGCTCCCGCCTCGCCTTCATGCGCGCCGGGGGAACCGTCCACACCGCCTCCTTCCGATCGATCTCGACCCACTCGGCCCACCGCACCTCGCTCCACCTCGCCGTCGTCAGCACCAGGAACTCGAACGCCAGACGGACGGCTGGCTCCGCCTCCGATGTTCGTGCCGCCTCGATCGCCGATGCCACCTCGCGATGCGGCAACGCCCGCAGGTGCTGCACGACGTCATGCTGGGGGCCCAGCACCGAGCCGAGCCGGTCGCAGGGGTTGTCGGTCCTGAGCTCCATCGCCACGGCCCACTCCAGCACCGCCCGGATCCTCCACCGGACGTTTCGCGCCAAGGCCGCCTTCACGTGCCAGATCGGGGTGAGGATCTCCAGCACATCGGCGCTCGTCACATCCGAGACCGCCATCTCGCCAATGCGCGGGAAGGCGTACCGCTCGAGGCTCGAAATCCAGTCGTGGGCCTGCTTCGGATTGCGCCAACCGGTCCGCTTCTGCTCCACCACCTTCGCGACCGCTTCCGCAAAGCTCGGCATGCCCCGGGCGCGGCGTTTCTCCGCAAGGGGGTCGCCGCCCTCACGGGCCAACTTGCGGTTCGCTCGCGCCTTCTCACGCGCCTCGGCGAGCGAGACCAGCGCGACGCTGCCGAGTCCGAAGTCGCGACGCCGACCGCGGATGACTAGGCGTTGAACCCAGCTCCGGGCACCGCTCGGCTGAACGAAGAGGTAGAGCCCGTTACCGTCACAATGCCTGCCCGGCGGGGCCGTACGCACAAAGGCGGCCGACAGGGCCTTGTCGGGATGGCGGCCTTTGGGCTTGGTCTTCCGGGGCGGATCGGTGGTGTTCGTTACGGCATACATTGCCTCATAATATAGGGGATGGAGCTGGATATCAAGGGATGTTATGAGGATTGGAAGGGACTGTTGAAAGATCGTAAAGTGCTTTAATGTAGTATGTTATGGACTCTACTGGACGACATGAAGCGTCAGGGGATTCTGCTTGGGCGTGTAGGCGCAAGACGCTCCCGAGTCCGGCAGCGAAGCGCTCGATCAGGTCAGGACTGCGCCACCCTACATCCGACACGTCCCGTGGCTCGCCTCGGAAGAACGGTGGATTGAAAGCTACCAGGTCAAACTGCTTTCCCTGGACGGGTTCGAACAAGTCGCCCAGAACGATGCTGACTGTGTCCTCGAGACCGTTAATCATCACATTCGCTCGGGCGCAGCGAACCGCGACCGGGTTGATGTCGACACCGATGACGCGGTACCCAATCCTACCGGCGAAGATCGCAACAACACCTGAGCCCGTCCCCATGTCGAGGGCAAGAGGTCGCGCCTCATCGTCGACATCGGCTCCCCTCACCGGCTGGCTGGCAACCGCCCGGGCCAGGAATCGACCGGTGCGGAACACCACCGGGTCATGGACATCCGGTAAGACCAGGATAGGGACACCGTCGACGTGGTGTAGCCTCGTTCGCCGGAGTCGGTGAAACAAGAACCGCCGCTTGAGGGAGAGCCAGATTCTCGCCAGAGAGCGAATCAGGATTTCACCTCGCACATCGTTTGACCTGGATTAGGTATGGACCAATAATCCTAGGTGATTTGAACAGTAACTGCGTTCGAGAGCGACTCTAATCCTAGGCGAATCGAAGAGTAGTAGCGAGTGTCATGACCGAGTTGATTCCCCAGCCCACAGCATCGTTGGATGATGCGAACGAGCTGAGCTCGGTGTTGCCCCGGCAGGACCCCATTACCCAATTGCCCGTGCTCATCCTCTACCCGCACAGCCGGTGCAACTGTCGCTGCCTCATGTGCGACATATGGCGAAACACCACGAAGGATGAATTGTCTGCCGAGGACTTTTCGCGCTGGCTGCCTGAATGGAGGACGCTTGGGGTGAAGCGAGCAGTCTTGAGTGGCGGAGAGCCGCTCATGCATTCCGATTTCTGGACCCTATGCGAAATCCTGCAAGCGGCCGAAATCGGGATAACGGTGTTGAGCACCGGGATTCTCTTGAAGAGAGATGCCGAACGTTTGGTGCACTATTGCGATGATGTGATCGTGAGTCTGGATGGCCCCCGCGAAGTCCGCACGTGTTGCGGGTATACGACGATGGGTCGAATGATGGCACGCCGGACATCCTCTCCCAACTCATGAAGGAGATTGCTCGGCTCGAAGTGGTAAGACAACCGAATGCGGGTCACGGCCCGACCATACTCCGTGGCTACCGTGAAGCCAAAAGCGATTGGATCTTTCAAGTGGACGGAGACGATGAGGTGGGAGCCGGTGAATTTTCCCTTCTGTGGAGTCGCCGAAACGCACATGATCTCCTGTTGGGCATCCGTCATGGGCGCAACTCGCCGGCTGTCCGGCGACTGATTACCCGGTGTGCGTGATGGGCCGTGCGAGCCGTCTTTGGCGTCGCGCTCCGAGATGCCAATACTCCATACCGTCTCATGCGACGGGACACCTTTCTCGAGCTCTTTGCCTTGCTTCCCGATGAGTTCTTTGCGCCAAACCTTGCACTCGCCGGAATGGCCGGTGCTTGGGGTCGCCGGGTTGTCGAAGTGCCCGTGTCGTGCCGGCCAGGCGCCTCGACGGGGAGCTCCTTGCGATGGCTCGGCTTGTGGCGCGGCGTGGTGCGATCGGCCTGGCAAACGACCGTGGTCGGGATGCAGTTCAGAGGCCTTCGTCGCCGGAACGATGGTGGAGAGGCACGATGAGCGGTCCGGGCCGAGTCGTCATCATCGGAGCGGGGCCAACCGGGTTGGGGGCTGCCTATCGACTGAGCGAACTACGGTACTCGGACTTCCGAGTGTTGGAGAGTCGGGACCACCCTGGAGGGCTCGCATCCAGCTACCGCGACAACATGGGCTTTACGTGGGATGTCGGTGGCCACGTGCAGCACAGCCATTATGCGTACTACGACACTGTGATGGACCAGGTGCTGGGCGACCGTCGCTTTTACCACGAGCGCGAAGCCTGGATCTGGTTGAAGGGGCGTTTCGTACCCTACCCGTTTCAGTACAACTTGCACCATCTAGGCGCGGAGGATTGCGAAAAGGCCTTGCAGGGGCTCGAGCGAGTGCCGGTCGAAGATCGTCCCCCGGATAATTTCGCCCATTGGATCGATGCCACTTTCGGTGCCGGCATCGGCGAGCTGTTCATGCGTCCTTACAATGAAAAAGTGTGGGGATTTACCCTCGACACCTTATCCGCCGATTGGATTCGAGATCGTGTCGCCGTGCCGGATGTGCGGAGAATGAGACAGAATGTTGAGGCACGGCGGGACGATGTCTCGTGGGGACCGAATACCCGTTTCTTCTATCCGGCGGAGGGGGGTACCGGTGCCATCTGGCGTGGTTTGAGCGATCGTCTGCCACCGGACAAGCTGACTTGGAATGCCGCCGTGGTTTCCATTGACCTCGGCGCGCGGCAACTGACGTTGGAAGACGGGACGACCGTGGGATACACGTCACTCATCAGCTCAATGCCACTCGATCTCTTGTGCGGCATGTGTCGCGGGTTGGATGAGGGCACCCTGCAGGCTGCCACCGAGTTGGTGCACAGCTCGTGCCATATTGTCGGTATCGGCATCCATGGTCCCAAACCGGACCAACTCGATACCAAGTGCTGGATCTACTTTCCGGAAGCCGACATCCCGTATTATCGAGCAACAGTCTTATCCAACTATTCTCCGCACAATGTTCCTGCGGGCGACGGACTGTGGTCTTTGATGGTCGAGGTATGCGAAACACCGCTGTATCCGGTGGACCCGGAACAGATTGTAGAGAACTGCATCGCCCGTCTGAGATCCGACGGGCTTATACCCGCTCCCGCTGGGATCGTGAGCCGATGGCATCGACGCGAGGAGCACGGATACCCGACGCCCTTTCTCGATCGCCGTCGTGTGTTGGGCGGCGTTCGCCGGGCTTTAGAAGCGCACGGGGTGTACTCACGAGGCCGGTTCGGTGCGTGGCAGTACGAAGTGTCCAACCAGGATCACAGTTTCATGCAGGGCGTCGAGGTCGTGAACCGTCTCGTGGGACTCGGGGACGAAATCACCCTGGACCATCCCGATAGGGTCAACCGCGGCTAAGACTCATCACACCGGTACACGTCGACGGTCCCATAGCTCGCATCCGGTATGGTGAGCACGATTGTCGGGCAACTGGTGTCGAGGTATGACTTGACCCTGCGCCAGATTTCCAGCATGGCCAGCGTAGCCGCCGGTGGCATTTCCGCCTCAGCCCGGCCTGTCCAAGGCCAGTCGGTGCTGGAGCGGACCCCGAACCTCGCCGCCGGCTGGACCGGCACCGAGGGCACCGTCTACTTCAACTTCGTCCACCGCTTCTGGAAGGTGGACGTGGGAGACGAGGACAAGATCATCAACTCGCCGACGTTCTTTTTGGCCCTTCCCCTGCTCGGCCGCACGCTCCTGGGAGTCGACTACGCAACCAGCTCGCTCGTGGACGGGACAGAGTACAACGAGACCGAGCTCTTCGCGCGCTGGACCCCGGTGTCCACGGCCGCCGGCCACCCCATCGACCTCTCCTTCACGGGAGCCTATAACGAAGCGGCAAGCAGTGGCGACGCCGAGGTCTCGGTGTCCGTCCCGGCAGGCCCGGTGAAGCTCATAGCCGTCGGACGCTTCCTGTCGGAGGTCTACGACGACGGGCTCGATGAATCGAAGTGGGCCTTCGGCGGTGGAGCGACGATCGGTATCTCGGAGAATGTGGCGCTGGCGGGAGACGTGGTGACCCTCACCGACCGTGCGGTCGGACCGGGCGGGGCAGGGGCTGGAGTTCCCGACGGAGAGCTGGACGTGGCGTGGAGCGCCGCCCTCCAGTTGGTGGTGCCCTATACTCCCCATACCATCTCGCTCCAGGTGACGAACGCCCGTACCGCCAGCGTCCAGGGCTCGTCGTTCGGAGACGTCGACGGGAACGGAAAAGGCGAGACCCGCTACGGCTTCGAGTTCACGATTCCGTTCACCCTGTCGCGCTACTTCGGCGGCCGCCAGGGGAGCACGCAGCAGGGTCCCAGCGGCGAGGTGGCGGCCGAGGTCACCCTGACCAACCAGCTCAGGTACGAGCCGGCCGCCGTCACCATCTCGGCGGGCCAGGCCGTGCGCTGGCGCAATACGTCGGCCCTGATCCACACGGTCACCGCCGATCCGTCCAAGGCCATGCAGGCGGCCAACGTTCGACTTCCCGCCGGCGCCGACGCCTTCGACTCGGGAGACATCGCCCCGGGGGAGAGCTTCACCTGGACGTTCACGGAGCCAGGGGAGTACCGCTACGTCTGCATCCCACACGAGGGCGCCACCATGCTGGGCACGATCATGGTTCGGTGAAGTGAGGAGAGCGGACGCCCGCCGGAACTGCGACCGCCTAGGGAGCCGGATCCACCCTGAAGGAGATGGACATGCCGGACCCCACGTGCTCGGGAATCTGGCAGTTGAGCATCCAGCTCCCCGGGTTGGACATCTCCACCAGGAGATCGATGGTCGCGCCCACCGGGACGATGACGGTATCCCTCCACACCAGGTTGTTCATCCGCACCCCGTCCTGCTCCAGGACCAGGAAGCGCTGGCCGTGGAGGTGCATGGGGTGGTTCATGGGGTGTAGCGACTTGGGATTGTTGAACAGCCGGAGCTTCACCACGTCGCCTTGTTTGAACCGCCAGCCTCTCGCGGGACCCAGCTCGCGATCGGGCGACATGGTCGCCACATCGGGGAGGATCCACGTCACCTCGTGGCCCGTCGCCAGCCAGTTCATCATGGGCATGGTCTCGTTCCACTCCACCGGCGGAACGTAGAAGGTGTCGATGGCCATTATCTGCCTGATCGGGGTGAGCAGTCCGCGGGCGTTCAGCGTCAGCTCCAGCGCGTGGTCCACCTCCCGATCGAAGTGTCGTCGCACCCCGTCGATGTCCGCCTGGACATCCGCGTGCTCCCTCAACTGCGCGAAGCTAGCCGAGTAGTCCGTGTCCGTCTCTTCGTCGGCAACCGACACCGTTCCCAAGGTGTCGACGGCGGGGTAAAACTGCCCCAGGAAGTGATTGATGGCCTGGATCCGAGTGGTCATGGCGGACTCACCCGGCTCGTCGAACTTCACCTCCACCACGTAGCGCTGGCCCGGAGCGATCACCACGCTCCCGACCATGACCTCCCTCTCGAACCGGCTGAGGTCTCCGGCAACGAGCTTGATGGGAGCACCGTCCCACGAGACGTTGAACATTCGCGTGTTGGAGGCGTTGGTGAGATGGTATCGCACCACGTCTCCACTCTTCACCGCGAGCTCGTGGCTCGATTCGCCGTCCACCAGCATGACGTTCCCGAAACGACCCATGAGAACATGGGTGGGAGCCTCGTATCCCCACGGCAGGAATCCAATGTCGTCCATGAGGATGTCGTCCAGCATCAGGACAACCTCATGGTTCACCGGGTTGTAGTAGTCAGCTTCGGGAGACTCGACGATGATGTTGCCGTACAGGCCGAGATCCTGGGCGATCTCCTCGCGTTGGTGCGGGTGGTACCAGAACGTTCCGGCATCCGGGAAGCGGACCTTGTACTCGAACGAATCGCCGGGCCGTACGGGGCGCTGCGTGAGCCCCGGCACTCCGTCGTACTGATTTTCCACGCGCACGCCGTGCCACCTGAGCGTGGTGGGGAACTCGATGTTGTTGGTGAAGTTGACGGTGATCGTGGAGTGTTGCTGGACCTTGAGAACGGGACCGGGATATTGGCCGTTGAAGGCGTACATAACGAACTCCCGGCCGCCGATCGAGCGCCGCACCAGCCCGGCCTCGAGATCGAGCACGTCGCCGTCCGAGAGCTCGATGACCTCCCGGTAGGTGGCCTCCGGCAGCATGCTGCGCTGCATGTCGTCGAGGTCTGCGCCGGGCAAGAAGGGTGAGGCCGTAGGGACGTTGCCTTGGAGATAGGCCATCATGGACATGTCCATGCCTTCCATGGGAGGCATGCGCCAGGCGTTGGGATCCATGTTGCCCGTGTCGTGCTGCATGCCGGGCATGTTCATGGGCGTTTTGGGATCCTGGGCTTCGACCGATCGCGGTAGGACCGTCAGGCAAACAGCCGGGCAGACCAGTCCGAGAAGCGCGACAGGGGTGGTCATCCCGAGTCGCCGGTCTATTGGAAACCTGGACATCCACTCTCCCCTAGGATCGGGCTCGCGTTCGAGCGCCACGAGTGCTTCGTGAGCGCCGAGGTTCGGGCCAACCAGAATTTAGCGGCACGCGGGGACCATTCCGACCCCCATGATCCCGCTCAGGGCCCAAGCCCAATTCGCTTTCCTCATCACCGAAATCACCTCCGGAGACAACATGTGTCGGACCTGGGAACAACATGCCACGGGCCGATCGACGGCCGCAAGCGAGGTCTGGTGGGCAGTGAGAGATCCTCAGGGACGGCCGGAGAGAAACCCGAGAAGGGCCGCTCGGGAGGTTGTGAGCGCACTCGAGGGGTTCTGGTGAAACCCTGATCCCACAAGTATCATGGGAGCCCACGTATACCTGCTTGACAAGGAATCTGTTCGGAGGTAGTCGGATGAGCTGGAGAGACATCGGCGCCCGGTTCGGGGCGACCGCCCTCGTATTGGCGCTCACCGTTTTGTACACCGCGGCCGCTTCGGCGCAGCGCGCGCCTGGGGAGCAGGGAAGCAGGAACGTGCACGTGCTGTCGCACGTTCCCCTTGGCGGGGCCAGGCCTCTGGCCGGCCAAACCGATCTCTTCGGGGCTGATGCGTACGGAAGGCGGACGGCGGACATCGAGCTGGAGCAGGACATGGACCGGCCCTACGTGTACGTGTCCAGCCGCTTCGCTCCCAGTGGCTTCTCCATCATCACCATCGAGGATCCCGAGAACGCCGAAGTCATCTACAGGTGGGTGGTGGACAACCCCATGCTCCACCAGGGCTCCGGGGCGCTCGACGGGAAGTACTTCAAGTCCGGCGGCCGTTACTACTACATCCAGTCCTTCCAGTTTCGTGGGGGCGGACCGGACTCGGACCTCGGTGCCATCATCTTCGACGTGACCGGTCTCCCGGATCCGTCGCAGGTACGGGAAGTAGGACGGATGCAGGGGCCGGTGCAGCAGGGCGGCTTCCACAACATCTACGCGTACAAGCACTCTGACGGCCGCAACCTCCTCTTCGCCACCATCTCCGAGCCCGCGGCTCACGTGTATGACCTGGACTTGTTCCTGGCCGGCGATCCCGACTTCGGGCTGATCGCCCGCGTTCCCAATCCGTCACCCGACCAGGTCCGGGGCTATCACGACTATTACGTCGGGTACCACCCCGAGAGCGGGCAGGACCGCTTCTACGGTGCCGGTGCCGGCGGCTATTACGTCTACGACATCACGGACCTGGATAACCCGGAGTTCCTCACGTCGGCGACCAACATCTCGGGGATCAGGAGTGGGCACACGATCACGCCGACCCCCGACGGGCGGTACTTCGTGGGCGAAACCGAGTATCGGACGGCGCCTCTACGCATCTTCGACCTCAAGCCGGGGCTCGACGGTGACGTGGCCACCATCACCCGGCCCATCGGTGCCTGGACGGCCGACTGGAAGAACTTCTCGCATAACCACGAGGTCCGCTGGCCGTATGTGTTCGTAGCGGCCCTGGACGACGGGATGCAGGTCTTCAACATGATGGACCCGACCAACCCGTATACCGTCGGCTATTACGATACGTGGGATGGTCCGGATGGCACCCTGGCGAACCCGACCGTCCAGGGAGCCTGGGGCGTCGATGTCCGGAACGCCGACGGCACTATCGTGGTGAGCAGCTTCATCACGGGCCTGTGGGTCCTGAGGATGGACGGCTTCGAGGGCTGGAACGGTGAGGACTGGGGAATGCCCAACATCTCGAGTGTTCAGGATTGGGACAACGGTCCCGTCTCGAGGCCCATCTCCTAGAATCCCAGGGTCGAGGAGGTCGGCTTCGACGTCACGGGGCTCCCGGACCCCTCCCAGGTCCGTGAGGTGGGGCGCATTCGTCTCGAGGGAGGCGGCGGGTTCCACAACATCTTCATGTACAAGCACTCCGACGGGCGGCCGATCCTCCTTGTGACCCATGGCGGCGCCAAGATGTTCGACCTGGAGAGGTTCATCGCCGGCGACGAGGACCAGGGATACATCGGCACGATCGTGGAAGTCGCGGAGATGACGCCGGACCCCGTCTGATCAAGGGGCGGACACGACCGTCGATTGGGCGCTTCGTGGCCCCTGCTAGAACACCGTCGCGCGCCGAGAGCCCTCGGGCCCGTTGTCCCAATCCTGGACCGTGGAGATGTTCGGCATCCCCCAATCGTTTCCGTTCCAACCTTCGAAGCCTTCCATGCGGAAGGCCCAGAAGCCGGTGGTGAAGTCGGAGACGATGATCAGGCCGTCCGCGTTGCGCACGTCCAGACCCATGGCACCGTTCGCGACCTCGGTGAAGAATGACGCGCCGCCCCCGTAGGCGAGGTTGTCCGGCTGATCGTAGGTGTCGAACTCGGCCACCGTGTAGGGGTTCTCCGGGTCCATCATGTTGAAGACCTGCAGGCCTTCCATGTAGTTGGCCACGAACACGTAAGGCCAGCGCATCTCGAAGTTGTGAGCGTGCTTCTTCCAGTCGGCCGTCCACGCGCCCATGGGCCGGGAGATCATGTTGGTGCCCTCCGCGGCCGACTCCATGTCGTAGAGGCGGATGGGGCTGTAGCGCAGGTGTCCCTCGGCGATACCGTACTTGTGGTCCGGCGTGACCGCGAAAGTGTGATCACGGGTGACCCCAGGGACGCAGGCCACCGACTTCAGGTGCTCCGGCTGCTCGGGGCGGGTCACGTCGAACACGTACACGCCCACGGGCTGGGACGCTCCGTAAGCCTTGTCCTGACCCGTCTCCGAATCGAAGGCGACGTAGAAGTCGTGATACGTGTGCGACATCCCGGCACCCGGACACGGATTCGTGGGTACCGGCATCCGCCCGATGAGGCCGTGATCGGGGGCACCCGCCAGGAACCTCTCCATGTCGTAGATGTTCGCGTGGGGCCCGTTCACCGTCGCGAAGAGCAGCACGCGGCCGTCGGAGTGCTTGTAGGCGAACAGGTTGTGGAAACCGCCCGGCGTGTCCGGCGCGCGGATCCGGCCCACTTCCCGAACCGCTTCCGGATCGGGCAGCCCCGTCACGTCGAAGACCACCGCTCCCAGATCCACATCCGGACCGCCCTGCTGGAATTGTAGGCCCTGGGCGTAGTAGTAGCGGTCGTTCAGCTTGAAGTACTTTCCGTCCGTGCCGCCCGAACCCCGGTGCAGCTCCGCGTTCTCGATTCGCCACCGGTAGATGATCCGGGAGCTCTCGGGCTTCGACACGTCGATGATGTCGACGCCGCCCAGTAGCCAGCGGGACACGTAGACATAGGGGCGCTCGATGTCCTGCTCGATCTCGATGTCCCCCACACTGAAGGCTTTGCCAAGGGGGACGTGCGATACGAGCTCGACGTTGGGACTCCCCTGCTCGATCTTCCCGTCGGGAGGCGGTGACTGGGCGTCGGCGGTCCGTGGACTCCAGATGATGACGAGCAGCGCCACAGCCGCGAGGCGGGACAGGTTACGCGGGTACCGCATAATGCTCTACCAGAGCGGCCGGCCTCAGCAGTTCTCTACTTCGAAGGGGCCGTGCCCAGCGGCCGAGTGCATCATGCCGCTCCTGGAGATCCCCTGCATGAGGATCGGTCCCGCCCACGCGTTCCCCGTCTTCTGGCCGCCATTGTCGGGGTCCCAGGAGCCCGGCTGCTCGGCGGTGACGAACATGATGAACTTGTTGAAGTCCACCTGTCCTGAAAGCTCGAACTGCTCGTCCAGCACACCCAACCTCACTATCGGGCTCAGGTTCGGCGGAGCCACCCACACGGTGTACTCCACGTTGGGCGGTCCCCTGAGTCCCTTTACGGCGATGCGAACGTCGTAGATGTAGCGCCCGTCCACGGACACGGCGATGCCGAACGGTGACTGGGCAAAGGTCTTCGTCACGTAGCCGACGGCGCCTGGTGCTCTCCCCGTGGGCGCCATGCGGATGTCGTAGTAGTCGGCGGCAGCCGCGAGAGCCGGGGTGGCTGGACAGATGCCGACCCCGGGATCAGGTACGCTTGCCGAGGCCGGCTCCGCCTGCCACAGCGGCGAGGCGAAAGAAAGCGTGACAGCCACTAGAAGGGGCGAGACCCGGGTCAGGGGAGCGAACAACTCGCCCAGCAGCCATCTACGCATCTTCGTTCCTCCACAGAAAGCCAGAATCAACCCCAAAAATTACCCCGGCAGTAGTCGCGCTGCAAGACAACGAGGGCGGGATGGCCCTGGATTCAGGGGGACCGCGAGCCCTTGGCGGCCTGGAAGAGATGCCTGACGCGCTCTGTCTCGACCGTCGGTCCCGCCAGCGAGATGACGACGTACGTCAGCAGCGAGAGGACCAACGCCGGGAAGACCTGGTGAAGGGTTTCGGACCAGGGCGTGTACTGCCAGAGGAAGAGCGGGGCCAGCCCGGCGGCGTACGACCCGATGACGGCTGCTCCGCTCCCCTTCCTCCAATAGAGACCCAGGACGATGGCGGGGAAGAAGCAAGCGCCGTACACGCTGCCTGAGAGTGCGGTGAGGGTCACGATGCCCCCGGGCGGGTTCAAGGCGATGACGGCGGTCACCAGGGCGAAGACCGCCACGTAGTAGCGCGTGGCGAGGAGTGCCGCAGCATCGGAGCTGGCAGGTCGAATCACACCCACGATGTCGCGCTCGGCAGTCGATGCCATCACCAGGAGCACGCTGTCCAAAGACGACATGGCGGCGGCGACCATGGCGACCAGAAGGAAGGCAGCCCCCAGGGAAGAGAAGATCCCCTCCGTCGCCAGCAGTGTGGGCACGACGAGGTCTGTGTCCTCGATGTTGTCGGGGATGATCCGTCGCGCGTAAAGCCCCACTGGAACGAGGAGGGAGTACACGGCCGCGAAGGTGAGGGTGCTCACCAGCATGCCGATGCGGGTGGCTTGCGCGTCTTTCAGGGCATAGAACCGAGAGAGCTGACGCGGCTCGACGGCGAACTTGATGGTCCCCGCCACCAGCACCCCGAAGAGGGTGGGCACGGCGACCCCGCCCCCCCACGTGAACAGATGGGACGTCTCCGGAGCCTGACGGATCGCCCCCAGGGCCCTGAGCCCGCCGGCGGCGGTCACCGTTCCGGTGAACAGCAGGATGGCCGCCACCGACATGACGATGCCTTGTACCGCATCGGTCTTCGCCACCGAGATGAAGCCGCCAATCGTCGTGTACAGCATGACCACCACGAAGACCAGCGCGATGGCCACCTTGTAGGGGATGTCCATGAAGGTCTCAAGGAGGTTACCGATCCCCTTGAAGACGGCGGTCATGTAGGCGAGGCTGGCGAAGAGCACGATGATGGCCGCCAGGAAGCGGGCCGCCGTGCTCTCGAAGCGGAATCCGATGAAGTCCGAAACCGTCAAAGAATCCAGTGAGCGGGTGAATTCCCGGAGCCGAGGGGCGACAACGGTCCACGCGAAGAGGGAGAAGCCCACGATGAACGGCACGAGGAGGAGCCAGGGCGCTCCCCACCCGTAGGCCTGACCCGAGAACCCCACGAAGCTGTTGGTGCTCGAATAGGTGGCGAAGAACGAGAGGCCCAGGACCAGCCCTCCCATCCCCCGGCCCCCCACGTAATAGTCGGCCAGCCCCTTGGTCTCCCTGTTACCGGCGTAGGCGTGGTAGGCCATGAGCGCCGTATAGAGGATCAGCAGCAGGTGGACGAGCCAGAACTCCCGGAGGTTGTCGAGGATGGCGCTCATGCGGGATTCCCGGTCTCGAAGAGAGTCTTCAGATCCTGTTTCTGCACCTTTCCCATGGCGTTCCGTGGGAGCTCGGCCACGACCCTGAGCTCTCGTGGGACCTTGTATGGAGCGAGCCGTTGTTTGGCCCACGCGAGCACGGCGTCGGCGTCGATGGTCGCGATGCCGTGGTCGACTGTCGCCTCGCTTGGGGCGACGAGGGCCGCGCAAAGGCGTTCCCCCAACTCGGGGTCGGGCACGCCCACGACGGCGCAGTCCTCTACGTCTTCGTGCTCCCTCAGGGTCTCCTCCACATCGAGGGCCGACACCTTGAAGCCGCCCGTCTTGATGATATCCACGGACATCCGGCCGAGGAGACGGTAGTAACCGTCCTCCTCGGTCGCCACATCGCCCGTTCGGAACCAGCCGTCCCTGAACGAGCTGGCCGTCTCTTCCGGACGCTGCCAATACTCGGAGAAGACCCCCGGGCCCCGGACCTCCAGCTCGCCGGGGGCTCCTGGATCGGAGAGCACGTGGCCGGTGTCGTCCACCCGGCGTACCTCCACTCCCGGAAGGGGCTGGCCCACGTAGCCGGGCCGTCGCTCCCCTCGGAGGGGATTCGAGAGGCCCATGCCGATCTCGGTCATCCCATACCGCTCCAGGAGCACCTGGCCCGTCAGCTCTCGCCAGCGTTCGAGGACGTTGATCGGAAGGGCCGCCGAGCCCGAGACCATGAGGCGCATCTTGCGCGCCCCCTCGCTCCACCGCACCCGATCCCCCTCGCTCGCCTCCTCCCAAGCCCGGATGAGCCGGACGTAGACGGTGGGCACGGCCATGAAGAGGGTGACGTCTCCGCGGGCGAAGCGCTCCCAGGTCTCGGCGGCATCGAAGCGAGGCAGCATCTGGCAGCAGGCGCCGGCCCACAGCGCGCACGTGACGACGTTGATGATCCCGTGCACATGATGGAGTGGCAGCACGAGCAGGATGTGGTCCTCGGGACTCCACTCCCACGCGGCGACCAGGGAGGTGACCTGCGCCTCGACGTTCCCATGGGTCGTGACCACTCCTTTGGGGCGGCCCGTGGTGCCGCTGGTGTAGATCACGAGGGCCCGCCGGTCCCCCGAGACACCGGGAAAGGCCGGCTGATCCGGGGGCACTTCAGGTGCCGATGCCGGGAGCTCCACGGCATCGAGTGCCCCGCACAGCTCCCCCGCGTCCAGGACCGGCAGTCCTCTCACCTCCGCCAGCGGAGTGATGCGATCGGTCAGCGAGGGGTGCACGACCACCGCGGCGGGCTCGGCGTCATCGAGGACGTGGGCCAACTCGGGGCGTGGATACGACACGGCCAGCGGAACCGCCACACCCCCCGCCCGCCAGATCCCCCATTGAACGGCCACGTGTTGGAAGCCTGGGGAGACTAGAAATGCGATGCGTGCCTCTCCCAGATCGCCCGCGCCAGGACTAATGCCCGTCCCCTCCGAAACACGCGCACCCGGGACGGCCGCCAGCAGCCGCCAAGCCACACCCGTGGACGCCTCTAGCAGATCGCGGTACGTGAAGAGCCCTTCGGACCCGACCACGGCGATACCGCCGGCATGTGCGCGGGCCCGGCGAACGAGGGTTGGCTCCTCCGATGGTGGCGTCTCTGGTGCGTTCGAGCGTATGGACATCGGAGGCCGAAGCTAGAGGCCATGCTCCGGCGGGGCCACTCGACAACCTCCCGTCTCACGAAGTCCGCGTTAGGTCCGTGCCGGGCAATCTCTTGCAGGAATTCGGCAGTTTTTTCCCAAAGTGAGATGGTTGAGGCAGTCTAGAACCCAGTGCTCAGGCCGATGACCCGTGTGGCACAGCTGTTGCACAAAGTTCCGCGCGGAGGCTCCTTCAAAACGGTGAAGAACCATGAGCACCAGCGCAATCTCCTCTCGAAGTAGCAGTGGGGAGAGACGTTACATAGCCTACCAAATGGCCACCCGCCGTAGCAGGGAAAGGCGCTATTTCCGTCACGGACTCAAGGTCGCCTTCATCGGGATCCTGATCGGTGTGATCGTGGGTCTGATTGTGTCCGCCTGGCAGTTCCCGACGTGGTCGCAGGAAGACGCCTCTGTTGGAAGTGTCATCGAGTAGAGCCCGATCCGCCGCCCTCACGCCGCCTGCACGGATCGTTGCGGGTCTGTTCCGGCCACCTCGTAGGTCGCCTCAAGCCCCACCAATGCCAACACCCTGAGTGGGCTTCCGCTCCCTTCCACGATCTTCAGCGGTGCAGCGATGATCAGCGAGCCCGTGGCGGGCAGCTGATCCAGGTTAGACAGGCTGGCAAGGCCGAGCTTCCCGGCGCCATGCATGGTGTTGTGGTTGGGGAAGGGCGGATCGAATCCACCGGCCTGGCCGGCATCCGTTCCGATGGTCTCCACCCCGACGCCTGTCACGTCGCGCTCGTGGGCCAGGAGCTCGGACGCCTCCTTCGCGAAACCCGGCGTGTGAGGTCCATCGTCGGCCAGATTGTGGAAGTCCGCTGGATCGGTGCGCTTGCTCCAGCCGGTGTGAAGTAGCACCCAGCCACCGGCGGGGATTCGCCCGTGTTCCTGCTCCCAGGCTTCGATCCGGGCGGCCGTAAGGAGGAAGTCGGGATCGTCAGCCACCTCGCCGGTCACGTCGATGACGCAGCCGGGGCCAACGAACCGACCCGCAGGGAGCGTGTCGCAAGCGTTGTTCGGGAGGTCCTTGCCCGTAACCCAGTGGATGGGGGCGTCGAAGTGGGTGCCGGTGTGCTCGCCCAGCCGGATGGTGTTCCAATACCATGCGGGCCCGTTGTCATCGTAGCGTGAGATTACCTCTATGCTCATTCCCGGTGACGGCGCGAAGATATCCGGAAGGCCGATGACCGGCGTGTCGGGCCCCAGCGGCTGGGTCAGATCCACGACCCTGATGGCACCGGAAGCGAGCTCCTGCACGAGCCGTGTGAGGACTGAAGACATTGATCGGCTTCCTTCTCGGGTTACTGGTTTGCGAGCGGGTTGGCCCCACGGAGGTCCCCCGAATCCGGGACGTGCTGTGGTCCAGCCGCAGAGGTCCCCCACCCTACGGCCGACCGGGGAGAAGTCAAGGCTGGCCGCACTCGCCCGGAGCCTTCAGATTGGCCACTCTCACGCCTTCGTCGCTTCACCCTGAGGATCGTACCATGTCGTTGGTCAAATCCGGCTCCCACCTCCGGCGAGCTTTCCTATCGGCAGTGATCGTCTCGGCAGTGATCGTCGCGGCGCTGGCTCAGGCCTCGGAAGCGAGCGCCCAGGCCCAAGCGACGAGCCCGGATCAGCCCGGGCACTTCGCCATTCAGGGCGCACGAGTCGTCACGGTATCGGGCGGCACGATCGACAACGGCACGGTCGTGGTGCGAAACGGGGTCATCACCGACGTGGGTCGGAACGTGGACGTACCGGCCGACGCCTGGGTGATCGACGGCTCCGGACTGACTGTGTATCCGGGCTTCATCGACGCATTGACCGACCTCGGGCATCCGCGAGGGTCTCCGCCTCGGGGCGGTGGCTCCGGAGGCGATGGGACCCCTTATTCCTGGGGCCCCGAGGATCGACCGGCCACGACGCCCTGGGTGAACGCCGCCGACGATCTAGATGGGAGGGACGAGCGCATCGGACGCTGGCGAAGCGCCGGGTTCACCACCGTGATCGCCTCTCCCTCCGAAGGCATCTTCCCTGGTCAGTCCGCGGTGATCAACCTGGGCGGTGAGCGCCCGCGGGACATGGTGGTGAAGACCCCGGTGGCGTTGAGAGTGAACCTGAGCCGCGGAGGCTCCGCCCGAGGATTCCCGGGCTCACTCATGGGGGTTTTCGCGTATCTCAAGCAGGTGTTCATCGACGCCGCTCACTACGACGCGGCGTGGAGCTTGTACGAAGATGATCCGCGGGGATTGGAGCGGCCGAAGTACGACCGGGCCCTGGAGCCGATCCGTGCCGCGGTGCGAGGAGGCACGCCCTTCCTCGTCCCGGCCACGACGACCGTCCAGGCCCAGCGTGCCATCGACCTTGCCGCGGAGTCGGGCACGACCCCCGTGATCTACGGACTACATCGAGGCTACGAGGCGGCCGACGTGCTCGCGGCGAACTGGGTGACGGCCCTGGTAAGCGTCGACTGGCCAAGGTCACCCAGAGACGGGGACCCCGAGGCCCAGCCCTCCTTGAACCAGCTCCGCCTCTGGGACCGGGCTCCCACCACCGCGGCGGCTCTGAGCACGGCGGGCGTACGCTTCGCGTTCTACTCTGGAGACCTCAGCGATCCGGCCGACGTGGTCGAAAACGTGGGTGAGGCGGTGGAGCGAGGCCTTTCCACTGAGGCTGCCATCCGAGCCCTGACCCTTACACCTGCTGAGATCTTCGGTGTGGCGGACCGGTTGGGAAGCATCGAAGACGGCAAGATCGCGAATCTCGTAGTAACCGACGGGGATCTCTTCGTCGACGATACCGAGTTGCAGATGGTCTTTGTGGACGGCAAGCAGTTCGAAGTGGGAGAGTTGGCGAGCCCTGATGACGACGAAGACGAAGACGAGGAAGAGGAAGAGACTACCACCGCGAATGTCGAAGTGCCCATGGCACTGGATCGGGGCGCGTACCGCAGCGATCCCGTGACGCTCATTCGGAACGCCACGGTCCTGACCGCCAGCCACGGGCGCATCGAGAACAGTGACATCCTCATCCGTGACGGGAAGATCGCCGAAGTAGGGGAGGGGCTCGACGCGCCACGAGGAGCCCACGTGGTCGATGCCAGTGGCAAGTACGTGATTCCCGGGATTTTCGACGCGCACTCCCACATCGCCGGTGAGGGAGGGATCAACGAGGGAACGGTCGCCGTCTCGGCGATGGTGGGGATCGAAGACGTCATCGATCCGGACCAGAACAGCATCTACCGGGCTCTGGCCGGTGGTGTCACTTCCGCCAACGTGCTCCACGGAAGCGCTAACCCCATCGGAGGCAAGAACGCCGTCCTGAAGCTCCGCTGGGGAGCCGATGCCGAGGGGCTCAAGTTCGCGGGGGCCACACCCGGCATCAAGTTCGCCCTCGGAGAGAACACCAAGCGCGACCGCGATCCGGACCGCTACCCGTCCACCCGCATGGGGGTGAACGACGTGATCCGGCAGGCCTTCGTCGAGGCCCAGCAATACATGGCCGACTGGGAGGAGTACGAAGCCGCAGGCGAGGGCAACGCCATTCCGCCGCGGCGGGACCTGAAGCTTGAGACTCTTGCCGAGACTCTGCGCGGAGAGCGCTTGGTTCACGCCCACTCGTACCGGGCCGATGAGATTCTGCAGCTCCTCCGACTGGCCGAGGAGTTCGGATTCCGGATTGCCACTTTTCAGCACGTCCTCGAGGGCTATAAGGTGGCCAAAGAAATCGCCGAGCACGGCGCCGGCGCGTCCACGTTCTCCGACTGGTGGGGCTACAAGGTCGAGGCCTACGACGCGATCCCGTACAATGCCGCGCTCATGACTGAGAAGGGCGTGCTCGTCTCCATCAACTCCGACAGCGGTGAGGAGATGCGGCACTTGAACCAGGAAGCGGCCAAGGCGATGAAGTGGGGGGGACTCACCGAGGAGGAGGCGCTCCGGCTCGTCACGCTCAATCCGGCGATGCAGCTCCGGGTGGACGATCGGACGGGCTCCATCGACGTTGGGAAGGACGCGGACCTGGTCGTCTTCGACGGACATCCGCTCTCCGTCTACGGTGTCGTGCAGCAGACCTATGTGGACGGCGAGCTCTACTTCGACATTGACCTCGATAAGGATCGCCAACAGCAGATCCAGGCGGAGATCGAGGCGCTCAGGGACAAGCTGGGGATCGGTTCGCGTGAGAGCGGCCGGCCTATCACCGAAGACGGCCAGGACGGCCAGGAGGAGACCCGATGATCCGGCTCATCGCAGTGGGGCGCGGGGCGGCCCATGCCGTAGTCGGCCTCATACTCATGACGACGTCCCTCGGTGGGCAGTCCCAGGGTGTCCTCGCGGTGCGGGGTGGTGAGGTCCATACCCTGGCGGGTGAGTCGGTCGCGAACGGGACGGTGCTCATCGAAGACGGGCAAATCACTGCCGTGGGCACCAACGTCCAGATCCCAGCCGGTGCCCACGTCATCGACGCGTCGGGCAAACACGTCTACCCCGGCATGTTCGACGCCTACACGACGCTGGGGCTTACCGAGATCAGAGCCGTCGACGTGACGTCCGACATCCGGGAGCTCGGGCGGTACAACCCCCACCTGAACGCGGCGACGGCGGTCCATCCGGCCAGCGAGCACATCCCGGTCGCCAGAGCCAACGGAATCACCCATGCCTTGTCTGCGCCGGGTGGACAGGGCTTCGCGGGTCAGGCCACGGTGGTTCACCTGGACGGTTGGACGGTGGAAGAGATGATGCTCCGCCACTCGGTGGGGCTTGTCGTGGCCTGGCCCGGCTTGGGTGGTGGGGGTGGTAGGGGCGGCGGCAGGTTCAGCGGCTCCGCGCTTCCCTGGGACGAGAGGCTCGAGCAGTACGAGGAGCGGCTCCGCGAGATGGAGACGTGGCTGAACACCGCACGCAACTACGCACTGGCTGTCGAGGCCGGGACCGCAAGGCGCGACCTCAGGCTGGAGGCGCTGATCCCCGCGGCCGGAGGCGAGCTCCCGGTCCTCATCAGCGCCAGCGCCGAGCGGGATATCCGGAATGCCGTCGAGTTCGGCGAGCGGAACGGCCTCGACGTGATCATCACAGGTGGGCAGAGGGCGTGGGTGGTGGCGGACCTCCTTGCCGAGAAGGGCGTACCGGTCCTCCTCGGACCGACTCAGGCCATGCCGCCAGGAGCGGACGAGTCCTATGACGAGGCTTACAGCAAGGCGGGGAAGCTCCATGCCGCAGGTGTGAAGTTCGCTTTCGCGACCTTCAACTCCTCGAACTCCAGGACCCTGCCCTACGAGGCGGGCATGGCTGTGGGCTACGGTCTTCCGCCGGAGGCCGCTCTCCGTGCCGTCACCGTGAACGGGGCCGAGATCCTTGGGCTTGGGGACGACCTGGGCACTCTCGAAGTGGGGAAGCTGGGCAACCTGATCGTGACGGACGGCGACCCGCTGGAGATCCAGACCCGGATCGAGCACCTGGTGATCAACGGGCGTGAGGCATCGACGGACAACAAGCACCGTAGCCTTTACGAGCGCTATCGCGCTCGGAGGTAGTTGACCCTGCGCATCGCTTTATGGCGGCGTGCTGTTGGTCCTTTTGGAGCGGGGCGCCGCGGGTCGTCTGCGTGAACTTACCAGAACCCCGGCTGCGCGCCCCGTTACCATACGTGCGATAGCTAGGCCTGCCGAGCCATGTTCCCGCCACCGGACTCTATTCACCGTCCGGGATGTTCCCCACGTCGCGGCGTACACGGGTCAGCTCTCGATCAGGGCCGCCTCCTCGCCCCGCGATCCAATGGGCCGAGCCCCGGAGCACGCACGATTGCGGCACGGAACCTCTCTCCCTATTCTTGAGGCCTGGACCCCGGGGTCGGAACGATCCGGGCCATCAAGGGGCTGGTAGAGTTCGGGACGACACCTTCCGAGGCTATCGTAGCCGCCACGAAGAACGGGGGCATGAAAAGGCGCTCGACGAGTTCGGGACGCTGGAGGTGGGGAAGCTCGCCGACATCCTCGTCCTCGGTGCCGACCCTCTCTCTGACATCTCCAACCTCTGGCAGCTCGAAACCGTGATCACGGAGAGTCAGATCATCGACCCCAGGGGCCTCCCGACGAACCCGGTGACCCGTGAATGGGAAGCTCAAACGGTCTCGAGCCCCAGCAGGGGGACGCCTTGATTCTGGAGGATCTCCGCACCTCTCCCGTCCTGGGCTTCTTCACGGCGGGGCTTCTTGCTCTGGTGCCGTCCGCTGCCGGGGCAGTCCAGGCGCCCGACGCCGTCACTTGTGATCGTGGGGGCCACCGTGATCGACGGAAACGGCGGGCCACCGCTCCCGGACGCGACGATCGTGATCCAGGGGAAGCGGATCGCCGAGATCGGCCCCCAGGCCTCAGTGCGCGTGCCGCCAAATGCCAGGGTCCTCGACGGCGCCGGGAAGTACGTGACCCCCGGCTTTATCGACACGAACGTCCACATGTCCCCCATCAGTGGCGAGCTCAACTACGCCCGTTACTGGGACCGCTTGGAGGACCTGGTGCTCCAGGGTGTGCAGCTTCAGCTCAAGTACGGAGTCACCACGGTTCGGGACAGCTACGGCCCCCTGCTCCCCATGATCGAGGTGCGGGATGCCATCGCACGGGGAGAGGTGGTGGGCCCCCGCATGTACGTGGCTGGAAACATCGTGGGATGGGGCGGCTCCTACTCCCTGACGATGGGGGGCATCCGCGAATCGGAGCTCAACTTCTTCCAGGAGCAGATCAACGACTTCTTCACTCTGGGAAGCGGAGAAGAGCTGACCCTCATGACTCCCGACGAGCTCCGGGTCGCCATCAACGCCTACCTCAACAAGGGGCCCGACTTCATCAAATACGGGGGCTCCACGGAAGTCGGCCCCCCCTTCCTGATCCTCTTTTCCCCCCGGGCCCAGCGGGTGATCGTGGAGGAGACGCACAAGCGGGGCCTGGTGGCGGAGACCCATGCGAAGGGGCTGGAGGCGCTTCGACTCTCCATCCTGGCGGGAATCGACCTCATTCAGCATCCCGAAGCAGTCGGGCGCCGGGAGCTCACTGATGAGATCGTCGATCTGATCATTGAGCGAGACATCATCTGCTCGCTCCTCCCGAACAAGTACACCGGCCGGATTTGGAAGAGGCACCTCGAGGAGCGGGGGAAGACGCGGAAGGAAAGGGAGGAGGCGAAACGGCTGCGCTGGCGCCAGTTGCCCAAGACCTCAGCCGAGGTCAGGCGCGAGGTGAGGGAGACGGGGCTCCCCAACCCTGGCACCGTGCTGCAGGGGGACCTGGAGATGCGCCAGCGCAACGGGAGGAAGCTCATCCGCGCCGGATGCGTCATCTCGGTGGGGGCCGACAACCTCCTCTTCGGTCGGCCCGGAGACTCGCCCGAGTTTCTTCGCGAAGATCACCCAGTGCCGGAGCATCTGGAGCCGGGGACCGGGACGATCATCGCCATCGAGGGGCTCGTGGAGCTCGGCATGACGCCCTCCGAGGCCATCGTGGCCGCCACCAAGAACGGGGCCATGGCCTGCAAGGCCCTCGACGAGTTCGGGACGCTGGAAGTGGGGAAGCTCGCCGACATCCTCGTCCTCGCAGCGGACCCCCTCGCCGACATCTCCAACATCCGCAAGCTCGAAACCGTGATCAAGGAGGGTCAGATCATCGACCCCAAGAGCCTCGCTACCAAGCGTGCTTACCCAGAGTGGTGAGCGGAATCGTTCCCTGCATTGTCGAAAGCACATCGGGATCGGCGGAGTCGTATCCGCGAGTCGACGCGAGAGCTAGCGCCTAGGAGAGTATCATGAGCGCCAAGGACCTTCTGACCGTCCTCATGGCCCTCGTCGTGGCGGGGCTTTTGCTCGTCGTTCCGTCCGCTGCCGGGGCGGTTCAGGGGTCCGACGCCGTCACGGCCATCGTGGGGCCACCGTGATCGACGGAAACGGTGGGCTACCGCTCCCGGACGCGACCATCGTGGTCCAGGGGAAGCGGATCGCCGAGATCGGTCCCCAGGCCTCGGTCCGGGTGCCACCGGGGGCCAGGGTCATCGACGGTACCGGGAAGTACGTGACCCCCGGCATCGTCGATACCAACGTGCACATGTCGCTCTCCTTCGGTAGGCGCTGGAGGGAGACCAACGCCCGCTACTGGGACCGGAACGCCGCACTCAACCTCCAGGGGGCGCAGCTCCACCTGAAGCACGGCGTCACGACGATCCGGGACAGCTACGGGGCCCTCCTCCCCGGGATCCAGGTGCGGGATGCCATCGCGCGGGGCAAGGTAGTGGGTCCCCGCATGTACGTGGCCGGAAACATCGTGGGGTGGGGAGGCCCCTTCTCGGTGACCTTCTCCGGTGACCGGGAGTCGGAGCTCACCCTCTTCGAGGAGCAGATCAATGACTCCATCACCCTGGGGAGTGGTGAGGAGCTCATGCACATGACGCCGGAGGAGCTCCGGGTCGCCATCAACGCTTACTTGGACCTGGGGCCCGACTTCATCAAATACGGCGGCACGTCACACTTCAACTATCCAACCCTCATCGGCTTCTCTCCCCGGGCGCAGCGGGTCATCGTCGAGGAGACTCAGAAGCGGGGCCAGGTGGCGGAGACCCACTCCACCACGCCGGAGGGGCTTCGGCTTTCCATCCTCGCCGGGCTCGACCTCATTCAGCACCCCGAGGTCGTGGCCATGCGCGAGATCAGCGACGAGCTCGTGGAGCTCATCGTGGAGCGGGGCGTCATCTGCTCGCTCCTCCCGAACAAGTACACCGGCGAGGTGTGGAAGAGGCACCTCGAAGAGCGGGACAAGGCGGCGGAGCGGTGGGCGAAGCTCGAAGAGAAACGCGGTGCCCCGCTGACCTCGGCTGAGGTCAGGCGGAAGGTCCAGGAAACGGGGATCGAGGACCCCAGGACCGTAACCATAGGGAACCTGGAGATGCGCCAGATCAACGCCCGAAAGCTCATCAAAGGCGGGTGCATCGTATCGGTCGGGCCCGACAATCTTCTCTTTGGCTCCGGTGGAGTCGCGCCCGAATTCATGCGTGAGAAAAGACCGGTTGCCGAACACCTGGAGCCGGGAATCGGGACGATCATTGCCATCGAGGGCCTCGTGGAGCTCGGCATGACGCCTTCCGAGGCCATCGTGGCCGCCACCAAGCACGGCGCGATGGCCTGCAAAGCTCTCGACGAGTTCGGAACGCTGGAGGTGGGCAAGCTCGCCGACATCCTCGTTCTCGGGGCCGACCCCCTCGCCGACATCTCCAACGTCAGGAAGCTGGAGGTAGTGATGAGAGAGGGGGAGATCATCGACATCGAGAGCCTTCCCACGAATCCAGTGACCGGGAAATGGTAGAATCCGCGGCAACCCTCTTCGCCGGCCTTTTTCTCATTACGGCATTCCCGGCCAGCGCCGTTCAGGCGCCCGACGGCACGACCGCGATCGTGGGGGCCACCGTGATCGATGGGAATGGCGGAGCACCGCTCCCGGACGCGACCATCGTGATCCGTGGGAAACGGATCGCGGCGATCGGTTCCCAGAGCTCGGTCCAGGTTCCCCACGGGGCACGGGTCATCGACGGCACCGGGAAATACGTGACCCCCGGATTTATCGACACGAACGTCCACCTCAACCTCTCCTTCGGCCGCCGCTGGAGCGAGACCAACGCCCGCTACTGGCCCCGGAACGCCGATCTCACCCTCCAGGCGGCTCAGCTCCACCTGAAGCACGGGACCTGGTCCTCCAGGGAGTGCAGCTTCAGCTCAAGTACGGGGTCACCACGGTTCGGGACAGCTACGGCCTACTGCTTCCGCTGATGGCCGTCCGCGACGCGATCGCTGCTGGTGAAGAGGTCGGTCCGCGGACGTACGTGGCGGGAAACATTCTCGGTTGGGAAGGACCCGGCACCCGGCGGGCCCCTCCGAGGTCCGAGCTCACGTTCTTCCAGGAGCAGCTTGACGATCTCTTCACCCTCGGTACCGCCATAGAGTTCAACAACCTGACCCCGGACGAGCTGCGCGTGGCGATGAGCACGTATCTGGACAGGGGGCCGGATTTCATCAAGTACAACGGCACTTCGCACAGCTGGCCTGCACTCATCTCGTTCTCCCCGCGGGCCCAGCGGGTCATCGTGGAGGAGACGCACAAGCGCGGCCTGATAGCGGAAACCCACTCCACCTCCTTGGAGGGCTTGCGACTCTCGCTCCTCGCTGGAATCGATCTCGTCCAGCATCCCGAGAACGTGGGACTTCGGGAGATCACCGACGAGCTCGTGGACCTCATCGTCGAGCGGGGCGTCATCTGCTCGCTACTGCCCAAAAATACACGGGAAGGATATGGGAACAACGCCTCGAGCAGCGTGAGCAGGCTCGAAAGGCCCAAGAGGAGGCACATGGCTCCCCCAAGCGTAGCATACCCAAAACGTTTTTCGAGATCAGACGTGAAGTGGAGGCTACAGGACTGAAGCAGGCCGGCACCGTGTACTGGAGCAACCTCGAGGCGCGCTGGGCCAATGGACAGAAGCTCATCCGCGGGGGCTGCATCATCTCCGTCGGGGCCGACAACCTCCTGTTCGGGCGCCCGGGCGTGGCCCCCGAATTCCTTCGCGAAGACCACCCCGTGCCGGAACATCTGGAGCCGGGAATCGGGACGATCGTCGCGATCGAGGGCCTCGTGGAGCTGGGCATGACGCCGTCGGAGGCCATCGTGGCAGCCACGAAGAACGGCGCGATGGCCTGCAAGGCCCTCGACGAGTTCGGGACGCTGGAGGCAGGGAAGCTCGCGGACATCCTCGTGCTCGGGGCCGATCCCCTCGCCGACATCTCCAACATCAGGAGGCTGGAGATGGTGATGAAAGAGGGAGAGATCATCGATACCGAAAGTCTCCCCACCAATCCGGTGACCGGTAAATGGTAGTGGATTGACCGCTCGTTGCTGTTCGTTCACCCAGCCGGCGAGCAAACATCTGCAGAGGCGTGTTCAACATCCCTCAACTCGTCGGATCCAAAACGCGCCGCGTCGACCGAGAACAACATGGCGGAGGCCAACCTAACCCGCTGTAGACTCACGGCTTGTGTTAGGCTGGCACTTGGAAAAGGACGCGACCGGTCAGTCCGTTTTTTCGCGAGCGCCCCTTGTTTGGCGTGCGTCGAGCAGTGACTTTCCGTTTGTGGGTGGACCCGACTGAGCCATGATGCGAGACCGAGGATACCATGGTGCGGGAGAGAGAAGCGGCTCCGTCCCCCGGTCGGTCGAGACGGAGCGGTAGAGAGTAGAGGGTGAACCACCATGGGAAATGGGAAAGGAACATCTCCGCCGCGCCCTGCTTTGCGGCTCGGAATCAAGCTACAGTTGCTCGCGCTCTCGGCCGTCGTATTGGGAGGCTGCGGCAAACAGCAGGCGAACCGTGCACGTTACCGTGGGTTGAGCGTCATCACCGCCGAAGAGATTGCGGAGACGAGCGCGATCGACGCCTTCGACGCGGTGCGTCTACTCCGCTCCTACTGGCTTCGCCCCAGGGCGGCACCGTCCCTCTCAGATCCCGGATCCATGTACTCGGAGGTCTACGTGGATAACGTCCCCCTACCGGCACGCCGATGGCGACGTCGGCCGGCACGTGAAGATCCTCCTCCGGCTGTCGGTCTCGGAGGCCCCCGTCACATTCCACGGGCCCCGGATCGCAAGGATCCGAAGATGGGGCAGCACCGTGTAACCCGATATCCGGTGTCCGACGCTCGCGGTCATTGATAGCTCGATCGGGGACATCAGGTCGTTAAACGGACCGTCATGGGTGGGCACGAAGACCGCCGCCACCTTGCGGAACCCAGTCCGGACGGAGATGGGCTCGGTCCTCATGATGAGCCCTCTGTACTCATCCATTCCGAGGCGGTCTACCTCCATGAACGCCACACGCTCTCCATCGATGGAAAGCTCGATCCACTCGTCCCGGGCCGGCCGGCCGACGAACTCCCCCATGGTCGCGTGGTGGAACGTGAACTCGAAGATGTACTCCCCGTCTGCCGGGAAGTTATGCACCGCCACGATCCCGCCCCGCGACCCCATCGGCGCTCCCTCCACCCGCTCGTTCTGCCCGAAGCTTCGGGTCGCCCAGTAGTCCTGCTGGCGCGGTGTGGCGTTCGGATCCCCTATGGCCGCCCGAGCCACCGCGTCCGCCGCGTTCATGTAGCCCTGAGTAGCGAAACCGAAACGGTCTGAACGTCCGCGATGTTGTCGAAGTTGTCGCTGATCGTTTCCGGGGGGAGGTAGGCAAACTCGCTGCACGGCCCGGGTCAGCGCCTCGTCGGGCACGTCCGTAGGGAAGCCGTAGTCCGCCCGGGATCGATGCAGCATCGAAGCGTGGCGGGCGAGCACATGGTAGGCATCCCCATCGTCCTCCGCTCTGGCCGCAAAGGCCAGAGGAGACGTGCCGATGTTGGCCCCGGGCAGATTGACCCCAGCCAGAGTCACTGAAGATTGGTGGGGACTCGCGAGCTTGTCGGAAACATCAATAGCTTCCCCCATGAGCATTGCCGCCATGACCAAACTGCACACCACGAACGCTACCCTCATTCCTCCGCCTTTCTCCGCCTCTGCGCGATTCTCAAAAACGGCGCGGCCAAGCGTCTCCTGTGAACGTGCTGACAACGATTTCTCGACGCACAACCATACGGACGAGTTTCATCCGTAAATTCTCGTCAATCGAGAAGCTCTCGACGGGGGTCCAGGACACGCCTGCAGCAAAGGCCGACAAATCGCCTTTCCACTATAGCAACTGACCCGGATGCAGTCTACCATCGGCACCGGCCCGCGAGGGGACGCGAAGGAGGACTGGGGGTGTCGGGCGCTCCGCCGGAGCCGGCTTGGAGGGAGGGCTCAGGCCTCGGCCTCGAACTCTGGAGGGGGCCGGCACTCGTCCCGGGCAAGGGGGCCTCGGCACGCTGTTCCTCTCGGGGCTCTCGCCAGGAACCCCCTCAATACACCTCCAGGTACTCGTTGCGCTCCCAGTCGGTGACGTGGCCGTTGAAGCGCGCGAGCTCGAAGCGCTTCACGGTCGTGAATACCTTCATGAAGTCCTCGCCGAGCATGCGCCGCATGTCCTTGTCCGCCTCGAGCCCGTCGAGCGCCACGCCGAGGTTGGGCGGCAGCTTGGGCAGATCGGGATTCTCCTCGCTCGGCCCCTTGCTCGGTCGCGTCAACCGGCCCTTGGCCTTCACGCCTAGGAGTCCCGCGGCGAGCACGCCGGCGGCGCTCAGGTAAGGGTTGCTCAGCCCCGAGCCCGCCCGCATCTCGATGTGCGCCGCCTCGGTGCCCGGATGCTTTACGCGCACCAGCGCCGTGCGGTCCTCGATGCCCCAGCTTACGTTGGAGGGCGCGAAGGTGTGGGGCTTCAGGCGCCGGTAGCAATTGGGCGTCGGGCCGATCAGCGGCATCAAGGCATCGGCGTGATCGAGGATGCCGCGGGTGAAGGCGCGCATCACGTCGGGCATCCCGTCGCGGGCCTTGGGATCGTTGAACGCATTCCTGCGGCCGCGCTTTTTTGCGAGGCTCATGTGCACGTGACATCCAGAGCCGGCCATGTCGCTCGCGGGCTTGGACATGAAGGTCGCTAGATAGCCTGCGCGGTGGGAGAGCTCCTTGATGCTGTTCTTGAAGGTGAACGCCTTGTCCGCGCCTTCGATGCCCCAGCCGGGTCCGAAGTTAATCTCGAACTGCGAGGGTGAGTACTCGCAGTTGTGGGTGATGACGTCGAGGCCGATGCTCTGGAGTTGATCGAGAACGGTGTCGAGGAAGGGCACATACTGGTTGCGCACGCTGTTGAAGATGTGCACCCCGCCAAAGAGCGGCTCATGGGTCTCGCCATCGAGCAGGTAGAACTCGAACTCGTGACCCATGAGCACCACGTAGCCCATCTTTCCGGCCTCGTCCAGGAGCCTGTTCAGCACGTAGCGGGGAGCGGCCTCGATAGGCTCGCCCGGCCCCCAGCGGGCGTCACAGATCACCTTCGCGGTGTCCTCGAGCCAGGGCACGATCCTCAGCGTGCTCGGATCCGGCACAAGTTGCTGATCTCGGTAATTCACCTCCTCGGCCATGCCCGTGCCGCCCACCACGTTGGAGGCGGAGTCGAGCGCGATGGTCCCGCCGTAGAGGTTCAGGCCGTCCCGCGCATATCCCTCGACACTGTCGATCGGAATCACCTTGGTGCGGCTCGTGCCGTGGATGTCCGGTAGCTCGAAGCGCACGTAGCGAACCTTTTTCCCCTTGAGCTCCTTGAGTAGCGCCGAAGCCTGATCGATTGGTGCCATAGCGCACCCCCCTTGAGTTGTCGAGCGTTGTTCACGCGGTTGTCGTTACACGGCGGGAGAGGAACGCGGATCCGAGTCCCCGCGCTGCCGTTTTCGGTTCGCGGTCATCTTATCACGTTTGGGGTAAGAGTGCGCCATCGTGCGCGGGCGTCGAGATAAGACCGCCCGCCGTTCGGCCCACCGGACATGTTGCAGCCTGGCATGCGTCCCACTAGGCTTTAGCCCGTCGAGCGACGAGGAGGGAACCATGCGACTGGCCGGCAAGCGGGCGCTGATATCGGGCGCGGGGAGTGGCATAGGGCGAGAGGCCGCGCTACTTGTCTTTGCGCGCGGGCGGGGGCGCCATCGTCAACATGGGCTCGATGGTGGCGCAGGGTCGGGTCCGCGGTGCCGCAGATCGCCTACTGCGCGTCCAAGGGGGGAGTGGTGGCCATGACCCGGGACATCGCGATCCAGTATGCACGTCAAAACATCCGCGCCAACGCGTTGTGTCCCGGCCCGGTCGACACGGCTATGGTCGCTGGGCTGTTCGACTCGCCGCAGAGCTTCGAACGCCGCCGCATCCACATACCGCTCGGGCGAGTCGGCCGGATGTCTGAGGTGGCGGCCGTGGCGCTGTTCCTCGCCTCGGACGAGTCCTCCTACGTGACCGGAGCGACCTATCTAGCCGACGGCGGCATCACGGCGGCCTACATGACCGCGGAGTAGCAGAGCACGAGACGACATCGCGCACCCCGGCGTGCGCGGCTACCCAACCCGGAGCAACCGCCGATGACAGTCGATCTCGGTATCGACACCTTACGCGATGCAGTCCAGGCGAACGAGCGAGGGAGGACTGGGAGCCTGGGGCGGGAACCTATATCATCGCCGCAGGAAGTTGCTCATGGTGAGCTCGCGAACAGTCACTCATTGGTACGATGCTACCACCTTCGACATCGGATCAAGCGGAAGCTCGGAAGACGGCGGGTGAAAACGACCTCAAGTGTTAGCAGTGCGTCCACGTCGGTTCTCCCCCTGGAACTCGACAGGCCATATCCCGTCGTTGTCCGGGGCGAGGGTGCCTGGGTCGAGGATTCGGCGGGACGACGCTATCTTGACGCGATGAGCGGTGGCTCGATGGCGGCAACGCTCGGCCACGGACGCCGCGATCTGATCGATGTGGCGCGCACCCAGGCGCAGCGGCTCGCCTACGTCCACAACGAGCTGCTCACGAACCCATGGCAGGAACGTCTCGCCCGCGAGCTCGTCGAGGTCGCGCCCGAGGGCTTCACCCGGGTCCGGTTCGTCACGGGCGGAGCCGAGGCGAACGAGATGGCGCTTCGGATGGCGCGGGTGTATCACGTCGAACGTGGGGAGCCGGAGCGATGGCAGGTGATTTCACCGGCGCAGGCGTATCACGGTCCGACGATGGCGACGTTGGCGTTGACGGGACGCCCCGGGCTGCAGGGGCCGTTTGGTCCGTATCTGAGCGAACATCTGCACATTCCGCCGAGCACGAAGCGTTTCGATCCGACCGGTGAGGCGGCCCTAGAGGCGCTGGATCGGGCCCTGGAGGAGGCCGGGCCCGAGACGGTCTCGGCGTTTTTCTGTGAGCCGATCAGCGCGGCGGCGCTGCCGGCGTACTCGCCTCCAGCACGGTTCTGGGAGGGGCTGGCCGAGCGCCGCGAGCGTCACGGGTTTCTGATCTGCTTCGATGAGGTCGTCACTGGTATTGGCCGAACCGGACGATGGTTCGCGGCCGAGGGTTTGCCCATGGTCCCCGACATCATTGCGACGGCCAAGGGTCTGGGTGCCGGGTATGCCGCGATCGGTGCCACCTTGTGCCGGGAGCATGTCTACGCCGCAGTCGCCGATGGGTCTCGCGCGTTCTCGCTGGGCCACACCTGGGACGGGGCGCCGTTGTCCTGTGCGGTGGGCGTTGCCGTGATCGACGCATTGCGCTCTGAAGGACTCGTGGAGCATGTCGCGGCGCGTGGCCCATCGCTGAGGGAGGAGCTCGAGGCCGCGCTCTCCGGGATTGATCTGGTGGGCGAGGTACGCGGGCACGGGTTTCTGCTCGGCGTCGACTACGTCGACCCCCGCGACGGGCAGGCTCTGCTTCCACGCGAGCTGGGGGTGGCCGGTCGAATCGATCGAGCCGCCGACAGGAAGGGGCTGCTGGTTCTCTCCACGCAGCCCACCGGCGACGGGTACGCGGGAGATCAGAGCCTGTTTGCCCCGCCCTTCGTGACCACCGAGGCGGACCTCGCAGAGATGGTTCGTCGGTTTGCCGCATCGGTGGCGGAGGTGGCCGAGCAAGTTGGGCGCGAGCTGTCCCAGCAACAACAGCGTTCACGCGCCGTTGCGGAAGAGGATACCCAGTGAGCGGGACTGACGGCAGCCTGCGGGCGCTGATTATCCAGCACGAATCACCTACGCCGCCGGGGTTGGCCGGTGAGTGGCTCGATGATCTGGGGGCGGAGGTGGACGTGCTTCGGATCGACATAGAGGAGCGGAACGTCGACCCTCGCGGCTACGACGTCATCGTGTCTCTTGGCTCCCAGTACGCGGCGTTCGACGATTGGCTCCCGTGGATCGAGCGGGAGAAGCGCTTGTTCCTCGACGCCACCGAGGCCGATGTTCCGATACTCGGCCTCTGTTTTGGTGGCCAGCTGCTGGCACGGGTCCTCGGCGGGGAGTGCTATCGCGGGGAGCTGTCAGAGGTCGGGTGGCTTCTGCTGCGAAGCCGGAACGTGGGACTCGTGCCGGAAGGGCCCTGGTTCCAGTGGCACTTCGACACCTTCAGCCTGCCGCCAGGGGCAGAGCTGATCGCCGACAGCGATGCGGGTCCGCAAGCATTCGTCGTCGGACGCAGTCTCGGGGTGCAGTTCCATCCGGAGGTCACCCCTGAGATCATGGATCTCTGGGTGAAAGCCTATCCCCACGAGCTGAAAGATGTAAGCGTCGATCCCGATGAGTTGCTCGAGGAGACCCACCGCCTTGCCGATGCGTCACGAGAAATCGCGCTGCAATTGTTCGAACGGTTCGCCGATGACGTCGCCCGGCTCCAGCGTCCCGCGGACGCCGTTCGTGTGAAGGCTGGGAAGACGGTGTCGTGATCGGCATTGAGTCCGGGGCCACGAACGTCTTTCCGCGCCTCCTCGACTGGCCCTATCCGAACATAGACCGCGGCGAAGGCGTATGGCTCTACACCACCGAGGGCCGCGAGATCCTCGATGCCTGCTCGGGGGGCGCCATGGTCGCCAGCCTTGGTCATGGCCTCGGTGAGATCGCCGAGGCCGCCCGGGAGCCGGCCGGTGAGATCGCTTACATGTACAACCACTTCTTCACCAACGCACCCCAGGAGCGTCTCGCCCAACGGCTGCTCGAGGTGGCAGCACCGGAGATGGCCCGCGTGCGCTTCGTGAGCGGTGGCGCCGAGGCGAACGAGACGGCGCTCCGGCTGGCACGCGTGTATCACGTCGACCGAGGTGAGCCGGAGCGCTGGCGGGTAATTTCCCCTGCGCAGGCCTATCACGGAGCGACGATGGCGACCTTGGCGCTGACGGGACGACCTGGCTTGCAGGCGCCCTTCGGTCCCTACATGGCGGGTCATCTACACATTCCGCCGAGCACGGAGCGCTTCGACGCGACGGGTGAGGCCGCCCTCGAGGCACTGGATCGTGCCCTGGAGGAGGCCGGACCGGAGACGGTCTCGGCGTTCTTTTGTGAGCCCATCAGTGCGGCGGCGATGCCGGCGTACTCGCCGCCGATACGGTTCTGGGAGGGCCTGGCCGAGCGCCGCGAGCGCTACGGGTTCCTGATCTGTTTCGATGAGCTCGTCACCGGTATGGGCCGAACCGGACGATGGTTCGCCGGGCACAGCTTACCCATCGAGCCTGACATCGTCACCGCAGGGAAGAGCCTTGGCGCCGGTTATGCCCCGTTGGCGGCGACGCTGTGCCGCGAGCACGTGTACGAGGCCCTTGCTGGCGGCTCGCGATCGTTCGATCTGGGGCACACCTGGGACGGTGCGCCGCTTCCGTGCGCAGTCGGCCTTGCCGTTCTCGACTACATCGCCGACCACAAGCTCGTGGACCACGTCGCCGCACGTGGACCGTCGCTGCGAGAGGAACTCGAGACCGCGCTTGCCGGCTGCGAGATTGTCGGCGAGGTACGCGGCCGTGGATTCCTGCTCGGCGTCGATTACGTCGACCCGCGGGACGGGCAGTCCTTCCCCCCGGATTCCCTTGACCTAGCGGGTCTCGTCGATGCCAAGGCGCTCGAACGAGGGCTTCTGGTCGCGTCCACACACTCGACGAGCGACGGCTTCGCCGGAGACCAGACGGTGCTGGCCCCCGCCTTCACGAGCACCGACGAGGAGCTCGCGGAGATGGTCGGACGTCTTGCCAAGGTATTGGCCGAGGTCGAGCACGACGTACAAGAGGCGCTCAGTGGTCGGGGTGCTGCCGCACGAGCAGAGCAATGACAGCTCCGGAATCTCCCTGCACGCCGACCGGTCTGGTGGGAGACGTCGGGTTTGTGCTGCTCGGGATGCCCGACGTGCACGGGTCGATCCGCGGTAAGGCACTGCGTCCGGCGGCCTTCCAGTCAGCGCTAGACAACGGAACCGTCATGACGGACCTCTGGCTCGGCCTCGACCCCGTGGATGTCCCTATTTCCGACTACGAGCATTTCGGGATCCGCACCGGCGCGCCCGATCTACTCGTTGCCCCCGACCACGAGACCCTGCACGAGATGACATGGCGGCCGGGCTGGCGAATCTGCCTGGCGACGCCGAGCTGGCCCGATGGCAGTCGCTGCCACCTCGCCTCCCGTGAGGTGTTGCGCGATGCGCTTGCCACGATGGCGGCGCTTGGCTACGAGGTGCTGGCCGCGTTCGAGTACGAGGTGCGACTCTGGGATCGCCACGCAGAGCCCCTATCGAGCGGGCTCAGCTACCATCTGAACGAGATCAGTCGCTTCGATACGCTGCTCTCCAGCTTGGTGCCTGCGCTCGAGGGTCTCGGCGTCGAGTTCGAGGCCGTTCACACCGAGGCAGGGCCGGGACTGCTGGAGCTGAACATCGCAGCGCGCCCTGGGTTGCGAGCCGCCGACGACGCCGCGTTCGTCAAGTTCGCAGTCAAGGACGTGGCTGCCGCGCTGGGGCTACGCGCCAGCTTCCTGGCGAAGACAATGCCGTTGGAGGAGGGCTCGAGCGGGCACGTTCACCTCTCGCTGTGGAGCGACGGGACGAACGCGTTCGCACCGGCGGTGCCCACCGACGACGCTCCACCGGTGGCGGCGGCAGCGATCGCAGGTGTGCTCGAGCACCTGCCGGCGGCCTCGCTACTGGTGAATCCAACGGTCAACTCGTACAAACGTCTCGTGCCTGGATACTTCGCTCCGGTCAACGTCAGCTGGGGTTACGAGAATCGGTCCGCGTCGATCCGTGCCATTCACTCCGCCCGCCCTGAGCGCTCCCGCATCGAGTGCCGCCGGCCGGGGGCAGACGCCAACCCCTATCTTGCGTTGGCGGGATTGGTCGCCTCGGCCGGCGACGGAATCCGCCACGAGTCAGTTCCTCCGGCCCCACTCGCAGGCAACGTGTCCGAGCGGACCGATCTTGTCGCTCTCCCGAACTCTCTCGAAAGCGCGCTTAACGCTTTTCGCACTGACGAAGCGCTGCGAGCTGCGCTCGGTGAGGACTTCAGCAAGTACTACGAGATCTCCCGAGTCTGGGAGCTACGCGCCTGGCAGCGAGCCGTCACCGACTGGGAGCGCGAACGCTACGTACGAGCCGTGTAGGAAGGTTCCTTTCCTAGCTCCAGGACGATTCATAGCTCCAGGACGATTCATAGCTCCAGGACGATGTTACCGTAGTCGTCGAGTACGCCCCGGACTCCCCTCGGCGCAAGACAGGTGGCGTCGTATTCTTCGACGATGAATGGTCCGTCCCGTTCCGTTTTAAGATCCTCACGCGAAATGACCGGCGTATCGATCCAGCCGAGGTCAGGTCCGAAGTAGGCGGATCGCGAGCCCTCCATCCGGCGGTCCTCCCCCTCGGGCCTGAGCGTGTCGGGAATGCGGGGCCGCTCCGGAATGCCCTGGCCGATCACCTCGACGTTGACGAGCTCGACCGGCTCCCCCGGGCCCGCGCGGTGGCCGTAAGTTCGCTCGTGTTCCACGCCGAATGATTCCTCGATGGCTTCGATCGCCTTCGCGTCGATCTGCCTGTCGGCGACCCCGACCGTGAGCTCGAAGATCTGACCCTTGTAGTGCACGTTGGCGGAGCGAATCAAACGCGTGCGTTCCGGTGGAAACCCTTCCGCGGAAAGCTGGGCTCGCGCTCGGGATTCAAGCTCTGACCACGCCGCGTCCAACTCGGCTGGATCCGCTTCACGCAGGATTCGACGCACGGTACGCGAATAGTGGTGCTCCACGTCCGCGTAGAGGAGGCCGAATGACGAGAAAAGACCCGGCGCCGGCGGGACGACTATTCGGGTCATGCCGAGCTCGCGTGCCATGGTCGCCGCGAACAGCGGACCGTTGCCTCCGAACGCGAACAGTGTGTGTCGTCTCGGGTCCCGTCCACGCTCACTGGAGACCGCCTTGATCGCGCGAATCATGTTGGAGGCGGCAATCTGGTGTGCGCCGTATGCGGCACGCTCCACATTCAGGCCGAGCGGCTTTGCCACCTTGTATCTAAGGATCTCTCGACTGAGGGCGGCGTCGATAGGGAGAGCGCCTCCAACGAGGCAGTCCGAATTCAGGTAGCCGAGGACGACGTTGGCGTCGGTCACCGTCGGCTCAGTGCCGCCTTTGCCGTAGCAGGCCGGCCCGGGGCTCGCACCTGCGCTTCTTGGCCCTATCTGCAACGCGCCGCCCGGATCGATCCACATGATCGATCCACCGCCCGCACCCACCTCCACGAGATCAATTGCGGGGACTTTGAGACGATAGCCGGCCCCCGTCAACAATCGCGAGCCGACCGTAATGCCAGCGCCGACGCTGAAATCGACCGCACGTGAAAACTCACCCCTTTCGATGAGCGACGTCTTCGCCGTAGTGCCACCCATGTCCAATGTGACTACATCACCGAGCCCGAGCTTTCGGGCAAGTGCGTGTACCCCGACGACGCCTGCCGCCGGGCCCGACTCGATGATGTGACAGGGCAGCTCTATCGCCCGATCGGCGGAGGTTAGACCGCCGTTCGACTGCATGAGCAGGAGCGGCGAATTCACCGAGGCGTTGCCCAGCTCCCTCACAAGCGACTCGAGATAGTGCGCGACGACCGGGAGGAGGTAGGCGTTGATCACGGTGGTGGACGTGCGCTCGTACTCCTTGATCTCCGGCAATACGTCGACGCTTAGGCTGTAAGGAATGCCTGGCGCACGTGCCTCGATGACCTCTCCGATTTGTCGCTCGTGATCGGGATTGGCGAAAGAGTTGATCAGGCAGACCGCGATGGCCTCCACATTCTCTGCGGCCAGTTGATCGACGACTCGCTCGATGTCCTTCAATTGCGGGGCCTGTTCGACGTTACCATGGGCGTCTATCCGCTCGGCAACTTCGGTCCTGAGGTATCGGGGTACGAGCGACGGTGGTTTTTCCCACGCGATGTCGTAGAGCCTCGGCATGCGTAAGGTGCGTAGCTCGAGGACGTCCCGGAACCCTCGCGTCGTGATGAGGCCGGTACGTGCGCCGGTCATCTCGAGGATTGCGTTGGAGGCGACCGTGGTTCCGTGTAGCACTTCGGCGATTCGATTGCCCGTGAGCTCGGTCTCTTTGAAGACTTCCCGAAGCCCTTTTGCAATCGCACGTGCGTAGTCATCGTCCGTGGATGAGACTTTACGGATGTGGAGCGTGCCATCGTCCGCGAGGAAGACGATGTCAGTGAACGTTCCGCCGATGTCGACGCCGACACGAAAGTCGCGGTTCGTGTTCATCTGCTCAGTTCGACTCACTGACGAAGTTGTGCTTACGAGCCACCACCTCACCCTCTTCGCTCGGCGCCCGTTTCCACATCGTTTCACGCAGGCTTTCGGTCGCCGCTTCGTTGACGATCCATCGATCTTGATCGATGACGACACCGTAGTCCCTGGCCGCGCCCTCGACGCTGACGAATTCGTTGCGTGCGTCGTCGAGTACCCTTTCCGGGTCCCGCTCAAGCGGATCTCCCCAGCCACCTCCACCGGCGAGTTCGTGACGAAAGACGTCGTCGTGATGAAGGTTCATGATCAGCTTGGAATCCAGGACTCGGGCTTCTCCATCCGGGTTGAGCACGCTGTGCGATGGACGGCCGGGTCGTCCTCCATAAAGCCCGTAGGGTGAAAAGTCTCGCCTATCGGAGCGTACCTGTAGCACGGCTTCGCGCTCGAGGAAACGGTAGTCCCGCCGGTAAGGCACGCCTCCGCGGAATTTGCCTGGGCCCGCCCCATCGGTGATGAATTCGTAGCGTCTCATCTGAAGCGGATTCTCCGCCTCGATAAGCTCGATCGATTGACTGGCCATGTTGGCGAATATGTTTGCGTTTCCCTGAACACCGTCCGCCCACGGCCGTCCTCCCCAACTTCCGCTCGCGAAGTCCACGAAGATGAACGGACGACGCTCATCGTCGTAACCGCCGATGGACACACCAGAATTCCCGCCATCCGAAGCGGCGAAGACCCTGTCAGGGAGCATCATGGCCAGGGCGCCGAAGATGCAGTCGCCCATGCGAAAGCCGGTGAGTCCGCGAGCGGCGCAGGGGGCCGGAGGCAGCATGTTCGTGATTGTCCCTTCGGGCGCAGTTACCTCGATCACGCGGAACATCCCGTCATTTGTCGGGATATCGTCGGGCAAAACCGAGCGTATCGCTGCATAGCAAACTGCCTTAGTGAATGAAAGGGTAGCGTTGATCGCCCCCTTGACCTGTTTGGAGCTTCCCGTCCAGTCGATCTTCAGGTTGTCTCCTTGCTTGGCGATCTTGCAGTGCAGCCGAATCGGACGATTACGGTCGATGCCGTCGTCGTCGATGAAGTCTTCGAAGGACCATTCGCCGTTGGGCAGTTCGCGGAGAGCGGCGCGGGTCATGCGCTCCGCGTAGTTGGTAACCTCAGCCATGTAGTGATGGGTCGCGGATATCCCGTAGTGTTCGACCAACTCGAGGAACTGTCTTTCGGCGATGTTGCAGGCTGCGAGCTGGGCGCGCAGGTCGCCAAGGACTTGGATGGGAATGCGTACGTTGCTTTCGATCAGCGTCCAGAGCGCCTCGTTCGGTTGGCCTTTGTTGAAGAGCTTGAGTGGCGGTATGCGCAGACCTTCCTGGAAGATCTCGGTCGAGTCCGAGGCGTTCGAGCCTGGCACGCGACCCCCTACGTCGGCGTGATGACAGATGGTCGCCGCGATGGCAATCCGTTTGCCATCCACGAAGATTGGCTTGAAGATGAAGATGTCGGGGAGGTGCATGCCTCCCGCATATGGGTCGTTCAAGATGATGATGTCACCCGAGTGGATGTCGTTCTCGTAGCGCGCGAGGGCATTTTCCAGTGCGGTAGGAATGGAGCCCAGATGCAGGGGAATGGTGAGCCCCTGCGCAACGAGCCGACCCCGGGCGTCGGTGAACGCTGTGGAGAAATCCATGTTGTCGCGCAAGACCCCGGAATAGGTCGTGCGACACACGGTGACCGCCATTTCGTCGGCGATCGAGAACAGGGCGTTGCGAAAGAGCTCGAGGGTGATCGGATCGGTTTTCAAGATGCTCCTGGTTCCGGTATGAAGATGCAATGTCCAGTGTGTGGTCTATGGGGGTCTGTTGCCAAGGCTCCATTTCCACGTCTGTGTCATCGACGGCATGTTCAGCGAGGATCCTGAGGGCTCGGTCCACATCCCGGCCCGTGACCGTGCTGAGCTCGAACGAGGGCCGTTAACGGCCTGCTGATCTGGGCGCGACTACAGCAGCACCAACGGCAGCCCCAGCGCGAAGATCGCCGACACGATGATGACGGAGACATGTGCGCTCAGAATTCCAGGGACCTGATGGCGTTATGCATCTTCCGCCGACACGACCGGCGCTCCCCCACACCGTGTCGGACAGCCAGGCCACTCGGTGCCCCGATACCGCCCCAGGAGCGAGCCCACGAGAACGACGATCGGAAATAACACTGCCTGAATCGGGCGCGGCATGACCAGGGGTGCCTGGGTCCGTCTGTGCCGCCAGGCAACGTGGGTGATGTAGAACAGTGGTGGACGATCGGGAGGACCGGCGTTGATCACTTCAAATGCGGCCTGGAGGTAGCGATCTAGATCGACCACAGGCCGGGCGAACCCCTCAAAGACAAGCGTCTCGCTACCGTCGTTCCACCATCGGTGCGCGCAGCCCCGCGGGAAGCTTGCTGCCTCTCCTGCCCTTACCTCGATCTTTCGGCCATCCACCACGGCAGAGAGCGTGCCGGATGGGACGCGACCGCCCTCATCCTCGTCATGGTGGACGTGCAGGGGTGGGCCATCCCGATGCGGTGGTAGCGAGCCCTTCACTTTCCAGCCACGTCTCACCGTCCTGAGCGATTCTACCCAATTCGAGTCGCTCTCCGGTGTGCCGGTTCTCTAACACCAGCGGATCTTGAGCTGACCGATCCATACCCACACCCGCGTGACGTGAAGAAGACGCCAAAAGGATCTGCGATCCTCCCGCGCGCTTAGGATGCCGACCGCAAGCGAAGCGCGCGAGCCCAGTAGGCACTGGTGTGGGAGCCCGGCCTTCTTCTGCCCTTCGTGGGTCTCATGCCGGGAGGCGAATCACCCGTGACGTTATGCTGAATCTCCTTTCGAGGCCATCGGGCGAGAGGACTACCTGCGCTGTGGCAGTTATGCGATGCACACCCGGTTCCGTCCGGTTTCCTTTGCACGATAGAGTGCTTGATCTGCCGCAGCCACGAGGGTCTTCATGCTCTCTCCGTGCCTCGGGGCAACAGCAATGCCGATGCTGATGGTGACGTGAATGCTTACCTCATCCAGGACGAAGGGGAAGGCCTCAATTCCGCTTCGAATGCGTTCTGCAACGAGTTCGACTCCCGCAGTGTCGGTCTCTGCCAAGTAACTGAGGAACTCCTCGCCCCCGTAGCGGGCGGAAACATCGGCGATGCGGATGGCATGTAGGATGATCCGCCCGACTTCAGCCAGCACGTGGCTCCCCATCAGATGGCCATGCCCGTCGTTTACTGATTTGAAGCGATCCAGGTCCATCATCAAAACCCCAAGGGGCATGCCGTAGCCGAGGCACCGCTCCAGCTCTCTTTCAAAGGCCAGGTAGAGGGATTCCTCGGTCAATAGACCCGTGAGCTGATCGTAGGAAATCAGATCACGGACTTCTGCGTGGAATTTGGCTTCGATGTTGTCGAGGAGAACGAATTTTAGTACAGAGTCACCGATCTGAATCTTGTCTCCATCTCGAAGCTGGATGGATTCCACCTGTTTGGAATTAACGAAGGTGTGATTCGTGCTCCCCAGATCGGTGAGGGTAAAGGTTGCACCGTCGTTCTTACCCGTGCCTTGATAGTTGATGCGGGCATGCTCCCTCGATGCTCCGTCATCCGGTAGACAGATATCAGCCGTGGTACTGCGCCCGATAACCATACCGTTTTTTCGCAGACGAAAGTCCCGTCCGATCTCCGCACCCTTTAGCACGATCAGGGAGGCATGACTCTTGTTGAGCCCCTGGTCGTCGAGCATCGATTTTCGGAGAATGATCGTTTTTTGGTCATCCATCGGTGAGCTCCAGGGCTGCATTCAGGCGGGAGACGGGATCAGACATGGGCGCACTCCGCCTCACCGAGGTCAACATCCTATCCACAGGCCTGGAGGCGCAAGCAGAAGCCCGTCAGACGCCTGCAAGCACGTTCTGCCCTCTCTGCCAACTTAGGTGAGACACGGAACGAGTAAAGAATTAGAGTAGGGCGAAGGCAGAGAAACCGAGGATGCTGGGACACCGAGAGAGAATGGAAGAGAATGGAATCGCCCCACTAACCTGGGAGGGTAAGCGAAGCGCGGCAGCTGCTCCGGACGCGGAGGTGGTAGATAAGCCGACGCGCCGACGGTTTAGTCCGTCGTACAAGCTGCGGGTCGTCGAAGAAGCGGACCGGTGCACGGAGCCGGGAGAGGTAGGGCGACTCCTGCGACGGGAGGGCTTGTACTCGTCGCACCTGACGACATGGCGCAAGGCGGTGCGGAGTGGGTCGCTGAGAGTGCTGTCGAAGAGACGAGGTCGAAAGCCGAGCGAACGGAATCCGCTGGAGGGGAAAGTGCGCAAGCTGGAGCGCGAGAACACTCGCCTGGAGAAGGAACTCGAGAAGGCGCGCCTGATCATCGACGTCCAGGGAAAAGTTGCAGGGCTGCTGGGATTGAGCCTCGAGGACGGGACGAACTCGTGAAGGCGGCCGAGGCGCTGGCCACGTACGTAGGGGTAAAGCCCGCGTGCGATGCGCTCAGGGTCGCCCGAGCCACGTTCTATCGTCGTCGGAGGCCATCGACCGGGCATCAGCAGCCCCGCCCGACCTCAGCCCGTGCCTTGAGCGAGAAGGAACGAGACAAGGTCTTCGACACGCTGTGTTCGGAGCGATTCGTGGACCGGTCCCCGGCCGAGGTTGTGGCGACCCTGCTCGACGAAGACGTCTACCTGTGCAGCGAACGTACGATGTATCGCGTTCTGGCCTCCCAAGTGCCAGTTCGAGAGCGCCGAGCGCAGCGGAGTCATCCCGAATACCAGAAACCCGAGTTGATGGCGACGGGCCCGGGCCAGGTCTGGTCCTGGGATATCACACGGCTGCTGGGGCCGAGGAAGTGGAGCTACTTCTACCTCTACGTCATCATGGACATCTTCAGCCGCTACATCGTGGGATGGATGGTGGCGGATCGGGAGAGCTCGGCCTTGGCCGGGCGCCTGATCCAGCAGAGTTGCCTGAAGCATGGCGTCCAGCCCCAGGTCCTGACCTTGCACTCGGATCGAGGAGCTCCGATGACGAGCCAATGCACGGCTCAGCTCCTCGCCGATCTCGGGGTGACCCGCTCGCTGAGCCGACCTCAGGTGTCGGATGACAATCCGTTCTCCGAGGCCCAGTTCAAGACCTTGAAGTACCATCCCTCGTTTCCTGGACGGTTCGAGGATCAGGGCCAGGCCAAAATGTTCTGTCGCTCGTTCTTCCGCTGGTACAATGCCGAGCACCGCCATGGCGGCATCTCGATGCTGACCCCCGAACAGGTCCACTTCGGTCACGCCGATCAGGTCATCGCCGGCAGGGAGGCCGTGCTACGCGAGGCCTGGGCCGCTCATCCCGACCGCTTCGTCTCCGGTGAGCCGAAGCCCAAACCGCTCCCGGAGGCCGTCTGGATCAATCCTCCAACCCCCTCCCTCACGACACAGGAGATTGCTCTCTAATTAATTCCCAAGAGTGTCTCACTGGCGTTGACAGGCTCCGACGGCCTTCGGGACATCGCCGCCGCATTGAACGTCGGTGCGGTCTTAGAGGGCAGTGTGAGGCGTGCTGGGGAGTAGGCTCGAGCGTCCTCGTGGCTTAGAGGGCGCATGTCCCACGAATACGTTCGCCTTGCCACCCACGGCTCGAAATCCCATCGTGAGACCCCTGACCGGTGTGCCACGCCTCTCGGAGGTCAACCGAACCCTACCCTTAGGAGCCTATCATGATCCGTCGAATCTCTTTAGCAGCCCTCGCGCTCCTGATCGCAGTGCCGCTGGCGGCGCAAGCGCCCGAAGGGTGGCAACTGCGGGTGGACCGGAGCACGAACGCCGCCGACCCGGACGACGTGCCCGAGGTGGAATTCAGGACCGCCGGAGGCGGACTCCAGATCAACACAGGTCCCGCCGCTGTGGCGTGGAATTCGGAGAACACCGCGTCGGGCACGTATACCCTCGAGGGAAGGTTCACCTTGCTGGCACCCAGCGATCACGTGAACTACTACGGTCTCGTGTACGGCGGCGATGACCTTGAGGGCTCCAGACAGAACTACTTGTACTTCCTGGTGGCACAGAACGGCAGCTACATCGTCAAACACCGGGCGAACGACGAGACGGCCCACGACATAGTCGGTCGGACGCCGCACGACGCGGTGGTAGAGCCTGACGCTAGTGGTAAGTCGGTAAACGAGCTGCAGGTACGGGTGGGGGAGGATCAGACCGAGTTCGTCGTGAACGGAACGGTCGTCCACACCGAGGCGAGGTCAGGGATGGCTTCCCGCACGGACGGCATCTGGGGCGTCCGGATCAACCACCGGCTCCCGGGCGTTGTGGTCGAGGGACTGCGAGTCCGGTAGTTCCCCCCCGCAGACGGAGGTTTCCGATGGCACGCGGCTTCCAGCGGCAGGACCTGGAAGCCCGGGTTACGGTCGAACGGCCCGACGGACTCTACGCCGCATGTGGAATCCCCAGGGACCGCTCACTTCAGATCTCGGTCGAGTGGGCAGGCCAAGAGTCGCGATCGGAGCGCTGGCGCTTCCCCGGGATGACGCGGTGGTCGCGCCGAAGCAGGTGATGACGCCGTGAAGGCCGAGCCCTGCCCGCACAACGACTTGATGGTAACCCATGAAGAACGACGCCGGGGCCGGACTGTCCACCCCCTGAGGATGGCACGGCCCGACACCCGGCGTCGCGGGTGATGGCGACCCGGTCGGTCGCTAGAGTCGCCTCCCTAACTCGTCGGCGTCAGCTGCTCGTAGTAGTCTCGATACCACGGATCCGGAGCCGATCCCTGTGTTCGAGTTCGATCAGTCCCTTCGATCTCCTCGGTGTGGATCCCGACGGAGAGATCGTCCTCTTCGAGCTCAAGCGCGGCACCCTAACCCGCGAAGCGGTCGCCGAGATCCTGGACTACGCGTCGGACCTTCTTGAGCGTGATTCTAATGACTTTGCTAATCTCATTGAGAGCAGCTCTGGGCGATCGGGCATCGACAGGATCGACGACTTCGCTGAGTGGTTCTCTGCGGAGTCCCAGACCTTTCGAAACCGAATCTCGATAGTATCCGTCTGGTTCTCGTAGGCTCGGGTGTGGACGAGCGGGCCAAGAGGATCGTCAATCTCCTCGCTCGGTCGGGGCTGGATATCCAACCTCTTATGTTCCAGGCCTTTCGGCGTGGAGACGAGGTCCTACTCGCTCGCCAGGTCGAAACCGTCGAGCCCAGGGGGCGCGGAGGAGGTCGCGCCGGTGGGACTAAGGAAGGGAATCGAAGAATACTCGAGGAGTTGGCACGCGAGCAGGGGGTCTTAGAACTCCTCCTTCAGGTAGCAGACTTTGTGGCCGCTTGTATGCCGGCGGCATACCGGTGAACCAATAAGACTGCGTTTGCGTACACACTGTAAAACTCAGATGGATCGCGCGATTTGCCGCTTTAGCGATTCTTCGATGTCGTGATCTGCCGGGTTCAATCGACAGGATAAGCGACAGGATCAGCTCGCCGCACGACTCCGGCCCCAAGTCGTCCCTGCCACACCAGTCCGCTTCAAGCAGGGTCAGTCCTCATCCGCGACGGCTTCGGCGTCGACCGTGATGTACACGGTGTCGACGACGACGACCCCCCCCGGTCAATCTTGTCGCTCCATGACACTCCGAAGTCATGGCGATTGATCTCGGTCTCGGCCAGGAATCCGGCCCGCAGCTTCGGCCCCTTGTTCACCACTCGGCGTCCACTTCCTCCCACCATGGTGTCGGCAAACTCCCCAGGTAGCTGACTCGGAGCGGGACCTCATGGGTCACGCCTCGGATCGTGAGATCACCTCTGCCACATAGTCATGGTCCCCGATGATCTCCACACGATCCCCCTCGAACGTGATCTGCGGATGTGATTCGACATCGAGGAAGTCCGGAGCACGCAGGTGCACGTCCCGCTCCTGGTCTCCCGTCCAGATCCTCGTCGTATCGATGAGCGCCTTCACCGATGACAGCTTCGGGTCGGCCGGGTCGAACTCCAGGGTCCCGCGCACGTTCTTGAAGGGGCCTCGCACCCATGTGACCATCATGTGCCGCGCGCGGAATGCTGCTGCAGTGTGACCCGGTTCGAATGTCCACTTTGGAACGTCCCCGGCCCCGCGACGACCTCTTCGCCCTTCGGGCGGAGGTGAGCGTGCCCTCGAGCATGAAGTAGGTCCCACCGGTTTGCGCTCCAGTGGCCAGGTACCGGTATTCGTCACCCGCACCGTGGATCACGGTCGCCGCATCTCGCGGGTGAACGACACGAGGCTTGTTCATGCTGCCCCGTCGGTCGCGAACGTTCCAAAGGACCAGTCGGAGAAGGACTCCCAATCCACGCTTGGGAAGCGGCCCCCGAGGTCATCGATGTCCACATCGAAGCCCACGTCGTTGAACCACTCGTACATCAGCGCCATGTCTTCGCCGAAAGCGACCCGCACTTCCTCGATGGGCTGCTCGTCGAACGTGACAGTCCTCCCCGTCGCCTCGGAAAGCGCAACTGCCGTCTGGGCACCGGAGAGCTCATCGGAAGCGATGTCGATCCGCTCACCGTAGAAATCCTCGCGTCCGTCGATCACGACGGCGTTGAAGGCGCCGATCGCCGCCACACCGATCATCTGTAGATCGCGGTCGGTGGGCATGGCCTGCCGGTATCGTCCGTTGGCCAGGTCCGCCGCGAGCCACGGGGAAGAGATGTTCCCGAAGAAGAACACCGGGGCCGTGACGGTCCAGTTCAATCCCGACTCGATCAGGTGCTCTTCGACTGCCCACTTGCTCTCGAAGTGAGGAATGCCGGTCTTTTTGTCGGCCGAGGCGACGGACGAATACACGAAGTGACCTACACCGGCCGCCACCGCACCGTCCACGAGGTTCTTCCCATGCACCGCCTCGTGGGCGGTCCCGAGCTCGAAGGGAGACGTCACCGCGAACATCGAGTCCGTACCCTGGGCGGCTGCGGCGATGCTCGCCGTGTCTTCCATGTCACCTACGACGAGTTCGACGCCGATCCCCGCGAGCGCGACAGCCCTCTCGCTCTCCGTGTCCCGCACCATGGCGCGAACGTTGTGGCCCTTCTCGAGCAGTGCCCGCGTGACCGCACCGCCCTGTTGCCCGGTGGCACCCGTCACCAGAACCAGCAGCATCTTGTTCTCCATGATGTCACTCCTTTGGCCTCGTCGACTAATAGCTTGCATGCGAAATATTTCGTGAAGAAAAGAGTGTCCGCCTACTCCAACTCGCCGACACGTTTCAGCAAGGTTGACAGCGTCTCCAACTCGGTCTTCACGAGTCGGGACATGAGCTCCCGATCGCGCCTATCGACCGGACCGTCTAGCCTATCGAGAACAGCGAGACCCTCTGCAGTGATCGTGCAGTCCATACGGCGGCGGTCGTCTGCACACTGCTCGCGATCCACAAACCCGCGCGCGACGAGTCGATCGATGAGTCGTGTGATCGAGGGCTGTGCATCGAACATCCGCTCCCGGATCGTCATGATAGCAAGGGGTTCTCCTGCTCCCCGCAGAATGCGGAGGATGTTGTACTGCGAGGAACCGATCCCCTCTGTGCCCAACACGTCTCCAAACTGCCGACGGATACGTCCGGCGGCCTGCATCAAGGAGACGATCGCTTGCTGGTGCGCAGAGAAAGCCATGTGTCGGGCTTGAACGTTGCTAGATGAACATCAACAGTCTGCATGCAAATAGTTCGCATGTCAAGTATGGACCCCGATGCCGCTAGCGTTGCCTAGTCGGGGGGCTGTTGATCCTGCTCATGCAGCATGAGGTCACGTGTGCCGCTCCCAGAGTGGGGACCCGCCAAAGAAACCAACGGCTGGCTCGATGGCCGGGGGGGGAGCAACGCCTCTCCTTTATCTGCCGGGAGATTCCTTCTTGCTCTTGCCAACGAAGGCGTACGATTTCGACGAAGGCGCTGCGCGGATTCCGGGAGTCGGCCTCCTCCAAGGTGTCTTGGTGGAGCATGGGGCGGGCCGGGTCGCGGTTTTCGGCGAGGCGGCAGCCTTTTCTGCCCAAATCCAAGAGCGGGCCGAAGGCCCATATCCATTTGGCATGAACAACCCATCCGCACCACACAACACTCGGTTTCTACTCAACGTGATGGGATGGCTCAGCCAATAACTCATGTCAAACCCGGACCGTAGGGGTCTCCAGCGGCCCCTCAGATCTCTCACTCAACATCATCATGCTGTTTGCGGTCGTCGAGAGAGCGGGACTCCGGTCGTCCCCTCCCGAAACGGTACCGTCGCGAGGAGATGGGGTGCCCGACTCCCCGCTACGTTAGACCGCGGGTCCCTCGAAGAAGGGGTTCTCGCCGGAGGCGTGGTCCGTGACGTCGTGGATGACGGTGATTTCCGGAACCGCTTGAAGAACCATCCGCTCCACGCCCTGACGCAGCGTCATGCGGGACATGGCGCATCCCTGGCATCCGCCGCTCATCTCCAGGTAGATCTCGGTGTCCCGCACGTCCACGAGGGTGATGGTGCCATCGTGGGAGGCGATGGCCGGGTTGATCTGGCTGTCCAGCACCTCGCGGACCCGTTCGGCAAGGGCCCCGGTCGGCGCGGCGACGGGGGTGCCTGCGCCAGGGGCCATCCGCACCTCGAATCCGCTTTCGTTCACCTGCTCGACGAAGTCCACCGTGGCACCCTCCAGACGGGGGGCGGTCTCCTCGTTCACCACGATGGTGAGGCCGCTCACGTCCAGCTCCTTCTCGCCGCTGCGAATCTCGTCGGGTGCCACCAGAGTCAGCTCGAACTCCGGCGCTACCGGGCTTCCTCCGGAGACGGCGACTCGAAGTGCCGTGAGCTCGCCACCACTCTGGTCCAGATAGCTGCGAACCACTTCGATGGCTCTGTCCGTCAGCGTCAGCATCGAAAACACTCCTGCCAGGTACGGATCCGGGCTTTCCGGAATGGGTCGGCGGCGTATACCCGCGAATCTTTCCGAGGTTCTCGCATCGGTTGATGAGGCGAGCGAGCCTGTCTAGCTTCCACCCTCTCCAAGGACCCGAAAAAGACCCGTTCATACCGGATCGACCTTCAGATGGCCGACTCTCCATCGATGGACAAGCTCACATCGCTGGCCAAGCGCCGGGGATTCATCTTCCAGTCCTCCGAGATCTACGGAGGGACCGGCTCCGTTTGGGACTACGGTCCCCTCGGGATCGAGCTCAAGCGCAACGTGCAGGACCGCTGGTGGAGCACCATGATTCACCAGCGGGACGACGTCGAGGGGTTGGATGCCTCCATCCTCATGCACCCCAAGGTCTGGGAGGCTTCGGGCCATGTGGAGGGGTTCACGGACCCGCTCGTGGAGTGCTCCAGCTGCCACCGGCGCTTCCGGGCGGATCTCCCCGAGATCGAGAACGGACAGTGCCCCACGTGCGGTACGAAGGAAGCGTTCGGCGAGGCGCGACTCTTCAACCTCATGTTTAAGACCTTCATGGGGCCGGTCGAGGACGATGCCGCGGTCATCTATCTCCGCCCGGAGACGGCTCAGGGGTCGTACGTCAACTTCCTGAACGTCCAGACTGCGGCCCGCCAGAAGATCCCCTTCGGGATCGCCCAGATCGGGAAGGCGTTCCGAAACGAGATCACGCCCGGAAACTTCATCTTCCGCACCCGCGAGTTCGAGCAGATGGAGCTTCAGTTCTTCGTAGAGCCCGGTACCGACGACGAGTGGTTCGACTACTGGATGAGCGCGCGCATGGAGTGGCACGTCTCGCTCGGGATCCGCCAGGAGAAACTACGCTTCACCGAGCACGGACCCGACGAACTGGCCCACTACGCCAAGAAGGCCTTCGACATCGAGTACGAGTTTCCCTTCGGATGGAAAGAGTTCGAGGGCATCCACAACCGGACCGACTTCGATCTCTCGCGGCATCAGGAGTACTCCGGAAAGAGGCTGGAGTACATCGATCCGGCAGGCGACAAGCGGTTCGTGCCCTACGTGGTGGAGACGGCCGTGGGCGTGGACCGAACGGTCCTCGTCGCCCTGGTGGACGCCTACAAAGAGGAAGAAGTCGAAGGTGAGGAGCGAGTACTGCTGAGCCTCGACCCCGGCCTGGCCCCCATCAAGACAGCCGTTTTTCCGCTGGTGAAGAAGGACGGGCTACCCGAGGTCGCCGAGAAGATCCATGCCGATCTTCGCCGTGCGGCCATTCCGTCGTTCTTCGACGCTGCCGGATCCATTGGACGGCGCTACAGGCGACAGGACGAAGCGGGGACTCCGTGGTGTGTGACGGTGGACGGGCAGACGCTGGAGGACGGAACGGTCACGATCCGTGACCGGGACACGCTGGAGCAGGTACGGGTGACCGCAGAGTCGGTGCCCGAATGGGTGCGGGAACGGCTCGCCGGATTCTGACTAGTGTTCCGTTGCCGAAGTTCGCGAGCCACCAAGTAGGGTCGGGGCGCTGTGGGATCAAGGCGGGACGACGCGGCGTAGCGCAAGCTACGGTAAGGAGTCCCAACGCCGATCCCACGGATGCACCGTGCCCTCGACTGACCGAGACACTTTGGTAACGGGACACTAGCCACCCGCCGGGGTCGCCGACGGGGCTCCCGGCGCCCATGTTACTCGCTTGCTCGAAACGGGCCTTGGCGCGCTCGAAGGCTCTTCAACCCGAATCCGGAGGCAGCGTTGTCATCCAAGTCCGAAGTCTTCAGTTCGCGCTGGGGCATGCTCCTGGCGATGCTGGGTATGGCCGTGGGCACCGGGAATATCTGGCGCTTCCCTCGCATTGCCGCGTCGAACGGCGGAGGGTCGTTTCTGGTGGCCTGGGCGGTGTTCCTCCTGCTCTGGTCCGTGCCTCTGCTGATCCTCGAGTTCGGGATGGGCAAGGCCGCCCGATCGGGCACCATCGGGGCGTTCGTGAAGACCATCGGACCCAAGTTCGCCTGGATGGGTGCGTGGGTGGCCTTCGTGGCCACCGCCATCATGTTCTACTACAGCGTCGTCATGGGCTGGACCATCCGGTTCTTCGTGGCGAGCGTCACCGGAGAGATCCCCTCGGCCGTTCCCGAGGCGTTCTGGGAGGGCTTCGCCGGCACGCCGGCGGCTCTCGTGACCCACGTGGTGGCCATGGGGTTGGGGCTGTTCGTGGTGTCCAAGGGCGTGAAGGGCATCGAGACGGCGGCCAAGTTCCTGATCCCCAGCCTCATCATCCTGGTCATCGTACTGGCCATTCGGGCGGTGACCCTGCCCGGAGCCAGTGCCGGCCTCGCGTTCCTCTTCACACCGCACCTCGCCGACTTGGCCGACTCCAAGATCTGGCTCGAGGCCCTGACGCAGAATGCTTGGGACACCGGGGCCGGTTGGGGTCTCGTGCTCACGTATGCCATCTACATGAGGAGTCAGGAAGATACCGCCCTCAACGCGTTCGTCATCGGCTTCGGCAATAACTCCATGTCACTCTTGGCCGGCATCATGGTGTTGGCGACGGTGTTTTCGGTGATGCCGGACGCCGCAGATCAGATCGTGGGCGCCGGGAACGAGGGGCTGACCTTCATCTGGGTGCCTCAGCTCTTCGCTCTGATTCCGGGGGGGCGCTTCTTCATGGCCCTCTTCTTCTTGGCGCTCCTATTCGCCGCTTGGACGTCGCTCGTGGCCATGATCGAGCTCGCAAGCCGAGTCCTCATCGACCTGGGCATGACGCGCGGCCGGGCCATCACCCTGGTGGGAACCGCCGGGATCCTGTTCGGTGCTCCCAGCGCGCTCAACTGGACGGACACGCCGGGGGCTGGCCCCTTCTTCGCCAACCAGGATTGGGTCTGGGGCGTGGGGCTGATGCTCTCGGGCTTCTTCTTCGCCTTTGCGGTGCTGAAGTACGGGGTCACCCAATGGAGGGAGGAGTACATCAACACCGGCGACTCGGACATCCACATCGGCGCCTGGTGGGACTGGACCATCCGGTTGGTGATCGTCGAGTCCATAGTCCTCATGGGCTGGTGGCTGTATCAGGCCCAGGGCGCTTCGTTCTTGGAGACGTGGACACTGTTCTCCGCCTTCAACGTGGGCTCGGTCCTGATCCAATGGGCCATTGCCCTGGCGGCCGTCTACGTGCTGAACGGCTGGCTGGTGGCCAGGCTGTCGGCTTCGACGGCTGGGGCGTCGGCGACGGAAGCCGGCGCAGCCGGCCCTGAGGCGGCCGGAGGAAGCCCAGAGGTCGGTGGACGAAGTCCCGAGGTCGGGTAGACCCCGGGTCGGCGGCAATGGCGAGGGAGTCGAAGAGGGCAAAGGCGGAGCGCGCCTCGGAGGCCTTTTCCCTCCTGGCAGAGGAGTACCCCGACGCTCACTGTGCCCTCGAACACCGGAATGCTTACCAGCTCGGGGTCGCGACCATCCTCTCGGCTCAGACTACCGACGAGCGGGTCAACATGGTCACGCCGGAGCTGTTCGAGACGTACCCGACGCCCCGAGAGCTGGCGGGTGCCGTTCAGGAAGACGTGGAGGGGATCATCCGCTCCACCGGTTTCTTCCGGAACAAGGCCAAGAACATCATCGGCTTCGCCCGGGGGGTGACCGAGGAGCACGGCGGCGAGGTCCCCCGTACGATGGTGGAGCTCAACGCTCTGCCGGGCGTCGGGCGCAAGACCGCCAACGTCATCCTGGGCAACGCCTTCGGGATCGACGAAGGGGTCGTGGTGGACACCCACGTGAAACGGCTCTCCACCCTCCTCGTGTTCACGAAGGAGAAGACACCGGAGAAGATCGAGCAGGACCTCATGGGTCTCTTCCCCAGCGAGAGATGGACGTTCCTCTCGCACCTCCTGATCTTCCACGGCCGACAGGTCTGTGAGGCCAGGAGGCCACGCTGCGAAGCGTGTGCCGTATCCCACCTCTGTCCGTCGTCGCGGGTATGAGGGCCGGGGCCTGCCACTTTTCGGCAAGGAAGTGGCGACTCAGGCGTAGGAGGACTCAGGCGTAGGAGATGGGAATTATAAAGAAGGGTTGCGTGGACAGGGGTAGCACAGCATCTTGGGACCATCATGGCAAACCTCGGGAACCCCGATGACGTCGGGTTACCCGCTGAATACAAGAGCCTTGTTGGTCCGGCAGGGGTAGCTCCCCAGACCGGAGGGGGCAAATAGGTGGGGTCTCCTCGTTCCTGAGGTTTGCCAATGGCCCGGCACCACGTCGGGAAGCCACCAGGAAACGGGGAGCCTACCCATGTCACGCCTTCTCATCCTATTGTTGTTACTCGCCACGGCCTGCGAGGGCCCGACCGGACTCACCGGAAACGCTGGGCTGAGAGGTCCCAGAGGAGAAACGGGCCCATCCGGAAACGCTGCGAGCCGCGTGGAGAAGACAGGGCAGTTCGATGAGTCGGGCACCACCAGGCTCGACCTGCCCAGGGTTGCCGTGCAAGACGGAACCTACCCGGTCGTCTCCTGCTACATATCGCCCAACCCGTACGCATGGATCACGGTCAGCGGCCCAGACTGCATCTTGAACACGGCCAATCGGGCCTCCGGCTCACCTCCGTACGTGTGGATGTCCGGCAGCCCAGGTTGGTTCTACTATATCGTCGCGCTGTGGTAAAACCGCCGGTTGCAGGGGTTGTCTATCGCTGATAAGGCACGTTATTGTCTAACGGTACCACTGCAAGGGAGAATACGATGACACCCGGCGAGTCGACCGAGACGACCGCAAAGCCCCCGCACGTCAAGAAGAAGCCTCACAAAGCCGACTACAAGGGGGCCAGCCCCGAGAAGGTAGCCGAGGCGCTCTTGCGCTACCGGCCACCCGAGGAAGGCCCCAAGCCCGAGAAGTCCGACCGCTTCCTCTAAGCCGGTGTGGTGGGGACGGAAGGTGGTTAGGTGCCGCCCGGGATCGAACCGGGATCTCATGCTTTGCGAGGCAAGCGCCTTAACCATTTGACCACGGCACCGTCTTCCGTTCCCACCTACCCTGCCATAGATTCATTGATGCTTTGCGAGGCAAGCACACCAATGCCCTCGCCCGCCTCTGCTAAGGCGGCTCCAAGAATCTGAATGAAAATCGCGCCTCGCCGGGGTCCAGCCCGGCGAGGCGCTCTCAATTTAACTAGCGCAATATCTAGGACAACCTTCAGTCGGCTATCAGATTGCGGTACATGAGCCGCTTTCCGACCATCTCCGCGACCACGTGGCGCATCTGGTCCATGGTGTCCATGCCCCGGATGTTGTGGCGGCCCGCGAACTCGTTCACGTAGCGTTGCAGGTGCTTGGCCGAGATCTGGTGGAACGTGCCCTTGTAGGCCCTCTTGAAGACCGCCCAGAAGCTTTCGATGCCGTTGGTGTGGGCCATGCCCCTGACGTACTCTCCGACGCCGTGGCGTACCGCCTCGCGATCCTGGAGCCTATCGTAGGCCGCCGCCTCGTCCGTGTAGACCTTCGCGCCGGGCTTCGTGTGCTCAAGCACGAACCCCTCTAGCGTCCGGCGGGTCGTGTCGTCCACGACTTGAGCGGTGACTTTGCCGGTGGCGCGATCCCTCGCACCCACTACCGTGGTCTTGCCGACGACGCCCCGTCCGGCCCGTAGCTTCTTACGATTGTGCTTGTTGCGCTCGAGCCCGCCGACAAAGGTCTCATCCACTTCGATCGGCCCTTGGAAGATGAGCGGGCCGACGTGGGCGAACGCTTCGCGGATGCGCTGTTGCATGTACCAAGCGGTGGGCTGGGAGATACCGAGATCCCGGTGGAGCTTCATGGAGGAAACGCCTTTGAGGCTCGTGCAGTCCAGGTAGATCGCGTACAGCCACGTCTTGAGCGGCAGCGGCGATCCAGCCATGAGCGTTCCCGTCTTAACGCTGAAATACTTCCCGCAGTCACGGCAGCGATACGGCATCTTGACGTGCTTGCACTCGTAGGTGTCGAGGCTAGCGCACCGTGGGCAGTGGCGCTCTCCGGAGGACCATACGATGCCCTCAAACCACTCACGGGCTGATTCTTGCGTGGGGAACATCTCAGCCAGCTCTAGGAGTGTGATCCCCTTGCGGTGGCTCTTGCCGGGTCCGTTCGCCATCTCCATATCTCCCTTGAGGTTAACATAAGAAAGATACAGAGATGTGGCCCGCTGGTCAACCCTTCTTTATAATTCCCTAGGAGATAGTCGGCGCGCTTGACCGGTCCGGCTCCTCAGTAGGAGCTTCTAAATGGGTCGCGGCGTTCGATATGGTCGCGGTGCTCGATATGGGTGGCGGCGCTCGATCGGCGCAGGCACCACTGGGAACTCTTTCCCAAAGATCCTTGATTGGAGGACGGGAGCATACGTTGAGCGAAACATCCATCCCTGACCGGGCGGAAGCCATGGCGCTCCTCGAGAGCTGGGTAGAGAACGACGGGCTCCGGAGGCACATGCTCGCCGTGGAAGCCGCTGTGCGGCACTACGCCCGAATGCACGACGAGGACGAGGATCTCTGGGGTATCGCCGGCCTGCTCCACGACCTGGACTGGGAGAAGTACCCCGACGAGCATCCGAAGCGCGGGCTGAGCGAGCTGGAGCAGCGGGGCTATCCGATCGAGATCATCCGGGCCGTGCAGGCCCACGCTCCGAATCGGACGGGGGTGGAGCCGGAGACTCTCATGGAGCGCGTCCTGTTCGCGTGCGACGAGCTTTCCGGGCTCGTGTATGCGTGCTGTCTGGTAAGGCCGAACGGGATCGACGACCTGAAGCCCAAGTCCGTGACCAAGAAGCTGAAGGACAAGGCGTTCGCGGCCGGGGTCGACCGCGACGACGTGGCTCGCGGTGTGGAGCTCTTGGGCATCGACCGGGCCGAGCACATCCAAAACGTCATCGACGGGATGCGAACCGTTGCCGATGTGCTGGAGATTCGAGCGGAGGATAGAGCGTAGTGTCCCTCAGGCCCCTCCCGCTTATCGCACCGCTAGCTGTGATCCTTCACAGCCATTTGGCCGCTCAGGACGTCGAGATGCTGGCCCGGGAGTACGGCACGACCGTGCCTGCGGCCTATTACGCCGAGCTCCAGCGGAATCCGGACGCCTACCGCTTCGGGAGGGGCTGGCGCTCCGAGGCCCGAGTCGATGCGCTGGGCCTCCGCCGCACCGGGAACTTCCGCGGCGCGGCTACCCTCGGCCGTCGTGAGGGCGGCGTGAGCGGGACCTTCACGTTCCCGCTCGTTCTGGGCCTGTACTCGGACTCGCCGGGCATCCCGACCGGAAAGGTGGGGTGCCAGGCGCCTTGCACGGAGGGTCCCCCGGCCGAGCCTCTCACGCGTGACATCATCCAGCGTGAGTTCTTCGACGGTCCGAACAGCATCCTGAATACGATCCCGGAGTTCTACACGGAGGTCTCGGGAGGCCGCGTCACGCTGGTGGGGGACAGCCACGACTGGTTCCAGACCGGCTTGACCGGGGCCGAGGTGACGGGTAACAGCGACGGGCTCAGCAGCACGGATCCGGTCGGAGAGTTCATCATCGAGATCCTCACGGGGATCGACGACGGAACCGTGGATTGGGGGCAGTACGACAGCGACGGGCCGGATGGACTACCCAACTCCGGCGACGACGACGGCTTCGTCGACGTCCTCACGGTCATGCATCCCACGGCCGGGGCGGAGTGCTCCGTCAGTGAAGTGGGGCGCGTCTGGTCCCACCGCTGGCAGCTCTCCGCGTCCGCGGCGTCATCGGTTGATCCGGTGCTCCGCGCCTACGTGACGCAGACCCCCTCCGCCAACGGAGGCCAGATCCTCATCGACGACTACGCCATCGTCGCTGCCCTGGGCTGCGATGCGCGGCACGTCAACCAGATCGGAATCTTCGCGCACGAGCTGGGACACGGCTTCGGCCTTCCCGACCTTTACGCTGTGGGCGCCAGCCACGGCGGCGTGGGACGTTGGGGCCTCATGGGCTCGGGCGCGTGGGGTTGTACGGGTGGAATTCCCGCGAGACCCTGCCACTTGACCGCGTGGAGCAAGGAGGCCCTGGGATGGGCCAACGTGACGACGCTGGCTCCGGACGCCGACCTCGGTATGATCACGCTCGATCCGGTGGAGACCTCGGGGGACGTCATCCGCATCGATGCCGGTGACGGAAGCGGGGACTACTTCCTGCTGGAGAATCGCCAGCCACTGGGGTTCGACGTGAACCTCTTCTCTCCGGGCCTCCTCGTCTGGCAGATCGATGTGGATATGGTGGGGAGCGCATGGCCTTCGAACACTGTGAACTCGTCCTCCGGGCGGATGGGGGTCTGGTTACGGCAGGGTGACGGCGAGAACGATTTAGCTTTGGGGAACCAACGCGGTGACGACGGCGATCCCTTCCCGGGCTCTTCGGGCCAGACGCAGTTCACGGCGGGGTCGCTTCCAGCGGCGTTCACATACGACGGCCTCAACGGTGAGGACGGAGTGCCCTGGGGCAGGGCGGCGGGAGTGACGCTCCTGGACATCCAGCAGGTGGGTGAGCAGATGCAGTTCCGAGCGCTCACCCGCTACCAGACTGTTACCCTCCAAGCCACGGGCAGCTTGGGACCCGTGCCGTTCTTGGTGGACGGGGTGGAGACTTCGGGGACCCCGGCCACGGTCGTCTCCGCACCGTTCCAGAAACACACCCTGGAGGCGGCCGGTGGCGATGAGCCGGTAGATGGCTTCCGCAACGGCTTCACCGAATGGGAAGATGGTGCTCCGCGGATTCGGGAATGGACGACGGAGCTCACCGACGCCACGCTCACCGCGACCTACGGCAACCCCGAGGTTCGCTTCGACGTGAGCCTGGAGCGTCCGGTGCCTGGCGTCGAGGCCGGTCGCATCGTCACCAATCCGCCGTCGGAGCCCGGGTGGGTGCTGCTCGGTACCGAGGTGAGCATCGGGGTTGAGACCAACACCGGCTTCGCCTTCCGTGGGTGGACGGGTTTCCTGGTGGGACAGCCCAATCCGACCACGGTCGTGCTCACCGAGCCGGCCTCGGCGGGCGCCGAGTTCGACGTCTCGTTCGGGCTCGCCGGAGCCCCCCAACTGAACTTCCAGTTCGATGCTGCGATACCTCAGTCCCTGACGATCTCCGTGGAGAACGGCAACGAGCCCATCGTGTGGGAGCAGTTCGGCGAGCTTCCCTTCGGGCTGCATTCCCACCGCCACAGCGGCGAGATACACGGGACGCCCCTGGAAATGGGCGATTTCAACATGACCCTTCGGGCCGCCGATGCCGTTGGCCTCACTGCCTCGGCGGCGCTGAGCATATCGGTCGGACCACCCACGCTCGGCCTCCGGGCCATGGCCAACCAGTTCCTCCGATCGGACCCCATGGACCTCAACGTCGCGGCGTTCCTCGACTACCACGGGAATCAAGATGACGAGTACGACCTGGGGGACTTCCGGGCCTGGATCTTGGCCAATCCGGGGCATCCCGTGACGCAGATGATGCGGGCCGCCGATCCCATCGTAGTGCCCCTCTTCCTGCGGAAGGAGGAGTCGCGATGAGGCGGGCGCTCGTTGCGATCGCGCTGGCCTCCGTGCTGTTGGTGAGCGCCTGCGACTCCGGGCCCAAAGGACCGGGGCAGCTTACCGGCGTGCTGAGGTCGGGCCCCATCCCCGTGGGTGCCGTCGTGTTGGAGTTCACGGGAGCCGGTATCACGGGCTTCTCCGGTTCGGGGGAGACACGGTTGTTCTTTGCCGAGAGTGATCCCGCTGTGTTCCGGGTCGTCATGGTGACTCCCACGCCGGGTGAGATGTCCTTCCGGATCAGCGTCCTGGATGTGGAGGCTCCCTTCCCGGCGGTCACCGCCGTCCAGGCGGTTGGGGGCGACAACGGCGCCATCGCGAACCTCACCGGAATCACGGTCGAGGTGAAGAACTGAGCGGGTCGCGCTCCTTGCGTCCCACGGGTGTTCGTCGGAGAATACGGCCATGACCACATCGACCGTCATCACCATGGTGCTCATCCTGGCCTTCGTTTGGGGTGGCTTCTCCTTCTTCCTACTGACGGCCGTCCGTAAGGAGTCCGACAAGGCGGCCTAAAACCTCCCTGCTCAGCCATTGCCTAGACGTACCGACCTCGACTCCATTCTCATAGTGGGCTCCGGCCCCATCGTCATCGGGCAGGCGTGCGAGTTCGACTATTCCGGTACTCAAGCCGTTCGTGCCCTGAAGGAAGAGGGCTACCGGGTGGTGCTGGTGAATTCCAACCCGGCCACTATCATGACGGACCCGGATCTGGCGCATCGGACCTACATCGAGCCGCTGACCCCCGACTGGGTGCAGCTCGTCATCGAGAGGGAGAAGCCCGACGCCCTGCTGCCGACCATGGGTGGGCAGACGGCGCTGAACATCGCGATGGAGCTCGACAAGCGCGGCGTGCTCGAGGAGCACGGCGTCGAGCTCATCGGGGCCAACGCCCGCTCCATCCGCATGGCCGAGGACCGGGAGGAGTTCGCGGCCGCCATGAGGCGCATCGGCCTCGATCTGGCCCATGGCGGGTTCGCTCGCACCACGGACGAGGCCATGGCCATCGGCGAGGACGTGGGCTATCCGGCCATCATCCGGCCGAGCTTCACCCTTGGGGGCACCGGTGGAGGAATCGCCTACAACCTCGAGGAATTCGAGGCGGCGGTCCGGCGGGGGCTCGACGCCTCGCCCATCACCGAGGTGCTCATCGATCGTGGCGTCATCGGCTGGAAGGAGTACGAGCTCGAGGTGGTACGGGACGCTTCCGACAACGTCATCATCATCTGCTCGATCGAGAACTTCGACCCGATGGGAGTCCACACCGGCGATTCCATCACGGTGGCGCCAGCACAGACCCTGACCGACGTCGAGTACCAGCGGATGCGCGACGCGGCCATCGCCATCATGCGTGAGATCGGCGTGGAGGCTGGAGGCTGTAACATCCAGTTCGCGCTTCATCCCGGCACCGGCGAGATGCTGGTGGTGGAGATGAACCCGCGGGTGTCTCGCTCGTCGGCCCTGGCCTCCAAGGCCACCGGATTTCCCATCGCCCGCGTCGGGGCGAAGCTCGCCGTGGGCTACCTTCTGAACGAGCTTCCAAACGACATCACCAAGACGACGCCTGCCTCCTTCGAGCCCACCCTGGACTACGTCGTGGTGAAGTTCCCGAGGTTCGCCTTCGAGAAGTTCCCCGAGGTGAACCCGATCCTGGGTATTCAGATGAAGGCCGTTGGCGAGACCATGGCCATCGGCCGGACGTTCCGCTCGGCGTGGCAGAAGGGAATCCGGGGCCTGGAGATTGGCCGTATCGGCTGGACCACGGGTGAGCGTCTCGAAGACGACGGGCTGGAGTCGGAGGAGCCCGAGGCCCTGCTTGCGGCGCTCAGGCGGCCCACGGCGCATCGCCCCTTCCAGCTCAAGCGGGTCCTGGAGGGCATCGCCGGGCACGACGGCGACGGTCCACCCCCCCTGAGCCTCGAAGACATCCAAGAAGCTACCGGAATCGACCCCTGGTTCCTCCATCAGCTCCTGGAGATCGTCCGCGACGAGCGGTGGTACGCCGGGCTCGACGAAGTCGGCCCAGAGGACATCCACCTGATGAAGCGGAACGGATTCTCTGACGGACAGCTCGCCGCTCTCCGGGCAGAGGAGGAGTCCGAGGTCCGGAGCCGGCGTTGGGGATGGGATATCCGCCCGACCTACAACGTCGTCGATACCTGTGCCGGTGAGTTCCCGGCGGAGACGCCCTACTACTACTCCTCGTACGAGGAGGAGGATGAGTCGGCTCCGTCGGATCGCGAGAAGATCGTCATCCTGGGGAGCGGGCCCAACCGGATCGGACAGGGGATCGAGTTCGACTACTGCTGTGTGCAGGCGGTTTTGGCTCTCCGGGAGGCCGGGTACGAGACCATCATGATCAACTCGAACCCGGAGACGGTCTCCACCGATTTCGACGTCAGCGACAAGCTCTACTTCGAGCCCCTGACCTTCGAGGACGTTCTGGAGATCGTCCAGCGGGAGAAGCCCATCGGGGTCATCGTTCAGCTCGGCGGGCAGACGCCGCTGAACCTTGCCCATCCGCTGCAGGAGGCGGGCGTGCCTATCCTGGGGACGTCCGTGGATGCCATCGACCGGGCCGAGCACCGAGGACGCTTCGAGAAGGTCTGCCGCGCCGTCCAGGCTACGGTGCCCAAGAACGGCGTGGCGACCAGCGAGGAGGAAGCCCTGGCCGTCGCCCAGGAGGTGGGCTACCCGGTCCTGGTGCGTCCCAGCTACGTTCTCGGCGGGCGTGCGATGGAGATAGTGTACGACGACGCCTCCCTGATAGGGTACTTCAAGCGGGCGGTCGAGGCGTCCCCGGATCATCCGGTCCTCGTAGACCGCTTCATCGAAGACGCCTTCGAGGCTGACGTGGACGCCCTCTGCGACGGCACCGACGTGGTCATCGGTGGGATCATGCAGCACATCGAGGACGCGGGAGTGCACTCGGGCGACTCGTCCTGCGTGCTGCCGCCCTACCTCCTCGGGGCCGCGGAGATCGCGGAGATCAAGGACAAGACGCGGAAGTTCGCGTTGGAGCTGGGCGTGGTGGGGCTCATCAACGTCCAGTACGCCATCCGCGACGACGTTGTCTACGTCCTGGAAGTGAACCCACGGGCCTCCCGCACCGTCCCCTTCGTAAGCAAGGCGACGGGTGTGCCCCTGGCCCGCCTGGCGGCCCGTTTGATGGCGGGCGAGAAGATCGCCGATCTGGACATCCCCGCGGAGCCGCCGGTGGCGGGCGTGGCGGTGAAGGAGGCTGTCTTCCCCTTCGACCGCTTCGAGGTGGACGTCCTTCTTGGCCCCGAGATGCGCTCCACCGGTGAGGTCATGGGCTTCGACGACTCTTTCGGAATGGCTATCGCGAAGGCCCAGGCCGCGTCGAGCAACGTCCTGCCCGTCGATGGCGGGACGCTGGTGGTGACCGTCAACGATCGCGACAAGGCGACGGTCACCCCCATCCTCCGTCGCCTGCATGATCTCGGCTTCGAGATCTGGGCCACCAAGGGCACGCATGAGTACCTGACGCGCCTGGGGATCCCGTCCGATCAGGTCTACAAGGTCGGCGAAGGACGGCCGGACATCGTGGACCACATGGTCTCAGGCACGGTGGACCTGCTCATCAACACGCCCTTCGGCAAGAGGTCCCAGTACGACGACTACGCCATGAGGCGAGCGGCCATCTCCCAGAAGGTCCCGTACTTCACGACTATGTCGGCGACGAGCGCGGCGTGTGACGCCCTGATCGCCCTGCGCTCGCGGACCTATCGTGTCCGGACGATTCAGGAGCGCATCGCCGACGCGCGGGAGCGCCTGGTGGTGGGAACAGGTGACTGATCCGTCCCCGGTAGGCTTCCTCCTTCACCCTGCCTCACCACTCCACGACACGGGCTGGGGGCACCCGGAGCACCAGGGTCGGCTACGCTCCCTGGCTTCGGCGGTTGGGAAGGACCTCCTCGTGCTCCACGACAAGGTCATCCAGGTGGAGCCCGGGGAAGCGACCGAAGAGGATCTACTCCGCGTGCATTCGTCCGACCACGTGACCCTCGTTCGCGACGCGGCCGAGCGGGCCGAGAGAGAGTCCGCGTTGATCCGACTCGATCCCGATACCATGGTCTCTCCGGCGTCGTGGCGGGCGGCCATCGGGTCGTCAGGCGCGCTCCTCACGGCCGTGGAGGCAGTGGCGGCCGGGACCCTGGCTTCGGCCTTCGTGGCGACCCGTCCGCCCGGCCACCATGCGACTCACGACCGGGCCATGGGCTTTTGCCTCATCAACCACGTCGCCGTCGCGGCCAGATGGCTCCAGGCCACGGGGCGAGCGGACCGGGTGCTCATCGTGGATTGGGACGTGCACCACGGGAATGGGACCCAGGACATCTTCTACTCAGACGGCACCGTTTTCTACATGTCCCTGCACCAGTGGCCCCACTATCCCGGATCAGGCGGGAGTGACGAGAGAGGCGAGGCGGAGGGGGAGGGGTGGACGCTCAACGTGCCCCTTCCGGAAAGGACGCCCGTCGACGAGTACAGGAGCCACTTCTCGGGGGCGCTGGATGAGGCGCTGGAGACGTGTCGCCCGGATTTCGTCCTGGTCTCGGCTGGATTCGACGTCATGGCCGACGATCCACTCGGAGGAATGCTGCTGGAGCCGGAGGACCTCCACGCACTGACACGCGACCTCATGGAGCAGACCGGGGACGATGTCGGAATGGTGGCTGCTCTGGAGGGCGGGTACGATCCCATACAGACCGGTCTCGGCACGGCCGCGGTGCTCCGGGCACTCGCCGGCACCGATCTGGACTAACGGTCCGAAGCGATGGCTCTTTTCTCTCCCCTCCGGGGTAGTTGATGGGACCCGCTTCTGCTACAATCACGCTCGAACACCCAACTGGTGAAGGCACGGCGATGCTGAGAAAGCTCCGGACATGCGGCCTCGTGATGATGGCTGCACTCGGCACATCGGTGATCCCCCTGACGGCTCAGGACGATGACGACGCGCTCAGGAATCCCGTCGAGCCCCATCCCGTGGCCGACGAGGCCATTTCGCATCTCAAGTCTCCATATTGTCCCGGGCTCATGCTCGAGGTGTGCACGTCGTATCGGGGGGCGCTGCTGCGGGACAGCCTGCAGGCCATGGCGCGAGCAGGCGGGAGCACCGACGACCTCGTGAGTTGGGTTCTCGCCAATCATGGCGAGGAGTACCTCGCCTACCCACGCGCCTCCGGCAGGGGATTGCTAGCCTGGCTCGTGCCCCCGGGAGCGCTGCTCTTGGGGATCAGTGTGGTGATCGTCGCGCTCCGCTACATGCGGGATCCGACCTCAGCTGTAAAGGGGGTGGAACGCGAGTTCTCCGCCGAGGACGAAGACCGGCTGAAGGAGGCGCTTCGGGAGATGGATGCGGCGGAGGAGCCGGTCTTTTAACTTCCCGCATGACTCCAGACACGAACGGTCGGGCACGGGTCGCCAAGGGCGTCCCGTCCATGCTCGACCTGATCCATCTGAGTCGGAGACCTCTCTTCCCGCCGGGTGGAGTGGAGCTCTACCGCCAGATTGCTCTGCTTACCGAGATGAAGGCCGGTCATGAGGTTCTGGTGGTTCCGTCGGGTCTCGCGGTAACTCTCGAGTACTTCGTCAACGAGTACAATGTCCACGGCTCTGGCGTGGAAGATGACCCTCTCCTGCTGGGGCGGGCGGAAGAGCGGCTACGCGCCGTAGGATTGCTGGACCGAGTGCACGTGCAGCCCGGCGAGATGGACAGCCTCCCGTTCCGCGATGGCATATTCGACGTGGTAGTGGCCGAGCTCGGCCTGACGTCTCACGTTGAGGCCGAGTCCGCCGTGGAGGAGCTCGTACGGGTGGTCAAGCCCGGGGCCACGGTGGTGGTCGTCCAACCGGTCTGGAAGGCGCCGGTCGATCCGGAGCGGCGAGCGGTATTGTCCGATCACCTCGGCTGCCGGCCCCTCATGCTCGTGGAGTGGAAAAGGATCTTGAGGGAGGCGGGAGTGGAGCATCTCCACACGGAGGACTGGTCTGACGAGGAGACGGCGTTCCGCCCCCAGATCGCGAAGCCATTCCCCGACTTTGCGGAGCTGTTCAGCGTGGGCGAGAAGCTGGGGATTCTTCGGCGGGCACAGCGCCGGTGGGGATGGGGTGGCGTGTGGACCGCCATAGCCAGGGAGCGGGAGGTGCACAAGCTTCTCACCCGGGAACGCATCCTGGGGCTCGACCTGGTCAAGGGTGTGAAGCCGGGGGGTGTCGCGGCTGCCGATCCTTCCGTGGCTTCCGCCGAAGCGGGGCAGCCTACTACCGAAGAAGCGGATGGCACCTCGGATGTGGAGCAGGTCACCGGACTCCTCCTGTTCGGTGGAGAGGTGGACACCGATACCTGACCACAACCCAAAGCGATGGGAGTGACGTGAGCAAGATCGCACCGATGACCGATTCGGAGCAGGTAGCCCTGGTTCAGGCGGCTCTGAAGGCGGCCGACCTGGACGGGTGGCTCTTTTTCGATTTCCGCGGCCAGAACCCGGTGGCGAATGCCATGCTGGGCCTGGACTGGACCACTCGCCGGTCCTTCACGCTGGTGCCCGCCGACGGCGAGCCGGTCGCTCTGATTCACGCCATCGAGCACTCCTCCTGGCGGCATTGGCCCTGGGCGAAGAGGGACTACGCCGGCTGGCGCGAGATGGAGGCGAAGCTGGCCGAGCTGGTCGACGGCCGGACGCGCCTCGCCATGGAGGTGTCCGCTCGATCGAGCGTCCCCACACTCGACCGGATTCCGGCGGGTATGCTGGAGCTGCTGAAGGAGGTTGGCGTCGAGCCCGTGAGCTCGGGCGATCTGGTCTCCACCTTCTACTCCGCGTGGTCAGACGAGCAGCTCGAGGAGCACCGGGCCTCGGCCGAGACGGTCCGAGAGGTCGCTCTCGACGCTTTCGCCAGAGCCGCGGATCACGTCCGCCAGGGCTCTCCTCTTCTCGAGGGCCAGTTGGGCGCCTGGATTCGGTCGGAGCTCACGAGTCGGGGCGTGGGGGTGGACGTGGACACGCATGTGGCCATCGGTCCCAATGCTGCCGATCCTCACTACGATCCCCGCGACGCCGGAGCCCTGATCGCCGAGGGCGAGGTCCTGCTCATCGATCTCTGGGGGAAGATCACGGAGGGTGGCGTACCGGCCGACCAGACCTGGATGGGAATACTGGCGAGCTCAGTGCCCGAGCGAGTGCAGACGATCTGGGAGGCGGTCCGTGGCTCCCGGGAGGCTGGCATCGACTTTCTTCGCGACTGCCATGCCGAGGGGCGTCGGGTGTGCGGCTTCGAGGTCGACGACGTCTGCCGAGAGTTCCTGGTCGAGTCCGGGTTCGGCGAGTTCTTCGTGCACCGCACCGGTCACTCGATGGATCTGGAGCTTCACGGCAGCGGCCCCAACTTGGACAACCTCGAGACACGCGACGACCGTTTTCTGGTACCCGGGGTGGGCTTCTCCATCGAGCCCGGCGTCTATCTGCCGAATGATGTCGGTATCCGGAGCGAGATCAACGTGCACTTTGGGGCCGACGGCCCGGAGGTCACACCGCGGGAGCGACAGGACGAGATTCTGCGGTTACTGGACTGACCCCACCACTCTGCATCCTTCCGTATCGGTGAGCTCCTCGCCCTCGCTCGTCCAGGTGGCTTTGCCACTCCCACTGGATCAGACCTTCACGTATTCCACGCCGGGTCCCGCCCCCGAGCCGGGGACCAGGGTGCTCGTGCCGTTCCGAAAGGAGGAGCGCATCGGGTTCGTCGTGGGAGCCCCTGGCAGTGAGGGGCGGAAGGGTATCAGACCCGTGCTCGCCGTCCTGGATTCCGAGCCCGCCGTGCCGCCCCCCCAGCTGCGCCTGGCCCGGTGGATGGCGGAGTACTACGTGGCACCCTTGGGCATCGCCCTTCGAACCATGCTCCCGGCGGTGCTCTCCGACGCTTCTCGCGACGTTGTCGCTCTGACGGGAGAGGAGACGGGAAAGCTCAAGCCCAGAGAGCACCGACTGGTGGAGGCCCTCACAGGCCGAGGGGGGCAGCAGAGCGTCCGGGCTCTTCGCAAGGGCCTCGCCATGGGTTCCATCTGGCCGGAGATCCGCTCTCTGTCGGCGCGGGGGGTCCTGAGTCACGAGACGCTTCCGCCCCTGCCCCCTCCGGTGAAGACGGAGAAGATCGTGCGGCTGCTCCGGTGGATCGAGGATCTGGAGGAGCTCGATGGGCTCCTCGGCCGAGCCCGGCGTCAGGCCGAGGCCTATCAAGCTCTGGCGGCGTCCGGAGGGACGGTGGAGCTGGCACATCTCACCAAGCAGGCCGGGTTCAGCCGCAGCGTGGTCCGTGGCCTGGAGGAGAAGGAGCTGGTCGTGGTCGAGGAGCGCGAGGTAGAGCGCGACCCGTTCGCACGGATCCCGGTGGAGGAGGGGCCTAGGCACACACCCACGAACCGGCAGGCCGCGGCGATCCAAGTGCTCATCGACACGGTCGACGGGGGACCCTCGGAGCCGTTCCTCCTCCACGGCGTGACCGGGTCGGGAAAGACGCTCGTGTACATCGAGCTGCTGCATCACGTGCTCGCCAACGGGGGCGGAGCCATCGTCCTCGTACCCGAGATCTCCTTGACGCCCCAGACCGTGGCCCGCTTCCGAGCCCGCTTCGGCGATGAGGTGGCGGTGCTCCACTCGGCCCTTTCGGACGGCGAGCGCTACGACGCCTGGCGGCAGCTACGCGCCGGCCGTCGACGCATCGCAGTGGGAGCCCGCTCGGCCGTGTTCGCGCCGGTGGCGGATCTGGGCGTCGTCGTGGTGGACGAGGAGCACGACGGCAGCTACAAGCAGAGCGAGGCTCCCCGGTATCACGCCCGAGATCTGGCGGTAGTGAGGGCCTTCCAGGAGGGCGCCCTCTGCGTTCTGGGGAGCGCTACGCCCTCACTGGAGAGCTGGCACAACGTGGAGCGGGGGAAATTCAGCCGCATCTCGCTCCCGGATCGTGTCGGAGGAGGCAGTCTCCCGCCGGTCCGACTGGTGGACCTCCGGGCAGAGCGTCGCAGGAAGAGCTCGGACGTTGCCGTGCGAAGCGAAGGCGGTGTCGTGCTGACTCCCCCGCTCATGGAGGCGGTACGCTGTCGGCTCGAACGGAATGAGCAGACCATTCTCCTACTGAACCGTCGTGGATACTCCTCCTTCGTCCAGTGCCGCGAGTGCGGGGACGTTGAGAGCTGCTCCCAATGCTCCATCTCGCTGACGTATCATCGAGTGACCAACCGTCTCGTGTGTCATCACTGCCGGCACGAGGCGCCAGCGCCCTTCCGGTGTCCCCGCTGTGGCTCCACGGACCTCTCGTTCCGGGGACTCGGAACGGAGCAGGTCGAGAAGGTCGCCGCCGAGACATTCCCCAGTGCGCGGATGGCGCGCATGGACGTGGACACGACCTCGGGAAAGTGGTCCCACCACGAGATCCTGGGCCGTGTCGAACGCGGCGAGGTGGACATCCTCCTCGGCACGCAGATGATCGCCAAGGGTCTCGACTTCCCCCGCGTGACGCTGGTGGGTGTAGTGAATGCCGACGTGGGCATTCACATGCCCGACTTCAGGGCGAGCGAGCGGACCTTCCAGCTCCTGAGTCAGGTGGCCGGCCGCGCCGGACGTGGGGAGCTGGGGGGCGAGGTGCTCGTCCAGACGTCCCTCCCGGACCACTATGCCATCCAGGCGGTCCTGGACCACGACTACGAGGCGTTCGCCCGTCGGGAGATGGCGGAACGGAGCGACCCGGCTTACCCCCCGGTGGTTCGGCTCGTGAACGTCGTCGTGAGCAGCCCCGACGCCGATGACGCCGCCCGGAACGCGGAAGCCGCTGCGCGTTGGCTCCGGGGGCGATGCCATCCTGGGTCGGCTCTGGACCTGATCGGACCAGCGCCCTCGCCCATCGAACGCCTTCACCGGCGCTGGCGCTGGCACTTCATGCTCCGGAGCGCCTCGGCGAGGGCGCTCGGAGAGGCGTCCCGCACCCTTCAGACCGGATTCCGTCCTCGGGGTCGTGACGTTCGTATGGCCATCGACCGGGATCCCACAGCACTGCTATAGAGGCCTGTTGAAGATGTCGGGCAACAGGCCTCTAGCGGTCGCCGGCGGTTCAGCGTATCTGTTGCGTTGTATCTGCCCGTCTGAGGAGCCTGTGCATGCCCTCGCGGGTACTAGTGCAGTGTTCGGGCCCGAGGGCCCCTGTCGGCATCGTCGGTGGAGGGATTCCAGAGCCATGAGTTGTCTGGCCCTAAACGCGTCATACGAACCGCTGACCATAATCCCGGCTCGCCGGGCCATCCGGCTGGTCATCGATCGGAAAGCGGAGATTCTCGAGACGGATGACGAGCGCTCGTTCCGCTCGCCGCGGAGGGAGCTGCCGTTCCCGACCGTCATTCGCCTGGTCCGCTATGTACACGTCCCGAGGCGATTCCGCCGGCAGGTGACCAACACATTCCTGTTCGCGCGTGACAACTACCGGTGCCAGTACTGCGGGCGTCACCGTGGGCAGCTCAAAGGCCGGCAGTTCATGACGCGGGACCACATCCTTCCCATCTCCCGGGGCGGGGACAACTCGTGGCAGAACGTGGTCACGTCCTGCTCGCCGTGTAACAATCGGAAGGGGAATCGCCTGCCTCGAGAAGCGGGAATGAGGATCTTGGCGGAGGCGAGAGAACCGAACTACGTGCGTCTGGTGTGGACCGTGCGTCGTGTTACGGAGACCCAGGCCAAGTACATCCGCATGTTCTACGGTGAGGAGGTACTGTCGACCCTCCGGACGGGCCGGGTGAGGATCCGAGACCAGGTTTCCTAGTCGTCCAGCCAGGCGTACGGCCGCTCGTAGAACTGACCCGAGCCGCGCACGCTACCGGAGTCGGTGTGCTCCTTCCAGCGGATGATCCACCCGCGATTCTCGTCCTGGATTACCTCGTACGAGAAGCTTGGGAGCTCCTGACGCTCAGCAAGGAATCGGGCCAGGGGCGCGGGCAGGTTCGAGATCCCTTCTACTTCGGCATGCTCGTGGTCCGCCATGATCTCATCGCGAACCTTCGACTCGCTTAACTTGAGCGCCCGAATCGCCTCCTCCACGGCCGCGGCGATTTCGGTGAGACCCACGTCCGGGGATGAGCCGGTCCGGCGCCGAATGGATCGGATTATCGCACCCGTTCCCGGCGCGGCGAGATCATCACGGATCGACTGAAGCTGACTGAGCAGCCGGGCGTGAAGGTGCAACAGCTGCCCGTACTCCCGCTTCGCTTTTGCGGTCTTGAGGGTGCCTTCGGTCATACGCCTACCGATGAATCGGACGGATTCGCCTCGCTAACCTCTTAACATGACTCCAGATCAGGATATAAGTCGAGAGTTTCGTGCGCGGTCCCTCAAGGGGTCAATGGCGAAGCCCGGCGGACAAGGCCATCTTGACGGCTATGGACGGCAGCGATCGAAGGAGCGGAGAGGGTAAGGGACCGAAGCCGACTCCCATACGGGAGGTGGTTGGAGAGCCACGCCCGAGCTCCCCCCGGCGCCCGGACGAGTCCCGGGGGGGAGCTCTACCGGAGCACCCTGCGCCCGGGATGCGGGACCAGCGGGAACGCCGGAGGGGCCAACGAGACGAGGGCCGTTCTCGGGGGAGGGGACGCGGTCGGGGGAAGGGGCGGCCCACCCCGGTCCCGGCTCGCGATGCCCTGGATGGGCAGGCCGTGGAACCGACGGCGGTGGATGACCTTCCTTCTCGCCAGTTCACGAGCGAAGGGGTCGAGTGGATCGTCCGCCTCTCCGGGCAGACTTCGGCGGGATCGGCCTCCGACGCGGGCACACCACTTCTCCACCTCACGTTCTACAGGGCCGGCAATCCGCTGGTCGCAGAGCGGGAGGCCCTCTGTCCAGGTAGGTCCATGGAGGGTTTGTTCGAGTCGGACCTGAACAACCTGCTGTCGTCGGCAAAGGAGGCGTCCTCCCCTGACCAGCCCTCGGAGGCCCCTCCCAAACCCGAAGCCCGCAAGGGGCGCGAATAGGGCCTCGATCAGGCCGAGCGCCATCCAGTTAACACTCTTGGGCCTCGAGGAGTCTCCTTGTTTTTGCCCCAGGCCCACGCTTCAGTGAGATTCAGGGGATCAAAAGGGCTCAACACGACGGGCGATAGCGGTGTCTCCATGGGTGTAACGGAACAAGTGTCGGATCCGGAGTTGGTTCGCAGGGCGCGCGCCGGCAGTGGCACAGCCTTCGGGGCACTTGTAGATCGGTATATGCGTGCCGCTTACGCGGTAGCGCTCTCGGTCACCGGAAGGCATGAGGACGCCGAAGACGCGGCGCAGGAGGCCTTCATGGTCGCTCTCGAGCGGCTGGAGGAGTGCAGGAGCCCCGACCGATTCGCGGGATGGCTCATGACCATCGTGAGGAATCGGTCCCGCAACCTCGTTCGGCGGGAAGTTCTCCGCGGAACGGATCCCGTACCTGCAGTGGCTCCGGCGAAAGGACCGACCCCCGAGCGGGTTGCCGAGCAGGTCGAGTTGGAGGAGAGGCTCTCGACGGCTCTCCGAAGCCTGCCTGCGGTCCATCGAGAGATCGTGCTGTTGCACGACCTCGAGGGGTGGAAGCATCGGGAGATTGCCGAGCGATTGGGGATTCCGTCCGGCACTGTGCGCTCGCACCTCCACTTTGCCAGGAGAGCGCTACAGAAGGATTTGAGCCTGTCCGCATACAAGGCGGACACTGCGGATACGATGGAGAGAGCATGACGAACAATGGTCGAAGAGGCCGTTCAGGCCTCCACGAAGGCGAGGGACGTTCGGGTCCCGGGTACGACCTCGGGATCCTCGATCCTGGCCACCGGGACTCGGGCTACTGGGCCCGATTCCGGTTCCGTGTGATGACGAGAGCCGCTGACGAGTTGAGGCGACGACGCGGGATGGCGGAATTCACGGTACTGGACGTCGTGCAGTCGTGGGCGAGAGTCCTCGTTCCGGCCGCTGCGGTGGCCGCCGCAGTGGGGGCGGTGTTGCTCTCCCAGGGCCGGCGGACCGCATTGACGGTGGCCGCAGGTCCAGAGGAGATCCTCACGCAGGAGCTCGAGGATTGGACCCTACCGGACTTCATGGCGCTGGAAGAAGAAGAAGAGGGCGTTTTCCTCCTGACCGGAGAGATATACTGATGGCCGTCAAGGGGGTGTTCGGGGCGAGGGCTGTGGTCGGAGTCGCGCTGGTTCTGCTCTTCGGAAGTGGCATCGTGGTCGGCCTCGCGTGGGACCAGACGGCCGGCGCCAGCACTCCGGAGACGTCGCGCACGGAGGAGCGGCGGCCGGACCGAGACAGGCATGACGGAATGATCGTCGACCGGGTGGGCCTCAGCTCATCTCAGAAGGCGTCGGTGGATTCACTCGTAGCGTATCATCGAGGGCGCATGAGCGATCTGGATTCCGAATTCCGGCCTCGCTACCGAGCCGTCATCAGCGACCTGAGAGGGGAGATCAAAGAGGTCCTGACCGACGATCAGCGCTCCATGTATGATGCGCTCCTGGAAGAGCATGACGCGAAGCGGCACTCGCGACACTCTAGGAACTCGAGACGGTAAGCCTCATGACCATACGTTTGACCCTTACGCTCGGTGCCGTGATGATGGCGCTGAGCACGCCAGGGAGTGCGCAGGAGCGGCCCCTCCTGGATCCGGGCGCAACCCGCCTCACCCTGGATGATGCCATCGCCCAGGTTCTGGTGCGGAGCCCGCTGATGGCTCAGTCCGAGCAGTCGGTGGTGAACGCCGGGGAGTCGAGGAGGACGGCTTTGGGAGCGTTCATACCCACGGTCTCGACGAGCTCGGGGATGTCGGTGCGGAGCACGGAGCGGTTCGACCCGGGGACTGATCGGCTGGTATCGGGCAGTTCCAACTCGTACAATGCGGGCATCACGGCGCGCTACGACATCTTCCGTGGTGGACAGCGGTTTTCGGAGCTCAGCCGGGCCAGGGCGGATCTGACAGCGGCGGAGGCCCGCCGTGAGGATCAGCGCTTCGCCGTCATTTTCGAGACCAAGAACCTGTTCTTCCAGGCGCTTCGGCAGGAGGAGCTCCTGGAGGTCGCCCGTCGTCGGATCGAGCAGGCGAACCAGAGCCTGGAGATGACCCGCACACGGGTGCGAGTCGGCGCGGGGACGGTATCGGACACGCTCAGAGCTCGCCTGGAGATGATCAACGCCCGCCAAGCGGTGCTCAGTGCGGAGGTCGCGACACGGGCGGCTCGCTTCAGCCTTGGACGGCTGATCGGCGAGGCCGCGCCGGTGATCCCCATAGCCCCCGATGACCTCGCTCCCCGGCCGCTTCCCATGGACGAGGCAGAGGCCTTCCTGATCGCCGAAGCCCAAGCCCCATCGGTCCTGGCGGCCGAGGCGGCGACGGTGGCGGCCCAGAGGGAGTACGCCTCCTCCAAGAGCGTGTACATCCCCAGCCTCAGCCTCAGCAGCGGCTACAACTGGTCGAATCAGGAGGCTTCGTTCAATGGGGGGAATACGAGCTGGAACCTGAACTTCAACCTTAGCTACCCTCTGTTCAACGGGTTCAATCGTGAGGCCAGCATCGTGCGTGCGGAATTTTCGACACGCTTGGCTCGACTCCAGGAAGACGACGCCCGGCTGGGCTCCCGTCAGGAGGCCGACGCGGCGCTGAGAGCCCTGGATACGTCGGAGCGTGCCATCGAGATCGCGGAGGAGGCGGTGGCCGTGGCGGACGAGGACCTCAGGGTCACGCGGGCACGGTATGAAGCGGACGTGGCGATCATCTTGGACGTCATCACGAGTCAGATCGCGGCCGATCAGGCGAGGGTGGACCTCGTGAATGCGCGCTACGATTACGTTCTGGCACGCGCGGAGCTCGAGGCGATACTGGGGAGGGAGCTGTGAGCGACCTAATCATTCGGACCAGGGGACTCAGGAAGGACTACGTCCTGGGCGCCGAAACCGTCCGAGCTCTGAGGGCAGTGGATCTGGAGATCGAGCCGGGTGAGTTCGTGGCCATCATGGGTCCGTCGGGGAGCGGGAAGTCGACGTTCATGAACCTCATCGGCTGCTTGGACACGCCCACCGAAGGCCAGTACTGGCTGAACGGCGTTCAAGTCAGCGACCTCTCCGACGACGAGCTCGCCCGTATTCGCAACCGAGAGATCGGCTTCGTCTTCCAGACCTTCAACCTCCTGCCAAGGGCTACGGCACTGCACAACGTGGAGCTCCCCCTCATCTATGCCGGCGTCGGTGCGAAGGAGCGAAAACAACGGGCCGAGGGGAAGCTGGAGCTGGTGGGGCTGGCAGATCGAATGGATCACCGTCCGCCGGAGCTCTCGGGCGGGCAAAGGCAAAGGGTGGCCGTGGCGAGGGCTCTGGTGAACGACCCGGCGCTGCTCCTGACGGACGAGCCGACCGGAAACCTCGACTCGGTGACAAGCCAGGAGATCATGGCCGTGTTGGTCGAGCTGAACCGGCAGGGGCAGACCGTCATCGTTGTCACTCACGAGCACGACATCGCGGAGTACTCCAAGCGGCAGGTCCACCTTCACGACGGCGTGATCGCCAAGGATTTCGTGCACGAGCAGACAGGGATACACGTATGACGTCGAACCGCATGATCAGATCCTGGGCAGGGGCTCTTTTCCTGCCCCTGGTCGCCGCCTGCGGGACCAGCGAGGCCGACGAGGCCCCGACGGTCCAGACCGCGCTCGTCGAGCGGGGGGACCTGATGATCACAGCCGAGGCGACGGGTAACGTTGAGCCCGTCCGCAAGGTGGAGGTGAAGTCCAAGGCTTCCGGCGAGATCTTACGCCTCTACGTCGACATCGGTGATCGGGTCGAGCCCGGGGCGCTCCTTGCCCAGATCGATCCACGCGACGTTCGGAACGCCTTTGACCAGGCCGAGGCCGACCTGGACGTGGCGCAGGCAAGGCTCGACATCAGCGAGGCCCAGCTCGGGCGCTCCGAGGAGCTCTTGGCCTCCGCCGTGATCTCGGCGCAGGAGCACGAGAGCAAGAACCTGGAGTACGCCAACTCCCAAGCCACCCTGGTGAAGGCGAAGACGAACTACGAGCTCGCTCAGCTTCGTCTGGGGGACGTGACCATACGTGCGCCCATGGCCGGGACCATCCTGGAGAAGAACGTGGAGGAGGGTCAGGTCATTCAGTCCGCTTCCCAGAACGTGTCGGGCGGCACGGTCCTCATGCTCATGGCGAATCTGGAACAGATACAGGTCCGCACGCTCGTGGACGAGACCGACATGGGTCAGATCCGTGATGGAATGCGGGCCTCGGTCCAGGTCGAGGCGTACCCGGATCTCTCCTTCATCGGCGAGGTGGACAAGATCGAACCTCAGGCCGTGGTCGAACAGAACGTGACCATGTTCCCCGTCATCGTGCGGCTCGACAACAGCTCCAGCCTCCTCAGGCCCGGTATGAACGCCGAGGTCGCAGTGGAGATCGCCGAGGCTCCCGCGGTGCTGCTGATCCCCAACGCCGCCGTGGTGACTCCGCAGGACGCGGTGGCAGCAGCCATGGTCCTCGGGCTCCCAGAGGACGCCGTCGACATGCGCAGCATGTTCGCCGGTATGGGCGGCGGCCGGGGTGGTGGCTCCGGTGCCGGTAGGCAGCGGGCTCGAGGGCCAGGTGCCGGTGGGGAGGGCGCCGGACAGAGAGGCGGGCGACCGGGCGCCGGATCTGGCGGCGGCGATCGAGCCGCTTCGGGCGGCGGGCAAGGGAGGCCGGGAGCAGGCCAGGCCAGGCCGGGGGGAGGCCAGGCGAGCTTCGATTCGCTCCGCGCCCACGTGGCCCGCGGCGAGATCTCCCAGGACTCGGCCCGCGCGATCTTCCAGCAGCGGCGAGCGGCTTCAGGCCAGAGCGGGTTCGGTGTTGGAGCCGGTCAAGGTCCATTTGCCGGACGGCCACCCGGTGGGCAGGGCCAGGCTGGGTCTGGATCGGCGCAGGAGTCGCGGCGTGCAGTCTTGTTCGTGGTCGGGGAGGACGGGACGATCGAGCCGCGCGCCGTGACGATCGGTCTGAACGACTGGGATTACACCCAGGTGGTGAGTGGCGTGGAGGAGGGTGAGCATGTGGTCCTCATCGGAGCCGCCCAGCTCCGGGCGACCCAGGACGAGCTCCTCGAGCGTATCCGCTCCCGAACCTCTCCCTTCGGTGGCGGGAGGCGGTAGTCCATGCTGATCCGGGAGATTCTCTGGGTAGCGCTGGGGGCGGTCCGCGCGAACGTGCTCCGTTCCTTCCTCACGACCCTCGGGATCATTATCGGCGTCTCTGCCGTGATCGCCATGGTGGCGCTGGGAGAGGGAGCCCAGCGCCGTGTGGAGGAGCAGATATCGCGGATGGGCACCAACGTGCTCACGATCCGGGCGGGCCAGCGGTACTGGGGAGGCGTATCCACGGGTGACACAGAAGACCTCACGGTGGAGGACGCCGAGGCTCTGCGAGACAAGAGCGGAGGGCTGCTGAGCATTTCTCCGGACGTGAGCTCGCGTGTACAGCTTGCCTACCTTCGCTGGAACTCGAGCAATCAAGTCCGCGGTGTCTGGCCCGAGTACTTCGACATGTACAACCTCCATGTCGAGCACGGCGCGATCTTCGATCAGGGACACGTCCAGGGTCGGCGCCGTGTGGCCATTCTGGGCTACGCCGTCCCAGAGGCGTTGGGGACGCCGGCGCCGGTTCTCGTGGGCAAGAGAATCCAGATTCGCGGGCAGCCCTTCGAGGTGGTGGGTGTCATGGAGGAGAAGGGGGACGCCGGCTTCTTCCGGCCCGACGAGGAGGTCTTCATCCCGACCTCGACGGCCCAATTCAGGGTGTTTGGCGGGCGCCGGAGGCTCTCGTCTATCTATGCCCAGGTCCGGTCGACGGACGCTATGAACCGGGCTTTCGCCGAGATCGACCAGATCTTGCGACGCGAGCACAAAGTGCGGCCGGGTGAGAACACCGACTTCAGCATCAGGAACTCGAGTGACCTCGTGGCCACCTTCAACGAGACCACCCAGACCTTCACCATGCTCCTGGCGGGCATCGCGGCCATCAGCCTGATGGTGGGCGGCATCGGCATCATGAACATCATGCTGGTAAGCGTGACGGAGCGGACGCGCGAGATCGGGGTGCGGAAAGCTCTGGGGGCCACCAGGAAGGCCATCCTCTTCCAGTTCCTCATCGAGGCCCTCGTACTGTGTGTCATGGGAGGCGTTCTGGGCGTCCTGGTGGGCGTGGGTGGGGCGGAGGCCCTGACACGGATGGCCAACTGGGAGACGGCGGTGGCGCTCGACACGGTGGTCATGGCCCTGGCGTTCTCCGCCGGGATCGGGCTGTTCTTCGGGATTTGGCCAGCTCAGCGGGCGGCCAAGCTCGACCCCATCGACGCGTTGCGCCACGAATAAGGCGCGTTGGGCGTAGCAGGGCGTTGGCGGGTGGGTGGGTGGGCGTGGCCAGCCACGCCCACGCGCTGTCCTACGAGCATCGTGCAGAGGGATCTGGGGGGTGTGGTGCCCGCGGGAGACGATCTGCGGCGAAGCCGTGGAGCGTAGCGTCGGCTCCGGGAGGCACCCACACCCCCCAGCGCTTACCGCGATAGCGTCACCAGGAGCGGTTCGCCCTTGCGGATCAACGAGAGTACGGCGTTCCGCTCCCGGCCGTAGACCGCGTTCAGCACCCTTCGGAACGCCTTCAGACCATCGACCTCGCTGCTGCCGACTCGGACGATGACGTCGCCGGGGACCAGGCCCGCGTTGAAGGCGGGGGTGCCTCTCAACACGTCGATGACGAGCACGCCGCGCTCGGCGCCGAAGTATGCGGACAGACTCGGATTCAGATCGCTCAACTGGGCGCCGCCCACGAAGTTCCGGCCCACCAGACGCGCCGTTACGTGGCGGCTCCGAGCGACCGGAGCTGACGCGGCAATGCCGGCCGCCCGTTCCCGTCTTTCCAAAGAGCCGACTTCGGCGAGCCGCGCCGCGACCTGTGAGAGCTCCTCGGTAACCCGGTCGTTGTCGGACCTCAGCCGGTTGAGCCGAAAATCGGTCTCACCGAGCTCCCGGGCCTGCCGCCGTACGATCTCGACGATCTCCAGCTCACGCGTGCGAGTCGCTTCGTTCAGCGAGTGCAGCTCCGTACGAAGTCGGATGACGACCGTCTTCAATGAATCGGCTTCGGGAGACGTGAGCAGCAGGTATTCGAACGAGAGCGCCGACTCCGCGCTCAAGACCACCGAGTAGTGACCGCGCGCCTCTACGTTGGGAGCCACCAGCACCGGTCCGGAGCTCGACCAGCCCCGTACCGAGTCACCACCGAAGCTCCACACGAACCCCCCCGGTCCCTGGGAGAACGAGATCCCGCCCTCGACAGGTGGCTCGGGCGGCCTCCGAAAGATCACATCGGAGGGCGTCTCGCCCGATCTCGAACTGAAGCCGAACGCGACCGCGTTCCTCCGTGCCTGGTCGAGAATCCTGTTCGACGTTACCTCGATGGAGTCCCCGGAGATGAGGAGCCGGACATGATCGCGGCTCGCCCACACTCCCCGCGCCGATCGGAGTCGCGCCTCGAAGGACTCTCGCACGGCCTCCAGACGATCCGACAACTCCGACGGAACTGGTGTGAAGTCAGGCCTGGTGCCGGCGGTGAGCATCACGTCGCGGACGTGGTCGTCGTCTCCCCGAACGCCGAGGTGAACTTCGTCACCGACTGCCAGGTTCCCGACCAGCGTCTCCCATCCCGGAAGGGTGAGGGGTTCCCGGTTGATGCGCTGGATGACGTCACCCGGAACGATACCGGCCCTCGAGCCGGCACTTCCGTCCACGGTGCGCACGACCTGGATCACGGTCTCGCCGGGGCGGGTGCCGTCACTCGTCACACGGATGTTGATGCTGATTCCCATCCAGCCCCGATCGGTGCGCTCCACCACGAAGGTCGGTTGGGCCTGGGTGCGGACCACCCGTGGCGTGGTGACCTGGGCACGAGCCGCAGGGGAAGCGAGCAAGACGAGCCCCACGGACACGACGAGCCCCACCACCGGATTCTGGGCCCGGAGCCACCGCGGGTGGCGTGGTAGCGTCAAGAGGGATCGGAGGTGCTTCATCAGAACCAGTTGTCTTCCCCGCTGGCGGAGATCAGCCGGAGCGTCTCCTGACGCTCAGCGAGGACGTTGACGAGGAACCCGTTGAATACCGGATCGGCGGGAGCGAGGCGCAGTGCCTCCTGGCTCGCGGCGAGGAGCCCCTCCAGCGCCGCCACGCGGCTCAACGGATCCTCGAACCGCGGCTCGTCTTCCCCGCCCGCCAGCTGACGGAAGCGCACCAGGGCCTGCATGTAGGTCTGCTCGGCGAACTCGACGGCCTGGGCCGCCTCGTCGGCCGTGGAGATCCGCGACACGGGGACCATCATGTTCTCGAGAGAGAGCGGATCGGGGGCTCCACCCGTCGTCAGAGCCAGACCGAGGCCGGTTCCACCCAGGAACAGGACCACCGCTGCGGCGGCCTGCATCCAGGCCGGCGCCGCGGCGAGGCCGAAGCGGCGGAAGCTCTCTTGCGTCCGGATCAGCCCTTCGCTCACCAGACGTGATCCGGCGGACGACCGCGTACACCCGGGGGGAGTACCGCTCATACAGTGAGCGGACGGCCGCACCATCCCCCTGGACGGCTTTTCGTATCAGCTGAGCTTCGTTCATGCCTCGAGGGCTCGGTTGTGCGTTCCTTTGACGCCGAGGCGGCGCTTCAGGGTTGCCCGTTCAGAACGACGCCCAGTTGTCGAACCACGTCAGGGATAGCCAAGACAAGGAAGTCCTTTCACGGTTCGGGATAACGTGAGGGGCAGGACCCGACCGGTCAACATGAGGGCTCACGCCAGCGTTCGAGGGTCAAATTAGGCCGGTCGACCCTCCGAGTCCGCTTCACGCCCTTGCTTGTTCGGTCGAAGCCATGACATGATATCCGCGGGTTCCCGGCTCTCCAGAGGCGTGATACTCCGTTGGATGTTTTGCGAGAGTCATGACAGAAGGAGGTTAGAAATGACCTGTCTCTTCTGTGGGGAGATGGCGGTGGCGGTTTGTTCACACTGCAGCGTTGCTCTCTGCAGGGAGCACTTGGCGGAGAGAAAACGGCATCAGGTAGGAGGGATGACCTACGGGTGTCCGCACGCGGTCCCATCAACCCGTCCTCAGAGCAAATGAGTAGTCGTCCCAGCTAAGACATGAACGGTCGTCACGCCTGCAATTCTCAGTAGTCGTCACGCCTGCAGTTCTCGGTAAAGGAGAGGGAAATGGGTAAGGTTGCACGACAGATGGTCGAGGAAGCCGGGCTCAACGTCGATGAGCTGGTTGATAAGCTCGTCGCTGCCGCTAGTGCTGAATTCACGACGTTTTACTACTACACGATCTTGCGCGTGAATTCGATCGGCCACGAGGGAGAAGGCATGAAGGAGATCATCGAGGACGCCCGTATTGAGGATCGGAACCACTTTGAGGCGCTCGTACCCCGGATCTACGAGCTCGGGGGCAAGCTTCCAGACGACATCCGGACCTTCGCCGATCTCGCTGGCTGTCCGGATGCCTATCTCCCCGACACCCTTGGAGGTGTGCCCACCGAACGGCACGGCTCTGGCGAAACGGCTTTTGGCGCCTACCCTGGTGCCCAGGCCACCGCTATTCAAGACCTGCTCACAGTGTTAGTGGAGGCGGAGCGCTGCGCTGTCCGCACGTACACCGATCTCTGCAACTACACCTTCGGCAAGGACCACCGGACATATGCGCTTTGCCTCGCGATCCTGCATGAGGAGATTGAGCATGAGGCCTGGTTCGGTGAGTTCCTCAACGAAGGCCCTTCTGGTCACTTCCGACGGGGCGCGCCGGGGGAGTCACCGTACGTGCGTACCTTCATGACCGCCGACGTTGGGAAGTCGTAGGGGGATAGCCTCCTCGTCCCTCTCCGTCCGGAGCGCAGTTGTGGAGCACTCACCGGGTAACAGGTATCTGAACGTGCTTGCGTCCGGAGACCTGGCGCCAGGCCAAATGCGGGAAGTCTTGGCGGGCACTCATCGCGTTGTCGTTGGACGCCTCTACGACGGTAGGGTGGTTGCCTTCGCGTCTCGCTGTCCCCACGAGGCGGCTCCACTGGTCGAAGGCACTATCCGTGGCGGTTCTATCGACTGTGCTCGGCATCATTACATGTTCGATGTGGGCACCGGGGAGAACACCTTTCCGCTACCTATCTACCCGGGCTGGAAGCGTGCTCAGGTCGGCGACCTGAGACTGCCCATCTTTCCGGTCATGGAGCGAGATGGCTGGATTGCTGTCGAACCTAGTGTAGTGTAGCATAAGTTTATTGTATATTGGGTTCCATGCGGTAGATTATCTGCATGGGACTGCCAATTCGTCGGGTTCGGTTGCGTCGCGGAGAGTGCAGGCGTTTACAGCAATTGGTGAACAAACGGACCACGCCGCAACGCGTGGTTGAGCGGGCCAAGATCGTCCTTTCCTCCGCACAGGGGCTTTCGGGGTCGGCGATCTGTGCTGAGGTGGGTGTGTCCAGGCCCACGGTTACGCAGTGGCTCGACCGGTACGAGGCAGGTGGCGTTGAAGAGCTGCTCGAGGACCGACCACGCTCGGGTCGACCCCGCAAGATCACTCCGGACGACGAAGCGGAGATCGTCCGCAAGACCCTCGAGGAGAAGCCCGCAGACGCCACGCACTGGAGTTGCCGTCTCATGGCCAAGGAAGTGGGCGTCCATCCGACCACCATCTCGCGGATCTGGCGGGCTCATGGACTACAGCCCCACCGCATCGAGTACTTCAAGCTGTCCACTGATCCTCACTTCGTTGAAAAGTTGCGCGACGTGGTGGGTCTCTACGTCGATCCCCCGGAGCGGGCCGTTGTCTTCGCTTTCGACGAGAAGAGCCAGATCCAAGCCCTCGACCGCACCCAGCCAGGTCTTCCCCTCAAGAAGGGGCGCGCTGGAACCATTACCCATGACTACAAACGTCACGGCACGACGACACTCTTTGCTGCCCTCGACGTAGCCACCGGGGAGGTCGTCCACGAGTGCTTGCCGCGCCACCGGCATCAGGAGTTTCTGCGGTTCCTCCGCAAGATCGAGCGCAGCGTGGCTTCCGAACTCGACATCCACGTGATTCTCGACAACTACGCCACCCACAAGCATCCGGCCGTCAGGGCGTGGCTCGACAAACACCCTCGGGTACACTTCCACTTCATTCCCACTTCATCCTCTTGGCTCAATCTCGTCGAGCGCTTCTTCAGCGAACTCACGACTCGTCAGCTCAAGCGCCTCGCCGTCACCAGCGTGGACCAACTAATCGAGGCGATCAACCACTACATCGATCGCAGAAACGATAACCCCACACCCTTTGTCTGGACCGCCTCTGCACAATCCATCATCGCCAAGGTCAGCAAAGCGAAAGAGACTTTGGCTACACAGCACTAGGTGTACGCCCAGTTAGTGCGCTCGGATCGAGGCGGAGGTAAGGGCGATGTTCGAGGCGGCGAAATAAGCCCGTCTAGACATTCCTGCGCCCGCCCGTCCTCTCTCTTACACCCCCTTTGATCCTACCTCCAACAACTCCAGGAGTAATTGCTATGATCAAACTTTCCGTCTATCGCTGATGCGGCCAGACAGAGGGGTCCTTGGGCCCGTCCTAGAGCCAGGCTCGAATCAACGGAGTTACGAATCCCAATGCGAAAAGAACTTTCGTGCCTGGCCGGCGCCGGGCTGCTGCTTTTCGACCTCCACACCGGAAGCGACGTATGTGGAGGATAACGATGTTCGACCCGACGTGGACCTGCGGACCACGCAACTCGAGCTGGGGCTGTTGTACGACTTGAGCACGTTCCCCGTCGCCGGCAAGATCGCTCCATTCATGATCGGCGGTGGAGAGTAGCGGAGGGGGTGACTTACATTCCCCTGGCAGGCTCAGTCTTCAGGCTCTGCGGCGAGATCGGAGGCGTCACGGTCGAGTACGTCTCAACCCAACCCGTGGAAGACCTCCTGGCCAAGGCCAAGGAGATGGTTTCCGGAGGGCGGACATCATGACGAGCGATCGCAGAGTTCCGCACAGCGGGTAGTACTGCCATTTTGGCAATCTTTCTCGTAGGGTGCTGCAGCAACGGCGGCGACGACCGGCACAGGGCCCGAGTAGGCCGACACGGATGGCGCTCGTGTTCACCGTCGGGTCGTCGGCCACCCAGACGGCCCAGGCCTCTGGGGGTTGGCGGGCGCCTCTGGCTTCCTATCTTCCTCGCTTGAGCCAACTCTTACGCCGAGACGCCATGAGCGACGAATCGCGGCTCCTCGCCGGAGCCACGCACCTGGAATGCACGTCCACTGGAGAGACGGTCGATAGCGAGGCGCTCCACGGCCTTTCCACGGCTGGAAAGCCCTACTTCGCCCGCTACGACATGGATGCCCAGCGCTCCTCTTTCCAGCCGTCGGACCTGGTGGGGCGCCGGGCGGACCTATGGCGCTACGAGGAGGTTCTCCCGGTCCGGGACCGGGCGTTCCAGATCTCCCTGGGGGAGGGGTGGACCCCCCTCCTCGACGCTCCTCGCCTTGCCGCCCGGATGGGCGTCGGCCGCGTCTGGGTGAAGGATGAGGGGCAGAACCCCACGGGCAGCTTCAAGGATCGCGGGCTGTGCCTGGCCGTATCCCGGGCCAAGGAGCTGGGAGCCACCGAGCTGGCCCTTCCGTCCGCTGGCAACGCCGGTGGGGCCGCCTCTGCCTACGGGGCCGCGGCGGGCCTCCCGGTCCACGTGGTCGTGCCAACGGATACGCCGGCATCCATCCTCGCTGAGATCAGGGCGCTCGGTGCGGATCTCCAGCTCATGGACGGGCTCATCACGGACTGTGGCCAGGTCGTGCGGAGGGGTGTGGAGGAGCACGGCTGGTTCGACATCTCCACCCTCAAGGAGCCGTACCGGGTGGAAGGCAAGAAGACCATGGGTTACGAGATCTTCGAGCAGCTCGGGGGGCGCCTGCCGGACGGCATCGTCTACCCCACGGGCGGGGGAACGGGACTCATCGGCATGTGGAAGGCCTTCGACGAGATGGAGCGTCTCGGCTGGATCGGCTCGGAACGTCCGAAGATGTTCTCGGTGCAGGCCGCCGGATGCGCCCCCATGGTGCGCGCTTGGGAAAGCGGGGCCCTGGACGCCGAGGTTTGGCAAGATGCCGAGACCTACGCTTCGGGTCTCCGGGTCCCCGGTGCGGTCGGCGACTTCCTCATTCTCCGGGCCGTGCGTGAGTCCGGAGGCGCGGCCGTGGCAATCGCGGATCGGGACATGGCGGAGTGGGTGGATTTTCTCGGTCAGGACACGGGCGTCTTCGCCTGTCCCGAGGGCGGGGCGGTGGCCGCCGCGGTCCCGGCGCTCCTGGAGATGGGGGCCCTGGACCCCGACGCCGAGGTCGTCCTCTTTAACACCGGCAGCGGACTCAAGTATGTTGGTATGTCCCCTATGGGCTGATCATCATGCGCTTCGTCTGGCCTGCACTCTGGTTTCTCCTCGGCGGCCTCGTCGTCTACGCATGGATCTCCATGCGGCTTCGAATCAGGAAATCCTTGGAGATCCCACCGCCCCACATCGACGACGATGACATACGGCGGATCGAGGACGAGGGGACCTTGGTCACTGACGACCCTCCACCCCTCGATCTGGAACAGATCCGGCAGAAGGAAGACGAATTCTGGGAGCAAACCTGGGATGAGACGGAAGAGCTCTAGGAGCCTCTGGACAGGCGTGGCGGGCCTGAGTGGCGTCGTGACCTGAGTTCCGCGGAGTCGCCGTGGGGCGTCGGGCCCGTCGGCCTACGGCTTCGCCCGGTAGTAGAAGCCCGGGAGAGGGATCGGTCGATGGCCGATGGGCGTGTCGTCCAACGGGTCGGCGCGCTGGATCCAGAGGCCCTCGTTGAGAGCCAGGCTCGCGCCTAAGGAGTGATCTCCGGCCAGGTTCCAGTCGGCCCCCACTGGGATTCTGAGGAGCAGTGTCTTCCCCGTTCGCTGGGTAGGATCCTCGGGAAAAGCCGTGACGCTCCATAGTCCGATCCCCAGGAAGGGCTGCAAGTCCCCGCCGCCGAAGTACTGCTTGCCGGTGACGGCCAGGCTCACGTCCTTGAAGCCGAAGGTGGCCAGGTTCGCGTCTATACTTCGATCACCCCAGCGGAACTCGAAGGTGAGACCCACGAGCCCGATGCCTCCAGCCGTGACGCCGACGCGGAACTCCATGTCATCGTTCCCGGACGAGGTCTGGGCGTCGGCATGGGAAGGGGCGAACGCAATGACGCCGAACGGCAAGAGGCTGAGAGCCGGGAACAGAAGGAGCCGGCCGATCCTCCAGAGGGGAAGGCCGGGGCGGGGGAGGTGATCGACGAGGTCGGGAGTGACGCGCAAGCTCATGGCGCCGGAGTATAGAGGAATCGGCGCCGCCTCGACAACCGACCTCCTCGGGTATCTGGTCCTTAAGGGCTGGGCTCCGCCCTTGACCGAACCGTCGCGGCCACCTGGATCTCGGAATCGTCCACCACCCCGTCCTGCAGGTTCAGCTCCGTGAGCCACTGCTCGGTGTTCAGCTCGAACGAGATGCTGGCCAGGGTGCCGGCCACGACCTGAAACGAGACGCTCTTCTCGACCACCACCACCTCATCGTCTCCGCCGAGGGTGACCAGCACGTCATCCCCTAGAGTGGTGCTACCGATCGTGCTTCCCGATTTGACCGTGGCCCGAGTATTTGCCATCACGAGACGGACGAAGCGGAAGCTTCCCGCGGGGGCAGTGACTTCCCCATGCACGTTCGTGCTGTCGGCTTCGCTCTGTAGCTCGACGGTAATCCCGTTCGGCGAGCCGAGGGCGGTCCAGCTCTGCCCGTCGGTCGATATGAGGACGTTGGTGTCGGCACTCACGAACCCGTCGACGGTGAGTGACGGGGCGGGCATGTCCCGGACGATGGCCTGCGTACGTCCCGGAGGCTCGGGGCTGGTGACGTCATCACCGCCGCAGGCGACCGTGGTGCCAACGACGACGAGGACGATCGCGGAGCGCAATGCGCCGAAGAACGAGCTCATGGTCTGCTCCCTCGAGAGGTAAGGTCCTGCTGTTGTCTCAGCCCCATACGGCAACCCGTGTGCCGCATTTCTTCCGGAAGACGGCACATCGGCTGACGACTGGTAGTGACCCGTCTTGCCACCGATCGAGTAGGCTTCCCCATGCTGCGGCATGCACGCTCTCGCCGAACATTTTTTCCCCGGACGGAAGAATGTATCTTCAAGCGAGTGTCCCACCGCTTTCCCCATTAGTGCGGGTGCACTAGCGGTCACGGCGAGATTCCGGGCCATGTGGCCCCGACGCGAGGAGCCGGCGGTTGCACACGTGCGTATTCCCATCGTGAAGCCGGATGCCAGGTTGACTGCTGCGGTCCTCGCTTTCGTCACCAGCGCGGTGTCGTGTGGCCCTCCCGACCGACCGGTCCGATTAGTGGAGCCGCTCCCGCAACCCCTGCTGGCCTACCTTACACCGGACACCGTGCGGACTCGCTTCCTGCAGAACGGGATCTCCTACCACTACGCCTGGTCGCCCAAGGGCCCCTGGGCCGTCCACCTCTTGAGGCTCGAGCTCGAGCACTGCGACCTGGGCCTCGCGGTGCTCCCGGCCGGCGCGGGGGAACCGAGCGCCGCCGGCCTCGCCACCGTCACCCACCTGGTGGAGGCCGTGGGGGGCGGGGTCTTGGCGGCGGTCAATGGGGATTTCTTTACACCGGAGGGACGGCCGGTGGGTCCGGAGGTGGCGGGTGGCCGTCTCCTCCGGTCCCGTGCACGGCCTGCCTTCTCTTGGCGGCCCGCTGAGGACCCATGGATCGGAACGAGCCAGGTGGGGGAGGGGGGATCTCTGGGCGCCGGCTTCTGGATCTTCGGTGACGAGGACTTACCGGCCCAGGTGGTGGGTGGCTTTCCCGAGCTGCTGGATCGCGGGCGCGCGGTCACGGAGCTCGCGCTCGACCCCACGCAGAGCTTCGCATCGTTCCGTCATCCGCGCACGGCCGTGGGGTACGATCCAGGAACAGACAGGCTCTGGTTGATGGTGATCGACGGCCGGCAGGGCGCATACTCGTCGGGTATGACGCTCGTGGAGCTGACGGACGCCCTGGCGGCCGTGGGCGCTACCGAGGCCCTGAATCTGGACGGGGGTGGCTCATCGGTGATGGTCGTCGGGGGCAGGGCACTCAGCCATCCCTCTGACGAGGATGGCGAGCGGGCCGTGCGGAACGCCCTCGCCGTTGTCTCCAGCGCTGATTACTGCACCTCCGCGAGATCGCGCTGATGACCGGCCGGCCCCCGCCTAGAAGGCCGCGCTGATCCCCGCGAAGAACGCTCTGCCCGGTCCGGGCTCGTAGTAGCGACGGCCGAACGCGTTCACGGCCACGGCCGCTGCGTACAGCTTGCCGAAGAGGTTTGCGATCCCGACGAAGGGCGAGATCTCCATCCGACCGAGCCGGGCCTCGGACAGACCGGTGCGTGCCTCCCAGAGCGCATAAGGGCGTGCGTACTCACTGTTCGAGTCGTTCACAGCCATCCGCGCCACATAATCGCCCCGGATCTCCCCGAACCAGGGCCCGCTCGTCACGCGCAGGAATCCATCGAGGCGGTGCCGTGTCAGTCCGGGGATGTCGTTGCCGTCGAACACGTCTCCGTCCACCTCGTAGTCCGTGAAAGTCGCGTCCACGAACGTGTAGGTGAATTGCGCGTAGACTTCTTCGGGGAGGACCGCCCGGATGGATCCCTCGAAGCCCTGATACCTGGACGAGCCGCTGTTCCGGAAAAACGTGCGGCCAGGCTGGGTTTCGTCCTCGAACGGCACGAGCTCGTCATTGCTGTCGGTGAGGAAGACGCTGGCCTCGTAACTCACCCGGCTCCGGAGCTGGCCCCGGAGCCCCAGCTCTCCGCTCACACCTCGCTGCGGATCCAGGTCGGGGTTGAAACCGCCGCCGCCGCCGGGGCGGTTGACGACCTCGGTGGTCGAGGGTGTATCCAGCGACGTGGCCACGTTCCCGTAGAGGATCAGGTCCGGGCTGACCTCCACGTATAGGCCCAAGGTGGGGCTCAGGGCGTCCATGGTTCGGACTCCCGATTCGTCGGGGCTCTCAGCCGTGATCAAGTGATCATCCGCCTCGAAGCGGAACCGATCGTACCGTAGTCCACCCATCGCCGAGACCCGCTCGCCGAGCGGAGCCCGCACCTGGACGAAGAGGCCGGTGGCGGAAACGGTCTCGAACTGATCCAGCGTCAGCGTTCCCCGCGTGCCCCCGTCATTGTCGAAGTTCAGGCGATCGTCCCGCTGGAAGTCCACATCAATCCCGGCCGTCCACGTCAGCTCGCCAGACTCGCCGGGAGTCTGCGTGGTGAGGGTTGCACGTCCTCCGAAGGCGGTGCGCTCCAGGTCGATGATCCTCGGTGGGATGGGATTGTCCATATTGCGGAAGAGGCCCCACCCCGAGAACTGAGCGTTTACGCCGCCGAGGGGCCCGGACCACGCGACGCCCAGTTGTCCTTGGTGCACGTCCTTGCGGGTGTCCTGACGCACGTTGAACCCCCGCGCCGTCAGCGATCCCGCCTCCAGATCGGCCTGATTCAACTGACCGGCATTCTGTCCGTCCAGGTCGAAGAAGTTGCCCGTCACCCGGAGCGATCCCCCGGCGACTTCCGCAGACACCTGAGCATTCACGTTGAGGCGGTCGGCTCCGCCGTACAAGTCCAAGGGGTCGTCCGGGTGCGTCCGAAATCCGTCATACGACAGATGGGCGACGTTGACCAGGTAGCCCATGCCGCTAGTCATCCCGGAGGTCGTGCTCTGTAGTCGCACGAGGCCGTGCTCACCGAAGACGCCTTTCGCCTCTTGGCGTATGGGGACGTTAGCCGGCCGAGCGGTCTCGAAGCTCAGCACGCCACCACCCCCGTTCCCGTACATCGCCGAAGCGGGGCCACGCAAGATCTCCGCTCGTCCTAAGGATCCGAGGTCCAGGTGGTCCAGAGTGGACTGCCCGTCCGCCAGGGTGGCCGGAATCCCGTCGACCAGGACCTTGAGACCGCGCACCCCGAACTGGGCCCGGGCGCCGAGGCCGCGAATGGATATCCGCTCACCGACCGTGTAGTTGTAGCGGTTCTGGACCTGCACCCCGGGAAGGCCCTGGACGGCCTCCTCGAGAGAGAAGCCCGTGTTGCCGAGCTGGAGGTTCCGCTGGCCCTGGACTGAGACAGCGAAAGGGGTGCGCCCTAACCCGTCCGACCCCCGGGTCACGGTGACCAACACGGAGTCAAGGGGCACCACGCTGTCGGGTGGCTCCTGAGCGGAGAGTCCCGTCCCTGGTGTGCCCAGGGCCGTGAGGGCCACGGTCAGCAGCGCGCTCAGCCGTGGGGCCGGGCTCACTACGTACCTCCTCGGTATGCAACCAGACACCTCAGTCATTCAGTCTCCTATATCCGGTATCCGGCATTGGCGTTCCCGACCTGAATCCAGGACAAGAGGCCCGGGCGGCGCTGGACCGCGTCGGGCCGGGCCCGGCCGCCGTCTAGTGGCCCTATGTCCACACTCCCACGTCGGGGGCTGCCCAGGAACCCTTCCCCGAACTCGATCCCACCGAACTACTGTGGTGAGGCGGACTTCGTCTTCAGCAACGGGATAGGGCTCAAGGTCTCAACCACGGAGACCTTCGACTTCACCGGCGAGGCCGAACACTGGGGCATAACATACGATCCGATTGACAATATATACACGATGACCAGTAGCTCAGAGGAGGGTGTGTACTGCTATGACGAGTCGGTGGAGATCCCGGACGACGTCGGCACTCCCGGCAGTCCCCATGCACTCACAATCCTCTCCGAGGAGGCGGTGACGATTCCCGGGAATCCTTTTCTCACGGCGGCGCACGCGGACAGCATTCTCATCATGGCCGCAGGAGACGTGAAGATCAACGGGAACCCCACGGGTGGCAACGAAAACTTCGAGGGGCTCATCTATGCTGGAAGGAGGCGGCCACCGCGACGATCTTCGAGAATACCGAGATCTCCCGGGGTCGCCGGCCCTGGACCGAGACGGCGAAGGGGGTCCGCCCCAGTCCGTCGGAGCCCCGGGTGACTGTGACGACGACAGAATCGAGGGGCACGACACTGTCGGGTGGCTCCTGGCCCGAGATCCCGATGGCTCCCGCTCCGAGTAGGCTCATGGCCAGCAACGGCGTCACGATCCGACGGGTGGCTCGTCTCAGGACGCAAACGGCCGTCATCGTCTACCTCTCGGTTCTACATCCACTGCGCCTTGCCCCCTACACAGAGGACTCGCGAGTTTACCCCGTGTTGACCGGGCAGTCCAGAGTCTGGCGCAAAAAGTCGTGGGGGGCTATAGACGATCACGGAAAAAGTGTCAGAAAATGGGAAATGTTTTCTGCTTTCCCGTTACCGCCGCCCCAGGGTACAATGGCTGATCACCCCCGGAAGAAGCGGCCTCTCCCTGGTTTTCCACATTTCTTGGTCTCTGGGCATACGCCTTGCATTTACGGTCGTTCAGTGGAGTTCAGCAGATGCAGGTGTACTAAGGCCTATGGCCGATTTTAAAGGAATAGGATCATGAAAGCACGCTACCGGGTCACGAATCCGGGCTCGAAGGACGGGTTCGCCCTAGCTGCCGCTCTCGGCGTCCTCGTCCTTCTTTCCTTTCTGGTTGTGATCGTCTTCGAGAACGCGATGGCGTCCTTCCGCTCCGGTACGGCGGACTTGGGCAAGTCCCGTACTTACTACGCCGCCGAGGCCGGTGCCGAGTCCGAGATGGCACAGCTTGCCCAGGCCCTCGAGGACGCGGTCCTTGAGGACGGAGAGCTCGCCATGATCTCCCCTCCGGATATCGGAAGCTTCAGCTTCGACAGCTTCGACATCAGGAAGATTGGAGCCCTCACGACGGAGCGGATCACGGACGGACCGTTCGCCGGTCTGTTTTCCAAGACGCAGGTGCTGGAGATCTACTCCGAGGCCGCGGACGCCGACTTCAACTCCTCGGCGATCCTGGTAACCGCCAAGGCGCAGGCGATCCCGATCTTCCAGTTCGGTGTCTTTTTCGACAAGGACCTGGAGATCACGAACGGACCGCGCATGGACTTCGACGGTTGGGTGCACTCGAACGGCAACATCTACTTGAGCTCGAATAACCAGTACTTCGGCGATCTGATCACTACGCCGAAGAACGTATACCACGACCGTAAGGACAAGCATCGGGTCTTGTACGGCGTGTGGATCGACGACGCGATGGCCACAGACGTCCAACTCAACTTCGACAGCCGCGACACCCCGGATTACAACGCGTTCCGGACCAAGAGCGACGCTCGCTTCGACAACCGTCTCAAGACGAACGCGTACGGCGTCGACTCACTGAAGGTGCCGCTGCCCGAAGGAGTGGACGCGGTCGAGGTCATGCAGGAGCGTAAGGCCGGTGACGGCACGCTCGAGCAGGGGGCCAAGTTCGCGTGGAAGGCGGACTGGTACATCACGATCCCGCTCAATGGGATGGGGCCAACCAATCAGCTCTGTGCCAAGATGATCTCGGTGCGGGACGACGTGTCGAAGACGCTGCCGACCCTGGCGGAGTGCAGTAACATCTTCCAGCTCTCTTACGACATGTGGTACGAGGGGCGCGAGCAGAACTACGTCGACGTCCTCGACATCGACCTGGCCCAGCTCTTCGCGTGGTCGGGCACGGACCCGAGCCGGATCACGAACATCATTTACATCCACTTCACCGGGAACGCCGATCAGGACCCGGGGAACGACGGGACGTACCCGATCGTGCGGCTGCTCAACGGCGCGACGCTCGCAGACCCGATCACGATCGCCACGAAGCACCCGCTGTACGTGCAGGGCAACTACAACACGGGCGCCTGGCAGCCTTCAGCGCTCGTCGGTGACGCGATCACGTTCCTGTCGACGGCGTGGAACGACGCTCAGCACCTCGCGCCGACGGTCCTCAAGACGGACGCGGCGAACACGGTCGTGTACTCGGCTGTCCTGGCCGGGCACTCCGGTACGCCGTGTGACCACGAGGAGCCGGGATGCGGCGCCGCGAGCCCGTACGGCGGCGGTCTGGAGAACTTCCCCCGCTTCCTCAAGCGTTGGAGCGGTCGGAGTCTCACGTTCCGGGGCTCGCTCGTGTCGCTGCACTTCGCGCAGCAGGCGACGGGCTTATGGGGTGGCGCCTACTACAGCCCGCCCATCCGTGACTGGGAGTTCGACACGCGCTTCGACGATCCCGTGAACATGCCGCCCGGAACGCCCGTGGTGGGTAATGTGATCCACACGGCTTTCCGGCCGGTCTTCTAGAGGACCGAAGAATGCCCCCCATCGTATCCGGCATGGAGAAGCACTCGCCCCGAGGTGCGCACGGATTCACGGTCGTCGAGTTGGTCATAGTGATGGCCCTGATGCTCGTCGTGACCTCGATCGTGGCGCCGCGCTTCCAGGTGAGTGCTTCACGCCGGGTCGAAGGCATGGCGCACCAGATGGTGGCGCACCTGGAGCTGGCTCGCAGTCAGGCTCTGGGTAAGCGCCAGATGACGCGGGTGGTCTTCGACGAGACGGCTCGCACGTACACGGCATATGTGGACGACGACCGAGACAGCAACATCGCGCAGACCTCAGGCGAGGTGATTGCATTCCCGGAGTTCGGGGAGCGCGGCCTCGAGGTGCTCGTCGACTTCGGTCGCGGAAACGCCGACAGGATCCCGGGCGACCCGTCGCTGGAAGCCGTGACGATCCCGAGCAACACGCTCGACCTGACCGTTCAGGGCCTGCCGGAGCCCTGGGGGACCATGGGAACCGTTTACCTCGTCCACCAGGATGACCAAGATGCCGTCGCGGCCATCTCCATCTCCTCGTCGGGCTCGTTCAAGGCCTGGCGCTGGTGGCCGGCCGCGGAGGAATGGCAATGACAGTGCAACAGAAACACGAACTGGGCGTCCGGCGACCTGACGCCGGCTTCGGGCTGGTCTCCGTGATGGTGGCGATCGTGCTGCTCTCGGTCGGCGGGCTGAGCCTCTCGCAGGTTCTCACGCAATCGGTGGCGATGCAGACGATCACGGCCATACGCACGACTGCACTCGACGTAGCGCGCGCATACATGGAGGACGTGAAGAGCCGCGATCCGATGACCCTCGTGGCCGAGGCGGCGGTTCAGGTGAACGACCAGGGACAAGAGGACACAAACGGGGTGTTCACACGGGAGCTCACGGTGGAAGGGGTGGGCCGTCACCTCCTCGAGGTCACCGTGATCGTCACGACGCGCCGATCGAGCCCAATCACGCTTATAACCTGGATCTACGATGGACAGTACTAGAGCGGCCGAGCGTGTCTCAGCGCACCGCGAGGGCTTCACGCTGGTGGAGTTGCTGATCTCGCTGGTCCTGGCGGTGATTGTCACGGGAGCCTCCCTCCAGCTCGCGGTCACCACCTTCCGCAACTCCGAGGGTAACAAGCTCCGCGAGGAGGTCTACCGGAGCGCCCGCTTCATCGGCATGAGCCTGGAGCGTGACATCCAGACCACCGGCGTAGGTATCGAGAGCGAGATCCGGTTCGGTACGTTGAGCACGTTCAACGACACGCTTGTCGTGATCCACGTCCCGTGGACGCCGACGAACGCGTTTCCGTACGAGATCTTCCCGCCGGCCGGCACCAACAACCCGCTCGACCCCGGGGGAACGTGTGGGGCTACCTGCATCGACCTGAACAAGGCCCCGGACGGCACCTTCCTCTTGAAGCCGGGGGACATCGCCCGCTTGCAGGTCAACGCAGAGCGGCGGATCATTCTGGTCACGGGCGTCACGGACAACGGCAGCACGGTGGCACTGAGCTTTCACCCCGACACGACGCTGCTCCACTTCGAGGCCGCGTTCGCGAACGGGGTGCAGCTGGATCGCTTCAGCACCATCGTGCAGAAGCTCCAGCCGATCATCTACTACGTCGAAGGGGAGATCCTCTACCGCTCCGACCAGATGGACGCGAACGGGGACCAGATTGCCTCGCCGCTCGCGTACGGCGTGAAGTCCTGGGACACGAAGATGATCTTCGTCGACCTGGACGAATACGACGAGGGCGACCCGAACGACGCGGACAACACGAACGATTTCGACGACATCCTCGGCGCCCGGGTCATCGCGACATTAGGGACGAACCGTCCCGACATTCGCGTGGCCGGCGGTGGGGAGTTCACTCGGGACTACGAGTGGAAGCTCGTTCCGCGCAACCTGATGTACGAGAGGAACCGGTAGCGTCCCGTTTGCCTTCGTGTCGTGGTTGCGTGACCCTCGCACCGGACCCTCGATGAGCCCATCCAGTCAGGGCGTCGTGCCCGGACTCTTCCTCGCACTCCCCCCTCCGCACTACCCTCTGCCGCACGAGTCCCGGCGCGCCTCGGCTCCTGCGAACCCACGCCACCACCAGCTCCTCGACGTGTGGCTCCAGCACCTCGTACAGCCATCCTGACAGCGTCCCTGGAATTTCGGTGTGGAGGGGAGCCGCGAGGAGCTACTCGACCGTCTCCGGTTCTTCGGCTGGGCTCGTGACGGGCTGGTCCGCGGGCCTGCCTGCCGACCGGCGGACCTGGGTGATCATTCCCCTCAGCTGCTCCTCGATGGCGTCCATTTCGCGCAGGGCTTCGTCTCGGTTGCGGAATCCGTGCTCCGCGTCCACCGCGATCCAGTTGAGCCGTCGGACATGCTCCAGGAGTATTACGACCTGTGATCGCAGCTCGCGAAAGCGTCGACCATGAGGCCCCCAACGGGGCCGGTCCGCGAGAAGCTGCATGACCTCCAGGCGTGTGCCGGCCCAGAGAATCAGGGGGAGCAACAGCAGGCCGAGAGCCATGCGCTGAGCCGAGTCGGTCAGGAAGTAGAGTACCGCCGCGTCGAAAACGACGGCCGAGATCAGAACGACTAGATAGAAGGCTCGCAGCGCAGGTGACATAGGCTCTCGGCAAAAGATTCTCGCTCCCACGGTCGGCTTTTTCGGCGTTCGGCGACCGAAAGGAGAACTCACGCTCGCACTTTAGCTCGGGAGCGGCCGGTGCGCCAGCGCTGCGAACGGGAGTCCTTGCCTATCAAGGGCGCGGTTGGACACCGTGTGACCCACATTCGGGGTTGCGCCCGTTGGCATCAGCCTTGCAATTATGGGCATCAGCCTTGCAATTAAAGATACCATGGACGTCATCCTCGAGCTCTTCTCCTTCCGTGGGCGAGCGAATCGCTGGTGGTGCTTCTGGCATTCGGTCCCGATCCCCTTCGCTCGCCGGCACCGGTGGACTACCTCGAGGGGTGATGAGACCCGCGGCCCGCGACGGGAGTGAGACGGAGACTACGGTGAGGGCGATCCCGAGAAGTGCTCTGAGCCTGATGGCCCCGGCATGGTTGCTGGTCCTGGGGGCACTGACTCCCATCGTCGGCCAGCAGCGTGGCTTCCAGCCCGAGGACTACTATGACATCGTGACGGTGGATGCCGTGGCCGTTTCGCCCGCCGGAGATCTCGTGGCGTTCACGGTGACGCACGTTCTGGAGGAGGAGAACCACCGGCAGCGCGAGCTCTGGATGCAGCCGCTCGAGAACGGGCGCCCGGACGGTGAGGCGTATCGGTTCACCGACCCGACTGAAGACTCCTACTCCCCCATTTGGTCCCCCGACGGGTCTCTCCTGTCCTTCAGGTCGGAGCGTGGCAAAGACGACAACTCGACATGGTTCGTCCGGGTCACGGCTCGAGGCGGTGAGGCCTTCCACATCGACGGTGTTCGTGGCGATCCCGTGTGGTCGCAGGACGGCCAGTGGATCGCCTACCTGGCTCGGCCCGAGGACTCGTCCACGGAGGAGCAGGAGGGTTGGGTCGCCCCCGACGCTCTCTCCAATACCTTCGACCCAGAGCGCTTCGACGGCCGGGTCATCACCTCGACCCGATACAAGCGCGATGGGACGCTGACGCTTCAGCCGCACCCGTCCGTGAATGACGCCCAGGAGCTGTATCTGGTCTCGGCCGAGGGCGGAGCGCCGCGTCGCCTGACCGAGCTTCCCTTCGACAAGTCCCACGCCCGCTGGTCGGCCGACGGTCGCGTCCTGTTCTTCACCGGGGATGAGCTCCAGTACGATGAGACCAACGAAGAGCTGACTCAGGACATCTGGCTTGCGCGTGTGACCGATGGCTCCATCACCAGGATCACGACCAACCCGGGCTCCGAAACGTCACCGGCCCCGTCCCCTGACGGGGGACGCCTGGCCTTCCAGTACACGGCCGAGCGGGGAGGGCATCAGGACCTCATGGTCGTGGACATCGGAGCCGACGGCCGCTTCCAGGGCTCGCCCGTCAACCTGACCGCGGATTGGGATCTGGATCCGGGCCCTCCGGAGTGGACCGCGGACGGAACCGGGATCCTGTTCGAGGCGTCCATCGGTGGCGATCGCCACCTCTTCCGGGTCCCGGCATCTGGGGGGCCCGTCACGCAGGTGACGCGCGGCGAGCGGCGGCTCAGCAGCATCTCCCTCTCGGAGCGCGGTCACATCATGGCCTACGCGGGCACCGACGCCGTGACTCCCACCGAGCTCTTCGTTGCGCGGGGCGACGGGACCGGCGAGCGCCAGGCGACGACGCTGAACCAGGAGTGGATCTCGGACGTCACTCTGGTGGCGCCCGAGCGTCTCACCTGGACCGTGGGTGACAGCGTGCAGATCGAGGGATGGGTCATCAGGCCGGTGAACTACCAACCGGGACGGCAGTATCCGCTGATCCTGAAGATCCACGGAGGACCCCACGGCGCGTACGGCAACACCTTCTTTCCGACGTTCCACGTCCTGTCGGCGGCCGGCTTCTTCGTCCTCTACTCCAACCCTCGAGGATCGAGAGCGTACGGGCACGACTTCAAATACGCCACGCGAGGGCAGTGGGGCCTCATGGACAGCGAGGACTTCCTGTCGGGCGTGGACGCGGCGCTGGCCAAGTATCCCGATGCGGACGCCACCCGCCTTGGCGTTTCCGGCGGGAGCTACGGCGGATACATGACCAACTGGCTCACGGCGACCTCGGATCGCTTCCACGCTGCCGTCACCTCTCGCTCAATCGCCAACTGGGAGAGCTGGTGGGGCTCCTCCGACGCCCAGGGCCTGACCCGGTACGAGTTCTATGGGGAGCCCTGGGAGCGCAGAGACCTCTATCGGCGCCTGTCGCCTATCTCCTACGTCGAGAACGTCACGGCTCCCACGCTGATCATCCACAGCGAGAACGACTTCCGGACGCCGATCGGGGACGGGGAGCAGTGGTTCATGGCTCTGAAGAAGCTGGGGGTGCCGGTGGAGATGGTGCGCTATCCGCGGTCCTCACATGGGTTGTCGAGAACGGGCGAGCCGTGGCTGCTGGTGGACCGGCTGGAGAGAATCCGAAGCTGGTTCCGCCACTGGCTGCCTAGCCCGACGTCCTGACCCGAGTCGGGTCGGATCCCTGGGGAATGGGCCGCGCGTGGGGCCGCGTGTCGGGACGCCCGGGTGCCCTGTGGCGCACCCGGCGAAGTGATACGCCATCCCTCATGGCCCGGAGCACGTGTCCTGCGGCGTCCGGGGCCAGAGCACCCTCACGCACCAGTCGGCGCAGTGCCGTGGGTACCTCCAGCAGGCCTTCCTCTCCGTTGGTCCTCACCAAAGCCTCCTGCATGACTTCTATGGCTCGTCCGGCGGGGACTCCGGCCTCCACCAGATCGCCCATTACCACGAGCGCCATGGGGGTCCGGGCGCCCGCTTCCCGCCCGATGGAGGTCAGGTCGTCGGCCGCGACTCCGCGACGTAGGGCGTCGGCTCCGGCCACGACCCAGGCCACTTCACGTGTGCCGCCCAGGAGGCCCTGAGCCCGCTGCATCCGTCCCGAGTACTCTCGGAGAGCCGGCATGACCCGGGCCGTCGGGACCCGCTTCGCGGCCCCTTCCAGCGCCTTGTCATACAGAGGAGCCGCCGGGACTCCGGTGCGCCCGGCCTCCGCCACGAGAGCCTCGATCTGTGCCGCCGCCTCGGGGGAGTAGGCTTCCCTGAGGCGGGCCGCCCGATCCTGCCCGAGCAGAGCGTGCGCTGAGCCAGTGGCCAGAACCACCGCCATGATCACGGTTCTCTTTACCTGCACGTCGCAAGTCATTTTGAGTCCCCCCTTCATGGGACCACGAGCGTAGCGTTCATCTGTCCCCAGTCGTCGCTCACCCGACCGGGGGCCCCCTCGGGCACGAACCACTCACCGTCCACCAGAAAGCCGAAGTGGTACGTGCCGGTCGTCAGGGCGATTTCCAGCAACCACGCCCGGCCGTCCCGGGCCATGGGCTGGGGCTCCCAGCCCGAGAAGTCACCCAGGACCTCTACGCGCTGGGCACCGCGGTCTTCCAGGCGGAAGCGGGCCGCAGCTCCTCCCGGCGTCGGCCGCAGCGCCACCACGGGGGTCACCCCCCGCGGGCCGAACCGGACGAGGCGGCGACCGATGACAAGGCCTCCCTGTCCACCGGGCTCGCTCCGAACCAGCTGGGACCGCCCAGCGGCACGGTCAGCGCGATGCTTCCCGTGGTCTCCTTCCCCAATGGTGTGTCCCACACCCTGAGGGTGGCTTCGACCAGTGAATCGTTTTTGCCGGCGGCACGGACCTGGAGCTCACCCCTTCGATACGTCCCGTTCTCCGTCTCCAGCACTCCGAAGGACGCCGATGTCAGCGCCCTTCCGAGGCGTAGCTGCAGCTCGGGGCCCCCACCGTAGTGCCAGAGATCCTGTGAGAACGCCCTCACCTGATCGGTTCGCCGAAACTCGATGTTGGACGATCCCTTGCCACCCTCGCCGTAGAAGACGATGGCGGCCGGTCCCAAGGGGATGCGCACCTCAGGGCGTACCACCACAGTGACCGCTTCATAGACGAACGGCTCGCCGACCGCGAAGCCGTACGTGGTCGCCGACAGGCTGAGCTCCACCGGTCCGCCCGCACCCGCCACCGCCTCGCCGCCAAGGACGAAGCTCCCCCAATGCCCGCCTATGGAGTCGGTAGCCATGCCTCCGAAGATGCCCGCGAAGACCCCACTGCCCGAGGGCGTCCAGCGATCCACCTGCAGCCCAGCCGTGATGTAGGTGGCGGCGTCGAGGTGAGTACCCGACGCAGCGAACGCCCGGGAAGCACCGACCTCGATGCGCACGTCACCCCACTGGCCGGACGCACCGGCAGGACACAATACGACCGCCAGGAGGATCGCTCCTGCCGTCCTGGCGAGGCCATGCCCGCCAGCGCTGCGCCGGATACTCATGCTCACAGCGATGCCGGGGGAGCCACGGCCAGGACCGCGTTACGGTTTCCGAAGCCGTCGTCGGCGTAGCGCTGGGCCCCCGGGTCCGTGACCCAATCCGTACCGTCGATGACGAACATGTACTTGTGGAGCCCGGGCGTGATGGGGATTCGCCCGGTCCAGATCCCGTCGCCGTCGGCATCATCCAGGACGAAGTCACTAGCCCACCCGCTGAAGTCGCCGGCCACCGCAACCGTCGTGGCACCCGGGGCCTCCAGGGAGAACTCCACCAGGATCTCAGTTACGGCGACGGGCCCGTGCTCCGGCGACACCGGTGCCTCGTCGGGGAGCAGCGCCACGACGGCCACGGCCGCGGCGGCCATGGCCAGGCTCGTCAACGGGGAGAGGCGGATGGTTCGGGGCCTGAGCAGCCAGTCGAAGACGCTCTCCTTTGGAGCGCTCGCCAGCGCGATCTCGCTCATGACCGCGTTCTCCATCCACGGCGGAGCCTGCCTCGGCTCGTCCGCCTTCAGCTCTCCTGTCAGCCGTTGCCAGGCATCGGATTCGGCCTGGGCTTCGGGGCTCAGCTCTTCGAACTCCCGTGCGCCGTCCAGGTATGCGTTCAGATCAGTGCTCATCGGTAAACCTTCAACAATGTCTGGAGCTCCTCTCGGGCTCGTAGCACCCTCATTTTCAGAGCCGACTTCGACGCCCCCAGCAGGGTCGCTATCTCGTCGTACGATCGTCCTTCAAGGTGCTTTAGCACGAAGGCCTCACGCTGCTCGGGGTTTAGCCGCTCCAACGCCTGCTGAACCCGCTCCTTCAGTTCCTCCCGCTCCAGGTCGTCGTCGGGGCTCGACCGGTCGATGACCGTGGCCGACGCCCCATCGAGCGAGAGGTCGTCCCTGCGTGGACTCTTCAGGAAGTCCTTGCAGAGGTTGGCGGCGATGCGGAAGAGCCAGCCACCTACCCGCTCAGGGTCGCGGCAGCGGTTTAGCTTCTGGAAGCCGCTCACCAGGGTCTTCTGCACGATGTCGGCGGCGTCGTCCGCCCGGCCCACCATCCGGTAGGCGTGTCTGTACAGAACATCCTGGTACCGGCGGACCAGCACGCGGTACATCTCGCGCTGCCCACCCAGGATCTCCCGGACCACCTCGCCGTCGCTGAGTTCTTCCGCTGCCATTGAGGGAAAGGTACGGGGGCCCCATACGATAGACGAGAAGAACATGCTCGGGGTCACATTTGGATTGGGATCGGGATAGGGGAGGACCGGCGATCCCGGTCCTTCCCCTCCCACACCACCAGGCATGCGGGTCCGCACCTGGCGGTTCGGTGAGTTGAGGTCAGTACGGCGTGAGCCGGGGCACACCCAGCTCGTCGAAGTACGCCCCTGGCAAGGCCGTGTGCAGGGCGTGGTGCGCGGCCACGTGCCACCAGCTTCGCGCGAACCGAGCAGCTCGCCAGGCGAGGTTCTCGCTCACACCGCGAGCCCTCAACTCCCGGTACGCTGTCCTTCCCCGTTTCCACTGGCGTAATTGCAACGTACGCAGCCGGCGGTGGATCCATTGGTCCAGGTCTCGGCAAACCCCCGGTGTATCCGCTAAGCCGAAGTATGCCTTCCACCCCAGCACGTAGCGCCGTAGCTCTTCCGCCACCTGTTGCAGGCTCCGCCCGCCACTCCGGCTTGTAATCTGCCGGACTCGCTCCTTGAACTTCGTCAGGGCCTTCTTGCTGACCCGGCGCTTCACGACCTTCCCTGCCGCTACCCAGAAGCTGTAGCCCAGGAACTGTCGATCCCACACTCGCGCCACCGCGCTCTTTTCCTCGTTGACCTGAAGCCGAAGTTTCCCGTACAGGTGCCTCAGCGCCTGCATCACACGTTGTCCTGCCCGCCTCGACCGCACGTATACATTGCAGTCATCGGCGTACCGGACAAACGCGTGTCCGCGTAGCTCCAACTCCTTGTCCACTTCGTCCAGGAGCACGTTCGCCAGCAACGGCGACAACGGTCCGCCCTGAGGCGTCCCCATGTGCCGCTCCATCACCACCCCGTTCGCCATGACTCCGGCTTCCAGGTAGCGACGGAGGATCCGCAGCATCGCCTTATCCTCGATCCGCTTTGCCAGCCGCCCCATCAGCACGTCGTGGTTCACCCGGTCGAAAAACTTCTCCAAGTCCACATCCACCACCCATCGTCTCCCTTCCTGGATGTATTGCTGCGCTTCGCGCACCGCATCATGTGCTCGGCGCCCAGGCCGGAAGCCGTGGCTGTGCCGACTGAACGTCGGGTCGAACCTCGGTTGCAGCACCTGCAGGATGGCTTGTTGGATGAACCGGTCCAGCACGGTCGGAATCCCCAACTCCCGGACCCCTCCCCCACTCTTCGGTATCTCCTGCCTTCGTACCGGCTTCGGTTGGTAGGTCCCCGCCAGCAACCGCTGTCGGATCTCCCCCCAGTGCCTGCGCAAGTACTCTGGCAGCTCCTCCACGCTCATCCCGTCGATGCCCGGACTGCCCTTATTCTGCCGCACGCGTTTCAACGCTCCTACGAGGTTGGCACGCCCGACCACCTCCTCCATCAGGAGATGCTCGCTTCCTGAGCGCTCGTCTCCATGGGCCACCGTTCCGGCTTCGCCACTCCCCTCTACCTTCGGGGCTTCACCCCTATCCTCCAGCGGGAGCTCCAGTTGCCTGGACTCCTGGCGCATGGCCTTCTCGAGATCCACGGTCGTCACACTCTCCTCTCCGTTCGGCCCTTCGTCCGACAAAGCTGGGTCCAAGCGCATCATGCACTTCGTCGGCCTACTATGGCCTCTGCTGACTTCTCGCTCCGCCGGCAGGCCCAACAGCGCAATGCCGGCATCGCCCTTTCAGGCGTCAGGCGAGACCTCCCCGGGTAAGAACGATGACCTTCCCCGCAAAATCGCCGGATCTACGCCGCTTCCCCTTGGTCGCAGGAGCTTCGCGGTCAGTGGTCCGCTCGCCCCGGTCCGCAGCGCCTCGTATCCGGTTCCTGTTCGTCGACTCACGGGTTCGTTTCCCGCTTCGTTCAGCGTACGCCTCACGACGAACGCCTTGCGCTTCCCTTCGGTCCCTGCGACCAGGTTCCGGGAGGACTTTCACCTCCAAGTCATCGCCCATGCCGGGCCCACAACACGGCGAACGCCGAGGGGGCTGTTCGCTCCCCCCGGCGCAGCTCGTGACATCGTATGCTCGACGACACCGTGCAGCTCTCGTCGATGCCCGGGGTCAGCTCGCGATCAGCGCTCCCACGACCGCGGCTCTCCAGATCAGCTGGACACCCGACTCGAAGGCTGCGACGGCCCGGTTCAGGAGCTTCTCGAGAGCCTCGTTGGGCTCGAGATCCAGGGCGGCCCTGGCGGCCGCGAGCTCGGACTGGGCCAGATCGATGAGGGCTCGGATCTCGTCATCCGTCACGCCCTCGGGCCTGACGACGGCCATGAGCGCCACGCTCACGGCCTTGTGGCCGAGCATGATGGCCTGACGGAAGTGACGGTTCTGGAAGGCCTCGGCCGACGCTCCGGCCAGGCGCGCGGCAGTGTCCAGGAGGTGCTGCTGACGCTCGCCGATCTCCGTACCGTTAAGGAGGCGGTTGGCGAGCTCGACGGCCTGCTTGGCCATGGCCACGGCCAGCCTGGCGCCCTTCTCGGGATCGCCACGGTGACGCCGGGCGCGACTCCGGTCTGCCCGCTCGTTCGCCTCGACGACCCGCTTACCGGCGGTGACGTCGCCGCCGCGACTGAGCGCTGCCGTCGCCTCGCCCAGGAGGCGATTGATATCTCTCTCCAGCTCGCCGGGCCGATCGAAGTCGTCCGTGTCACCGGCTGCGAGACGCCGACGCAGATGCCGGGTTCGGTCGATGTAATTATCCAGGCTGGAGCGGTCCCGCCCTCGCGTCAGGGCTCGGCCCAGCGCCTCCCGGGCCTGGTCGCCCAGCGAGCGCACCCGCTCGTATTCTCCCTGCGTCAGCTCGACGCGGGCCTGGCTGAAGAGGCCCTCGGCCGTCGAGATCTCGACGGAGGCCGCGGTCGTCATGTTGGCGGTCATGGAGATGGATATGTCCTCGATGAGAGACGCAGTCAGATCGGGATCAGTAGCCATCTCGATCTCCACATCCTCCATCGGCGGCGTTTCGTCGAAGCCCGGATCGCTGGGTGTATCGGTGCATCCTCCTATGTAGAGTGCTCCCCACAGGAGGAAGATCAGCATCAGGAATCCGGTGGCTCCGTTGCTGGTAGCTGGCGCTTTATACATGGTTCTCTCCTTGTAAACGCAGTGTGTTTCCGTTTCGAGGCCGGGTACTAGACGAGGGATGCGCCGGAAGGGTCACATCGGGTCACGGCTCCGGTTGTGGGCCGGCTTCGGAGCCACCTATTTTCGCACGTCGAGCCAACACCCTGGAGAAGACACGTGAGCCATCGCGCAGAACCGCTGCTGGGATTCTCACCGGAGGCGTTCCGTGCCCGGCGCGAGCGGGCTTTGGCGGCCCTGGAGGGCTCGGCGCTCGTGCTTCCCGCCGCGCCCGCGGCCCACAAGTCTCGGGACACGGAGCGCCGCTACAGGGCGGACAGCGAGCTGTTCTACCTGACAGGCGTCGTGGAGCCCGGGGCCTTGGCCGTCCTGCGGCCGGGAGGGGATAACGGCGATTTCGTCCTCTTCATCAGGACCCGTGACGAGGAGGCGGAGCGTTGGAGTGGCCAGCGCTTGGGGCTCGACGGAGCCCGAGAGGTGTTTGGCGCCGACGAGGTCTATGGCGTCGAGGAGATGGAGAAGCGTCTGCCCCACCTGTTGGCTGGGGCCGAGGGGGTGTATTTCCGGCTCGGATCCGGCTCACGCGTCGAGCAGCTTGTGGTAGAGGCTCTCGGAACCGCCAGGCTCCGAGGCGCCCGCAAGGGTCTGGGCCCACGATCCGTGGTGGATCCCGGCGAGATGCTCGATCCCATGCGCCTCGTGAAGGATCCGGAGGAGGTGGACAGGATGCGCCGGGCGGCTTCCGTCACCGTCGACGCGTTCGGGGATCTGGCGGCGGCCATTCGGCCCGGGGTGGGAGAGTGGGAGCTCGAAGCCACGCTTGACGCAGGGTTCCGGAAAAGAGGTGCCTGGGGGCCGGCCTATCCGACGATCATGGCGTCGGGCCCCAACGCCTGTGTCCTCCACTACGTGTCCAACGACCGTACCCTCGAGGGGGGGGACCTCGTCCTGGTGGACGCAGGGGCCGAGCTGGACCTCTACGCGGCAGACATCACGCGGACCTTCCCAGCCTCGGGCCGGTTCTCCGACAGACAGCGCTCCATCTACGACGTCGTGCTCCGGGCGAATCGGCGTGCAGTGGAGGCCGTCCGACCCGGGACCACCGTGGTTCAGGTCCACCGGGAGGCTCGGGACGAGTTGATCGAAGGCCTGCTGGAGCTGGGCATCCTGGAGGGTGCCGAGGAAGATGTTCTGGAGAGTGAGGCCCACAAGCTGTTCTTCCCCCACCAGACCTCGCACTGGCTCGGCCTCGACGTCCACGACGTCGGCGATTACTCGTGCGGAAGTAAGTCGCGCGTGCTGGCCCCGGGGATGGTCCTCACCGTGGAGCCGGGCCTCTACTTCCCCCCGGGCGCCGCGGGTGTCAGCCGGCGCGAGGGAGAAGAAGGGGACGGGGTCCCGGCCGACTACCTGGGGATGGGCGTCCGAATCGAAGACGATGTACTGGTCACGGCCGACTGCCACGAAGTGCTGACGGCGTCGCTGCCCGTGAGGGCCGAAGAGATCGAAGCGTTCCTGGGAGGTCGGGGGTGACGAGCCCACCGGCAGGATGGGACCCGTTGGCCGATCCCTCACGACTGAGCTTTGCCGAGCGGCTCCGAAGACCAGGTCCCTTGGTCACGGTGGAGCTTCGGCCACCCCGGAGCGGCCTTACCGCAGCCCAAGGGATGGACATCTGGATCGACCTCAACCACTCCATCCGCAACCTGGCTCTCAACGACGTCTTCGTGTTCCTGACGGACGACGCTGTGGGGTCGAGGGAAGAGGAGAATCTGGCCCACTTGGCAGGCAACGTGGGCTCCGACGTGCCCCTCTCCCGACTCGTCCCCTTCCTGACGTGCAAGCACCCCCTGGAGTATTGCTTCACCTACGCCGATCGGGCTCATTCCCTGGGATTCGAGGCCATAACCGTGGTGGGTGGCGACGCCTCGGTGGGTCCGTCCCGACGCGTGCCCCACGCCTACGTCCTCCGGGAACAGATCCGAAAACGGCAACCCACACTCTCCCTCGGCGGTTGGGCGAATCCACACCGCGATATCGTCAAACAGGTGGATTACCTGAGCTCAAAGGACTTTTCGGCGGACTTCTACCTCACGCAGGTGGTATCGCATCACTCCGTGGGAAGGGTGGAAGCGTTCCTCGAGGAGTGCGACAAGCGTAACGTCACGACCCCGGGGCTGTTCGGCGTCTTCTACTATTGGAGCGCGAAGCCTGGGACTTTGGGGATGTTGAAGGACTTCTTCCCGGTTCCCGTCGAGGAGCTTACCCGCGAGTTCGACGCCGGGGCCACACCCGAGGAGGTCATGGCCCGGACCCTCAAGGCGCTCCGGGCCGCCGGGGCGGACAAGGTCTACGTGAGCAACCTGGGTCATCGACGGGTGCAGGATCGGCTGGCGAGAGTGCTGGAGCGAAGCGGTGTCTGACGTGGATCGGCCCCGGGCCATCCCACGGGATCGACGCGCGCAAGCACGGGGCACCCACGCCGAAGGCGTGGGTCGCGCGGCCCACTGTACTTCTTCAACAGCCTTCTAACCGGTAGCCCGGACGCCGGCCAGTACCTCGAGCGCTCCGTCGAGACGGTCCGCTGCAACGCTGACGTGAGCTCCCGCCACCACGTCCCGGATCTCCTCGAACACCTCCAGGGCGATGCGGACTCCTTCGGCTCCGGCGGCCCCCGTTCCGCCGGCTTCGGCGTCACCCATCCGCTGGAAGATCTCTGTTGGTACCTCGACCCCGGGCATTTCGTTGTGGAGGAACTCCGCCTCTCCCAGAGACGTGAGCGCCTTCAGGCCGACCACGATCGGCACATCGAGATCCAGTGCTCGGGAGAGGAAGTCCTTCAGCCGCCCGGCAGCAAACATGGGAGGCGTCACAACGAAATGGGCTCCGGCATCTGCCTTCCACCGGAAGCGTCCGATTTCCTGCTCCTGATCCACCGCCACCGGATTCACCCTGACCCCGATGACAAAGCGCGTGGGGCTACCGATGCTGTTGCCGCCCGGGTCTACGCCCCGGTTCAGGCCGTGGACCACGTTAGTGAGCCCGATGGAATCGATGTCGAGGACGGCCGTGGAGTCGGGGTAGGGGCCGGTGGTGGGCGGGCGTCCGGTCACGACGAGCAGGTTGCGTATGCCGCCGGCCGCGGCACCGAGCAGGTCGCTGATCATGCGGGGCATGTTCCGATCCCTGCACGGATAGTGGACGACGGTCTCGATCCCGACTTCCTGTTGGATCAGCAGCGCAGCAGGAAGGGCGCTCATGCGGCTACGGGCGTGCGGGCTGTCCAGGACGTTCACGGAGTCGGCACCGGCATTCTGAATCCTTCGGCACTGCTCGAGCATGGCCTCGGGATCCCAGCCCTTGGGGGGGGTGATCTCCATGCAGGTGACGAAGGCGCCGTCCGCGAGCTTGCGTCCCCATTCGGAGCGCCCCTCTAGGGGAATCTCCGGCTGAACGTCGAGGGCCTCCGCCGCGCCGCCGCCCACTCTCACCCTGGGTACGGACGCCTGCGCACCGGCCACCACCGTCCGGACCTTCCGGATGTGCTCCGGGCTGGTTCCGCAGCAGCCGCCCAGGAAGCGGGCTCCCGCCTCGATCATCCGTCGGGCGTACTGTGCCATGTACTCCGGGCTTGCCAGGTAGATCTTACGGTCGCCTACCGCCCGGGGGAGACCGGCGTTGGGCTGGGCGGATAGCGCTCGATTGGTTGCCCGGGCCATGCGCTCCACGGCGTCGAGCATGACGGCGGGCCCCACCGAGCAATTCAGGCCGATGACATCGGTTCCCCAGTGAGTGACTTCCGCCGCCACGGCCTCGGGCGAAGTTCCGTAGGAGGTGCGCCCGTCCTCGCCAACAGTGATCTGGCAGAAGACGGGCAGCTCGGAGCTCTTCCGGACGGCCCGGAAGGCCTGCTCAAGCTCGTTCAGGTCGCTGAAGGTCTCCAGAATGAAGCCGTCGACCCCGCCTTCCAGGAGGCCGCTCACCTGCCGCTCGTAGAGCTCCTGTGCCTCTTCCCGGGAGGTGGGACCGAAAGGCTCGATGCGGATGCCGAGCGGGCCCACCGCCCCGGCCACGGCGGCCCTGCCGTTCGCCGCGCGGCGGGCGAGCTCCACCGCCACCCGGTTGATCTCCTCGGTCCGGTCGGCCAGACCGTGGCTCGAGAGCTTCACCGGGTTGGCCCCGAAGGTGTTCGTCTCCAGGATCTCGGCCCCGGCACTCACGTAGTCACGGTGGATGGCCTCCACGATGTCCGGCGTCTCTAGGTTGAGCCCGTCGTAGGAGACGTTCACGAAGACCCCCCGGGCGTAAAGCTCCGTCCCCATGGCGCCGTCCAGGACGTGGACTCGCCCGTCGTCGATCAGCGACCGGAGGGGGCCGACCCCGCCATCCGCCGTGCTCAAGCGCCCTCGCTTGCAGGGTCGTAGCCCAGGTTGGGGGACAGCCAGCGCTCCGCTTCCTCCAGCGATATGGATCTACGCCGGGCGTAGTCGGCCACCTGATCCCGGCCGATGCGTCCAAGCCCGAAATAGTGGGCCTCCGGATGGGCGAAGTACCAACCCGCCACGGAGGCGCCGGGGAGCATGGCGTAGCTCTCGGTCAGCTGCACCCCGATCCGGCGCTCCGCATCCAGTAGGTCGAAGAGCGCCCTCTTCTGCGTATGGTCGGGGCAGGCCGGATAGCCGGAAGCGGGCCGGATGCCCACGTACCGCTCGGCGATCAGGTCCTCCTTGGTGAGGCCCTCGGTCTGGACGTATCCCCAGAGCTCCGTCCGGACCCGCTCGTGGAGGCGCTCGGCCAACGCCTCGGCGAGCCGATCGGCCAGGGCCTTGGCCATGATGCTCCCGTAGTCATCAGAGTCGGCCTCCAAGGTCCGGCACAACTCGTCCAGCCCCAGTCCGGCCGTGACCACGAAGGCTCCCATGTGGTCCTGGAGTCCCGAGCCCTTGGGTGCCACGAAATCCGACAGGCACACGTTGGGCCGGCCATTTTTCTTGGCGAACTGTTGCCGGAGTCCGTGGACAGTCGTCCACCGCTCGTCTGCGCCCAGGACCTCGATGTCGTCGCCCACGCTGTGGGCGGGGAACAGGCCCGATACGGCGGCTGCCCGCAGAAGCGCCTCGTCCACCATCCGGTCAAGGAGGTGCCGGGCGTCGTCGTACAGGATCTGCGCCTGCTCCCCTGTGTCGGCTTGCTGCAGGACTTCGGGGAAGCGCCCCTTGATCTCCCACGCTTGGAAGAACGGCGTCCAGTCGATGAAGTCGACGAGCTCGCCGATGGGGTACTCCTCGAAGACCCGGATTCCCGTCTCGCGGGGAGCCACGGGGCCATGGACGGCCCAATCGACCTCGACCTTGTTGTCCCGTGCCTCTTCAAGCGGGACCAGGTTCGACCGATCGCTCCTCGCCCGGTGGGCTTCCCGCTCCTGCCTGTGCGTTTCCCTCAACTCCTCCAGGAAGGCCTCACGACCCTTCTGGTCCAGGAGCGCGCGAAGCACGGGCACGCATCGCGTCGCATCCTTCACGTGGACCGTAGGACCGTCGTATTTGCCCTCAATACGGACCGCGGTGTGCCTGCGGGACGTGGTGGCTCCCCCGATGAGGAGCGGCAGGTCGAAGTCCAGGCGCTCCATTTCGGCGGCCACGTGGACCATCTGGTCCAGCGACGGCGTGATGAGGCCGCTCAGGCCGATGGCGTCCGCCCCTTGCCGCCGAGCCTCCTCGAGAATGGTCTCGGCGGGGACCATGACACCCAGATCGACCACCTCGTAGCCGTTACACTGCAGGACCACCGAGACGATGTTCTTGCCGATGTCGTGGACGTCTCCCTTCACGGTGGCCATGACGATCTTCCCCGCGGACGATCGCGTGCCCGCGCCTGTCGCCTTTTCCGCTTCAAGGAAGGGGAACAGATATGCCACCGCCTTCTTCATGACCCGGGCACTCTTCACGACCTGGGGGAGGAACATCTTGCCCGATCCGAAGAGATCGCCGACAACGTTCATCCCGTCCATGAGCGGTCCCTCGATCACCTCCAGCGCCCGATCGAACTGGTGGCGGGCCTCCTCCGTGTCGGCCTCGATGTGCTCGGTCACCCCGTGGATCAGCGCATGTCGAAGGCGATCCTCCACCGCCTCCGATCGCCACGCCTCGCTCTTCTTCTCCACGTCCCGGGCGCCGGCGTACTGTACCGCCAGGGCCGTCAGGCGCTCGGTGGCGTCGGGCCGCCGGTTGAAGAGCACGTCTTCCACGGTCTCCAGGAGGTCGGGCGGGATCTCGTCGTAGACGGCCAGGGCGCCTGCGTTCACGATGGCCATGTCGAGCCCAGCCTTGATGGCGTGAAAGAGGAACGCCGAGTGCATAGCTTCGCGCACCCGCGGGCTGCCCCGGAAGGCGAAGGAGACGTTGCTCAAACCTCCGCTCACGTGCGTATGGGCCAGGCGCTCCTTGATCTCGCGCGTCGCGTCGATGAAGGCGATGGCGTACTCGTTGTGCTCTTTTATCCCGGTGCCCACCGCGAAGATGTTGGGATCGAAGATGATGTCCTCCGGCGGGAAGTCCACCTTCTCCGTCAGGATCTGGTAGGCCTGTTCGCAGATGGCCACCTTCCGCTCCACCGTGTCGGCCTGGCCCTCCTCGTCGAAGGCCATGACGATGACGGCTGCGCCGTAGCGGCGTGCAAGACGGGCCTTCTCGACGAAGGGCTCCTCGCCGTCCTTCAGGCTGATGGAGTTCACCACGCCCTTCCCCTGAACGCACTTGAGACCCGCTTCCAGCACGTCCCAGCGCGACGAGTCCAGGACGAACGGAATGCGGCTCACCGCCGGCTCGGAGCCCAGGAGGTTCAGGAAGCGGGTCATGGCCGCCACCGAGTCCAGGAGGCCCTCGTCCATGTTCACGTCCAGCATCTGGGCGCCGCTCTGCTCCTGCTGGCGCGCCACCCCCACCGCCCCCTCGTAGTCATCGTCGGCGATGAGCTTCTGGAAGCGCGGGGAGCCTGTGACGTTGGTTCGCTCACCGATGTTCGCGAACAGGGAGTCAGGGCCCAGGGTCAGCGCCTCCAGTCCGCTCAGTCGACAGCGCGGCGGGAAGCTTGGGATCTTCCGGGGAGGTAGGTCTGCGACCGCCTCCGAGATCGCCCCGATGTGCTCCGGCACGGTCCCACAGCAACCCCCTACGATGTTCACGAAGCCCGCCTCGGCGAACTCACGGATGATGGTGGAGGTGACGTCCGGCGTCTCGTCGTACTCCCCGAAGGCGTTGGGCAGTCCGGCGTTGGGGTGGCAGCTCACGGGCAGCTCGGCCACCTGCGCGAGGGCCTCTACATGCGTCCGCAGCTGCTTGGCGCCCAATGCACAGTTCAGTCCAATGGAGAAGAGATCGGCGTGGCGGACCGAGTGGTAGAGGGCCTCCGGTGTCTGGCCGGTCAGAGTGCGCCCACTGGCATCGGTGATCGTGCCCGAGACCATCACCGGCACCCGCTCGCCCCTCTCGTCGAAGAGGTTGAGGATGGCGAAGAGGGCCGCCTTCGCGTTCAGGGTGTCGAAGATGGTCTCGACCATGAGCAGGTCTGCCCCTCCGTCCAGCAGGCCCCGGGCCTGCTCGCGGTAGGCCGCGGCGAGCTGGTCGAAGGTGACCGCCCGGAAGGACGGGTTCTCCACGTCGGGAGAGATGGAGGCCGTCCGATTCGTGGGCCCCATGCTTCCGCAGACGAACCGCGGTCTGTCGGGAGTCCGGGCGGTGGCCTCGTCGGCGGCCCGCCGGGCCACCGCGGCCCCAGCGACGTTCAGACGGTAGGCCTCAGCTTCGAGGTCGTAGTCGGCCAGGGAGATAGCCTGGGCGTTGAACGTGTTCGTCTCGACGATATCCGAGCCCGCGTCCAGGTAGGCCTTGTGGATCTCGTAGATGGTCTCGGGCTGGGTCACCGAGAGAAGATCGTTGGCACCCATGAGTGGGACGCCGTGATCCCGATAGACGTCGCCGCGGAAGTCCTCTTCCGACAGCCTGTAGCCCTGGATCATGGTGCCCATGGCCCCGTCCAGAACGAGGATACGGCTGGCCATCGCCCCCGGGAGGGCATGGGTACGGTGGGAGTCTCGGCGGGAGCCACTCATCGGAATCGTCTCGCACCTCCCATGTGGACGCTCGGAAGGGGATCCGAAAATCAAAACCTCGTCGCGAACCGACAGCGCCGAGGTCTGGCTTTTTAGCGGTTTTGTGTCGGGCCGCAATACGCCACAAATGACCCCGTCCGAATTGTGTTCGAAAAAGCTAGTGCCGTACCTCCCGAATTCCTAGACCTGCCCCCCAGACCCCTCGCGCGGCCGCACCACATTAGGGATTCAGCCAGTAGCTCGCCTTGATCATGTAACCGTCGTCCACGGCCAGCGTGTCGAGGAGTCGGAACCGGTCCTCGTACCCATCGGCCCGCCCCGAGGCACGCCAGGTTACGTTGGGTGACGTGGTGAACGTCAACGAATCACTCTTCGGGCGACTCTGCCAGTTGCTGTTCAGATTGAACTACGTGGAGGAGCCCGATGGACCAACCTCATGTATATTGAATCCCACTTGTTGTTGTATGTGTTGTCGGCCACGATTCGATCATCCCTGTCCCGGTCATCGCGACGTCGTCGCAACGACGCTGAACGGTGGGAATCGGCTGTGACGCTCACTGCGCGTGGGGCCCTCCACGCAGGGTCCGGATTCTTCAAGGGCCATGGCCTCGGCAACGACTACATCGTGTTCGATGCCGGGAGCGACTGGGCCATCCGGCCGGAGAGCATCGCAGTCGTCTGTGACCGCTGGAGAGGTCCAGGGAGCGACGGCATCGTGGTCCTCCTGGACCGCGAGGGGCCGCCGTTCCGGCTCCGCATGTTCAATCCCGACGGCTCCGAGTTCGAGCGTAGCGGCAACGGGCTCCGCATCCTCGCATCGTATCTGGCGGCAGAGGGCCTCGTAGCTGGGGAGCCCTTCGACGTCGAGGTGGGTGGCGACACCGTCCAGCTACATGTCCTCGGGCATATGGGGAGGGGCGTGTACGACGTGTCCGTCGATATGGGCCGTATAGGATACGGCCCCGAAGCGGTAGGCCTCGATCCGGCCGCCCTCGACGCCGAGGGACGGATCGATCTCGGCTCGGCGGGTGCTCATGTTCTCGAGCTGGTTTCGGTGGGCAATCCACACGCTGTGGTGTTTCCCGAAGTGTGGGCTCCCGAAAGGCTGGACGTGATCGGGCCACTGATCTCGACCCACAGGGCGTTCGCCGCCGGGACCAACGTGCAGATGGCCCGCGTTCTCGGTCACGGTTTGGTCGAGGCTCGCGTCTGGGAGAGGGGCGTGGGGCCCACCTCCGCGTCGGGCACGTCCGCCTGCGCGGTGGCGGCGGCCACGGTGAAGTCGGGCAGGGGAGAGCCCGGTGCCTACGCGGTCCGCATGGAGGGCGGGAGCCTGGAGGTGACGGTAAGTGGCGAATCGGACGTCACGCTGAGGGGGCCGGTCCAAGAGATATACCGGGGTCGACTCACCCCTGGATTCCTGGAGGAGCTCGAAGCTTGCTAGGAGCCGTGCGCGGCTCCGGTGCCTCCTAGGTCCTCACGCGCTTGAGCAGAACCAGGCCACACGCCAGGAACATGAAGTTGGGCAACCACGCCGAGAGAACCGGCGACATGGCTCCCGTCCGTCCGGCTGCCCCCGCGAGCCTGAACAAGAGCAGGTAGAGGATCGTCGATCCCAGCGCCACGCCGATGCCGTAGGCCGCCCCGCCCCGTCGTGAGGTCGTCGCTAGCGGCCCGCCGAAGAGGATGATCACCAGCGTCGCCACCGCGATGGCTCTGCGCTGCTCCCGCTTCACGAGGAGCCTGCTGGGGTCGCCGCCCGAACGGCTGATGTTGGCTGCCATGCGATCGATCTCCGCCACGGTCATCTCGTCTTCATCGTGGGGCTGTTCGAGAAGGTTGGCCGGGTGCTCGCCGAAGCCCAGCGTTCGAAGAGAGTCGAAGTAGAAGGTCAGGGCCGGCCGGTCGTCGGGGAGGATCCGGAGGTAACCGTCCTTGAAGGTCCACCCGTGGATGGTGTCGAAAGGGACCTCCCTGGCCGAAACGTGCTCGGCCGGCTGTCCCGATCGCCCCTTCGGGACCTCCATGACCACCTCACGCAGGCTCGCCGGCTCCACGGTCAACCGCCGCACCGTAAGGGTCCGTTCGTCATCGGCCTTGAAGACAAAGTCGGCTCGCCATCGTCGCCTCGGGTCCTCACTGCGGAGGATCTGCCCGGCGCGGCGCTTCGCCCCGGGCACCACTTCGTTGAGCAGGAGACCGGCGCCGGTCAGCGCCAGACCCATGACGAGGAGGGGGACCATGAGCCTGTGGAACGAGATCCCCCCGGCCTTGGCGGCCATGACCTCCCTGTGCTGCGTCATGGAGTGGATCGTGAAGACCGCCGCGATGAGGGCGGCGATGGGGAAGGACCAGGAGATGTACTCGGGAAACTGGTACACATACGCCCAGGTCACCTCCTTGGCGGTGAGGCCCCGGTCGAAGTAGCGGTCCACGTTCTCGACGATATTGCCCACGACGAAGAGCAGGGGGGCCCCGACGATGAACAGGGCAAAGATGCGCAGAAAGGTCCGGGCGATGAGCAGGTCGAGGATGCGGATCATGCTGAGGCGCGCCGCGGTCTCACCCTGCGGCGGATGAAGTCTCCCACGGCGAAGAGGGCCTCGTCCAAGCCCCCACCCCGGTTCGCACCACCGGCTCGACCCATGCGCGCCACGAGGAGTATCCCCAAGACCAGGAAAACCAGGTCGGGGGCCCACATGGCCCAGAAGGGCGGAACCACCCCTTCATCCGCCAGGTTCTCGCCACCGATCAGGCCTGCCCAGTACACGGCGAAGATCCCTACTGAGACGGCGATCACCATCCCGACTCCCCCTCGCGGGAAGCGGATCGCCAGGGGAGCACCGATCAAGACGAACACGATGCACGCGAAGGAGATGGCGAACTTCTTGTGGATCTCGACCCGAAACCGGTCGATGCTGGACTGGAGCGCGAAGATCTGGCCGTGATTCTGACGACCGGTCAAGGCGAGCCGCCGGGTCATGTCGTCCTCGGAGGCGAGGAACTCCTCGCCGGCCACGTCGTCGTCGTCCTCATCGGCCTCCGGGTCGAAGGCCACCTGATACGGGTTGGGTGAGCCGTCCGGGGGGAGGCCGAGGGCCTGATCGAGAGCCATTCGGGCTCGCTCATGGCCGCTCTCCTGCACCCGTTTGATCTCTGCGACTCGCTCCGCGACCTCCTCCCGGAGCATGGCGACGGACATCTCCCGATCACTCCGAATGGTCCCGCCCTGCTGGCGCTCCAACTCGTCGCCCACCCCCCTCAAGGGAACGATCTGGATCTTGAACTCCGATCGGTTGAACTCGCCGGATCGGTTCGTTCCCACCTCCCGGACCTCACCGTCGTACAGCGTCAAGTAGAGGTCGGTGCGCACCTCGTTGAACTCCATCTTTCCGCTGAGGGCGTATGTGGTTCGGTGGGCGTAGGGGTCGCTCAGGTCGTAGATGACCACGTCGGTCATCTGGTTGGTGACGGGATCGATGATGGCCGCCTGTAGGTAGACTGTGCCAGACCGGGATTCCGTCTGGATACGGTTGATGACCCGCTCCCGAAGCTCCAGGGTCGGGCTCTTCTTCCCGATGTCGATGATTAGGTCCTTGAGCTGGTGATTGGCCGCGGGCAGCACCTGATCGTTGAAAAAAAACATCACGCCTGCCAGGATGATGCCGACTCCCAGGAGGGGGCTCAGCATGCGGATGGGCTTGATTCCGCCGGCGGACATGGCGGTAATCTCGTTGGCGGCAGTAAGCTCACTGAAGGTGTAAAGCACCGAGACGAGGATGGCCATGGGGAGAGTCAGAGCGATCGTGTGGGGCAGGGAGAGCAGTAAGAACTCTCCGATGACACTCCACGGCAGACCCTTACCGACGAGGCTGTCCATCCGCTGAGCGACGGCGTTCAGGAAGAGGAGCCCGGTCAAGGCCGAGAACGCGAAGAGAAACGGCCCCGCGTGAGCACGGATTAGATACCTGGTGATAATCCCCATTCGAACACACCTACACCGTACTCCGCCGTCCGATCCCGGTATGGCCACCTTGTGATGCTATCGACTACTGCCCTTCTGGCCCTTACGCTTTCCGTGCCTTTGCCCGGTCGTGGTCTCATGCTCGAGTCGGTCCAGGACACGGTGCTGTGGCGCCCGCCTCGGCTGGAGCTGCCGGTGTTTCTCGCGGCCTTCCCGGGCCGTTCCGGAGCGGCTCCGGCCCCGGTGGCACGACTCGGCCTAAAGCCGGTCCTACCGCTGGTTCCGTTCGAGCTCGAGGTCCCGGCCGTCGTCCAGGGAGGTCCCATGCCCATCGCGTCGCGCTGGCTGGTCGCTCCGGGGCCCACGCTCATGCGGCGGCGCCTCACCCTACAGCGGATGGCATTGTTCGAGCCGTCCCCCCCCCAGAGGGCTCGGAGACCGGTGTCTGGCGAGGCGCCACTCCCTGTCGGTGGACTGGCGGGCCTGGACGTCGAGATCGTGGGGCAGGCCGAGTTGGGGGGCGACTGGACGCGCTTTCGACCCTGTGACACGCGCGTCCAGTTCTCTTGCGACCCCAGCCTGCTGCCGCAGCTCGACCCGGACATCCAATTCGCCGTGCGGGCCCAGGGCACCATAGCGGAGCGCATCAGGTTGGACGTGGACTTCGACCAGGCCCGCGAGTTCTCCGCCGCGAACAACATCAACATCTTCTACGAGGGTGAAGAGGACGAGGTACTGAAGGACCTCGAATTGGGCGATGTCACCTTCGACCTTCCGGCTTCCCGCTTCCTCACCGAGGGCATCCCTGCCGGGAACTTCGGATTCCTGGCGTCGGGCCAATTGGGACCGCTCGAGTTCGACGGCGTATGGGCCCAGCAGCAGGGAGACCTGTCCAGGCGGGAGTTCCGCCTCAGCGGAGGCCCCGGGCAGGAGGGCTTCGTACAATTGGATACGCTGGTCCTCGACGACGCCGACTACGTCCGCGGGCAGTTCTTCTTTCTGGTGGATCCCGAGTTCATCGATCGCAGTCCGCACATCGACGTGCTTTCGCTCGACCCTGCGTCCGGGCCCACGGCCATGTCGCCGGGGGTGGCGCCGATCCAGGTCTACCGCTTCGAGACGGACCCGGTTATCCGCCAGCAGGTCGAAGGCCTCATACAGGCGGACGCTTTCGCCACCAAGGATGGCGACACCATCGAGGAGTCGGGGTGGTTCCGCTTCCTACAGCCCGGTGTCGACTACTCCGTCCACTCGAGCGGGCTCTGGCTGGCCCTCCGCCAGCCTCTGCGGCGGGACGAGATGCTCGCCGTGACCTACGTAACGGCCACCGGCGACACCATCGGTACGTACAACCCCGAACGGGTCTACAACGAAGGGGGACGCCCTCGCCTCAAACTGCTCAAGGCGTCGAGGGCCAATCACCGTCCCGGCCGGCCCACGTGGGACCTGGAGATGCACCAGGTATACCGGATCTCCTCCTCGCCCGACGTGGATCCGAGCTCGGTGCACCTGACCATCTCGTTGGGCGAGCTGAGCGCGGGGCGAACGTTCAAGCGCGATCTCGGCGGCAGGGACATCACCTTCCTGCGCCTCTTCGGCCTGGACGAGGAATCGCCGGTGGACGTCCTCGACGCGGCGGGAGTGTACAAGCCGGCCCTGGATGTCTTCCAGGAGCAATCGGTGATTCCTGGTGTGTTCATCGTCTTTCCGACCCTCCGCCCCTTCCAGACCCCACCGCCCATCGAGTCCCTCCGGCTCAGTGACGTCCAGGCGGCGCAGATTCTCGGGGCCGACGGGAACCCCACCATCTACGAAGCGGAGGACCCCTTTCGGAGGGAAAGCGGAGGACTCTACCGCCTGACCATCCCCTTCGAGCTGCGGAGCAGGGGGGTCATCTCTTCCTTCTCCCTGGGAGCCATCGGCATCCGCAACGACTCGGAGAGGATCTTCCTGGGGGACCGCCTTCTGGCTCGCGGCGTCGACTACGAGATCGACTACTCCATCGGCCAGGTCACGCTCATCCAGCCGGAGATTCTCTTAGCGACGGCGTCGGAGCCAGTCGTCCGGGCTTCCTGGGAACAGAAGTCCATCTTCCAGGTGAAGCCCACCACCGTCTTCGGGCTCAGCGGGCGCCTGTCGGCAGGGAAGGTGGGCGGCTTCAACTTCCTCGCCCTCCATCAGCGTGAGAGAACGCTGGTGAACCGACCGCAGCTCGGAGTGGAGCCGGCGGCCATTACCCTGAGCGGTCTCAGCATGGACTTCGACTTTCCGGCCAGAGGGCTCGACCGCCTGGTTGAGAGCATCCCGTTCTTGCGCGTCGGGGGGCCGTCGCGCATCGGGGTCGAGGGAGAGGTGGCCCTTTCCTTTCCGAATCCGAACATCCGATCCGACGTGTTCCTCGACGACTTCGATGCGTCCAATGAGCTCTCTCTCTCCCTCTTCTCGTACGACTGGCTCCACGGCAGCGCGCCGGGCTTTCGGGACGGCGCCCAGGGTGTGCTCCCGGTGGCGCTGAACGAGACGGACGCGGGGGATCTCGTGTGGCAGCACAGCTGGACCCTTCGGGGTGTCCGGCAAGACAGTGTGGGCGTCTTCGCCGGGTTCCTCCCCCAGGACGACATCGACCGGCAGATCAACGTCCAGGGCAGCCAGGCTCGGGAGATCGGCCTGCTCTTTTCTTTCAAGCCCAATCCGGATGTCCCCGACCGAACCTCGTGGCGGTCCATGTCCACCAGCCTCAGCGCCACGGGCCTCGATCTCAGCAAGAGCGAGTCCCTGGAGTTCTACGTGGCGGAAGGAGACTCGCTGAGCCTGGTCATCGATCTGGGCATCGTAGCGGAGGACGCCCTGTTCGTGGACACCCAGGGGCGCCTCAATGGTGTGAAGAGCAACGGCACACGGTGGGGCAGGGGGATCCTGGACCACGAGGCCGATCCGCGACTCGGTGAGATCTGGAGCGAAGAAGCTGACCAAAGGGGCGTTTGGCTCGAGGCTTGCCAGGCCGAGCCGGCGGCGGTCTACTTCACCGGAGACCCACGCGCCAACTGCACGCGGGGAAACGGGAGGCAGGACTCGGAGGACCTGGACGGGGACGGAAACCTCGATACGCTCGAGCGCTATTTGCGCTTCGTCGTCCGTCTGGATGGCTCCTCTCCCTTCTTGGTCCGCACCCGGGCCGAGACCGGCACCAGCTTCCAGCTCTACCGCGTACCCCTCAGGGGAGCGGGGGCTACGGAGGTGCCGGGCTCCTTCTCCGAGGCGGATTTCCGAGCCGTGAAGCACATGCGGATCACCGTTGCCGGGGCTAGGGAGCAGCAGTTCGTGCTCGCCCGAATGCGCATCGTGGGAACCCGCTGGGTCAGGCGCACCGAGTCGGGCGTCCTGAGGGGGATCGTGGGTGATACGGCGAGCTTCGTGGGACGCGCAGAGGTGGGTCCGGTCAGCCGAGTTACGGAAGGGGATGGGTATCAAGCGCCCCCGGGGGTCGTCCAGGAGTTGGACGACCCGACTGCCACGTTCGGAGGCCGTGGCCTCGAGTTCAACGAGAAGGGCTTGAAGCTCGAGTACGAGGACCTCCAGTCCGGCGACCGCGCCGAGGTCTTCAACCGGTTTCCCCAGCGTCCCAGGGATTTCCTCGGCTACGGGGAGCTCCGGTTGTGGGCCCTCGCCCGTGCCGGTGACTGGGGACCGACCCAGCCCGTCTCCTTCTTCGTGAAGGTGGGCGAAGACGACGAGAACTTCTATCTCTACCGGACACCGCTCACGCGGGTGGTCAGTCCCGATCGAGTGACTCCGGGGGACTGGCTGCCGGAGATCGTGGTGGACTTCACCGAGTGGCTCAACCTCCGGCGAGAGGCGGAGGAGGAGCTCATCGTCAACCCCAGGGGGCCCGGAGATCCACCGGTGGAGCTGTGGGCCCGGGACTCGACCTATGCAGTCGTGTTGAAGGACCGGGCTCGTGCTCCGAATCTGGCGGCGGTCCGCGAGCTGTCACTGGGAGTCTGGAACCGGCTCGCGGGGCCGACTACCGGTGAGGTATGGATCAATGAGATGCGCCTGTCCGACGCCCTTCGGGACGTGGGCGTGGCGTCGCACTTCGGCGTGGACGTGGAGGCTTCCGACGTATGGACGACCCACATGACCTTCAGCAACCGGGGGGCCTTGTTCAGGCAGCTCAAGGAGAACCCGACCTTTCGGGCGGATCGGGTATTCAATCTGAATTCGACCCTCAACCTCGAGCGCATGACGCCTGCTACCTGGCGGGTCGAGATTCCGCTGACCATATCCCACGTCCAGGTCGATCAGGATCCGCAGTTCCTCGCCCGAAGCGACGTGAGGGCGGGAAGCGTCGAGAATCTTCGAGAGACGGGCTCTCGCCGAACCCGTGTTGACATCTCCTTCCGGAAACGCACTCCATCGGCGAACCCGGTTGTCGGCCTGCTCCTCGACGGGCTGGAGGCCCGGGCCGGTTACTACACCGTGAGCTCGAGCTCGATTACGGCGAAGGGCTCGTCGGAGGGCATGGATGCACGGGTGGGATACGGCCGTGCGGTAGGAAGACGCGAATTCGCGGTGATCCCCGGCTTCCTCCGCCCGGTGATCCGCTGGCTCCTCCCGAAGGAGTGGGAGGACGCCATCGTGAACAGCCGCCTTCGGTGGACACCGGAGCGCCTCTCCTTCGGCGCGTCGTACGCAAGGACGGACCAGCGAGCCCATCGCTTCGACCAGATCGTGGAGGCTCCGGGGGACACCCTCGTGCAGGCGACCCTGTCGCCGAGGGAGTCATTGGAGGGCGCCATGGAGATCGTCTTCCGACCCTTCCGGGCGCTCACCGCGCAGGCCGATCTGATATCGATTCGAGACCTGTTGGCTCCCGAAGAGGCCGTGACGGACATCGCAGTCCAGCGGCTCCTGGACGAGGAGCGCTCCGAGCCTTTCGGCCTGGAATTCGGCTGGGAAACGTATCAGCTGCTTCGGACGCGAATGAACTATGAGCCCCGGCTGGGAGATTGGCTTCGCGCCAACCTGGGGTGGCAGACGTACTACTCCAGCGACCGGAACGCCACGTTCGTGGATCGTAGCTTGGAGGGCGGAGATACGGTTCTGGCCCTCCAGCGCAACGTCAACGGACAGCGTGACTTCACGGGCCGGTTCACCATCCTCCCTGCTGCCCTGTTTGGTCCGCCCCCGGAGGAGTCGGGCCTCGGCCGTTTCTTGCGCCGGCTGCTCGGATCCGCGGATCCGGTCTCCATCACCTATCAGCAAGGCATCACGTCACGGTTCAACCGTAGGCCCGTCAGCCCGGGGGTCGGATATCGGTTCGGGTTCTCGGACATGGATGGCTACCGGTTCCTGGATGCAGACACGGCCACGACGTTCACCGACAGGAGCGGATGGGCCGCTCACTCGGGCGTCCGCCTACCGGCAGCGCTCCAGGTGGGCGTGAACTATCGGCTCAGCGAGGCCAACACACTCGACACCAGGAGTGACCGAACGCTCAGGCGTGAGACATGGCCCGACGTGTCGGCCGCAGTGGCCAGTCTCCCGTTGCCCGAAAACCAATCGCTTCTTCGAAGGGTAAGCCTGTCCACGGGATTTCAGCGGATCCGGCAGGAGACCGCGTTCGGTGGATTCGGCCAACAGCGGCGCTTCCAGCAGGATGAGCGGATTCCCGTGGACTTGGCCGTAGTGTGGGGGGGCAGCTTGTCCACCAGCTACAGGGGATCGTTCGTCAGGGGAGAGGGAGAAGATCCCACTGGGGACACGGAGCGAACGAGACAGAACCACACCTTTTCGATATCGGGGGCGTTCCGCCCCCCGATGGGATGGGCCGACCGTCTCGAGCGCCCCCTGACGACATCGGCGCTCTACCAGTTCACCTCTGACAGACACTGCCGCACCACCGCGGGTGGAACGGACTGCGTGCCCTTTCTCGATGAGCTCATTCGAAGCCTTATGGTACGTCTGGAGACGACGGTGTCGGGAACCGATCTACGGCTACAGCTCTCGTACACCGACCGGAGATCTTTCGTCGGCCTACGATCGGGGTCGACGCAGTTCCAGTTCGGATTGTTCGGTCGCTTCGTCATCGCCGACGACGCTCTGCTTCGCTGATCGTGCCCGCCCCAGGTTACCCTTGTGACCATGTCTTCGCCCGGGCGGAGGGCACAGGTTGGCGCATGACCTCTTCGGAAGCCCGGGCCCTCGAACGGGCGGCCCTTCTCGTGCTCTCTCTATGCGTAGTGCGCTCTGTAGCGAGCCACTGGAGACCTAGGAGGCCGACCCCATATGAGGCCGCGGCCTCCGAAACGGGAAGGCTCCTGGCGGAGAGCAATGAGCGGAGGAGCGAAGAAGCGCGCCGCAAGCGCCCCTTGTCACCCGATGAGGGGCTCGATCCCAACACGGCTTCCGAGGAGGAGCTGGACCGCCTGCCCGGAGTGGGGCCTGCCACCGCGAAAAGGATCGTCCGTCTGCGGGAGGAGAAGGGAGCGTTCTCGGGGGTCGACGATCTCCTGACCGTTCCGGGAATCGGGCCGGCGACGCTGGCACGGATGGCGCCGCATCTGGAGTGGTGGGGCGGGTCGAATGGTCGTGCTCGGAACCTGGCCAGTCCTCGGCATCGGGGTCGTGGTGGGCCGTCGTTCACAGATTCGGTCGTCGATCTGAACCGGGCGAGCCGCCAGGAGCTGGAAAGGCTGCCCGGGGTAGGACCGACCATCGCTCAGCGGATCCTGGCTCTTCGTGATAGCTTGGGAGGATTCCGCACCCCGGACGACCTCGAGAGGGTCAGGGGGATCGGTCCCGCCACCGTAGCCCGCCTGAAGCCTCTCGTGTCCGCTGGCGGCTGAGCGATTCGTGCTTGCCCGTCAGGGCCGCCCGATCCTACCTTTGGTTGTCTACAACCAAAGGTTTCTGACTGACTACGCTCCGGAGGGAGGGCTCCGGCGATGCCAACCAACGTCGCAGAAGTTCGCCTTGGTGACCTTTTCGTGCGAGAAGGCCTCATCGACGCGGGCCAGTTGCAAGAGGCGTTGAAGGACGCCAAGGAAAGCGGTACCCGTGTCGGCTTCTCACTCGTGAAGCTCGGCTTCGTGGCGGAGAACGAGCTCACGCGGACACCAAGAGCTTCAGCGCGGCCCTCAAGTACGCCCTGCGGCAGGACCCCGACACCATCCTCATCGGCGAGATGCGTGATCTGGAGACCATCGGCGCGGCGCTGACGATCGCGGAGACCGGTCACCTCGTGCTCGCCACGCTCCACACCAATTCGGCGGCCGAGTCCATCAACCGGATCATCGACGCATTCCCGGCCCATCAGCAGGCCCAGGTCAGGGCGCAGCTCGCGTTCGTCCTGGAGGGCGTGATCACACAGACGCTGCTCCCGAAGGCCAAGGGAAAAGGTCGCGTGTGCGCCGCTGAGGTGATGATGTGCACCGCGGCCATTCGTGCGGTGATCCGCGACGAGAAGATCCACCAGATCTATTCTCTCATGCAGGCCGGTAAGAAGCATGGGATGCAGACGATGAACGATTCCTTGCAGGTGCTGTATATGCAGGGCACCATTACTCTTGAAGAAGCACTGAAGCGATCGGGAGACCAGAACGAGTTGCTGCGCGCCGTGGGTGAACCCGTGCCAGCATAATGAGACCCACCCGTAGGTAGACGAGAATGCCGACCTTCAATTGGAGTGCCCGGCCTGCCGCCGGCGGAGACATCAAGCAAGGCGAGATCGAGCTTCCTACCAAGGACGAAGTTCTAGCCTTCTTGCATCGGCAGAAACTGATTCCCGTCGCGGTCCGGGAGAAGCCGAAGCAGTTCCAGATTCAGTTTGGGACCGGCATCACGACCCGTGATATCGTCATCTTCACTCGCCAGTTCGCGACGATGATCAACTCGGGGCTGCCTCTCGTCCAGAGTCTGGACATCCTCGGAGAGCAGACCGAAAACCAGGCTCTGGCCAAAGTGCTGGGAGAGGTGCTCTACGACGTCGAGTCGGGGCACACGCTGGCCGACGCCATGGGAAGGCACCCCAAGGTGTTCAGCGAACTCTTCGTGAACATGGTGGCTGCCGGTGAGGCCGGTGGTATCCTGGACACGATTCTGCTCAGGCTGGCCACCTTCCTCGAGAAGAACGACGCGCTGGTCCGGAAGATCAAGGGAGCCATGATCTACCCGGCCGTCATCTTCTCGGTGGCGGGCATGGCCATCGTCATCCTCCTCATCTTCGTGATCCCGACGTTCCAGACGATGTTCGAGTCCGCCGGGATCCCGCTGCCGCTCCCCACGCGGGTCGTCATCGGCATGTCCCAGTTCCTCCAGGCGTTCTGGTGGGCCCTGCTCATAGGGATCGTCGCGTCGGTCTTCGCGATCAGGCAGGCCTACGCCACCGACGGTGGCAGGCTCTTCATCGACAAGCTGATGTTGGCGCTGCCCATCCTGGGGGATCTACAGCGGAAGGCCGCCGTGGCCCGCTTCACCCGGACTCTGGGCACGCTGGTGTCCTCCGGTGTCTCGATCCTCGAGGGGCTCGAGATCACGGCCAAGACCGCGGGCAACCGGGTCATCCACGACGCCGTGATGAGCTCACGGGCGTCCATCGCGGGAGGTGAGACCATCGCCGGGCCGCTCAAGGAGTCCGGGGTGTTCCCGCCCATGGTGGTTCAGATGATCAACGTGGGTGAGCAGACCGGAGGCCTGGACACCATGCTCACCAAGATCGCCGACTTCTACGACGACGAGGTCGACGCTGCGGTCGAGGCGCTGCTTGCCGCCATGGAGCCCATCATGATCGTTGTTCTGGGCGTGGTCGTCGGTGGCATGATCGTCGCCGTGTACCTGCCCATCTTCGACATGATCAACGCGGTCGGCTAGCGGCGACAACGCGGCACCCGTCGGTACCTTAAGTGTTGTGTCCCAGAAGTTCGCGAGCCACCGAGAGTGCCGATTGAATCGCCGGTCCCTGAGTTGGGGCTGGCTATTTTTCTCCCTCCCTGCTGGGCTTTCCCCATCGGTATGAGTTGCTGACCGGAAGGAGCATGGATGACAGACACGATCTTCGGGCAGATCGTTCGCGGAGAGATTTCGGCTGACGTGGTCTACCAGGACGAGCTCGTCACGGCATTCCGAGACATCGAGCCCCAAGCACCGACCCACATCCTGATCGTACCGAACCAGTCGGTGCCGACTCTCGCCGACGTGACCGAGGCGGACGAGCCGGCTCTGGGGCGCATGATCCAGGTGGCCTCCCGGCTGGCGGAGGGGGACGGCATCGACGAGGAGGGGTACCGGCTCATCATGAACTGCAGAGCCCACGGCGGTCAGGAGGTGTACCACTTGCACCTCCACCTTCTGGGTGGACGTCCCCTCGGAAAGATGCTTCCGGAATGACCGCTGCGGCTCGGGTCCGCCTTGCCCTGAGCTAGCCCACCCACAATCTTCCTCGCTTTCACTTTCAGAGGGGAGTGCAAGTGGAACGCTTCGAGAACCTCGTCACCACCGTGCGGGCCTTCGTCTGGGAGTGGGGCATCCCGACCGAGGATGGCGACATCCCGATCGTGATCCTGGCCCTCATCGGAGTCGGCGGCTTCCTGACGCTCCGCCTCGGGTTGATTCAGCTCCGCCGCTTCGGGCACGGTGTGGCGGTCGCCACCGGCCGATACGACGATCCCGACGATCCCGGTGACGTCTCGCATTTCCAGGCCCTGACCACGGCCCTCTCGGCCACGGTGGGCATCGGCAACATCGCCGGAGTGGCGCTGGCCATTCACTGGGGCGGCCCGGGAGCGCTCTTCTGGATGTGGGTGACGGCCGCCCTGGGGATGGCGACGAAGTTCACGGAGGTGACACTGGCCCAGCACTACCGTTCGGTGCACGAAGGAGCGGACGAGGTGATCGGTACCGTCTCCGGAGGGCCCATGTACTACATCGAGCGGGGCTTGGGTCCGGGCTGGAAGTGGATGGGCGTCTTCTTCGCCACCGCTCTGGGCTTCACCGCGTTCCTGACCGGCAACGCCATTCAGGCGAATACCGTGGCCGACACCATCGGCACCGCCTTCGGGACGGCTCAGTGGATTACGGGCGCCGTCACCGTCACCATCGTCGCTGCGGTAATCCTGGGGGGGATCGCACGGATCGGCCGCATCACCGGCATCCTGGCGCCCTTCATGGCGGCGGTCTACGTGCTCGGTGCCCTGACCATCATTCTGCTGAACTTCGGCGAGGTCGCTCCGGCTTTCGCGACGATCTTCAGTGAGGCGTTCAATCCGACGGCTGGCGTAGCCGGCACCGGGATCGGCGCCATCCTCGTCACGATGATGTGGGGCGTGAACAGGGGCCTCTTCTCCAACGAGGCAGGAGAGGGATCGGCGCCCATCGCCCACGCCGCCGCCAAGACCGAGGAGCCCGTCTCCGAGGGCGTCGTGGCCCTGCTGGAGCCCTTCATCGACACCATCGTCATCGTCACCATGACGGCGCTCGTCATCGTGATAACGGGCGTGTACAGTGAGCGTATCCCCACGGAGATCACGCTCGCCGGCGGCGATCTCGGCTGGGTCTCGGGAGACGCCCAGACCGGGTACGAGTCCGTGAATGCCCCGGCCGAGATCCAGATCCAGAACGGCCGGCACGCGGCGGGAAGCGTGGTCTCGGTGGCCTGGCACGAGGTGGCGGTGGAGGACCTCTTCACCGACGAGGCCATGACGCAGCGCTTCTCGGGCTCGGTGCTCCCCGTGCGGGGGGAGGCCGTGGACGCGTCAGGCACCAGCCACACTTCGCTGTACGGCATGGCGATCGAGAGTGGCGCGCCCCTCACCATGTACGCGTTCCGGAAGGGGTTGTCTCCACTGGGCGACTGGGGTCACTACGTCGTGATCCTCTCGGTCTTCCTGTTCGGGATCTCCACCGCCATCTCGTGGAGCTACTACGGAGACCGGTGTGCCAACTACCTGTGGGGTGAAGGGGCGATCCGTCCCTACAAGGTCGTCTACCTGACCATGCACTTCCTGGGGGCGATCATCTCCCTGAATCTGGTCTGGTGGATCGGCGACATCGCCCTCGGCATCGTCATCTTGCCGAACCTCATCGCGCTGGTCCTGCTCTCAGGAAAGGTGAAGGAGCTCACCGACAGCTACTTCGAGAGGCAGCCCTGGCTGAACGCCGGAGAGTAGTGTTCCGTTGGATGCACCGTGCCCTCGATTGGCCCAGACACTCTGGTAACGGGACACTAGGTTCCCGGGCGGTCCTGGGATCAAATGTCGAGGCGGGGGTGGCCAATGGTCACCCCCGCTCTTCGTCGATCCGGAAACCCCGGAGGCTCGGGCCCGCCCTGAGCCTCCATCGCGAGAGCTTAAGTGTGGTGTCCCAGAAGTGTCTCGGCCATTGATCTCGCTGCGCTCGATCGTCTCGCGGTCAACTCGGCGCTCACGACGAGCATGAAGGTCGCTCGGCTCGAGCACCGATGCATCCGGCCCTGCGGCGTTCCTCCTCCTCGGAACACGGCCTTCGGCCGGTGCCCGCGTTGCTATTCCTCGTCGTCGCGCCTGACCCACGCCTAACGGCGCGGGTACCCCGGATCCGGCGCCTCGGCACTCCCGGTGGCTCGCGAACTTCTGGGACACCACACTAGCCCATCACCTGCGGATCATCCCGCCCGGCACGACCGCGCCCTCTCCGAAGCGGTCCCTCAGTCCGTCCACGGCTTTTCCGAGGGCGCGTTCACGCTCTCCCTCGAGGCCTCGCTCAACTTTGAACAGTCCCAGCTGCGCGGGATCGGTACCCGGCACCAAGTTCGTCAGCCCCACCCCCAACAGGCGCGCTCTTGTGCGGCGGCGATGACGGAGCTCCCTCAGAAGCTCGCAAGCCACGAAGAACACGGCCGCGTCCGTCTCCACCGCTTCCGGCACCGTGCGACCCCGCGACCGCGTGGTGAAGTCACTGTCCCGGATCTTCACCGTGATGGTTCGGGCACGCAGTCCGGACCTGCGCAAGGTTCTGCCCACGGATCCCGAGAGTCTCATGAGGGCGCCCTCGAGCTCCTCGTCCGACTCCAGGTCACTGAAGAAGGTGCGCTCCGAGCTGATGGACTTTCGTGGCTCGCGAGGGTCCACGCGGGCCGAATCCAACCCACGCATGCGACGGTACAGCCATCGGCCACGGTGCTCGCCGAACCACTTCTGGAGCCACTCGAGCTCGATTCCCAGCGCGTCCTCGATCCGAGCCAGCCCACGCTGCTTCAGGGACTCCACCAGGGCGGGGCCGACGCCGGGGATGTCCGCCAAGTCCAACCGGCGCATGAAGGCGGCTTCTTCTCCGGGAGGGACGAGGTGAACCCCGCCGGGCTTGGCTACTCCGGATGCGAGCTTCGCCACCATCTTGCGGGTGCTCCCTCCGATGGAGACGGAGACGCTCGTGTTCTCGAGAACACTCGAGCGGATGCGGCTGGCCGTGGCCTCCAGCGTCTCTCCGAAGAGGCGGTCGGTGCCCGTGAGGTCGAGATAGAATTCGTCGATGGAGGCCGCTTGCACCACGGGCGCGAGGTCCTCCAGGAGCCTTCTGATCTCGCGGCTCTTCCGGCCGCATGCGCCCCTCGGTACGCCCACGACCGTGGCGTCCGGACAGAGACGCAGGGCCTGGGCGGTTGGCATGGCCGACCGCACTCCGAACTGCCGAGCCGCATACGAGGCGGAGGTGACGACTCCCCGTCCGGTGGCGGATCCACCCACGAGGAGGAGCTCCGCCTTGCCGGCCCCCTCCGGGTCCTCGAGGCGGGCGACCTGGACATAGAAGGCGTCACAGTCGACGAGGAGAATCCGCCTGGGGGTTCCGGCTCCGTCTGGGTTCATGGGGTCGCTCGCCATGGGGCCGAGTGCAGTGGTCCGATGGAAGTTAGGCGCCACAGCCACATTTGCGAAGAGTGATTCAAGGGGGGTACAATCCGGCCTTCGAGTCGGCCCGCCACCCACTCTGTAGCACAGGGAATCGCGGCCTCGAGCAACACGCTGAGCACAGGAGGAACCGATGGCTTACCCGTTTCAGCTCCCGGACCTGGGGTACGATCATGCTGCGCTGGAGCCCCACATCGACGCCCGGACCATGGAGATCCACCATGGGAAGCACCACCAGGGCTACACCAACAATGTGAACGGCGCGCTGGAGAACTATCCGGACTTGCATCACCTCTCCGGTCAGGAGCTGGTGGGCGATCTCTCCGCCGTTCCTGAGGCTATCCGTACTGCGGTTCGCAACAACGGTGGCGGATTCGTGAACCACACCCTCTTTTGGCAGGTCATGACCCCGGGCGGGGCCGGCGCCCCTTCGGGAGCCCTTGCCGAGGCCATCGACATGGCGTTCGGATCCTTCGACGACTTCAAGGCGACCTTCCAGAAGACGGCGGGAGGACAGTTCGGGTCGGGCTGGGGCTGGCTGGTTGTCGGGCCCACGGAAGGGCTCCAGATGATGGCCACGGCCAACCAGGACAACCCGCTCTCTCTGGGCTCTACTCCTATCCTGGGCGTAGACGTCTGGGAGCACGCTTACTACCTGAACTACCAGAACCGGAGGCCGGACTATCTGACCGCCTGGTGGAGCGTCGTCAATTGGGACGTGGTCGCCTCGAACTTCGATGAAGCCAATGGGGGGTGACGGCGTCGTTCGAGCCACATGATCGACCACTGCAACTAACGGACCCTCTCAGGCGTCTAACTGTCAACCGAAGCACGAGAGACTTGTGTGGACTACTACATATGTTTACACATGGGAGAGGCATGATGGGGAGGTGGCTTGAACGGTTCTTGAGAGTCGAAAAGGCAACGACGTTGGGGCGACTGAGCCCATTGATCGCGCTCGCTGCGCTTTTCTCACTCGGCGTGGGTCAGGCTCAAGGCCAGAGCCTTCGTGGCTCCGAGGCCTCGGTGAATCGCACCCACCGGAGGGCTCAGGACCACGATTTCACCTTCCTCACAACGTCCGCACAGGTGCGACGGTTCGCCGACGCCGGATATCTTGTCCGGGTTCGGCCGAACCGGGATTACGCCCTTCATGAAGTCTCCTTCCCATATGCTCGGCCGGAAGTGGCCACCTTCATCCAGCGGCTGGGCAATCAGTACCGCCGCGCCTGCAGGGAGCAGCTCGTCGTCACGAGTCTGACCAGGCCCATGACTCGCCAGCCGCGGAACGCCTCCACTCTCTCCGTCCACCCCACCGGGATGGCCGTCGACTTGAGGAGGAGTCGAAGCTCGACGTGTCGCCGGTGGCTCGAGAGCACCCTCCTGTACCTGGAGAAGACCGGTGTGTTGGAGGCTACCCAGGAGCGCGCCCCGTCCCACTATCATGTGGCGGTCTTTCCACGCCAGTACGGCGAATACGTGGCGAACCTCGTCTCTCGTGGGCGCTCGGGGGATCAGATAGCCAGCCCGATGCGGTATATGGTCCGGAACGGGGACTCGCTCTGGACTATCGCCCGGCGACACGACACCACGGTCTCCCGACTGCGGTCCGCAAACGGGATCCAAGGAAGCCGAATCTTCGCCGGCCAGGTGCTGACCGTCCCGTCGAGGTGATGGGTTGACCCACGACCGGTCGGAGGAGATCCGGCATAGGGTCATCTCCACCGCGGCCATAGATGGTGTCGAGCGGTACCAACTCCTCACCTCCCTCGTGGTCCCCCGACCCATCGGATGGGTCTCCACTCGCGGAGAAGACGGGACACTCAACGTGGCTCCCTTCAGCTTCTTCGCTGCCATCTCCGCGTCGCCCATGCTGATCAGCCTGTCCATCGGCACACGTCGCGGTGTCGCCAAGGACTCGCTCCGGAACATCCGCCACCGGGGTGCATTCTGCGTGAACGTCGTCACCGAGGGGCAGCTGGCGGACATGAACCAGACCGCGGCGAGCCTGCCTTTCGATCAGGACGAGTTCGCCTTCGCCGGCTTGGCGGTGGCGGAGGCGGAGTCGGTGGAGGCGCCGTACGTGGCGAACTGCCCGGCCGTTCTCGAGTGCCGGCTCTTCAAGGAGGTGGACCTCGACGGCACGGGAAGCCTGGTCATCGGCGAGGTCACGGCCGTTCGGCTGGACCCGACACTTCCGACCATCGAGGGCTCGGCCTTCGTGGACACCGAGGCGTTGAGGCCGGTGGGGAGACTCTGGGGCTCGGCCTACACGCTACTGGGAGAGGTCAAGATCCTCGAGCGGCCGTAGTGTTCCGTTACCAAAGTGTCTCGGCCAGTCGAGGGCACGGTGCATCCGTGGGCTCGGCGTTGGGACTCCTTACCGTAGCTTTCGCTACGCCGCGTCGTCCCGCCTTGATCCCACAGCGCCCCGACCCTCTTGGTGGCTCGCGAACTTTGGAAACGGAACACTAGGCGGCGTTCTAGTCGACCCAGAGATCCACCGGTTCGAAGGCTTCGACGTCCACCAGCCCCAGATCGGTGATCTTCAAAGTCGGGATCACTTCGAGGCCAAGGAAGGACATGGCCATGAACGGGTCGTGCAGGGGCGATCCGAGGGCCCGGGCCGACTCCACGACCTTGTCCAGGGAAGCCCTGATCTCTTCGATGGGCGCCTCGGACATGAGTCCGCCCACCGGCAGGGGCAGCACCGCCAGGACCTCATCACCCTCCGTGACGGCCAGACCGCCCTCGAGGTCCGCTATCGCCCGGACCGCGCTTCGCATGGATCCGTCATCCACGCCGATCACGATGATGTTGTGATGGTCGTGGGCCACCGTTCCGGCGATCGCGCCCTTGTGAAGGCCGATTCCCGTGACGAGGCCCAGGCCCACACGTCCGCTTCCGCTGTGACGTTCCACCACTGCGATCTTGAGTAGATCCCGGTCGGTGTCCGTGACCACCTCGCCCCCCTCGGTGGAGGGTGCCACGACCTCCGTGCCGGTCACGATCTGATCTGGGATGGCCCTGATGACCCTCGCCCGTCCGGCTTGTCGTGGGATGGAGAAGTCGATGGCGTCGTCCCTCACGGCCATGGCGGGCGTCGGTGGGGAAGGGGAGGCCGCCAGCGACCACAGGGTCCTCCCGTCCTCCGCTACCAGCTTCCCGCCAGAGAACACGGAGCGGGCCTGCAGGTCGAAAAGGGACGAGACGATGACCAGATCCGCTCGGCGTCCCGGAGCTATGGCGCCCCGGTCGTGGAGTCCGAAGTACTCCGCGGGGTTCAGGGTGGCCAGGCCGATGGCTTCGATGGGATCGACCCCCTCGGCGATGAGTGTCCTGAGCATGCCGTCGATGCCTCCCTCGTCCAGGAGGTCGGCAGGCTGGCGATCATCGGTACACAGCGCGATCCGTCGGCGCGAACGCGGTGACAGGGCAGGGAGAAGCGCCAACAGGTTCCTGGCATTGGTCGCCTCGCGAAAGAACACCCATAGACCGCGACGCAGCTTCTCGAGCGCCTCTTCGGCGGTCGTGCACTCGTGGTCGGACCGGGGGCCCGAAGCCACGTAGGCGTTCAGCGCCTTGCCGCTGATTCCGGGGGCGTGTCCATCCACCACGCGCCCGCTGAAGGCCGCCAGCTTCGCCAGGACGTCCGGGGCTCCGTGAATGGCGCCGGGGAAGTTCATTAGCTCGGCCAGGCCCAGCACCCGAGGGTGATCCAGAGAGGCGAGGTCATCCGCGTCCAGAACCGCTCCAGCCGTGCCCATATGGGTCGCCGGCACGCACGAGCTGGCCATCACGAAGGTGGTGAGGGGCAGCCCTTCGCTGGCCGCGAGCATGTACCGGATGCCCTCCAGCCCGTGCACGTTGGCGATCTCGTGGGGATCGGAGACCACGGTGGTCGTACCCCGGGGGACCACGGCCCGGGCGAACTCCGGGGGAGTCGCGAGGCTCGACTCGATATGAACGTGCGCATCGATGAAGCCGGGGAGCACGAACTGCCCGGCCAGGTCCAGAGTTTCTTCGGCCTCGTATCCGGGGCCGACCCCCGCGATCCAGGGGCCCGAGAGGGTTATATCCGTCTCCTCCACCTCTTCCGTCAGGACGTTCACGACGCGCGCATTCGTGAGCCGAATGTCCGCGGGTCGATCGCCTCGTGCCACGGCCAGCAGCGTCGCGAGATCGTTCATAGCGGGCAATATACGGTCTGGGCTCAACCATGCGCCCCCATGGTCTTCTTCCATGCATCCGACCCGGCTCCGGGCGTCGTGGCCCTGGGACCGGAGCTGCCGCCCGCTGAGTGCTCAGAGCCTCTGCATCTTCTTCGGAGAGAGTGAGGAGAAGTAAGCTATCTCGCAAAATGCCAAATCCGGAGCGTTGCACTCTGCGATAGCCGGTGGTACCGTGGTGTAGCGGCTCCGCGACTCCTCAGTGGGGCGATTCCTCGGACTGGAGGTCGGCCTGAAGCACGACGAATCGCCCCGAGCGGAGTTCGGAAGAAGCGAGCTTCTCAGGTGGCTGTACGTGGGTCGCATGACCCTCGCCGCCGGTATCTTGGTGGGGATCCTCGTGGCGTGGGAGTCCGCGCCCCCCGAGGCGAGCCGTATCGCGACTCTGATGTTCCTCGCCGCCTTGGCCGTGACGCTCGGCTCCGCCTGGCACACGCATTTCCGCGGACGCCAGGTCGGCCACAACTTCCTCTACGCGCACGTCGTCCTCGACGTGGCTCTCGTGACCACGATCGTCCACATCACCACGTTGGGCGACGAAGTCGTGTTCGCGCCCCTCTATATTCTCGTGATCACCGAGGGCGCCCTCCTCCTCCCCCTTCCGGGAGGTGTGCTCATAGGGGCGCTGGCGGCCATCGTCTACTTCGCCGATCTGGTCTGGGGTCATCCGGGTGTCCCGCTCTCGGGAGCCGTCAGCCTTCAGATCGGCCTCTTCGCCGGTGTGGCGCTCATCACGGGCTGGCTGGGTGACCGGGTCCGTCGGACCGGCCTTGCTCTGGGTGCGGTGCAGACGGAGCTCGCCCGCCTTCGTCTCGACAAGGGAGATATCCTCGCCAACATCTCCACGGGTGTTCTCACCATCGTCGGGGGAGGGCGCCTGGCCTACCTGAACCCTGCCGCCGAGAAGCTTCTGGGTTTGCGGCTGGTACAGTGGGAGGGATCTTCCATCCTGGACGCTGTCGACGAAGTGGCACCGGGACTCGCTCTGGCCCTGCGAAGCACGGTGGAGCGGCGCAGACCGGTGTTCCGGGTCAAGACTCTGGCGAAGCAAAGGGCAGGCGGGCAGATCACTCTGGGGATCAGCACCACCGTCCTCGAAGGTGGGGAAGGGGAGGAGCCGTCGGTGACGGCCATCTTTCAGGACATCACCGACCTCGAGCGGGTCGAGCTCCTGAACCGCCAAAACGAGCGCCTGGAAGCCGTGGCGGAGCTCAGCGCTTCTCTGGCGCACGAGATCAAGAACCCGCTGGCGTCGATCCGCAGCGCCGTGGAGCAGCTGGACAACGCCTCCCTGGCCGGTGATGACCGGTCGCTGCTCCAACGGTTGGTGCTCTCCGAGTCGGATCGGCTGAGCCGGTTGCTCAGCGAGTTCCTCGAGTTCTCGGGGATGCAGATCAGCGCCGAGGCGGGCGTGGACTTCGCACGTGTGGTTCGAGATGCCATCGTGCTGGTCAAGCAGCATCCGGACGCCGAAGCCGGGGGAGTTATCGAGAGCGAGGGTGTCGACGAGCCCCTGATTCTCCCGGGTGACTCGGATCTCCTCCACCGGTTGGTCTTCAATCTCATCCTGAACGCGGTCCAGTTCAGCGGCCCTTACGGCCGCGTTCGGGTATCACTGCAGGATTACTCGGGTCCGGGCGAGCCCCGCGGCACCAGCGTCGTGAGCCCTGTGCGCCTTAGTGTCCTGGATTCGGGGCCGGGGATTCGAGCCGAGGATCTGGGACGGATCTTCGATCCGTTCTTCACCACCCGGGACGGGGGGAGCGGGTTGGGGTTGGCGGTGGTCCATCGGGCGGTGAAGGCACACGATGGCGCGCTCTTCGTGGAAGATGCGCCGGATGGCGGAGCCCACTTTTCCGTCTACCTGCCGGGCACGCATGCCGCGGCCCTGCCCATGGAGGGTGCAGTATCATGAGCAGGGCCACCAAGATTCTGCTGGTCGACGACGAGGCCGGCATCCTCGACACGCTGCGCATTCTCTTCAGCAGCGAGGGCTACGACGTGGTGTCGTCCCTGAGCGGACGTGAGGCTCTGGAGGCTCTGCCCGAGCAGACGCCCGATATCGTGCTCACCGACATTCGCATGCCCGGGACCTCGGGCCTCGAGGTCATGGCCAAGGCCCACGAGGTTGATCCGGAGATGGCGGTCATCCTGATGACGGCTCAGGCGTCTCTCCAATCCGCCGTCCGAGCCGTAAACGAAGGGGCCTACTACTACCTGCAGAAGCCGTTCGCCAACGACGAGCTGCTTGCCATCTGTCGGCGTGCCGCAGAGGCCAGACAGCTGCGTGTCGAGAACAAGGCCCTCAAGAAGGAGATCCGAAGGCAGTCGACGGCGCCCAGCAGCAGGCCTATCGGGAAGAGTCGTTCGTTCGTGGAGGTGCTAAAGCTCGGAGAGACCGTGGCGCCAACCCAGTCCACCGTCCTCATCAGCGGTGAGAGCGGCTCGGGCAAGGAGGTGATCGCCCGCTACATGCACAGTCTGAGCGAGTGGGCGGAAGCGCCCTTTTTCTCGCTGAACTGTGGAGCCCTTCCGGAGGGTCTCTTGGAGAGCGAGCTCTTCGGGCACACCAAAGGCTCGTTCACAGGGGCCGTGAAGGACAAGATGGGGCTCTTGGAGGCCGCCGCCGGCGGCACCCTCTTCCTCGACGAGATCGGCGAGATGTCCCCGGCGACCCAGGTGAGGCTGCTGCGCGCCCTCCAGGAGCGCGAGGTCATCCCGGTGGGATCCACGGAGGCCGTCCCCATCGACGTCAGGATCATGGCAGCAACGAACCGGGATCTTAACGAGGAGATCCGTAGAGGGACGTTCCGGAGTGACCTCTACTACCGGTTGAACGTCATCGCCCTTCACCTCCCTCCGCTGCGTGAGCGCCGAGAAGACATTCCTCTGCTCGCCCACCACTTCCTGGGGAGGTTGGTAGGCGAAGACGGGGAGAAGAGCTTGGGGGAGGATGCCTTGGAGGTTTTGTGCGCCTACGACTGGCCGGGAAACGTCCGGGAGCTGGAGAACGCGCTGGAGCGGGCGGCCGTGGTGGCAGCGGGCGCACCCATTGGGCCCTCTCACCTGCCGGAGCGGGTTCGGATGGAGCACGCTCCACCCCTGGTGAGTGATCAACTGCCCCCCAATCCGTCCATGGAGGTCATCGAGCGGGCCTACATCCACTGGGTGCTCGTGGCCGAGGGCGGCAACAAGACGAGAGCGGCGGAAGTCCTGGGCATCGACCCCTCGACCCTGTATCGCAAGCTGAGCCGATACGGGATCGAGGTCTGATGCCGCAGGGCCGCCACATGAAGGCGGCTCGTCGCACACGCACCCTGGTGCCTCGCAGGGGCACGCAACGACCAAGGACTCGAACGGCATGAGCATGCTCCGATTCCGCGAGATCGACCAGAAGAGGCACGACGACCTCGCCTGGGAACGCGTGAAGCTTTCGGTCGTCATTCCCGCGTACAACGAGATCAACACGGTGGAGAAGCTGCTTCGGCGTGTTCGCGAGGTGCGCCTGGAGCTCGAAGTCATCGTGGTCGACGACGGGTCCACCGACGGTACCCGCGATCTACTCCAGGAGCTGAAGGCAGCGGGTCTCATCGACATCCTGGTATTCCAGGAGGTGAACCAGGGGAAGGGCGCGGCGTTGAGGGCTGGATTCGAGCGGGCCACCGGCGACATCATCGCAATCCAGGACGCGGACCTGGAGTACGACCCTCACGAGCTCCCCTTGCTCATGGAGCCGATCCTGGCAGGGAAGGCCGACGCCGTGTACGGCTCACGCTTCCTGGGCGGACCCCATCGGGTGCTCTTCTTCTGGCACATGATGGGGAATCGCTTCCTGACCCTGCTCAGCAACATGTTCACCGACCTCAACCTCACGGACATGGAGACGTGCTACAAGGTCGTGCACGCGGATCTGCTGAAGCGCCTGCCCCTGAGTGCCAACCGCTTCGGATTCGAGCCCGAGGTGACGGCCCGTCTCGCCCAGGCCCAGGCGAGGATCTACGAGATGCCCATCAGCTATGACGGCAGGTCGTACGCCGAGGGGAAGAAGATCCACTGGAAGGACGGCGTGGCCGCCCTCTACTACATCCTGCGCTCCAATCTCCTGAGACCCGGAGTGGAGTCCTGGCAGCCGCCCAAGGTCCAACCCTGGGAGGGCAGGGCCCTGACGGAAGCGAGGCGCCCGGCGCTGGTACCAGAAGCCCGTCAAGACACCTCCTCGGCCGCCGAGGCCGATGCCCTCACCGGCCGAAAGGATACACCCGCTGGGCATGAGTCCGGGGCCCCCGATCAGGGCTGAGAGGGGTTCCGCATCTCCGTGAACCGGACCGGAAGCATCCCGTCGAAGAGGGCGGCGATCCTGGTTCTCATCGCGGCTGTGGCCGCCTACGGAAACTCGCTGTCCAACGGCTTCGCATACGACGACAACACGGTCATCCGCGGCAATACGGTTATCACGGAGGGGCGGGTCGGAGACGCCCTGACCTCCCCCTATTGGCCCGACATAATGGACGGAATCGGGCTCTACCGGCCGGTCACCTCGGCCAGCTACGCGACCGAGTGGATGCTCTGGAATGGTCACCCGGCAGGCTTCCACGCGGTCAACGTGGCGACCCACACCGCGGTCTCCGTCCTGGTCTTTCTTCTCCTCCTGGTGCTATCGGCGCCTCTTCCCGCCCTCGTGGGTGGAATGCTGTTCGCGCTCCACCCCGTCCACACGGAGGCCGTGGCCAACGTGGTGGGCCGGGCCGAGCTCTACGCCGCCCTCTTCGTGATCGGGGCGTGCCTGGTGTTCACACACAACGAAGACGCGTGCCCTCTCGCCCGGATCGGCCGGCTCCTGGTGGTCGGGGTCCTCTTCGTGTTGGGCCTCGGCTCGAAGGAGATGGCAGCCACCCTTCCCGCCGTTCTCGTAATCCTCGCGGTGTTGCGGGAGGATTACGAGGGTACCCCCCTGACGCGCGTGCTGTCAGACGTCCCCATCTTCCTGCTGACCGGAGCACTGCTCGCGGCGTTCCTGGGCTTCAGGTCGCTGGTGCTCGGATCCATCGCCGGAGAGTATCCTGCGGCGTACCTGACGGGCCTCTCGACCGGGGAAAGAATCCTCACGTCCCTGTCGATCTGGCCACACTACTTCAGGCTCCTCTTCTTTCCCCTCGATCTTGCGGCCGACTACGGGCCGGCTGTCCTCTTCCCGGCAAGGAGCTGGGGGCCGGACGTCGTGCTCGGGATCGTCATGATCGTGGTTGGGGTGGCCACGGCCGTGTGGTCGTGGTCGAGGGAGCCGCTCGTCACGTTGGGGCTGTGCTGGTTCGCGGCAACCATCCTTCCCGTCACCAATCTGCTGGTCCCCACCGGGATCCTCCTGGCGGAGCGGACACTGTACCTCCCGTCTGTGGGATTCGCCTTCGTGGTGGCCGGCGTGGTGAGGTGGACGGCCGGGGAGCGACCACGGTCGCTTCGCATGTTGTTGATCGCCGTGAGCGTGGTCGGCACCGCCTTCATGGGGCGCACGGTCCTGAGGAACCCTTCGTGGATGAGCACCTACGCCATGTTGAGCACGCTCACCGAAGAGCACCCCGAGTCCTTCCTGGCCATACGAACGAGAGCCCGTGGCCTGGACCAGGTCGGAGAAGTCGAGGAGGCGTCGCGCCACTACGAGGTGGCCGTGGAGCTCGTCCCCGGTGAGTACAACCTCCTCATCGAGGCGGCGCGCTTCCATGGGCGCCACGACCGATGGGGGGACGCCGAGCAGCTGCTCACCCGCGCCATCGATCTGCTTCCCACGCAGCCGGTGGCCTGGCAGGTCCTCTCGGAGCATAAGCTCCTCCAGGGTCTGGGCCGGGAGGGCCACGGGATCGCCCTCCAGGGCCTGGCCGTGGTCGGATCGAACCGGGATCTGTGGACCCTCGTCTCCGAGAGCTACGTGGCCAAGGGTGATTTCGAGGCGGCCGTCCGAGCGCGGTGGGCAGCGTTCGGGGCGGCTCCGCCCACCGCGAAGGCGTGGAGGCGCATGGCGCAGCTCATGGAGCTGGCGGGCCGCACGGAGGAGGCTGCGGCGGCGGCGGAGCGGGCTCACGGCCTGGAGGCCGGTGCGGGCGATCCGCCTCGGGAGCCGGCGTCGCCCGTAGGGGACCCCCGCTGATGCAGGTGTGGCGCTCCCCCTTCCGCTCCGTTCGATCGGCCGCGTTCCTCTCGGCGGCGGCCGCCGTACTCCTCTCGGCGAACAGCGTGCTGAACGACTTCGCCTACGACGATCGGCTCATCATCATCGACAGCGAGCTGGTCCAGGATCTGAGCACGCTCCCAGAGGCCATGGTCTCGCCCTACTGGCCGGGCGAGTTCGGAAGGGATATGGGGCTGTGGCGACCCGCAACCACCGGGCTCTTCGGTCTCCAGTGGGCACTTTGGGGTGAAAACCCTGCGGCGTTCCATGCGTTGAACGTGCTGCTCCACGGAGCCGTCACGGCTCTGGTAGTGCTCCTCCTCGCCGAGCTCGCTCCGCTGGCTCTCGCGTTCGTGGCGGGGCTCTTGTTTGCCGTGCATCCGGTACACGTCGAGGCGGTGGCCAACGTGGTGGGGTTGGCCGAGGTGTTCTCTTCGGTTCTCTATCTGGGCGCGTGCCTCATCTTCACGCGCCGGAGAGACGACCTCGGCCTCCTGCCGGGCGCAGCCATCGTGGTGCTCTTCGCAATGGCGTTTTTGACCAAGGAGAGCGCGGTTACGTTGCCCGGGGTGCTGTTCCTGCTGGACGGCGCGCGCGAGAACTCGAGCGTCGGGAGTGCCCTCGCCTATCTGCGTCGCCGGTGGGCGATCTACGGAAGCCTGGTGGTCGTGGCCGGGGCCGTCCTGGCCGGTCGTCAGGCCGTTTTGGGCAGCATTGCCGATCCCCTGGCCCCTCTCGGCGCAGATCTGCTGGCCGAGTCGGTTCCCCGGATCTGGACCGTGGCGTCGACCTGGCCCCACTACTTCCGCCTCTTGTTCTTCCCCCTGGACCTGAGCGTCGACTATTCACCGGCCGTGATCCCCATCGCCTTGGGGTGGAGCGCCAGCGGCCTTCTGGGGGTTGCTGTGGTGGTGGCGACTCTGGGCTTGGCGCTCCGGCTTTGGGGGCGCGGCGAGATGGGTCCGGACGTACGTGTCAGTCGTGTCTTGTCGTTCGGGGTCATGTGGGCGGTCATCACCCTGTCCCCCATCTCCAACGTCCTGTTCCTGTCCGGGGTGCTGCTGGCGGAGCGGACGTTCTATCTGCCGTCGGTGGGGTTCGTAGCGGTGTTGGCATGGATGGGGCTCGAGCTCTACGACGAGCGTCGGCGCTTCGCGGTGGGTGCCTTGGTAGTCATACTGTCCCTCATGTCGGTGCGGACCTTCGCCCGGAACGCCACGTGGAGGAACAACATGAGCGTGTTCGACACTCTGCTCAGGGAGCACCCGGAGGCCGGGCGGGCCCAGTGGCTCTTGGGGGACGTCCAGTACCCCATCGACCGCGGCGCTTCATTCAAGGCGTACCGTATCGCCATAAGCCTGCTGGACGGGAGCTACCCCCTTCTGATGGAAGTGGGGCGGAAACTCCAGATCAGCGGAAAGACCGCGGCGGCGAAGGCCCTGTTCGAGCGGGCCTGGTCAGACTTCCCCGAGATGGGTCCTGCCCCCCAGGCTTTGGCTATCATCTATCATGGCGAGGGGGACTTCGAGGCCGCCATCGAGGCGGCTGGAGCCGCATCGATGGCCTACGGTGGCAGTGACGCGGTGTCCAACCACCTCCTCGCCCAGTCCCTGGCCGCCGAGGGCCGATGGGACGAGTCGGTGGCGGCCCGCCTCATGACCATCGAAGCCGGCGAGGGCCATCAATGGCAGCAGTGGCTCTGGCTGGGCCAGGCCTACGCCTACTCGGGCGATACGGCGCGGGCCCTCACGGCCCTGGACACCGCCCGCGCAAAGACCGTGAACCCCGTCAGTGTCGGCCAAATTGACAGTATTCGGGCGACTCTAACGGACACTGAAAATGCAACTGGTTTGCAGAATCCCTGAATCGGAGGCCGATCAGGCCGGCCAAGCGAGGGGAGAAAAGGCTTGTAAAACGTTTTCTGGTAAGTGATTATGTGTCGTGCCCCCGTTTTGGACCCGGGCTTGCACTTGGAGAGCATCCTCTGAACGTCCATAGCTAGTGCCACCCATCAGCAGGAGAGTCTGAGATGCGGTACAACAAGGGTTTCACCCTCATCGAGCTCCTCATCGTGGTCGTGATCATCGGAATCCTGGCGGCCATCGCCATTCCGAAGTTCTCGGCGACGCGTGAGAAGGCCTACTTCGCGGCCATGAAGTCCGACCTGAAGAACCTGGCCAGTCAGCAGGAGATCTACTACTCCGACACGTACGAGTACACGGCCACTGTGGCGTCCCTCGGCTTCGTCACCTCCGACGGTGTCACGGTCGTGATCGGCGCTACGACCAACGGCTGGGAAGCCTCCGCAGTGCACGCTGCGCTCGCCGGGACCGAGGGCTGCGCGATCTACTACGGCGCCGGCGGATCGGCACCCACCGTGGGTACCGCAACACCGACTAGCCAAGGTGAGATGGCCTGCACGCAGTAACGCCGGCCACCAACATTAGGACGCAGCTTTGCGCCCAGAGAGAGCGTGGTTCGGGTGCATCCCGGGCCACGCTCTCTGTCGGTCAAGCCCTGATCACACAGACGAAAGGAGACGGAGAATGCGGACGAGAGGCTTCACGCTGATCGAGCTCCTCATCGTCGTCGTGATCATCGGGATCCTCGCCACCGTCGCCATTCCCAAGTTCACGTCGGTGCGCGACAAGGCCTTCGTATCCAGCATGAAGGCGGACCTCAAGAACCTGGCGACCCAGCAAGAGGTCTACCACAACAACAACTTCACCTACAGCACCTCCTTCACCAATCTCGGGTTTGTGACCAGCGAGGGCGTGGTCCTCACCATCAATGAGGCTACAGGAAGCGGGTGGGCCGCCACGGCGACCCATAGTGGCCTCACTGCCGCCCAGTGCGGTTTCTACCACGGGAACGCAACTCCGGCGAACGGAACTCCTGCCACCACGGTCAGCGTCGTGGGTTGTACGCCATAGGCCGATTCTCGCGGTTGCAGCGAATCCATTTGTTCCACACTTTAGCCGCGTTCATCGGAAGCGCCGGAGTATCCGTCTTCGGCGCCTCTCACGTTCTTCACCGGCCCGACGCCCATGGGTTCCCCGACACCCCTCCGCCGCGAGCTGCTCGCCTCCCTGGGGATTCTCTTTGGGGGCGTTACCCTGCTGTTGGGTGTCTCGCTCAGTGTGGTGCTGCCTCTCATGCGGTCCCCCGGCGAAGCCACCGTCTTCATCTTCGTCATCGTGGCTGTCGACCTCTTGATCCTTCTCACGTTCGGCGGGTGGATGCTCAAGAAGGGACTCCTAGAGCCCGTCCAGGAGTTGGTTCTGGGGGTCAAGCAGATAACGGACGGGGACTACCGGCATCGACTCGAGCTTCCCAGCGGGCTCGAGCTCAGGAGCATCGCAGAGGGTGTGAACGTCATGGCCGACCGGCTCATCGCCGACCAGCAGGCCCTGGCCGACAACGTAGAGTCGCTCGACGACACCAACCGCCAACTCGTGGATGCGAGGAACGAGGTGATCCAGGCCGCGCGGCTCGCGTCCGTGGGAACGCTCGCGGCCGGAATCGCCCATGAGGTGGGAAACCCGCTGGCGGCGATCTTCGTGTACTTGGATGTGGCCGTCCGACGGCTCGAGGCCGCGGGCGAGGATCCGGAGCTTGTCCTGTCCATCCGGTCGGAGGCCCAGCGCATCGACGGCATCGTGAGAGGGCTTCTGGACTTCGCTCGACCCAAGGCGGACGAGGTCGCCCCGATCCAGGTGGTCGAGATCGTCGGCAGGGTGAGGGAGCTCCTGACGAATCAGGGCCACCTCGCCAAGGTCGAGGACCGCTGGAGCCTCGATGAGAAGTGCCCGCCGGTGCTCATCGCACATCAGGATCTGGAACAGGTGCTCGTGAATCTTCTCCTGAACGCACTGGATGTGCTGGAAGGTCGAGACGATCCGGCCATCGAGGTGGTGGTGTGGACGGAAGACGGCCCCGCGGCCCACTTTCCCCGCCGCCGTGAGGGTGATCCCCTTGGCATCAACTACATGCACCGGCGGAGGGTGGCTCTGGACTCGGAGGGGGAGGCGCTGGGGACACTGGAGACCGCCCGGCGGGTGGTGGTGATCGCCGTGTCGGACAATGGACCAGGACTCCCCGAGTCGGACGTGGGCAACGTCTTCGACCCGTTCTACACCACCAAGGAGCCGGGCAAGGGCACCGGCCTCGGTCTTTTCATCTCGGCGCGCCTGGTGGCGGGGATGGGTGGGAGGATCGAGGTAGAGAACCGCCCCGGTGAGGGAGCCCGCTTCGTGGTTCGGCTTCCGGAGGCCCCTGCGGCTGGCGTAACTTTGGGGGGCAGCGAATACTCCGATTCAGCGGACATTCAGGAGGTTGAGTGAAGATCCTCGTCATCGATGACGACCAGGGACTCCGGCGTTCACTCTCGCTGATCTTGGACGAGGGCGGACACGGCGTAGTGGTGGCCGCGAACGGTGCCGACGGGCTCGTCGTCGCCAAGAACGAAAAGCCCGATCTGATCCTGTGCGACGTACGCATGCCTCAGATGGACGGGCTCGAGTTCCTCGAGCGGTATCGGCAGGAGGAAGGCGGTGCGCTCGTCATCATGATGACCGCGTACGGCAGCGTCGATCTGGCCGTGAAGGCCATGGTCGCGGGAGCCTACGACTACATCCCCAAGCCGTTCGGCGCTGACGAGGTCCTTCTCACGATCCGAAAGGCCGAGGAGCGAGAGCGTCTTCGGGCTGAGGTGGGGCGACTCAGGGCCGAGGTCCGGGCGGAGCGCCGCATCGGCGACATCATCGCTCGATCCCCCGGCATGATTCGGGCGCTCGAGGTGGCCGGAAAGGTGGCACGGCATCAGTCCTCGGTGCTATTGACCGGTGAGTCGGGGACCGGGAAGGAGCTCATGGCGCGCCACATCCACCGTGAGAGCGATCGGGCCGACCGGCCCTTCGTTCCCGTGAATTGTGGCGCGATCCCCGAGACGCTACTCGAGTCAGAGTTCTTCGGTTACGTGCGTGGCGCCTTCACCGGAGCCGACCGTGACAAGGCCGGCCTCTTCGAGGCCACGGAAGGCGGCACCCTGTTCCTGGACGAAGTGGGGGAGCTTCCCACGTCGCTGCAGGTGAAGCTCCTGCGTGTCCTTCAGGACGGAGAGGTCAGGCGGTTGGGAGGCACGGGGACCACGACCGTGAGCGTGCGGATCGTGGCCGCGACCAACCGGGACCTGGAGTCCGCGGTACACGCCGGTGACTTCCGCCAGGACCTGTACTATCGGCTCGCCGTGATCCCGATCCACTTGCCCCCCCTGCGGGAGCGAACGGAGGCGATCCCCGACCTCACCCATCACCTCCTCGGGCGCATCCGGGAGCGCTTGAACCTGAAGGTGGAGTCGGTAACGCCCGGGGCGATGAAGGCGCTTCTGGCATATCCCTGGCCCGGTAATATCCGCGAGTTGGAGAACGTGCTGGAGCAGGCAGTCGTGCTCGCCGAAGGCGACACGCTCGACGAGGACAGCCTTTCTGGACGTCTCCGTGATGCGGACGTCGTCACCGAGCCCGGCTACGCCTCAGATGATCTCTCGGTGAAGCGCCGATGCGCCGAGCTCGAGCGGCAGCTCATCAAGCGCGCCCTCGAACGAACAGGCGGCAATCGCTCGAAGGCGGCGGCGCTCCTCGAGCTCTCGCCCCGGGCTCTGCGTTACAAGATCCAGGACTACGGCCTCGCGTAGGGGCCCGTAGGCCGCCAGGCCCGCCGGAGCATCCCAACGCCCGAGCCATGGTGCCATGGTATACCCATGTGCCGCGGCTTCTCGATCCTCGAGCTCGTCTGTGCCCTCGGTCTCGTCGCCGTCGGGGTGAGACTTCTGCTGCCGGCTGCTCGGAGCGTGGACGACCGCCTCTCCGTTGTGGCGGCTCGTGAGGAGCTCGTGGGTCTCATCGTCCGGGCCCGGGGTCAGGCACGCGTCCACGGAGGAGCGATGTTGGTCGTTGAACACCAGCCGCCCACGGCCTGGATAACCGCGGGCCGGGTGATCCGGGAGCACGTCGACCTGTGGGGGCGCCACGGGGTGGAGCTGGTGATCTCGGGTGGGCGTCCCAGTGCTGAGCTCCGCTTCGACGGGGTGGGGCTTGGGCAGATGGCGGCTCGCTCGATAACGTTTCGCCGAGGCGCGGCCGTAGCCCGTCTTGTCGTCTCGGCCTACGGACGAATCCGGCGAGAATGACACATCGATCCCAGGGATGGCTCAGAGGTCCAGGACCGAGTGCCGAGGTCGAGTCCGCGAAATCCATGCGTGAGGTCCGTGGCCCTGGCTTCAGCCTGGTCGAGGTGTTGATCGCTCTCGTCGTTCTGGAGGTGGGCTTGCTGGGTGCGGTTGGGATGACTCTGCAGGCCCAGCGAACGCTTCAGGTCGCCCTCACGCTCGAGTCGGTTTCCCAGGCCGTGGAGGGGCTGGCGGACTCTCTGGTGCGGGCCGGGTGGAGCGGAGCCGGGAGCCATGTCATGGACGAGGGGGAGCTACGCTGGTCGCGCGGAGGGTCGGGAATGGTCACGGTCACCTTCGAAGGCCACCGGGATCTGAGCCTGACGCTGGGCTTCCCGGTTGGGGGTGCCTCTGCTCCCTGACCGCCGGGGGATCGTGGTGGCCGAGGCCCTGGTGTCTCTCCTCCTGGGGTTGGCCCTGGTCGGGCTGGGCTGGCGCATCCTCTCCCGCCAGAGGCTCGTGGCCGTCCGACTCATGCACGAAATGGATGTGCTGTCGGCGCGGCGCGTGGCGGCGACGGTGATGGGGAGAGACCTCAGACGAGGGGTGGCCGGAAGAGATTGGCTGGACCCGGCGGGCGACAGTCTCCCCTTGCGCGTGTTCCGGGGCTGGGGACTTTCGTGTGCGTCGGTCGCCGCCCGCCCGGGGGCCGTCGTGGTGGCCTACCGCGGTGAGCGAAGGCCGAACCCGGTCAAGGACTCGGTGCTGGTGTTCACCGAAGGAGGTTGGCGGCCCGCCGACCTGGTCCACCGAGCCAGGACAAGGGAGCCTGCGTGCTCCGACGGTCTGGACTCGGATGCGGAGGTGTGGGCGGTCGATCCGCCCATCTCGGGTCCTCTGCTGCGCGTCTTCGAGCACGGGAGCTACCATGTCGCAGGAGGAGCCCTCCGCTACAGGAGAGGGAGGGGAGGCAGGCAGCCTCTAACTCCCGAAGTCTTCCCGGGCCCTTCCGGCATGGAGGGCAGCCGCGAACGAGTCCTCTTGCGGCTGGTCAGCGATCGGGCGCCGTGGGGTGGCGGTATATGGTCGACGTGGATACCGCTCTGGTCCAGGGAAGGGACCTCACCCGGCGAGGGAGAGTGAGCGACGCGGGCCACAAGAGGGGCTACGTGCTGATCGTGGTGCTCCTCCTCCTCATGGCCGTGACGGCCACGGGCCACGGCCTGCTTGTCCTCTCTCGATCCGAGCTCTCGGTCTCCCGTGCTCGCTGGGCTGCCTTGGCCCGGCGCCTGGCTGCGGAGGGAGGCGTGCACATCGCTTCGCGAGGGATCTCTGCCGTCCGGTCCCTTCCCGCGGGCGAGTGGACTTCGACGGGGGAGGGGCGCATCCCGCCCCGGGCCCGATTCGTGACGAGAGCCCTGCGGCTCTCGCCGGAGGTCGTGCTGCTGCGTTCCGAAGGGGTGTTGGAGCGGCTTCCCGGGGCTCACAGGGCTACGCGCCTCTACTGGGGGATGAGCCCGGATGCCAGGGTCGGGGCCTCCCTCGGGATCGTCGAGAGCGGAGGGACCGTTACCCTCACCGGCGGAAGCCGTATCGATGTGGCACGCATACTTCGAGCTCCGCCTCCGTGGTCCGAGGATCGATGTGCCGGATACCGCCCCGGCCTCGACACGCTCTTCGCCGGAGGCGTAGCGCCATGGGCTGAGCTCGTGGCGGATCTCCCCAAGTTCGATCCGGGGCCGAGCGAGCGGAGCAGACCGGCACAGTTGCCCTCCCTCGGCCTCCTCGACCATGAGGCTCTCATAACCGGGGCAGACCTCTCGGTGGCGGGTCTGGTGTCTCCTTCACCCCGAGGCATACCAGGTGACTGCGATCGCACATCAGCCGCGAACTGGGGAGCGCCACTGAACCCGCTCGACCCCTGCGCGGCGTATCGGCCTGTGGTGGCGTCGGAGGGTTCGCTCGTGATTGAAGGGGGGGGCGGTCAAGGCGTGCTTCTGGTCGCCGGAGATGCGACCCTGTCTGCCGGTGCCCGCTACTTCGGGGTGGTCATCGTGGCCGGGGATCTGTTGGTCCAGAGTGGCGCCGAGATCAGCGGACTGCTTCGTGTGAGAGGGTCGGTGACGCTGAGTGGCGGCTCCGAGATCGTGGGCTCGGCCTGCGCGGCCCTTGCCGCTCTGGAGGCCGCGGAGTCACTGCATGGCCTGATCCCTCTCCCGGAGGGGGCTTGGCTCGAGGACCCAGGCTAGTGTCCCGCTGCCAAAGTGTCTCGGCCAGTCGAGGGCACGGTGCATCCGTGGGCTCGGCGTTGGGACTCCTTACGACCACGCTTCGCGCGGTGCCCGCTTGCGCTACGCCGCGTCGTCCCGTCATGATCGCACTGCGCCCCGACCCTCTTGGTGGCTCGCGAACTTCGGCAACGGAACACTAGCCGCCGGACTTCTTCGCCCCGAAGATCTTCGTCGTGGCCCTTAGGTCGCGGCGGACGTATCGTTCTCTCAGCTACCCAAGGTCTGGCCGGTTCCCGCCGCCGCCGAGCCGTGCGTGCAGATCGCACCCGAGGTGGCCGCGGGAGGTGAGTCGTTTTGTCCCCACGGTCCGGCGTTTCGACGGGATACTTTTTTCCGGTGTCCGGTAAGAGTTTGCCCGAGAATAGGGCTACGCGAGGGCAAGAGGCCTGTGGTTATTGACATTTCTACGCGGCACGGATCTCGCGGACAGTCCACCGAGGCCGCCAATCGCCTTAGTCAACGAATGGATATGAACCATCGAAGGTCAGGCTTTTCAGTAATCGAACTCGTGGTCGTGCTCCTGATAGGCTCGATTCTCACCAGCATCGTCATCAGGAGCTTCAGCGGGGTCTCCGGGCGCTTCGCGGTAAAGGGGGCACGGCAGACCTTCATGTCGATGCACGCTCGCGCCCGGGCACAGGCCGTGGAGTATGGACGGACAGTACGGCTGAGCGTCGATGCGGGCGGTGACAGCGCGTGGCTGAGCACGGGTGGCGAGGTCCTCGAGGTTCTGCACTTCGATGAGGAGTTCAACGTGGACATCCGGACGTCGACCGCCTCGAACCTGCGACTGTGCATGAACCCTCGCGGCTTCGCCGACACGGGATGCAACAACTTCTCTTCTCCCGTGACCGTGACCTTCCTGCTCACGTCGGACACCTCATCGGTACGCGTTCTCACGCTCGGGCAGATGGTGGCCAACTGATGTGCGCACCAGATGCAGCTGAGACCCGCGCCAAGGCGGGCTTTTCGCTCGTCGAACTGGTCATGGCCATCTTCGTCCTCGCATTCGGCGTGCTGGGGTTGGCCAGCACGACTCTCTTCGTTGCTCGCCAGATGACTCTGTCCGAGGTCACGACGGCTCGGGCCGTTGCCATCCAGAGTGTGATGGAGCGCATCCGCTCGACCCCGTACGACTCGATCGGTGCCGGAGGAGACAACATCGGCCCCATGGTGGTCTCCTGGTCGGTGACCGCTACTACGGCGCAGACCAAGGCCGTCCGCATCGTTACGGTGGGTCCGGGTCTGGCCTCCATATCCGCGGGTCAGTCGATCCCCATGTTATCCAACGCCGTCGCGGACACGTTGCTCTTTAGGGTGCTCAGACCATGAAGAAGGGTGACAGGCGCGGATTCACGCTCGTGGAACTCATCATCGTCGCCGTGCTCGGCGCCGTCGTGGTCGGCTCCACGTACGAGATCATGCTCTCGAGTCAGAGAGCCTACACGATCCAGACGGCGCAGATTCAAGGTCAGCAGACCGTGCGTGCGGGGATCGCCATCCTGTTCTCGGAGCTCAGGGAGATGAGCCGTGCCGAAGGCGACATCCTGACCATGGGCTCGGATCGGATCGAGGTCCGGGCCATGCGGGCCTTCGGCCTGGTGTGCGGTGTGAACGCGACCGGAAGCCCCATCCGGGTGAAGAGGATCGGTCGCTTTTTCGAGAGCGGAGACTCCATCGTGGTGTTGGCCGACAACGATCCGGAGGTCTCGAGCGACGACACGATCCTCTCCGGTGTTGTGAGCAGCCTCGACACGACCCAGACGTGCTCAGGAGCAGATACTGCACAGTCGCTCGTAGTTCCCGCCTTGGTCTCGGCACTGGCGAACGACACGGTGCGTATTGGTGCTCCGGTCCGAGGGTTCACGGTCTACACGTATGGATTATACACGCTGGGCGGGGACTACTATCTGGCCCGCCAGTCCAGCACGACGACGGCGCAACTGGTGGGGCCACTCTCCCCGAATGGAGTCTCGTTCATCTACTTGGACTCCCTCGGGAACGTCGCAACGAACCCCACGGCAGTCTCACAGATCGAGGTGACGCTTCGGTCGAGATCGAGGGTCGTGGACAAGCGGGGAGTCCCCGTAGCGGACTCCCTCACAGCTGCGATCTATCTACGGAATTAGCGAATGGCCCGGATCGGTCCAATCGAGGTAAGCTGAGATGGAAGAGAAACAACAGCGCGGCTTTGCCCTTCCCGTGGCGGTGTTCACCCTTGGGGTCGTGAGCCTCATCATGACCGGCGGGTTCTTCATGGCGCGCCAGGAGGGGCGCATCGGCGTGGCGAGCGAGCACGCCGGCCTGGCCTTCCATTTGACCGAGCAGGGCTTCGTGGACCTCATGGCCAACTGGAACTCGGCTCTCTTCGGAGCTCTGCCCGACTGGGGTGACACCACCGTTACGCGAGACTACCCGGGTGTGGGGCGTGTCACCGCCCGTGTCACCAAGATGACCGACAACCTGTACTTCGTGGACGCCGACGGCACGGTCACCCGGGGTGGCGCTATGCTCTCGGGGGCCTCGCGGCGCGTGGGCGTCACGGTGCGCCTGGTCACGGCCGACATCGCGCCTCCCGCCGCGCTGACCACACGGGGACCGACGACGCTCAAAGGCACAGCCGAGGTGCACGGCGAGGACGAGGTTCCCGGCGGTTGGGGAGGCCTCTGCCCGGGCACACTGGAAAACAAGCCGGGGATCCTCACGGACAATGCCAGCCAGGTCAGCACCCAGGGTCAAGCGATAATCACCGGAGATCCGGCCGTGGAGGAGGACACCTCCATCGCCGACTCGACCTTCACCAAATTCGGAGACCTCACCTGGGCCGACTTGACGGACATGGCCGACATCCGCCTCGCCGGCGGGAGCATCAACAACATGGCTCCCGACAGCACCGCGGCAGGAGTCTGCAATAACGGGCAAGCCTTCGCGAGCAATTGGGGCAATCCCGAGAACCCCGGAGCGGCCTGCTCCAACTGGTACCCCATCATCCACATAACCGGCAGCGCCAACATCCAGTCCGGAGGCGTGGGCCAGGGAGTCCTGCTCGTGGATGGCAACCTCGACCTGCGGGGTGGCTCCGTCTTCTACGGCATCATCATTGTCCAGGGGAGTATGGAGACCCAGGGTTCCGGAAACCGGGTCTACGGTGGGGTCATGGCCAGCAACGCCAGCTTCGAAGCGCAGGCTCTCGTGGGCGGATCCGTGGTCACGAATTCGACGTGCGCGGTGAGCCGGGCCGTCATCAATTCGAGCCTCACCCGGGTCCGCCCGCTCGCTTCCCGCAGCTGGGTCGATCTTTCGGCGACCTCCGGAAGCTAGGGTGTCACCGTGCGGAGTCGAGCGCCGAGGGTGAGGTGGCTTCCCCTGCCCGTTCGTGTCCGCCGGTAGACGGGTGTCTCGATCAAATGTTTACCAATCTTTTGAAATGCACCGCACGAAAAATCTCTTGACAATGCTTGGATTCTAGTGGTAACCTGATCTAGGTTTCAGGTAAATATATGTTCCCGCGCCCCACGAGATGAGGGCTGAATGGGCTTCTTCGGACGCAGCAAAGAGTCGGTAGGGCTGGATATCGGCAGCGGCTTCGTGAAAGTCGTGGTCGTCGATCATTCCGGCGACCAACCCGAGATTAGCCGTGTCGCCATGCGTCCGCTCGTGGCCGACGCCATCGTGGAAGGCGAGGTCATGGACCCGGGCCTGGTAGCCGATACCGTCCGCGGTCTTTTCCAGGAAGTCGGCCTCAAGACCAAGGAAGTGATCACGGCGGTGGGGGGCCACGACGTGATCATCAAGAAGATCGAGATGGATCGGATGAAGGAATCCGATGCCAGGGAGGTCATTCGCTGGGAGGCCGAGCAGCACGTCCCGTTCGACATCAAGAGCGTAGAGTTGGATTTCCAGATCCTGAATCCTCTTGGTGGCCGCCAAGCGCGAGCTCGTCGACAACAAGGTGAGCCTCCTCCTGGACGCCGGACTGTCTCCTGCCGCCATCGACGTGGATGCTTTCGCCCTTCACAACGCCTTCGAGCACAACTATCCGGAGGCCATGGAGGGCATCGTGGCGCTAGTGAACGTCGGCCACGAGACGACCAACGTAAACGTGCTGGAAGACGGCAACCCCATCCTGACTCGGGACATCCCCTTCGGCTCGAGACGGGTCCGGGAGGACCTTCAGAGAGAGAAGGGCCTCACGGCCGAGCAGGCCGAGGACGTCGTCCAGGGCAGGGAGGACCTGGCGGATCTGTATGCGCTGGTGGAATCGAGCGCCGATGAGGTCGCGGTCGGGATCGAGCGGGCGTCGGCGTTCCTGTTGACTCGGCAGGACGGCGGCGGCCTGGGACGCATCTACCTGAGTAGTGGCGGGGCGCGGATCCCTGGCATGACTGATTCATTGAGCAGGCGCATGAATCTGGAAGCCGATGTGGTGAACCCGTTCGAACAGGTGCCGGTCCAGCCGGCCGCCTCGGAGACCGTCCTGTTGGAGGAGGCGGCGCCGATGCTGCTCCTTCCACTGGGCCTGGCCCTGCGGCCGACCTAACGAGGACGAGGACGACCCTTGATCGAGGTCAATCTCCTTCTAGGAGGGAAGAGGCGCCCCGCCAAGAGCGGCGGTGGCGGCTTTTCCCTGCCAAGCATCCCCGCCATCCCGGCGGATCCCTACATCATCGGGGCCATCGTATCCGCGGTGGCCACGCTCGGCCTGTTCGGATGGGGGTACCTCAGTTTGTCGTCGGGTCAGGAGGACGTCCAGGTGGCGTTGGCTGACGCGGTTCAGGATTCGGCCAATTACGCCGACCTGATTCAGCGAAACGAACAGTTGACCGCCCGGCGGGACTCCATCGGCCAGAAGGTGGACATCATCCAGGAAATCGATGAAGGACGCTATGTCTGGCCACACGTACTGGACGAGGTGGCGAGGGCCTTGCCGGACTACACGTGGCTCACGCAGGTCCTCCAGGTGACCGTCGGAGACGTCATCGAGTTCCAGGTACACGGGAAGGCCGGCAACAACTTCGCTTTGACCTCGTTCTGGGAAGCTCTCGAGGGCGTCTCCCTTTATCAGGAACGTGAACCTGGTGCAGACCGAACAGGTGCTCGAGCCCACCGGTGAGCTCGTCTACGTCTTCCAGTTGGA
>CBDCMR010000002.1:0-251653 GCA_965219035.1 Longimicrobiales bacterium | reverse complement strand
CACGGGTGGCTACCTCACGCAAGTGTACGCCACGACCAAGTGCGTCTTCGATCTCAGGGAGGACGACGTCTACTGGTGCACGGCCGACGTGGGCTGGGTCACGGGGCACAGCTACGTCGTGTACGGGCCGCTGGCGAACGGCACTACGGCCCTCATGTACGAAGGGGCCCCCAACTGGCCGGAGAACGACCGATTCTGGGAGCTGTGTGCCAAGCACGGAGTCACGGTCTTCTACACGGCACCCACGGCGATCCGCGCGTTCATGAAGTGGGGTGACGAGTGGCCGGGAAAGCACGACCTGTCCAAGCTGAGGCTCCTGGGGACTGTGGGGGAGCCCATCAACCCCGAAGCCTGGATGTGGTATCGCGAGGTGATCGGAGGTGAGCGGTGCCCCATCGTCGACACGTGGTGGCAGACCGAGACGGGGGCCATCATGATTACGCCCCTCCCCGCTGTGACCGAGACCCGCCCGGGCAGTGCCACCGAGCCCTTCCCCGGCATCTCGGCCACCCTTCTCGACGATGATGGCAACGAGGTGAAGGCGGGCTTCCTCGCCATCACGGAGCCATGGCCCGCCATGCTGCGCACCATCTACGGTGACGAGGAGCGGTACCGCGCGACGTACTGGTCTAAGTGGGACGGGATCTACTTCCCCGGCGACGGCGCCAAGCTTGATGACGACGGGTACCTCTGGATTCTGGGCCGCGTGGACGACGTGCTCAACGTGGCCGGCCATCGAATCGGGACTATGGAGGTGGAGAGCGCGCTCGTCGACCACGAGGCCGTGGTCGAAGCGGCCGTCGTCGGCAAGTCGCACGACGTGAAGGGTCAGGCCATCGCCGCCTTCGTGACGCTCGGGCAGGGCCTCAACGGCAGCGACGAGCTCGAAGGCGAGCTGAAGGGCCACGTAGTCGAGAAGATCGGGGCCATCGCCCGTCCCGAGATCATCGTCTTCACCGCGGACCTGCCCAAGACCAGATCAGGCAAGATCATGCGGCGTCTGCTGAAAGACGTGGCAGAAGGGCATGCTCTGGGCGACACCACGACGTTGGCCGATCCGGCGGTTGTGGAGCGGCTGCAGAAGCAGTACGAGGCCGAAGAGGGATAAGCCCTCAGGGGACTCGTCAGAATCCGAAGTCGCCGGTACCCGTTCCGAGGTCATCCCCGGCTGGCCTCGCGACCTCCGCGGGGGATTGCCTACTCGTCCGGATCGTCGGCAAGGGGATCGGGCGTGGGTGGCGGCCGCTCGCGAACCGGCTTGTCCTTGATCTTCTTCGCCGGGATCCCCGCGTAGATGGTGTGGGGGTCCGTGTCCCGGGTGGCCATCCCGAACGACCCGAGCATGGTGCCGTCGGCGAGATGGACCCCCGACATCACGGTGGCGTGGTAGGTGATCCGGACGCCATCCCCGATGACGGTCACGGGAGTGGTGATGTCCCTGCCCTCCACCACGTCGTGGGAGTGGCTGTAAATGTTGGCGAAGTCAGAGACGGAGGCGCCATTCCCGAGCCGGATTCCGCCCCGGTCGTCCAGGAGCACGTGGCGGTGTACTACGACGCCGTCTCCCACTTCGAGGTTGTAGCCGAAGGAGAGCTTCACGTGGTGAAAGGCCTTGAAGTTCCTCCCGCAGCTCCGGAAGATGCGCTGCGCGAGGATCCTCCGGAACTTGACCCCCAGGTAGACGTTCTCGCCCAGGGCGCTCCTGTCGAACCCCTCCCAGAGCCAGATGAGGGGCTTCACCCGAGCGTAGCGCTCCAGGTCGGTATCGGCGTAGTACTCGGGCTCCAGGGTGACCCTCCGGGCGTCCATCTGCGACAGAAGGACTTGAGTCGAAGGGGGAAGGGTCTCGGGATCGACACCGGCCAGATGCGGATAATGGATTTCCGTCAGGACCGTCCGGCACAGCTCGTAGCGATCGCAGGAGGGGTCTTCTAGGCGCTCCTCGATGGATCCGAGCCAGGCGTCGTAGAGACGACTCGCGTGGGCATCGATATCGACTTTGCGGTTGGGGAGAAAAACCATGCGCGGTCTCTAGCCCCGTAGGGATGAGGGAGTTCCGGAACGAAGGAGCACGATATTGGCCTCCATCGGCCCCGCAAACCCGTCGCTTCCTCCCCGGGGCCTGTGTTAGCTTGCTCGAAGCCCCTTTTCACCGGGACCTGCAACCAACTCGGGAATAACGGTCATGCACGACGTACTCCGGCAGCGCCTCATGCGAAAGATCGAGAGCCTGCCAGAGGAGCAGGTATATCAGATCCTCGACTACATCGAGTTCCTCGAGAGCAAGTACGCCACCCACATCGCCCAGGAAGCGTCGGGTCTCCAGAGATTCGCGGAGGCCATGGAGGACAAGCTCCGGAAGAAGGCCATGAGTCCCGCGACGCTACGGGAGGCCTTTCAGCTCATCTCCGCTGCCGACCGTGTCCTCTCCAGCGTGTCATCGGCCGGTAAGCAGCTCATGGAGGAGTTGACGCCGTCCCTCGGAGAGCCCTCCCCGCCCGACGTCCCGAGCCTCGATGAATCGAAAAACGACGAGGGCGGAGAGTCCGGCGACCCTCCGGAAGAGGAGGGTTGACACCCCGAGACGCCTTCAGGTAAGATCTTCCATGGTGACCAATAACGCGCCTGTTCGCCGAGGGTCTCAGCTGGAGATTCTGGGTGGGCAGGCGTCTCGTTTATGGGTGATCGGAATGGCCTCATGGCGGTGATAGTCAAGGAATCCCTGACGTTCGATGACGTGCTCCTGGTGCCCGGGCACTCGACCGTGCACCCGAAGGACACCTCGGCCAAGTCTTCCCTGACGACGAAGATCGAGCTCCACATTCCAATCCTCACGGCTGCCATGGATACGGTGACGGAGTCGGGCATGGCCATCGCCATCGCTCGGCAGGGGGGGCTTGGGGTCATCCACAAGAACCTGTCCATCGACCGCCAGGCCGAGGAGGTCGACCGGGTCAAGCGCTCCGAGAGCGGCATGATCCTGGATCCCATCACGCTGTCCCCAGAGAAGACGCTGCGCGACGCCCGCGGGCTCATGGCTCGCTTCTCCATCTCGGGAGTGCCGATCGTCGAGGACGGGGGTCGCCTGACCGGGATCGTCACCAATCGCGACCTGCAGTTCGAGACCGACCTGGATCGCACCATCCGTGAGGTCATGACGGTGGATGGGCTGGTGACGGCTCCCGAAGGCACGACCCTCGAGGACGCGGAGCGGGTCCTTCACGAGCATCGCATCGAGAAGCTCCCGGTGGTCGACGCGGATGGGGTCCTCAAGGGGTTGATCACCGTGAAGGACATCTTCAAGCGGCGGCTGTTCCCGGACGCTTGCAAGGACCAGCACGGGCGTCTCCGGGTCGGGGCAGCCATCGGCGCATCCCACAGGGACCTGGACCGTGCGGCGGAGCTCGTGGCGGCCGGCGTCGACGTGCTGGTGGTCGATACCGCCCATGGTCACTCGGAGGGCGTGCTCCAGGCTGTGGCTCGTACGCGGGAGAGGTTCCCCGACGCACAGATCGTGGCGGGCAATGTTGGGACGACCGAGGGAGCCGCCGCTCTTCTGGAAAGGGGCGCCGACGCCATCAAGGTGGGAGTCGGCCCGGGATCGATCTGTACGACTCGGGTAGTCACCGGGGTGGGGCTGCCGCAGCTCACCGCCATCATCGACGCCGTCGAGGGCGTTCAGGGTGAGATTCCGATCATCGCCGACGGCGGCATCCGCTACTCCGGTGACATGGTCAAGGCGCTGGCTGCAGGAGCCGAGTCGGTTATGATGGGGTCCATGTTCGCCGGGAGCGACGAATCGCCGGGCGAGAGCTTCCTCATGGAGGGCCGTCGCTTCAAGACGGTCCGAGGCATGGGCTCGCTTTCCGCGATGCAGGAGGGATCGGCGGACCGCTATTTCCAGGATCCGGAGACGGAGGGGCAGAAGCTGGTTCCAGAGGGCATCGAGGCCCGGGTGCCTTACAAGGGCCCTATGTCCGAAACGGTCTTCCAGCTCGTAGGGGGACTTCAGAGCGGAATGGGCTATTGTGGGGCGGCGAGCATCCAGGAGCTGAGAGAGAAGGCCACGTTCGTACGCGTGACCCCCGGCGGGCTCCGGGAATCGCACCCCCACGATGTCACCATCACCCGGGAAGCTCCGAACTACCACATGTAAAGGCCGCCGCACCTACCGATGCGAGTACACGAGCTACCGGCTCGGCTCCTGTCGGGTCCAGGGCCCTCTCCGGTCTCGGAACGGGTTCTGGCCGCCATGACCCATCCCACCGTGGGCCATCTCGATCCCGGCTTCCTTCAAGTTGGATGAGGTCAAGGACAAGCTCCGGCTGGTCTTCGGGACGGGAAGTGAGATGACCTTCCCCGTCTCAGCAGCCGGATCGGCAGGGATGGAGGCCGCCCTGTCCAACGCTCTGGAGCCGGGCGATACGGCCATCATCGGAGTGAAAGGCGTCTTCGGCACCCGGCTGGCGGAGATGGTCCGGCGCATGGGAGCCCTCGTGGTCTCGGTGGAGGCGCAGTGGGGACGGACCATATCCGCAGACGCCCTCCTGGAGGCCCACGCACAGCACCCTGACGCTCGTTTGCTCGCCCTGGTCCATGCTGAGACGTCCACGGGTGTGTGGCGGCCGCTGGAAGAGGTTGGAGAGGCCCTCTCGGATACCGAGACGCTATTCGTCGTGGATGCCGTGACATCCTTGGCCGGTATTCCCATGGAGGTCGACATCTGGAAGATCGACGTCTGCTACTCGGGAACAGTTGCTTCCGCCCGAGGCGCGAGACTTCATCCCGAAGCTACTCGCGGCTTCCACGCTCGCGGGCTCCCCCGAGCGGTACGGATTCGCGCTTCCTTCCACGACGCCTCTGTGCTTCGAGGAGTTGACCGTTCCGGACGCCACCTCGGTGGACGTGATCGCCGAGGCGGCCGACAGTCGTCAGGAGTCGATCGAAGCCCTTAATCCACCGCTTGTGCGCGAATTCACACCGCCGGACCGGGAGACGATCATCCGGGTGCCGGAGGGTCGAGGCTCCGTGTTCGAGAGAAATTACGCGCTCATCCCTCCGGACCAGCGCGTCCGCTTCTTGAAGCACAGGTGCGGAGCGGCGAGACATTCAGGCACATCGCGCTCCGCTACGGGGTGAGGGTCGACCTTCTGCAGGCCGCCAATCCTGGAATCGAGCCCCGTCGCCTCCAGATCGGGCAGTGGGTCGTCGTCCCACGGCTCCCAGGGCCGAGTTGACTGGGCGGTGGCCTTTCGGGGTCGGGCTCCCGGTCAGTTCCCGCTCTCGGCGATGATCCTTTGGACCTCGGCCAGGCCGTCCTCCGTCCACTCCGGGTCCTCGTCCCCAGCGGCGATGCGTGCGCCCAGGTAGAACACCATCTTCGCGACGCGCGCCGTCTTCTCCGAGTCGATGAGATGTGCTTCGTCGGAGGGCTTGTGGTAGTCCTCATGGACCCACGTGGTGTAGAAGATCGCGGGGATGTCCTTGTTGACGAAGTGGAGGTGATCGCTCCGGAAGAAGGCCTGTTCTTCGGGCTTCGGATCCTCGATGACCGTGAACCCGAGCTCGGGGTGCTCCTGGAGGATACGGTCCGTAAGGGCGCCGAGATTGGTGTACTGTCGGCCCACGGCGATGACTGTGTCGGGATGGTTTCTGCCCACCATGTCCATGTTGATGTTCATGATGATGTCGTCGATGGGCACCGTGGGATTCTCGGAGAAGTACTTCGATCCGAGGAGCCCCTTCTCCTCTCCACTCACGGCAAGGAAGATCACGGAGCGTGCCGGGCGCACATCCATGGCCGCGAACGCGGCCGCGGTCTCAAGGAGCACCGAGGTGCCGGACGCGTCGTCGTCGGCGCCGTTGTAGATGGAGTCCCCGGCTTCGTCGGTCAGCCCGATGCCCACGTGGTCGAAGTGGGCGCTGTAGACGATGTACTCGTTCCGGAGGACGGGGTCACTCCCCCTGAACATGGCTATTACGTTGGGGGGAGTGTGCTCCGATATCTCGAAGGGTGCCGCCACCGTCATGGTGACCCCTTCCAGGGTGATGGCGCTCTGTGGAGGGGACTCCCGCAGGGACGGCAGGTCCAGGCCGCCAGCCGCGAGTAGCTCACGGGACCTCTCGGGGGACAGGCCGACGACAGGAAGTGGGGTGGCCAATCCGGCGCCCTGGATCCCGCTGGCCAGGTCGAGGATGCTGTCGGGAGTGTTGGTGTCGTCCAGAAGGAGGACCACCGCGGAGGCTCCTCCCTGCGCGGCAGCCTGGAACGCGCTCATGAGTGCCTCGCCCGTGCCCACCACCGGATTCCCGTCGGTAGCGAAGAGGAGGACCTTGCCCCGGACCACCTGTACGAGGTCGGCGGCCGGCTGCCCGGCCCGGCCGCCGAAGACAGCCTCCGTGTCGTCGGCGATTTGCTGTCCGGGAATCACATAGTAGTCTTGTCCGAACTCGAGTTCCTCCGCTCCGGAGGCACTCTCGTATCCTAGACGCCTGCGCTCGGTGTCCATGGCGGTGCGAGTGTAGGGGAAACGCTGAAAGAACGTGCCGTCGTCGCCGGCGGGCTCGAGGCCGGCACTTTCGAGCTCCGCGGCCAGGTACTCGGCCGCAGCCTCGAGGCCGGGGCTCGGAGTGTCGCGACCTCCCAACTCGTCGCTGGCGAGGAACTCGATGTGCTCGAGAATCTCGTCTGCCCTGATGGTTGCTGCCGCCCGGTTAGTGGAGCCCGTGTAGTCGGCTCCGGGGCGCGTGGCCTCCGGTTGGGCTGGAGGCGCCGCGGGCTGCGTGGTGGCGCCTCTGGCGCAGGCGCCGACCCCGAGGACCACGAAAAGAACCGGGAATGAGTATCTCACGGACGCTTCTCCAAGAGTGAATCGAGCTGCCTTCTGGTGTCTAAACGTCGGCGGACCACCGACCGGACTTCCCGCCCTCCTTCAGGAGGAGGCGGACTCCCTCGATCACCATGCCGCTATCCAGGGACTTGGCCATGTCGTACACCGTAAGCAGGCCCACGGTCACAGCGGTGAGGCTTTCCATCTCCACTCCGGTCTGCCCGGCGACCTTCACCTCGGCGCGTACGACGACTCCCGGGAGGGCCGGATCCGTCGCCACGTCAATGCTAAAGGAGGCTCCAGGAAGCACGTGGCAGAGTGGAATGAGATCTCCGGTGCGCTTTCCGGCTGAGATGGCGGCCAAGCGGGCCAGCTGCAGCACATCGCCCTTCTTCACGTCGCCTGCCTCGATGGCAGCCAGGGTCTTGGGCGACATGCGAATACGGCCTTCGGCCACGGCGATGCGCTGGGAGACGTTCTTTTCCGAGACGTCCACCATGCGCGCGTGCCCTCTGGGGTCCAGATGGGTCAGACCTCCGTTACCCGGAGTGTCGTCCTGATCAGACGCTGCCATTCAATGCCTCTCGGATCCCGGTCAAGAGCCCCGCAACTACGAGTTGGGGGTTGACGTTCCCTGCCGCCAGCTCTTTGGCTTCCTGCAACCTCTCGAAGGCGTCGGCGACCGCGACAGGGTGGATATCCCGCTCGGTCCGGATCCGTTCCAGGAACTCTGCAGTATCGCGGCTGATGACCTTCTCGGGAGCTCCCGCGGCCGTGGCGGACAGATCCCTGAGGGCATCCTCCAACAGATCGAGGAGCGGTATCAGGCCGCGACCACGGACGGGCGGGAATTCGAGAGACTGCCGGTAGATGGAACCGGCGTCCGGGGCGGAAGCCACCTTCAAAAGACGAAAGGCCTTCTGTCGGAGCTCTTCCAGCGGCCCCGGGTCGTCACCCGCGGGGAGAAACCCCAGGGCGCGGCCTACGGAACCTCTCCCCAGGAGCGCCGCTCGGCCCGCGATCTCCGGGTCCGCTCCGGCCACCTCGACGAGGAACGCCTCAACCTCATGGTCCGGGAGTCCGGGCAGGTGAAGCGGCATGGTCCTGGACCGGATCGTGGCCAGGAGGCGACCCGGCTCGCTGGAGGTCAGGATGAGGAGCGTGCTGGCGGGTGGCTCCTCGAGGAGCTTCAGCAGCGCGTTGGCTGCGGCCTGGCTAGACTCCTGGGGCACGAGGGTCTCCGCTTCGCCGATGACGAAGACCTGCCTGGAACCCATGGCCGGCCGCTTCTGGGCCTGCGAGCGCAGGTGCTGGGCCACAGTAAGGTAGAGGCCCGTTGGCTCCTCGGCTGTCACGGCCGGTCTGAGCGTGTTCTCTCGGCGGTCGGCCAGGGCCTGATGACGGGCCTCTTCCATGGCGTCCCCGAGCTCGTCCGGCCGGACCCGTTGCGGCTTCGGGAGCGGGAAGTACCAGTGGAGATCCGGATGCTCCAAGGATACGGACAGGCGGCACGCCTTACACTCGGCACAGGGACCGTCCGGCGTGGGATCCGTGCACAGGAGAAGCTGCCCCAGCCACAGGGCCAGTCGCTGCTTCCCGACGCCTCTGGGCCCATGGATGAGCAGGCCGACGGAAAGAGAGCCCCGCTGCCAGGCGAGGGCGAGCGAGGAGCGGACAGCGTCGTGCCCGACCAGGGGGTGGAGGCTCACCTTCCTCGGGGCCGAAGCCACTGGAGCGGATCCCTGGCCTGGGGGGTCCCTCCGTCCACCGGCGCCCTGACCTGGAACTCGACGTGTGGACCTTCCGACGTATCGGACCCGCCGACCGTCCCTACGACCTGACCCGCATCGACCCGCCGCCCCTGGATTACTCCGATGTCCTCGAGGTAGAGGTAGAGCGTGTAGAAGCCCTCACCGTGACTCAGGACGACGGTGGGTCCGTACCCCTCGAAGGGCCCGGCCAGCACGACCGTACCGTACCGGACGGCCCGCACCGGCGTGCCGGTGGAGGCCTGGATCCCGATGCCGTTCCATCTGAGGACGATCCCGTTCGGCCTCTGCTCTCGACCGAAGCGATAGATCAGCTCGCCGTCGACCGGCCAGTCCAGCGAGCCCGCGTCTTCGGAGGAGACGAACGGGCCTCCTGGGGCTGCCCGGCTCTCAACTTCGATGCGCCGGGCCTCCAGGTCGGTGACCAGCCGCGTGAGACGAATCTCGTCACTGTCCAGCTCCTCGAGACGGCTTCCCGCCCGCCCTTCCTCGGCTCGGTAGTTCTCCAGCGCCCGCCTGTGCCGCTCCTCCACCGAGCGGAGCGAGACGACCTCTCCCTGCTTGGCCTGCCTCAGACGGCCGAGGTCGGACATGTGGCCCTGGAGATCGTCGTTCTCCACGACCAGCTCGGACTCGAGCTCCTGAACCCTCTCCAGCAGGGTGCGATCGTACGAGGCGATAAGGCGCAGGTACCGATACCGGGTGAGCATGTCCGAGAAAGATGCGGCTCCAAGCATGACGCGTACCTCATGGAGGGGGCCCCGCTTGTAGATGTCCCGGAGCCGGCGGTCGAGCACGGCGGCACCGGTCTGCAGCCGGTCCCTGGTGACCACGAGGTCCCGGGACGTACTCTCGATCTCGTCGGCGACGGCGTTCACCTGAAAGTCGACTTCGCCCAAGGCCGACCTGGAGGCACTGATCTGTCGCTCGATGTTGGCGAGCTCGCCGGACGCGTCGCGGACCCGACCCTCCAGGTTGGACATCTCCTGCCAAAGGAGTTCCCGCTCGGCCCGGACCTCCTCGAGCCGGCGCTGGCTCTCGAGGATCTCTCTGCGGATGTCTCCAGCCTGGCCGGCGAGATTCGACGGTCCAAAGAGAGCAGCCGCCAGTAGAGCGGGGATACCCACGGACCGAAGCGGGGACACGGTCAGATCTCCCTCAGGTGCTTGCGCACGGCGAAGCTGCTGGCGATAACGCCGAAGACGACTCCGATCAAAAGCCCCGCGCCGGCCCACTCCACGGGGATCCAGGCTATGGAGAAGAGATAGTGGAAGACCGCTCTGAAGGTCGTGTACGTGAGTCCGATCGCCAGGGCTCCGCCCAAGGCCCCCGTGATCCCGCCCTCGATGAGGAAGGGACGCCGGATGAAGCCGTTCCGGGCGCCCACGAGTTGCATCACCTTGATCTCCTCCCGCCTGGCGAAGATGGCGATCCGGATCGCCGTGCCTATGATGAGGGCGGCCACCACGGCGAAGGCAGAACCCAGCACAGTGGCGGTGACACCGCCCACGCGCCGGAGCGTGAAGAGCTTTTCCACCCACTCCTGACCGTACTGGACCTCCTCCACGAAGGGATACAGCCTCGCCTGCTGGGCCAGTCGCTCGACGGTGGCCGGCGTCCGGCTGCCCGTTCGGAGCTGTATCTCCAACGAAGCCGGGAGAGGGTTCACCTCCAGATCCGTCATCACCTCGCGGAATTCGGGGAGCTCCCGGCGTGCCTTTGCGAGCGCCTCGTCCTTCGTGACGAACTCGATGGCGAAGACCTCGGGCAAGGCCGAGAGGGCCCTCTCCATGTTGGCGATCTCGTCGGTGCTCGCGTCGTCCCGGAGGTACGCCACGATCTCCACCCGTTCCTCCAGGATGTCAAGGGCGAGCTTCAGGTTGTGAGTCGCCAACGCGAACAATCCAACCACGAAGAGTGCCAGGCCCACCATGGCGGCCGAGAGGCTCGTCAGAAGCGGGGCTCGCCGGAAAGCCATGACGGCTTCGCGTATGGAATACAGCACGTCAGTCCGCGCTCCCGGATACCGCTTGCTTCTCGTCCGAGTCGTAGACCAGCCGGCCCTGGTCGAGCTCGAGGACACGCGCCGACGGATACCGGCGGACCAGCTCCACGTCGTGTGTGGCCATCAGCACCGCCATCCCCATGGCATTGATCTCCCAGAATAGCTCCATCATGCCGCGCGTGGCGCGGTCGTCGAGGTTGCCCGTGGGCTCGTCGGCCAGGAGGAGGAGGGGCTCACTGGCGAGCGCACGGGCGATGGCCACCCGCTGCTGCTCTCCACCGGAGAGCTCGTGAATCGCGGAGCCGGCCTTCGGGGCCAACCCCACCTGCGCGAGCAGCCGCTGCGCACGGGGCCGGATCTGTTTCCTGGAAGCACCCGTCACCTCGAGGGCGAAGGCCACGTTCTCCATCGCGGTGCGGTCCGGAAGCAGCCGGAAGTCCTGGAAGACGTAGCCGACCCGGCGGCGAAGCTTCCAGATTTCGCGGTGGGAGGTGCGCTGTGACGAGAATCCGCTTACCCGGATCTCTCCCCGGGTAGGTCGCTCCACCATGTGGACGAGCCGCAGCGTGGTGGATTTGCCCGAGCCCGAATGGCCCGTGAGGAAGGCGAACTGTCCCTTGGGCAGGTGGAAGGAGATGTCTTTGAGGGCCGGCTCTGCCCGGGCGTACTCTTTCGTGACTTGAATGAGCTTGATCACGCGGTTGTCGCGACCCCGTAAGTTGGTGTTTCCCATGCACTTCCGGGAGCAACGAGTGCCCGGAAGGAAAAGCTAAGCTCGAGCGGCCAGCGTGTCAAAACGGTTCTTCACGATGCATGCGGCCAAGCGGATCGCCTCTTCCATGGAAGACGGGTCGGCACGGTCGGTTCCCACCAGGTCGAAGGCCGTGCCGTGGTCGGGAGACGTTCGCACGAAGGGCAGTCCCAGGGTGACGTTTACACCCCGCCCGAACGCGACGGTCTTGAACGCGGCCATCCCCACGTCATGGTAGGGCGCCACCAGGGCGTCGAACTCCCCCCTGAGGGCGCGGCCGAAGACCGTATCCGCTGGAAGAGGGCCCTGGACGTCCACCCCCGCCTCCCGGAGCTCCTGCACGGCAGGGAAGAACACTACGGCCTCTTCGTCCCCGAAAAGGCCTCCGTCCGACGCGTGGGGGTTGAGAGCGCACAGCCCGATCCGGGGCTCCTTGATTCGCCAGTCGGTCTTGAGTGCTTCGCTCAAGAGAGACGTTTGAGCTACCAGCACCCGGTGGCTGACGAGATTGGACACTCTTCTCAGCGCGACGTGGGTCGTGGCCAGGAGCACGCGGAGGGGGCCACCGCCCTTCGTCTCCTCGGCAGCCATGAGCATCCCTACCTCGGGGGCGCCGGTGAGCCGCTGGAGCATCTCGGTATGGCCTGGGTCGGAATAGCCGGCCACCCGTAGCGCCGGTTTGTGTATGGGACCCGTGACGATGGCCGAGACCGACCCTTCCCCGGCCAGGGTCACCGCACGCTCTATGGCGAGGGCGGCCACCGCGCCCGCCGACGCCTCCGACCCGTCGAATGGACCCACAGACTCGTAGGGGCCAAGTCCGGGGTCGAAGCCTTGCGGGCCGACCAGAACGACCGGGGAGGCGGCATGTCCGTCCTGAAGGCTCCGGATGGCCTTCGCTACGATCTCGGGCCCGATGCCCCTTGGGTCACCGAGCGTGACCGCTAAACGGATCACCGACATGGCAGATACAGTGCGTCAGCGCGCTCCGACGAGGCGGACTTCGATGAATACGCGGTTCCTCAAGCCTTCGACCACTTTCTTGCTGAGGTGTTCGGACTTTAGGCGGGCTTCGATCTGATCCCGGACGTCCTCGAACTGGAGCGTCCCGCCGCCCTTGATTTCCATCACCCTCACGATCCCGATCGTGCTCCCGGATCGGGCCTCCTCGAGGCGCAGGGGGCCCAGGATGTCACCTGGCCCCGCGTCTTGGAGGGCGCGAGCGTAGGCGCCTGACATCTGGTTCACCTCCGCGATGGTCAGATCCAGCGTGTCCACGGGCTCGTCGGACAGATCCGCCATCTCCTCTCCGGCGAGGAGCCGATTCCGGACCTCGATTGCACGTTCCAGGTTGGCGGTGATATCCGCCTCCGTGATCTCCGGCTGGATGAGGATATGCCGCACCCGTCGCTCTCCGCCACGCACCCGCTCGACCAGGATGAGGTGGTACCCGAACTCGGTCTCCACCGGGACGCTCACCACCCCGGGTGCCAGCAGAAACGCGGCCTCCTCAAACTCCTCGACGAGGCTGCCGTCACGGCGGATCCAGCCGAGCTCTCCCCCGTCCTCAGCCGACGGTCCGTCCGAATACTGCTTCGCCAGCTCTCCGAAGTCGTCGTCGGTGCCGTCTCTGATCATCTGCACGATGCTCTCCGCCTCCGCGACCGCCGCTGCCTTGGCGGAGTCGGACGGTTCGGGCTTTAGCTGGAGATTCATGAAGCGGACGGTTGGAGGGACCTGGGGCATCTGCTCCCGGTTCTCCTCGAAGAAGGCCCTGAGCTCCGCCTCGGAGACGTAGATCTCCATGGCACTCCGGCCCTTCTTCGCCATGTAGCGCTCTTGCAGCAGCTGACGCTTGATGGCGTCTCTGCGTTGGTCGCGGAAGACGGACATCGTCATGTTCTGCGCCGCGAGAGCCTCTTGTAGCCGCGCGAGGGTGCCGAACTGACGGACCTGGCCGTCGATCTCCAGCTGAAGCCGGCCTTCCAGCTCCTCTTCACTGACCGCGAGGGTGCTGTCCCGCCCTGCATCCTGGATCACCAGCTGTTCGTTGATGAGGAGATCGAGCACGTCGGCTTTGAAGGCCATGAGCTCGGCCGTTGTCTCCGGCCGTGTCCAACCCTGCGATGCCAACCGAAGAAGGTAGGAATCGACCTCTGTCATCAGGACCACGGAGTCGCCCACCACCGCGGCGACCTGCTCGACTACGTCGGTGAGGCCCGGGGGGTTCTGGCCGAAGGCCGGCCTGGCCGTGCTCGCCAGGGCCACCCCGATAAGCAGCACGGCGCCAATGGCCCGGCCACAGGCTTGGATTACGGTTTCTGGTCTCGTCGGACGGTATCTCATCCGTTGTCTAAACCTCTTGGAAAAGTCATGTTCCGGAAGCCACCGACGAGTTTCAGTCAATTCCCGATCGTGTCCTGCGGGGCCCCGCCCGGCACGGTGGGCACCGCTTGAGGCTGGGTGCCTTCCGTGGATCCGATAAGCTCATCGATCCGCGCGACCGTGGCCGCGATCGAGCGACTCGAAATCGACCAGTCCGTCTCTCTCCGGAGTGCCACGGTGACGACGCTGAGGGAGATGGCGTTGCGTGGTTCGGCCACGAGCTCCCGCATGACCTGAAGCACCGTGCGATCGAGCGCCTCATCGGGCGTCTCGTTCTCCAGCACCGTTATCTGACGGATCCCGAGGGCATCGGATGCCTGGATCACCTGTGCACGCGTCATGCGATACAACGTGTCCTGGCGTTCCTCAGATAGGGTGACGCTGGCATCCTCCGCCCTGGCGAGCAGCACTCGTGCCTGACCCAGCCGCCGGAGAAGCGCACTCAGGTTCTCGTCCGGCGAGCCCAGCACCTGGGCTGCGAAGTCCGGAGGCCTGGTCTGCAGGAAGTCGAGGAGATCGCCTGCCGCATAGGCTCCGCCTCGATAGTCGACCATCGTCCGACCAGCGGCTCGTCCACTCAGAGCGTCCCATGGTCTGGCCGCGAGCTCTCTCAGGACTGTCACAGCCTCCGGCGTGACCTCGATGCCAGCTTCCTCGTCCAAGGCGGCGAGGAAGGTCGAGTCGGCCTCACGAACGCGCTGAGCGACCACGACATCTCGGAAGTAGGCTGCACCACTCTCGAAGGTTGTCGGTTTACGGTCGACGAGCTGGATCACGTGCAGCCCGAACGAGCTCTGTACGGGATCACTCACGGCCCCGACCTCGAGGGTGTACGTCGCCTCCTCGAAAGGCTGTACCATGGCGCCGGGGCCGAAGTAACCGAGATCTCCGCCGAGCGGCCCACTGCCTGGATCCTCGGAGTATCGGCGTGCCAGCGCCTCGAAGGACTCCCCCGCCGTGGTCCGGTTCTTGAGCTCGATCGCAAGGTTTACGACGCTGTCGATCTGAGCCTGGGTGGCCGAGTCCGGGAAGGTCAGCAGGATGTGCCGTGCCCGAACGGAATCCTCGGGCGGATTCGCGTCCCACAGCTCCTTGAGCTCGTCGTCGGAGAGGGCGGTGTCCGGCGCTACGACCGATCCGAGGTATCTGTCGATGACCTCCTGCTGGAACTGAGGCTCCACGAGAGGGCTCAGATCCAGATCGCTGAAGAGGGAGTCCTCCTGGGCCACTATGGCCAGGAGGGTGTAGTCGACCCAGAAGTTGGCGAGCGCATCCACGACCTGCGGCTGATTGGCAACCGTGTTCTGGCGGGCCATTAGGTCCACCAATTGGTCGACCGACAGCTCGTGGTCGCCGGCGGTCGCCACGATCCGGTCGGACCCCGCATCACACGTCATGAGGATCGCGCCCAATCCCAGAGCCGTCGCGCGGATGGCACGTCCCACCCGGTGGAGAGGTTCGGTCAAAAACATCTCTGTCATCCTTAAATTACGATATGGCATATTGTTAGGAGGTGTCACTTCGAGTATGTAATAAAGTCGAAAGAGCGAGGATCAGGGTCGAAACTAGCGTATCGGGCCCGGCTTGATGAAGGGCCAGGGAGAGAGGCGCCATTCTCCGGACCTCGACATCGACCTGGTGGTCGCGGAGTGGACCCTCCAACACGGCGAGACGGGGCATGGCGGTGGAGCGGAAGTTCACCCTCGCCTCTCCCTCTCGAAGGAGGATACGCTCGATCCCCAGCTTGCGCCCGAGGATCCTCAACCCGGCTCCGTCGAGGAGGCGCTGTACCTCCTCCGGAAGAGCTCTGAATCGGTCTTCCAACTCGTCGCCGAAGGCGTCAACTTCCGCAATTCGGGTGAGCTTTGACAGGCGACGGTAGAGGTGCAGCTTCTGCCCCGAGTCCGGCACGTACTCGTCGGGTAAGTACGCCGATCCCGTCATGGTGATTTCAGGGTCCGGATACTCGGGCTCCTCCTCGCCTTCCTTGACCCGCTTCACGGTCTGCTCCAGAAGACGCATGTAGGCGTCTATGCCGATGGCGTGGGCGAACCCGGACTGATCGCCCCCCAGGAGGTTTCCCGCGCCTCTGAGCTCCATGTCGCGTAGCGCTACCGAGTAGCCGCTCCCCAGCTCGGTGTAGTGCTCCAGCACCCGAAGGCGGCGCTCGGCTTCGTCGTTGAGGTGGTCCGGCACCATCAGGTAGCAATAGGCTCGGCGGTCAGAGCGCCCCACCCGCCCTCGGATCTGGTACAGTTTGGACAGTCCGAAGTTGTCGGCCCGGTTTACGATGAGCGTATTCGCGTTCGGTACGTCGAGCCCATTCTCGATGATGGACGAGCACACGAGCACGTCGACGTCGCCGTCGACGAAGTCACGCATGACCCGGTCCAGCTCCCGCGACTTCATCTGCCCGTGGGCCACGTCCACCCGGGCTTCCGGGGCTAGGTCTTGCACGCGGTCCGCGGCCCCGTGAATGGTCGCCACCAGGTTGTGCAGGAAGAACGCCTGCCCCCCCCGGTCCAACTCCCGCTGGAGGGACTCGGCGATGATCTGATCGGACCATGGAACCAGGTGGGTGATGATCGGAATGCGGTCCCGCGGCGGCGTTCGTATGAGTGAGAGATCGCGGATCCCCGTGAGGGACAGGTACAGCGTCCGGGGGATGGGGGTCGCCGTGAGCGTCAGCACGTCCACGGAGGCCCGGAGCTGCTTGAGGCGCTCCTTGTGCCGGACACCGAACCTTTGCTCCTCGTCCACGATGAGCAGGCCGAGCCGTGCCAGCTCCACGTCCTTGGAGAGGAGGCGGTGGGTCCCGATGACGATGTCCACTTCGCCGATCTTCAACTTCTGGAGCAGCAGCTTCTGCTCCTTCGGCGTCCGGAAGCGGCTCAGAGCGCCAATTTTCACTGGGTAGTCGGCCAGTCGCTCTTCGAACGTGTGGCGGTGCTGCTCGACGAGAACAGTGGTGGGGGCCAGGAAGGCCACCTGCTTGCCGTCTTGGACTGCTTTGAAGGCCGCCCGGATGGCGATCTCGGTCTTGCCGTATCCCACGTCTCCGCAGATCAGCCGATCCATCGGCCCGGAAGACTCCATGTCGCGCTTCACGTCCTCCGTCGCGAGCCGCTGGTCCGGAGTATCCTCATAGAGGAAGGAGGACTCCATCTCCTTTTGCCAGAGGGTATCAGGGGAGTAGGCGAATCCCTGGATCGTCGAGCGCCTCGCGTAGAGCTCGAGCAGCTCTACCGTCATCTTCTCGATGGCTTGGCTGGTTCGGCGCTTCAGGGTCTTCCAGCGCTTGCCACCGATTCTGTGCAGGGCGGGGGGCTCGGCCGTCTCCGACCCACCAACCCACCGCTCTACGAGATCCAAGCGCGATACGGGCAAGCGGAGGACCTCCCCCCCGGCGTACTCGATGGCCATGGACTCGAGCTCCTCGCCTGCGATGTCGACTCGCTCCAGCCCCCTGAAGACTCCGACCCCGTGGTCCATATGCACGATGTGGTCTCCGGGGGACAGCTGCGAGAGACTTTCCAGCGCCACGGCCCCGCGGAAGCGCCGACCCCTGCGCACTCTCCTGGAGCGCCGGAAGATTTCGTGGTCCGTAAAGACCTGAAGCGGAGGCTCAGCGCACTCGAGGACGAAGCCAGCGGCGAGGGAGCCCGCTACGACATGGGCTCCGGGAGGGATCTTCTCGGGGCCACCGAGGATCTCTTCGAGCCGGTCGCACTGGCCGCGGTTATCGCACAGGACGAGGCTCTTCTGCCCCATGCCGGAGGCCGCCCGAAGTTCCGCTCCCAGCCGGGACATGTCGCGGTCGATGACGGGCGGCGGTGTGCACGCCAGCTCGAGGGCGTCGTTTGACTCGGGCGAGATGTCGACCCGGGCGTAACTCGAGAGTCGCTCCTCGGCCTCCTGAGGGTCGACGAAGAGGGTCTCGGGCCCGTCGGGCGCCTTTCCTTCTGCCTCAAGCTCGTGGTGGAGGCGACACACATGGCCCCAGGTGCGGGTCAGCTCGGCCGACCAATCCTCGTCTCCGAACCGGACAAGGAGCACGTCCGCGGGGAGAAGCTCCAGAAGTGACCGGGAGACCACGGCCCCGTCGTCTCGCTCCCTGTGGAAGTCCACCGGAAGGATATGGACCTCGTCCGTCGACCCCTTCGAGCGCTGGTCCAGGATGTCGAAGAAGCGAAGCGACACGATCTCGTCGCCCCAGAACTCCACACGGAACGGCTCGGAAGTCCCGAACGAGAAGATGTCGAGGAGGCCACCACGCACCGCGTACTGTCCCACTTCCTCCACCAGGGGAACCCGCTCGAAGCCCCGCTTGTCGAGGTCTTGTATCAGGCGTTGGAAACCCGGCTCCCCTCCCGCTCGCAGAGTGATCCGGAGCTCTGCCAAACCTGCCGGGATCGGGGCCCGCTCCTGTAACGCGCGCAAGGTCGTCACCAACAGCCGTGCCCGACCCCCCAGAAGGGCCTCCACGGCTTCGACCCGGAGCCCTCCGATCTCCAGGTGTGGCTCGCTCGACTCGTAGGGAAGGGCCTCCCTCTGGGGAAACAGGAAGGACTCCTCTCGACCGAGCAGGACCTCCAGGTCCGCCTCCGCATCGGTGGCCGATTGTGGCGAGGGTGTGACGACCACCAGCACCCTGGTCGCGAAGCGCTCGTGGAGGGCTGCCACCACGGCCGTGCATGCAGAGCCGACGGCGCCACCGAGAACGCGACGCTGCCCGCGGCCCGGCAGCTGACGGCACAACCGCTCGAAGCCGGGGCACGTGCTTATCGCCTGAACGATGGAGTGGGGACTGCCGGACACGATCAGGCGGGTGTCGGATCCTGAGGCGTGTGAGTGGCGGGAGCCGAGGGTCGACCGGTTGCGGCAGGTCCGGAGGCGGCCACGAGGCTTTCGGCCAGAAGGACCAGCACGGCGGCGGCCAACAGCCATCGCCAGATCTCAGGCCCCTGACCCGTGGAGAAGAGAGACCGGGTCCATCGAGCACTGTCCGCCACCAGGGTCATGGGTCCGGGAACGAGAGCGTCCAGATCGTCGGGCTCGATGGGTGTCAGGACCGACTCCGACAGGGGCGCGTTGACGGCCACCACGTTCACGATGGAGTCACTCTGAAGGATCTCGTACAGTCCCGTCCATCGGGTGGCGCGGAAAGGCTGCGCTCCGTCCACGGGGTGCAGGGCTCCCTGTGGGTCCCGGATCGCCGTTGCTCCCGGCGGCGTGGGTATGGCTCCACCCGCGACGATGCCTGCCGATCCAGCGTCGGTACTTCCCCAGCGGGCCACCATCCACTCCAGGAGCGGGACCATGGCTGCGGTTACCGCCAGATTGGTGGACTTCTGCTCCAGGTCCGAGGCCATCAGGAGATACGGACCCCTGGGGGCCGTGCCCTCCACCAGCCAGGGCTCCCCCGACGACAGGCGCGCGAGAACGCCCGCCTCCAGTCCGCCGTCGTTGGGAGTGAGCAGGTAGTGGGACCGGATTCGGACTTGGCTCAGGTCCACCGGGCCCGTCCATCGTGTGACGGCGGCCTCCCCCCGCCCTTCGATGAGCTCGTATCGCCATGGAATCCCCGCTGCGGCGAGGGCTCTGTTGAGGCCCGGGAGGAGTGTGGCATCCCCCGGCGGCACGACCACCGTGGCGCGCCCGGCTGCGGTCGCTTCCCTCACCCCGGATCCGGCCACGCTGACGAGCACCTCCGCATCCCGCGGCGGAGCCACGCGAATCCGCCCCGCGTCCGTGAGGACCGGGAGCGCCTCGGAGAGGAAAAACGAGGATTCCCCAGCGGTGGCCACGGTAGGTGGCCGCCGTACTCGGAAGGTGAAGTAGCGTCGGTCGTCTCCCCGCAGGTCGTCGGGATCACTCTCCACGTAACCGCTCACACGACCGATGGTGAAAGGCCCGAGGGGGAGGATCGTCGACCCCCCGGTACGGGCGGTGGCGGCGCCACGGATGCGGTTCCCGATCACCAGGCGGAGGGGCACGCCGCCGTCGTCGGCCGTGCCGGACACCCGGACGGAGAGTCGAGTGCGCTGGTTGGCCAGGGGCGGCAGACCCCCTCCGATCCGCAAGCTGTCGAGGTGACCGTTCCACAGGATCGGGGCACGTGCGTTGAAGACGACGACGGGGATGTCTTGGAGCGCCGAAGTCGTGCGTGCACCTGCGAACGCCGAGGCCTGCATGTCGGAGATCAGATGGATCTCGCTCGCAGGCAGATCCGCGCCGGAGACCAGCACGACCGCCCTTTCAAGAGCCGGGAGGAGATCTCCGGCCGCGTCGGTGACTTCGGTCGCGAGAATGGCTTTCCACAGCTCCGCCCGTGTGCCCGTGATGGCTACGTCCCACGCCTCCCCGGCCCGGATGAGCCAGACGCGGTCTTCGTCGCTGGCGCCGTCGACGCTCCTGAGGGCCACCGCCTTCAGGAGGTCGAGAACCCGATTGCCTCCCCGAATCAGGCCCGAGCTCATGGAGTTGTCGAGAACGATGACCGCAGCGGTGGGATCATGCACCCCACCTCCACCTCGAAGGAAGGGTCGGGTACCGGCCCCAACCAGCAAGAGGATGGCAGCCATCCGGAGCAGGAGGAGCAGCAGCTGGCGCAGCCGGATGGTGCGGGCATGCTCCTTCTCGGTCCACAGGAGGTAGCGAAGGGCCGGAAACGCCACGCGGCGAGCATCGTGACGGTGGAAGAGGTGCAGTATCAGGGGTACCGCCACCGCCAGTCCGGCCAGGAGGAAGACCGGTGAGAGGAATCCCATCAGCCCAGATGCTCTCGCTTTCGCAGATAGAAGCGAAGGGCTCTGGAGAGGGGTGTCTCGGTGCCGACGATCACGTAGTCGATGCCGTGTGGCCGGAGTCCCCGGTCCCACTCGGCCAGAGCGTCCCGTACTGCGTTCCGATAGGCCGAGCGTACGTCGGCCACGTTCACGTTCAGCTCCTCCGCGGTCTCGGGATCGAAGAAGCGCGTGTCACCCGCCGCGGGCAGCTCACGCTCGCCGGGGTCGATGAGATGGAAGACGAGCACCTCGTGTCCCTGGTGCCTCAAGAAGCGCAGAGCGGTTCGCGTGGTCTCGGGGTCGACCAGCAGATCCGAGAGGAGCACCACCAATCCGGCTCGCCGAAGGCGGACGGCGATATCCCGGAGGGCCGGGTGGGCTGACGTGCGCCCCTGCGCCTTGAGGGGCGCCAGCCGTCGAAGGATCTCGTGCCAATAGCGCTGCCCTCCCCGCGGCGCCACGCGTGCCACGACCTGATCGTGGAACGCGGCCAGTCCCACAGCATCTCCCTGTCGAAGCAGGATGAGCGAGAGGGAGGCGGCCAGGTGCTTGGCGTACCACAGCTTGGTCGGAAGGCTGTCCGGGTTCGAGCTCCAACCCATGGAGGTGCTCACGTCCACCAGGATGTACGCTCGGAGGTTGGTCTCCTCCTCGAACTGCTTGACGTAGTAACGATCGGAGCGCCCAAACATCCGCCAGTCGATGTGGCGCAGGTCGTCGCCGGGCTGATACGCCCTCAGCTCCGCGAACTCGGCCGAGAATCCGCGGTGCGGGGAGCGGTGCAGTCCCATGATGAAGCCCTCGACGACCTGACGGGCGATGAGCTCCACTCCCCCCAGTTGTGAGAGGGTTTGGGGATCCATGAGGTCGGGTCGCGAGCGCAGCCGGCTCGACGCCTGGGAGGTGATGTCAGTCATGGCGCCACACTAGCGAGTCACCCGAGAAAGGCAATGGGTTGTCGTGAGAGCTCGTGGGGTTCCCGGCAGTCGCGAGAGCCCCAGAACGAGGCAGGTGAGAGTGTCCAGGCCTTTCCCGGTCGCCGTCCACTTTTTCGGACGATCCGCGGCCCTACTCGCGCGATTCTCCCCGCAGTTACCGGATCGAGCGCTGGCACGAGTCCTGCCAGTTCCGGAGGTGGAGGATGCATGCTCAAGGAGGAGCATATGTGGATCACAGGAGCCGTCACCGTACTCTCGGCGCTCACCGGCGGGCCCGAGCCGTGGGACCTGGCGCGTCTCGCGGCATTCCGGCATCAGGAGCCCGCGCCCGAGGCCCGGATCTGGCTGGACCGCGGGATCGATCCGGTCCTGCAGAGGGGTGACCGGGTCCGCGTCTACTACCGGTCGAGCGTGAGCGCGTACGTGGCCATCCTCCAGGTCGACACGGACGGTACGGTGCAGCTGCTTTACCCCCGCTCGCCCAGCGAGAACCACTACGCCCGGGCAGGCCGAGACTACAGGCTGCTCTTCCCCCGCTCGCCGTACTGGCACGTGGATGACCGCCCGGGCGTAGGGTACTTCTTCATTGTGACGTCTCCCAGGCCGTTCGATTTTTCGGATTTTCGTTACTCCTATTACCAAGGTGGGTGGGATCTCTCACTCGTGGGAAACCGGGTCTACCAGGACCCCTTCTTGGCCATCGACGACTACGTCGCACGGCTCGTTTCCGACTGGGAGTACGCGGCGTACGGCCTCGACTTCGTCTCCTACAGCGTAGGCGCCGCGCACGCGTATCCCCGATTCCTGTGCTACGACTGTCACGGCTTCGAGCCATACAACATCTGGGATCCGCACCACTACACCTGCACCAACTTCAGGGTCATCGTCTACGACGATCCCTATTTCTACCCCTCCCGGCGCTATCGGGGAGATAAGGTCGTGTTGGTGGGCAGGAGCATCCCGGGGGCGCCGCGCTTCGGGTTCAAGGAGCGGGCACTTGGTGAGCCGGGAACGCCCACTGTCCGGCGCGTTCCGGCCGAGGGTCGTGATGACGGCTCGGCGGCCCGCGACAGACGGCGCGGCCGAGCGATCCCGCGCGGCGTGACTACCGCCCCGGACGCCCGACGTCCAACTACCGCCGGTACTCGGGAGCCGTCGTCCGGTGACCGCGACGCTCGAGTCCGGGCCCCGGCGACCCGGCAGGGCGCGGCCGACGGGCGGAAGGGCAGCCCTGGGTCCCGTCGAGCCCTACCGGCGACGGCTCCGGATGCGAAGCGTCCGGTGCTGGAGAGGCGCCCGCCCGCCGCTTCTCGCCCTTCGAACGAGGGGCGCGTGACTCCGGCGCCGCGGGTGGACCCCCGCCGATCCGGCTCTTCGAGCCGGGTGACGCCCCCACGGGCCAACCCGCCTCGGCCTCAGGGCTCCGCGACTCGGGGCAGGTCATCGCCTCCGGCGGTTCGGAGGCCACCCTCCAGGTCGGCGCCTCGGTCGCCTCCGGCGGTTCGGAGGCCACCGCCCCGATCGGGTGGTTCGGCTACTACCGGCAGCAGCCCGATCCGGTCTCAGCCGGCGCTGAAGATACCGTCACCCCGGCGTTCGAGTGGAGCCTCATCCGGTAGCTCGCGACGGTCTGCACGGTCGCGCAGACCCGGCGGCTAGTGAGCCGGGTGGACTAGAGGAGGACCACTAGGGATCGTTGGACGGCACGGGGCCGGCGGCACAGGCCGGCGGCCCGTCTTCTTTGGTCCATTCGGCCCGATTATCTTCATGCGTTCAGCCCAAGTCGGACCCTCTAGGTGGAATCGCCTCCCCAGTGGACCTCAACCACATCCGCAACTTTTGCATCATCGCACACATCGATCACGGCAAGTCGACCCTGGCCGATCGGTTGCTCGAGGAGACCCGCACGCTCGATGAGCGCGAGATGCGGGAGCAGGTCCTGGACACCAACGAGCTGGAGCGGGAGCGAGGCATCACCATAAAGCTCCACGCGGTCCGGATGGTGTACGGTGCGGAGGACGGTGGCGAGTACGTTCTGAACCTCATCGACACACCGGGACATGTGGATTTCACATACGAGGTCTCGCGGTCCCTCGCTGCCTGCGAAGGCGCTATCCTCGTGGTCGACGCCACGCAGGGCGTCCAGGCTCAGACCCTATCCAACCTGTTCTTGGCCCTGGACGCCGATCTCGAGGTCATCCCGGTCATCAACAAGATCGACCTCTCAGGGGCCGAGCCGGAGCGACGGCAGGCGGAGCTCGCCGACCTCCTGGGCGTCGAGCCCGAGACCATCATCCTGGCCAGCGCCAAGGAGGGGATCGGCATCAAGTCGGTGCTGGAGGCGGTAGTCCATCAGGTGCCGCCTCCCGTGGGGGATGCCAAAGCGCCTCTTCGGGCTCTGATCTTCGACTCCTGGTACGACCAGTATCAGGGAGCCGTCCCCAACGTGAGGATCGTTGACGGTGTAGTAAAGCCCGGGATGTCCATCACCTTAGGAGCCGTCGACCAGCGCTACGAAGTCACGGAGGTGGGCTTCATGCGCCTGGGGCGAGTGCCACAACCCGAGCTGACGCCGGGCGAGGTGGGGTACGTCATCGCGGCCATCAAGGTTGTAGCGCACACCCGTGTCGGAGACACGATCCTGGACGCGCACAATACGGCCGAGGCACTCCTTGAGGGCTACAAGGACGTACACTCAATGGTCTTCGCCGGCCTCTACCCCACCGATGCACACGATTACGAGAACCTCCGTGACGCCTTGGCTCGCCTCCAGCTCAACGACGCCAGCCTGCACTACGTCGCCGAAACGTCTGCCGCACTGGGCTTCGGCTACCGCTGCGGGTTCCTCGGGGTCCTCCACATGGAGATCGTCCAGGAGCGTCTGGATCGTGAGTTCGGCGTGGACCTCATCACCACCGTGCCCAACGTGGAATACCACGTCAACGTTTCCGACGGCACCGAGGTGATCCTGGAGAATCCTACGGCGCTTCCAGAGCACGGCCGCATCGACAGCATCTCGGAGCCCATCGTGAGGGCTCGCATCGTCTGTCCCGCCGAGTACATCGGCAACGTACAGAAGCTATGCCACGACCGCCGGGGGATCTTCAAGGAGATGCAATACGTCGACACCCAGCGCGTGGTGATGGACTTCGAGCTGCCTCTGGCCGAGATCGTTCTGGACTTCTACGACAAGCTCAAGGGTGGGACTCGCGGCTATGCGGCTCTCGACTACGAGTTCCTGGAGTTCCGGGCCGACGATCTGGTCAAGCTCGACATTATGGTGAACGGCGACCCCGTGGACGCGTTCTCTGTGATCATTCATCAGGAGAAGGCTTTCGAGTACGGCCGTGATCTGGTACGACGGCTCAAGAAGCTGATCCCACGTCAGCAGTTCGAGGTGGCCCTGCAGGCCGCCATCGGGTCCCAGATCGTGGCGCGCACAAACGTGAAAGCCCTTCGCAAGAACGTGACCGCGAAGTGTTATGGCGGTGACATCACGCGGAAGCGGAAGCTCATGGAGAAGCAGAAGGCCGGAAAGAAGCGGATGAAGCAGGTCGGGGCCGTCGAGATTCCGCAGGAGGCCTTCCTGGCGGTCCTCCAACTCGGTGATTCATGAGCGCCGACGGAGAGGCTTCCGCGCCGGGGCCCTCGCAGGCTGAGCGCGGCGTAGGTCTCTCGGTCATCCTCACCACGTACGAGCAGCCCCGGGCTTTGGAGCTCGTTCTCTGGGGCTACGCCAACCAGACGTTGAGTGATTTCGAGATCGTCGTGGCCGACGACGGATCGGGTCCGGAGACGGGCCGCGTCATCGACCGGGTCCGCGAAGAAGCCGCGCTCACGATTCGCCGCGCGTGGCATGAAGATCGGGGGTTCCGGAAGACGGAGATCCTGAACCGTGCCGTTGTGGCGGCAACCGGCGATTATCTGATCTTCTCCGATGGCGATTGCATCCCGAGGGAGGACTTCGTGGCGGTGCACGTCCACGAAGCCCGTCCATCCACCTTCCTCTCAGGGGGATACGTGAAGCTCCCCTGGGCGCTCTCCGAGGCCATGACCGTCGAAGACGTGAGATCAGGGAGCGTGTTCAAAGGCTCGTGGCTGACGGCCAGGGGGTGGCGGGCAGGGCGTCGCCGCCTTCGCCTGACACGGTCGCCGAAGCTGGGGTCCCTCCTCGACTGGGTCACGCCGACTCGCCCCACCTGGAACGGACACAACGCCTCCACCTGGAAGAGTTCCGTGGTGGCCGTGAACGGCTTCGACATGGATATGGGATACGGCGGTGAGGACCGAGCCCTCGGAGAGCGCTTGGTGAACCTGGGAGTCCCAGGACGGCAGATCCGCCATCGGGCACCCTGCCTCCACCTGTGGCATCCGAGGCCGTATCGCAGTCCGGAGGTGGTGGCCGGCAACCGGGCGATCCGGGATCGCATGCGAGCGAACTGTGAGGTGCGAGCGCGACTCGGTATTGCCGAGCTCGAAGAGGCTGATGCAGGCGTGTGAGAAGGGCCCCAAGCGCCTCGGCGTTCTCGGGACCCTGGTGTGGGACACGATTCGGCATCGGGACGGCCGGAGCGAGCCCGTGGAGGAGTGGGGAGGGATAGCCTATGCCCTGTCCGCCTTGGAAGCGGCTCTTCCTGCCGAATGGGAGCTGGTGCCCATCGTCAAAATCGGATCCGACCTCTCCGAAGAGGCGTGGAGGTTCCTTCGCGACCTCCCGCGCATGGATGTGGAGACGGGGATCCGCATCGTGCCGGAGCCCAGCAACCGGGTCGAGTTGGTTTACTCCGGGAACGAGCGCCGCAGCGAGCGGTTGACCGGTGGCGTGCCCCCATGGTTGTGGGCCGAGCTGGGTCCGCTAGTGGGGACCTGCGACGCCCTCTACATCAACTTCATCTCCGGCTTCGAGATGGAGCTGGATACGGCCCGGGCTCTGAGAAGCGCCTTTCCAGGGCCAACCTATGCCGATCTCCACTCTCTCTTCCTGGGCGTGGCGCGGAGCGGGATGCGGATCCCCCAGGAGCTCCCCTCCTGGGGTGCCTGGCTCCGCTGTTTCGACGCTGTTCAGATGAACGAAAAAGAGTTCGAGATGTTGGGACGGGCCATGGGCGATCCCTGGGAGCTGGCGTCCCAGATCGTCGGCCCTGAGCTCAAGCTCATCGCCGTCACACTGGGCCCGACAGGAGCGGGTTACGTGGCGGGAGCTGGGTTCGACAGTGACCCCACGCGCTGGCCCGAGACGCGTCATCGGGTCGCCGCGCCCGGCCCCACGCACAGCGGTCGCGCCCTCTCGGAGATGGGAGAGCTGCAAGGTGACCCCACTGGCTGCGGAGACGTTTGGGGAGCTACTTTCTTTGCCCGACTGCTGGGAGGAGATCAACGTCATACGGCCATGACCCACGCCAACCGCATGGCATCCAGGAACGTGGAACACCGAGGCGCCAGCGGCTTGCACCGGCATCTGAGAGGCCGACTATCCGCACAGGGGGACGCATGAAGGTCATCGATCTCCCAGGCTCCCTCGACTACGACAGCTATGACGCCCTCCTCGCCGAAGTCAGTGAGGCGGGGCACGAGAAGGTCCTCTTCGACGGACGGCACCTTCGGTGGGTCGGCCCCAACGGGATGGTGAACCTGTTGGCCGCCGGCTCCGTTGCACGCGACCGGAGCGGAGAGGCTCCCCACCTGGAGTTGGCCGACGTCGGAGACGTGAAGAGCTACATGGGTCGCATGGGGTTCTTCCAGGCGGCGGAGGGGGTGTTCGCCACCGGCCCGACTCCCCACCAGGGATCGATGGGAGAATCCGACGTTCTGCTCGAGATCACACCCATCACCACCAACAGCGACGTCCACGAGGTGGTGGATCGGGTGCAGAAGCGCGCTGGTGCCATCCTGTCCAAGACTCTGGGCTATCCACCGACGAGCGTGGTCCAGTTCAGTGTGATCCTGAGCGAGGTATGCCAGAACATCATCGAGCACGCTGAGGCTGCCGGGTGGGTGGCGGCCCAGTCGTACAACTGGTCCAGGAGGCTGGGTCGCCAGGTGGTCATCATCTCCGTATCCGATCTGGGGAGGGGCTTCCGAGGCTCTCTCGCCGACGAGCATTCGGCTCGCTTCGCCGACCGTTGGGGTGATGCCACGGCTCTGGAAGCCGCCTTCATACATGGCCTCACACGTTTTCCCGACTCGGGCAGGGGACAGGGGATTCAGCAGATCCGGAAGCAGGTCCGGCGCTGGGACGGCCTCATCTCCATCCGGAGCGGCACCGCGCGTATCGCGGACGTTCCCGATTGGTTCGACTCACCACCCATGGAAGAGGGGCTGCCCGACTTCCCAGGGACGCAGATCAACATCATCCTCTCGGAGCGAGTCGCCGATGACGCATGAGTTGGGGGTCGATCCCATCGCCATCGACGTGGGCTCGCTCCTGCAGCGCTCCATCGCCTCGCTCTATTCGCACCTCGTCACAAGGCCCACCGGCCGGGCCGTGCGGATGGCCATCGAGGCTCAGCTGGCAGAGAGCAGCCGGACCTCCCTGTCCCTCATCGATCTTTCCGAGGTCACGGTCATCGACTTCTCGTGTGCCGACGAGGTCGTCGCCAAGCTCATCCTCCACTTTCTCGAAGAGGACAGACCGGGGGACGCCCTATTGGTGTTCAGAGGCGTCAGCCAGATCCACCGAGAGCCCATCGAAGCCGTTCTCCAGCGGCAGTCCCTGCTGGCCGTCGCGGAGGTGAGTGGCGGCCAGTTCGAGCTCCTCGGGAGCCCGACCCAGGACGAAGACCATGCCTGGTGCGTCCTGGAGACCCGCGGCCGCATCGGAGCCGCTGAGGTGGAGGAGGTGTTTCCCGGAGCGAACCACCGTGAGGCCCTCGACGACCTGGCTCTGAGGCGAGTGGTTTTCGAGGCTCCAGGGGGGGGAGGGTATCACGCCCTCAGCACACTCCTCGGCAGCCTGAGCAGCTGAAGGGCGGAATCCGAACCCCCTGAGGACTCTCCCCAGGGGGTCTCCTCTTGTTGACCGTCTCTGCCGCTCCTACTCCGCGTCCATGAACGGATAGCGATAATCCGTCGGCGGCACGAACGTCTCTTTGATGCTCTGTGCCGAGACCCAGCGCAGCAAGTTCAGCGCCGAGCCGGCCTTGTCGTTCGTCCCGCTGGCTCGGCCTCCGCCGAAGGGCTGCTGGCCCACCACCGCCCCCGTGGGCTTGTCGTTGATGTAGAAGTTGCCCGCCGTGAACCGAAGGGCCTCGCGGGCCTCCCTCAGGGCGACCCGATCCCGGCTGAAGACGGCCCCCGTGAGGGCGTAGGGGGAGGTGGACTCCACCAATGCGAGCATTTCGGTCCACCCGGCGTCCGGGTACGCGTACACCGTGACCACCGGTCCGAAGATCTCGTCACACATGGACTCGTAGTCCGGCTTGTGGGATTGAATGATGGTGGGCCGGATGAAATAACCCTCGGAGTCGTCGTATTCCCCACCAGCGATGATGTCGGCGTCGGAGCTGGCCGCAGCGCGATCGATGTAGCCGGTGATCTTCTCGAAGGCCGACTCGTGGATCACCGCCCCCATGAAGTTCCGGAAGTCCGTGGGCTCGCCCATGGTGATGGCGTTGGTCTCATCGACGAGGGGATCCTTCAGTTGCTGCCAGAGACTCTCCGGCACGTAGACACGCGACGCTGCGCTACACTTCTGGCCCTGGTACTCGAAGCAACCTCGCACGATGGCGGTTTTCAATGCGTCCACGTCGGCGCTGGGATGGGCCACGATGTAGTCCTTCCCTCCGGTCTCCCCGACGAGGCGTGGGTAGGACCGGTAGCTGCCGATGCGCTCGCCCGCCGTCTTCCAAAGCCCCTGGAACACGCCCGTGGAGCCGGTGAAGTGAACCCCGGCAAAGTCGGGACTGCTCAGCACGAGCTCGGTTGTCTCGGCCGGAGGGCCGGGCAGGAAGTTGATGACTCCCGGGGGGAGCCCCGCCGCCTCGAAGAGCCGCATGACGTAGTAGCTCCCCAGGAGCGCGGCGCTCGAGGGCTTCCACAGAACCGTGTTGCCCATGATGGCAGGGGAGGACGACAGGTTGCCGCCTATGGCCGTGAAGTTGAACGGGGTGACGGCGTACACGAAGCCCTCGAGCGGGCGGTACTCGGTGCGGTTCCACATCCCCTCGCTAGAGAAAGCCTGTCCCTCGTAGATCGTCTGGGCGAAGTGGACGTTGAAGCGAAGGAAGTCGATGAGCTCACAAGCCGCGTCGATCTCGGCCTGATATACGGTTTTGCTCTGGTCTAGCATGGTGGCTGCGTTTACCGTGTCCCGCCAGGTGGTGGCCAGGAGCTCGGCTGCCGTCAGGAAGATCGAAGCGCGGTCCTCCCAACGCATAGCGGACCACTCCCAGTGGGTGTCGGTGGAGGCTTGGATGGCCTGTTTGATCTCGTCTGTCCCACTGCGGTGGCAGGCGGCAAGGACGTGGCGATGCCGGTGAGGCATGACCGCGTCCGTAGTCCTTCCGGTGCGGATCTCCTGGCCCCCGATGATCAGCGGAATCTCGATCTGGCCGGCAGCCATGGTGGCTAATCTGGCCTTGATGGAATCGCGCTCCGATGTCCCGGGCGCGTAGCTTCGGACAGGCTCGTTCTTGGGGTGGGGAACGCTGTATGTGCCGTTCATTGAAGTCGGCTCTCGAGGCGGATAGTTGTCTTTGGAACTCAGCTCTTGCCGTTGGGGCTGCTCGGCATCCCAAAAAAGCGACGGGGAACGTTCGCTGTTCACCCGTCGTACGGCTGGGCGACCCAGCCCGAATTCCCCCTGGAGATTCTTAGGGCAATCTCGGGTGTGGGGGCCTCCGCCGCAAGCGCACCAGGGGGGGGCCCTTGGGACGATAGGAAGGTCCCGTTGCCAAGGTGTCTCGGCCAGTCGAGGGCACTGTGCATCCGTGGGTTCGGCGTTGGGACTCCTTACGACCACGCTTCGCGCGGGGCCCGCTTGGGCTACGCCCCGTAGTCCCGCCTTGATCCCAGGCGCCCCGACCCTCTTGGTGGCTCGCGACCTTTGGCAAAAGAACACTAGGTGACGACGACCCCGGGGCCGCGGCTCGGAAGAGTCGGATGGGAGGTTGAGGCGGGGAGCTTCTACCAGATCTTCGCCTTCTGTAGCCCCTTGGCCAGCTTCTTGAGTCCACCATCCTGGCGTGTATGGTAGCTGTAGTAGTACTGCATATAGTAGCTCTCCTCCACGGTGGCGGAGGACACCTCGTTCAGCACCGCCCCGAAGACCTTCACGCCGACCCTCCGGAGCTGATCCACGGCCCGCTCGGCTGCCCGTTGCTCAGTCTCTCCAGACCGCAACACGAGAACGACACCATCGGTGTGGGCGCCCAGAATCGCCGAGTCGGTGACGGCGAGGATGGGTGGCGTATCCAGGATGAGGTGGCTGTACTTCCCTTCGAACTCCTCCAGAAGACGCTGCATGGTCGTGGAGTTGAGGAGCTCGGATGGGTTGGGCGGAAAGGGCCCGCTGGGTAGTAGATCCAGGTTCGGGAGGACGTTGGGCCCAACAGCCTCGCGCAGCTCCGCGTCTCCCACCATCAGGTTGGTGAGCCCCGGCTCCCGGAGCACGTCCATGGCCCGGTGCAGGGCGGGGCGACGCAGGTCCGCGTCGATGAGCAGCACCCGCTGCCCCTGTTGCGCCAGCACGACGGCGAAGTTGATCGAAGTTGTGGACTTGCCTTCGTTCGGGCCTGGGCTCGAGAAGAGCAGGGTCCGGATGGGTTCGTCGTCGGTGCTCATGAACATCAGGTTCATGCGCAGGTTGCGATACGCCTCGGCCGCCGGATCGAGAGGATCCAGCGCCACCATGAGGGGAAGGGCGCCGCGGCCGTCGTCCTCTTCCGACTCGGGCCTGAGCTTCCGGAGCCGCGGTATGATGCCGAGGACCGGAATACTGAGGAGTGTCTCGACGTCCGCGCTGGTGCGGACCGTGCGGTCGAGATACTCGAGGAAGAACGCCGCCCCAACCCCGAGGATCAGCCCCAGGAGCGCGCCGAGGAGAAGATTGGTCCGTCCGCCAGTCGTCACCGGGCTCACGCTGTCGGCCGAGTCGACGATGGCGACATAGGCCGACGCACCCGCGGCGGTGATCTCCCCTTGGTACTGCTGGGACTTGAGAAAGCGCACGGTCTCCTGGTCGAGTCCGAGCTGGATGTTCAGCTCCTCGAGCCGGTTCTCGAGCTCGGGGAAGTTCGCCTGGTCGGCCCGAATCTGGTTGAGCTGGGCCTGCTGGTCCGCGATTTGGGTGTCGAGGACGCCCAGGTTCTCCTCGACTGCGGTTCTGAGTTCGGCCTCCTTTGCCTGGAGCTGGGCCCGAACCGCCCTCACCTGTGGATGACCCTCAGTCTTCCGCTCCTCGGTCAGAAGCGTCTGGACCAGGTTCTTGCGGTCCTGCACTTCGTCGGCGAGGCCGCGGATCTGCGGATTCACTCCGGCGGGCAGCACCGCCATGAAGGCTACGAGGTCCACGCCCCCGATGCCGGTCGTCTCCAAGCTCACCGTGAGGCCGTGGAGGGCGTCCAGTTGGGCGACCAACTCCTGCATCCGGTCGTCGGTGCGCTGGTAGCGATTCAGGAGCTGCTGCTCTTGGATGGTAAGGCTGGTGAACGAGGCGCTCTCTTTGAAGCGCCGAATCGCCCGGGACGAGCCCTGGAGCTGAGACAGGGCGCTGTCGAGGCGCTGCTCGATGAAAGCCAGATCGCGCTCAGCCTGCTGCCGGACTCGAGCCTCTCCGAAGCTCTGTAGTGCAACCGTGGCCCCGTTCAAGATCTTCGGTGCCAGGATGGGATCGGGACTCCGGTAGCTCACCTGGATGATGTTCGTCGATTCCAGGGTTGCCGCCGCGAGTCGTCCCTGAACCTCACCTTGGACTTCCGGTACCGGATGGATCACCAGGCGGTACCGGCGAGCTTCTCCGGGTGGAAGCTGCGTCCTCAGCCTAAGCCAACCGCCGTCGAGCTCGGTGCCCACGGGGCCGGCAGCGACGAGGTACCTGGTACCGTCGAAGATCTGCGCACCGGTGCCGTCCACGTCGTAGACGAGATCAAGGACACCGTCGGGCGCCTCCGGGTCGATCCAGGCGTCCACGAAGAGATTCGGAGCGTACGAGATTCGGATTCTCGGGACGCAGCCGCATCCCCACGTGGTGCACCAAGCTGCGGGCCACTTGGGCCGAGGCCAGCACCTGAATCTCCGACTCGATGGGATCCACGAAGATGCTCATGCCCGACACCCCCCTGGGGACCGTAAGCTGTCGGGTCACCTCGAGCGGATCGTTGATCTGGAGGGTGGCTCTCGTCTCGTAGATTGTCCGCTGCTTGGATACCGCCCAGATGGCCGAAGCCGTCGTCACTCCGAAAATGAGGAGCATGAGCCACATGCGACGGGTGATGACGTGCCAGTAGTCCGAAATGTGGGGCGAAGCACCCGACAGCTCAGACTCGAGGGGGGCAAGGGACGTCGTGTCTTCGTGCATGCAGCCTCGTCGCAGTTATCCCCGCGATTTGCCTCTGGACCCGGTAAACGACGAAAACATATGTTTGCGAATCTCCGTTTTCGACCCTGCTAACGCAACCCTATTGGAATATAACGATGGAGTGGACGCCCCCTCCCGGCGGCATCGCAATGTGCCAAGATGGTACTTCGCACTTACCGACCATCTGAGGGAGGAGGCATCCAATGGACGAGGTTAGCATCATCGGGATCGATCTGGCAAAGCGTAGCTTTCAGGTACACGGGGCGAGTGCGGACGGGTCGATAGCGTACCGCAGGAAGCTGAGCCGCGGGAAGCTGCTGAGCTTTCTCGCCTCGCAACCGCCGTGCACGGTGGCGATGGAGGCGTGCGCCAGCGCCCACTACTGGGGCCGGGAGATCGAGGCGCTCGGTCACGAGGTGAGGCTGGTTCCGCCGATCTACGTGAAGCCCTTCGTCAAGAGGCACAAGAACGACACGGCGGACGCGGAAGCGATCACGGAAGCCGCGCAGCGTCCGACCATGCACTTCGTGGCGGTCAAGACGGAAGCGCAGCAGGCTCAGGGGATGCTCTTTCGCACGCGTGACCTTATGGTGCGCCAGCGCACGCAGACGATCAATGCGCTTCGGGGTCACCTCGCGGAGTTCGGAGTTGTTGCTCCGCAGGGCAGGGCCCGGATCGGGCAACTGGCCCGGGTGCTGGAAGACGGGGACGCCGGCCTGCCGGAGGCGGTCGTCGAACTGGGCTGGCTGCTGCTCGGGCGGATCGACGAACTCGAAGAGAAGATCGAAGGACTCGCGAGGAAGCTCCAGGCGAGCGCGCGGGAGAACGAAGACACGGCGCGCCTGATGACGATCCCGGGAATCGGGCCGGTCACCGCGATGGCACTGGAGGCCTTCGCACCGCCGATGGAGAGCTTCCGGCGCGGGCGCGACTTCTCGGCTTGGCTCGGCCTCGTGCCGCGGCAGCACACCACCGGCGGCAAGCCGAGGCTGGGCAGGATATCGAAGATGGGCCAGCGCGATCTCAGGCGACTCTTGATCACCGGAGCCATGGCGGTCGTCCAACACGCGATCCGGCGTGGCGAGATCACGGATCCGTGGCTGGCCAGGATGCTGGCACGCAAGCCGAAGATGCTGGTCGCGGTGGCGCTCGCCAACAGGACAGCGCGGATGGTCTGGGCGCTGACCACGAAGAAGGAGATCCATCGGGTTCGCGCTGCCGCCTGACCGGCCAACGAAAGGAGAGAAGCGCAAACAGAGAAAGCTGCTGGGAGATGTGGGCAGCAGGACGCAAGAACGGGTAAGGGCAAACGGTCTGGAAGACGGGATCGGAAACACCAGAATGACCGCTAGGGCCACCGAGCCCGATCTAACGATTTGGATCCGATCTCAACGAACACCATACGGGCCCGCAGCCAACGAGGGCTGCATCAAGAGGCCGGACATACGACAGTACCTGACCACGCTGCCCCCGACTCGGTCCTAAAGCCGGGCTTGCCCACCAGGCGGCGTCCACATACAACGGTCATGTTGACTCGTGCAATGAAATATTCGTAGGTTTTCTCGGTTCGAGGCAGCGTCGTACGGGACGCAATCGCATGCCGAAGACGGCGGAAGCAAGAATCGAGGAAGTCCTGGAGTCGATCCGTCCGGCACTGTGGGCGGATGGCGGGGATCTGGAGTTCCTGGGCTTCGACGAGGTGGATGGTGTTGTGGAGTTTCGTCTCCTGGGGGCCTGAGAGGCCTGTCACAATCTCCCTGATGACCCTGAAAGAGGGGATCGAGCGTCGCCTCAAGAGCAGCGTCCCGGGTGTGACCGAGGTCCAGGCAGTCTAAAGCGAAGGGACGGGCGGGGCTTGTATCGGCCCCAGACTCCGTGCCGGCGTCCCGGAGATCCCGGGGGCGCCCCTTTTTTTGGGATCATGAGGCCGCTCATGGCGATGAGTGAGCATGCCCTGTGTACCGTTCGGGAGCGGAAATGGGCGACGACAACCTCCGGAAGACCGTGCTCCAGGCCTTGGCCGGCGTACGCCATCCCACGACGGGCCGTGACATCATAGAGAGTGGACACGTCCAGTCCGTGGAGGTGGCGGACGGTGGCGACGTGCGCTTTTCCTTCGTCCTCCAAAGTGCCGATCCCGGAGACCTTGTTCGCGAGGCGAGGGGGGCGGTGGAGGCCGTGAAGAGCGTCGGCAGCGTGAAGATCAACGTCCAGCTGCCTCAGACCACCGGTCAGCCGCCGAGAGGACGGCCACCTTCCGGCGGCCTCCAGCCGGGGTCGGTACCCGCGCCGACGCCCAAGCCCGGGATCCTCTCCGAGGTGTCCCACGTCGTCGCGGTCAGCTCGGGCAAGGGTGGCGTGGGCAAGTCCATGGTGGCCACGAACCTGGCGGCGGCCCTGGCCGCCGCGGGAGGGTCCGTCGGACTTCTGGACGCGGATATCTACGGGCCCAACATCCCCCTCATGTTCGGTGAGGACCGCCGTCCGCCGGTGACCGGAGGCGAAGGTCAGGAGATGATCGAGCCTCTGGAGGCCCACGGCGTGCGCCTCATGAGCCTCGGATTCCTGCTGGACAAGGAACAACCAGCCATCATGCGGGGCCCCCTCGTCTCCGGGATACTCAAGCAGTTCCTCGAGCAGGTCAGCTGGGGGGCTTTGGACGTGATGGTCGTGGACATGCCGCCGGGAACCGGTGACGCTCAGCTCTCGCTGGTCCAGACCATCGACATCGCCGGTGTGGTGATGGTGAGCACGCCACAGGACGTGTCCACCGGTGACGTCCGAAGGGGCATAAAGATGTTCGAGCGCGTGAACACGCGAATTCTGGGGATCGTTGAGAACATGGTTGGACTCGTATGCCCCCACTGCGGAGAGGAGATCGACGTCTTCGGGAGTGGGGGGGGCGAGCGCCTGGCCGAAGAGATGAATCTACCCGTCCTGGGCCGCGTCCCCCTGGATCCGACGGTTCGGGCGGCCGGGGACGAGGGCATCCCGACGGTGGTTTCCGCTCCCGATTCGGCTGCAGGGCAGGCCCTCAGGGGGATCGCCGAAGTCGTGCTGGAGGCGCTGGGGGAGACGGTACGAGCCTAGGATCTAGTCCCGTAGCGCTCGAACGCGGTCGCTCAATTACTCCGACAGACTCCAGCAGAGGAGACAAGAAGGGGTCGACCTCCCGAAGGAGGTCGACCCCCTATCCGCGATCCTCGGGCGGGCTCCTTATTCGCCTTCCAGCCAGCGACGATCGGCGGCCGACAGACTGCCACCCTTGCGCTTGTCGATGATCTTGAACACCACCCACCCGACGAGAAGGATGGGCGCCACCTTGAAGAGCAGGAAGGCGGCGAGGCCGAGTCCCAGCGACAGGACCGTCCCCAAGATCGACAGCGCGATCGCGGCGACAACCAGGGTGACCAGTCCGGCGGCGAAGAAGGTCAGCAGTGTACCGATCATCTCTCTATCTCCTATTCAGCGCACCCAGAGGACACAGATGCTACCGAAGGCGGCGTCGACATCCACTGTGACCCGGTAGTCTGCCTCGTCGTAGTCCAACGAATAATACGCATCGCCGCGCTTGACGAGCCCCTCCGAATCCAGGGACGTCAGGAAGGTCTCTTTCACGAGCCTCACCCCGAGTCCCTTTGGGAAGCGCAGAGTCAGGGCGCCGAGTCCCATGTCCACGAAGACTCGTGCGTCTCTCTGCCACTCGCCTGTGAAGTCGAGATCGATGTCACCGAGGCCGGCGTCGACCTCGATGCGGCTGGCGTTCAGGTTCCCCAGCTGACGGGCCGTAAACTCGGCGGCACCCACCTCGAGGCTTGCCTCGGCCATGGCCTGCCGATTGGGCTCCGACACGACCAGTGTTGTCTGAGAGGCGCCGGTCTCGATGTCTAGCCCCGTGAGACCCAGACCGCCCAGCTCGATGTCCGCCTTCACGGCTCCGAACTCCATGCTCAGGTCCATGGCAATGTCCCGAGCAAGCTCGAGCTCCATCTCGCCACCCGTTCGGTTCCTACCGATCCTGAAGCTCCGTCCGGTGCTCTCCGTGCCGAGGCGGAGGGTGGAGCCACGACGCTCGGCCACCGGCTCGAAGACCTTCTCATCGTATTGGAGCTGCATCCTGTAGAGGATCCCGGTCTGGGCCGGACCAACGCTGAGTTGGCCGGCTCCGTACCGCACCTCCACGTCCACGGGCTGCTCGTCCTCGATCTGTCGTGACATGGTCACGGTGCGCCAGTCCTGGCCGTGCGCACGCTCTGCACCGACGCCGATCAGCAGCAGGGCCAGCGCAAGTCTCGTCACTTGTCTATTCATCGTCCGCATCCCGGTTCTCCCCCACCTCGTCTGAGTCTTCATCGGCCACGTCGGCCGTGGCCTCTGCCAGGTCCTCACTGTCCAGCTCGGCCTCGGGCTCTTCGTCGACCTCTTCGGCCTCGCTCACATCGTCAGAGAACCCGTCTTGCTCCCAGGCCGGCTCGTCGTCGAAAGGGTCACCACCGTCGTAGAACTCGGCCTGGCGACCACCTCGCGTCAGCAGCACTGCACCGAATCCGACGAGCAATGCCGCAATGGCGAGCATGGATCCCAGCGCGGCCAGCAGCCCGCTGAAGAAGCCGAAGAACGGCACGATGTCCAGCACGCTGGCGGCCACGGAGAAGGCCAGAATCGCGCCCACGCCGGTGACCACCGCATAGAAGGTGTTGGTGGGCTGCAGCCAATCCAAACCCGTTATGTCCTTGGCGGCCACCCACTCACCGATGTTTCTGGCCACGGCCAGGTACCCCAGCCCGGCCCCCACAGCCACCGCGACGGGGAAGAGGATCAGCCAGAAGGGCAGGGCGACGATGCCCACGACCGAGACAACTAGAGCCACACATCCCAGCAGCCAGGTCGGAAGGACCAGGAAGGCACCAGCTATCCCCACCAGCCCTGCGCGCATGGGGTTCCGCCGGGCGGTGTCCGCCACCACCTCGAGGTTGTCCTTGGCGAAGTAGACCACGCTCAGGGCGATGAGGGAGACGATGAGGAAGGAGATCAGGTCGCCCATGACGTCGGCGATCCCCCGTCCCACCGCGCGGAAGGGTGAGAAACTCCTCCCGCTATTCCGGAACTCGCGACGGAGCTCGCTTCGTATCTCGTCTCGGATCCGGTCCTTGAGATCCTCCAAGTCCACCGACGGCCCGCTGTCTGTATCGTCGGAGTCGACGCGGATCACCGGTCCCCCGAGGGACGACTCGTCGACCCCGAAGTAGCGCGAATCCACCAGCCGGATGTCGCCGCGGACATCCCCTCCGTCGTTGACCGTGATGGAGCCCTCGACGATGACGACGTCATCTTCGATGGTGCCATCCACCGTGAGATCACCGTCTACGACGACGATGGTCCCCTCGATGGTCTCGTCCTCGGCGACCACCACATCCTCTCCGATGTAGATGGCGGAGGTCAGCACATCGATGGCCTCGAGGGCCCGTCCGAGCTCACCCAGGATCTCCGTGCGGCTGAGGAGCGCCCGAAGACCGAGTCCCAGATCCGCCGAAATGTTGAGATCGATCTCCGCTTCCGGGTCGGCCTGTGCACTCGACTCCAGCGGACGCAACGCCTGCTCCAGGAACGCGTCCAGAAGCCAGGCCGCCTCCATGGCATCTCCCGAGAGGGACGAAGGCGGAGCCCATTCCTGCAGAGCCTGGCCCAGGGGCCCGTCCGAGAGGTTGACGATCTCGCCGAGGAGCAGTCGCCAAGCCGTGTCCAGGGCGTCGCCCCGGTCGAAGCTTCCCACGACCTCGTCATCCACCATCACCACCCCGTCGCGCAGCGAGATCTCCAGCACGCCGTCGTCGACGAACTCGAGGACAAGGCCCGCCTCGCGCTGCGAGATCGCGAGCTGGTTGGACACGACCTCACGCACCTGTCCCGTCACCGCGACGGGCAGGAACGCGAGGAGAAGGACCGGCACGAGAGGCCGGCTGAGGCTAAATCGATGCTCTGGCATACTGACCATCCACCGTCTGCGTGGGGACTAGGTTCCGATACAGGACCCATCCAGACAGGCTCGTCGCCGCGGCGAGAGACACGGCGCCCATGGCCGCCAGCGCAGGCGCACCGGCCAAGGCCTCCAGGGCTGAATAGGCTTCGAAAATGATGGTGCTTTCAAACAGGGTATCCGCCAGAACACCGGCGATGGCGGAGACTCCACCACTGAACTTCCACCAGAGGAAGGACGCCAGGTATGCGGGTGTGACTGCCGGGTTCGAGAAAACCGCGTAGACCAGAAGGGCCACGACGGTGGCCGGCGTGACCGCCACACCGGAGATGACCGCCCAGGCCTTCTGGGTAGGTGGGAGCTGGCGTCCGGCCCATGCCAGGACGCGGCTGTGGGTCGAGACGGCCACTGGCTCGCGGACCAGGCGCCCGATACGGACCTGCGCCATGACCCGCGGCGCGAACCCTGCGGACGGAGCCAGCTCCGGCAGGGTCTTGATCCGTTGGACCAACTCTCTCCAGGCGGCCGCCTCGCTGCTGCAGGCGCCACATCCGTCGAGATGGGCCTCGACCCTGGCCATCTGCGGCCGGGGAAGGATGCCTTCCACGTAGTCTTGCAGGCGCTCGGGGCTGAGGTGCTCAGCCAGCCTCGCCGTTCGACGACGCAGCCACCCGAACTTGCGGGCCTCTGAGGCCTCGGGTCCCGTCAATACATCCAGCTTCGGTACGGGCGAAACTTCCAGCTCGGCCAACACACGGCGCGCAAAGCCGTCAGAGGGCTCCAGCTCCGGCAGCTCGCTCAACTCGGAGTATAGAAGTTGCCAGGCGTCCAGCTCGGCCTGACAGCGCGCACAGCACGTAGCATGCTCCTCGACCTGGACCCTCTCCCCTTCCGGGAGAGCGCCGTCCAGAAACGCCTGAATCCACTCGGCGGTCAGATGCATGTCTACGTCCTTCTTTGCCACTTCATCGACTCCTGTCGTTTTCCTAATCGACCCTACGGGGGGCACTTCCCGAAAGTTTCATGAAAAAGCCCTCATGAGGCGAGGTGTGCGAGGAGGACCTTCAGCTCACTGCGGGCGCGGTGTAAGTACGTCTTAACGGTACCCAGCGGTAGCTCCATGATTTCGGCAATTTCGTCGTAAGTGTACCCCTCCACGTGCCGGAGCAGGATAGCGCTCCGATATTCCGGCCGGAGCTCCCCGATGGCCTGCTCGATCTGGTGGCCGAGCTCGCGATGCTCCACGTATTCGTGCGGGTCCTCGTCGGTGGCTTCCACAACGAGGCTGGTCTGCTCCTCCTCGCGCGCCGTGCGGGCGTGTGGTGAGCCGTGGATGGAGACGGTATCGAGCTTCCGCTTTCGCAGATGATCGATGGTGTGGTTGTTGGCGATCTTGAAGATCCAGCTGCTGAACTTGTAGCGCGGATCGTACGAGGAGATGGCGTTGAACGCCCGTATGAACGCCTCCTGGGCCAGATCCTCGGCCAGAGATCGGTCACGGACCATCCGATAGATGAGGGAGAAGATCGGCCGTTCATAGCGTTTGAGCAGCTCACCGTAGGCCTCCTCCCGTCCGTCGGCCGCCAGGGCCGCTAGATCTTTGTCGGTCTGGGCCGGGAAATCCAAGTAATGAGGCTCCGCAAAGCAGTGGGTCCGGTGAGTCGACAGCGCCCCGTGAGTTCGCAGCGGTGTTACGGTTGGGAAACTTCGGATGTTTCCCGGGTACGCGGCTGACGACTCGTACCGACCCGCCTATTCTGTTCCGTTGGGTCAAAAAAACTAACAAAAACGCCGATTAAATGGCGACAATCCCCGAAGCCAGGCCATCTCGCGGCGCGGGCAGAGCAGACCAGGTGCGGACTCTCTTCTCCGAGATCGCACCGCGCTACGATCTCCTGAACCATGTCCTCAGCCTCAACATCGATCGACGTTGGAGGCGGCAGGCCGTAGAACTCCTCGGTTGGAAGGATCACTCGGACGGACGGTTCCTGGATGCCTGCGCCGGGACTTTCGATCTGAGCCTCGAGCTGGCCCGTCAGCCGGACTTCCGTGGGGCCGTCGTCGCGACCGACTTCGCGTTCCCCATGCTTGTAGAGGGTCGTGGCAAGCTCGGTGACTCGGTGCAGCCTGTGTGCGGTGACTCGCTCCGACTACCCTTTCCGGATGCCTCCTTCGACGGTGGGACCGTCGGCTTCGGTGTCCGAAACCTCTCGGACCTGCGGGTCGGGTTCGGTGATCTGGCCCGGGTCCTGCGCCCGGGCGCCCGCCTCGTGATCTTGGAGTTCACCGACCCACCGAACCCGCTCCTGCGTGGCCTGTACCACTTCTACTTTTACAGGATTCTACCGGTGGTGGGGCGTGTGGTCTCGGGTCACCCATGGGCCTACACGTATCTCCCCGAGTCCGTGAAGGAGTTTCCTGGGCCCGATGAGCTCGCGGCCCTACTCCGCGAGTCCGGGTTCGGGGATGTGGAGTGGAGGTTCCTGACCGGCGGGATCGCCGCCATCCACGTCGGCGTCCGTCTCTGATCCCTCTCTCGAGACATCGCCGACACCCGAGACGCCCTCCTCGAGATCGCCGATCCGGATGGTCCCGAGCTCGTCCAGCCCGGCGTCGAACCCGGCGGGATCGCCGACCACCAGGATCACCATCTCATCCATTTCGTCGGGTGGGAGGTGCTTCCGGAACACGGTCTCGACTCCCTCGGCCGTCACACCCTGGATCCCGCCCAAGTACCGCGCGAGCCAATCCAAGGGGAGGCCTTGAGTGACATACAGCATCTGCCGGGAGACGATTTGCCCCGAGCTCTGGAAGTTGAAGACGAACCCGTTCACGATGCGGTCGATGGCGTCCTTTACCTCCATGTCGTCCGGGGGATCCGTGGACATCTCCCGGAGGACGTCGAGGATCAGGCGGATAGTTGCCACGGTCGATTCGCTCTTCGTCTGTGTGATGGCGCCGATGATCCCCACCGAGCTCATCGGGGCGGTCCAGACCGAGGCGGCCGAGTATGCGAGACCTTCCCTGGTGCGGACTCGCGTCACGAGACGGCTCGAGAGACCCGACGCGCCCAGTATGGAGTTTCCGATTCTCGACGAGAAATACTCCGAGTCGTCGGCGAGCCGGACGCCGCTGGGCCGTCCGATTACGACCGTACTCTGCTCGAGCTCCCTGGGTACGAGGTATACGCCGGGCTCGACAACGGTGTTCGATGGAGAGGGCTCGCTCAGCGGAGCGCTGCAGGACGACCAGCCGGCGAGCCTCGCCTCCAGCTTCGGCCGCATCTCCTCCCACGCAACGTCTCCGGTGACTCCCAGCGTGAGGTTGTCGAGGCAGTAGATCCTCCGGTGGACGGACTTCAGCGCCTCCGCCGTGAGGTCTTCCGGCTCCAGGTCCTCCGGTCCCAACTCCCACCCCACAGGGTGGTCTCCGAAGAGCAGGCGATTGAACTTCGAGATGGCCAGGCGGCCGGGCGTGTCCTGTTTGCGTCTGACGTCTTCGAGCGCCTGGCCGCGCCATACCTCCACGGGTGCGGGGTCGAAGGCCGGTTTCTTCAGAAGGTCTCCCCAGATGGCGAGCACGTCGTCGAGGTGCCGCGTGAGCATGTTGACACTGCTGAACGACGTTCCGCCGCCGCCCCCAAAGGCCGTCTCTGCGGCGTAGAACTCCAGAAGCTTATCCACGGAGTCCGGCGGCAGGTCGGTAGTGCCTCCCGACCTGAGAAGGATGGGTACCGCAGTGGTGGCCCCGAGCTCGTCCCGAGAGAAGTGCCGCGGACCGCCCCTGAAGCGGGCGTAGACGGACACGAGGGGTAGGGCGTGGTCCTCTAGGAAGAATACGTCGACTCCGGGCTCCAGAGTGTACCGCAGAGCCTCCGGCGCCACGAACTCCAGCTCGGTGAACTCCAGCTCCTCCATGTTCGGCCGCTCGGGCTCCTGGGCCTGCAGCTCATGGGGAGGCGTGACCACCATGAGGACCGCCCATGTGGCCGCGACACCGTAGAGGATCCGGGATCCGCGCGATGTCATCGTCCCGACACCGAGTCGGCCCGAACCAGGGATACCACGGTTCGATTCTCGGGGGTGAAATAGGTCTCCACCGCCCGGCTGACATCCTCGGGCCGCACCTCCGCGAGGCGTTGCCTGAAGCGGAACGTGGTTCGCCAATCCCCATGGGAGGATGTGGATCCGGCCAGCTGGAACGCCAGGCCGAGGTGGGACGTGAGGCCTCTGACCTGCCCCGCCTCGATCTGGTTGCGGATGCGCTGGAGCTCCGATTCCGAGGGGGGCGTATGCCGCAGGGAGTCGAGCTCCGCGTGGACGGCCTCTTCGATCTCACTCGTCGTGTGTGGAAAGCGGGTGGTAGCGTGAACCGTGAACAGCCGGGGAAAGCGAGCCCCAGGGCCCATGACCGAGGTGACCAGAGTCGCCAGGCGATCGCGAACGACGAGTCGCTGGTGTAGGCGAGAGGTCCGCCCGCCCGTCAGCAACGCCGACAGCACCGACAGGGCGGCCACGCCAGGGTGTTGCTCCTCCGGCACGTGCCACCCGATTCGCACCTGGGGCTCCGCATCGAAGACGACTTCCACTCTTCGCTCGCCCTCTTGTTCCGGCTCGTGGACGAGGACCGGAGGAGGCGGATCCCCCGCCTGGAGGTCTCCGAAATATAGCTCGGCCCACTCGACCATCTGGAGCGGGTCCACGTCCCCCACGATGGCCACGACTGCGTTGTTCGGCCCATAGTAACGCTTGTAATACTCCCGCACGCGTCTTCGATCGAGTCGCTGGATGTCCGACATGAAGCCGACCACTGGCTGACCGTAGGGATGCACCGTGAAGGACTCGGCCATGTGAATCTCGTAAAGGAGGCCGCCGGGCTGGGTCTCGACGCGGAGCCGACGCTCTTCGGCCACCACGTTGCGCTCCGTGTAGAACTCGCGGAAGATCGGATCCCTCATTCGGTCCGAATCCAGCAGGAACCAGAGCTCCACCCGGTTCGACGGCAGCTCCACGAAGTAGGTCGTGGACTCGGCGTCGGTGCTGGCGTTTAGTCCTCGGGCGCCGTTCCTCGAGAGAACCCGGTCGAACTCGTTCGGCAGCACGTAGACTCCGGCCTCGTACTCGAGCCTGTCGATCCGCTGGCGCAGGGGTGTGATCGCCGCAGGAGCGGCTCCTTCGGCCTCCGCCGCGTGAATGGAATCCTGTATGGCGTCCATGCGGGTGAAAAGAGCGCGCTCCGCCTCCACGTCGTGGGTACCCAGCGTGCTGGTGCCCTTGAAGAGGAGATGCTCCAGGAGATGGACGATGCCGGTCGTGCCGGGGACCTCGTTCACGCCTCCTACGCGGTACTGCACGACGAAGGAGGTGGTGGGAGCCCCCCGGCGGGGCAGCACCAGGAAGCGCATGCCGTTGGCGAGCTCGTGCTCGACGACGGGGAGGTTGCCCCCGGTCGCCATCTGAGCATGGGCCTCGTCTGCGCCCCAGGTGACGCCTCCCGCCACCATGGAGACGAACGTTGGGACCCACCAGAGGGACACGGGCTTGCCGTGGAGAGCGCCGCCCAGGGCCGAGCTCCACCTCGACGGTGGGCTACGCCACCAGGACCGTCTCACGCGCGGCGCCCCGCCGTCTCCGGCTGACAGCTCGGGCAGAAAAAGGCTGAGCGATTCCCGAAGACCAATCGACAAATCCCTGTAGAGCAGCGAAGGCACGGCTCACCGGCCCGGGCGTAGACCCGCAACGCTACGGCGTTTTCGCCGGGCGCGCCCGAGGCGTCCCTATAGTCCCGTAGCGTGGTACCGCGATTCCGAATCGCTTGGCGTAGGACCCTCCGCATGGCGCGATGGAGGGCTCGGGCCTCGGTCTCGCTCACGGACCTGGCGGGACGCCCTGGATGAATACCGGCCAGGTGTAGAGCCTCGTTGGCGTAGATATTCCCTACCCCCGCTACTCGACGCTGGTCCAACAGCCACGATCGGACTGGTGACGACGATCGGGAGATGTCGGCGTGGAGCCGCGCTGCAGTATAGGTGGCCGAAAGGGGCTCGGGCCCAAGGTCGCCAGATCGGCGGCCCCAGTCGACGGCCGTAAGCACCTCCAAGGCTCCGAAGCGGCGCACGTCGTCGAAGACGAGGGCCGGTCCCTCGTCCAGTGTGAAGCGAACCGCCGGATGGGTCGCCTGGGCGGTGGGACCGGCCAGGAGAAGGCGGCCTGTCATACCCAGGTTCACGATGAGAACGGCGTCTCCCGTGAGCCCGGCCACGATGTTCTTTCCGCGGCGCGAGACGGACTTCACGATCCTTCCTCTCAGTCCGGCAGAAAAGCTCCGTGGAGGCTGGCGCAGGACATCGGGCCGTAGGACGCTGACGCGACGGATCGAGCGGTCCACCAGGTTCGGCCGGAGTCCGCGGACGATGATCTCGACCTCTGGGAGCTCCGGCATGGGATGGACGTCCGGGAGCCTAGGGTCCCGTTACCGAAGTGTCTCGGCCAGTCGAGGGCACGGTGCATCCGTGGGCTCGGCGTTGGGACTCCTTGCGACCACGCTTCGCGCGGTGCCCGCTTGCGCTACGCCGCGTCGTCCCGCCTTGATCCCACGGCGCCCCGACCCTCTTGGTGGCTCGCGAACTTCGGAAACGGAACATTAGGGTCGTTCTCGCTCGGATCGGGCGAACTCCCTCCACCCGATGTCCGTGCGGAACTGCTTCCCCTCGAACTCGATGGCCGCGGCCGCTTTCCGGCTCTTGTCGGCGGCCTGGCTGAGGGTCGAGCCTAGGCCGGTGGCGGCGATCACGCGTCCCCCGGAGGTCTCGAGGCCGTCCGAGCCCAGCCTGGTGCCCGCGTGGAAGAGAAGGACGTCGGGATCTGAATTCAGTCGATCCGGCATCTCGATGGATCGGCCCTTCCCGTAGTCGCCGGGATATCCCTCCGAGGCCACGACCGTGGTGAGGGCCGCCCCACCGCTCCACTCCAAGGCGGCACCACCCAGCCGTCCTCCCCGGGCCACCTCCAACATGGGATCCAGGAGCGAAGACTCAAGGAGCGGCAGCACCACCTGGGTCTCGGGGTCTCCGAAGCGGCAGTTGAACTCCACGACGCGGGGGCCCCCTTCGGTGAGCATGAGGCCGGCGTAGAGCAGTCCCCGGAACTCGGAGTCGTCTTCCGCCAGGGCTGCCAGGGTCGGCCGGATGATGCGGTCTAGGACGTCGGACAGGAGCTCGGGGGTCGACAAGGACACCGGGGCGTACGCACCCATGCCCCCCGTGTTGGGTCCCGTATCCCCCTCGCCGACCCGTTTGTGGTCTTGGGACGGAAACATCAGCAGGGCGTCCCGACCGTCGGCCAGGGCGAAAACCGAGAGCTCCTCCCCGTACATGAACTCCTCGACGACCACCTCCCGGCCCGCCTCGCCGAAGACCCGGTCCGTCATCATGCGCTCGAGGGTCTCGAGGGCGTCGTCGACGGTCTCGCAGACGACGGCACCCTTGCCCGCGGCCAAGCCGGAGGCCTTCACGACCACCGGGGCGCCGCCTTCCCTCACGTAGTCCGCGGCCTCTCCCGGGTCACTGAACGCAGCGAAGCCCGCCGTGGGGACGCCGGCCCGCTCCATGAGCTCCTTGGCGTATGCCTTGCTCGACTCGATGCGCGCGGCGGCTTTGGTCGGCCCGAACACGGGCACACCATTGCGATCGAGGCGATCCGCGAGACCGGCGGCCAACGGTGCCTCCGGTCCGATGACAGTGAGGTCGATCCGCTGAGCCTGCGCCCAGCCCGCCAGGGCCTCCACGTCTCCGGCAGTGATCTCCAGGGTCTCGACCGAACCGGCCATGCCCCCGTTTGGCTGTGTGACGAAGAGGGTCGCGCCGGGTGCGTCCCGGTGGAGCTTCCAGGCCAGGGTGTGCTCCCGACCCCCGTTTCCAACGATGAGGATGCGCATGGGAGGCTAGAGGCCCGTTGAGGAAGTGGGGCGAGCCGCGTTAGGAGCGCTGACAAGCGCTAGCGCGCTTGTTACCGGCCAGACCCTAGGCGGTGCCCCGAAGGCATAGCAATAGCTACGTCGAGGGGCGCCAACAACGGAGATGGCCCCGTGCCGCCCTAACCCGAAGGGCGAAGGGGGGTTGCGGGCCCATAGCGCGTCTCTCTTCCTCGCCGTAGCCCTGCTACGCCTCGTCATCGTTCCTTCTCTGATCTCCGCAAGACCCCTTCGCGCGGCCGCACCCCACTTCCTCAACGGGCCTCTAGTCTACTGCGAAAAAGAGAACGGGCAACCGGTGCTCCGATCGCCCGTTCCGGAAGGTCCCCGGGGGATCTTCGCCTGTGGTGATCCGTTACCGCTTGGCCGCTCCAATGATGTCGTCGGCCATGCGTTTGGCGGCCCCCGCCACCTGACCGAAGAGATCCTTGGCGCCCTGGGCATACGCCTGGGCGGCATCCCGGAGATCCTCGTTGTAGGCCGGGTCCGGCTCACCGCGATGCTGGTACTCGCCCCGGAGAATGCGATCGTACTCACCCTCTTCAATCCACGAGCGAATCTCGGCGACGCGCAGCACGTAGAAGGGATGGCTCTGGCCCATCACGTTCAGCACCTTGAACACCTGGTCGGCCACGTCGCCCGACTCCCGGTACCCCTCGGCCTGGATGATGAACTCGTCGAGATTCATCTCATCGTCATCACCGCCGCCCGCCATCTTGAGCATGGTGTTCATCACCCCTTGGGGATTCTGTACGGTCAGGAGACCGGCTCGGTCACTGGAGAGCTCACTCTTCCGCGACCACTCCAGGAGCGCCACTAGGATGGTCCGTGCGGCCAGACCGACGATGGGGAAGCCCATCCCGGCGAGCTGGATCAGGAGCACCGTCATCGTCCGGTAGAGGACGTGGTCGCTCATGATGTGGCCCAGCTCGTGGCCCATGACGTACGAGAGCTGCTCGTCGTCCAGGAGCTTGACGGTCCCGGAGTTCAGGATGATGAAAGGCTCGTCCATCCCATACGCGCCGGCGTTCACGATGGGCGTTTGGGAGACGAAGAGGGGATAGTCATCGGGGGCGTCCAGGGTCTGGAGAACGTCCTCGTACAGGAGCTTGACCCTCGGGAACTGCCGGTCGGAGATCCGTACCGAGTTCGCCAGGAACGCCAGGCGAATAGGCTTCTCCCCGAAGAACCCGAACAGCTTCCGGAGAATGTCGTCGAAGACGGGGATCTTCCGGAGGGCCGCCAAGGCCGCCCGGTCCGCCGGGTGCTCCCAGGCTCGGGGCGCGATGTCGGTCAGGATGCGCCGCGTACGTGCGTCCTGCTCGTCGCTGCCGTTCTCGCCGTTCCCGTTGTCTTGGTCGTTCTCATCAGCCATGGCTGTCTATCTCCTTGTTCCTGGCGGCTACGGCCGGGGCCGCCGCACTCTTATCGGCTGTACGCGGCTCCCCCGGGAGAAGTTTCAGGCCAGCGCCTGATCCAGATCTTCCAGCAGATCCTCCAGATCCTCGATGCCCACGGAGAGCCGTACCAGCCCTTCCGTGACTCCCATGGCTTCCCGGAGATCCCTCGGCACCGAGGCGTGAGTCTGCAGCGCCGGAATGCTCACGAGGGACTCCACGCCCCCGAGGCTTTCGGCGAGCTGGAACACTCGAGTTCGAGTGGCTACGGCCCGGGCCTGATCGGGATCGCCCAGGTCCAGGGCCACCATCCCCGTGAAGCCCGACATCTGCCGGCTCGCGAGATCGTGCTGTGGATGGGAGTCCAAACCCGGATAGACGACACGGCTCACCGCGGGGTGTTCCTGGAGGTAGCGGGCCACCGCTAGCCCGTTTTCGTTGTGCCGTGCCATGCGGACGTGGAGCGTCTTCGTGCCCCTAAGGCAGAGCCAGGCATCCATGGGCCCGGGGACGGCGCCCGACGATTTCCTTACGAAGTGGATCTTCTCCGCGAGCTCGTCGTCGTTCACGACCAGGATCCCACCGATGATGTCCGAGTGGCCGTTCAGGTACTTCGTGGACGAGTGAACCGTGACGTCGGCACCCAGCTCGAGGGGACGCTGGTTGAAAGGCGATGCGAACGTGTTGTCCACCATGAGGAGCGCACCGCCGTCATGGGCGATGTCGGCTGCGGCCTGGATGTCGCAGATGCGCATGAGCGGGTTGGTGGGCGTCTCCACGTGCACGAGCCGGGTGTTCGGCTGCATGGCCTCGCAGATGCGGTCGGGGTCACGGGTGTCAACGAAGGAGAACTCCAGACCCAGCTTCTCGAGGACGCGGGTGAACATGCGCGTCACTCCCCCGTATGTGTTCTCCTCGCTGACGATGTGATCCCCGGCCGAGAGGCGCTTGACCACGGCCTCGATGGCCGCGAGTCCACTCGCGAACGCTATTCCGTGCTTCCCCCCCTCCAGAGCGGCCACGTTTCCTTCGAGGGCCTCTCGGGTGGGGTTCTTGACCCGGGCGTAGTCGTACCCCTTCTTGGGCTCAGTGACATCGGGCTGGACGTACGTCGAGGTCTGAAAGATCGGAGGTATGATGGCTCCGGTTTCGGGCTCGGGCTCCTGTCCGGCATGGACGGCGAGTGTCCCGAAGCGGGCTCCGTCCCACGATGTCCTTGTCATTCACTCCTCGCGATCGGTGCTCTCAGATGAGCCGATGTCGGGCGTCCCATCCGAGGCCGAAATGGAGCCGGCGCGAGGGGCACCCAAGAATGGCCGGAATGTACCCGACCCCATGTAGGCTGTGCCACCACCCATCGTTGACGGTCCTCATAGAAATCTCGATAGTCTAGTGTTCCGTTTCCAAAGTTCGCGAGCCACCAAGAGGGCCGGGGCGCCGGGATCAAGGCGGGCCGACGCGGCGTAGCGCAGGCTACGGCAAGGAGTTCCAACGCCGAGCCCACGGATGCACCGTGCCCTCGACTGGCCGAAACACCTTGGTAACGGGACACTAAGACCGGTACGATTTGCCTGGTCGCCGGACGGTCCTTCCCACCGAAAGGTCTGGAGAGGGTGATTCACCGTCGCTCGTCCAGGCTCTACGTCTTCGGCATCTACGATAGGTGGCTCATGCCCCTGACGATTCCAGATGGGCTGGTGGTGAGCGTCTCCGGGTTGCGCGGGCGGGTCGGCGATCCGTTGACGCCGGACCTCGTCTGCGCCCTCGCCGCCGCGTTTGGAGCATTCCTCGACAGGTCGGGTGACAAGGGCGCGGTCCTCATCGGGCGTGACACTCGGACGTCCGGAGGCATGCTGGCCAGTGCGGCAGCTTCGGGCCTGGTCTCGGTGGGCTGTGACGTGGTGGACCTCGGCATCGTGGCAACGCCGACGCTCATGCTGGAGGTCGGGAAGGGGGACGCCGCCGGAGGCATCGAGGTCACGGCCAGCCACAACTCCGTCGAGTGGAACGCGCTGAAGTTCGCGTCCGCAGAGGGCACCTTCCTCGACGCGGAGAACATGGAGGCGTTCCTCGACTTCGCTCTAGGGGAGGAGATCCCCAGGGCCGGATGGGACGAGCTCGGTGCGCTGCGGGAAGACGGCGGCGCTCCCGAGCGTCATGTCCGAGCCGTCTTGGCGCTGCCACAGCTCGACGGGGACGCCATCCGCAGCCGGAACCTCACGGTGGCGCTCGACTGTGTCCGCGGCGCGGGAGCGACGCTCATGCCCCCTCTTCTCGAGGGTCTCGGCTGTCTGGTCGTGGCGATCAACGCCGAGATGGATGGCCATTTTCCGAGAGATCCGGAGCCCACGGCGGAAAACCTCGAGGAGTTGGGCGATCTCGTTCGCAGTGAGAGCGCGGATCTCGGCCTGGCCGTAGATCCGGATGTGGACCGGCTCTCACTCGTGAACGAGAGGGGAGAGGCGCTGGGTGAAGATCTGACCCTGGCCCTTGCCGCAGCCGCCGTCCTGCGCCGAACACCCGGAACCGTGGTCACGAACCTCTCCACCAGCCAGGCCGTGGACGACGTGGCGAGCGCCCACCAGAGCACGGTCGTTCGGGCTCCCGTGGGCGAGATCAACGTGGTTCGCCGCATGCAGGCCGAGGGAGCCGTCGTAGGGGGGGAAGGCAACGGGAGCGTCATTCTCCCCGAGCTTCACCACACCCGGGATGCGGCCGTGGCCGCGGCACTTCTCTTGCAGCACCTGGTAGACGAAGGCTCCTCACTCTCGGAAGCTGCCGGCCGGTGGCCCTCGTACGCCATCGTCAAGAGGAAGGTCAGCTTCCCCCGGCGGTCTCTTGCCGACGCATATGGTGCGCTGGAGGAGGATCTGGACGGCGACGGGGCCGACCGATCCGACGGCCTTCGGCTGAACTGGTCCGGACGCCGATCATGGCTGCACGTTCGGCCGTCGGGAACCGAGCCGGTGGTGCGACTCATCGCGGAGGCGCCGGACCGCAGTAACGCGGAGGAGCTGATCGAGCGTGCGGCGCGAGTTCTCGAGGGAGTGATCTAGTGTGGTGTCCCAGAAGTTCGCGAGCCACCGAGAGTGCCGAGGCGCCGGATCCGGGGTACCCGCGCCGGAGGCGTGGGTCAGGAGCGACGACGAGGAATAGCAACGCGGGCACCGCGGCCGAAGGCCGTGGTCCGAGGAGGAGGAACGTCGCAGGGCCGGATGCATCGGTGCTCGAGCCGAGCTACCTTCAGGCTCGTCGTGAGCGCGGAGTTGACCGCGAGACGATCGAGCGCAGCGAGATCAATGGCCGAAACACTTCTGGGACACCACATTAATGGTCAGTTCCGTATCTCCAGCGGGCTGCTAAGGAAACCGGACATGTGCGGAATCGTCGGATACGTGGGCTCCAAGGAAGCGGGGCCGATCCTCGTGGAGGGCCTGCGCCGCCTCGAGTATCGCGGGTACGATTCGGCGGGCCTTGCGGTCCTGGGAGCCGACGGATGCCTGCGCACGGTGAAGCGGGCCGGGAAGCTCAGGGAGCTCGAGCGTATCCTGGAGGTCGAGATGCCGCCGGGAACCTGTGGCATCGCCCACACCCGTTGGGCCACCCACGGCGCCCCCAACCAACAAAACGCCCATCCCCACTGGAGCCATGCCGACGACATCGCCATGGTCCACAACGGGATAGTCGAGAACGCGGACTTCCTGCGCCGGAAGCTCACCGACCTGGGGTACGAGTTCGACACCGAGACCGACACCGAGGCCGTGGTGCACCTCATCGATGAGGCGTTTCGTGAGAACCCGACCCTGGAGGACGCCGTCGTGGCCGCCCTCCATCAGGTCGAGGGGGCCTACGGAATCGCGGTCATCAGCAGTCGGGATCCGGGAAAGATCGTGGTCGCGCGAAACGGCAGTCCCCTTCTCGTGGGCATCGGCAAGAATGGCGAGAACCTGGCGGGCTCCGACGCGTCGGCGGTGATCCAACACACCAAGGATGTCGTCTATCTGGACGACGGTGACTGTGCCGTGCTCACGAGCGACGGATACCGCGTCTTCCACCTTGAGCTCGGTGAGGTCCGACGCTCCATCCACCGCGTCGACTGGGATCTGGAAGCCGCCGAAAAGGGCGCGTACGACCACTTCATGCTGAAGGAGATCTGCGAGCAGCCCACCAGCCTGCGCGACCTCATGCGGGGCCGCCTCCTCGAAGAGGAGGGAGCCGCGCGGCTGGGCGGGATCACGCTCACGGACGAGGAGATCTCTCGGGTCAAACGCATCGTGATCACGGCTTGCGGAACGAGCTGGCATGCGGCCCTCATCGGCGAGTACATGCTGGAGGAGCTGGCCGGGGTCCCGGTGGAGGTGGAGTACGCTTCCGAGTTCCGATACCGGAGCCCGGTCATCGAGCCCGGGACGCTCGTCCTGGCCATCAGCCAGTCCGGCGAGACCGCCGACACGCTGGCCGCGCTCAGGGAGGCGCGGGGCAGGGGCGCGCCCACCATGGGGATCGTGAACGTGGTCGGCTCCACCATCGCCCGTGAGACCGACTTCGGCATCTACCTTCACGCTGGCCCGGAGATCGGCGTCGCCTCCACCAAGGCGTTCACCAGCCAGATCGTGGCCCTGGCGCTGTTCACACTCTACCTGGGTCGCCGGCGGAGCCTCTCTAACGTACAGGGTCGGGAGATGGTGGCCGCCCTTCAGCGGTTGCCTGAACAGGTGGCCGAAACTCTGGAGCTGGAGCCCATGATCAGGGGGCTGGCGGCAGAGGATGCCCATGCCCAGAACTTCCTCTACCTGGGACGGGGGTACCAATTCCCGGTGGCCCTGGAGGGGGCGCTCAAGCTCAAGGAGGTGAGCTACATCCACGCCGAGGGCTATCCGGCGGCGGAGATGAAGCACGGGCCCATCGCCCTCATCGACGAGAACATGCCGGTGGTCGTCCTGGCTCCCAGGGACGCGGTGTACGACAAGGTGGTCTCGAACATCGAAGAGGTGAGCGCGCGGAACGGCCGGATCATCGCGGTTGTGAGCGACGAGGCCCCGGAGCTCATCGGCAAGGTGGATCACCTCATCCAGGTCCCGCAGACCGTCCCGTCCCTTTTGCCCGTGCTCACCACGATCCCCCTCCAGCTTCTGGCCTATCACGCGGCTATCCAACGCGACTGCGACGTCGATCAGCCGCGAAACCTCGCGAAGTCGGTCACGGTGGAGTGAGCCGCCCGGGCCCTGTATGTGACGGCCTTCGCTCCGTGCATAAGTAATGCCCCCATGAGAGTTGTGTTGCAGCGCGTGAGCCAAGCCCGGGTGATGGTCGACGGGCGGGCCGTCGCTGAGACCGGTATCGGGCATCTCCTCCTCGTCGGGTTCACCGGGGGCGACTCGACGGACGAAGCGGAATGGATGGCCGACAAGGTCGTGGGCCTCCGGGTGTTCAACGACGCGGACGGCAAGATGAACCGCGACCTGGAGGACGTGGGTGGCTCGATTCTGGTGGTGAGCCAGTTCACCCTCTACGGTGACACCAGGAAGGGACGTCGCCCTAGCTTCGTCCATGCGGCGCCGCCGGAGATCGCAATTCCGCTCTACGAGAGATTCGTCGAGATCCTGGAAGCCCGGCTGCCCGGACGCGTGGCGACCGGTGAGTTCGGCGCCATGATGGACGTGTCCCTCGTGAACGACGGGCCAGTCACGCTCGTCCTCGAGAGATGAGCGGTCCCGAGAGATGAGCGGTCCTCCTCCTCTGGTCCTGGCGTCGGCGTCACCCCGGCGTAAGGAGTACCTTCGCATGCTCGGCCTGACCTTCACCGTCGAGCCCGCGCACGTTCTGGAGGAGGTGCTGCCGGATGAGACGCCCGAGGCGACCGTGCAGCGCCTGGCGCGTGAGAAGGCCCTGGCGGTGACCCGTGTGCGACCCGAAGCGGCCGTCCTGGGCGGAGACACCGTCGTCGTGCTGGACAACGAGATCCTGGGAAAGCCCACCGGCCCGCAGGATGCCGAAGATATGCTCCTACGCCTCGCCGGGTGCTCCCACATCGTGGCCAGTGGCCTGGCCGTGGCTCTGCCGTCAGGAGAAGTGCACAGCGGCGTGGCCACTACGGAGGTCTCGCTCGCTCTTTCCGAACTGAGGTCGCCCGTGCCTACGTCGAGACCGGAGAGCCTCTCGACAAGGCCGGAGCGTATGGTATTCAAGGACTGGGAGCGGCGCTGGTGAGCGAAATCCGGGGCGACTACTATACCGTCGTCGGCCTCCCGATTCCCCTACTCATGAGCCTCCTGGAGGAGTGCGGCTGGGAGTACCGGTTCGGGTCTCTCCACATGGCGGACTCATGAGCAAGACCGCTTCCATCCTCGCCATCGACCAGGGGACGACCGGCTCGACCTGTCTCGTCATCGCCCAAGACGGCCGCGTGCTCGGGCGGGCCTACTCCGAGTTCACCCAGCACTTCCCCCGGCCCGGCTGGGTGGAGCACGACGCCGGAGAGATCTGGGAGGTCACGCGAGCCATGGCACGGGAGGCCCTCGAGTCGGCCGCCGAAGCGGACGTCCAGGGGATCGGAATCACGAATCAGCGGGAGACGGTTGTCCTGTGGGACCGGAAGACCCTGGAGCCGGTCTGCCGGGCCATCGTGTGGCAGGATCGGCGAACCGCAGGCTTGTGCGCCGAGCTCAAGGAAGCGGGCCACGAGGAGGAGGTGAGGAGCCGCACCGGTCTGGTCCTGGATCCCTACTTCTCGGGAACCAAGCTCATGTGGCTCCTCCGCGAGCGGCCCGAGCTGCTGGCTCGAGCGGAAGCGGGCCATCTGGCCGCGGGCACCATCGACACGTGGCTGATAACTCGTCTGACCCAGGGCGACGTGCATGCCACGGACCCTACGAACGCTTCTCGAACGCTCCTCTACAACCTGTCCCAGGCGTCTTGGGACCCGTGGCTTCTCGATCTCCTGGGCGTGCCGGAGTCCCTGCTCCCGGAGGTACGATCGAGCAGTGGCGACTTCGGAGTGGGTCGTGGGGAGGCCCTGGGGATCGAGGCGCCCGTTGCCGGCGTCGCCGGGGACCAGCAGGCGGCGCTCTTCGGGCAGGGATGCTGGTCGGCGGGGCTGGCCAAGAACACATACGGCACGGGGGCCTTTCTGCTCATGCACACCGGAACAGACATCGTTCCGTCCTCCCATGGGCTGCTGACCACCGCGGCGTGCGACGCCCGTGGCAGCCTCGCATTCGCACTGGAAGGGTCGGTGTTCATCGCCGGAGCCGCGGTGCAATGGCTCCGGGACGGACTGGGGGTTCTCGAGCACGCGGCCGAGTCGGAGCGGATGGCATCCGACCTCGAGGGCAACGACGGCGTGTACTTCGTACCGGCCTTCGTGGGCCTCGGCGCGCCTCACTGGGTGCCGGAAGCCCGAGGAGCCGTGTTCGGGCTTACCCGGGGAGCCTCCAAAGAACACCTCGTGCGGGCGGCGTTGGAGGCCATGGCGTACGGGACTCGAGAGGTGATCGGCGCCATGGAGGCCGACTGTTCCGTGCGGATGACGGAGCTCCGCGTGGACGGCGGAGCCGCCAACAACGACTGGCTCATGGACTTTCAGGCGGGTGTCCTGGGCGTCCCCGTCAAGAGACCGGCCATGGTCGAGACCACCGCCCTCGGGGCGGCTGGCCTTGCCGGGCTGGCCACGGGGGTCTGGTCCACCGCCGACGAGTTTCTGGCTTCCCAGGGCGAGGGCGAGCGGTTCGATCCCACCATGCGGGACTCCGAGCGAGGCGATTTGCTCGACGGTTGGGCTCGGGCGGTCCGGGCGGTCAAGACGTGGGCGAACGAGTCCGGCGGCGCTTTGTGACCTCCGAGGGAGGAGCGGCGGCGGAACGGCCACTGCGGATCGCCGTCATCGGAGCCGGGAACGCCGACGACGCGGACCTCGAGCGGGCCCGGAGGCTCGGGGCCCGACTGGCGGAGGCCGGCGCCGTGGTCATCTGCGGTGGCCTCGGCGGCGTCATGGAAGCGGCAGCCCGGGGCTGTGTGGAGGGGGGAGGAACCACGGTGGGCCTCCTTCCCGGCCGCGACGACTCCCGGGCGAACCCCTGGATCGCCTTGCCGCTGGCCACGGGGATGGGGGAGGCCCGGAACGCCTTGGTCGTCCGTGTGGCGGAGGCGGCGGTCGCGGTGGGTGGCTCCTGGGGAACGCTCTCCGAGATCGCTCTGGCGCGGAAGATGGGGATTCCCGTGGCGATCCTGGGAGCGCCGCCGGCCCAAGGGCTGGGCCTGCACCACCCGACCGATCCCGATGAAGCTGCCGACTGGGCTCTCGCACAGGCGGCGGAGGGCCGGAGAGCCCCCGGCTGACACCGCCTGGACGCTGCGTGGCCGGGCTTGCGCCATCGAGTGAGGCTCCCGTGCCGGGGAAGCTTGTAGAGAACGCCCCGGGGGAGGGAACATCCGTGTAGGGGGTAGTCCTATATGGGTGTAGGAAGGGCCCCGAAGGTGCGGGTTTCTGGAGTCAGAGGAGCTTTGCTGGCGATGGTGTCCCGCTGACAGTTGAAGGTGGTGGCTCCGGAGAGTCTCCTTGTTAGCCTGCCTTTCTCATTTCGGCAACCGGTTCATGGTCGTCGAGGTGGGCCCTGAGCATCCAGAGCTGGTCGTAGCCGATGATCCTCCGGTAGCTCTTCTCGGTCTCCACGAACGAGGCCGCAGCCCAGCGCAAGGCCATCGCTCCGTTCTTCCAGTGGGTCACCCTGCGGGTCTTCTGTCTTACGCCCGAGTGGGTGCTGTCGATCAGGTTGGTCGAGCCCAGGCACTTCCTCAGCCGCGGCGGGAGGCCGAGCCGGTTGATCGTGAACATCTCGCTGAGGCCTTCGCGTAGGCTGGCCGAGGCCGAGGGGTGGTCGCGCTCGAGCCATCGGGCGAGCTGCTCGAGCTTCTGCTCGCCCTGCTTCGCGTCCAGCTTCATCGCTGCCCGGAACGCCGCCTTCATCTGAGCGTGCTGATCCTTCGGCAGATGACCCAGCACGTTGCGGAGCTTGTGGTTGCGGCAGCGCTGGATGGGGTGACGTTGGCCGAACACCTTCTCGATCGCCTTCCTGAGCGCTTTCGAGCCATCGATCACGAACAGCCGCCGCCTGCCCGGGTCCAGGCCGCGCTCGACCAGATCCTCTAGGAGCGCGCTGGTCACCTCGGCGTTCTCACTCGCTCCTTCCCTCACGCCCAGCACGTGCTTCTTTCCGTCTGAGTCCACGCCTACCGCAGCAAGCACGTGGTGCGAGCCCATCTGGATCCCGTCCAGGTAGATCACCAGGAGGTCCCACGCATCCAGCCGGCGCTCCATCAGCTCCTTCAGCACGCGCTCCGAGGCCTCGACCGTCTCACGGCTCACCGCCGACTTGCTCACCCCGACCGTGTCGGCCATCTCACCGATCACACGGCCGTACTTCCGCGTGCTCACCCCCGCCATCAGGACCTCGAGCATCCGATCCGCCACGGCGCCCGGTCTCCGCATCGCTGCGTACGCCGGCACCTCGACCTCGCCACCCTCCCCGGCGCCCCGGCGCCTGAGCCGTGGCCGCTCCACACGCACCTTCCGGTCCGACAGGTAAACCACACCACCCTGCCGGCCATACCACACCGTGTCGTCTTCCGCTCGTGACCGACCTGCCTGCTTCACGCCTGCCACACCCTCGGCGCTCATCTCCAGCACCGCTTCGATCGTCGCTCGTCCCATCACCTGGATGACTTCGTCGATCACGACCTCCGTCTGCTCCACGAGCTCAAGCATCGGAAGCAGAAACTGCCCCTCCCGCTTCAGGAACTCCCTGATCGCGCGCTTGTCCGCCCGATCCCTTACCTCGTACGTTCTCTTCATCGTGGTGGCTCCGTGTTGGGGTTTTTGCCTACCCGAGCCTATCGGCCCGGGACCCCCGGAACCACCACTTTTCTTTCTCCCCTATCAGGAACCTTCAACTACGGTTGGGACAGCTTCTTGCTGGCCCTTACGAGGGCCCTATATTTGGCGGAGCCGTAGAGGTAGTCCGCCGACCCCACTCAAGGGGCCTGAGGTGAAAAACAACAGCAGATTCTTCGTGGGTTTAGCGGGCGTGGCCATGGTGGTCACCTATCTCATCTGGACGGGTGTGAGCCAGACGATGTTGTACTACCTCACGCCCATCGAGCTCCTGGCTAGAGTGAAAGACGACCCCACCTTCCACCAGATGGGTATCAAGGTGAGTGGCCGCATCGTGCCAGGCTCCTGGGAGAGGGCACGAGAGGGGAACCCGCATCGCTTCCGGGTCGTCGACCTGCAAGACGAGACGGTCAGCTTCCCCGTCGAGTACGCGGACATGCTGCCCGATACTTTCAACGATCACGAGCAGGTCGACGCGGTCGTGGAGGGGCGTTTCCGGGAGGATGGTGTCTTCGAAGCCACCCTGGTCCTGACCAAGTGCGGTAGCCGTTACGAGGCGACACCCGAGGAACTCACCGGGTGACGATCCTAGGGGAGTTCGCTCTCTGGATCGCCCTTCCGGTCGCAATCTGGGGAGCGGTCCTCGGATTCGTAGGCGGGCGAAAACAGCGCGGCGACCTGGTCCTCAGCGCAGAGCGTAGCGTCTACGCGGTCTTCTTCCTCTTGGTGCTGGCCTCGGCCGGGATCATTACGGCCTTCCTGACGGACAGCTTCGAGTACTGGTACGTCGCCAACTACTCCAACCGCGAGCTCGACACCTTCTTCAAGGTGTCCGGACTGTGGGCGGGTCAGAGGGGATCACTGGTATTCTGGGCCGTTCTCCTCTCGCTCTTCTCCTCCATCGCCGTCTTCACGAACCGCCACAAGAACCGGGAGTTCATGCCGTACGTGGTGGGGGTCCTCCTCTCCGTATCGAGCTTCTTCCTGGTGGTCCTGTTGTTCGGCGATGTGAATCCGTTCGAGCGGCTCGCGTTCACACCTGCGGACGGCCGAGGGCTGAATCCCCAGCTGCAGAACTACTGGATGACCATCCATCCACCTACCCTGTACCTGGGATTCACGGCGTTCACGGTGCCGTTCGCGTTCGCCATCGCCGCGCTTCTGAACGGTAAGCTCGACACCCGGTGGATCGTCATCACCCGGGGTTGGATCCTGCTGTCGTGGTTCTTCCTCGCGAACGGCGTCATCTTCGGCATGCGCTGGGCATACGAGGAGCTGGGGTGGGGAGGATTCTGGTTCTGGGACCCGGTGGAGAACGCGTCACTGCTTCCATTACTCACCGCCACCGCTTTCCTGCACTCCATACAGATTCAAGAGAATCGAGGGATGCTGAAGGTGTGGAACATGGGCCTCGTGTGCCTCACGTTCCTCCTCACGATTTTCGCTACGTTCCTCACCCGCTCGGGGCTCATCGAATCGGTGCATACGTTCGCGGAGAACACGACCATCGCCTTCATCTTCCTAACCTTCCTCGGGGTGGTGACCGGGATCTGTGTCCTGCTGATCGCTTGGCGCTATCCGAACCTGAAGAGCGAGAACCAGATCCAGTCGTTCCTCTCCCGGGAAGCGGCGTTTCTCTTCAACAACCTGATATTCCTCGGGATCGCCTTCGCCATCATGTGGGGCACCCTCCTTCCCCTGATCAGTGATGGGCTCACGGGACAGGCGATCACGGTGGGTCCGCCGTTCTTCAACCGCGTGAACCTGCCCATCGGGATCGCTCTGTTGGCCCTGACGGGCATCGGCCCGGTCATCGCCTGGCGAAAGGCATCGCGCCGCAACCTCACGAAGAACTTCGTCTGGCCCGCGGTGGTCGGAATCGTGGTCGTCGCCGGCCTCTACCTCCGAGGTGCGAGGCAGTGGATGGCGCTCCTGACCTTCGGCCTGTCCGCCTTCGTGTTGACGATCATCGTCGTGGAGTTCGTGAAGGGCACCCGGGCCCGAGCCTACATCGAGGGGGAGGGCCTGCTACCGGCCTTCGTCCATCTGGTCCTCCGGAATCGGCGCCGTTGGGGTGGGTATATCGTGCATGTGGGAGTGGTGTTGATCTTCACGGCCTTCGCCGGCGCGGCCTTCGACCGGGAGGTCACGCAGACACTCGATCCGGGTGAGTCGGTGACTATCGAGTCCGCCTTCGGTCACGAGTACACGCTGACCTATCAAGGACTCTCGTCGCCTCGGGGCCAGAACATGCTCCGCCAGGCCGTGGCACTCATGACGATCGAGAAGAACGGTGTGCCCGTGGGATCCCTCACGACGGAAAAGCGCCTCTACGTCACCTGGCAAGCTCCGGTGACCGAGGTTGGCATCCGGTCGACCTTCCTCGAGGATCTCTACGTGATCCTTGAGCGGGTGGAGGATCTGGGTGGGGCGTTCGAGAACGACGCTGCTGCCCAGAGGGCGACCTTCGAAGTGCAGGTCAACATCCTGGTGGGTTGGATCTGGTATGGAGGACTGATCCTCACCCTGGGCAGCCTCATCGCCATGTGGCCCTCCAGAGGCTCCGTGAGTCCTGCGCCGCGGCGCTCTTCGGAGGAGCGAGCGCCGGCTGTCCCAGTCGGGGCGTAGTGTGGGTCTCATCGCCGGAGCGGCGCTGCTCACCGTCGGCGTCATCCTTTTTCTGCTGATCCCCATCCTGCGAGGCGAGTGGGCGTCGTTCCAACGGTCGGGCGAAGAGCCCACCGAGGTCCAAGCCAGGAAGCGCATCGCCCTGAAGGGCCTCCGTGACGCGGAGTACGACTACCGGTCGGGGAAGCTCAATGAAGACGACTACCGGGCGCTCAAGGCGGAAATGTCCCGAGAGGCCCTGGCGGCCATGGAGGAGGGGAAGGCCGATCCGGCTCTTTCCGAGCCGGACCCGCTGGAGGAGGAGATCTCCCGAGCACGTCGCGGTCTCGCCGAGGGGCGCACGTGCCCTGAGTGCGGACACGTGAACGTGGAAGGGAGCCGGTTCTGTGCGGGTTGTGGTCGCCCCCTGGCGGCCGCGGCTCCCAAGACCCCCACCGCGGGCTAGGGCCTTGAGCTTCGGCCTGGAGGCCGAGGGGCTCGTCCGCACCTTCGGGGGCCTTCGGGCCGTCGACGGCGTCAGCTTCCGGCTCGCCCCCGGTGAGCTTCTTTCGCTCTTCGGCCCCAACGGAGCCGGAAAGACCACCCTGCTCCGCATGCTCGCCGGTACGCTGAGGCCGACGGCAGGTCGCGTGCGGGTGGCGGGTGAGCCCGCAGACATCGAAGAGCGCGAGTGGCGTGGCCGCGTGGGCGTGGTCTCTCATCAGAGCCTGCTCTACGGTCGGCTCTCGGCCGAGGAGAACCTACGCTTCTACGGAGGCCTCTTCGGCTTGAAGGACCTTCACGACCGTATTCCGGAGCGACTCGCCCGGGCCGGGTTGACCGAACGGGCGTCGACGCCCGTGCGAGATCTCTCCCGGGGCCTCAAGCAGCGAGTCGCGTTGGTGCGGGCGCTCCTGCACGACCCGGAGGTCGTCCTGCTGGACGAGCCGTACACGGGACTCGACGCCCACGCTGCTGCGGTCCTCCGTGATCAGCTCGCCTCGCTGAAGGATGGACGACGCACCGTCGTCCTGGTCACCCACAATCTCGGACAGGGTCTCGAGATCGCGGACCGGGTGGCCATCCAGTTCCGCGGCCGGTTCGTGGCGGTCGAGGATCGGGGCAGCTGGGACGCCGACGGCTTCGAAGGGTTCTATCGGGCCACCGTCGAGGCTGCGGAATGATGGACTACCTTCGCATCGTCTGGACCATCGCCCGCAAGGACGTGATGATCGAGATGCGGACCCACGAGCGGCTGGCGGCCATGGGCGCCTTCGCCGTGCTCGTGGGCGTCCTCTTCAACTATGCCATCGATACGTCTCAGGTCCGGCCTCAAGCCATCGCGGCCGGACTGATATGGATGACCATCCTCTTCGGGGGGATGTTGGGCCTGGGGCGGACCTTCCAGCTGGAGCAGGAAGACGGTGCCCTGGCGGGGCTCCTCCAGAGCCCCATTCCGCTGGACGCCCTCTATCTGGGCAAGGTCCTAGGGAACTTCATCCTCCTCGCGATCGTCGTCGGGCTCGTGTTCATCGTCTTCGGCGCCTTCTTCAACCTGACGTTCACCGGGAACCACATGGCCCTGGCCGGGGTTGTCGGCTTGGGGGTTTTGGGCCTCGTGGCGCTCACCACACTCTTCAGCGCCATGGCGACGAGGAGCACCATGGGAGAGAGCTTGCTTCCCGTCCTCGTCTTTCCTGTGGTGGTGCCGGTGGTCGTCTACGGGGCCACGGCCACGGGTCGCTTGTTAGCGGGGCGGCCCATCGCCGAGGTGAGCGGAAACATACGGATGTTGGCTGCGTTCTCTCTCGTGTTCTTGATCGCGGGAGCATGGTTGTTTCGTTTCGTGATCGAAGAATGAGGGGGGCCTAATGAACCTCAAACGAGTCCGGTGGGGAGTCGTCGGTCTCGGCACGCTCGGGATCGCGGCGGTGGTGGTCTTGCACTGGATGGTGTTTTTCTGGGTCCCCACCGAATCAAGCATGGGCATCATCCAGCGGATCTTCTACATCCACGTGCCCGCGTGGTGGATCACCTTCCTTGCGTTCGGGATGGTCGCCCTATGCAGCGCCGTGTACCTGTGGCTCGGAGACGAGCGGCTGGACATGGCCGCCGTGGCCGCGGCCGAGGGAGGGATGCTGTTCGCCACCATCGGCCTTCTGACCGGTCCTCTCTGGGGCAGGGTCGCCTGGGGCGCCTGGTGGACCCGGGAGCCCAGACTCACGCTGTCGCTCCTCCTGTGGTTCATCTATCTCGGGTACTTTCTGGTGCGGAAGAGCACACCCAACCCGGAGCAGGGGAAGCGTCTGGCGGCCGTGGTCGGCATCATCGGCGTACTGGACATCCCCTTCATCCACATCAGCGTGAGTTGGCTGCGGTCCCTTCACCCCGAGGCGGTGGTCTTTCGGCCCGACGGTCCGAACCTCGACTCCGCCATGCTTTTAACGCTCATGGTCGGACTCCTGGCCTTCACCCTCCTCTTCTTCTCACTTTTCCTGGCCCGTTATGCCGTGGAGCGCCTCGAGCGCGAACTGGTCCTCCGAGAGGCGACCTAGGCGCTTGCCCACGGAGTGGAAGTCTCATGAACGACCGCAAACGATATATCCGACTCGTCACCGTGATCGGGCTGCTACCTCTGGCGCTATATGCGAGCCCACTGACTCTCCCGGCCCAGGAGGCCGGCGCCCTGGGCCGACAGACCCTGGGCCGGGCCTACTGGCACGTCTTCATCGCTTACGCCATTGGGTGGGTCCTCGTCTTCGGCTGGCTCATAGCCATGGCCCGTCGCCTCCGCCGTGTCGAGGAGCGGCTCGACAAGGGATAGTGTCCCGCTTCCAGAGTGTCTCGGCAACGGAACGCGCATGAGGAGTCCGCCGCGGCTGTCTTGAGCGGTCTTCAGCTCCGCTCCGTAATGCTCCGTTCTACGTGGCTGACAGACCTCAGCTCGCGAGGGTGGTCACCATGTCGCGGAATGCCACCCAGGCCAGAACGGCGAGAAGCGGCGGGATGACGTAGCGGATCAGGAATATTAGGGCCGGGACGAAGCGAGCGATCACCGGAGAAACGCCGCCGGAGACTTCGCGGGCGGGCTCCGTCATTCGCCATCCGAAGAACAGCGACATTCCCAACACGCCGACGACCACGAAGAACTCGCCGGCGACCTTGTCGAGCACTCCTAGCACGTCACCCGACAGGGCGGCGAATACGCCGATCCCCGCTGCAAGCACTCCCGCCAGCACCGCCGCAGTCCGTCTGGTGAGCTTGAACTCGTCGATCCCGACGGCGGCCACCACCTCCAGGAGTGAAACGGTCGACGTGATCGACGCCACGGCCAGCGCCACGAAAAACGCCACCCCCACTACTCTCCCGATGGCCCCCATCTCCCTGAAAGCACCGGGCAGCGAGATGAAGAGCGTCCCCATCGTGCTCTCCGTCATCTCACCCGACAACCCCAACGCGAAGATCACCGGGAACACCACCAGCCCCGCGATGAACGCGACCGCGAAATCGGCAATCGAGACGATCAGCGCTTCTCGACCTAGGTTCTCACTCCCCGAAAGGTAGGAGCCGTACGTCAGCATGATGCCCATGCCGACGCTCAGCGAGAAGAAGGCCTGGCTGGCCGCTCCCTGGATGACGAGCGGATCCATCAGTGAGCTCACCGAGGGCGTGAGGTAGAAGGCGTACCCGGGTCCGGCCCCGTCGAGGGTCGCCGCCCATACGGCGAGGGAGGTCAGAATCAAGAACAGGACGGGCATCAGGATCAGGCTGGCGCGCGCGATGCCCTTCTTGACCCCCAGCCAAACGATGCCCGTGGTCACCCCCATGATGAGGATGTGAAAGAGGACCGCGGTCGATCCGGTCGATACCTCGGCGTATCGGGCCCCGGGTGTGGTGGAATAGCCGACGACCAATCCGTCCAGGGCGTAGCGAATCGTCCAGCCGGTGATGACCGACAGGTACGCGACAATCAACAGCGATGTGAGCAGGAAGAGGTAGCCGAGTGGCACCCAGGCCACGCCCCCGATCGAACGCAGCGCACCCACCGACGAAAGTCGTGCCCGACGTCCGACCCCGAACTCCGCCACCATCATCGGGACCCCGATCAGCAGCGTCATCGCCAGATACAGCAGCACGAACGCCGCACCACCACCCTCGGCGGTTCGGTAGGAAAAACGCCACATGTTTCCGGGGCCGACCGCACTTCCGACCGCCGCCATGACGAAACCGGCCCTGCTGCCGAAGATCTCCCGCGGGCGCACACCACCCGGCTGGTCCGCCTTCAATTCCAACTCAGCCCGCGCAACTGCTCCACGTCGAGGTTGCCACCACTCAGGACGGCCACGACCCTGGTGTTCGGCAGCGCCTCGACCAGCCCCTGCAACAGCGCCCCCACCGGTGCCGCCGCCGCACCTTCGGTCACTAGTTTGGCTCGCGCCATCAGCCACAGAACGGCATCGAAGATCTGTTCGTCGGGCAGCGTCACGATTTCATCCACGAAACGCGAGACGACCGAGCGCGTGTTCTCCCCTACCCGTTTCACCCGTAACCCGTCGATCGCGCAGTCCACCTCGTCCAGCGTGATGCGGTGACCGGCCTCGACGCTTCGCTTCATTGCCGGCGCGCCGGAGGACTCGACACCGATAACCCGGATGTCGGGATTGATGCTCTTGACCGCCATGGAGATCCCGGATATCAACCCCCCGCCACCAATGGGTACGACGACGACTTCAGCTTCCGGGAAGTCATCCATGATCTCGAGCCCCACCGTTCCCTGACCGGCGATGAGATCCGGATCGTCGAACGGATGGATATAGGTAAGCCCACGCTCCTCGACCAGCTCCAACGCCTTCTCGTTGGCCTCGTCCCAGATCCGACCGTGCAGCACCACCTCTGCGCCGTAACCCTCGGTGGCGGCGATCTTCGACGGCGTGGCGTTCTCGGCCATCACCACGATCGCCTTCACCCCGTACTCCCGGGCTGCGATGGCGACCCCCTGCGAGTGGTTGCCCGCGGATGAACAGATGACCCCGCGAGCCCGCTCCTCATCCGACAGGTGCGCGATCTTGTTCATGGGACCCCGCACCTTGTAGGCGCCGCCCCGCTGGAACAGCTCCGCCTTCAGCCGGATGTCGAAGCCCGTAACCTCACTCAGGGAACGGGACGTGAGCATGGGTGTGTGGTACACGTGGGGCGCGACGATTTCGCGGGCCCGCTCGAAGTCCTTGCGGGTCAGCGTGAGCTCGTCGTTGGCGACCGGTCGGCTCATGATCGTTCTCGTGCCGCTATGATGAGGTGATAATCCAGGGAGTCGAACCTAGGCCGCCATCGCTCCAATGCAAGCTCCGCGGGTGGCCGATCGGGGTTCTGGCACATATCTGGCAAGGTGAGTGGGGTGGGGCTCGTTCGGACGCCCTCTAACAAGTCGGGAGCCTGGACGAAAGAAGGGAGGCCGCCGTCATGAAGACCACGCTCAAGAGGACCCCCGCGGTCGTGCTTCACATGATCGTATTTGTCCTGACCATCGCCTTCGCGGCGTCAGGACAGTCCACGAAAATCTCCGGCACGTTGCGGCACGGCTCCGGATTGCTGGACATCCCGGTGGCCAGCGTCCTCCCCCATATGGCGCTCACAGGCACCTATTCAGGGTTTTGGACCAGCAACGACGTCGACTTCTCTACCGATGGAGAGGGTGGGATCACGGGCACCGAGCCCTTCGAGGGTGGCTGGAACGGGGATCTGGCGCTTGCTCTGGGGCTGTTCGACCTTCTCGAGGTGGGGGCCACGGTCCAATCCCTGGAGGGACCGGAGGGAGGTGGCGCCCTTTGGGGCGCCTTTGGACGCCTTTCGCTCCTCAATCCCCAGGTCCACGGACTGGGCCTGGCGGTGGGTGGTCGCTACCTGAACAGCCCCGACTTCGGCGACGGGGTCGAGTACGCCCCGACTCGCCTGGGCAGGGCCGATCGTCGGATTCGCGACCGGATCGGAACGTCGAGCATCGGCACCGAGTTCTCCTTCTACGCCGTGGCTGGTGCGGATCTTCCGGGATTCGCCTCGGGATTCCTCCCGAAGCACGACTTCACGTTGAGCGCCGGGTGGGGCAACGGACTCTTCAAAGAGGGAGACGGCCTGGACTGGCACGAGTTCTCGGACAGCGAGGGCTGGTTCGCCGGTGCCGCGTGGCACCTCCAAGTGGGCCACAGCAAGATCTTCACCCTCATGAGCGAGTACAACGGGTTCGACTGGAATCTGGGAGGCCAGCTGGATCTGGACGGGGTGGTCGTCGGAGCGCACGTCCTGGGCGTGAACTACTCCACAGACGCGTCGGTCTACCGAAGCTCGAAATTCGGCCTGAAGGTGTCGGTGGCCCTCTGCGGTGCCCGCCTCTGCAAGGCCACTCTTCGTGACCGTCCCGTCGGAGAGGTCGTCGTTCTGCCTGCACCGCCACCGGATACGGTGGTGGTGAGGCCGCCGCTTCCCACAGGCACGCCCACCACGATCTGTCTGGCTACTGGCGAGTCGGTGGAGGTGCTCATCACCAAGGGCGGCGCAACCCTGGTGGGTCCTTCGCGGGTTCCCCTGGAGAAGTTGAGGCCCGCCGTGGACTTCGCCGGCACGTACGCCGAGGGCCGGTCCTGGTTCGAGGCGGAGGAGTCGATCCCCTTCGACGGGCGTGAGTTCGACCCTTCGCCGGGCCCGGTGCGGCTCAGCTGCGACGCCATCCGACGGGTCTCGGAGCACATGGGCGTACCGCTCTTCGGAATGCGGAATGTGCGCGAGCCGTGGGAGGTCGTCTACGTGCCCGTGCGGCCCGGCGTGTGGCAGGCCTACGAGGGTTGAGGCAACCGCAACTGCGGTGGAGCCTAGAGGTCGGCGGCCGTGTCCACGTCCCTCAGGGTCTTCAGCGTACACACCCTGAGTCCCAGACTGCGAGCCGCCTCCAGGGTGCGGTCAAGCACCTCGGGGGTGCTCCAGGGGATGTCCTCGAACAACTCCGGGATGGGACGTTGGAGAGCCATGAGGTAGTACCCTCCGTCGGCGGCGGGCCCGATCACTACGTCGGCCCGCGACAGCGTGTCGAACGATTCTTCCACCAGGCCGGCATCCAGGTCGGGCACGTCGGTTCCCACGACGCACGCCTGACTCGCCACCTCCAGGCCGTCACGCAGTGCACACCACATGCGATGCCCCAGATCTCCCTCTGCCTGGGGCATGAGTGTGGTGTCGTTCCCCAGCCAAGCCTGGACCTCTGCGGCCGCGGTGGGCGGGTCGTAGCACACCAGGAGATCGTACGCCGGAGACCGGAGACGCTCCACTGCGTCCGAGGCCATGGTGGCGTACAGGTCGGCGGCGGCCTGCGCGCCGATCCCCACCGCCAGCCGCGTCTTGACCTTCCCAGGTCTCGGGGCCTTCACGAAGACGAGGGCCAGCCGGCCGGCGGGCGCCGCGGCCCTCCGTGCGGGATACAGAGGGGCGAGCTTCTCGGGGGCCGCTCCTGCGAGGGTCATGCCCAACACCCTGATGTTGCGGAGCCAGGCACGCCATCGACCCTCCTCCTCGAAGCGGCGGGGGCTGGTGGGAAGAGGGGCCGGAAGGCGTTGTACGGCTCCCCTGGCGCGGAGCGCACGCAGGATCGCCACATCTTCCATGATGGAGATCGACGGAAAGCCCCCGACGGCCTCCAGGTCGATCCGGCTCACTAGCAGGCCCTGATCACCGCAGGCCAGGCGAGTGATGCGCTCCCTCAGGGACTGCCCGAGCTCGATGAATCGCCAGAACCAGCCCGTCCCGTCGAGGGAGAAGCGAAAGTACCCGGGCCTCGTGTCGGAAGTGTTGGCCAATCGCTGGGCCAGACAATCCCGGGCCTCCGGGGGGAGCCGCGAGTCGGCGTGGAGGAACAGGATCCAGGGGGTCCTGAGGATGCGGGCTCCGGCGTTCATCTGATGCGCCCTTCCTCTTCTAGCCACGATCACCGTGGCGCCGCTGGCCCGTGCCAGCTCACGGGTGGCGTCCGTCGATCCACCGTCGGCTACGACCACCGTAGGCGGGATGGTCATCTCCGACAGGTCGGCCAGGAGGGAAGGGAGGTGCTCGGCCTCGTTGAGCGTGGGAACCACCACTCCCAGGCAGTCTGGAGAGGGGGGTCCTCCGCTCCTCACCGGTGCCCCGTCAGCGAGGGACGTCGTTCAGAGTCCAATCGTACTCGAAGAACTCGATCCTGATGTCGTGACCGACTCTGGCGCCACCTTCGTTCCCCTCCAGGTAGGGCGCGAAGAACTCGCGGAGACCTTCGGTCCCCCCGAAGTCGTCGCCGTACCAGTCGAGAACCTTGTTCAGCCGGAGCACGGAACGCTGTCCGGTCTCGAACTCGAAGTGGACCGGATTGGCCATGAAGGCGCGTACGATCCGGTCGAGCTCCTCGTCGAGCTCATCAGCCGTATGTGCCCAGGTCTGGAGCGGCGGGCAGCTCATGGCTGCACAGTTCACGGCGAAGTGAATCCTGGGGTCGCCCATGGGCCGGATGATCTCGTGCTCGATCTGGTCTTGGGAGCGAACCTCGCCGGCGATCGTGCAGTGCTCGCGCTTGAACACGTCGGGGATCTGCCACACCGAGTTCTCGGGCCGGTTCATGATCGCGTTCGTGGCCCGGTCCAAAAGGCTTGTGTTCTTCTGTATCGGATAGTGGTCGATGACCTGCTGGAGCATGCAGGCGTTGTACGCGTTGATCCAGAAGGCCAAGCGGGCCGAATGGGAGGAGGCGGCAAGGGCTCCCGGGTCCGTTTCTGCCATCGCCTGAAGATAGGCGTCCAGACCGTGACGGTCGGCCTTGAGCGCTGCGTAGTCGACCAGCGGCTTCTTCACCACGTGCTCGAGAACCATGCTGAATGCGTAGTGGTCCGGTAGGGCGCCACTCTTCTGGCCCGACAGACCGTTCGGGATCAGGATCAGGGCGAGGAGCATCGGCGAGAAGCCTGGAACTTTGACGTTGAGTCTCTTCATGATCTTTGGCAGGAAGCTCAGAAACACCAGCAGACCACCCGAGATCAGAACTCGGATCAGGGCCTCGCGCGAGGCTTCCTGCGAGCCCTGGAGCAGGGCGTCCGCGAACATTGTGTACACGACGGTGCCCGGGAAGATTCCGATGACGGTGGCCAACGCGTACGTGCGCCAGCGAAGGGCAGTGAGCCCGGATCCGAAGTTCAGGGCGTTGAAGGGCACCAGGGGAACCAGGCGCAGCAGAAAGAGGCCCTGGAACCCGTGCTCCCTGGTGGCCTCGTCCAGCTTCTCGAGCCGTCGCCCGCCGAGTCTCTCCACAGCCTCACGACCCAGGAAGCGCGCTACGAAGAAGGCCACGCTGGCCCCGATATTCGCGGCGATGGTGTTGAACACCGTCCCCCAGAAGAACCCGAAAAGGGCGCCCCCCGCCAACGTCAAAATGGTACCGGGGATCGCCATGGCGGTGGCCCCGGCGTATAGCGAGATGAAGAGAACGGGTGCCCACACCGAGCCCCGCAGCTCTCCGATGGCCCGGCCGATCCCTTCCTGGGTGAGGAGGGCGCCAAGCGGGGTGAAGCGGGCCAGCAGGAATCCGCTGAGGATGACGAGAGCGAAGAGCGCAAGCTTCACATAGGCGCGCCCTCCCCTGTTGGCGTGGCCGCTCACGCCAGCCATGAAACCACCTTCTTCAAGACACGTCCGGCAGGACTCTCGAGACGCGTTCGCTGATAGGCGTTGGCGGCTTGCTTGACCCCCTCCGCCATCGTGGGATACGGGAAGATCGTGTCCGCGATCTTCGAGAGTGGCAGTCCGTGGGTCATGGCCAGAACGATGGGCTGGAGAAGCTCGCCCGCACCGTGACCCAGGATGGTCGCTCCCAGGATGCGGCCTTTAGAGTCCGCCGAGATCTTCACGAAGCCGAGTGTCTGGGCGTCCGTGATCGCCCGGTCCAGGTCGTCGAAATCGTACGTGTACGTCGTGGCTCCCCGGGCGGAAGCCTCGTCGGCGCTGAGGCCCACGTGGGCGACCTCGGGATCGGTGTAGGTGACCCACGGGACCCGACTGTAGTCGACATGGGTGCTCAAGGGGAGGAGCGCATTCCGGAGGGCCTTCTTCGCCATGTAGTCGGCCACATGGGTAAACTGGAGTCCTCCGGTGACGTCACCGGCGGCCCAGACTCCGCGGTTCGTGGTGCGCAGCGTGGAGTCGACGCGAACCGCCGTGCCGTCCTGCTCGATCCCTGCACGTTCCAGATCGAGTCCTTGGGTAATGGGCTGCCTTCCGGTGGCTACGAGGATCTCGTCGACGGGGAAGCGGCGCTCGTCCTCCGTGAGGATCACCTTTCTGGCGCCCTCGATCTGAACGGCGGCGACGCGCGAGCCGAGCTCTATGTCTATGCCCTCACGTCTCAGGATCCCGAGTAGGGCCTCGGCTACGTCGGGGTCTTCGCTCGGAAGGATGCGATCGAGCATCTCGAGCACGACGACCTCGGAACCCAGACGGCCGAACACCTGTGAGAACTCGAGCCCGATGGGCCCACCTCCGAGGATTCCAACTCTCGCGGGATGGCGCTCGAGATCGAAGATCGTCTCGTGCGTCTGGTAGCCTGCCTCCTCGAGACCCGGGATCGGGGGGATGGCCGGTCGCGCACCTGTCGCCACGATGATACGCTTCGACTTGAGGGTGCCCACGCCCTCTACGTCCAGGGTGTCGGCTCCGATGAACCGAGCAGTGCCGAAGTGGACGTGGACTCCCATCTTGCGGAAGCGCTCGGGGTCGTCGTGGTGAGCGACCCTCTCCCTAGCCTGGCGCATGCGCTCCATGACGCTGCAGAACACCTGCGTTGGGGTGGCCCCTTCGAGCCCCAGGGACTCGGCGTTGCGCATGGCGTGGGCCAGCCGTGCCGACGCCAGGAGGGCTTTGGACGGCACGCATCCGGTCCACAGGCAGTCTCCCCCCAGGGCGGCCCGCTCGACGAGGGCGGGGCGAACACCCAGATAGGCGGCCCCTGCCGCGGAGACGAGGCCGGCAGTTCCGCCACCCACTGCGATGAGATCGTGCTCCTGTACGGTCATGTGTCACCCGTAAACCCGTCCGTCCGGCTTCTCTCCAGAACTGATCGGTTCGGTGCATCAACCCGCCGGCGGGTGGTGCGGTTCCCAAGCTGACACCTGACGGGCCGACGCGCGAACGTCGCGGAGCGACATTCCCTGGCCCGCAGGCTTGCTTTACTTTGCACGGGTCGCCTCCCGGCGTCGAAGGACTTTCGCTTTCTCTTCGGGTGTTGTAGAATAACCTCCGACCCCACTGCTTTTCCGCGAGGATGGAATGTCGACCGTAGAAGTCACGCATGAGTTGAGCGACAAGAAGAAGAAGGCCCTCTCCACGGCCATCACGCAGATCGAGCGTTCCTACGGGAAGGGCTCCATCATGTGGATGGGGGACGACGGGATGAAAGTCGAGATCGACGTCATCGGCACCGGCGCCATCAATCTGGATGCCGCCATCGGGGTCGGCGGTATCCCGAGAGGACGGATCACCGAGATCTACGGCCCCGAATCGAGCGGAAAGACGACCCTCTGTCTGCACATCATCGCCAACGCGCAGGCGGCTGGTGGGATCGCCGCCTTCGTGGACGCCGAGCACGCCCTGGACGTGACGTACTCCAAGAAGCTCGGAGTGGACGTGGACAACCTGCTCGTATCCCAGCCCGACACGGGCGAGCAGGCGCTCGAGATCACCGAGGTCCTGATTCGCAGCAGCGCCGTCGACGTGGTCGTGGTGGACTCCGTGGCGGCCCTCGTCCCGCGGGCCGAGATCGAAGGGGAGATGGGCGACTCCCACGTGGGGCTCCAGGCTCGACTCATGAGTCAGGCGTTGCGCAAGCTGACCGGTGCGGTCGCTCGATCCCAGACCGCCGTGGTCTTCACGAACCAGATCCGGGAGAAGATCGGTGTGATGTTCGGGAACCCGGAGACAACGTCGGGAGGCCGTGCCCTCAAGTTTTACTCGTCCCTTCGCATGGACATCCGGCGCATCGGCGCCATCAAAGATGGCCAGGACGTCGTGGGCAACCGGACGCGCGTGAAGGTGGTGAAGAACAAATGCGCCCCCCCCTTCAGACAAGCCGAATTCGACATCCTCTACGACATCGGCATCAGCCACGAGAGTCTTCTCATCGACATTGGCGTCGAAGAGGGAATCATCGAGAAGTCGGGGTCCTGGTATTCGTACGGGGACCTGCGACTGGGTCAGGGGAAGGAGAACACCAGGGAGTTCCTCACGGAGAATCCCGACGTGCTCGAGGAGGTGGACGTCCGTGTCCGCGAAGCATTGGGAGTGGGAGGCGATGCCGAAGAAGCCGAGCCACTCAAGGAGGCAACGGCGAACGGCGAAGGCTGACACCTGGAGAGTACTCCCCGAGAGTCTCCTCAAGCCCGGTCGAGCGACCGGGCTTTTTCGTTGATCTACGGGCTCCTCGAAGGCCCGTTTCCGGGCTCTGGACGTTGTTGGGTCAGCCCCGTCAAGTCGTTATAATTGGCGCCCATGGACGCCTACACATCGTCATCATGACCACAGCCGAAATCCGCTCGAGGTTCCTCGAATTCTTCCGTGCTCGGGGACACGAGGTTCGACCGAGCTCGCCCCTCGTGCCGGCCGACGACCCGACGTTGCTGTTCACCAATGCCGGAATGGTCCAGTTCAAGAGTATGCTTCTGGGCATCGGCGAGCTTCCGTTCAAGCGGGCGGTTACGTCGCAGAAGTGCGTGAGGGCCGGAGGGAAGCACAACGATCTGGAGGAAGTGGGGAAGACAACCCGCCACCACACCTTCTTCGAGATGCTGGGCAACTTCTCGTTCGGGGACTACTTCAAGCGAGACGCCATCGCATACGCGTGGGAGTTCCTGACCGAAGACCTGGGGCTGGACGCGGACCGGCTGTTCATCTCGATCCATCACTCGGATGACGCAGCGCACGAGCTCTGGCAGGAGGTCGCGGGCGTGCCCACGGGGCGGATCTTCCGACTCGGGGACAAGGACAACTTTTGGCAGATGGCCGACACCGGCCCCTGCGGCCCGTGCTCCGAGCTCCACTACGACCTGAGACCGGAGGAACTTCGCGGGGAGCTGACCCGGGAGGAGTTCGAGGAACTGGGTGAGCTGGGGGTGCTCGTCGAGCTGTGGAACCTCGTCTTCATGCAGTACGACCGGGACGAGGACGGGACGCTGAGCCCGCTGCCGGCTCCCTCAATCGATACCGGCGCCGGATTGGAGAGGCTTGCTACGGTACTCCAGGACGTCGATTCCAATTACCACATCGACGCCTTCGCGCCCATCTTGGAAGCCGTGGCCGACGTCATCGGACGTCGATACGAGCCCGAAGGGGACGAGGGGGTGTCCTACCGTGTGCTGGCCGATCACGCGCGGGCGGTGGCGTTTTTGCTCGCCGACGGCGTATTCCCGTCCAACGAGGGGCGAGGGTACGTGCTGCGCCGGATTCTCCGCCGCGCCGCACGTCACGCCTGGCTCCTCGGGCAACGGGATCCGACCCTGGTCTCCGTGGTGGAGGCGGTAATCGACAGCATGCGTGACGTGTATCCGGAGCTCGAGGGGCGGCGTGACCATCTCCTGAGCACCACACTGGCCGAAGAGGAGCGATTCCTGGCGACCATCAAGGGTGGCATGGACCGCTTCGACCAGGTGGCTCCCCGGGGTGGAGCCGGAGCGGGAGAGGATTCCGTCGTCTCGGGCTCCGACGCCTTCAAGCTCTACGACACATTCGGCTTTCCCCTTGACCTCACCCAGCTCATGGCGGAGGAGCGTGGTTACTCCGTGGACGTCGAGGCTTTCGAAGCGGCCCTTGAGGAGCAGCGGAAGAGAAGTCGGGCAGACCGGGCCCAGTCCGACGTCCGGCTTTCGGGTGCCGATCTCACGGAGGGCTGGCGAAGCTTCTCGAGTGACGGCGAGCAGCGCTTCCTGGGATACGAGGAGCTGGACGTGGAGACCCAGGTCCAAGCGATCAGGATCTCGGAGGATGGCGTGGCCCTTCAACTGGCTGACAACCCGTTCTATCCCGAGGGAGGGGGACAGGTATCCGACACGGGAACGGTGGAGGGAGAAGGTTGGTCTCTCCAGATCCGAGACGCCGTCCGGGTCGGGGATCGGGTGGCGGTCGTCGGCATGCCGTCTGACGCCTCCTTTCCCGAGGATGTGGAGGGGCCTTTGCCGGTCCGTGCCCGTGTCGACGTATCGTCCCGGCGTGATACGCAGCGCAACCATACCGCTACCCATCTTCTCCACGCCGCCCTGCGGGGAGTCCTGGGCACGCACGTGGTCCAGCGAGGATCGTTGGTGGCGCCCGACCGACTCCGCTTCGATTTTGCCCATAGCGCTCCCCTGACGGATGAGGAGCGGGGCCTGGTAGAGGAGGTCGTGAACGAGGGCATCTGGACCGATCATGTCGTGACCACCGGAGATCGTCCCCACGCAGAGGCTGTGGCCGCGGGAGCGATGGCGCTGTTCGGGGAGAAGTACGCCGACATCGTCCGGGTCGTGGAGATTCCAGGCGTCAGCATGGAGCTGTGTGGAGGAACCCACGTCCGTCACACCGGAGAGATCGGGCTCTTCAAGATCACGAGCGAGAGCGGGATCGCTGCGGGCGTCAGGCGTATCGAAGCCGTCACGGGCCCCGGGGCCTTCGGTCATCTCCAGGCGCAGCACGATCGGCTGGACGAGGTGGCGGCGATCCTGGGGAGCTCCACTACCAACGCTGCCACGCGAGCCCGGCAGCTCGTCGACGAAAAGCGGGAGCTCGAGACGCTCCTCGACGAGCTGAGGAGCGCCGGGGGCGCGGGCGAGACCGTGGTGGTGGACGAGGACATCTCGGTCGACGGATCCACCACCGCGTACAAGGCCGTACGACTTCGGGCCCGGAACGCTGACGACGTGAGAAAGTGGGGAGACGCGTTCCTGACCGGCGCCGGAAGCGCGGTGGCCGTCGTGGCTGCGGACCTCCCGGGCGACAAGCATGCTCTCTTCGCCTTCGTGACCGACGACCTCGTTGGCAGGGGCGTGCGAGCCGACGCCATTGTCCGGGAGGTCGCCGTCGTCGTCGGGGGCCGGGGTGGGGGACGGCCGCACATGGCCCAGGCCGGCGTGGAAGACCCGGAGCGACTCGACGAGGCGCTCCGGGTCGGACGGGACGTCGTGGAGAAGCTCGGACGGGACGCCAACGCCTGATGGACGACCTGAAGGGATGGGTGGCCGATAGGGAGCCCCCGGCACCGGAGGAGCTGCGCCGCTGGCTCGAGCCCGGGCCTTCTCAGGGCAGTGCGGTCAGCGAGGCGCTAGGCGACGGTGCAGCGCACCACGTGGACGAGGCGCTCAAACGGCTGGGGCGAAACCGGGAGGGGGCGTTCCACTTGCTGGCTGCCGACGCTCTCCTCACCTACGCGTGCGAGGCTGCGGCCGGTGAGGAAAATACGGAGGCCGTGCTCGCTGGCCTTCTCGACCGACTCCATCGGACGCGGCCCGCTCCACCCCTCCCACGGGCCGCTGACATGACGTTCGGTGAGTCGGGGACGTCGGCCGACCTCCACAGTCATCTCGTGCCCGGTGTGGACGATGGTGCGCGCACTCTGGACGAGGCTTTGGAGGCGGTGGAGCGGATGGCAAGTGCCGGAATCGGCCGGATCCTCACCACCCCTCACCTGAATGCGAGCATCACACACGACCCCGCGAAGCTCGCCGAACGGCTGGGACAGGTCGACAATGCATGGGAGGAGGTGTCTCGCGTGGTAGCGGATCGCTTCCCCAAGCTGGAGTTCGAGCGCGGATACGAGATCATGCTCGACATCCCGGATCCGGACCTCTCGGATCCCCGGCTCCGGCTGGCTGGAACGCTCTTCGTTCTGGTGGAATGGCCGCGACTCCAGATTCCTCCTCGCACCGAGCAGGTCATCCAGCGGATCTGCGCCGACGGGTACCGACCGATCCTCGCGCACCCGGAGCGATACCAGGGAATCGAGCACGATGTCGAGCTCGCTGGCGCCTGGCGAAGGTCCGGAGCCTACTTGCAGGTGAATCACGGATCCTTCGCCGGCCGCTACGGGAGAGAGGCGAGGGACGTGGCGTGCAGGCTCCTCGCACGGGGTTGGGTGGACTACCTTGCGAGCGATTTCCATGCCCGGCGCCATCTCAGCATCTACCTTAGAGAATCCGACGCCTTCTTCCGGGAGCGCGATGGCGGTGAGCAGCTTCGGCTTCTCACGGTGAGCAACCCGGGGCGGGTGTTCCTGGGTGAGGCGCCCCTACCCGTCCCGCCGTTGGTGATTGAGAGTCGGTTCTGGAATCGGTTCAAGAGCATATTCAAAGGGTGAGCCCCTTGTCGGACAAAGCGCAGGGATCGGGAGAACTGCTCGAGCTGGCGGAGCTCGCTGCAACGTGTGCGCGCGACCTGGCCGGTGAGATCGAGATAGTGTCCTCCATGGTTCGGGAGACCCTGGAGGCCGACGGGACGTTGCTATTTTGCGGGAACGGCGGATCGGCCGCCGACGCACAGCACCTGGCCGCGGAGTACGTGATCCGGTTTCGTCGGGAGAGGGGCGCGCTGCGGGCGCTGGCGCTCACCACTGACAGCTCCGTTCTGACGGCTGCGGCGAACGACTTCGGCTTCGAGGATGTCTTCGTGTGCCAGGTGGAGGCGCTGGGTCGGGCGGGCGACCTCCTCCTCGTCCACTCCACCAGTGGTGAGTCCGAGAACCTTGTCCGAGCCGTCGAAGCCGCCCGGGCCTCCGGCCTCCGTACCGTGGCACTACTCGCGAAGGGGGGCGGCCGCCTGAAGGACGCTGTGGACGTGGCGGTCATCGTACCCACCGAGAGCACGGCCAGAGCCCAGGAGCTCCACCTGGCCATCGGACACGCGGTGTGCGATCGGGTTGACCGCATCTTCTCCCAGGGATCCCGGTGATCCGGCCGGGAGTCGGGCTTTCGCTCATGTCTGCTCCGAGGTGAACCACGTGTCACTCATCGAGCTGAAAGGGCGGACCGCAGTGGTAACCGGTGGCTCCCGGGGTGTGGGGCGCGCCACGGCCCGACTCCTGGCCGAGGCCGGCGTCGACGTCGGCATCGGCTACCGTACCCGTGAGCAGGACGCCGGAGGCGTAGTGGAGGAGCTGCGTGCCCTGGGGGTGAAGGCGTGGGCGGAGGCAGGAGACCTCTCGCGATCGGAAGACGCGAGCCGGCTCTTCGAGCGGGCAGACCGGGAGTTCGACGCTCTCGACCTCTTCATAGGGAATGCCGGGATATGGCCCCCGGAGGATGTCGCGCTGGCGGACATGGACGAGAGCCAGTGGCGCAAGACGCTGTCGTGCAACCTGGACTCGATCTTTTACACGTCGCGAGAAGCGGCCCGACGTCTCCGACCGGGTGGAGCGATCGTACTGGTGAGCTCCACGGCGGGCCAGCGGGGCGAGTCCTACCACGGAGACTACGCTGCGTCGAAGGGGGGTGTCATCTCACTGGTCAAGGGGCTATGTGTCGAATTGGCCCCCAAGGGTGTAACGGTCAACGCCGTGGCCCCCGGCTGGATCGACACGGAGATGATCCATCCGGTCGTGGAGGCCGACGACAGGGCCCGGATCGAGGCCACAATCCCTCTGGGCAGGATCGCCACCGCAGTAGACATCGCCGGACCCATCGTCTTCCTCTGCTCACCCCTGGCGCGCCACATCACTGGCGAGATTCTCAACGTCAACGGGGGAGCGGTGCTGGTGGGGTAGTGGACTTCAACCCCGCCGCTCCGGAGGCCGTGCGCTGGATCACCACCACGCTGGAGAACGCCGGGTTCGAGACCTGGGTGGTGGGAGGCGCCATCCGCAATATCCTCCTCGGGCACGCCGCAGGGGACTGGGACATGGCGACCAGGGCGACGCCGGATGAGATCATGGCCGCCTTTTCCCGGACCGTGCCCATCGGAGTCGAGCACGGCACGGTGGGCGTTCTCGCCCGAGGAGGAACGCTCTACGAGGTCACGACCTTCCGCCGGGACGTAGAGACGTTCGGGCGCCGGGCCGTGGTGGAGTTCGCCGACGACATCGAAGAGGATCTGGCCCGGCGGGACTTCACCTTCAACGCCATCGCGTGGCACCCACTCCGGGGGGAGCTCCGGGATCCTGGTGAGGGGCTCGCCGACATGGAGGCGCGTGTCCTCCGGACAATGGGCGCTCCCGCAGACCGCTTCGGCGAGGACTTTCTCCGCGTGCTGAGGGCTCTCCGCTTCTCGGGCCAGTTCGGCTTCACCATAGAGAAAGAGACCTGGCAGGCTCTTTGCGATGCGGTACCGCAGCTGCACGTGCTGTCGGCCGAACGGATCCAGGAAGAGCTCATGAAGCTGCTATCCCAGACCGACAGCCCGTCGATCGCTCTCCATCTCTACGCTCGCTCCGGGGCCCTGGCGAAGCTGTATCCGGAGTTCGCCGAGGCGACCGCCACCTCGGGTCCATCCTCCCTGGACGGCGCCCTCATGGCCTGTGACGCCGCGCGGCGCGGCCGGCCGCTGGTTCGTCTGGCGACCCTCCTCTCGCCAATAGCCCGCGACCGCTCGGGTGATGTCCGGGGGGTGCGCGGGACGGTAGAACGGCTCATGGGCCGGCTCAGGTTCTCCAACGCGGACACCAGACGAGTCTCGACCCTGGTGGCCAACAGGACCTTGGGGATCCCGTCCGACGAATCGGCCGATATCCGGCGCTGGCTCAACCGGACCGGCCCTGCGCTCTTCCCGGACCTGGCACGGATCTGGTTGGCTGAGGCGCGCGCGGGGGTCGATCCGGTCGGCGTTTCCGGTCCCTCGCCGGCAGACGTCGCGGTCGGGCGCATCGAGGCCATCCGATCCGTTCTGAGAGCGAGGCCGCCTCTCGCCGTCTCGCACCTGGCCTTGAACGGAGAGCATCTCCAGGCCTTGGGGCTCAGCCCGGATCCCAGATTTCGGGAGATCCTCGAGCTTTTGCTGGAGCACGTGCTGGAGCACCCGGAGACGAACACCCGGGCGCAGCTCGAGGCGCTCGTGCGGAAGGTTGGTTTTCCTTTGGCAATGTCGGAGCCGTTTGACGCGGATCACGAAGGCTATGAGTGATCTCAGTCTGTTTTCCGAGAGCGAGCCGCCGGCGGATGCGGCGGCGCGAAGTGCCGCTCCCGAGGCCTCCACCGACGCTCCCCTCGCGGCCCGCATGCGCCCCCGAACGCTGGAGGAGTTTCGAGGTCAGGGACACGTCCTCGGGCACGGTAAGGCCCTGCGCTCCATGATCGACTAGGGCGATCCCGGGAGCATGATCCTCTGGGGACCGCCGGGCAGTGGAAAGACGACGCTGGCCCGACTGGTTGCCGACAGGACGGACGCCGCGTTCGTGGCTTTCTCGGCCGTCACCGAGGGCGTGGCGAGGGTGCGGGAGGTCATCAAGGAGGCGAAGGAGCGGCGGAGGGCCACGAACCGGAGCACGATCCTCTTCTGCGACGAGATCCACCGATTCAACAAGGCGCAGCAGGACGCTTTTCTTCCTCACGTGGAGAGTGGCACCGTCGTTCTGATCGGGGCCACGACCGAGAATCCGAGCTTCGAGGTCGTGCGACCTCTCCTCTCCCGGGCCCCGGTGTTCACCCTGAAACCGCTCTCTCCCGAAAATGTCGCGGACATCCTTCGCTCGGCGCTGGAGGACGAAGAGCGAGGCCTGGGCCACCTGGAGTTCGAAGTGGACTCAGACGCCCTCGAGGCCATGGCTCGGGCTGCCAACGGAGACGCCCGGAGGGGACTGGGCATCTTGGAGACGGCCGCCAAGCTGGCAGGGGTCCGAGGCGCCGTGGACCTATCGAGGGCCCAGGAGGCTGTACAGCATCGGTTTGCCCTTTACGACAAGTCGGGGGAGGAGCACTACAACCTGATCTCCGCCCTCCACAAGGCCGTGCGGGGTGGAGATCCCGACGGCGCCCTCTACTGGCTCGCTCGCATGATCGAGGGCGGAGAGGATCCTCTCTACATCGCCCGCCGCCTCGTCCGCATGGCCAGCGAGGACGTCGGGCTGGCCGACCCCGGAGCCCTAGGAGTGGCCATCGCCGCCAGGGACGCCTTCCACTTCCTGGGTCCTCCCGAGGGGGAGCTGGCTCTCGCCGAAGCCGCCGTCTACCTGGCGTCTGCCCCCAAGTCGAACCGCATGTACGTAGGGTGGAAGGCTGCTCTGCGGAGCGCGCAGGAGACGCCGTCGGCGCCTGTCCCACTCCACATACGCAATGCTCCCACGGACCTCATGAAGGAACTGGGGTATGGCAAGGGGTATCGTTACGACCCCGATGAGCCGGAGGGGATAGCGCCACAGGAGTACCTTCCCGACGAGGTGGCGGGACAAAACTTCTACCAGCCGGGATCAGCGGGCTTCGAGGAGAGTATCAAGGATCGGCTCGACCGCTGGAAATCCCGCAAGGAAGAGGCTCGCCCGCGAGATTAGGATATCTAGAGGCCTGTTGAAGAAGTGGGGTGCGGCCGCGCGAAGGGGTCTTGCGGTGACCAGAGAAGGAACGATGACGAGGCATAGCAGGGCTACGGCGAGGAAGAGAGACGCGCTATGGGCCCGCAACCCCCCTTCGCCCTTCGGGTTAGGGCGGCACGGGGCCGACCACGCTTCGCGCGGTGCCCCCGTTGTTGGCGCCCCTCGACGTAGCTATTGCTATGCCTACGGGGCGCCGCCTAGGGTCTGGCCCCGTGGCGCTCCTAACGCGGCTCGCCCCACTTCTTCAACAGGCCTCTAGGAGTCATCATCCCCACGCAGTTGATAGATAACCAGACGCCCGTCGACCGGGCCGTCTTGGTGGGGGCTCCGCTCAAGACCCTCGACGCGCGGGTCGCTCAGGAGCACCTCGAGGAGCTCACACGCCTCACCGACACGGCCGGGGGGGAAGTAGTGGACGTCGTGCGGCAGTGGATCGACGCCCCCCATCCCCGTTTCTACATCGGCCAAGGGAAGGTCGATGAGCTTCGCGAGCATGTGAAGGCGGAGGCGGCCGACCTCGTAATCTTCGACGAAGAGCTGACGCCTGCCCAGGGCAAGGCCATCGAGGACCGCGTCGGCGTCCGGGTGATGGATCGCTCCGAGCTCATTCTCGATATCTTCGCGACCCGGGCTCGCACCAGCGAGGCCAAGATGCAGGTCGAGCTGGCCCAGCTTCAGTATCTGCTGCCACGTCTCAAGCGGATGTGGACCCACCTCTCGAGAATCCGTGGTGGCATGGGCCTCCGGGGGCCGGGTGAAACCCAGCTCGAGTCCGACCGTCGCTTGATCGGTCGGAGAATCGCCGATCTACGTAAGAAGCTGGAGGGGGTCGCCCGCGCCCGGGAGATCCAGCGCCGTTCCCGTGACGGGAGCTTTCGGGTGGCTCTCGTGGGCTATACCAATGCCGGCAAGTCCTCGCTCCTCCGTGCGCTGTCGGGGTCGGAGCTCTTCGTGGAGAACCGGCTGTTCGCCACACTGGACTCCGCGACCCGATCCGTGCCTCTGGGCGAGGGGTTCGAGATGCTCGTCACCGACACCGTGGGCTTCATCAGAAAGCTTCCGCACCATCTCGTGGCTTCCTTCCGCTCGACGCTGGAGGAGGCCCGGGAGGCGAATCTCATCGTTCACGTCATTGATGCGTCCCATTCGGATTGGGAGGAACAGAAGCAGGTCGTCGAGGAGGCCTTGGACGCCCTCGACCTTGCCGATCGGCCCCAGGTGTTGGCCTTCAACAAGATCGATCGCCTGACCCACGGCGAAGAGGATGCCCTCGGAAGGCGGATTCGTGCCCTGGAGCCGACACCGGCGGTTTTCCTGTCTGCTCTTGACCGCCAGACCCTGGAGGGACTCACGTCGGTCCTGAAGGCTCGTATACGCAGCGGACTCCAGCATCTGTCCGTACGGGTCCCGGCTCACGATGGGGAAACGCTGGCACTCCTCTACAGGGAGGGTGAGGTGCTGGAACAGTCCCAGAACGGGAGGAGCCTCGAGCTCGAGATCAGGGTCACTACGGCGCTGTCGGGTCGGCTTCTTCGGATTCAGGGCGTGGAGTTGGTCCGGGAGCACGGCCGAGGCTCATGAGTGACCGTCTCGTGATCGTGGGCCCGGGAAGACTCGGACTCGCGCTCGGCCACGCCCTCTGGCAGGCCGATGGCGTGGAAAGCCTCGAGTACCAAGGACGACGTCAGGAGCCGCCGTCGCATCCGCTCTTCAACCAGGGCGTAGCCCGCTATGTGTATGGATTGGAGCGGCCCTCTACGGGGACGACCGGGGTCTTCCTCGCCGTTCCCGACGACGTCGTTCCGGAGCTGGCTCGGGCTCTGGCCGGACAGGGAGAGGCGCCCGAGCACTGCGCGGCATTCCACATGTCCGGCGCCCTGAGCACCGAGGCCCTGAGCCCTCTCCATGCCGTGGGGTACCAGGTGGGCTCCTTCTATCCGCTTCAGACCGTGGCCCACACGGTGACCGGAGCCGATCGACTTCCGGGATCGTCGGTGTCGATTGCAGGAGAGCCCCAGGCCCGGCAGGTGGCCCAACGGTTGCTGCGTGCTTTGCGCTGTAGATCGCTTTCGGTATCCACCCGACACCGTCCGACGGTACACGCGGCAGCCGTGCTGGGATCGAATTATCTTGCTGCTGTGCTCGCGTCGGGATTTCGCCTTCTCGGGTCGGCCGGTGTCTCGGGGGAAGAGGCCATCGGCGCGCTGCTGGGGTTGGCGCGCGGAACGATCGACAACATCGAGGAGATGGGCCTGGAGCGGGCCCTGGTCGGACCCGTGACCCGAGGGGAAGTGGAAACGTTGAGCCTTCACCTGAGGAGCCTCGACCCGCGATCGAGGGAGGTATACAAGGTCCTCGGCCGCGAGCTGCTCGAGCTTCTGGCGTCGCAGGACCTCGATGAGGAAGCCATGCAATCGGTCAGGACGCTATTCGAGGTCGAGCAATGAGGTTCTACGTCAACATCGATCATGTGGCGACCGTGCGAGAGGCCCGTCGCACTGACGAACCCGATCCGGTTCGTGCCGCCGTGTTGGTCGAGCTGGCGGGTGCCCATGGAATCACGGTGCACCTGCGTGAGGATCGGCGCCACGTTAACGAGAGGGATGTCCGGCTTCTCATGGAGACCGTGCGCGCAGGGGTCAATCTCGAGCTCGCTGCCGCCACCGATGTCCTCGACATCGCGTGCGAGCTCCGGCCCATGCAGGCTACGCTCGTCCCCGAGAAGCGTGAGGAGGTGACGACGGAGGGGGGGTTGGCGCTCCAGGACGACGGGGTGCGTGCCTCTACCAGTGCGGCTCTGGCGCGGCTTGCCGATGCCGGGATCCGCACTTCTCTGTTCATTGATCCCGACGAGGAGCTCGTCCGCAGCTGCGCCGACCTCGGTGTCGATGCCATCGAGCTACACACCGGCGAGTACGCCAACATGTGGTCGGAGGCAGAAGGCGACGCTCAACTCACCCGCCTGGCAGATGCTGCCGGGCTCGCCGAGAGCATCGGCCTGGCGGTTCACGCAGGACACGGCCTCACGTACGAGAACGTGACGCGCGTGGCCGCCATCGAACCCATTGAGGAGCTGAACATCGGACACTCCATCGTCTCCCGAGCGGTTCTCGTCGGTATGGAACGGGCCGTCCGCGAGATGGGTGAGCTCATCCGGGCCGCCAGGGGTGGAGTGACCGGCACTTGAGGCTGAGCTGGAAGGCCGTCGTCGGAATCGGCGTCAGCGCGTTCTTAATCTGGTGGGTGCTGCGTGGGGAGGATCCCGGGCAGATCGTGGAACAGATCTCCTGGGCCAATCCGTGGTACTTCCTGGCCTCGATTCTGGTGGGAACGGCCGGTTACTTCATCCGCGCGCTCCGCTGGAACGTGCTTCTCCAACCGGTGAGCCCCGACACGAGGCTCCGGTCCCGATTCGCCGCCATCTGTATCGGCTTCGCCGTCAACAACGTCTTTCCGGCGAGGCTCGGGGAGCTGGCCAGGCCCTTCGCACTGAGCCGGGCCGAGCCGGTAACGGTCTCGGGAGCCTTCGGGAGCCTGGTTGTGGAGCGCTTCCTGGACTCCATCGTCCTGGTGACCCTGTTCCTCGTGGCGATGTCTCTTCCGTCTTTTCCCGGCGCGGAAGATCTCCTGGCCGGAGCCGTCGGAGCGGTTCTCAAGACCACCTTCGTGATGCTGGCGGTTTTCCTGCTGGGACTCATCGCACTCCTGATCTTTCCAGAGCCTCTCATTCGATTGGCCGAAAGGTTGTGCGGCCGGCTGCCCGGTCCCTTGGGCCAGAGGCTGGTGAGGGCCTTGGAGTCCTTCCTTCATGCTCTCAAGGTGCTACGGCATCCGAGGCTGCTCACCGAGGCCATTGTGTGGAGCTTCGGATTCTGGCTCTGGCACGGCTGGTCCTTTTGGCTCGGCATGAAAGCGTTCGGGATCAACCTCGGGTTCGACGCAGCCGTCTTTACCACGGCCGTGGTGGGCTTCGCGGTGGCCATCCCAGCGGCTCCCGGCTTCTTCGGCACCTTCCAGCTCGGCGCCGACCTGGCGTTGAGCGGTGTCTACGGCGTGGCAGCGCCCGCCACGCTGGCCTTCGCCTTCGGATATCATCTGGGCGGCTTCTTCCCGGTCACGATCATCGGCTTCTACTATGCGTGGCGCATGGGCTTTTCCGTGGCGGATGTACGCGGAAGTGCGGCCCTTCAGCACGCAATGGAAGCCGAGGTGCTCCCCACTGGGGAAGCGGATGTTGTCCATGAGAGCGGGCGCCTGGATGGTGGAGACCGGCCCACCGACCATGCCTGATCGCGACGCTGTGCACGTGCGTGCCCCGGCCAAGATCAACCTCTTCCTTCGGGTCCTCGCTCAGGAGACTTCCGGATATCATCAGATCGAGACGCTCTTCGCCGCCGTCGACTTCTGCGACGAGCTACGCCTCGAGCGTACGGGCGACGGTGTGTCGGTAGAGGTGCGCGGGCCCGACGTTGGACCGGAGGAGCAGAACCTGGCCTACCGGGCGGCGCGGAGATTCCTCGAGGCCGCCTCGGCAGATGTGGGTGTTCGGATTCGCCTGACGAAGAACATCCCGGCGGGCGCCGGGTTGGGGGGTGGATCGTCGGATGCGGGGGCGACGCTGCGGGCGCTGAATGTACTCCTCGGCAGCCCGGTGCCTCAGCCGGACCTGGTCCTTCTGGGTGTCGACCTCGGCGCCGACGTTCCTTTCTTCGTGTCCGGAGCCGGGAGAGCGCTAGCCCGGGGGCGCGGGGAGCGGCTCCTGAGTATCCCCGGGCACGACGACGTCACGGTACTGTTGGCTCTATCATCCGTGAAGGTGTCCACGGCCGATGCCTATGGGGAACTCGGCGCCCGGGCTGGGGTCACGCCGTCCGTTCACGACCCGGCCGCGTTCGAGCACTCCGAGCGTTTCGCCGAGGTTTCCGTGAACGATTTCGAGGCCTCGGTCTTCGCTCACCATCCACGGCTGGGCGCGCTGAGGGAAGCGATGGACTGTCAGGGCGCACTCACGGCCCGGCTTGCGGGAAGCGGTGGGGCGCTCTTTGCACTGTTCGACGAGCAGGCGTCTGCGGAGTCGGCGCGGGAGTCGCTGTCGGCCGCCTGGAGCGACGTCCGATTCGTGGTCACACACACGCTGGCGACCCAGCCGAGTCCCACCTTCGCGTCGTAGATCCCCGGGCGTCACGGGTTGAACCGAGGACGGCCCTCGGGTAGGATTGTGTCACCTGCTTCGTGCCCGAGGGTCCGTCCGGCAGGGGACAGCTGCGCTTTCCTTCATGGCCCGTAGTCTAATGGCAGGACACCGGTCTTTGGCACCGGCGGTGATGGTTCGAATCCATCCGGGCCAACTCTCCAGAACCCCCGTGATCGTTCGGCTTTCCCGGGGGTTGTTCTTGCCCATCCAGGGGGCCGGGGCAACCTTTCCTCCGATGTCGTGCCCTAGGAGGTCGACCCGTCTCCGGAAGTGTGGCGCTCCGCCCAGAAGCTGTCCCAACCGTAGTTGAAGGTTCCTGATAGGGGAGAAAGAAAAGTGGTGGTTCCGGGGGTCCCGGGCCGATAGGCTCGGGTAGGCAAAAACCCCAACACGGAGCCACCACGATGAAGAGAACGTACGAGGTAAGGGATCGGGCGGACAAGCGCGCGATCAGGGAGTTCCTGAAGCGGGAGGGGCAGTTTCTGCTTCCGATGCTTGAGCTCGTGGAGCAGACGGAGGTCGTGATCGACGAAGTCATCCAGGTGATGGGACGAGCGACGATCGAAGCGGTGCTGGAGATGAGCGCCGAGGGTGTGGCAGGCGTGAAGCAGGCAGGTCGGTCACGAGCGGAAGACGACACGGTGTGGTATGGCCGGCAGGGTGGTGTGGTTTACCTGTCGGACCGGAAGGTGCGTGTGGAGCGGCCACGGCTCAGGCGCCGGGGCGCCGGGGAGGGTGGCGAGGTCGAGGTGCCGGCGTACGCAGCGATGCGGAGACCGGGCGCCGTGGCGGATCGGATGCTCGAGGTCCTGATGGCGGGGGTGAGCACGCGGAAGTACGGCCGTGTGATCGGTGAGATGGCCGACACGGTCGGGGTGAGCAAGTCGGCGGTGAGCCGTGAGACGGTCGAGGCCTCAGAGCGCGTGCTGAAGGAGCTGATGGAGCGCCGGCTGGATGCGTGGGACCTCCTGGTGATCTACCTGGACGGGATCCGGATGGGCTCGCACCACGTGCTTGCTGCGGTAGGCGTGGACTCAGACGGAAAGAAGCACGTGCTGGGCGTGAGGGAAGGAGCGAGTGAGAACGCCGAGGTGAGCAGCGCGCTCCTAGAGGATCTGGTCGAGCGCGGCCTGGACCCGGGCAGGCGGCGGCTGTTCGTGATCGATGGCTCGAAAGCGCTCAGGAAGGCGATCGAGAAGGTGTTCGGCCAACGTCACCCCATCCAGCGCTGCCGCAACCACAAGCTCCGCAACGTGCTGGGTCATCTGCCGAAGGATCAGCACGCTCAGATGAAGGCGGCGTTCCGGGCAGCGATGAAGCTGGACGCGAAGCAGGGCGAGCAGAAGCTCGAGCAGCTCGCCCGATGGCTCGAGCGCGACCACCCCTCGGCCTCGGCCAGCCTACGCGAAGGCCTCAGCGAGATGTTCACGATCAACCGGCTCGGCCTCCCGCCGCGGCTGAGGAAGTGCCTGGGCTCGACCAACCTGATCGACAGCACCCACTCGGGCGTAAGACAGAAGACCCGCAGGGTGACCAACTGGAAGAACGGAGCGATGGCCTTGCGCTGGGCTGCGGCCTCGTTCGTGGAGACCGAGAAGAGCTACCGGAGGATCATCGGCTACGACCAGCTCTGGATGCTCAGGGCCCACCTCGACGACCATGAACCGGTTGCCCAAATGAGAAAGGCAGGCTAACAAGGAGACTCTCCGGAGCCACCACCTTCAACTGTCAGCGGGACACCATCTCCGCCCACGTTAGGCCGTTTCGTGGAGGTCGAGTTCTCCGTTGCGGACAGGTCGGGCCGCTCCAGGCCGCTCCCGCTATTCGAGGTGGCGTTGCCGTAATGCGACATGATACACGGACACGGATCATGACCCGGATCCTGATCGGGCCCGCACTCTTCGTGGCCGTGGGATTGGGTTTCGGACCCGGGGAGAGCAGAGCTCTCGCCACCGCCGCGCGGAATTTGACGCCGGGGGTTCTACAGGAGCCTCCCCGGCCCATGGGCCCTGACTCCTCCGACGTGCTCGAAAAGGCCCGAGACGCTCAGGCTCGCTTCGAGCGCCGACGCTATCGCCTCCTGCCGTGGGCTTTTGCCGAGAGCGGCTCCCGCTGCGAGAACCGAATAGGGCGGTTCTGCATGTGGCACTCCGGGGACGACGGCTGGAATCCCGTCCCGGATCCACCGGAGCTGGTGGACTTGCGGGAAGGACTGCTGACCGAGCTCTCCGCGCTTTCCGCGCAGATTCCCGGAGACAGGTGGATACTCGGGCAGCGGGTCTTCTACCTGGCTGAGGCGGGCCGATGGAGCGAGGCTGCGCATTTGGCCGGAGCGTGCCGCGTCGAGCCGAGCTGGTGGTGCGACGTACTCGCGGGGTTCGCTCTTCACGGTTCGGGGGATTACGGGCGGTCCTTGGCGGCCTTCCGGCACGGACTGGCCGACATGGATCCGGAGGAGGCACGCAAGTGGCGCGATCCCGAGATTCTCCTGGACGGGAAGGCCCAGGACCTGATGAACGACGCCTCCGACGAGGAGTGGGAGGCGCTGAGGGTCACGTTCTGGCAACTTGCCGACCCGCTGTACCTGATGTCGGGAAACGATCGAGAGACGGAGCACTATGCCCGGTGGACCTTCTCCCGGATGAGCGATCGCGCCCGCAACCCGCATGGACTTCCCTGGGGAAGCGATCTCGAGGAGCTGACGGTTCGCTATGGATGGGACAAGGGTTGGGAGAGACGTCGACCGCACGCGGGTTTCGTCCGTCCCGACCGTGGCACCATCGGACACCCCCACCCGGATTCGCGGGAGTTCGTGCCACCCGGGTTCATGCTGGGGCGGCCGTCGCAGACCGAGCCCGGTGCGTGGATTCCGGCCGAGCACCCCCGGAGCGCCCATGTTGCGGCGTACTCTCCCGATCTCGAGCCGGGAGTCGGGCAAGTAGCCGTTTTTCACCGAGGGGACTCCATCCTGGTGGCAGCCGCCACGAGGATGCCCGAGCCATCAGACTCTTCGGCTGCGCAGCCGTTTCACAGCGAGGTCCCCTCCGACGAGCCGGATGGCCCGTTTGCGTGGGCGCAGCCGAGGCTCTTGGACGAGCCCGACCAGGTAGGCCTCTTCCTGATCGATTCAGAGAGGCGATTCAGGGAAGCGCGGCATCGAGGCGACAGCGAGGGTGTGCTCGCACTCTCCGTGCCGGCGGGTCGGTACCTTGTGAGCGTCGAGGCCTGGGCGCCAACGACAGGTCGGGGTGGACGCCTGCGGCACGGGATCGTGACGGATACGATCCCCGAGGATCTGGCCACCCTCTCCGACCTGATCATTCTCTACCCGGCCGATTCACTGCCGCAGCAGCTCGACCTGGCCCTGCCGCTCATGCGACCGTCACTCGAGCTGTCCTCGGGGCAAGAGATAGCGGTCTGTTGGGAGATCTTCGGGTTGGGCTGGCGGCAGGAGAACGTGGACTTCGAGTTGAGCCTCTACAAGGAAGGGGAGGGGTTCTTCGGCAAGGTGGGGCGCTGGCTAGGCTTCGGCGGAGGACGTGACGAGCCTCTCCAGATCGGTTGGAGAGAGCCCGGTCCCGTCGAGACGGGACCCTGGTTTCGCTCTGTGAAGGTGGACATGCCCGACCTGGAGCCCGGGGACTATCTCTTGCGACTCCAGGTGTCCATTCGAGGCCGCGAACCGCTGGTTCGAACCAGGGCCGTCGAGGTCTCTCCTTGAAGGCCCGAATGTCAGCCAGCCACAAGGGGTTTGGCGTTGACGCCCCCCCTCCTAAGATCTAGCTTTTCAGGCTGTTGCCGTCTGGCGCCACACTCGGTCTGAGGTCAATGGACGACACGTTTCGCAGAGGACCGATCCTCCTGCTTTCAGGACGGGCCAACCGCCCGCTCGGAGTGGAGATCGGACAGATTCTCGAGGAGGACCCCGAGTCGGCCACGATCCGTGATTTCGCCGACGGGGAGATCTTCGTTCGTATCGATCAGAATGCCCGTGGGCGCGACGTCTTCATCATTCAGCCGACCGTGGCTCCGGCCGACAGTATCATGGAGCTGCTCTTGTTGATCGATGCCGCGAAACGCGCGTCGGCGGCTCAGGTCACGGCAGTCGTGCCGTACTTCGGATACGGCCGGCAGGACCGTAAGGACCAGCCTCGTGTGGCCATCGGGGCGAAACTGGCGGCGAATCTCATGGTGGCGGCCGGTGCGGACCGACTCATCGGGATGGACTTCCATCAGCATCAGATCCAGGGATTCTTTGACATTCCGGTGGACCATCTGTACGCTGCGCCGGTCCTGACCCACTACTTCCGGGGGAAGAAGCTGCCGGATCTGGTGGTGGTAGCGCCCGATGTGGGTTCGGCGAAGATGGCCAGAGGATTCGCGAAGCGGCTCGACGCGACGTTCGCCATCATCGACAAGAGGCGATCCGCGGCGAACGAAGCCAAGGTTCTGAATGTGGTCGGTGAGGTCGACGGCAGGACATGCCTTCTCGTGGACGACATGGTCGACACGGGTGGGACACTGGCTAACGCCGTGCAGGCGCTTCGCGACCGGGGAGCGAAGAGTGTATACGCAGGCGCCACGCACGCCCTCCTCTCGGGAAACGCGGTGGAGAAGTTGGCCGCAACCCCCCTCGAAGAGTTCGTGGTGACCAACACGATCCACATTCCGGAGGAGCGTCGTTTCGAAGGCCTGAAGATACTTTCGGTGGCCAGCCTTTTCGCGAAGGCCATCGAGTGCGTTCACAAGAACAAATCGGTGACCCAGCTGTTCGAGCTGGCCCCCGGGGCGTAGTCGAGAGGCCCCACCTCTGGGCGGAACTACACGAGACCAGGAACGAGAAGATGAGTGTTAAGTCGGGACTTACGGCGAAGCGGCGCAGCGAGACCGGTAAGGGTGCGGCGCGGAGGATTCGGGCGGCGGGTCAGATCCCGGCTGTGCTCTACGGCAAGGCTCAGGATCCCATCGCGCTTACGGTCGATGCTCAGGAAACCGGTCACCTTTTCCACTCCATCTCCGTGGAGAACACGATCGTCAACGTGAAGATAGAGGACGAGGCCGAGGAGTTGGAAACGCTGGTGCGCGAGATCCAGATGCACCCGTTCCGGCCGGACATCGTCCACGTCGATTTCTACCGCATCCAGAGAGGTGTGGCTATCGAAGTCGACGTTCCCGTCAACTACATGGGGTCTCCAGAGGGCGTGAAGCATGGCGGCGTTCTGGACGTGATCCTCCATGAGCTCCGGGTCAAGTGCGTCCCGTCCAAGATCCCCGAGATCATTGAGGTCGACGTCTCCGGGCTGGAGATCGGTGATTCGATCCACGCCAGTGAGATCGAGGTCGAGGAGGATGTGGAGCTCCTGACCGATCCCATCCGGACACTGTGCCTCGTGGCGGTGCCCAAGGTCGAGGTCGTCGAAGAGGAGGAGGAGGAGGAGGAGCTGGAAGAGGGCGTCGAGGTCGAAGGGGAAGAGGGTGCAGAGGGAGCGCCCGCCGCCGATGCCGATGCTTCGGCGGGTGGAGACGAGGACTCCGAGGGCTGATCGCACTCGTCGGATCTGGTGTCGTGAAGGTGATCGTCGGGCTCGGCAATCCCGGGCCCGAATACGACGACACTCGGCACAACGTGGGCTGGTGGATCGTGGACCGACTCGCCTACGACTGGGGCTTCGGGGCCTTCGAGAAGAAAGGCCGAAGCCTGCAGGTAGACGGTATGGTGGGCGACGTTCCAGCCCGCCTCATGAAGCCAACCACATTCATGAACAATAGCGGGGCGGCCCTCGTCGCCCTCGCTGCGATTTCGGAATTCGACATCGGCCAGGACCTGTTGGTCGTGTCGGATGACGCGGCGCTGGACCTGGGCCGTGTACGCTTCCGACCCGGAGGTGGGTCTGGTGGCCACAAGGGTCTGAAGTCGGTATCCGGTGCTCTCGGCACCGAGGAGTACGGGCGGTTGCGCGTGGGAGTCGGGCAGGCGCAGGATGGCGAGGACCTCTCCGACTGGGTGCTGTCACCCATGGGGAGTGCGGACGAGGACGTGGTGGTGGCGCTTCTTCCAGAGCTCAGCAAGGCCGTGGAGGTCTGGATGACGGATGGTATGGAAGAGGCGATGAACCAGTGCAACCGGTGATCCGCGCCGAGACCGTGCGGCTCACGCTGATGCTGTCAACGACGATGTCAACAGCACGAGGAGCCTGATGAGCCAATTCGTGACGATTACCAGCTGGTCCTGGGCGCTGGGCCTCGTGGGCCTGGTGGTGGCCGGGATCATCTATCGCTACGTGAAGGGTCAGTCGGTGGGAAGCGAGGCGATGGATGAGCTGGCCGACCAGATCTATCAGGGGGCCATGGCCTTCCTGCGCCGGGAGTACTCCATGCTGGGCGTTTTCGTCGTGATGGTGGCCGCCCTGTTGGCATGGGCGGTCTCTGGCCTGACGGCCCTCGCCTATCTCGTGGGGGCGCTCTGCTCGGTCATGGCCGGGTTCTTCGGCATGACCGCCGCGACGCGGGCGAACGTACGCACGTCGGCCGCGGCCAACCAGGAAGGGCAGGGCAAAGCGCTCCGGGTCGCGTTCTTCGGTGGAGCGGTGATGGGACTCTGCGTGGCGGCCCTCGGTCTGCTGGGCATAGGGGCGCTCTACTGGTTCTTCGGGGCCACGGCCATCGGTGTCGCCGAGCACGCCAGGTTTGCGGAGATCATCTCCGGATTTGCCATGGGTGCCAGTTCCATCGCCCTCTTCGCCCGCGTCGGAGGCGGGATCTACACCAAGGCCGCAGACGTCGGAGCGGATCTCGTGGGGAAGGTCGAGGCGGGAATTCCGGAGGATGATCCCCGGAACCCGGCGACCATCGCCGACAACGTCGGCGACAACGTCGGCGATGTGGCGGGCATGGGGGCCGACATCTTCGAGTCCTACGTCGGCTCGGTCATCGCCACCATCGCCATCGCGGCGACTTCGGCGTCTCTGGCCGGCAACGTCGGCAACGCCATAGCGCTCCCAATCTTGACGGTCATGGTGGGTCTCATCGCCTCGCTGGTCGGAGTCGGCATGATGAAGGCCCTGGAGCGCACGGACCCGGCCGCGGCTCTTCGGAACGTCACCTTCATCGCCGCTGGCCTCTTCCTCGTGGCCATGTTTTTCATCGTACGCGCGCTGGACCTCCAGATGGTGGAGGGTGGCCGGATGTATCCTGCCCTGGGGCCCTGGTTCGCCATCGTCGCGGGCACCCTGGTGGGCGCAGCCATCGGGCTTGTGACCGAGTACTACACGTCCTCGAAGCCCGTCAGGAAGATCGCCGAGGCCAGCAAGACCGGCGCGGCCACGAACCTCATAACCGGGCTGGCCGTGGGCATGGAGTCGACGGCCGTCCCCATGCTGCTCATCACTATCGCCATCTACGCATCGTTCACGTCCGCCGGCCTCTACGGCATCGGCATCGCCGCTGTCGGCATGCTGGCCACGGTGGGTGTCACCATGTCCGTGGACGCCTACGGGCCCATTGCCGACAACGCGGGTGGTATCAGCGAGATGAGCGGCTTGGGACCGGAGACTCGCGCGATCACCGACTCGCTGGACGCTATCGGCAACACGACCGCCGCCCAGGGCAAGGGCTTTGCCATCGGCTCTGCCGCGCTCACGGCGCTGGCGCTCTTCTCGGCGTACAGCTCGAAGGTCGGGCTGGCGGAGACGGGGATCGATCTCGTGAAGCCCATCGTCGTCATCGGCCTGTTCCTCGGTGGCATGCTCCCGTTCTTCATCGCTGCGCTCACCATGACCGCTGTGGGGCGCGCCGCTCAGGGCATGGTCGAGGAGGTCCGTCGGCAGTTCCGGGAGAGGCCGGGCATCATGGAGGGAACCGAGAAGCCGGATTCGGCACGGTGTGTAGAGATCTCCACCGATGCCGCGCTTCGCGAGATGATCCTCCCCGGCGTGATCGCCATCGTCTCTCCGGTGCTGGTGGGCCGCTTCCTGGGCGTCGAGGCCTTGGGTGGGCTCCTGGCCGGTGCCACGGTCACCGGCGTCCTCATGGCGCTCTTCATGGCCAACGCGGGGGGCGCATGGGACAACGCCAAGAAGCTCATCGAGGGTGGCGCCCATGGAGGGAAGGGCTCCGAGCCCCACAAGGCCGCGGTCGTCGGTGACACGGTAGGAGACCCGTTCAAGGACACCTCGGGGCCGTCTCTCAACATTCTCATCAAGCTGATGAGCGTCGTGTCACTCGTGCTTGCGCCGTGGTTCGTGCGAGTGCACGAGATCGACCTGGGTGGCCAGATCTCCGGTTTCATTGGCTGGGTTGCCCGCCTGTTCGGGTAGGGCCGCCCACCTTTCCACTGAGGGGGTTCGGGCGCGGGGCGGCCGGACCCACGAGCCATGGTAAAAGATCCCAGCTTCGAGAACGCCCTGGCGTTCGCCCAGGACCTGATCCGTATCCCCTCGCCCTCGGGGCAGGAAGGTGAAGTAGCCGATCGGATTTGCAGCGAGATGGAGGCCCTGGGCCTACAAGACGTTCGTATCGACGACGTGGGGAACGTCATCGGCCGTGTCACGGGCCGGGGGGCCGCCCCGCCCGTGCTCCTCAACTGCCACACCGATGTGGTGGCCGAGGGCGATCATGCCGAGTGGGAGCACCCGCCATTCGGGGGAGACATCTCGGCGGGTTTCCTTCATGGTCGCGGGTCCATGGATATCAAGGGTCCACTGGCCCTGCAGACGTACGCTGCCGCCGCGTTGACCGGGCGTGCCGCGGGAGATGTGATCGTGGCGCACACGGTCTTCGAGGAGCGGGGTGGTCTGGGCATGAAGCACCTCCTCGAGTCTGGGAGTGTGGAGCCGGGCGCCGTGGTGATCGGGGAATCGACGCAAGGAGACGTCTGCATCGGCCACCGGGGGCGGGGAGAGGTCGAGGTGGTGGTGCACGGCCTCGCCGGCCACGCCTCCGCCCCGGACCGCGCCCACAACGCCCTGGACCCCGTCCCTGAAGTGCTCGCCGCCGTCCACGAGCTGGCACGTGACCAGCCGGAGGATCCGGTACTAGGTGCGTCTAGCCTGGTGGCGACCGGTGTGGACGTCCTGCCGGAGAGCCGGAACGTGATTCCCGACCGCGTCACCATCGTCCTGGACTGGAGGGTTCTGCCTGGCACGGACGACGAGGCCATGACCTCGCGCGTGCGAGAGACCGTAAATCGTCAGCTCGGGGAGCTTCCGGACGGCTTCAGCGTAACCATATCCATGGCCAGGGAACGGCAGGCGACCTACACGGGAGCAACGTACGAGCGGAGCCTGTTCACTCCCGGCTTCCTCATGGAGCCCCTCGATCCCCTGGTCCTAGCCGCGGCTTCTGCGGTGGGGCGCCGCGATGGCGAGGGGCCAGCCAGGGTGCGTCCGTGGACGTTCGCCACCGACGGTGGATGGAGTCGAGGCGTTTTCGGCATCCCCACTGTGGGGTTCGCTCCGGGTGAGGAGCGTTTCGCTCACACCAATCGCGAGCGGCTCGACGTAGAGGAAGCCCGTTGGGCCTACGCCCGTTACCCGGACCTGATCCTCGCGCTACAGGAGGAGCTCTCTTAGGAGCGGTCCCGGCGGGCGCTCTTGGAACTTTATCCCCGGTAGCTCGCCACCCTCATGCCGGTGGCTGCGCGGGGGTACAAAACGCACGGGCATGGCGTATATTGACTGGCTCATCCCGCTCCGCCCGCGTGGCGGGGCCCGTGTACATACGGACCGTGGGAGAAAAACCATGCGGCTATACGAGATCGTATACATCTTCGACGCTACCCTCGACGAAGATGCGGTCAATAAGAAGCTGGAGAAGTTTCATCCCCTCGTGATCGGAGGCGACGGCGAAGTCATGGCTGTCGATCACTGGGGGGTGCGTCAGATGGCCTACCCCGTGAAGAAGCAGAAGACAGGCAATTACGTGGTGGCGCAGGTTCGCGCCGGCTCCGAAGGACTTCCGGAGTTCGAGCGGGTGCTCAGACTCGATACCGACCTCATGCGGTACCTGATCGTCGTGAACGAGGGGGAGCCTACGTCGGGGAGGTCGACCCTCGGGAAGCGCCCCCCCCGCGCTCAAGAAGACGATGATGACGACGATGACGGCCATGCGGATCCCGAGAACGAAGCGTCCGAGATCGATGACAATGCCGTAATGCGGCACAGCCCTCCTGAGTTCAGCGGTGGCCGGGGGCGCCGGCGTCGTATGGAGGGGCCAGTCATCGAGCTCCTCAACTACAAGGACGTTTCGACGCTGTCCCAGTTCATGACCGAGCAGGGAAAGATCTTGCCGAAGCGTACGACGAAGGTCACGGCCCGCTTCCAGCGACAGCTCGGACGGGCCATAAAGCGGGCCCGGTATCTGGCGCTGATCCCATACGTCCGGGACCACGAGATCTAGGCCTCCTCGGAGCGAGATCTCTTGGATTCCACGGGGCGGCCAGAGCGAACGTGGCTGCGGGCCGCCGCCCTCCTGCTCGTCACTCTCGCGCAGGCAGTTGTCAGTGCAGGGGTATTGGTGGCGGTACCGTTCCTGGTCCTCGCGCTGGTCTTGGGTGCCCGCAGGTTCCCGACGGTGATGGCCGCCACTCTGGCCGTGATGGTGACATTGGGGGTCACAGCACGCGGCGGTATCTGGTATCTGGAGCGCGGGTGGGCGGTCGTCTTGGCGGGATGGTTCGTGGTCGTGACGATGCGCTGGCCCGGCAGCCGGTTCTTCCCGCGAGCCTTGGGGGCCGTCCTGGGCACCTTCGCCCTCGTAGCGGCGCTTCTGGCGCTCCAACCGGGCTCCTGGGCCATGGTGGACTGGCTCGTTACCGAGGGAATCATGAAGAGTGTCAGCCTGGCCATGAGCCTGCTGACGGCCCTGAACCCAGAACAGGACATCCCGACCACTATGCTCAACACGGTGTTCGCGACTGCGGCGCAGGAGGGAAGGCTCTTCCCGGCGCTTCTCGGTCTGTCGTCACTAGCGGGACTCGGAGTGGCCTGGTGGGGCTACGTTAGACTCTCTGCGGGGAGTGACCAGGGATTGGGGCCGCTCAAGGATTTCCGGTTCAACGACCACTTCGTGTGGCTGTTACTGGTGGGGCTGACCTTGATCACGCTCGGATTGGGTGAGGCGTGGACGTTGGCGGGGACCAACGCCGTCGTGTTCATGGGCGGGCTCTATGCCATCCGAGGGGCCGCCGTGGTTCTGTTCTTCAACGGTGGTATCTCGCTATTCGGTTTCGTGGTGGTGGCGCTCGGCATGTTGCTCCTTGCGCCTGTATTGATCATGGGGGCGCTGGTCATCGGCGTCGGCGATACTTGGCTCGACCTACGCGCCAAGGCCGAGGCGTTGGCCAGTGGCAGTGACTCGTAGACGGAGACGGTCCATGAAGCTCATTCTGAGGAAGCCGGTGGAGACGCTCGGGGGAGAGGGCGACATCATCGACGTAAGGCCGGGTTACGCGCGGAACTATCTGATTCCCCAAGGACTCGCGTACGTGGCGAGTGACGCCAACCTGAAGAGGTTGGAAGAGGAGTATGCGCGGGCCGAGGAGAGCGCCAGGCACGACTACCTGGAGGCGCGTCGTCGGGCGTCCCAGCTCGAAGGAACGTCGCTCGTATTTCACGTCAGGGCGGGGGATGACGGCAAGCTGTTCGGCTCCGTAACGAATGCCGATGTCGCCGATCAGTTGAACCATGGAGAGCTGGACTTCGAGGTGGACCGACGCACCGTCATACTCGAAGAGCCGTTGAAGCTCCTGGGGACCTTCAGGGTGCCGGTTCGCCTCCACAGTCAGGTCGAGGTCGACGTGGAGGTTCGTATGGAGCGAGGCGAGGAGTAGGCCTCTGAGGTCGGCATGGGAGATCAGTCGAGCACCGACGTGTCCGAGATTGGCCAAGACGTGCAGCGAGCAGCAGAGTGCGCCCTCGAACGCAAGGCAGCCGATGTGGTTGCACTCGACCTGAGGGGCATCTCGAGCGCCACGGACTACTTCCTGCTCGCCACCGGGCAGTCCGACGTCCAGGTGAAAGCCATCGCCGACCACGTCATCGGGGAACTGAAGAAGGAGGGTATCCGACCGGCCCATGTCGAGGGGCTGCAGGGGGGCCGCTGGGTCCTCGTCGATTACATCGAGTTCGTGGTGCACGTCTTTCATCCGGGGGCCCGGGAATTCTACCGGCTCGAGGTTCTTTGGGGGGACGCTACGATGCATGAGTTCGAGTGACGAGGACTGCCGTACCGCACCCCCTGTCAAGCCTGTTTACAAGCGTCCGGGTGGACATGTAGCTTGAGGTGGCAGCCGAAACGAGCTGCCCAACGGACGCATCGACGGAGGCTGCAATCCAACCCTCGCTAGGAGCGTAGGGCCCATTGGATCGAGGCCACTCTCGACTATACCCGTTCGACCCCGACTCCGGTCGTCTACCGGAGATTGCGGCACCCGGCGCACTCCTCTCCGGCGCCGGGAAGGGCGTCGTCACCCTCATCGTAGCCCCGGACGTCATCCGGTCATCCTGGAGTCCCACTGCTGCCGTGGCCCTCGCTCGGGCTTGGTCCGGTCAGGGCCACCGTGTCGTCCTCTGCGATCTGTCACTCACCTGGCCGGTGCTTCACGAGACCTTGGAGCTACCGAATGCCGTTGGCATCGTCGACGTCGTCCTCCGGGAGGCACCGATCCCTTCGGTGGCACAACGGGCGGGGACACCGGGCTTCCAGTTCGTTTCCGTCGGGACGCCGATCGAGGATCCCACAGAAGTCACTCTGAGTGATGAATGGGCCGCCTTCGTGGAGGAGGTGGGGGAGGCTCATGCCACGATCCTGTTCTATGTGCCCGCAGACCTACCGGGTGTGGATGCTTTGGTAGCCCGCAGCGCTGCGACGCTGCTGTTGGCCGGTGACCCCACCGAGGCGGAGTGGGTGGCCCAGTCCTTCGCTCTCGACGATGTGGCAGGCCTCGTGGAGGACCGGGGTGAGGAGGTGCGCAGGCGGCAGAGCCGCCGGAGGCACCCCAGCGGCCCGCTGCGGACGACTTCGGCTCCATTGCTGATTCGAGCGCCGTTGCAGACGTGCACGAGGAGACCGAGACCGCGGGTGAAGAGCCCAATCCTGAGCCGAGGGTCATCCTGTGGCGGCCGGCTCTGGCCGGTACCTTCGTGGGGCTGGGGGCCCTGGCCTTGTGGCAGGTCATGTTCACAGCCTCGGAACCCGTACCACCGTTAGTGGAGGCTACTGCTCCCCAGCCACCCGTTTCCTCGGCGCCATCGACGTCGCTGGCTGGGCCGCACCAGGCGTATTCGCTGGCACTGGCTGCCTACCAGGCGGGCGAGACCGCCGGACGGCAGGCCCAGAGGATGGCCCGACGGCGTCCGGACCTGCTCTTCATCATCGCTCCGGTGCGAGTGTCGGGCCGGGTCTATCATCGGGTCCTCGCCGGCCCTGTCGAGGACTCTCTGGGGGCCGAGCGCCTGCGGGCGTCTCTGGCGGAGACGCTTTCCGACGAGAACGCGGCTCGTTGGATCGTGCGGCCGACCCCCTTGGCATATGGTTTCGGGGAGTTTGAGTCGTCGGAGGCGGCGCAGGTCCGGGTGGCGGAGGTCCGCGACGCAGGTATCGACGCATATGTCCTCGAGGTCGGCGGCATGCAGAGGCCCCTGTTCCGGGTGTATGCTGGAGCCTATCAGAGCCCTGCGGAAGCCGAGGTCATGGGGGCAGCGTTGAATGCTTCGCCGGGGGGCGCACCGGAGCTCGAGCGACGGATAGGTCGATATGTGCGTTGAGGGCCGATACTCCTACGATTCCTGTGGACCTCCCCTGGAGGGTGGGTTACCTTTGCCGCCATCAAGGCGGGGATCGCGAGGTCTCTGTTCCTCTGGTGCATCGTGCCCGTCGCGGCGCGGAATCTTCACCATGCGAAGGGTGCACGGATGAGCCCAGATATTCCAGCCTGGCAGCCCATAGATTCGGCCGACGAGGGTCTGCCCGAGCACGTCGACGCCGCACTGGATTCCTTCGATTCCACCACGGGCTGCGTCGTTCTCCTGGTGGCACCTGAGATCGATCGACGCTGGGGGGCGGACGTGAGCCTGCTCGTTGCCCGGGGCTGGGCCGCCAAGGGCCGGAGCGTGCTGCTCGCGGACGCGTCCCTCGAGGACCCGGTTCTCCACGAGTCGGTAGACGGCACGAACGATGAGGGCGTGTCCGACGTCATGCTCTACGGAGCCTCGGTGAAGCGTGTGGCCCGATCCGTCGGGGGCGGGATCCTCTTTGCCCCGGCCGGGACCCCCGTGGGCGACGCCGCGGAAGTTTTGGCGCATCCCAAGTGGGATACCGTGATCAACGGCTTCCAGGAGGCGGGGGCGGTGCTCCTGCTGCATTTGTCAGCGGCCACGACCGGAGCTCGGGCCCTCCTCGACCAGGCGGCGGGAGTCATCGTTGTCGCGGAGGCGGCGGAGGACGTGTCGTCGATCCTGGACTCCGCGTCGGATCGCATCCTTGCCGTGCTCGGTCCGGAGGTCGCTGGGGAGGTCGGCGCCGACGAGATCGCCCCGCCGGTCATGGAGCCGGAAGTCGACATGACGTCTGAGCCGGAGCCTGAGTTCGGAGCGCCGCTCGAGGCAGAGTCAGAACCAGAGCCGGAGGTGGAGATAATCTCTGAGATGGATGACGACCCCGAGTCCGAGCTCAAGGTGGAGCCGACGATGGAGTCCGAGCCGGAGCCGGAGGTCGAGACTCCCCTCGAAGCCGAAGTCGTTCCGGCCGGCGTCACGGAAGAGCCGGCTGGTGACGCGGGACTCTTCTCCATGGAGGGACTCCCCGATTCAACCGACAATGCGGCGGACGAAGTTGACGATTCGGACGGGTTCAGTCTCGAAGGCGTGGCGGGATCGCAGTACGACGCGTCTGACGAAGCCGAACCGGAGGCTCGAGCTCCTCTCGCCGGAGCCCCTGAAGAGATTGAGCCCTTGGAGGTCGAGCCGGTAGAGGTGGCCCCCCCTGAAGCGGAGGCCGCGGAGGCGGAGGCCGCGGGGGTGGAGGCCACGGAGGGGGAGGTCACGGAGGGGGAGGTCACGGAGGTGGAGGGGCCGGCAACTGCCGATGAGGCGGCCGTCGAAGAGCCGGGCCTGCCAGCCGTGGAGGGTGTGATGGGATCCACGATCGAGATGGACGAGGCGGCGGTGGCGGCGGCGGCCGAGGATGCCCATCTGGACATGGAGGGTTTCGAGACGGGGGCCGGATTCGAGCTGGAGGACGCTCCGGACAGCTTGGAGAGTGGCGTTGTCGACGAGGATGCCGCGGCCGGCTTCGAGGCCGGTCCGGGTGCGGAGCAGGTAGGGGAGGCCGAGGGCTCAGACGACCTCGGCTTCGGAGACGGCGACCTCGAGGTGGAAGCCAGCCTCCTCGCGGAGGACGACCTGCCCGACGACGAGGAGCTGGCGGCAGCGGAAGCTCTCAGCGGGGCCGCGGGAGACTTGGCATTCGACGTTCCCGATGCGGGTTCGCCCGAGCCTGTGGCGCCCCTGGCCACCAGTGACGCGCCTCCCGGGGATCCCTCGGTGGGCGCCGGCGAGTCCATCGCCGTGGATGCGGTCGTAGAGGCAATGGCAGCCGGCACTGATGCGTTCCCCGAAGACACGGCAGGCGAGACTGCCGTCGACCTGGAGGAAGGCCCGCCTCGCAAGATGTCGGGGTTGGAGGAGTTGGATCGGCGGCGAAGGCGGGGAGCCAGGGTCCGGCAGCTGCTGGTGGGTATGGCCACAGCGCTGATCGTGGGGGGCGGAGGTATCATGGCTGCCTACTTCGGCTTCATCAATATCCCCGGGGTCACACCGGCTGAGCGCGTGCGCTCTGGCGTGCTACCCCCGGTACAGCTACCCGGCCCGACGCCCGAGACGCCAGTGATAAGCCATGTGCTCATGGTCGACGCCTGGCGCAGCATGGAAACGGCCTCGAGTACCGTGGACGCGCTCCGGGGGCGGCTTCCCGAGCTTCTGTTCTTCGTGACCGTTATCGAGGTGGCCGGGGCCGACCAATACGCGCTGCTCGCAGGCCCCGCCTTCAGCGCAGTGGAGGCAGACGCCCTGAAACAGCCTTTGGCTCAGGTCCTGGATCGCCTCAATCCGGCTATGTGGACGGTACAGGAGGCGAGATACTCGTTCTTCTTCGACGAGTACGCCGAGGCGGTGGACGCGGCCGGTAGGGTCCAGTCGCTGGCAGCTCTCTCCATACCGGCTCACGTCCTGGAGGTGAGCTATCCCGATGAAACCACGGGGCTGCGCGTCTATGGCGGAGCTTTTGTGGACGAGTTCCAGGCCGTTGCGATGGGGCGACTCCTTCGTGCGAACGACCTGGGCGACGTACGTCTGACCGAACGGAGGGGCCGACTGCCCCAATGAAGCTCCGATCACTTCGCGTTCGTGGGTTCAAGTCCTTTGCTGACGCCACAGTCATCGACTTCCACGAGGGCATCACGGCCATCGTCGGGCCCAACGGCTGCGGAAAATCGAATATCAGCGACGCCGTTCGATGGGTACTGGGAGAGCAACGCCCCTCCGCCATCCGGGGAGGGAAGATGGAGGAGGCCATCTTCCAGGGCTCACTGAATCGCCGCCCCGTGAACCGGGGCGCGGTTACCATGGTGGTGAGCAACGAGGACGGGGTTCTCCCGGTTGCGTACGAGGAGGTCGAGATCGGCCGCACCGTGTACCGAGACGGAGGGAGTGATTACTCGCTCAACCGCTCGACCTGTCGTCTGCGCGACGTGGTCGATCTCTTCCGCGACACCGGGCTTGGCGCCAACGCCTATTCGGTGATCGAGAACCGGATGATTGACGCTATTCTCTCCGATCGGGCGGAGGAGAGGCGGCAGCTCTTCGAGGAGGCTTCCGGCATCGGTAAGTACAAGGACAGGCGAAAGGCCGCCCTCCGTCGCCTGGAGCACGCCGAGAACGATCTCACCCGTTTGGAAGACGTCATCGCCGAGGTCGAGACCAAAGTGCGCTCGCTGGCTCGGCAGAAGGGGAAGGCAGAACGGTACGGGGCTCTCCGGGAGCGGCGGCTGTCAGTAGAGGTCGCCGTCGTGCGCAACAACCTGGCCGATCTCGAGGCGCGCCTGAAGGAGCTCGATACGGCCCTGGAGGCCGATCGAAAGACGGGTCAGGGGATGGTGGCCGAGCTCGGTGCTGCGGAGGCGACCTACGAGAGGCTGCGGCTCGAGGAGGTGACGGCGGAGCGCTCCAGGGCAAAGGCTGCCGCGGCCCTCGACCGGGTGAAGGCTCAGCTCGTCGAGTGGGAGCGGGATCTCGCGGTGGCGGAGGAGCGCGGAGGCTATGCCGAGCGACGGTTGAGTCAGATCGGAGGTGACCGCGAGGCCTGGTCCAAGCGTCTGGATGATGTCAGGGGTGAATCGGCCGAGCTTCAGGGAAGTCGCGAGGGGCAGGAACGGGAGCTGGAGCGGCTCAGGGCGGAGGTGAGTCGTCAAGCGGACGCGTCCGCGGTCGTGAAGGCGCGTCTCCAGGAAGCCCGCGACGGTGTAGAGGAGAAGGAGCATCGAGAGCGGGATGTGGTCCGGAAGGGCGCGCAGCTCGAGGGCGATGCCGGGGCTGCCCAGGGCCAGGCCGCCGAGCTCGAGCGCCGCATCGAGCGCATAGCCGCGGAACTGAGTAACGCCTCCAACGTTCTGACCGACCTGGAGTCGCAGGGCGATCTTTTCACGACCCGCCTCGACGGACTGGAGGCGGCGGTGCAGGACGCCCGGAAGCGCCTCGATGCGGCTCACGAGGCTCTCGGCGGCCAGCGCAAGGTCTTCGACGAAGCGAGGCGTAGGGAGCTCGATTCGGTTCGGACGGTCCAGGGCATGGAGGTGGAAGTCGCGGCTCTGGAGGCCCTCAGCCTCAGACAAGAGGGAATCGGTCCCGCCACCAAGGCGGCCCTCGCCCTCGAGGACGCCGGCGTCGTGGGATCCCTCCCGGACTTCATCGAAGCCCCGGGCGAGGTGGCATCGGTGGTGGAGACATACCTGGGCCCCCTCGCACAGGCTCTCGTGGTGCGCGATGGCGCCTCCGCCGACCGGATCGTTCGTTGGTTCGCCGACAATTGGACCGAGGGAGGCGGCCTGGTCTTGCTTCCGCTCGATCGAGTTCCCGATCCGGCGGCGGGCTCTCTGCTGAAAGCAGTCAAGACCAAGGGAGAAGGAGCCCCCTGGGTCGAAGCGCTACTAGGCGAGGCTGATCTGGTCGAGACCCAGGAGTCCGTCGGCCCCGCTCCCGAGCGCGCACAGCTCTCGATCGCAGGGATGGTCATCGATCCACGCGGCTTCATCAAGATCGGTAGACCCTCGGGCACGTCCGGTGTGCTCGAGCGAAGGGCTCGCGTCGAGTCAATCCGCCAGGCACTGGACGAGGCGGTAGGCGAAGCGGCCGGTGCGAGGCAGGGCGTCGAGAACGCAGAGGCTGCCGAGAAAAAGGCCGAAGAAGCCCTCGCAGTCGCCCGGATCTCGTTCCTCGAGGCCGAGGATGAGCTGAGGCAAACCAGCGCCGAGATGGCGGCCCAGGTGGACCGCCGCGCCAGGGTCGACGCCCATCGGGACGAGCTTGCCAGACAGCTGGAGGGAGGCAAGGCGGCCAGGGCCAGAGCTCTGGAGCGAGCCCAGACCGCTCGGGAGGATCGTGAGAATCTTCTGGCTCAGGAGGGTGATATCCGGGCCGAGCGCGAGAAAGCGCGGGAGGTCCTCGCCGGCGTTCAGGACGAATGGGAAGAGGCCCATGGAGAAGAGTCGCGGCTGTCAGTGACGCTGGCCCGTATGGAGGCCGAGGCGGAGAGAATGGCGGAGCGACTCCAGGATCTGGCTCGTGAGGCTTCCGTCGGGGAGGATCGGCTGGGCGAGCTGGATGCCGAGGAGCAGGTCCTCACCGACGAGCTGAACACGGTCCAGCGACTCCAGGAGGAAGGCCGGGTCGCGACGGAGCGACTCTTCGGCGAGCGTGACGAAGCCGAGAGCGTGCTCGAGGAGAGAACCAAGCTTTTATCCGACGTGGCCAAGGCGTTGGCCGATGCGAACAAGGCGGCTCGGCTGGCGCGCAGCGCTGAGCGCGAGGCGGTGGACCGGCGTCATCAGCTCGAGCTGGAGCGACAGGAGGTCTCGGGCCGCATCGGGCTCATCCAGGAGCGCTTAGAGGGAGAGTGGGGTCGTCCGTTGGAGCGTCTCCTCGACGAGGCCGAGCCGGTGGAGGGCGAGCCCGAGGCCCTGAGGGAGGAGCTTGAGAAGATCGTGGTCAAGCTCGATCGCATCGGGCTGGTCAACATGCTCGCGGTCGAGGAGCATGCCGAGGAGAGTGCCAGGCTGGCCTTTCTCAACGGGCAGCGCGAGGATCTGGTAGCCGCGCACAACGACTTGAAATCGGCCATCCAGCAGATCAATGAGACCGCCATCGACATCTTCGAGAGCACGTTCGAGAAGATCCGGGGGAACTTCCAGTCCACCTTCCATCGGCTGTTCGAGGGAGGCGAGGCTGACATCTGGTTGGCCGATCCCGAAGACCCGTTGGAATCGCCCATCGAAGTCCACGCCTCGCCGAGGGGGAAGAAGACCCAGAGAATCGACCTGCTGTCGGGTGGAGAGCGGGCGCTGACAGCCCTCTCGCTGCTCTTCGGCATCTACCTGGTCAAGCCCAGTCCGTTTTGCATTCTCGACGAAGTCGATGCCCCGCTCGACGAGAACAACATCGGTCGCTTCATTCGCCTGCTCCAGGAGTTCAAGGAGCAGACGCAGTTCGTGATCATCACCCACAATCCGCGGTCCATCGAGGCTGCCGATTGGATCTACGGCGTCACCATGGAGGAGCCGGGAGTGAGCACGGTCGTCGGGGTGCAGCTCGAAGAGGCTCTGCACGTGGGCGGCTCGGCGGCCTAGTCGGGCCTCGGAGCCGACACGGTAGTGCGGTTCCCGAGGGGGGCGCAGGGTCGGCTAGATAACTATGACCGCCAGCGTGACGGTCCTCGGCTCCGGCACCCTGTTGCCGGACCATCTTCGCCACCCGGCTGCGTTCCTCGTCGCGGAAGGTGACGCGCTCCTCCTCCTCGACTGCGGCTCCGATGTCTTGGACGGCATGAGCCGGTTCCGGGTTCCATGGACCGACCTGACCCACATCGCCCTCAGCCATTTTCACACTGACCACATCGGTGGGCTGGCTCCTCTGATGTTCGCTCTGTCGCACGGGGTGTCGCCGCCCCGCACGACCCGACTCACTCTTGTCGGCCCACCCGGCCTCCGCAGCCTTCTGAGCGTCCTCGCCGAGGCCTATGGTGGCTATCTTCTCGAGCCCGGCTTCGAGTTCTCCGTGGTGGAGCTGGCCCGGAACGACCGATGGAGCGACGGCACGGTGGACTTGAAGACGTGCGAGACTGTCCACACGAAGCACTCGGTCGCGTATCGTTGGGCCGGAGAGGCTGGGATTGTCGGGTATACGGGCGACACGGGGGACAGCACGCTCCTCGGGAGTTTTCTAGCGGGGTCGGACCTTCTGATCGCCGAGTGTGCGCACCCGGATCCTCCATTCGTGGATACTCATTTGACGCCCGGCGGGGTGGCGGCACTCGCCCGGGAGGTCGCCCCGGAATTGGTAGTGACGACGCATGCCTATCCCACACTCTCGCCCGATGAGGTTCCGGAGCTGGTCCGCCAAGCCGGGTACACCGGGCGCGTGCTGGCGGGGTACGACGGAATGTGCGTCGTCCTCGAACAAGGGGCGCCCCCGTCCATCAGGTAGACTACATCTGTTCCCGCGGGTACACTTCTGTGCGGTGCTACACACCGGATACGTTGTGAAGACCCGGAATTCGAGAATCACATGCTGGTAGTCATGAAGCACAACGCCTCCGAAGCCGAGGTTCGAGGCGTGGTCGAGGCAATAGAGGACATGGGGTACCTGGCACGGTCCATGCCCGGAAAGCAGCGGACGACCGTCGGCCTCATGGGCAACGACGGCCGGGTGGATTCGGCTCGGATTCAGGGGCTCCACGGCGTCCTCGAGATCATTTCCGTAACCAAGCCGTACAAGCAGGTCTCAAGGGAATGGCGCGACGTGGACACGATTGTCGAGTTGGGAGGCGGGATCCGGTTCGGTGCAGGGGAAGTCCCCATCATCGCCGGACCGTGTGCCGTCGAGGGTGAGGATCAGATCCTCGATACCGCTCATCAGCTGAAGGACATGGGTGCCAGCCTCCTGCGTGGGGGGGCGTTCAAGCCGAGAACCTCGCCCTACTCTTGGCAGGGACTGGGCGAAGAGGGTCTCAAGATGCTGGCCCGGGCCAAGGAGGCCACGGGACTGGCGATCGTCACCGAAGCCCTGGAACCGGACAGCGTAGATCTCGTGGCGGAGTATGCCGACGTCATTCAGATCGGAGCCCGGAACATGCAGAACTATCCGCTGCTGAGGCGGGCGGGGCAGTGCGGCAAGCCGGTCCTCCTGAAGCGGGGCATGTCGGCAACCCTCACGGAGTTGCTCCTGGCCGCCGAGTACCTTCTGGCGGAGGGGAACGACGATGTCATCCTCTGCGAGCGAGGTGTGAGGAGCTTCGACAGTCACACTCGGAATCTCCTTGATCTCACCGCTATCCCGGTGGTGAAGTCCCTCTCCCATCTGCCCATCATCGCTGATCCGAGCCACGGAACGGGGATCCGGGACAAGGTGATCCCCATGGCCCGGGCTGCCGTGGCGGCGGGGGCCGACGGCCTGATGGTGGAGGTTCATCCGAACCCGCCCCAGGCGCTGTCCGACGGAGCCCAGTCGCTGTACCCGAATCAGTTCGGTGAGCTCATGGACCAGATCCGCGTCATCGCGAAGGCCATCGGCCGGTGGGTGCGAGAACCCTCCTAGACGGCTGGTCCGGAGCTGGATCCAGAGCCACAGGCTGGCGACAAAAGGAGGTGATCCCGACTCCTGTGGCCATGTCCAGGCCCGGTTCCTGCCGCGATCGTAGGCCCTCTAATGTCCCGTTGCCAAAGTGTCTCGGCCAGTCGAGGGCACGGTGCATCCGTGGGCTCGGCGTTGGGACTCCTTACCGTAGCTTGCGCTACGCCGCATCGTCCCGCCTTGATCCCACGGTGCCCCGACCCTCTTGGTGGCTCGCGAACTTCGGCAACGGAACACTAGACATTCATCCTTCGACCTGGGGTCTCAGCGCCGTGAGTACCGTGGATCGCGGACGACATTTCGAAGATCTCGCCGAGGCCCTTCTTCGGAATCGAGGGTGGAGGGTAGTGGATCGGAACGTCCGGTTCCTGCGGAAGGAGATCGATCTCGTCGTAGAGAAGGACGGGCTCGTAGCGTTTGTGGAGGTAAAGGGACGTAGCGGCCCGGCCTTCGGCCATCCCCTGGAGGCCATCACGTGGCGCAAGCGCCAGGCCATCTCCATGGCGGCTCGCCTTTGGATTGCCCGGAGCCGGGTGGAGGCACGATCCTATCGATTCGATGCCGTCTCAGTGTGCTCGGACGGAGCCGGGACCGTCGAAGTGGAGCACATCGAGGGAGCCTGGATGGAGTGAGCCGATAGGGCGAAAGCCCGCATAAGTCTTACTTTTTCGCACTGTCAGCCGTTGACGCTCCATCTGGGGCACTCTAACTTTCCCGTGCCCCAGGTCCGCAGGGCGAAAGCTCACGAACTCCGTCAGGACCTTGCCGGTAGCAGCGGTAAGTGCAGTGATCGTTGCTGTGGGTTGCCTGGGGCATTTTTCTTCTAGTGTGGCTCTCCGCCGCACCAGCCGGCTCTCGAAGCGTACGTCCGTGTCCCACACAGCCCTGGCCCGAAAGTATCGCCCGCGGCGATTCGCCGAGGTGGCGACTCAAGAGCACGTCTCTGAGACCCTGTGTCGCGCTGTGGCGGGGGGTCGAGTCGGACACGCCTATCTCTTCTGTGGTCCTCGTGGGGTGGGTAAGACCACTCTCGCTCGCGTCCTCGCTATGGCCCTCAACTGTGCCCGGCGCGACGACTCGGGTGAGCCCTGTGGCGAGTGTGAGAGCTGCTCCAGGATCTGGGGTGGGCAGACGGCCCTCGATGTGGTCGAGATCGATGCCGCATCCAACCGGGGTGTGGACGACGCGCGTCAGCTGCGTGAAAGGGCCATGTACGCCCCGTCACAGGAGGGACGGCACAAAGTCTACATCGTGGACGAGGCGCACATGCTCACGCGGGAGGCGTGGAACGCGCTCCTGAAGATCGTCGAGGAGCCGCCGCCCCGGGTGATCTTCGTCTTCGCCACGACCGAGCCGCAGAAGATCCAGCAGACCGCCGCACCCATCCTTTCGCGTTGTCAGCGCTTCGACTTCCGGCGTATTGGCGTTGCTGACATCATGTCACGCCTCGCGGTTGTGATCGAGGGTGAAGGATCCGCAGCGCCCGACGATGCGCTTCGGACGATAGCCCATAAGGCTGACGGGGGGATGCGAGACGCCCTCTCGCTCTTGGACCAGGTCATCGCATTGACCGGTGGGGAGATCACCCAGGAGTCCGTGAGGCGGGTGCTCGGCCTGGTGGAGAGCGAGCGTTATCTGGAGTTCATGGACATCCTGGCCAGCCGGCAGCGCGGCGAGGTCTTCGCCTTCGTGGAGCGACTCCTCGACGAAGGCTACGATCTCGTGGAGTTCTACCATGGTCTCGTGGATGTGCTGAGGTCGCTTCTCCGACTCTCCCTCGGTGGAGACCCACCGGAGCTGGACGGGGAGATCCGGAAGGCATTCATGGCCCGCCTCAAGCTGTTCCAGCCCGCGGATATCATGCGAATGCTCTCACTGGCTTCGGAGCTCGAGAGCTCCGGAAGCCTCAGGCGCAGCGCGAACCCGCAGATTCTCCTCGAGATGCTCCTTCTCCGGCTCAGCTACGTAGATCGCACCGTGACGCTCGAGGAGCTGCTGACGAGTCTCGGCGGGGCGTCACCACCCGCCGACCCGCCTTCAGGAGCTCCGGATGGCGGGGGTGCGCGCTCGTCGGGAAGCTCGGAGCCCGATTTGGCCGGTGAGACGGTGGGCCAGGGGCCCGCGGTGCCGGCGAGGAGGAATGTCGAAAGCGTCCCGACCGAGGGGGCCCCCAGGGGAGGTGGAGAAGTCACGCTAGAGAAGGCCACTGACATACAGGTGCCCGCTCCCAAGGCCGAAAACGCTTTCGATCTCGAGGTCTCGCCCGAGACCGACGAGGGCTCGGAGACGGGGGAAGGCGGTGGGTCTGCTTCGGTCGTAGCGAGCGCCACCGAGGCTTGGGCCCGTCTCATGGACGAAGGGACGGGGATCCCTCGTGGAATGAGGCTCTTCCTGCGGGCGGCCGTTGTGGGGCTCGGTGAGGATGGGGCCCTGGTGGTCGAGCTTCCGGATGGGCCGGGGCTTGAGCGCTTGAAGGAACAGATGGCACTGAGGACGATTCAGAATGCCCTCGAAATCCTCATGGGCGAACGACCGGAGATTGTCGTTCGGGCCACGAGTGAGGCGTCGTCGGAGAAGTTGGAGCGAATCACGCCCGAGACGTTACGTAGCGACCGGCTGCGAGAGCTGATCCAGCGGGAACCGCTTCTCCAGCACGCGGTAGAAGAACTCGACTTGGAGTTGCTGGATTAATTGCAACGTGTTGTAAACCAAGGACTTGACGATGGCGAATCTCCAACAGCTCATGCAGATGGGCCAGAAGCTCCAGGCGCGCATGACAAAGCTCCAAGAAGAGCTGTCCGCCCGGGAAATCTCCGCCTCGGCCGGTGGAGGAATGGTCACCGCCACGGTCGACGGGAAGGGTACCGTATCGAGAATCGTCATCGACCCCACGGTTGTCGACCGCGACGACGTCGAGATGCTCGAGGATCTGGTGCTGGCGGCCGTTACCGAGGCGCAGGGCAAGGCTCAGAGCCAGTACGAAGAAGAGATGCGGAAGGCGGCGGGTGGTATGCCGATCCAGCTTCCGGGCCTGTTCTAACGGTGGTGCTCGCGGTTCGCCCACCTCTCCCACACGGAACTGCCGGTTCTTAGTGTCGGTCATTCAGCAGCTTACCTCCGAGTTCTCGCGGCTTCCGGGCGTCGGTCCGAAGACAGCGCAGCGCCTCGTGTACTATCTAATGAAACGGCCCCGCGAAGAGGCGATCAGGTTCGCTGCGGCGATTCGAGATGTCGCCGAGCGGATTCGGCCCTGCGTAGCCTGTGGAAACTTCAGTGAAACGGAGCGGTGCGAGATCTGTAGTGATCCGAGGCGCGATGGGACGGTGATCTGCGTGGTGGAAGAAGCGTTCGAGGTTGAAGCCATCGAGCGAGCGGGAGAGTATAGAGGCCTCTATCACGTGCTGGGAGGCCGTCTCTCACCCCTGGACGGGATCGGACCGGAGGAACTGTCCGTGGATCCCCTTCTGGTCCGCATTCGGGAGTCCGGAGGCGCGGTCGAGGAGGTGATCTTAGCCACCAATTCGAGCGTCGAGGGTGAGGCCACGGCCGTGTACCTGGACGGTCTGGTCCGGTCCATGGGTCCTCGCGTGACGCGCCTGGCGAGGGGCATTCCGGTGGGGAGTGACCTCGAATACGTGGACGGTTCGACCATCGTAGAGGCCCTGACCGGTCGACGGGAGATGTAGGGGATGGACAAACGGCTTCGAAATGCCGGGTTCGCAGTCGTGGTTGCCGCAGCGGCGGGGGCCGTAGCCGCGCTGGTGGTCCGAGATCAGATCCATCGGCACAGTAGGGATCTGTTCAGTCGGTCTTTCCTGCGACGCCTGGCCGCCCTCGGCTATATCGCGAAAGCCGAGGCCTCCGTAGACCACATCAACCTCCTGAAGGACTTCGTAGCGTGGGAAGCCAGAGGCATGCTTCGCCGTCGTACGCAGGCGATCATCGGACGCATGGAGGAGGACGCCATGCGCGGCGTCCTGCCGGCCGGGTAGGTTGCCCATCTTGTCTGGTTGTCCGACCTTTACGCGGCCCTTTACCGCCAGGGACGAATGTCTCATCTTCGTCGCCGTCGTAGACGACGCTGAATCCCAACTTGCTCCACCTGCAGGGGCTGAGATCGCGGGGGACCGTTTGGCGGGATTGACCCACTCATACTGCCGGAAACGAGTGTAGCCGATCATGTCGATGATCAACTACGCCAGCCGGGAGATCAATTGCAAGATCGTCTATTACGGCACCGGCCTGGGTGGGAAGACCACCAACCTGGAGTACGTGTATTCCCGTGTTAATCCAGAGGCGAAGGGGAAGATGATCTCCCTCGCCACCGAGACCGAGCGGACCCTCTTCTTCGACTTCCTCCCCATCGACCTGGGAGAGGTGAAGGGCTTCAAGACCCGCTTCCACCTCTACACCGTTCCCGGACAGGTGTACTACAACGCGAGTCGCAAGCTCATCCTCAAGGGAGTGGACGGAGTCATCTTCGTCGCGGACTCGCAAAGGGAGCGTATGGAGGCCAACATCGAGGCCATGCACAACCTCTACGAGAACCTGGAGTCGTACGGGTACGATCTCGCCAAGATCCCGTTCGCCGTGCAGTACAACAAACGGGACCTGTCCAACGCCATGGAAGTCGAGGAGTTGCGGGTGCAGCTCAACCCCATGAAGGTCTCCGACTTCGAAGGTGTGGCGATCGAAGGGAAGGGGGTCTTCGAGACCCTCGGCGCCGTCAGCAAGATGGTCGTTCAGACCCTGAGCTGAGGCGACCATGGACGGGAGCCGCAACCTCCCCAACCTGATCACCATCGGGCGGATCTTGGCTTGCCCTGCCATCTTTGTCCTGGCACTGACCCCGTCCGTAAGCGCACGCTTCGTCGCCTTTGTGCTCTTCGTGGTGGCAGGACTCTCCGATCTCTGGGACGGCTACCTGGCGCGCAAGCACGGGTGGATCACGGACGTCGGCAAGCTCCTCGACCCGTTGGCGGACAAGCTGCTTCTCCTTTCCACGTTCATCCCCTTCTACATTATATCTCACCGTGGGGGAGACGAGTGGCTGATCCCCGGGTGGGGCATGCTTCCCATGTGGGTCATGATCGTAATCTTCGGTCGCGAGCTGCTGGTCACCGTCTTTCGTCAGTGGGCGGCGCGCCGGGATGTGGTCATCGCCGCGGGCCAATCGGGCAAGTACAAGGCGTTCATCCAGAGTCTCTTTTCCGGGGGTCTGCTTCTGTGGTATCCGCTCCGGGAGAGTGCGGATGCCTGGGGATGGGGTGGCCTTCCTTGGGGAGCGTGGCTGCAGCTTCATGCGGCGTGGATCGGTGTGACCCTTGGCTTGGCGCTGATTCTCACCGTGTACTCCATGTTCGACTACCTGTGGAGCTATCGTGCGCTGATCGGCGTGCGTGACTGACTCGGTGTGAGTGCGGGTGAAGGGGTACACGCGGTGGTCGTCACTGTCGGCGATGAGCTGCTCTCCGGCGAGACGGTCGAGACCAACGGTTCATGGCTCAGCAAGCGGCTGGCCTCTCTGGGCATTCCGGTTACGAAGCGCTGGGTCGTGGGTGACGATCCGAACTCCATCAAGAGCGCGGTATCCGAGGGAGTCCGGCTGGCGGAGTTGGTTCTGGTCACTGGGGGTCTCGGCCCGACGGCCGACGATCTCACGAGAACGGCCGTAGCCGATCTCTTCGGACTGGACCTCCAGTTGGATCAGGGTGTGCTCGAGGAGCTGCGGGACCGGTTCCGAGCCATGGGCTTCGGCGACTTGTCACCGAGCAACGCCGTTCAGGCGCAAGTCCCCCGCGGTGCCCTGGTAATTCCGAATACGCGCGGCAGCGCGCCAGGCCTCTGGATCGACCGCGAGGGTCGGGTGATCGTGCTTGCGCCAGGCGTCCCTCGCGAGGTATACGAGATGTACGAGTTGGAGATCGAGGACCGCGTTCGTGACCACTTCGGGCCGCGTTTGACCCCCCTGGTCCATCGGACCTTCCACACGACCGGAATCTCCGAGTCGGCGCTGGGCGAGCGGGTGGACGCCGTCCTCCCGGAGCTGCCCGACGGGGTGACGCTCGCCTCTCTCCCGTATCTGGGGGGCGTGTCGATACGGATCTCCACGGCAGGCGCCCCGGAAGAGGCAGGGGAGCGCCTGGACGGGGCCGAGAGCGTCTTGAGGCCGGTCCTGGCGGCATACCGATTCGATGCAGAGAGCGGGGACCTCGTGGAGGCGTTGGCGGCGGAGCTCGTCCGGCGTGGGTTGTCCCTGGCGGTGGCCGAGAGTTGCACCGGTGGCCTCTTGGCGAAGCGGATCACGGACCGCCCGGGATCGTCCGCCTACTTCCGCGGTGGGATCATCGCTTATGCCGACGAGATCAAGGCCGAGATCCTGGGCGTGGAAGGGTCCGTCCTGGAGGCAGAGGGCGCTGTGTCCCAGGCCGTGGTGGAGGGCATGGCCCGGGGAGTGGCGGAGCGTCTGGCCGCCGACGTCGGCATCGGGATCACCGGCATCGCGGGGCCCGAGGGAGGCACGGAAGAGAAACCGGTGGGGACGGTATGGTACGGAATCTGGTACCAGGGGCGGGTGGTGGCCTCCCACAGGGTCTTCCCTGGCGATCGAGAAGCCATCCGGGAACGGGCGACACAGGCGGCGCTCGATCTGCTCTTTAAGAAGGTGAGTGGCGAGACTTGAAGCCTTTGGAGGAGGGAGTGCTTGAGGCACCCGACGGGGTTCCTCTCCACTGGAGCTGTTGGCAGCCCACGTCAGCCTCCCGAGGCGTCGTGGTGCTGATTCACGGCTATGGAGAGCACAGTGGGCGCTACGACCTGGTGGCGGAGTTCCTGATCGGAGTCGGCTTCCGTGTGGTGGCCTATGACCAGAGGGGACACGGGCGATCAGGAGGCCGGCCGGCGTTCGTCTCCCGCTTCGACGAGTTCCTCGCCGACCTGGAGGTCGTACTCGGGAAGGTCGGTATGGAGGCTCCTCCGGGTGCTCCGGTGATCCTCTGGGGACAATCCATGGGGGGGCTCGTCGTGCTCCGTTACCTGCAGACACGCTCCGGCTCCGTTTCGGGAGCGGTAGTCTCCGCCCCATGGCTGGCGACGAAGATGAAGGTTCCTTGGTGGAAGGTCGCCCCGAGCAAGGTACTGAACAGGATCGCGCCGTCGGTTCGGATGCCCGTGCGGCTCTCTCCGGAAGCGCTGATGCGCGACCCCGAGCGCCAGCGGGCCTACCTCGACGATGCTATGGTGCACCAGTTCGTCACGCCCCGTCTCTACTGGGCGGTCGTCGATGCCCAGAAGCGGGCGTTGGCCGATCCGGAAGGTGTCGGGGGGCCAGTCCTCTTCCTCGTCCCCGAAGCGGACCAGGTAGTGGATCCGGAGACGGCCCTACGCTTCGTGCAGCGTGCCTCAGGGTCGGGAATCGAGACCTGCCGGCTCGAGGGGCTTCGACACGAGCCTCACAATGAACCGGAGAGAGAGGACGTCTTCGCCCTGGTGGGCACCTGGCTCGACACCAACTTCCCCTTGGCCGGCGAGTCGTGACCGAGCGGCGTGTGCGACCGCAGGGGCCTCCCACTTGGTCTCAGAAGAAGTAAATTCACCAACACGTAAGAGGAAGCGTGGTTGATCGGACCCACCAGCGAGACGAAAATGAGCGAAAACGTAGCCGAGAATCCTGAAGAGATGGCTGAGCCGGACGCGGCCGAAGGCTCCGTAGATTCCAGCGAGGGCGATGCGGTCGGCGTGGATGCGGGCCCGACGGACGGTTCGGCACCCGAGGGCCAGGTCTCGCCCGAGGCCTTGGAGGAGCAGGAGGCCGAAGAGGAGCTGGCCCGGGACCTGGATCACATGCAGGCCGAGCTGACCGCCCTGAACGATCGCCATCTGCGTCTTGCGGCCGAATTCACCAACTACCGCCGGAGGGCGGAAACAGAGCTCGCGGAGGCGTGGGCGAGGGGCCAGGCCGACCTCCTTCGCAATTTTCTGGATGGCCTGGACGATCTTCAGCGCGTGGGGGCATGGCAGCCGGAATCCGCCACCGTAGAAGCCCTCGTCGAGGGAGTGGACCTGGTCGAGCGGAAGTTCCGGCAGGCTCTGGAGCTTGCTGGGGTAGAGGTGCTCGAACCCATCGGTGAGGAGTTCGATCCCAACAGCATGGAAGCTATGGTCACCGTCCCGACCGAGTCGCCGAGCGACGATCATAGGGTCCAGGACGTATTCCAGAAGGGGTACCTCTTCAAGGGCCACTTGGTGCGTCCCGCTAGGGTCAGCGTCTACAAGCACGAGTAGCCCCAGGAGAGCGGAGAATTCGTGTCGACTGCGACCAAGGACTTCTACAAGACCCTCGGGGTCTCGGACAAAGCGAGTCAGGACGAGATCAAGAAAACGTACCGTAGGCTCGCCAAGAAGTACCATCCCGACGCGAATCCGGGGGATGCCAAGTCAGCCGAGCGCTTCAAGGAGGTCGGAGAGGCCTACGGCGTGTTGTCCGATCCGGAGAAGCGCAAGCAGTACGACAACATGCGGCGACTGTCGAGCTTCGGCTTCGGCAGGGGACGGGCGGCACCCAGGGGAAGTGGTTCCGAGACTCAGCCGGGGGGTGGCTTTTCCTTCGAGGATCTCCAGGGCTTTGGGGGTCTCGGGGATATCTTCAGCTCGATATTCGATCGCGGGTCGAAGGGGCCTGATTCGCCCAAGCCGAAGGGACCGAGAAAAGGACAGAACGTCGAGTACGTGGTGGAGATCTCCTTCAAAACCGCCGTCCACGGCGGAAAGATCTCCGTCGAAGTTCCCATCACGGAGGAGTGCGCCACCTGTGGTGGGTCGGGAGCTTCACCAGGGACGGGGACCGAGCGTTGCACCGAGTGCTCCGGGAGCGGGTCCATCTCGTTCGGGCAGGGTGGCTTTGCGGTCAACCGACCTTGTCCGGCTTGTTTCGGGCGGGGCCGCATTCCCGAGAGGCCTTGTAAGTCGTGTGCCGGCAGCGGGTCGGTCCGTCAGGACCGCAGGATCCAGATCACTGTCCCGAAGGGTGTGGAGACGGGATCGAAGATCCGGGCGTCGGGCCAGGGAGAGCGAGGCAGCCAGGGTGGAAAGCCTGGGGATCTCATGATCACCTTCAAGGTCAAGCCCGACGACTTCTTCCAGCGAGATGGGCTCGACATCCATGTGACGGTGCCGATCAACCTGGCCCAGGCCACCTTGGGATCGAAGATGGCGGTAAAGACCGTGGATGGGAAAAAGGTCCATCTCCGCATCCCGCCCGGTACCCAGAGCGGGACCAAGTTCCGTATTCGCGGACAGGGCGTGGAGAAGGCTGGGCGCGTCGGCGATCAGTACGTCGAGGTGATGGTGGATATTCCCGAGGAGCTCACTGAAGAGCAGGAGCAGGCCATGGAGGTCTTTGCGTCCTCATCGGGCCTGAAGCACTAGAAGAGCGCTCCGCTCCGCTATCGACCGACGGGTGGAATCGAGAGGTATCGCCGGCTACCCCGTCGGTGCGCCGACTTCCAGCTCCACACCCCTCATCGCCCGCGCGATGCGACCGCCGCCAAGGACCCGCTCCTCGTCGAAAAAGACCGCTGACTGCCCGGGGGTTACGGCGTGCTGAGGCTCGTCGAAGGCGAGCACCATGCTCTCCCCCACGGAAAGAGCCAGGGCAGAAACGTCCGGAGCACGATACCTGATCTGTACGCGGATGCGTGAACCCTCGGGAGGAGGCGGGCCCAACCAGTTGACCTCTCTTATCGCGACGCCGGGTGAGAGGCACTCCTCACGCCTGCCCACGACCACCTCCCTGGTGTCTGCGCGGATTTCGATGACGTAAAGCGGCTCGTCGAACCCGCCACCGAGACCCTTGCGCTGCCCTACGGTGAAGTTCGCATAGCCACTGTGTCCGCCCAGGACCTCGCCACTCGAGGTCACCAGGAGGCCGGGCTCCAGCGCGGGGTGCGTCGAGCGGAGTCGGGTGCTCAAGAGATCCCTGTAGTCACCCGTGGGAACGAAGCAGATCTCTTGGGACTCGGGCTTGTCCGCGGTCGTGAGGGCGAGCTCTCGCGCCAGCTCCCGCACCCGGGGCTTGGTGAGCTCCCCGAGGGGGAAGTGGAGTAGAGGGAGCATCTCCTTCGGAAGTCCCCACAGGAAGTACGCCTGATCCTTTCCGCGGTCGATCCCACGGTGAAGGGTGGAGTCGCCCGAGGCCAGGTGCTCGATCCGGACGTAGTGTCCCGACGCGATGCCGTCGCAACCCAGCGCACGCCCCCGCTCCATCAGGTCCTGGAACTTCGTGTTGGAGTTGCAGCGAACGCAGGGGTTGGGCGTGCGACCCCGGGCGTACTCCGAGACGAAGTCGTCGATCACGTCCCGGGTGAAGTCCTCCTCGACGTCGAAGACGTAGTGGGGCATACCCAGAGTGTCGGCGACACGGCGAGCGTCTGCGATGCCATCCAAGCCGCAGCACGTCTTGGACGGGGCATCACTATCGGAGTAGCAGAATGTCTTCATGGTGGCGCCCACAACCTCGTGACCGGCCTGAACCAGCAAGGCCGCCGCCACGGACGAATCGACGCCACCCGACATGGCGACCAGGATGCGCTTGGCCTTCATGCCGACGCAGCTAGGTTTCGGATGCTCGCCACGACCGAGATGGTCGCCTCGGCAACGCAGACGATATCCTCCTCCGTCGTGGAGCGACCGAGGCTGAAACGGAGGGCCGCCACGCCGTCCATGGCGCCGTAGAGGGCCTCGAGCACGTGACTGCCTCCCTTGCCTCCGCTCTCGCACGCCGAGCCGGCTGAGGCCGCGATCCCCTCCATGTCCAGACCGGCCAGAAGAAGCTGCGGGTCCACGCCGGGGATCCCCACGTTGAGAATGTGGGGGGCGCGGCGCGCCATTTCTCCATGCACCTTGACGTCGTCGAGCCCGTCCTGCAGGCGCACTTGGAGGCCGTCGCGCAGGGCGCGGAGCCTGGGGGCTTCGGACTCCCGCTCGCGCACCGCCAGATCCACGGCAACGGACATGCCGACGGCGCCGGCCACATCTTCGGTTCCCGGCCGCAGTGCGTGTTCCTGCCCTCCGCCGAAGAGAAGGGGGGCCACCTCCACCCCCTCTCGTACGAAGAGCACCCCCGTGCCCTTAGCGCCGTAGATCTTGTGTCCGGTGAGCGTGAGGAGATCTGCGGGAACGGTGTCCACGCGAACGGGGACCTTACCGATGGCCTGGACCGCATCCGTGTGGAGCGTCACCCCAAGCCCTCGGGTGCGCTCGGCGATCTCCTCCACGGGTAGGTGTATGCCCACCTCGTTGTTCACGGTCATCACAGACACCACGGCGGGCCGGTCCTCCAAGGCTCGCTCGAGGGCGTCGAGATCCACCGTACCGTCGGGTCGGACGGAGAGCACGGTGCGCCACCCACCTCGCTCCGGAACCCTAGCCGACGCCTCGAGTATGGCGCGGTGCTCGATGGCGGAGATGACCACATAGGGGGACTCCCCCTTGGCCCGTACCGCCTCCGCCCGACCGAGAATCGCCAGGTTGTCCGACTCGGTGCCGCCACGGACGAAGTAGATCTCGCCTCGGCGGGCTCCCAGGGCATCGGCCACTCGCTCCCGGGCCTCCTCCAACCGAGCGGATGCTCGGCGACCCCAGGTGTGGGCACTGGACGGGTTCCCGAAGTCCTCCTGGAGAATCGGGAGCATCGCGTCGCGCACTTCATCTCGGAGAGGGGTCGTGGCTGCGTTGTCGAGATAGATCGGTCGCATGCGTTCCCGTGAAGCGTGAAGCGAGGGGGGCCGTTTCGGCGAACCAGGGCCTCGCTGTATGTTCGACAAGATACCCAATGGCCCCAGGACAGTGAACCTTGATCCCAGCCCTCGACCCTCGATGACCAGCACTCCACCGCCGTTTCCGGAAGGACGGCCCCCACAGTTCAGAGCTACTGTTCACGGCATGGTCTTCGCTGGCCGTGACAAACATCTGCAGAGCCTGGAAACCTGAGAGCCTCTCTACCTCGTCCCCGATCCCCTGGATCAGGAGGAGCCCGAGGTGTGGGTGCACCGTGAAGGCGGAGACCTGCTCGGGCACCTGCCCTCTGAGATCAGCTCCTGGCTGGCGCCCTGGCTCGTGAAGGGTGGGGGGGCGAAGGCCCGGGCCGTCAAGATCCACGGCTCGGAGGTGCCGAGTTGGAGAAGGTTGCTCTTGGAGGTCCACTGCCTGTTCTAGGAAACTGACCGAGAACCTGCGTGGTGTCCCAGAAGTGTCTCGGCCATTGATCTCGCTGCGCTCATTCGTCTCGCGGTCAACTCGGCGCTCACGACGAGCATGAAGGTCGCTCGGCTCGAGGACCGATGCATCCGGCCCTGCGGCCTTCCTCCTCGTCGGACCACGGCCTTCGGCCGCGGTGCCTGCCTGCGTTGCTATTCCTCGTCGTCGCGCCTGACCCACACCTAACGGCGCGGGTACCCCGGATCCGGCGCCTCGACACTCTCGGTGGCTCGCGAACTTCTGGGACACCACACTAAAAGGTCGACACCCGGTCGCTGTCCAGCGATTCCAGGGCGACCGTTTCACGGGTCCAGTACGGCTCTCCATATGCGCATCGGATCCGCGACCCGTGGTGAGCGCACTGGACCCTCACTTGATCCAGAAGGGGACGATCGCCTCCCCCGAAAGCCTCCCCTGCCGTGGTCTTGCCCTCGAACTGGGACTCGAAGCACGCCAGGGCGGCCAGCTTCGTGTCGATGTGATCCGTGATGTCCACCACGAAGGACGGGGTAGGTGCGTCCTCACAGAACAGCAGGCTGTGGACCACCTTCGTCGGACGATGAGCCTGCCCTGGAGCCGGACAGCTCCTCAGGCCTGCGAGGAAGGACGCGTCGTATGCGAGCTGGGCGGCGACCCGGTGATCCGGGTGCCGGCCCTCGCGCCAATGTGTGACGACGACGCGGGGCCTCAGCTCGCGGATGAGCCCAACGACTCTTTCCCGGGCCTCCTGGTCGTTCGCGAGACCGGAGTCACGGAGACCCGCGTTCCTTCGGACGGCCAGGCCGAGCACGTCCGCCGCTCTGGCAGCCTCCTGCTCCCTGACCTCTGGGGACCCCTGGCTGCCGCCCTCCCCACGGGTGAGGTCCAGGATCCCTACCCGGTCTCCGGCAGCTGCGGCCTTCGCCAGGGCTCCTCCGCAGTGCAGCTCCGCGTCGTCGGGGTGAGCCATGATAGCCAGGATGTCCAGGGCGTCGCTCACGTGCGGGTGTCCTTTTCCGAGACGAAAGTCTGAGTCGGGTCGAGAGGAAGAGTGCGAGCCTACTCGAAGCGTAAGGCGTGAACCGGGTCGAGAGGAAGAGTGCGAGCCTACTCGAAGCGTAAGGCGTGAACCGGGTCGAGGCGCGATGCTCGATACGCCGGGACGATACCGAAAAGAACTCCGGTCACGATAGCCATGGCGAGGGCTGCGATCACGGCCCACACGGGTACCACCGCCGGGATCGGCGTCATGACAGCCACGGCCTTGGCGGCGCCGGCGCCGAGAGCCATCCCGGTCGCTCCGCCGAGGAGGGTGAGCACCGCCGACTCCACCAGGAACTGCCAGAGGATCTCCTGCCGGGTCGCCCCTACTGCCTTGCGGATGCCGATCTCCCGCGTCCGCTCCGTAACGGAGATCATCATGATGCCGATGACGCCGATCCCTCCCACGAGCAGGCCGACCGACGAAAGCGCGAGCATGACCAGGAAGAATACACCCGTGAACTTGTTGAACGCCTCGATGATCTGGTCGGAGCGCAGCAGCGCGAAGTTGTTCTCCTCCTTCGGCCGGAGTCCCCTGAGGGAGCGCATGGTTCCGATCACGTCATCCATCGCGTCGGCTTGGGACACCAAGTCGCGGGGTATGACCCAGACCCCGGCCTGCCAGTTGGAGGCCTTGAGCCTCTTCATCGCGGAGGTGTAGGGGAAGATGGCCCAGTGCCGGATTGCCGCCGAGAAGATGTTCTCCTCGTTCTGGAACACACCCACCACCGTGAAGGCCTCGTTCACGGCGCGTCTCCCGGCGCTCACTCGGATCTTGCGCCCGATGGGATCCAGGTCAGCGAACAGCTCCTCCGCCAGCGGCACGGAGAGCACGACCAGGGGACGGGACTGGCGGACTTCATGGGGTGTGAAGTCGCGGCCTACGACGAAGTATCCGGGGGTGTAGGCCGGCCATCCGGAAGAATAGGCCTGGGATTGGACGCCGCTGACGCGGCGGGCGTCCACTGACATGGTGGTCTCGAATCCGAAGTTGTAGAGGGCGATTTCCACGCCTGGAAGACGTGCCAGGCGCTCCGCCTCCTCCGGTTCGATGCGCGGCTTGTTCCACCATGGGGGTCTCAGGTTGCCCTGCACGATCCGAACGCTGGTGAGGTCGAAGCGCGTCACGGAGAAGTTGTCCGGACCCGCTGTCTCGAAGCCCACCATGATGGACTCTCGAATCCCGGTGACCATGGCCGCGATCATCATCACCACCCCGACCCCGATGGAGACGCCTAGGATGGTCAAGCTGGAGCGGATCTTGTTGGCGCGGATGGAGTCGAGGGCGATGGATACACCCTCGTCCAGTGTGTTCAGCCGGCTCATGTCACTCGTACCTCAGCGCATCGACGGGATCGAGCTTGGAGGCCTGCGAAGCGGGGTATACGCCGGAAGCGATCCCCACGATGACCCCGAGCGACACTCCCAAGGCCATCCACTTGGGGTCCACCGCCGCCGGGAGTGGCGAGAACGTGGCGATCAGATACGTGAGGCCCACCCCCACCGCCACTCCGAGCGCCGCCCCAACCCCCGACAGCGTGATGCTCTCGATGAGCACCTGGCTCAGGATGTCCCGCCGCCGAGCGCCGATGGCCTTTCTCACTCCGATCTCTCGGGTTCGCTCCATCACCGACACGAGCATGATGTTCATGATAACGATTCCGCCCACGACCAAAGAGATCGCCACCAGGCCCGGAAGAGCTAGGAAGAGGATCTTTGATATCCGGTCCCAGAAGCTAAGCGTCTCGTCGGCGGTTTCCACGGAGAAGTTGTTCTCGTCCGCGGGTCGGAGGCGCCTGCGCGCTCGCATTATGCCCTCTATCTCGCGTTGCAGGTCCCGAATCTCGACTGGATCGTCGGACTGCGCGACGACCTGGTCGACGATGCCACGGGGATTCGTCACGGCTTGAATGGGGGACCGTGCAGGGGCGATCACCTGGTTGTCGAGAGAGATCCCGAACAGGCTGCCCTGCTCCTCCAACACACCCACGACCCTGTAGGGGAATCCCCGTATGCGGATCCGACGACCGATGGGGTCCAGCGTCTCGAACAAGAGCTCGGCGGTGTCGACTCCCAGAATCACGACCGCCGTGCCCCGCTCGGCCTCCTGTGGGGAGAATGGACGCCCCTTCTCGACCGCCCAATCCCTGATGCCGAGAATCTCCGGCGACACGGCTGAAATCCTCACGTTCTCCACCTTGCGGCCGTTGTCAGCGACGACCTCGCCACCCTTGTCGCTCTCAGCGCCGACCCTGGCCGGCACGGTGATCTGATTCTGGACGGCTTGCCAGTCTTCGTACGTGATGCGTGGCCGACGGGCGCGTTCACGCCTGCTCACTCCGTCGGAGTTGGGCCCGTCAGGCACCCTTCGCAGCGTCACCGTGTTCACGCCGAAGACTACCGAGGAGAGATCCTCTCGGATGTAGCGGTCCATGCCCTCGACCACGCTCACCACCACGATGAGGAACATGACGCCCACGATGACGCCCAAGAGACTGAAGAAGCTCTTCAGCTTCTCCGTGCGGATCTGGTAGAGAGCGAGTCGAACGCCTTCCGCGAACTGCATTAGCCTCCCTTGGCGCTAGTTCGAATCGTTTGTGCCGCGGTCCTCTTCTGCCCGCACCGCGTCTCCGTTCGAGAGCCGCCGAATCTGTTGATATGGGCCAGCCACGATGGTGTCGCCGAGGCTGACACCGCTGAGGACCTCGAAGTGCTCCTGCCCCGTGATTCCGATCTCCACGGGTGTGAAGGTGACCTCACCGTCCACCACTAGGAACACACCCTCGACGTCGGTGTTCTGGCGGCGTCCCACAGGACCCAGTTCCCGGGCCTCCTGATTCTCGTCTTCGTCGGAAGCCGTGTCATCGTCGCGCTCGCCTTCGTCCGATGCCCGCACCGTGAGGGCGATGATCGGTACGGAAAGGGCGTTCTTGCTCCTGGCCGTCACGATGTCCGCCGTCGCCGAGAGGTCGGGCCGGACGCCTCCCGGCGGATCGTCCATGGTGATGACGACCTCGAAGTCGATGGCCGCCGTCTGTCCGCTACCGGCCGTCGAGGCGGGCGGCCGGATGGCGCTGTTCCCGATCTCGGTCACCACACCGCTGAAGAGCTGATTGGGGAAAGCGTCGAGCTCGAGGAGTGTGCTGTCACCGACCTCGACGTACGGGATATCAGTCTCGTCCACCTCCACGACCGCCTCGACCCGGGACAGCTCGCTGATGGTCAGGACCAGGCTGCCGGGGTTGTTCATCGTCCCGACGATGACGGTCTCACCTTCCTCCACATTCAATCGGGTCACCTTGCCCGAGATGGGGGCCGTGAAGATCGTCTTGCTGAGCCTCTCGCTGGCCTCCTCGAGGGAGGCGTCTGCCTGGGCCACACCGAACTGGAGGGACTCGAGTTGCCGCATGGCCAGCTCCACTTCGGTCTCGGCATCGTCGAGCTGCTGACGGGCGACCAGCACCGAGTCGGTCTCGAACAAGCTCCTGACCCTCTCGTAGTCTCTCCTCACACGCTCGAGACTGGCCTCTTGCTGTCGCTCTTGGGCGAGCGCCTGGTTCAAGGCCGCCGTCGCCCGTGAGACGGTCGCTGCGAACTGGGTTGGATCGAGGCGGAGCAGCAGCTGCCCGGCCCCCACGTCGTCGCCCTCGTCGACCAGAAGCGTGACCACCTTCGCGGACACGTCGGAGCTGATGTCCACCACGCGACCTGCCCGGATGTTGCCGCTCGCCGTCACGGTCTCAACCAGGTCCATGCGGGTCACCTCCTCGAGGCGGACCGGCACACCGCGGCCACGGCGGCGGGTCACGCTCAGGGCCGCTGCAGTGCCCAGGACCGCGACGATTGCCAAGCCGATGATTAATCTACGATTACCGGTCATGGGCTGTTCCATGCCTCACTGTAAGCCAAGGGACCCCCCGACCACCGCCTCCAGGCTGGCCAGCGAGTCGTGGTACGCAAAGATAGCTGCGATCTGCTCGCGGTCCGCCTCGACCTTCAGAGTCTCGGCTTCCAAGAGCTCCAGGAAAGCGGCGAGGCCCACGCTGAAGCGCTCCCGGGCCAGCCGGAGCTGCTCGTCGGCGACGATCTGATTCTGGTCCTCGATCAACGCGGCCCGGTAGGCGGCTCGGACCGTGGCCAGCGTGGCCGCGATATCCGCCCGCAGGGCCAGCTCCTGCTCCCGGAGGTCGTAGTCCAGGTCTTCGAGCTGCACCTGAGCTTCCGCCACCTGGTGCTGGCGGTTGAAGCCCTGGAACAGCGGCAAGCTGATGGTTAGTGCGGCCGAGGCCGGCTGGGTGGTGAAGTCGAAGGGGAACGACCTGTTCCCGTCTTCGATGCGCCGCGCGGATTCGTCGGTGAACGCGAAGGACGAACAATCTTGAGCCGGCAACGGATCGGCCAGCCGCGCGAAGAGATCGTTGGTGAAGAGGCAGTTCTGCACGGAGCCCTGAGCCTGGCCCTCCGCCTGTTGGATTTCAAAGACCGTACTCGAGGCCTGACGTGTGAAGCCGCTGATTCCGGCACTGAAGCTCAGGGTCGGAAGGTAGGCGCTCTTGGCCATCTTCACGCCGTAGCTGCTGGCCGACCGGCCGGCTCGAAGCGACCGAAGATTCGGGTTGCTCTCCAACCCCAGGCTGTAGAGCTCGTCCCGGCTCCAGAGTGGTTCCGAGAGCACGAATGGCGTCGTGGGAACGAAGGGGCTGTCGAGGTCGACTCCCATCTGCTGGAGAAGGCGGATGCGCGCCGTCTCCAGGGCGTTCGTCGTCTTGAGCACGGTAACTTCGGCTCGCCCCGACGCCACCTCGGCCTGAGCGACGTCCACCGCGGTGGCGGCCCCCACCTCAAGCTGGGCCTGCGCGAGCCGGAGGTTGAAGCGCGCCCGCTCCCGCTGTTGCTCCGAGACGCGCACCTCCTCGCTTTGGCGGAGTACCTCGATGTAACCCTGCGTCACCTGGAAGACGAGCTCGGCTTCGGCTCCCGCCACCTGCGCCCGCGTGGCGACCCGATTCGCCTTCGCCTGGCCGGGCGCGAGAAGCGTTGTGCCGTCGATGTTGTAGCTCAGGCCCAGCTGGTAGTTCGAGAAGACGAACGATGGCTGGTCCGCGAAGCCGAGCTGCTCCGCGGTCAGGCTTCCGAACACCTGCTCACCGGCGCCTTGCCACGAGACCCCAAAGTTCGTCGAGGCCGATGGGAAGAGCGAGCCGTATGCGGATCTCACGTTCCAGTCCGCTACGGCCTCATCGTTTCGCGTCGCCTGGAAGCGGGGATTGTTCGAGCGTGCGATCTCGATGGCCTCTTCCAAGCTCAGTGTTACGGGCACGATTTCCTGCGCGGTCGCCCGACCGGGGAAGACGAGCACCAGAGCCAGGGCGGCCCGGCCCAGGAACGATCCAGTCAACACGTGAAGCCTCCGTATGATTTGGATTGCGTATACCTTGATCCAGCGTCTCTCGGGGATCGCGGACGGCCCGCCGAGAATGCACACACGGGTCGCACCAGACCTACGCCTACCCGAGTGTGCCGGTTTCATAGGGTTCGTGATGGGAAAAACGTCCGTACCATCACTATGGCGTACGGGTCGACCGGAGAGGATCTTCACGAGCCTACCCCGCTCGCTTTTCGGCGGTTCTGGCGAACGCGCCGAAGGGGGGGCTCACGTCGGCGGGTCCTGCCGGACGGCTACATAATCCTCTCCAGGAATCTCCACCCGGAGCACCCGGTTTTGACTGTCCAGCCATATCTCGTGGACGGCTCCTGCCAGGGCCAGCTGCAGGTGCTGAGCCTGGACGGTGTAGTCTCCCAGCGAGATGGGTTCCACGGAGGCCATGCGCAGCACGCCCTCCGCCTGTCCGCCCGGCCGCGGATGGATGATGGAGACGTGGGTCTCTCCGGGCCTCTGGTATGGGGCGAGGAAGAAGTAGTGGTGCGCGAGGAAGCGATCGAGGAGCACCGTGGGCGTTCGCGATAAGGGACGCCTGTACTCACGCTCCTCCACGCCTGCCTCAGAGGTCGTCTCGGCGACGAGCCTATCGCCGCGGCGCTGGAGCCGGACCTGAAGCTCTCCGGAGCCCGACACCTTCACCTGGTACGCGTCCAAGGACATCCCGACCCCCACGGTACCGAGGGCGGACTGGACGGTGTGCTTTGCGCCCTCGCGCGTGAGCTCGAGGCTCCCCTGCGCGATAACCTGCGCGTTCTCGCCGAAGCCGGAGCGGCGGATCCGGAAGTTTTCGGTTCCGACGGCACGGCCGTCGATCTCCACCATGAATGACCCCTCGTCGAGGACGACCGCCTGAGCGGAGAGCGCGGTGGATACGGGGAGAGAGCCTACGACCATTAGTAACGCCGACACGAAACGCATGACTCGCACTACACCGGATCCCAGCGTGCGGTTCGGATGTATGGCCTCATGGGTCCACTGTCGATTCGTGCGAAAGTGCGTCTTCGAGAACCGTGATGTAGCGCTCGAAGACGGCTTCCCCCTTCTCTACGGTGGCCAGCGTCGGCCGTCCCACCACGCCCCGGAAGTCGGGGTGGGGTGATGTGACCAGACCTTGAACGTACTTTCCAGAGGAGCCCGAGTGGTCTGTATAGTCTACGGCTTGGTCCATGCGGACGAGCTCTGGAGCCAGATAAAGGAGCAAGGACGTCTCCAGCTCTCCGCCGCGCTCGTGTACGGGCCGACCCTCGACGAGGTCTCCGACCTCGATGGTCATGAGGTCCACGACTTCGGTCGTCGACGTGCTGGTGAGGGCCGTGAGGAGTGACTCCAGGTGCGGTTCGTGACGCTGAGCCGTGATCACGACCACCTCGGTGATTCCGTGATCGTCCCAGCTCGCGAGGAGCTCGTTGATAGCACGATGGAAGGTCTTTCGGCGAAGGGTGCTTGTGCCCGGATACGGCGTCCAATCCGGCTTTGTGAGGCCATAATGGAAAGTTGGCGCGACGACAATGTGCAGGCGGGCAGAGAGCGTGAGGGTCACGCGCTCCGCGATGAGCGTGTTGGCGCCGAGCGGCAAGTGGGGTCCGTGGTGATCGAGGGCGCCCACAGGGAGAATGAGCCGCGGATCGCGCTCGAGAAATACACGAACTTCGTGCCAAGACAGGTGGTTCAGTTGATATGACCGCTCCGGATCAGCCGTCAGCTCCATTCCTCTCCTCCGGTCCTTGGCTCGCGTTCACCCGGGCCGGTCCCTGGCTCGGCGTTCTCGGCCTTGCCGCATGGACACGGTGGCCCGGGGTCGGCTGGCTGGCGTTTTCCAGCGTTTCGTCCCTCTCGGTTTTTTCCGCTCGACCCCGGCGCGGAGTGGCCCACGCGGTGGCGGGCATCGTTGTCCTCGCCGGGGTCGTGGCCGGCTTCGTCGGTCACGAGGCGAGCCGGCGAGTGTCACAGGACTTCGATACGTACTGGAAGGCCCGCAACACCCGCGCCGAGATCGCGCTCGACCAGAGACTCGAGCGGTTACTGACCACGGGCGAGGAGGCGGTGACAAGCATTGGGAATCTCGCGGTCGACGGCCCTGGCACAACCCTTCTCGACGATCTGAGGGCCATCCGCCGGCGGACCGGCCTGGCTGCGGTCGCGATCTACGGGCTGAGCGGCGACTTCATCGTCTGGGACGGCACGCACCGGGGAATGGTGCCGCCCGAGCTCAGGAACGGAGACCTCCGCTACCTCTACCGCGATCGTCCCCTCTTCAGCTACTTGTACTTCACGGCGCCGATTCCCGAGGGCGGGACCGCGATGGCGGCGGCGCTGATCAAGGCGAACTTGCCGCGGAATTTGGAATCCGATCCAGGAGACTTCGTCACCTCGTTCCGTGATGCGGTGGGAGAGGACCTCCGCATCCTTCGGGCAGACCGGGCTACTGGGGACGTCGTTCGCGACTTGCGCTGGGAGGACGAGGCGCTCTTTAGCGTTTCGATCGTCCAACCGACGCAGGAGGAGAGACTCCGTGACGTCCGGACCTTTTGGTCGAGGGTGGTAGGAGCTCTGGCGGTCATCGCGTGGCTGCTCCTCGCCATCACGGCGGGCGTGGAGAAGGGTGATCGGGCCGCGGCGGCGCTGACGCCGCTGGGTCTTGCGTTCTTGGTTCCGGTGGGGGCGGCCATGGGATCGCTACCCGTCTTTACCGCGGCTGATTTCGTGCTTCCCGGTCCGTTGCCTGTGACCTTCGAGCGCGTCCTGCTCGTGTCGGTCGCCGCTGCGGTCGTGGCAGCGGCTCACCTTCCGCCCGCCGCCCGTCTCGGGCCGGTCACCTCCGGTGTGGGAGTGCTCATCACGTTCCCGTTGGCCTCTGTCCTCCTCCTGGGCGGGGCCGGCCCAGCCCTCCTGTCAGGTGGGGAGGGGAAGTGGGTGGCGTACCAGATCGGCCTTGCACTGGTACTCACGCTCTTGTGCCTGGCGTCGTTCCGACTCGGCGAGCGAGCCAAACGGCGGCCGCACCCGGAGGTTCCCCTCCTAGGGGCCCTGGCGATTGCTTTGGTTCTCGCCGGGGTGGGTGCTCTGTTGGTGAGAGTCGAAGGCTCATTGCCCGCCTGGAGCACGGCCGCATGGTTCCTTCCGGGGGCGCTGGCAGCTTACGGCCTCACCGGTCTTCGAGGGTGGCGCCGGATCTGGATGGCATGGAGCTCGGCAGCGGTCCTGGGTGCTTCGGCAGCTCTGGTCGTTGCTTGGGCTGCACGCGTGGAGGCGCGGATGGATTCGGCCGAGCTTCAGCTCGCCCGGCTCGGGACGCCAGCCGATCCGTATCTGGAATACGTCCTGCACCGGTTCGTGGACGCGGCGGATTCACTGGACGCTGGAGGCGCCGATCCCCTGGAGCTCCTCTACGAGAGCTGGGTCGGCAGCGGTCTGGCGGAAGAGGGCTCGGGAGTCTGGCTGACAGTGTGGTCTCCCGGTGATCTGCCCGAATTCGAGATCACCATCGGAGTTGATGGTGGCCGCCCCGGACGCGCCGACGACTTCCTCGAGCAGGCGCACGAGGGCGAGCCCGCCTTCGTTCGTCGCTTCGCAGCCGGGGACGCCAACTACATGATGCAGGTGCCTCTACGGGGGGGGAGGGTGCTCACCGGCGTCCTTCCTGCCCGGCGGGAGCTTCCCAATACGTCCCCGTTCGGTCCCGTCTTCGGGGGGCTGACAGCGCCGACCGAGAGTCCGCTGACGCTCGTACCCATTCTGCAGGGCGATGAAGCCAGCCAGACGGACCGGGTGGAGTGGGCTCGCACGTCCGACGGCTGGGAGGCTCGCCAGAGCATCTCATTCCTCGACGGAGGGTTCGACGCCCAGTACGTGGTCGACTTGCCCGGGCCGTTGCTGGCGACCGCAAGGGGAGCCCTGCTGATTCTGGGCGATGTGGCCCTCATCCTGCTTCTGTGGACACTGGGTCAGTTCGTCTTGGTGGGCCGGCGGCCGGCGGTCGGAAGCTGGAAGAACCCGTTCGCTTCCTTCCGCGCGCGCGTTACCTGGGCGTTGTTCGGGTTCTTCGTCCTCTCTGCCGCCCTCTTCGGAAGCCTGGCGTTCCGCACCCTCTCCCAAGCGACCGTACGTACCGCTGCTACCATTGCGGCGCGCATCGCTGCTGACGCCGCTGCCTTCTATTACCAGGCCGGGCGCTCCATGACTCTCCTTTCCAGCCGGGTGGGGGCCGACCTACTCGAGTATCGGGCGGGGGAGCTTCGTGGTGGGTCGGTCGATGACCTCGTGGAGATGGGTCTGTACGACGGATGGATCCCGTTCGAGGTGAACCAGCAGCTCGAAAGCCGTGAAGAGCTCTTGGAGACAGCTCTCGGAAATCTCGGCCGGCGGCAGTATCTCATGGCGTTCCGGAGGCTTCCGGACGGAGACGTCGTGGCGACGCAGGTGCCCCTTCAGGCCGGCGCCACGGCGCTACGGCAGAGAGAGGTGGCCGAGCTGGTCGCCTTCGTGGTTCTGCTGGGGGCCGGGCTGTCGCTGGGGCTTGCCCTTCTCGTCGGGAGGACCCTCACGAGTCCGATCCGCACGCTTCAGGTTGCGTCGGAGAGAGTCGGTGGCGGGAACCTGGCCGTGCAGCTTCCCGAAGCCCGGGCCGACGAGTTCGGGTCGGTCTTCCAGGCCTTCAATCGAATGGTGCTTCGTATCAGCCGAGCTCGTAGGGAACTGGTCAGGACGACGCGTCGGACCCAGGCCATCGTCGATGAGGCGGCCACCGGCGTCGTGGCACTCGACCGGTCGGGGGACGTCACGTTGGTGAACCCGAGGGCCCAGACCGTTCTCGGAGGTCAGGTGGAGGTGGGTGAGCCCCTGCCGCAGCTGGAGGGCACACGTGCCGAGCTGGTCCAGTGGATTGAGAAGTGTCTCCGGGACGGTCTTCGAGAGGCGACGGCCGAGTTCCAGTTCGGCGAGCGCCGGATTCGAGTCCGGTCCAGGGAGATCTCCCGGCAGGGGGCCGGTGGTGTGGTGCTCTCCATCGAAGATGTGACCGACGAGCTTCGCACGGAGCGTATTCTGGCCTGGGGTGAGATGGCCCGTCAGGTCGCTCACGAGGTCAAGAACCCGCTCACGCCCATCAAGCTGAGCGTCCAACACATTCGCCGGGCTTGGCAGGATCAGCGTGAGGACTTCGAGCCCATCCTGGATCGCAATGTGGGAGCGATCTTGAGCGAGATCGACCGCCTCGCCGAGATTGCGAGTGGCTTTTCACGATTCGGAGCGCCGGCCGCGGCCGGGGAGATTCCCCTTGAGCCGGTCGATGTGGGATCCCTGGCTCAGGACGTGCTGACCCTCTACCGGGTGGAGGAAGAAGGCCCGGTGCGCTTCGCTGCCCGGGTACCCGAGGACCTCCCCCGTGTGAGTGCGCGGGAGACCGAATTCAAAGAGGTGCTCCTCAACCTGCTGGAAAACGCGCGTGTGGCGATCGAGGAAGGCGGTCAGGTCGTCATCGAGGCTGTATCCGTTCCCACCGAGGTTGAGGTGCGGGTTCGCGACGATGGCACGGGCATCCCGCCCGAACTTCTCGGCCGCATTTTCGAGCCGCAATTCAGCACGCGCTCGACGGGTACGGGACTCGGTCTCGCCATCGTCCGCAAGCTAGTCGAGTCTTGGGGTGGCACCGTGACGGCGGAGAGCGGTCGGGGAGAAGGCACGGTAATCCGTCTGCAACTGAGACCCTGGGATGATTCCCGCGAGGAGGGGAGTGAGAGGACGCCGGCGCACGAAGACGGTGAGGAAGCGGCGTCCCCGAGGGAAGACGTGGAGGGCGAGAAGGCGCAGGCCGCCACCGCCGGCGACGCGGCGGAGGTCGATCTTTCTGCAGAACCTGGCGACGGGCAGGAGGATTCGGCACCTTAGAACACCTGTTTGCGAGCTTCCCTGTCTCATTCTGGAGAATCATGAGGGATTCTGTCGCCGAGCCGACCGAGATCCAACCCACGCAACCGCCCTCACGAACCCACGCTACATCATCCAGCACCCGTCGACTCGGGGAGTGGCTCGAGCAGCAGACCGGATTCCTGTTACGACATTGGCTCGACGAGGTTCGCCATCGCGCGAGCCTGGACGCGGAAATGGAACAGCTCCTCAAGCGGTTCCTGGAGTTCCTCACCAGGCTGCTTCCGCAAGCCGTCGGGCAGCATCGCGCACAGGTGGCTCCGCTGTGGAGACAAGCCGCGGAGCTCTATGGGTCGCTGGGGGCCCAGCGCGGACTGGCAGCGGGGGAGATCGTCGAGGAGTTCCAGATTCTGCGGGAAGCCGTCCTACGACTCTTGTTCCAGGCGCCCCCGGGCCGGTATGGCGCTGCGTTTTCGCTCGCGGACGCGCTGCGCCTCAACCGCTTCCTTGACAGTGGCGTCATGCATGCGAGCATCGGGCACACCGACGCCCTCTTCTTCGCTCTCTTCCAGGGGAGCGGCGTCCCCAAGGTGCCCACCACCCAGCTGGTGACGGAGGTGGAAGAGCAGCTCCAGGCCATCGAGGAGGAGCTGTCGGCCGACGCCCACTGAGCCGCCCCCGACGATGACGACGCCGTGCCACCCCGGAGCCAGCCCGGCGGGGGGGATAGGAGTGGGTGACATGCCCCCGGAGGAGTTCCGGAGGCACGGGCACGAGGTGGTGGACTGGATCGCCGACTACCTCGGAGGAGTCGGATCCTATCCTGTTGTCCCTCCCGTTTCTCCGGGCCAGATCCGCGAAAGCCTTCCGGCTTCAGCGCCGTCGAGGGGCGAGCCCTTCGAGGACATCCTCCACGACTTCGACTCGAAAGTCCTTCCCGGCATCACGCACTGGAATCACCCCGGATTCTTCGCCTACTTCGCGGTCACCGGATCGGGTCCGGGGATCCTGGGCGAGATGCTCTCGGCGGCCCTCAACGTCAATGCCATGGTGTGGCGGAGCTCTCCTTCTGGCACAGAGCTGGAGGAGCTCACGCTCGACTGGCTATGCGAACTCGTGGAGCTCCCGGGGGCGTTCCAGGGTGCGATCAACGACACGGCCTCGTCCAGCACCTTGTATGCGCTCTCAGCGGCGCGCGAAGCCTGCTTTCCCGAAGCGAGAGAGAAGGGTCTCTTCGGGACTCCCGTCGGCCGCATCTACGCCTCCGAGGAGGCCCAGTCCGCCGTCATATAAGCTGTAAATCTATGATATACTGTGCGTTACGTATTCCATAAAAGATCCTCCGTCACCCCTGTGATCACCCTTTACGCTTCGGGTTGCGGAATCCCCCCAAAACCGCCGAACACCTGGAGCTTGAACTGGCGCCCGAAAACTACCGGCTCAAGCTGAGTTCGCTGCCCAAGGTCTGCCCCGACAAGAGCTTCAAGTTTCGGGTGACCGGACACCGGCATCCGCTCGAACCCGCCACGTAGCCCCGGTGGCCGTCGGATCGCCGGGACGATCCCCGGAAACCGGCCCGCCTACCGGCTCGGGGGGCTGTATACGTAGACCACCGGCAGCTTGGAAACGTCGGTGACGCTCCTGTCCGTGTGGTGGTAGATGTTCATCCGTCCCGTGCCGCAGTCGCCGAACCGGTCGCAGGATAGCGTCCCGACCAGGCCGCTCATAGCGGTTGCCCCCACCTGCTCGCGCAGTGCCGCCCGGTCTATGTGCAGCCTGTCACCGTCCTCCACGGCAACGGCCTCGATGGCCGAGAGGAGGATGGTGGTCGCATCGTAGCTGTGCGCCCAATAGGGTGACCCGGGGAACCCGCCGTGCCTGGCCTCGAACGCGGCGAGAACCTGCTCCCCGCTCCGTCCTGTCACCTCGTTCACGTTTGAGCGAAAGTCCGATTCCGGCCCCGCGAAGTAGATCCCCTCCGACTGCGGCGTTTCCAGGAACTCGGAGACCAGCAGCGCGGCCGCTGAAATCAGGGTCGTCCCTTCAAGCCCGTCGAAGGCCCGGGCCTGCACGGCAAAGGCGGATCCCTCCGTGATGAACAGCGGGAAGAAGATGGCGTCCGGGCCGGCGACCGCGAACTGCTCCAGAACCTCCTTCATGTCGGTGTCACCCTTCTCGATTTCTGCCTGGGCCGGCACTTTGCCCCCGAGGGCCGAAAACGCGTCGGCGAACGCCGCCACGAGGGCGGACGTGTAGGGGTCGCCGTCGTGAACGGTGGCCACGCTCCGCAGCTCCAGCTGGTTGTAGACGAAGTCCGAGAGGGCGCGTGCCTGGTGGAGGTCGTTGGACGACACGCGAAAGTAACCGGCGTGATAGTCGGGGTTCGCGTTGCCGGCCAGGTCGGAGGTGAGCCGCGGCGAGGTGTTGGCCGGCGAAATCATGACCAAGCCCGCGTCGCTGATGACGGGCGACGCCGCCACGGCCGCGGCCGAGCAGATTGTTCCGATGACGCCGGCCACCTGCGGGTCCCCGACGATTCCAAGCGCACCTCCGCGGCCGCCTTCCGGCGAACAACTGGTGTCAAGCGGATCGCCCAGGTCGACCTGGCGCCCGTGAACGGGACCCATGTCCTCGACGGCGAACTCGGCCCCGTGCCGGGACACGGCCCCCAGCGACGGCGCGACCGTGACCGAAAGCAGCATGCGGATCCGCACGGCCTCGCCTGCCTCCAAAGTGACTGCACCCAGCGGCCCGGGCTCGAATTCCGGCGGTGTGGTTGGACTTGGTGTGGTTGGACTTGGTGTGGTTGGACTTTCTTTGCATCCCGGCGTCGCAAGAACGGCGATCAGCGCCGCGACGGAAAAAACGATGCGCTTTCGCATGAGACCGACTCCTTCTTTTCTGTCATGTGTCGTGGGGTGACGGTCTATCCACCGGCGTGGACAGCCGCGCATCACTAACGTTAAACCGCCGGTTCGGATTCCACCACTTCCGCCCAGCGAACTTCCCTCATGCCAGGCGTCGAGGGCCGGGCTGCCGGTCGGTCGGGGCCTCCCCGGCTTCGGCCCATACGCTTGGCCGGCTCCTCACCGTCCGGCGTGACATCGAGGTGACCCGCAGCCGCGCCTTCAATTGGCTGACGGTGACGGGCACGCCGCACGAGCGGTGCGGGCGCCAGCAGTCCAACGTTGGCGATATCGCCCGCGGCCATCTCAATCATGCGGCTATCGATGGCCACGGCCTTGGCCCGCCCAACGGATCGGGCCTCGACGGCTCGCAATTGAGCTGCTGAGAACCGGCCTACGCGTCTCGACGCTCGCCAGTCAAGTAGCTCGCCCACTGCTCCATCAGGACGCGGCGGCGTTCGAACAGGTCGGAGCGGGCGTAGGCAGCCTCCACCCGGTTGCGCACCGCGTGCGCCAGCGCCGCCTCCATGACCGCCTGCGGCGCGTCTGTCCGCTCCGCCGCCCAGTCCCGGAAGCTCGAACGGAGCCCGTGCGGTACGGCCCCGATCCCGAGCGCCTTGAGCAGGCCGGCGAACTCGAAGCTCGGCAGCACCAGCCCCCGCGCGGACGGGAACACCAACTCCGAACGGGGAGCGTGCGCCTTCGCCCTGGCCAGAATCTCCCGCGCCCGCGCCGACAGCGGCACCCGGTGCTCGCGGCGGCTCTTCATCCGCTCCGCCGGGATCGTCCACACCCCGCCCTCCAAGTCGATCTCCGCCCAGCAAGCCCCGCGCACTTCGCCGGACCGGCAGGCCGTCAGCACCAGAAACTCGAATCCCAGCTTCACCGTCACCCTCGCCTCGGACCCGAGCACCGCTTCAATCGCCTCGGCCACCTCCTCGTAGGGCAGCGCCTTGTAGTGCTTCTGGACGCGGGGTGGCTTGGGTAGCGCCGCCCCGATGGCGTCGCCCGCGGGGTTGTCCACCCTGTAGCCCTGCGCGATGGCCCACCGCATCACCGTCGAGATCCGCTGCCGCACCCGCTTGGCCGTCTGGTGCTTCTCGTTCCAGATCGGAAGCAGCACCCCCATGACGTCGGCGGGCGAGATGTGGTCCACCCGCTTCCGCCCGATCCCGGGAAACGCATACGCGCGCAGCGTCGCCATCCACTGGCCCGCGTGCCTGTCGGTCCAGTTCGGACGGTGCATCGCGAACACCTTGGCCGCCGCCTTCTCGAACGTCGGGACCGAGCGCCGCTGCGTCGTCCTCGGATCCCCGCCCACTCTGGCCACCTTGCGGTTGGCCAAGGCCGCGTCCCTGGCCTCGGCCAGCGTCACGAGGCGGACGGGACCGAGCCCCAACTCCCTGCGCTTGCCGTGGATGAACAGCCGCTGGATCCACTGCTTGTACCCGGACGGCTTTACCCGGAGCACGAGGCCGTGCTCGTCCCAGTACAGGCCCGGTTCCCGGACGCTCCGCACGAAGGCGGCGGTGAGTTTCCTGCCGTGTTTGCCCATCTGGTCACCCTTTTGCGATCACCCCGCTGGTCACCCTTTCGGTGCTGGAACACACCGAACGTCCTGACACGGTAGTATAATATAAGTAATGTTCTAACAACAACTTCACCTGCTATACGGGATTTCCCTGAACTTTGCTGGACGGTATTTATAAGGACTGATACTCGTCGCAGATGAACACGGTGGGCCGGAGGTAGCGTCCGGGCCGGACGGCCTCGGCGTCCTCGTCCGGAGCCGTACTATATATATGTATGGATTCGTCCGGGTCCGGTGGCGGCGGACAGAACACGCCGGCGACCTGCGGCTGGTCGAAGAGCGAGAGGAACACGCTGATGCCCTCGACGATCGACGTGCGGAGCTTGGCGTCGAGCGCCATCCAGTCATGCAGATACCACCGCTCGATGGCCTCGACCTGCTCACGGAACTCGCTCCCCGCTCCGCCCCCGCTCTCCTCCGTCTCGTATGCGACCTTGAGTTCCTTGAGCCGGTCCCGGAGTGCGGGGTCGAGCCGGCAAGCCGCCTTGTCCGTGCCGGGCACCGGCTCCCAGCCCCATTCCCCGAGGGGTTCCTTGTGAGCGGTGAGATCCTTGGTCGCGATGACGGCCCGCACCGGGCAGAGCCGGTCGGCCAGCTCGCGGGCCGCGCCGATCTTCCGGCCGAACAGTTCCGCATCCACCGTGCAGCGGTAGATGTCTTGCAGCGTGACCCAGCCCCCCGGCAAGAGCCGGTACAACCTATCTAAAAGGCTCGTAAGTCGTTGTGGGTATTACCTAATCGGTTTGCGCGTGGATAACAGTGCCCCCAGAGTTGCCCCATACCTGTGGCTGCATCCACCATCCGCCTCCTGACTCAACGCTGCAACGCCAGGGAGGATAGTGTCCCGCTGACAGTTGAAGGTGGTGGCTCCGGAGAGTCTCCTTGTTAGCCTGCCTTTCTCATTTCGGCAACCGGTTCATGGTCGTCGAGGTGGGCCCTGAGCATCCAGAGCTGGTCGTAGCCGATGATCCTCCGGTAGCTCTTCTCGGTCTCCACGAACGAGGCCGCAGCCCAGCGCAAGGCCATCGCTCCGTTCTTCCAGTTGGTCACCCTGCGGGTCTTCTGTCTTACACCCGAGTGGGTGCTGTCGATCAGGTTGGTCGAGCCCAGGCACTTCCTCAGCCGCGGCGGGAGGCCGAGCCGGTTGATCGTGAACATCTCGCTGAGGCCTTCGCGTAGGCTGGCCGAGGCCGAGGGGTGGTCGCGCTCGAGCCATCGGGCGAGCTGCTCGAGCTTCTGCTCGCCCTGCTTCGCGTCCAGCTTCATCGCTGCCCGGAACGCCGCCTTCATCTGAGCGTGCTGATCCTTCGGCAGATGACCCAGCACGTTGCGGAGCTTGTGGTTGCGGCAGCGCTGGATGGGGTGACGTTGGCCGAACACCTTCTCGATCGCCTTCCTGAGCGCTTTCGAGCCATCGATCACGAACAGCCGCCGCCTGCCCGGGTCCAGGCCGCGCTCGACCAGATCCTCTAGGAGCGCGCTGCTCACCTCGGCGTTCTCACTCGCTCCTTCCCTCACGCCCAGCACGTGCTTCTTTCCGTCTGAGTCCACGCCTACCGCAGCAAGCACGTGGTGCGAGCCCATCCGGATCCCGTCCAGGTAGATCACCAGGAGGTCCCACGCATCCAGCCGGCGCTCCATCAGCTCCTTCAGCACGCGCTCTGAGGCCTCGACCGTCTCACGGCTCACCGCCGACTTGCTCACCCCGACCGTGTCGGCCATCTCACCGATCACACGGCCGTACTTCCGCGTGCTCACCCCCGCCATCAGGACCTCGAGCATCCGATCCGCCACGGCGCCCGGTCTCCGCATCGCTGCGTACGCCGGCACCTCGACCTCGCCACCCTCCCCGGCGCCCCGGCGCCTGAGCCGTGGCCGCTCCACACACACCTTCCGGTCCGACAGGTAAACCACACCACCCTGCACGGCCATACCACACCGTGTCGTCTTCCGCTCGTGACCGACCTGCCTGCTTCACGCCTGCCACACCCTCGGCGCTCATCTCCAGCACCGCTTCGATCGTCGCTCGTCCCATCACCTGGATGACTTCGTCGATCACGACCTCCGTCTGCTCCACGAGCTCAAGCATCGGAAGCAGAAACTGCCCCTCCCGCTTCAGGAACTCCCTGATCGCGCGCTTGTCCGCCCGATCCCTTACCTCGTACGTTCTCTTCATCGTGGTGGCTCCGTGTTGGGGTTTTTGCCTACCCGAGCCTATCGGCCCGGGACCCCCGGAACCACCACTTTTCTTTCTCCCCTATCAGGAACCTTCAACTACGGTTGGGACAGCTTCCCAGGGAGAACCTCCAGACGTTTGCCCAAGTGGACCTTCCTTGAGCGTACGGTGCTCTGCGCGGAACGTCGGCGGGGTCCTTGCGTGTCTGTCTTAATCACAGCATCACCTTGCCGCATTGTTGGGATCGGCCGCTGTTGAGGTCAGTGCCAATGTGACCTGACCCCCTGAAACGAGACCAGGTGCAATGTTAGGATCGACCTGGTCTGAAGCTTTTCAGCGAGGAGGTCAGGATGGGAAGGAAGCGACACACTCCGGAGCAGATCATCACTGCACTGCGGGAGGCAGAGGTTGGTCTGGCCCGCGGCAAATCCGTGAAGCTGATGAGCCGGGAGCTGGGCATCACCGAGCAGACGTACTACCGGTGAAGGCGGGAGTACGGCGGGATGAAGGTGAGCCAGGCACGGCGCCTGAAGGAGCTCGAGCGCGAGAACAGGCGCCTGAAGCGAGCAGTGGCGGACTTGACACTGGACAAGCTGATCCTGGAGGCTGGGGGGTGAACCACAAGCGGGTGGAGCGGATCTGGAGGCAGGAGGGGCTGAAGGATGTGGTACCGCTCTTGGGGGCAGGTCAGAAGCGGTGGATAGCGGTGGCGAGTTGCTCGCCGGCGGCGAGGCCACCTCCGAGACGTGTTACGCGCCGACGGTACTGTACGAGCCGCCCGGCGACGTGCGGGTCTCGACATCCGAGATCTTCGGCCCGGTCGTCTGTGTGTACCCGTACGACGATATCGATGACGCGATCGCCCGATCGAACTCGCTCCCCTACGCTTTCCAGGCGTCTGTGTTCACACGCGATATCGACACGGCGCTACGGGCTTCGCGCCGGCTCGACGCCTCTGCAGTGATGGTCAACGATCACCCCGCCTTCCGCGTGGATTGGATGCCGTTCGCGGGCCTGAGGGAGTCGGGGATCGGCGTGGGGGGGATCCCCTATATGATGAAAGACATGCAGATCAAGAAGTTGGTGGTCGTTCGGTCAAAGGAGCTTTAATCCACCCTGGCCAGCTCCTCAATGCACTCCCGAATGTCGACGATACACTGTTCCATGCGGTCGCGGTGCGTCCGAAATGAGAGCACGCAGATCCGAAGGGCGTATCGGCTCCGAAGCATCGTGCCCGTCATGTAGACGTTCTGCCGAGCGTTGACGCACGTGAGCAGCTCGCGGTTCAGTTCGTTCAGTCCGTCTTCGGAGTGGCCTGCGGGAGCCCAACGGAAGGCGGTGAGGGAGAGCTGAGGCTCCGCGAGGATCTCCATGTCCGGTATCTCTCCGAGCTGGTCCGTAGCCCACCGCGTGAGGTCGAGCTTTTCATCGAGGCTCGAGCGAAAAGCATCGATGCCGAAGAGCTTGATGGGAAGCCACGCTCTTAATCCCCTGAAGTCCCGGGACAGCTCGGGCGATATCTGACAGAAGTCGACCAAGTCGGCGTCCTGCTGCATCTCCGGCATGTAGTCGGCGAAGGTCGTATGCGCCCGCCGCAGGGCCTCGGGATCACGCACAAGCAGCGATCCGTTGCCGTACGGGAGAAACAACCCTTTGTGCGGGTCGAGCGCGACCGAGTCCGCGCGCTCGATGCCTCGCATGGACTCCCGCCCTCGCTCCGTAAGCATGAAGAAGCCGCCGTACGCGGCATCGACATGCAGCCATAGTCCCTCGTCATCGGCCACGTCGGCGGCGCCCCCCAGATCGTCGACGGCCCCCGTGTTCGTGGTGCCCGCGCTGGTCACGAGCATGAGGGGTCGCATTCCGCCGTCCCGGTCTTTGGCGATGCGCCGCCGCAAGTCGTCGAGGCGTATCTCATAGTCCTCATTCGTGGCGATCTCACGAACGTTTTCCTCCGGAAAGCCCGCCAGCACCGCCGCTTTCCGAACGGAGTGATGGGTTTGGTCCGAGGTGTAGATCGTCCCTGCCAGGAAGTCATCGGGAAGGCGTTCCCTCCGCGCGGTGACCACCGCGGTGAAGTTCGCCAAGGACCCGCCGCTGGTGAGGATGCCACCCGAGCTGGGTGGATAGCCGATGATCTCGCAGAACCATCGAACGACGTTCAACTCGAGCTGCGCGAGTCCCGGTGCGGCAATCCACACCCCCACGTATCGATTCACGGCGTTCGCGATGAAGTCGGCGACCGCGGACGGGAAGACGCCACCCCCGGGGATATACGCCAAATAACCCGGTGCAGCCGTATTGTACGAGAGCGGGACCGCTTCCCGGAAGAGGAGGTCCAACAGCCCGTCGAGGTCTGTGCCTCGCTCCGGGAGGGACTCGGCGAGCGCGGCCGTCCTGGCGTGCGTACCGGCCTCGTGTTCCGCGTAGGAGGCCGGCTGACGCGCTAGCGAAGCGATATGATCGATAACCCGCTCCGCTACCTTATCGACCATCACCCGCATTTGGTCCCTCGAGGGCTCCAACGGATAGGCGTGGTCTTCCATCACAAGCTCCGGGCTTCTCGCTTGCAGAGGGACGCGCGGCTCCGAGCCGCGCGCCCCCCGTCAATCACACCCGATCAGCAAGAAGGTACGCTTTCGCCAGCGCGCGCATCACACTCCTGCGTAGGCACCGGATACGCAGTCGGGACGGTAAAAGCAGGAGCAGGCGCATTGGTCGACACGCTCAGAGTGATCTCATCCAGCTTGTCATACAGCCGCATGTCGATCCAACGGTAGCCACCCTCAAACAAGAGTGAGTAACGTTTGTTATAGAGGAGCTCGTCCAACTGCGCGTTCACCGTCATGGCCGCCCACGCAGCCCCGGCAATGGCATCGAGTCCGCCCGCCGTGGTCCGAACGAGGTTGATGTCGGCCAGTGCCGCGGCCGCAGTACCAGCGCCTATGTTGGCCTCGGCCCGGAGCAGGATCAGCTCCTCGTTCCGAATGATCGGCAAGGAGCTCGTGGGGCTGGGGTAATGGGCAAACTTCAGGTCCGTAGAAATTCCCAGGCTGGCCTGATCCGGTTTCGTTGCGGCGCCGTCTAGGAACGTGGTCTTGTCCAGGAATCTTCGGTCGAGCGCGCCCCCCCCCTGCAACTGGGCCTCTGCCCGGATGGACGGATGCGTCAATATCCTCTCTGAATCGTCGTTGAGCAGGTTCTGTGTTTCACCCGAGCCCGTTCCGAAGTCGTAGGACACACCCATGCTGAACGCCGCGGCGTCGTCTAGGAACGACGCGGGAAGGTACGTTGTCAACGCTCCGGCGAAGTCGCCCAAGTATATGGCGATTCGCGCCCGCAGTGCCCGGTTGAAAGCGAGGAAACCGGCGGGGGTGTCGGCTATCGCGTATCCCGGGGGGAGGCTCAGATCTGACGGAAACGAGGCGCCCGCCGCCCCGAGATCCGTTGCCGCGGATTCCATGATCGCGACAATGTCAGCAAATGCCGCACTCTTGGTCTTGAACGGCTCAGGAGTGCCCGTCGGATCGGGATTCACGGCGGTCGGGATCCCGTTCGTGTCCCGCGTGTTGAGGGCCAGCAAAAGCTGCAACCCCATGAGGGTGTTGGCGATGCCTCGGATTCCCGCCTTCTCGGCCGGCGCTAAATCAGCGTCGTCCAGTTCTGCCACGGCCAGCAGCACGTTGGCGGCACCTCGAACACCACGGAATCGTGCGTTCCAGTGGGCGCCCCCAAACGCGGGACTCCCCCCGTCTAGTGGCCCTACGAGCAGCTGGGCGCTGAATCGCGGGTCCGCAGCGTCGAAGTTGTACGATTCACGCCCCACAATCCCGAGTCCGGATACGTATCCCGCACGGGTTGCCATGCCGGTTCGTGCGGAAATGAACAGCCCCTGGGTGGCCGCCAAGACTGCCGACCGCGTCGGGTTCTCCGAAAGCTGATCTAAGCCGGGGTTATTCAGGTCTGCCACGATCAGATCATTACATGAGGTCAGGGCGAGAGCCAGTACTATCGGTAAGTATCGAAGGACTTTCATCCGTATCATCTCCTGGATCGCCATGATCAGAACCCCACGTCGATTCCGAGCCAGAAACTCCGGCTCGGGGGGAACGGAGCGACATCGATGTTCCGTCCGCTGGGTTGGTTACCAAAGTTGCTGACTTCGGGGTCGATCCCGGTGTACTTGGTGAAGGTCAGGAGGTTGCGCCCGCTGAGCGTGAGGCCGACGCGGTCCACTGCTCCCCAAATGGATGATACCATATCGGAGTCGAGCTCATACGAGAGTGTGATCTCCCGCATTTTGAGGAACGTGGCCTCTTCGACATAGACCCCTGTCTGCTGCGAACCGCCGATCGGTGACATGGCGTTCCGCTCCGCACCCGTCAAACCCTGCTGGTCCGGCTCATTGAAGCCTGCCCAGTTGCTTCCCAGGTCGTACAACAGCTTGGTGAGGTTCATGATATCCCCCCCCTGCTGCCAGTCCAGGTGGAAATAGAAGCCAAAGTTGTTATAGGAGAGATCGTTGGTGAACCCCACGTTGAAGTCGGGATTCACGTCGCCCACCACGCCCTCGATCGGACTGCCCGCTGCGTCCTGGCCGATATTGCCGACCATCTGAGTGGCGGACATCCCCTCTTCGATTCTGATTTGCCCCAGACCCACCCCGAAGCCAGTGCTGCCTGGGAGGAACGAGGGCACATCGAGCTGCGTGATCTCACTGCGATTCAGGAAGAAGCTGGTCCGGAAGAACCAATTGAGACTTTGCGACTGTACGGCGGTAATACCCAAGCCGACCTCGACACCGCGAGTTCGGAGCTTGCCCCCGTTGAAGACTTCCTCCCCAAATCCTGACGACGGGGCCAGCCGCCGTCTCACGATCAAATCGCTGATGTTCTTCTGATACACATTGAGCTCGAGGCTCGCACGCCTGTCCAAGAGCGTTGCGTCGATACCGGCCTCGACTTCCTGCTGGCGCTCGGGTTTGAGTGTGGGCGATCCCACCACCGCATCGAGATTGCTCACCGGAATCACCGTGCCGGCGACTCCCCCGATCACGTTCGTGGCCTCCAGCGGCGTGAACCTGTCCCCATAGAGCGGGAGGTTGCCAGACTCTCCATACGCGGCCCGGAATTTAATCTCGTCGAGGAAGCCCCCTCCGAGATCCGGGATCCGCCAGGACGCTGAAGCTTTCGGGAAGTAGTAGAGCTCGGTGTCATCCGCATTCACGCTGCTCTGGTCAGCGCGGATACCCGCAGTAAGGAGCAGCCGGTCGTCCAACGTGAGCATCTCTTCCTGCAGGAAGAAGCCGAGGTTCTCGACCCGCTCTCGTTGCTGCCTGACGTTGACGTTCGATCCAGCGGAGACGTTGGGCTGTCCCGCGGTGAGGCCCCTGCTCTCGATCCGGCTGATGTCGAGATCCTGGGTCTGGTACTGAACGCCTGCCGATGTCGTGAGGGCCGTGTTGCCGCCGCTCAAGTCATACGTGTGCACGGCGCTCGCGTTGAGGTTCACGTTGAGGTTGTCGCTGTTGCTCAGCAGGGACGTCCCTGCAAAACCGTCGTCGTCCTCGAACTGGAGCTCCGGCGGAAAGAACAGCCTGTTCTTCTGCTGGAAATAGTCCACGCCGGCCAATCCCAAGAGCGTCAGACTCGAACGTTCCCCGTCGAATAGGTTCCAATCGACCTGTCCCGACGAGAGGATCCGCCAAACGTCCTCATCGTTCTCCATCTGCGCGAGGGTCGCTAGGGGATTGCTAGGCTGGAACGGATTGTCGGGGAAAGACCCGTCGGCCCGCTGCGAAAGATCAAAGGAGTTGTAGGTGAACGCCCATACCATGTACGGGCTCACGCCATTGTTGTCGTTGTTGGTCAGGCCACGCCGCGCATTGGTGTGGATCAGATTGGTGCTGACACTCGCCGAGACCCGATCACCGAATTGTTGATCGAGGTTCAATCGCAGGGACTGCTTCGCGAATCCGGTGTTAGCCATGATCCCTTCGTCGTCTTGCCACAGCCCCGAAATGAAGTAGCGCGTGTCAGCGGACCCGCCGCTCACGTCGAAAGCCGTTTCGTGGGAGAGGGCGTTTCGGCCTGCCAATGCCTCTTCGAGATCGAAGGTGACTCCCGGCTGAAACCCAGTGGCCGCCGCGGCACCGGCGCCTCGAAGATCGTCAAACTCGGCAACCGTCTCGAACGTGCGGAAGCCCAGCTTGTTGGAAAGGTCGAAGAAGCCGAACCGCTGACGGACGTTGAGCCTTGGTGCACCTGCGGTTCCACGCCTCGTCGTGACGATGATCACGCCGTTCGAGGCCTTCGAGCCATAGATGGCCGATGCGGATGCACCCTTGAGGACCTCGATGTTCTCGATGTCCTCAGGATTGATGTCCACGATCCGGTTGACCTGACCGTCCTGGGTGAGAGCCGGATTGTTTCCACTGGATGCACCGGACACGACATTCTGATTGGAGGGGATCGAAACGTCGCTAACGATGATCCCATCGATGACCCACAGCGGAGACGCCGTGGCGTTGATGGAGGTAATCCCCCTCATCCGCACCTGCGCACCGCCACCCGGAGCACCCGAGTTGGTCTGAATGTACGCACCGAGCACCTTGCCCTGAAGCGCGTGCTCGACGCTCTGCGATGTTACTTGCCGCACCGCGTCGCCTTGAACCACCGCGACCGCGTTGGCGAGGTTCCGGCGGGAAATGTCGGTGGCCAGTCCGGTCACAACCACCGCATCCATCATGAGTGCGTCGACATCGAGAGCAAACGTTACGTCGCTTTGGCCAGCCGGAACGGAGATCGTCAAGTCTCTGAACCCGATCCTCCGCACGGTGAGCTCAACGCCACCGACCGGCACGTTGAGGTTGAAGGAGCCGTCCTGTCCCGCGAACGCCCGGGCTGCTGAACCCGCAACGGTGATGCCGGCCCCCGCAAGCCCGGCGCCGGTTGAAGCGTCAACCACACGGCCCGTCAGCACCCGAGTCTGAGACTCGAGGCTCGTGGCGCCAAGTGCGGCCAGCGCAGTACAAAATAGAACAAGTTTAAATCTCATCGTCCGAACCCTACGTTGGAGTTTGACGGCGCCAAGAAAATGGCGGCGTCGGCCGGCAGTGTCCCGTCGCGGCCAATCGAAAGATGTGGAAACCGCACACAAGTCGGTAGTGGCTTAGCGTCCTTTACCTCGTGCCTCTTCTAGGATGCTTGGGGCTCACCATCGATACAGACGATCTCGATCTCGGCGATTGAGAGGAGGCTTTGCGACCTCATCCTCCGACGCGTCCAGGCCCGCCGGCCGGGGCAGCGGGGGGCCGAATATGGCCCGGAAGATCATGGACGGGATGCAGATGTCCATCGCGCTTACCAGAATAGCCACCCCGGCCAGCGTAAATCCCAGAACATAGGCGACAGTCGTCAGCGACGACTCGAACGCCCCCAGAGTTACGATCAGCCACAGCGCTCCAATTCCGCACGCGAATCGATTGGGGGGGGCCCCGCTTGGGAAGAGGTGGCGTCCCGGTCGTGTAACGGATCCCATGATTGTAGATCAGGTCGAACGGATGGACGGGAAAAACCGCCGCAAGAAACGCGATCCCGGCGAGTGCCAGCAAGAGGGTCGTTGAGGCAAGCGCGGTGCCGACGATCGCCAAGGTCGCGCAAAGGCCGAACGCCAGACGCAACCACGGTGCCACTTGGGCTAGGAGGTCCTCGTCCACCGTGTCGAATCCTTGAACATCGAGACGACACAGGCGCTTCGCTCTCAAGGTACTCACAGCCACCGCCGTACTCGGCTCTTATACCGGTCATAGTCAGCGCCGAACGTCTGACTCAAGGCGGCCTCCTCCCTCTCGATGAACCTCCGGGAAAGCAGCCAAGCCAGTGCGGGAGGCACGAAGAAGGTAAGGAGTGTTCCCAAACCGAACGCCGTGCCGAGCTGGATCACTTGACCTGACCCCCTGAAACGAGACCAGGTGCAATGTTAGGATCGACCTGGTCTGAAGCTTTTCAGCGAGGAGGTCAGGATGGGAAGGAAGCGACACACTCCGGAGCAGATCATCACTGCACTGCGGGAGGCAGAGGTGCTGCGCTCGGTGAACACGGTGCTGACCGGGGAGGCGAAATTCCAGCACCTGCATGAGAAGAGTGCCACCGAGGTACAGGACGCGCTCGCCCGCGCGACGAAGCACATCGATACGAGCCTCAATCTCATCGGCGGGCGGCTGGGTCTCGACCACGACCAGGTGTTCTTTGGACGCTTCGGTGTGCCGGTGATGGCGCGCTATCTCGACCAGCGCCAGGTGAAGCAGCGCGGCGCGATGAGTGAGAAGGAGCGCGACAAGCTGCTCTTCTGATTCGTGCAGGCGGCCATGTGGGGGCGCTTCTCCGGCTCAACCGAGTCCTTCATCGACCAGGACCTCGCCGCGCTCGAAGGCGACGGCGGCGGCCTTGACAAGCTGCTGGAGCAGTTGCGGCTCTGGCACGGGGGGCTGCGGGCCGAGCCGGGCCACTTCACCGGGTGGAGCCTCGGCGCGCGGTTCTATCCGGTGCTGTACCTCCTCACCCGCATGGGAGAAGCCAAGGACTGGGGGACCGGGCTACCGCTCAGGGCGAGCCTGCTCGGCAAGATGAGTCGTCTGGAAGTACACCACATCTTCCCGAAGGCCCAGCTCTACAAGCGCGAATACAAGCGTCCGGAAGTCAACGCCCTCGCGAACTTCTGCTTCCAGACCAAGGACACGAACCTGGAGATCCGCGACCGTTTGCCGGAGGAATACTTCCCGAAGTGCGAGGCACGTCACCCCGGCGGCCTGGCGTCACAATGGATCCCGATGGACCCGGCACTCTGGAAGATGGAACGGTTTCGAGACTTTCTCGAGGCCAGGAAGGAGTTGCTGGCAGCGGAGCTCAACCGGCGCATGGAGGATCTGCTGCACGGCGACACCCGGTGGCTCGCGAGTGCGGCAGCGGTCGCGCCTGTGCCGGCCGGTGTCCCTGGCGGCATCACGAGCGAGGAGGAAGAGGCACAGCTGGAATCGCTGAACGAGTGGATGGAGGCCGCATGCTTCCCCCGCGGTGTGGTGGCCTACGACTTCTCGGACCCGCAGTCCGGCGAACAGAAGGCCGTCTTCGATCTCGTGTGGCCGAACGGCATCCAGGAGGAGCTGAGCCAGCCCGTGGCTGTATTGCTGAACGAGGAAAGGCAGACGTTGGCCCTCGCCAGTCAGGCAGGGTTTCGGTGCTTCACGGGCATCGACGAGTTCAAGCGTTACGTCACCGTCGAGATCCTCGGCGAGGGCGCCGCCGCGTGAGCGACCGTGGTGAGTCCGATCTGAACGGTGGCCTGGCGGCAGGACACCGCGTGCCTCCTGGCTGGAGGACAAGCCGGCGCGACCCTACGGCATCGAACGCTGCCGGCACCGACACGAACTGATGTTTGCCATCAGGCGTGGAGGAAGCAAGTGATGAGTCAGGCGGCGCGTCGAAACCTGACCTTCACCCACGGCGTCGCGGCGAAACTCATCAACTGTTACCTGAAGTCCAGGTTCGTCTGCGGCAGGTACCTTAGAGACGGTCCCGGGGGAGGATCCACGCGACGGAGTCCTCGGTGGGGACACGGCTAACATAGGAAACTGCTAGAAGGCGCATGGGAAATCTGTGGTATGCGGCGAGAGGCCCGGCAGCTCAAGTCGACCCTAGATGTCAGCATCGAGCGCTGGGTGAACTCGAAACGGCAGGAATCCAGCTTGACGGACAGGTTCATCGAACTGAGGATTGTCTTCCCAATGGCTCCTGGCACCAACAGTACGTTAAGATGGCCACTCGGTTTCTCGATCAATCATGGTTCACTGGAAATAGAGTCGAAGCATCTTGGAAACTCACGAGCGTGAACTATGGGCGTTGATTGGCTTGCTGGCGGTTGCCAGCCTGTGCATTGGGGCAGGCGAAGCCCACGCGCAGTCCGTCTTCTTTGTGCGCCTGGCTCCCGAGGTAGGCCGGATTACGGTCGAACACACCAAGGAAGTAACCATCCAGGGGGGATCGAGTTCAAGCACATCGTCCTCTTCGGGCCTCGCCCTCGCGGGCAACCTCTCGGTCGGGCTACTCCTGGAGCTCCCGGGGAGCTGGCTCGTGGGCGGCGAGGTCGAAAGTGCCGTCTCCAGCCGACGCAAGCTTGAGGGCACGATTTCTCCGACCCCGAACGGGAACGTTCACGATGTCTGGCCCGGCCAGTGGGACTTCAGCGACCTGTACGGGGCGGGTGGCAACATCCTATTTGGGCGCGGGCTAGGGGACGGTCGCTCGCGGGTCTACGTCTTCGGTGGAATCCGTCGAATGTGGACCGAGTTCGCTTCCGGATCGACGAATCCCGAGACCGGAACGGCCAGTGAAGACCGCGAGCGCCTCGCAAGATGGCCGTGGGCGATCGGCGCGGGTACGACGCTACACCTGAAGTGGCCGCTGGACTTCCGGGTCCGCTACTCGCGCTCTCTCACCGACTGGATAGTCGTCGATGAGGGGGCGCGGCTCGACTACAGGTACGCGGCGGACGGCGTTGTGTTTTTCTCTCTAGGGGTCCACGTCTTCGACTGACCACCCCGCCCCGATCCTGGGTAGGCACACCTCTAGTGGGCATGGAGCCCGAGCATCCGACCCGTCGGCTCATCCAACTCATCCAACCAAGCGGCCCGCCGCGAGACCGCCCGCATCGGGCAGGCCATCCGTCAGGCGGGTCACCCGGGTGCTCGGGGAGTATGGCGACCGACAGGCCTGCCTCAAGCGGATCGTCGAGTTGAAGGACCTCCGCCGATCTTCGAGTCCCCCGGAACGATGATCGACGGCCTCAACGACACGGCGCACGAGACGGCTCCCTGGAGGCGGATCTTGAACGCGGATCGGCGAGGGTGGGTGCTGATCGGGGAGTGCACATTAGACATCGGTGTGCATGTGCACGGAATTGCCGATTCCATGTGCGCGCCAGCGCTTCCGTATGTCTCTGGCTACCTTGCAGTTGCGGCACGGCCGCCGGAGTGGCGATGCCGATCCGGAGCTTGTGGCCGGTGTCGGGAGCGACCCCCCGGATTCGATGCCTCGATCGGCATCGCGGAGGGTGGCATGTGCACACCCATGCCACCCTCCGCCGGGGGTCGCTCCCCTCCAGCAATCCCTAGCGGGAAGGCCATCAAGCGCCGCTGCGAGCGCGGCGTATCAACGAATCCGGCCGCCGGTCGCGGCTTTTCACCAGATAGGTGGCTCGGCAAGTCGTCCCAGTAAGGTCGGCGTCGGCGCTCGACCAAGCCCGAAACTGCCCCGAGGTGGTTGAGGTTGCCGCCGATGCGCGCGACCTGCCGGCCGCGTGCGCGCCATGGCCTGCCGGAGCGCGGGCGTCCAGGGGATCGAAGGGGGCGGAGCCACCCTCGCCAGCCCCTGCCGGGGACCCGCGAAGCGTGGCCCCAAAGGGTAGACTGGCTCCTGCCACCTAAAGGGTGACAGGAGCCAGCGTTTGTTCTCTTTGATCGTACCGCCCGACTCTTGCTCTCCACGGCTCGGATCGCCTTCGTCGCTCTCCGGGATCTGCTCGTGTTCGCCGTCCCACTCGATGTCCTTCCCCGCTCGATCCGTGCTGCACTCGATCTCCGTTCGTGATCTCCGCCTGACTGACTCGATGGGGGCGGATGTTTCGACCAGGACAGGATCGGATCGGGTTCAGCGCGGGTCAGGGTGCTGTGGTTCCGGTAGGTTCGTGTTCCACTGGTTCGAGCCGGGGACGCCGAGGGTGTGTGGCGGCAAGGTAGGCTTCCCAGTCGTTCATGAGCCGCCGCCGCCGCTCGAACAGGTCTGACCGGGCATAGGCCGCCTCGACCGGGTTTCGCACCACATGGGCCAGCGCGGCCTCGATGACCTCGCGCGGGTGGTCGGTCGCCTCAGCCGCCCAGTTCCGGAAGCTGGACCTGAAGCCGTGCGGAACGGCGGCGACGCGGTGCCACTGTGCCAGGGAGCGGGTCGAGCTCTACCGGATCGGCGTGAACCTCAACCAGATCGCCCGCGCCCTGAACTCCGGGGCCTCTGCGCCGGCCGGGACGCTGGAGGCGGTCGAGCGGGTGGGCGAGCTCGCCGCCGATCTGCTGAGCGGCGAGGGGCTGGGCTGATGGTTCCGAAGATCAACGGACTGGGGCGCTCGTTCGCCGGGGTCGCGGCGTACTGCCTGCACGACGCCCCGGAGCCGGACGACCGGAGTCCGGAGACCTCGGAGCGGGTCGCGTGGACCGACACCCGGAACCTGCCGACGATCCGGGCGGAGCGGGCCGCGCGGCTGATGGCCGCGACCGCGAAGGCGGCCCCCGACCTCAAGCGGCTGGCGGGCGGGGCACGAGGGGGGCGGAAGCTGGCGAAGCCGGTCCTGCACTACTCGCTCAGCTGGGCGCAGGACGAGACGCCCACCCGGCAGGAGATGAGCCGGGCGGTGGACGGGAGTCTGGAGGCGCTGGGGCTGGAGGGCCACGAGGCGCTGATCGTCGCGCATGACGACACCCGGCACCCCCACGTCCACGTGGTCGCCAACCGGGTCGATCCCGAGACCGGGAAGGCGGCGAAGCTGGGCAACAGCAAGCTCCGGCTGTCGCGCTGGGCCGAGGGCTACGAGCGGGTGCAGGGCCGGATCCGGTGCGAGAGGCGGGTCAAGAACAACGCGCGGCGGCGGGCGGGCGAGGAGGTGCTTCGCCCCATATGGGACCGGCCGCTTCACTGGGCGCGCTTCCGCCGCAAGGGCATGCCGCCCGGACGGGCGCGGCGGGCGATGGCGCCGGTCGACGAGGAGCGGGTCGACATGACGGCCTGGCGGCGTGCCGAGGCGCAGCTTTGGGAGAAGGTCGAGGACCGGCGCTGGCTGGGGTTCTGGCGGCTCGAAACCCAGGGCCGGAAGGAATCTGCACAAGCGGCAGGAGGACACGCGGCAGAGGCTCGACCGAGAGAGCCGCACCGTGCTCGCCCGACTCCGGATATGGCGGACGGACCGCTCGTTGCGAGAGCTGGTCGGGGCGGTCCGGGGCCGGGAGGACCTGGTCGAGGGCTGGCGCGAGGATCTCGACCGGTACCACAAGGGCGAGCGGGCCGCGTTGGGCAAGGTGCACGCCGACAGCGCCCGGCAGATCGAGCGGCAGGTGCGCGAGGCCTACCGGAGGGGGCTGCGGGATGCGGAGCGGCGCGAACGGCCGACCCTGCCGGACCTCGCCGACAGGGATGTCGAGCGGGTGGCGCGGGAGATCAAGGAGCGCGGCCGGAGCATAACCCGCATTCCCCCCCGGCCGCCCCAGCCCCGAGGCCCCGAGCGTGGCGCGGGAGGGTTCGAGCGATGACCCTCGATGTCGGGATCACGATGTGACACAGGCATGCAATGAGGCGCAGGCACCGGAACACACTCGAACTGGTCTTCCGCTACCCCGGTCACCGGCAACATCCCGAGGCGGAAGATCGAGGCGCTGCTGGTGGATCCAGGGAGCTGAGGTCAGCGAACGGGAAGTCTCTCGCATCGGCATGAGGCTGTTCGGCGACCGCCGGATGTTCCACCGGCCGTACCCTTCGCCGAACACCGACACAGGGGCGGTCGCGCGGGTCGAACGTCTTGCGCCACCTTGGGGTGGCGGAGGCGACGCAGGCGCGCAAGGTTCGCATCCCCATCGAGGCCGCATATCGGCCCGGACCTGCTGGAGCGGCGGCGGCTCATGAACAACTGGGCGGACCCGCAAACTTCAAGCCTTGGCCCGGCGGGACGATAGCCTTTGCTTTGTTTTCCCTTCTCCCCGCCGTGCCGACGCTGCTGCTCCGGTGCCGCCAGCTCACGCGAATAAGAGCGAATCGAGCGCCCGTCAGAAGGAGACGGTCGTAGTCATCGATATCGTCCGGGGCGCGCCCAGCCAGGCCGCGTTCTCGGTAATCGCGGACAGATAGGGGTTGTCGAGCACGTTGTTCGCCACGATCGAGAACTCCGTCGACCGCAACAGATCGCTCAACGCTTCGCCGCTGAAGCTGACGTAGGCGTCCACCACCCAGTAGGCGTCGGTGTGCCAGTCCGCCGTCAGGCTGACGCGGCGCGATGCCGTGTATTTCGCGGACAGCCCGCCACCCAGAGGTCCGGCGCGGTCGAGGGACACCACCCACAGCCGAGGCGGTACGCCCGTAACGTCCGTGCCGGGCACAATGCCCTGGCTGGCGTCAACGAGCGGATCGTCGGTCCCGACGTACTTCGAGTCGTTGAGCGTCAACGCGGTGTAGAAGGATGTCCGACCCGGCATCGCCACCGTGGCGGCCAACTCGACACCACTCGTTTCGATCCCGCCCGCGTTGAAGTAGGCTCCCCCTCCGGGGATGAGGTAGTTGGGTCCTGCGGGCGTCTGGGGGCCGAGGTAGAAGATCCGGTTGTCAAAATCGATGGAATACATGGTGGCGCTCAGCGCGAGCCGCTCGCCGGAGTATTGAACCCCGACATCGATGTTCGACGCGGTCTCGGGCTCCAAGAGGTCCAAACTGCGACCGGGCACCTCGAGCAACGTGCTGCCGATCGCCCTGAAGTTCTCGGCGTAGCCCACGAACAGGTCGAGGCCCTCCACCGGCGTGTCGTACGTGACGCCGCCGGAGAAGAGCAGATCCGAATCGGAGTCCACATCAAGGTCCCGATCATTGCCGAACTGGTCCTCGCGCGACACGGAGACGAGGTACTGCTTGACGCCGCCGGTCAATTCGAACGGGCCGAGGTACAGCGTCTCCTCGACGTACCACTTAAAGACGTCCTGCGGGAAGTCCCACTCGTACTGGCGCCAGTAGGGCTGCTCGTCCCACTTGAAGTTGAGCGCCGGGTCCAGCATCCGGTGCCAGTCCCGGCCGAGGTCGCGCCGCGAGTCCTCGTACCAGATGCCCGCCCGCAGCCCGCTGCCCCCTCCCCCGCCAAACAAAACGGACCACTCCCCGTCGATGTTGACGCCGAGGCGATTCTTGCCGTAATGGCTGTGACGGTACGACTGAACCGCGGTCGCCCCGGGGTGGCACGCCGGGTCGACCTCCGGGCCGCCCGACCCGTAGTAGTTGAAGATGTAGGACGACGTGCATCCCGGCACCGGTCCGACGGCGACGCCATTGCCGTCCACGAAGCGGACTACCCCGAGCTGCGTGCCGCCCCGCACCGGCGCGAGGCCCGCTAGCTCCGACTCCGGCCCATTCCCGTCGTCCACCACGTCCACGATGTAGGGGGGCAACCAGTCGCCACGGCCCCGGTTGTCATGATGGTACGCGCCCGCGCTCAGGGAGATCAACTCGCTGAGGGACCAATCGGCCTTGATGTAGGCGAGCGTGTTCTTGCGCCGTGTCTGCCAGCCGGGGCGGTAGAACTGGTTCAGGTAGGGCACGCCGGGCCAGTGGCCGATCAGCCGGTCCCAGCGCGGGTCGGCCCTGAAGTCCGCCTCGCCGTAGAGCCGTTGGTAGACATCCTCGTGGATGTCGTCATGCGAGATGTAGCCGGTGAGATCGAGAGGTCCTTGCGAAAACACGAGCTTGGCGGCGAGGTGCTCCCGCTCGTTCCTTGCGGAGCCCTCCATCCAGTCGGTCGCCTCCTGCCGGATCGCGGCTACCCAGGCCCGCGTCGTGCCGCCGAACAACGATCCGGTCTCGACCCGCGCGGCGAAGCGCTGGCCCTCGTTCTCGCCGATCGTGACGGACGCCGTGTGGCTCCGCTCCGCCGCCGGGTCGGCCGTCAGGAAATTGAACGTGCCGCCCAGCGCCTCGACCGACCGGGAGGCGATGTCGGCGGTCCCCTGCGAAACCTCGACGCCTCCGAGGTTCATCGGGTCGACGAACCGGTTCGCCTTCGCGCCGCTCCAGTAATCCGACGTGCCGTTGGGGAATCCGTCGATGGTGGTACCGATCTGTACGTCGTTGATGGTCGACTGGAACCCGCGCATGGCGACGTTGCTCGACCAGTCGTCAAAGGCATACGCGTCCCCCTCCTGGACGGATACGCCGGGAAGGTTGTCCACCACGGACGTCACGGCCGTGATGTTCGACTGCTGCCTGATCATCGGCTCCGCGACGAAATTGCGCGCGAAGACCGTGGGCTCCTCCGCCACCACGCTCAGCGGATCGAGCCGGAAAGCGGGCTCCAGAACGATCGGGACCGTTTCGACTGCACCCGCGCGGACGGTGACCCAAAGCTCCCGGGGCGAATAGCCGAACAGGGTGGCGGTTACGACATAGTCGCCGGCGGCGAGAGCGGGGAATTCGTAGGCGCCTTCAGCATCCGTGACGACTTCCTCGCCCACGCCGGGACCGGTTGCGGTCACCAAGACATCGGGCAAGGCGTTGCCGTACACGTCCACTACCGTGCCTCTGATGGTTCCCGTTTGCTGGGCAGTCGCCGACCCCGCAGCCAGCAGCGCCAGCAGCAAGGTGGCGACCGCGGGCCGGGCGACAGCCTTCGGGAAATGCGACATCGTTGCCTCCAATAGTCCTGGCCCGCCGTCGGCGTGCCGTCTGCGGCGCAGCAGAAGCGCCGCTGGCCGGGCTGTGGCTGCGCCGACTGCCCTGGGCGGGTTCAGACCGCCCGGCAACCGGCTCTCACACGTACCGCCATTCTTCATCAGCGTCGCCGCTGCCCATCAAGTATTCTTATACCCCCCTCAGATGTTAAGTCTATTGGGTATTGATGCCAAGGCTCCGAATGACCATAATATATTTGGAATGGTGATATGTCTTAAGTGATATGGAACGAAACAAACCTTCCGGAATTCCGGGGACCGGCGCCCTGGTCGCCTTCGAAAGTGCGGCCCGACTGGGCAGCCTGTCCCGGGCGGCCAGGGAACTGAGGACCTCGCAGCCCGCCATCAGCATCAAGGTGGCGAAACTCGAAAAGCACCTCTCGACCCAGTTGTTCGAACGATCCCGGACCGGGGTGACCCTGACCGATGCCGGTGAACGCTTCCATGAGGGCGTTAGCACCGGCCTTGCCGTCATCCGGGCGGCGGTCGCCGAGCTCGCCGCTTGGCCGAGGGGAGAACAGGTCGTGATCGCCTGCTCGCACGAGGCATCGCACTTCCTGCTGATGCCGCGATACCAGTCGCTCCGGGAAGCGCTTGGTCAGCAAGTCGGGATCCGCATCCTGACCTACCACTACGATAGGCAGAACCTGCCGCTGGCGCCGGTCGCAGACGTGGTCATGGCGTGGGAAGCGAATCTCGGTTCCGAAGACCGCGTGGTGATCCATGAGGAAGCGGTGAGCCCGCTATGCTCGCCCGGCTATGCCGCAGCCCACGCGGATGTCCTCAGCGGACCTGTCAGCGGCTGGGGCGGGCTCACGTTCCTCAATCTCGCACGGCCCAACGAGGGCTGGGCGTCTTGGGAGGACTGGTTCGAGGCCGCCGGGCGTCCGCAGCACGCGCCCCGCTACATCGGGTTCGATAGCTATGCCTACCTGCTGGAGGCGGCCGCCACGGGGCACGGCATCGCATTGGGCTGGCGCCATTTCATCGACCGGAGCCTCGATAAGGGCACACTGGTTATGCTCGCCGACCGTTTCATCGAATTCGACAACCGCTACTGCGGCGTACTCACCAAGAAGGGGCGCGGAAACCCCGCCGCCCACAAGTGCCTGGAGTTCTTTGAACGGTCAGTCAAGTTCCAGTCTGCGGAAGCGGAACCTGCCAACGAGTTTGAGACACTTTCCGGTTCAGTTTAGTGAGCCCTCCTTTCTCCGCCTTCCGACTCAGCTCCATCGGCAGCCGTGACGGGGAGTGCGCGGTTGATCCAGACCTCCGCCGGGAGTTCCGGGGCCCTCGGCGGGCCGGCGACGAAGCGGTCGGGCCGGGTCGCGTAGGCTGCGGCCAGCACGTTCCGCCGGTGCTCGATGACCTCGGGGGCGCGGCCGAGGTGGACCTGTTCGGGGGTGAGCAGGCCGATGCCGCCGTGCCGGTGCTTGGTGTTGTACCACCGGAAGAACGTGCGGCAGAAGTCCTTCACCTCCTCGATCGTGGCGAAGCGGCTCGGGAAGCCCGGGTGGTACTTGACGGTCTTGAACTGGGCTTCCGAGTGCAGCGTCAGCACCCGGGGCCGCACGCCCTGCTTGAGGCAGGTCTCGACGACCAGGTACCCGGCCAAGCCTGCGGTCTCCCGCTCCGCCACCATCCAGCCCGCGACGTAGCGGCTGAAGATGTCCAGGATCACGTACAGGTAGAAGTAGCGCCACTTCTCCGGCCCCAGCAGCCGGGTGATGTCCCAGGACCACACCTCGTTGGGCGCGCGGGCCACCACCTCGGGTTTCGGGTGGTTGGGATGGCTGCGCTGCGCCCGCCGCTCCCGAACCGCCCGCCTCTCGGCCAGGATCCGGTACATCGTCCGCTCCGAGCACAGGTAGACGCCTTCGTCCAGCAGCGTCGCGTACACTTCCGCGGGCGCGCGGTCGGCGAAGCGCGGCGAGCACAGCACGCCGAAGATCTCCGCCCGCTCCGCCGTGTCCAGGGCCCGGGCGGGAGCCGGCCGGGGCTGCCGCTGCCCGGTCGATGGCCTCCGACGACGATAGAACGTGGCTCGGGCGACCCTGAGCGCATCGCACGCGGGCTTTACCCCTACGTACGTGGCCAGCGCCTCGGCCGCCTTCACGAGTTCGTCCCGTCCTCGAGGCTCAATCCCAGCAGCCCTGCAACTTTTCCCTGGACGTCGATGATCAGGCGCGCCTTCTCGAGTTCCTTCTCTAGGCGAGTGTTCTCACGCTCCAGCTTGCGCACTTTCCCCTCCAGCGGATTCCGTTCGCTCGGCTTTCGACCTCGTCTCTTCGACAGCGCTCTCAGCGACCCACTCCGCACCGCCTTGCGCCATGTCGTCAGGTGCGACGAGTACAAGCCCTCGCGTCGCAGGAGTCGCCCTACCTCTCCCGGCTCCGTGCACCGGTCCGCTTCTTCGACGACCCGCAGCTTGTACGACGGACTAAACCGTCGGCGCGTCGGCTTATCTACCACCTCCGCGTCCGGAGCAGCTGCCGCGCTTCGCTTACCCTCCCAGGTTAGTGGGGCGATTCCATTCTCTTCCATTCTCTCTCGGTGTCTCAGCATCCTCGGTTTCTCTGCCTTCGCCCTACTCTAATTCTTTACTCGTTCCGTGTCTCACCTAAGTTGGCAGAGAGGGGAGTCCCTGGCGGGGCACTGGTGGAAGGCTAAGAGGGGCCGACACTTACGCCATTGGCGGGTGTCGGCCCTTTGGTTGTCTGGGGTGAAAAGTGTGCCAACAGTGTGCACGATGTCGCGCGAACCCTGGCCAGCGGCTGGATCATGCGGCCGATGCTCCTTCGCCTCTTGGAGTTCCTCCCAGTTTGCCGGAGCACACCTCGGTCGACGCCCGCGCCACTGCCTTCCGACGCGGTAGCGCAGGTGCCGCCAGACCGCCTCTTCGCACGGATCAACGTTTCCGCCTCCGTCGTCTCCAGGCGGCCCTACCGCCCTTCAACTCCTAGCTGCCCCTCTGGCGGTCTTCGGCTTCTTGGCCAGCCGAGCGAGCTAGAGGGTCGCGCGCTGCCCGCGAGGTCACCATTCTTGTCTCGCAGCACAATCGCGAGACGGCCTTCGATCAGGGGGATGGCGTGCAGGTAAAGGAGTTCCTCAAACAGTTGGCGAAGAAAGCCAACGGCGCAGGTGCGCGTTGGCTTAAGACGGACTTCCACGTGCACATGCCCGGGTCCAGTGATTATGAGTACGGCGAGATAGACGCGACATCCCTGCTAGGCGGACAACTGACGGAGCTTGGGTACGATGTCGCGGTAGTCCTGAAGCACCAAGAATTCCCATCGCCCGCTGAACTCGAAGCGCTCCAGGCGGAGGCTCCGAACACTGCCTTGCTGCCGGGTGCCGAGATCAACGTCTTCGTGGACACCATGTCCGCCAAGGTCGGCAAGGATCACTTCTTCCATGCTATCGTTATTGCGGACCCAGACGATCCGAGCGGTTATGGCTTTGGGCTCGAGAAGGCCAAGAAGGCGCTAAATTACGCGACCAGCGATTACCCGTCGGGGTTCAAGAGCAGCATCGTTGATGTGGGTCGAATGCTCCGGGACGAGGGCGCTCTGTTCATCCCGGCCCACCTGCATCAGGGAAAGAAACCGCACAAGTCGAGAAGCATCGACGACATCTACAACGACGACGCCTTCTTGGGCTTCATTAGGGAAGCGGCGTTCAACGCGCTTGAGGTGCGGGATTTAGCGACCGCTTCGTTTTTCGACGGGGCACATGCGACCGTCGACGGAACTCCGATTCCTCAGGCGGTCTGCGTAGCATCTAGCGATGCGCATCACCACGACCATCTAGGTGCGCGCGGGCGCGCGACATGGCTTCGAGCGGAGAACCCAAGCTTCGCGGAGGTCAAGGCGGCCCTTTCGTTTGGGAATTATATCCGATGGTAACCAATAATCCCCAAAAAGAAGGGAATATATAATGATGACGAAACTTATTCCGTTTCCTGATCCAAATAGTCGTCAATCCCCCGAGCAAGCGCCTTTGACATCTGTCGAACAGCAGGAAGAGACAGCATCAAGTATAGGGGAGAAGACCCTTCTTCCTGAAAAAAAGCTACCGAGAATACTATTCCGCTTAAAACTCCAACCTCCAGTTCTAACGGAACAACACTATCATGAGCTTGAAGAGTTGTTTGGATCGCGGCGAGTTGGTCCTCAGTTAGTCGATGAAGATTGATCATATACCGTCTGGGCAATTTATAAAATCAAAGGCTAGATCATGAGAAACTTACGACAACGGATTTCTTCTTTGTTCATTATTCAAACATAACGCGGTTATATGTGAACCATAACACCTTTACCGAACCATGACTCAGAGTCCCATAAGTGTATTTCCCACCAGTTGTGTTTACGTTGGCCGTAACGAAATGCCATGATGACATTAGCACCTTTCGCTTTCGCTTTCGCAGCAAGTGCACGCTTTATCTCTGATAGGTCGGAATTTTGCCGAGAAAATTCGATCTCGACGCGGCCTTTATTGCGTACGATTATTTGGCGGGCGATCCTCACCTCGGTAAAGAACACACCGTCGCAGATCGTGCCCTTGACTCCATGGCGAGATTCAACCATCAACACTCTCCCGTTGCAGCAGAACGATAAGCTCTTCGCGTTTACCGGTAAGCGACGGAAAACTCGCTGCTGCCATCGACGCAACAAGCCAACCTTCTTGGACGTAGGCATTGATAGCTCGTTCAAGTTTCTGAGGGTCAAACTTGCCCGCGAAAAACCGATCTTTTTGCGTCAGTATCTTGTACTCCATTGATATTCCCTCTTGGCAATTTGTGGAGGCTCAAACACCCAGACGTGGTGCCGGGCCATTTTGCCAGTCACCACATAGGGAACGTGCGGAAAGACTCCTACCTGTTCACCCGCCGGTCGGGAGCTACCCTCTCGGCTTGTGCTTGGGCTCTTGTATTCGGTAGGTAACCCGACGTGAGGGTCCCCTACACGATAACTGGCAAGATCAACATACAGATTGTTGGACCCCTTGACAAGGCCGTTTCCAGAGACGCAGCTGCGTGAAACCTCTACGTGACAGGGGTTTACAAGGAAATACGCGGCAGGAGTTTACAAGGAAATACGCGGCAGGAGGGATCACACCCTACGTGGGACCAACGACCCTAAGGGTGCCGCCTTTCCGGAAGGAATCACTCCTTCCATCTATTGCCTCTGGGTACTGCATGGTTCCCAGAGCGTTGGTGCAACACGGCGCTTACGGATCCCTCCTGCCGTTCTTCATCCTTTCTGTGATACCCGTCAGAACCGTGAGAAGGTCCTCCTAGAAACCATCACCCACGGTCAGACAAGGGGTTTACATCTGGCACAAAACATGTTACTATTAGTATAGAAATCGTGAGTGGAGGAAAGATGGCTAAGTCAGCACCCGGCAAGCACTTCAGGGAAGGCCTTTCCCTTCTGGACATCACGCGAATGTTTCCCGACAACGCGGCCGCAGAGCAGTGGATCGCTCACAGCCGCTGGGGTGACGAACCGTCCTGTCCGCACTGTGGTGGCATGAACGTGCAGGTAGGAGCGAAGCACCCGAGCCAACCGTACCGTTGCCGCGAGAAGGGCTGCCGAAAATTCTTCAGCGTGAAGACCGGCACGGCCATGGCCGACAGCAACCTAAGCTATCAGACCTGGGCCATCGCCACCTACCTGTTGGCCACCGGCCTCAAGGGACAATCCTCGATGAAACTGCACCGCGACCTGGGGATCACGCAGAAGGCGGCGTGGTTTCTAGCGCACCGTCTCCGCGAGGCGTGGAACGAGCAGCAGCAGCCGGGTCCGTTCGAGGGACCCATCGAGGTGGATGAGAGCTACTTCGGTGGCAAGAAGAACCGCAAGACCCTAGGCCGTGGGCCGGTGGGTAAGACACCTGTCGTTGGGGCGAAGGACCGGGCCACGGGACAGGTGTTCGCTCACGTGGTCGAGAACATGACCAAAGAGACGCTTCAAGGTTTCGTTGAGACCGTGACGCTTCGGAAGGAAGACGGTCCCAAGGTTTATACCGACGGTGCGTCGGCTTATCGTGGCATACCCAATCACGAGTGGGTCGAGCACTCGGTCGGTGAGTACGTACGCGACCAGGTTCACACAAACGGCATCGAGAGCTTCTGGTCGATGCTCAAGCGGGCGTATAAGGGCGTCTACCATAAGATGTCGCCCAAGCACCTTGACAGGTACGTGAACGAGTTCGCGGGCCGGCACAACGTCCGCCCGCTCCACACGATCGACCAGATGCAGGACATCATCCGGGGTCTCGAGGGCAAGCGTCTCCGCTACGAGGACCTCACCACCGACAACGGGTTGCCAGCAGGAGCGCGATGAACGGACACGAGCGGTGAGGTGAGCAACGCTGCCTTATCACCAGCTATGGATAAGGTCTTGGCGGAGCTATCAGAGCGAGCAGAACGAGAAAGAGCGATGACGGAATACGTACTGACTGAGGAATGCACGTTGGATATTCGTCTACACTCTATCGAGTATCCAGCAACCGGCGACTCAGCTGTTGTAACGTTTGAGATCTACGCGGTGCATCGTGAAACGAAAAAGCAAGATCAGCGTGTCGCGTTGATCCGTAGATCAATACCGTTAGATGGAAAAGAGCAAAATAACTACAAGTCAGTAGTCATGTTTGCCGCAGATCGGTTGATGAGTAGTTTGGCTAATATGAAAGGCACTCTATCAACGAAGTATCTTCGGTGATTCGGGTAAGATTGGAGTTCAAGCCCGGTGACGGCATACCCTGGGTCGGTTCGGTCCTGGCAGCGTGCGATGATGAAGGTGAGTGGACGGTCGATGAGCCCAAGGAAGAGGCGGGGGTCTGGGTGCGCGACTATCTGAACGCCCGCTACGGACGTAACCGTTTCCTCTTTGTCGTCAATACACGTCGTCTGCAGAGCTTACCCTGGCTCAGTGGGCGGTCGAGGAGTTGAACGGTGAGGTCTTGACGGACTACAAGGAGCGGAAGGTGACGGACTCAAAGAAGAAGCAGGAGAGTAAGCCGCGCGGTCGTCCACCGGATTACCCTATGCCGGAGCCGATTCCTGACACACCGGAAAATATCATGAAGGCGATCCTCGCGACGCCACCGCGCAAGCGTGAAGACTGGAAGTTCGTGCAGAAGCGTGAGGGCAACAAGCCGTCATAAGAAGCTCAGAATCTGGTTACCATCGGATATAATACCCTTTCGTTTCCGCATCGGGTACGCCTCAAGAAGCCACAAATTAGCCACCCGCGCGTGGTTGGGTTGCATGTGGTGGGGACCTTCATACCCGACTTGTGGGTGGAACTGAATGAGGGGCTAAACGCCCTTATCGGAGGCAAGGGGTCGGGGAAGACGGCACTCCTCGAGTGCCTCCGATTCGTTCTCAATACGCCCGTGCCGGATGAACGCCGCGACTCGGTGCGGCGCCACGTCGAGCATGTCCTGGGACCCGCAGGGTACGTGGAATGCCTGGTCCGAGCGGAGGGCGGCGAGTACAACCTGATTACCCGTAGAGCAGACTCACCGGACCGTATCACCATGATCGACACGGCCGGCACGCCGACGTCAGTGCCGGCAGACGCCCAGCTCCCGTTTCCCATCGCCATCCTCGGTTGGCATGAGATCGAAGCCGTAGCAGATCGCCCTTCGGCCCGAGTTGAGCTCCTCGATCGAATCGGTGACCGTGCCGCAATCCAGAACCTGTATTCGAAGATCGATGGGGTCATCGTGGGAGCCCGAGAGGAGATCCCCTTTCTTCAGGGGCATATGCGGCGCTTGGCCGCGAGACTCAAGGACCTCTGGGACCTGCGAGCCAAGAGGGACGCTCTGACCGCTCTGGAGGCGGGTCAGGTACTCGATCTGCATGATCAATACGAGTGGTTCTTGTCGGCAGAGGAGCGACTCCAATCTCTCGTGAGCGCCTCGGCGTCCGCGACCGCCAGCCTTGAGGATCGAGTGCGTACCGGCCTGGAGTTCGACCACGGTGAAATCCCGGATGCCGCCGCAGGCGCCCATGCCTCCCTCGAGGCCCTTTCCGGTCAGCTTTCAACGCTGGTGTCTGAGGAGGCCTCCGCGGCCTCCAGCCTGGAGAACGCGGTTGGCGAAGTCCAAAAAGCTGCGGAAGGGGCACTGCAGTCAGTCCGCGCGGAGTTCGTCCATTTCCGCGAAGACGTATACGGACCGCAGGTCGAGGCGCTGAGCCCGGAAGAACGGGATGTGCTGGCGAGGCGCATCCAGGTACTTGAGGAGACGAGGCGTCTGCCGACAGTCGAGAGCGAGTGTGCAGAGTTGGTCGCCAACGTGCGGAAGGTCGCTGAGACCCTCCGAGCGCATTGCGATTCAGTAATCGCGTATCGCGAACAGATCGCGTTGGCCCGCCATACGCTCATCGAGCAACTCAATGAAGAGCTCGACGACGTTCAGCTAGAGTTCTTGCCTGACTCGGTTACTGCGAAGCGTGACAGTTTTCGAGATCGCCACGGGGATACCGCCGTTGAGATCGTGTCGTATCTCGGCGAGATGAGCACCGGCGGCCCATACCGAGGGCTCAGAGAGCTGTTCGGCCGGCTCGAACAACTCAGCGTGGAGGAGAAGAAGTTTGAGTTTCGGGACCTCCTTTGGGACGTAAAGTTCGTGGACATCTTCGATGTACTTGACGAGGACGATGTCCAGATAAGCCTATCGGTCGGTAGCGCTGGGTTCGTCCCGATGCCAAATCTCTCCGCCGGTCAAAGAAGTGTGGCCGTGTTCCCCCTCTTGCTCCGGAATGAACGCGGACCGCTGATCATTGACCAACCCGAGGACAACCTCGACAACCGCTACATCGCCGGGACGATCGCCCCGGACCTGGTCGACCGAAAGGAGTCCCAACAGTTCCTCGTCACGTCGCACAACGCGAACCTGGTTGTGCTAACCGATGCGGACCAAATCGTCCACATGGACTCCGACGGCACAACGTGCAGGGTCCCTAACGTCGGCTTCTTGTCATGCGAGAGTAGCACAGTGCGACAGGCGGTACTGGATGTTCTTGACGGCGGGGCTGAAGCGTTGAACGCCCGACAGATGAAGTACGGAATCGGCGCCTCCGTGGATGCGGCCACCTGACAACGTCTCCCCAGCGGCGTCAGCCGAATAACATTTCCTCCAGCCGCTCCGCCGGACCGTCCTGCATCGTCGGCAGCACGTGGCTGTATGTGTCCATCGTGAGCGTCACGGAAGAGTGCCCGAGCCTCTCGCTCACAATCTTGGGATGCGCGTTGGCAGCGAGCAGGAGCGTGGCACACGTATGCCGCAGATCGTACACGCGGATTCGTGGAAGGCCGGCGGCCTCGAGCAGCGGATAGAAATGACGACGCGTGATGCCTGGCATGTCGAGCGGCGTACCGTGTGACGTGCAGAAGATCAAGTCATGATCCTGGTATCCGGGGCCGAGTCTCAGCTTGTCGCGGGCCTGACCCGAACGGTGACCCGCCAGCGACGCCACTGCCGACGTCGGTAGGGTCACTGAGCGACGGCTCTGTGGGGTCTTGGGCTCGGTGAGTTCCCATCCTCCGTTGGCGGTCCTTGTCAACGAACGGCGGATTCGCAGCCGATCTCCCTCCAAGTCGTCCCACTTGAGTCCGAGTGCCTCGCCCGGCCGGAGCCCGGTCGTGAGGAGCACGACCCAGAGTGTGTTGAATCGGTCGCTCTGCGCCTGCTCTAAGAAGACTTTGGCCTCCTCAGCGCTGAACACTGGACGCTCAGATCGCGATTGCTTGGGAAGATCGACGAGCTTGGCCGGGTTGTGCGAGATCAGTCGCCATTTGACGGCGTTCTCGAGCGCAGATCGCAGGGGCGCGTGCGTGGCCTTCACCGTCCGGGCAGACAGACCACGCTGGAGCATCCCGGCGTAAGCCTGCTGGATCTCGAAGGGACGGAGCGCCTGGAGACGGCGCTTGCCAAGGAGAGGGAGGATGTAGCGCCGGAGGTTTCCGCGGTAGTCCTCGAGCGTGCGAGCGGACACGCGAGGCTGGGCCACCATCTCGAGCCATTCTGTTAGGCATTCACCCACCGTGACTCGACTCTGTTCGACATGTGTCCCATCGTCGAGCTCACGTAACACCCTAGTGAGGTACTGCTGGGCATCGCGCTTCGTGCCGTGAACGGTGCGCGAGTGATAGAGCCGCTTGCCCGTCCCGGGCTCGCGGCCGAGAGGAGCCCGCACCATCCAGCGATTTCGGCCCTTGTCGATGATCTGTCCTCGAGCGCTCACAGCTCCTCCTCGTTTCTCCGATTGCATGCGGATTTGTGCACACATCTGACACACTAGGTCCTGAGAGCCCTTATGTCACGGGCATTACCTCACGACCTACTAATTACCTATTAGGCGGTCAGATCCCTGACTGCCATGACGAAATCCACCCGTTTCGTCAGCATCCAGAGCTTGATTCCGTCGCCGCCAAGTCCGCCAGGGACTCGGTTTGGCGGTCTTCGTGGTCGTCAGCACCCGGTTGTTGGCTTAACCCCGCGCTTTGGTCGAAGACCGCCGCCGCCTGATTCTTCGAAGAGCGCCACAATACTTGGCGGTCTTCATCCGGCAGTTGCCAGACCCATCCCCCATCGTCGAAGCCACGCTTCACGGACTTCACACTGAGTGATGCTTTGGCACGCTCCAGCGTGCGCCAACTGACTCCCGCCGAACGCGCTGTAGCCTGTAGTGATTGCACTGACTTCGATCCCGATTTGAGCTCATCTCGGAGTAGTGCGACGGCCTCGTCCCGAGTCGTACTCTCCTCTCGATCAGAGACCAGGAGATCACCAGCCGATCGGCTCGACGTGCCGAGCCACTCCACACGCAGCGCTTCGTTCGTCGCGTCAAGTCGGAGCGTAAGCGACGGCTGCGGGGGGGCGAGATTGCACTTCGTCGTGGCTAGGACCCTGAGGTCTTCGTCGTCGGGGAGGAGTTGAAAGCGATGGTCGGAGCGCGTCGTTTCGAGCGGGTCGGCAGCCGGAAGGACCACGGGAACGGCACGTGCCTCAGGCGCCTGCTCACGAGCTTGGGTCAGATCGACGTGATGGTGCCGCGCAGCCGGGAAGGCGGCTCGCCCGCCGACGTGATGGGCCGCTACCGGCGCAGGAGTGAAGAAGTGGACGAGATGATGGTGGAGGCCTACGTGAGCGGTGTGTCGCAGCGCAAGATGGGCGACGTGACTGAAGCACTGCTGGGTGAGCGCGTGGGACGGCGCGCTGGCACAACGAACAGCCTCGAGCACCTGCACACCGAGATCAAGCGTCGAATCCGGAGCGCTGGCGCGCTCCCCGACCGAGCCAGTGCACTCCGCCTCATCACCGCAGTTGCTCTGAGGACTACTGCGGTCTGGAGCGAGCGCCGTTACCTGGACCTCTCACTCCTCGAGCCCAAGGAGCTCGCCAAGGCAGCCTAACCGAAGCATCGAGGAGCTTCCCCTCACTTTTACACACAACTCGGGACTTGACCCGGGAGTATCTGAGGTCGGACAACAGACCGGCCAGCACCTCGAGCACGTCGTGCGGGCGGATCTTGCGAGCCACCACGATCGCCAGGCACTCCCTCGTGTGCTCGTCCAGCACTGTCAGCAGCTTCAGCGCACGCCCGTCGTGCGTCCTCGAGGCTCCCGGCTGATCAGCTTCACAGATTTGCCGCGGGCCAGACCGACCTCTGCCTCCCGCAGTGCAGTGATGATCTGCTCCGGAGTGTGTCGCTTCCTTCCCATCCCGACCTCCTCGCTGAAAAGCTTCAGACCAGGTCGATCCTAACATTGCACCTGGTCTCGTTTCAGGGGGTCAGGTCAGGGCAATGGTGGATGAGAAGAGGATCCTGTTTGCGTTGGGGGACATCAAGGCCATATTTGAAGAGATGAAGACTTGGTTCTTGATCCAGTTCGCTGATGGCTTCGAGCGCATGGACGCGCACTACTACAGGCTCGGAGGAGACTTGGGGGAATACTTTGTATTCTACGATTACGACGACAACGAAGTTGGGCGAGTGCTGTTCAAAGCCATACACTCGCTCCGGCGGATGATCTACCCAGAAATTCCTTAACGGGGGGCATGGAATGAGGGCCGACCCGTTCCCCTAAACGGGCCGGCGTGTCCGGTTCTCAAGCCGCCAGGCGGCAGCAGTCGTCCATCCGCTCCGCCACTTCCAGCATAGACCACGGGCGGCCCTGTAGCCCTGCGGCCACGGCCGTGGTGTCGGGTTCAACCCCGTAGCGGACAAGGGCCATGAGAAGGTGTGCATGCTACTGGGGACAGGAAGGAAGCCACTAATTCCGATAAAACGCCTATGACCAAGAAAGATCCCCTACTAGCAAAGATTAAGGTGCTCCTCGCTCGTCGTTCAGAAGGGACATACTGGGACTTTAAACGCTGCCATCCATGGCTTCTTCTCTACAGGTGAACACTGAGGTGTGATCCTATCCTCCTACCCGGTCCTCCAAGGAAATACATAAGCCGTTGAGTCAGTGACATCAACGATTTACGGTTCCTTTAGCTAGGACGGGAGTACCCCTCCGGGGGCAGGAGATCACGCATCTCCCACTCCTGCATGAGGCCGCGCGCGGCTCTAGGGATGTGGCGACTGAAATTCAAGGGAGGGCAGACGCTCTGAAATCTACTCACGGCGGTAAGGACCAAGTGTCACTGACGCGCCACGCTGGTAAACTGATTGGTCCAACATCGCGGACCCCGGGCTCTTGAGGGATCCGCGAGGCCGCACGACCGCACGAGGTGACGGTTTCGTCCGGTGGGCCGAAAGGTGCTGGCCCATGGATTCCGCGACCCAATTCCCAAAGGGTGATCGAAAGGGTGACTAGCAATTCATCTGTACGACCTAACTGCTAATATAATAGGAACTTAGGACAAATCAGATAGCGGACTGGGCGCCTACCTGACCGCCTCTTGACACGGCCCGTTAGTGTAACCGTGACGCAGCTCTACAGGGCCGAGGGGATGATCGAGGGCAACGGTCCCGTCAAGCATTCTGTGTAATCCCCCAGGGAAATGACGGCAATCATCCCCGTGCTTCCATCTGGTTGATCCAGTCGGCCAGCGTCTCGAGGAACGCCGGTTCGTAGCCTTCGTCGACATGATTCGAATTCCACAGCCCGGATGCTCGCACCTTCTCCCGGCTACAATGGCGTCCAAGCCAGCAGCTAGCAGGCGAATCGATAGGGTGCCTGCCGTAGTTGCTCAGAAGAGCGATCGAGTTTCGCTCAAGATATCCGCGCAAACTGCCCCGTCCCGGCTCGTCTTCGATAGCAAGCCACAGAAAGGGCATCTCTCCGATGACCTCGCTCACAGCGATCTCCAAGGGCTGGTCGCGTTCTCGAACCTCGCGGGACGCGCTACCGCGGCCATCGTCCCAGGATGGATAGTCAAGACCATCTCTCTCGATGAGTGCCGTACCAACGATGAGTCTGAAGATCGAGCCCCGATGGTTACCGTGGCCAGAACGCGCTGTCCCTCTGTGTTGGCGAAGGCGATCCCAGAGCTTAGTGTTGGACCGGGCCGTCAGCGCATGTGTCCCAACTCGCACGATGCGGGGGCCGTGACCCGTCTCGGTACGGCCTTCGCCCGGTTCCATGAAGAAATAGATGCCGCGTTGCGGCCAAGACATCCGGCCAGAGCAAGCGGAAAGTCGGCGGGCTCCTCCGAGGTGCTCTTCTTCGAGCAGGCCAAGGGACAGATAAAACTGCTTCAGGTGATCACGGCGTGACATACGTACTCCTGCATTCCGATCAGACTCCACATCCTACGCCAACTCGTAACCACTTCGAGAGCATCCATGATTGTAACACGGATCCCGTGGCCCTAGTGTGCTATTCCAGGACACAGCGGCCTAGACGTCGATTCCCCTTCCTGGGTCGATCCGCGTCGACACCAGAGCTCGTTACCGGCACCTACGGACGATTATAGGACCCGCCACGCCACCTCGAGGACCCGGAGCCCGGAGGAGGGGGCCTACCATGCCAACGCTTGCTTGGGGCTGCGCCCCCTACCTCTTGCGATTTGTGTCAGAGTACGGGATGCTGGAGGTGTACAATGGACACTGTGCCGCAGCAGGTGGCTAACCTGCCGGGCCGACCTCTCTGGCAAGCATCACCTCCGCACCCACTGCCGCAGGTGCGCGAAAGTGGTTAGGAAGGCCTCCCGTACGCGGTACGACCGCCAGCGGTGGCACCGCCTGTACCGCGACGACCCAGCCGTCCGGGCCCGGGACGTTGTTCGACAGAGGAGCATCCGCCGGCAGCGGAAGGGCGCCGTGTGGAACGTTCACCCGAGCTGGCCCGCCGAAGAAGCGCTGGCGAATCCGTGATCAGTTTTCGCGAACTCGCCGCTTTGATTGTCTCCGAGATCCGGGCCGTACAGCGTCGGTCTGCACTGCGGCCCGGCCTCGGTCGCGCGCGCGCGGAACTCGACCGAGATCGCGCGCGTAGCAAAGCAGATCGCGTCGTTTCGGGCGAAGCTGGAGCGAGACCCGATTTCAGCGCTGAATCTCCGTTTCGTAAAGGGGGAGGGATTTGTTGCCGATCCGTTCGAATTCAAGAGTAAGATCCTCTCCGGGACCGTCCAGGCCCTCCAGCGCCCCCGTGAGGCAGGTGAGTGGACTCCCCCAGAGTATCAGGAGGGTGGCACCACCATAAAGCCAGTTAGCGGAATGCTGTCGAAGTGGGGTCTGGTGGTTGCATTCAGGGTCGCTCACCATGATCCAGACTTCCGGCTTAGACTGAACTGGTTCAAGAAGTCTGATCCCGCCAGCGGTCCGGTCTACCTCGTAGATCCTGTAAATCATCAGTACCTGTATCTCACGGCATCCTCCATGAAGGGTGAGGTCTTACCTGGAATCCCGCGAACCGGGATCTTGGTGTTTCAAAGGCCCTACTCTCCGACTAATCGCCTTCAGGTTCATTTCTCAGGTGTGTCGGTGAGTAAAGATCGTCGTAAGACGAGTTTCTCTTTGGAATACACCGAGGCGGCTCTCCCGCAGATGGTGTCCCGCTGACAGTTGAAGGTGGTGGCTCCGGAGAGTCTCCTTGTTAGCCTGCCTTTCTCATTTGGGCAACCGGTTCATGGTCGTCGAGGTGGGCCCTGAGCATCCAGAGCTGGTCGTAGCCGATGATCCTCCGGTAGCTCTTCTCGGTCTCCACGAACGAGGCCGCAGCCCAGCGCAAGGCCATCGCTCCGTTCTTCCAGTTGGTCACCCTGCGGGTCTTCTGTCTTACGCCCGAGTGGGTGCTGTCGATCAGGTTGGTCGAGCCCAGGCACTTCCTCAGCCGCGGCGGGAGGCCGAGCCGGTTGATCGTGAACATCTCGCTGAGGCCTTCGCGTAGGCTGGCCGAGGCCGAGGGGTGGTCGCGCTCGAGCCATCGGGCGAGCTGCTCGAGCTTCTGCTCGCCCTGCTTCGCGTCCAGCTTCATCGCTGCCCGGAACGCCGCCTTCATCTGAGCGTGCTGATCCTTCGGCAGATGACCCAGCACGTTGCGGAGCTTGTGGTTGCGGCAGCGCTGGATGGGGTGACGTTGGCCGAACACCTTCTCGATCGCCTTCCTGAGCGCTTTCGAGCCATCGATCACGAACAGCCGCCGCCTGCCCGGGTCCAGGCCGCGCTCGACCAGATCCTCTAGGAGCGCGCTGCTCACCTCGGCGTTCTCACTCGCTCCTTCCCTCACGCCCAGCACGTGCTTCTTTCCGTCTGAGTCCACGCCTACCGCAGCAAGCACGTGGTGCGAGCCCATCCGGATCCCGTCCAGGTAGATCACCAGGAGGTCCCACGCATCCAGCCGGCGCTCCATCAGCTCCTTCAGCACGCGCTCTGAGGCCTCGACCGTCTCACGGCTCACCGCCGACTTGCTCACCCCGACCGTGTCGGCCATCTCACCGATCACACGGCCGTACTTCCGCGTGCTCACCCCCGCCATCAGGACCTCGAGCATCCGATCCGCCACGGCGCCCGGTCTCCGCATCGCTGCGTACGCCGGCACCTCGACCTCGCCACCCTCCCCGGCGCCCCGGCGCCTGAGCCGTGGCCGCTCCACACGCACCTTCCGGTCCGACAGGTAAACCACACCACCCTGCCGGCCATACCACACCGTGTCGTCTTCCGCTCGTGACCGACCTGCCTGCTTCACGCCTGCCACACCCTCGGCGCTCATCTCCAGCACCGCTTCGATCGTCGCTCGTCCCATCACCTGGATGACTTCGTCGATCGCGACCTCCGTCTGCTCCACGAGCTCAAGCATCGGAAGCAGAAACTGCCCCTCCCGCTTCAGGAACTCCCTGATTGTGCTGAGACGGTATTCACCTGACAGTTGACCACGAGAGAGGACGGTGGCCAGCCGCCCTCGCCGGAGCTAATTGAGAGATGTCGAAGTCACTCACTTAGCACGGGAGAGAAGATGACCACCGTCCAGGGGGAGAAGATAGCGCGCCGCAAGCTGAGCCTGCTACAGTTGGCCCAGGAGCTCGGCAACGTGAGCAAGGCGTGCAAGATCGTGGGCTACAGCCGGCAGCAGTTCTACGAGATCAGGAGGAACTTCCAGCTTTACGGGGCCGAGGGGCTGATCGACCAGCTTCCGGGGCCGAAGGGACCGCACCCGAACCGGGTGAGTGAAGAGATTGAGCAGGCGGTCTTGGCCCACGCCTTGGAGGCTCCGACGCACGGAGCTCAGCGGGTCGCGGACGAGTTGCTGCTCGGAGGGATCCAGGTGAGCTCAGGAGGCGTACGGGGCGTGTGGAGCCGGCATGGCCTCACCACGAAGCACGAACGGCTGCTCAGGCTCGAAGAGACGGCCAGGGAACGGAAGCTGAAGCTGACCGACGAGCAGATCGAGCTGCTGGAGCGCTTCAGTCCCGAGTTCCGGGAGCGCCACATCGAAGTCCATTACCCGGGCGACCTCGTCGCCGTGGACACGTTCTTCGTCGGAACGCTGAAGGGGGTCGGCAAGGTGTACCTGCAGACCGTGCTCGATTGCTTCAGCCGCTACGCCTGGGGCCGGCTCTACACGAGCAAGCTCCCGCTCACGGCGGTGCAGGTGATGAATAACGACGTGTTGCCGTTCTTCGATGAGCACCGGGTCCGGGTGAAGACCGTGCTCAGCGACAACGGCCGCGAGTTCTGCGGCCGTCCGGACCGTCACCCATATGAGCTGTTCCTTCAGCTCGAGGACATCGAGCACCGCACGACGAAGGTGGGCAGGCCCCAGTCCAACGGCTTCATCGAGCGCTTCCACCGCACGCTCCTCGACGAGCACTTGAGGGTGAAGGGCCGCACCACCTGGTACGAGACCGTCGAGGAGATGCAGCAGGACCTCGAGGCGTATCTGGAGACCTACAACCGGAAGCGGCCGCACCGCGGTCGAGCCATGGAGGGCCGCACGCCCTATCAGGTCTTCAAGGCCGGTCTCACCGACGCCAGGAAGGCCGCAAAGGCCAGGAAGGAGGAGGCTAAGACGAAGGCAGCCTAGACACAGCTCCGGCGAGGGCCAACTGTCAGGTCATTACCATCTCTGTACACCCTGATCGCGCGCTTGTCCGCCCGATCCCTTACCTCGTACGTTCTCTTCATCGTGGTGGCTCCGTGTTGGGGTTTTTGCCTACCCGAGCCTATCGGCCCGGGACCCCCGGAGCCACCACTTTTCTTTCTCCCCTATCAGGAACCTTCAACTACGGTTGGGACAGCTTCCTCCCGCAGACCATCGGGCACTTCAATGCCCTTCCGACACTGTCTGAGGACCTGGAGAGGATGCTTGCCAGTGAAGTCAGCAAGGTCTGGAGTGAGTTCCTGAGGCAGTAGTCCGACTGGTCCACAGCGAATGAGTGGACATCATCGTCAGCAAGAAGAGGTCGATCCATGCGAGTAGCACTTGTCTCATGTGTTAAGTCCAAGCGTGCGGCCCCCGCAGCAGCCCGCGACCTATATACGTCGCCATTGTTCTGCGGGCTGCGCCGGTACGCCGAGAAGAATGCAGACACCTGGTTCATCCTTTCCGCACAATATGGTTTGGTGGACCCGACTCAAGTCCTTGAACCATATGAGAGGACGCTCAATCGGCTCGGCAAGGCCGAGAGGCTACAATGGGCGACGCTAGTCCAACGACAACTACTCGAGGTTCTGCCAGCTGAGGCAGAGGTGGTCATCTTGGCCGGTGTACGCTATCGAGAAAACCTCGTTCCGTTTCTCCACGACCGTGGGTTCTCTGTCACCATTCCGTTGGAGGGCCTCTCCTTCGGGAGACAACTTCAATTTCTGAAGATCCAAGGCCTGATCGGGGAATGAGCTGAGACGTAGACCGGTCCTACTGGGGCGGGGCAGTTTGTGAAGAGTACCTCAGCCTCCTCCAGCACGGTTCGTGCTCGCCTCCTGGCGGTCGAGGAGAAGAAGCAACTGCCCGGATGTTCCAGAAGCTCGGGATCGCGGCCGTGCCCCACGGCTTCCGGTCGTCGTTCCGCGACTGGGCAGCCGAAGAGACGGATCATCCCCGAGAGGTCGTGGAGGCGGCGCTGGCACACAGGGTCCGAAACCAGGTCGAGGCAGCCTATCGTCGCTCGGACCTGTTCGAGCGCCGCCGTCGGCTGATGGACGACTGGGCGGCCTACTTGGCCGGTGAGAACGCGGAACTGGAGGCCTCGCCGAGCCGCCGAACGACCGCTGCCGATCCTTGAGCATCGGTCGATTCGATGCCGAAGTCGATCTTCTCACTTCCCCAAATATCTGAAGAGGGCTGCGAAGGTGCGATATTTTCAATGCCCAGAAGTGTAATCCATCTGACATCTACAGCAATGAAATGACGTCGACAGCCGACTCGAATGGAGTCAACTGTGTTCTGTGATGATCCCGAGACTATCCGTGCGTTTAACGCTCTTGCATCGGTGGTTGTTAGCCGCCGCCGTCCCCTGGTTGTCTGGCTCGGAGCCGGTGCCAGCGCGTGGTCGGGATACCCGCTGTGGGGCGAGCTCGCCGACCAGATGCACCGGCGATTCGCAAGAGAGGTGGACAAGTACGTCAAGGAGACCGCTTCGTCTCTATTGGCGGACAGGGCATACCCCGAGCTCTTCGAGGCGATGAGGACCAGCGACTCGGCGCTCTATTTTTCCTGTCTCACTGACGCCTTCGCACACCGGCAACCGACCCCCGTCTACGAGCGAATGTTGCGTGCTCTTGATCTGATCGAGCCGACGTACGTTCTAACAACCAACGTTGATGAGTCGCTAGAGCGCCACTTATCCGCACCGGAGGCCGTTCAACGGTCCGATGTTGAACGGCTGCCGCAGCTGCTGGGCAAAGGCACAGCCTTCATATGCAAACTGCATGGGTCGATCAGCGCGGTCGAGACCGTGGTGTTCTCCTCACAGGACTATGAAGATGTACAAGCCGATGGCCGGTTCGTAACCGCACTTCGCTCGGTTCTCGCCGATTGCAGTGTCTTATTCTTGGGCTATGGAATTCAGGACGATCATGTAATTGCGGCGCTGGAACGCGCCGCGGTAACCCATCCACTGTTCGGGACCGGTCCCCACTTCATCGTGATGTCAGAAGGATCGTCGCGGGCGCCGGCAGACGTTAGACGCATCAGCTATCGGGTCGATCCGGCAGACCACCGAAGCGCACTACTGACCCTTGAAGCCGTTGCCGATATGCAAGCCCCCCTGGGCGCGCCCGCAACGGCTGCGGGAAGTGCCAGGATTGGGCAACCTGACCCCGACAGCGTCTACTTCATAGGAGACTTGCTGCCGTGGGGGAAACACACGACGTCGCAAACGATCACGGCAGAGAGCAGCTCGGGAACGCGGGAGCTCATTGTCGGCGAAGGGTATGTCGATGGCGAAGTGGTGCTTCACAACTACTCTGCGCTGCACGATGTCGTCGTTGGACTGATCTGCTTCGACGTTACGTGCCTGTCCATCGATCACTTGGGAAGCCTGCACGATCTGCTTGGCTCGTTCTGGTTCTGGAAGTTTGTTGAAGCCGAAGCGATACGATTGATTGTACTGCCGTACGAACCGGTTGTGGTGTTCCCGGAGCCAGGCACGCTAGTAGGAGAGGTAAGGGCACTTGAGGTGGGTGCCGAGTCCAGTACAACAGAGTCGTTCAAGCGACGGACGATCGCGGAGAGAATTCGTCGACAGGTGACCGCCGTACCCGGCAAGGGGGAGTTAGCCGAAAGACAGATGGAAAGGCTCGCGTCGACGACTATAGATCTGGCGCACGCGCTGACCATGGAGCAGCTGGAACAAATGACTCGCGGTTCGATGGTGAATCCATCCGTTCGTCGCCTTCTGGGCATTAGCGGCGGTACACCGATGGGTGCCGTGCCACGGTGGCTCGCTTTTCCCGTATTGCGCCTTGCAGGAGTCATACGAAAAGGAGCGATTTGTCAGCACATAGGTGCCAGCGCTACCCGAATGCTGCTGGGTAGTGAGAAGCTGGCGAGCGTGGCTTTGTCCGCTTCTGGCGGGAGTACGTGGGCGGATGAAGCGGCAAGCTACGCCTTGACCGGGCGATTCAATTCGGATCTCGGCGCGTTGATCGAGCAGCAGCGGGAGCTTCTTGAGGGGGTGTTTCGCTTCAGGGAATCGGCTGGCGGCAATAGCTTTCGCCGCGAGATCGCGGAGCGAATAGCCAAGAACGAAGGAGGCCAAATGGTCGCGGCCGTGAATTCCGGACTGAATGAAGCGATCCCGGCGTCGGTGTTGCAGCAGGCTCGTGATGGACTCTCCGGGCTGTTCATGCCACGAGTCCCCGGTGCGTTTCTGCGACCTGCTGTCTGGGGCGATCTTCGTAACGGTGAAGCACGAGTGGCCGCTTGGCGAAAGAGAAGCCGAGCTCTGCTAGATGAACTCCAGGCAGACGGCAGGTTGAATCCCTACGACCCGTGTCCTTGCGGATCAGGTGAAAAGTTGAAGTTCTGCTGCCTGGCAGCGCTAAAGGTGAGGGGATAGGAGGACATCGACTTGTTTGCCATGTTCGCTCACGACATCAACGACGATGACTTCATCCAACTCCTTGGAGCACTACCGAGTTCACCAGCGATGACTCGCGCCCACCTCCGTGGCTCATTCAGTGTGTTGGTCACCGGAGACGACCCAAGGGAGTGGTGGAACCGGCTGACGTTGGATCGCGGCGAGGAGGGGGCAGCGAAGGCCGTTGCACAGTTGATCATTTCGAAGGGCGGGGAACGCGTATTGGGCCTGATCAAGGCCGAGGCCGCCGGTCAGGATGTCGTGGCCCGAGCGGATGATCCGAAGCTGGTACGGCTGCTCTTCGACGATTCGTTGGAAGGATCTCTTGTCGATCAGTGGGAGTTGAGGTCGATCGTCTGTGAATACTATGAGCAGACGCAGGTAGTGCTCGAGGATGAAGACCTCGACCTGCCGGAGCCGGAAGACGAGTTTGATCCGGAAGACTCCGAAGAAGACCAGGCGGCCGCGGAGAATGGTCTCAGCATCTTCGATCTGTTCTCAGGCAAGCCACGACCGAGCGCACAACGGGGCGCTGAGTGGACATTGGAACGCGTTCAGAACCCGTCGAGGGGGTTTCTCACGGTTCCTGATCGGTGGAAGGAGAGAGACCTGGAGGAGTTCCTGTGGGCCAACTGGGAGTCCATCGACTTTAGCTTCGACCGGCCCATCTACCTCGTCGGGAAGCAAGAACGCCTGAGCGACAGCACCAGCGATCGGGTTGACCTGCTCGCCAGAGGTAGGTCGGGCGAGCACATCGCCATCGAATTGAAGATCGTCGAGGCAGGGCGCGGGGATTACACCCAGCTCACATCCTACATGGGAAACATGGAGGCGAGCGGTGTACCCGCGGACAAGGTGCGAGGCGTCCTGGTCGCACCTGCCTTTTCCCAAAAGGTGCTCAGCTCAGCGGCGATCGAACCGAGGATCACCCTCCTCCGGTTCAATAAAGCACCCTAGGAGCTTGCGCCGCAGAAGCGCATTGGATGTGACAGGATCGGGAGAGGGCCGACGGCGGCTTGACAGATTCGGGTAGCGAGAGGTTGGGGATCCGGGTTGCTGACGGACCGAGAGGGCCGGGCGGCCGCGAATGGCGGGCGCGGAGAGCTGCGGAAGCACGGGGCCCCGCGGCTGCGGGTCAATGATCGCCGCCTCATGCGGCCTGAAGGGTGTGCAGCCGCTTGATGTTGAGCGCCAGGCACACGAGGGTCCACTCGGCCTGGACCTTACTTCAGGCCCCGGAAGCTGAATCTTCGAAATCCCATCACCTCCTTGATCCAGCCGACAGGCGCCTCCGCCATCCACTTGCGGCGTGCGTACCGTCTTCGGCCCTCGTCGCTCGCCAGCTTCTCAGCCATGCGCGCCTTCGCGGGATGCTTGTCCGGATCGGGGGCCGCACCGGCCTTGCCCTCCCGGGCCAGCGACACATATCCGTCAACGCCCCGCTCCTCCAGCTCCTGCAAGTCCCGCTCGTTGCAATAGTTCGCGTCCGCCAGCACCTGTTGGGGCATCTCGCGGTACGCGTCCGCCACCGCATCGACCATCGGGATCAGCTGGCCCTGGTCGCTCGCGTTGTCCGTCACCGTCGTCGCCACCACCAGCTGGTTCTCCCCGTCCACCACCGTCTGCGCGTTGTAGCACTGCTGGTACCCTTCCGAGCTCGTCTTCATGATCCGGCTCTCGGGGTCCGTGAAGTTGCTCTGCGCTCTCTCCTCCGGCTCGCCGTACTCCCGCGAGTAGGGCCTGCCTCCCTTCGGGTTGCGCGCCTGTCCCGGCTTGCGGCCCCGCGCGTCGTCCATCGCTCTCTGCTCGGCTTCCAGGCGCGCCTTCGCCTCCCGGATCGCCGCCAGCCGGTCCTCGCGCCGCTTGAGCTCCTCAGGCAGTTCGTCGCCGCGAACGTCCTCCCCGTAGCGGGCGTCCTCCGCTGCGTCGACCGCCTCGGCCTCCTCCAGCAACCCCGCGATCTCCGCTTGCAGTCGGCGTTCCTCCTTGGCCATCCGAGCGTAGCTCATCGCCTTGCGCTTGCTCGCGTTCGCCCGAACCTTCGTCCCGTCCACCGACACCCCTCCCAACCCCGCCAGACCCATCCCCCGCGCCAGGCGAACCACCTCGGCGAACACCGCCTGGAAGTCGTCAAGATGCCGCCGGCGAAACTCGCATAGCGTTCGGTGCTGCGGAAAGTTGCCCGCCGCCAGCATCCGAAACGCGATGTCCTCCTCCACCTTCTTCGCCATCTTCCGCGACGAAAAGGTGCCCGTCGCGTACCCGTAGACCAGCACCTTCACCATCATCCGCGGATCGTACGGAGAGTTGCGCCGCCCGTCTCCCTCGTACGGCGCGTAGAACACCCCGAAATCCAAGGCGTCCACCAGGTCGCTCACATGGTGCGCCAGGTGACCTTCCCGAACCCACTCCCTGAGGTCCTGCGGCAGCAACAGCATCTGCTCCGGCTGGTATGGTCGGAACTTCGTTCCCTTTGACTCCCCTCCCTGAACCGCCAACCTCTCACATGCCTTTCCTACCCCTCAACATAACCGCCGCAGCTTTCTACGGCGCAGACTCCTAGGATCGCGACACCTGGCCGGGCCGGGGCCAGAACAACTGCGCCCGGGCCGCCTCCCTCGCTTGCGAGACTCCCGAACCGGAGGCCGCGCCGAGCCGCCGCCAGACCTCCTCCGATCCTCGAGCGTCGGTCGCTTCCGCTGCGGGAAACCATCAGCGGCTCGGACCATGATCGGGCGCTCGGCTCCGGTGGCGGATCAGATCCTGCGCCCGCGCAACGTCGCGGCGAGCGTCCTGTAGTCCCGGGCCAAGAGTGTCATTTGCCCGCAGAGCCGCTCGACTTGCTGCCGCAAGGTTTCGCTCTGCGCGGCCTGCTGCTCGACACGCTGCTGCAAGGCTCCGACCTGCTCGGAGTGCCGCCGCTGTTCCATCTCGTACTGCACGGACAACCTCTCCAAGGCGGCCGTCAACTGTCGTTCTAGCTCGGTCATATAGCTCCTTCACTCTCTCGACAGCTTCACGGCAGGCCGCCCGCCCAAGGTCAAGGGCGGATAGTTCAGCGTGCCGGCCGGCAGCACCACGATCCGCTCCCCATCGACCTCCCGCAGCGTCACGCCCCAGGTGGTCTCCTCGATCTCGGCCAGGGTCTGTCGCGCCTGTTCGATCTGCACGTTCACCGTCGCCAAGGTCTCGATCCGGCGTTCGATGCTCCTCGACAACCATTGCATCGTCGCCCAGCTGCCGCCGCTGATACCGAGGAAAAGGCTCAGGCCGATCAACAGGGGCTGGAGCCACGCGCGCCTCAGCAGGGCGCTCACCCGCGCGGTCGCCGCCGCCGTATCGGCCTCGATGGAACGCAGCGCGCCGCTTGCGACGGCGCTCAAGTTCTCGCCAAGCCGCTCGAGCTCGTGCGCGGCCGTCTCCTCGATCTGCCGGCGGTCGGCCTCCAGTCGGCTGCGCAGCCGGGAAGTCAAGTCGTTCGGGCTGGAAGTCATGCTCGTACAGCGCTCCTCTCAGCCGCCACCGCTTTCCGCTGTCCGGATCGCGGGCGGTGACGTAGTCCTTGCCTTGGCGCGGCACTTCGAAGCCGACTTCCTGCAGGGCGGAGACCACGTCGGCGCGCCTCTGCACCGCGCCGTGCTCGACGCGCTGCACCAGATAGTCGCGGATCAACTCGCGCGGGTCGGCTTCGTGCTCGAGGCCCGCCCGCAGCTTTGACGCCTCGATGTAGGCGCGATGGCCCGGCTGCTGCGCCCTGGCCCGCGCCGGGTCGTCCGGGCGGCTCCAGCCGTGCTCGTGGTTGAAGGCGTCGCGCAACGGATCGAAGGTCCTCTGCCATCCGGGCGGCGCAATGTTCAGGCTGCGGCCCGTCTCCAGGTCGCACTGCGCGGCGAGGACGTGCACATGGACACCGCCGCCGCGCTCGCGGTGCAGGACCGCGCCGATCTGTGCGTTGGTCGGCTGGTCGTCCGGCGCCCACGCGATCACGACCGACGTATACTTGCGCTCGAACTCCAACGAGTCGGCCACGGAGGCCACCAGGTCCGGATTCCCGCGGAGGACTTCGACGCCCTCGCGTCGGCGCCCCTCGGCGTCCCGCTCGCCGACGAGATAGTCGACCGCCGCCCGGGCCGAGCCCCTGCCGCGCGGAAGGCACTTAACGTGCATCGCCGCCGTCGCCGTCGGTGCGGGCTACGGCGAGCAGCGACCGCTCGAACGACACGAGGTTGGCGATCACCGTGACGGCCTCGGTCGCCGTCTTGTGCGTGTTCGCCCAGCGCGCGAGCTGGTTCAGGTTGTTGCCGATGCGCGCGATCTGGCGGCTGCGCTCGCGCTCGACGGCCAGTGCCGGCGCGGTCCACGTCCGCGTCCGCGCCTGCCGTAGCAGCACGGACGGCGACACGCCTGCCGCCGCCGCCTTGTCCTGCCAGGCGGCATGTTCCGCCGGCGTGACGCGGGCGGCGACCGTGACGGTGCGGCGCTCAGCTACCGTGTGGATTCTAAAAGCATGTAGGATAATGGGTTATATGTATGTCCACTCCCTTGTTGTCACCCCCGTGATCACCTTTTGCGCACGGGGTAGCGGAATCCCATGGTCCAGCCCCGTTTCGCCGATTCGGTTCGGTTGTCCCGTGGCGTCTCGCCTTATGCCGTACCGTCTCCCGATGGCTCGAGCTCCTGGGCAATGGCTTGGAACACTTCCAGAGCAGCGTGCAGGTCTTCCACGATCTCTGACGTCAGCACTTCCGGCTCGGGCAGATTCTCGCTGTCCTCCAGAGCACTGTCCTTGAGCCACAGGAGGATGCCAACCTGGATGACCAGATGACGCTGCATGGTTTCTGAGCGATGCGCGCACACGATTCGGGACGAGGAGTTGGGGCTTCCGGCCCGGCTTCATCGAGCACCAATTGACCCAAGTGGTCCAGCGAGTCCGAGGCCGGCCCGCGACCGACCACTCCGTTCGTCTCCGTCCTTCCGCTTCGCCGCCGCATCCCGTGTTGCCGTGGCCTTGCTCACGGCGCGCCACCGTTGAGCGCCAGCAACTCGCGGCGGCCACCGTGGCACCGAGGCGTCAACGCACCGGCACCACGTCGAGAACCGGGCGAGCGGTCCGTCCGCGATGCGGCTAAACTAACGGCCCCATCCGTACCCGAGCCGCACGTAATAGTAGGTGCCGTTGAAGCCCCACGGCGTGTACTCGCTGTACTTCTCGCCGACCGACATCGCGCGCGCGCTCTCGTCCGGGTAGGCGTTGAACACGTTCTGGCCACCGATGGTCAAGTTCGCTCCGGCGCCGAGCGCGATGCTCGCCTCCAGGTCGACAATCGGTCGGCCGTCGAAGAAGCCCTGATCAATTCCGCCGGACGGCAGGAACGACTCGGCAAAGCCGCTGTCGTAGTCGTACCAGCCGCCGAAGTAGTTCAGCCGGCCGACAACGCTCACCCGTGCGATCTGCTGGGTCACACCGATGTTCCAGCGGGTCCGCGGCAGCGCGTAGGCGTACTCGGTCAGACGCCGGTCGTTCAGCAGCCCCATCTCGTTGTCGGTCACCTCGGTGTCGGTGTAGTTGAAGACGGCGCTGATGGTCGTGTTGCCGCGTAGCGCGAGCGGCGTGAAGGTCGACACCAGATCGATCCCCTGCGACGCGGTGGAGAACGCATTCGTGAAGAACCGGAACCGCCGCAGGTCGCGGGCGGCCGTCACTCCCGACGCCAGCAGACCGTTGATCTCGTCTGCCGTGAGCGTGAAGTTGCTCGTGATTCCGATGCGGTCGGACACGTTGATCCGGAAATAGTCGGCCGTGAAGCTGAACTGGTCGGTGCCGAAGACGACGCCGACGGTGTAGTTGATCGATTTCTCCGGGGCAAGCGGGACGCCGCCGCGCAGCGCCGCCAGCGGCGAGGTCGACGGGATGGTGCCGTTGTTGACCAGATCGCCGAGCGCGGGATCGAAGATGGTCGAGATGTTGAATCCGTTCTGCTGGCCCGGCGTCGGGGCGCGGAACCCGCTGCTCACGCTGGCGCGCAAGAAGAGGAAGCGGGCGGCGAGCTTGCCATTCACCGTCGTGCCGAAATCCTCGAAGCGCTCGATGCGAACGGCTGACCCGAGCGTCCATTCTCCCTCGGTGCCGGCCAGCTCGAGATCGCCGTAGGCCGCGACGTTGCCGCGGCTCCAGGTCCCCGCAGCCATCGGCCCGTAGCCGAAGAACCCGTTGGACCCGGCCGAGAAGCCCTGTCCCCGGCCGTAGGGGCCGACCGTCCACGACTCCGGATCGCCGGCCCGGGTCTCGTACTGCTCGTTCCGCCATTCCGCGCCGGCTGCGATGTTGAGCATCTCGGTGGCGGCAAAGGAGAAGTCGGCGTTGAGGCCGACATCCCGCTGCCGGTTGCTGCCGAGATTGAAGGCGGTCGGCGTATCGGGGCCGAGCGAGGCGTTGACCGTATTCCTAATGAAGAGGTCGGTCTCGTGGGCGCCGAAAGAGGCGCTCACGTCCCAGTTGAAGCCGCCGGCGGTGAAGCCGCGGACCCCGCCCACCACCGACATGTCCTGCGCTTCGCCCCCGAAGCTCGGCGTGAAGCCGCCCGGGAACAGCTCCCGGAACGAGAAGCAGTTCGGGTCGTCGAACACCTGCTGCAGGGCAACCGGGTCGGCCACGTTGTTGGTGATGGCCACCGTCGGGCAGTTCGCCGAGCCCGTCCCGTTCGCCGCCAGCACGTCGCCGATCAGCAGCGTCTTACCCCCGTCGGCGCTGAACACACTGCCACGGGTGTTCGGGTTGCGGAAGAAGAAGCCGCCGGTCACCTTCTTGCTGGCATAGTTGGTGTGGGCGTAGACCTGCACGCTGGCGTCGGAGGTATAGCCGAAATTCCCGAAGAGCTTGAGGTCGTCCTCAATCTCCGGCGAGCCCCAGACCTGCGGCGTGTCGGACCACACGTCAGTGTTGCCGGCGGCGATGAGGGCGATCGCGTCGTTGCGCGGCGCACTCCGGTTGGTGGGGTTCGCGCCGCCGTACTCCAGGCTGAGGTTGGCGAAGCCGCTGGCGCCGAGCGGCAGACCGACGTTGGCGGCCACATTCATCGCCTCGCCGTCGCCGTCGCGGTACCTACCGGTCCCGTACTCGAAAGCGCCGCCGGAGGCCGCATCCTTGAGCTGGAAGTTCAGCACGCCGGCGATCGCGTCCGAGCCGTACTGCGCGGCCGCCCCGTCCCGCAGCACTTCGACCTGCCGCAGCGCGATGGCCGGGATGGCCGAAATGTCGGGTCCCTGCGAGCCGAACGCCACCCCGTTGCCGCCGTGCCAGTCGATGATCGACGAGCGGTGGCGGCGCTTGCCGTTGATCAGAACCAGCGTGTGGTCGGGAGCCAGGTTGCGCAGCATCGCCGGCCGGACGACCGTCGAAGCATCGCTGATCGGCTGGGCGTTGACGTTGAAGGACGGGACAACCGTCCGGAGTTGATCCTGCAGGTTGACGGTCCCCTGCCTGGCGATGTCCGAAACCGGGATCACGTCCACCGGGACCATCGACTCGGTCACGGTGCGGGGGCGGGTGCGGCTTCCCACCACAATCAACTCGTCGAGCGCGAGGACCGCCACCCCGAGCTGGATGTCCAGATTGAGGGTCTGGCCCGCTGCAACCGTCACCTCCTGGGTGTGAAGACCGAAGCCGAGGAGGCGGATCTCCAGCGTGTGTGTGCCCGCGGCCACGCCGGAAATCGAGAAGGCGCCGGTTGCCGCCGTGTAGTCCACCAGTTCCAGCGCGGGAATATCGACCCGGGCGTTGACGAGTCCCTGTCCGCTTTCGACATCGCTAACGTTTCCTTCAATCGTGCCTTGGGCGAAGGCGGCAGTAGGAACGACCAACAGTAAGATGGTCATGAGCGCTCTTCTCATCGCATGATCCCCCGGAAGCTTTGGACGTGGCAAGCAGTTCGATCAGCTTGCCCTCTGAAGTTTATCGTAGAACCGGATTCCCAGATCCGAAAGGAAAACGGGGGTTTCGAGGATAGTTTCTCGTCGATTGAGCGGGCTACGCGCGACGGAATCCGTTCCCGTTGCCCCCGTTGCCATCGATCCTCCTGACCTTGCCGGTCAGCGTCTGGAGACCCTCGAAACCGTGAACCTAACGCTGGGCACTCGGTTTGAAGTACACTCCGGGCCTCCCACATTGGGGGGGAGGCCTGGTAGCAGAAAGCCATCCGCTGCCGCGCTCGCACCTTTCGCTTCTGCGGCCAGGGCGATCAGCGCCGCACGGTTGGTGCCGACCGGATCGACCGGACCGTGAGACCGTGAGCCAGCCGACGCACCGTTGAACACTCTGCGGTCTGGCCAAGGGGACGCTACGCCCCCCTTGGACCCCCAGCTTGCCGCGCGGTGCGTAGCTGACCACCGCACCGGCAAGGGGACCCCGCCCCGCGCACGCCGCCGGAACAATGCGCCTTGGCAAGCAGGGCCGGGGGCGGGCGTGTCGCCGTCCGCGCCGCTGCCGCCGGGGACGGCGCGGACGCGGACGTACATCCCGACCGCCGCGGTCAGATCGCGCGCATCCCGGAGGGGGAGCGAGACCCCGTGCCGCGACCTGCCGCCGCAGCGCGGGCTTCCGGGGATCGAAGGGGCGGGACCGCCCCTCGTCAGCCCCTTTGTTCCCACAAAGGGTAGGCTGGCTTAGGCACCTTAGCGTGGCTAAGCCAGCCCTGCGGACGCCTCCGAAACGCGCTCTGAGCGCCGCCCGCACCGGCGGGCGAGGGCCTATCTCGCAGTAGCTCGGAAAGGACCCCCAGCCGTTCATGAGCTGGTCGCTCCGAGGACTGGCGGCCAAGGGGGGCGACTACGATGATCGACAGGGAGCCCACCAGACGCTCGCTGGTGACCGCGGCGCTCTCTGCCGCGTGGCCGCGCTCCGCCCTACCCGTACCCCTCGGCGACCGGCGTTCGTGCGTCAGAGGCGATCCTGCGGCCCGCAGCTTTCCCGAAATGCTCGTGGAACGGCCGGAAACGGCCTCCGAGCCCGTCACGGACAGTGGGCGGCACCCAGGGTCGGATCAGGTCTCCCTGCTTGCTCTCCGGCCCGCCAGATACTCTGCCCAATCGTCCATCAGGACGCGGCGGCGCTCGAACAGATCCGAGCGGGCGTAGGCCGCCTCCACCTGGTTGCGGACCACGTGCGCCAACGCCGCCTCCATGACCGCGCGCGGCGCGTCCGTGCGCTCCGCCGCCCAGTCCCGGAAACTCGACCTGAACCCATGGGGCACCGCCGCAATGCCCAGCGTCCGCAGCAGGTCGCTCAAGGCCAAGGCCCTCAACCGAACTCCCCTCGGAGACGGGAACACCCACTCCGAGCGGGGCGCGTGCGCCTTGGCTTGCGCGAGGATCTCCCTTGCCCTCCCCGACAGCGGCACGCGGTGCCGACGCCGATTCTTCATGCGCTCGGCTGGAATCGTCCAAACGCCACCCTCGATGTCGATCTCCTCCCAGCGGGCACCCCGAACCTCGCCGGACCGGCAGGCCGTCAGCATCAGCAACTCAAGCCCCAGCTTCACCGAAACGTTGGCCTCGGATCGCCGGATCGCCTCGATCGCCTCGGCCACCTCGCCGTACGGCGGCGCCTTGAGGTGTGTCCGGACGCGAGAGGGTTTGGGCAACGCCGCCGCGATGGCGTCTCCGGCCGGGTTGTCCACCCGGTGGCCCTGCGCGATCGCCCACTTCATGACCGTCCCGATCCGCTGCCGCAGCCGCGTGGCCGTCGTGTGCTTCTCGTTCCAGATCGGAAGCAGCACCCCCATCACGTCGCCCGTCGTGATCCAGTCCACGCGCTTCCGTCCGATCCTCGGATACGCGTACATGCGCAGCGTCGAAATCCACTGGTCCGCGTGCTTCGTGGTCCACGTCGGACGGTGCATGGCGAACACCTTGGCCGCCGCTTGCTCGAACGACGGCACCGAACTCCGCCGCTTCGCCCTGGGGTCGCCCCCTGCACGGGCCACCTTGCGGTTGGCGAGCGCCGCGTCCCGCGCCTCGGCCAGCGTCACGAGGCGGACGGGACCGAGACCCAGCTCCCTGCGCTTGCCGTGGATGAACAGCCGCTGGATCCACTGCTTGTAGCCGGACGGCTTGACCCGCAGCACGAGGCCGTGCTCGTCCCAATAGAGGCCCGGTTCGTGGACGCTTCGCACGAAGGCGGCGGTGAGTTTCTTGCCGTGTCGGCCCATCTGGTCACCCTTTCGCGATCACCCTGCTGATCACCCTTTGCGTACTGGAACATGGCGGACGCCCTGACACGGAAGTATAATATAACTAATGATATTACAACAACTTACGTTGTCTTATGGGACCTCCTGAAACCTGTCTGGAAGGTCAAATGGCGGAGCGGCGCTCAGCCACGTGCGCATCGGGGACGGGGTTCGGGGGGCGGCGCCCCCCGCCCGCCCGCCGCTCCGGCAGCGGCGCGACAAGCTGGGGGATCGAAGGGGAGCGCAGCATCCCCTCGCCAGGTCGCAATGTTTAACATTGCGTGGGCTGGCTTACGCACCTTAAGTGCGCCAAACAGCCCCCGGCGCTGGGAACCCTGGGCCGTCAGAATCTCCATACCCGTACATTGAGGAGCCCGCTTCAGGCCCTGTCAACAACGGGCAAAACGGCGATGTCCCAGAGGTTCCAGCGACGTACGGGAGGCGGACCGTGCTCCGCCAGCGGGCGCCCTCAAGCGGCTCCCAGGGAGGCCTGAGGGGTCGGTCAGAGTGCGTGCTATCCGGAGCAGTTCATGCGCCGCGCCTACGTCGGGCCGTTCTGGCCCGTGATCCTCGCCGACTACGGAACTTCCACCGTCTTGCACCTCACCCTGGGCCCGTGCGGCTGTTGCCGCCGCCATCTACGCCATCGCCCGCGCCGCCGGGCTTGCCGATCTCGGGCGTCGCGTCGATCTCGACGAGCGCTCCGTCGGCCAGCAGGCCCAGCGCCAGGAGCAGTTGCCCGCTCGGCGGGAGTTGTTCGACTATATATCGAAGTGTTCTATGCCATTCAACGCTCGGCCAGACTGAGACAGTAAGGGGATTTGCATGATTACAGGCGCACTCAAATCCAAAATCGACAGCATCTGGGACACGATGTGGTCTGGCGGCATCTCGAATCCGCTCTCGGTCATCGAGCAGCTCACCTACCTGCTCTTCATCAAGCGGCTCGACGAACTACACACCCTTAAGGAGCGCAAGGCCGCGCGCACCGGCACACCCATCCAGGAGCCGGTCTTCGGCGCCGACCAGGACAGGCTGCGCTGGTCGCGTTTCAAGGACGCCGCTCCCGAGCAGCTGTTCGAGACGGTGCGAGACGGGGTGTTCCCCTTCATCAAGTCGCTCGGGCAGAAGGGCGAGGCCAACGCCGGCGAGGGGGGCTCGACATACAGCCACCACATGAAGGATGCCCTCTTCATGATGCCCACGGCCCGTGTGTTGGCCAACGTGGTCGACCAACTCGACGGCATCGACATGGCCGACAGCGACACCAAGGGCGACCTCTACGAGTACATGCTCAGCAAGATTGCCACCGCCGGACAGAACGGCCAGTTCCGCACGCCGCGCCACATCATCCGTCTGATGGTGGACATGACCGCCCCGACGCCCAAGGACGTGATCTGCGACCCGGCCTGCGGCACGGCGGGCTTCCTTGTTGCCGCGTTTGAGCACCTGGGGGAGTACCGTAGCGACACCATCTACAAGGACGCCGCGGCACGCCACCGCCTTCGCGAGGGCACGTTCCACGGCTACGACTTCGACAACACCATGCTGCGCATCGGCAGCATGAACATGCTGCTGCACGGCGTGGAGAACCCAGACATCCGCTACAAGGACTCGCTGGCCCAGACCGACGAGGATGATGCGGAGAAGTACTCCCTGGTCCTCGCCAATCCGCCGTTTGCGGGAAGCCTCGACTATGAGTCCACCGCCAAGGATCTGCAGCAGATCGTCAAGACAAAGAAGACCGAGTTACTGTTTCTTGCCCTGTTCCTCCGCCTGCTCCAGACAGGAGGACGCGCCGCCGTCATCGTGCCCGACGGCGTGCTCTTCGGATCGAGCAAGGCGCACAGGACCCTGCGCACGATCTTGGTCGAGGAGCAGAAGCTCGACGCCATCGTCTCCATGCCCTCCGGCGTCTTCAAACCCTACGCCGGGGTCTCCACCGCCATCCTGCTCTTCACCAAGACCAACTCCGGCGGCACGGACCACGTCTGGTTCTACGACATGCAGGCGGACGGCTACTCGCTCGATGACAAGCGCACGCCGCAGCCGGAGAAGAGCGATCTTGCCGACATTCTCGCCCGCTGGCAAAACCGCAAGGCGGAGCTCAAGCGGGCACGGACCGACCAGAGCTTCCTCGTGCCCAAGGCCGAGATCGCGGGCAACGACTATGACCTGTCCATCAACCGCTACAAGGAGCTGGAGTACGAGGCAGTGGAGTACGACCCACCGATGGTGATCCTGAAGCGGTTGGGGAAGCTGGAGGCGGAGATCGCGGAGGGGCGGGTGGAGTTGGAGGGGATGTTGGGATGAGTGTATCCCTCACGAAAAACCTCTCCGCTGTGTGCGACATATCAATGGGGCAAGCGCCGAAGGGTGATAGCTACAATACTACGAGAAGTGGTTATCCATTGATTGCTGGAGCCGGGGACTTCGGTGAACTAACTCCTGCGCCAAAGAAATACACGGATGCCCCAACGAAGCTGTCACGGCCCGGTGACCTCATCCTGTGCATCCGCGCGACGATAGGCGACCGAAATTGGTCAGACAAAGAGTACTGTCTTGGGCGCGGAGTGGCTGGGCTAAGAGCCAAAGACGCCGACTTGAGCCAAGCCTACCTCGGGCATTGGCTTGATCATTGAGGTGGTCCCGGTTTTTTGGACAGGTCGTTAAGGTGGATTCCAGAGCGGAAGAGGAGGCACCGAGATGGCCAGGAAGAGACGGCGGTTCACGGCGGAGTTCAAGGCACGGGTAGCGCTCGAGGCGCTGCGCGAGCGGGACAGCGTGCAGGCGATCGCGGCGCGGCACGAGCTTCATCCGAACCAGGTGACCACATGGAAGCGGCAGCTGCTCGAAGGGCTGCCGGAGGTGTTTGCCGGGGGCGCGGGCCGCAAGGCCGCCCTGGAGCACGAGGCGAAGATCCGGGACCTGCACGCCAAGATCGGGGAGCTCACGGTCGAGCGGGATTTTTTTCGGCGCGGGCTCAAGCGCTGAGCCGGGCGGAGCGGGGGCGGATGATCGAGCGGGACGGACCGCTGAGTCTTTCGAGGCAGTGCGCGCTGCTGGGCGTGAGCCGGTCGTCGCAGTACTACCGGCCGAAGGGGGAGAGCGCCGAGGACCTGGCGCTCATGCGGCGCATGGACGGGCTCCACATGGCGTATCCGTTCTACGGGAGCCGGCAGCTGATGCGGCATCTGCGCCGCGAGGGCGTTGCCGCGGGCCGGCACCGGATCCGGCGGCTCATGCGCCTGATGGGGATGGAGGCGACCTACCGGCGGCCGCGCACGAGCGTGGCGAGTCCGGAGCACCGGGTCTTCCCCTATCTGCTGCGGGGCCTCACGATCTCGCGGGCGGACCACGTGTGGTGCGCGGACATCACCTATGTCCCGGTGACGCAAGGGTTTTTCTACCTGGTGGCCGTGATGGACTGGGCGACCCGGCACGTGCTCGCCTGGCGGCTGTCGAACACGATGGACGCGTCGTTCTGCGTCCAGGCGCTGGACGACGCGCTGGGCTGGAGGGCTCCGGAGATCCTCAATACGGATCAGGGCTCCCAGTTCACCAGCGAGACGTTCGCCGACCGGGTGCTGGGTGCGGGCGTGCGCTTCTCGATGGACGGCCGGGGCCGCTTCCTCGACAACATCTTCATCGAGCGGCTGTGGCGGTCGCTGAAGTACGAGGCGGTGTACCTCTACGAGCTCCGGGACGGGCCCGACGCCCAACGCATCATCGGCTCGTGGATCGACTTCTACAACGAAGCGCGCCCGCACTCGTCGCTGGGCGGACGGACGCCGGGCGAGGCCTATCGCGAAGGCGCGGAGGTGTGGTGAGGACGATCCGGCGCGACGCCACCCAACCGGCGCAACGACGCCTGCGATCGTCGCGGGATCTACGCGCGGCCCTTCCCTCCGTCTTCCCATCGGGAACCAGTCCCGACGGGAAGACGGAGGTTATATTCAAACCGGGCTCGAAGGAGAACACCCGGCCTCAAGCGGGACCCCGAGGGCTTTGGAGACCATCGGAATCCACCTTAAGATCGCCCTCGGACTGTCCAACGAAGTAGGACCACCTCACATGTCGCCCCCGTGTTACGCGCCCAGGGACGAGGAGCGACATTTCTTCAAGTCTCGAAAAGCGACATTGCCTCGCTCCAAATCCCCCTCCCGCCCCTCGACGAGCAGAAGCGGATCGCGGGGATTCTGGATGCGGCGGACGCCTTGCGGGCCAAGCGCCGCGAGGCCCTCGCCCAGCTCGACACCCTCCTCCAATCCACCTTCCTCGACATGTTCGGCGACCCCGTCACCAATCCCATGGGGTGGGAGATCGATCGGTTCGACAATTGGCTCGACAACATTGACAGTGGCTGGAGTCCCAAGTGCCTAAACAGAAAAGCACTTATTGGTGAATGGGGAGTGCTAAAGCTGGGTGCAGTTACATGGTGCGAATTCGATGAATCTGCTCAGAAAGCACTGCCTCCAAGTCTTACTCCTCGCCTAGAGCTGGAAGTTGCTCCGGGGGACTTACTATTCACGCGGAAAAATACTCACGATTTGGTTGCCGCAGTGGCTTACGTGCACAACGTGAGGCCGAGACTCATGCTTTCTGACTTGATTTTCAGACTACGCCTCAAGTCGGGAATCGAAATGAAGCCAACCTTCTTATGGCAACTGCTGATCCAGCCGAAGCAGCGCCGGGTCATTCAGAAATTTGCGGGCGGTTCAGCCGGCTCAATGCCGAATATCTCCAAAGCGAAGCTCAAGACCCTGCAGTTGATCAAGCCCCCGATCAAACTTCAACTTCGCTTCGCCACGATCGTCAAATCCGTCGAGCAACAAAAGGCCCGCCAACGCGCCCACCTGGCCGAACTGGACACCCTGTTCGCCTCTCTACAATCTCGTGCCTTCCGTGGGGACCTCTGAGCCTGGATGGAGATCTCGGCCAACTTCGCGTTCCTGAAACAGGAGTTCCCGCACGCAGCGGAGAGCGCGAGCTATGCGGAGCGGCATGTCTTCGGCGACCCACGGGCGTCCTGCTTCCATGCCCGGCACGCACTGGAGCGCCTGCTCAAGCGTGTCTACAAGGTCGAGAAGGCTCTGAAGCCACCGAAGGTCACGAACCTGGACGGCTACATCAGCGACCCTGCTTTCCGCGAACTCGTGCCTAAGGTCGTTTGGCAGAAGGCCGAATACATCCGGCAGGCGGGCAACGTGGCGGTCCACGGCAACAAGTCGCCAGCACCCCAGAAAGCGCTGGATGTAGTGCGCGAGCTTTTTCACGTCCTCTACTGGGCGGGCCGCACGTACCTGCGGAAGGGGGCGGAAAGCCTAGCCGGCAAGACCTTCGACGAATCACTCGTCCTGAATGTGGAACCGGCAGCTGCGCCGGCCAGCGTCGAGGAACTGGACGCTCTGAAGGCAGACCGGGACGCTGCCGAAGAGGCTCACAAGGAGCTGGAAAGGGAGCTGGAGGCATTGCGTGTACGGCTCGCGGCGATCAAGGCGGAGAACGAAGCCGTCCCCGAGACCCATGACTGGAACGAAGACAAGACCCGCACGCTCATTATCGATCTTGATCTGGAACGCGCCGGTTGGCCTCTGGACCGGGAACAGGACCGTGAATACGAGGTGACTGGCATGCCGAACGAGTCGGGCATCGGCTATGCCGACTATGTCCTCTGGGGAGACGACGGCAAGCCGCTGGCGGTGGTGGAGGCGAAGAAGACCACCGTAGACCCGGTGGTAGGCCAGCAGCAGGCGAAGCTCTACGCCGACTGCCTGGAGACGATGCATGGCCAGCGTCCGGTCATCTTCTACACCAACGGCTATGAGACAAGGCTGTGGGACGACTTCGCCTACCCGCCGCGGACCGTCGCGGGGTTCTACAAGAAGGACGAGCTGGCGTCTCTGATTCTTCGCCGAGCCCAAAAAGGGCCGCTGGATGTGGCGCGGGTGAAGGACCAGATTGTCGAGCGTTACTACCAGAAGCGGGCCATCGGCAGCATCAGCGAACAGTTCGCGAAATCGCGGCGCAAGGCGCTTTTGGTGATGGCCACCGGCTCTGGCAAAACGCGCACGACGATTGCGCTCGTGGACCTACTGCAGCGGGCGGGCTGGGTGAAGCGGGCGCTATTCCTGGCCGACCGGGTGTCGCTTGTGAACCAGGCGGTCGCTGCGTTCAAGGCGCACCTGCCGGAATCCAGCCCGGTGAACCTAGTGACCGAGAAGGACAAAGCGGGTCGGGTCTTCGTCTCCACCTATCCGACGATGATGGGGCTGATCGACGAGACGAACGGCAACGAGGCGCGCTTCAGTGTCGGGCATTTCGATCTCGTGATCATTGACGAGGCACATCGGTCGGTGTACGAGAAGTACGGCGCGATCTTCCGCTACTTCGACTCCCTGCTCGTCGGCCTGACCGCGACCCCCAGCGACCACATCGACAGGAACACCTATACACTCTTCGATCTGGAGCCGGGCGTCCCGACCGACGCCTATGAGTTGGAGACCGCGGTGGCGGACGGCTTCCTCGTGCCGCCTCGTGTGCAGCAGGTGGACTTGAAGTTCCCCCGCGAAGGCATCGACTACGACTCGCTCAGCGAAGAGGAGCAGGAACAGTGGGAGAGCCTCGACTGGGGCGACGACGTGGACGAGAACGGTCTGCCGGACAAGGTCAACTCCGCCGCCATCAACAGCTGGCTCTTCAACGAGGACACGGTGGACAAGGCGCTCCAGCATCTAATGGAGCATGGTCACCGGGTCGAAGGAGGTGACAGGCTCGCTAAGACGATCCTATTCGCACGTAACCACCAGCACGCGAAGTTTATCGAGGAGCGGTTCAACCACCACTATCCGCACTACAAGGGGCACTTCGCTCGTATCATCGACCACTACGCGAAGTATCCGCAGAGCTTGCTCGATGATTTCTCGCAGAAGAACAAGCCGCCCCACATCGCGATCTCGGTCGATATGCTCGACACCGGCATCGACGTGCCCGAGGTAGCGAACCTGGTCTTCTTCAAGCCTGTCTACTCCAAGATCAAGTTCTGGCAGATGATCGGACGGGGCACGCGACTCTGCTCCGAACTGTTCGGCCCGCATGATGACAAGCAAGATTTTCGCGTCTTCGATTTCTGCTTCAACTTCGACTTCTTCCGCGAGAACCCGCAGGGCATCGAGGTTCGTGGGGCCGTGCCGCTCGGCACCCGCCTGTTCCGCTCCCGCGTGCAGTTACTGGCGCACGCCCAGGCGTCGCCGGACCTCGACCCGGATGGCGCGCTCGCGAAGTCACTGACCGCGGACCTCCATGGCAAAGTTGCCGCGATGAACCGAGAGAACTTCGTCGTGCGGATGCATCTGGAGGCGGTGGATCGCTTTCGGGAGCTCGAGGCATGGGAGAAACTCGGCGAAGCAGATCAAGAGAAATTGCAGCGTGAGATCGCCGGACTGCCCGGCGAGATCGAGACAGACGAGGTCGAGTCACGGCTGTTCGACCTCACAGTTGTGCGCATGCAACTCGCACACGCGGAAGGCGACGCCGGGGCCTTCGAGGAACTCCGCCAGCGGGTCGTGGAAATCGCCATGCTGCTGGAGGAGAAGAGCTCGATCCCCGTGGTGAAGGCCCAGCTCGCATACCTGGCCTCCATGCAGGAGCTTGATTTCTGGGAGGGGATCGACCTGAACGGTCTCGAGGAGCTGCGCCACCGGCTACGCGGGTTGGTGCCTTTCCTCGACAAGAAGAAGCGCAAGGTCGTCTACACCGACTTCCAGGACGATGTCATGGGCGTGCGGGATGAAACGCCCGTCTGCATGCCGAAGATGACCGGCGCGCAGTACGAGAAGAAGGTCAAGGACTTTCTGAGGAATCACCTCGACCACATCGTGATCCACCGCTTGCGTAACAACCAGCCGCTGACCACGACCGACTTGCAGGGATTGGAGACGACCCTGGCCGAGATCGGCGAGGAGGACGGGCAGACGTTGTTCGCCGGGCTTCTGGCCCGCAGTGAGGCCCCGTCCCTCGCCCACTTCGTTCGGAGCCTCGTGGGCATGGATCGTGCCGCCGCGCAGGAGGCATTCTCGGGTTTTCTCTCCGACCGGAGCCTCACTCCACCGCAGATCCGTTTCATCGAGATGGTGATCGATCAGCTCGTCGCGCGTGGTGTGATGGAGGCGTCCGCGCTCTACGAGCCGCCCTTCAGCAACTTGCACGCCGGGGGTCCGGACGAGTTGTTCGTTGGCCAGGAAAACGTCATCGAGGGGATTTTCGACAAGCTGAAGGCTGTCCATTCAAGGTTGATCACGAAGACAGGGTGAGGAGAGAAGCCTAGCGGCTCGGGCACGTCCCAGTTCCGTGCCCGCTCGCGTTGCTGGATATGCTGCTGAATCCGGTCTAGACGCGATGATACGCTATGGGGGTGGCAAGCTAGTGTCCTTGGACGCCGAAGAACCCGACATGCAAGGGGTGGAGGTGGGCAGGGAAGGTCTCCGTCGGTACTTGAGTACACGAGGGGAACACGTACCGCGTTTCCTGACAGAGCGGTATGATAGGCTCACCACCGAGTACCGAGAGTGAGGCTCACTCCGACGCCACGACGTAGGCCTCCGGTGCCTAGGCAATCACGCCCGAGGTGTACTTGTGCTCGAACACCAGCGCGTCGGCCACCGCGACCACCTGAAAGGATGCGAACCTACACCGCCGCCGCGTTCCCCGGCTCCACGTCCGGAGCCGATAGTGGTCACGACATCTCGAACGACGACGATGGTTCGGACGGCGAGCGTCTCTGCGCAGGCTGCCTCAGCTTCTCCTCCAGAGGCCCAACTCCCCCACCCCCTTCGTCCGTCTCACGAACGGCCGCAGCACGCGGCTTCTCTGCGTCGGGCATCGGACGCTCGGGCGACTCGGGCGCGTGCAATCCGGGGCTGACACGTCCGTTCAATCCGTTCGGTAACTGTTCGGCCAAGCCGTGGAAAAGCGGTCGGTCGGCATCCTCACCGCAGCGATCAAAACCCGTTGAGTCGGGGTCGTGCTTTGAGCAACCAACGCGGCGGCAGGCCCGCACCACGACAGGACAACCGAGAGTGATGGCCAGCCGCGAAGTCCTGTCACGCGGCGGGCGAAGCGAGCGTGTCGTTGCGACATCATGGGTCGCATCTCGGCTCTCTGGACCGTCCCCATGGAGGTGGAAGGGGGACACTTCGTCGGTTGCTCGGCCGCCATCGAGGGCAGGCCCGCTGGAGGCCCAGCCCACGGCCTGACCGAACAGTTACATCCGTTCGTAACCGTTCGGCGGGGCCGTGAGGATGGCGTCACAACCAGCGGCGGTTTGGTATCCTGCGCGAACGTGCGTGTCCCGACTCCATCGCTGTAGCAATCCGACAGGGGCAGTAGGATCAGGCGGTTGCGGTGCACCGCAAGCGTCCCCCCCTCCCGCGCCATCATCCGGGAGGCCGCACTCAAGCTCGCCCCAGTCTGCTCCGTAGCCGTGGAAAAGCGGTCGGTCGGCATCTTCACGGCAGCGATCAAAACCCGTTGAGTCGGGGTCGTGCTTTGAGCAACCCAACGCGGCGGCAGGCCCACCCCACGACAGGACAACCGAGAGTGATGGCCAGCCGCGAAGTCCTGTCACGCGGCGGGCGAAGCGAGCGTGTCGTTGCGACATCATGGGTCGCATCTCGGCTCTCTGGACCGTCCCCATGGAGGTGGAAGGGGGACACTTCGTCGGTTGCTTGGCCGCCATCGAGGGCAGGCCCGCTGGAGGCCCAGCCCACGGCCTGACCGAACGGTTACCATCCGTTCATGTCCACGAAAGGCCCTTGACAGCCCATTAGAAACGGTGGGCTAAATGGGGGGACGATCACCGCCACTGAATACGCAAATCATTTATATAAAAAGAGTTAAGTCATCTATCGAGGCAGTCTGGAAGGATCGATGGCCCGGCCGCGTAGGCGTAAGACGCGCTAATTCAATTGTAACTTATTGTCATATAAGGCTTTATTACTGACCAGTCCCACCGAATTCCCTCATTAAATCCCTCTTCCTGAACGGGAATCTATGGGGCGGCCGAGGACGCCCCTAGAGGTAACTGTTCGGCCAAGCCGTGGAAAAGCGGTCGGTCGGCATCCTCACCGCAGCGATCAAAACCCGTTGAGTCGGGGTCGTGCTTTGAGCAACCAACGCGGCGGCAGGCCCGCACCACGACAGGACAACCGAGAGTGATGGCCAGCCGCGAAGTCCTGTCACGCGGCGGGCGAAGCGAGCGTGTCGTTGCGACATCATGGGTCGCATCTCGGCTCTCTGGACCGTCCCCATGGAGGTGGAAGGGGGACACTTCGTCGGTTGCTCGGCCGCCATCGAGGGCAGGCCCGCTGGAGGCCCAGCCCACGGCCTGACCGAACAGTTACATCCGTTCGTAACCGTTCGGCGGGGCCGTGAGGATGGCGTCACAACCAGCGGCGGTTTGGTATCCTGCGCGAACGTGCGTGTCCCGACTCCATCGCTGTAGCAATCCGACAGGGGCAGTAGGATCAGGCGGTTGCGGTGCACCGCAAGCGTCCCCCCCTCCCGCGCCATCATCCGGGAGGCCGCACTCAAGCTCGCCCCAGTCTGCTCCGTAGCCGTGGAAAAGCGGTCGGTCGGCATCTTCACGGCAGCGATCAAAACCCGTTGAGTCGGGGTCGTGCTTTGAGCAACCCAACGCGGCGGCAGGCCCACCCCACGACAGGACAACCGAGAGTGATGGCCAGCCGCGAAGTCCTGTCACGCGGCGGGCGAAGCGAGCGTGTCGTTGCGACATCATGGGTCGCATCTCGGCTCTCTGGACCGTCCCCATGGAGGTGGAAGGGGGACACTTCGTCGGTTGCTTGGCCGCCATCGAGGGCAGGCCCGCTGGAGGCCCAGCCCACGGCCTGACCGAACGGTTACCCCTAGAGTAACTGTTCGGCCAAGCCGTGGGGAGCGTCGTGTTGTCGGATCGTATGTGTGGGGGTGCTCAGCGGTTGAGGATGCGCTTCCAGTGCTTGGCGAGCGGGCGGAGCCAGACATCCTTGGTGGGCTTGCCGTACTGCTTGGCGGTGTCGTAGCGCCCTCGTCCCCGTGTGGTACCGACGCGGATCCAACCGGAGGCCCTGTAGACGCCGCCGGTGAAGCGGGGGACCTCAACGAAGGTCTCGATGAGGACGGGGGTGGTGTTGTAGCGGCGGGTCCAGTCGCGGGGCAGGCGGCGGCGGACGAGGGCGAGGATGTGGGATCCGAGGTTGGGGATGCGGATCCAGGGCAGGATGAGGAACCTGGGGTTGTCGATGACGAGCGGCAGGTTCTTCTTTCGCAGGGTCGGGGTCCATCCGATGAAGCGGTCGCGTGGAGCGAGGGACCAGGCGGCGGTGCTGAAGCCGAGTATGGCGAGCGGCCAGCCGTTGCGGTCGTGGACGGCGTAGCGCATCTGGGCGCCGACGAGGGTCTTGTAGCCGAGATAGTGGTGGCGCGCGACGAACTCGTTCCACAGCCTGCCCTGTCGGGTGCCGCCGCCGACGGTGCGGAGTTCGAGGGGGCGGACCTCGTCGAGGATCGTGGGCGGGGGGAAGAGGGGCGGTTCGGTGTCCTGTCCGAAGACGATGGGGCCGGGTCGTTTCTGCCTCCACTTCGGGGGCGGCAGGACGATGAGGCCGTCGCTGTGCATGGCGAGCATGGTGACGCGCGCCATCATGTCCTTGAGCCCGCCGTCGGGCTTGAACCAGCCGATGCGCCGGCAGAACTCCTTCGACAGGGCGTGGCGGTTGAGCGCGGGCGGTCCGGCGATCAGTCGGCGCAGCAGCGCCATTTCCGCGGCGGTGAAGTCGCGCCCGTGGTAGCGGCATTCGATGCGCTCGCTCATGCGGACGCCGTCATTTCGCGCCTGCGTCCGGCGTCCATCGACCACGGCAGCCAGCGCGGCACGTCGAGGCCGTTCAGCCTCAGGGTGCCGGTCACCGAGTACATGAGCGCGGTGAACCGGGCGCCGGACTCGCTGTCGGAGCCGAACGACAGGCGCCGCCCGATGGCCGGGCCGCGCAGCAGCCGCTCGGCGAGGTTGTTGTCGAGCGGCACGCGGGGCCGGTCGAGGAAGACGCTCAGCCCCTCGCGGTGGTTGAGGAGCGAGCGCAGCGGCCCTCCCTCCCTCGCCTTTGGCGACAGGCGGGCGAGTTGGCGTTCGGAGGCCGCGAACATGCCGCCGAGCGCCTCGCTCAGCGCGTCGTGCGCCGCGTCGAACGCCGGGCTCTGGCGCTCGAGGCCGGGGTCGTGGAGCTCCAGCCGCGCCTTGTGCAGGCGGTAGACCGTGGCGATCCGCCCGAGCCACTCCCGGCACCAGCCGGTCAGATGGACGTGCCCGGCCGCGCACCGGATGAAGTCCCTGCGCATGTGCGCCCAGCAGAACGACAGCGTGACCCTGCCCCCGAGGAGACGCGCCAGCTTCTTGTAGCCGCTGTAGCGGTCGCAGACGAGGACCGTCGGGCACAGCGCCCCGTCGAACAGCTTCCGGGCCGCCTCGGCGCTGCGTGACGGATCCACATGGAAGTAGGCCGCGCCGCGGCCGACCGAGATCCACAGCCACGCGTACCCCGATCCGTCGCTGTCGCGCAGCGCCCGCACCCGCCAGCTGGTCTCGTCGGCATGGCGCAGCGCCGAGCCGTTCTGGTGCGCGAGGATCGCCGCGCCCACCGGCTCGAACAACGGCGCCAAGCGGTGCACGCTGTCCGCCAGCGTGCCCGGCGAGACCGGCAGACCCTGGTCGGACAGCCACCCGCGGACCCGGTGCAGCGGGCGCAGGCACGCGTAGCGCTCGAACAGGAAGCGCGACCAGACGCTCGTCCCGTACGGCGTGCGGGCGAACAGCCGAGGCACGGGGGGCGCCGTCACTTCGGCGGGCGACGACGCGCACCCGCACGTCCGCCGCCAGCGCGGGCGGCGGATCACCCGCCGGTGCGCCCGGACCTCGATCTCGACGAGGGCCGACTCCTCGGCGCCGTTGGCCGCGTACGGGCTCCCGCAACCCCGGCACACCCGCGCATCGGCGGGCGGGTTGTGCTCCTCGGTGCGTTCCTCAAGCCCCGGGCGCGGGGTGCGGCCGTGGACCGGCGTGCCGGGCTGCTGGCCCCGCCGCCGCCCCGAACGCGGTCGCTCCTGCCTCTCGCACGCGCCGCCGGACTGCCCCTTCGGCAGCACCGTGCGCGACGCGCGAAGCTTCGCCAGTTGGCCCTCGAGGCGCTCGATCCGCCGCCGCGACGCCCGCATCCTCCTGCCGAGCCGGGTCTTCTCCCGCGTCAGCGAGCCGATCGTCGCCCTCTGGCGCCGCGATCTGCGCAAGGCCTTGCGCAACTCCGCGTCGGCGGCCGACGGCGACCGCGCCCGCCCCGCCTCGACCGCACGCCGCAGCCGCGCCGTCAGGCGGCCCTTCGACGCCTCCGAGACCTTCAGCGCCCAGCGAAGCGCCCCGACCTCCTCCGACAGCGACTCGACCCGATCCCGCTGGTCCCCCAGCTTCGACAGTTCGCCGTGGATCTCGAGCATCTCGCGCAACTGCCGCCGCAGCGCCAGGATATCCGCGTCCGCTTCGATGCGGGCCTTGTGAAGGTTCTGCACCTCGGCCGCGCGGGCATCGAGCGCCTTCTCCAGCGCCCAACCCTCCTCGCGAAGCCGTGCCACCTCCATCCGAAGCGCCATCTCCGTGCCGCGCTTCCCCGCGTCCACCCCGGCCTCCCGCAGCAGCCCGTGCAGACGCCCCACCTCGCGCTGCAACGCCAGGGCGTCCCGCGCCGCGCGGCGGGCCTCCCGCGTCTCCGCGATCACCGCCCTCAGCTTCCGGCGCGACGCCTCCCACCACCACTTCCACGATCCCGCTTCGCAGCGCGCCCGCACCTCCGCCCACCGCAACTCCTCCGCGCGGGCCACCGCCGCCTCCGCTCGCTCGCGCTCCCGCTCGTACAGCGACCGCCAGTCCCCAAGCTCCGACTCCACGGAACCGGGCACCGGCCAAAGCTCCTCCAGCCCCTCGGCCAGCGCCACGTTCGCATGTCCGTTGCCGTCCCGCATCGCCATGCCCTCGACGATACTACATTCCGGATCACGTTACCAGACCCCACCACACGATCCGACAACACGACGCTCCCCACGGCTTGGCCGAACAGTTACCCCCTAGACAGGTGGCGGTTGTCGAGCGTCAACTCCTGCCGCGCTGGCGGCCGTTTGCTCGCTTGCTGCTTGGGCATCCGCTACGTCTTCCCGAATGTACGCTATCCGCACCGTGTGCGGCCGATGAACGACTCCACCTTGCGAGGGGACTGCCGGGCTCTGTACATCCCCCCGGAACGAATGACCCTGTATGGCTTCCGTGCTGTGGCACGCACCGTTCTGGACGAGATGTTGGGCTCTCGGCCCGACTTCATCGAGCACCGGTTGGCCCACGTGGTCAGGGATCCCAATGCAAGCTTGGGCCGACTACTTGGACCGGCTCAGAGCCGAGGAAGAGCCCCTAGGCTCGACGGCGGTCCTAGGGAGCCATGCCAGCGGAGGGGAAATTTGACCCCCGATCTGGCGTACGGGTATTCTAGGGCATGAACTATTCTGATCGCATCACCCTGGAGCCGGAGAAGAGGGGCGGGAAGCCGTGCATTCGCGGGCTCCGGATCACGGTGTACGATATCCTCGAGTACTTGGCGTCCGGGATGACAGAAGCGGAAATACTGGCGGATTTCCCGGACCTGGAACTCGAAGACATCCGGGCAGCGCTGGCTTTCGCAGCGGAGCGTGAGCGCAGGCTCGTTTCGATCCCGCCCGAGTGAAGCTCCTCTTCGACGAGAACGTTGCTCCGCGTCTCGTCGCTGGCCTATCGGATGTGTTTCCGGGGTCCGTCCACGTTCGAGATGTCGAACTGGCCCGAGCGACCGACGCCGCGATCTGGCGTTACGCCCGGGACCACGGTCTCACCATTGTCTCGAAGGACTCGGACTTCCATCAGGTGAGCTTCCTCCGAGGTCCGCCTCCGAAGGTCATCTGGATCCGCCGGGGCAACTGCACCACGGCCGACATCGAGGCTTTGCTGCGATCCAGCCGAACCGAGATTCTCGCGTTCGAGGCGGAGGCGGAGGCAGCGTTCTTGGCGCTTTCGTAGGCGACGGCCGATTGCGATCCGATCCCCGTACCTTCAGCTCGACAACGCGAGCAGACAATACCGCCCCTCGTGATATGTTCTGAAGCTACAGGATCTCGCCCTGAGGCGGCGGCGCGTCCGACTTTCAGGAAGGCACGATGACAGGTCCGAACAAGAAGCTGATCTCTGCGGTCGAGGCGTACTTCACCGACATGGGTAGGGTGCACGCCTCTGGTGGCGGGACTGGGGAGCGCTCCTACTACCCTGCACTGGCGAACCTGCTTTGCGCAGTCGGAGACACGCTGAAGCCCAAGGTGTTCTGCGTTCTCGAGGGGGCGGATCAGGGTGCCGGTCATCCGGACTATGCCCTCTACACGGCGAAGCAGGTCCAGAAGGGCCGCCCGAGGGAGGGACAGGTCCCGGAGCGAGGCGTCGTCGAGGTGAAGGGTGTGGAGGACGACGCCTGCGTGACCGCCGAATCGGATCAAGTGAGCCGGTATTGGGGCCGCTACCGTCTCGTTCTGGTAACGAACGGGCGCGATTTCGTGCTGGTGGGCACGGACGGGTCGGGCGATCCGGCCAAGCTCGAGACCTTCAGGTTAGCGGAGAGCACTGACGACTTCTGGCGCAGGCTGGAGAAGCCTCGCGCCTTCGCCCGCGACGTCGGCGCGGGCCTCGGAGAGTATCTTTGCCGGGCTCTCTCGCACCGGGCCGCCCTGGTCGAGCCGAAGGACTTGGCTTGGCTGCTCGCTTCATACGCGCGCGACGGCCTAGCGCGTGTCGAGGCCGGAGGGGACGCACCACCGCTCGTGACGGTGCGGTCAGCATTGGAAGAAGCGCTCGGCATGCGCTTCGAGGGCGAGCGCGGGGAACGCTTCTTCCGTTCGACGCTGATCCAAACGTTGTTTTACGGAATCTTCTCCGCCTGGGTGCTGTGGTCTCGCGAGGAGAAGAACAGCGACGACCCACTGTTCGCGGGCCGCTACAACCAAGAGCGGTTCAACTGGCGCGAGTCGGTTTGGCATCTGCGGGCACCGGTGCTGCGTGCCTTGTTTCAGCAGCTGTCCGACCCGGGCCGGTTGAAGCCGCTCGGTCTCGTCGAGGTGCTGGACTGGACGGCGGCGGCGCTTGACCGCGTGGACCGGGCCGAGTTTTTCTCGCGGTTCAACGAAGGCGAGGCGGTGCCGTACTTCTACGAGCCGTTCCTCGAAGCTTTCGACCCCGCACTACGCAAGCAGCTGGGCGTCTGGTACACGCCAACCGAAGTGGTCCGCTACATGGTGGCCCGCGTGGACAGGGCGCTGAAAGACGATCTCTGCATTCCGGACGGGCTCGCGGCAGAGAATGTCTATGTGCTGGACCCGTGCTGCGGCACCGGGTCCTATCTCGCGGAGGTGCTCCGCCGCATTGCTCTCAATCTCGAAGAACAGGGCCTCGGTGCGCTCGCCGGCGTAGCGGTTAGGAAGGCGGCAACCGACCGCGTCTTCGGATTCGAGATCATGCCCGCGCCGTTCGTCGTCGCGCATTTGCAGGTCGGCTTGACGATGCAGAATCTGGACGCGCCGCTGGCGGATGACGGCACCGAGCGCGCAGGCGTGTTCCTCACCAACGCGCTGACCGGATGGGAGCCGCACATGAACAAGCCGCTGCCCTTCCCGGAGCTTGAAGAGGAACGCGACCGGGCAGATCGGGTGAAGCAGGAAACCCCGATTCTAGTGATCCTGGGCAACCCGCCCTACAACGGCTTCGCCGGCATGGCAGTGGACGAGGAGCGTGAGCTCTCGGAAGCCTATCGGACGACCAAGCAGGTGCGCCGGCCCGAAGGACAGGGCCTGAACGATCTCTACGTTCGCTTCTTCCGCATGGCGGAGCGGCGCATCGCGGAGAAGACCGGACAGGGAGTGGTTTGCTTCATCTCCAACTATTCATGGCTCGACGGTTTGTCCTTCACCGGTATGCGGGAGCGCTACGTCGACGCATTTGACGCAATCCGGATCGACTGCCTGAACGGCGACAAGTACAAGACAGGCAAGGTAGCACCGGACGGTTCGCCCGACCCGAGCATCTTTTCCACTGACGGAGATCCGGTTGGAATTCAGGTTGGCACCGCCATCGCGACGCTGGTGCGTAAGGTGGACCACGAGCCCGCCAAGACGGTTGCGTTCCGGAATCTCTGGGGACAGGCCAAGCCAGGGGAGTTGGTTGCCACGGCCGAGGCGGAACCGGATGCTCTCTACTCGACGATCGAACCGGTGTTGCCGCTGGGCCTTCCCTTTGTGGAAACAGCGGTGAGTGCTGACTGGTTCGATTGGCCTGCACTCCCCGATCTGTTCCCGGTCTCGTTTCCCGGCGTCAAGACCAGCCGCGACGGGTTTCTGGTGGACACCGATCTTGACCGGCTCCGCGCGCGTGTAGGCGGCTACTTCGACCCGGCGCTGAGCCATGAGGACATCGCACGGCGCTATCCGAGGGTCATGAAGTCCACGGCGCGCTTCGATGCCCCCGCAGTGCGTGACGCGCTGCTGAGACGCGGCGGACCAGATGAATCTGGATTCATCCGCTTCGCGTACCGACCATTCGACAACCGCTGGCTCTATTGGGAAAGCGACACGAAGCTGCTTGACGAGAAGAGGGCCGACTACCGGCCCCATGTGTTCGAAGGTAATCTTTGGATCGAAGCGCGCGAGCGTGAAGCCAAGGAAGATTTCTCTCGCGGAAGCTTGATTCGCTACATGGCCGACAATCTCGGTAACGGGCTTTCCAGTTATTTCCCAACTTGGTTGCGGGATGATGGGTTAGGCACCGAAGGACGCGATGTGGGCCGCGCCAACCTTTCGGCAACGGCGCAACGCTATCTCGACTGCCTTGGCGCGGATGTCGAAGACCTGTTCTACCATGTTCTCGCCGTCCTGCACGATCCCAGCTACCGCGCAACCAACGCTGGGGCGCTGCGCATGGAATGGCCCCGTATCTGGCTTCCCGGCTGGCCGGACGGCGAGGCCGAAAGCTCAGGGGCAACGCTTGCAGAATCAGCAGCACGGGGGCGCCAGCTTGCCGCCTTACTCGATCCCGAAACCTCCATCCCTGGTGTCACCCGAACGCCCCTGCGTTCCGAGATTGCCGCGATCTCTGTTCCGTGTACCGTTGGGGAACGCAACATGATTGGCGAGGATTTCGCTGTTACCGCCGGATGGGGGCACTACGGGTCGGGCCGAGGCTGTGAAGGCCCGCGAAGTGTTCGCCAGGCGCTACAGGCCGTGGTATCCGAAGGCGGTGGACGTACTCGAGGACGACTGGGAGCGGATGGTGGCGTTCTACGACTTCCCCGAGGATCACTGGAAGCATCTACGCACGACGAACGTGGTCGAGAGCCCGTTCGCTGCGCTACGGCTCAGGACGACGGCGGCGAAGCGATTCAAGCGGGTCGAGAGCGCTACGGCGCTGATCTGGAAGTTGCTTTTGGTGGCCGAGAAGCGGTTCCGAAGGCTCGACGCTCCTCACCTCCTCAAGGACGTGTTTGAAGGAAGGAAGTTCGAAGACGGAAAGCCCGTCTCAACCCAACAGCGGAAGAATGCCGCCTGATACGTTTACACACCTATTGACCCAACCTCTCGCGCCTCCTGGGGGCCGCTCATGCCGTCCTCGGTCCTTGCAGTGAGCACGGGCACGACACGGGTTCAGCGGACGGTTATAATTACCGCATGCTACTCAACGTCTTGGTCATCGCAGTTCAGCTACAGATACCGGCCCCAGAGGGCTACGTCAACGACTTCGCTGGCATGATTGATTCACGCCTTGAAACGACGATGACAGCCCTGATAAGCGAGGTCCAACAGAAAACCGGCGGTGACATCGCCGTGGTGACTCTGCGGGACCTGGAAGGTCGAGCGTCGATCGATGTCGCTCGTGACATCGGACGGCAGTGGGGCGTGGGCGCAGAACGGAGAGCGGGGTCGCAGGCGAGCAATGCCGGGGTGGTCCTGCTGCTGGTACCGGGTCAACGGCCGGGGGACGGCAGGGCCGATCTCGCAATATCTACCGGGCGCGGCGCGGAAGGTTTCATAACGGATGCTGAAACCCTGCGGATTCGCAACGCCATTGGGGAAGCGGCGACAAGATCAGGGAGCTATGCCGAGGGTCTTGCCGTCGGTGTTCAGCTGCTCGCCCGAGAATACGCCGAAGAATTCGGTGTGACATTGACGGGCCAGGTCGCCCGACCGATCCCCCAACGACGGCCGTCGGGGCGCACAGGAGTAAACTACTCCTGGCTGCTGTTACTCGGCGTGTTTTTCCTGTTCGGCCGACGAGGATCGGGCCGGTGGCTCCTGCTCGGCATGTTGCTTGGCGCGGGAAGAGGAGGCCATTACCATGGCGGTGGCGGTTTTGGCGGTGGCGGTTTTGGCGGTTTCGGAGGTGGTGGTGGTTTCAGTGGTGGTGGCTCATCAGGCGGTTTTTAGAGCATGGCGGACAAGATACAGCAGGCAAACAAGGTCGCAGCCCAGATCGCCAACGATCTGGGCGAAAACCTGAAGTCGATGGTGTTATTCGGTACGGCAATACGTGGCGGTTACGCACCAGCGCACCAGGAGGTGAACATTCTGGTGATGGTCGAGGACGCGTCAACCGAAGCGATTAGACCGATAGAGAAATCACTTGCTGCATGGGTCAAGAAAGGAAATGCGGCCCCGCTTATTTTCGAGCGAGTGGAATGGGAAGGATCGACCGATGTCTTCCCAATCGAAATCGAGGATATGAGGGAAGCACACAAACTCGTTGCGGGAACCGATCCGTTCGAGGGGATTGTCACCAACAGGGATGACCTTCGCCAGGAGTTGGAGCGGGAGGTTCGCGGCAAACTTCTACAGCTGAGAGCTCAATACGCTGCTTTCGCCCCAAACGGGGCAGCTTTGACGCGACTGTTAATCGACTCGGCTTCGACTTTCTTCGTCTTGATGAGGGCGCTGGTGCGTCTCGAAGATCAGACGCCCGAGGCGAAGCCGGCGAGACTTGTTGAACAGGCAGCGAGTATCGCGGGCCTCGAGGTAGGCGCTTTTGGTTGGGTCGTCGACAAAATTGCGGGAAACAAGGTGAAAGCACTCCGGAGTGACGACCCTATCGCCGCACGCTACGTGGATGAAATACAGAAGTTGACCAACTACGTAGACCAAGCATAACGACCGATGGAGTTTTCTGACGGGGAGATCATCACATGAAGCGGGCAATAATTGGATTGGCACTCGTTTCGTTGAGTGGTTGCGGTTACAACCGCATTCAGACCTACGACGAAGCGATCAACGCATTCAAGAGTCAGATAGAAGTGCAACTGCAGAGGCGTTCTGATCTCATCCCCAATCTCGTCGCAACGGTCCGGGGCTTCGCCGATCAAGAAGAGGAAGTGTTCACTTCAATCGCCGAGGCTCGTTCCCGCCTGGGTGGTGCAATCCAATCGGGAGACCCGAGCCAGATGGCGGAGGCTAATCAGTCCCTTACGCAGGGGTTAGGGCGCCTGCTCGTAATATCCGAGGCATACCCGGAACTGCGTTCGAACCAGAACTTCATGGAGTTGCAAGTTCAATTGGAGGGCACCGAAAACAGGATTGCAACGGCGCGGCAGGATTACAATGACGCTGTGCGAACCTATAACGCTTTCATTCGGCGATTTCCGCAAGCGCTGATTGCCAAGGCGACCGGGGCCGAGGCGAGAGAGTATTTCGAAGTTACCTCTGAAGAAGTGCGAGACGTACCAACTGTGAGTTTTGACTCGACGGCATGATGGTAGTGCTGCGCCGTGTTGGGTGGTCTTCATCACGACGGCTCCACCCGACCCCTCTGACCTAGCCCCCTGAAACGAGACCAGGTCCAGTGTTAGAATTTGGGCCGGTCGAGACCAGGAGGAGGTCAACATGGCAGCGCAGAAGAGGATGTCTGCGGGACAGATCATCAACGCTCTCCGGAAGGCCGAAGTCGGGATTGCGAACGGGAAGAGGATCAAGGAGGTGTGCCGGGAGCTGGGCGTGAGCGAGCAGACCTACTACCGGTGGCGGCGGGAGTACGGAGGGATGAAGACGAGCCAGGCGAGGCGGCTGAAGGAGCTCGAGAAGGAGACCCAGCTCTTGAAGCGAGTGACGTGCCCCCAAGTATGGTACCACTCCCTATGTTAGACCTTGAGCTATCGGTGGTCCCAGAAGTTGGGGCATTCTAAGGAACCAAGACGATGGTTTTATCGTCTCCGGGGCGGGGGGTTGTCCGCCGAAGGCGCTGTGAGGTCGAACGGTATTGTACAGCCGCCTCCATTGCTCGACGAGGACGACGGCCTCGGGCAGCGTGTAGAAGATCTCGCCGTTTAAGAACTCGTCTCTGAGCTTGCCGTTGAAGCTCTCGTTGTAGCCGTTCTCCCAAGGACTTCCCGGCTCGATGTAGAGCGTTTGCACACCGAGTCTGCCCAATCACCGCCGTACGAGCTTGGCCGTGAACTCTGGCCCGTTGTCCGAGCGTAGATGCTCGGGCGGACTGTGATGAGCGAAGAGCTCGGCCAGAACCTCGAGCACGTCGTGGGCTCGGATCTTTCGAGCCACCTTGATCGCCACACACTCCCTCGTGTACTCGTCGAGCACGGTCAGCAGCTTCAGCGCTCGACCGTCGTGCGTCCGTGTGCTCATGAAGTCGTAGGACCAGACGTGATTCCGGTACAGCGGCCTGAGTCGGATGCACGAGCCATCGTTGAGCCACAGCCGGCCCCGTTTCGGTTGACGCCTGGGCACCTTGAGCCCCTCCTGTCGCAAGATCCGCTCGCACGACGTGCTCGAGGTGCTGGCCGATCTGTTCGTCCGACACGGGCCTCCCGAGTATCTGAGGTCGGACAACGGACCGGAGTTCACCGCGAAGCTCGTGCGGCGGTGGTTGAGGCGCGTCGGCGTCGAGACGCTCTTTATCGAGCCGGGCAGCCCGTGGGAGAACGGCTACAACGAGAGCTTCAACGGCAAGCTCAGGGACGAGCTGTTGAACGGGGAGATCTTCTACTCGTTGGCGGAGGCGGCCGTGCTGGTCGAGCAATGGAGGCGCGAGTACAATACCGTCCGACCCCACAGCGCCTGCGGCGGCTTTCCCCCGGCCCCTGAGGCGATTAAGCCGTCGCCCTGGTTCCTGAGGATGCCCGTCCTTCACGGCCCTCCACAGGTGCTGGGACTAACATAGGATGTGGTACCGCTCTTGGGGGCAGGTCATCGGCCCTGATGAGATCCAAGGAGTTTCAAGTGTTGTTCAGCGGCGCAGCGACCGTTGAACTCCTAAATGCAATTGGTGGTGGCAGGTTCATTTGGGATGTCCAGCACATACTCTGGGACGACTTGATACTGCGCATCACAAGGTTGACAGATCCGATTGAAACGGCACGGAAGGCCAACCTCACGGTTCGAAGGTTGCCGGGGTTCTGTGAGAATGAATTGCGTAGCGAAGTAGATAGCCTCGTCAAGACTGCAGTGCAAGACGCTGAATTTGCCCACCAATGGAGAAACAAGCACATCAGCCATACAGACCTCATGCGAGTGATAGAGCCCGACGTTGAGCCTCTGGCTCCTGCCAGTTTGCAACAGATAAACGCGGCATTGAACGCGATACATGCCGTTCTGGACCAGATCAGCTCATGCCTCTTGAATGAGAACATACACAACGATATCGCTTACAGGCCAAGAGCCGGTGCATTCGTAGCATACTCGATACAGCTTGTTGAAGCTGTCAAGTACATTGACTCTCTCATAGATTCTAGCGGGACGAGACGCATTACCGATGTTGACGTCGCCAGCGGCTTCCTTCGGAGACTTGGATGCGAACCCAAAGAGGATCAGGTGAGACAGATAGTTGAGTTGCGGGAGGCCGCTCGTAGGTTCGAGGCGGTTCCGTATCAGGGAAGACGGTCTAACTAATGAGCGACGCTGTATTCGCGTCATAGGCATACCGGGTTGTACAGAGATGGTAATGACCTGACAGTTGGCCCTCGCCGGAGCTGTGTCTAGGCTGCCTTCGTCTTAGCCTCCTCCTTCCTGGCCTTTGCGGCCTTCCTGGCGTCGGTGAGACCGGCCTTGAAGACCTGATAGGGCGTGCGGCCCTCCATGGCTCGACCGCGGTGCGGCCGCTTCCGGTTGTAGGTCTCCAGATACGCCTCGAGGTCCTGCTGCATCTCCTCGACGGTCTCGTACCAGGTGGTGCGGCCCTTCACCCTCAAGTGCTCGTCGAGGAGCGTGCGGTGGAAGCGCTCGATGAAGCCGTTGGACTGGGGCCTGCCCACCTTCGTCGTGCGGTGCTCGATGTCCTCGAGCTGAAGGAACAGCTCATATGGGTGACGGTCCGGACGGCCGCAGAACTCGCGGCCGTTGTCGCTGAGCACGGTCTTCACCCGGACCCGGTGCTCATCGAAGAACGGCAACACGTCGTTATTCATCACCTGCACCGCCGTGAGCGGGAGCTTGCTCGTGTAGAGCCGGCCCCAGGCGTAGCGGCTGAAGCAATCGAGCACGGTCTGCAGGTACACCTTGCCGACCCCCTTCAGCGTTCCGACGAAGAACGTGTCCACGGCGACGAGGTCGCCCGGGTAATGGACTTCGATGTGGCGCTCCCGGAACTCGGGACTGAAGCGCTCCAGCAGCTCGATCTGCTCGTCGGTCAGCTTCAGCTTCCGTTCCCTGGCCGTCTCTTCGAGCCTGAGCAGCCGTTCGTGCTTCGTGGTGAGGCCATGCCGGCTCCACACGCCCCGTACGCCTCCTGAGCTCACCTGGATCCCTCCGAGCAGCAACTCGTCCGCGACCCGCTGAGCTCCGTGCGTCGGAGCCTCCAAGGCGTGGGCCAAGACCGCCTGCTCAATCTCTTCACTCACCCGGTTCGGGTGCGGTCCCTTCGGCCCCGGAAGCTGGTCGATCAGCCCCTCGGCCCCGTAAAGCTGGAAGTTCCTCCTGATCTCGTAGAACTGCTGCCGGCTGTAGCCCACGATCTTGCACGCCTTGCTCACGTTGCCGAGCTCCTGGGCCAACTGTAGCAGGCTCAGCTTGCGGCGCGCTATCTTCTCCCCCTGGACGGTGGTCATCTTCTCTCCCGTGCTAAGTGAGTGACTTCGACATCTCTCAATTAGCTCCGGCGAGGGCGGCTGGCCACCGTCCTCTCTCGTGGTCAACTGTCAGGTGAATACCGTCTCAGCACAACCGGGTGATCGTTCCCTCACGGATCTTCTCAACGGCATCGTCGACCACGCTGAGCGGCACCAGGAACCATTCGCGCGGGGCGACAGGGTTGCCGAAGTGATCCTTGATCTCGATCTGGAGGCGCGCGGGGCCGAAGACGCGGTGGATGAGGTTTTCTAGCTTGCCACGGTCGATGTTGTAAAGCCGGTAGGTGGCGACGATCTCGACATCGGCCATGAGGAAGGTCGGTTGGAGCCTTGCGCCCGCGATGCGCTCCTGAACGTTGCCACTGGTGACGCCGATCTTGTGGATCAGGTCGCGATGCTCTGAAATGAACGGAAGATCAGACTTGCTCCGTAGCACGTAGATCGTGCCGCTCGCCTCGTCACTGTCCGCGGCTTGGTCGGCAAAGAGCGGGCCGGCGGTTGCCTCGGTGATCCGTCGACCAGCCTCGTCCTTGTGGAGCGCGCGCTGAAGCGAGCGCCTGAGCATGTTGTTCTCCGTGCCGTTGTCGAAGATCACGCGGAGCCTGGCATCCTTGTCGCCATACTCCTGTGTGAACACCTCCCCCATTTCTGCGACATAGGCTTTCTGACCGCCGACGATGAAGAACCGGCCCGGAATCCCGGACAAACTGAAGCGAGAGCAGATGCTGGCCCTCACCCACGGACTGCTGGCATCCGCCAACATCCTCAAGACAGCGCTGTACGGCTGGAACCCAATGGCGATCAACCTCGCCCAATTTCAGACCCTTGCGAAGCGGATGCTGTCGCTGGTGAAGCTCGCCGCGGAACGAGATCGGCTGGTTCAGCAAAGGCTGGACGACGGTTGGGAAGCTCTGGTCGCGGACACGGTACTGGAGTTCGGCCCCAAGAGGATGTCATAACAGGGAGCACTCTACCCATGGACATTGGCGAGACAAATGAGTCGGAGAAGCGGTGGGTAGCACAATTGCGTTCGCTGGCGCGGCGCATTTCATCGGCGATGCCTGTGAGCGTTACCGGCCGCATGAAGATGCTACTCGCCTGGCTGTTCGCTGTAGGGTTACTCGGAGGGCTGCGACTCGGGGAATCCGAAATCTGGCTGGCGCCACCGCTCTTCACGCTGGTGCTGGCTGTGTTGATGCTCGGCGCTCTCAACAGGCACGGTGCTATTGCGCTTGAGCGGCTCTTGTACTCGTCCCGCTCGGCGGTCGATCTCTACGGGCTGCTCGTGATTCTGACCATCGTCTTCGCGTCCGCCCAGGCATTCCACGTAACGATCCCCGCCGGGTCCCCTCGCCTGTTGGTCAATACGCTGTTCTTTCTGTCGCTTCTCGCTCTCAACACGCGCCTCATCGCCGCTGATCACGCACGGATGCTGTGGACTCTCGTTGTAATCTTCGGAGCAGCGTTCACAGTGACCTTTGTCGTTCTTCCTTCGAGTCCACCTGGGGGAGTGCGCGGGTGGCTGTGTAAGATTCTCCCGGGGTGCCAGCCGCGACACCCGGCCACCGGGTACCTCGCGTTCCTCACTCTGTTGCTGTACCTGTCGGCCTTGGCCGGTCTGGCGCGGATGACACGCGGCACTTCTGACAGTTTACCGGCCGACCTAGACGGCGACCCGGAGCCCAAAGATGAAGTTCCGACAGCGGTGGACCCCAAGAGTACTTCGGAGCAACCGGAGGGCGGTTGAGAGGCGAACTCATCCCAGCGGCCTTATGGGGTGGTCCTACTTCGTTGGACAGTCCGAGGGCAGTCTTGAGGTGGATCCCGATGGTATCGAGTGTGACGCCGGGCCGGAGGAAGGCATTCGTGCCGGGTAGGGTCTTGAAGCGCTCGTAGGGTGTGGCGACATCCTGCTGGCGGTAGCGCCTCTTGACTCGGCCGGTGGGGCTGGTGACCTCGGTGGGAAGGGGCAGGGCCGGTGGAAGTTGAGGAAGGGCAGAGCGCGTCGTGGAGGAAGGCGTTGACCCAGGGGACGAGGGCGTGGGGGACGTGGATGTGGCCGAGCCACTTGCGGACGATGCTGCCGTTCGTGGTCTCCACCAGCGCATTGTCGTTGGGGTGGTGGGGCCGGGACTTGGTGAAGACGCCGATGTGGAGCTTGTTGAGCAGGGCGGGTCACCCGGCCGTTGACGTATTCGCTGCCGTTGTCGGCGTGGAAGGCCTGGATGGCGAAGGGGAAGGCCGACAGCAGGGCTTCCAGGCGACCGGCTGTCGGCAATCATTGAGGAGTTCAACGACCTGTTCGGGGATGGTGCAGGACAACACCCGACTCTTCAAGCTCTTCGCCGACAACCCGGACTTCAGGCGGTGGCTGGAGAACACCGCGTTCCGGCTGGCCTACGAAGCGACGAGCTGAGGAGCGCGACGGCCTACCGAGGCAGCGCGGGGGTGTTTTTCCGCACCGTTGGCGACGACCTTCCCCGGCTGCTTTACGTTATTAGACATCCTCGAACGTTACCGGACTTTAGGTGATTCCCTAGGGGTTGACCCGCTCGAAGACGGTTGTTCACTGTTCCGGGCATGGAGACGCCGAAGCAGCAGTTCAACCCGTGCGCGGACCGGCCGCTAATGCACCCGCGCGGCCGCGAACAGGCGCTCGATCCCTTGGGCTGGACGGGCCGCGGGGTCGAGTGGAGCGCACTCGTCCGCCGCCACGGCGGACGGGCTTGTCGCACGCCGCTAATGCGGGAGAGCCAGCCTACCCTTTGGGGCCACGCTTCGCGGGTCCCCGGCAGGGGCTGGCGGGGGTGGCTCCGCCCCCTTCGATCCCCTGGACGCCCGCGCTCCGGCAGGCCATGGCGCGCACGCGGCCGGCAGGTCGCGCGCATCGGCGGCAACCTCAACCACCTCGGGGCAGTTTCGGGCTTGGTCGAGCGCCGACGCCGACCTCACTGGGACGACTTGCCGAGCCACCTAGCTGGTGAAAAGCCGCGACCGGCGGCCGGATTCGTTGATACGCCGCGCTCGCAGCGGCGCTTGATGGCCTTCCCGGCAATCGCTCGTAGGTTCGCATCTGTTGTGGTCATTGAACTTACGAACTTTGCAGGCCAGATTCCCGCCGATTGATTCCCGCTGATCGTGGGATCAGGCGCTAACTCCTCGCCGACGGCACTCGAGCGCGTTCCTGAGCTGGTCCTCGTCGGCCCGCTGGTAGCATTGGAGCACCGTCTTGGCGGTCTTCCAGCCGCCGAGCTCGCAGAGCACCTTGAGCGGCTGGTCCATCAGGTCGGAGGCGAACTTCCGCCTGAGCGAGTGCCAGCCTCTGCCGGGCTTCGGATCGAATCCCGCGAGCTTCCCGGCTCTGTCCCACCAGACGCGCGGCAGCGCGGAGCCCACGGACATCGAGGGATTCCTGCGCGCGGGCAGCACCGGAGCGTCCCCGATCCCGGGGCTCTTCCTCTTCGCCTCTTCCAGAACGGCGATGGCCTCGGTCGTGACGGGCGTCCGGTGCTCATAGCCCGTCTTCTCGTGCTTTGCGCGCCACAGCACGATTCCGCCTTCGAGGTCGATGTCCGACCACCGGAGCTGGCGGATGGCGCCGATGCGGTGTCCCGTCTCGTGCGCGAGCACGAGAGCGACGTGAAATCGCCAGTCGACCTGCCGGGACACTCGAAGAAGTGCTTGGTACTCCTCCTCGGCCAGAACGACTCGGGTCGGGTTCTTCGCCTTGGGCGTCTTCAGACCTTTCAAGGGATTCGACTCGACGAGGAGCCTCCCCTCTTCGTCTCTCGACCTCGCGGCCCAGTTGAGGATCGCGAGCAGGAACTTCAGGTCGTATTCGACCGTCCGGTAGGACACGGGTCTGCCACTTGGGCCGATCTTGCCCGAGCGCCGCTGCCGGATGAACCGGTCCCAGTCCCTCTGGGAAAGCGTTGCCGGGCTACGGTCCCTTCCGAGGAAATCGAGGAACATCCCCATCAAGGCCCTGTCACGCTGCTGGGTCTCCCTGACCTTGGTCGGGGTCACCTCTTCACCGTAGATGTCAAAAAGCGTCTCCAGGGTGAGCGGCTCGGGCTCGGCTTCCACCTTGCCGTTGAGCTTCGGCCCGAGGTAGCCTGCGGCGAACTCGTCCGTCTGCCGCTTCGCCCGTCTCCAGTCGCGGTGCTTCAGCGACCTTGTGAGCCTGCGCCCGTTCTCGCGCCACTCGATCTGGAACAGGCCGGTCTTGGGATCGGGGAACACCCGTACCCGGTTCCGGCCCCATTCGCCGGCGCCGTAGGAGCGCCGGATAGGTTTCGTGCGTGCCATCATTCGATTCCTCTCTCGATGATGGACTGCACGATCTGCGCGTTGGAAACTTCGCCTCGGCGATGCTTTTCCACCAGTAGCGGTGTGGCTGGCGCCTGGGTCTTCCGTGGCAGGTGGCTGCGAGCGATCCCGGGCGCGCCGGGCCTTCCGGCGTTGGGGATCCTGCCGTCGCGCACGAGGCGGCCGAGATGGTCAGCGGAGTAGCCGCTCTCCCTGGCTGCCTCCGTCAGCGAGAGGGTGGTCTCGTCCCTCTCCCGGAGCGTGGCCTCGAGCTCGGCCGCGCAGCTTTCGAGCGCGACGGCCGGCGTCTCGCCCCCGTACCGGCGGAGCGCCTTGGCCTGTCTCCGCCAGGTGACTGGCAGGGTCTCGACGGATGCACGGCCGGTCATGCGCGTCCGTCCGCGTTCATTCCCAGTCGCCCTCGGCGTCTCTGCGGAGCGCGTCGGTGAGGGCCGGGTCCCCCTCGCCGCGCCGAACGGAGCGCTCGGCGAGATCGACGCGCCGGCCGAGGTCGGCGAGCCCGGCGGCGCGTGCGACGGCGTAGATGGCGGCCGCGACGGCTGCGAGTGCGAGCGCCAGGTGCAGGGCGAGCAAGACGCCGTGTTCGGCGAGGAGGAGCGGCCAATACGGCGCGAGGTATTCGAGGCGCGGCCCGGCGAGCAGCACGGCAGACCCCGCGATCGCGGCGGTGAGGCCGGCGCTGATTTTCCAGGGTTGCATGGCGGGCTTCTCCCGTAGTCAGAGTTCGACTGCGGCCGGATCGCGGTCGGCGGGTCCCCGCAGCGAGGAGCGGTCGTCGCCGCCGCCCAGGCTGAGCGTGCGCAGCAGCCGCGCCGCCGCCGGTCCGTTGGCGTGGAGCGCGAACCCGGCCGCCGCTTTCGCCTTGATGGCCCCTTCGCGGTAGTTGCCGGACGCGACCTCGATGTTGACGCGTCCGGCTCGCCCCTCAGAGTCGGTGTACTCGATCTGGGCGTCCGGGTAGAGCACGTGCCCTTCGTCGTCGAGGGGGAGTCCGAGTTCGCCGGCGGTGCGGTGCCGTTCGGCATCGGCGGCCCGCTTGCCGTCCTTCAGCCGCGCCGCCTCGCTCCCGCGCGCGACGGCGCTCTTGAGTTCGGTGTCGAGGCGGATGCGCCGCACTGCTGCGCCCCGGTCGAGCAGCCGCTGTTTCTCCTTCATGCAGGCGCGGTAGACGGCGGTGTCGTGCGCGGCTTGCGCAGGCCGGGTGCGTGCGAACCGGATTTCCTGTCCGGGATCCATTCCCCGTTCGGCTGCCCGCTTCCGGGCCTCGGCCACGCCGCTGCGGGTGAGCGTCAGCACCTTGAACGGGTTGCCCCCGGGTCCGGTGGCCGTGGTCTCGGTGACGAGCCCGTCGCGGACCCAGGCGTTGACGGCCCGCCGGGTGGTGTAGGGATGGCCCCCGAAGCGGGCCTCGGCGAGGTCGCGGTACGAGACGGCGCCGTAGACGCCGATGTCGGCGAGCCCGCGCGCGCACCGTTCGGGGAAGGAGGTGGACCCGCGGTCCCGGCTCGCGGCGTATTCTCGGCGGTGGCCGTCCCGCATGCTGTAGCGATTGCGGCTTTGTGGCGCGGCGGTCCGCGGGTCCGGTTCGACCGTGCGGTCGAACATCTCCTGGCTCCTCACCGGCCGTCAGCGGCGCGGCCCGAAGGTCCGCTGCGGCACGGGGAGCGGCGGCACGGGATGGACGATCTGCCCCGGCGCGGGCGCGCGGGTCGCGGCCACGGCCGCGGGTTCGCGCGCGGCCTCGCGCTCGCGGTGCCGCGAGAGCACGAAGTCGGAGATCTTCTGCGAGTCGGCGGCGGCGCGGCGGATCTCGCGGGGGTCCTCCTCGAGTGCGGCGATCCAGCCCTCGACGTACGCGGCGCCCCGGCTCGGGTCATGGCCGACGCCCACGCGCTCGCCCGTCATCATGGCACTGATTTCTGCGCGGAGTTCCTCCTTCGCATAGTCGGGGGACCCGAACCCTTCAGAGATCCCTTGGGTGAGCGTCTCGCGGTTCATGCGCTCCGGGTGGCCGGTGCTGTGCCCCAGCTCGTGCAGCGCGGTCTGGTAGTAGTGGTTCGCGGAGGGGAACTGTCCACGCTCGGGCAGCACGATCTCGTCGTTGTTCAGGTTGTAGAACGCCCGGTCGCCCGCGACGTGACGGACGGGCACCCCGCTGTCCTCGAGGACCTGCTCGGCCTGCTGGTGCACCTTCCAGAGCGGCTCGGCAGCGGGCGCGGGCCGGGCGGGCAACCCGTCGGCCTGCTCGGCGTTGAAGACGGTGTACTGGCGGACGACGGGCGCCTGGAGGCGCTCGTGGCGGTAGACGCGCTTGCCTTCGTTGTCCCTCTTGGGCCGTCCGCGCTCGTCGTTGACGGCGATCTTCCGGTGGTCCTGGAACGAGAGGATGCGAGTGCCCTGCTCGCCCTTGCGCACCTGTCCGTCCCGGGCCTGGATCTGGCGGTAGGTGCCCCAGCGCACGTCGCCGTAGCTGCGCTCCTGGGCCACGGCGGCGAGATGCAGGCTGTTCCCGCCCCTGTAGGAGCGGCCCGTATCGACGTTGGAGGGGAGCACGCGCTCGCCCGGCCCCCAGGGCTTCTGCCAGGGCGCGGTGCCCTGGCGGATCTGCTCGATGATGGCGTCGGCGAACTGGCGGTGGTATTCGTCGTGTTTCATAGCTCTTCCTCCTCGGGGCCGTGCGGATCCTCTCCGGCGTCGCGGATCTCGTCCTCGCTGCCCACGTCCTCGGAGAAGAGGCCGTACTCTTCGGCCAGCGATGCCGGCACCTCGAGGGCCTCGCCTCCGTCGCGCGCGAGCTCGCGGTCGAAGTCATCGAGCGTCTCGACGCGAACGATGTTCTCGTCGCCTTTCATGGGTTCACCTCCTTGGTGTGTGGGTGCTGTTCTTGCGGGGCTTCGTCGGCCCCGCTCCAGATCGGTTCGGCGATCCAGCGGCCCTTGGCCGCGTCGTAGCCGCGCACTTCGAGCGCCTCCTCGACGAACCGCCTGCCCCGTTGCCGGGCCGTGTGCAGCACAAGTGCGATCCCGTCCACGACGCCCCGGCAGGTGACCTCCCAGGGGAGCGCGCCTTCGGCCTGCATGGCGCAGCTCGCCAGGCGCGAGAGCGCGGAGCGGGCGTTGTTCGCGTGGATGGTGGTCAGCGAGCCGCCGTGGCCGGTGTTGAGCGCCTGGAGCAGATCGGCGGCCTCGCCGCCCCTGACCTCGCCGACGACGATGTGGTCGGGCCGGTGGCGGAGCGCGTGCCGCACCAGGTCGCGGATCGAGACGGGGGTCTCGGTGCCGACAGCCCCGGCCTCGAAGCGGAGGCAGTTCGCGCGCTCGATCCTGAGTTCGAGCGTGTCCTCGATGGCGACGATCCGCTCGTCTGCGGGCAGCAACTCGATCAGCGCGTTGAGGAGCGTCGTCTTGCCCGAGCCCGTGCCTCCGGAGACCAGGATGTTCCTGCGGGCCAAGAGGGCCGACCGGGCGGCCCCGAGGACCGTCTCCGGCAGCGAGCCCATGCGCACCAGGTCCTGAGCCGAGAACGCGCGGCCCCCGAACCGGCGTATGGTGATGGCGACCTCGGGACTCGCGGGCGGCGTGCAGATGGCGACCCTCGAGCCGTCCTCGAGACGGGCATCGAGGATGGGTCTGGCGGCGGGATCGAGGCCGAGCGGCCGGGCGATGTGGATCGCGGCGCGGTGGAGCCAGGCGGCGGTGAGTCCCGGCGCCTCGTGAGGCTCGAGTCGGCCGCCTCGCTCGATCCAGACGTTGCCGGGTCCGTTGATCATGATCTCGGAGACCTCCGGGTCCTCGAGGAGCGTCTCCAGGCCCGGAAGGAACGGCTTCAGGTGCCCGATTCCGCTTGCGCGCTTCATAGCCGTCCCTCCTCGCGGAGCCGCCAGTAGCCCACGTCCCTCGGCAGGTAGTGGGGTTTCAGGTAGACGCGCCGGGCCGGGAGCGACTTCGTGCCGTCGTAGGGCAGGCAGATCGCCTGATAGTTGGCCAACAGCGCGAACTCGCGCGGCGTGAACACGGGCTCCCTCTGCTGCCGGAACGACTTGCTCGCGCCGATCGTGCCGCGTCCGCCTCCGGCTCGCCCGGACAAGAGCGAGAACTCGGGCCTGCCCGTGGTCTCGGTGAACGTGTAGGAGGGCTGCGTCTTCATGACGCTGCCGCACATCTCGGACGCGATCCGGGCCGACGACTCGTCGCTCAAGGACAGGAAGATCCGCGTGCGGAGCGTCTGGAGGAGCGTGCGCCAGGCCTCGCCTCCGGGGAGCACGGAGCGGAGCGAGGAGATCGACTGCGTGGCGACGATCGGGACGCAGCGGCACTGCCGCGTCAAGGCGAACGCCTTCTCGTCGCCCGAGGGATCGTCCTGGCCGACGGTGGCGAACGCCTGGTACTCGTCGCAGATGAACACGGCGGGCCGGAAGTAGCGTCCGGGCCGGCGGGCGGCCTCGGCGGGCCGCCGGAGCAGCGCCTGCATCCAGGCGTTCTTGAGTAGCACGCCGATGGCGCGGGCGAGCGCGGGGTTCGCGCCCGCGGGCATGTTGAGCGCGAGGACCTTGCCGCCCTCGATCAGCTCGCTGAGCGGCGGCAGCCGGCGCCGGAGGCCCGGCACGGGCCGGACGGCCTCGGCGTCCTCGTCCAGCGCACCGTCACCTATATGTATAGATGTAGACTCATCCGGCTCCGGTGGCGGCGGGCAGAACACGCCGGCGACCTGCGGCTGGTCGAAGAGCGAGAGGAACACGCTGATGCCCTCGACGATCGACGTGCGGAGCTTGGCGTCGAGCGCCGTCCAGTCATGCAGATACCACCGCTCGATGGCCTCGACCTGCTCACGGAACTCGCTCCCCGCTCCGCCCCCGCTCTCCTCCGTCGCGTATGCGACCTCGAGTTCCTTGAGCCGCTCCCGGAGTGCGGGGTCGAGCTGGCAAGCCGCCTTGTCCGTGCCGGGCACCGGCTCCCAGCCCCATTCCCCGAGCGGTTCCTTGTGCGCGGCGAGATCCTTGGTCGCGATGACGGCCCGCACCGGGCAGAGCCGGTCGGCCAGCTCGCGGGCCTCGCCGATCTTGCGGCCGAATAGTTCCGCATCCACCGTGCAGCGGTAGATGTCCTGCAGCGTGACCCAGCCCCCCGGCAAGAGCCGATACAGTTCGATGATCCAGCGCACGAGATTCGTATAGGCTTGCTGCCAGAACGGTTCTCGGCTCTTGCCGAAGAGCTGGTTGATGAGGGATGCGACGCCGTAGGCGAGCGAGTAGGAGTCGAGCAGCGGATCGTCGAGCGGGTTCCACTGCCAGGACCCGTCCAGCCCGATCTCGAGGTAGTCGCCGCCGCGCCCGGCGTCGTCGAGGATGCGGCGAACGCTGTAGCAGAAGTCGCCCTTGACCTCGAGCACCAGGGCACTGGCCCGGCGCCCGGCCCGGTCGGCTTGCCACGAGAGGAGCTGCTGGGCGAACGGGTACATGCAGGCGGTGGTCTTGCCGGTGCCGACGGCGCCGACGATGAGCACGCCGGTGTAGAGCCCCGTCTCGGGAACGACGAGCCAGGAGGGCCGCTCGCTCTCTCGCGGGACGACGGGATGGTGGAGCTCGCCGATCACCAGCGATGGTGCGTCGTCCTCGGGCGAGGCGGGCCAGGCGGGCAGCCCGCCCCGGCCGCCGCCCCTTGCGGGCGGCTGAAGCCACACCCTCCAGACCGAGAGGCACACGCTCCCGGCGAGGACGACGACGACGGCCGGGACCGCGTAGTACCAGACGCGGATCACGGTGTGAAGGCCCGGATCGTGGTAGGCGATGAGGTCCAGAACCGGGTTGCCGCCCATGCCGGGGAACGGCGCCCGAAACGCGTGAGCGATGGCGGCCGCCGAAGCGAGGCCCACGAGTACGAGCGCAGCCGGCCTCATCGGTCCAACACCCTTCCTGGAAGGATCGATGGCTCGGGAGCGACCCCAGGAGGGCGGGGGCAGGTGCGCAAACACACCTGCGTCCGAACCCGTACCAGGCCCTCGGACTGGGGGGTCGCTCCCGTCCCGGTCAGTGCTGCCCGTGCGGCGCCGGCCGACCCGGCCGCGAAGGCGGAAGACGTTGCCGTGTCGTGGCCTACACCGCAGCACGCGTGCGCATCGCCGGAGGGCCAAAGTGCGCATCGGCCCCCCGCGTCGTTTGCGCACTCCAGTGCGGCCATGAGACGCGCGCCGGTCGTCACCGGTAGCGCGCTCCCGCGAGGCGCACCGTTTGCCAGGCGACGCCGCGGTGAATCGCCCCGCGGCCTGCCTGCCGGCGGGCCTGCTTCTCCAGCGCCACGCTGCGTTTCAGGGCGGCTTGCAGGCCTCCGAACTCCTCGAGGATCTGGATCGCGCCTTGAAGGATCGCCCGTTCGATACGGGCAAGTTCCTCACGGATCCCGGCGTCGGGCTCGCCGGGGCCGGACGCCTCAGCCCAGCCGCTCATCACGGCCAGGGCCCGGTCCATCTCCCGCGAAGTGCGGGCGACGGCGACGACCTCGACGGACCGGCCTAGCCTATGGAGCGCGTGCCAGAGCCCGCGGTGCGCCGCTCCCCACGAGCGTAGCGCGGTCGCGGTGTCGTGGCCGGGATCGACGTAGACGAAGAGGGCGCGCTCGGCCTCCAGCGCGACCGGCAGCTTGACCGGGAAGTAGCGCCGGGTGTCCCCGGCGGCTCCGCGGTAGAGCCGCGAGGGCAGGAGCCGACGCTCGATGCCGAGCGCCTCGAACGCGGCGACCTTCTCGGGTTCGGTCGGGAGCCAGGGCAGACCCGAGTGCTCGATCACGTAGTCGAGCGAGAGCAGGCGGCGCATGAGCACGTCGGCGGACGCCGTGCGGCGGTGGCGGATGTGCTCGGTTCCGAGCGCGCGGTATAGACCCCGGGAGAAGATCCGGCACACGCGGCCGATCCCCCGAACGCCGGGCACGGTCTCCTCGGCGGCGAGGCCCTGCGCGATCAGCGCGTGGACGAGGCGGCGCGCCCGCTCGTGATGCGTGTCCAGGAACCGCGTCGCCTGTGTGCGGGTGAACACGCCGCTGTGGAGGCAGACGAGCGCGATCCACTCGGCCTGGCGTCCCGTCCAACCGAACGGCTCGAGCGCCGCTTCGCGTCCCCGCAGATGCGCGATCACCTGGGCGGCTCCGTGACCAGGGCACGGTCGGCCTGGAGGTAGGTGATGAGGATGCCCATCGGGTTGTAGACGACGAGCTCGGAGGGGATGACGGTGAGGAACGTGAACCGGAGCGTGAGCGACCACCGCTCCCTCAGCGTCTCCTGCCCCTGCCTGAGGTGGACCAGATCGAAATCGGCGGTCGCGCCGTGCGGCGCCTCCGGTGCGGGGTGGATGCGGAGCACGACCTGCTCGACCTGGAGTTCGGTGTCGGCGGTGCCGGCCGCCATGGCGGCGACCTCGGCGCCGTCCCTCGTGAACGCCGCGTTCGCCAGCTCGGTCGACAGGAAGCGCAGGCTCCGGGTCCAGTGCTCCTCGACCGTCGCCCGGCGCCGCGAATAGAAGTCGGAGATGAACCGGTTCAGGAAATACTTGGTCGTGGGATCGAGCGGGTCCGCCTGCGCCGTTGCGGCCTCGTAGGCCACGGCCTCGGCGCGGCCGACCTCGTCGACCCGCACGACGATGGGCCTGGGCGGCTCGACGGTCGCGACCCGGAGCAGGAGCACGCCGAGCGCGAGGCACGCGGCGGCGAGGATGGTCGCCAGCGTCCGGAGCTTTCGGTTCGCCTCGACGGTCTCACCCCAGATTTCCGCGTACTCGCGGCCGGCATCGCGTTCTCGGTTCATGGACGTCTCCTTCAGCCTCCGGGGATTGGGGGGCGGGCCGGGTTCGCGGCAGCGCTCAGGCGTCCGCCTCCCCGCACGACGAGCGCCATCATGCCCGACCCGACGGACCCGGACCCTGAGACGAGCATCGCGGCGAGCTCGCCCACCTTCATGCCGGCCATCAGGCCGGAGACGACGAGCGGGAGGAGCACGACGACCCAGAGCCCGAGCTCCGCGGGGTCGGAGGAGCCGGTGCCCATCAAGGCGCCGGTATAGGTGGTGACGTAGCCCATGCCGACGCCCATGAAGACCCTCAGGATGGCTCCGGCCACGACGCCGTAGAGCGTGTAGACCATGAGCGTGCGGAACCAACCCCAGAACAGGAACGCGAGCGGCTCGAACAGCAGCCAGGGGATGAACACGGGGCCCAAGAGGATCACGATCGCGAGCGCCACCTGCGCCCAGATCACCTGCGCGTAGGTCAGGCAGAAGAGCGCGACCAAGCCGAGCACGAGCGGCACGCCCATCATCAGCGCGACGAGGGACGAGAAGAACACGCTCACGCCCTCGGTCACGACGGTCATCAGGCTCCCGCCGGACCATGCGGCGCCCAGCCGTGCGGCGAACGCCTGCACGAGCGCGGTCACCTCCGTGTAGCCGACCGACACGACATCGGAGATGAACAGGTTCTGGAGCCAGATCCCTCCGGCCGCGACCATGGCCGGGAACGTGAAGCCCACGCCCGGGATCGGGACGCTGTAGTAGTGGAGCAGCGTCCGGGGGATCGCGATCCCGAGCACGACACGCACGAGCGCCCACGGCTCGAGCGTGCCGCTGTACGCGATCTTGAGACCGCTCCATGCGACGACGATCGCCGCGAGACCGCCCCAGAGCTGGTGGCCGAGCGTCAGCACGTCGGGCGCCGCGCCGCCGACCACGGTGTCGAGCACGACGTCCAGGAACCCCTTGAAGTCCTGGAGCTGATCCGCCGGGATCTGGGCCGGGACGTTCGGATCGATCGACTGGGGTGGCACGAGCTGCATGACAGTCGCTCCCGGGGCCTATGCTTGGCCGCCCATGTAGAACGACGGGATCTTGAACAGGAGCCCCTCCCGGAGCCGGTCGCGGTTCTGGAACGCGGCCGTGCGCATCGCATCGGCCATCGCGTTCGTACGGAGGCGTGCGTCCCTCCACTCGGCGAGCCGCTCGAGCCGGTCGATCTCGGCCTGCTGCATCCGGTTCGCTTGCTCGACCGCCTGATAGGCGAGCACCTGCGCCACGGCGGCGTTGATCCGGCCCTGCGTCAGCGCGGCAGCGACCTGCGCCTGCTGGAGCGCTGTGTTGGACAGATTGCCGTTCGCGGTCAGGTCGTCGAACGAGCCCTGCGCGCTCTCGACGGTCGATGCGAGCGAGGCCGCGGCGTCCATCATCGCGTAGTCGAGCACGCGCTGGCGGTCGGCGGCCTCCTTGGCCTGGCGGTAGTCCTCAACCGCGCGCGACGACGCCTCGGCAGGGCGGTTACGGAACAGCTCCAGGATGTCCGCCTCGCTCACCTGGTCGGCCACCCCTTGGGCGCTCCGCCAGACATCGGTGAACGAGTCGCCGCTCCCCATGCCACGCACTGCTTCAACCAGCTCGCCGGCCGCTCCGGTGAAGTCGGAGCCCCAGTCGAGGTCGTCGCCGACGAGGCCGATGGATCCGGCCGCCAGCTCCGCGAACGGTTCGATCAGCCCATCCACCTCGCCCCGCGCAACCTCCTTCATGTAGTCGAGCTGCTCCTCGAGCTCGGTGAGCTGGCGGGTCATCGTCCGCATCTGGCGGATCTGGTTCGCGATCTGGGTCGCCTGGTTCACGATCATCTGGGCTCGCTGGATCACGCCGCCGATGCCGAATAGGGCGTTGGCCGGACTTGCGGTCGCGAGCATCAGGACCGAGACCAAGAGGGCGGTGGTAAGGGTTCGGATCTGCATGATGAGCTCCTTTGGTGTTATTGCCGTGTCCCGGGCCTGGGGACCAGGACGTCGGACGTGAACCAGATGCGCAGGCGATGGCCGGCGCGGATCGTGAGAGTGGGGAGCCGATTCAGGAACCGGTCGAGAACCGAGGTCGCGCTCTGGCCGAGGCCCTGGCCGACGCCCGCCCTCAGGCCGAACGGCGAACCGCCGGCCAAGGCGAGCCCGCTTACGACGCCCACGGCTCCGGCGGCAGCGAACGTGCTGAAGTAGTGGCGGTCGACCTGGTCCTGAAGGGCGCCCTCGCCAGCCTGGTTCAGACCGGTGAACTCGAGGTCGATCCAGCTTCTGTCGGGCAGCAGCAGCCGGTGGAAGGCGACGGCGAGCCGGCTCTGGTCCGGGTCCTGAACGGCCCGGGCCGTGCCGACCACCCGCGTTCCGCGCGGGATCAGGATCCGCTGGCGGTCGGCCGAATAGAACGGGACCGAGACGGTCGCGAGCACCGGTCCCGGGAAATCGCCCGTGAGCTGCGTGAGCAGCACCCCTTCGAGGAACGAGCCCTCGTAGATCCGCTCCCAACCCGGCGGGTCGGCGGGCCGGACGCTACGGCCGGGTTGAACCGGTCCCGGTGCCGGACGGGAGGCTTGCTGCCCGGACGCGGGCGCCGCAGCAGCGGCGATGCCCGGGGACCCGAGGAGAAGCTGCTCCGCCGCCAGCTCGCCCTCGAGCGCCCCGAGCGACTGCTCGAATGAGTCGAGAGCCGCTCGGACCGTGTTCTCGAGGAGCGCCACATCCGCGTCGGCCGCATCGCCGGTGCCGGCTTCGGACGACTCCGCGGTCGCGTTCGGATCCCTGTACGACTGAGACACGGGAAGGGCACGGAGCGAGCGGGTTCTTCGCTCCAGCTCCTCCAGCCGAAGCGCCTCCCTAAGCTCCGACTCCGCCGCGCCGATGCCTGGGATCAAGGCTGCGGTGTTCGGCGTCTCCGACTCGGTCTGGAGCCGAGCCATCTCCCCGGCGGCCGCGGCCTGCCGGCGTTCGAGCTCGGCGCGCGCCCGGGCGGCGGCGGCCAGAGTCTGCCGCTCGGCCTCTTGCCGGATGCGGCCCTGGAGCGACCGCCCCATCCCGTCGTCGACCGCCTGCGCCTCGGGCAGGGCTACGAGAGTGTCGGCTTCCTGGGGACCCGTCATCGCCCACGAGAAGAGGAGTCCACCAACGAGCACGGCGATCAACACCACGCCCGCCTTCGTCACGATGCCGCCCGGCAGCGCACCTTCCGGCGGCGAGACCCACTGCTTCCAACGGCTCATCGGAGCCCTTCCCGTGGCGTGAACCGCCAGCTGGCCCGCTTGTCGCCGATCTGCAGCCATCCGTCGCCCAGCACGTGGCGGGCGATGTAGAGGCCGTCCTCATTCAGGTCGTAAGCGACGAGCGCCGGTTCGCCGTCCCGGAGCTCATAGAGGGCCGGCGACTCCTGGGCGCGGGACCGGAGGTAGGTGAACTGCCCGTCGTGCCACATCGTTTCGACCAGGAACGGCCGGTCCGCCGCGTCCCCGTGGAGCCGGTACTCGAAGGCGAGACGCTCCGGATAGCGCGCACGGAACTCCTCGATCTCCGTTTCGGCCTGAGTCCGGGCTTCCAGGATGCCGGCTTCGGCCGCCTCCCGGGCGCTGCGAGCCGCCTCCGCCGCCTCGGCGGCCATCTGTTGGTAGGCCGCGACCTCGCTCCGCGCGACGAACGCGGGACGGCCCGTGCCGCCGCCGGAGAGTCCCGTCTTCTCCGCGCCGGACTCGACCCGGACGACCAGATGGGGCGGCCCGTCGCTGTGCTCGGCCACCAGGAACGAGTAGATCCGCCCCGACTCGCATACGAGCGCGATGTTCGTCGCCGCGTCCGGGGAGAGGGGTTTCAGGAACGCCACGTTCGCCGCGCCGGTCAGGTGCCAGTACTCCGAGTCGCCGACGACGAAATCCAGGATGTTCTCATCGGCGGGGAGCACGATGACGGTCGTGTGACGGACCCGGGTGCGGAGCCGGTGGATCCGATCCTCCCCCTCCTCGGGGACCGTCACCCGGAGGAACGCTTGGTCGTCCTCCTGCTGGGCGGTAGCCCCGGCGGGGAGGGCAGCCAGGAGAAGCGCGGTTAGAACGAGGGGTGTCATTGGTGGTCGCATGGCGTGTCAGCTCCTTGCGTTGGGGGTGGGGGTGGGATGGTCTCGGCTCGCGAGAACCTCGATGGCCCGGCTGAGTCCGTGGCGCTCGACGGCCCGGGCGCGCTCCTCGGCGTCCAATGCGGACGAGGTGTAGAGCCAGTAGCTCTCCGGATCGACCTCGAGGCGGAGCACCGCCGCCCCGTCCGGGCGGCGGAGGTAGAGTTCGCGTTTGGGGATCAGGCCCCGGACCCGGGCCAGCTCCGACTCGTTCAGCCGGAACAGCGCCCCGACCGCGTCGGGGAGCTCCGGGTTCGCGAGGAACAGCTTCGTCGGGATCGACTCGAGCAGCGCCGCAGCACCGGGCGTCGCCGTCATGTCCACGGCGGACTGGGTGGCGAGGATCAGCGCGGCGTTCTTCTTGCGCCACGTCTTCGCCGCCTCGGCCAGGTAGCTCAGCACGGCGGGGTCCTGCAGGTAGCGCCAGGCCTCGTCCACGACCATCAGCTTCAGCCGCGCCGCCTCGGACGGGTCCTCCACCTCCAAGCGCATCCGCTCGAGCAGGTAGGAGAGCGCCGCGTCGCAGAGATCTGGATGCTCGACCGCGCCCGCCAGATCGATCACCTGCCAGTCGGCGAACTCGAGATCCGGTGCTCCGCCCGCCGGGTTATCGAAGTACGCGCCCCAGGCGCCGCCTTCGATCCAACGGCTCCAGGCCGGCCACGTCGCGGACGGAAGCGAGCCAGCCAGGACGCTCAGCGTGCGCCGTTCCGGCTCGAACGCGTAGAGGTCCTCGATCCGCGCCCGGATCTCGCTCGTATCCGCGCCGCTCGCTTCCCAGCCGCCGAGCTTCAGCAGCCGGAGCACCCAGCCGGTCAGGAACTGGAACGTCCGCGTGCCCGCCGGGAGCGCGAACGGCTGCAACCGGAGCGTGGGCTCCGCCTCGCCGGGCGAGAGCTCCAAGTAGCGGCCTCCGAGAAACCGGGTCAGCCAGCGGTACGAGCCGCCCAGGTCCAGGATCAGGACGCGCGGGTCGTACCTGAGAGCCTCGACCAGGAGGAAGTTCAGTGTGAAGCTCTTGCCCGAGCCGGTCGCGCCGAGCATCAACGTGTGGCCCACGTCGCCGGCGAACAGGTCGTAGTGGTACGCCGTGCGCCACGGGGTCTCCAACACCGCGAGCGACTCGCGGCCGAGGTGCTTGCTCTTTGCCGTGCCCCGGGGCGGCCCGAACAGCGGCGCCAGACAGGCCGCCACGCCGGCCGACACGAACACCTTCCGCACCTGCCGCCCACGGGGCTGGGCAGGGAGCCGGGAGAACCAGGCCGGAAGCTGGCCGTATCCCTCCCGGATCACCTTCGCGTCGTGCGCGGCGAAGAGACGACGGAGGTCGCCGTCCAGCCGCTCGATGCTTCCCAGCTCGCCGTGGAGCGCCACGGTCAGCGTGGCCTCGCCGTAGCTCACGCCGTCGGCTTCCAGCTCGACGAGCGCCTCGCCCAGACGATCCGACTCGGTCGCCGCGGCGGAGTCGACCATCGCGGCGGCCGTGCCCTCCGTCTCCTGCACGTGCGCCATCATCGAGTAGCGGCGCGCGAAGTAATGCCGCTGCGCGCCACGGATCCGGCGCCTCGCCGCTTCCATCGCCCAGGGCCGCCACTCGAGCGAGACCGTCATCACGGCATCGAGGCAGTAGAGATCCCGGAGCAGGTTCGCACGGGCTTGGCCGGGTGGAGACAGGAGCGAGTACAGGATCACGGGCTCGCCGTCGAGCCGCAGGTGTCCTCGCTCCGCCTCGAGCTCCGAAAGCGCGAGCCGCCAGTTCATACCGCTCCCCGTCGCGCCGTCCCACACCGTGCCCGGACGGTTGATGAGCTCGGAGAGGAGTCGCGAGGCTTCGGCGGGCTCGAGCATCTCGATCGGCGTGTGCTCCGCTACTAGCGCGCGGCCCGCGTCCACCGTCGAGCGAAAGCGGGCGGCGGCGGCCTCGATCTCGGACCGCAGGTAGGTGGGGGCACCCCCTCGGCGGCGCTTCCACCACTGCATGAGCCGGGAGGCGCTACCCGACGTGGGCCCGTCCGCCACCGTGCGTAGACGGGGATCGTGCGACCAGACCAGGTAGGCCTCGAGCTGCTGCACCCGCCCCGAGAGAAACGCGCGGCGCTTACGCTGGGAGACCGCTACGATGCCGGAACCCTCGTCGTCCGCAGCCTCGGGCACACTTGGCCGGCGGAGCAGATAGAAGTAGAGGCGTGTGTCGGCGTCGAGGCCCGAGAGGAGACGCTGCCAGCGGCCCAGCACGCGGTCGATCTGTTCGGGCGAACGCCCATCCACCACCGCGGGCTCCAGCCGGCCGGCTGCGATCAGCTCGCCCGTGCGGGTCAGGCAGGTGCGGCCGTCCTCGAGCCAGCCCCAGTAGGGCAGCTCCTCCGCCAGCGAACCGGCCGCCTCGTGGTCCCGGAGCTCCGCGGAGATCCTCATCGCCCGCTCCGGATCACCAGATGCCAGGGCTCTTCGGCCCACTTGCCCGGGTCGAAGCGAGCCGGGTAGCGCGTCCCGGCGCGGAGCACGCCAAGCATGTCCGGGTCTTTGCGGCCAGCCAGCCACCCGGCCCCGTAGCCTACCGCGAACACGACGCCGCCAGTCACGAGCGAAGCCGTCGCGTTCCACATCGCGAGCGCGAGCGTGGCGATGAGGAGAAACCCCCTACGCTCGACACCCAGGATCGTGAGCGGTCGGTTCAGCGCCGCATAGCCGGCCCAACGCCTCAGACCCCTCATCAGAAGAGCCAGGCCAGGAAGTTCGCCGCGCCCATCGCCATCCCGAGACCGAAGATGATCCCGGCCAGCGTCCGCTTGCTCCCACCCTCGCCGAACGCGAACATCAGCCCGCCCACCACGATCGCGATCAGCGACAGCCCGCGCGCGATCGGACCCGTGAACTGCGCCTGTAGCTCGTTGACCGCCTCCACCCACGGGCTCGTCCCCTGCGCCCACAGCACCCCGGGCAACAGCAACCACAGCGTGGCCCAGGCCGCCGCCCGTACCGTCCTTATGAAAGGTTGCATCGTCTGCTCCTTAGTCTCCATTGAATGCGTCGCTCACTCGGCTTCGCCGCGGCTCGCCACGATCCGTTCGCGGATCCACTCGTCCACCTCCGCCTCGATCCAGCCCACGGCGCGCGAGCCCAGCAATACCGGGCGGGGGAAGTGCCCCTCGCGCATCCGCACCTTGATCGTGCTCCGCGCCAGACCCGTGCGGGCCGTTACCTCCGGCCGCCGCAGGAAGCGGGTCGGCGGGTTCGTTCTCTGTTCGATCGGTTGTTCACTCATCGCTCTGCTCCTCCTCGTTCTCCTCGCCCCCGGCGAAGGCTTCCGGCGCCGGTGGCCTCGGGGCGGAGTCCGAGCGCCGCCCGAGTCCAGGTCGTAGTCCGCCACGAACGCCAGAACCCGGTCCGCCGTTCTCAGCGACAGCGAGCGTCCGCCGTCGATCTGGCGCATCAGGTTCGGGTCGCCCAGCGCCTTCAAGCCGAACGTCGTCGGACTCAGGCCCGTCCGCCCGAGGAACACCCTCACACGCGAGTCGAACTGCTGCTCCAGCGTCTCCATGCCCGTACTGCTCCCGCGTCTTCATGGCCATAACGGTGAAGACCCGCATGCAAGGAAGTCAACTCATAGGAAATCTCCTAAGTGCCTGTAACGGCTAGAGATGGCCAGTACGGTACACGAGCTGTTGGATGGCTCCGCCAGTGGCATGGCAGACACACCCTCCGCAGCGCTCGCCGGAGGTTCCCGTCAAGGGTCTTAGGGCTCGACCGGAAGGTCGGCCCGGGCACGGCCGACTTGGCGTCGCCCACACGGAAGTGACAGGTTTTCACATGCCGGGGCGCGCGGCGGTCGCCGAGCGGCGTGCCGTGCCTGCCGCGGCAACGGATCAAGGGCTTCGAGAGTCGCTCCGAACACGACGACTCTTATATTTGTGGCTCGATTTGTGACGCGGAGAGAGAAAAGCCATGAAGAGCCTGCCCGAGCGGATCATGGAGCACGCCGAGGCCACGCCGATCTGCCCGGCAGCCCTGCTTCACCTCGGCCAAAGGGCCGCGGTGGGTCAGCGCTCTCCCGCCTGGCCCGTTCAGGCCGGCTCATGCGGATCCGCCAAGGGGTCTACATGCGCCCGATCGAGACCCGCTTCGGGCGGTGTGCGCCGGGCAGCGAAAAGTCACTCCTGGCGCTCTCGGAGCTCTGGGGCGAGACGATCGTCTCGAACGGAGGCGGCGCGGCCAACTGGCTTGGTTTGACGACGCAGAATCCCGTCCGCTCGGTCTATCTCACCTCCGGCCGCAGTCGGCGATTGCGCTTCGGCAAGCATCCCGTCGAGCTGCGCCACGCTCCGCGCTGGCAACTGGCGGCCCCGCACAGGATGGCGGGAGTGGTGATCCGCGCCCTGGCATGGCTCGGCCCCGAAGAGGTCGAAGACAGCCTCGACGCGATCCTGCCCAAGCTCTCGGAGGCAGACCTCGAGGAGCTTGCGGTCGCGCGGGGCGTCATGCCGGTGTGGATGGCGGAGCCGCTGACCACGCGTCTGGCGCATGGCTGAAGCACTGTTTCAGCGCCTGGCGGCCGAAGAGCGCCGTCAATGCCTTGCGTGCCGCTCAAGCCGAATGCCCGCACCCGGCGTTCGTGCTCGAGAAAGACATCTGGGTGGTCGCAACCCTCGGCGTCCTGTTCGACGCCCCGTTCGGCCATCAGCTCGTTTTCAAGGGCGGCACTTCGTTGTCCAAGGTGTGGCGCGCGATCCGGCGGTTCTGGGACGTCATCGACATCACCTACGACATCCGCGGCTTCGCACCGGATCTGGTTGCCGGTGCCGGCGACGAGGCGCTGCCGCTCACGCGCAGTCAGGAGAGGCGCTGGACAAAGGCGGGCGGTCGCGACTAGAAGCTGACACCACAGGGGAGCCATGAGATGTGTCGACCGCAGGATCGAACCGGGCCTGCGGCCGGCCGCGCGACAAAGCCGCGCTGGCCCACCGCATGCGGGACGGCCATCGCCCGGAGTACGACGCTCGCAAGGACACCCGGCGCGCCGGGGACACTACTCGTCCGCCGGCGCCTACCAGCCCACTGTGAGTCGGCCCACCAGGCTGTGGTCCGGCTTGTCCTGAAGCAGGCTTTCGCGCCGCTGGGCGTCGAGGCCGAACTGGAAGCTCATGGCGCCACCCTGCACGACAGCCAGGCTGTAGCCCAGCCGGTAGTCGCGCCCGTACTCGGAAGTCGTGACGCCGAACCTCGGGGTCCCCACCAGCCGACTCCCGACCGGCAGCGCATAGCCGAGCTCGGCGTCGATGCGGTCGCCCGATCCCGGGCCCGCCGCCCCGAGCCCCTCCATCGTATCGCGGCCCCAGAGCGCGTCGGCACCGCTCATCGCCTGTCCGCCCCACGACGGTGCCACCCGCGCCGTGAAGCCCAGCGGCGTCTGTGGCGTCGGGTCGTAGCTGAACGACACCGACACGCCCCGTTCCCTGAACCCTTCGTCCTGATGCACCAGCAGCGTCCGCACCCGCACGTCGACCGACAGTCCGGTCAGCGGGTCTGACGCGATCAGGCTCGCGGCGACGTCGGCGCCCACGCCCGTTTCCGCGTCCCCGCCGTCGCGCCTGAGCCCGACCTCGAGGCTCGGCCGGAGCGCGATGCCGTGTCCGAAGACGTAGCCTCTCGAGGCCTCGAGCGCCGTCCGCACACGCGTCACCACCGCTTCGGTCCCAGCCAGTCGGCCTGCCGGACCGTCCACGGCCTCGCTGCCCGTCCCGACCCACAGCGCGTCCGCCTTGAACGCCAGCCCGAACCCGCCGATACCGGCATCCACCAGATCGCCCCTCACGCCCCCGGCGAGCATCGACATCGACAGGCCTCCCTTGAGAGCGACAGGAGACGGGACAGACGTTGGTAGAGACATTGCCTCGCCGGGTGTCAGGCTCAGCGAGCCCCTCCCGTAGCCGGTCACGCCCCAGAGCGTGACTCGCTCCGTCAGCTTGTAGCCCACCCAGGGGTGGAGCCCCGTGACCGACGAGGCCACCTGGCCGACATCGGCCCCCTGGTAGCCGCCCAGGCCTCGGCGGTGCGAGAGCATCAGCCCGGCCATCAGCGGCCCCTTAGCGTAGTCGGCGCCGAACATCGTCGTCCTGACTCCGCCGTCGAGCGACAGCTCGCCGTCCCGGCCGCTGAACCGCGACTCCATCCCGCGGCTCCAGAGCGAGACGCTCGCGCCTGCGCCCGTCTCGCGGTTCAACACGAACCCCGAGCCCATCAGCACGTCCCCGCCTCCGAGACCCGTCCGCAAGAGTTCGGTGGGGCTCAGATCGGACTGGACGCCCGTCGTATCCCGAGCGCCCGCGCCCGCCGTGGACTCGAGCCGGCTCAAGAAGTTCCGGCCCATATCGCGCTCCATCCCACGCCTGAGCTCACGGCCCGCGAACCGGCCCCGGAAGCCCGAGGCTCTGGACGCCTCCAGACGCTCCTCGACCTGCTCCATCACGTGCAGCGCCGTGGCCCGCCCGAACCGCGCCAACAGCCCCCGCGGCAACGGATCGGTGTTCTCGATCGTCCCCGTCGCTTCCGCGTCGGCCAGCCGGCCCTCCGACGGATTCGAGAGCCGGAGCGTCATCGTCTCCTCGCCCTCGTCGTGCGAGTCGTCGAGCACCGCGACCTCGACCGTCTTCGACGACTCGCCCGCCCGGAACGTCAGCGTCCCGTTCGCCGCCGTGTAGTCCGTCCCCGCCGACGCCGTACCGTTCGCCGTCTGGTAGTCCACCGTCACCTGCCCGGCAGCCGCGCGGCTCAAGGTGACCGCGAACTCCAGCACCGCGCCCGCGCCTTCCTCCACCCGCGCGTCGGCGACCGATATCCCCACCGGACTGGCAATGGTCTCCGACAGCGAATGCGACAGGGGCCTGCCGTCCTCGGTGCAGATCGCGTCGACCGCGTCGCAGTCGGTCGTCGCCGGCAGCGAGATGCGGATCTCGCCGGTGGTCTCCGGCTGCACATGGATCTCCCGCAGGTCGTTGCGGCCGTCCACCCGGCGTGCCTTCTTCACTGTGCCGCCCGACACCGAAAACGCCTCGTCCCGCAGCACCCTGTAGCTGACCGCCGGGTCTTCGCTGAAACGCAGCCGGAAGGTGAACACTGTCGACCCGTCGTGCTCCGACGGCACGTCCTCGAAGCTCGCCGTGAGCAGTGCTACCGTTCGGTTCCGGATCGTGCCGGTTGCCGTCTTCGTTCCCAGGTCGGCGCCCGAGGCGTTCGACAGCGTGACGGTGAACGTCTCGTCGCTCTCGTTCACGATGTCGTCGTCGATCGCGACGGAGATCGCCTTGCTGGTCTCCCCGGCGGCGAAGCTCAGCGTCCCGCTGGCGGCGGTGTAGTCGTCGCCCGCCTCAGCGCTGCCGTCCGCCGTCGCGTAGTCCACGGTGACCGTCTCGCTCGCGGCCTCGTCGAGCGTCACGGTGAAGGCGATGGAGTCGTCGTCGCCCTCCGTCCCGCTGCCGCCGGCGATGCTGACGGTCGGCGTGGTCTCAACGACCGCTGCCGGCCCGGCGACGGTCGCCGACGGGCTGTTGCTCAGCCTCCGACCGTCCTCCGTGCAGATCGCGCCTCGGGCGCTGCAGTTCGTCGTCGCCGGCAGCGTGATCGTCAGCGAACCGGTCCCGGCCGGCCGGACCTTGAGCTTCCAGCCCACGTTGCTGCCCTTGGTCTTGCGGTTCGTGCGGTTGATGCTCCCGCCGCTGACTTTGACGGCCTTCTGGACGTCCCTATAGCCGACGTCGGGACCCTCGCTGAAGGTCAGGTCGACGTGGAAGTCGCTGCCGTCGTGGTCGTCGGGCACGTTCGAGAAGCTCGCCGTCAGCGGGTCCCCTTCCGGCGGCGCCGCGACCGTGGCCGAGGGACTGTTGCTCAGCTGGACCGGGTTGTCCTCCTTCGAGCAGATGGCCCCCTGAGTCGCGCAGGCCCGGTTGCCGGGCAGCGTGATCGTCACCGCGTCGTCGCCGTCCGGGTCGACGGTGATCAGCCAGCGGTCGTTGCGGCCGTCGACGCGCGACGCGCCGGTCACGTCGCCGTTCGTGACCGTGAATGCGTGGTCGCGCATCGCGGCGGGGCCGATCGAGACGTCGTTCGTGAAGGCGACGTTGAACGTGAACGTGTTGCTGCCGTCGTGGTCCTGCGGGACGTTCTCGAAGCTCGCCTCCAGGGTCTCGGTGTTGAGGATGGTGCCGGTGCCGGGGGAGCCGACGATGATGTCACCCGTAAAGAGTCCCGGCACCTGGAGGACCATGCTGAACGTCTCGCTGGGTTCGTTGACGCTGTCGTCGACGATCCCGAGCGAGTAGGTTCTTCTCCGTTGACCGGGCTCGAACGTCACGCTCGTCTGGTCCGGTTCAGTGATGTCGCTGAAATTAGCCGTGCCGGACGAGAACAGCACGTTGACGGTGATCCTCCGGGTGGTGGCCCGGTTGAGGCTGACGGTGAAATCGATCGTCGCGTCGACGCCCTCCGTCGCCGTGGCGTCGCTGATGGAGAGCGCCAGGGGCTCGGCGTTGACGATGGTGCCGGTGCCGCTGTTGACGGCGAAGGTGGCTCCCTGGAGGTTGGTCAGCGCCAGCCCGAACGTCTCGTCGCCCTCGTTGCGGGCGTCGTCGAGGATCGGAACCGAAACCGTTTTGCGGGCTTGACCGGGGCGGAAGGTCAAGGTTCCGCTCGTCGCCTCGTAATCGGAGCCTTCATCGGCTGCTGAACTGCCGCTCAGCTGTACCGTTCCGTAGCTGACTTGCACCGGCCCGCTGGTCTTCCGGCTCAGGCTCACGACGAAATTGGCCGTCTTGTGGGTGCCCTCGGTGACCGTCACGTCGTTGACCGAGACCAGGACCTCGGGGTTGGTCGTGCCCTCGACCTTGATCAGCAGAGGTGCAGAGATCGAGGTGTACGTGTAGACGCCGTCCGAGCTGCCCCAACTAGGCTTGGAAAATGCACTGTCGCCAAGCGTCCATCCCGCGGCCCCGGTCTCCGTGGTGACGGTATCTGACTGCAACTCGGCGCCCGTCGTGGAACGACCGGCCCAGACGTAGACCCAGTACGTGGTGTTGGGGGCAAGGTGGACTGAGGACGGGTCCTGAAGACAGCCACCCCCGTGCGGCGGCTGCGAATAGCACCTGGCCTTCCACACCTTGTACTTGTTCACCCCGGTGACGGGAGGTGCGAAGTTGACGCCGTTCTTCGTCAAAGTAGCGATGGCACGGCTTCTAGGCCGACCGCTTCCGTTGTCCTCATAGAGGTACACGTACACGGGGTCCCTCGCGCCAACCGAACCCTTGACGAAGTCGATGGAGATCGATTCGAGAAGGTACCCGCTGACGTTCGGACCCGTGGTGAAGGACTGGATATACTCGGAATCAGCCAAGCCCTCCCGACCAGAAGCAGAAGTCGAAAGGTTGCTCACCAGGAGGTCCTGGGCTGCCGCTGGTCCGGCCAGCGCGGCGATCGCTACGCTTGTGGTGACCAGCCTCGCCTTCCAGCCTGCCCCTCGCGTACTCGTCGATCTCAGCTGGCTCATCGATCCGCTCCCGTGGAGACCCATCCACCCTCCCCGGCACAGCGGGTGGCCGTCGCGGTCGGCGTACGCGTGTCCCCTCGACCGTGACCGTGAACGCCGACCCGGCCGGCGTCGAGGTCGAATCCGCCGCTTCGTCGAGGCCCAGCCCCAACCAATCGGCCAGCGGTGCCGGACGTCTGCGCCGACACCACCCTCGGCGGGCTGTCCACGGCGGTGGCAAGGGCCACGTTCGACACCACGCTAGGGCCGATGGCGTTGATCGCCGAGACCCGGCAATACCGCGTGTCGCCCGACATCAGCCCCGGTCCGGAACTGCAACGTCCGGCAGCCCGCCTCGCGGCCGCTCGGACAGCTCCTCGTTCCGGCACTCGCGGGCCCAATCAGGCGGGAACTTCCAAGCGGGAACTTCGGGAACTTGCTGAACGCATTTACGCCATCCTGAACGGATAGCGTGAGGACGTCAAGATGGGTTTTTTTCTAGCTCTAGGGGCAGTTTAATTGCGGGTACGGCGCGATCGATTCCGGGCGTGTACCGTGCCCACATCGCGGCGCTATTTCCTGCCGCAAGGACACGTCGAGGGCGCCTTCAGGGGGTGACAGGTCGGGGTGCCGAAGGCGCCCGCCTGCAGCGGCCGTCGCTGCGGCCCGACGCCCTCAGCCGCAGCCTTCGCCTCCCGCGGCGGGCTTCCCGGCCTCGGCCCGGAGCCAGTCCAGGAACGCCCGCGCCTCGGGCTTCTCCCCGGAGCCTGGAGCGACCGCGAGGAAGTAGCGCGCCGGGGCCGCGACCGGCGGCTCGAACAGCGTCACCAGCGTTCCGCGCTCGAGATAGGGCACGATCAGCAGGGAGTGACCGAGCGCGACGCCCATGCCCTCGAGCGCCGCCTGGACCATCATCGAGTACAGACGGTACCCCGACGCCCGGGACATGTCCGGCGCGCCGGCCTCCCTGCAGGCAAACCAGTGCGCCCAGTAGTCCTCCCAGGCCAGATCGTAGAGCAGCGGCCATCCATGCAGATCGGCCGGGTGCACGGGCCGCCCCCTCGATGCAAGAAAGGCCGGGCTGCACACCGGGACGAGCGTTTCCTCGAACAGCACCTCGCTCTGCACGGTGCGCGGGACCCCGGCGACGAATGCGATCCAGACGTCGAACGCGCGCCGTGCGGGATCGACCTCGTAGTGATCGGTCTCGAACTCGATGACGATCTCGGGGTGCGCGCGCCGGAACGCGGCGAGCCGCGGCATCAGCCACAGCTCGGCGAAGGCCTCCACGGTGACGAGCTTCAGCGCCCCGGCATTCGCACCGGCACGAAAGCGCTCGGTGGCCTTGTCGAGAGCGGAGAGGGTGTGCTGGACCTCCACGAGGAACGCCTGTCCACGCGTGCTCAGGGCGAGACCCTGCGGTTGGCGTTCGAACAGCTGCTCCCCGAGGTAATGCTCGAGCGTCCTGACACGATGGGCGACGGCGCCGGACGTCACGCCGAGCTCGCGTGCCGCCTCGGCGAAACTCTGGTGCCGCCCGGCCACGTCGAAGAAACGAAACACCTCAAGCGGTGGCCGGCCTGCCGCCTTATCCATCTCGGACAGCTCCTCCTTCGCAGCACTCGGTGACGCAACCACGCGGGAACTTGCTCAACGCATCTGTAACATTCTTAATGGGTAGGTTGAAGACTTCAAGATGGGTTATATTCTGGCTCTAGCCGCAATTTAATTTCGGGTGCAGCGCGATCGATTCCGGGCGGGGGTCCCATACTCGTGACCTGCCCCAACACTCGGACAGACGAGTTCTGAAGGCACCGTCCTTCCGCCACTAAGGAATGTCTCATAACGGACAGGTGTGATAGCCGTCACCGGAGTGTCCCGAAGGGCCGTGCCCTGCGTCTGCAACCTACTTCATCCGGATGAAAGACGTTGGGCCCGAGCGGGAGCGCGGCGCTATAGGACGGTGGTCGTCATCCCCGAGTTACATCCACTAGACGTCCTTCGTAGGTAGACGCGGCAGAGGACCGAGGTCCGGTCGCCTATACCGAGGTTGCTTAAGCAATTGCCGCAGCAGGTCTTCTAAGCTTCGTTCGAACTGTTCGTCGCTGCTGAAGTCGATGGCGTATCGAGACTTGAGGTAAGACGGGAGGGAACCCAGGAAATCTCCCGAGGAACTGCGTACAACTGGCACGAACTTCGTGGCCTTCTGCGGGTCGTAGAATTCGCCGGTGATGATGGTGCTTTCGACTCCAACCCCACCTTGACGCTCGTTCGCGCGCCGAGCATAGGCGGGCGTGCAGATCAGAAGGACATAGTCAGCCTCCCGAATTCCGGACTCCATGAACTTGTGAAGGTCATCACCGTAGTCAGGCAAGTCCCACACATCGATTAGGACATTGATCCCGCTCCGGATCAACTTTGCGGCCAGTTGGATTACCCACTCTCGGTGCTCCGAGCTGTCCCATGAGTAGGAAATGAAGAGAAGCGGGTTCGTGGCGCTCGGCTTGACCGCATCCGCTTGGGCCACGCCAGCTTGGTATCCCTTGTGGTGCAGAGTTCCAACGAAGTCGTAGGTTGTAGACAGTCCTTCCGTCTCGGCGAACTCGAGAATCGCCTCCAACACGGTCTTTGACAGATTTGGTGAGCCTACCAGATCAGCTGTGAGTTCTTCCGGGTCGAAGGTGACGAGCGCGAGATCTCGACCTTGCTGGACGTAGCGGGTCACACTTGGTCGAAAGGACGAGGCGATGTGCACCTGGACGGAAGGCGTCTGCTTCTTGAAAGTGCGATACCGGTCGCGAGTACGGGTAAGGTCCTTGAGTCCGACGGGGCGATCTCGAAGCCACGGATTGAACAAGACTCTGGTGCCCGAGTCCAACTCCTTCAGCAACAAGGCTCCAGATGAGCCAGTGTAGCCGTAGTAGCGATGAAGGACGCCATCTTTTTCGTCATCCAGGAACTCTGAGAATCGCTCCAGGAAGTCACCCGTGTCGTACATAGCTCGTCTCTCCGGGGGCCTCGTTTCTTGCTCCGGCTGATGGCCGATAACGGTCCAGGCGCTCCTGACGCGGACTGAGCGCAGCGAACGCAGTGTCCCGAGGGGGCGGGCCCGTTGGTCTCCACTTTAGTGCCTAAGCTGGCGAGCACCAGCCCCTGATGATCCGGTCGAGCTACGGCCGATTGAGGATATCCGGCCGTGTTCCCCGCCTACGCGGGGATGATCCGACGGTGCGCCAGCTGGAGCGCTGGCATCAGGCGTGTTCCCCGCCTACGCGGGGATGATCCGTCGGTCGCGTTGAGTGTCAAGCCTATCGTCACGTGTTCCCCGCCTACGCGGGGATGATCCGCATCCGAGCAGCAGCAAGAGCAGCAGGGGCCAGTGTTCCCCGCCTACGCGGGGATGATCCGGACGAGGAGCACCCGCAAGCCATCTGGGACGAGTGTTCCCCGCCTACGCGGGGATGATCCGACATGAGAGGCACGTGCAAGTACTGCATCCACATGCATGCGGCGCCAGCCATAGGCGGAGGGATCGCTTCGATTACTTATTGGGCGCTGGCAATGGGGATAGTCCAAGTTCCTTCAGAAACGCGTTGTGCTTCGCCGTTGACTCCTGAATCTGTTTCTCGATCTCGACCAACTCCTTATGCGTCACCGACAGATCGATCTCGACCTCCTGCTCGGCCGTGCTGACATAGCGCGAGATGTTCAGGTTGCAGTCGTTGGCCTCAATCTCGTTTATCTCCACGCGTCTGGCGTACCGCTCGATGCTCTCCGGACGCTGCTGGTAGGTGTCGATGATTTTCTCGATATGCTCGTCGGACAGGTAGTGTTGCCGCTTGCCCTTCTCGAAATGCTCGGACGCGTTGATGAACAGGACATCATCGGGCTTCTTGCACTTCTTGAGGACGAGGATGCAGACCGGGATGCCGGTCGAGTAGAACAGATTCGCCGGAAGGCCGATGACGGTGTCGATGTGCCCGTCGTCAAGGAGCTTCCGGCGAATCTTCGCCTCCGCGCCGCCGCGGAACAGCACGCCGTGCGGCAGGATGATCGCCATCACACCCTCATCCTTGAGGTAGTGAAACCCGTGCAGCAGGAACGCCAAGTCCGCCGCCGACTTCGGCGCCAGCCCGTAGTTCTTGAAGCGCACGTCCTCGCCTAACGCCTCGTTCGGGTTCCAGCGGTAGCTGAACGGCGGGTTGGCAACCACGGCGTCGAAGCGGGGCTTCTTGGCCGGGTTCATCTTGCGGAGCAAGTCCCAGTCGTTGGTCAGCGTGTCACCGTGATAGATCTCGAACTCCGAGTCCTTCACCCCGTGCAGCAGCATGTTCATCCGCGCGAGGTTGTAGGTGGTGATGTTCTTCTCCTGCCCGAAGATCTTGCCGATGCCGTGCGGCCCCATGCGCTTGCGCACATTGAGCAGCAGCGAGCCCGAGCCGCAGGCGAAGTCCATCACGCTGGCGAGCTGCTTCCGCTTGCCGGTCTTCGGCTCCTGGCCGTCGAGCGCGACGATCGCGGAGAGGATGTCCGAGATCCGCTGCGGCGTGTAGAACTCACCGGCCTTCTTGCCCGAGCCAGCGGCGAACTGGCCGATCAGGTACTCATAGGCGTCGCCGAGGGTGTCGCTGTCCGTGGAGAACTCCGCGAGGCCCTCGGCTATCTTGGTGATGATCGTGCAGAGCTTCGCGCTCCGGTCTGCGTAGGTCTTGCCAATCTTGTCGGAGCCGAGATTGATCTCCGAGAACAGACCCGAGAACGTGCTCTGGAATGACTCGTTCTCGATGTATTTGAAGCCTGCCTGGAGCGTGTCCAGCAGCTCGCCGTCCTGGGTGCGGGCCATGTGGGCGATGCTGGCCCAGAGGTGCTCGGGGCGAATGACATAGTGCGCCTTGAGACGCATCTGCCTCTCGAACGCCGACACATCATCGGGGTTCTGTTCGTACCAGGCAGACAGGGAGGACCGCCCGCCGTTGCCGATGGCGTTCGGGTCAGGGTAGTCGCGACCGAGTTCCTTCTTCGCGGCCCGCTCGTAGTCGTCTGAGAGGTAGCGGAGGAACAGGAACGCGAGCATGTAGTCGCGAAAATCGTCCGCGTTCATCGCCCCGCGGAGTTGGTCGGCGATGCCCCAGAGCGTCTTGCCGAGCTGCTTCTGGTCTTGGTCAGTCATGGGTTGGCTCTACTGCGGGGTAGTTTCAGGAACAAGCTCGGGAAGTGCAAACGGGAAACGGTCAAGAACATCCTTGAGAATTCTGCGAAACAGCTCCTTATTGTCGTCCACCATCTCAACCGGTTCGTAGATGGCGTACTTGCCGTGGCTCAGCAGATTCAGCGCGCGGTTGTAGAGGGTTTCGTCCTGCAGCCCGGCCAAGCAGACCCTGAAGTCTCCGTGGCCGAAGAAACTCGCCGTCTTCTCCAAGATGCTGCGCAGGGCGTTGAAATGGTAGGTGTAGAGGGTGCCTGAGCTCACACACCTTTGCAGCTCGGCGAGGGTCGCCATATGATGAAAGCAGGGTGTACCTCCAGTGGCTCGTAGCGTGAACACACCCTCGGAGTCCGGTCGGTGCAGAAAGTACCGCTTAAGCTTGACTTTCTCTTGGTCTTCCCTTGTCCTTCCAAGCTCGTTGCACATGACGTTGAAGAACAATGCGTGGTGAGAGGAGACAACCGTTCTGAGCGGATCTCGCTCCCCGTTGGTATCCCGGCGAGCCGCGGCTCTGCGAAGAAGCGCTGCCAGGTCACAGGCAACAGCGATGGCATGGTCGTCGTCCAGCGACGAGATGGGGTCATCAATGTACAGGTGCTTGGCCCACTGATACGACGGATGGCCATCGATAACACGCTCGCCGATCGCCATGAACATGCACCAGATGAATATGTTCTCCTCGCCTCGGGAGATCTTGATCCGCTCGTCATCACCTTTGCGGAATGTTACCGCCCACGTGCTGTAGTCGATGTCAAATTCGAAGTCGGCGTAGCGTGATAAGTAGCCCGCTATGGTTTCATCCAGTGCGAGCTCGGTGAGGCCCTTGAGGAATGCAGAGTTTTCGTTGATCTTCAGGTACCGATCCGTATCAGCATCAAGGTCGTTGTGCCAGACAAAGAGATCCTCGGTATATGCATTGAAATAGAGTGTGTCTGGAGTCCCATTGCCTTTCCGCTTCCCTTGATTCTTGAACTCCATCGAGAGACGCGTCTTTCCCGTTCGGTTATAGGCGTATAGCACGACACAATGGACATCCTTGACATCGCTGCGGAGCCTTTGCGTGAGCGTAGTCAGATTCTGGTACCGATGGATCTTTGGCGTGTGGCTCATAACTCAGTGGCCCTCCAGCGAGGGGAAGAGCTGTTGCATCAGCCCTCGTTTGTTCTGCCGCAGGGAGTCGAGCTTCCGGCCCTCCGTCGCGATCAGGTCGTCCAGCGGGCCGAGACAGTCGGCGATACGGTGCTGCTCGGCGGGCCGGGGGACAGTTACTCGCATGGCGTTGAAGAACGGAAGGCCGATGGTCTTGATCGTGCTACCGGTGGCGATCCGTTCAAAGAGCGGCTTCAGAAGCTGCAGCTGGTAGTACAAGAACCAATTCGACAGGACGGTGGGCTCGCAAGTCCAAACAATAAAGTGCTGGCTTACGGCCATCGAGCAGCTAATGATGGCGCTCTTCCCGACGCCAGCATCCCGACTTAGAATGACCGAACCAGCTGGATGAAGTACGGCAGAAGAGTTGTTGATCCCCTCTTCGGAGATCTCGATCTCGGTTTCGGAAATCAGACCGTTGTCTAGTCGCTTTGAATCGGCGAGTGACACCCACTTGATTCCGCCGTTGTAGTATTCCGCTATTGCTTTTTTTGGCGTGTGGCCCGTACCTCGCCTTGCTAGGTCATCGAGTTTCTCTTCCTCCCACGCCCCCGCGTTTTGGAACTCCGGAAACCGCAGCGGCGGCACGGTTTCGCCGGGCTGGGGGAAGAGCTGCTGGATCAGCCCTTGTTTGTGCTGCCGCAGGGCTTCGAGCTTCCGGCCCTCCGCCGCGATCAGGTTGTCCAGGGAGCCCAGACAGTCGGCGATCTTCTTCTGCTCACGCTCATCGCTTGGCAGGAAGAGTTCGCCGGACAAGAATCTCTCGTTAGATATCTGGATAGTGTTCTTCGCGCCCTTCTGAGCGAGAGGATCGAGAAATCGGAGGCTGCGGGACGGCGAGTCGAAGTACGCCTCAATCAGTTGTCCGATGTGCCTATTCGCCGGCGTAAAGACACCATAAAGAGGCGATACCAGTGCGTTATGCGGGCCGCGGTGCTGCTTGACAATGCCGAGCTTGAAGATCGCCAGCGGGCTCTTCGTATAAACCACGTCGAACGGTTTAACCAAGCTGTAATGCGATGTGTCAGCGGCAGAGAAACTGCGGCCCATGTGCTCCACCTGGGAAACGACACCCTTGGTAAGCGAAACTGAGTGCACCTCGGCTTTGCCATCACTCTTTATTTTGTCCTCGCTTAGGACTGAGGTTAGCGGGACTCTTGCCCATCCCTTCCCCTCCCTAAACTCCGGAACCCGCAGCCTCGGGCTCAACTCCTTGGGAACTTCACGTTTCATCATGCCCCCCCCTGCTCGTAGGCGTTGAGTCCCGAGATGCCCCGGCCCTCCGCGCGCTTTCTCAGCACCGGAACTAGGTCGTCCATCAGTGCAAGTTCACGCTCGCGGCGTTCACGCCAGCCTAGTTCGAGCAACGCCATCAGGTCGGTGAGTTGCTCGCCGTCGAAGATCATGCGCTGCAGGATGATGTCGACGAAGGCCGCTAGGGACTCAGGTGTCAGACCGTGGACCTGAGCGAGGTCCTCGATCTCCCTGGCCTGCTTCGCGGCCTTGAACTGCTCGTAGCCGGCGCGGATTGCCGCCTCGTCGAGGCCTTCGCCCTCCTTCAGTGAGCGGACGTACTCGGTGATCTCCTCCCGCTCGTCAAGGAACTTGGCGTCGGACTGGATCAGCCCGATGAGCTGCTCGCGGCTGATCGTCAGCTTCTTCGGGTCCTGACCCGAGTACTTGGCGATCAGCTGCATGATGTAGTCGTAGTCGATGACGGCGGAGGCGAAGAGGACGAACTCGAAGTCGAGCTGGTCGACCTCGGGGTTGGCCGGCTCGCCGTCCCCGCCGGGCGTGCCCTGCTGCTCCTTAAGTCGCTGGGCGGTTTCGAGGTAGACGCTGCGGAAGGCCCGGAGATCGTCCTCCGGGAGAGCCTGCTCGATCTGCACCCCCTGCTCGTCGGTGAGGTCGGTGTACTGGTCGAGCTGGGTCTTGAGGCGCTGGACCTCCTTGAACCGCTTGATGAACTGAGCCCGGGCATCGTCGCCCATCAGGTTGTTCACCTGATCGGGCTTGGCTTCGAGGCCCTGCGACTGCATGAACTCGCCGAGGTCGGCGACGGCCTTCCTGAAGTTGTCGATGACGACGGGAGCCTTATCGACCAGCCAGATCTCGCGGGCCTGGTCAGCGTGCGCACCGGAGAAGAGACCGATGGCGGCATCTACGCTGTCTTGCTGCCGGCGGAAGTCGAGGATGTGGCCGTAGGGCTTGGTCGCGTTGAGAACGCGGTTGGTGCGGGAGAAGGCCTGGATCAGGCCGTGGTGCTTGAGGTTCTTGTCGACGTAGAGCGTGTTGAGGTACATGGCGTCGAAGCCGGTGAGGAGCATTTCGACGACGATGGTGATGTCGATCTTCTCGGCGCCCTTGCGGGGCAGGTCGTGGTTGGGGAATTGCTGGTCCTTGATGCGCTGCTGGATGTCCTGGTAATAGAGGTCAAAGTTGTTGATGTCGTGGTTCGTGCCGTACTGCTGGTTGTAGTCGGCGATGATGGCCTTGAGCGCGGTCTTCTTGCCCTCGGGGTCGTGCTGGTTGTCCTCCTTCTCCTGGGGAAGGTCCTCCTGGATCTGCCGAACGTCCGGGTTGCCCTCCGCGGGCGGCGAGAAGACGGCAGCAATCTTGAGGGGGACGAACTCGGGGTCTTCGGCCGGGCGTTGGGCCTGAAGCTGCTTGAAGACCTTGTAGTACTCGATCGCGTCGTTGATCGAGGCGGTGGCCAGCAGCGCGTTGAAGCGTCGGTCTCCGGTCGCGGCATCGTGCTTGTCGAGGATGGCCTGAGCGACCGCCTGCTTGGCGAGGGTCTCCCGGGGCTTGAGGGCGGGGGCGTCCTTTGGCTTGTAGTAGTCGACGTGGAAGCGGAGGACGTTCCGATCCTCGATCGCGTGGGTGATGGTGTAGGCGTGGAGCTGCTTCTGGAAGAGGTCCTTGGTGGTTCGAAGGGTGGCGACGTCTCCTTCGATCTGCCGGACGGTCGCGTTCTCCTTGAAGATCGGAGTGCCGGTGAAGCCGAAGAGCTGGGAGTTCGGGAAGAACTCCTTGATGGCCTTGTGGTTCTCGCCGAACTGCGAGCGGTGGCACTCGTCGAAGATGAAGATCATCCGCTTGTCGCGGAGCTGCTCGAGCCGCTGCTTGAACGTCGACCGCCCCCTAGCGATGTGCAGCTTTTTGTGCTCGCTGTTCTCGAGGGCAAGCCCGAGCTTCTGGATGGTCGTGACGATGACCTTGTCCGCGTAGTCGTCGGATTCGAGGCGGCGGACAAGCGCCGCGGTGTTGGTGTTTTGCTCGACGCAGTTCTCCTGGAACCGATTGAACTCCTCGCGGGTCTGGCGGTCGAGGTCCTTGCGGTCGACGACGAAGAGGCACTTGTGGATGCTCTCGTTGGTCTTGAGGAGCGTCGAGGCCTTGAAGGAGGTGAGCGTCTTGCCCGAGCCGGTCGTGTGCCAGACGTAGCCGTTGCCGCAGTTCTGGTCGATGCAGTCGACGATGGCCTTGACCGCGTAGATCTGGTACGGGCGCATCATCAGGAGCTTCTGCTCGCTGGCGATGAGGACCATGTACTTGCTGATCATCTGGCCAAGCGTGCACTTGGCGAGGAACTGATCGGCGACGTCGTCGAGGTGGGTGATCTTGGTGTTGTCCTCGTCCGCGAACTGGTAGATCGGAAGGAACCGCTCGTCCGCGTCGAAGGCGAAGTGCCGCGCGTTGTTGTTGGCGAAGTACCGCGTGTCCGTGCGGTTGCTGACGATGAAGAGCTGGACGAAGCAGAGAAGCGTCTTGGTGTATCCGTTACCGGGGTCGTTCTTGTAGTCGACGATCTGCTCCATCGCCCGCCGGGGGCTGATCCCAAGCGTCTTTAGTTCGATCTGAACGACGGGGACGCCGTTGATCAGGAGCATGATGTCGTAGCGGTGATGGCTGTTGTCCGTATTGATGCGGAGCTGATTGACGACTTCGAAGTGGTTCTTGCACCAGTCCTTGATGTTGACGAGGGTGTAGTTGAGCGGCGTGCCATCGGTGCGGATGAACGCTTCCCGGTTTCGGAGGGAGCGTGCGGCTTCGTACACGTCGGGTGTGACGATCTCATCGAGGAGACGCTGGAACTCGCCGTCGGTGAGTGTGACACGATTCAGGGCTTCGAACTTTTCCCTGAAGTTTGCTTCAAGCGTTGCTCGATCGCCGATGTCGGGGCGGTATTCATACTTGAGGTCCCGTAGCTTCGTGACAAGGGACTCTTCAAGATCGCGTTCGGGTGTGATCATCGCCATCGCGGGGACTCACTCCTTTTGGCGTCTGCTGAAAGCGTCCGACTGTCCGGTGATAAATGCGAACGCGACCCGAGGTTGGCTTCGATGCCACGGATGAAGGAGACGATATTGTTGTGGATGGCTTGATCCATCATTCTGCCTTCCCGGTCGTGCTTGGGCGGCTATCGACGTGGCCTGTCTCAAAAAACTTCAGCTGCTCGTACTGCTCCACCGCCATCACCGCCACAACCGGCCGCCCATGCTTGGCGACCGCCACTGGTTCGGCGCGGGCTAGGTCGATCAGCCGGCCGAAGCCGTACTTCGCGTCTTTCGCGCTCAGGGTCTTCATGCGACTCCCCGCCAATGCTCTATCCATTTTTGGCCAAAACACGAGCCGCGAACCGAAGTAGGGGGTGTCCAAGCCAGCATACCCAAAGTAAGACATTTGGGCTGGCGAGGGGCTCCACCCCTTCGAACCCGCCTTTGGACATTCCCGCTCTCCGAACTCGCTACCCCCCTCCTCTCAAGCGCTACGCTGGTCGTCCGTTTGGGTGTTCTGGCTTGGGTCTACTGGGAGGGCTCCACCGAGGCGGTTCTCCAACGACATGGCCGGGTTCCGCAAGCCGCTCGCTCGCTCCGGCCTCGACCGGATCGCGTACGAACCCACCATACCCTTCCTGTCTCTAGCTTCAATGGGTCTTCCGAGGATTTGCGGTCTATGTCGGTCGCAGCTGAAAGAGTTCTGCGTGAAATGAGTCACCGAACTTCAGGCTAGTCTCGATGTGGAGGCTGTCGATCTGTTCGGTCGCCCCGCACTGCGGGCAGGTGGCAGTTATGGTGTCGTGGTTACGTTTGAATGAACCCTCAGCTTGAACGGTACAACGGCGACAGAAAAGATGATCCCATGGCATTGAGGTCTCCTTTGGCTTGTTGCGGGAATGATCCAAGGCGGTTCCAGGGTAGTGCTCTGTGGTTGATGCTGCCAGAACCCTACTCCCTGCAACCTCAAGATATCAGCCCCGCAGGGAACGAAAGATGGCGACAAGGAGATCACCCGGAACCACCGCTAGCTACCGCAAGCCCCTTGGAGGCCGTGGATGTGCGCAAGACGTTGCCCCCAGCGTAGTTTCTTCGATGTGGGATACCCCAACCATGAGATGGGACGGGCTCTGGAGCGGATCTCGACGATCCTGGATGCGCATCCGGAGTTTCTGGACTGGATCACGGCCGATGTCGGTATCGGTGGAGCAGCCGGTCGAGGAGTGGCGGCCATGACCTCGTCGCCGCGGATCCGGCCCCACTCCTCGAAGCCCTTGTGGACCCGAGCACGTCGAGGTGTTCTCGCAGCGTTGGTTGATGAGTTGGAAGAATTGGACCGCCCCGCCCTGTGTCACCGGCAGGTAGCCGATCTCGTCAACGACGAGAAGCGCCGGGCGGGTGAGGATCTTTAGGCGGCGGTCGAGCCGCCCCGGTCGGTATGCAAATCGCGTTTCTGCTGGTCCTCTTTGCTCATGGAATCTCAATCCACATACTCGCTCTTGATTATATGGACGGCTTGCAGAAGATCTGCCTGACCGTCTCTTTCTAGGACCCTTTCTATTGATCGGAAGCAATGTCTATAGGTTGGAAAAGGACTTACGACATCAACCAACGACCCAAGGACAAGAGCGTAGATGGCGAATCCGGAGAGCGGGATCCATCCCCACGTTCTCCACACCATAAATCCGGTGGCAAGCTGGACGATCTGGTTGAGCCACCCGATGGCACCGGCCCAGCCAGGCGTCAGGGCTATCTGAAGGTCGGCCTTCTTGAAGGCGAACCGCGAGCACCGGGTCCCGCTGTGTGGTCGTGCACTGGAGATTCTGGACGGGGCACGGACGCTGGTGAAGGGAACCAGTCCGTATCTGTTTCCCAATCGGCTCGGCAAGCAGCTCGGGGAGAAGCAACTGCGCCGGATGTTCCAGAAGCACAAGATCGAGGCCGTGCCGCACGGTTTTCGTTCGAGCTTCCGGGACTGGGCAGCCGAGGAGACGGATCATCCGCGCGAGGTCATCGAGGCAGCCCTGGCGCATGTGGTGCAGAACAAGGTCGAGGCCGCCTATCGGCGCACGGACCTGTTCGAGCGCCGACGTGTCTTAATGGAGCACTGGGCGGCGTACCTGTCCGGCGCAGACTCGATAAGCTGAACCGGTCGGTTCTTTCACATTGGGCTGGCGCTCGTGCCGGCCGGAGATCCGCCCTTCGGCCCTTGTCACCATGATGAAGCAGCAAACAAAACTCTCCACAACCCACAAGCGCCTTGGCAGCACTTCCACAGCCATCAATTAGCGATATAGCTGCAGAAGACTTTCCACCAAATGTTCATGCCCGGTGGAGGGAAGCGGGTAGCACCTTGGAAACCGATGATTTGGTAGACGGTCGCCACCGAGTACTGGTTTTCTCCGTAGACTACGCATCACTGAGCGCCACTCGGAGCGTTCCGAGAGAAGTTCTTAAGTATACGGACAACGAGGAACATGCCCCTTACAAGGCCGAGTGCCTAAAGATGGCTACCCTTCGTCACTACCGTAACGAACACCAAGATCTCGAGGGCACGTGGGATCCAATGGAAGGAAAAATCAGGGTGGTTTCGACCCTTGAGGAATATTGCGCGAGACATGGCGTGCACAATACTTCTCAAGGCGCCCATCACGTTACGGCAAATGTCACATATGGGACAGAAAACACGAGTCTCGTCTACTGCACATCGCGGGCCGAATGTCGCCAACCTCGGTACAGGCAATGGAGAGTGGGATCAGTCATCCGGAATGTTCCGAAGTTTTCGGTATTGTTGGGAGCAGAATTCGCCCGGCAATTCGACAAGCGGCGATACGCGACTGTGACTCCGTTAGACAGAATCGTCACAGGTTTCCTCGACGCCTCCGGGCTAGAGAGAGTCGTGGTAATCCATCATGGGCCTGTCGTCTACAGTGACGATGCGGCCGAGGTTTTGTTCTCCAAAATTCCCCGCGAGGCGCAGGGGGTCGCCGCGCACTTTTTCAAGCGGTCAAGATTCAGGGATCAGTATGAGTATAGATTTGTTCTTAAATCTCTCGGAAGTCGGCCACTCAAGGACCAACTTTATCTGAGAATTACACCAGACCTGCGCGTTTTTTTTGACACACGCTAGAAGAAGTGCCGACCCCCGGTTATCCTTCCGGGGGCTAGCCGGCCGAGGAGAGGGATCATCGGCTATCGACGATGGTCCTACATCATTGTAACTGTATGGCTTATAGCGCTTTCCAAGGGGCAGGACCGTATCCTGCTCGTCATGGTCACGGGCCGCCTCCACCTTGTCCCGTACGACGTGCGACAGCGCCGCCTCCATGACCGCATGGGGCGCTGCTCTCGGTCGAGAATGTCGGCGCCGCCACGTGGGCCTGCCGAAGCGGCGGAGACCGCAAGGCATGAGGAGCGAGGCCATGGGCGAACCTACCACCGGATAGAGGACCGTTCCACGTGGCAATGGCAAGCCCGTGGTGGCCTTGAACGGCTTCGGTCTACGCGTCCCTCGGATGCGATCTGAGACAACGGCAAGGATTCCCGCCAATCGACTCCGGCTTTCCGGCTATTGTGACACGATGGAGTCAGA
>CBDCMR010000001.1:0-682246 GCA_965219035.1 Longimicrobiales bacterium | reverse complement strand
CGTTGCGCCGGTTGGGTGGCGTCGCGCCGGATCGTCCTCACCACACCTCCGCGCCTTCGCGATAGGCCTCGCCCGGCGTCCGTCCGCCCAGCGACGAGTGCGGGCGCGCTTCGTTGTAGAAGTCGATCCACGAGCCGATGATGCGTTGGGCGTCGGGCCCGTCCCGGAGCTCGTAGAGGTACACCGCCTCGTACTTCAGCGACCGCCACAGCCGCTCGATGAAGATGTTGTCGAGGAAGCGGCCCCGGCCGTCCATCGAGAAGCGCACGCCCGCACCCAGCACCCGGTCGGCGAACGTCTCGCTGGTGAACTGGGAGCCCTGATCCGTATTGAGGATCTCCGGAGCCCTCCAGCCCAGCGCGTCGTCCAGCGCCTGGACGCAGAACGACGCGTCCATCGTGTTCGACAGCCGCCAGGCGAGCACGTGCCGGGTCGCCCAGTCCATCACGGCCACCAGGTAGAAAAACCCTTGCGTCACCGGGACATAGGTGATGTCCGCGCACCACACGTGGTCCGCCCGCGAGATCGTGAGGCCCCGCAGCAGATAGGGGAAGACCCGGTGCTCCGGACTCGCCACGCTCGTGCGCGGCCGCCGGTAGGTCGCCTCCATCCCCATCAGGCGCATGAGCCGCCGGATCCGGTGCCGGCCCGCGGCAACGCCCTCGCGGCGCAGATGCCGCATCAGCTGCCGGCTCCCGTAGAACGGATACGCCATGTGTAGCCCGTCCATGCGCCGCATGAGCGCCAGGTCCTCGGCGCTCTCCCCCTTCGGCCGGTAGTACTGCGACGACCGGCTCACGCCCAGCAGCGCGCACTGCCTCGAAAGACTCAGCGGTCCGTCCCGCTCGATCATCCGCCCCCGCTCCGCCCGGCTCAGCGCTTGAGCCCGCGCCGAAAAAAATCCCGCTCGACCGTGAGCTCCCCGATCTTGGCGTGCAGGTCCCGGATCTTCGCCTCGTGCTCCAGGGCGGCCTTGCGGCCCGCGCCCCCGGCAAACACCTCCGGCAGCCCTTCGAGCAGCTGCCGCTTCCATGTGGTCACCTGGTTCGGATGAAGCTCGTGCCGCGCCGCGATCGCCTGCACGCTGTCCCGCTCGCGCAGCGCCTCGAGCGCTACCCGTGCCTTGAACTCCGCCGTGAACCGCCGTCTCTTCCTGGCCATCTCGGTGCCTCCTCTTCCGCTCTGGAATCCACCTTAACGACCTGTCCAAAAAACCGGGACCACCTCAGTCTCCCGCTCCGAGCCCGGTGTTGTGCAGCAGAGGCTGGATGTCGGTGAGGTCTGGGTTGTTTGCGAGCGCGAGGTTCGTCAGGCTCGTGAGCCCGCTCAGCGCACTGATGTCGGTGATCAGGTTGTCGCCGAGCCGGAGGTCCGTCAGGCTCGTCAGCCCGCTCAGCGCGTTGATGTCGCTGATCTGGTTGTAGTCGAGAACCTGAACGCCGGTGATTACGACGTCATGATCGATCTGCCGTCGGGCTTCGATCTGAACGGACAGGCGAATCCTGTCGCGGTCAGCGTGCAGCCGGCACAGACCGCCACTGCCAATTTCGTCATCCGGTTGCTCGCGTCGGGTACGATAAGCGGCACGGTTGCAGATTCCGCCAGGATGGCGATCCGCGATGTCACAGTGTCCTTGGTAAGCGCGAGCTCGGGTCAGAGCCTCAGGGGCACAGCGACGAGCGCGTCGGGCGATACAGCTTCGCTCGGGTCCCGGTGGGTGATTGCGAGGTCGAGCTAGAGCTGCCACCCGCCACCGAGATCATGACGTTGAACCCGTTGCCGGTCACGGTGACCGACGGCGGTACCGCGCGAGGCGATTTCTTGCTCCGCATCCTTCCGGTGAGCCTCGCCGCCCACGTCCAGCCTGTCTTCAATGCCAGCTGCACGATGGCCTGCCACAGCGGGGCAAGCCCACCCGACGGTCTGAACCTGAGCGCCGGGCAGAGCTACGCGAACACGGTGAACGTGCCGTCGGCGCAGATGCCGAGCCTGGACCGGATCGAGCCGCTGCAACCCGATAACTCATACCTGGTGAGGAAGATTGAAGGGTCCGGCATCGTGGCGGGTCGGATGCCGCTCGAGCGGGCGCGCCTACGGCAACAGACCATCGACCTCATCCGCCGTTGGGTGAGCGAAGGCGCTAACAACAACTAACTCTCTCGGGCAGCTGATCTCATGAGTGGGGCGTGGGGCAAGGTGGACTCGTCAGCGCCCGCGCCCCGCTCACCCACCATCGCCCATCTACGCATGCGTTCTTCCCATTCGCGCATTGCGAATGTCTGAGCGCGCGCTTGATCGTCGAGCGCCGGCGTGAGCATCCCTGGTTGACCGGTCTGGTCCTCCACCCTCACGTTATCGGGACCTGTCAAAGGAAATCGAGATCCAGGAGGCGAAGATGACAGCGGAACGAACAGCGGTGAAGGCACTCGGTGAGGTGGCTTTGCGCGTGAATGATCTGAACCGGATGAAGCGGTTTTATCAGGAGGTGCTTGGACTCGAGGTGCTTGGCGAGTTCCCGTCAGCTGTGCTGTTCAGAATCGCCGACGGGTACGATGGTCACATTCAGGTACTTGGCTTGTTCCATCGTTCGACCTCAGTAGGCCCTGAGCGAACTACCATCGACCACTTCGCTTTCACGATTGCCCAGAGCGATTACGAGGCGGAGCGGGCACGGTTGGAACGCCTCGGCCTAGAGGTGGAGGTCACGGAGCACGAATGGGTGCACTGGCGGTCCCTGTACTTCCACGATCCTGAAGGGAATGAGGTCGAACTGGTGTGTTACGACCCCAGCGTGGGTTAGAACCGGAGCACCCAATACAATCCGAAAACCCTCAGAGCGCGTCTAAGGGCTGTTCTCCGGCCTTCTGCTTGCGCCTACCGACCCGCTCTCGGATGTTGGCCTTGGTCTGATCTGCCGTAGCCCACCGAGCGGTTGTTAGCAGTATTGATGCGCTTCTGGAGTTGTTGGCCAGAGACTAGTCTTACCCGATCCGTTCGTAACTAACGGAATATCCTCCCCCCCCATTCCCTGCCTGCATCCCGCACCGCACGGAGTCGGGGGACGTCTTCCGGCCACCAGCCCGAAAAAGTACTTCCGGACTATTCTCCCAATCTCGCACCGTCCGAACAAGCTCTTCATCTCCGAGTAGTTAGGCGAAACCCGCTGCTTGACGGGTCAGCATCAGGAGTATCGTTTGAGACTCCACCACTCCGCCCCCGCTCGAAGACGCGGTGTGGTCGTTCTTCCAGCAGAAGAGCTCGGAGGATTTCACGAAAGTGCGGTCATGACCAGAAACGATGACATCGCCCGCATTGGCGAGGCACTCACGGTCGCCGCCGAAGCCGTCAGCTCCTTCAACTCAGGTGCTATCGGCTTCGAGGTTAAGAGCGCACGTGGAGATGAGCTCACCGAGGCCGACAAGGCCGCAGACAGGGTCCTGCGTGAGGTCCTCCCCCGAGACGGTGAAGGATGGCTTTCGGAGGAATCTGTGGACGATCCAGTCCGCCTTCGGTGTTCGCGAGTCTGGGTAGTCGACCCAATCGATGGCACTCGGGAATTCGTTCAGGGCCTCCCGGAGTGGTGCATTTCCATCGGACTCGTCGAGGGGGGTGTTGCCGTGGCCGGCGGCATCTACAACCCCGTGACCGAGGAGTTGGTGATCGGATCACTCGAAACTGGGGTGGAGTACAACGGCCGCTCATGCACCGTAACTGATCGACTCAATCTTGAGGATGCCACCATCCTAGCCAGCCGCAGCGAGACCAAGCGCGGGGAGTGGGAACGGTTCTCGACGGCAAGGTTCACGGTCAGGCCCTGTGGCTCGGTGGCTTACAAGATGGCTCTGGTAGCCGCGGGCCAGGCAGACGGTACGTGGACTCTGGTTCCGAAGAGCGAGTGGGATGTCGCTGCTGGTACCGCCTTGATCCGGGCTGCCGGTGGTGCCGTGGTCCATTCGGACGGTAGTGAGCCCAGATTCAACCAACCTACTCCCAAGTATCCCGATCTTTTAGCCTCCAATGCGGCATTGATCGACGACTTCCGGAAGAACTGGCTATGATGCTCTCACGTCGCTTTATGCAGGGTTCGAAGCACGAGGTACATCGACTGATGCTTAGTCGGAAAATCTCTGGCGGTGATCCCGTCGAACACGCCATCCAGCCATCGCCCAACCTCAGCATCACCCATAGCTTGAGCGCATGGGCATATGCGCGTGGGACATGGGACAGGAGGCCCGTCTGGGCAGGGCCTGACCTACGTGGCAATCGCAATGATGATGGCGAGCAGGGAGATGAACAGCGCCCATCTCGCCCACCTGTGGGCGTCCCCGGCGATTGTGTTCGCCTCCTCCGCGAGGACTGCGTTGCGTGCCCTCTGAGCGACCTCGGCCCTACGTCGTGCGTCTGCCTTCGCAGCCTCCAGCGCTCGGAGGTGCGCCGCGACGAGCTCCAGTCCGTATCCCCGGCCGTACGCACCCATTTCCCGGTTCTCGTGAATCTGGTCCTCCCCCTGCAAGTCCAAGACTTTCTTGAACGCTTTGACTTGTTCATCGGACCAGTGCAAAACGCGCTCCTCGGAAGCCGCAACCTGGGCAGGCACCCCACACCGTGAAGCTAGGACGCCAGCGAGGCGAGGGCCACCGGACTTTGCGGCCTATCCCGACACGCTTATGCCGCCCACCGACGTGACCTTCGGACTCTCAACTTCGATATGGCATCCACTCTGCTCGCCAAGCCCATCATTGGTTCCTGCGCATGATGCAGGAGCATGCGGAGTGCGAAGTGGAAACGGATCGAGTTGGGCAGTTGCCGATAGCCGTTCTGGAGCGAGACGGTGCGGCGGGTGGAGGTGGGGTAGGCCAGCGGTTCCCCCTACGTACTCTGCGCTTCGCTGCTACGTAGTTCGACGTATCCTACCGTGAGCCGTTCGGACGCATCTTCCTCGTGGAAAGACTATTCGACAATGAGGAGGAGTTATGAAACGGATGTTGGTGGGAGCGATCATGGCGGGCGCCATTCTCTCCAGCGGCTGTGCGACGGTCACCCGCGGGGCATTGGCGAACCGAGGAGCGAGGTCCGGAGCAGGTGGGGCAATGACCTTTCAGAAAGGCCCCGTCAACGTAATCGGTGCCCAAGACTACCATTCCCTAGCCGATCGCTTCGGACGGAGACCGTCGCCGGCCGGCCCTTTGGGGATGGCGACGCCCCTTCCGGTGCTCGACCCTGGGGACAGCCCATTGGTCGAGTGGGGTGTGCTGGGGCTCGGTGTGAAGGGGTTCCCCGCCGCCGACTTCAGAAGGTTGGGCCTGAGTGGTTACGCAAAGAACTGGGCAGAGTCGGGGCTCGGCAGGAGCGTCCCGGACATCAGCCACGATCCGTCATCAATCTATATCTATCTACAGCTACTTAACTAGTTGTCTTGCATCAAACCGCCACCCAATAAGAAGGGCGGAGTAGACCGCCTGCGGTGACGTTCCCGGTGACAAACCACACGGTTTCTGACGGTTGCTGGCGGTTGAAGGAAAACCGGCGGCCTAGTAAATAGCCGGGTTTCTGTTGCTGGTGGTTGCTCGTCCTCCGCCCTGAGGGAGTAGGGGAGTCTCATGATCCTAACCAGTCAGACTGAGCGTTACGACAACCGCTTGGCGATCCAGACCGTCCGGAACACCGCCGTGCCTACCGTCCCGACCGCGACGAGCCCGAGGATTCCGGTGAGCAACGTCCCGGGAACCCAGCCGGCCCATTCGCTCACGGCCGGATCGAGGATGCCGCCGAACCCGACCAGGAGTAGCCGTTCGGCTCGCTGCATGACACCGAGCTTACACACCACGCCGACGCTCTCACCCCTCGCCCGGGCATAGCTCACCAATAGGGATCCGCCTAGTGCGGTGACGGCCAGTATCAGCGCCAGCGTCGAGTCGCGGAAGAAGACGGCCAGGCCGACGAACGCGCCGACCTCCGCGAAACGATCGAGCGTGGAGTCCAGAAAGGCCCCACGCTCGTCCGCCATCCCTCGCGCCCGCGCGAGTCGGCCGTCCAGCACGTCCGCCGCGCCGCCCAGGAGCACCCCCCAGCCCCCGAGGTTCACGTATCCGAGTCCGAAGCAAACACCTGCCGTGATGCCGAACGCGGCGCCGAGCAGATTGAACGCGGTCGGTGAGAGCCTGAGCGCCACGGATACGAGCTGGACCGGCCGGATAAACCAGTAGAACCAGCTTCGCACGAAGGTCCCAAGCACGAAGCCCCCCCGGTCCGACACGTCGTGAGGGTCTTTGGCCTTCCGCCCGGAGCTCAACGCGTAGACGGGCATCGAGCCCACGGCCGCGCCGAGGATGAACAGCAGGACGACGAAGTCCGTTCTCATTTCGAGATCTCTCGCGGGGGACGGGTCAGGAGGACTTTGATCGCGCGCAGCCATAGGAAGACAAGGGGCAGCTTTCGCTCGAGCGTGGTCAGGTGGATTGGGCGGCCCGTGTGGCGCTCCACCTTCCGCACCACGTACGGCAGCCAGTTGGCGAAGGTCAGGATGTGCTTGAACCAGCGAAGCGTGGCGCGGACCTTCGAGCGCCGGAAGTGGCGACGCCAACGTCGGCGGATAGGTGCCGGCGCGGGGTTGGCCAGCACGAACGCCTGGCCCTCCCGGCTCAGGACGCCGTCCTCCTCACCCCGCGTGAGCACCGCGCCGAATTGCTCCCGAAAATGGCCGTCCTGGGCATCGGAGAGCCGGTCGGGCCGGCCCTGTGACTCGGGTCGGAACTCGCCCTGGTAGCAGACCTCGAGCATGCGGCGGCCGAACCCCGCTGCGTCCACGGGCGCGTCGAGGTACGGGACCATCCACTCGAGCACGCGGCCGCGCGCGCCGGCCAGCTGCGCATCGATCCAGGCCTCGTCCTCGGGACTCGCGATCCACACCTTCCCCAGCATCTGGACCATGCGCCCCAGCAGGAAGTGGTCGGGCGGCTCGGATCCGAGCGCCTTCGTGAGATGATCCTGGCTGACGATCACGCACTTCGCGATACCCTCCTCGCCCTCGTTCGGAGCGAACGCGATGACGTTGGGCGGCAGCACGCGTGCCATCTGTGTCATCAACCATACGGGACGGTGCAACTCTCCAGCGGCGCTGAGCCCCGAGTAGAACGACGCGTAGTCTCCCACCACGACGACGAAGTCGAACGCGCTGTGCCGGTCGGGGCTGGCGTCGGTCAGGTGGGATCCGTAGAGGAGGATCACGCGGACCGACGAGCCCGTCGCACCCACGAGGGCTGCCGCCAACTCACCGGCGCCGGGCCAGGACATATCGCTCACGCGACCGGCGCTCCGGCGCGCATGTCGGCGAGTGTCCGGACCATCATCTCTCGCACTTGGTCGATGAACGGCCACGCATCGGCCTCCGGATCCGTCCAGTTCAGGACGCCGGCCAGGTCCACGCGTCCCCGGAGCTTCGAGACCCCTCCGACGAAGTCCTTGAACTTCGCCACATGCCAGAAGCCGTCGGCGACCAGGACGTATACCCTCCACGGCCGGGCCCTCAGGATCACTCTCATTCCAGAGGTCCTGAACTTCCCGATTTCGCCGTCCTTTGTGCGTGTTCCTTCGGGGAAGAGCGCCAGCGGCACCTCGGACGTACGGGCCGCTTCGCGCAGCTCCTCAAGGGCTGTCCGCATCTCCGAGGCCGTTCCCCCTGGGTTCACCGTCGGGTATTGATAGAGCCTCGTCATATGCGAGATTTGTGGGATCCACCTGGTGTATCGCTTCCGGGTTACGATCCGGGCGTGTCCGGGCCATACGGATTGCACGACCATCGGGATGTCGAACATCGACTGGTGGTTCATGAGGATGAGGACCCCGGGCTCGAAGGGGATCTTCGGGGGGACCGGAAGTTGCGCCCCGCCGATGACCGACACGGGCCGCGTGACCAGCCAGGCCATGGTATGTATCCACCGGCTGAGGATCGCGATCCGACGCGAGGGCCGAAGCCAGGTCCACGGTGTGATGACCAACCGTTGGGCCAGGTCGGCTGCGAGGAGGCAGAGACACACGAATGCCACGGCCAGATATCCTCTGAGTTTCACGCGGGGCGCCTCCGGCGCGACGGGGGCCATGCACTCATCGCGCTCCGGAGGGCTCAGCGCCCGGGCGTCATGATGTGGGCGGTGCTCGTGCCGGCGCTCATGATCCACGCCCCACCTGCGCTGGAGTTTTCCGGGAAGCCGGTGGATTCGGTGGTGGCGCCCGGCAGAGCGATGGTCGTGTGGATGCGCGCACTCTCCCGATCGCGGCCGTTCATGGCGATCCACAAAGACCCATACTCGGGCAGCACGCGTGTGCCATCCTCCTCGGCGGCCGTCAGTATAGCGCGCATCTCGTCGCCATTCTCGCTCTCCGCCTCGAACCGCCGGTTTTGCGCGACCCTGTCCAGATTCGCCACACTCGTGCACTGCACGGCGAACGGCTGGCGGTCGTGCTCACCGGACCGGTCGTAGCAGACCAGCCGGTTCGTGCCCTCCTTGAGGGTCTCGTAGGTGTGGTCGGCGTTCCATATGATGACCGCCGCACCGTCACGGGCCCTTGTCGGCGCCGCCGCCAGCGCGCGATCGATCGTTTCCGCCACAGTTTGCGCGTTCGCGCTGGCCGAGACCGACAGCAGGCCGACAACAACGAGGATGATGCGCTTCAATTGGGTGACCTCCATTCGACTCATTGGCACACACCCGAGACCGGTCACTCCCACCATGCCTAGGGGGGCTACACATTAGGCAGGACCCTTCCTGTTGGCGAGTGGCGGACACGCTGGAGGCGAGGAGTAGTGAGGGTATTGCCGCCCATGGGCTTGGTCACGCCTTGGGCCTTGGTCATCCGCCGGATGCATGCACCGAGGAGGCGATGTATGCGTTCGCGAGTCTTGGCGAGTTCAAGAAGCGCACGCTGGAGGACGGTGATCGAACGGGTATTCTCGCGCTGTATTAATTCGGCGTGGTAGCCCGAGGGCTCGGCCGGGCCACCGGCGACCGGGAGTTCTGGGTGGTCGAGCTCGGTGCACGGCGCCCGACCCCTTGATACGCAACTGGAAGGCCGACTAGCGCCCCCTACCGGGACGTTCCGCCCTCGCGTGCCCTGATCTCGCCGGAGACCTCGACATCGACCTTGAAGTCCCTGAAGGTCTCGGGAATCTGTTCCATCACGGTCTGGTCCGGGCGCGTCAGGTAGACCTTGATGCACACCGTGTCGCCGCAGAGGCCGACCGCCGTCCCGGTGACACCGGGCAGCGCCATCACCGTCTTGGTGAATCCACTGAGATCCGGAGCAGCCATCAACCTTGCATCCAAGAGGGCGTCGTCGTCGATGCTTTCCGGGGCGGCTTGTTCGTCCGGGACGGTGAGGGCGTCATCGTCCGAACATGCCAAGACCGCGGCGGTCAAGAGGAGACACGAGAGTGCACGTCGCATGGGGGGCCTCCTGCCTGGCAATGTCGACCCAGGCCTGTTGGCAGTGATTCTCTGTTGTCCAGTAATATATATAGGAGCTGCCGAGGACCACAGATAGTCTGGCATTCAGGGGAAGCTACGGGACCGTGTGAACGCCTTGAGACGGTCGCCGGCCCTCGGGCGACTTGTCCAAACAACGACTCACAGGCTCATCCACCTCGAATGGGCATACGTATGACTAGGGTCACGTCGTACGTATTGGATCGCCGGGCTCCGCGTCGGAGCGCCTTGGACCGTTGAGCGGCATCGCAACAGAACGTTGTTTCAGGGTTGCATTGCGGCGAGTGTTCTAATATTCTATAAAATTCTAGAATCAATAAGCAGATCCACCTCCTCAGGCGCGACGAACCATGGAACTGAAAGCCGCGAAGCTCGAGCTGTTCGAGCACTTTGCGCGCGTGGGCAAGGCCGTTGGGAGCCGACCTCGGCTCCTCCTACTGGATCTCTTGGCGCAGGGGGAGAAGACGGTGGAGGCCCTCGCTCGTCAGGCTGGGCTCACGGTCGGGAATACGAGTGCTCACCTGAAGGGGCTTAGGCACGTGTCGCTCGTGTCCACCCGCAAGGAGGGAGCCCACGTCTATTACCGACTCCCCAGCCTTCGTGTCCACGAGTTTGTGCGGTCCTTGCAGGCCCTCGCAGGTGGGCAACTGGCCGAAGCGAGAGAGATCATCGACGACTACTTCCATGATCCGGACGTGCTGGAGCCGGTTCACTCCACCGATCTCCTCGATCGGTTGCGTGGCGGTCAAGTGACCGTGCTCGATGTACGTCCGCCGGATGAGTACGCGGCTGGACACATCCCCGGGGCGATTTCCATGCCGGTGGGCGAGATCCAACAGCGTTTGGCAGAGCTGCCGTCCGACGGAGAGATCGTCGCCTATTGCCGAGGTCCGTATTGCATCTACGCCGTTCGCGCGGTCGAGGCGCTTCGGAGGGTCGGGCTCCGAGCCCGGCGGCTGGAAGAAGGTATTCCTGATTGGACCATCCGCGGCCTGCCCGTGACGGTAGGCGCCGCACCTTGACGATCGTCAGACCCGACGAGTCCCGGACACCAACGGATCCGAGACCTTAGCGAGTCCTGATCCTCAACGAATCGAGGAATAACGATGCTTTTTCGCCAGTATCTGGACAGAGAACCCGTGGTCGCGGCTTCCTACCTTCTCGGATGTCCGACGAGGGGAATCGGGGCGGTCGTCGACCCAATCGGAGACATCGGGCGTTACCTGAAGGAGTCGGAGGCGGGCAACCTGCCGATCCGCTACGCGATCGACACCCATGTGCATGCCGATCACATCTCCAGCGGGCGGGAGCTCGCCCAGGCGGCCGGAGCCGAGTATGTGATCTTCGCCGGTACGGAGGCGGCCTATTCGTTCCGGGGCGTCGAGGATGGTGAGGTCCTCGATATGGGGAACACCCAGGTCGAGGTCCTCCATACGCCCGGGCACACGCCGGAGCATATTTCTTTGGTGGTGACCGACCACCGGCGGGGCGACGAGCCGTGGCTCGTGGTGACGGGCCACACGCTCATGGTGGGGGACATGGGGCGGACGGAATTGGCCACCTCGGCCGAAGAGGGGGCGAGGGCGCTTTTCCGGAGCGCGGAGAAGCTACGGAGGCTGCCCGACCATCTTGGGGTGTACCCCGGGGCGTTCTCCGGGTCGGTGTGCGGCCGCGGACTCAGCGGGAACCCGAGTTCGACGATCGGCTTCGAGCGCCGGCTCAACCGTGCGTTCGCGCTCGAGGACGAGGAGGAGTTCATCCGCCTCATGCTCGAAGATATCCCGGCCCCCCCACTCCAGGCCGAACGGATCCGGGCGATGAACCTCGGACTCGACCCCGCCCACGTATGACGAATCTCGATCTCCGTCCCGCACGGGCGTGACGAACTTCGGCGTCGATCCCGCCCGCCCCTAGTGTTCCGTTTCCGAAGTTCGCGAGCCACCAAGAGGGTCGGGGCGCCGTGGGATCAAGGCGGGACGACGCGGCGTAGCGCAAGCTACGGTAAGGAGTTCCAACGCCGAGCCCACGGATGCACCGTGCCCTCGACTGGCCGAGACACTTTGGTAACGGGACACTAATGCCGAGCGACCTGGGCGGTGAGTTGGCGGCGCGTCCATCGGCTTCGGCTGAGCTTGGGCTGGGCACGAATTGGCAGCAGTTCAGCCTCCTGGTGCTCATCAACGGGTTCGTGGGCGCCATGGTCGGGCTCGAACGCACGGTGCTGCCCCTCCTGGCCGAAGAGGAGTTCGGGCTGGCGTCCAGTACGGTGGTTCTCTCGTTCCTGGTCTCCTTCGGGCTGGTAAAGGCCGCGACGAATTTCTTCGCGGGGCGGCTGGGAGATCTCTTCGGACGGAAGCCCATCCTGGTGATCGGCTGGTGTGTGGGAATTCCGGTGCCGCTCATGATCATGTGGGCGCCATCGTGGGCTTGGGTGGTCGCCGCCAACGTGCTGCTCGGAATCAACCAGGGACTGGCGTGGTCCACGACCGTCATCATGAAGATCGATCTGGCGGGCCCCCGGCAGCGGGGCCTCGCCATGGGTCTCAACGAATTCGCCGGCTACGTGGCCGTGGCCCTATCCGCGCTCGGGACCGGATACGTCGCCGGGGCATACGGGCTTCGGCCGGAGCCCTTCTATCTCGGGCTCGGTTTTGTGGCGCTCGGCCTGGGACTGTCCGTCCTCTTCGTGAGGGAGACGGGGGGCCACAGCGCGTTGGAGGCGGAGCAGGCGGACGGCGCGGCCGGGTCTGCCCCAACCCTCGTACCCTCTCCTCCTGGCACCGCCGTACTCGGTACTCGGGAAATATTCGCGATTGTGAGTTGGAGGCATCCAGCGCTGTCCAGCGCCAGCCATGCCGGCCTGGTCAACAACCTGAACGACGGACTCGCTTGGGGGCTGTTTCCGCTTTTCTTCGCCGCGTCTGGATTGGGCGTTGCGAACATCGGAGTCCTGACGTTCGTGTATCCCTTCACGTGGGGGATCGTCCAGCTCTGGACCGGAGCGTGGTCGGACCGGGTGGGCCGTAAGTGGCTGATCTCCGGAGGGATGCTTGTCCAGGCGGCGGCGCTGGCAGCCATCGCGATGCTGGATGGATTCGGTGGGTGGCTGGGCGCCTCCGCGCTGCTCGGAATCGGCACGGCCATGGTGTATCCGACACTACTAGCCTCCATCGCGGACATCGCCCATCCAAGCTGGCGCGGTTCGGCCGTCGGAGTGTACCGGCTCTGGCGCGACAGCGGCTACGCCGTAGGCGGGTTGATGGCGGGCACGTTGGCCGACCTCTTCGGGATGCGGGCTGCGATCATGGCGGTGGCGGTCCTCACGGGGCTGTCCGGGCTTGTCGTGGCGAGGCGAATGCCGGAGACGCTAGAGCGGACCAACGACGTGTAGCGAGGCTCTTGGGGTGTCTCGGCTCGCTCAAGGAGGGTGCCGGACTCGGAAAAGGGCCTTTGAAGTCCGTCTCCCTCGCATGCAGAGGAAGGGGGAGCACCTGGCCGTGGTTTTTCGCGCCTAACGAAGCGAGCGGTCGGGGCATCTAGAGTTCGGTTGCGTCGTGCCGGTCTCTTGCGCGTGGTCCCGGCCGAGACACATTCCCTCAGGAACCGCCAGGGTATCGACCAGGAAACGCCAGGATATCGACAATGGCCATAGGTCCCATCCGTTTCGCTCGAGTCACAGTCCTGTTCGCGCTCCCGCTGTCATTCTGGGCCGCAGCGGTCAGCGGGCAAGACAGCGATTTCGACATTGATATCGCACGGATAGGAGTCGGCTCGAGGTTCGAGCCGTTTCGTGTTTCCGAGAGCGAGCCGCTGCGGGACGCCATGTCCTCGGGCAAGCTCCAAGGTGACGCCCGTGTCCTCGTCATGGACCACCCAGCCGGGCGGCTCGCGTTTCTCACGGACCAGATGGCGTATCACCACGTGGCCCAAGGGGAGATCAACGGCGAGCCCTGGATGGTCTCCTTCTGAGTCGTATGCAACACAGGGGTCGGTCTGACTCCCACGGTGGACGGCAAGGTTCACCACTTCCTGACTCGGGGTATCTACAACGGCCTCTCGATGCTCGGCGACGAGGAGACGGGGTCCATCTGGAACCACATCACGGGCAGGGCGGTCTACGGACCGCTCGAGGGGTACACCCTTCCTGTCTTCAACCTCCTGCACATGACGGCCGAGCAGGCGCTGGACCGGTATCCCGGGCTGTCCGTCGCCATCTCGGACCGTCCGGTCCGTGGTCGCAGAGGGTTCTTCGCCCCCGCCACCGATCGGCTCCCCTTCCTGCGGGAGGGCTTCAGGAGCACGATCGTGAAGGAAGACACACGTCTTCCGACCATGGAGATCGGGCTCGGAGTCTGGACGGAGTCGGAGCGGCGGTACTATCCCATGGAGGCCGTCCAGGCGGCCGGGGGAGCCATCGTCGATGGCTTCGACGGCAGACGCCTGGCCGTCTATGTAGAGCCCGGGTCCTACTCTCTGGACGCCTTCTTCACCGAGGAGCAGAGGGTCTCAACGGACGGCTCCCGCGTCACGGTGGGCGAGGAGCTGGTGCTCGAGGGCGGCTTCCTCCGGGATGCGAGCGGCCGCCGACTCGAGATGGACAGGCCACTTCAGTTGTTCTCGAGGTGGTATGGATTCGCCCTGACCTTCCCCGGCACCACCATCTACGGGCGCTAGCGCGCTTTCCAGTAGACCGGTGCTGGCGTCACTGGACCCAAGCCGGATCGGCGGAGTCCGCGGCTGGCTCACCACCCCGGTATCCGTGGTTGGACGCGTGTGAGCGGTCGTAGACCGTTTGGCCCTGCCCTTCATCGAAGCTCCAATAGCCCTCTAGCCCGACCGAGCTCACATCGACGCCGGTCTCAAGAACCGCCTGGACCTCAGAAGGTGAGAGGCTCCTGGTCAGAACACCCGGTGAGACCTACCCCGGGCAGCGCCACTCCGGCAGCGGCCCCGGCAGTGAGTCGCAGCATCTGCCGCCTTGATATCGGACTTAGTCGGTACACGGTGTATCCCTAGTCGCACCGCGCGTTTGCTGTGCCTCGGCACCCTGGTGTCACCCCAACCATGAGCTCGGACACACCGAGGTGGTTCCGCGCGCCGAGTAGGAGATGTGCCACGACCTCCGTTTGTTAAGCTCCGGCCCGTGAGGTGCAATCGCCGGGAACTCGAACACGACGTTGCTTGTCGCGAGCGCGTCGTTCCCGCGAGACCTATCTTCTGACAATGCCCGAACGCACGTCACCCATCGGCACGGCCGTCGTTGACCAGATCCCTAAGGCATTCCGGCTGGAGAGCGTCAAGAGCCGGATCGTGGGTCTCGCCCTGCTGGCCACGCTGATCCCTTCCCTGGGGATGGCCTGGATCTCGTACATCCAGAACCGCGCCGCCCTGACGGACAAGCTTATCTTCCTCGATAGCGGTGGATACGAGATCTCTACTGACCGAGACTACGCTTCGGTTGTCGATCCCCTCTCTGCCAACTTAGGTGAGACACGGAACGAGTAAGGAATTAGAGTAGGGCGAAGGCAGAGAAACCGAGGATGCTGAGACACCGAGAGAGAATGGAAGAGAATGGAATCGCCCCACTAACCTGGGAGGGTAAGCGAAGCGCGGCAGCTGCTCCGGACGCGGAGGTGGTAGATAAGCCGACGCGCCGACGGTTTAGTCCGTCGTACAAGCTGCGGGTCGTCGAAGAAGCGGACCGGTGCACGGAGCCGGGAGAGGTAGGGCGACTCCTGCGACGGGAGGGCTTGTACTCGTCGCACCTGACGACATGGCGCAAGGCGGTGCGGAGTGGGTCGCTGAGAGTGCTGTCGAAGAGACGAGGTCGAAAGCCGAGCGAACGGAATCCGCTGGAGGGGAAAGTGCGCAAGCTGGAGCGCGAGAACACTCGCCTGGAGAAGGAACTCGAGAAGGCGCGCCTGATCATCGACGTCCAGGGAAAAGTTGCAGGGCTGCTGGGATTGAGCCTCGAGGACGGGACGAACTCGTGAAGGCGGCCGAGGCGCTGGCCACGTACGTAGGGGTAAAGCCCGCGTGCGATGCGCTCAGGGTCGCCCGAGCCACGTTCTATCGTCGTCGGAGGCCATCGACCGGGCATCAGCAGCCCCGCCCGACCTCAGCCCGTGCCTTGAGCGAGAAGGAACGAGACAAGGTCTTCGACACGCTGTGTTCGGAGCGATTCGTGGACCGGTCCCCGGCCGAGGTTGTGGCGACCCTGCTCGACGAAGACGTCTACCTGTGCAGCGAACGTACGATGTATCGCGTTCTGGCCTCCCAAGTGCCAGTTCGAGAGCGCCGAGCGCAGCGGAGTCATCCCGAATACCAGAAACCCGAGTTGATGGCGACGGGCCCGGGCCAGGTCTGGTCCTGGGATATCACACGGCTGCTGGGGCCGAGGAAGTGGAGCTACTTCTACCTCTACGTCATCATGGACATCTTCAGCCGCTACATCGTGGGATGGATGGTGGCGGATCGGGAGAGCTCGGCCTTGGCCGGGCGCCTGATCCAGCAGAGTTGCCTGAAGCATGGCGTCCAGCCCCAGGTCCTGACCTTGCACTCGGATCGAGGAGCTCCGATGACGAGCCAATGCACGGCTCAGCTCCTCGCCGATCTCGGGGTGACCCGCTCGCTGAGCCGACCTCAGGTGTCGGATGACAATCCGTTCTCCGAGGCCCAGTTCAAGACCTTGAAGTACCATCCCTCGTTTCCTGGACGGTTCGAGGATCAGGGCCAGGCCAAAATGTTCTGTCGCTCGTTCTTCCGCTGGTACAATGCCGAGCACCGCCATGGCGGCATCTCGATGCTGACCCCCGAACAGGTCCACTTCGGTCACGCCGATCAGGTCATCGCCGGCAGGGAGGCCGTGCTACGCGAGGCCTGGGCCGCTCATCCCGACCGCTTCGTCTCCGGTGAGCCGAAGCCCAAACCGCTCCCGGAGGCCGTCTGGATCAATCCTCCAACCCCCTCCCTCACGACACAGGAGATTGCTCTCTAATTAATTCCCAAGAGTGTCTCACTGGCGTTGACAGGCTCCGTTTCGAAGGCAAGACAATTGGGGATCTGATCCTCAACCCGAGGCACGACATTCAAGTCTTGGCAGCAAAGAGTTTTTTGGAACAGGTCATCGCGCTGTAGGGACAATGCTGATCGGATACAAGTGCAGATACTGACCTGACCCCCTGAAACGAGACCAGGTCACTCGCAAGAGGAGGAGAACATCGAAGGAGACGATGACGACTTAGAGGCCCGTCACCTCCCCCCGATGTGTGACGTTTTCAACCGGCGTTGACAGTCATGGAAGGATTCGCGTAACGGTACAAGGGCCAGCTCAGAGTTTTCAGGAGGGGACTGGTCAAATGATGCGGGGGGGCACGAGAGAGCCGCAACCCTCGTCACAGATCCGCATGAGCCGGCCTGAACGGGCCAGGCGGGAGAGGGCCTGGACAGCGGCACGCGATGCTCCCGGCCGGCTTTCATTCTCGCCGGCGGGATCGTCCAAACCTTCGCCGCCGTGTCGATTTCGTCCCACGTCGCGGCGCGCGCTTCGCCGGAGCGCGCCGCCGTCAAGACGATCAGCTCGACGGCGAGCCGCGCGGATTCCGGGGCGTTGGCCGACCGAATGCGCCGGAGCGCGTCTGGAACCTCGCCGTGCGGGAGCGCGCGATGGTGCGTCGTGCCGTTGCCGTTGACCTTCGGGAGCGCGGCCACTGCGCGGTCCACGGGATTCGTCGAGATGTAGCCTTGTCCGACGCACCAGCGAAATGCCACGCGGAGCCGGTTCCGGGCTTTCCGCGCGGCGGCTGGCTTCACGTTCCATACCGGCCGGAGACACGCCAGCACGTCGCCCGACGTGATCCGGTCCACCGGCTTGTCCCGGATCGGCGTGGCGTACAGCCTGAACGTCGAGTGCCATTCCCCGGGGAGCGGTGAGCCGGCTTTCCACGATTCGGCGTGTAGCCGGATCGTCTCTTCGGCGGCTTCGCGAAACGTCGGGACGCCGCCGCCGCGCGGGTCCACACCCTGGCCGATGGCCCGCGCGTTCTCAATGGCCTTGTGCCGGGCTTCCGCCAACGAGACTTCGGGAAACCGGCCGAGCCCGGTCGTCGTCAGCCGCCCCGCGACGCGCAACCGTTGCCTCCATGTGCGCGAGAGCCGGCCGCTCTTCATCCGGTGAACGCGCAAGCTCAGGCCGCGCGAGCCGCGTCCGTCGCCGTAAACGCCGGGCTTGCTCACCGTCCGAACGAAGGCGGCAGTAAGGGTTGCCGGTCGCCGTGCCATCGTATTCTCCCGTGCTGTGGATCACTTCATAGGACACTATTCAAGGGAGAATACAATAGGTGTCCCGGGACGGCAAGAGACGAATCGACTCAGCCGACGTAACGTAAAACGGCGTCAAATCAGATGTTATGGGGTCACTACGGGTCGTTACGGGCTATCTTGGAACGTCATCGGCAAAGTTCCGGTTGAACTTAGACGATTCCTTGCGTGCGCCGTGGAAAGGCGCGCTTTCCTGGCGGGTGCGAATCCCGCCCGGCAGCTGTCGCTCCAGCCGGTAGTAGCCAGAGCGGTGCATGGAGGTAACGACATGAGCTGAAGCACTCTGGTACGGGCCGCGCACGATATGCGATTCCCTAAACGGGCGCGCAACTGGAAACGGTGGATACGGCCAAGGGAGGAGCTAAGTCGGAAGGCGGTTCAGCGACCACGTGGGCCGAAACGTGCAGTGAACGCCGAGCAGGCCTCGAAACCGTCAACGCGGAAGCCGACCCTGCGCAAGAAAGGGGAAGGCCGCTGACTGGCCGGGAAGCGAGCGACACGAGCACTGGCTGGTTTTCGCCGGGGTAGTGGCGTCGGCACATGTGGAAGATGGAAGGCGTGGCAACACGGGAAGCCCTGTCGGTGCCGTGCACACGGCAACCGGGACCCCGCGAGGGGCAGGCTGGGCCGGCAGGGTGGCGGATGGGCCCGTATTACTGAGGACGCGGGGTAATGCCCGTCGAGGGAAGGGGCCCTGAGTTGGGAGCGGTGCGGAAAGGAGGCAGGGACTTGACCACTGACGGGAGTCTAAGAGGGTCGGCAGGAAGTGTCCGGAAACTCCAGAACGTGCTACACGCGAAAGCGAAGGAAGAACCTGACCGGCGCTTTCACGCCCTCGTCGACAAGGTATGGAGGCAGGATTTCCTCCTGGAGGCGTGGAGGATGGTTCGGCGCAACGGCGGAGCGGCAGGAGTGGATGGTGTGACGGTCGCGGATGTCGAGGCGTACGGAGTGGAGCGTTGGGTAGGGGAACTGTCGCGGGACCTGAGGGATGGCGGCTACGAGCCGAGTCCGGTGCGTCAGGTGCTCATCCCGAAGAAGCAGCCGGGGAAGTTCCGTCCCCTGGGCATACCGTGCCTGAGGGATCGGGTTGCGCAGACGTCGGCTATGCTGGTGCTGGGGCCGATATTCGAGGCGGACCTGCAGCCGGAGCAGTATGCATACCGGCCGGGACGAAGCGCGAAGGACGCGGTGCAGCGGATCCGTGGGTTGCTGTACCGGGGCCACAACGAAGTGGTCGATGCGGACCTCTCCAACTACTTCGGTGAGATACCGCATGCCGAGTTGATGAAAAGTATTGCTCGGCGCGTGAGCGACGGGCGGATGCTTGGACTCATCAAGGCATGGCTGGAAATGCCGGTGATAGAGGAGGACGGCAAGGGCGGCACTCGCCGCACGAACCGGGCGCGGAAGGAGAGAAAGGGGACTCCGCAAGGGGCTCCGATCTCACCGCTGCTGAGCAGCATTTACATGCGGCGGTTTATCCTTGGCTGGAAGGTGCTGGGCTACGCCCGGCGCTTCGGTGCGGAGATCGTGAACTACGCGGATGACTTCTGTGTGCTCGGGAAGGCCTCGACGGCAGAGATGCTGGCGGCGGTCAACCGGCTCATGGACAGGCTGAAGCTACCGGTCAACGCAGAGAAGACCCGATGCCTCCGGTGCCCCGAGGAGCCGCTTGAGTTTCTCGGGTATCACATCGGCTGGAACTATCGTTCCGGGAACGGAAGCCGGTACATCGGCACTCGACCGAGCAAGGCAAGCGTTCAGAGCATCTGCCACCGGATCAGCGAGCAGACGGACTGCAGACGTGAATGGCTGGATGCCGAGGAAGTCGTAGGGAGCCTGAACCGGATGATGTTGGGGTGGGCAAATTACTTCAATCTAGGGCAAGTCAATCCGGCATACAGGGCTGTGGACCAGCACGCCACCTGGCGGCTACGACAGTGGTACTGCCGGAAGCACAAGGGGCGATCGGGGAAATACGTGCGCTTTCCCTACACGTGGCTGTGGGAGCAGTGCGGCCTCACGTGTCTTGCGCGGACGACCAGGTACCTTCCGTGGGCGAAGGCGTGATCCCGATTGAGAGCCGGATGCGGGAAATCCGCACGTCCGGTTCGACGGGCAGGGGGTGGAAACGGACCTATGGGAGTCGGACTTGGCACCGCCGCGAAAGCAAGGCGGAAGAAATACACACCGTACCCCTAAGGGCACCGCGCCACCTCCTGACCCTACCGTGAATCACGCCACCGGTACTCTGCCGGGAAGACGTCGATGATGCGGTCGATCGTCTTGGGCGCCGAACTCGTGTGAAGCGTACCGAACACCAGATGGCCCGTCTCGGCGGCCGTGATCCCCAATTCGATGGTCTCCTGGTCACGCATTTCTCCCACGAGTATGACGTCCGGATCCTCACGGAGTGCCGCCCGGAGCGCATTGGCGAAGCTCTTGGTGTTGGTGCCGACCTCCCGCTGGTTGACCAGACACTTCTTGTGGGGATGCACGAACTCGATGGGATCCTCGATGGTGAGGATGTGGTCTGCACGGCCCTCGTTGATGAGGTCCACCATAGCAGCCAGGGTCGTGCTCTTCCCCGACCCCGTGGGACCAGTGACGAGCACCAGGCCCTTGGTGAGCATGCACATCCTCCGGACGACGTCGGGCAGCCCCAGTTGGTCGGCCGTCAGGATGTCGGTGGGGATGGTACGCATGACCGCGCCGATCCCGTTCTTCTGATTGAAGATGTTGACCCTGAAACGTGAGAGCCCTGGAATCTCGTAGGCGAAGTCGAAATCCAGATCGTCGAGGAACCGCATCCGCCAGTCCTCTTCCATGATCTCGTAGACGAGCTTCTCCATGTCCTTGGCCGAAAGCTCGCGGAACTTGATCCGCTGCATGTGGCCGTGGACACGGATGACGGATACGGAGCCCGTGGTGAGATGGAGGTCTGACCCCCCCTGGTCCACCATCACCTTGAGAAACTGGTCGATCTGGGCCATCAGGTGTCCTCGCCGTTCGTATTTTCAATGATACCGTACCCCCGTGGTCAGCCGTGGAGTGGGTCCAAGCTCCACTCCAGACGGTTCCCCTCCTGAGCCTCGATCTTCAACTCCCATCGGATACCGGCCTCGTGCGCGATGCGGCTCTCCACCTCACCCGTCCAGCGCCGACTGCAGCCACTTCTCCGGATGTCCCGGAAGGTCCACCGTGACCACGTCGAAGTGGAATCCGCGAATGGAGTCCAGCTCGGCCGCCCAGTCGTCCTCGCTCATGGGAAGCTCGACTGAGAAAGCATGGCTCGCGGCACGGCTATCTGGGTCCGTGAGGTAGATGCTCCGCCATGAAGTGTCGAGCATGAGCGTGGGCAGGTGAGGGAGGATGTCGTGGCCGAGCTCCGCCGGGTCCGTGACGACCAGGAATCGGGCCGATCCCGACCGTGCAAGGAGCCGAATCTCGGACAGGATCCCCGCAGACGGCGGAGGAAACTGGTCCTGTAGCTGAGCGTACGCGTCGACAGCGCGGAATAGATATTCGGCACCGCTCTCGTCGGCCAAGTACTGGACCTCGATGGGAGTGACCATGCCATCGCGGTTTACGTGACCGCTCCAGGAAGCCCTCCGCACATCGCCGATCTCCTCGTCCGGCGGAGGTGAGATGAGCTCCTGGAGCTCGGAGTTCCAGAGACCCTCCAGAGGTCGGCGACGAATGCGACCGCTGTCGTCGTACCAGGCCCAAGCCCGAGGACCGCGGGTCGAGATGCCGAACCGCTTCGATGCCGCGTCCAACGCCAGCGAGAACACCTCTTTGATACTAGTGGGGGCGGGACGCTCCTTCTCCTCGTGGGCGGCGGCTCGAGCATACACTTGCCGGATCAACTCACGGATGTTCGTCGAGGAAGCCAGTGCCAGCTCGATCGTCAGATCTGTCCGGGCCTCGAGAACGTCCACCGCCTCCGTCTTGATGGGTGAATCCACTACGACGGTGAGGACCCTCTCCGTTCTCATGATGGGAAGCGTGAGATTGGCGAGCGCCCATTCGGGCGACACCAGAGCCGCCGCCTCCGGGTCGATGCTGTCGGGGTCCGGGAAGACGTAGGGCAGATCGAACTGGGACGCGAGTCCCCACTCGAGCTCCTCCGGGGTCACGAGCTCGAGGGCCAGAAGCGACTCGCCGAAGAATCCCCCGGTCTCCTGCTGGTGCGCCAGCGCCTTCTCCACATCCTCTTCCGTGATGCGGCCGAAGCTCATGAGGATCTGACCGATGGTACGTCGTTCAGCCATCTTGGGTCATCCGTCGCTGTGAGATGTCGAGGGCTCGCCCGCCGACAGGACGTCGCAGATCCACCGGCCCACGTCGGCCGTGGAGCTGCTCCCCCCTAGATCGGGTGTCGTCACGCCCTCGCTGAAGGCCCTCCGCACCGCAGTCTCGACGGTCGCCGACTCCTCGCTCCAACCGAAGTGTTCGAGAAGCAGGGCGACGCTTCGGATCGCGCCCATGGGGTTCGCGATGCCTTCGCCCGCCATGTCAGGTGCAGAGCCGTGGACCGGCTCGAAAAGAGCGTGGCGACCCGGATGTACGTTGGCGGAAGGCGCGAGCCCCAAGCCGCCCGTGACCTCCGCGGCCAGGTCGCTGAGAATGTCACCGAACAGGTTCGAGGTCTTGCCTGACGTTGGGATAGCCCTCACCCACCTCGGCGAAGGTGCGGCGCCACAGCGAGCCCGCCATTGGCATGGCGTTGGCCTTGTCCACCATGGTCACCCGATCGCGCCCGTTGGAGACCGAATGCTCGAAGGCTGCGCGAATTATGCGCTCCACCCCCGGCCGCGTGTTCAGGTCTTCCTGGATGGCCACCTCGTCGGGCGTCCCCTCGTCGATGACCCGTCCACGGTTCACGTATAGACCCTCGGTGTTCTCCCGGAAGATCTCCAGATGGATGGGGCCCACATCCCGGAGGGGACACAGCGACGGGTGCAGGGGCACACAGGGGCGGAAGTTGACGTAGAGGTCCATGCGGAAGCGCAGGCCCAGGAGGATGTCCCGCGCGTGTGCGTTGTCGGGCACCCTCGGATCACCCAGCGCGCCCAGAAGGATGGCGTCGCAGTCGTCGGCGAGGGCGCGAAACTCCTCGTCCGTGATCGTCACCCCGTCCCTGAGGTAGCGCTCGGCCCCAAGGTCCTGCTCAGCGAACTCGAGATCGAGGCTAGCAACGTCTCGGAGGCACTCCAATACCCGACTCGCCTCGCGCGTCACCTCGGTGCCGATCCCGTCTCCGGGGATGATGGCGATTCGAGGCATCAGCCTACCGGTCCGCCGAATCCCCCCGGACCGTGACGCTCCCGTAGACGGGCTCTCCGTGACTCCTGCTCGAAAAAACGTACCGCCCCACGGGAGCCTCTCGGAAGTCCACGAAGAGGCGGGTCCCTCGCTCGAGGAGCGGTGGGCCGTGCAGCTGGCCTGTGGCGAGTAGAAATGCGCGCGCTTCAGGGGAGAGGGAGTCGGCAACGAACGAAAGGGTGTGCACCCTGCGATCGAGGGTGACGAACTCCACCCACTCTCCCACCGAGATCTCGAGGTTGAGGAGAAGCACGTGCTCCTGCTCCCTACCAGCCCCCAGCTGGATGACCTGGGTGGCCTCCACCACCGGGAAGGGTGACTCGGCGGCATCCGCGGCCTCCTGGGACCGGGTCTCGGCCTCGACACCGCACCCCCCCAGAATCAACAGCCCCAGCGTCGCGCGACGGAGCCGGCTAGTCACTCACTTCATTCCCGCAAGAGACACAGAACTGCTATCGCGGCTCGAGTTCCTCCCCGCACTTGGGACACGGGAAAAGCCTCAGGTCGCTGCCGCAGAACGGGCAAAAGTTGAGTGCCTTCCGGTGCGGCAGGATCTGACGGCACCAGTGGCAGGCCGCTGGCCCACCGTCGGCGGCTGCGACCGGGTCCGCATCCTCGCCGGGCTCCTCGGGCTCGACGGCGACCGGGTCCGGCGTGTCCTCCAGGCTCGAGATGTCGGGTGGGTCGTTGGACCGCGCGTCCTCGTGCTCCGGCTCGGTACCGGGAACGGGAACGCCGTCGTCGGCCAGCTCGATGTGACCGATCACTCCATCGTCACCGGACTCTCCGGCGCCCCCGTCGTCCTCCTCGTCGGTGTCGTCTTCGTCGGGCATCAACTCTGCGATGTCGATGGCCTCCGGCCCTTCCGCGCCCGTCTCGTCGGGGGATGCAGCGTCCTCCTCCTGAAGGGCTTCGTCCGGCGACTCGCCACTCTCCTCACCCGCTCCCGTCAGGATGCAATCCGGGTTCAGGCGGACATCGGCAGCCGCAACGTCGCGGAAGAGACCCGTGTTCGGGTTCGGGCTCTCCAGCTCCTCCCGGATTTTGCGCCGGGCCACCTCGGAGTCGAGAAGGAGGTAGTCCCCCTCCCCCGCCAGGAGCCTCAGCAGGGCGTCTTCGTAGTCCCCGTTCATCTCGACACCGATGAGGTCACGGTGTGACCGGTACGGCACCAGGTTCTGGTAGATCTCGGCAACGGTGAACGGTTGCGTCAGGTACTCGGGTCGAGACTCCGATATCTCCTGAAGAAGAACCTGGTGAAACCGGTTCAGAACTTCGCTCGTCGGAGGCATGGGGCTCAGTCTAGGAAGGGATTCAGTCTTCGAGATAGACCAGGTCGGCCTCGATAGCGGCCTGGAGGAAGCTCTCGGGATCCATGAACGGAATCTCTACGCTGCATTGCTCATGCCAGCGCTCGGCCAGCCGCCGCATGTAGTGCGACAGCGTCTCGTGGGAGAAGCCCGCGTGATCTCTCATCTGTCGCACGATCTCGTGCCACGTGCCCCGGAAGAGATGTCCGTCGGCGAGGCGAATTTGGTGCAGCTCGGCCTCTCCCTTGCGCTCTCCCCGCTCGAACAGCTCGAGCTGCCTCGGGTCCGTCAGAGGTCCCTCGACTCCGTTGACCTGAGCCTCCACCTCCGCCAAGAGCCGATCAATGGGATCCTGGAGAGCTTCTAGCCCAGCCAATCGCTCCTGCCACGGCACGAGGCGCGCATCGCCGTCTTCCACCTGCCAAAGCGCCCGCTTGAGCTCTATGAGCCTCCAGACGGCCAGCGAATCCCAATGATCCAGGGGGGGCACGCGCTCGAACTCTCGGAGGGCCCCGTCCCAGTCACCGCGGTCGTACAGAAGGTGCCCGAGGTAGACCCTGGCCTCGTGAAGGTCGGGGTCCAGCCGCAAGGCCCGCCTGATCTGCCTTCCCGCTCCCACCTCGTCGCCGAGCCTATGGAGCGAGTAGCCGAGAGAGGCTGCCGCCTCGGCGTTGTCTGGACGGGCCGCAGCGGCCTTCGCAAACACGTCTCGGCTCTCCGCATAGAGACTCTCCCTGTAGAGGGCGCGTCCCATGGTGAGCATGAGCTCGACATCGTCCTCGAACCCCATGGCCGCCACCCGCTCGAACAGGCCGAGGGCCGTTTCCCGCTCACCGAAACGGAGCAAAGTCTCGCCGAGCCCCACGAGGGCATCCTCATGCCCCTTGTCGAGGACGAGGGCACGCTCGAATGCCTGTCTCGCCCACGCATACTCCTCCCTCGCCAGGCGCGCGTAGCCCATTCCGACACAGAGCTCGACGGCATTGGGATACAGAGAGAGGCCCTCTTTGAGCATCTCGAGAGCCCCTTCATAATCACCGTCGTTGTAGAGTTGGTGCGCCTGTTCGTCGTATTCCTCGGAGCTGAGGAATCGCTCTGACATCGCGATATGGCTCCTTCGGCTGGAGTTGAGACGTCTGTCCAGAATTTAATGGGGGCCGATCTCAATCACCACCCCGTTTTTTTCGGGCCTACTGCCACACGCCTTTCGGGCCTCGGCGCCCTACGCCCTGCCGTAGCGCACCCCGCAAAGGGGACATAAGAGGTCGTTCTTCATGCGAGTCAGGAGCTGGTCCACGTGTCGCGGGCACCGCGGCTCCCGGCCTTCTTCTATCTTGTCCCGGACCTTCGTCCGCTCCGTGCGCGTGGCCTTGTTGACATTCAATTGGTAACGGAGAGAAGAGGAGCTGCACTCGAGGAGTATGGACCCCGACCCGTCGGCCTCGGGCTGCACGCGCAGCACCATGAGGAACCCCCCGGTGGGGGACGGTAGACGGTTTCCCTCATAGTAGAGACGTAGCAACTCCTTCTCGTCGGAGAGTGGGAAGGGGGTATCACCCTCCACCACGGCAATGTCCGGTCTCGTTTTGCTCATGAGGTCTCGCGGCACTCGGCGGGTCTGCGGTCCTGCCTTCTCAAGTAAGAAAAAGAAGCCCGAGAAGAGGGCTGCGGGATGGCCCGTTCGGCCCGCCTCGCCCAAATCCTGGCTACCGGGCCCGGCAAGATATCACGCGTCGGACGAGGCCGCAAAGAGCGGCGCCCAGTGGGGGCATCATCAGCCCAATACGGGCTGGACTTCCAGCAAACACAACAAAAAACAGCGGGAAATCCGCGTTCCCCGCCGCTCTTCAAATGCGCGGCTCGACCGCTTCTCTGCGTTCAGGCTGCGTTTGCGTCGTCGCCCTCGTCCGAGGTATTCTCGGCTGCACCCGTCGCAGGGTCCGAGGAGGCGGTGGGCTGATCCGAAGCCTCGCCGTCGGAGACGGGCCCTGCCCCGGGCGCATCTTCCGCGTCGGCGTCCGCAACAGGAGGGTCGGCAACCGCCTCCTGGGTCGGAAAGTTGTTGATGGCAGGCTGGCAGAACCGTATCCCGACGGAGTGCAGCTCGGTGAGATCGGGTTGCCCCAACTCCGGGTAACGCTCACCTAAATAGTCTATGGTCTCGTCCATCCAAGTGGTCTTGTCCTCAGCGGTTGCGTTGAGAACACCACATCGGTTGATGTGGCTGAACAACTCGTCCCGAGCCTGCGCGAAGAGCTTCTCTTTGGGCACCTACACCTCCATGTATGGTCAGGAACGGGAGTAACATGCCCACTCCGGTTATCAAATACAATGCCTCAGCCGCTTAACCTAACGTATGCCCCATGGTCGGCCAACTAGCTGCGAAGGCTCCCGAGACGTGCCGGTGCCAGCGCTCCCACCGGACGCCATGACGGATCGCACGACGCCGGACGCCGTGACCCTGGAGGTGTTTCGACACCTCTTTACAGCGCTCACGGAAGAGATGGGGGCGGCCCTCCGGCGTGCGTCGTTCTCGCCGAACATCAAGGAGCGGCGGGACTACTCCTGCGCCCTGTTCTCTCCCGGAGGCGTTCCCGTGGCCCTGGGAGATCACATGCCGGTCCACCTGGGGGCCATGCCCATGAGCGTGCGGGCCGCCCTCGACGAGCTCGGTACGCTGAGCGCGGGGGACGTGGCCTGTCTGAACGACCCGTTCCGGGGCGGCACGCATCTTCCCGATATCACACTGATCTCGCCCGTCCACCTGGACGAAGGAGATACCCTGCTCGGGTACGTGGCCTCACGCGCCCACCACTCTGACGTGGGCGGCACCAGCCCGGGATCTATGCCTCTAGCCCAGGAGATCTATCAGGAGGGACTCCGGATACCGCCGGTCCTTCTGTACAGAGCGGGTGAGCGTCACAAGGACGTGTGGAATCTCATCCTGGCCAACGTGCGCACACCCGTGGAGCGAGGAGGAGACCTGGAGGCCCAGCTCGCAGCCCTGCACGCCGGGCGGACCCGCCTACTGGAGATCGCCGGGCGGCGTGGCGCACCAGCCGCCCTGGCCGCCATGGACGACCTGGTGGAGTATGCCGACCGCCTTGTGGAAGCCGGCCTGCACGCCATCGCAGAGGGCGTCTACCGGGGCGAGGACGTTCTGGATGACGACGGGTTCGGTACGGTGGACATACCGATCCGGGTGGCCCTGACTCGCCACGCCGAGGGACTCGAGGTCGACTTCTCGGGCAGCAGCGGCCAGGTGTCGGGGGGTGTCAACGCAGTGGCCGCCATCACGGCGTCGGTCACGCGATACGTGATACGCTGTGTTGTCGAAGCCCTTTTGAACGAGCCTCTACCGGCCGGGGGCGGGTCCATGTCCATGGTGAACCTGGTCCTTCCAGAGGGCTCCATAGTGAACGCCTCGCTCCCCGCCAGCGTCGCGGCCGGCAACGTAGAGACCAGCCAACGCATCACCGACGTGTTGCTGCGTGCCTTCGGCGAGGCCCTCCCCGACCTCGTTCCGGCGCTCTCGCAGGGTACGATGAACAACACCACCGTGGGAGGCGTCGACCCCCGGACCGGGTCCGACTTCGCGTACTACGAGACAGTGGGCGGCGGCATGGGGGCTGGGCACTCCGGGGACGGACTGTCGGGAGTCCACACGCACATGTCCAACTCCCTCAACACTCCCGTCGAGGCCCTCGAGCACGCGTACCCGTTCCGTGTCACGCACTACACCGTGCTGCGTGGAAGCGGTGGAGAAGGCCGCCACGGGGGTGGTGACGGCCTCCGAAGGGACATCTGCCTCCTTGTCGACGGTCGCGTGACCCTCCTGAGCGAGAGGCGGGCGCGCGGCCCCGCCGGAGCCAGAGGCGGATCGGATGGCAGCCCCGGCGAGAACGTGCTGATCCGAGAAGGCGAGGAGACAGTCCTCCCGGCCAAGACGTCATTCGAAGCCACGGCTGGGGACGTCGTCAGCATCCGATCGCCGGGTGGAGGGGGATGGGGCGTGCCGGAGGCCACCCCTGAATGATCTTTCCGTGACTCTCTGACCGGAACGTCGATGCAACTACAGCTCGCTCTCGTGTGTGACCACGCCGAACAGACCCCCGAAGGCAAGCTGGACCTCAAGGGCGTGTTCAACGACCTTGCGGCCCCCGGCTTCCCTGCCAAGCACGACATGTTCCTCGTGCTGGCGGTGGAGTGGGACCGATCCGACCAGGGGAGGTACGACTTCCAGGTTGATCTCCTGGATCCTTCAACCAGGTCCACGATGACCATCCGCGGGCACTCCGATGTGGACCGCAGAGATCCCGGACGCCCGCCCGCCCGCACCCGGATCATCATGCCGCTTCAGGACGTCATCTTCCCGGAAACCGGCCAGTACAGGTTCCAGATCCAGGTGAAGGGACGGACCCACGAGGGTCCCTCCCTCTTGCTCATGGAGGCGGAGCCCCTGGGGGATGCGGGGGAGTGAGCGCGACCGGAGCCGGTGCCGCCGCCCGCCTCGCCCGGGCGAACCGCGTGTGCATCGTCCTCCTCTCGGGCATCGGGGACGTGATACATGGACTTCCGGTGGCCGTGGCGCTGAAGCGAGATCGACCCTCCCGCAGGGTGGTGTGGGTCGCCCAGCCCGCCCCGGCCCAGGTCCTGGAGCACCACTCCGCAGTGGACGAGATAGTCGTCTTCGAGCCAGGAGCCGGCTTCGCAGCCCTCAGGCAGCTTTGGGCCGTCTTCCAGGGAAGGCCCTGCGAGGTCACGCTGAACATGCAGCGATACGCCAAGACACTGCTTCCGACCTACCTGTCGGGTGCATCCGTTCGGGTCGGTCTGGCCCCGTCGCGGACCCGCGACGGGGTGAGGTTCATCAATACCGTGCACACCCCCGAGGGACCGTGGCGGCACACGCAGGACCTGTTTCTCGAGTTTCTGGATCAAGTCGGGGTCGAACGGCCGGACCCACTGGAATGGGGCATCGCCTTCTCCGACGAGGAGCAGCGAGAGGCGGCCGACTTCTTCGCTTATCTGGGGGGAGGACCAGTGGTCGGGCTGGCACTCGCCACGGCCAACCCGAAGAAGGACTGGCCCCCAGACCGGTACGCAGCCCTCGCCGACGTCCTGGAGGAGGAGCTCGGCTATGCGGTCCTGCTTCTGGGTGGGCCGGGCGACTCCGACCAGAAGGCCGCGCGAATCGTGACGGACCAAGGACGCGGATCACCCGTCTGGGGGCTCTCCGACTCGGTGCGACGGTTGATCTGGAGCATCCGTGGCTGCGACCTGGTGATCAGCCCCGACACGGGAGCACTTCACATCGCCCATGCCCTCGGGGTTCCCGTAGTGGGCCTCTTCGGTCACACCAACCCATGGCGGGTAGGCCCCTACGAGCGTTTCCACGATCTGATCGTGGATCGCTACTCCAACCCCGGCGAGACATCCGACCCCTCCCGCTGCGAGCCGCGCCAGGAGCGAATGGAGCGCATCACTGTTACGGACGTCCTAGAGCGCGTCCGGGTGGCGGAGCGCGAGTACGGGGTGGGCGCGGCGTGAGCGGGACGGTCGCGCACCCCACATACGTGGCCGTGCCGGGCTTCGAATCGGCCCGGGTGGGCGCCGCGCTGGTCGTTGCACGGCCAAAGGCTCTGGCGTGGGCCCGGCAGGCCCTGGGCCGACACGGGTCGCTTCACTCGGCAGCCATGGCGGATGCGACTCCGCGGCTCCGCGGTCGAGGGCCCATCCCGGTCATGCTCAATCCGGCGGGAGAGGGCCCTGCCTGGGCGGTCCGCCACTACAGGAGGGGCGGCGGAATGCGGATCATGGACGACCGCTTCCTCCGTCTGGGAAGGCCGCGCAGCCTTCGGGAGCTGGAGAGCAGTGTTCGGGTGCGGGAGCTGGGGATCACGACGCCGCGGGTGGTGGCCGCGGCAGTCTACCCGGCGGGACTGTTCTACCGGGCCGACCTCGTCACCGAGTTCGTGAACGACGCGAGGGAGCTGGCGGACGTGCTCCTCGGCACTCCGGACTCCTCGGCCCCGCCCGCCGACGCCGACATGCGAGCCCAGGCCCTGACCTGCACTACCCAGCTCGTGGCCCGCATGACAGAGCACGGGATCCGGCATCCGGACCTGAACGCCCGCAACATCCTTCTGGCACAGAGTTCGCATGGCATGGAAGCGATCCTGCTCGATCTGGATCGCTGCGTCATCGGCAGGCCGTCGGCACCCGGCGACGGACACGGGCTTCGCCGGCGCCTCGCCCGCTCGATCCGCAAGCTGCAGCGCACCCGCTCAGGAGGGCTGAGTGGTGAGGAGATGGAGGTCATTCTGACCGGATCGGAGAAGCCATGAGGCGCTTGATGGCTCCGCCCGAGTCCGTCTGCATCGTGATGCTGAGCGCCATCGGGGACGCGGTCCACGTCCTACCGGTAGCCAACGCCCTGAGGCGGGCGTGGCCCGAGACGAAGATCTCGTGGGTCATCCAGCCAGTTCCGAAGATCCTGGTGGAAGGACATCACGCCGTCGACGAGCTCATCGTCTACCACCGCCGACGAGGCATCAACTCCTGGGTAGGCTTCGCCGAACTGGGGCACTGTCTCAGGGGACGTCGGTTCGATCTGGCACTGGCCCTACAGGTGTACTTCAAGGCCGGGCTGATCACCGGTATGCTCCCGGCCAGGAGGAAGCTCGGCTTCGACACGGCCCGGGCCCGAGACGCCAACTGGCTCTTCACCAACGAGCGGATACTCGCACATGCGCCCCAGCACGTGCAGGAGCAGTACTTCGAGTTCGTGCGCCATCTGGGCATCGATCCCGAGCCGGTGGAGTGGTGCTTACACTTCTCGGACCAGGAGCGTGAGGCTCAGGCCCGTTTCTTCGGCGAGCTCGACCGGCCGGCTTGCGCCGTGGTGGTCGGGACGAGCAAGCCCGCCAAGAACTGGACCCCCGAGGGCTACGCCCGGGTCTTGGAGGAGCTCGAGTTCACGCATGGGCTCCAGCCCATCCTCGTGGGCGGGCCATCGCCGGTGGAGCGTGAGATGGCCGACCGTATTCTGGGGCTCACCAAAGCTCACCCCCTGGACACCCTGGGCAATGATCTCAGACGCGCCATCTACCTCCTGGACGGCAGCGCCCTCACCGTGAGTCCGGACACCGGCCCCCTTCACATCAGCAGAGCCCTGGAAACCCCGGTCGTCGGTCTGTACGGGCACACCAACCCCAAGAGGACCGGACCCTACCGCCGATTCTACGACCTGGTGGTGGACGGATACGCCGCGTTTCCGGGCGAGGAGTATCCCGTGTCCATGGAGTATCGAGACGGCATGAAGCGCATCACCACGGAGATGGTCGTGGAGAAGGTGGAACTGGCGGTGCAGAGATACCTATAGGCGGGATCGTCGAGGTCTCGAGGGGCGAGTTTGGCGAGCTCCATGCCCGCCGTCGCCCGGAGTCTCCCGATGTTCCCATCCCCATCGGCACGGAGTGTGTGGGTGTGAAGAGTCGAGGTGTAGGTAGATGGACGGCTACCATGGTCGTAGCGGCGGCGGCCATGACGGGGTGTCAGGCAGGAGACAACTCGGGCGCGGCTGCCCCCGTCGACGAGGTCCAGGTCTTCCTGCGTCAGGTCGCGGCCACGGCACCGGCCGAGGTGGCCCAGGGCAAGGCATTGTTCGAGCAGTACTGCAGCGCCTGCCATGGGCCCGCCGCCGACGGGACCGAGCAGGGTCCAGCCCTGGCACACAAGATCTACGAGCCGAGCCACCACGCCGACGCGGCCTTCGTGCTGGCCGTGAGGATCGGGGTGCGGGCCCACCACTGGCGATTCGGAGACATGCAGCCGGTGCCGGCGGTCACCGACGAGATGGCTCAGGCAATCATCGGGTACGTTCGCTGGCTTCAGCGCAAGGTGGGAATCGAATAGGGCCTTGCCGAAACCGTAGCGACTCGATTCCGTAGGAACATGAGGAGTCTCTGAGGGTTTAGGGTCACCCGCTCTCAGGGTTCGCTTGCACGAACGTAGGATGGCCACACATGCGACGACTCGCGGCCATCATGTTCACCGACATGGTGGGCTTCACCGCCCTGATGCAGGAGGACGAGCACCGGGCGAAGACCATCCGCGATCGTCATCGTGACGCGCTCCGCGAGTCCATCGAAAAGCACGGCGGGGAGATCGTCCAGTTCTATGGCGACGGAACCCTCAGCGTCTTCGACAGCGCCATCGAGGGGGTCAACGCAGCCGTCGCTGCCCAACGCCGGCTCCAGCAGGACCCAACGATCCCGGTTCGGATCGGAATCCACATCGGGGACATCAACCACGACGAGGACGGGGTCTACGGCGACGGCGTCAACGTCGCCGCCCGCATCCAGGACCTGTCGGTTCCCGGAGGCGTGCTCGTCTCCGGCAAGGTCTTCGACGAGATGAAGAATCACCCGGAGCTGCCGGCAACGGGCCTGGGCCCGTTCGAGCTGAAGAACGTCCAGCGACCGGTCCGGATCTTCGCTGTCTCGGCACCGGGGCTCACGGTTCCGGACCCGAAGCAGATGAACCCCAAGAGCAGCCGAAGAAGACCATCGCCGTGCTCCCCTTCGTCAACATGAGCACCGATCCGGAGAACGAGTTCTTCAGCGACGGAATCTCCGAGGAGCTCATCAACGCCTTGACTCGGATCGAAGGGCTCCAGGTGACGGCCCGCACGTCTTCCTTCGCCTTCAAGGGCAAGAGCAAGGACGTGCGAAAGATCGGAAAGGATCTGGGCGTCAGTGCCATTCTGGAGGGCAGCGTCCGCAAGGCGGGGAATCGGGTCCGGATCACCGCTCAGCTCATCGACACCCGGGACGGCTACCACATCTTCTCCAAGGTGTACGACCGGGTGCTGGAGGACATCTTCAAGACCCAGGACGAGATCTCCCTCGAGATCGTCAACGAGCTCCGAGCAACCCTGCCGGGAAACGGGGACAAGGCGTCTCTCGTCACGGCCCCCACGGAGAACTCCGAGGCGTACGACTCTTACCTCAAGGGACTGTACTACTGGTATCAGTGGACCCCCGACGCCGCGCTCCAGGCGGTCGATCACTTCCAGCACGCCGTCGATCTGGACCCCGAGTTCGCCCAGGCTTGGGCGGCCATGGCGCGCACTCACACCTACCTGGCCGCCATCGGGCGTCTTACGGCCTGTGGTGAGGCGTACGGATGTGCCTCCGACGCGGCCGGGAAAGCCATCGAGCTCGATCCCGACCTCGAGGACTCCCATGTGGCCCTGGCCCTAGTGCGGCTCTTCCACGACTGGGACCCGCCCGCGTGCGAGGCGTCGTTCCTGCGGGCCATGTCCATCAACCCGGACTCGGTTGAGGTCCTGCACGGCTACTCCCTGTACTTCACTGCCGCCGGACGTCACGAGGAGGCCGTCACCGTCCTGGAGAAGGCTGCCACCATCGATCCCCTCAACCTTCCGGTGCGGGATCACCTGGCTCGGGCCTACATGGCCACGGAGCGCTTCGACGAGGCCCTGGCCCAATTCGACCGGGTCATGGAGCTGGATCCCGAGTTCCGGGCCGCGCTCGAGGGCAAGGGCTTTACCTACATGGTCATGGATCGCCTCGACGACGCCCTGGCCACCTTCGAGCAAGTGCGGGAGTTGACGCCTCACCCCAAGGGCGGCATCACACCTCTGGATATTGCCCTGGCTCTCGCCGGCCGCACGACGGAGGCGGGGGAGCTATTGACCATCATTGAGGAACGTGAGCGGGAAGAGCCCGACGTGTCCCTGGACCTGGACTTCGCCTCCGTCTACTGGGCCCTGGGGCGTTCGGACGAAGCGATGGCTCGGCTTCGCAAGGCGGCCGAAGCGCGCATCGGCGCTCTCGTCTTCCTGAGACACAGCCCGAGCTGGTATCTCGGGAAGCTGGAGGGCGTCTCGGAGCTCCTGGCGGAGCACGGACTCTAGGAGCCTTCGGAGCCGCATACACGGACGCATCGCCATCCTGCTCCCGTGCTATTTGCGGTCTCTCCCATCGATCTACGGCCGAACCGTCCCGTCTGCCGAGACTTGAAAGGCCAGACCGGGCTCCACGCCGCTCCCCGGAGTATCCACCACGCGGACCAACAGGGTGCCGTTGGCGAACACCCCCTCGGTGCTCGCGCCCGTGGGGTTGAGAGCGCACACGTTGGGGTCACTCACCCGTATCCGTTGCTCCTCGTCCACAGGGACATCGGAGAACGTGATCTCCCAGCGATCGGGCTCCACAGCCGTCATGAAGACCGCGATGAAGCCCCTCCAGCCCGCGTGGATATGCGTCATGGACACGCCTTGGACGCAGCCAGGGAACGCCGCCGCGACTCCCGGATCGGTCGTCGTCGAGGCCTCGTAGACGAAGCGGACGGTGGCGGTCGTTCCGGCCGGACCGGAAGAATCGTCCCCGCATCCCAGGAGACTGAGCAAGGTCAAAGCGGCTGAACAGCGCCAGGATCCCATCGGGGGCTCTCTCGCTTCAGACATGATCAGGGCCATCGCCTTACTTATTCGCACGAGCGGCGTATGGCTTTCCGCGGCTCGACCAGAGCACCCTGTCCCATCGCTCCGGCTTGCTGGTTGCGACGCTCCCCTCGCTGTACTCTTCTCACCCGTGGGGACCCGTCACGCCGTCTCTTCCTGCGCAGGCATCCTTTCCCCCGAGCACGGGGCCGCCGGAGGACTCCCGCCGCTGCCATGAGCCCCCCGTCAGCCCAGCAGCGTCATCCTGAGCACCAGCACGCCGTAGCCGGCCACGGCACCGAGCCCGGCCTCCCACTCCCGGTTTCTCAGGTATTGCGCCAGGGAGAAGCCCCCAGTCTCCGCGCCCGTCCCGGTTCCCGCCCCCGATCCCTCCTTTCGGTACAGGGACAGGCGAGGAACGAAGGGCGGCACCGCCGCCGCATAGGTCCGGTAGGGCTCACCGAAGGCCTTCTCTAGCTCCGCCTCTTCAAGAAGGGTAGTGGCCCGGTAGACGGAGAGGTAAAAGGCCAAGAACAGGACCATGAAGATCCACTGGCCACCCGCCATCGTGACGCCGAGCCCCAGAAAGAAGCTGCCCAGATACAACGGGTTGCGTGTATAGGCGTAGGGTCCCGTAGTCGCGAGCTCCTCGTTCTTCCGGATGGATCCCGCCGCCCACGCCCGGATCGCCAACCCCACCACTCCTAGCGCCGCCCCTACGGCCAGGGCCGCGGAATAAGGCGTCGCGAAGTAGTAGAAGGGGATGAGGAGGAGCCAGACGGCTCTCAGGCGAAGCTTTCGGAGTGGAAGTGGCACCAACCCCGACTAGTTACAGGCCACTAATAGCCGCTCGCCCCAGGATGGATGGGCGTGCCTGGCGTGATGTTCCGGAGATGCAGGGTCACGGAGCCGGCGACCGGAATTTTGATGCGGAGATAGACTAGATAACGGTTTTCGTCGTCCGTGAAGTGGAGCTCCGCCTCACCCCCTTCGCTGAAGAGCCCGCGGGTCTTGATGACGGGCCGGACCACGAGGGTGTTGAAGGTGCCGACAGGAGTCTCGCGGACCTCCTTGCGCTCAACCTTGATGATGACCGGATTGCCTTCCTTCTTGAAGAAGCGCGGAACCGTGTAGGTCTTGCCGACCTCGAGAGGGAGGGTCCGCACGAAGTAGATGAAGGCGATTTCGTCCAGGGGCAGAGCCGTCGCAAGGTCGCCGAACTCGTCGTTGTCCGTCCGCTCCCAGTACAGCTCTTCGGGATAAAGCTCGTAGTACCGGTAGCTCTTGTAGCTGAGATCGTGAATGTCCTGGATATAGCGCCGGGAGATGATGAGGCGTGTGTCGATCCATGAGTCGTAGAGGTCGTCGACCTTGGCGGCGCCGAATAGGAGGCTCCCTCGAAGAGCCATCTGGACGTGATACGTGGGCTCCCCGCGGATCGAGTCCACGCCGAGGACGTCCATGTAGGCGTCGCCGGCGGGGAAGACGCCGATCTTGACCTGATACTCGAGGCGCTCGCCGGGCCCCCACGGGACCACGGCGGCGAACGGGTCGACCTCGTACTGGACGACCGTCGTCGAATCGGCGGCCGCGACGTCGAGCGTGTCACCATTCGTGGACCCGATGGACACCTGCGCCGTCACCCCGAAAGGCGCGACGAGCACAAGGAATCCAGCCATCCAAGCCAAGCGCATCAATCCGCTTTCCTCCGTTCGAGACCTTCCCACTTCTCTCGTCGTACACGGAGCAGGCCGCGAAGGGTTCGCACCGGCCTGAATCTCGAGGGACGCCGCCTGATGTCGTATCGGAGATTCAGCGGCGCCTCGGTAATGCGCCGGGCATACGGTGCCACGATCCCGAGGAGCTCGAAGTTCGCCGCCCAGCCGTCCTTCGACAGGAGGGGGCCGTCGGGCAGATCCCGGAGCGCCTTCTTGAGAACGATGAGTCGATAGGCGCGGAACCCACAGAGCGGATCGGATACGGGAGCACCGGCATGGGCCTTCCCCAGGAGAAGCGGGGCCATCCACCGCGCTACCCTTACCGGACGGGGGACAGAACGACCGTTTGCCACGATGCTGCCGGCCACCACGTCGGCACCGCCCTCCAATGCCTTCACAAGGGGAACGATGTGCTCGGGGTTCTCCGTGAAGTCGCCCTGGAGCACGACCGCCGCGTCTCTCTTCGGATGGCTCGTTCGACTCAGTGTCTCCCGGAGCAGCCGCTCGACGGCACGGGGATAGCCCACCCGCCGTCCCTCGCGAAGGACACGGACGGGCAGCACTTCGAGGTAGCGCTCGAGAACCTCGGGGGTCTCGTCGGTGGAGGCGTCGTCGAGAATCAGGACCTCGTACTCCCGCCCGAACTCGAGCATCACCTTCCGGATCTTCCAGAGGAGCACCCCGATGGTTCGGCCTTCGTTGTGGGCGGGAATGCAGACGTAGATCAACGGCTCAGACCATTAGAAGGCTGTTGAAGAAGCCAGCCCGGGGAGCACGCACCGGGAACGAGCGGAAATCTAATACAGAAGCTCGATCAGCGCGGTTCCGGAGACGGCCGCGTCTTCCAGCGGCGGTGCTGCCAGAAGTACTGCTCGGGGGCCCCCCGTATGCGCTGCTCCAAAATGGAGGTATAACGTTGTGTCAGCTCCAGGATCGCCTCCTCGGCGGGTGCGTCCCGGAGAACCAGTACCCTCTCGACCTTGACCCCATAGCGGGAGGGCCAGCCCGGGAGGCGGACGGCGGTACCGAGAAAGACGGGCGCTCCGCTCCGCAGGGCGAACAGGGCCGGACCCTTCGCGGTCGCGGCGGGACTTCCGAAGAAGTCGACGAAGACACCTCGCTTGCGAATGTTCTGATCCGCCACGAAGGCGGCGACTCGTCCCGCCGACAAGGAGCGGAGCGCGAGGCGAAACGCGTCGTTCTTGACGATCACGCTGAGTCCCAAACGCTCGCGAGTTTTCACGAGGTAGCGGTCGAAAAGCGGGTTCTTCTGCCGGTGTGCCACCACGTCCATCGGCACACCCCTGGCTGCCGCGGAGGCGCCGGCCACCTCCCAGTTGCCCAGGTGTGCGGAGACGACCACGGCACCGGCGCCCTCCTCCACCGCCGCTCTGAACTCCTCAAACCCCTCCATGTCGGTCCGCCGCACGACCTCCTGCGGATCCATTCGGGAGAGGCGGAAGGCCATGGCCGCCTCTCGGGCGACGTGGCGGTAGCTGTCCCGGGCGATGCGCGTCCTCCACGCGGAGCCCTGCTCGGGAAACGCCATAGCGAGATGACGGTCCACGTCCGTCCGCCGGATCCGGAAGACGACTCCGCCCAGCCATCCCAAGGTCGCGCAGAGGCTGAGGGCCACCCGCTCCGGAAGCACCACGACGATCCAGGAAAGCACTCGGAAGACCATGAACTCCAGGCGATGCCGGAGGGACACCGGTCTCATGGCGCCACGGCTTCGCCCACGGTGGGCTCCCCTTCATCGGACCCGTGCGGCGGGTCATCAGCCTCCACCACTACGGCGCCAGCGTGCGCCTCCTCCGATGGGGGATTGGAGAACTGAAGCTCATAGAGCCGTCGGTAGAGTCCGCCTGCAGCGTAAAGCGACTCATGTTCGCCCCGCTCCACAATCCGTCCCTCGTCGAGCACGATTATCAAGTCGGCACGCTGAACGGTGGAGAGTCGGTGGGCGATGACCAGCACGGTCCGTGCCGCGAGGAGGTGCTCCACCGCCTCCTGGACCAGCCGCTCCGACTCTGTGTCCAGGGCGCTAGTGGCCTCGTCGAAGATGAGGATGGGTGGGTCCCGGAGAATCGCCCGCGCGATTGCGACACGCTGCCGCTGCCCGCCGGAGAGCCGGGTGCCCCGCTCTCCCACCACAGTGTCGTATCCCTCGGGCAACTCCACGATGAAGTCGTGGGCATTGGCCGCGCGCGCCGCCCGCTCGACCTCGTCCTGGGACGCATCAGACGCCCCATACGCGATGTTGGCCCTCACGGTATCGTGGAAGAGCACCGTCTCCTGAGAGACGATCCCCATGGCGCTCCTCAGGCTCGCGATGGTGAGGTCCCTGACGTCGACGCCTTCGACGGTGACCCGGCCGGCCGTCACGTCGTAGAATCGCCCGAGCAGGTCCACGATGGTTGTCTTGCCACCCCCACTGGGTCCCACCAGGGCGACGACGCTACCCGTCGGCACGTCGAACGAGATCCCGTGGAGAACCGGCTCTCCGGGCTCGTACTCGAAGTCCACGTCCTCGAAGGCGATCCCCGCATCGGGGCCCACCATGGGCCGGGCTCCGGGACGGTCCCGGATCTCCACCGGCGCGTCGAGGAACTCGAAGACCCGCTCGGCGCCCACGAGGCCGGGCTGAACGAGCGCCGGGAACTTGGCGGTGTACTTCACGGGGGCATACAGCTTCAGACTGAGGGCCAGGAACCCGACGAACTGGGCGCCGCTCAGCTCGCCCTGCACGACCACCAGGCGCGTCCCGTACCAGAGGATGACGACGGTGCCGATGGTCGCCAGCGTCTCGGTGAGGGGTCCGGCCAACGCCCTCAGTCGCTCCGTCTTGAGGAAGGTCTCGTAGTAGGCGCCGGTGATGCCGCGGAAGCGCCCCCGCTCTATCTCCTCGGCTGCCGAAGACTTCACCAGCCGGATTCCCGACAGCGTCTCCTGGACGTGGGCATTCACCTCTCCCGCCAAATCCAGCACCCGCCGGTCACCACCACGAAGGCGCTTCACCAGGGGTCCCCAGATGCCCATCGTGCCGGGAATCACGATAAAGGCCACAAGGGTGAGCTTCCAAGACAGGATGATCATTAACGCCACAGCGGCCGCGAACTCGAAGGCCGAGGACAGGATCCTGGCCATCTCCTTGGTGATGAGCCGGCGGACCTGCTCTACGTCGTGGGTGAGGCGCGACACGATCTGCCCCACACGGGTGCGACCGAAGAACGCCAGATCCAGCTCCAGAAGATGATCGTACACCTCGTTCCGGAGATCGCGGGTCACCGACTGCTCCGCCCGAGCCACCAGGTAGGTCCGCCCGAAGTCGAAGACGCACTTCACGGCGAAGACCGCCAGGATCAACAGTATGATCCCTTGCACCGCCTGGAGAGGGTCTCCCTCGATGTCCACGATCCGGTAGACCGTGGCGTCGAGAAGCCTGGTCATCAGGTCCGGATCTGCCCCTACCGTCGCGGGCCCGACGGCCCCGGCCGCGCCCCCAACAGCGCCGTCTCCGGTCGCCTGTCCGGAAAAGAGGGTCTCGACGAAGGGGATGAGCAGCACGAACGCAGACGCGTCGAGGGCCGCAAATATGAAGGTCGCCACCACCGCCGCCGAGAAGACGACGGCGTGGGGTCCCAGGTAGGAAAGGATCCGGAGATAGTGCTTCACCAAAGTCGGCCCGAGGGTCTCTCGTCCTCTGGTTGGTTCATCAGGGTGAAGCTACCGTACTCTCCTACCGTGCAGAACTCCAGCCCGATTCGATCGATCCACGCCATCGGCAGCCGGCACGGGCATGTGCAACGGATTGGACGTCTTCACGATCTGGAAGGGCTCATCCGGCGACACCGCCCCGCCGTTCCCGCGGGAGCGCGTCCTCCATATCGGCAACTTCGTCGCGGAGTCGGCGCCCGACGGAGAGCCGGAGCCTTCCCGAGCCGGGTCGGGCCCCGCGGTAGAAGACCACTTCGACCATAGGAGCCGGTCCGGCTCGCCCCCTTCCGCGAACAGGCTCCTAACGCCGATCGGCGGTCTAGGGTCCGGTCGGGCGAGGAGTGAGCCGGGCGACGGGCACGATCATCTCCTCTGGCGAGATGCCCCCGTGGAGGAACGAGTTCCGGTACCGCCGCTGGTACTCCCTCAGCTTGGTCGGATAGACGAAGAAGTAGTCCTCCAGCGCCAGGACGTATGTCGTGCCCAGCTTTCCCCCGGGAAGGCGAAGGTCTTCGCTCCTTGGCGTCGCGAATGCCGCCCGGGCATCCTCCGCCCTGAGGTCCTGACCGAACTTGTAGCGAAGGTTGCTGGTGGCATCACGCCTGGCGAACACCGTCGCCGGATGCTGGCACAGGATGGAGCCGTGATCGGTGGTCATGATCACCTTGTGGCCGGCCGCGGCCGCCTCTTTGAGAACAGAGAAGGCCGTCGATCTCTTGAACCACGCCCTCGTCAGACCTCGAAGCGCCGCCTCGTCCTTCGCCACCTCCATGAGGATGGGCGATTCGCTTCGTCCGTGTGTCATGAGGTCCACGAAGTTGAAGACCATTGCGATCACTGATCCGGGCTGCTTGAGGGCCGAGCCGACGCGGCCCCGTACCTGATCGCCGTCACGGTCGGTGAAGATCTTCTCGTAGTGCACCGGGACGGTGCGACCCGTGAGACGCTCCAGCTGGGCCCCCAGCAACTCGTCCTCGAAGGCGTTCAGGCTGCCCTCGTCGTCGGAGCGATTCCACCAGCTGGGCCGGTCTTCGGCGATTTGATCCGGAAACTGACCGCTGAACAGGGCGTTCCTGGCGTAGGGCGTGGCGGTGGGCAAGATCGAATAGTGGTACGACTCCTCGATCTCGAAGTGCTGCGCGATGAGCGGGGCGATGACCCGCCACTGGTCCAGCCGCATGCAGTCCAGGACCACCAGGAACACCGGATCCTCACCCAGCAGCGGAACGAGGTGCTCCCGGACCACGTCCACGGAGAGAGGCGGGCGCTCCCCCTCGCCACGCATCCAGCGGGGATACTCCCTACCGATCCAATGACCGAAATCGCTGCGCAGGTCGGTCATGAGCGCCTGGACGGTATCCAGGAGCCCCGCCTCCCCCGCCTCCTCGAGTCGTACGTGCCAGTCCGTGAGCTCGATGTACACTTCGGCGAAGTCGTCCGGACTCCGGGCCTCCTGCCTCTTCATTGAGAGCCGTCCGAAGCGCGACGCGAAGTCCTGTGCCACCCTTTGCTGCCGTATGGAGGACCCCTCGAGAATACGGGTCACGACGGACAGCACCTGACGGGGGCTGGTGGGCTTCACGAGGTAGTCGGCCACGCGCCGTCCGATGGCCTCGGTCATGGTGTGGTCCTCTTGGGACTTGGTCACCATCACCACCCGTGCGTGCGGATCCTCCCGGCGCAGAATCTCCAGTACCTCCAGGCCCCGCCTCCCGGGCATCTGCTCGTCGAGAAGTACGAGGTCGTAGGCGTGCTCCCGCATCAATACGAGCGCGTCGTCGCCGTTGGTGATGGCGTCGACGTGGTACCCCCGCGCTTGCAGAAACAAGAGGTGGGGCTTGAGAAGGTCGATCTCGTCGTCGACCCAGAGGATGCGCTTTCCTGACGATTCCATGGCGGAAACCTAAACCCGGCCTCGGGCCGAAAGAAGGTAGAGGCGAATCTCCGGGCTCCCCCCGCGCGCTGGAGGACAGCGGTCGACACGAGTCAGATTCCGGCCCGAAGCTCGAGCTCGACCAAGAAGCCGTGGTGGTCCGAGAGACGTGGCTCGTCATCGAGAACCACCTGGTGGTGCGTGAGCCGCATCCGGAAGCCGGCAGGCAGGCGATAGAGCACGTAGTCCAGCTTCTGCCTGCCTTCGACCCGGTTGTACCAAAGGTCGGCGTAGCGGTTGGTCTCGGGGTCGTACGTGTAGTCACCCGCGCCGAAGTCGGAGACGGTCTCAACAAAGCCGAGTGACTCGGTCAGGAAGCGGTATGCCTCGGAGGTCGTGTAGCGCTCGTCGGCCCGTGCGACCCCAGGGTGCACCGAATTCAGGTCGCCCATGAGGAGGACCGGCCGGTCGCGGAGGCCCTCCTCGTCCATGACGGCCTGGAGCCGGAGCAGCTGGCGGAGCCGCATCGCCTCATCTGCGTCCTCTCGTCCGGCGTACAGATGGATGTTGATGACGTGTACGGGACCGAGGGGCGTCGAGACGCTCGTGACAAGGAATCCCTTGCTGCTGAATCGCTCGTCCAGCTTCATCCCCTCCTGCCTCGCGTGCGGGTAGGCTCGCTCCAAGAGAATAGGGTATCTGGACAAGGTGAGGAGCCCTCCGCTGCAATCCCGCCGGAGGAAGCCCAGGGCCCTCTGCTCGCAGAGTGCCTTCCCCCAAACCTGGTACGCGTCGCCGAGGTACTCTACGGCGAAGGGCCTGAAGTCGATGTCGAAGGCCTCCTGAAGCGCGACGACGGTCGGGCTCAGCTCCACGATCCTCGAGGGGATCACCGGGAGACGTGCCCTCCTGTCCATGCCCGGAAGTGCGATCGGCAGAGCCCAGACGTTGAAGGTGACCAGCCGCAGCTCCAAGACCGAATCCGCCGGCTCGTCCGAGCGTCGGGCGACGGTCGGGTCTTCGCTCCCTCCCGCCGGGGCGTCTCGGCCTTCGCCGAGGAAGCCCGGGGCACCACGTCCCGCCAGAGCCGCCTCGAAATCCTGCCGCAGCCACGACCGCACGACGGCCGTTCGGACGACGAAGATGGCCAGGACCGACAGCGCGACGGCCAGAAGGCGCTTGTTGTTCTTGCCGGACACGAGCGTGGTCCTAGAAGGGTGATCGGAAAGGGGGGTGGGCCGCCACCCGTGCCGAGGCACGGGTACCCGGGATGCCACGGCCCCAGATCCGGGGTACCCGCGCGACAGCGTGGGTCGGAGCGACGACGCCAGAGCCGTAGCTACGGCTAGGAGCTCCAACGACGGGGGCACCGCGCGAAGCGTGGTCGGGGCCGTGCCACCGCAACCGTCCGGCGTGTAAGTTCATATCATCCATGGCGTTGGGCACATGGCGGTTGCCATGTGCGGGACCCGCCCCCCTTTCCGATCACCCTTCCTGGGCGGCGGAGGGTGACTGCCTGCCAAAGACCGCCCGACCACGTTGGCGACGATGGAGATCAGCTCGGGGATGGTGAGGGCGACGGCAAGGGTCACGAAGGCGATGGGTATCACCGCGCCGATCCGGATGGCGAACTCCTCCCGAAGCTCTTGTTATGAAGCTCGCCGAAGAGGCATACGTATCTTTACATCTTGAGTATACGTATGCTCTCCCCGTCACATGCTGATGGTGTAGGGAAACCAGGAGCCCACGGCCTTCCCGGCCTTCTTGGCCGGCTCGAAGATCCACTCCGAGGCTTCACGGACGAGGCGGCTGTTGAAGTCGCGGTCAGACGTCGGCGGCCTCAGGCGTGTCGAGTCGGCCACCACGCGACCCAGCTCGTTCACGAACACCCAGACCTGGACCTTCTGGCCTCTGAGGCTCTTGTTGGCCGGCGGGATGATCATCCCCCGGGGTGAGGGCGGCACCAAGCGGAAGAACCCCTCCGCGGCATTGCCTCCGTCGCCTCTGCCATCCCCCTCGGGGAGACCCGGTCCGTCGTCCCCCGGCCGGTCGCCAAGGATGGAGGCCGTCTCGATCTCCTGCTCCATCTCCGTCTCCACCTGCAGGACGGGCTCGACGGTGGGCAGGGGGATCCTCGGAGGAATGATGGGGCGCGGTGGAGGGATTCTGAGGCTGACGGTCTGCATCCCACCGGACGCAGCTCGGTTGTCCCCGGCACGGGGACCCGCCGCGGCGAAGGGGGATTCAACGGGACTCTCGCCCCACCAGAAGAAGAACACGAAGAGGTGCACGACCACAGACGCCACGAGCCCGTTCCGCCAGTACCTACGCTCGGCGAGACGTCTCTCCGCGTTACTGAGACGGTGGCGGTCCTGGGTGGTCATCTGGAATCGGTCAAGTCATCCCTGAGGCAACTGACACCCTTATAGTACCGCATAGTACCGCCCGATGCGTGTGCGGGTTTCGTCCACGGCAACCCAACCCGTAGCCTACCGAGCAAGATCCCGAACTCACAATCCAGTATCGGCAGGTGGCCATGAGTATACCAGAGACTACGGCATCGGGTTCGCGGGAGTCGTGGGGGAGCCGCTTCGGCTTTATCATGGCGACCGCGGGCTTCGCGGTGGGGCTCGGCAACATCTGGCGATTTCCATACGTGACTGGGAGCAACGGAGGAGGCGCCTTTCTCCTGGTCTACGTGGCGTTCAGCATCCTCATCGGGATCCCCCTGCTCACCGCCGAGATCGGCCTGGGGCGAAAGGTGCGGCTCACGTCGCTGGCGGGTATGAAGCGAGCCACGGGGAGCTCCATCCACCCGTGGAACGCGATCGGGTGGATGGGCACCGCCACCGCCACCATCATCATGGGCTACTACCTCATGCTCCTGGGGTGGATCGCCGGGTACCTGGTCATGGCGATCTCCGGTGAGCTCGGGACCCCCCCCGAAGGAGATTACGCACGACTCTACGACGGCTTTGTCTCCCGACCCGGGGTCGTACTGGCCTACACCGGCGCGGTCGCCACCGGGATGTGCGCCATCGTGTTGATGGGGGTGCGCAAGGGCGTGGAGCGTCTCGCCCAGATCGGCATGCCCCTGTTCTTCGTGATCCTGCTGGCGCTCGCCATCCGCTCGCTGACGTTCCCGGGGGCCGGCGCAGGGCTGACCTGGTATCTCCGCCCCGACTTCTCGGCTCTCGACGGCGAGGCGGTCCTCATCGCCCTGGGCCAATCCTTCTACTCCATCGGGATCGGCATGGCTGCAGCGTTCGGCTTCGGGAGCTACCTGCACCCCACCGAGAGCGACGTCCCTGGCAGCGCGGCCATCGTCGTAGCCTTCGACACCGCGGTGGCGTTCATCGCCGGCCTGGTGATTTTCCCCGCGTTGTTCGCGTTCGGGTTGGAGCCCGACGCCGGGCCTGGGCTCCTCTTTGTTACCATGGCCAACCTCTTCGCCCGCATGCCGGCCGGACAGCTCTTCAGCATCGCCTTCTTCCTGCTGCTGCTCCTGGCAGGGGTGACGTCGGCGGTAGCTCAGCTCGAGGTATTGGTCGCCACCTTGGGCGACTCCTGGGGAGTCGGACGGAAGAAGGGCGTGATCATCACCGGCGGCTCGCTCATACTGCTCAATGTCCCGGTGGCGCTCTCGCAAGGGTCCTGGTCCGAGGTACGGATCTTCGGAATGGATCTCTTCGTTCTCACGGACTATGTCTCGGGAAGCGTGCTCCTGCCTATCGGCGCATTGGCTCTGGCTCTCTATGTGGCTGTGTCCTGGGGATGGGAGGGATTTCGCGACGACCTGAACCACGGGGCGAGGCGGGTCAAGGTAGGCTCCAGCTGGAAGCCCTTCGTCATGGTCCTCATCCCCGCCGCAGTGGTGATGATCCTACTAGTGGGCCTCGGGTTGATCGGCTCCTAGTGTGAAGCGCTTGCTACCCCCTCCCCCTTTGGACAAGTTCGTGCCTCGCCGGGTCCTCACCTGACAGCCGTGAGTTGAGCCATGACTGACACCAAGCCGAACGTCCCGAGGGGCCTTCGTCCCAACCTGCCCAAGCGTCCCACCATCGAAGGAGACGCGTGGGAGCAGATCCAAGGCGCTCAGGAGAAGATGAAGCAGCGCGAATATGTGCGTTTCTCCGTGTTCCGGGTCGACCCCGCCTGGCGCCGGCTTCCCAAGGAGGAGCGTGAGCGGCACAAAGACGAGTTCGAAGGCGCCGTCGCCGATCGGGGCAGCAAGATGATGATCTACTCGTACGCCCTGATCGGGACCCGGGGCGACGCCGACTTCCTCCTCTGGCAGGCGTGCCGGGAGCTGGATCAACTTCAAGACCTGGCGGCGGCTCTCAATCACACCGCCCTCGGGGGATTTCTGTCGCTTCCTTATTCCTACTTCGCCATGACCAAGCGGTCCATCTACCTGAACCGCTACGAGGACGAGTACATCGCGGCCTACGGAGGTGCAAACGTCGTCGACAGGTCGCGCGTCGCCATCAACCCGCAGGGATCGGAGTACCTGTTCGTCTATCCCATGGCCAAGACGCGGGAGTGGTACAAGCTCCCTCACGAGGATCGCCAGCGTATGATGGACGAACACATCCGTGTCGGCCATCAATGGCCCGACGTGAAGCTGAACACCAGCTACTCGTACGGGCTGGACGACCAGGAATTCGTGGTCGCCTTCGAGGCGGATCACCCGGGGCGCTTCCTCGACCTGCTCATGGCCCTACGCCTGACCGAAGCGTCGGCGTACACGCTCTTCGACGTGCCCGCATTCACCGGCCTGGCCAGGTCCATGAGGGACACCCTGGATTCCCTGGGATGAGACCCCAAAGCTTTCAATGACCGAGGCGGTCGAGGAGCAGGCAGCAGGGAAAGACGCGGGCAAGCTCAGAGCTCTCTACGAGCTGACCAAGCCCGGAATCGCCGGATACGTCATGATCACCGCCGGCGTGAGCTACTACGTCGCGGCTCGAGGCCAGGCCGACTTTCTGCCCGTCACTCATACACTGGTAGGAGTGACCCTCGGGACCGCCGGGGCCCTGGCTCTCAACCAGTACGTGGAGCGGGACGTGGACGCGGTCATGAAGCGGACCCAGACGCGCCCCCTCCCCTCCGGGCGCCTCCGACCCGGCGAGGCACTGGCGTTCGGCTGGGGGCTATTGGTGGTGGGGCTGGTCTACCTGGGCGTCACCGTGGGCTGGCTCCCGTCCGTTCTCACGGCCGCGGCGGCGGCGGCGTACATCCTGGCGTACACCCCCCTCAAGACGCGCTCGTATCTAGCCACTCTGGTGGGTGCCGTCCCGGGTGCCTTCCCGGCTCTGATCGGGTGGAGCGCCGCCGTCGGCACCATGGAGTTCGGGGGCGTGGTGCTCTTCTGTATCGCTTTCCTATGGCAGCTCCCCCACGTTTTGGCTCTCGCCTGGCTCCTTCGCGAGGACTATGCCCGGGTGGGCTTCTTCCTCAGCCCTCCCACCGATCCGGCGGGTGTCCGCATCGGCAAGCATATGGTGTACCACTCCGTCTCCCTCCTGCTGATCAGTGCCCTGCCCACCTTCCTGGGGCTGACCGGCAGAATCTATCTGACAGGGGCCATCCTCCTGGGGCTCATCACGCTGGCGTTCTCACTGGCAGCCGCAGCCGAGATGTCACGCACACGAGCTCGCAAGGTTTTCCTCTGGTCTCTCATCTATCAGCCGGCCCTTCTGGCGCTGCTTCTGATCGACACCATCCGCATCTGATACCGCCGCATATGGAGCTCCGTCATGATCGTTGATAGAGCAATCGTCGTCACCGCACTTTCCTTTTTCGCTCTCGCGCCTGACGCCGTGAGCCAGGACGGCGACCGACCCCGCGCCCGAGATCTCGGCATGACCGTGGGCGTCTTCTCCCCCGGGCCGCTGAACGCCATCACCGACGTGGCGGGCGTCCTGGTAGGCCAGGTCACGGTGACGGAGGGCGACCGGGTCAACACCGGGGTGACGGCCATTCGACCCCACGGGGGCAGCCTGTATCACGATCGCGTTCCTGCCGCCATGTATGTCGGCAACGGCTTCGGGAAGCTCCTGGGAGTAACCCAGGTCCGGGAGCTGGGTGAGCTGGAGACGCCCATCCTCCTCACCTGCACGCTCTGTGTATGGAAGGCCGCCGACGCCATGGTGGAGTGGGCGCTCGAGCAGCCTGGCATGGAGCGCGTACGGTCGCTGAACGCCGTGGTGGGCGAGACCAACGACGGGGGGCTGAACGACATCCGGAACCGTCCCATCACCCCGGCCCACGTTCGGGAGGCCATCGAGTCCGCCAGCGGTGGTCCCGTGGAAGAGGGGTCGGTAGGCGCCGGACGGGGCACGCGGGCGTTCGGATGGAAGGGGGGAATCGGAACGAGTAGCCGACTCCTTCCCGAGAGTCTGGGCGGCTTCACTGTGGGAGTGCTGGTCCAGTCTAACTTCGGTGGGATCCTCACCATGGCCGGCGCTCCGGTGGGACAGGAGCTGGGACGCTATTCCTTCCGCGGAGCCGTCGAGGGTGGCGTGCGGGATCAGGGGCCCGAAGCCGACGATGCCGGCGGACGGAACGATGCCGACGAGGGTCAGGGGTCCATCATGATGGTAGTGGCCACCGACGCTCCCCTGTCTCCCCTCAAGCTCGAGCGCCTGGCCAAGCGAGCGATCATGGGCCTGGCCCGTACCGGCTCGTTCGCCGGAAACGGATCGGGCGACTATGTCATCGCATTCTCGACGGCCCAAGGGGTGAGGCGCGAGCCCGGCGAGGAGTGGACGGAGTCCGTCGAAGTGCCGAACGACCGGATTTCGGCCCTGTTCGAGGGGGCGGCCGAGGCCACCCAGGAAGCGATCTACAACTCGCTGTTGAAGGCGAACACGGTCTCGGGCATGGGCCGCACCACGGACGCCATCGATGTCGATGAGGTGGTGCGGGTCCTCAAGGAGTACAACGTCATACGCCCCTGACGGTGCTCCGGGTCAGTCGCCCAGGAACACGGCCCGCGCGTCGAAGATCTCGTCCTCTTCGCGCAAGGCCGCGAGGATGCTCGATCCCACCTTGCCGTCCACGGTGATCGCGGCCAGGGCCTCACCACCCTCGCTCTGACGGGCCTGCATGTACTCCGCGATGTTCAGACCGTGGGTCCCGAACAGCATGCCTACCTTCCCGATGACGCCGGGAACGTCATTGTTCCGGAGCACCACCAGGCATCCCTCTGGCTTTACGCTCAGCCGGAACTCGTCTATCTGGACGATGCGCGGATGTAGCTGCTCACCGAGGAGAGCGCCACAGACGCGGACCCTCTGCCGCTCGGTCTCCAGCACGACCTCCAAGAACTCCGAGTATTCCTGACGCTCGCCCAGGAGCCTCGTTCCGATCGCGATGTTCCTCGACTCCGCCAGGTGCAGGGCGTTCACGTAGTTGACGTTGCGCCTCCCCACGACCGGAGTGAGCATGCCCGTCATCACGGCGGCGGATAGCGGATGGAGAATCTCGTCCGTCTCTGCGGCCAGACCGATGTCGACACGACGCATCCCCCCCCATCCCAGCACGCCGGCCACCCGCCCGATCTTCCGGGCGAGATCGAGAAGGGGCCGGAGCACCTTGAGCTCAGCTCCCCCGATGGCCGGCGCATTGAGGGCCCGGGAAAGATCTCCCTCGAGGAGCGCCGCGCGCACGCCTTCAGCGATCTCGGAGGCGACCAACTCCTGGGCCTCCACCGTGGAGGCACCGAGGTGGGGCGTGAGAACCAGGTTGGGGGCACCCCGCAAGGGACTGTCCTCAGGCAGGGGCTCCGTGTCGTAGACGTCGAGGGCCGCCCCGGCGATCTCTCCGGCCTCCAAGGCCGCCACCAGGGCGTCCTCGTCCACCACGCCTCCCCGGGCCGCATTGACCAGGATGGCCGTCGGCTTCATGGACTGCAGCGCTTTCCGACCGATCATGCCCTCGGTAATGGGCGTAAGAGGCACGTGCAGGGAGACCACGTCCCCCTGGGCCAGGGCGCCGGCCAGCTCGACGCGCTCCACCTCGAGCTCGTTGGCCCGCTCCTCCGTGAGGTAGGGGTCGTTGGCGATGGTCCGCATGCCGAACACCTGGGCCCGATGGGCCACCTCGGCCCCGATGCGACCCGCCCCCACGAGCGACAGGGTCTTGCCGCGAAGCTCCATCCCGGCGAAGCGCGAGCGGGCCCACTCACCGCTCCTCACCGAGTTGTCGGCCGACGACACCTTCCGCGCCACCGCCAGCATTAGCGCCATGACCAGCTCGGCGGCGGACACGGTGTTGCCCTCCGGAGCGTTGATCACCGGAATGCCGTGCTCGGTGGCCACCTCGACGTCGATGTTGTCCACACCGACCCCGGCACGTCCCACCACCCGAAGGTTCGGTGAGACCTCCAGGAGCTCACGGGTGACCTTGGTTGCGCTCCGCACGATGAGGCCGTGTGCCATGGCCATGGCCTCGTACAGCCGCTCGGTGTCCCACCCGTTGGCCATAAGGACCTCGAAACGAGGATCTCCTATCAGGGGCTCGAGGCCCGAGGCGGAGATCTCGTCCGCCACGATAACCACGAACTTCTCGCTCATTTGAGCACCTCCTCCAGCTCCTCCAGGACGACCTCGAGCTCCGCCAGCGTGTGATCGCCCATGTGTCCGATCCTGAAGGTGGTGCCCTTCACTTTGCCGTATCCCCCTCCGATCACGAAGCCCCGCTCCTTCATGGCGGAGACCACTGAGGGTCCCTCCACTCCGTGGGGCAGCACCACGCACGTCACCGTCGGCGATCGCTCACCCTCGGCCGCCAGGATGGAAAGACCCACCCCGTGCTCGTCTCGCATGGAGTCCACCCACTGCGCGCAGCGCTCCGCCATTGTACGGTGACGGGCCCACCGACTTACCATCCCCTCTGACTCGATACGACGGAGCTGCATCGCCAACGCGTATAAGAGCGACACGGCCGGCGTGTTCGGCGTGTGGAGGTCGTCGAGCTGCTTCGCGAAAATCTCCAGATCGAAGTAGACGCCCTTTCGCGGGGCTTCAGCGGATCGGGCCATGAGCCGCTTCGATGCCACACCGAAAGCGAGCCCCGGTGGCAGAGCCAGCGCCTTCTGGGATCCCGTCAACACGAAGTCCAGCTCCCACTCGTCCGTTTGGACCTCCACCCCTCCCACACCCGTCACCGAGTCCACGAGGAGCACCACGTCGTCAACTTCGCGGACAGCCTCCGAGATCTCGGCGAGGGGGTTCAGAGCACCGGTAGAGGTCTCCGAGTGGACGACCGTCACCGCGTCGAAGCCGCCCTCTGCCAGCCGCACCCGGACCGAATCGGGGGAGACGGTCTGGCCCCACTCCACCTCCAGAGTATCGACTTCGAACCCGCACGCTCTGGCGATGTCGGCGAAGCGCTTGCTGAACGCCCCGTTGACCAGGCTCAGCACACGTGACCGCACCCCGTTTCGTGCGGCGGCCTCCATGAGACCGGTGGCCGAGGACGTGGACACCAGAACGGGTCTCGTCGTGCGGAAGATCTTCTTGAGGCCGCCCTGCAGCTCGCCCATCAGCTCCCTGAAGGCCGGGCCCCTGTGGCCGATGATGGCTTGAACCTGGGCGCGGAGCACTTCGGGGTGGACTTCGGTAGGGCCGGGAAGGAAGAACCGGCCGAAAGGTGGCACGTCCTCGGAGGACGACGGCTCCACTTCGTATCTCCTCACACCGTGCATCGAGCGTGGCGCTGTCGGGCGGGTCGCAGGTTCGGCCCGCAGCCGTCCCGCCGAGTAGGACCGCGCAAGATAACCCGCATGGCGAGACCGGAAAGACCCATGGGCTCAACGCCAGGATTGCTCCCATCGGGTGTAGTGAACCGCGGTGACCCCGCCACGGGCCAGAACCTCCAGACCCGCCGGATCACGGTAGGCCTCCCGGTAGAACACGTAAGCGACGTTCGCCTGGATCATGAGCTTGGCGCAGGCTGCGCAGGGACTGGCGGTCACGAAGGCGACTTTGCCCCGCATGGCGCCCGGGGACTTCACCAGGGCGTTCTGCTCGGAATGGATGCAGCCACAGCTCCCGGGCGTCGGGCTGTCGCATCGATTCGGAAATCCCCTGGCGTTCCCGTTGTACCCGATGGCCACCACGTTCTCAAGGTGCTCGTCGGTGACCACGGTCCCGACCTGGAGCCTGGCACAGGTGCTCCGCTTGGCGAGCTCCTCGGCCATGCGCATGTAGACCTCATACAACGGAGGGCGGGTGACGAACGACTCGTCGACCGGCTCGGTGCCGACGTTCAGCGGATGCGTGTTCTCGGAAACGAGGTCTCTATGAAGAGTGGGCATCTGCCCTCAAGCGGCGGGATCCATCAAGTTGAGAAGCTCTCTGAGCATGGTCCGTCCCTGGTCCTTGGCATAATAACGCCGGACCCGCTTGTAGCGCTCGGCCGAGGGCATGGAGAGACCCTCTTCGAAGACCCACTCCTGTAAGGGTCCCGGCCGCGGGCCCCACCAGCCTCGCTCGACGAAGTCCTCGTCCAACAACAGCACCACCGGAATGGACCGGCTCTTCCCGTCGGTCAGGTGAGCATCCATCAGGTCCGGGTTCCGGTCGCGTGAGAGGACTCGAAGGCCGAGACCCGGTGCCTCCTCCGCCAGGCGGGCCAGCACCGGGAGCAGGTTCACGGCGTCGCCGCACCAGTCTTCGGAGAGGACCAGGAGATGCCACGTTCCGGGTATCCTACGGGCCTCTTCCAGGATCTCCGGTGAGATCGATACCCGCTCGTAGATCCCGTGCCAGAGCTCCTTGTTCTCTTCCACTGACTCCAGGTACTTACGGAAGTCCGTGGCCGCGAGGTAACGCTCTTTCATATTCATTCACTGCCATTCCGCAGGTCTCTGCACAATACGGGTCGAGTGGGACGTCACGGTACTACTCCAACCAGAATCGACGACCCTCATTCCGGGTTCCAATCGGGGCCCACCACCAGATGCTGACCCCGGATGGATCCTTGCCCTGCACGAATTGAAGGGTGCCCGGGGACCTTGGGGAGGGGTCGCAATCCAGGCTCTCCCATACGGCCGGTCAGGCCTTCTTGCGCGCCGCCCTCTTGCGCGCGTGTGGGTCCAGGTGCCGCTTGCGCAGCCGGATGCTGTCCGGGGTGATCTCTATGAGCTCGTCGTCCTCGATGAACTCCAGGGCGAGCTCCAACGTGACCTCCCGGGGAGGCACCAACTTGATGTGCTCGTCCGAGGCTGTCGTACGTATGTTAGTGAGCTTTTTTCCCTTGCAGACATTGACGTCCAGGTCACCGGGGCGCACGTGCTCACCGACGATCATGCCGCTATAGACAGCTTCGCCGGGCCCGACGAACATGGTGGCCCGCTCCTGCAGGTTGAACAGCGCGTAGCCCACCGACGCCCCTTCACGGTCCGCCACCAGCACGCCTCGCTTGCGGCTAGCCAGGGAGCCAGCGTGGGGACCGTACTCGAGAAACCGGTGGTGGAGAGTCCCCTCTCCCCGCGTGTCGGTGAGAAACTCGGATCGATAGCCGAAAAGACCTCTGGCCGGCACCCGAAAGTGCAGACGAACGGGCCCCCGGTCGGTGGGCTTCATCTCGATCATCTCGGCTCGACGCGGCCCCATCTTCTCCATGACCGGCCCGATGAACTCCTCGGGGACCTCTATGACCGCCTCCTCGAACGGCTCCATCAGGCCCTCGGGGCCCTGCTTCTCGATAACCCGTGGCCGCGACACCTGGAACTCGTAGCCCTCGCGACGCATGGTCTCCATGAGGATGGCCAGGTGCAGCTCGCCCCGACCCGACACGGCGAAGATGTCGGGCACGTCGGTCTCCTCCACCCTGAGCGCAACGTTTCGCTCCAGCTCCTTCATGAGGCGATCGCGGACCTGCCGCGTGGTCAAGAACTTCCCCACGTGTCCCGCAAACGGCGAGTTGTTCACCGTGAAGTCGACGGATAGGGTGGGCTCCTCCACGGCGATCCCTTGGAGCCGCTCCCGAGTCTTCGGATCGGTGATGGTCGTGCCGATCTCCACTCCCTCCAGTCCCGCCACCGCCACGATCTCACCGGCCATCGCCTCCTCGATCTCGACGCGCTCGAGCCCCTCGAAGCCGTAGAGCTGGGTGACCCGACCCGGCATCACGTCCTCTGCGGCCACCGGTCCCGGCTCACCGAGCGGGAGGAGCGTCACCGAGTCGCCGACGCGCACGCTGCCCCGCTCGACCCGACCGATCCCGATGCGCCCCACATAGCTCGAGTAGTCCAGCGTGGAGAGGAGCATCTGCAACGGTCCGTCGGGATCGACGAGGGGCGGGGGAATGTGCTCGGCGATCGTCTCGAACAGGAGGTTCAGGTCACCACCGGAGCCATGGGGATGCGTGCTCGCCCATCCGTCCCGGCCCACCGTGTACAGGAAGGGCGCGTCGAGCTGGGCGTCGGACGCCTCCAGATTCATGAACAGCTCGAGGACGTCGTCGTGGACCTCCTCGGACCGGGCGTCGGCTCGATCCACCTTGTTGATGAGGACGATGGGTTGGAGGCCGAGCTCGAGAGCCTTTCTCGTAACGAACCTCGTCTGCGGCATCGGCCCCTCGGCCGCATCGACGAGGAGGAGCACTCCGTCGACCATGCGCAAGATCCGCTCTACCTCTCCGCCGAAGTCGGCGTGGCCGGGCGTATCCACGATGTTCAGCTTCATGTCGCCCCAACGCACCGACGTGTTCTTGGCGAGGATCGTGATGCCCCGTTCCCGCTCCAAAGGGTTGGAGTCGAGTACGCGCTCCTCCACGACCTGGTTGTCGCGAAATACGCCCGCCTGGTGAAGCATCTGATCGACCAACGTAGTCTTGCCGTGATCCACATGGGCGATGATGGCGATGTTCCTGATGTTCATGCGATGACTCGGGGGTACTCGATCTCAGAGCTCCGGGACAAAGGTTACCGACGCGTCGGAGCCGCCGCCCGAAGGCGGTCGATCGTAAGCCTGAAAAGGTAGCGGAAGGGCCCTATCCTCGGGACCGGGAGACACTCCCGACGAAGCGGGCCCCCCCGCCCAGTCAGTCTCCCAGCACGTGTGAAAAGATTAGGGGAGCTACGGTGGAGGCGTCGGACTGTATGTGGAAGCGCGGCGTCTCGGTGGCCAGCTTGCCCCATGTGATCTTCTCGTTCGGAAGAGCACCGGAGTAGCCGCCGTACGAAGCCGGAGCATCGGTGATCTGGGCGAAGTATCCCCAGAAGGGGGTCTCTCGCTTCAGATCCCGGAGGATGCATGGTACCGCGCAGATCGCGAAGTCACCGGCGATGCCTCCTCCGATCTGAAAGAAGCCCACCGAAGGTCTCCCCTCGCCCATCCCGTTGCTCGCCAGATACCACTCCAGAAGGTGCTGGAACTGCTCCGTCCCCGACTTCACGCAGTGATGGTGGGGGACGACGCCCATCATGACGTTGGCCGCGAAAATGTTTCCCGTGGTCGAGTCCTCCCAGCCGGGGGCGTAGACCGGAATCCCCATCTCCATAGCCGCCAGCACCCACGAGTCCGCCGGGTCGATCTGGTAGCGTTCCTCCAGGGCACCACCCCGCAGGATCTCGAACAGGAACTCCGATGGGAATCGCCGCTCGTCGGACTCGCACGCCCTCTTCCACTCCTCGGCAAGGCGGCCCTCCACGTGGCGCATGACGTCCTCGGGAATGCACGTATCGGTGACGCGGTTCATCCCTCTGCGGTAGAGACCGGCCTCATCCTCCACACTCAACGCACGCCAGCCCGGGATGATCTCATACTCGTGATGGGCCAGGAGATTGAAGACGTCCTCCTCCAGGTTGGCGCCCGTGCACGAGATGGCGTGAACCTTCCCGTCGCGAATCATACGGGCGAGGCTCACGCCTAGCTCGCCAGTGGACATGGCCCCCGCCAACGCCACCAACATCCTCCCACCGGCGCCCACATGGGCATCGTACGCCACGGCCGCGGCAAGAGTCTCCCGGGCGTTGAAGTGCCGGTAGTGACGTGTCATGAACTGTCGGATATGACCCATGCGTAATTCTCCGCTACGGCTGCATAAGATTTCCTGGACTCATGTCCGGTGAAGCTTGTATCCTTGAGATACATTCGAATGATCCCCAGAGGGACCAACCGGTGCTCGCACTCATCTCCGTTGTAGGAATGCTCACCATGCTCTTGGTGGTGACTAGCTCCGTGGCGTACCTCGTGTTGCCGCGTGGACGCATGTGTCCACGTTGCGGTGGCTGCACCAGCCCCATCGTGCTGCGCAGGATGTTGCGCGTCCTTTCACGATGGGTCCAATGGCGGTGGTGCTTCCGGTGCGGGTGGGAAGGCCCAGGCCGAACGGGCCCGGAGCTGGGCATCCTCGACCCACCGGTCGATCATGAATCCGGCTTCAGATGGGGTCACCCCAACCTCCAGGGGGTTCCGGTCTTCTACTGGAGAGACGAGACCGAGACAGCGGAGACCTCCGGCACCCCGTCGGCCCATCCTTCCGGGTTCGACTGGGCCTTGGACGAGCGGGAGGATACCGACCGACGGGTAGTCGAGCGCCGTCAGGCCCGGCAGGCTGATCACGCGTCAGGATTTCATTTTCGGGCCTCGAAGGAGGTCGACCCGCCCCGCTTCCAGTGGGCACCGAGCAAGAGGTCGGCTGACGAGGACGCCGAAGAGCAGTCCCGCCCCCCTTCGCAGCGACCCTGGTATCTTGCCTGGTTCGTCTCCAAAGAGCCGCCGGACTTTCAGTGGAAGGCTCCAGGGGACTAGAAAGCCGCCAGCAAGCTCCTAGAGCCTCTTCATGACACGTCCGGGCAGTACCCCCCGCTAGTTCATCCGGTCAGCGCCGTCGGTCGTACCACCGGTGAGAGGTGCCTCGAGATCGAAGCGCGGAATGACGACCTCGAACTCCCGGCCGTCGGCACGAACGAACGTGTAATACCCCTCCATGAAGCCCGCAGGCGAGCTCAGGATACAGAAGCTCTGGTACTCGTGAGAGTTGCCGGGCTTCAATGTGGGCTGCTCGCCCACCACCCCTTCGCCGTCCACTTCCGAGTCCTCGCCCATGGCGTCATGGATGTGCCAGTGGCGAAAAAGGAGCGTCGCCGGCTCGTCACCCTGGTTCTCCATCTGCACGAGGTATGTGAAGACGAACCTTCCCTCATCGGGGTCGGAGTGGGACAGGGAGAAGCTTGGTCGTACGGACACGTGAATCCCTTACGTGGTCTTCTCATAGCTCATGAGGGCATCATAGGCCGAACGCCCTCATGGCGCCAACGACCCGGAGAGGGCCTGCGGAAGGGACGGGAGAACGCCTGTCCCGAGGCCGCCCGGACTTTCCGCGCGTGTGGCGTTCGCCCATGTTTACGCATGGAAGACCCCTCCCCCAAGCCTCTCACTCGATCGGTCGAGGACTACCTCAAGGCGGTCTACTCCCTCACCGTACGTGGTGAGGCCGCTTCCACCAGCTCCCTGGCCGAGGCCCTCGACATCCAGCCCGCATCAGTAACCGGGATGGTGAAGCGGCTGGCCGAGGGTGGGTACGTCGAGCACGCCCGTTATCGCGGAGTCCGGCTCACCGAAACGGGGACTCGGGAGGCGCTGAGGATCATCCGGCGGCACCGCCTTCTGGAGACCTACCTGCACGTTCAACTGGGTTACTCATGGGATGACGTCCACGCCGAAGCCGAGCGCCTGGAGCACGCGGCGTCCGAGGAGCTCATCGACCGCATGGCCGCCGTGCTGGAGTATCCCAGACACGATCCTCACGGAGCCCCCATCCCGACCCGGACCGGCGACATCGAGGCCTCCAACTTCGCCAGCCTCGACGAGGTGGATCTCGGAGCCACAGTCCAGATACGGGCCGTCCAGGACGAGGACCCGGAGCGCCTACGGTATATGGAGGCGTTGGGGTTGACCCCGGGGGCGCTGCTCACGGTGGTGGATCATGCCCCCTACGACGGCCCCCTGACGGTGGCTTTGGCGGATGTCCCGGGCACCGAAGTCATCGGATCCGAGCTCGCGGCAAAGATCTTCGTCGCCCCCGTTCCCGGCGAATAGGACACCGTCGACCGTCCGCCTGTGCAAGCCCCCCGACCATCGGGCGCGGCATCCAGTGGGCCCACGCCTACACCGGTGTGATGATCGCCTTCGTCACCCTCAGTGCGGCGACGTCCTGCAGAGCCTGCCCGGCTTCCTGGAGGGTGTAGCGTCCTCCGATCACGGAGGCGAACGGTAGCCGCTCGCTGTGCCGGTCAAGAAGGCGAAGGGCACCCACGAGGTGGTGGAAGTCGGTGCCCCACTGACCTTTGACTACGGCATGCTTTCGGTTGATGGCGATGTGTGGATTGAGGGCGATCTCCCCCGCATCGGTATAGTGTCCCGCCACGACGTACGTGCCCCCGTCGCGCAACAGCTCCAGGCCTTCGGGCACTGCCTGCGGGCTCCCCGACGCCTCTATAACGACGTCGGCCCCACGTCCCCCCGTGACGCCCCTCACCGCAACCACGCGCTCCGTCGTCGTCGTGGCGTCTAGATCCAAGACCACGTCGGCTCCCAACGTTCCTCCCAGCTCGAGGCGGGCCTCCGGAGCTCCGATGAGGATCACCTGCCCCGCCCCCCGCAGGTTGGCGAAGGCCGCCGCGGACAGCCCCACGGGGCCGCAGCCCTGGACGACAACGACGTCGCCCATGGTCAGGTCGCTGCGGTCGATGGCGGCGAAGCCCGTGAAGAGACCGCATCCGCCGCCGATGACGTCGTCGGCACCGAGTCCGTCGGGCAGCTTGAGGACGCGGACGCCCGGCTGGAGGTAGATCCGTTCAGCCCAGCCACCAAAGGGCCCCTCCTCGGCTCCGTAGGTGATCCCGTAGACCTTGCGGCTGGGACAGCGATTAGGCTGGCGAACCACGAGGCAGTGATAGCAGGAGCCACAGACCTCGTGGACGTCCAGGAAGGTGACCACGTCACCCGGGGACAGGGGTTCACCGAGCGCATCCTCGTCCACTCCCGGGGCCTCGACGATGCGCCCCACGCTCACGTGCCCCGGGATGATCGGATAGGGCACGCCGGCCAGGCATCCATGGTGAAGGTGGACATCCGTTCCACACACCTCGCTGGCGATCGTCTCCAGGAGGACACCCCCTTCCTCGACCTCCGGGTCGGGGAGGGACCAGATCTCAATGGGTGCTTCAGGTGCCGTCATGACGGCGGCTCGTATCGACATGTCCACTCGAGGTTGAGCGGGATCCGTGGAGAGCGTCGTCCTCCCTCGCGGACTGACCGCGTGCTCGTTAGTGTCTCTCGTTCTCAGGCATTGGTCCGGCAGCCAACATACACCCTAACGCCAACCCAAATTGAACGAAGTTCTCGCACGGCTCCAAGAGTGGCCCCGGAGCTCATTCGTCAGGGAGCCCACACCCCTGCTGCAGGCACCGAACCTGGCCCGCGTCCTCGGAAGAGAGGCGTCCGACGTGCTCCTGAAGATGGACGCCGAGACCTCCTTCGGACTGGGGGGCAACAAGGCAAGGAAGCTGGAGTTCGAGCTGGCCCCACCACGTCTGGAGGGAGCGACGTGCGTCATCACATGTGGCGGCCCTCAGTCCAATCACTCCCGCCTGACCGCAGCGGCCGCGGCCCGCCTCGGCCTTCGATGCATCCTGGTCGTGAACGGTGACATCCCCGATCCCCCCACAGGGAACGCCTATCTCCACAAGCTTTTCGGCGCCGAGATACACCCTGTCAACACCCGGGAGGAGCGCGATCCGGCCATGGCGGCGGTAGCCGCGGAGGTCGAGGCGCGCGGAGGTAAGGCCATCGTGATCCCCCTGGGTGCCTCGACTCCCCTGGGAGCCCTGGGCTACGTGCGGGCCGCCGCCGAGATCGTGGACCAATGGCCATCGCTTCCGGCCACCGGAACGACATGGGTCTTCGTCTCGGCCTCCTCCTGTGGCACCTATGCGGGGCTCGCCCTCGGCTTCGCCTTGCTAGAGCGCACGGACGTGAGGTTGGTCGGCGTGAGCCCCGACGTCGATACTGAGGAGATCCTGGATCTTACCGAGAAGCTGTGCCGGGGTGCCGCGGAGCTGCTCCGCACCTCCATCTCGCTGCCGCCGGATCTCCTGCTGCCCACTGAGGACTACGTCGGGCCGGGGTACGGTATCCCCACGGAAGCGTCGAACGAGGCCATGTCGCTCCTGGCCCGCACCGAGGGAATCCTGCTGGATCCGGTCTACACGGCCAAGACTGCCGCCGCCATGCTCGACTGGGCCCGGACGGGGAGGGCGCCCTCGGGCGATCGCCTGGTACTCTGGCACACCGGGGGCTATCCCGCCGCCTTCGCGTGATCGGAGCCCCCGTGATCGACCTCCGAGCGGGCTCGTAGCGCGCCTACCGGCGGCTCCTTATCTTCGAACAGCCTTCCAGGCGGACCAGCAGGACCAGATCCGGTCCATGCTAGCCGAGTCCATCAAGGGGGTGATCGCCCAGGTCCTCCTGCGCAAGAAGGGCGGGAAGGGCCGTTGTGCCGCCTGGGAGATCATGGTCGGAACCAACGCGGTCCGAACGCTGATCCGGGAAGGCAAGATCCACCAGATTCCGTCCATGATCCAGACCGGGAAGAAGGACGGCATGCGGCTCATGGACCAGCACATCCTCGAGTACCTCATGTCGGGTGTCATCGATCCCACCGAGGCCTATATGAAGGCCAGCCACAAAGACGCCTTCAAGCAGTACCTGGAGGAGGAGCCCGAAGAGGAGTTCGTCTAAGCAGCCTGTCCGAGTAATGGGGTGCGGTCGCGCGACCCATGCCTTCGTCTCGGGTGCCCCGGTGCCCCCGTTGTTGGCGCCCCTCGACGTAGCTATGGCTATGCCTTCGGGGCGCCGCCTAGGGTTGGCCGGTAACAAGCGCGCTAGCGCTTGTCGGCACTCCTAACGCGGCTCGCCCCACTACTCGGACAGGCTCCTATCGGAAATCACGAACCGTTCCTGCGCGGCGGGGGTAGCCCAAGGCCGGCGGTGTGTCCGTTCCGAGCGCCGTTGTTTGACCACAGTCATCTGACCTGTGAGGGCTAGTGTCCCGTTACCGAAGTGTCTCGGCCAGTCGAGGGCACGGTGCATCCGTGGGCTCGGCGTTGGGACTCCTTACCGTAGCTTGCGCTACGCCGCGTCGTCCCGCCTTGATCCCACGGCGCCCCGGCCCTCTTGGTGGCTCGCGAACTTCAGAAACGGAACACTAGATGGGAACGCAGGGGCAGTCAAAGGACATCGTGATCCTTTCGGGAAAAAGGACGGCCTTCGGGACTTTCGGGGGAAGCCTGAAGGGCTTCACTGCCACCGATCTGGGTGCGTTCTCGAGCAAGGCCGCCATCGAGGCGGCGGGCATCACGGCTGATCAGGTCGACCACACTTTCTTCGGTAACGCGCTGCAGACCTCGGCGGACGCCATCTACCTTTCGCGCCACGTCGCCCTCCGCTCGGGCGTCCCCGAGGAGAAGCCGGCCGTCACGGTCAACCGGCTGTGCGGCTCCGGCTTCGAGGCCATCGTCCAAGGTGCCAAGGAGATCCTGTTGGGTGGCGCCGACGTGACACTCTGCGGGGGCACCGAGTCCATGAGCCAGGCGCCGCACGTTCTGCGGGGTGCCCGTTGGGGCAACCTCCGGCTCGGACCTGCCGGCGGCGTCTTCGAGGATCTGCTCTGGGAGTCGCTCCTGGACACGAACTGCGATCTGACCATGGCCCAGACGGCGGAGGAGCTGGCGGAGCGCTACGACGTCACCCGTGAAGAAGTGGACCAGGTCGCCTTCAACAGCCAGCAGCGGGCCAAGGCCGCTTGGGACGAGGGTCGCTTCGAGGCGGAGATCGCGCCCGTCACGATCAAGTCCCGGAAGGGCGAGACCGAGTTCGCATACGACGAGCACATGCGCCCGGACACCACGGTGGAGGGTCTGGGTGCTCTCCGCCCGTACTTCAAGGAAGACGGGCTCGTGACGGCGGGGAACGCCAGCGGCATCGGTGACGGGTCGGCCAGCGCCGTGGTGGCGTCGGCCGATTGGGCCGAGCAGAGCGGCGTTGAGCCGCTGGGGCGCATCGTGTCCTGGGGCTTCGTGGGGGTGGAGCCCCGCGTGATGGGCATCGGCCCGGCGCCGGCGGCCCGTATGGCGCTGGAGAAGGCGGGCCTGACCCTCGAGGACATGGACATCGTGGAGGTCAACGAGGCTTTCGCCCCGCAGTACAAGTCCGTGGAGAAGGAGCTCGGCCTGGATCCTGAGAAAACCAACGTGAATGGCGGGGCCATCGCCATCACCCACCCGTTGGCCGCGTCCGGCGCCCGCATCACGATTCACGTTCTCCATGAGCTGCGCCGGCGGGGAGGCCGCTACGGTCTCGGGTCCGCGTGCATCGGGGGTGGGCAGGGCGGGGCCGTGATCGTCGAGATCCCGTAGGGTACCGCGGGCATGGACGGGGTACGGCGCGTGGGCGGACTCGACGCGAACGTGGGCTCGATGTGACCGTGGGCTCGGCGTGACCATAGACGAGCCGAAGGGCAGGAGTCTGACGCGACGGGAGTTCGAGGCCGTGATCAAGCGTGCATCGGAGCTCGCCACTTCGGATCCGGATGGGGGTGAGGGCGCTCTCGACGAGGCGGAGCTGTTCCGAATCGCTCATGAGGTGGGACTGCCCGATGCCCACGTGCGGCGGGCGCTCACGGAGATCCGGACTGCCGAGAATCCCCAAGGCGTGATCGCCCGCTGGTTCGGGTCCGCCACCGTGAGGGTTTCGCGCATCGTGCCCGGCGAGAAGGAGCGCCTTCGGCTCATCATCGACGAGTTCCTCGTGGCCGGACACCTGCTTCAGCCGGTCCGGCAGGGGTCCGATGTTCTCCTTTACCGACCCGCTGTAGACTGGATCTCGAACTTCGCCCGCGCCGGCGCCTCCATGTCGCAGACGGTCTACTGGGCTTCTGCCAAGGAGATCGAGGTGCGCCTCGAGGAGGGCGACGACGGCTCTACGCTGGTGCAGATTGACGTGGATCCGGGCGTCCGAGGCGACTACACGTCAGGCGCGGTCATGGGCGGGCTGGGAGTGGGTGCGGGAATGAGCCTCGGTGTGGCAGCTCTCCTGGGATCGGTCTTCGTGGCTCCCGCGGCTGCCGCATGGTCTGTCGGGATCGCCGCGGGTGGAGCAATGGCACTCGGAGTGGTGCGTATCACAGGCCACTATTCGCGGAAGCGCAGAGAGGAGGTCCAGCAGGAGCTGGAAGGGGTCCTAGATCGCTTGGAGTGGGGCGAGGACCTTTCACCGCCCCCCGCGTCGTGGCGGAGGTGGGTGACGCGTCAAGCCAGGAGGTTCAAGCTCCAGCTGTCGGGGGATGACGTAGATCTATAGAGCGAACGAGTGCCCCGAGTCGGCGGCCGTCGGACGGCGACCCAGCAGCCGACGCGGGGCACCTGATCATCTGGAGGACGAGTGAAGATAGAAAAGGTAGGCGTGGTCGGGTGTGGTCTCATGGGGAGCGGGATCGCCGAGGTGGCCGCCAAGGCGGGCTTCGACGTCGCCGTTCGCGAGGTTAGCGACGAGTTCTTGGAGGCGGGCCAGGGGACGATCAAGAAGTCGCTGGACCGGGCCGTGGAGAAGGGGAAGCTCGAAGCCGCCGACCGCGACGCGGCCTGGAGCCGCATCCGCTTTACGACCGATCTGGCCGACCTTGCCGATCGTGATCTCGTGGTGGAAGCCATCGTGGAAGACCTGGATGCCAAGAACGAGTTCCTCTCGGCCCTCGACGAGCTGTGCGGGGCCGATACGATCTTCGCTTCGAACACCTCTTCACTGCCGATCACGGATATGGCGGCCGGCACGAGTCGGCCCGACAAGGTGGTGGGCCTTCACTTCTTCAACCCGGTGCCGGTCATGAAGCTCGTGGAGGTCGTGCGCACCATCGCCACGAGTGACGACGCCTTCGACGCCGCTTTCGCCTTCGCCGCGGCCCTCGGGAAGGAGCCCATCGCGGCGAAGGACAACTCGGGCTTCGTGGTGAATCTTCTCCTCGTGCCCTACATGCTCGATGCCATCAGGCAGCTCGAGCGCGGCGTCGCCAGCGTCGAGGACATGGACAAGGCGATGACGCTCGGCCTGGGATATCCCATGGGACCGTTCGTACTCTGTGATTTCGTGGGGATCGACACCCTCTATCGGATCTCGGAGATCATGTTCGACGAGTATCGGGAAGAGCGCTACGCCCCACCGCCGCTGCTGAAGCGGATCGCGGCGATGGGGCGATACGGGAAGAAGACGGGTCAGGGATTCTACGACTGGTCGGGAGAGCAACCGACTCCTCTTCCCATCTGAGAGGTGGGCGGGCGCCGGCATCCGTGGGGTATCGGCCCCCTCCACTTTTGGGGCGAGGGCGCTTTCCACTATGGGTGAGGGCCCACTTTCGAGCGAACAGGCACGCGATGCACTCGTCCATAAGCTTGCCGGGCCTTCTGAGGTGGTGCAGTTTTTATGAATGATCCTCGCCGCGATTAGGGACTCGTTTCTGCTCCACTCGGTTCGGCGGGCTGCTCTGCCCGCCGAAGACGTCTTCTGTGGGGTCGAAGATGTCCTGGCTGCTCTCGAGTTGGGCTTCCCGAGGGTGTCAGTCATCGAGCGGGGTGCGGATGGGGTAGTAGAGCGAGCCATCAAGGCCAGGGGCTCCGATCTTCCCGTGCTGGAGTTGGTGCCCTTGGGCTTGCCCGGGCTCCGGCGCTCGGCATCGGCGATAGCGATTCAGCGCATCGACACGGCCCCGGCCAGGATGCGCCAGTTGATCGACGAAGCGGCGCTCCCCTTGGATTGGGTGGAGGGGCTTCTCCGAGATTTGAGCCGTGCGGCGGGACATCCTCTTCCGCTCGAGCTCGGCACGCTGGGGCGCAAGACTTTGGAGTTCCCATCCAGGTACGCCCGCTTAGACGAAGTAGCCGAAGCGGTGGGGCTCACGCCTGGGGCGCTCAAGGCCCGATTCCGACGCCAGGATTTGCCGTCGCCATTCGCGTACACCACCCGGCTGCGGGCGCTCTGTGCCAGCAAGCTTCTCACCCGGCACGGCATGACGACGGCCAGGGTGGCGTTCCACTTGGGGTACTCGAGCAACGGCAATCTCTGCCGCGCGTTCCGCTCCCTCACGGGGCTCACGCTGTCGGAGGCGTCGACGGTGGAGGGGCATCTGCACGTCCTGACCCGGATCAGTCGTGAGCTCCTGATGCCAGAGCATCTCAGGCGTTGGGATGCGCTGGGTTCTCTTTTCGTGAGGGCTGCCTAGACCGGGTGGTTTTCAATACGAGAAAAACGGTGACCCGAGGGGGTCGCCGTTTTTTGGCGGGCTATGCTGATCCGAGAACAGACCTGCGGGTCGGTGCCTAACGCCGGCCGCGCCTCTGACGCCTGCGCTCCCGGCGTATGGCGGCCTCGCGCTTCCGCTTCCGCTGGGCGCTCGGCTTCTCATAGAAGCGGCGCTTCCGGAGTTCCGAGTAGAGCCCCGATCGCTGCACTTTACGCTTAAACCGACGGAGCGCTCGCTCGAGGCTCTCGTTGTCCTGAATGGTTACTTGCAAGAGAGGGTCTCTCCTCTGGTAAGAGGTCCAAGCTCAGAGCTAAAAAAAGTAGTAGTACCAGGCGTATCAGGGAAGTCTCCCCTCGCGATGAAGGGTGTGGGCGTAGAGGAGATACTCCTCCCGATTGGCCAGGAAATCGACGGTCCAGCCTTCGAAAGGCGGCATTGGTATCAGAGCCTCGATGTACTCCACCACCATCATGGCGAGTTGGAGCCGGTCCTTCGCTCCGAAGTCCACAGGCTGTCCCTCGAGGATCCGATCCACAGCCGACTCGAAGTCATCGGGCCTGAGAAGCGCAATGAAATGACAGACCTGATCCAGCCTGTACGAGGCATACAGTGACCGCAGCTCCGCCACGTCCGCCTGGCCGGACGGGTCGTCGAGGCAGTCTCGGGCGGCAGCCGCTATCTCCTGGGAGTTCTCCGAAAGCAGATTGCGGAACCACCTGCGCAGCCTGCGCAGCCTGGGCGAGGCCACCTCGTCCCTCTGCTGGGTATGGAGGGCGGAGGAGAACAGCGCTCTCAGTAGGGGTTGCCCGAGCCCCCTCGCCTTTTGGTCGATCTCCGACTCGGAAGCCTCCATGAAGATGTCCGCCGTGCGGACCTCGTCTACCTCGCCCTCGCTGTCCCTGGGGCGGAAGGAGAGGTAACCGTGCCATTGGTGGTCCCGTCCCTGGAAGGTAATCAGGAAGCAAGCCCACTTCTGGCCTTCCCAGTGGAGAAACCCGAGAGAGCGCTGGCAAGCGCGGTCGATGAGGGCGTGTTCGGCCAAGTCTCCAATGGGACGAGGTGCATAGGGCACGGCCGCGGGAACCGCCGGCGACCGTGGGCGGCATGATCGACCTCAAGATGTCCGAAGGCGTCAGCGGGGGCAAGGAAAACGATTGGCGGCGTCGGGCCCGCCGAACGAAACGTCTTGCCAGGATGGTAAACATATTGTTATCGTGAGACCGTTAGAGCAGGAGAAGCCCCGAAAGGCCGCATCCCACGGTCGATAGTGGCTGTTGGGAGCGCATAGGAGGCCCGGCGAGAATGCCGGGTTTTTTTACCCGGTCAGCCACGATGTGGTGCCGATCGGGCGGAACATACCCAGAAAAAAAGCGAAGGTCCAGGTTGGCACCGGGACTCTCGCTGGAAGACACGGGTTGGCGACCCGCTTTTCCTCGTTCGCTGCGAGAAAAGTAAAGGGATCGTCGAACGAGTGTCAAGGGCGTTGTCTGCCCGAGACTCGCGGAATCACTCCCGTGAGCCGGCTTGCCGGCGCTGGGGGCGTTTCACGTCAGAGGAGACACGATGAACGCGACGACGCTCTCGCTTCAGTCCGAGGCGCGGCCGGAGGCGATGGCCGACGTGCCCGGAATCTGTGAGCTTCCGCTCACCCGGGCCGTCGTCCAGTACCGAGATCTCCACGAGATCGATCTTCCGGGTGGGAGGATTCAGGATATCGGTCTGGCGCTGGTGCTCGAAGGGCGCTTCGCGTCTTCGGCGGAAGTGCTGGACCTGGGGAGCTCCACGGTGAAGATGCTGGACCTCAGCTCGGAGCTGGTCGTTTTGGACTGGGTGTACGAGCCGACGCTCGAGCATGTGAACCGCCTCATCAGAGACCGTGCCGGCGCCGAGGCCGACGAGCATGGAGGTCGTCTCGGGGCCTACTGTTTCCAGATGGCTTTGGGTCTCCTCGGCAGAATGGGGTACGGTCCGTTGACCCGGTCCACGATCCTCCGGATCGGCTTCCGTGACATCTGTCGAGACCTGGACTTCCACGAAGGGACGTCCGTTCGCATCGTCGTGGGCGAGCATCGGATCACCCGAGCCTATCTGGACTACGACGCCAATGCGCTGGTCTTCCGCGCTCCATCACCGGAGCCGGATGCCATCTTTGAGGCAGCGGTCCTCGAGGCGTTTCCCCAGAGTGAAGTGCTGCGCGTCAGCGAGGTCCACGAGGGCGGCTCGGTACATTATCATGTTCGCCTCGACCGCCGGTGACCTTGGTCGAGGCCCGTGAGGAGCTTCAGACCATCCGGCGGGGCCTAGGTTGGCTCCTGGCGCGCTTCGAGCCCGGTCGTTTCAAGGCTGTCGAGCATCACCTGTCCACCTTCGGATCTCGTGAGACTCTGGCTCGGCTCCCCGTTCGCGAGCGTCGCCTGAAGTCGGTGCCGCTCCGGACCCATGCCGCCGTCGCCGACGGCGGGACAGTGCACCAATGTTCCGTTTCCGAAGTTCGCGAGCCACCAAGAGGGTCGGATGCACCGTGCCCTCGACTGGCCGAGGCACTTTGGTAACGGGACACTAGGGCAGGGGCCGACGACCCGTGTCGATTCCCCTCGACCGAGCTGAGGGCGCGAAGACCCGGCTCCGCACGGCCACAGCGGGGCCTCCGACAGCGCCGGCTCTGAGACGGCAGTATCGAGAGTACTGCAGTCGCCAGGCAACCGGCCTCCTGGAGCTCGTGCCACGGGAGGGCGTACGCCCGCTCTATCGGCAGGCCAGAGAGTGGGCTGTCAGCCAGAGGGTGCACGAGTCGAAGGATCCGATGGCTACCCTCCATCGCTTCTGTCGCGAGCTGCTTCCACTGCCTTCGTTCGAAGTCTGGTTGGCGGATTACGAGAGCCATCGCCTCGCGCATCTGAAGGCGGGCGTGGCGTACCCCCATGCCGGCGAACCGTCAGAGCCGGTCACGGTGGAGTTCAGGGAGGTGGAGCACGGAGGGGATCGCTGGCACGCTTCTCTCGACGTCTACCGGGACGAGGATCTCTGGCGAGGGTACATTTGCTTCCATCGTGACGCCGCCGAGGGCTGAGCGGTAAAGGACCTGGGTAACAGTTAAGTCAAGAGACCTGAGTAACAGTTCTCCGTCCTTTGCAAGTGCCTCCAGTTCGTCTCTTCCCTCGTCCGAGGGAGTCGAAGATGAGGCGTTTGGGTTCAACAAAGCGTCCTAGCCAGATGGGTCCGAAGTAGACCTCAAAGAGACCGTGGTCAATCTCTTCCAGTCCGACTTCATGCCCAGCGAAGAGTCGGCCGACGGGCACACGGTCCCCGTACCAGCGGATGCCACCGTTCGTGCTGACGAGCCGGGTCTCGAAGTGGCCCGGATACGTGACCGGGTCGAGTTGCTTCGGGAAGGGTCGAGGTGAGGGTCGGTAGAGATTGGAGGGCACGGCACCGTCCAACGCCTCGTGAGGCCGGACTTCGTTGTAGAGCTTCCTGAATCTTCGAAACGCTTGCTGCTGGGTCCGCATGTTGGAGCTCGGAGGTCGGGTGGTACGCCTCTTTAGCACCAGGTGCATGTTCTCGTGCTTGCCGTTCTGCTGAGGGCAGCCAGGCTCGATGAGCTCAGGCAGAATGCCCACCTGAATGAACCACACGGACAGCCGAGAGAGACGGCCTAGTGCGTTCGAAGCGAAGGGAGTGCCGTTGTCCGTACGGATCCGTTCGGGTAGACCGTGTTGGCGAAATAGCCGCGTGAACACTGGGATCACGCCGTCGATTGTCACGTCCGGACGACCCCAACACTCCAGTACGAACCTCGAATGCATGTCCTGCACAGTAAGCGGGTAGCACAGCTCACCGTCACCCATCGGGAACTCGCCCTTGAAGTCGGCCGTCCACGTCCCGTTCGGTTCAGATGCGTTGGTATCGGGTCGACCCGGGTGCCAGCGGCGCACCCTTCGCCGACGCCTCGGCACCAGGTCGTGACGCACCAGGATGTTGTGCATCGTCTGTCGTGAGGGCAGTGCTAGCTCCGGCCGATGCGTCTGCAGGTACCACCGGATCTTCTTCGGCCCGAAGTCGTCATACTTGCGTCTAACCTCGAGGATCGTCTCGACCACCTCACTAGGCGTAGCCCATGGGCAATGCCCGGGTCGACTCGCTCGATTCTCCAGACCTGCTGGCCCGGCTCGCCGCCATCGATCCATCCACTTGTAGCCTGTCTTGCGACTAATCCCGTATCGATCGCACACCGCAGCAAAGCTCCGAAGACTGCGATGGGCTTCTTCGATAAACCGCGTTCTCTCTTCCATGACATGAGTCTCCTCGAACGGCATCGGCCTCCTCCTTTCAGAGGTGCCGACTGTAACCCATGTCCCTTTACTTAAGTGTGTACCATGTCTCTTTACCGGACCGGCTGACATGCGAACAGGCGATATCTTCTGTGAGGAGGAGCTCCAGGACCTCCGCGACCGCTTTCTCTCCTTCACCTCGGCCACCCTGACGGCCTTCCTGCGATCGATCCTGCCGTAGTCCTTTTTTTGTAAAAAATCGACTTCAGTCCAGAAGCCGTTTTCTGCTCCCGTGAACTCTGTAAGTCCCCATCGTTGCTGGTTTTCCAAACAGGAGAATCAGGAAACAGCCGTGTCACGGAACAGAGGGGAACAGTTGGTTTTGCCCAAAACTGTGTATTCATAAGTCGTTGTATGAGAACAAGTTACAATATCTAGTTGGGCGCACGACAATTTGAAAAAAGGCTTGCGCCCCCAGAAATTCACCAGTATACTGGGTTCGCTTCGAGGCAAGATTCGCCCTCCCAGAATGCATGTGGGTTACAGTGGGGTCATCCGATCCCTGTCAACATTTCGAGAAATTTCAACTATCAACGTAGGGAGAGGTACGCGCATGTGGGAAACCTGCTCCGTTCAGCTCAACGTCCAACTCCCTCGCGATATCGCGGAGCAGGCTGAAGAGGTTCAGAGGACAGATCCGGACTTCCTGAGCCGGGTCGTGCTATACGGGCTCACCCGCCGGTCGATCTATCGCCACCTGCGTGAGCGGAGCCAGAGTCAGGACACAGGCGAGGTGCAGACTCAGCTCGTCACCTAGGGGTTGACTCCCCCCGGTGCCCCAGCTAGAACGTAACAGGAAGACGGGCCTGCATTTGCGCGCCGAAGGGCGGTCCGCGTTGCCGGCCTGAGAGGCATTCGGGAGGCCGGGCGTGAGTGACGCCGATCCCAAGACCCCCCCCCACGGACAAGATACCGAGGCGGACTCGGTCTTGCGGGCGAAGTACCTGGAGTATTGCTCGGCTCAGGTCGCCGAGCACCTCCTCCTGCTGTCACCCGACGAGATATATCTGCTGGCCGAAGAAGCCCATCGCCTGGAGGGAGGGGAGGGTGAGCCTACGTACGAGCGCATGGTTCACCTGGCCACGGCCGGGGTCTCGCGCCGTCTGGCGCTTCCACCCTTCGACGCTTGGGCGGAGGACTACGCCCGCAACCCCGCCCAGTACGAGGCTCAGTTTCTGGGTCTTTGGGAGAGTGAACTGCGGGAGGTGCTGGACGCTTAGGGGCCTGTTGAAGGAGACCCACTGTACCCCTTCAACAGGCCCCTAGAACGGCAAGTCGTCGTCCGGCTCCGAGATCGGTGTGGACGGCGTCGGGCTCGGAGGCGGGGCGCCTTCGAATCCTCCTCCTCCCGCCCCGGTAGATCCCAACATCACCATCTCCACGATTACAATGTCGGTCCAATATCGCGTTTGGCCGTCCTTTTCGGTCTGCGAGTACTCGATGCGGCCCTCCACGTAGAGGCGATCACCCTTCTTCACCCACTGCTCCACGATGTCGACGAGCCGACCGAACAAGGTGAGCCGGTGCCACTCGGTCTTCTCCTGCTGTTGTCCGGAGCCGTCCTTCCACTGCCGGTTCGTGGCCAGCGACAGCTTCGCTACGCGACCACCCGACGAAGTGGCACGGATCTCAGGATCGCTTCCGACGTTGCCGATGAGCATGACCTTGTTGAGGGACCGGCTCATTTCAGAGTACTCCTTGGAGTTTCACGCGGGGATTTGATCCGGCTCGCTGGCCGGGCGGAGCCCAAAGTATCGAAGGCCCGAACGAGGCGCTATGGCCGGGTGGCGGCGCCTCAGGCCCTCTCCTAGCTTTCCCCTTGCCGCCTTTGACTGAAGGCACCTTCCAAGGGATTAGCGACGAGCGAGCCAGGCTATGAGCGATCTACAATACATCCGTGTGGAGTGGGACGGGGATCTGGCCATCGTGGTGATCGACCGCCCGGAGAAGTTGAATGCACTCAACGCCGAGGTCGTCCGGGAGCTCGGCGACGTCTTTCGTGATCTGCGTGACGACGCCGATGTCCGGGGGGTGATCCTCACGGGGGCCGGAGACAAGGCCTTTGTTGCCGGGGCCGACATCGGGGAGCTCGCGAAGATGACCCCTCTCAGTGGCGTCCAGTTGAGCGGCGAGGGCCAGAGCATCTTCGCCGAGATCGAGCGATTTCCGAAGCCGGTGATCGCCGCCGTCGGAGGCTACGCGCTCGGTGGCGGATGCGAACTTGCCCTGGCGTGCCATATCCGAGTGGCGAGCGAGAATGCCCGGTTCGGGCTCCCGGAGGTCGGCCTCGGCATCATTCCCGGCTATGGGGGCACGATGAGACTCTCGCGACTCATCGGCCTGGGTCGAGCAGTGGAGTTCACCCTGACGGGGGGCATGTTCGACGCCGAAAAGGCGGAGCGCATCGGGCTGGTGAGCGCCGTGTATCCGCAGGACGAATTGCTGGACCGGGCAAAGGAGTTCGCCCGGGGGATCACGAAAAACGGCCCAGTCGCAGTCCGCATGGCCCTCAAGTCGATTTATCTGGCCCTGGATTCGGCTCCCGCCGACGCCCAGAGCTTCGAGTCGGCTCTCTTCGGATTGCTCGCGTCCACGGGCGACATGAAGGAGGGCATGACCGCGTTTCTCGAGAAGAGGAAAGCCACCTTCGAGGGTAAGTAGGAGCCTCCCCGGAAATGGGCGCCGCATAAGGGGTTTCGGCTCCTTCAAGGGGTGGCTGTGCACCCCCAGAATCGTTACATTTTCCTATGCTTGAAAGGCCATTCTCGGCACACGCGCCTTGCACCTGAGCGTGCTGAAGCTCCGGCTCTTTCGAAACCTAGGGCACCAGGAGCTCTCCTTTCCGCCGGAGGGGGTGGCCATCGTCGGACCTAACGCTCAAGGGAAGTCAAACCTGCTCGAAGCGATCTACTATCTGGAGACGTTCAGGTCGTTCCGAGGAGCCCGCGCCGAGCAGCTCATCGCATTCGGGGAGGACGTGTTCCGAGTGTCGGCGCGGATGGAGCCGTCGGAGGGTGCCGGGATCCCGGCCACCGAGGTGGCGGCCGCGTACGAGCGGGCGGGGAGTCGCCGAAAGGTGACCGTCGATGGAGCGGAACCTACCCGGATCGGCGATGCCGTCGGACGCCTGGGCGCCGTGATCTTCTCGCCGGCGGATGTGGCAATCGTGGGTGACGGACCGTCCCGGCGACGCCGGTTCCTGGACATCGCCCTTTCGCTGAACGAGTCCGGCTACCTGGCGGCGCTCCAGGAGTTCAAGCACGTGTTGGCCCAGCGGAATGCTGCACTTCGCGCGGAGCAGCCCGCCTCGATGGTACGAGCCTGGGATGAGCCCTTGGCCCGAAGCGCGGCGTTGGTGATGCTGGCCCGGTTCCTCTGGGTGGAGGAGTGGGGTGAGACGTTTCGCGGCTACTACGAGGCGGTGAGTGGAGGTCCCTCGGCGTCGATGGATTATGAGCCCAACGTAGCGGTTCAGATATGGGACGAGGATGGGGTGCGCGATGCCTACGGCAGGGCCCTTGAGGCAGGATGGTCCCGGGATCTCCGATTTCGGAATACAGGAGCCGGTCCCCATCGCGACGAGCTTCTTCTGTGCTTGACGGAAGGCCCCCGCCCTTCAGAGGTGCGGGAGTTCGGCTCGGGGGGACAGCGCAGGACTGCGGCCTTAGCGCTCCGGTTGGTGGAGGGTGATGCCATCCGCCGGACCCGACAAACGGATCCGATCCTTCTGCTGGACGATGCCTTCGCGGAGCTCGACGAGGAGCGGCTGGAGAGGGTACTCCGACTGATGGAGGGTGGGCGCTTCGGACAGGTGATCATGGCGGCCCCGAAAGAGCGCGATGTCCATCTCCAGGAGGGTGCTCTTCCCCGCTGGGGCATTCGGGAAGGACAGATCTGCGCGTGAGCCATACCGGGCCGTCGCGAGTGGGGGATCTGCTCGACGACGTGCTGAAGGAGCGCGGACTCGGGACTCAGATCCGCCGGGTCGGCGCCCTCGACGCGTGGGCAGAGGCGGTCGGAGAGAAGATTGCCGGCGTGACGCGGGCCAAGGCGGTCGTCGTGTCGACGCTCTTTGTGGAGGTGCGGAGTAGTGCTTGGCTCATGGAGCTCAACCTCATGAAGGGGGCTCTGATGGAGCGGATCAACGAGCAGTTGGAGACGGATGGAGCGATCGAGAGGATCGTACTCACCCTGATGGAGGGGGACGGGTAAGGACTTCTGCGCCGAACGCGGAGCACACCGGTGCCCACAACCGAGCGAGCGGTAGATGGCGGACAACGAAAGCAAGCAGAACGGCGACTATACGGCTGAGCAGATCACCGTCCTCAAGGGGCTGGAGGCGGTGCGGAAGCGCCCCGGAATGTACATTGGGTCGACGTCGGCCCGGGGCTTGCACCATCTGGTCTACGAGGTCGTGGACAACTCCATCGACGAGGCCATGGCCGGCTTCTGCTCGGCGGTTCACGTCACGCTCCGCGAAGATGGATCGGTACGGGTGACGGACGATGGCCGTGGAATTCCGGTTGACATCCACCCCGAAGAGGGAGCGCCGGGGGTGGAGGTCGCCATGACGACCCTCCACGCCGGTGGAAAGTTCGACAAGGACAGTTACAAGGTCTCCGGGGGCCTGCACGGGGTCGGCGTCAGCGTCGTGAATGCCCTGTCGGAGTGGCTTGAGGTCGAAGTCCTCCGCGACGGAAAGAAGTACCATCAGCGTTACGCTCGGGGGATCAAGGAGACGGAGCTCGAGGTCGTCGGAAAGGCGAAGGGAAGCGGGACGCAGGTCACGTTCAAGCCGGATCCGGAGATCCTCACCGAGCTCGACTACAACTTCGAGACCCTGAACAACCGCATGCGTGAGATGGCGTTCTTGAACAAGGGTCTCACGATCGTGCTCACCGATGAACGCGACGGTGCAGAGGAGAAGCACCAGTACGAGGGTGGCTTGGCCTCTTTCGTGGCGTACGTCCGGGGCGCCCGGCATCCGCTTCACGAGGAAGTGTTCTACTTCGAGGCGAGCCGCGAGGAGGCGGACGTCGAAGTGGCGCTCCAGTACGATGACGGGTTCAGCGAGAACACGCACACCTTCGTCAACAACATCAACACCCATGAGGGTGGGGCCCACCTCACGGGGCTCAAGGCGGCGCTCACCCGGACCATCAACGACTACGCCCGCCGGAGCAACCTGTTCAAGAAGGCCGACGAGAGCCTCTCGGGCGATGACGTGCGGGAGGGGCTGACCTGCATCCTCAGTGTGAAGGTCATGGAGCCCCAGTTCGAGGGGCAGACCAAGACCAAGCTGGGCAACAGCGAAGTCCGCGGCGCCGTCGAGGCCGCCATCAACGAGCACCTCTCCATCTTCCTCGACGAGAATCCCAAGGCCGCCAAGGCCATCATCGAGAAGTCGTTGTCGGCCGCCCGGGCCCGCGAGGCCGCCAGGAAGGCCCGGGACCTTGTCCGCAAGAAGAGTGCCCTCGAGGGTGGGGTACTGCCGGGCAAGCTCGCGGACTGCTCCATCTCCGACCCCAGCCTCTGTGAGATCTACCTGGTCGAGGGTGACAGCGCCGGGGGCAGCGCTAAGCAGGGCAGAGATCGCTCCTTTCAGGCCATCCTTCCCCTCAAGGGAAAAATCCTCAACGTGGAGCGAGCACGGATTGACAAGGTTCTCTCCAACGAGGAAATCCGTGCCATCATCACCGCCATCGGATCGGGGATCCGGGAGGACTTCGATCTGGAGAAGGCCCGCTACCACAAGATCATCATCATGACCGATGCGGACGTGGACGGAGCCCACATCCGCACGCTCCTCCTCACATTCTTCTTCCGCCAGATGCGGGACCTCATCGAGGAGGGCTACATCTATATCGCCCAACCACCTCTCTATCGGGTCTCCAAGGGGAAGAAGGAGTTCTACGCCTATTCGGAGGAGGAGCGCGAGGAATACACCAAGCGTCTCTCCAACGGCAGGGATGAGGGCGATGCAACGGGCCGGGGCATCCAGGTGCAGCGCTACAAGGGGCTCGGCGAAATGAACCCCGATCAACTCTGGCGCACGACCATGGATCCGGAGGCTCGGACGATCTACCAGGTCACCGTGGAGAGCGCGACTGAGGCCGACTCGATCTTCAGCCGCCTCATGGGCGACGACGTGGAGCCCAGGCGGACTTTCATCGAGAAGAACGCTAAATACGTGCGGAATCTGGACGTCTAGCGCGCCCGGTGTCCCCTCGCGTTCCCACCACCTCGACGAGAGTACCCTCCTCGGCCACGTCTACGGCGTTGTCCGTCAGCACCACATAGACGCCTGGCTGGCCGAAGCCCACATCGGCCGGCGTGAGGTCTAGCCCGTCCGAGACGCGCCGTGCCGAGATCTCCACCCTTCGGCTGGCTGACCCTGGGCGTCCACGACCTTGACAGCGAAGAAGCGGAACTCGGTCGTGCAGGCGCACGTCTCCGTGAGGGTATCGGAGCAGGAAAGGATCCCGGGCACGAGTGGTCCGGAAACAGACAGCCGATGAGTAAGGGCCATCTGAGCCGATGACTGGGCTATCTAAACAGAGATAGATCTACATTGCAACCAATGTCGCGGTGGGTGCGGACCGGGGTGCGGTCATGGCCTCGGTGATGCTCTCGGGGCCCGCCTGGCGCTCACGGGCACGGTGGTGGGAGCCATCGGCTTGATCCTGCTGAGCCGGCTCATCTCGTCTCCGCTGTGGGATGTCGGTGGGACTGACCCCCTCACGTATGTGGCCGTGGCGGGACTTCTGAGTGTGGTGACGCTCCTGGCGTGTTTCGTTCCGGCCAGGCGGGCCGCACGGGTCGATCCCATCCTGGCGTCGAGGGCCGAATGACGTCTCGTTGAGACGCTTGAGTCCGGGTCGCGGGAGGCGGTACCTTTGAAGTCAGGCCTGAAACTCAACGGTGCCGCCTGCCGTTTCGGAAATGGGTGTTGCGTCAAACCAGTCCGACACTCGATTGTGCCTTACGTATGACTCGGGGATAGCCCGTTGACGGACCCAAAGCGGCTGAGCATGCAGGAACTGGTCTCGTACCTGGCGGACAACGCTGGGCACTGGATCTCGAACCAACGCGATCTACACCGAGCCCACTCCGAGCCTCTGCCGGACACGACCACGGCCGCGCTTCGGGGCTTCTTCAGTCAAGAGACCCTGGATAGAGCACGCATCCGGCGAGTCCCGGTGATCGAGAATCCTCCCTTCTACAAGGAGTTCGAGGAGGCTGGAGCGTCGATTCCCCTGGACTTCAGCGTGTGGGCGGCGATCACGTTCGGGGACGTCATTCTGGTGAGTGACGACCAGGTGCCGGGGCCACCGTCCCACTCGGTGGTCTTCCATGAGATGGTTCACCTGGTCCAGTACGACGAGCTGGGAATCTTCGAGTTCGCTCGTCGCTACGTGACGCCCTTCATGCAGAACCGGTTCAACTACATGACCATTCCCCTCGAGTCGGTGGCCTTCGATCTTCAGGGGAGGTTCGAGAGCTGGACCGGAGAGCCGTTCTCCGCCGAGGCAGAGGTCATAGCCAGCATCGGCAAGCCCGGCCTGCCATACGCCAGTCGTCGGCGGGGTCGCCAGCCAGTGGAGTGAGGGCGCCGGCTAGTGTGGTGTTTCCAGGGAATCATCTACCTCGTACGTCTTGCGGACCGCGGTGTAGTCGGTCCCCCACTCCTCCAGGAAGCTCTCGTAGGCACAGAGAAACGGGGTTCCGCTCGGCGGGCGGTTGTTCCAGATCAGAGCGATCCATCCTCCTGGACGCAGGATGCGCCGGAACTCCCTCGCAGTCTCGTCGACGCGGAACCAGTGGAACGCCTGGGCGGCGGTAACGGCATCCACGGAATCGTCGTCTAACCCCGTGGCCTCTGCGGATCCTGCCATGCTCACGAAGTGCGGGTGGGCCGCGAGTATCTCCCCCGCGGCCTTCCGCATGGCCGGATTCGGCTCCACGCCGACGACCTGGCTTCCCGAGTCCAGGAGGAGGGCCGTGAGGATCCCGGTCCCCGACCCGACATCCGCCACCGTTCTTCCCGGCCCCAGACCGAGCTCGTCGCACAATAGGTCGATGACAGCCGGGGGATTATGCGGTCGTCCGACAAGGGGGCCGGTGGCGGAGCGATCTTCAAGGACTAAGATACGCCCATGTCATCAGGCGGAGAATTCTCGGACAGGAGCGACTGGGTCTGTGTGATCGGTGCAGGGAGCTCCGGGCTAACGGCGGCCCGGAACCTGTGGGAAGTCGGCCTGGCGGTCGACATTCTCGAAGTCTGCGAGGATCTGGGGGGAAACTGGAATTACCCGCTACCGGCGGCACGCGTGTATCGATCTACCCACACCATCTCGTCAAAGCCCGGGACGGAGTTCCCGGACTACACCATGCCGGCCTCCTATCCGGATTACCCGCACCACACGGAGATCCTCGCCTACCTGAGAGGCTATGCCGAGCACTTCGAGCTCAAGCCGCTCATCGAGTACGGGGCCGAGGTGGAGCGCGTGGAGCCATCGACCGCGTCCGGGCCCACCGGGGAGTCCTGCTGGGACGTCACACTGGCCGGTGGTGAGGGGCGGCGCTACGGCGCGCTGGTGATCGCCAACGGCCACAACAGCGATCCCATGACTCCCGAGTATCCCGGGCATTTCGACGGAGGGGAAATTGGCTTCCCAAGCCGGACCACCGGCTCTTCGAAACCCCCCCCATCGTCAACACCCTCTTGCCCTACTTCGTGCGGCACGGGGCCATCACACCGAAGCCGGACATCGAGCGGTGGGATGGCGAGTGGGTGCACTTCGTCGACGGGTCGTCGGAGATCGTCGATCTCCTCATCTGGGCCACCGGCTACGCCATCACCTTCCCCTTCATGGACGAGAGCCATCTCAACTGGCGGGACGGACGGCCCATCCTTTACGAGCACGTCTTCCACCCGGAGCGTGACAACCTTTTCGTGGTGGGCATGATCCAACCGGATAGCGGGCAGTTCGGGATCGTCCACTGGCAGTGTCGCGCGGTGGCCCTCTACCTGGCCTCCGGCTGGAGTGGTGGGACTGTGAACCCCTGGCTCAAGAAGAGGAAGCGCACGCCGGAGGAGGACCTGAGCTGGGGTGTTCGCTATCAGAAGACCTACCGCCACCACGTGGAGGTGGAGCACGCGAGCTACACTCGCGGACAGAAGAAGCTCGTGCGCCGGCTGAGCTGGTGCACCCGGCTCGGGTGCCCCGGATCGGACGCTTCGGCCCTCTCGGTGCTTAACCGTACTTATATACGGGCGCACCAACCGGGGGCGGAAGATGCGGGTCCGACTCGGATTACGTGAGCCGGCCAGGGGGCCCGGGAACCGGGCCGGATGGGCGGTGTCTGAAACAGTTGTCCGGGGCATCCGTAGGGAGTCCCAGGGTGGGGTGGTGCGGTGGTCGGGCGTTTGGGTGGTGTGATGAGGGGAGGACTCCGGATGTACAGCTTCGTACCAGAGGGATGGTTCTACCGGATGGGACCTGCCCTCCTTTTCGTCTTGCCCGCCTTTGTTTCGGCCGTGCCGGCTGGGGTTCGCGCTCAGGAAGTGGCGTCGGGCCTCTTTACGTCCCACGAGGTCATCGAGCTCAGGCTCGATGCCGACTTCGTGAAGCTCAAGGGAGACCGTGGGCTGGAGAGCGAGTACCGTCCGGCGGTCCTCACCGTGATCGCGGACGACGGCGCCCCCCGTGTGATCGACATCAAGGTGAAGACCCGCGGTCTTTTCAGGCTCAGGACCTGCCGCTTCCCGCCGCTGAAGGTGAACCTCCCGAAGAACTCCCTCGGGGGAACCGTGTTGGACGGGGAGGACAAGATCAGGCTGGTCAGCCACTGCCGTGACCGAGATAGCGACGAGCAGAACGTCCTCGAGGAGTACCTGGTCTATCGGACCTACAACGCGCTGACGGCCTACAGCTTCCGGGTGCGTCTGGCGCGTGTCACGTACGTCGACTCCAGGGGTAAGGACGATCCGGTGACGCGGTATGCGTTCTTCATCGAGGAGAAGGAGGCCGTCGCCGAGCGGCTGGGCGGAATGCTGCTGGAGGTGAACCAGGTCCACCCGACGGACCTGAGCGCCGAGGCATCGGCTCGTATGGCAGTGTTCCAGTACATGGTGGGAAACACCGACTGGGACATGGTCTACTTCCACAACGTCAAGCTGCTGCGGACCGGTGAAGGCATGCACATCCCGGTCCCGTACGACTTCGACTTCACGGGTCTCGTAGCGGCGTCTTATGCCAAACCCGACGAGAGGCTCGGTCTCCGATCCGTCAAGGACCGCAGGTATCGCGGGTTCTGCCGTCCCGAAGTGGAGTTCTCCGGCATCTACTCGGAGTTCACTGAGCTCAGACCGGAGCTTGAGGAGATCTACGCGGGGCTGGAGGGGCTCAAGGAGAACAAGAGAGAGGACGCCCTGAAGTACTTGGACGGCTTCTACGACATCATCTCTTCCGAGAAGCGAGCCAGGATGCGCATCGAGGAGGCGTGTCGGAGGGTGTAGGCTCGGTGGGGCTCCCGCGGGATGGACCGACGTACCGAGCCGCTCATCCCGCCCAGAGAGGCCCGGCCACCCTGAGCACGTAGACCGCCACCAGCCCTAACACCCCGATGACCACCAGATAGTAGACGGTAGGCAGTATGGTCTTCCTCAGCGTCGAGCCCTCCCTTCCCAGCAATCCCACCGTCGCCGACGCCGCCACCACGTTGTGGATTGCGATCATGTTGCCGGCGGCGGCGCCCACGGCCTGGAGCGCCACGACCATGGAGCTCGAGATGGCCAGGCTCGCGGCGACCCCGTGCTGAAAGGCCGCGAACATCAGGTTGCTCACCGTGTTGGATCCGGCGATGAAGGCACCCAGGGCACCGGTCACTCCTGCGAAGAGAGGCCAGATGCCCCCCACCGTGTCCGCCACCCACCCGGCCATGGTCAGGGGCATGGACGCCATGCCCGCCCCGTTCACGCCCGAGTTGATGTAGACCCGTACCATGGGGACCGTGAATACCAGGACGAAGCCCGCACCCAGGAGCACGCGGCTGGAGTCCACCAGGGCGGCCGTGAGGGCCGCGCCGCTCATGCGGTGCAGGAGTGCGGTGATCCCCACCACGACGATGAGGATGGTGCCCGGTGGATAGAGGGGGGTCGTCGTGGCGCTCACCGACGTGCCGAAGATCTCGGGCCACTCGATGCTCACGCTCCGGAGCACGGTGCCGAGGGGCAGCCAGGGAAGCCGGCTGAGGACCAGCAGGACGGCCAGCAGCAGGTACGGGACCCACGCCTTTGCAGTCGACATCTCCGGGTGTTCGCCCTCCTCCTCGGAGACGACCTCCATGCCGCTCAACCACTCGGCGGGCCACACACTCCGCTGTGGGAAGTCCCAGGAGTCGGCCGGCACCAAAAAGCCCTTCCGGGCGGCGAAGGACACCACGGCCAATCCCACCAAGGCCCCCAGAAGAGACGGAAACTCGGGCCCTAGGAGCCACGCGGTCAGGGCGTACGGCACGGTGAAGGCGAGCCCTCCGAAGAGGGCGAAGGGGACGACGGAGAGCCCTTCGGTCCACGACTTCCGCTCCCCGAAGAAGCGGGTCATCATCATGACCATGAAGGTGGGCATGAGGGTGCCCGTGATCCCGTGGAGGAGGGCGGCGCGGAGCGTGACGGCGCGGATGTAGTCGTTCATGGTGGCGCCCGACTCCGTCAGGGCCAGCGTGAACTCGGGGCTGGCCACGCCCCCTTGCACCCCAACCAGGATGGGCGTACCCACCGCGCCGAACGTCACCGGCGTGCTCTGGATCATCATGCCGATCATTACCGCGCCGGCCGCCGGGAAGCCCATGGCCACCATGAGGGGCGCCGCCACCGCCGCAGGGGTGCCGAAGCCCGCCGCCCCCTCGATGAAGGAGCCGAACAGCCAGGCGATGATCACCACCTGGACCCTCCGGTCGTCGCTGATGCCGTGGAAGCTCCGCCGGATGGCGGCGACCCCGCCCGAGCGCTCGAGGGTGTTCAAAAGCAGGATCGCGCCGAAGATGATCAAAAGGAGATCGAAGGTGAGGAACAGCCCCTGGACCGTAGAGGCTGCAACGTCTGCCGCCGGCATGCTCCACACGCCCAGGGCGATGACCACCGCCGTAACGTACACGAGCGGCATGGCCCACTTGGCGGGGATGCGGAAGCCCACCAGCAGGACTCCGCCCAGAAGAATCGGTAGGGCGGCCAGGGTGGCTGGGCTCACGTGCTCTCCGTGGAGGATGCGGGCGCATGCCGGAGAGGGTGCGCCTCGGACCGACCGTCATCTGGTGGCTGTCGCAGCGGCGTGACCCGACAACATGCAGCGATGCTCCGAGCGCCGCGAGAAGAGCGGTTACCTTAAGAGGATGCAGCAACCCACCAGGTCGCGAGTGCCAGCCCTCCTCCAGGAGGCGCGGTTGGCCGGATATACCAAGGCATTCGTCGTCGGCGTAGCCGTTTTCGGCATAGCGTTCTGGTGGCTCAAGCCCCGGGACGGGGTGGTGACGAGGGGTGCGGAGATAATGGCAGTCCTGCCGTTCACGACCTCGGGCGAGGGGGCGAACTACCTGGGCGAGGGGATCGTCGATCTGCTGGCGATCAACCTGGGGGAGGTCGACGCCATCCGCACGGCCAACAGCCGGATCGTGTTTCGCCTCCACAGAGACGCGGGCCGGCGGGGTGGTGCGGACTTGCCCGCTGCCCTGGCGCAGGCCCGCAGCGTCGATGCCGGATCCGTCCTGACAGGGAGCGTCACGGCTCGAGGGGCCGACCTCGAGCTATCCGCCGAGCTGCACCGAACGGATGGCCGGCAGATAGCCGAGGCCCGGGTCGAGGGGTCCGCCAGCGGCGTGCTTGCTCTCGTGGATGATCTGTCCGAGGCCTTGATCAGAGACCTGTGGCGGTCCCGAGAAGCTGTGCCCGGGTTCGATGTCAGCGGTGTAACGACGAGCAATGTCCAGGCCTTGAGCCACTATCTCCGAGGCGAGGCCCTCTTTCGGCGAGGCCAGTGGAGGGCAGCCGCCAGTGCTTTCACCCGCGCGGTTCGAGCCGACACCACCTTCGCTCTGGCGTACTCCCGGCTCTCCGACACGTACGGGTGGGCAGACGGGATCTTCACAGAGAGTGCCACCTTCAACACGGAGGCCGCCCATCGGCTCGCCGAGAGGCTTCCCACCCGCCAGCGCCGCCTTGTCATGGCTCGATGGCAGGCAGGTCGGGACGTGAGCGATCGCGCTACGGCCGACTCGCTCCGAGCCCTCCTCGCCAGGTATCCGGACGACCTGGAGGCTCTCCACCTGCTGGCGGAGATCGGCTTCCATCAGCGCCCGTTGTACGCGTTGGGGCTCGGGGATCTAACGGAGCCCGTCGAGCGACTCTTGGCGCTGGACTCGACCATGACCGCGGGCCTGATCCACCCCATCGAGTCTGCGTTGCAGTTCGGTGATCAGGCCCGGTTCGAGCGCTACCTGGGGATGGCCGAGGCGACTGGCCTGCGCCGGGGCTCCGACTTCAGGCGTGTCGGAACTGCACTCTGGCATGCCTCCGAGACCCGTGGAGCCGTCGCCCGGGAGCTCATGGCCGATGTTGGCTCTGCACTCACCTATGCTGTGGGTTCCTACCGTGTGGACGTGGGTAGCCCGGCCGACTTCAGGGGTGGACTCGACGCTGTGATCCCGCTGCTGCCCGCCGAGCGGGCAACATCCCTCTGGAGCGTGCGGACCTTTCTCCTGACCAGCACGGGCCGGATGGCGGCGGCGGCCGACACGGCCCGCCTGGACGTCGTGCCAGCTTCGGTCATACGGGCCCACCTCACGGATTATCCGGCGGTGGCGGGGTTCATCGATGCGGCCGAGGTGACGCGCGGTCTCGAGACCAGGGTGACGGGTGGCGCCGCAGCCGCGGCCTCGTCCCTGAGGTGGGAGACACGCTTCTCCCAGGCGGTGGGCTATCTGGCCGCCGGAGACACCCAGCGGGGTGAGGCAGCCTTGGACGAGCTCGAGGGGGATGATCCCCCCACCGAGCTCGAGTCTGTGGGCCCCGGCCTACTAGTTGCTTCCCGAGGCTGGGTTCTGCTCCTCAGGGGGGATACGGCGGCGGCCATAGAGAGGATGCAGTCCGGGCTCAAGCAGGCGGACCGGTGGACTCCGGCGGGCGTGAACACCGATCCCTCCGACGCCATCGGTGGGTTGGGCACGGGCGCCGCGCTCGCCTTCCGACTCGTCGCGGCCATGGCATCATGGGCACCCACCGCCGAGCAGGGACGCCGTCTCCTCCGGAACGTGCTCTGGCCCGACTTCCACTACGAGGTGCTCCGGCACTACGAGCTGGGCCGGGCCTTGGAGCAGGCGGGCGAAAGGGAGCGTGCGCGGGAGTCGTATAGTCGATTCCTGAGGCTTCTCGAGGGAGCCGACGAGGGGCTGCTTGTAGAGGACGAGATGGCTCGGGCAAGGGAGGCTTCGGCCCGCCTGGTCGGCTAGCTGTCGGGAGACCTTCCCACGGTCTATCTTCGGCGGGTTTCCTAACTACTGAGCGCCTCAAGCCCAGGGACCCCGAACCTGAAAGGTCGACCGCCATGGAGCACAATCCGGACCTACCCTGGTACCGCCAGCTTCACTGGCAGGTACTCGTCGCCATGGGCCTGGGCGCTCTGACCGGAACCATCTTCGGCGTGCCGGCGGCGGACTTGCTCTTCGCCCACCTCTCCCGTGAAGAAGACGCCGGAGTCCGGGGCGTGGTGGCGCGCACCCTGGGCAGGCTGCGGTACGGGGAAGCCGAGCGTGCTCTCGCTGCCGAGCAGATGCTCGTCCAGCTCACCAGGGACGGGGAAGGTGACGCACCTCTCGCCACCCTCACCGGCGCCATCATGGGTCTCGAGTCCATGTCCCGCAGCCTCGGCCCGTCGGGACTCTCGACGGCCACCGTGAGGAGGCTGCGGGAGTTGGCCATACTCGGCCGGTCCGGTGGCTCCGAGGGCTCTGCTCGAGTGCGCAGGACGGCCATGCTGGCTCTTTCCTGGTTTGGAAAGCCCGGGGCCGAAACGTTGGCCGCGGCTCTGGAGGACGGCGATCCGGACGTACGGCGGCTCGCCGTGACCACCATGGGACGCGAGCCTTCCTCGGACGTGAGCATCGATCTTCTGGTGCGAGGTCTGGATGACCCTTCGCCTCGAGTTCGTGTCGAGGCCGTGGCGGCCCTGGATCTTCTGGGCCAGGTGTGTGCGGGCCGGGCCATGCAGATCGAACTGCTGGCCGGCATCGCCGCCGGGGCCGAAGCGGCGGAACCGTCCGAGTGGCACCGGCCGGCCCACGCCCTCGTCTCTCTCGCCACGGTCTCCCCGGGCCGGGCGGGGCCGCTCCTCGGCGGGTTCGTAGGACATTCGAACCCGTTCGCCCGCGTGTACGCTGCCCGAGCGGCTGCGGTCCTCGGTGACAGTGACGTGCTGGAGGGCCTCGCGTCCGACCCGGTTCCCAACGTCCGTACGGCGGCGGTGCAGGGACTCGCCCGGCTCCGCGGGCGCGACGCCGATGCCATCCTGATCGCTCAGATCCGGAGGTTTGAGATGTCCGATCGACGCTTGCTCTCCGTCCCCGCCACCTGACGAGCTAGCGTTACTAGGGGCCCGCCAGGGCCTTCCGGATGGCGCCGATCCGGATGCCTTCATTGGCATCGTAGGTTCCCCCCGCCGTCCAGACGTTCCACGTCGTGCCCACCCCGATGGTGCAGTCCCACCAGCTGCCACTTCGAGTCGAACACGGGGCTCCCCGAGCTTCCGCCCTCCGTGGGTGTGCGGTATCGCAGCAGCCGGTCGTCCATCTCGAGCAGGTGGTTGTCGTCGAAGGGGTACTTGAGGGATCCTCCCTTGGGATGCCCGACGACGTAGATGCGCTCCGTTCCGCCGGTGGCCAGGGGCCTCTGGTTCACGGGGTAGGGATCGTCGATCGGCACCGGATTTGAGAGCTCGACGATGGCACAGTCCAGATCGTCCGGGGGCGACTCCCAGAGGACCTCCGTACCCACCCAATCGGTGTCGTCCTCCCGGACCTCGAAGGCGATGTGTGCACCCTCGGGCCAGAGAGGCTCCATCTGTCCGTGGACGTCATCGTCGGCAGAGATCACGTGGGAGTTGGTGACCAACACCACGGTTCCACTGAAGCGTTCGTGGAGCTCATGGCCGGCGAGGATGAAGCCGGTCCCGAAGCCGTCTCCTGCTGGGTTGGAGATCTGGGCCACGCACTCGGCCCGGGAGAGACCCATCCGGAGCCATTTGGGGGTTCGGAACCGCGCCAGCCCGAAGTTCTTCTCGAACCCAGACTCCTTGCGGGCCGCCCGAACGTCCTTGGGGGCCATCTCGAGACTCCCGCCCTGCTTCCCCAGAAGAGCGGCCTTCAGGTGCATCAGCTAGAGAGATCCCGGGGAGCTGTCCGACTGGAGGTTCCAGACCTCCTCGAGCTGCCGGAGAGTGCTCACGAGCTCGAAGGCGTCGGCGTAGGCGAACATGTCGTCGTCGGCCTCGAAGTCGTGGAGGTACTGGGAGAGCCAGGTGGCCGCGTCCACCGGCCGATCCAATGCGATGCACGCCTCCATGGCCGTGGCTGCCTCCCAGGGGCCTCGATCCGCCATCCCTTCGATGCGGCCGAGAATCTCCTCGGCGACGGGGAGAGGGTCGGGGTATCCGTCGAGGGAGACGCCGTCACGCTGGGCCCGGCAGAGGAGGGCCACCACGTTGATCCCGTGCCAGATGGGCTTACCCGGATCGCTCTCGTAGACGTCCAGGTAGGCGTCGATGCCGGCGCGGAGATACGCGGGCCGGGCCTTGGCCGGTCCCTCGCCGTCCACGTAGAGCTGCTTGTACGTTCGTCCGATGAGGCCTCTGGCCTCGGCGTCCTCGCTCTCGAGAGCCCCGCGCTCGTCGTCTCCGGGTTCGCGGGAAAGCTGATCGGAGATCTCCGCCCGCAGGACCGTGAGCGTGCCCAGCGCCGGGAGGAGCCGCAGCTTCTGGTCGATGAGCGCTTGAGCGTGCTGCCGCTGGACCTTGGGGTCCGCCACGCCCACCGCACGCCACGCCGATGCCAGCGACTCCATGAGGTCGAAGCGCCGCTTGCGGCGCAGGAGGTCGAGCGTTGCCCCGGCTTCCTCGTACCCGGCCCCGCTCGCGCCCCCGTGGATCTGCTCGATCAGCTGGCCCACCAGACGGTCCGCCTCTCTCGCATCGAAGGTATCGAGCGCCTGCGAGAGATCTTTCTTGAAGATTTCGGGATCCAAGAGCATGTTGGACCGCCCTCCCTGGTGGGCTGGCCAAGTCGCTTTGCAAGCTAGGGCACCTCCACCAAAGAGGCCAGAATGAGTGTCAGGCACACGATCGTCACCTACGGGCAGCTCAGCTCCGCCCTGAACGCCAGCTTCGAGTCCGTGGTGGATCAGGGTGCGGCCGCCCTGGCAGAGGAGGGGTCGGGCGGCCATTCCCGGGCCGAGATGGGTGCGCAGATCGCCCACGCTATGCATCTCCTGGAGTCCGAGGACCTGGGAAACGGGGTCATGGCCGCCGCCCAGGATCAGGTGACGTCGCTTCTCCAAACCTTCATCGCCCAGCGCGCCGTCGAAGAGGGCAAGCTCGAAGAGCATCCTTCCGGAGGCCTCGAAGCCAAGTTCGACGGCCACGATATCGCAGGGTGGGCGGGCAGCCTCTTCACCTGGTGGAGGAAGCTTCGGCCCTTCGAGTTCATCGAGGCCTCAGCCAAGCCCGAGGCGGTTCCGGACGCGGCCCGGGTCGGGCTTCTCGCCGACTGGGGAAGCGGGCTCTACGGCGCCCCCGTATCGGCGGAGAGCATTGTGGCGGACGGCCGTTTCGACGCCATCTTCCACATGGGCGACGTCTACTATTCGGGGGAAAACGACGAGGTCCAAGAGCGTTTTCTCGACGTCTGGCCCTCGGTCCCGGGCGCGGTCAACCGGGCGTGCAACGGCAACCACGAAATGTACACCGGAGGGCAGGGCTACGCCGCACGGATTCTGCCGGCCTTCGGGCAACAGGCGAGCTATTTCGCCATGCAGAACGACCACTGGCTCCTCGTGGGACTGGACACCGCGTACAAGGAGCACGATCTGCACGGTGGACAGGCCGAGTGGCTGGGAGGCCTGCTCGACGAGGCGGGAGACCGGAAGGTCATCCTCTTCTCACACCATCAGCCGTTCTCGCTCCTGGGACCCCAAGGCCCCAAGCTCGTAGGGAAGTTGGGCGACCTTCTCGACGGCAAGAAGATCTTCGCTTGGTACTGGGGTCACGAGCATCAGTGCGTGATCTACGACCGGCATCCCATGTGGGACATATACGGCCGGTGTATCGGCCACGGAGGCTTCCCCGAGTTCCGGGACAAGAAGCTACTGGGTGAGGAGGTCCCTGCGAGCCCCACGTGGAGGAAGCTCCGACCGAAGCCGTTCGTCCCTGGCGGGATGATCCTCGACGGGGGAAACCCATACATCGTGGGGCACGAGGATCGCTATTACTCTCACGGGTATCTGGCCCTGGAGTTCGACGAGGGCGTTGCCGTGGAGACGGTCTACAACGCCGACGGGACGCTGCTCTGGGAGAACGACCTTACGTAGGGCAGCTCGCGATCAGCGCGAGGCCCACTTTGTCGAGCTCGGTCGCCCACTTGTCCGTGGCTGCGGAGTTGGTCCCCAACGTCGTCGGCCGAGGCACCCAGTGGGCGCCCCGGCCGATTGGACTGCCGGGCGGGGCTCGATCTCGCCGGGGACGCCTGCCTCTTTGACAAGTGCTCGGGAACATTCATACTAATAGGTATGTTAGATTTGAATGGCGTGATGGATGTGAGATCTACGGAGAGGGCAGGAGGCTCGATTCGATGACCAAGCGTGATCCCGAGCGCACGAGGAAGGTTCTCCTCGAGGCGGCGTTCTGGGAGATTCACCGGAACGGCTTTCATGCCGCACGCCTGGATCACATCGCAGAGCGCAGCGGGGTAACCAAGGGCGCCGTCTACCATCACTTCCCCAACAAGTCCGCCCTGGGCCACGCCGTGCTGGACGAGGTCATCAAGCCCTGGATCTTCCACCGTTGGCTCGCCCCCCTGGCCGACACCGAAGATCCCATCGAAGGGATCCAGGGAGTCCTGCGGACGGCCATCGGCGAGATGTCGGAAGAGATGTGCTGCCTCGGCTGCCCCCTGAACAACCTCGCCCAGGAGCTCTCGGCCGTCGACGAGGAGTTCAGGGTCAAGATTGAGTCCATCGTGACGGAGTGGCGAGAGATCCTGGCCGAGGCGTTCACCCGGGGCCAGGGGGCCGGCAACGTGAGGACGGACGTCGATGCCTTGGCAACGGCGACGTTCCTGATCGCTGCCGTCGAGGGTATGGCCGGAGTTGCCAAGGCGACCCACAGTCGCGAAGTGCTGCTCGAGATGGCGGCACCGGCCATCGTCTTTCTCAAGAGCCTTCGGCCCCAAGCCGAGGAGGCCATGAGCCCGGCATGACCCCTTCATGTATCCCGGGCAATGGTGTTTTTTTTGACCTATCGAACATACCGACCAGTAGGTATGTTCGATAGGTCGACGAGCAAGTAAATCAAAGCAAGCAAATCAAAGAGATGGGGAGGGACAGAGAATGAGTAACGATACCATAGATCACGACGGTCGGGTCACCCGCTACGCCCGCTGGGTGGTGCGGTGGCGGCTTCCGATCCTGGTCGCATCCCTGCTGGCGGTTGTGGCGGCGGCATCGGGCGGTCGCTTTCTGGGGTTCTCGAACGACTACCGGGTCTTCTTCGGCGATGAGAACCCGCAGATGGCCGCGTTCGAGGCTCTACAGGACGTCTACACCAAGAACGACAACATCCTGATCGCCCTGGCTCCAGAGGACGGCAACGTCTTCACCCGGGAGACGCTGGCGGCGGTGGAGGAGCTGACGGCGGAGGCGTCGGACTCACGGACCGTAACTTCGACAAGAACAGCTTGAAGCGGGCGAGGTGATCATGAGCACGATTCGCTGGATGTGCCGGCTCTGGGATCCAAGAACGGTCGGGAGAGCCCTCATGATGGTGGTGGCCCTGGTGCTGGTCGTGGCCGTGGCAGCCGCCGGCCAGCTCCGCCCCGAAGTCACGGGCGAGATCGGGCTTGAGACCCGGGGCTTCTTCCAGGTCCGCTCCTGGACGAGCAGGCACGGCACGACGCCTCGCTGCTCCTTCAGGGAGAGCTCTACTGGAGCTGGGACGGAGGCAATCAGAGCCTCACCGTGGAGCCGTTCCTCCGCCTGGACACCGCCGACTCCGAGCGGACCCACGTCGACTTCCGCGTCTTCTCGTGGGAGAAGGTCTGGGACCGCTGGGAGCTGAGAGCCGGGCTACGCCGCGAGTTCTGGGGCGTGACGGAGTCCCAGCACCTGGTGGACGTCATCAACCAGACCGACCTGGTGGAGAACCTGGACGGAGAGGACAAGTTGGGCCAGCCCATGGTGAGCCTGGCTGCCGTGCGCGACTGGGGGACGCTGGAGCTGTTCCTGCTGACCGGCTTCAGGGAGAGAACCTTCCCGGGCGAGGCCGGCCGGCTGCGCTTTCCGCTGACGGTCGTCACCGAGGACGCCGTGTACGAGTCGGCGGCGGGCCGGAGTCGCCTCGATTGGGCGGCCCGGTGGAGCCACACCATCGGCGGTTTCGACCTGGGTGTAGCCCACTTCCAGGGCACGGCCCGGGAGCCCCGCCTCGAGGTGGGCGAGGCGGTAGGGGCCCGGCCAGTGCTGGTCCCCCACTACGACGTCGTCGATCAGACCAGCCTGGACGCCCAGCACACGTCGGGCGGCTGGCTACTGAAGTTCGAGGGTATTACCCGGTCGGGGGGGCCGGACGGTCGGTACTACGCCATGACCGGGGGTTTCGAGTACACGATTCCCCAGGTGCTCGGGACGGATACGGATCTGGGCATCGTCGGAGAGATCCTCCTGGACGACCGCGGCGATCGGGCACGCACTCCCTTCGAGGACGACGTCTTCGTGGGAATGCGGTTCGCCCTGAACGACGTCCAGGACACGCAGCTCCTGGCGGGAGCCATCGTGGACCGGGAAACGGGTGCCACGCTGTTCTCGTTGGAGGGCAGGCGGCGCGTGGGGGAGAGCTGGACGCTGGACGTCGAGGCGCGGTCGTTCATCGGCGTCGACGAGGCGGACCTCCTTTACGGATTCCGCCGCGACGGCTACCTGTCCGTGGCCGTGTCGCGGCACTTCTGAGGAGGAGCCCGGAGGGTTCCACTCGGAGGACGTCTGTTGGGGTATGCGCGACGGGGAGCAGCACGGAGAGGGGAGGGACAGCGGGCGTCGCCGAACGGCGCGGAGGGACGGAGGGAATCTGTACGCACTAGCGGACGCCATCATCGCCCACCCGCCAGTGGACCGGGAGGCCGGGCTACGCCTGGGGACCTCTCGGGAGGGCCGGCCCGTCCAGGGCTTCCGTCTGGGCTCCGGCCCGGTTCGGGTGAGCCTCATCGGCGGATGCCACGCCGATGAGCCCGTCGGGCCCCGTTTCCTGGCCAGGTTGGCTGCGTTTCTTCGATCCCTCGAGAGCGGCCACCCATTGCTCACCGGCTACCAATGGTGGATCGTGGCGCACATCAACCCCGACGGCCGGGAGCGGAACAAGGGGTGGCAAGATGTCGACGGCCCGCTACCGCCGTCGGACGTTCACGATCCGCTTCGCTACCTCTCCCATGTGGTACGTGAGTTGCCTGGCGACGACCTGGAGTTCGGCTTCCCCCGGTCCTCGGAGGGTGCAGACGTCCGGCCCGAGAGCCGAGCCGTCCACGAATGGTGGAGGAATGCCGATGCGCCGTTCCATCTCCACGCTACCCTCTACGGCATCGTGATGGCCGGTGGCCCCTGGTTCCTGCTGGAGCCGGCGTGGTTGGACAGAGTGGAGCACGTGAAGCGGTGCTGCGCCGAGGAGACCCATCGCCTCGGCTATGTCCTGCACGACGTGGAGAGGGAGGGTGAGAAAGGTTTCCACCGCATCGATCGCGGGTTCTGCACCCGGCCGAGCTCGACGGCGATGCGGGACCACTTCCTGGTCCTCGGCGACGAGGAGACGGCCGCCCGCTTCCGGCCGAGCTCCATGGAGGCCATCCGCTCTCTTGGTGGCGATCCTGTGACGCTCGTGAGCGAGATGCCCCTCTTCATCACGCCGGGGGTGGGAGAGACCCTGGGTCCGCCCGATCCGGTGGGAGAGCACTGGAAGGAGCGACGGGCGCGTTGGCAGCTAGCCTTGGGCGGCGCGAGATCGATGTCCGACGAGCAGCGCGAGGCGATATCCGCCGAGATCCGGGCCAGCGGCCTGACCCCCATGCCCGTCCTCGATCAGATGAGGCTCCAGTGGCGGTTGGTCAGCGCCGGACTCGAGCAGTTGCGGATCGATGGGGAGCGGTCGCCGACCTGACGCGGGCTCGACCCGGGGCTTCGCCGAAGCTGACGAAGGCTTCAGCCCCGGGCGGTCGGGAGGCTCTCTGCGTGGGGTGCGAGAGTCGGTGACGGCCCCGGCCGGCCGTCAGTCCGTCGCGAACCGCCGAGCGATCTCGTCCAGGCGCTCCTGGATGTATCTGTCGGAGTACCAGCGACCTCGGACCATGACCCCGGCCCGGTCGGCCACGTTGCCGACGTCGTCCAGCGGATTGGAGTTCAGGAGGATCAAGTCGGCCCGCCGCCCGACCTCCACCGTGCCGAAGGTGTCGCTCCTCCGGAAGTACTCACCCACGGCCCGTGTGCCAGAGACCAGGATCTCGTAGGGTGACATGCCGGCCTCGGCCATGGCCTGCATCTCCCGGTGCACGGAGAAGCCGGGAACCGAGAAGATCTGTGGTGAGTCCGTCCCCATGAGAATGCCCACCCCGCCGTCCGACAGAACCTTGAGCACCTCCAGCCGGTTGTTGGCCCACAGGTCGGCTGCAGCGGGATCCGCCTGGGCTCGCCTGGCGCTGCCGGCGTGACGGCCGATCCAGCCCTCTACGCCCTCCACGACCCGTGGGATGTTCCGTTTCGGCCAATACCGCATCTCCGGATAGTTCGCCATGACCTGGGCGTCTCCATTGCCGATGATGCCCACGTCCCACAGCACCATCGTAGGCACGACCAAAGCACCTGCGTCCTGCACCATTGTGACGAGCTCATCGAGTCTGCCTCGGTCGATGGGCTCGTCGAAGGCGTTCAGGTACTCGATGAAGCCGTCCAGGTGGTCGAAGGTCTCCTGGCCCATGGCGATGGCATGCTCGAGTCCCACCTCGGCTGGAACGTGACCGCCGAACCGGATGCCCACCTCGTGGGCGGTCATCGCCATGGCGTCGTACTCGGGCACCGTGAGTCCAGGGTGGATCTTGAGCAGATCCCACCCCTGATCCTTTTGTGTGCGGACCTTCTGGGCGGCCTGCTCGGGCGAGGAGACCGAGTTTCCGTTGAAGCTGGGCCCGGCGAGGTAGAGGGTCGGTGCCACGATCTCACCGGCGTTCGCCTTGCGACGCAGCTCGATGTGGCCGTCGAGACCGAGCATGCCCCGAACGGTCGTCACTCCGTTGGCCACGTAGAGGAACATCACCATCTCCTCTACGTCTCCGCCAGGCATGTGGCCGTGCATCTCCGCCAGGCCGGGCATGAGGTACTTGCCCGATCCGTCCACTGTCGTGACGCCTGCAAGGACGCGGACCTCAGCCGCCGATCCCACGCGGCGGATCCGGCCTTGTTCCACGAGAACGGTCTGATCCTCGAGAACCCGCTCGGAGTCCATGGGAACGACGTTGACGTTGGTGAAGGCGACTGCCTCGGAAGCGGTCTGCGGCCCCGCGAGGAGGGAGGTGAGGTCGGGCGCCACGTGGGTGCGTGAGGCGGCCAGCATCGAGCCGCTCACGACAACGGCGCCCAGCACGACGACGGTGCCAGTCTTCATACAGGAAGCTCCTTACCCATCATCCAGAATCCACGAGCGGCTTGAAGCTCGAAGAGATGGGCGTCGAGGGCAAGGGCTCGCACCACGTGGCGACGGCGCGAAGGTCGCGGCCGACGGGAGATCAGAACGGCACGGACATCGCGTCACAGAGGAACTTCATGAGCGGTGTGCCTGCCCCGAACACTCTGGCGAGCTCCTTTGGCAGGTCGGGGCTGGTGATCATCTTCTTCGGGATCTTGGCAACCCCGATGAAGTCCTTCCGCTTCAGGTCCTCGACCAGAGCGTGCTCGGGGTCGAAGCCCTTGGGGTGGCGCTTGAGCCGGTCGCCCTCGAGCTCGTACGCGTCCGTGAAGCGCTTGCCGCCCACGGCCCGTCTCCACGCCTTGGGGTCCTCGACCATGACCTCCCGAATCTGCCTCAGGCTGGGCGGGTCGGGGCGCCACATCCCGGCTCCGGCTAAGCAGCCACCCACCTCCAAGTGGAGGTAGAAGCCGGGGGCGTGGGCGTCCTTCCGAGCTCGTGCCGAAACTGGATCCCGACATACGTCTTGTAGGGGCTCTTGTCCTTCGAGAAGCGCGTGTCCCTATAGATCCGGAACATGGAGCCGCCTACGGTGCGAGGATCGGAGCGAAAGTGCTCGCTGATCTTCTTGAGGGGGGCGCCGAAGTCCGTGATGAATTGGACCGCCGGATCCTTCAGGTGCTCCTCGTACCGGTGCTTGTTCTGCTGGAACCACTCCCGATTGTTGTTCGCCTTCAGGTCCTTCAGGAAGGTGAATGTCGAGTCGGTGAAGTACTTTGCCGCCATGCCGCCTCCTACGTGCCGTCGCCGGGTGGACGCCGCTCAAGGTGGGGTGGGCGCGTCGTCCGCAAGTTGGGAGCGTTCACCTCCGGCCCCCCAAGGCACAAGGTTGCGCTCGATCAGGGCGGACTTCTAGTCTGGTTCCATGACACTCGAGCTCACGGCGTCGGATCGGGCTCTCCTGGAGGGCGAGGAGGGCGAAGGGGCCCACATGGCCATGTCCATCCTGGTGCGCGTGGCCGGAGTGCAGGGGGCGGAGCGGCTCATTCCGGTGACGGCCGCGCACATCGACAGCGCCCTATACATGGGGGACGCCACCCTGGAGTATGCCGAACGCCTCGCCGGGCTGGGCGCCAAGGTCGTCGTGCCGGCAACCCTCAACGTGGCCGGCGTCGATCCTCACGGATGGGAACGCTGGGCGGTGCCCCCCGGATGGGCCGAGAAGGCCCGCCGGCAGATGGTTGCCTATCAGAGCATGGGATGCATCCCATCCTGGACGTGCGCTCCGTACCAGACCGAGGCGCGACCCGCCTTCGGAGACCAGATCGCCTGGGGCGAGTCCAGCGCCATCGTGTTCGCCAACTCGGTCTTGGGGGCCCGGACCGAGCGCTATCCGGACCTTCTCGACATCTGCGCCGCCATCACCGGGCGCGTGCCCGCCGTGGGGCTGCATCTGACCGAGAACCGGGCGGGGCAGGTGCTCTTCCGCTTCCACGACATCCCACCTGCGCTACTGGCCTCCGACGAGCTCTACCCGGTTCTCGGGCATCTGGTGGGCAAGGTGGCCGGTGATCGAGTCGCCGTACTGGATGGGCTGGACGTTACGCCCTCGGAGGACCAGCTCAGGGCCCTCGGGGCCGCCGCCGCGTCGTCGGGGGCGGTGGCCCTCTTTCACTGGGCGGGCGTCACGCCCGAGGCGCCGAACCTGGAAGAGGCCCTTCAGGGGAGGGATGCCGAGGAGACTCGCGACGTGGGCATGGGGGAGCTCCGGGCCGCCCGGGACGAGCTCTCCACGTCCGAAGGCGAGCGCCTGGACATGGTGGTCCTTGGCTCTCCTCACTTCTCACTAGAGGAGTTCAAGGCGCTGGCTCCCCTCCTCGAGGGACGTAGCCGACACCCTGGCGTGCGCTTCCTGGTCACGACGGGGCGGGGTGTGAAGCTCATCGCCCAGGAAGCGGGACTCCTGGACCCTCTCCACGACTTCGGGGGGGACGTGACGGTGGATACCTGTATCCTGACCACGCCCATGCTGCCGTCCGAGATCGAGATCCTCATGACCAACTCGGCGAAGTACGCCTACTACACGCCGGGACTCCTTGGCCGGGCCGTGGTCTTCGGCTCCACCAGCGCCTGCGTGGAGTCTGCGGTCCAGGGTCGGGTGATCCGCGACGACGACCTCTGGCGCACCTGATGGCCTCTGGTGAGGCCATGGTGCTGACGGGGCGCGCCCTGATACCGGGCGAGGCCAGTGGGAGCCTTCTGGTATCCCACGAGCCGCTGAGCTTCTGGGGCGGCTACGACGCCGCCACCGGAGAGGTCATCGATCGCCGTCATCCGCTCTCGGGGGAGAACGCGGCGGGTCGGATTCTGGCCATTCCCGGCACCCGGGGATCCAGCACCACCACGGCTGTCTTGCTGGAGGCCATCCGGCAGGGAACTGCGCCCGCGGCTATCCTGACGTCGGGCACCGACTCCTTTCTGGCGCTGTCGGCCATCGTGGCCGACGAGATGTACGGCAAGGCCCCTCCCCTGGTCGCCCTTGGGGAGGAAGACTTCCACAGGTTGGTCAGCGGTCGGTCTGCGAGGGTGAAGCCCGACGGGACCGTGGTGGTGGAGGAGGGCCCCGGTTAGCGGTCGGTGGTCGTCCGGGGCCTCAGCGGCGGAAGGTTGGCCTGCCCAATCGTGTTCGCATCGGATCCGAACCAGATAGAGTTGGTGCTCTCTTCGTCGAACATGTGGCGGACGGAGCCCCCGCCGCTTCCGATCTCGGTAATGGAGAAGAACTCCTCAGTGGCCGGATCGAAGCCGACGAACCGGTCTCCGGGTCGAGCTTGCCGATATGCTGTACCCGGTTTCCCGCGTAGAAAACGGTTCCGTCGTCGTCTACGATCAGGTTGTGGGGACCGGCGCCCTCGTCGAGGGGGAACCGCTTGAATTCCCCGGTCTCCCGGTCCAGCCAGGCGGCGTAGTGGCTGCGCTGGCCCACGAACCAAACCTTGCCGTCGGGGGCCACGTACGGATCGCGCGGACGGCTGTTCTCCCAAGGTACCTCCCACTCGGCAATCTCGATCTCCTGGACCATTTGGGCCGTCAGGGCGTCGGACCTCCTGTTCCGAAGCGTCGGGCATTCTGTCCCGAACGTACTTCTCCAGTACCGCCGTGCCTCGCGCCTTGGCGCTGTCGATCACGGCCTGGACGTCGTCCAGGTTCACGGGCCGCTCCTCAGGAGTCATGCTGCTGTTCGTGGTAACCGAAATGTCGAGCGGGACGAATGTCGCGGTTGTAGTCCACCCTGACAACCTGATCACCGCACCTCTTTTCATCATGATCATTTTTCCTGACGGAGGGTAAGACGATTGCATCGTATTGGAACGGCCTCCTCTTCGGAGAGGTATACGTATCTTTATACCGTGAGTATACGTATGAGGTCGCATGTCCAAGAAGGATCTCAGCGACCTGCAGACCAGGAGCCGGATCGCGGCTCTCGCCCGCGGATGGCAAGCAATACGTGGCCGCCATGTCCGGGCTTCCCTCTCCGTTCTGGGTGGGCGAGCATACCGGATCGCCGACCGCTTTGGTGTTTGCGCTGCCCTGAGTCCCTACAGCCCCCTCAGCCACAGAACCACGAACGCGCCATAGAACAGCGACGTAGCCACGAGGCACGCTCGCCGCCACGCAGGCGGCCTCAGGGCTTCGGGCAGGAATCGCGTGTTGATGTAGAGCAGGTGCAGGGACGACACCACGAAGACGATCCCTGCCATGTTCGCGCCCAACTGCAGGAGCACGATCGGCTGGGCGAGCCTGAGGGCGAGGATGCCCCAGATCGTGATCACGGCCAGCACGCCGTAGTAGACCACCCTGACGTCGCCGCCCCTCCACGCACGGATGTGCTTGCTCCCCGTCCAGAGTAGGTCGGTTACTGCCCGGGTCATTCCGTCGATGACGTCGAGCTGTGTCTTGAACAGAACCCAGACGGCCAGGAGAGCGACCACGCCACCGTAGAGCGCCCCTGCCCGGGTCACCATGGCGTCCGCGAGGGCGGCCGCCACCGACAAGCCCCGGATGTCGGTGCCGACCTCGATGAACGTGACGTAGAGAAGGGCCGGGAGGAACATCCCGAGTATCGACCCAACGAAGTAGATCCCCCACTGGTCGGCCCTCACGATGCGCCACCACCCGCGCCACCGCTCCATCGCGTCGGGAGTTACGGCGAAGGTGAAGCCCGTGTGAGCGAGCTCAACCTTCTTGCCGCCGACGGCTGCGGGGATATAGCCCGCGAGGCCTCCCATGCCGTACCCCTTGTCCCGCGCCCAATTGGATAGGGTGAGGTTGGTGACACCTCCGGCGCCCGAGTAGGCCGCGAACGCCCCGATCAGGAAGAAGTCCGCCCCGCTCGGCATCAGGCGAAAGCTGGTGGTCGCCGGGTCGTAGCCGACCAGACCGGTGACCCCCGCGAGCCACGTATCCGGCGACACGAACATCAGGGCCAGCACCAGGAAGCTGCCCAGGATGACCGCAACGAGAATCCAGTTCAGGATCTCGAGCGTGCGCTCGATGCGTCTCCCGAACAAGAGGATCGCGACGCAGACGACGAAGGTGCCCACTCCGATCCAGTAAACCACGCTCGCGTGCTCTGGACCAGCCAGATCTCGGGCGAAGAGGAAGAAGACCGCCCCCGCCGCGGCGCCGGCCCATCCTGGCCACCCGAGCTGGAGAAAGTAGAGGCCCGCATAGAACCACCCCCAGAAGGAGGCCGACGGCTTCGTGCGCATGAACCCAATGCACACCGGCTCTCCGGTCGCGATCGTCCACCGCATCAGCTCGGTGTTCAGGACGGTCTGCAGGAAGGCCGCGACCAGCGTCACCCAGAGAAGCGTCAGGCCGTACTGCACGAACGCGGCGGGGCCGAGTAGGAACTCGCCGCTTCCGATGGAAGCGCCCAAGACGATGACGCCCGGGCCTACCACCCCCATCCAGGCCAGGCCCCTCGGGCGAGGCGGAGCGGGAAGCTCCCCTTCCTGCCAGGGGTCGAGTCCCGAGCGGGCCTCGAGGGCCATCGGGCCCGGTGCCGGCTCGAGGGGCCTGGGGCCGGGCGGCACCTCGTTCACCGATCTCAGGCTCGGGGGATCCGGCCCGGGGCGTTAGTACCCCCGCTGAAGGTCGACCACGTTCAACATCCTCTCGCCCAGGACGTACCGACGGAGGTTCTCGCGGTAGAGAAGGAACTGGTTGTCGCGATATCGGTTGGAGTAGTCCGAGACATGCGGGGTCAGGATGACACGGGGCATGTCCCACAGCTCGAAGTCGTTCTGAGGCAAATCGTCGGTCCCGAAACCCGCGATGCTTCCCGACCTGAGGGCGTCCTTCAAGTCGTCCCAGTTGATGACCGGAAGGCGCACAAGGCTGACGAAATACGCGGTCTCTTTCATCGCGTCAAAGAACTCGGCGTCGAACATCTCCTGTGTGTCGGGGGTGTTGGGTACCGAAGCGAACACCACATCGGCCTCAGCAGCGAGGGCGTACATCTCATCCGAGAGACCCACGTAGTCGACGAACACCGGTCCGGAGCGGCTGGTTTTCCGAGTCGCGATCACGCGCATCCCCAGAGCGTGAGCGAGTCGACCCACCTCCGTGCCGAGACTCCCGAGCCCGACGACCAAGAGCGTGTGATCCTGGAACTCCCTATCCAGGTTTTTGTCCTTCACTACATCGGTCTGCGTTCTCCCCCACACGTGGTTCTGCTGTCTCTCGTCGTGGATATCCATGCCGCCGATCAGCGAGAGCATGATCGTGAGAGAGTGCTGAGCAATAGCGCGTGCAGTCATGCCCCGGATCGAGGTGGACACGATGTTCCGTTCACTGAGAAGTCGGATCATGTCAACCGGGGGGTTCCCGCTTCGGAAGCATCCCGCTACTCCCACGCTTCCGGACTGCATCCAGTGGATCTCCGGGCCCGTCGCCGCGAGGCTATTCGCACTGCATGCCATTCCGATCACCGCCTGGGCATCGGCCAGCACGCCTCGCTCGATGGCATCCCTCGGGTCCCTGACAGGAATGAGCTCGACCCCGGGAGCGACGGGCTGTAGGAACGCCATCCTCTCCTCGTGTCGATCCCACTCCTCGGGAACCACGACGACCACTTTCTTCGGGGGAGCCCACCCCGGTAGGTCGCGCACAGGTACATCACTCTCTCGGAGACTGAAAACCCGCACCAGCTCTTCCGGCGTGAAGTCCTCATATGAGCCCGTTGGGGGAGCGGACGGTTCGGGCGGGGAGGTTGACGCTTCGGGCGGTCCCTCCTCTCCTGCCGAGCAGGCGAGGGTTAGCGCGCAGGTGCCGACCAGGAGTGGCCGCGCTACGAGTTGTTTGCGAGTCAAAAGCGACGTCAGCATTGGGATTCCGTACCTTCCCGTAAGGAGTTCTCGTTGAGGGAGACGTGATCCTCGCGCGGATCAGATGGGGCAGGCGCTCCCTGTGCGCTCACCCCGGACCCAACCGGCCAGCAGCTGCCACTCCGGGTCGTCCATCGACGTCCAGCGTCGCGGACCGTTGTGCGCGTAGTCCCCGCCGCCCTCGAAGGCGAGGGGATGCATGAGGAGTCGGCTCCGGGTCGGCCTTCCGGGCTCGATCAGCCGCATCGCCACCCCGAAATTGCGGCGCGACTCCTCCTCGTTCCAGAACTCGCGCCCGTCTCCGATGGGTCCGGCGAACCCCGCGGCCCCCCCTCCGTGACACTCCGTGCAGGGGAGCGCTCCGGGCCTGGTGGTCACGAAGATGCGCTGGACGCAGCTCTGGAAGAACTCGAAGTCCAGGGTGGGCGGACCCTCGGCCACCGCCTCTCCGCTCACGGAGGGGTCGGCCGTGCGCACCCACTCGGCCAGGACCTGCCACTCCGGCTCGTCCTTCGCCGCCCAAAACGTGCCGCCCGTATGTAGCCCTCGGCCTCCCGCCCCGTGAGCCAGCGGGGCCCTGAGGAGCCGACTGTTGTCCGGATCTCCGGGCGTGATCAGCCGGGCCACCTCGACGAAGTTGCTGCGCGATTGCTCCTCCGTCCAATAGGTCTCTCCGCCCGGCCCCTCCTCGAGGGGCTCCAGCTTGAGTGGCGCATTGGTCTGCCAGGTATGGCACATAACGCAGGACGGCCCCCCGGGGCTGTCGACGGCGAATCCACCGCGCCGTCTCGTGAAGATGGGCTCAACGTTGGAGACGTAGTACTCGAAGTCCAGGCCGGTAGCCGTGGCGACCGAAGCGAGGGCGGATTCATCCTCCCCTCCGCAGGCGGTCAGCGCGAGGAGGACGGCGCCCACCAGCCGTCCCCACCAGGCCACGCCCGGCCGGGCGATGTGGGCCCGTCGGGCCAGGGCACCTGAAATCTGCGGGCCCCCTGCTCTTCCGCCCCGCTCTCGGTCGGTCATCGTCCGCCGCTCCCGATCTCGGCCCGATCGGCCGGAATCACCGCGGTGTACACCCGCTTGGGCGCATACCCCACTGGAATGCGCCTCACCACTTCGAGCCGCTCCAGATCCACGACCACGGTCTCGCCCGCGCCCGTGACCGCGACGAAGAGGTACCTGCCGTCGGGCGATGAGGTGGCCCAGTCCGCTCCTCCCCCTCCCAGCCCGACGTAGACCGACCCGATGTACTCCAGGTCCGGAAGCGAGTATCCGTACACCGAACTGGTGACACGGCTGACGTCCCACACCGCCGAGTTGTCGGCCAGCACCTCGAGACCGTGGCTCGGTCCGGCCTGACGCCCGTCCGCATTGACCCGCGAGATGGGAACGGGAGGCGGACTGATGAAGTCCACGACCTTCCTCGTGTCCCAATCGATCACGAAGAAACCGTGATGCTCGCTCGCCTGCGCAAAGATCCGCCGCGGGGAGTCGTCCGGGTTCGACTCGATCGCCAGGGGGCGGGTCCGCTGGCCGTTCACCGGTATGCCCCAGGCGATTTCGTCGGTGCTCGTGTCGATCACCTGGATCGACGGGTCCTCGGGTCCTTCAGGACCGGGGGCCAAGCTGGCCACCGCCCACCTGGAGTCCTCCGTTACGTAGATGTTGTGGACTCCGCGGTGCATGCGGATGGTCTTGATCACCTCGTGAGTATCGATGTCGATGACATCCGTGTAAGGACCGCCGCCCCTGATCCCCACGTAGAGCTTCCTGAGCTCCTTGCTCATCGAGACGTTGTTGGGCCGCCCCGAAAGCGGGATGTGTTCGACGACTTCCAAGGTGCGTGTGTCCACGACATCGACGGTGCTGTGCCGCTCGTTGGAGAAGTAGTAGTAGAGGCCCTCCGGATGCTCCGCGACCCCATGGGCATGGGGAAGGCCTTCGATCACGGCCAGCACCTCGTGCGTCTCGGGATCGATGATTTGGGCGTTCGTCCCGGCCGAGTTGGTCTGGATGATCCGCGCCACCTGGCCGCTCTGCGCCGCCAGCGGCGCAGCGACGTAGGCGGCCCAAAGGGCCGACAGCAGGAATCGGGTACTCCTCACGTTCAGCATGGTCACACCTCCGTCATTCAGAGCGAGTTCCGCGTCCTCCTACGGCATTCCGGGAGGCGCGACCCGCCTCATCGTCGCCTGCTCGAACGCGTAAGCCAGCTCGATCAGCCGCGGCTCGCTGCACGCCATTCCGGCGAAGCTCACGCCGAACGGGCGGGGCTTCGCGTCGAAGCCCTCCGGCATCGGCGGGCCGCCCGACGCGAGGAAGCCGAACGGCACGATCACGGTCGGATAGCCCGGCCGGGCCGAGATACCGGCGCCGCTCTACCCCGGGAAGAGGAGCGCGTCCAGCTCGAGGTCCGTCATCACCTCGTCGATCCCGTGCTCGCCGTTCAGGCGCAAGTCGCGCACGCGATCGGCCTCGTACTCCGCACCATCTTCATCCAGGTCGATCGCGTCAGACCCATCGAGTCGGGCCTGGCCGTACTTGAGCGAGCCGGCTCCCTCGTGAGCCAGGTTCCACTCGCGCAGCTCCGTCAGGGTCTTGACGGGCGCGGACTCGCCCAGCGTCGCTAGCCACGCGTTGAAGTCCCGCTTCATGCCGTAGTTGAGCACGCTGCTGCGCTCGTTCGCGAGCAGGTTGTTCTCGGGATCCGGGTCGATCACGCTGGGGATGTCCGCCGGATCGACGACCGTCACACCTTGTACCATGAGGATCTCGATCGCCTCGGCCATCAGTACCCTTCCCTCGTCCGACAGCCTGTTCCGGAACCCGTCGCTTCCGGGGACCCGAGCCGAGTCGTAGTACGCGGCTCGAGGGATGCCGATTCGGGCCCCCTGCAGCCCGTCGGCCCGAAGGAACTCCGTGTAGTCTCCGTTCGGCGGAGGCTCGCAGCGTAACGTTGCGGCGTCGTTCGGATCCGGCGCCGCGCCTTCGAGCGCCCCGAGGAAGATCGCCGCGTCCGTGACGGTCCGCGCCATGGGGCCGGCGATGTCCTGATCGGCTGTGATCGGGATCACGCCATAGCGGCTCACCCTCCCCACGGTCGGCTTGATCGCCGCCAGCATGTTCGCGTTCGCCGGCGACAGGATCGAGCCCGAGGTCTCGGTGCCCACGTTCGCGACCCAGAAGCTCATCGCGGTGCCGATGCCGGAGCTCGAGCCACCCGTCCCCATCACGGGGCGACCGTCGTTTCGGCCCTCCCGCGGATCACGGCGGGTGTCGTAGGGGTTAATGCCGAAGCCCCCCAGCGCGCTGTAGTTACCAGGCATGCCGGCGGCGGTAAAGTTCGCGAGCTCGGTCATCACCGTCTTCGCGAGGATAATGGCACCGGCCTCGCGGAGGTTGGTGGTCAGCGTGGCCTCGTACGGAGGGACGAATCCCTCGAAGGCCAGCGCCCCCCCGGTTGTCGGCAAGTGGGTGGTGTGGACGTTGTCCTTGAGGGCGACCGGGATGCCGTGGAGCGGGCTGCGCACTCGACCCTCGGCGCGCTCCCGGTCGAGTCGATCCGCCTCCGCGAGCGCGTTGGCGTTGATCGTGATCGCCGCGTTCACGCGCTCCTCATAGAGGGCGATGCGCAGCAGGTGGGCTTCCACCAATGCACGAGAGGTAACGCGCCCTTCCTCCATCGCGCGCTGCATCTCGGGGATGGTCGCCTCGACGATGTCGAAGCGCTCATCGCCGGCCTCAGGCGACGTGCAGGACGAAAGCAACGCGCCCAGGAAGGCGGCGACGAGCAGAAGGCCGGGACGATTCTCGAACATGGTCATCGGCTAGCTCCCTCAGAACCGAACATCGACCGGCCTCTTCGAGGCGGCCGGACATCGCCGGCAACATGAGAAAGGGAGGGGTGGGCCGCCAGTCGGCCGAGCTCTGGTAGACCAGTCTCGCGAATCGGGCGCACCACGCGGTCGGTGGGCGGGGAATCTCAGCGCGCCGAAAAGCATACGTATCTTTATATCCTGAGTATACGTACGCACGTTGCATGTCCAAGAAGGTGCCGGCGGTAGTGCGGTAAGACCGGCGGTTGGCAGGTGATGCGAGCTTCCTTGCGTCGGTCCTGAGCGGCGACTAGTGTGATCGAGCCCCCCCAAGCTACTATGCCGTTGCCTACCCGGCGCCGCCCCGGCTCCACGAGTCTCGGCGTCGGCGGTCGCACTCAGTCGATCCTTCGATTCTGGGAAGGCTCGTGCCAACGCTCGACAGGAGCCTGACGCTCCCCGCGGGGGAGTTCTTCGAGTCCGCCGAGGCCAAGAGCGGCATTGCGATCCATCACACCGTCGGGGGCACCGCTCGCTCCACGTTCAACTGGTGGATGAGCGATCGCACGAAGCACGGCACCCGCCGTCGCGTCGGTACCGCCTACCTGCTGGCCCGGGACGGGACGATCCACGAGGTCATCGACCCTGAAGCCTGGGCCTACCAATTTGGGCTGCCGTGGCAGGTCGATCGAAAGCTCGCCTTCGAGAAGCGATTCATCGGGATCAAGCTGGCCAGTCTCGGCTCCCTCATCGAGCAGGACGGCGAGCTGTATTGCTTCGACAGGGTAGCGCCGGGGACTCGTGTCGATCGGGCCGACGTCTTCGACTGCGGAGAGACGTGGCGCTGCCGGGAGACCTCCACCACTACGCACACTACGAGGAGACCCCCGACAGCGCTCGGAAGAACGGCCGCGAGCCTCAGCACAAGATCACGGCGGGCGGAGGTGGGGCGTACCTGTACGGGACACACGAGCTTCCCGAGGAGCTCGTGCTCGGCAGGAAGGCTCGACGCTTCACGCTGAAGAAGCGGTTCCCGAGCAAGCCCGAGTCACGCGAGCTCGTCCGTCGGTCGATCTGGGCTTTCGTCGTCATGCCCCACAACTGGTCGTTCGGTGGGTTGCTGGCGGCCCTTTATCTCTGGTTCGCCTGGCTGCTGCAGAGTACCAGCAAGATGCTGGACGCAAGTCTGAGGCAGAATCAGAGTTTCCTAGAGCTAGTCACGGAGTTCGGGGTCCTGGACCTGGGATCGTTGCTGAAAACGTTCCTTCACGTCGCGGCCCACGGCCCCGGCGTTGCCCTCACGACCCTCTCCATCGTCGGCGCGCTCATCGCGTTCGCGATCACGACCACGCCCTGGAAGCGCTTCGTGATAGGCGGCCTCCACGGGTTTGCGCACGTGATGGTCGCGCTGGGGTCGATGGCGCTGTTCGCGCGGCTGAACCTCGGCTGGTTCGGACTCGATCCGGACAGCCCGACGCAGGTATCGCTCTTCATCATCGAGATGTTCATCGTCGGCGGGTTCGCTAGCAGTCTCCTGATGGGCCTCTACCTCTTCCTGGCCAACCGCTTATTCGGCATGCACCTCAACGAGGTCTTCTCCGGTCAGAGCATCCCGGACTTCAAGAACTTCCTCCGAATGCAACTGAACGCGCGGGGCGAGCTGACCATCTATCCGATCGGTGTACGCAGCGTACTGCGGGAACACGAGTGGGAGGAGACGGGCAACGCCAGGGCCCAAGGAACGCTAACGTCCGAGCCGTGGTGGGTGCCGAAGGATCCGGACGCGCTCGAACCCGAACTGCTGGGATCCGAGATCCGCATCCCCGAGCCGCAAGAGGCCCACCCCATCGGAGGATCCAAACATGGCTGACGTGTTCGACGTCATCGTGATCGGGAGCGGCTTCGGTGGCGCCGTGACAGCGTGCCGCCTGTCCGAAAAAGGGGGCCGCGTGCTCGTGCTGGAGCGAGGACGCCGCTGGGAGCCGAAGGACTACCCGCGCGACACCGGGGACGCATGGATTTGGGACCAGAAGGAACCCCACAAGCAGAACGGATGGATCGACCTGCGCTTCTTTGACGACATGATAGTCGCGCAAGGCGCGGGTGTCGGAGGTGGGTCGCTCATCTATGCGAACGTATTCGTGAGGCCGAAACCCGAAATCTTCAACCAAGGCTGGCCTCCCGAGATCACGTACGAGGAACTCGCACCGCATTACGAGACGGCGGGTAAGATGCTCGGGGCTCAGGAGATCCCGGACTCCCAACTCACCGAGCGCTTCAAGCTCATGCGTGAGGCCGCGGATGCCATCGGGCACGGGGACAGATTCACGAAGCTCCCGATCGCTGTGACCTTCGATCCCGACTGGAACTACGATCTGGAGGATCCCTTCTCGGAAGAGCACTCCAAGACGTTCACCAACGCGCATGGTGTCGAACAGGGAACCTGCATTCACCTGGGAAACTGCGACATCGGGTGCGACGTGCGGGCCAAGAATACGCTCGACCTGAACTACCTTGCCATCGCCGAGAAGAACGGAGCCGAGATCCGTCCCCTTCACCTGGTACGGCTATCGAGCCGTACGAGAACGGGTACCGTGTGACGTTCGATCGGCTCAAGGGAGGACGACGCGTCCGAGGGTCGGCGCGGGCGGACAGGGTCGTCCTGGGGGCTGGATCGATCGGCTCCACCGATATCCTCCTTCGCTGTCGGTCGCAGCACAAAACGCTTCCGACGCTGAGCCCCTTCCTCGGGCGGAACTGGAGCTCGAACGGAGACTTCCTGACGCCCGCCTACCATGGAGACCGGCGGGTCTCGCCCACCCAGGGGCCGACGATCACGAGTGCGATCGACTTTCTGGACGGCAGCGTAGACGACGAGCAGTTCTTCATCGAGGACGGGGGGTTTCCTGACGTGCTGGGCAACTTTCTGTCCGAGCGGCTCGGGGGACAGCATCGGGGGCGCAGAGCCAAGATTCTCTTCGGCGCGCTCCAGGAGATCCTGCGTGGCCGCGATCCGCTGAACCACATCATGCCCTGGTTCGCACAGGGGATCGACGCGGCCGACGGGCGGCTTTACCTCGGTCGGAAGTGGTATGCGCCGTGGCGCCGCGTGGTGAAGCTCGATTGGGAGATCGACCGTTCCGAGGCCGTGATGAACGCCATTGTCGCCATGCACAAGAGGCTTGCGGAGGCGACGAACGGTAGGCCCCTGGTGCCGCCCACCTGGACCGTGCTCAAGAATCTGGTCACCCCGCATCCACTCGGCGGTTGCAACATAGGCACCACCTCGTCGAATGGCGTGGTGAATCATATTGGCGAGGTGTTCGGCCACGAGCGACTGTACGTCGCGGACGGAGCGATCGTGCCGGAGGCGGTCGGACTCAATCCGTCGCGCACGATCGCCGCGCTCGCCGAGCGAATCGCGGCTCACATCAATTGAAGCCCACGCCTCTGGCTACGGCTCGTCGCGCTCGGCTCAGATCCTGAACAGATGATGGGGGCTAGATGGGGTCGCCGTCTGTCGACGGAGGTGTCACGGTGAAGCGGAAGACCGCCCCCTCTCCAGGGGTGCCTTCGGCCCACACTCGTCCGCCGTGGCGACGCACGATTCGCTCCACCGTGGCTAGCCCGAGTCCGCTCCCTGTGTACTCCTCCGCGGTATGGAGCCGCTCGAAGACTCCGAAGATTCGCTCACGCTCGTCGTTGTCGAAGCCGATGCCATTGTCTCGAACGCAGTAGGTCGGGATCTCACTCTCGTCCCTGTCGACGCTCAGCTCGATGCGAGCGTGATCGCTGGGTCGGGTGTACTTCCATGAATTCTGGAGCAGGTTCGTCCCCCCCCAGAACGAAGACTCGCTCAACGTCGGTCCCCAGCCGACTGCCGACCAGATCGTGCGTCTCGGCGGGTGCGGGTCGAGTCTCGATTCGATCCAACGCCGGAGCGTGGCGCTCCAGACGATCGAGGAGGGGACCGATCGCCCTGCGCCGACGTAATGAGCCCCCATGGAGGTTGAATACAGCTAGCCAGCGGGCCGTCAGCGGCCTCCTCGTCTCGGGATCTCCACCGCCTCCCCGGGATCGGCCCGGATACCCTCATCGTCAAGACGGCGGTTGAGGGCAGGCATCCGATCCGAGATCAGAGCATTGAGCCGCTCGATGATCCCGGGCGCGTCCTCCCATGCCCTGTCGATGTCCTGAAACTGGTCCTCGGTGGGCCGTGTCGTGGACCCCTCGATGGCCGATCGCGTTTGCCGCACCGGGAGGTCATCGAGTTCGTCCCCGATACTCTCCAGCTCTTCCTCGATCGCCTCCACCTCCTCGCTCAGAGCCTCGGGCGCGTAGGTGGCGTCGTTCAGGAGGTCGCTCACGTCGGCGAGCTGATCCCTGAGTCGCCGGATCGCCTGGCCGGCGTAGTAGACCGGCGCCTGAAGCTGGTAGACCGACATGAGCGCGGCCTGTCGCGCGGCCAGATCCTCCCGGGACACCTCGATGCGGGGATCCCGGCGCACGACCAGGTCGCCCAACATGGTGGTCTCACCGACCTCTATCTGGATCCGGTATACGCCGGGAAGCACCTTCGGACCCTCGGCGCCGCCGCCACCGAACCCACCAGTGCCGCCACCCTCGTCTTCGTCGGCCTCGTACGCCGGGTCGATGCGGAAGTCCCAGGTGACCTCGTGGGCGCCTGGAGAGGAAGGCCCTTCGAGGGTCCGCACTCCCTGGCCTGTGGAGGTCATGATCTCGATGGTGATGTGATCATCCCCGCTGCCGGCACTCTCCCCCGCACCGTCGGCCGACGTCGCGGCCTCCTCACGGAGCCAGTAACGGATGCGTGCCCCGTTCTCCGGGTTGGGGAGCCGGAACTCACCGGAAGCGGTCCACTCCTGGATGCGGAAGGTCCTCCAGTCCACCGCCTGGCCCACACGGAAGAGGTAGGCGTCCGAGGCCTCCATGGATCCGCCGGCGAGCTCCTCGAGGGGGCTAATGTTGTCCATGACCCAGATGCCCCGACCGTGGGTCCCGATGATAAGATCGTTGTGGTCGGGCTGGATCTTGATGTCGTCAACTGGCACGGTGGGCAGGCCGTTCATCAGGGGCTCCCAGCTCATGCCCCGGTCCGTCGAGACGTAGAGGCCCACCTCGTTCCCCACGAAGAGGAGGTTCTCCTGGTCGGGGTGCTCGGCGAGGACGTTGACCGACGAGTGGGGGAGCCCGGCGGTGATCGGCCGCCAGGTCGCTCCGCTGTCGTCGCTCACGTACGCGTACGCGGCGAAGTCTCCCGAGTAGTGCCCGTCGAAGGTGGCGTAGACTCGGCTCTCACGGGTGTTGGAGGCCACTAGGCGGCTCACGTACGTGTTCTCGGGCAGGCCCGTGATGTTGGGCGTCAGATCCGTCCAGCTGGCGCCGCCGTCCTGGGTCCCCATGACCCGACCGTCGTCGCTGCCGGTGTAGAGGACGTCGCGGTTCATGGGCGATTCGCCCACCGTGGTGAGCGTGCCGTAGTACGACACGCCGTCGTGACGCGACAGCATGGAGTCCGAGGGCAGGGCCCCCATGATGGGCAGTTGCGACCGATCCATGTCGAAGGTCAGATCGGGGCTGATCTGGGTCCAGCCCACACCCCGGTCCGTGCTCTTCATGAGCATTTGGCTGCCCGTGTACAGGGTGTTCCGATCGTGGGACGAGATCAGCGTGGGCGTGTTCCAGTTGAAGCGGTACTGAGCGTCCTCGGGGTCGGGATCGTCCGCCGCAGGATGCTCCTTCCTCGGGGGCGAGCCCTCTTCCAACTCGAAGTTGGGCCGAGGTGCGATCGAGGTGCGCTCTCCCGTCTCGAGATCCACGCGCCTCACTCGGCCGTTCTGGGACTCGGCGTATAGCACGCTCGAGTCCAGGGGGTCGATCTGAACGTAGAAGCCGTCCCCGCCCCCGATGTTCTGCCAATCGGCGTTCCGGATGCTCTGGCTGTCGAGGGTGTTGGTCGGGCCGCACCAGCTTCCGTTGTCCTGGAGTCCTCCGCATACCCAGTAGGGATTCCGCGTGTCGTAGCCAATCTCGTAGAACTGGGCGACGGGGAGGTTGTCATAGAAACGCCAGTTCTCAGAGCCGTCGAACGAGGTCGAGACGCCACCGTCGCTTCCCAGGATCAGGTGATTGGAGTCGGAGGGGTCGATCCACAGGGCGTGGTGGTCGGCGTGGACGTTACGGGCTCCGTCGCTCGTGAACGTCCGTCCCCCGTTGTCGGAGCGCATGAGTCTCTGGCCACCGACGTAGACTCGCTCCGGGTTGTTCGGATCCACCCGGATCATGCTGAAGTACATGGGCCGGGGGTTGGTGCTCGACAGCTTCTCCCACGTGTCGCCCCGGTCCCTCGAGGCGTAGACGCCGGACTGGCTCCGGCGGGCTTGGACCGTGGCGAAGATCAGGTTTCCGTCCCTCCTGTATACGTCGAGCCCGATGCGTCCCAGGTCTCCGTCGGGGAGGCCTTCCTCCAGGCGCTTCCAAGTGTCGCCGCCGTCCAGGGTACGGTAGATGCCGCTCCCCGGGCCGCCGCCGTTGAAGCCCCACGCTGTCCGCTGGCGCTGGTACATGGCCGCGAAGAGCGTGTTGGGGTCGGCCGGATCCATGATCAGGTCGATGGCTCCGGTCTCGTTGTCCACGAAGAGGACCAGATCCCAGGTGGCGCCCCCGTCCGTGGTCTTGTAGACGCCACGTTCCGGGCTCGACCTCCAGAGGTTGCCGACGGCCGCCACGTAGGCGATGTCCGGGTTCCGCGGGTGAACGCGGATTCGGGAGATGTGCCGGGTTTCCTGGAGGCCCAGGCTGGTCCACGTACGCCCTCCATCCATGGACTTGAAGATACCGTCTCCCCACGGAGAGCTCTGTCGGTTCTGCGGCTCGCCTGTTCCCACCCACACCACGTTCGGGTTCGACGGGGCGAGGGTGACGTCCCCGATGGAAGCCGTGGACTCGTCGGTGAAGACGGCGCTCCACGTGGTGCCGTGGTTGGTGCTCTTCCACAATCCGCCAGTGGCCGTGCCCACGTAGATGACGCGCGTGTCCGACTCGTCTACGGCCAGGTCGCTGATACGCCCGCCGACGACGGCGGGACCGATCTCGCGCCACTGCAAGAAGCTGGTGGCGGCCAGGGGGTCGCTGGGAGCGCCTTCCTGGGCGTGGATCCGTGCCCCGATGGCCAGGAGGGGGGCGCACGTGAGGATCCAGGACGTGAGGGTGGCGTAGGCGCGGGGCATCTTCATGGTTCGACTCATCTCGATATCGGCGTCAGTGTGTCTTGAGCCTGTACAAAGCCAGCGTGGGCCCCCTTAAAGATGGGACCAGTCGAGGGCGCCGGGCAAAGGGTGTCTCAGACGGCCTCTCCGGGGGTCGGAGGCGCTCCCCGACGTCACCCGGCATACTTTCAGCACCCCATGATAAGGAGTCTGCTCCCCAGCGCTAGGAGGCCGACATGCGCGGCCTGATGATGGATCATCCCCTGCTCATATCCTCCCTGATCGAATTCGAGTAGGAGTTCGGGATCGAGTTTCGCCAGGGCTGGGGGATGACGGAGACGAGTCCCATCGGCTCCCTCAACGTTGTCACTCCCGAGCTCCGCCAGGCACCTGTCGAGGAGCGCCTGAGCATGCAGGTGAGGCAGGGGAGGCGGATCTTCGGAGTCGATTGGCGGATCGTGGACGAGGATGGGAAGGCTTTGCCTCACGACGGCGAGGCGATCGGTGAGTTCCAGGTGCGGGGCCCCTGGGTCTGCTCGAGCTACTACGAGCACGACGAGGAGCTCTTGGGTTGGATCAGGACGGATCACCGGGACGCCCACCCGTGGGCAGCGACACGTGCAAGTGGTCCGCCGTGCCCACGTGCCGCAAGGTGTGGAATCCCATGAGCTGGAAGTAACCTGCGGTGAGCAGGTTCCTCCGCTCGGTCCGGTCGATGGTCCGGAGATCCAGGGCGTGGACGAAGCGATCATCCAGCTTGAAGTGGAGCGACGTCTCGTTCACCGGGAGCCCCATCTTCAGGTAGTCCTCGGCCGTTCGCTCGAGGTCGGTTACCACCGCTTCACGGTCGAAGAGCAGAAAGGTGCTGGCTCCGATCCGCATGAGGGGATGGAGGGAGCTGTAGTACTCCCTGAGCTCCGGGGTCTTGGCGTTCGCCGCCGTCATGTACAGCAAGCCGTACACTGAGTACCCGCCCACCACCGCGAAGAGAAGCCGCCTCGCCAATCGTGGGACCCTCCGCTTCCCCGTCATCTTCTTCCAGAGCGTGGAGGCATACGCGAGGAAGAGGAGCGCGGTGGCGAAGACCCCGCTGGCCAATGAGGCCCACGTGCCCCACCCCAGATCCTGGTAGGCGTACACGGAGCCGCGCACCAGGAGGAAGAAGGGCAGCGCCAGGGCGATGACCACCTTCAGGGAGAACCACCCAACGCGTATACCGAGGCGGACGGCCTTCACCAAAGCCGCTTCTTCCTCGCGTAAATGGCCGCGAGATCAAGGTCCATGATGCCTTCCCGATTTCCACCCATCGTCGTCCTCCCTGCAGGGAAAGCGTAGTGTCGGTTCTGTAGCGCCGAGGTGCGCGCGCACCCCGTAGCATAGTACGATTCACCGGAGCAAATGCTCCGCGCAAGACCGGGGCTGCGCCGAAGAGGGACTATGCAGAGGCAATCACCGGACGACGTTCAGCGCGCGCTCCTCAGCCACCCCGGCTGGTCGGAAGGGTGGACACGATCGACCGTGCGCCGGGAGCTCCTCACCTATTGGGTGGGGGCCCTCATCTGGAACGTCATCGGGATTCCCGTGGGCTGGATCGCCCTCTTCGGAGACGACGAGCTGGGTCTGTTCCTGGCCTTCTTGCTCCCGGTCTTCACCCTGGTGGGGTTCCTCCTCCTGGCCATGGCCATTCGAGAGACTCTTCGCTGGAGGCGCTTCCGCGGTCTCCGCCTGCAGCTCGACCCCCACCCCGGCTCGCTGGGTGGCCATGTCGGGGGCTCGCTGGAGCTTCCGCTCCACCGTGTCGACGATCTCGAGGCCCGGGTCCTCCTGGTGTGCATCCGGGATCGACTGCAGCAGACGAGCGACGGATCATCGCGCAAGGAGTCCATCGAGTGGGCCGTGGAGATGCTTCCCGAGGTCGAGCGCTCGCGCAGGGGCCTGCGCCTTCGCTTCACCTTCCAGGTCCCTGGGGATCTGCCGCCCACTGCCGAGAAGTCCGACGACTATCACAAGTGGGTCGTCCGTGCACAGGGAGATCTTCCCGGTGCCGACCTGGACCAGACTTTCGAGGTGCCGGTGCTGCTCGTGGATCCGGTTCTGCACGCCAGCCGGTCGGCCCTGTCTACGCCCTCCACCGTCGAGGCCACGCACCTGCCCGACGGAGTGGTCCGCATGAGAAGGCGTGGCCCCGGTCTGACCCTCCACTATCCCGTGGGCCGCGGCGGTTTGGCCGGCGTGATGCTCGTGGCCTTTGGGGCCGTCTTCACGGGTGCGGGTGTCTTCTTCTTCGAAACCATACTGGAGACGATGGACGGCACCGTGTTCGGCGTCTTCGCTGTGGGCTTCATGTCGATCTTCCTCGTGACTTTCGGCGGGCTCGGCGTTCTCATGATGTTCCTGGGTCTGTATTCACTCATGAACTCTCTGGTGGTCGAGATCCGGAATGGAAAGATCTCGACCCGGCGGTGGTTTCTCTTGCCCGTCACGCGCTCGGCTCGTATCGAGGACGTCGAGCGTGTGGAGATGGACGTGAGCAGCCGTGTAGGTGACGGCGCCAAGGCGGAGCGCAAGGTGAGGATTCGCGCGTTCTTGAAGGGCGGACGGCGGCTGTGTCTCGGAGACGACATCCCCTGGGGCCAGCCGGCCGAGGCACTGGCTGAGCTGATGGGGGAAGAGTTGGGCATCCCCGTGGATTTCGTGAAACGCCCGAAGCTGAGGAGCTTCGACAGCTGTGCCTCTACGCCGCGTACGGCGTGACGGCCGTAAACAGCCTGGGGGGTGACGGACCGGAGGGATTCGAACTGCGTGACGAAGAGGAAGCGCCGGGCCTGGACCGGGCACGCCTCTACGTGGCCGGGGTCGTCGTGACCGGCGATACGCCTGAAGAGGCGTTGCAGGTGGTGGACGCCAACGCCGAGGCCGGCGTGGATTGGATGAAGATCCGAGTCGACGACAACCTGGGCTCGACCCGCAAGATGGCACCCGACGTGTTCCGCGCCGTCATCGAGCGGACCCATGCTCTCGGGCTGCGGCTGGCGTCGCATCTCTTCTACCTGGAGGATGCCAAGGCCCTGCTCCGGGCGGGAACGGACTTCATCGCCCACTCCGTGCGGGACCTCGACGTGGACGACGAGTTCATCGAGCTCCTGGGCGACAGCGGCACCTGCTACTCTCCGACGCTGGCGCGAGAGGTGTCCACCTACGTCTACGAGGACCGACCCGACTTCTTCGACGACCCGTTCTTCCTGGAGCACGCCGACCCAGCCGTCCTCGGGCAGCTCGAGGATCCGGCTCGCCAGCAGCGAGTGCGGGACAGCTCTTCTGCACAACGCTACAAAAAGGCGCTCCGGGTGGCACAGAGGAATCTCAAGCGCGTAGCCGACGCCGGCCTTCCCATCGCTTTCGGCACCGACACCGGCCCTGCCGGTCGCTTCCAGGGCTACTTCGAGCACATGGAGATGGACCTCATGGCGGAGGCCGGGCTGAGCTCCGTCCAGATCTTGCGCTCTGCCACGGTGGATGCCGCCCGCTGCCTGGGTGTGGAGGACGAGATCGGGACGCTGGCGGTGGGTCGTTGGGCCGATTTCGTCGTGCTGACGGAGGACCCTCTGGAGGACATCGCCAACGCCCGGAGTATAGAGTCGGTGTGGATCGCGGGAGAGCGCGTGCGCTGAGCCGGTCCAGGACGGGCAGACAAACCGGGCCCACCCCACGGCCGGGGTGATCCTCAGACCTTGGCCGTCGCCTCCATGATCCAGCGCGCAGCGGCCTCGCTGCCGTTGCTGATTTTCCCCGGAGTGGAGCCCAGGGCGAGGAGATCGTCGATTCGGTCGATCCAGGTCCCCGTGGAGAAGTCCGCCTCGGAGATCTCGAGGCTCGGGATTTCGCTCCGGGCAAAGTCCTTGAGCGGGCCAGTCTCGCGGAAGTCGCTCCGTCCGACATAGCCGAGCGGGCGGCCGGCGGCCCAGACCTCTGCGAGGGTGCCGTACCCCAGCTTCGCCACCACCCAGTCGGCCGCGCGGACCAGATCGGGCATGAAGACCCGTGCGGCGTTGTGGAATAGCCGTAGGTTGCCCTCCCGGGTCATCTGCTCCGAGCCCGTCACCACGAAGGTCACGTCGTCCCGCTTGCGGAGCTCCGCCAGGAAGGGAAGGGGCTGGCTCACTCCTCCCATGGTGATCAGGACGAGCGGTGCATCGCTCGCCACCTCGAGCTCGGCTCTCACGTTCGGACGGGCCAGCCGGGCGGGCCGGCTGATGGGAGGAACCACCAGATCGGACTTCACCAGGGGATCGCACCTCGGCCGGGCCTGAATGCGCTGGCCTGCCTCCGCGAATCGGGCGCGCATCCAGTCCACGATCGGGCCGAAGGCGGGGTCCTGGGCGACGAGGGGCGCATAGAGCCAGTCCCACGTGAAGTTCTCCACCAGAACGGAGGGCAGCCCCGCTCTCTCCGCCACCATGAGGCCCAGCGGCGAGATGTCACACACGACTGCCGAGCATCCCAGCTCATCCACCTGCTCGGCCAGCGAGTCGGCGTCGCTCGGCGCCCGCGAGATGAAGGCCTCGACGGCATCGCGGGTGGCTTCGACGTCGAACTCAAGAGGAGAGGTTTGCCGGAGCCCGACATCTGTAACACACGGGTGGTGCCGAAAGAGGCCGTCCAACGATTGCCGGAAGAACCACTCCGGTACGGTGGTGAACAGGTCGAAGCGAGTGGACGGATCCTGGGCGTGGAGCGCCTCCATGACGGCGGCGGCCCGAGCCGCATGCCCAAACCCGTGGGGAGAGATGAAAAAGGCGATACGCACGGCGTCTATGGCAGGCTGCAAGGAGGTGGGTGGGACTGCTTGATAGTATATATTGGTTGCCCAACAAATGCCCCCTCCCGCTTGCGGGTGGGAATCCCTTTGGATCTATTCCGCCGGCACTTTCGTCGTCTCACCGGCTGCGGCCGTGAACCCAATAGTATGGAAACCAAGAGACCTACGACCCCCGCCGCGGAGGAGATTCTCGGGGGGTATTTTCCCGTTCTCGACCACGGTTTCGTGGCCTTGGTCGACTACATGGGCACCGACGAAGACGTGGAGAGGGCCGCCCGCGTCAGCTATGGCTACGGCACCCGGAAGGTAAGCCAGACCCGGGGTTTGATCCGGTATCTGCGCAGGCACTACCACACGACGCCCAGCGAGATGGTGGAGGTCAAGTTCCACTGTGCCATGCCCATGTTCGTGGCGCGCCAGTGGATCCGACATCGCACGGTCTCTGTAAACGAGTACAGCGGCCGTTATTCGCTGATGCCCCTCCTCTTCTACAAGCCGGACTTGGACCACTTCGCGCTCCAGAGCGCCGACAACCGTCAGGGCCGGCGGCCCGAGCACGCTCCCGCGGAGCTGTACGAGAAGGCGGTGGCGCACTGGGAGCGGGTCCGTGCCGAGGCCACCGAGGGGTACCGATGGATGGTGGAGGAGGAGGTCGCTCGGGAGCTCGCCCGCATCGATCTTCCTCTTTCCACCTATACGCAGTGGTATTGGAAGATCGACCTTCACAACCTCTTCCACTTCCTGACCCTCCGGGCCGATCCCCATTCCCAGTGGGAGATCCAGGAGTTCGCGCGGGTGATGGCCGGCATGTTGAAGCGGGTGGCTCCCTTCAGCTACGAGGCGTGGCTCGACTACAACGTGGGGGCCGAGCCCATGAGCCGAGCCGAGATGACGGCGCTGCGCCACCTCCTGGAGGGTGATGACGACGGCGTGCGAGCTAGGTCGGACGGTGGGGGTCTTACGCGCGACGAGCTCAAAGACATGGGGCTCTCCGGTCGCGAAATCCGGGAGCTGATCGAGAAGCTCCAGCCCCGTGAGGTGCCCGACTACGACCTGGATCTCTCGACGATGCGCCCGCCCGAGGAAGTGGCGGCCGAGATGGAGGAGGCGGTTCCTGGCTCGTTCGAGTAGATGGAACTCCGAGTGAGGCCCCGCCAATCGGCGAAGATACGAGCGGGGCTCTTGGCCCTGGTGGTCGCCGGCCCCTCCTCCCTTCACCCCGGGGGGCTGAAGGGCCAGGAGGCATCCCGCTGGCTTCCAGGCCTACGTCCGTTCGAGGCCCTCATCGCGGCACCCCGCGAGACGCAGTTCCGGGGCTCGTTCGTCCTCGCCGATCGACCCGACGCATTCGACTATGCTGGACGCAACATCGAGGCGGAGGTGGTGATCGGTCACAGCGTGGCCGTCCTGCGGATGGACGACGGCACCACCGCCGACCGCGCGGTGACCCTCGGCTTCGAGCTAGGTCTCTTCTCGCGCTTCTTCATGGAGACCCCGCAAAAGGACTTGATCAACGTCGACTTCCGGGTGGGCCTACCTATCTCCATCCGGCACGACGACTGGCAGGTCAGGATAACCCTTCGGCACATCAGCTCCCACGTGGGAGACGACTACCTCGTCCGTTTCCCCGAACGGGTGGTCCTGCAGGGAAACGGGCTCCTTCAGTGGACCAGGGACGGCGTGGAGGGCCTGGTGGCACGGACCTTCGGCTCGGGTGGGCGCGTCTACGCCGGCGGCGACTTCAACTTCCACATCAACGAGGAGATCTCGAGGGCAGTCCTTCGGACCGGGGTGGAGTGGGAGGCTCGCGCCCCGGGGGTGGACAACGGTATCTGGCCCTTGTTCGCGGCCAATTTCGAGTACCCGACCCTCACGGAGCGGTCGGGGACGACGCTGGTGACCGGAATGGGGCTCAGGGTCAGCGAGCGTCTCCTACGCCTCGAGGCACGAGCCCACTTCGGCTCGTCGCCCATGGGCCAGCTGGTGGAGGCGGAGGAGACCTTCTTTGGCCTGGGCATCAGCCTCATCCCGTGATGGGAGACCCCGTGACGCGTTCTCGTGAGATCTGGCCTAACGAGGGCCCACCGGACATTCCAGCCATGACTCGGATCGTGGAGCGCGATCCCCGCTCGGGGGCACGCCGGACCCTCGCGGCGCTCGTGATCACGATGTCTGCGCTCTTCGTCGGGTCGTTGATCTTCATGGTCATGGAAGGTGGGCGCCGGATCCCGGAGGGAAGGCCGGTCCTGGCGGTTCTCCCGTTCCAGAGCTCGACTCCTGGTTCCAGCCGTTACGCCGGATTCGGTGAAGGCTTGGCGTCCTACTTTGGCCGGATCGATCCGAGAGAGCTCGGAGTCCTTGGCCCCGCGAGTACAGCCGGCTACTTCGATCCGGATGGCGACCCGCTGGAGGTGGGCAGGCAGTTCGAAGCCGACATGATCCTCATGGGACGTGAGGTCTCCGGTGCTTCCGCAACTACGCTGGTGGCTGAGCTCTACCGGGTCGACAGCGGCACCCTCCTCTGGAGCGGGGAGTTCGTCGTGGGGGACACGGGGGACCTGCGCCCGGTGCAGGCTCGCATCGGTATGGAGGTGACGGAGGCGCTCAACCTCCCTCGTTGAGCGCTACCGGTCGCCCTGCGGTCATGGGTCGGACGCCCCCCGCGGCTACGGGGGGACATCCAGACCCGGGGGGCCGGCGCCCGGGCTCAGGACAGGGCGGCCTCAACGGTTCCGCAGTGGATCGCCACTGTATCCGAGGGCCGGATGGCGTAGCCTCCAGCTAGGGTGACGGCCACGCCCACGCCCGCTTCTCCGGCGGTCGTCACGACCAACTCGTCCCGGGCTCTCAGGCCCTCCTGTGAGAGCGCCAGCCCCCCCAACTGATCGGCTGCGTACGGGTCCGCTCCGGCCAGATACAGGATGAGCTCCGGCCGGAATTCTTCAAGAATACGGGGTAGGTGCTCCCGTAGGAGTCCCAGGTACTCCTCGTCGCCGACGCCGTCCTCCAGGCCCACGTCGAGGTCTCCGGGCGGCTTGAGGGCAGGGTAGTTCCACTGGTGGTGCATGGAGAAGGTGAAGACGCGGGGCTCATTGGCGAAGATGGCGGCCGTGCCGTTTCCGTGATGCACGTCCAGGTCGACCACGGCGATGCGCTCCGTGGCGCCCTCGGCCAGCAGGGTCGCCACTCCGATGGCGACGTCGTTGAGGAGGCAGAAGCCCTCTCCGTGATCCGCGAAGGCGTGATGGAATCCCCCGCCCAGGTGAACGGCTCTCCCCTCTGCCAGCGACAGCCGCCCTGCCTGCGTGGTGCCGCCGGCGCAGAGGACCGAGGCCTCCCTCAGATCGTCAGAGAAGGGGATCTCCAGGATGCGCTCTTCGGAGGGCGTGAAGGCTCCCGTAGTGATCTTCTCCCAATAGGCAGGCGAATGGACTCGGAGGATGTCCTCGTCGGTGGCAGGCTCGGGCGACTCCAGACGGGCCTTCTCGAGCCAGCCTCCGTCCTCGAGGCGCTCCTTGACCAACCGGTACTTCTCAACCGGAAAGACGTGCTTCCCAATGTTCACTTCGTACCGGGGACTCCAGATGATGGGGACCAGACCACGCTCGCTCATGCCGCACCCTCCCCTCTGATCGACGGTCGCAGGTCAACGACCCTTGCCACACATCCCTCACATACGATCCCTGGCCGGGTAGAGGTTCCACGGAACTCCGGCCCGTTGCCGCTCGTTCGGTTGCCGGAGCCTGTGGTCGGCTTGCCGCGGTCGGTGATCGACCGATACCATCGGGCACCTCAACCGCATGGAGAAGCCAGCATGGGTGACGTGGTCTACACGGCGGACATCCGGATCGAGCGCGTGAAAGGTCCGGTGCGCCGAGCCTACCTTCCCGCCACGGCGGAGCCCGCGATGTTCGGCGTGCATGGCGCCATCGCAGAGCACTACGGAGTGGACCCCGACGAGGAGTTCGCCACCACGCTCGATCACGTCGTGGCCGCCACCGGAGGCTGACTGACCGGCACCCTCGGAGGCGCGCTGGAGGCGCGCGGGATCTCGGCTGGCGACGGACGGCTCGCGGCCGACGTGAGAGGTGAAGTCGAGAAGGAGGACGGCGTCCTGGTGATCAAGCGGATCCAGGTCCGCTATCGTTTGGTGGGAGACGCCGAGGCCGAGCAGACGGCCAGGCGCGTGCACAAGTTCCATCACTCGAAATGCCCCGTATACAAGTCGATCTCGTGGTGCATCGACATCACCACGGAATTGGTCTTCGAGGAGTCGGGCTAGCGCGCTCCTCCCGTCATGGGCGCCGGATCGCTCACCACACCGAGATGCTCGATGACGAGGGCCACTCGGCGATTCTCCCAGCCTGCGTCGTGGCCCGCCTGTCCGGGCGCCACGAGTCGGGCCATGTCCTCTCCGTAGCTGACGGCTCTGACCCGGCTCTCCTGAAAGCCGCCGGACTCCACCAGGTATCCCCGGACCGCCTCCGCCCGCCGTAATCCGAGCCGGCGGTTATACTCCACAGACCCGGCGGGATCGGTGAACCCCTCCACGGTGAGGAGGGCGTCGGCGTAGTATTCCGTCACGACCCTGCTGAACCGGTCCAGGACCGGAAGATCCTCGGGCCGGAGAGTGGCCTTGTCGAATCCGAAGTACACCGGTATGTCGAAGCGAACGGCGCTCTCCAGCCGCTCGACCGTGACGTCGAACTCACCTCGGAGCTCCGAAAGGCTCTGGGTCAGCCCGTCCAGACGAGCCGAGAGGTCCTCCATCTGCTCGTCGGTGCGGCGGCCAAGGTCGTCCACGCGCTGCTCGTTGGCCCGGTCGCCCTCTTCGATCTCGCGATGGAGAGACTCGACCTCGGCGTCCAATTGATCCTGGCCCACGTGGGCGCACGCGCCGAGGCCGGCAAGGAAAACGGTCAGGGCCACGCCGAGGCGCGACCTGGTTCCCGTGTTGATCATCGGTCCTCCTGCTCCTGGATTCTGATGTGGTCGGTTCCTGGGCACGCTGGTCGTGCACAGACACGGGGATCACAGGATGCAGGAAGGATGCCAACCCGTCAGGCGACCCAGACCGTCTTCACGTTTACGAACTCCCGGATGCCCAGCGGCGAGAGCTCCCGTCCGTATCCGCTCTGCTTGATTCCCCCAAAGGGGAGGCGCGGATCCGACCGGGGAAACGCGTTCACGAAGCACGCCCCTGCGTCCAGCCACTCGGCGGCTATGCGTTGCCCCCGCTCCACGTCGCCGGTGTAGACGGAGGCGGCCAGCCCATACGCCGTGTCATTGGCCACGCGCAGGGCCTCTCCCTCGTCGGCGACGGGTATGATCGACGCCACCGGTCCGAAGAGCTCCTCTTCGTAGGCCGGCATTCCGGGGCCCACGTCAGTGAGGACGGTGGAAGGGTAGAAGAAGCCCGGAGGGTCTGGCAGCTCGCCACCCAACAGCGTGCGGGCCCCGTTGGCCACACTCTCGGTAACCTGTCGGTGGAGGTTGTCCCTGAGGTCCGCCCGGGCGATGGGCCCTACGGTCGTGGCCGGGTTCACCGGGTCCCCGACGACGACCTGCGCCATCCGCTCCACGACCCGGTCTTCGAACTCGTCGCGGACGTCGTCCACCACGATGAGTCGCTTGGCCGCGATGCAGCTCTGTCCGGTGTTGATGAGGCGGCTCGTGATGCACGCCGCTGCCGCCGCTTCCACATCCGCGTCCACAAGGACCACGCTGGGATCGCTTCCCCCGAGCTCCAACACCGCCTTCTTGATGGCCGATCCCGCGGCGGCGGCTACAGCCTTTCCGGCCCGGGCGCTTCCGGAGAGCGTCACCGCCTTGATACGATCATCGCGGATGATAGGCTCCACCGCGGGCACGTCCGCGACCAGGGTGCGGAAGACGTCATCGGGGTAGCCCGCCGCCCGGAACAGCTCCTCGAGCGCCATGGCACATCCGGTGACGTTGGGTGCGTGCTTGAGGATGGCGGCGTTGCCGGCGGTGAGGGTGGGGGCAGCAAAACGGATGACCTGCCAGAAGGGGAAGTTCCAGGGCATGATGGCAAGGACGACACCCAGGGGTTGGTACGTCACGAAGCTTCGGGAGGCGTCGGACTCGATCACCTCGTCGGCTAGGAATTCGGCGGCGTTCTCGGCGTAGTAGTCGCACACCCAGGCACACTTCTGAACCTCGCCCTCGCCCTCGGCCAGGGGCTTGCCCATCTCTCGACTCATGAGCTCGGCATACTCGGCCTCACGCTCGCGTAGGCGGGCAGCCAGTCCTCGAAGCCGCTCCACGCGGTCCTCGAGGCCGACGCGTCGCCACGCCTGGAACGCCGCGTCCGTGTTGCGAAGGATGTCCTCGATCTGCGAAGCGGACATCTCCGGATATTCCGCCAGGGTCTCCTCGGTGGCGGGGTTTACGGTCGTAATGGTCATGTCCCTCGAGCCCTCGACTTGATTCCGTTCACTGGAATACTGAGGATGAGCTTCCGAGGTTGGATGGCCAGGGGGCGATCCTCCTTAGACGAACCACTCCACCGAGGCGCTCACTCTGTCGCACGACACCTCACCACGTGCAAAAGGAACGTGGCCGAGCTCACGGGGATCCCCTTTGCCGGGGTGACCGGTGTCCCGCCCGAAGAGCGCCGGCGAGATCGGATTTGGAGCCGGCCCTCTTGAGCACCGACCTGATCCGGATCACGAGCTGGAGGGGATCCACGGGCTTGTGCAGGTAGTCATCGGCCCCGGCCTTCATGAGGCGCTTTTCGTCTTCCGGGTCTTCCGAGCCCGTGAGGATCACCACCGGCAGCGCGGCCGTCTTCATCGACTTCCGGATATGCTCGAGGGTCTCCAAGCCGTCCATGCTCTTCATCATCAGGTCGAGGAGGATTCCGTCGATGTCCTCGGCCTGTTGGAGGAAGGAAATGGCCGTGCTGCCGTCGTCGACTTCAGTCACCTCGAAACCGTTCTTCTCCAAGACCGTGCGCATGAGCAAGCGCCCGCCGGCGTCGTCGTCGACGATGAGGATGTGCCCTTCGTCGGTCGTCGTGGCAGGTTGCCAGTCCCGCTTCTTGGGTACGGCCGGCGCCGGCGCGCCTTCGCCCTTGAGCTCCAGCACGAGGTGCCCGGCGGAGGAGGGGACGGTGTGCACGGACAGCGTATAGCTGGCGTCGGCGATGAGGAGGGGGATCGTCCCGGACTCCCGCTCGGTCCCGCTGTGCGAAAGGCCTGCTAGGGTACGCAGCCGATCCACGACCTCCGTCATGATCTTGAGGGGAACGCGAACGAAGGTCTTGAGTTGGCCGTCCAGCTCGAACTGCACACGCCCTACGCTACCCCGGGGTGCCACGTGAACCTCGGTTGCCCCCTGCTTGGACGCCTCATACAGGATCAGCCGCTCGACCTTGATGACCGACTCGGAGTGGTAAGGGACGGTGCCCTCAAACGACGGGTCCAGCTGCACGCGGTCGTAGGCCTCGTCGAGTTGGTCGCCACCGATCGTCTCGCGAGCGCTGGAGGTGGCCTCTTCGTAGGCCTTCTCCCGGGCCGCCGTTAGCTCGTCCGGCGGTGCCACCTCGAACACGGTGCGGCGGCTGGAGAGAAAAGCCACTTCATGCTCCGCCTCGAAGTCGAGAGGATCGGAGGTCACCACCACCAGCTCGCGGTCGCTGGCCCGGATGGGGAGCACACAGAGCCGATCGGCCTCCTCCCTGGGCAGGAACGCGAGGGCAGAGGGATCCGCGTTGGCCAAGTCCGCCGTGGGTAAGCCAAGGGCCTCACTGACCCCCTTTGCGAGCTGCTCCTGCGTGATGCCGAGGGAGTCGGCTACCCAGGGCCATGCCCTCTCCACCGGAATCTCATCGGACACGCCCGAATTCATGGCGTCTCCGAGGCCCGCGCGCAGCGCGATCATCGCGAGCCAGTGAGTCGAGGAATCGCTCAAGGGATCCTCCACCTCTCTTCCATGGGGTCGTGTAATGCTGCTTGAAGATCTAGTGTCCCGTTACCAAAGTGTCTCGGCCAGTCGAGGGCACGGTGCATCCGTTGGCTCGGCGTTGGGATTCCTTGCCGTAGCTTGCGCTACGCCGCGTCGTCCCGCCTTGATCCCACGGCGCCCCGACCCTCTTGGTGGCTCGCGAACTTCGGAAGCGGAACACTCGTAATATGGCGACTCCGGACATCGCACGCATCGCTTCCCGGGCAGGCCGCGTTGCGCGGGTCGAGGGCGCTCTCGATCTTTGCTCGATGCAGATCGGCTACATCGATGGTCCACGCCTGCGAAGGGCGCTCGTGGCGGCGTGCCAATGGGCACAGCAGCAGCGCGATGAGCTCAACCGAATCAACGTCTTTCCGGTTCCGGATGGAGATACGGGAACCAACCTCGCTCTCACGGTTCAGGCCATCGTCGACTATCTGGAGCGGAGCACGCACCGTGCCGTAGGCATCGTAGCTCAGGAGGCGGCAGACGCCGCGGTTCTGGGTGCCCGCGGCAACTGCGGTATGATGCTGTCCCACTTCCTTCTCGGTTTCGCCGGTGGACTGGAGCATCGCCAACGCGTCGATGCGGGAGAGTTCGGTATCGCGCTCTCGGCCGGGGTGGAGAATCTGTATGCGGCCATCGAACAACCGGTGGAGGGAACCATACTCACCGTCATGCGCGAGACGGCCGAAGCCGTCTCCCGAGCTCACATGGCCGACATCGCTCCACTGGTGGAGCACATGCTGGAGAGGGCCCAGCACTCCCTGGCGCGGACCCCCGAGCTCCTTCCAGTGCTCAAGGCCGCCGGCGTGGTGGACGCAGGCGCCAAGGGATTCGTGAGCCTCATCGAGGGCGCGGTTCTCTTCCTCCATGGAGATCCGCTGACGGCCAAGATCACCGGCGATTTCGCGGCCAGCCCCCCCGCCGTGGCCATGGTGGAATACCCTGACCGGGAAGAGCGCTACCGCTTCTGCACCGAAGCCCTCGTACGTGGGAACCGCCTGCCCACGCAGCGGGAGGTCCGCGAGCGGCTGCGCGGGCGCGGCGACTCGTTGATCGTGATCCGCTCCGGCGACGTCCTCAAGCTGCACGTCCACACGGACGATCCCCAGGACGTGTTCACCTACCTGAAGGGCCTGGGCAACCTGGTGACCCACAAGGCGGAGGACATGAAGGCTCAGCACGCTGCCGTGGGGCGCTCTGCCACGTCACATCTTTCCCTGGCTCGCCGTCCCGTTGGGATCGTCACCGACAGCGCCGCGGACCTTCCCGAGGAGATCATCAGGGCTCACGGTATCCAGGTGGTCCCCCTCATGCTCGTGGCGGGGGATACGGTCTACCGGGATGGTGTCGATGTGACGGCAGAGCAGTTTCACGAGATGCTCTCCACACAGGAGGCTCTGCCGACCACCTCGCAACCGCCGCCGGGTGCGTTCCTGGAGGGGTTCAAGAGGGCCGCCGAGGACGCCGAGCAGGTGTTGGGCGTCATCCTGGGCTCGAGCCTCTCGGGAACGTTCACGTCCGCGGAAGCGGCGATCTCCAGGGAGGACGCCCTGGTGGTCCGGCTCATGGACTCTCTGGGAGCCTCCCTCCTGCAAGGGCTCCTCGTGCTGAAGGCGACGGAGCTGGCCGAGATGGGCCAGGGACCCGACGAGATCGTCGCTGAGCTCGATCGTATCCGCGCGCAATCCGGCATCCTCTTCACGGTGGAGAACTTCGACCGGCTGTTGGCATCGGGACGGGTGGGGAGGGGGAAGGCCCTCCTCGGGACGCTCCTGAGCGTGAAGCCCATCCTCGGCTTGGACCGCGCGGGCAAGGTGATCCCGAAAGGGAAGGCCATCGGACGCAAGCGGGTCATGACTGCACTCCTGGATGTAATGGCCGAGGACATGAGGGCGGAGCCCGAGAAGGTCCGCTTCGGCATCGTGCACGTGGGGGCTCCCGACACTGTCCCCGACGTTCGGGAGAGGCTGATCGAGAGGTACGGAGACGTGGAGATCCTGAGCGCACCGGCTACCCCGGTAATCTCAACGCACCTGGGGACAGGAGCGTGGGGAGTGGCCTACCTGGTGGAGGATCCGGCCGAGTAGCCCCGTCTGGCTAGTGTGGACACCACCCTAGGGCAGCGGCTCGCCGATCGCCACGACGGCGTGCTCGGGGACCAGATGCAGATCGTCTTCCACGAGCCGAGCCGCCTCGTGGAGGATGATCACCAGCGTGCCGGGCGACAGTCCTTCATCCTGGCCCGGTATGTCGTACTCGTCGCTGGGCGTGTGGAGAACGATCTGACCGCGGCGCAGGGTCCGGTCAGCACACGTACCCACGAGCCGGACGGTAGCCCAGCCCGGACGTGGAGCCCAAACCATGTTGATGGGCGTCCTCACTCGTCTTTCATGTGGCATCGGTTCTCCTTTACTCACACGACTACTCACGTAACCGCTGGCGTCCCGCGACGAGTAGTTCGTACGTGGCCCGCTGGGCGGATGACAACTTCGCTGGCAGCCCCACCACCTGCGCTCGACCACTACTACCCTCCGGGATGTGAAGGATCATACGGTCCTGAGGAGTCGGCGGCTGGTATCGGTGGGCCCGTCCGGTTACGTTCACCTCCACCGGCTTGCCAGGACTGCTTAGCTCGGCGAGGCGGCACCCGTACTCCTGCCAGGCCGACAGAGGATCCGCCCCCTTCTCGGCGATGGAGGGGATCAGCTCCTCCTGGTAGTAATCGACGGCCTCGCGGTATGCGTCGGGATCCGTGGCCTTCATCCTCCGCAGGCGCTCCCGGTAGAACTCCCGGGGGTCCTTGGCGTTCAATCGCTTCAGCGTCTCTTCAAGGAGATCGTCCGCTCGGCTCTGCTGTGCCTCGTCCATGTCGTACCGGTGATGAGTGACGTGATCTCTACGATGGCGTTCCCCGGAAAGCCGGTCAACCGAAGCATTGATGTGCCATTCCCACACCTCTAACTTAATCCTCCCCTTCGAGTGCCAGGAGCACAGCCCATGCATCAGATGCAGCCAACGCCGGCTCCCAACTATCGCGGCACCGACGAGTACCTCGAGCTGTCCTGGGAGATGTTCGGTGAGCTCTGTCGGGCTCTCGCCTTCCGTGTGGCCCGGGACTATCACCCCGACATCGTCGTGGGGATCGCCCGTACAGGCGCCATTCCCGCAGCCATCGTGGCGTCGATCCTGCGCGTGGACTTCTACTCCATGAAGATCTCGCGCAAACCGGGAGACAAGATCCTGGAGCGCCCCGCCGTCCTGTCGGCGGCGCCGGTCCAGGCACGGGGGAAGCGAGTGCTCCTGGTGGATGAGATCGCCACGTCGGGCGATACACTCCGTCTCGCCCTGGCGGCCATCCGGGACGTCGATCCCTCCGAGGTGCGAACCGCCACGAGCTTCGCTCGCACGAAAGGTTACAAGGCGGACTACTTCGCCCTGGAGACTGACGCCACCATCATCTTCCCGTGGGACCGGAAGGTGTTCGAGGGGGATCGTCTGGTGGTGAACCCGCGCTACGAAGGCGCCGTGGACGAGTAGCGCGCACCCCTCAGCGCCACGCTCCGTCGGACTCGTTCGCTCCTGACAGCCTGTGGGCCTCCCGGACCAACTGTACGAACTCCTGCCGGTATCCCTCCCGGTCGGCTCCGACCGAGCTCCGCGCCCACCGGAGGACTTCCTCCAGGTCGGTCGCTCCGCAGTACCTGGAGTCCCGGAGGACCATCGCGAAGGCGGCCACCGAGGCGGCGAACGTGAAGTCCGAGGACGGGATGGTCGTGCCGTCCATCACAGGGTGCGTGAGGAGCCGGCTCCGCTTCCCATCGGGATCCTTGTAGCGCAGCTTCACGAACATCAGCTCGGGGCTCGAAGCCTCGATCCGAACCTCGGTAGACTGGTATCGCAGGTCGTCCAGGCCCCGGACCGGCGTCGCACTCGCCGCGCCCGCCGGGATCACCTCGTAGAGCGCGGTCACGGTATGCCCGGCACCGAGGTCGCCGGCGTCCTTGGTGTCATCGCTGCAGTCTTCGGCCGCCAGAATGCGGTTTTCGTACCCGATGAGCCGGTATGCACGAACCCGTGTGGGATTGAACTCCACCTGGATCTTCACGTCCTTTGCGATGGTGTGCAGGGTGCCGCCGAACTCGCTCACCAAGACCTTCCGGGCCTCGAGCACGGTGTCGATGTAGGCGAAGTTGCCGTTTCCGTGATCGGCGAGCTTCTCCATCTTCGCGTCCTGTAGGTTCCCCGTGCCGAAGCCGAGGACCGTCAGGAACGTTCCTTCCTCACGCCGCTCCTCGATGAGGCGAACCATCTCCGCGTCGCTGGAAGCCCCGACGTTGAAGTCGCCGTCGGTGGCGAGGATGATCCGGTTGTTGCCGCCCTCGACGTGATATCGCCGTGCAACGTCGTAGGCCAGTTGGAGCCCGGCTCCTCCGGCCGTGGACCCACCCGCCTCCAGGCGATCGAGCGCGGCCAGGATAAGCCCCTTCTCGCTGCCCGGGGTCGGCTCCAGCACCAGGCCGGCCGCTCCGGCGTACACCACAATGGCGATCCGGTCCTGCCGGCGTACCTGATCCACCAGGAGCCGGAGCGCGGACTTGAGGAGGGGCAGCTTGTTGGCCGGCCTCATGGAGCCCGACACGTCGAGCAGGAACACGAGGTTGGTGGCCGGAAGGTCATCCGTGTCGATCTTCCGGCCCTGGATTCCGATGCGGACCAGATGGTGTAGAGGGTTCCACGGCGCAGGTGCCATTTCGGTGCGGACCGAGAAGGGATCCGGCCCCTCGGGGGCGGCAAAGTCGTAGGTGAAGTAGTTGATCAGCTCTTCGATTCGAACGGCGTCTGCCGGGGGAAGCCGTCCCTCGCGGATGAAGCGGCGGACGTTGGCGTAGGAGGCCCGGTCAACGTCGATGCCGAAGGTCGAGAGAGGATTCGACCCCACGGCCCGGAACTCGTTCTCGTAGATCCGCTCGTAGCCCTCGCGCTCGAAGTTCGGATTGTAGCGTCCTCGAAGGTCGTAGGCGGAGCGGTCCAATTCGCGGGGCGCCAGGAGTCTGGCCTGGGCCGCTACGGCTCGGGTTGCCGAGGGGGTCGCCATGGCTTGCCGGGCGGCTTCGGCAGCCTTCGAGGGCACCACCACCCCGCCCTCCCCACGGCTCCTCTGCACGGCCGGCTCGTTCGCCGTGACGACCGACACCGCCAATTCGTCCATCGTCCGGGCGACGCGGTCCTGCCGTCTCGTCGACTCGAGAGCGAAGTCCACCCGAACCAAGTCGGCGCCCAAGCTCACCTGCTTGGTCAACGACCTATATCCGATGAGCTCGGCCCGGATCGTCACCTCACCCGTGGCCGCGGCGGGTAGCCCTAGCAGGTAGCCTCCGTCCCTGGCGGTGAGAGTGCTCGCCATGAGGCCGTCCGCGTAGATTTGGACGCCCGACAGTGGCGTGGCCGTCGCGGCATCGGCTACGGTGCCGATGACCACGCCGAGCGAGCGTGTGCTCTCGGGCCCGTCGGCTATGAGCCCGGCGAGAAGCGCCAGGACCAGTGCAAAAGTGCGCATCGTGGTTCCTCCCTCAGTCGTCCCGTCGCGGGACCGAAGGAACCGTTCCCGCCTACCTCAACAGACGAATTGAGGGATCGGACTTGCACATAGGATGCCGCATCTGCGGCAAATGCATCATTCGCCGGCGGCCATGGAATCCATGAACTCCTGATTCGTCTCGGTCCGTCGCATGCGGTCCAGTAGGAATTCGATGGCCTCGGTGGGGGGCATGTCGGAGAGGAAGTTGCGGAGGAGGTATACCCGGTTCAGCTCGTTGGGCGAGAGGAGGAGCTCCTCCTTGCGGGTTCCGGATCGGTTGATGTCGATGGCCGGGAAGATCCTCTTGTCGGAGATGTGGCGGTCCAGGATCAACTCCATGTTTCCGGTCCCCTTGAACTCCTCGAAGATGACCTCGTCCATGCGGCTTCCGGTCTCCACCAGGGCGGTGGCGATGATCGTGAAGGATCCCCCGCCGTCGATGTTCCTGGCAGCCCCAAAAAAGCGCTTGGGCTTGTGCAGGGCGTTCGCATCCACACCGCCCGAAAGGATCTTCCCCGAGTGCGGCACGGTCACGTTGTACGCCCGAGCCAGTCGCGTGATGGAGTCGAGGAGGACGACCACGTCACTTCCGTGCTCCACGAGCCGCTTCGCCTTCTCCAGCACCATCTCGGCCACCTGCGCATGGCGGTCCGCGGGCTCGTCGAACGTGGAGGAGATGACCTCGCCGTCGACGTGCTCCTCCATGTCCGTCACTTCCTCGGGCCGCTCGTCGATGAGCAGGACGATGAGGTGCACGTCCGGATGGTTCGCCGTGATGGAGTTGGCGATCTTCTGGAGTAGCATCGTCTTACCGGCCTTGGGCGGCGAGACGATGAGTCCACGCTGCCCCATTCCCACCGGCGCTACCAGATCCATGACCCTCATGGAAAGGTCCGCATCGGGAATCTCGAGGGTCATTCGGTCCTCGGGATAGCGGGGCCGGAGGTTGTCGAAGGCGATCCGCAGCTTGGCGTTGTCGGGGTCGTCGCCGTTGACGCTCTCGACCTTCAGCAGCGCGAGGTAGCGCTCCCCTTCCTTGGGAGGCCGTACCTGACCCAGGATGGTGTCTCCGGTCCTGAGGTCGAAGCGCTTGATCTGCGAGGGACTGACGTAGATGTCGTCTGGCCCGTACAGATAGTTCCAGTCCTGGGAGCGTAGGAAGCCGTATCCCTCCGACAAGATCTCCAGCACCCCCTCCCCCCGGAGAACCACCTCGTTGTCGAGGAGATTCTGCTCGATGCGGAAGATGAGGTCTTGCTTGCGGAGCCCTGAGTAGTTGGAGATGTTGAGCTCCTCCGCCAAATCGTGGAGGTCTCCAACGCTCTTGCTCCTTAACTGCGCGATGTCCACTTCTACTCCGGGTTACGCACCACCTACGGCTTCTTGGCCGAGACGGCAGGTCGGGGGCTAGTGCGTCAGGCTGGAGGGCGACACGACAACAAAACCTGCGAAGAGTATGGAGAGTTCCGCGCCCATGCGACGGGGGCCGAGCGTGGGAGTTCATTGAGGGAATCGAGTCGATTCTAATGGGGGACGGCGAGGGGGTCAAGAGCACATCCGGGACCTGGATGACCATCCTGGCCACCTACCGCATGGGTCTGGTGGGTGACACGGAGCTCGTCGTCGGCGAGCTCAGAGACGACCTGAGAGCTGAGGACACCGTCGTCGGGGAGGCCCTCGGGGACTGGGGCGGCCCCACGTATCTGGCGAACACGGAAGAGGGCGTCGAGGTCGTTCTTCTGCGACCGAGCCGGACACGGGCGCCCCGGCCCTGGCTGATCCACGGCGCCCTTCTTCTGCTTACGTTCTTCACGATGCTCATGGCGGGTGCGCTCCTGCGAGGGATCGATCCCATGGCGACGGAGTTCGTCGAGGTCTGGAGCGCGTGGATTCCGGTGCCCACCACGGTGGACTGGGTGGGGATGGCGGCCGGTGTACCGTTCGCCCTCACGCTGATGTCCATCCTGATGGCCCACGAGATGGGCCATTTCCTTATGGCGAGACGGCACCAGGTCCGAGCCAGTCTCCCCTACTTCATCCCGTTCCCCCCCTACTACTCTGCCATAGGCACGCTGGGCGCCTTCATCCGCATACGCGGGCCCATCGTGAGGCGCTCCATTCTCCTCGACATCGGCGTCGGCGGTCCCATCGCGAGCTTCGTCCTCTCCGTTTTCTTGCTCTTCGCCGGCCTCGCGCTCTCGGGAACGGTCAACGGCCCGGCCGACGCGTGGATGCCCATGGTCGTGGAGTTCGCGGGCCAGCCCATCCGGTTGGGCTCGGGCCTCGTCGTGCAGGGGATCCTCTACCTTTTCTTCCCCGCCGAGCTGGGCGTGCACCCGATTCTCCTCCATCCAGTGGCCTTTGCGGCTTGGCTTGGCTTGTTCGTCACCTTTCTCAACCTGCTTCCGTTCGGTCAACTGGACGGCGGCCACATCCTGTACGCTCTCTCGAGGGGGGTGCAGCGGTGGGCGGCGCCCGCTCTCCTGCTGGCCCTGCTCCCCCTTGGACGGCTGTGGTGGGGCTGGTGGCTGTGGGCTGGAATCGCCGTGCTCCTCAGTCGCGGACGCCTTGCTCATCCGAAGGTGCTTCAGCCCCAAGTGATGCTGGGGCCCATCCGGACCGTCATCGCCTGGTCGGCCATCTTGATCTTTTTTCTGACCCTTATCCCGCTCCCTGTGCGCTTGTAAGTCGACATGAATTCGCTCCGCCACATTCGGGGAAACATCAAATACCAAAAGCGCTTTCTGTTTTTTCGAGAGAAGAAACTTGACAATTCCGTGAACCTGAGAAACATTCGTTTACCCCTCGCTTTTTTGCTATTTTTATCGGAGGCGACATGGGGAGGCACAACCGTGAGGGCAAGGGCGCGGACCAACAGGGTTTCGAATACCAGATCAACTATCAGCCGGACTGGCTTCGGCTGGTGAAGGTCACCCGGACGCTGGACAGTGGCCGGCAGTCCACCAAGACGCTCTTCCGAAACCCTGCGAATAGGCGCGAGGCGAGCCCCGGAGAGCGGGTCCGCACCCGGATCGTGTCACCGGGTCAGGGCTTGGACATGGAGGTGGCGGTGTCGGACCCGTACCACCTCGTGTCCCGGGTTCAGGTTACCTGCATTGTCCCCACGTCGGACGGCCGCGCCGAAGAAGTCGTGTATACGCTGGAAGACGACATGCCTATGGCGTCACGCGGCTGAGTCGCGGCGCACCCTTTCCACCCCACCTGTCGACCCCTCCACACCGTCCGGAGCCTCGGCTCCACAGCCCTAGCCACCGTGTTCGCGGCTCGGCTATCTTCCGACATGAACGGCATCATCGTGGCTCCCGTGAGGCATTTCGGCCGCTGGACGGTGGGGGCCGTCCGAACTCTGGGGAAGGCCGGGTACCTCGCCGCCGGGGCCACGCGCGCTCTCAAGAAAGTCGAGATCTGGAGACCGCAACTGATGCCGCAGATGGTGGCCGTCGGTGTCGCCTCCGTTCCCATCGCCCTCTTCATCGCGACCTTCACCGGCATCGTTCTGGCGCTTCAGGCCTCGTACACCATCACCGGCGCGGTCCCCATGTACTTCGTCGGGACACTGGTCGGCAAGACGATGATCCTGGAGCTGGGACCGGTACTGACCGGTCTCTCCCTGGCCGGGCGAGTTGGTGCCAGCATCTCCGCGGAGATCGGTACCATGCGTGTCACGGAGCAGATCGACGCTCTGGAGACCCTGGCCTACGATCCGCTGGCGTACCTCGTCGTGCCACGGGTGCTGGCGGGTCTCCTCATGTTTCCGGTGGTTGTCGTCCTCGCCACAGCCATGGGAACCGTGGCGGGCTGGGCAGCCTCCATGGCACTGCTCGACATGTCGAGCGCCGAGTTCGTGAAGGGACTCCGGTTCGCCTTCGAGCCGTGGGACGTGCAGTTCGCCGCGATCAAGAGCACCAGCTTCGGTCTCATCGTCACGGGCGTCGGTTCATTCTACGGCTTCCATACGAGTGGCGGAGCCGCGGGCGTCGGCATCTCCGCCACCCGCTCGGTGGTGCTGGCGAGCATGCTGATTCTGGTTCTGGACGCGTTCTGGGCGCTGGTGCTGCTTTGAGCATCCAACTCAAGGACGTCTACAAGGCGTTCGGGCCGAAGGAGATTCTCCGGGGGTTCTCCCTGGAAGTTCTCGACGGCGAGACGTTGAGCATCATCGGTGCGTCCGGGGCAGGTAAGTCGGTCACGCTCAAGCATGTGTTGCGGCTCATTCAGCCGGATCGTGGCGAGGTCTGGGTCGACGGACAGAACGTGGCCGGGCTCGAGGGGGATGAGCTCGCTGAGCTGCGTAGGACGGTGGGCTACGTCTTCCAATTCGCGGCCCTCTTCGACTCCATGACCATCGCCGACAACGTGGCCATGGGGCTCCGTCGCATCCCCGACATGTACGAGGAGGAGATCCGGGCCCGGGTGCGTGAGTGCCTTGCCCTGGTCGATCTCCAGGGGGTCGAAGGGCGCTACCCATCGGAGCTTTCGGGGGGTATGGTGAAGAGGGCGGGCCTGGCCCGGGCCATCGCGACACGGCCCAAATACCTGCTGTATGATGAGCCGACGACCGGGCTCGATCCGATCACCGTGACCATCATCGACCGGCTCATGATTCGGATGAGCGAGGAGTTGGGTGTGACAGGAATCGTCATCACACACGACATGGAGAGCGCGTACCGCATCTCCGACCGGATCGCTATGCTCCACGAAGGTCGCCTGCGCACCATCGGGACTGTGGGCGAGATCCGCGAGTCGGCCGATCCGCTCCTCAGAGCGTTCATCGAGGGACGGCCGGAGTTGATGGAGTCCGTGCAGTGACCCGCGGCCGGGAGCTGCTCGTGGGGTCGGTGGTCCTTCTCGGACTGTTCGTCGGGGTCTTCGGCACACTTTGGCTGCAGGGCACGCGCTTCGGCCGCACCCAGACCGAGATCCGCGTTCTCATCCGAGACGCGGGGCAGCTCGCCGTCGGAAACGGGGTGAAGTTCCGAGGGGTGAGCATCGGGCGAGTGGGCGACATCGCTGTCGACGCCAGTCGCGCCGCCGTGCGGATCCAACTTCTGCTGGAGGGAGACTGGATCCTCGAGCAGGACGCTGCGGTCGTCATCGCGCCCGAGTCCATGTTCGGGGACTGGCAGGCCGAGATCGTGACTCGCTCCCGCTTTCCCCGCTTCGACTTTTACGAGGTCCCGGCCGACGCGCGTTTCCAAGGCGGGGTCCAGGTGCTCGGTGGCTACACGCTTCCCGACTTGTCGCGACTGACCGCGGTCGCCGACGAGGTGGCCCAGAACCTCGCATCCCTCACCGACCGCTTCGACCGGGCCTTCAGCGACGAATCCGCCGATCAGCTCGCTCAGGCCATCGACAACATGGAGGAGCTGACCGCCACTCTGCGCAACGTGGTCGACGAGCAGTCGGCCCAGTTCACGGGCATCGCCGAGGACGTCCGCACGTCCACCCGCGAGATCGCCACGGCCCTCACCCACGCTCGGGGCTCCCTGGAGCGTATCGACGGCGTGCTCGCCTCCGGGGACGTGGACTCCATCATCGCCAATACGCGGGTCATCACGACCGACCTGAGGGATGTGTCCGGCGACGTCTCCTCCGCGTCGGAGAGTCTCACCGCGACCCTGGCCCTCGCCGACTCGACCATGTCGGCCCTGAGTCGCATCGCGGCTCGGGTGGAGCGGGGAGAGGGATCACTGGGCCGGCTCATCTCCGACACGGCGTTGGCGACTCGAGCCGAGGGTCTGCTGGAGGAGTTCAACCTCCTCATGCAGGATCTCCGGGCGAATCCGCGCAAGTACGTGCGGCTCTCCATCTTCTAGTGTTCCGTTTCCGAAGATCGCGAGCCACTAAGAGGGTCCGATGCACCGTGCCCTCGACTGGCCGAGACACTTTGGTAACGGGACACTAGCCGCTACCACTGAATCGATGGCGAGGCCCCGGGTGAGGATAGAGCGCAGCTCCGGCGGCGTGGTGGCGCGCCGCATCGGGGACTCGGTGCACTTCCTGCTCATCAAGGATCCCTACGGCAAGTGGGGCTTGCCCAAGGGCCATCTCGAGGGTGAAGAGAGCCCGGAGGAGGCGGCCGTTCGCGAGGTCAGTGAGGAGACGGGGCTCGACCAGCTCGAGTTGGGCCCGTCCCTGGGAACCATCGATTGGTACTTTCGACTGAAGGGCGATCTGATCCACAAGTTCTGTGACTATTTCTTCATGGCCTCCAGGGACGGAGACACCGAGCCCGAGGTAAAGGAGGGGATCACCGAGTGCCTGTGGCTGCCCGTGCGGGAAGCCATCACGACGGTAGCCTATGACAACGCGCGCCAGGTCGTGGAAAGGGCGGCGGAAGTCCTCGAATCGGATGAAGTGACCGGCATGATATGACGACCAACGCGCAGTCCGTCTGGCGGGTGGCTCAAGCCGTCGCAGCCCTACTGGTGCTCGGCCTTTTCCTGTTCAGCGTCCGGGGCCTGCTGAACCCATTCCTCCTCTTCTGGATCCTGGTGGTGGTCCTGCTCCCGTTCCGGGGCGTACCGGGGCATGGGCTGCTCGTCTTCGTGGCCGCCATCCTCACGCTCTACTGGCTGCTCGCTACCACGGGCTTCTTGCTGGCGCCCTTCGTCCTGGGCTTCCTCCTGGCCTACGTGCTGGATCCGCTGGTGCACGGCCTCGAGGGTCGCGGCGTCGGCCGCACACTGGCTATCGTGATTCTTTCTCTGCCCGTGGTGAGCCTCGGTGTGGTTCTGGTGCTCTTCGGGATCCCGGCGCTGATCGTACAGGTGGACCAGCTTATCGAGGCGACCCCCACGCTCCTGGATCGAGTGGGCGTATGGGTCAGCGCGCTACGGGAGCGGATCCTCCTCGCCAACATCCCCGGCCTGGACGAGAGGTCCCTCCCGGACCTCCGCACCCTCGATCCCGGGCAGGTCGTGACCTTCCTGCAGGAGCGGCGCTCGAGCCTGGCGAGCGGAGCGTGGGCGAGCATTCTGGGCCTCGGCAGGGGACTCGGATCGGCGGCGACGCTGGCCGGGTACGTGGTCCTCACGCCTGTCCTCACCTTCTATCTGCTCCGGGACTACGACAAGATCGTCGCCCGGGTCCGGGGGCTCCTTCCGCGCTCTCGCGAAGCCGCCATCGTAGACTTCGCCACGGAATACGACACCCTGTTGGCGAAGTACCTGCGAGGGCAGGTCACCGTGGCGGTCATTCTCGGGCTCCTTACGGGCGTGCTCCTCTTCGCGGTTCGGTTTCCCTATCCCTTCCTGTTGGGTGCGTTGGTCGGCGTCCTCGGGCTCATTCCCTTCCTGGGGCTCGTTCTCAGCATCATTCCGGCGATCATCGTCGCTCTGATCAGCGGCAACGTGGTGACGTCCCTCATCAAAGTGGCCGCCGTGTTCGGCTCGACACAGATCCTGGAAGGCAGCTTCATCAGCCCGCGGATCGTCGGCGAATCGGTCGGACTCCACCCCGTCTGGATCGTCCTTGCCTTGTCCGTGGGGGGTTTCTTCTTCGGATTCGTCGGCCTTCTGGTGGGCGTGCCCGCCGCCGCGGGCGTCAAGCTCCTCGTCGTGCGCGGGCTCGACCGATACCGCCACTCGGAGCTCTTCGCTGGTGGTGCCGCAGGGCCCGTCGAAGGGGCCTAGAGGCCTGTTGAAGAAGTGGGGTGCGGCCGCGCGACCCACGCCTTCGGCGCGGGTACCCCGGTCTTTCGGAGATCAGCGAACGCGCTCCTAACGCGGCTCGCCCCACTTCTGCAACAGGCCTCTAGTCACCTCGGTCCCTTCGACGACCTCCATGGCCTGCACTCCGGTTGGACGTCTCCCGGTCCGAAGTTAGAATTCTGACCATGCACGACGACGTACGGGACATCACGATCATCGGAGGCGGACCCACCGGTCTCTTCGGCGCCTTCTACGCGGGGATGAGGGGGATTTCGACCCGCATCATCGACTCCCTCCCCGAGCTGGGGGGCCAGCTCATGGCCCTCTACCCCGAGAAATACATCTTCGACGTGGGCGGCATTCCCAAGATCCTGGCCAAGGACCTGGCTCGGGACATGGCCACCCAGGGACTCCAGTTCGATCCCGACGTGGTCCTGGATGAAGAGATTGGCGAGCTGGAAAGGGACGGAGAGCACTTCGTACTAGGGTGCCGGAAGGGTGAGTACGCGAGCAGGTCCGTGCTCATCGCCGGCGGCAAGGGCGCTTTCGAACCCCGTCACCTCAAGTGCCCCGGGTATGACGATCTGCTCGGCAAGGGCATCTACTACGCGGTGAAGGACCCCGACGACTACTTGGGCAAGAAGGTCCTCATCGTCGGGGGTGGCGACTCCGCCCTGGACTGGGCGCTCAGCCTGAAGGACCGGGCCGCACAGCTCACGATGGTGCATCGCCGGGACGGCTTCCGGGCCCACGAGCAGTCGGTTGATCAGCTCCACGCCGCTCACGAGGCCGGTGACATCGATCTGAAGACCTTTTACGAGGTCCGAGAGATACGCGGCAACAGTGCGGTCGAATCCGTCACCATATACGACAACCGAACGGACGAGGACGTCGATCTGGACGTCGACGCGGTGCTCTGCTTGCTGGGATTCAAGCCCGACCTGGGGCCCATCAAGTCGTGGGGTCTCGAGCTCAAGGGGAACAGGATCGTGGTCAGCCAGCTCATGGAGACGTCGATTCCGGGTATCTACGCTGCGGGCGATCTCGTGTTCTATCCGGGTAAGCTGGATCTCATCGCCACGGGCTACTCCGAGGCCGCCATCGCCGTGAACAACGCGGTGAACTACCTGGACCCTGAGGCCCGTGTGAATCCTGGCCACTCCACGAACCTTGCTATCTTCAAGGACAAGTAGGGCGAGAATGGAGGGGAGGACACGCAGATGAAGGGCCGCGGGAACCTCCAGGTGTTCTACCTATCGATCAGCACGAGGCACACCCCACCCGGGGAATAGAACCATGTCCGAACACCAACACGAACAAGTCGTCATCATCGGCTCGGGCCCGGCTGCCTGGACCGCCGCGATCTATGCGGCTCGGGCCAGCCTGAACCCCTTCGTTATCGAGGGCGCCGGGAGCAGGACCATGATCCCCGGCGGACAGCTGATGTATACCACGGAGGTGGAGAACTATCCCGGCTTTCCGGAGGGCATCACGGGGTTCGAGATGATGGCGGACTTCAGGGCCCAGGCGCTCCGCTTTGACACTCGGGTCATCACGGAGGACGTCGTTGAGGTCGATTTCTCGGTGCGCCCCCTACTCCTGAAGACGAGCGGTGGTGTCGAGATCGACAGCGACACGGTGATCATTGCCACGGGCGCGAACGCCCGCTGGATCGGGCTCCCAAACGAGGAGCGTCTGGCCCAGAGCGGCGGAGGGGTGTCGGCCTGCGCCGTGTGCGACGGCGCGCTCCCCCACTTCCGCGACCAGGTCATTGCTATCGTGGGAGGTGGCGACAGCGCCATGGAGGACGCCCTATACATGGCGAAGTTCGCCAAAGAGGTCGTGGTGGTGCACCGGCGGAACGAGCTCCGGGCGTCGAAAATCATGCAGAATCGAGCCTTCGCCGAAGAGAAAATCCGCTTCGAGTGGAACCACGTGGTGACCGAGGTCCTGGGCGACGACGTGATCACGGGGGTGATGCTCCGGGACACCCAGACGGGTGAGGAGCGCCGCCTCGACGTGGGCGGGCTGTTCGTGGCCATCGGTCACACACCCAACACGGAGTTCCTGGGTGAGCAGGTGGAGCTCAAGGCCAACGGATGGATCGAGACACCCGTGCCCTGGCGCACCGAGACGTCGGTGCCCGGAGTGTTCGCTGCCGGTGACGCTATGGACGACTATTACAAGCAGGCCGTAACGGCGGCAGGGACCGGTTGCATGGCCGCTCTCGAAGCGGAGCGCTGGCTGGCCCACGGGGGAGCGGAGAGCGTCACGGCCGCCGTCGGCGCGGAGGGCTGAATTGACAATGGATCTCGCAGGCAGGGCGTGCATCGTTACCGGGGCCACCAAGGGTATCGGCCGGGCCATTGCCGAGGCTCTCGCGACCGCCGGCGCCGACGTGGTGGTGAGCGCTCGCACGGCCGGAGACGTGGAGCGCGTTGCTGCCGAGCTAGATGGCTCGGGCTCGGGGCGGGTGGTGGGAGTGCCGGCGGACGTGAGCCGATCGGACGAGTGCGGCCGCCTCATCGGGGCCGCCGTTCAGGAGCTGGACCGTCTTGACGTGCTGGTCAACAACGCAGGCGTCGGGATCTTCGGCTCCATCGAGGAGCTCTCCATCGACGACTGGCAGACCCAGATCGACACCAACCTTCGGGGGGTGTTCTGCTGTTCGCAGGCGGCGGTGCCGCATCTGACGGAGACGCAGGGGTGGATCATCAACATCGGCTCCCTCGCCTCCCGGAATTCCTTCGCTGGTGGCACCGGCTACAACGCCAGCAAGTTCGGTCTGCTGGGCATGACGGAGGCCATGATGCTGGATCTGCGCCACTCGGGAATCCGGGTAAGCATCATCATGCCCGGTAGTGTGAACACGACGTTTGCGGATCACGAGGTCGGTGCTGGCAGGGAGTGGGCCCTGGGCGCGGACGACGTGGCTGCCGCGACCCTCCACCTTCTCTCATATCCCGACAGCTCTCTGGTCAGCCGGGTGGAGATGCGGCCCAGCCGGCCACCCAAGCGCTGATGGGCGAGGCCGGGCCGTTGCTCGAGTACGCGGTGCGACGCGGGGGCTTCGGGGTATGCTAGTGTTCCGTTTCCGAAGTTCGCGAGGCAGCAAGAGGGTCGGATGCACCGTGCCCTCGACTGGCCGAGTAACTTTGGTAACAAATCACTAGATCGTGAGATCTTCACGCACACAGCCATGAGGCGGGCATGTCCGACGGTTATCGCATAGAACGAGATTCCCTGGGGGAGGTACGCGTTCCCAGCGATGCGCTGTACGGGGCCCAGACGCAGAGGGCGTTCGAGAACTTTCCGATCAGCGGGCAGCGCTTCGGCCGGGGCTTCATCCAGGCCATGGGGCTCATCAAGAAGGGTGCGGCCCTGACCAATCTGGAGCTGGGCACCCTGGACGCCGAGACCGCCGAGGCGATCGCGGCGGCGGCCGACGAGGTGGCGGCCGGGAAGTGGGATGACGAGTTCGTGCTCGACATCTATCAGACGGGATCGGGCACTTCTACCAACATGAACATCAATGAGGTGGTGGCGCACCGTGCCGATCAGGTCCTCGGCGGGGAGGGGGGTCGGGTGCATCCCAACGACCACGTGAACTTCGGCCAGTCTTCCAACGACACCATCCCCTCAGCGATCCACATTTCGGCCCGGGTGGCCATGGAGCGGGAGTTCATCCCCGCGCTCACGCAGCTGAGGGACGCGCTGGCGGCCAAGGCCGAGGCCTTCGATCACGTGCTCAAATCGGGTCGTACCCACCTTATGGACGCCACACCCGTCCGGCTCGGACAGCAGTTCGGCGGCTACGCCCACCAGCTCACCAAGGGTATCGAGCGGGTGCGCGCTGCCTCGGCCGAGCTCGCCGAGTTGGCCTTGGGTGGGACCGCCGTGGGCACGGGGATCAACACCCACCCCGAGTTTGCAGCGAAGACCATCGCTCGCGTATCTGAGGACCTGGGGCTGGATTTCCGTGAGGCCGAGAACCACTTCGAGGCCCAGGCTGCCAAAGATGCCGTGGTCAATGCAGCCGGCACGCTGAACACGATCGCCACCAGCTTTTTCAAGATTGCCGACGATCTGCGGTGGCTGGCCAGCGGGCCGACCTCGGGCATCTCCGAGATCCATATCCCCGCCATTCAGCCGGGGAGCTCCATCATGCCCGGGAAGGTGAACCCCGTCATGTCCGAAGCCATGATGATGGTGGCGGCCCGGGTCATGGGGAACCACACGACCGTGACCATCGCCGGCCAGCGTGGGAACTTCGAGCTGAACGTGATGATGCCGGTCATGGCCCATGCGCTGCTGGAGTCGTTGACACTCCTGACGAACATGGCCACGACCTTCGCGGACCGATGCGTGACGGGAATCGAAGCAAACGAGGAGAGGACCAGGGAGCTTCTCGAGAAGAACCCGTCCATCGCCACGGCGCTCAATCCCTACATCGGATACGACAAGGCCGCTGAGGTGGCGAAGGAGGCTGCCCGTGAGGGGCTTTCGGTCCGCGAGGTGGTGGAGAAGCAGGAGCTGATGGCGCCCGAGAAGGTGGACGAGGCGCTCAACGTCCGAAAAATGACGGAGCCCGGGCTTCCCGAAGGGTAGGCCCGGGCCTGGTCGCCCGACGCACCGTGCTCCGCACCGGCCACAATATTCGCCCTTGCCTCGAGGGAGTCAGCGGCATAGCAACGAAGTCGGCGCGCCGGGCTCGACCAGCTAGCTGATTACGCGCTCTCCATCTTGAGCTGGATCTCCCGCCGCCGGAATTCCTTGTTCTTCACCGGCACGGATACTCCACCGTGAGGCAGCACTCGAGTGACCGAGCCGTCCAGGTAGATGGGGTACGCCCATGCGCTTCCGTACCGCACCACCTGGATCAGCTCCGGCCGCTCTTGGTTGTTGGGGGGGGTTGCTGCCTCGGTGATTCGACGCCAAACCCGATCGACGAGTCCCATGCGCTCGTTCACCGAGTTGGCCCACATCGCGAGTTGGATCAGTTTTCGGTCTGCCTCGTTCATCGACCGGATCACCCTGCGGTGTCCTGGAAAGCTGTGCGAGAGGAGAAACGCCAGAGCTTCGGCTACAGGTGCCGGGTCCACGGCCACTTCGTGATTCCCGGGCATCCTCACTCGGCGCCGGTCCGATATGTCCAACCATCCATCTGCATGTATGCGCGTTCTCATGTCATATGCTGCCTTATCAGAGCGATCCTTCCTGCCCGTTCCGGGGGTCACCAATGGAAGAGCCGTGCCGACTTGATCAGCAGTAGGCGGCCCGTCTGTGGAAAACAGGCCTAACTTCCTACGAAATACACTTTTACACCCAGAGGACCCTGCTAATCCAGGAGTGTATTCGGCGCAGGGCGCCAGGAAGTTCTTGATCAAAATCGGCAAGAAGTGCGCAGAAGAGCCCGGGCGTCGAGGATTTCGACGACGCCCTGGCCCAGGGTCGAGCGGGGCCGATTCTCCAACTAGACAGAGAGGCCGAAGCCAGCCTATATTTGATACCGGCGTGCTGGGGGGCTCGTTTATTGAGCCAACACCCGTGAAGCCGGGACTGACTCTGCCGGTCGACGTCATGCCCCGAGAGGGGAAGGCGGAACCCAGCGGGAAGTCACCAAAAGTGTCCCTGGGCTTCAATAATTCCCCTCTGGTACGCTTCGAGAGGCCGAGACCCGTATGGTTTCGGCCTCTCTCGCGTTGTAGGGGGTCAGCTCCACCCGATACCGCCGGACCGTCGACCGTCCCACGGTCGGACTTGCCCAAACGACGCTCGCTCTCGTAGCCTAGGCTCCATTGCCGTGCGACGAGACCCCGACCCATCCCTTCAAGTGAGACCAGAGCGCGTGAGCGGAAAGCTGCGTGGAGCACTCGAGGAACGTCTTGCCATCGGTGCCCTCGACTACGAGGTACCGAAGTCCACGGACCACTGGAAGTACATGCTCGGCGGGATGACCGCCTTCCTTATCGTAGTGATCATCGTCACGGGCTTGTACATGGCCCAGTTCTACAATCCCACGACCCAAGGCGCCCACGACAGCGTCCTCTACATCATCAGTCGTGCTCCTCTCGGTGATTGGATTCGCAGCCTGCACTTCCTGGCGTCCGGTGCCCTGGTGGTGACCGTGACCGCTCATCTGGCCTACGTCTTCTGGAGACGGTCGTACAAGCGGCCCCGGGAGATGACGTGGTGGGCCGGCGTGCTCATGGCCGCCCTCATCTTTCTGCTGGTGGTGACAGGGACCACTCTGCGATACGATCAGGAGGGGTTCGAGGCACTGCTCCACTTCGTCGCCGGTGGCAACATGACGGGAGCCTTCGGTGCGTTCTTCACCGACGACTTCACGCCGAGCACGTCGCTCCTGTCGCGGATCTTCAGCCTCCATACGAGCCTTCTGCCCCTACTGCTCGTGGCGCTCATCGCGCTGCACTTCTGGCTCATCCGCCATCTGGGGATTCATGCCGACTCATCGCAGACAGGACTATTCCGAGGTCATGCCACGCGTTTGACCGGATACAGCCTCCTGCTCTTCGCGGGGTTGGGTGTCCTGGCCGTTCTGGCCCCGGAGGGGATCGGTTACCCGGCGGTGCCGGGCGTGGAGATTACGAAGCCCTTCTGGCCCGTGCTCTGGGTGTACGGTCTAGAGAACCTGCTGGGAGCATGGGGGCTTGTCCTCGGCCCCACGGCCGTCTTCCTCTTCCTGATGGCGGTACCGCTGCTCGATCGACGCGAGGACGACACGCCGGGCCGGCACGGGTGGGTGGGGTGGATGGGAATCGCGTTGGGTGTCATTATACTGGGGCTCTGGCTGTACGGTGTGTTCGGAGAGGTTCAAGAGCACATCATGTGATAGAGGAGGGAGTAGGACATGTCTACACGCAGCGCCGGCAACGTGGGGTCACTGGCCTTGGTCGCAGTCCTGATGGCTGCGGTTCACGGAGCCGTTCTGAAGAGTGCGCTGGAGTCGGTGGAGGCCGGTCAGGTCCTTCCGCTCGTGGGAGCGGACTTTCACGATGGCATGACCGTGTCGCTGGTCCTCGTGGGCGTGTTCGACGAGCATCCGCTCGGCGAAGCGACGGCCAACGACGAGGGTGGCTTCACCATCGACCTCGAGATTCCCGCCGGCGCCCGGCCCGGCGCCTACCAGGTGGTGGCCTTTGAGCCCAGTGGCGAGCGGGCAACCGCCCTGGACATCACGGTCCTGGCTGCTTCGGCGCCGGCGGTGACCGAGCACAGCCGTGAAGAGGCCGCCGGGCATGATGAGGCGGACGCGTCTCCGGCCCGGGCCGACGAGATGATCATCGAGCGCTCCATGAGCGGCGCCGGTTGGGGCGTGGTCGGCCTTATGATCGGTCTCGCCGCAGGGCTGGGCATGGTTCTCCTCAGGGGTGCTCCCACCACCGAAGTCTAGGCCAGAGCCGCTGCCGGTTGGCACAGCAGTACCTTACGGGGCCCCCAGCCAGTCAGGTAGGGCCCCGTTGTCTTGCCGTCGAAGCGTGTGGCCCTCGATATTGGCGGTTCTCCCGTTATATGACGCCCAAGGAGCAATCCAATGGCACGCCTAGACGCGCGAACCCTCCCCGCTCTCTCGATCTGCTTCTGCCTCGCGGTTTTCCCCGACTCGTCGGCCGCCCAGTCCAATGATGACCTGAAGGACGAGGCGCTCCAGGAGGTCATCTCCATGGAGAAGCTCTCCCAGGAGATGGTGGACATGATCTTCTCCTTCTCGGAGCTCGGATTCCAGGAATTCTGGACCATGGAGTACATCACCGGAATCCTGGAGGCGGAGGGCTTTACCATCGAGACGGGCTGCTCCGACATGCCCACGTGCTATGTGGCGTCGTGGGGAAGCGGTCACCCGGTCATCGGCTTCATGGGTGACATCGACGGCCTTCCCGAGACCTCGCAAAGGCCGGGTGTCCCGTACCACGACCCGCTCATCGAGGGCGGGCCGGGCCATGGTGAGGGCCACAACAGCGCGGCGGCCGTGGACGTCGTGGGCGTCATCGCCGCCAAGAGGGTGATGGAGAAGCACGGGCTCACCGGCACCCTCAAGGTGATTCCAGGGGTGGCAGAAGAGCTGGTGTCGAGCCGAACCTACATGGTGAACAGCGATCTGTTCGAGGACATGGACGTAATGCTCTCGTCACACATCAGCCGGAACTTCACCACGGCCTGGGGCATCTCGGGCTCGGGCCTGGTCTCGACCATGTTCACCTTCCATGGCCAGTCAGCCCACGGAGCGGGCTCGCCGTGGGCCGGCCGCAGCGCCCTCGACGCCGTGGAGCTCATGAACGTGGGCTGGAACTTCCGGAGAGAGCACCTGAGGCTTCACCAGCGCTCACACTACATTATCTCCAACGGTGGCAATCAGCCCAACGTAGTCCCGTCCGAGGCCTCCGTCTGGTACTACTTCCGGGAGCTCGACTACTCCCGCATCAAGGATCTTCATGAGATCGGTCAGAAGATGGCAGCGGGTGCCGCGCTCATGACCAACACCGAGGTGACCGAACGGGTCCTGGGCGCTGCCTGGCCGTCGAACATGAGCAAGCCTCTAGCCGAGCGGATGCACGCGAACCTGGTGGCGGTGGGGATGCCGGAGTGGACCGACGCGGACCAGGCCCTGGCCAAGGCGGCTCAGCGGACGATGGAGGCGGACGAGAGGGACGGCCTCCCTACTGAGGTGAAAGAGGAGCTCGAGGAGTCGGACCAGGGTATGGGCGGGGGGAGCGATGACATCGCAGAGCTCTCCTGGAATCTACCGACCATCCGCCTCCGCTACCCCGGCAACATCCCGGGCATGACAGGGCACCACTGGTCCAGTGGCATCGCAATGGCGACTCCTATCGCGCACAAAGGGGCGAACTACGGTGCCCGGGTCATCGCCATGACCGCCGTGGAGCTCGCCAACGATCCGGATCTGGTGGAGGAGGCTTGGACCTACCACCGGGAGGTGACTACCAAGGACTACCAGTGGGAGTCCCTGATCCCCGAGGGGACGGCGCCTCCCACGTTCCTCAACGCGGAGAAGATGGAGCGCTTCCGCCCCATGCTCGAGAAGCTCCGCTATGACCCGACCAAGTACGATACGTATCTCGAGCAGTTGGGCGTCGACTATCCGCCGAGCCGTCCCATATCCGACGAGGCCGGCGGGTCGAACTGACGACCCGTCGGTGGCCGGAGGCGTCCGGGCCGTCGGCTACCCGTACGAGCTGGTGCGACGGAGCTGAAGCCCGAGTGCCGGTATGAGGAGTCTTTGCCAAGAGCCCTCTGATAGTTCATCTTGCTGGACCCATCCTTTCTCGGAGCGTGGATGTCGATCGAACCAGCCGACCCGCTTCCGGACGCCGATGTGGTTCCCTGGCGTCCGGAAGTCACAGAAGCCATCTACGCCCTTCTCTACCGCGACGATCTCGGACTCGACCGTCTGTGAGCTCGAGGATCTCGCTCAGAGCGAGGGAGCGATCGTGTACTCCGAGCTGCTCTACCTGCTCTCACACATACGTTTCGAGGAAGGGGAGGCGGAACGGCACTGGCGCGCGGTGATTGCCCATCGGGAAGCCATGGAGGAGGCACTCGAGTCCGAGGTCGATGTATCCGTAGCGCTCGTAAGCTACTTCGTGCAGGTGAACCGTCAGCTCCAGAATCCAAAGCTGATCGAGCTCAAGGTCTTCGCGGAGACCCAGGCCTCGGCATACAGAGACGAGCTCACCGGTCTCCACAACTTTCGCTTCTTCCAGGAATATCTGGGTTGGGAGGTGCACCGCTGCGAAAGACACGGTGGGTCCTTCTCGATCGCGATGAGCGACATCGACAACTTCAAGGATTACAACGACCGGTTCGGCCACACCCAAGGAAACGCGACGCTCCGAGTCGTTGCGCGCACGCTGGTAGAGGCCGGCAGGGAAGAAGACGTTACGGCGCGTTACGGAGGTGAGGAGTTCGTGCTCATCATGCCCGAAACGTCCAAGGACGAGGCCGCAGTGGTTGCCGATCGGGTATGTGACGCCATCGCCGGCCTCCAGTTGTCGGCCGACGACCCTATGCACCGCGTCACGATGAGCTTTGGAGTCGCGAACTATCCCCTCGATGCCGTGACTACCGATGACCTCATTCGGTGCGCGGACCGGGCCATGTATATCTCCAAGGCCCGCGGCAAGAACCAGGTCCAACTCTATGGCGCCAATCGTCGGGCGCACCGGCGGATCGATGCCGTCGTTGAGGGTGAATACCGGATCTTCGAGGTAGAAAGCCGGCCGTTTTCTACGCTGGACATCAGCGAGCGGAGCCTACGCGTCAACGTAGATCGCCCCGTACCTTTGAACGGCCTCGTAGAGTTTACCCTGATACTTCCCGACGACAGCCAGAAAGTGAGCGCGCTTGGGCGGGTCATCCGCGCCGAACAGCACACGCAGGACACATACGAGCTGGCGATCTCCATCGTGGACATAGCCAGTGGCGAACACATCACGCTCAAGCGGTACCTCCGCGCTCTGGCTCCCGACAGCACAGGGGGACTCGGGCCTGACTGACGCCTGTGATTCCGGCCATTAGGAGGCGGTCCGCGCGGCCTCCTGTAGTATGAGACCCTGTGGATCCCGATGGGTCATGTTGTCGTTCCCGCCCGCTCCCTTGCTAAGCCTTCCCGAGGGGCGTAACGATTGTCTCCCCTTGGAAGAATGAGGTGCCGAGTGATGATGAAGCGTACGTGGTTGATCCTCACGGTAGGACTGATGGCGGCGACCGCCGTCCACGCCCAGGACGAGCATTTGGAGAAGGCCCGGCGGGTGTTGGCCACCATGCCGCTCTTCGACGGTCACAACGACTTGCCGTGGGCGATTCGACAGGACGAGGACGCGCCCTTCGACGTGGTGGCCTACGACCTGCGCCGCACGACCTCGGGTCACACGGACATCGCGCGGCTGCGCGCCGGCATGGTGGGCGCTCAGTTCTGGTCGGTCTACATCCCCATGGAGTCGGTGGAGGAGGGAGCGGCCCGGTATCAGCTCGAGCAGATCGACATCGCACGGCAAGTCATCCGGAAGTACCCCGATGTGTTCGAACAGGGTTACTCGGTCTCGGACGTGGAGCGGATCTACGGCGAGGGGAAGGTCGCCTCGGTTCTGGGGATGGAGGGCGGTCACGCCATCGAGAATTCGCTGGGCGCGCTGCGGGCCTACTTCGATCTGGGTGCGCGCTATATGACGTTGACCCACTCCGGCAACAACGACTGGGCGGACTCCGGAACCGATGAGCCGGAGCACGGCGGCCTCACCGAGTTCGGGAGAGAGGTCGTCCGTGAGATGAACCGCCTGGGGATGCTCGTAGATCTCTCCCACACATCACCGGAGACGATGAACGACGTTCTGGACGTGGCCGAGGCCCCGGTCATCTACTCCCACTCGTCGGCCCGGGCCCTGACCGATCACCGGCGGAACGTGCCGGATCAGGTGCTGCGCAGGCTTCCCGAGAACGGCGGGGTCGTCATGGTCACGTTCGTTCCCGTGTTCATCTCCGAGGCCACGCGCACGTACGAAGGGCCGGAAGACGCGCCGAGGGCGACGTTGGGTGACGTGGCGGACCACATCGAGCACATCCGTGACGCCGCAGGGGTCGACCATGTGGGCATCGGGTCGGACTTCGATGGGATAACCGACACTCCGGTGGGGCTGGAGGACGTGTCGACCTTCCCGGCCTTGTTCGCCGAGCTCTCGCGACGGAGGTGGAGCGAGGAGGATCTGGCGAAGCTTGCGGGCGGAAACGTCCTGCGGGCATGGAGAGAGGCCGAGTCCGCGGCGCGCAGGATCCAAAGGACCCGCGGTCCCTCGATCAAGACCATCGAGGAGCTGGACGGACGGCCTATCTCGGAGGACGATGGAAGCTGACGCCTATCTTCGGTCACAGGACTTCCGGACCCGTCACCCTCAAGAGCGCGTGGGCTGCGTCGCTCCCCCGGGCCACTCCTCCGCACCCGGAGTGTCTGCGCCACCGCGGCTCCGGTCGGCGAGTCGGTCAACGATTTCCTCACGGAAGATCCCCACGTGAGACGGGGCCTCGATCCCGATTCGGACTCCTCTGGAATCGCTGGCGAGCACCACGACTCGGATACCCCCTTCAATGTGGATGGCTTCTCCCGGACGCCGACTCAAGATCAGCATGCGGTTCCCTCCGCAGTACAGCCGTCCGTCGGACTTTGGAGCCGGCCGAGGCCGGTGGCGACCCACGGTCCGGCTGAGGTCTACCTGCGATCCAACGTAACCTTTGGACTTGCTCTACGCACTGGGGGGCGCTCGCCCGCACGGGGCTTCGTCGATGGGTCAACAGCATCCGGGGCAGTGCCCGTAGAGCACTTCGAGGCGTCACCTCTGGTCGGATCCGTCGTTCCTTGAGGCCGTCTCCTCCCCCGATCCACGTAGCAGGAGAAGCCGTTGTCGCCCTTTCGCGCCTCTTCGTAGCCCCAGCTATACTAGCCCAGGAGGCCATATGGACATTGTGTACATCCGTAACCTGACAATCGACACCATCATAGGGATCAACGACTGGGAGCGTGAGGTGCGGCAGACCGTGAGTCTCGATCTCGAGATGGCCACCGATATCCGTAGGGCAGCCGACAGCGACGATATTGCGGACACGATAGACTATAAGGGGGTGGCCAAGCGGCTCATCGCCTTCGTCGAAGGGACCGAGTTTCTGCTAGTGGAGACGATGGCTGAGAGAGTCTCGGATATCATACGCGAGGAGTTCGGCGTGACCTGGCTGCGCCTGCGAGTGAGTAAGCCCGGTGCGGTCGCTGGAGCGACCGACGTGGGCGTCGTCATCGAGCGGGGAGAGCGCACGTAGGTGGCCCGTGCGTATATCAGCGTAGGCAGCAATATCGATCGCGAGCGCAACGTGACGGCTTCCTTGGACGCCCTGTCCGCCGCCTACGGAGAGCTCCGTTTGTCCTCTGTCTTCGAGGGCGAATCGGTAGGATTCGAGGGCGACCCCTTCTACAACCTGGTGGTGGGGGTGGATACCGAGCAGACGGTCGGTGAGCTGGCTGAAACCTTGCGGAAGATCGAGGACGACCGGGGGCGAAGCCGTGACACTCCGCGGTTCAGCCCTCGCACGCTGGACCTGGACCTGCTGACCTATGCCGACGCGACGGGCTTGGTCGATCGCGTCTCGCTGCCTCGGAAGGAGATCACCGAAAGCGCCTTTGTCCTCAGGCCGTTGGCGGAGGTTGCGGGGGCGGAGGTCCACCCGGTTGCCCAGCGGAGCTACGCCGACTTGTGGCGGGACTTCGACAAGGGTGAGCAGAAGCTGTGGCCGGTGGACTTCATTTGGGACGGGGTGTGGATTTCCAGAGCGGGGACCTGAAATTGGGTTCAGGGGGTCGCCGGTTCGAATCCGGCCGTCCCGACTTGGGATAAGGCCTACTCCCTCAGGGCTTTGGATGCTCTGGGGGAGTTTCCTTGTCTTGGGGGGTCCACGACGTAGCTCCAATACGCTGGCCGTGAGAGCTCCATCCAGAGCGCCGGAGCCAAGCACCAACGCCTACCGTACCTGGGGGCACCTCAGTACTTTCGCGATACGATGAAACTTTACCGTGGGATCGTTGTCCTTGAGTGACGTTCGCGACAGTTCCGATCGGGAGAGCCTCGAAGACCGACTTCGGAAAGCTACGTCGGGACGCTACGTCATATTGCGCGGCCTGGGTGTCGGCGGGATGGGTGAGGTATTCCTCGCACAGGACACGCTCGCCAGGGACGTCGCCATAAAGGTGCTCGCGCCGCGTTTGATGGTCGGCCCGGAGTTCGAGCGGCGCTTCTTCAGGGAAGCCCGCACCGTCGCTCGGTTCCGTCATCCCAACCTCGTCGATGTCTACGACTATAGCGGGGACGAAGGACTCCTCTATTTCGTAATGAGATACCTTCCCGGACGTTCTCTGAGTGAGGCGTGCGGGGACGAGCGAAAGCTTTCGCAACACGGCGTTGGATGCGCGGCCATGACGCGGCCAGCAATACCACAATCGCTAGCCGTCTCCCAGATAGGTTCTGTTGATGACGGAGATGCTGGTCCGTTGTTACCAGCAGCTGGTACCCATGCTCCTCCGCCCGGTCGAGCAACGCACCGTTGTCCAGGCCCGACCAGCCGCGTCCGAAAACAGTATCCACGTCATGTCCGGCCAGATCCCTGCCCAGCGGCGCCGGCACCCCTTGGTCGAATAGTATTCTCAAGCCACCGAGTCCTTGAGATCCCGGGTCTCGTGGTCGAGAACGCTCTCGACCTGCCGACGCTCCACTCCGGGAAACCAACTTAGGAACTGGTCGACCGTGGCACCGTCCCTGAGGTTCTCAAACAATGAGGCTACGGGTACTCGCGTGCCCTCAAACACCCAGGCTCCGCTGACCTTCGCCGCGTCCTGCTCAACAGCGGGACAAGTCTCCCAGGCGCTCATATGATCACCTCCGTTCTGGACTCGAGGTCCTCAAGAGCTGAATCCACTTCAGGATCTTCCGGATCGTCCACGTCGTCTCCTGCCAGCGGATTCACTTCCGGCAGGGTGGCCGCAGCATCGCGCACATCGAGCTTGCCGGTGACGACATCGGCGATCAGACGAGTGCGGTATTCACGAAGACATGCGATCCCTCGTATCGCAGTCTCCTGGGCGGCACGAGTACCGGAGGTCGCATTCTCGGTGTACTCAACGACTAGCGCCTGCTCATGGGATGGTGTCCCGCTGACAGTTGAAGGTGGTGGCTCCGGAGAGTCTCCTTGTTAGCCTGCCTTTCTCATTTGGGCAACCGGTTCATGGTCGTCGAGGTGGGCCCTGAGCATCCAGAGCTGGTCGTAGCCGATGATCCTCCGGTAGCTCTTCTCGGTCTCCACGAACGAGGCCGCAGCCCAGCGCAAGGCCATCGCTCCGTTCTTCCAGTTGGTCACCCTGCGGGTCTTCTGTCTTACGCCCGAGTGGGTGCTGTCGATCAGGTTGGTCGAGCCCAGGCACTTCCTCAGCCGCGGCGGGAGGCCGAGCCGGTTGATCGTGAACATCTCGCTGAGGCCTTCGCGTAGGCTGGCCGAGGCCGAGGGGTGGTCGCGCTCGAGCCATCGGGCGAGCTGCTCGAGCTTCTGCTCGCCCTGCTTCGCGTCCAGCTTCATCGCCGCCCGGAACGCCGCCTTCACCTGAGGATGCTGATCCTTCGGCAGATGACCCAGCACGTTGCGGAGCTTGTGGTTGCGGCAGCGCTGGATGGGGTGACGTTGGCCGAACACCTTCTCGATCGCCTTCCTGAGCGCTTTCGAGCCATCGATCACGAACAGCCGCCGCCTGCCCGGGTCCAGGCCGCGCTCGACCAGATCCTCTAGGAGCGCGCTGCTCACCTCGGCGTTCTCACTCGCTCCTTCCCTCACGCCCAGCACGTGCTTCTTTCCGTCTGAGTCCACGCCTACCGCAGCAAGCACGTGGTGCGAGCCCATCTGGATCCCGTCCAGGTAGATCACCAGGAGGTCCCACGCATCCAGCCGGCGCTCCATCAGCTCCTTCAGCACGCGCTCTGAGGCCTCGACCGTCTCACGGCTCACCGCCGACTTGCTCACCCCGACCGTGTCGGCCATCTCACCGATCACACGGCCGTACTTCCGCGTGCTCACCCCCGCCATCAGGACCTCGAGCATCCGATCCGCCACGGCGCCCGGTCTCCGCATCGCTGCGTACGCCGGCACCTCGACCTCGCCACCCTCCCCGGCGCCCCGGCGCCTGAGCCGTGGCCGCTCCACACGCACCTTCCGGTCCGACAGGTAAACCACACCACCCTGCCGGCCATACCACACCGTGTCGTCTTCCGCTCGTGACCGACCTGCCTGCTTCACGCCTGCCACACCCTCGGCGCTCATCTCCAGCACCGCTTCGATCGTCGCTCGTCCCATCACCTGGATGACTTCGTCGATCACGACCTCCGTCTGCTCCACGAGCTCAAGCATCGGAAGCAGAAACTGCCCCTCCCGCTTCAGGAACTCCCTGATCGCGCGCTTGTCCGCCCGATCCCTTACCTCGTACGTTCTCTTCATCGTGGTGGCTTCGTGTTGGGGTTTTTGCCTACCCGAGCCTATCGGCCCGGGACCCCCGGAGCCACCACTTTTCTTTCTCCCCTATCAGGAACCTTCAACTACGGTTGGGACAGCTTCGCTCATGGAAAGCAGGGATACTGATAGCTCTCGCTGACGTGCTCTGGAGGTTCGTTCGTTGACGTGTCGCTCCAGTCGAGAGAAGCGCCGATGCAGTTGAGGCAGTGGCAGTAAGTTGGAGTGCGACAAAGTGTGGCTCGACTTGGTCCTTGTCAGGACGAAATCGAAAGCAGTCAGCCTTGACCATGGCAGGGCCAATGTTTTCCGGCGCCACACACGCGCGACCTGCTGGGTGGTTGTTGTCACCTAGACCTGCGACCAAGATGTCTCCAAGTATGACTGAATGATCACCTAGCGTTGAGTAATGGTCAGGTGAGATAAACGCAACATCAGAATCTCTGAACTCCCCGTTTCCAATGTTCTGGAGGCGCACAACCCTTATTCCATCCTCCGTGTAGTGTGAAGACTTCAACCCAGAGCCGAACGGTCCGTCACAACGGTCAACCGCAAATCTTCGCAATTGCGCCACCTCCCAATGCTTCGGCACTTCTCCAAGCCACTCCACGCCAGAGTCCTTGTAGGCTGGGTAGGGCTGGCTGGTGCGGACATTGATCTTGCCCGTGACGGCTTGGTAGATGATGGCCTGCTTCTGCTCCTCTAGAAGCGCGATCAGCTTCTGCTTGGCGTGGATGTAGCGTCGGATGCGTCGGTCGGCATGGTCGAGAAAGCGGACGATCGCTGCTTGTTCTTGTGGCGGTGGGAGCGGGAATGGCGCTCCGAGGAATGCTTCGTCGGTCAACTGAAGGCGAGAGATCCAGATCCCTTTTGAGCGTACCTGTAGCTCCCAGTTGAAGGGCGTTGATCGAACAAGCTCGTGAACGTAATCGGAGTACTCAGTAAAGATCGGTCGTAGGCGGTAAACACCGTACGCGGAACTGATGATACCGTGGTGTCTAGATACGCCAAGACCACGCCCCCAAGCCCACAAACTGTTGATCACCAAGTCACCAGGCCAACAGAGCTTGTAGCCCGCGTACGACTCCGCTTTGAACATTGTGACCGTCGCAGAGGAGCGAGGTACCACTCCTCGCTCTGACGAAACCGTCAGCAGCTCTTCTTCGCCGGCTGATGACCGAACGTCGACGCAGTGGAACAGCGCCTTGCCACGCTTCATCGTCCAGTGCTCCGGCACCGCGCCCAGCCACGGCACACTAGATTCCTTCATCCCGGGATATGGCTTGAGGTCGGCGATCATTAGAGCGCCTCAAACCAGGACTTGATCTTCAAAGCCATGAGTTTGCGGCGCTCCTCCAGAAAACCGTCGTAGTCCGGGATCTGGCCGTCCAGGAGAGATTCCGGCAAACAGCTCATCCGTAGGTTCACGCGCATCTCGGCGACATCGGTGATTCCGCCGTACTTTTTCTTGCCACCGGCACACTGTTCGGCGAGTTCCTTGAAGTAGACCTCCGGTGCCTGGTCGCCGATGGCGATGTTGATCTCGCTCTGGGCGAGGACGAAATTCGCAATCTGGTTGTAGCGGCCCCGTGCCAGACCCTGGTTCTTCAGGTGGTTGCGCGGGTAGACGTGATGGACATCGCTGCGGTTCATCAGCAGGTCGAGCACGGTGATATCTCGGGAGAGGAACCCCCGGTCGCCGAGTTTCACTTGCGCGGCCTGATACGCCAGAAAATAGGGGCTGTTGGAGGACGACGTGTCCATCAACTGCGGAAGCATCCCCGTCCAGAAACTGTCGGGCACCTCGGTCTTAACCACGGAGTCGGCGTACGCGGCCATCCCCCGCGCCTCGATCTGACGAACGTCCAAGTCAAAGGCGGTCTCCGGGCTTCCCGTGTAGCGCCCGCGCAGGATCGACATGGCGTACCAACGCCGCACTAGCCGCTCCAGATCCGCCGCCGGTACGTGTTCGGCTCGCCCACGCAGGTAGAGGATGTAGGCGAAGTTGAGGGCATTTTGACCGCGAATTAAGTCCCGCGTGACTAAACCTGCCGAGCGCAGGATCATCGTGATGCGGTCAAAGTGCGTCTTGTTCATGAAGGCAAGGATGCCCTTCTTGAGCTTCCCGAATGCCTCCTCGGCGATGGCATCTTCGTACTGCTTGGTCTCGAAGTTGCGGCCCGACAGTAACGCCACCAGGTCCTGAAGTTTCCCGCGCCGAAACTCGGAGGTGAACGCCACGCGGAGCATGTCGGTGTAGGTCGGGTCGTAGAGGTCGTCGTTGACATCTTTCAGCCAGCGCATGTGCGGAAAGAACTCAGACGCCGCAAACGCCTTGTCGTTCTTCTCGATCCTCGACAGGAAGTCCGGTGCGACGGCAAGGTGGCAGAAATAGTCGATAGCCTTACGGAGGAGATTGCCGCCATAGGCCTCGTTAACGGCGATCTTGGACATCGCAAAGTCGGCTTGCGACAGCGCCGCTCCAGCCGAGTTCACGCGGATGAAAATCTCGGTGACCGTCTCGATGTCGAGATCCTCGGCCAGATCGATGACACCGACGTGGTTGTTGATGATCTTGCGGAGCCTTTCCAGGGCCGCAAACACCTGGTCCTCGTCCATGCCGGGATTCGCCTGGGTGTACCCCTTCGTGATTTGGAGCAGCTTCGCGTCCGGCGAGAAGATGGCGACCACGTCGTCAATCCACGCCGAATCCTTGCGGATGGCCGGATTTGCTACCTCGAACCGCCCTTCCTCAGGGTGGAACGCGATGCGAATGCGAACCGTTTGTAGTCTCTAGTCAGTACGTCTCGACCGAGCAGAGCCGCCATGAGCGCCGTCACTCGCTGCTGACCGTCGATCAGGATGCGTTTGCCCGCCGACGGGGTGCCGTCCTTGAGCTTGACGGTCGGATTTCGCCACGCGATGAGGTAGCCGACCGGATAGCCTTGATAGAGCGAGTCGAGTAGGTTGCGAACTTTGGTGGCGTCCCACACGAAGGGACGCTGAATCTCTGGGATGGCGATTTCCCCGGACTTCACCCAAGTGAGCAGCGTTTCGATGGGGTGGGGTGTGACCGAATACCGTTGTGTGGCCATGACTCAAGCATCCTTCCCGATGATCTCGTCCAGTAGCCCCTCGGTCTCGTGCTCCAGCGCCAGGATGTCCGCCCGGATCTCCTCTAAGGCTCGCATCGGCTTTGGTTTGTAGAAGTAGCGCGTGAAGCTGATCTCGTAGCCGACCTTCACGCTGTCGGGCTGGTACCAGGCATTTGCGGCATAGGGCAGCACCTCACGTCGCAGAAACGCCTCGATACCTCCCTCCTCCTGCAACGGAATCTGCTCGGTGTCGCGCAGGTCCGTGTCCGGCTCGTACTCCACGACGGCGGACCGACCATTGATTGTGGCCGCGAACAGGCCGCGTAGCGAGTCGGCCTCCGTGCCCCGTTTATGGATCTTCCGGATGACGGGCGGTGCGTCCTCAGCCCGTGTGCCGCGCTCCTTCAGCGCCTTGATGTCGGCGGGCTTGTAGACCCGGTCTGGGTCGGCACCCTCAATGCGCAGTGGCCGGTCGACCGTCACCTTCCAGTAGCCAAACGCCGCGTTGTCGAAGATCTTGCTCTGCTCGGTTTCCTCAAAGGCGAGGAACGTGTCGCAGATGCAGTCGATGTCCTCTTCGCCGAGCTCGCAGTTCTTCTTGCCCAAGTTCTTGCGGAGTGGCTGGTACCACCCGGTGGCGTCGATCAGCTGCACTTTGCCCCTGCGGTGCTCGGGCTTGCGGTTGGTCAGCACCCAGATGTAGGTCGCAATCCCGGTGTTGTAGAACATGTTGAGCGGAAGCGCGACGATCGCCTCCAGCCAGTCGTTCTCGATGATCCAGCGGCGGATGTTGCTCTCTCCCTGGCCGGCATCGCCCGTGAACAGCGCACTGCCGTTGTGGACCTCGGCGATGCGGCTACCGAGCCGGGTGTCCTGCTTCATCTTCGAGACCTTGTTGGCCAGAAAGAGCATCTGGCCGTCGCTGGAGCGGGTCACCAAGGAGTACTCGGGATCGGCCGCGTGCTCGAGGACGAAGCGCGGGTCGCGCATATCCTTCTTGCCACCCATCCGCTCAAGGTCGCTCTTCCAGCTCTTGCCGTACGGCGGGTTGGAGAGCATGAAGTCGAACTCGCGCGCGGGGAATGCATCGTTAGCCAGCGTGGAGTGCTCCGGCCCCCCCACGATGTTGTCCGCAGCCTCGCCCTCGCCCTTCAGCAGAAGGTCGGCCTTGCAGATGGCGTACGTCTCGGCGTTGATCTCTTGGCCGTAGAGGTGCGTGGATACGTCTTTACCGTGGTCGGCGGCGAGACTCTGAAGGGTATCCTCGGCTACCGTTAGCATCCCGCCGGTCCCGCAAGCGCCATCGTAGAGCAAGTACGTGCCCGACCGGATCTCCTCGGCCACGGGCAGGAATACTAGCCGCGCCATCAGCCGCACGGCGTCCCTGGGGGTCCAGTGCTCACCCGCCTCCTCGTTGTTTTCCTCGTTAAAACGCCGGACCAGCTCTTCGAAGATCGAGCCCATTCCGTGGTTGTCGAGGCCAGGATGCCGGATCGAGCCGTCGGTGTTCTTCACCGGATGCGGGCTGAGATTGACGTCCGGGGAGGTCAGTTTCCCGATCAGCGTGCCGAGCGCGTCGGCTTTGGAAAGCCGCGTGATCTGGTTTCGAAACTCGAAGTTGTCCAGGATGTCCTGGACGTTCGGCGAGAAGCCGTCCAAGTAGGCCCGGAAGTCAGCCTCTAGTTGCTGGCGGTTGGCGCGGGCACGGAGATCACCCAGCGTGAACTGCGAGATGTTGTAGAAGGCTTGGCCCGCCGCCTGCCGCAGGGCTTGGTCCTGCTCGATTAGGCCGGCCTGGTCGAGTCTCACCTTCATCGCCAGCACCGCCTGCTTGCTGCCTTCCAACACCGCGTCCAGCCGGCGGAGCACCGTCATCGGGAGGATCACGTCGCGGTACTTGCCGCGGACGTAGAGGTCGCGGAGCACGTCGTCCGCAATCCCCCAGATGTAGTTCGCGATCCAGTGCAGGTCGTGGTTGCTCATCGGCCACGTCGGGATTGCACGTAGTTGTGCCGGGGCAGTTTTCTCGCCCATGAGGACAAGGTCTCTAGCATGCGTGGTGGCGTCCTTGCTTGCGGGAGTAGGATCCAGATTTCTACACCATGGCGCTTGGCATATCAAGTCGGCGCGACAGCACAGGGCGGCCGCTGGCGGAGCCGGGTCCGCCTCTGGTACGTCGCTGGAACACCTGGGACATCGCCTTTTTGCCCGTTGTTGACACCGCATAAGGCGGGCTCCTCAATATACGGGTATGGAGATTTTTACGGCCCAGTGTTCCGACCGTCGGCGGGCGAGTTTGGCCGCTACGGCGGGAGAGCCAGCCTACCCTTTGGGGCCACGCTTCGCGGGTCCCCGGCAGTGGCTGGCGGGGGGCTGTGCCCCCTCTGACCCCCCCAACGGCAACGGCACATCATGGGCGCTGGACGCGACGTGTGGGTGAAGATCCGCGCCCGCGAGGCGGAGCGTGCCGAGTGGCACGCGAAGGCGCGCTCCGCAGGGTTGACGCTGTCGGATCTGGTGCGCCGGTCGGTGGGTCGGGCGCGCACCTGGACCGTGGCGCACGCCGCTGTGGAGCGAGAGCGGACCCGCGAGCTGGCGCGGATCGGGGCGAACCTGAACCAGATCGCCCGCTGGGCCAATACCTTCAAAGCGAACGCCGAGGCCGTCGAGATCGTCGCTCACCTGGTCGCCATCGAGCGGGCGCTCACGGCGCTGGCCGACATCGGGCTCCCCGACCCCGATGCACATTAAGTTCCTGGCTCGCGGAACCGGCTCGGCCCGGGCGGCGGCCGACTACCTCCTCGGGGCGCGGGACGCGGCCGGGCAGCTGCGCGCGGGCGTGGAGGTCCTCCGGGGGGATCCCCATCAGGTGGCCGCGGTGGCCGACGCGCTGGCGTTCGAGCACAAATACACGTCGGGCGTGATTGCCTGGGCACCGGACGACACTCCGACCGACGCGCAGATCGGCGCGGTCATCGATGCTTTTGAAGAGACGGCCTGGGCGGGGCTCGAGCCCGACCGCTACGCCTGGGCGGCCGTGGTGCACCGCGAGCGCGGCGGCGGCGCTCATGTGCATATCCTCGCCGCGCGGTGCGACCTCGAGACCGGCCGGAGCCTCAACATCGCGCCGCCGGGCTGGCAGAAGATGTTCGGCCCGCTCCGCGACGCCTTCAACGCCGAACACGGCTGGAGCCGGCCGGATGACCCGGCGCGGGCGCGCGTGCAGCAACCTGGGCACCGCGCCTACGTCGAGGCGGCTCACCTGCGGGCTGGCCTCGCACTTGAGCCCGCCCCGCGCGATCTGATCCGGGACTACCTGCTCCAGCGTGTCGAGCACGGCACGGTACGGAACCGGGCAGATGTCGTCGCAGCCTTGCAGGAGGCGGGCCTGGAGGTGCCGCGCCAGGGCAAGAACTACCTGACGGCCCTTGATCCAACGACCGGAGACCGGTGGCGGCTGAAAGGAGAGCTGTACGCATATGACTTCAAACGCGAACGACTTGACCGAGCGGTTACGGAGTCGGCTGGAGGCCGAACGCCAGGCGATCGAGGAATTGACCACGAACGAGCTCGAGCGGCTCGGCGCGAACTCGCGGCGCGCTGTGAGCAACGCGCTGCATACCATCGAACGCGATACGGCTGCGGCGACCGGGCGGATCCGCGCCCTCCTGCTCAACGCCTGGCTCCGGCCCCTGGTCGTCGGCCTGAGCCTCTGGCTTGGCATCTGCGGCGGGAGCTGGGCGACGACGCAATGGCTTTCGACGCGCATCCAGGCCCGGATCCAGACAGCCGCCGCCCTCGACCTGGAGATCGAGGAGGCCCGCCAGACCCTGGCCCGGCTCGAGGCGACCACCTGGGGGATCACGCTTCGGGAGATCGAGGGGGAGCGGTTCGTAGTGCTGCCGGCCGGCACGCCGGACGATCCGCCCTGGACCGTGGGCGAGAGGCCTGCCGTGAAGCTGTCGAGAGAGTGAGGGAGCTATATGACCGAGCTGGAACGGCAGTTGACGGCGGCCTTGGAGAGGTTGTCCGCGCAGTACGAGATGGAACAGCAGCGGCACTGCGAGCAGGTCGAAGCCTTGCGGCAGCAAGTCGAGCGGCTCTCCGTGCAAATGACACGCTTGGCCCGGGACTACAGGACGCTCGCCGAGACGTCGCGCGGGCGCTGGATCTGATGCGCCAGCGTGGTCGAGAGCGCGATCATGGTCCGAGCCGCTGATGGTTCGCGGCAGCGAATCGGCCGGCGGCGACGGTGCGGCGATCAGCCATCAGGACGGGCCGGCGAGACGGAGGGGGGACGAGCCCCCCGCCCGTGTCCAGCGTCCATGATGTGCCGTTGCCGTTGGGGGGGTCAGAGGGGGCACAGCCCCCCGCCAGCCACTGCCGGGGACCCGCGAAGCGTGGCCCCAAAGGGTAAGCTGGCTCATGGTGCCTAAGCCTCCATGAGCCAGCTCCCGTGCGCCATACCAACTCGTCCACCGACGCATGGGAGCCTGGGCCGCCAAGACCTCCCTGCCGGCACAGTCAGCAGGTGGGAAACGATGATCGCAGAAAGAGAGGGGATCGTTTCGCTCGCGCAGGCCGAGCTCCTCGAGTGGCTGAAGCATCCAGGCGGGTCGGCTGCGCCGTTCTCGATCCCCGAGGGGCTGAGAAAGACCACGCAGATGACTCCGCTGTGAATCAACGCCGTGATGATGGTGGGGTTGCCGGTGCCATTCGCCGCTTCGCTGGACCTCCGAAAACCGCTGACGGATGTGTTGCGGGTCTTCGATGACGATTGTGATCAAGTGGCCCGCGCAGGAACGGAGCGCTGAATCCCATCGTGGACATGCGATTCGATCACTGCAGTCGTCCAGGGGCGACTACGGTTTGATGAACGGCGACCGACGAAGAAACACCTTCTCGTCGTCGTCACGCAGGTAGGTGTCGGGGTAGTTGCCCCACCCCCACCCCATCAGCGCTTCCGTATCACAGGTCGGCAAGTCCTCGTCACATCCGGGCGGATGAGGCAATCCGAACGCATGCCCGAGTTCGTGCGCAAGTCCTCCCAGAACGCTTCCATAAGTGCGATAGAACGTCCCGTCGCAGAACACTATGGTCCTGTTGGGGTTCTGCATCAACTCTAGGTCATAGCCCGGGAGCAGGGTAAGGCCGCCGCCGCCCCGGCCGAGTGCTTGGTACCCGTCGCAGGCTTCCTCCACGTCCACGTAGAGCGCCCAGATGAACCCCGGGTCGTTATGGACCGCCGGCGCGCAGGGCTGGACATCCCTCAACACCTTCTCCTCCACCTCGGTGTAGCTGTAGTAGTCCTCGTTCTCGGGGAGGTGACACGGTTCCGGTATGACGCTGTAGATGTCGAACGTGAGGCCGTCGAGTTGGCGGCGGTACCAGGACTGGACATCCACGATCGCCTTCGAAATGCCGGCACTGTAGTCGGCGCGAAACTCCTTATCGGCGGGCACGACATACAGCACCCGCACCGAGCCCTCGCTCAGCGTGGAAATCCACACGGAGACGACCGACTTGACCGTATGCTCCTCATAGGTTGCCGTGATCGTGGCGTTGCCCCCTCGGACGGCGGTCACAACGGCCTCGGAGACGGTGGCCACGGCGGGATCGGAGGACTGCCACTCGACAAGAGTGGGGTCGACAGATTGTCGCGTAGCGTCATCCAGGACACCGGTCACCGAGAGTTCCACGGTCTCCCCGATGGACGTCAGAGGGGCCGCCTCCGCGACCTCCAGAGAGGCGAATGCGATACCGCATTCGACGCCCGTGCCCTCATGGGACATGATGGTCTTCAACCATTCCTGGAAAGACCCGTTGGCGGGAGTGCAGATCTCGGTGTTCGCATAGTGGAACTCCCGTAGCGACAGGACGGTGAGCGCCAGCGGCAATCGTCCGGACAAGTCGTTTCCGTTGATCTTCAGCACCGTCAGGCGCGTCAGTTCGGTCAACGATGCGGGAATCTTCCCCGACAGACCGTTGTTGCTCAGATCGAGGCCTGTGACCCGGCCAAGGGCGTCCGCATCCACCCCGTACCATCCCTCCAACACGGGACTCGCGCGCCATCCGGTGGAATTGGTCCACCCCGAACCACCGGCGGTCTGATAGAGCGCATCGAGCACCGCCACGTCCGATTCGTTGCAATAGAGCGTCGTTTCGTCGCGATTCTCGATCCCGTCCAGCCATGTGGCGAAGACCGAGGTACCCGGTGCGCACAGACCTGCGTTCTCACCGAACTTCAGAATGTCCAACTTCGTGAGTTCGAGGAGGCTTTGGGGAAGCGGGCCGCCGAGTTGATTGCGGCTCAGTTCCAGTCCCTCGAGGTTGGCGAGGCTGCCGAGTTCCTCTGGAACCGGGCCGGTGAGACGATTGGACGAGAGCCACAGCTGCCGCACATGCGTGAGGCTACCGAGTTCGGGGGGGATCGGGCCGGTGAGACGATTGGCCTGGAGCGACAGGTTCCGCAAATACCTGAGGCTACCGAGTTCGGGGGAGATCGGGCCGGTCAATTGATTCGCCTCGAGTGCCAGCGACTCCAAGTTGGCGAGCCTGCCAAGTTCCGGCGGGATCGGGCCGGAGAAACCATTGCCATCCAGGTGCAAGGACTTGAGTTGGGTGAGGTTGCCGAGTTCGATAGGGATGGGACCGGCGAGGTTGTTGTGCGAGAGCCACAGCGCTGTCAGGTTGGTGAGGCTGCCCAGTTCGGGAGGGATCGAGCCCACGAGGCCCTGTCGCACCAATCGTTCCTCGTCGCTATCCCACGTGCCGGAGAGGCGCTACTCGTCCAGGTCACGGTGGCTCCAGCCATTACCGCGGAGCTCTGGTCACGCACGGCCGCCCTCAACTGAACGGTCGCACCCAATGCATCCAGCTCGGGTGTGGCAGGGGCTACTCTCTTGTACCGCCGGATGAACTGGGCAGAATACGCGGCGCCTCGACCGACCGTCAACGCCCGGCGGAGCATGCCGCCTACGAGGTTGCGGCGGCAGTCGGTAGCGCGGACACGAACGTGGAGCGCGTCCGGCACGGGCATTGGGCGCGATCGGCAACGATCGGAACCAGTGCGCCGCTGGGCGAACACGCACGCCGCAGCGGAGCGCGGGCCTCCCTAGGGGATCGAAGGGGCGGAGTCCCTCGCCAGCCCCTGCCGGGGACCCGCGAAGCGTGGCCCCAAAGGGTAAGCTGGCTCCCCCGCCTTAGCGGCGTCCGACAAGCACGTCCGCCGCAGCCGCGGACGCTCCGGCTCGACGCACCGCATCGGCCGCTTCGACCTGCACACGCACTCAAGGGACCCCGGCTTGGGCTTCCCTCGCCGCCGAGCGCCCGGTAATGCGGCAGACTCGTCCGATCCCCCGAATGCCGGTCACGGTCTCCTCGGCGGCCAAGCCGCGCGCAGGTGGACGATGCCTGCGCTCGCCGCCGAGTTGAACTGTTTGCTCCATCATCTCCATGCGAGGAACGGTGAGGAGCCCCTCGCAAGGCAGTCAACCCTTATGAAATGTCCTAGTGTCTTAGGTCGTCTCAGGACGTTTCAGAAGGTATCCGGGCCATCGGACGCCGCCGCCAGCGGCTTGGCGAAACGCCCCCCCGGCGGGATTCCCGGGAAGTCAGGTAAAGGGCTTGGGAGGACCGGAGATCGAGTCGGTGGAGTCGTTGCGCACGGACCCCGCCGGTTCACGATCCGGGCAGCCCCGGCGAGGGTCTACGGGACCGTCAGGGACTTTCCCATCCCTCGTCGGCAAGACGGGTGCGGTTCAACTCTTCGGCACGGAGACGCCAGCGCGGCATCACCCGGTCCAGGATCTTCCGGAATCGGTCGTTGTGCGTTGGTTCGACGAGGTGGGCCATCTCGTGGACGACGACGTACTCGATGCAGGCCAGCGGCTTCTTGGCCAGCTCGGAGTTGAGCCAGATGCGGCGAGCTGGAGCATTGCAGGTTCCCCAGCGCGTCTTCATGCGCCGGACGCGCCAGTCGGCCACCCGCACACCGATCCTCGGCTCCCACTTTGCGACCAATGCGGGGATGCGCTCGCGGAGCCGAGCCCGGTACCACGCGTACAGCATCGCCTCGCGGGCGTCGCGGCCCGTTGGGGGACGGACGCGCATTTCGATCCATGCGCTGCCCTTCAAGCGAATGCCGGTCGAGCCGGGCGACTCAACAACATCCAGCCGGTAGCGCCGACCCTCGAAGTAGTGACTCTCGCCGGACACGAACTCGCGGCGGGAGTCGCGGTCCTGCCTCCGGAACCCGTCTCGCTTTCGCCGAATCCACGCCAGCCGCGAGATCACCGCCATCCGCACCGCCTCGTCGTCGAGGCGCAGCGGCGCGGCAACGCGCACCCGTCCCTCCGGGGGGTAGACGCCCAGATGCAGGTGTTTGATGTCCTTGCGGACGACTTCAACGGAGATGCCGCCAACCTCCAAGCAGGTGGCCGGGGTCGATCCCGTGGACCCGTCGGTGCGGGATGCCGGAACGCGCAATTCAGTACTCATTCCGCGCCTTCACGATGTCGTAGATCGCCGCCGCGCTGGCCTTGTAGGCACCGAGCGCCTCGTGGATCGCCTTCTTGATGTGCCTTTCCTTGATCGGGTTGCCGCGCCAAGCGTCCATCCGAGCGTTCCGAACAGCCTGATCAACGGCCAGCGCGACGGACTCGCGAGTGCCGGTCCCAGGTCCGGGTATCGGCACCGGCGGCTCCTCCGGGAGGTTGCCGTAGATCGCGCGCAGAACGGCGGTGTTGACGGTCGCCGGACGCGAACCGCCGTCCTCGCCGTGCTTCACCTTCGCGGCCAGCGCGCTCACCCGCTTCAGATAGTTCTCGTAGGCGATCACTTCCTCGCGCCGTTGCTCGATCAACTCGTCGAGCAGTCTCGACATCCGCTCGTAGTACCTGGGGTTGACGGACATCTCGTCCACGATCAGGCGGCGGACGTTGTTCTCAATCGTCTCGGCGACGGCGCGGCGACTCCCCCGGATCCCCTCCGGGAGCGCGTCCACGGCGTCCTCGCCGCGTTCGACTAGCAGATCGACGAGCGTCATGTCGTCGAAGGTGGACAGGACCTCGGAGTCGTCGGCTCGGATGTAGGCGTCGAGAAGGTGCCGCATCGCGGGCTCGAACCTCTTCAGGTCCACGAAGTCGCCGCTTGCCAGCTTGACCTCCTGGCGGACCTTCTCGTAGTGGCCCACTTCATCCCGGGTGGCCTCCCGCTCCGCCTCCGTATAGCCAGCTTCAATCATCTCGTTGGCCACGTCCGCGTAGGCGCGCAGGAACGCGGCCACGAGCCGATAGAGGGTGAGGCGCTTCCGTTCGTTGGCGGCCAACTGACGGGCGGTCTCCTCACCGTCGCCCGTGCCGTCCTGGCAGAAGTAGCGCAGGTACGCCGCAGTATCGCGGGGCGGATCGACGGGTTCACAGAGCGCCCGGACATCCTCGCGCGCTCCCTCCAGCCGCTCCCGCCCCCGCTCCAGACGATCCCTCAGCAGCCCCTCCACGTCCTCCCGGTCGTAGCTCTCGAAGGCTTCGCCCGTGTAGTCGAGCATCGCGCCCTCCAGCGAACGGAAGAGGTCCTTGTAGTCGATGATGCAGCCGTACTCCTTGTCCTCGCCGTCGAGGCGGTTGACTCGGCAGATCGCCTGGAAGAGACCATGGTCCTGCATCTTCTTGTCGATGTAGAGGTACGTCGCCGGAGGCGCGTCGAACCCGGTCAGGAGCTTGTCCACGACGATCAGGAGCTTCATCTGCCAAGGCTCGTGCACGAAGCGCCCCTTGACCTCCTTCTCGAACTGCTCGGCCTTGTGCATGGCCTTGTCCTCGGGCTCTCCAAAGTGATCCGCGAGCATGCACCGGTACACTTGGTACTTGAGCAGCTTCTCGGTCGGGCCTTCCCCGGTCTCCTCGCCCGCAACGTCCGCCGGGGCCGGATGGTATGACGTGACGATCGCGCACCTGCCCTTCAGGTCGGTCTCGCTGAAGCGTTGGAAGAAGCGGCAGGCCGCGTAGACGCTGTCGGACACGAGCATGGCGTTGCCCCGCCCGCTCTTCAGCCGGTCCCGCCTCTCCATGTCCATCAGGATGTCGTCCACGATCTTGTCGATCCGGTCGCGCGAACTCGTGACCTTCCTCATGGTGCCCCAGCGCTGCCGGAGCTGCGCCCGGGCCAGATCGCTCAGACCCTGAGTCTTGAGGTCGAACCACTGGTCGATCTTCGCCTCGGAGGTCAGGTGCTGGTCGATGTCGCGCGCCTCGTAGCGCAGGTCAAGCACCACCTTGTCGCGGATGGCCTCGTCGTACTTGTAGGTGTGGATGTACGGGCCGAAGGTCTCGATGCTCCGGGGCTTGTCGGACTTGAGCAACGGCGTTCCCGTGAATCCGATCAGCGTGGCCTCCGGCAGGAGCTTCTTCATCGCGCGGTGGAGCTTGCCCGACTGCGTGCGGTGGCACTCGTCCACGAAGACGTAGAGGTCTCCAGCGGGCCGGAAGCCTCCCGCAATATGGGCGCCAAGGTCGCTCACGTAGCGGTCGATGTCGCCCTCTTCCGAACCGCCGAACTTGTGGACGAGCGAACAGATCAGCGACTTGGCGGGATCTCCCATAGCTTCGGCGAGATCGGCGCCGCTCTTCGTTCGGTGGATGTTCTCGTCCACGCCAAGGAAGACCATCTCGATCTGCTCGTCGAGTTCGGTGCGATCGGTGATCACGAGAACGCGGCCACCGGGCACGTTCTCGCGGATCCATCTGGCGAGCCACACCATCGTGAGGCTCTTGCCGCTGCCCTGGGTGTGCCAGATGATCCCGCCGTCGCGCCGCTTCACATGGGATTGTGCGGCCTTCACGCCGAAGTATTGGTTGGGGCGGCAGATCTTCTTTGCGCCCGCGTCGAAGACCACGAAGTCGTGGATCAGTTCGAGGAGACGGGCCGGAGCGCAGAGGTCCGCGAGTTCCTGGAGGAGAGACGAAGCGGAGTTCGCGGCAGGCGAAGACGCGGCGGACTCGCCCACGGCTGGCGCACCCGCCGGGGCGGCCCCGGACTGATCGGCGACTTCCTTCCACTGCCGCCAGTGCTGCTCCGGTGTTCCGACCACGCCGTAGCGGAGCCCCTGCGTGTCGTTGCCCGCCATCGCCAGCTGCACGGTGGTGAAGAAAGGCTGGATGAAGTGCTTCTCTTGGTTGGCGAGGTTCTGGCGGATTCCCTCGGCAACCGACACCGTCGAGCGCTTGAGTTCGACGACGCCCAGCGCGATGCCGTTCACGTACAGGACAAGATCGGGCCGCTTGGTGTTCCGGCCGGCGACAGTGACCTCCTCGGCAACTGCGAAGTCGTTGGCGGCGGGGTTCTCCCAATCGATCAGCGCGACGATGACAGATTGCCGACCGACCCCCGGGCTTACCTTGGCACCGTAGCGGAGGAGTTCGTAGACCTCTCGGTTGGCGTCGTAGAGGGTGCGGCTTCCGCCGAGCGCGGCGGCCTTGTCGAGCTTGGCCAGCGCCTTGGCGATGAGGCCGGGGGCGCGGCCTTGGCGGGTCAGGAAACGCTCGAGGATGTCGGGCTCGATGTTGCGGTTGTCCTCGCGTTCGCGCCAGTCGCCGAGATAGCGGTAGCCGAGATGGTCCCGGAAGTGGGCGACCACGCGGCGCTGGGTTTGGATCTCGAGGTCGCCGACGCCGCTCATGTCTCCGCTTCCTCCGGTTGAAGAGGTCTCATCGCAGCACCTCCCAGCGCCCCGATCTGTCTGATCCGACGCGGCGGATGACTCCAGCGGCCTTCAGCTTCGCCAAGTGGTACTTCACCCCGTCCGGCGTCAGGCCGACGCGCTCGGCGAGTGCAACTCGCGTCAGCTTGGGCTCGGCCCGCAGGCAGTCCACGATTCTGTCTTGGGTAGTCTTCTGGGTAGTCTTCTGGGCGGTCTTCTGGGTAGTATCCCGGGCTGTGGTCCCGCGAGCAGCGGCATCGACAGCTCGGTAGGCTGCGGAAAACGGAAACCGCACCCACAGTCCACTACCGCCCGCTTCCAGCCTCCACGTTGGCGTCGGGTTACCAACCTCGCGGCACATGTCCACGATTCGGCGGATGCCTCGCCCCCACGCTTCAATCATTCCGGCCCGAAAGAACGGGTAGGCGATTCGCGGGTTATGCGGCCGCGAAGCGAACTCCTCGGCAAGTCGGTCGGCCCAATCAGGAGCCAAATGGGCCGCGTTCCAGATCGAGATCCGGTCATCGTATACGCGAATCTGAATCGTGGTGGGGCTGGCGTAGTCCCGGTGAATGATGGCGTTGATCACTGCTTCCCTCATGGCCTCGCGCGGCACGGGGAAGGTCTCGACGCGGTAGACGCCGTCGTAGGAAATTAAGGCTCGCGTGTACTTCGTGTACAACAAGTCCATCGTCCGGTCGACCTGCGTGAACAGGTCGCCCTCGACCACATCCTGAAACAGCAGTTCCGAGCCACGGAAGTAGCCGATCTTGACGAAAGCCTCCATGACGAACCGGTGAGGTGCCGGATGAAAGAGCAGGACTGCGGCGCGTTTCAGGAAGCCCGCCTCCCGCAACTGGAGCTTCTCGATGACGGACTCATCGGACTCACCCAGGATTTCCCGCGGCAACCGCTCGCTTTCGGCACCGCGGCGCCGAAAGTCGGCGAGGACCCGGCCATCCAGACTATCGAGGTCAACGCCCGGCAGGGCGACATCGTCCCAGGTACGGCCGTGCTTTTGAAGCAGGAGACGGGTTAGGGCTGCTCCCTCAAGCACCTGCTTCGTGCTTCCGGTGCGGTAGTGGAACTTTCCGCGGTAGCTGATCGGGTTCGGATGGGGTTCGACCACGATCTCCAAGTACTCCGCGCCGGATTCCGACTTCAGGTTCACCTCGACGACGATGCCGAGGAGCGACTGCACCTTGTTGGGAATCTCCTCCAGGAGCCGGTGGACATCGCTCACTCCGACCACCTCGCCGCAGTCGTTCCGACCGATCTCGAGGACGCCGCCCTGGGCGTTGGCGAATCCGCAGATCCACTTCAGGTACTCGTCGCGCCAGGACGACTTCCACTCGACATTCTGAGCTTCAGGGGTCATGGGCGTCGTCGTCTTCCGTGTCGTCATCGGGGATGGGCAGCCGGATGGAACCGGTGAGGAGCTGCTGCATCATACCCTGCTTGATCGCGCGGGTCTTGTCGAGACGGTGTTCCAGGGCGGCGATCTCGGCGTCCATGTCGGAGAGGATGGTGGCGATGGCTTGTTGTTCGGGGAGGGGAGGGAGTAAGAGCCAAGGTGTCTTGAAGAAACTCGGTAGAAGGTTGGGATAGGCACTCGTGGCGGTGTGCTCCGCAAGCTGCTCAAGACAAACTGCGCTGCCGAGCGAGAATGCCACGAACGGCCCCGAGGCGCGCCAGCGAGATCGCGGTAGCGTACTCCAGCATCAAGTCCGCGAAGGATCGATCCGTCACTTGCTCGATGCCGGCAATGCCCGGCGGTGTGCCCGTGGCGACGAGCCGTTTCATCAGCTCGGCGTCCCCTAGCCGCTCCCGGCCAGCGCCGCCGTACCAGTCTCCCAAGAAGCGGTGGAAGTGCCAGCCGCTGCCGTACACATCGGGGAAGTAGGTGAGCGAGTTCGCGTCCTCCCTAAGGACATATTTGATGCGGCTGAGCGCGTTGAGGATTCCGCTGACTCCCTCCTGAGTCTCGGAGAGCTGCTCGATGTGTGCCGCTGTAGCCTGCTGATAGGGTGCAGGCCCGCCCAGCTCCGCCCAGGCGAGCCTCGAGGCCTCTTCCTCGGCCAACACGGCCCGGCCTTCCTCGATCCAGCCGTCGTGCTGCGCGTCGTAGGCGAAGGGATCCTCCAGGGTGTTCAGGAGCCTCTTGTAGACCGAATTGATGTGTTGCGCCTCGTGCACCAGGGTGCTGGCGAGGACGCGCGCGAAGTGTTCGACCCACGAACGCTCGAGCCGCATGAGTTCACCTGCATTGGAGGCAGGGCACACCGAGGTGGGCAACATGTCTCCCACCCACACAAGCCCCGAAATGCCCTCCGGCATGTTGGCGTCGAGATAGACGTTGATTCGCCCGTTGCCGTCTATGTCGGCTACACCGCCCCACCCGTCTATGACCTCGGCACCGTAACGCTCGTAGTGGCGCAGCAGCACGGCGACGGTCGCGCTCTCCAGCGGGGGATTCGGAATCGGTTCCGCATAGATGGCCAGATGGTCGTTGTAGCCCTGCAGCACTGTCGCGGTTCGAGTCGCAACGGTGCAGTTGTCGGTAACCGTTCCGGGACTTCCCAATCGAAACACGAGCCTCTCGGGTGGAGGATCCGAGGAACTCGCGGCGCTTCGGTCGCGACGGTCAGGGAGTGCCCGAAGCCGACCTTCCCGGTTGAGATGCGCCAGCAGGAGCGCCTCCTCGCGGCGAAGCCGAAGGTGACCATCCTCCTCGGCTTCGCGCCTTGCGGCGACAAGCCGGGAATGGGGGTCCGGCCAGGTCGACGTCTCTGCAACGGCGTTCCTAGCCACGTCGGCATTCGCCGGCATGTGGCCCCGTACCCTCACCTCCACGGAGCCCAGCGGCTGCCACGATGCGCTCTGGCCGACCAGGGTCATCCGGTAGTACGAGCCCGCGGACACGGCGCGCACCGAAAAACCGCACCCTCCGGGCGCGATGCCGGTCGTGAAGTGCACCTCGCCGAGTTCGAGATCGAGAGGCGGACCACACATCGTCATCTCGATCGTGGCGGTCGCCTCGTCTCCCGCGGCGTCCCTTACCTGCACGACAAAGCTGGATTGCCCCGGGGAGCTCGCCATTCCCCGGATCACCCCGTCGTCGGCAAGTGTCAACCCCTGGGGCAGCTGGCCTTCGACCAGGCTCCAGACATACGGCAGGCGTCCGCGGGTGGCTTCGAGTGTGTCTGCGTACTCGAAGGTTTCATGCGCGGCGGTGAGTTGACTGGTCGTGATGGCCAGGGTCGAGGGATCCTCTTCCGGGAGGGCCGCGGCGGTGAATTGTACGCTTGCCTGCCCGGCCCTGGCGGTGAGCGCCTGAGGGCCCTCCGCCCCGAGCGTCCAGATCGTGCCCGCCTTCCCATCGACTGCCACGACCAGCTCGGGATCGGTACTTCCACCCCCCTCGGTCACCACGAACTCCACGGTCGCGCCGTCGACGAGATGCCGATTCGCGTCGAAAACGTGAACGATTCCGCCTTCTCCAGGCTGGCCGGCACCTGTGTCACCATCACGGCGACATGCCCCAGAACCGTTCCCGCCTGGGCCGTAACCGTTGCCTCTCCCGTGCCGACCGCGGTGATCAGTGCAGAGGCTCCGCGGGTCTGAACCGCGACCACCGCGGACGGGCTGCCCGTCCACGTCACCTCCTGCCCGGCGATGACACGCCCGTCCAGGTCGAATACCTGTGCGGTGACCTCGCGGGTCTCTTCCAGTGCGGTCATCGAGATGGCGTCCGGCGACACCAGAATCCTGGCCGCAACGGGCTCTTCCGGCATGACCGGTGTGTCGGAAGAGTCGCCGCAAGCCGCGGCGAGGACCGCAGCCGCCAGAATCGGGCCTAGAGCGCGGCTTCCTCTTGGCCATCGGCCGGAGGTCAAAGCAACCATCAATGACCTGGGCGTGTCCCCGGCTGCAGCGTCCCTATCACACTCTGGAGCGGCACATTCCGGGTGTTCGAGCTGTGAGCGCCCCTGTCCTGAAGGTCGCGCTACGGGGCTCATCGGTACGGAGGGGTCCGCACGACGTCCGCCTTGCGCCGCGCACTCCATCGCTCCGGCACAGCGGCCCCGTGATCATCACCGTGCCCACAGCCGGGCAGCGGCCGTTCTGTGAACTCGTCCGTCATCACCTTGAGCGTCAAAGCGCTGCTCAGAACTCGTGTTCGGAAGGTCTGGTGCCTTCCGCCTGCGGAGTCGTCTAGCCACACTGGGCGCAGCTCTGGCGGCATCTCGAACGTGTCACCGCGAACCGTCGCTCCGACCGGGCAACATAACGCCGAATTGCCCTGGGAAACCACAGTTTGTAAGGTGGACACAACTTGGTCCATCTGCCCTGGAACGCGATGGGCATCACGATGGGCCTCAACATCAAGAACGACGAGACGTGCCGGCTGGCTGGCGAGACCCAACCTGCAGGTCCACACCACGAAGGCGTTCTGCTGTATCCCGTCGTAGACGAGCCGTTCGCGGTCGATGTCAGGCTTGAGGGCTTCCGTATTCAGGCCCGGGGGATCGATCTTGGACAACCCTGGAAGCAGATCCACGAGGATATGCTGGAGGTGATCGCCTAATGTCGTCTGAGTTGCCAGCAATGCATCCAGTGCGACGTAAGGGTTCGGAGCGATTCAGGTCGGGAGATGAGTCGCTGGACTTCAGTGTGTCCGATTTCTGGAGCTGGAGCGCATCGGATCTGGTCAGTAATACGGCACGGGGAGCGTTGGCCGAATTTATCGTCGCAAAGGCGATCGGCGCGATCTCCGAGGGCGGGGTGCGGGGAGATTGGGACCCTTGGGATCTGACCACTGAAGCGGGAATCAAGGTGGAAGTAAAGTCCTCAGCCTATATCCAAACGTGGTATCAAGAGGAATACTCTAGACCTGTTTTCTCCATTCGGAAAAGCCTTGGTTGGAATGCGGAGACCAACGAGTTCTCAGATGTGCCTGAACGACCCGCCGACGTCTACGTCTTCGCCCTTCTAGCACACCGAGATCAGACGACTTTAGATCCCCTCGATCTCGCTCAATGGGAGTTCTTTGTTGTTCCGCGGCTTGTTCTGGACGATAGGAGCCGGAGCCAGCATTCCATTACGCTTCCGTCGTTGCGCAAGCTGTGTGATGGGCCGGTGGGGTTTGAGGGGTTGGGTGCTGTTGTTGAGCGGGCCGTCGCCCAGCCTCGGCCGGGACGGGTGACCCCCTGAACCCCATTCATTATTAGGGTCTTTTGCTGAGTTGGGCTGAGTTCGGTTCAGTGCCGTAAGTGTGTTATCCGTTGGCACTTATGTGAGGTCGGTCTTTCACTCCGTATTTCTCTGTTCTGCCCCGTTTGGCTGAGTTGGCACACTGGTGGCACACAAAATCGTCCGTGATTTGGGCCTTCTCGGAGGGCCATTGACTGACAGGCACACTCTTGCACCAGTACTTGAGCTGCTAACCCACCACCTTCGGCTATACCTACCCCAACTACGACGTCACAGCCCTCGCCGAGCAAGTTTGCACGGGATGTGGTGAATCGCCCCGGGTTTGCCGGAGACTCCATCAGTTGAGAGGATGGGGTCATGAAGAGAGTAACGAAGTACTCCCCCGAGACACGGGAGAGGGCAGTCCGGCGCTGCCCGTGCACACCTTCACCATCTACCCGTTGCATGACCTAGTTTTTGAGACAATTCTGAGATTGAATAAGAAGAAAAATGAACTACGAAGATCTAGTTATTTTTGTCCAAAAGCACTTCACCGACGGCCTTGTGTTGGTGATTGGGTCCGGATTGTCTGCCGCTGAAGGGATCCCGGGCATGGTCGCGCTCGGAAAGTATCTCAACGAAGGTGCGAACTCACTGACGGAAGTTGACGCGGTACTTTGGGGTTCTATCAAGGCCGAACTAGATGTCGGCGAGGGATTGGAAGCAGCGCTGCTTGCGCACCCACCATCCGACACATTGGAGGCCTGGATTGCAGAAAGGACGTGCGCACTACTAATCCCAAAGGAACGCGAAGTGATAGGCGCAGTGCTCCGAGGGGAGCGCTCTCTTCGCTTGACGACATTGCTGGATAAGGTCTTGAATCCGGTGGATGGGCTGCCAATCCTGACATCTAACTATGATCGACTTATCGAGGTGGCATGCGAGATGGCAGGCTTCCATGTGGATACCACAGCCGTCGGGCATTATGCAGGCACGTTCGACCATGCCCGAAGTAGCATGGGATCATGCCGGGGGATAACAACGCGCGCGAAGGTGACCGTGCTAGACCACTTCCCGCGCGCGATCGTCCTGAAGCCGCATGGAAGCTTTGACTGGTACCAATCCGGTAGTGCCGCGCGACGCTGCAGTCTGGATCTAGACGCGGAACGGCTCATGATCACGCCCGGAATCAACAAGTACCGAGCTGGATACACCTCGCCCTTCGACAAGCATCGCGACTTGGCCAACGACTACATTGGGCGCGCCGCGCGCCTGCTAGTTGTGGGGTACGGGTTCAATGACGATCACTTAGAAACCCATCTCATAAAGCGGATTCAGGGCGGCACGCCCACGCTGATCTTGAACCAATGCGCCGGTTCGAAGGTCAAGAAGTTGGCGCAAGAATCTCCGTGCTGCGTTTGCCTCTCGAAACCGACCGAAGGGATGGGAGTCACGATGGTGACACAGGGACAGCAGTTTGAGCGTCAGGGACAAGATTTATGGGATTTGGGAACTTTAACAAAGGAGTTAATAACGTGATCGATGCCACCGTTCTGACATTCGATTCGTCGAGTAAACTCGGTAAAGTCGCCAACGTTGACACGAGCCGCGTACTCATCGCAGTGGAGAACGCCGCGCTCTTACCGCGTGCGGCGGTCGGAAGCCTTGTCGCAATTCACGGGAGGACCGCTCAGGAGTTCCTGATCGGTATGACGGAGCGTGTGACCCGGCAGCTGCGCGAGCAGACGGCACAGCCTGATCCGATGGCGCCCACGACGCTCACGCTGGAGGTCGTGCCGGACGATTCTCTCCGGGTCGTCTTGGTCGGCACCTACCGCACGATTGAGGGAACCGTCCGCAATCGGTTCAAGCGCGGCGCTGATTCGTTTCCACAAATCGACCGAGATTGTTTCCTCATCGAGGGCGGAAACCTTCAGCGATTTATGGGACTATTGGGCAAAGACTTGAGTGAATCACAGCGGCTTGAACTCGGCCACTTCTCTATAGATGAGTCGGCCACTGCTATCGCCAACGGCGATCACTTCTTCCAACGGCACGCGGCGATTCTCGGCAGTACTGGATCCGGTAAAAGCTGCGCGGTGTCGCTGATCTTAGAACGTGCAAGCGCCCGCAAGTATGCCAACATTATAGTATTCGATATGCATGGCGAGTATGCCTCGCTCGCAAAATCGACTAACGGTAGAGACGGCACAGTGCTATCCTCTATTGCCGCCGCGTTCAAGATCGCAGGCCCTGGTGATCTCGCTGAACCACCGGAGAACGTACTCTTCTTACCGTACTGGATCTTGAACCGAGAAGAGATGCTCTCGATGATCTTAGACCGGAGTGATCAGAACGCGCCCAACCAAGCCGCTCGATTTACCAATCATGTGCGGGAGCTCAAGGATGAAACCCTGAAGAAGGAGGAGCAGGAGGCGATCCGTGCAACATTCACCGTAGACTCTCCGATACCATACAAGCTTACTGATCTCCTCGAAAAGCTGCAAGATGATGACACGGGCATGAAGCCTGGAGCGAAACCAGGGAGCGAGATCAAGGGAGATTGGAACGGGAAACTGACGCGATTTATATCCCGCCTTGACGCTAGAGAGGCCGACCGCCGATACGGCTTCATGTTCAGGCCGCCAGAGACTGCTCTCAAATACGACTGGCTTGCTAGTCAAATCATAGATCTACTGGCATCGAATGGGAAAGAGCCCGGCATAAAAGTGGTGGATTTCTCCGAAGTGCCGTCGGACGTGCTCCCCGTAGTCACGAGCGTACTTGCACGGCTGCTGTACGATGTGCAGTTCTGGATGCAGCCGGAGAAACGGACGCCGTTCGTCTTCGTGTGTGATGAAGCCCATCTGTACTTGCCGGTCCGCGAGGACGCTGGTGCGGTCGAGAAGCAGGCCCTCTATTCCTTCGAGCGCATCGCCAAGGAGGGCCGAAAGTACGGTGTCTCCCTTCTGGTCGTCAGCCAGCGCCCCTCGGACGTGAGCCGAACCATTCTTAGCCAATGCAATAACTTCCTCGTCCTGCGCTTGACCAACGATCAAGATCAGAACGTCGTCCGTCGCCTCATGCCTGATTCCTTGGTGGGTGTCCTCGACGGCCTACCGCTACTAGACATCGGTGAGGCCTTGCTATTGGGCGACGCGATCCTCCTTCCTGCTCGGATCAAGCTGAAGTTCCCAACCTTCGAACCGCTCAGTCAGACCCGAAACTTCTGGCAGGAGTGGGGTGAGATAGCTCCGGACTCTAAGGCAATTGCGGTAGCAGTTGAAACGCTACGTCAACAATCTCGCGCGGATGGAACATGATCAGCAGTATCCATATACATCCCACCACAGCGGGTGGATAGCATCACCCTACGGATTGGACCGGAGCGACAGGACCCCCCTCTTTTTGGCATGCCTCGATCAGCATCCCGGAGGGTGTGTATGTACACGCCCATGCCACCCTCCGTAGGGCGCGCGCTCCAGTCAATCGATCGCTAGGGGAAGGCGGTCGAGCCGATGCCAAAGCCAGCTGATCATCAATGAATCGGTACGACCTTCGCTTCTTCACTCTCGCAGGTCAGATACACCGCCCAGTCGTTCATGAGCCGGCGCCGGCGGTCGAACAGGTCCGTGCGCCGATAGGCCGCCTCGACTTTGTTCTGGACCACATGCGCCAGCGCCGCTTCGATGACTTCGCGCGGATGATCCGTCTCTTCTGCCGCCCAGTCCCGAAAGCTCGAGCGGAAGCCGTGCGGCACGGCCGCGATCTTGCAGTTCCGGAGAAGCCGGCGCAGCCGCTTTTCGTAGAGCGGCTTGCCACCCCCACGGGTGAACACCAGCGAACTGCCGTCCCCGAGCTTCCGCGCCGCGCTGAGAATCTCTGTGGCGCGGCGGCACAGCGGCACCCGGTGCTCGCGCTGCGCCTTCATCCGCGTGGCGGGAATCGTCCACACGCCCTGCCTTCGATCGATCTGCGCCCACTCGGCCCCCCGGACCTCGCCCCACCTCGCCGCCGTCAGCACCACGAACTCAAACGCGAGCTTGACGACCGGCTGCGCCCCCGACCCCCGCACCGTCTCGATCGCCGACGCCACGTCGCGATGCGGCAAGGCCCGCATGTGTGTCACCACGTCGTTCTGCGCTCCGAGGATAGGCCCGATTCGGTCGCATGGATTGTCGGTCCTGAACTCCATCGCCACGGCCCATTCCAGCACCGTGCGGATACGCTGGTGCACGTGCCGGGCCGTGGGCGCCTTCACGTGCCAGATGGGTGTGAGGATCTCCAGCACGTCGGCGCTCGTCACCTCCGATACCGCCATCTCGCCGATGCGCGGGAAGGCGTAGCGCCTGAGGCTCGAAATCCACTCGCGGCTATGACCCGGACTGCGCCAACCGGCCCGCTTCTGTTCCATCACCCTCACGGCGGATTCCGCGAAGCTCGGCACGCCCTGCGTGCGGCGTTTCTCGGCGAGCGGGTCGCCGCCCGAGCGCGCGAGCTTGCGGTTGGCCAGCGCCTGCTCGCGGGCCTCGGCCAGCGAAATGAGCACCACGCTGCCCAGTCCGAGCTCGCGATTGCGGCCCCGGATCGCGAGCCGCTGAATCCAGCTCCGCGTTCCCGTAGGCTGCACGTAGAGGTACAAGCCATTGCCGTCGCAATGTCTGCCGGGCGGGGCCGTGCGCACGAAGGCGGCCGACAACGCCCTGTCGGGATGGCGGCCCTTGGGCTTGGTTTTTCGCGGCGGGTTGGCCGAGTGCTTCACACTATTCATTCCACAATAATATAGGGGATGCAAGCGGATATCAAGGGACGCTACGGGTGGCTCAGGTCTCTGTAGAACAGTCATAACCGGTTAGGATATAACTGTTTATAGCACTTACTAGACCCCTATGGACATCGGCAGAGTATGACTGGGTGTTGATGCGTGGTAAAATCCCTAAGTCCTTGATCCTTCGGCACACCGGAAGTAGACCGTTTATGCGTGGGTAACTCGTTGACTGCACAGGGTTATACACATTCTAGACCTAACCATGCGTGTTGGTTTCCGGGGCATCGTATTGGCTGTGCGGTTGTGAGGTGTGCAGAATTGGGGTGATCTGCGGTCCGAGAGACCGCAAACTGTACAGAGATGGTAATGACCTGACAGTTGGCCCTCGCCGGAGCTGTGTCTAGGCTGCCTTCGTCTTAGCCTCCTCCTTCCTGGCCTTTGCGGCCTTCCTGGCGTCGGTGAGACCGGCCTTGAAGACCTGATAGGGCGTGCGGCCCTCCATGGCTCGACCGCGGTGCGGCCGCTTCCGGTTGTAGGTCTCCAGATACGCCTCGAGGTCCTGCTGCATCTCCTCGACGGTCTCGTACCAGGTGGTGCGGCCCTTCACCCTCAAGTGCTCGTCGAGGAGCGTGCGGTGGAAGCGCTCGATGAAGCCGTTGGACTGGGGCCTGCCCACCTTCGTCGTGCGGTGCTCGATGTCCTCGAGCTGAAGGAACAGCTCATATGGGTGACGGTCCGGACGGCCGCAGAACTCGCGGCCGTTGTCGCTGAGCACGGTCTTCACCCGGACCCGGTGCTCATCGAAGAACGGCAACACGTCGTTATTCATCACCTGCACCGCCGTGAGCGGGAGCTTGCTCGTGTAGAGCCGGCCCCAGGCGTAGCGGCTGAGCAATCGAGCACGGTCTGCAGGTACACCTTGCCGACCCCCTTCAGCGTTCCGACGAAGAACGTGTCCACGGCGACGAGGTCGCCCGGGTAATGGACTTCGATGTGGCGCTCCCGGAACTCGGGACTGAAGCGCTCCAGCAGCTCGATCTGCTCGTCGGTCAGCTTCAGCTTCCGTTCCCTGGCCGTCTCTTCGAGCCTGAGCAGCCGTTCGTGCTTCGTGGTGAGGCCATGCCGGCTCCACACGCCCCGTACGCCTCCTGAGCTCACCTGGATCCCTCCGAGCAGCAACTCGTCCGCGACCCGCTGAGCTCCGTGCGTCGGAGCCTCCAAGGCGTGGGCCAAGACCGCCTGCTCAATCTCTTCACTCACCCGGTTCGGGTGCGGTCCCTTCGGCCCCGGAAGCTGGTCGATCAGCCCCTCGGCCCCGTAAAGCTGGAAGTTCCTCCTGATCTCGTAGAACTGCTGCCGGCTGTAGCCCACGATCTTGCACGCCTTGCTCACGTTGCCGAGCTCCTGGGCCAACTGTAGCAGGCTCAGCTTGCGGCGCGCTATCTTCTCCCCCTGGACGGTGGTCATCTTCTCTCCCGTGCTAAGTGAGTGACTTCGACATCTCTCAATTAGCTCCGGCGAGGGCGGCTGGCCACCGTCCTCTCTCGTGGTCAACTGTCAGGTGAATACCGTCTCAGCACAGATAGGGCGTGCGGCCCTCCATGGCTCGACCGCGGTGCGGCCGCTTCCGGTTGTAGGTCTCCAGATACGCCTCGAGGTCCTGCTGCATCTCCTCGACGGTCTCGTACCAGGTGGTGCGGCCCTTCACCCTCAAGTGCTCGTCGAGGAGCGTGCGGTGGAAGCGCTCGATGAAGCCGTTGGACTGGGGCCTGCCCACCTTCGTCGTGCGGTGCTCGATGTCCTCGAGCTGAAGGAACAGCTCATATGGGTGACGGTCCGGACGGCCGCAGAACTCGCGGCCGTTGTCGCTGAGCACGGTCTTCACCCGGACCCGGTGCTCATCGAAGAACGGCAACACGTCGTTATTCATCACCTGCACCGCCGTGAGCGGGAGCTTGCTCGTGTAGAGCCGGCCCCAGGCGTAGCGGCTGAAGCAATCGAGCACGGTCTGCAGGTACACCTTGCCGACCCCCTTCAGCGTTCCGACGAAGAACGTGTCCACGGCGACGAGGTCGCCCGGGTAATGGACTTCGATGTGGCGCTCCCGGAACTCGGGACTGAAGCGCTCCAGCAGCTCGATCTGCTCGTCGGTCAGCTTCAGCTTCCGTTCCCTGGCCGTCTCTTCGAGCCTGAGCAGCCGTTCGTGCTTCGTGGTGAGGCCATGCCGGCTCCACACGCCCCGTACGCCTCCTGAGCTCACCTGGATCCCTCCGAGCAGCAACTCGTCCGCGACCCGCTGAGCTCCGTGCGTCGGAGCCTCCAAGGCGTGGGCCAAGACCGCCTGCTCAATCTCTTCACTCACCCGGTTCGGGTGCGGTCCCTTCGGCCCCGGAAGCTGGTCGATCAGCCCCTCGGCCCCGTAAAGCTGGAAGTTCCTCCTGATCTCGTAGAACTGCTGCCGGCTGTAGCCCACGATCTTGCACGCCTTGCTCACGTTGCCGAGCTCCTGGGCCAACTGTAGCAGGCTCAGCTTGCGGCGCGCTATCTTCTCCCCCTGGACGGTGGTCATCTTCTCTCCCGTGCTAAGTGAGTGACTTCGACATCTCTCAATTAGCTCCGGCGAGGGCGGCTGGCCACCGTCCTCTCTCGTGGTCAACTGTCAGGTGAATACCGTCTCAGCACACGCAAACGGAGGTTCTGCGCGTACAGACGGGGTGTTCCCGGTGGCTGCGAAGGTCACGGGGGGGCGCGTTTCCTGGTGCCCGGGGACATGGGTGCCGAGAGTGCGCGCAGCGCCGCAGGGTGGGGTGAGGCGTTCGGGGCGGTGCTATCGGAAGCCGGTCCGCTCGATGGCGGCCCAGACGCTGAACAGCCTGTCGACCGAGGGCTGCCTCCCGATGATCCGCAGCGTGGTCAGCCGCCCCCTTATCCGGATGACCGGCAGGGAAGCAGGTTCGGGCTGAGCTGGACGAGCTCAACCAGTCGGCGGTTGCGAGCCTGGACGAAGGGTTCGAGGAGACGTTGACCCTGCATCGACTCGGCGTGTTCCCGCTGGTTGGCCGTTCGCTGAAGACGACCAACGTTCTCGAATCCGTGAACGCTCAAGCCGAACAGCGCTGTGGGAGAGTCGACCGATGGAGAAACTCGAGCCATAAGCAGCGCTGGCTCGCCGCCGCACTCATCGACATCGAGCCTCGGCTCAGGAGGCTACTCGGCTATCGCCACCTCCCGTCGCTCCGTGCCGCGCTTCAGAAGGAACTCGGGATCATCCATCCCGATAGCCAGACTCATGCCGCAGCCTGAGCGTCCGGAGGTCACTCGAGTTTCAACTAGCTTTGGGATTGACTCATCCGAGTCGACCGGGAAGGTTAAAGGAACTGTCAGGCGTCATTGCTCAAGCTCACCTCCACCGATTTGACGCTCAAGATCCCATCGAGTTCGGATCTCGCGGGGGTTTGAGATCCTCAGCAAGATAGACGGTCGCCATGCCACCTTCGCCAATCTGGCGTTCAAGGCGGTAGCGGCCTTCCAGAGCTGAATCCAGCCGGGCAATCGGATCGGACATCAAGAAGACCTCGGGTCGAAGGGGTACCGCGAGGGATCATCCGATGGACTACATCATTCTGTGCGGAAGGGAGTTATCGCAAGCCGCTCCGTCTCTGGCCATCCCGCCCTCGCTCACGCTCGACGCGGTAGCGGCCTTCGAGGGCAGCGTTCAGGCGGGTGATGGGGTCGGTCATGGCAGATTTCTAAAGTCGTTCCCGTCCACAAAGTGGGGCTCGAACTCCCCACGCCCGGACAAGCTGTAAGCACGAAATTCGACGCGGTCTTCTGCTTACGGTTCGTCGGCTTTCACCAGCTCCTCTACCTCAACAACCTTCGTCTCCGTGGGTTCCGACCGGGCCGAATTGCGGTTGACTTTGCCCAACACTGCCGGCAACTCAATGCCCGCCTGCTCGGCCAGCTCGTGGATCGCCGGCAGCGACCCGATCAAGCTCGACAGAAAATCGGCTGTCCCACCGCCGTGCTTCGATCCACGACCACCGTTCCCCGAATCCCACACAGTGATCTTGTCGATCTTGAGGTTCTGAATCGCCTTCACCTGCTCGGCGACCAAGGTAGGAAGCTGCTCGATCATGAGCAGAGTCGGAGCGATCTGCGGATTCCCGGCGCAGGCCTCGACCAGTCTCTGGTACCCCGCGGCCTTGGCCTCCAACACCTTTTGCGTACCCCCCGCCTCGGCCACGAATTTGGCCAGCATCGCGTCGGCCTCACCGCGCGCCTCGCGCCGCAGTTGCTCCGCAGTCGCCTCGGCCTCGATCTCGACCCGCTTTTTCTCGATCTCCTGAGGCGCCAGTTCGTCTTTGCCCAAGCGGGCGATCTCCTGCTCGCGCTGAGCCCCGAAGATCGCCTCGTCCGCCTGTGCGGCCGCGATCTCAGCCCTGCGCTTCGCCTCGGCCCGCACCTCTGCGAGCTGGGCGTTTGAGTTCGCGATCTCTCCCTGTGACGAGTTCTCGCCCTGAACTGCCGTCGACTCCGCTGCGGCAACCTGCACCCGCTGCTCCTGCTCCGCGTTCTTCTTAGCGGCGATGGTCTCGGCTTCCCGCTCGGCGGTTGCGATCTCGTAGTCGCGCTTCGACTTCACTTCGCCCTCAATCGCGGTCGCCTCCAGCGCAGCCACGCGCACCCGCTGATCGCGCTGGGCATCCTTCTGCCCGGTAGCGCCGTCGCGATCCTGCTGGGCGACCTCCACCTTGGCGCGATTGATCGCCTCCGCCGCCGCACGTTTCCCGATGGCTTCGATGTAGCCACTCTCGTCGGTGATGTCACGGACGTTCACGTTGATCAGCGCGAGCCCCACCTTGTTGATCTCCTCGGCTACGTTCGTGTTGATGAGATTCATGAACTTCTCGCGGTCCTTGTTAATCTCTTCGATCGACAGGGTCGCAATGACCAGCCGCAACTGACCCAGAATGATGTCCTGGGCTTGCTCGCGAATCTGGTTCTCATCCAGGTGCAGTAGTCTTTCCGCTGCTGAGTTCATGAGCACCGGGTCGGTGGAAATGCCCACCGTGAACGTCGAGGGAACGTTCACCCGGATGTTGTTGAGCGACAGCGCTCCTTCCAGGGGGATATCGATGACCAGCGGCTCGAGAGGCAAGAACGCGTAGTCCTGCAACAGCGGGATTATGAACTTGCCGCCGCCGTGGAGGCACTGTGCCGCCTGTGCGCCCGCGACCCTCCCATAGATGACCAGGATCCTGTTGGAAGGACAGCGCTTGTATTGCTTCACCAAGAACGAGATGCCGAAGAAGAGGATAAGCAGACCCCCACCTATCAAGCCGATCCACACCCTCGAATCGCCCTCGAACGCGCCCACTTGGAGGAGTGCCACCGTGGCGAACAGGAACATCGTGTTATCCCCCTCTGGAGTTCATGCCTTCGTTACTGTTACTGAGTTGTCCTCATTTATGCTCACGACGCGGACCTTCTCGCTCCGGGGCAGTGCCTCGCCCTCCGTGATCGCTTTGTAGAACCGTTGGCGGTCGTCGATCAGGACACGCACGCGCCCCTTCCCGAGACCCTTGGCGGGGATCTTCGCGTACACCGTGCCCTCCGCCTCCAGGGTCTGGTATATGGGCACGTTGCCGCTGCTCTGGAGGCCATACATGGCCGTGAGCAATTTCGCGAGGAACCAAACCATGCCCGTTCCACACGCCACCGCGAAGACGACGCTGATCGTGCCCCCCCAGCCTCCGCCGCGGAACGCACCCAGCCCTCCCCAGCCAAAGCCCATCAGAAAAGCAGCGATCGCCTGGACGGACAGGACCTTGAAGGCGTACGAGGACTCGCCGGTATCTACGTCGATATCGGCTCCCGCATCGAGATCTACATCGACATCGAAGTCCACGCCCGTATCGGCACCCCCGACGAGCATGAGGAGCGTACGCAAGGAGAAGAACACGGTGCCGGCAATCGCTGGCACGGTGAACCAGATGGCGACGGGACCGAAGAACAGCTCCTGCATACGGCTTCCATCTCGGGGGTGGCGGTTACTGGAGGATACGCGGAGGCCGTGATCCGCCTTCAGAGCATCACATTAGTCGCCCCCCGAGGGAGCCGCAACCAACGCTGGGCTGCCTTGCCGCCTCTCTCAGTTCACGCGGGATCCCAACGGGGCTTCAAGGCCGAACGCAGTGTGATGCGGCGAGCCTGACCGAGGGGACTGTGATCTGACCCCCTAAAACGAGACAAGTCCAGTTTTAGAATTCTGGACGGGTCGAGACATGGAAAAGGAGGTCAGGATGGCAGCGCCAAAGAAGCTGAGCGCGGGACAAATCATCAACCAACTGCGCAGGGCGGAAGTGGCCCTGGCGAACGGGAAGAGGGTCAAGCAAGTGTGCCGGGAGCTGGGGGTGAGCGAGCAAACGTACTACCGGTGGCGCAAAGAGTACGGGGGAATGAAGGTGAGCCAGGCGAAGCGGCTCAAGACGTTCGAGAAGCAAAACCAGCGACTGAAGCAGGCGGTGGACAACATGATTTTGAAGGAAGCGTCCAAGGGAAACTTCTGAGCCCCGAGCGGCGCAGGCGGTGCGTGGTGCACGTGCGGCAGCGGCTTGGGGTGAGCGAAAGGAAAGCGTGCCGGGTGCTGGGACAGGCGCGCTCGACGCAGCGTCGGATCCCGAAGCGCAGGGAGGACGAAGAGGCCCTGAGGCAGGACGTGGTGAAGGTGGCTCGACGGGGAGATCTTCTACACACTCGGTCAAGTCCCGAGTTGTGTGTATAAGTGAGAGGAAGCTCCTCGATGCTTCGGTTAGGCTGCCTTGGCGACCTCCTTGGGCTCGAGGAGTGAGAGGTCCAGGTAACGGCGCTCGCTCCAGACCGCAGTAGTCCTCAGAGCAACCGCGGTGATGAGGCGGAGCGCACTGGCTCGGTCGGGGAAGGCGCCGGCGCTCCGGATTCGACGCTTGATCTCGGTGTGCAGGCGCTCGAGGCTGTTCGTGGTGCGTAGCCTGGCCCAGTGGGGCTCGGGAAACGCGTAGAACTGGGTGGCGGCCGTGAAGCCCCGCTCGAGCACCTTCATTGCCTCGGGGAGTTCGTTGTGCCAGCGCGCCGTGATCTCGGCCAGGCGCTTCTTCGCCTCAGCGAGCCCGGGGGCCCGGAAGACGGCGGCAACCTCGCGCGTCACACGCTTGCGCAGGCGATGCGGGACCTTGGCCAGCACGTTGCGTTGCAGGTGCACGGTGCAGCGCTGACGGCGCACCTCAGGCAGGAAGCGGCGCGGCGCAGCTGCCAGGCCCGCGTGCTCGTCGGCGATCACCAGTTCGACGCCGCTGAGACCTCGCTCCAGGAGCTGCTCGAGGAACTCCGACCAACTGTCCTCTGACTCCTCAGGGCCTAGCGTGATGGCCAGGAGCCGGCGGTGACTGTCCGGATCCACCGCGTAGGCCACGAGCGCGCTCACGTTCTCGACCTTCCTGGCCCAGCGCGCATCGAGGAACGTCGCGTCCAGATACAGATAGGGGTGAGGCCCCTCGATGGGTGCGCTCCGCAGCGCTTCTACAGCCCCATCGAGCCGCTTCGCGACCAGCCTTACCGTCGAGCGTCCCACGCGCTCACCCAGCAGTGCTTCAGTCACGTCGCCCATCTTGCGCTGCGACACACCGCTCACGTAGGCCTCCACCATGAGCGCAAGGAGAACGTCGTGTTCCTCGGCCCGCCCGATCCGGTGACATACTGCACCACCTTTCTATGTGATTGCAGGGTCTATAGTTAGCTGTTCAGGATCCGGAGTTTGCGGAGCACTTCTGCCGGCGTGCACGCGTCGGACGTACTCCTGAACGGCGGGCTCATGGAGATCTGCGGCCCGGATCGTCCACGGGGCGTACGGCACGACCTGCCGTCCCAGGAGGATCCCCCTCCGCAGCAGCCTGGTGACGACGGGTGGGCTGACGTCCAGGGACGCGGCTGCCTCTTGCAGGGTGAGCAGTCCCTCCCGCTTGCAGATCACGGGGTCATAGACCGGGATGTCGTGATAGTGGCGCAGGCTGGTGACCCGGCCCGCCGTCCAGCTGTTGTTTCGTCCCGTTTTGAGGCCCAGGCGGTTCAGGACCCGAGCGATCTGTCCGTCTGGGAGTATGGCCGCGAGCTCCCTTACGATCTCCACCACCTTTCGGTCCGTCGTGTAGCGGTGCTGCCCCGTGCGCTTCTTCCGGACCGAGAGTCGAGCGTGCTGCCCACCGGCCCAGCGAACGACCATGTGGATGCGGGCCGATTCTTCGTCCACATCGACCAGGATCTCTTCGATGAGGGTACGGACGATGCGTTTCTTGAGCCTCATGTCGGACTGTGGATCGTGCCATACGCTGGGCAGATCCTCTGCCAACTGCAGGAGAGCTGCGCGGTCGATCCTCTCGTCCTTCTGACGCTCGCCAGCCTCGAAGGCCACCCACTCCCGTTCGACTTCGGCCACCACCTCCAAGGCTCGGTTCCAGCGCCGCTCGAGCTCGGCAGCCACAAGGCGGTTCTCTGGCTCTGCAGCATCGTATTGCCGACGCGTCCGCTCCGCCTCGTAGCGGGCCTGCTCCAGCTTGAGCGCGAGCACGTCATGGTCCCGCTGCCGGTCCGCCTTGGCGTGCTCCGCGGCTCGAATGACAGCCTCTATGGCGCCCGGTTGGATGACAGCGAGAACGGCTGCCTCCACGGCTCGGTCTGCGGCGAGGCCGCCGAACGAGATGCACGAGCCGGCCCCGTGATTGATCGCCGCGCCACGGCAGCCATAGCGGGGGGTCTGCCCGTTGGCGCCGCTGTAGGTGACATGCAGCCGGCGGCCGCAGCGTCGGCACCGAAGCAGCCCCGCGAGGAGCGAGCGGCCTCGTCGGGGAGCACCCCGGCTCATGAGCCCCTTCATCTGCACGTTCTCTGCGATCCGCTTCTGGTTCGCCTGATACTGCTCCCACCCGATGTAGCCCTCGTGATGCTCGGGAATCAAGACGGCCCACTCGCTCTGGGCAACCGGGATCCCTTGGCGCCTCCTCGGCTGACCGTCGACGATCGCGGTCTCCGTGCGGGTCCGTCCGTACGCGTAGGCGCCCGCATACACGGGATTGGTGAGGATATGGTGAACCGAGTTATAGACCGGGAGCTTCCAGACCACGCCGCGGCCGTAGGGCCCGTACTTGACGCTGGGGAACTCCACTCCTTCCTGCCGGAACCAGAGGAGGACCTGCCGGATGCTTCCCAGCTCCTCGAACTTCTCGAACACCAACCCGATGCTCTTCTGGATCCGCCGATCCGGATCCAGCTCGCACCGATCGTCCCGGGTCCTCAGGAACCCGATAGGGAGGGTGGTATAGAGCTCCCCGCGTTCCGCTTTCTCACGCAGCGCCACAAGCGACCGCTGGCGCATGACCCCCAGCTCCCACTCGCTCATGGTGCCCTTGAGACCCAGGAGCATCCGGTCGTTGAAGTGGTGGGGATCATAGATCCCTTCGGCGTCGATGATGAGCGTCGAGGTCAGTGCGCACAGGTCGACCAGGTGGTACCAGTCCCTGTTGTTGCGGGCCAGACGTGAGGCTTCGAGCGCGAACACCCCGCCCACCTCCTCCAGGCAGACGGCCGACACTAGCCGCTGAAATCCAGGGCGCACGACCCGCCCCGATCCGGACCGTCCCAGGTCCTCATCCACCACCTCCACCTGGCTCCAGCCCAGGGAGCGGGCTCGGTCCGCCAGCTCGTACTGCCGGCGCCGGCTCTCCAGGTTCTCCTGACCTGACTGAGCGACGACTGGCGGATGTAGATGTAGGCTGTTCGCTTCAGGTGCTTCGGTGTGATCTTGGCCGCGATCATGAGGTCGCCCCCTCGGCCTCGGAAGCCTCCCGCCGCAGCAGATGCTCGCGCAGCAGCTGGATCCAAAGCTCCAGTACCCTCGCCCGAACCTCCGGGGAGAGGGTATCCCAGTGGATGCGGCCGAAGCCCAGGGGCAGAAACGGCTGTTGAGCCTTCATGGCGAGTCTCCGGATGCCGGGGAAGCGGGATCATCAAGATCGGCCGAAGGCTCTCCGCTGGCCATGAGGGCGTCAAGCAGACGCCTGAGGGCTTGCAGTGCGGAAACAGACACTGTCGGAGACGAGACCAGCTGAGCCCCGATCCGCGCGTCCACCTTCGTCATCCACTCCGGGACCTCGGTCTTGGTCCTGTCGGTAAGGACGACTACAAAACTCGCCTCGCCGCCTCGGACGTGGCGACCGGAGACCTCCAGCTCACAACCGCAGAGCGGATGCACCGGCTGCTGTGATCACTGCGGGTGCGATCCCGAAGTCCACGACCACCGGCCTACCGTCGTGGAGGAGGATGTTCGCAGGTTTGATGTCGCGGTGAATGACGCCGTTCCTGAGTCGCGCCTTGGCACACGGGCGGGCGCCCCCGCCCCGGAACTCAGCGGCGCGGCGTCCAAACAGTTCGTGGAAGTTCCGGTAGGGTAGCGTTCATTGCCACGCTGACTGGTGAGGCATCGAGCCGGTCGGCCCCCATCTGGGAGCCCCCGGACACACTCACCTCGAACCCGGATGGGGCCTCAAAGAGATCCCACGGAATAGACGCCTCCACAAACCCGAAACCGCCTTCTTCCCCGAACGCCACTTGCACACCATCCGCGGACAACCCCGTCCACTGCGTATCATCCCAAAGCTCGCGCGAGGCAAAGCCCCTGGTGAGGAACGCATTGGACACTCCGATCTGGAAGAAGAGATTCACCCGATAGTCATAATCTCCGTTCCCGTCCAAATCGAAGTCGACCGTCGCGTGGCTATCGAAATCACGATCCTCCACGAAGGCCCGCCAGTAGTCGACTCGCACGTGGAACGTGCGGTCGGTCGCATTGCCAACGAACCGAAAGGCTTTGAAGTCGGCGTCTCCCACTTCTTCTCTGGCATCTTCCGCCGCCGTTGCGACCGCCGACCAGTCTGCGCCGTCCCCATCAATGACGATCGCAGACGGCGGCGGAACATCACCGGGGTCCAGCGGATTGAACCCAGCCGCAATCTCCCGCCGGTCGCGATGCCCATCCCCATCAGTGTCCGCCCGATCGACGTCGGTTCCCATGAGAAGTTCATCGAGATCACCCAACCCATCGCCATCGCTGTCTGAGAACGTGCCCTCGATCGGGAAAACGCTCTGTCCCGGATACACCCAACCCGCGAAGACGTCGGTCAGATCCCGCCCGAGAATCCTTTCCATGATGGCTTTCATCTCTTCGGAATTCATGCCATGCCCGAGCGCGAGCGCCTCGCGATGGAGTTCTCGATACCCGCTCGGACCCAGTATGCGGTAGATGACCAACGTGAAAACCTCGGACTTCCAGAACCCCCGCCAATAATCATCGGTGGGCAAGTCAACAAAGGTCAGCACACGATCGTCGTCCAGAAGGAATTCGCTTCCCCACTGAGTCTCGTCAAAACGCTCACGTAGGTGCGGTTTGAGGCCCAGATTGTCCGCCGTCGTCAGGACCTTGTTGTCGGCCTCCTGAATCGCACGGCGGGCAAACTCGGCCGAGCCTTCCGTGTTCCATCGCTTTGAGTACAGATGCTGCCAGTTATGGGCCAGCTCATGGCGCGGCGGCCCCACCGGCCGATCATGTCCTTGCTGCTCGATGATTCCCAGACGGTTAAAGCCGTAGCCAGAAGCGAAATATTCGCCTCTGGCCTGCACAGTACCCAAGCGGTTCGACAGGGGAGGAACACCGTACAATCGGGATGCCGCCTCCAAAACGGGAATGGATCCGTCCGCATCGCCTTGCGCCCAGGGCTCGAAACCAGCCTCGTAGATCACAGAGTACAAATACTCGTCACTCTCGATCATGAAGGGGGTGATATGGGCTTGGTATTCCCGTGGCGACCTGTCCCCGGCGATTTGCAGATTGTCAAACTGGACCCATTGCCTGAAGTCGCGATCGCCCTCGAGCATGAGACCGAAGCCGCCGACATCACCGTCCTCCGGTACGTTGAGCACTCCGCTCTTCGGTTGGAGCGTCGTCCGCAGCATTTCCGTCCCGCTCACCGATACGACGAGTTCTTCTCCCGCGCGCTCCACGGCGAAGGTGTACCATTCACCGGGTTGAAAGTCGAACGGTCTCCACGCACAGTCCTCGGGAAATCGGCACCGCAAGTTGCGCAAGCTGACAAAATCACTGTCGAACGAAACGTGGACGTCCACCCAAGGGCTCGACCTCCGGTAGCGCCAATCGGCCTTGATAATGAAAGAGGCGCCCTCCGACGGATTACCTGCGCCGTCGGCCCCAGACCACCGAGCGTCCACTGAGAAGCTGGCGTTTCGGCCAAACGCTGGAAGAATATTGAGCAGGGTACGCTCACCGGGATTCACCTCCGCCTCGAGCCGACCGTTCGGAAGGACGCTGAACCCTGCGTGATAGAACTCCACGTAGTGCGCCACCGGGAAGTAGCGATCAGGTCCGGTCGGTCCGGCAGATTCTGATTCACCGCATGCGCCCACAAGAACGCTCCCTGCGACAGCGATTCCTGCGGTCCAGCTTCGAGCATGGTGCATCACACGCCTCCGCCCTCGCTCGATAGCGTAGCGGCCTTCTAAAGCCGCATTCAGGCGGATAACTGGATCGGACACGGGTACTCCAGGATCAGACCGAGGTCAACATCCGAGAGCGGGCCGGGAGGCGCAAGAAGATGCCTGTCAGACGCCTCTATTCGCGTTCTGAGCGTCTTCGGGTTGTCTTCGGTATCTGGGATAGGCTGGAGCGTCCTCGTGGCTTAGAGGGGCGTTAACGGCTTGCTCATTTGACGGGCCGGATGCTCACCGCGACAGATGCGATGGGGGAGGAGGGTGGTTCGCCGCTTGGGAAGAATTCCTAGAGCAAACCACGATACGCTATCTCGCCGGTGCTGAAACCACGTCTGAGTACTCACCTACGCTTCGCCTGGGAAAGTGCGAGGGCCTCCCCCATGCCTACGTGGTCTACTCCGCGAATCCTACCCACCAGGCTGAGCGCGACTACCTGGACTGGCGACAGCCATCGAAGGTGGTCGATCGAGCAAGGATCTTCTTCTACCAGGGACAGCCCTATGCCGGAGCGTTGGGTTCTTTTGCCGACCGCCTCAATGATGCGAACAAGATCCGTGACCGGGTCGCTCATTCGTCTACAAAAGCCATCTCAGAATTCAAGAGGGTTGCACGGCGTCTCCGCGGTGCACAACTCCATCAGGGGTACCGAGTGGGCGATCTCATGCTGAGCACCACAACAGGGCACTTTGGTCACGCCAAGTACTCCGCCAACCGAACCGTCTTCGAAGCATACAAGAGGATCTATGAGGAGGCAGCCCGGCGGATCGTGCTGTCGTAACGAATCCTGAGATGCCCGAGACGGATGGGTGGAGATGGATGAGCCTGGGAAGTACCGATGGCCCTCTTTTTGAGAAGCCGTGAGGTTAGTGAGGGTGGATTCGTGAAACCCAGGTCCAGCTTGACCTGACGTATCACCAAGCTCCAAGTCCGGCCTTTAGGATCAGCGTGTCCAGCGTCCCGTAAAGGAGCGTCTTCTCCTTGGGAGCCATTGCTCTTCTGTCGAGGTGAAGGCACACGCGGGCGGGGACCCGTGCGCCAAGCCGGGATACGCCGACTGACAAGGTATTAGACGCCCGCTTCGGCCGGTAGGTTGGAACAGACGCAGGGTCGGGCCTGAGTGGGTCTGGCGCAGAGGTCGAAGTGAGCTGGAACCGGGTCCCAGGGCGTCAGCGCGGAAGGCCGGCCACGCTCGTTGCCAAGTCCACGAACTCCCTCGCTCGCGCTACGGAAGAGGCCGAGCCCGGCACCCTTCCGGAGTGCATCGTTCCGACGTTGGACACCACGGCCACCACCACGTCCGCACCCTCCACCCAGTAGAGCGAACCGGTGAACCCGAGAACGCTGCCGTTGTGACCGATCACGGCCAGCCCGTCCGGGTATTCCGATCGAGAGACGTTGTGTCCCATCTGCCTGCGCTCACCTATCGGAAACCACTCGGTCATGAACGCCATGCTCTCCGGGTTGAGCAGCCGCCCATCCCGTAGTGCTACGCCGTAGAGCGCCAGATCCCGCACCGTCGCGACCATTCCACCCGCCGTCCATTCCACCGACAGGTTCGAGCCGGTGGCATCGATCAATTCCGGGCGCACGTCTGAGAAGGCCGCGTTCACACCCGCCTCATCGTGAAAGGTCGGCGTCGCCCAGTGGTAGCGGTGCGGAAGCTGCTCCTCCGGCACGGGTTCGAAGCCCTCGAGATGGATGTCCTCGAGACCCAGCGGGTCGAGGATGCGCCGGTGGATCTCGTCTACCGCTTCCTAGCCGGTCACCTTCTCGATGATCATTCCGAGCAGCGTGAAGTTCGTGTTGGCGTAGCTGTACGCCACGCCGGCCTCGGCGAGCGGCTCGTGCCCTTCGATGTAGGGCATCGTTTCGGTTCTTGCCCCAGATACGACTCACATCGAGTGTGGCTCCGCGGCCATCACTGATCCAGACCGGGTCGTCTTCCCAACTCGGCACACCGCCCGTGTGGTTCAGAAGCTGCGCGACGGTCGCTTCGTCCGCGTTCGGAATGCCGTCCACCGCCGACCCCAGCAGACCCGCGGACGTGGCGTTCAGGTCCAGTAGCCCCTCCTCGACGAGCTGAAGGATCACAACCGCAACGAAGGTCTTGGTGATGCTGCCGATGCCGAAGAGCATGTCGGGGCTCACCGGCACGCCCGTCTCCAGATCGGCCGAACCGGCGACGCCGGTCCAGACCAGACCGTCACTCGTCGCGACAGCGGCCGAGAGGCCGGGAATGCCCTCGGCAACGCCCCCGTCCAGGAGCCCCTGAAGCGCAGCCGGCGCGTCGAGTTGCTCCGCGTTGTTCGGGGTCCGGTCTGCGCAGGCGGAAACAACCAGTAGGGAGACGAGCGCGGGCAGCCACTTCATGCGGGTTCCTTTCAGACCGAAGTGATTCAACAGTGTCGCCCCAAAGGTCAGGCCGCCTCGAGCACGTCCCGGATGATCTTCTGGTGATGGTTGTTGTGGATCACGGTGAACTGGAGCCACTGCACCGCGTTGAGATCGCCGAACGCGAAGTGATTTCGTGTGGCCTTCGACGTCTGTAGCTGCGCCAGGGAACCCTCTAGACCCTCCACCCGCTCTCTGATTCCTCGAAACGTCGCCGCCAGCTCCTCGGCGCTCATACCCTTTGGCCGGGTGCGCTCGGGGGCATTACCCCGACCTCTGGGAAACGCGCCGAAGAGCAAGACGATCCGCCCGGCCACGGTCGGGCCCCCGCCGCTGACGAGCTCGGGATCCCCGTCGCGGGCCCGCTCGATCCAACTCACGATTCCCCTGTTGGCGATCGAGAGATGCTCCAAGTGGCCCTTCACGCACCACCCCGAGACCGCCGACGCGGAGGCCTCGCACAGGCCCGGATCGGATGCCTGCGAGATGATGAGGTCCAGGCTAGCAAGGAGTTCGGCGTGGGCTCGGGGGAGCTTGTTGTTGATGGCCATGCGCCCAAGGTATGGGCGGTGATGTCTTTTTGCGATGGCGGGCGTGCGCTGATGTACGACAAGGCGCTTGAGGTCGGCTTCCTGTACAACGACGTCGACCTCCCGCAGGGGTCCTTCACCGTCGACATCTCCTCGCTTCGAGCGTCCTACTCGTTCTCGACCAAGCTGTCGACCAACGTTCTCCTCCAGCACAACAGCTTGGACAACGAGATCTCCGCCAATGTGCGCTTGAACTTCATCCACCGTCCGGGAAGCGACTTCTTCGTCGCCTTCACGGAGAATCGGGGGAGCAACGACCGCCTCTGGGAGGTCCAGGATCGCGGGCTCGTGACGAAGGTCACTTACCCGGCCAGGTCACGGAGGGTGAGCTTCGAAGTGGAGCCACTAGATGCGTAGTGGGAGTCGCTATTCCGCCCTGGTCAGCTCCTCCATGCACTCCCGAATGTCGACGACACACTGTTCCATGCGGTCGCGGTGCGTCCGGAATGAGAGCACGCAGATCCGAAGGGCGTACCGGTCCCGAAGCATCGTGCCGGTGAGGTAGACGTTCTGTCGAGCGTTGACGCAAGTGAGCAGGTCGTGGTTCAGGTCGTTCAGTCCGTCTTCGGAGTAGCCTGCAGGAGCCCAACGGAAGGCAGTGAGGGAGAGCTGGGGCTCCGCGAGGATCTCCATGCCCGGTACCTCTCTGAGCTGGTCGGTAGCCCACCGCGCGAGATCGAGCTTTTCATCGAGGCTCGAGCGAAAGGCATCGATTCCGAAGAGCTTGATGGGAAGCCACGCTCGCAGTCCCCTGAAGTCCCGGGACAGCTCGGGCGATATCTGACAGAAGTCGACGAGGTCGACGTCCTGCTGCATCTCCGGCATGTAGTCGGCGAAGGTCGTGTGCACCCGCCGCAGCGCCTCGGGATCACGCACAAGCAGTGATCCGCTGCCGTACGGCAGAAACAACCCCTTATGCGGGTCGAGCGCGACCGAGTCAGCCCGCTCGATGCCTCGCATGGCCTCCCGCCCTCGCTCCGTAAGCATGAAGAAACCGCCATACGCCGCATCGACATGCAGCCACAGTCCCTCGTCTTCGGCTACGTCGGCGGCGCCACCTAGATCGTCGACGGCCCCCGTGTTCGTGGTGCCCGCGCTGGTCACGAGCATGAAGGGTCGCAGTCCGCCTTCCCGGTCTTCGGCGATGCGCCGCCGCAAGTCGTCGAGGCGTATCTCATAGTCCTCGTTCGTGGCAATCTCACGAACGTTCTCCTCCCGAAAACCCGCCAGGATCACCGCCTTCCGAACGGAATGATGGGTTTGGTCCGAGGTGTAGATCGTCCCGGCCAGGAAGTCATCGGGAAGGCGTTCCCTCCGCCCGGTTACCATCGCGGTGAAGTTCGCCAAGGACCCGCCGCTGGTGAGGATGCCACCAGAGCTGGGTGGATAGCCGATGATCTCACAGAACCACCGAACGACGTTCAGCTCGAGCTGCACGAGTCCCGGTGCGGCAATCCACACCCCGACGTATCGATTCACGGCGTTCGCGATGAAGTCGGCGACCGCGGACGGGAAGACGCCACCCCCGGGGATGTACGCGAGATAACCCGGTGCAGCCGTGTTGTAGGAGAGCGGGACCGCCTCCCGGAACAGGAGGTCCAAGAGCCCATCGAGGTCGGTGCCCTGCTCCGGGAGGGACTCGGCAAGTGCGGCCGCCCTGGCATGTGCATCGGCCTCGTGTTCGTCGTAGGAGGCCGGTTGACGCGGTAGCGAAGCGATGTGATCGATCACCCGCTCGGCTGCCTTATCGACCATCACCCGCATCTGGTCCGTTGAGGGCTCCAACGGATAGGCGTGGCCTTCCATTCAGGTCGAACCAGCCGGTAGGGTGACGCCGTCAGACATGGCGAGGGGGCGATTCATGTGGAGCTCCTTAACGGGACACCGGACCGCCTCCCCTTCCTCGGGAAACATCCGCGGCTCCCCTCCGGCCTCCATCGCCGCTGTATAGAACGTCGGTTCGAAAGGGGGATGGGTCCAGTTGGTCGGGTCCACCGGCTGGCCATCGTAGTGGGCATCGGTTCGCCTGGGCTGTGGGTGCAGGGTATACGAGTTCGGATAGATGGACCTCATGATCTCTTGAAAAAGCCTCTCGCGCTATCCCTTGCACCGGCCGATGCTTGCCAGCCCGCTCGTCAGCGTCCATGGTGAGTTCTCAAACGCTTCACCAGGAGGCCATCTCATGCGGAAACTCTTTCTCCTGACAGTCTTCCTTTTTCCGGCGTTCGCGGCGGCTCTGCACGCGCAGGATCAATCCGAGACGAAGCGCTATCTGTACCTCAGCACACCCGACGCGGCGCAGGCAGAGGGCCTTCCCGCGAGGGACTGATGGACCGGGAGCGACCCCTGGAGGGCGGGGACTGGCGTGTGAAAACACACCTGGCCCCGAACCCGTACCAGGCCCTCGGCCTGGGGGGTCGCTACCGCCTCGGACGGTGCCGCCCGTACAGCGCTGGCCGGCCTGTCCGCGGAAGCGCAAGACGCTGCCGCGCCAGCGGATAGGCGGGAAGCTCCGTGTGAATCGCCGGGGCGCCGAAGTGTGAATTGTACCCCCGCGTCGTTTGCGCACTCCAGTGCGGCCGTAAGTCGCGCGCCGCTCATCGGTAGCGAGCCCCGGCGAGGCGCGCGGTCCGCCATGTGCTGCCGCGGCGGATTGAGGCGCGGGCGGCCTGCCGTCGGGCCTGTTTCTCCAGCGCCACGCTGCGCTTCATGGCGGCCTGGAGACCGCCGTACTTCTCCAGGATCGGGACCGCGCCCGCGAGAATGGCCTCCTCGATCCGGGCGAGCTCCTTGCGAACCTGGGGGTCGAGTTCGGCTGGACCGGAGGGCTCGGCCCAGTGGCGCATGACTCGCCGTGCCCGCTCAAGCTCTCTCGAGGTGCGACCGACCGCGACAACCTCGACGGATCGGCCTCGTCTCCCAAGCGCGTGCCAGAGCCCGCGGTGCGCCGCACCCCAGGAGCGGAGCGCGGTCGCGGTCGCGTGGCCGGGATCGGCGTAGACGAAGACGGCGCTCTCGGCGTCCAGCGCGACGGGCAGCTTTACCGGGAAGCAGGGATCAGTCTTCGCAAGTCCCGATGGGACAACGACTTGGCTACACCCTACGGGCTGCGTGTATCACATGGTGTGTGCGAAGACCGTAAATCGTATTACCCGTTGGGTTTAGGACAGGCCTGTCCAGCCCCGACGATCAAGCCAGCCACGAGAACACCCGGATCGAGGCTCACCCCGCGGGTGAACGAGAGGAAATCTCTCTAGGTCTGCCCTCCAGCGACTCGCAAAGAGCAATCGCCTCTTGTCTAGGTCCAGCACCTTCAGCGAGGGGATGCTGCGCCCCCCTTCGATCCCCCAGCTTCCCGCGCCGCTGCCGAGGCAGCGGGCGGGCGGGGGACACCTCCACCCGAACCCCGTCGCCGGTGCGCTCATGACTGAGCGCCGCACCGTCATGGTCTCCGCGGCCAGCACCCGGCAGGCCCCGTGCATCGGCAACAACCTCTACCAGATCGCGCGCTCGGCCAACACCCATGACTCGGAAGCCGAGGCCGTCGATGTAAACTGTGGACCCCCGCGGACTGCTCCGAGCGTCGTCGTGGCGAACCGTGGGGCCGACGATGCTCCGATCCGTGCCCCCCCCAGCCCCTAACCGACCGGAAGTCATGCCGCCCAACCGGTGGATGGCACCTCGGCTTGATCGAGCACCGTCCGCATCGCCTTTTCTCCTGCTCGACGGGCGGGTAGCCCTCGTCCGCAGGACTTGCTTGACCAGCAGGCTGTCACTTGGCACGGAGATTCGAACGGAGAACGCCCGCGCACACTGTCAAGCACGATCGCGGAAGACGCGCGGCATCGCACGCGCTCGCACGGCCCAATGGCCTTCCCGCAAGAGATACCTGCCAGCTTCGTGGACGGCGGCGGATCGTAGCTGAGGGACACCGACAGGACCTCGGTCAACCGATCCGACGCGATCAGGCCACCGGCGGGGTCTCCGCCTGCACCGGTTGCCGCGTCCCCGTTGTCGAGCGTCAGCCCGAGCTCCAGGTTCGACCGTAGTGCGATCCCGCGCCGAAGACGTAGCCGGGCGAGGCCTCGGAGATTCGGTAAGGACACTCTCCAGACTGATCGCGCAGGGTGTTCATCACGCCCGACCACCTTAGATTTGGTTACCTTCACTCACCGGCCCGACGAGAGGAACTCGTGGAACCCACCGCCGCACAGATCTCAGCTTTCGCCGTCGATCATCCGGCCACTCTCATCGACCGCCCGCCTCTCTACGAGACTCCCGCCGGTGCGTGCTTCGTAGGCGATGCTCAGGACCTCCTGTCGGAGCTGCCGCCCTCTTCGATCGATCTGGTGGTGACATCGCCGCCCTACGCCCTCCATTTCAAGAAGGAGTACGGCAACGTATCCAAGGCGGAGTACCTCGATTGGTTCTCTCCCCTTGCCGTTGGCGTTCGCCGAGTCCTCACGGACTCCGGTAGTTTCGTACTCAATCTTGGTGGAAGTTACAACGCCGGGGAGCCAACCCGGTCGCTCTACCACTTCAAGCTTCTCATCCATCTCGTGGAGACCGTGGGCTTTCACCTCGCCCAAGAGTGCTTCTGGTACAATCCCGCCAAGCTGCCCACTCCAGCGGAGTGGGTGAATGTGCGACGGGTGCGAATCAAGGACTCGGTTGAGTACGTCTGGTGGCTCTCGAAGACCCCGCATCCGAAAGCGAACAACGCTAATGTCCTTGTGCCTTACAGCAAGGATATGAAGAGGCTGATCGAGCGAGGACTGCGGGAGACTCGGAGGCCCAGTGGGCATAACATCACTCAGAAGTTTTTGAACGATCGCGGCGGAGCGATCCCGTCCAACTTCTTGGAGTGGGGTAACAACGACTCCAACTCGGCGTTCATACGGCGGTGCCGGGATCTCGGTGTCACGAGTCATCCGGCCCGGTTCCCCAAGGTTATTCCTGATTTCTTCATTCGGCTACTCACCGCTCCTGACGATATCGTCCTCGACATTTTCTCCGGTAGCAACACGACGGGCGCTGTGGCGGAAGGGCTCGATCGGCGTTGGTTGGCGTTCGAGATTGACGAAACCTACGCGCGTATCTCAGCCCTTCGCTTCGACCAGGATCTCGTAAGTGAATAACGCTGAGTTCCTTTCAGTGCTGACCACGCTCTACGGCGAGAGTGATTGGCCCAAACCTCTACACCTACTCAAGGGTACCCTTCTCGTTCAGCGCGGGATAGAAGTACGGGAAGCGGCCGCCCAAGTCAGGACTGCCCCCCGATTCCTCCAGCGTGTCGGGGATGCAGCGGATCCGGTGGCGGACGTTCTCGGTGTGAGTCCAACGCAGATTGAGCGAGAGTCACGGAAACGCGCCTTCAAGACGCTCGGACAGCTTCTGGTCGGTCGGGCCGCCGAGACCGCTTTTGAGGCGATCTACAACGAGGAGATGGAAAGTGCTGAGATGGAGCTGCGCGACCTGCGTGAATCCCGCAGTGACACGGACTACCGATTATACAACGGAGATGGGCGGCCGATCTATCGGCTGAACATCAAGTTCCACGGGGCGCTGTTCGCTAACGCCCGCCAGGTCGTGGGCCTCGATCCCGAGGATTGCTTTGCGCTGGCTACCTACAAGATCCACGGTGCATTGAAGAAGCAGGAAGCCGAGCACTTGCCGTACATCTTCGTGGTGGTGGGGGAACGCTCGCTGTCGGGTGAGAAGGTTGGAAAGCAGATCCCAGGCCACTATATCGACGCGGCGGCGTTGTACTATCAATCTCCCAAAGCGAGGGGGAAGCGAGACCTCGAAGATCGATTGGTCGAGCAGATGGTCAGGGACCAAGACCCCATCTTCGAGGGAACCTGTGAAGCGATTCTTAACGCGGACTGGTACATTCTCTCCGCGCGTCGCGCCGATCGGCTAGTCCGAGAGCGCCTCTACGAGCGTGTATTCGCACTCAGGGTACCGGGCTTCACACGAGCTTATCGCGGAGCTGAAGTTGACATGCACTTCTCGCTTTCGGCGGACCTGACGCCGTTGCGAGACTTCCTGTACACTCTCCGAGAGAGTGGGCACCCGGTCGTCGTTTCGAAGCTCGAGCGGGGAAACTACTAGATGGAGAATCTGGGCATGTCTTGCGGGGTTGGTCCCGTCGCCGACCGAGTCGGGCCGCCCGCTCGACCTCTTCCGTCGAGGGTTGCTCGTAGTGCTCGGGATCGATGAGCGTCGGCCTTGGTGCCATGCGTTCTGGCGGGCTAGACCACGATGGGGCCTTCTTCCACAGAGGGAACGGGAAGGAAGTGCCGCTACGTCATCCTTGTGGGGTTACAGTACGACACCGCGGGCAAAGAGAGAGGAGTGCTGTGTGAGTACGATTTGTGCGGACTGGGCGCGAGATCCCCACCCCTCCGAATTCGACCACGAAATCGGCCTCGAGATCGACCGGATCGACCGGGCCATCATCAAGGGTGATGTCCGGGTCCTCATGGAGTACGGCGGCTTGCAGGCCGCCATGAAGCGCAGCTTCGCGCTGTCGAAGCGTGCGCACAGGCAAGCGGGTCGGGGGCTGATGCAGCGCACCGACACATGGCGGACGGTTCGGCTCGTGGGGGCGCGATTCCGATGAGAAGCCTACGACTTGTGCCGTACTGGAGCGTGCATGAGACGTTGGGGGTCGATGCACACAATGCACCCCTGAAGATGCGCACACGCCGGATTCACCTATCCCGTGCGGTCGCTTGGAGTTGCGTTCGTCGCCACCCGGTCGCCGGTGCCGCACTGGGCAGCACGGACGTGGAGGGGAGCGACCCCCCAGGCCCAGGGCCTGGTACGGGCGCGGGGCCATGCGCGTTTTCACACGCCTGTCCCCGCCCCCTGGGGGGTCGCTCCCGTTCCATTGATCCCTGGCGGGAAGGCCACCGAGTAAGCCCGGAGAGCCGATCGGCGTGCCGGGTCTAGGTCGGCTTCGCCAGCCCGACGATGAGTTGCCCGCGCCCGCGTCTGAGCACGTAGTCGCCACGACAAATCGCGAGATCACCTGGCTCAACGAGGGGCCAACGACTCTCGGCAATCAACTCGGCGTTTCGGGTCCTCGCCTCTACGGTTGCCGGTCAGGAGAGCCACTCTGCGAACGCCTCCTGCCCGAGCTTGGAGGGTAGACCCGGCCGCAAACCCACTCAGGAAGTCCGTCCTGACTGAGTCCCCCGAGTAGAGTCCACGGCGCGCTTTTTTCTCGTTTTTCAGGCGCTTCCGGGCTTCCCTGGCACTCTCTCCCGGCGGGCGGTCCACTACATCCACGGCGCCCATGCGCTACACGGACCTCGCTCTGCCGGTTGGCTATCGGACGAGTGCAAACGATTAGGTAGATTTGCCGAGAGATTTCGAAACCCGGGAATGCTACCGGGGGTTTCTTGTTGGTGGGGACATTATGGACGAAACGTACGGCGAGCTCGAGCTATCGAGATCCAAGACGCCTGCCGACCGAGAAGACGGGCTCAGTTTCCGGGAACGGGGAACCGCCGGGCAACTTCGGCTCCTGGATCCCCACCTCGCGGGTCTATACGAACGCGGGCTCGCGCTCGCACGTGAGATAGATGAGCCCGGAAACGCCTATATGGTGGCTCATGTTGGGCGTGAGCTTTCCCGCGGCGTCGTGCGCCTCTTGTTAGCGGATGAGGGTATGGAGGTTACTGGGCAAGACCTTGAGAGTGTGTCTGCCAACGAAAGGAACCGGCCGCCGATCGCGAAGGCTCTTGGGTTAGAGCCAGATGACCCGCGCGTTGATGAATGGTTTTTTCTGGTAGCGCTGTTCTCATGTACCCTCAAATGGCGGTCCAGCGGTCCGAAGTCGGTCGCCGTGCGTGAAGCTTTTGAGCGGTTCACCAGCTTGCTGTACGGTCGGCTCGCGCCGTACTACGTCACGGAGGCCGAGTTGGATGCGCTTCTCGAGGTCGAGACTCCGACTCGTGAACATGCGAAGCAACTCCGTGACCTTCAGCTCCGTCATGGACAGCGGAACTACTTCTTCCAACGGCTAAGGAACCCGGGGTGGGTAAAGTACCTCGCGGCCGAAGGCTTTTTCACGAGCCCGCCAGGCCGGCAGCAGAACGTTGACAGCTCGTGGAGCCCCAGGCCATGGCCTGAAGGCAATTACGTCGTGTTGGCTGCAGCTGATGAACCGGCGGCAGTGCTGGAGGTTCTGAATTCAGTTCCTTTGACGAACGATAACCCCTTCGTATGGGATGTCGTGGCTAAGGCCGGTCGCCAGCTTTCTCCGGAGCTGGCCGCATGCGTTGTCCCAAGTCTAACGAACGCCCTGAAGACTGTACCGGCAACATCGGCGAGGATATTCAGTGAGAGTGTGGTGGATCTTCTGGTCAGGCTTGCCGATACCGAGCAGAAAGAGGCGGCATTCGACCTCGCAGCTTATCTACTCCGAGTCGTGCGTTCGAGTGAGACGGAGGAAATCGAAGGACTATCCTTCTTAGTACGGACCGACTGGGTTTTCCCGCGTTTCGGGTGGAACAACTACGCTGAGCTCCTAGGACGCCTCGTGGATGCGCTCGAGGCTCTAGATGCTGCAAGAACTCTGGAGTTCCTGCTACCGAAGGTCCGGGGCGCGCAAAAGCTTACTGACCAGCTAGGGCTCAACGTGCTATGGCAGCCAATTGACACCGATTCAGGGGCTCGTTCGGACCGCGATGACGTGGTGTCCATGCTCATCGATGCAGCGGTTGGAGTGGGGCAGCGCCTCTCCATCCAGGGTCGAGACGAAGCCTCACGGGTAATGAAGCTGGTCGAGCACCACAGTGATGAGCTCATGACCCGTATTGGCTATCTCGTGCTATCCGAGGCCGGTCGGCATCTCCCGGAGCGAGTCAACCAACTCCTCAGGTCTAATGAGCTGCGCGATCCCGGATTCCCGGCGACCGAGATTGCCATGCTGCTCCGGTCGCAATTCCGTAACGCAGTCCCGGAGGTAAGACAGGAATACGCTGCGGCGGTGGAAGACGGTCCGAGCCGGGAGGAACTTACTACCCGCTGGCGGCGCGTGTACGGACGCAATCCGACAGAAAAAGAGATCGACGACTCTAAGCATCATGACCAACGCCGTATTCTCACCTTCTTCCGCGGCGACATCCCCGAAGAGCTTCGTGATCTTGCGGAACGACTTGGCGTCCTCGGCGTCACGCCATCACGCTACGATCAGGAAATGGCAGAGGTTGGGGAAAGTGGTGCCGTTGAGGCTGGCGCCTGGCTCGGCGACGAGTCTCCTATCGGCATCGAAGAACTGGGAGGGTCGTCGGTCGGGGAGATCGTGGCTCTGCTAGTCGAGTGGAGCCCCGGAGAGGGAATAGTATCGTCGTTTGGGCTACAGGGAACGTTGATGACGTATGCGAAGGACAACCCAGGGACGGCCTTGGAGGTCTTGAGTGGTGCGGTCGAGCAGGGCGTGGATCCGAGAGCGATTGAGGGAATCGTGGACGGCCTGGGCGAGGCAATCAGAGCCGACTCGGAACTCGACTGGGCGGCTGCGCTGGAAGTTGTGCGGGGAATCCTGAGCCGGGTGCGGTCCCTTGGTCTAGGCGACGGTATCTCCGTGGGCCACTGGCGCAGGACCGCAGGCCGTGCCGCCCGCTTTATCAGGGAAGGATGCAACAGGAACTCTGTGGCGCATCGGTGCGCCGGTGAGATCTGGGGGATCCTCGGCGAAGCAATGACCGCGCCCGCGATATGGGAGATACCCCACAGCACTGACAAGTCACTGGCGTCAGTAGTCACGGCGAAACTCAACGATGCGGCGGGCCACGTTGCCAACGCCGTCATCTCAGCGGCCCTCTGGGACTACCGGTCTCTGCTCAGCGACGAACAGCCAGGCTCGGCCGGGGCCGAGGCTGCTGCGCGCGCTGCGGTCCAGGAGCAACTCGTGCCGCTGCTCGACGGTAGGCTGCAGAATGACGGGCCGAACGCTGCGGTTCTCCGAGCTGTATTGGGAGACTACGTTCCCCAGCTGCACTTACTGGCCCCGGAGTGGATTGAGGCTCATGCCGCTGACCTATTTGAACGTGGCTTGGAGGACCCTGCCTCGTGGCCGACCTGGACGACCTACATATCCCGAGGTCGCCTGTACGATGAGGTCTTTCGCGCGACGCGGCCTTGGTACGTGAGAGCGGCGGAAAAGGCTGTGGTATGGCGGGAAGCTGCCGGCAATTCCGGCGGTTCCAGGGAGATTACCCAGAGTTACGCGGAGCATTTGATGGTAACCGTAGTGCGTGGCCTTGTGTCTGTTGGTGACAAGGATGCGCTACTGGAGACGGCATACGACAGACTCGTCCCCTCGGACTGGGGCCGAGCCTACTGGATGATCTTCCGTGCTTGGTCAGATGCGGACGATCCTCAACCGACGGATGCCGTCCGAAGGCTCGTCAGGCTGTGGGAGTGGAGGGTCTCTCAGCTCGAGGCGAACCTGAATTCAGCAGCAACTGTGGCGGAAGCAAAGGAGCTTGGATGGCTCTTCCATACGCCGTACATCCCCGACACGGACATCGTTCGTCTTGGCCTTCGAACCGCACTGCTGGCACAAGGTCAACTTAAGATGTACTCACGGTGGAACCGCATGCTGTCGCTCGCTCAAACTGATCCGGACGAGACCTTCTCGATCGCTGAGGCGGTGCTGCTTGCGGAGTTACAGGCTGACTATCCCCACGTACCTGTGGAGGACGCAAAGCGGTTCCTAGCGCACATCCTCAAGGCTGGCAACTCTGACACTCAGGCTCGCGCCCGCCGCCTCATCAACCGGCTAGGCGAGCGAGGGTTCCGACAGCTGAAGGACCTCCTCGACGAGCCCGGAGGAGCCAGTGCGTAAGGCACCGGACCAAACGGGCTCCTTGCCCGCCGAGGCTCACACTCTCACTGTCGAGCAGATTCGACGAGCCCTGATCTCTGACAACGGCGATGTCCGTGAACGCTTCCTAGAGGAGTTCCCCTCCGAGATCGAGTCGGTTGCGCATGAGTTGTATCTAACGTGCCGACTACTGAAACAATTCACGAAGTCAGTGTCAAAGGACCAGCGTGCCGCGTGGGTCGAGATGTTCCTGTTCGCGGCCTTCAATAGCGTTCTCACCTCGGCGCACCTTCTCCTATCAGGTTTTCTGATCCCGTCCGGCAACCTCATGAGGCAGTTCGGCGAGTCCTGTGCCATTGCAATGCTCGCTTCCCACGGGAAGATCAACATGCTCGAGCGGCTCGAAAGCGACGCCACCCAGGTTTGGGCTGGTAAGAGCATCCAAGAGGTCGAGCAGGCGAAAAACCAAGAGCTCCTGGGCATTGACCCAGATGGTTGGGCGAGCTTTGCGAAGATCACGCGATGGTATAACAGATACAGCCACGCGTCGGCGCTGGTCTTGGCCTCGCTCAATCTGTTCGACCGCCCCAACATGCTAATGGTGGGGTCGGCATTCGATGGCGAAAAGGTCGATGAATATCGGCAGGAACTCCGGCTGCGAAGCAGCGCTGCCGAGTGCCTTCGCGATGTAATCACTGCCTGCGGGCAGCACGTTCAGAGTGCACAGGATGACAGTGTCGCGTTGTAATCTGAATCAGGGGCCCGGCGGCGGGTGGTACCTGCAAGCACACGTTTGGGGCAATTATGGGGGCATCGTCAGATACCTGTGGACCACTTCTCCAGCGATAACAACCACTTAGAGTCTCTTTAGAGGGGCGGGACGCGGGTAACCGTTCGGTCATGCCGCGTGCGCCACGGTCCAGGTGCGCACCCGGCCAACCGACCGGCGCACCAGATCCGACAGCGTCAACCCTGCAGAGCACGCCTTCGCGTGCCACTCGGCACGCTCCGCCTCGCTGGCGCGAATCTTCACCCACACGTCGCGTCCAGCGGCCCTCATGTGCCGTTGCCGTTGGGGGGGTCAGAGGGGGCACAGCCCCCCGCCAGCCCCTGCCGGGGACCCGCGAAGCGTGGCCCCAAAGGGTAGGCTGGCTCATGACCTCTAACCGGTCATGTGCCAGCGCTTCAACGGATCGGTTCGGCCTCCGGGTCTCGACGCTCGCTGGCGAGATAGTCGGCCCAAGCCTGCATGACCTCGCGCCTCCGGTCCAGCAGGTCCGAGCGGGCGTACGCGGCCTCGACCCTGTTCTTCACGACGTGGGCCAGCGCCGCTTCGGCCACCTCCCGCGCCACGCCCGTCTCCGAACACCAGTCGCGGAACGAGGACCTCATCCCGTGAGGCGTTCCCTCGATGCCGAGATGCCGGAGCAAGCCGCTGAACATCGAGGCGTTGATGCCGCCTCCCTTCGCGCCCCGAAAGACGATCCCGCCGTCGTCGTGGTGCTTCCGGGCTTCCTCAAGGATCTCCAGGGCCCGCCCCGACAGGGGAACCCGATGCTCGCGCTTCGCCTTCATGCGGCTGGCGGGAATGGTCCAGACATCGTGCTCGACCTCGTCCGACGCCGCGCCCCGGACCTCGTTCGAGCGTGTCGCGGTCAGGACCATGAACTCGAGCGCCAGCCGGACACCGGCATGGGACTCCGAGTTGCGGACCTCGGCCAGAGCCGCCGACACCTCGCCGTGCGGGAGCGCCTTGTGATGCCGGATGGCGTTGCCGTTGCGCGGCAGCGCGGCGGTGATGGCGTCCCCCGCCGGGTTGTTCGGCCGGTAGCCCTTCGCGACGGCCCACTTCATCACCGCGCCGATCCGCTGGTGCACGGCCCTCGCGGTCGCGGGCTTGCTCGACCAGATGGGCTTCAGGATGGCGAGCACGTCGGCCGTCGCGATCTCGCTCACGCGCTTCCGGCCGATGCGCGGATGGGCGTAGTCCCGCAGCGTCTGCCGCCACTGCCCGGCCATGCGGGATGGGTCCTTCCAGGTCGGCGAGTGGATCGCGATCACCTTCTCGACGGCCGCCTCGAAGGTGGGAACCCCCGCGTCTCTCGGGTCGTGGCCCCAATGGACCGCCCGCCTGTTCTCCAGCGCCTTCTCTCTCGCCTCCCTGAGCGTCACGACCGGGTACGAGCCCAGTCCGAGATTGGTGGGCTTCCCTCCCACTCGAATGCGCTGGCCCCAGGATTTGGAGACGCGCCCGGACCTCATCCGGTGGACGCGGAGGTACAGGCCGAGCCCGCCGAGCCCGCCGTCGCCGTAGCGTCCCGGCGTCTTCACCCGCGCCACGAAGGCGGCCGTAAGGGGTCGTTTACGCATGTGGTGTATCCTACCTGTGTATCACACATCGACGGATACACAATGGTACAATACGGTACGTACCGGCACAAGAGGGAGCCTGTAAACACGGCCAGGATACGCCGTATCACATTGTAATAACACGCTTTACGGAATACTATGGGACCGCATGGGACGATGGTCGCGATCATACTGCCGTACTTTACCGGAAGTAGCGCCGAGTCGCACCGGCGGCACCCCGGTAAACCCGGACGGGCAGCAGCCCGTGTTCGATGCCGAGGGCCTCGAGCGCGGCGACTTTCTCGGATTCGGTGGCCAGCCAAGGCAAGCCGGGATGCTCGATCACGTAGTCGAGCGAGAGCAGGCGCCGCATGAGTACGGCGGGCGAGGCCCTGCGCGATCAGCGCGTGGACGACGCGCCGCACCTGTTCCGGGTGTGCATCGAGGAATCGCGCGCACTGGACGCGGGTGAACGCGCCGCTGTGGAGGCAGACGAACGCGATCCACCCGGCCTTTTCTCCCGTCCAGCCGAATGGCGCGAGCGCCTCTTCGCTTCCCTGGAGGTGAACGATCGCATCGCTCACCGCCGAGTTGAACTGCTGCTTCCGCGTCTCCATGCCCGGAACGGTGAAGAGCCGTTTGCAAGAAAGTCAACCCGTAGGAAACGTCCTAACTGCTTGTAATGGTCAGAGATAGCCAGTACGGTACGCGAGCTGTTGGACACCGCCGCCAGCGCCACCGCCCCCACATGGCTCGCTGGAAGCTTGGTCACGGGACGTAGCGCGACCGGGAGGCCGGTCTGGGCAAAGCGTCGCGCCCGGCGGAACCCGAGCGCGGCGGTGTGCATCGGAGGGCACTGACCCGCAGGCGGCTCGATTGCTCTGGTGAGAACCCCGCGATATTGGTTGCTCGATTCGTGACGCGGAGAGAAAGTCATGAAGAGCCTGCCCGAGCGCATCATGGAACACGCCGAGGCCACGCCGATCTGCCCGGCAACCCTGCTTCACCTCGGCCAAAAGGGCCGCGGTGGGTCAGGCCCTCTCCCGCCTGGCCCGTTCAGGCCGGCTCATGCGGATCCGCCAAGGGGTCTACATGCGCCCGATCGAGTCCCGCTTCGGGCGGTGTGCGCCGGGCATCGAAAAGTCACTCCAAGCGCTCTCGGAGCTCTGGGGCGAGACGATCGTCCCGAACGGAGGCGGCGCGGCCAACTGGCTTGGTTTGACGACGCAGAATCCCGTCCGCTTGGTCTATCTCACCTCCGGCCGCAGTCGGCGATTGCGCTTCGGCAAGCGCTGCGCCACGCTCCCCGGTGGCAGTTGGCGGCCCCGCACAGGATGGCGGGAGTGGTGATCCACGCCCTGGCATGGCTCGGCCCCGAAGAGGTCGAAGACAGCCTCGACGCGATCCTGCCCAAGCCCTCGGAGGAAGACCTCGAGGAGCTTGCGGTCGCGCGGGGCGTCATGCCGGTGTGGATGGCGGAGCCGCTGAGCACGTGTCTGGCGCATGGCTGAAGCACTGTTTCAGCGCCTGGCGGCCGAAGAGCGCCGTCATGCCTTGCGTGCCGCTCAAGCCGAATGCCCGCACCCGGCGTTCGTGCTCGAGAAAGACATCTGGGTGGTCGCAACCCTCGGCGTCCTGTTCGACGCCCCGTTCGGCCATCAGTTGGTGTTCAAGGGCGGCACCTCCTTGTCCAAGGTGTGGCGCGCGATCCGGCGGTTCTCGGAAGACATCGACATCACCTACGACATCCGCGGCTTCGCACCGGATCTGGTTGCCGGTGCCGGCGACGAGGCGCTGCCGCTCACGCGCAGTCAGGAGAGGCGCTGGACAAAGGCGATCCGTCCCCGCCTTGCCGAATGGGTCCGCGAGCGGGCCGGCCCGCTCGTCCAGGAAAGGCTTGCACGCGCCGGCTGACCTGACCCCCTGAAACGAGACCAGGTGCAATGTTAGGATCGACCTGGTCTGAAGCTTTTCAGCGAGGAGGTCAGGATGGGAAGGAAGCGACACACTCCGGAGCAGATCATCACTGCACTGCGGGAGGCAGAGGCCGGTCTGGCCCGCGGCAAATCCGTGAAGCTGATCAGCCGGGAGTACGTCGGGATGAAGGTGAGCCAGGCACGGCGCCTGAAGGAGCTCGAGCGCGAGAACGGGCGCCTGAAGCGAGCAGTGGCGGACTTGACACTGGACAAGCTGATCCTGGAGGAAGCGGCCGAGGGAAACTTCTGAGCCCCGAGCGCCGACGCAGGGCGTTGGTGCATCTGTCTTTACCCTACGCTCTAAGAGAAGAGTGCGGGCTGAGGATAAGCACGGCCAGCGCGACGGCGCCGTAGTCGCAGCGGTCCCACGGCGCGGGCCTAAACTCTGCGTCGAACCGGTGCCGGATCTCGGACGCCAGCTCCGGGGGCACCAGTTGCTCGAGGGGATCTCGAGTCACCTTGATTCCGTGGTCGGCGATATACCGCTCCACATTACGAAGGTATGCAGCCCAGTCCTCTCCCAAGTCCGGCGGCGCGACCTTCCTTGACGGATCGGTCGATCGTTGACGAACGGTCCTCGCCTCCCGAGTCGATGGTCCTGGACCGTCCGCCACGCCGGTGGCGGCCAGCTCCCGGGCGCTGGGGCGCACCCACCCGGCATCGGCGTAGAACTGCGCGATCTGCTCCTCCAGACGTGACAACTCGGCAGCCCGCCGTGCGGGTTCCGATTCCAGGGCGGCGACACGGCCTTCCAGCGTTCGCAGGGCGCCATGCAGGGCCTCCAGCTGGAACCGCTGAGCGAGGGCCGCCCGCTCAGCTTCCTTCCGTGTGCTCTCGTTCATCGTGCCGCGTGACCGGCCGCCTCCGCGCGCAGGTCACGCTCGAAGCCGCTCGCTCGCTCGCGAAGCCGGGTGAGCGCGCCGGCCGACCGGGACATCAGGGTCACTTCCCGGGATAGCCTGTCGATGGCGTCGCGATTCCTGTCCGTCTCCGTGGAAAGGACCGCGATACGTTCGTCAAAGAACGAGATGTCCTCGGCAAGGTTGATGATGGCCCCTTGGTGGATGCGCAGGACCTCTTGCAGCATCAGCTCCCGGCGAGAGGCCTTGCTCCGCTCCGACCCACCCATAGTCCACCGCACGCCCTTGTACGCGGCTCCGCCGGTGAGGATGGCCACGCCGATGCCGCTGACCATGGCGGACAACCCCAACACGCCCCCAAGTCCAAGGGCCGCGAGTCCCGAAGCGATGCCGGCGGCGCTGAGGCCGGTCACACTGCCGCTCAAGTAGACGGCGGCAACCGGAACGCCGACCGCCGCCGCTTGCGCTGCCATCGACTTCGCCGCGTTCGCGACCTCGGAGTCCGACACGTCGCCGGCGAGAATCGCTTCCTCCTGCACACACGTGTCCTCAAGGAATGCGACTTTCTCCTCGTCAAGCTCAAGCATTCCGGCCAGTTGGCGGATTCCTGGCTGCTCGCGGGCGGAGCCTTCGGAGGTGGCGCGCCACACCCGTATCGCGTCCTTGATGAGCGAGCACCTCAGGGCCAGCGTCGTGTCGGACATTCCCGAGGGAACGAGTTCCAGCATACGTGCCATCTGAGCTTCGGCCTCCAGGCTCTGTGGGTCCTCGAGGTACGATCGAACGGCCTGACGAACGTCGGCGTTGCATCGCAGCTGCGTCATCAGCACCTGCATCTCGCACAGCTCCCGTTCGTCAATCTGCTCGTCGTCGAAGTGCACGAGCCAGACGAGCACGCTCAGGTAGCACTCCTTGAGCGCGTCCGGCAGGTCCTCGACGATGACGTATTCCGACGGCTGCGTGTTCTTCCCGGTTCCGTCCCGGCCAGAAGCCTTGCGGCCGACACCGGGGAGTTTCCCGACGGCAGATGTGACGGTGTCCAACGCGGCTCGAACCGAACGAATCCCACGTGCCCTGATTCCTGCCTCTGGGGCCATTGATCTCGTCAACTGGCGCTTGTGGACATCGATACTGCACAGCCGCTAAATACTACCGAGGGATGTCATTGCGCGCTATCGCGCTTATCGGTCCGAAAGCATTCCTGTAGTTGGATGCGGCCAGGGCCCCGACGAAGACCATGGCGTGTCGCACCTCGCCCCGTGCTCCGGCCCACGGCCTTGAACTTCAGGCCAGCGTAACGGATGTGACCGCTCTTGCGGTGCTGAGCGATGAGACGTCGGCCGCGGCAAAGTGGGCCGGGTCACGCCACCACAAAGGGCTCCACCGAGATCTCCCCAGCGCGGCCGCGGGCCTGCCAGAGATCGTAGGCCATCTGCATCCCAAGCCAAGTCTCGGGTGTCGAGCCGAAGGCCTTCGACAGCCGGATCGCCATTTCCACCGAGACCCCCGTGCGCCCGTTCACCAACTCCGAAAGCGCCTGCCGGGTGACGCCCAACCCCTCGGCGGCCCGGGTCACGGTCAAACCTAGGGGTTCGAGGCACTGCCGCTTCACGATACCGCCCGGATGCGGCGGGTTGTGTATGGCCATGATCGGCTTCTCCTCAGTGATAGTCCACGTAGTCCACATCGACCGCCGCGCCGTCCTCGAACCGGAAGGTCACGCGCCAGCTGTCGGACACCGAAACCGCGTAATGCCCCTTCAGCCGTCCCTTGAGCGCGTGCAACCGGAACCCCGGCAAATTCATGCCCTCCGGCCCCCAGCTGAAATCGAGCGCAGCCAGGATGTCCCGCAATCTGCCTATGTGCTCCGGCGCGACTCGCCGGGCCGTCCTGCCCTCATAGAGCGCCAGCGGTCGGGGGCTCTCAGCGCTCGCCCGCCAGATACGCCTCCCAGTCGTTCATGAGCCGACGCCGCCGCTCGAACAGGTCCGTGCGCCGATAGGAGGCCTCGATCGGGTTGCGGACCCTGTGTGCGAGCACCGGGTCCCGCTGTGCTGGCGTGCTTTGGAGATCCTCGAGGAAGCACGGGCGCTCGGTCGCGGCAGCCCGCTCGTGTTTCCGGGCCTGCGCGGAAAGCCACTCGCGAACACGGGGATGTGGGAAATGCTCAAGGAGTTGATGATCCGTCTCCTCGGCCGCGCAGTCCCGGAACGACGACCGGAACCCGTGCGGTACGGCCGCGATCCGGTGCTTCTGAAGCAGCTGGCACGGGCATCCCGTCCGTCATCCGCACCTACCTGATCGCCGATCCCACCTCGCGATGCGGCAGCGCCCTCAATTGCTGCACCACGCGGTGCTGCGGGCTGCGCACCGACCGGACCCGGTCGCAGGGGTTGTCGGTCCGGGCCTCCATCGCCACCGCCCATTCCAACACCGAGCGAATGCGCTGGTGCACCGACTGGGCCGTGGACCCTTTCGTGTGCCAGATCGGGGACGGGATCTTCAGAATGTCGCCGCTCGTCACCGACCGGCATCTTGCCGACGCACGGGAACGCGGAGTCGCCGGAAGCACACGCCGCCACTTCCCGGTCAAGCTGCCGGTCGCGCTGAAGGCCGCCCGCGCTGTGTTCGTCTACGCCGAGCCCGGCCACGAGACCTCGACCGCGCTCCGCTCGTGGGGCGGCGCGCACCGCGGCCTCTGGCACGCGCTCCAGAGACAGGGCCGATCCGTCGAGATCGTCGCCGTCGTCCGGACCCGGAAGGAAATGGACCGAGCTGGGACGATCCTCGGGAACTGGGCCGAGGCGCCCGCCGCCTCCGGCGCCGTCGATCCGGCCCGCTGCGAGATCGCCCGGATCGAGCAGGCGATCCGCGGCATGGACGACGCGGTGATCGAGAAGCATGGCGGGCTGCAGGGCTGCCTCGAGAGGATCGTCGAGCTGAAGGACCGGCTCCGGTCCGCGCGGCCCGGAACGACGATCGACGGGTTCACGACATGGCGCTCGAGCCGGCTTCCGGGGAGCGGATCTTGACCGCCGATCGGCGGGGGTCGGTGGCGTGCCGCGCGTGCACATCGACATCGGCGTGCATGTGCACGAAAACGCCGCTTCCATGTGCGCGCCAGCGGTTCCGCATGTCGCTGGCGGCGTTGCCGTTCCGGAGGGTGCGGCCGTGGCGGGAGGCCGTTCAGCGCCGCTGCGGGGCGGCGGATCGCCAGTTCGCCAGCCGTCCAGCCGGTGTGTCCGCGCTAGCCCAGAGGACCGGGCGCGGACCCGCGGAGAACGCCAGACCGTGGGCTGCCGGGAACGTCGAGCCATGAGTCGGCGTTTCGGATCCCCGGAGACGTTGGGATGCGGGAGGCCCCGGCGCCGAGAGTCCCCGGCTCGATCTCTTCCCCGGTCTTGAGCCGGTCCAGATAGTCGGCCCAAGCCTGCATCATGTGTCTACGCTCGGGCAGGAACGCCGTGCGGTTGTAGGCCCGGCCGTTGGGATCCCTGACCGCGTGGGCCAGCTGGTGCTCGATGAAGTCGGGCCGGAAGCCCAGCACCTCGTCCAGGATGGTGCGCGCCATCGCCCGGAAGCCGTGCGGCGTCATCCGGTCCCGCCGGATGTCCAACGCCCGGAACGCGCCCCACAGTGTGGCGCGGCTCATCGGCCGCTCCCGGCTCGGATAGCGTACATTCGGGAAGACGTAGGCTGGCGCGGAGCACGATCTACGTGCGGGTGGCCGACGGGAGCTTTCCCCAACCGATCCGGCTAGGCGCGCGCGCCGTCGGCTGGATCGAGTCCGAGGTGGATGCGTGGATCCGAGAACAGATCGCCGCGAGCCGTAGCAGTGCCGAGTGATCTGAGACGATAACCATCTGAATCGTTCGCAATGCGAGAGGACAGGGGCCATCGACAACCCGCCCTCCCGCAAGGTTCGCTCCTTCGCCTCCTCCGGGAGTAACTGTTCGGCCAAGCCGTGGGGAGCGTCGTGTTGTCGGATCGTGTGGTGGGGTCTGATAACATGATCCGGAATGTAGTATCGTCGAGGGCATGGCGATGCGGGACGGCAACGGACATGCGAACGTGGCGCTGGCCGAGGGGCTGGAGGAGCTTTGGCCGGTGCCCGGTTCCGTGGAGTCGGAGCTTGGGGACTGGCGGTCGCTGTACGAGCGGGAGCGCGAGCGAGCGGAGGCGGCGGTGGCCCGCGCGGAGGAGTTGCGGTGGGCGGAGGTGCGGGCGCGCTGCGAAGCGGGATCGTGGAAGTGGTGGTGGGAGGCGTCGCGCCGGAAGCTGAGGGCGGTGATCGCGGAGACGCGGGAGGCCCGCCGCGCGGCGCGGGACGCCCTGGCGTTGCAGCGCGAGGTGGGGCGTCTGCACGGGCTGCTGCGGGAGGCCGGGGTGGACGCGGGGAAGCGCGGCACGGAGATGGCGCTTCGGATGGAGGTGGCACGGCTTCGCGAGGAGGGTTGGGCGCTGGAGAAGGCGCTCGATGCCCGCGCGGCCGAGGTGCAGAACCTTCACAAGGCCCGCATCGAAGCGGACGCGGATATCCTGGCGCTGCGGCGGCAGTTGCGCGAGATGCTCGAGATCCACGGCGAACTGTCGAAGCTGGGGGACCAGCGGGATCGGGTCGAGTCGCTGTCGGAGGAGGTCGGGGCGCTTCGCTGGGCGCTGAAGGTCTCGGAGGCGTCGAAGGGCCGCCTGACGGCGCGGCTGCGGCGTGCGGTCGAGGCGGGGCGGGCGCGGTCGCCGTCGGCCGCCGACGCGGAGTTGCGCAAGGCCTTGCGCAGATCGCGGCGCCAGAGGGCGACGATCGGCTCGCTGACGCGGGAGAAGACCCGGCTCGGCAGGAGGATGCGGGCGTCGCGGCGGCGGATCGAGCGCCTCGAGGGCCAACTGGCGAAGCTTCGCGCGTCGCGCACGGTGCTGCCGAAGGGGCAGTCCGGCGGCGCGTGCGAGAGGCAGGAGCGACCGCGTTCGGGGCGGCGGCGGGGCCAGCAGCCCGGCACGCCGGTCCACGGCCGCACCCCGCGCCCGGGGCTTGAGGAACGCACCGAGGAGCACAACCCGCCCGCCGATGCGCGGGTGTGCCGGGGTTGCGGGAGCCCGTACGCGGCCAACGGCGCCGAGGAGTCGGCCCTCGTCGAGATCGAGGTCCGGGCGCACCGGCGGGTGATCCGCCGCCCGCGCTGGCGGCGGACGTGCGGGTGCGCGTCGTCGCCCGCCGAAGTGACGGCGCCCCCCGTGCCTCGGCTGTTCGCCCGCACGCCGTACGGGACGAGCGTCTGGTCGCGCTTCCTGTTCGAGCGCTACGCGTGCCTGCGCCCGCTGCACCGGGTCCGCGGGTGGCTGTCCGACCAGGGTCTGCCGGTCTCGCCGGGCACGCTGGCGGACAGCGTGCACCGCTTGGCGCCGTTGTTCGAGCCGGTGGGCGCGGCGATCCTCGCGCACCAGAACGGCTCGGCGCTGCGCCATGCCGACGAGACCAGCTGGCGGGTGCGGGCGCTGCGCGACAGCGACGGATCGGGGTACGCGTGGCTGTGGATCTCGGTCGGCCGCGGCGCGGCCTACTTCCATGTGGATCCGTCACGCAGCGCCGAGGCGGCCCGGAAGCTGTTCGACGGGGCGCTGTGCCCGACGGTCCTCGTCTGCGACCGCTACAGCGGCTACAAGAAGCTGGCGCGTCTCCTCGGGGGCAGGGTCACGCTGTCGTTCTGCTGGGCGCACATGCGCAGGGACTTCATCCGGTGCGCGGCCGGGCACGTCCATCTGACCGGCTGGTGCCGGGAGTGGCTCGGGCGGATCGCCACGGTCTACCGCCTGCACAAGGCGCGGCTGGAGCTCCACGACCCCGGCCTCGAGCGCCAGAGCCCGGCGTTCGACGCGGCGCACGACGCGCTGAGCGAGGCGCTCGGCGGCATGTTCGCGGCCTCCGAACGCCAACTCGCCCGCCTGTCGCCAAAGGCGAGGGAGGGAGGGCCGCTGCGCTCGCTCCTCAACCACCGCGAGGGGCTGAGCGTCTTCCTCGACCGGCCCCGCGTGCCGCTCGACAACAACCTCGCCGAGCGGCTGCTGCGCGGCCCGGCCATCGGGCGGCGCCTGTCGTTCGGCTCCGACAGCGAGTCCGGCGCCCGGTTCACCGCGCTCATGTACTCGGTGACCGGCACCCTGAGGCTGAACGGCCTCGACGTGCCGCGCTGGCTGCCGTGGTCGATGGACGCCGGACGCAGGCGCGAAATGACGGCGTCCGCATGAGCGAGCGCATCGAATGCCGCTACCACGGGCGCGACTTCACCGCCGCGGAAATGGCGCTGCTGCGCCGACTGATCGCCGGACCGCCCGCGCTCAACCGCCACGCCCTGTCGAAGGAGTTCTGCCGGCGCATCGGCTGGTTCAAGCCCGACGGCGGGCTCAAGGACATGATGGCGCGCGTCACCATGCTCGCCATGCACAGCGACGGCCTCATCGTCCTGCCGCCCCCGAAGTGGAGGCAGAAACGACCCGGCCCCATCGTCTTCGGACAGGACACCGAACCGCCCCTCTTCCCCCCGCCCACGATCCTCGACGAGGTCCGCCCCCTCGAACTCCGCACCGTCGGCGGCGGCACCCGACAGGGCAGGCTGTGGAACGAGTTCGTCGCGCGCCACCACTATCTCGGCTACAAGACCCTCGTCGGCGCCCAGATGCGCTACGCCGTCCACGACCGCAACGGCTGGCCGCTCGCCATACTCGGCTTCAGCACCGCCGCCTGGTCCCTCGCTCCACGCGACCGCTTCATCGGATGGACCCCGACCCTGCGAAAGAAGAACCTGCCGCTCGTCATCGACAACCCCAGGTTCCTCATCCTGCCCTGGATCCGCATCCCCAACCTCGGATCCCACATCCTCGCCCTCGTCCGCCGCCGCCTGCCCCGCGACTGGACCCGCCGCTACAACACCACCCCCGTCCTCATCGAGACCTTCGTCGAGGTCCCCCGCTTCACCGGCGGCGTCTACAGGGCCTCCGGTTGGATCCGCGTCGGTACCACACGGGGACGAGGGCGCTACGACACCGCCAAGCAGTACGGCAAGCCCACCAAGGATGTCTGGCTCCGCCCGCTCGCCAAGCACTGGAAGCGCATCCTCAACCGCTGAGCACCCCCACACACACGATCCGACGACACGACGCTCCCCACGGCTTGGCCGAACAGTTACCGAACGGATTGAACGGACGTGTCAGCCCCGGATTGCACGCGCCCGAGTCGCCCGAGCGTCCGATGCCCGACGCAGAGAAGCCGCGTGCTGCGGCCGTTCGTGAGACGGACGAAGGGGGTGGGGGAGTTGGGCCTCTGGAGGAGAAGCTGAGGCAGCCTGCGCAGAGACGCTCGCCGTCCGAACCATCGTCGTCGTTCGAGATGTCGTGACCACTATCGGCTCCGGACGTGGAGCCGGGGAACGCGGCGGCGGTGTAGGTTCGCATCCTTTCAGGTGGTCGCGGTGGCCGACGCGCTGGTGTTCGAGCACAAGTACACCTCGGGCGTGATTGCCTAGGCACCGGAGGCCTACGTCGTGGCGTCGGAGTGAGCCTCACTCTCGGTACTCGGTGGTGAGCCTATCATACCGCTCTGTCAGGAAACGCGGTACGTGTTCCCCTCGTGTACTCAAGTACCGACGGAGACCTTCCCTGCCCACCTCCACCCCTTGCATGTCGGGTTCTTCGGCGTCCAAGGACACTAGCTTGCCACCCCCATAGCGTATCATCGCGTCTAGACCGGATTCAGCAGCATATCCAGCAACGCGAGCGGGCACGGAACTGGGACGTGCCCGAGCCGCTAGGCTTCTCTCCTCACCCTGTCTTCGTGATCAACCTTGAATGGACAGCCTTCAGCTTGTCGAAAATCCCCTCGATGACGTTTTCCTGGCCAACGAACAACTCGTCCGGACCCCCGGCGTGCAAGTTGCTGAAGGGCGGCTCGTAGAGCGCGGACGCCTCCATCACACCACGCGCGACGAGCTGATCGATCACCATCTCGATGAAACGGATCTGCGGTGGAGTGAGGCTCCGGTCGGAGAGAAAACCCGAGAATGCCTCCTGCGCGGCGGCACGATCCATGCCCACGAGGCTCCGAACGAAGTGGGCGAGGGACGGGGCCTCACTGCGGGCCAGAAGCCCGGCGAACAACGTCTGCCCGTCCTCCTCGCCGATCTCGGCCAGGGTCGTCTCCAATCCCTGCAAGTCGGTCGTGGTCAGCGGCTGGTTGTTACGCAAGCGGTGGATCACGATGTGGTCGAGGTGATTCCTCAGAAAGTCCTTGACCTTCTTCTCGTACTGCGCGCCGGTCATCTTCGGCATGCAGACGGGCGTTTCATCCCGCACGCCCATGACATCGTCCTGGAAGTCGGTGTAGACGACCTTGCGCTTCTTCTTGTCGAGGAAAGGCACCAACCCGCGTAGCCGGTGGCGCAGCTCCTCGAGACCGTTCAGGTCGATCCCCTCCCAGAAATCAAGCTCCTGCATGGAGGCCAGGTATGCGAGCTGGGCCTTCACCACGGGGATCGAGCTCTTCTCCTCCAGCAGCATGGCGATTTCCACGACCCGCTGGCGGAGTTCCTCGAAGGCCCCGGCGTCGCCTTCCGCGTGTGCGAGTTGCATGCGCACAACTGTGAGGTCGAACAGCCGTGACTCGACCTCGTCTGTCTCGATCTCGCCGGGCAGTCCGGCGATCTCACGCTGCAATTTCTCTTGATCTGCTTCGCCGAGTTTCTCCCATGCCTCGAGCTCCCGAAAGCGATCCACCGCCTCCAGATGCATCCGCACGACGAAGTTCTCTCGGTTCATCGCGGCAACTTTGCCATGGAGGTCCGCGGTCAGTGACTTCGCGAGCGCGCCATCCGGGTCGAGGTCCGGCGACGCCTGGGCGTGCGCCAGTAACTGCACGCGGGAGCGGAACAGGCGGGTGCCGAGCGGCACGGCCCCACGAACCTCGATGCCCTGCGGGTTCTCGCGGAAGAAGTCGAAGTTGAAGCAGAAATCGAAGACGCGAAAATCTTGCTTGTCATCATGCGGGCCGAACAGTTCGGAGCAGAGTCGCGTGCCCCGTCCGATCATCTGCCAGAACTTGATCTTGGAGTAGACAGGCTTGAAGAAGACCAGGTTCGCTACCTCGGGCACGTCGATGCCGGTGTCGAGCATATCGACCGAGATCGCGATGTGGGGCGGCTTGTTCTTCTGCGAGAAATCATCGAGCAAGCTCTGCGGATACTTCGCGTAGTGGTCGATGATACGAGCGAAGTGCCCCTTGTAGTGCGGATAGTGGTGGTTGAACCGCTCCTCGATAAACTTCGCGTGCTGGTGGTTACGTGCGAATAGGATCGTCTTAGCGAGCCTGTCACCTCCTTCGACCCGGTGACCATGCTCCATTAGATGCTGGAGCGCCTTGTCCACCGTGTCCTCGTTGAAGAGCCAGCTGTTGATGGCGGCGGAGTTGACCTTGTCCGGCAGACCGTTCTCGTCCACGTCGTCGCCCCAGTCGAGGCTCTCCCACTGTTCCTGCTCCTCTTCGCTGAGCGAGTCGTAGTCGATGCCTTCGCGGGGGAACTTCAAGTCCACCTGCTGCACACGAGGCGGCACGAGGAAGCCGTCCGCCACCGCGGTCTCCAACTCATAGGCGTCGGTCGGGACGCCCGGCTCCAGATCGAAGAGTGTATAGGTGTTCCTGTCGATGTGGTCGCTGGGGGTCGCGGTCAGGCCGACGAGCAGGGAGTCGAAGTAGCGGAAGATCGCGCCGTACTTTGAGGTGGTCCCGGTTTTTTGGACAGGTCGTTAAGGTGGATTCCAGAGCGGAAGAGGAGGCACCGAGATGGCCAGGAAGAGACGGCGGTTCACGGCGGAGTTCAAGGCACGGGTAGCGCTCGAGGCGCTGCGCGAGCGGGACAGCGTGCAGGCGATCGCGGCGCGGCACGAGCTTCATCCGAACCAGGTGACCACATGGAAGCGGCAGCTGCTCGAAGGGCTGCCGGAGGTGTTTGCCGGGGGCGCGGGCCGCAAGGCCGCCCTGGAGCACGAGGCGAAGATCCGGGACCTGCACGCCAAGATCGGGGAGCTCACGGTCGAGCGGGATTTTTTTCGGCGCGGGCTCAAGCGCTGAGCCGGGCGGAGCGGGGGCGGATGATCGAGCGGGACGGACCGCTGAGTCTTTCGAGGCAGTGCGCGCTGCTGGGCGTGAGCCGGTCGTCGCAGTACTACCGGCCGAAGGGGGAGAGCGCCGAGGACCTGGCGCTCATGCGGCGCATGGACGGGCTACACATGGCGTATCCGTTCTACGGGAGCCGGCAGCTGATGCGGCATCTGCGCCGCGAGGGCGTTGCCGCGGGCCGGCACCGGATCCGGCGGCTCATGCGCCTGATGGGGATGGAGGCGACCTACCGGCGGCCGCGCACGAGCGTGGCGAGTCCGGAGCACCGGGTCTTCCCCTATCTGCTGCGGGGCCTCACGATCTCGCGGGCGGACCACGTGTGGTGCGCGGACATCACCTATGTCCCGGTGACGCAAGGGTTTTTCTACCTGGTGGCCGTGATGGACTGGGCGACCCGGCACGTGCTCGCCTGGCGGCTGTCGAACACGATGGACGCGTCGTTCTGCGTCCAGGCGCTGGACGACGCGCTGGGCTGGAGGGCTCCGGAGATCCTCAATACGGATCAGGGCTCCCAGTTCACCAGCGAGACGTTCGCCGACCGGGTGCTGGGTGCGGGCGTGCGCTTCTCGATGGACGGCCGGGGCCGCTTCCTCGACAACATCTTCATCGAGCGGCTGTGGCGGTCGCTGAAGTACGAGGCGGTGTACCTCTACGAGCTCCGGGACGGGCCCGACGCCCAACGCATCATCGGCTCGTGGATCGACTTCTACAACGAAGCGCGCCCGCACTCGTCGCTGGGCGGACGGACGCCGGGCGAGGCCTATCGCGAAGGCGCGGAGGTGTGGTGAGGACGATCCGGCGCGACGCCACCCAACCGGCGCAACGACGCCTGCGATCGTCGCGGGATCTACGCGCGGCCCTTCCCTCCGTCTTCCCATCGGGAACCAGTCCCGACGGGAAGACGGAGGTTATATTCAAACCGGGCTCGAAGGAGAACACCCGGCCTCAAGCGGGACCCCGAGGGCTTTGGAGACCATCGGAATCCACCTTAAGATCGCCCTCGGACTGTCCAACGAAGTAGGACCACCTCAAACCTCGTCGGTCTCCGCTCCACGAGCGTGAGTTGCGCGGACGTGGCCGCGCTGAAAGCCAAGGGGGTGGCGGTCTTCTCCGACTGTCCGTGAGCAAAGCCCTGTCGTGGTCCAGGGCTCTTATACGAACTAAGAGCCGCTGTTTGAGCATAATTCTCCGCTGGCCTGCCATGTGCACGCGTAGAGGATCCGTTGCTCGAAGGCGGGCGAGGCCTCGAAATGCGACAGAACACCCAAGCCATCGAAGCCTCCACGAGGGAAGCTGCGTTGGAGCTCAGCGATACCGCACTCCCTCCTTGAAGACGATGTCTACGTTGTGCAACACCGTGATGTCGTCGAGGGGATTGCCGTCGATCACGATCACGTCCGCAAGCTTGCCCGCCTCCAGGGTTCCGAACTCGTCTTCTCGACCGAGCACCTCGGCCCCTCGACGAGTCGCCGAGACGATGGCTTCCATGGGAGTCATCCCGAGCTCCACATAGATCTCGAGCTCGCGAACGTGATTGCCGCTCTCGTGGAAGTTGAGTCGAGTCCCCTTGTCGGTTCCCATGGCAATCGGGGCCCCGGCCTCGATGAGTTTCTGGAGGTTGCGGCGCGCGAGTTCCATCCCGGCGCGGCTTCTCTCTCGGGTGTTGGGATCACGTTCTACGTCGGCTCTCACCGCCACTCGACCCTCCTGGACCATGTCCGCGGGGGCGTGACGGACGTATTGCGGGTCATCCAGGCGGTCGGGATCCTCGTAGTAGGTCATGTAGACCTCGCGGACCACCATCAGCGGGATCGAGTACACGTTCTCATCGGCGAAGCGTTTGGCCAGGGCCTCTGTGAACTCCGCCGCCTCCGGGTCCGGGACCAAGCTGTCCGCCATGAGCGTGGGGTGCTCCAACGCGTCCACCCCGGCATCCAGCACTGACACCACGCTGTACACACTCGATGTGTGCGTCGTGACGGGTAGGCCACGGGCGTGGGACTCTTCCACGATTTCTCGAAGAGCCTCCGTCGACAGGACCGGAGGCTCGTTGTCCGGCCCCGAGTACGCGGACACCTTGATGAAGTCCACGCCCCGACTCGCGTACTCCGCGACGACTTCGCGCCCGTGCGCGCCGTCCCGAACCGGGAGCACGAGCGCGTCTCGAGCTCGTTTCAGTTGGTCCAGCGTCACCGGCAACGTATCTGCACTCGCCACCTCGAACAGGCGGTATACGCCGGGGTAATTGAGGATCGTCCCGGATGTGAAGAGCCGGGACCCCGCCACTTTGCCGGACTCCACGTCCTCCCGCAACGCCAACATCTCTTCCAGCGGATCCATCGTGTCTCGCATGGTGGTGATACCCTGCTGCAAGCTGGTGTAGAGGTTGCGGGCTCCGATCGTGTAGAACTCGTGGGAACGGGTGGGAAAGTAGAGCGCGTGGTTCGACTGGCCGCTGAACATGATGTGGCCGTTGCCCTCGATCATTCCTGGCATGATCGTCTTGCCGGCGACGTCGAGCACGGTGGCGTCAGCCGGGAGCGAGGTTGCTGACCTGGGCCCCACCGCAACGATGCGCTTCCCCCGCATCACGACCACCCCGTCCTCGATCGCCGGGGCCCCCGTGCCGTCGATGAGGCGTCCACCGACCAACGCCAGCGTGGCCTCGCGTGACACGGGCTCGCATGTTGCGGTCGCGATGAGAATCGGGAGAAGAAGAGTGAGAAACGTCCGCCGAGTGCGCATGGTTGAGAGCTCCCGAGAAGTGTGTCACCGACCAGTCGAGATGAGCAAATGTGCCGCCTTGACGCGCTCGGCGGAAGGTCCAGAGACTTGCCGCGCCGGGACTTAGGCCTCAAACAGGGTGGCCCGACGCATGACAAACCCAGTGGGGACTCGCGGCAGCGTCATCCGCTAGCGACTCGAGCAGCAGACACCGCGGTCGCGGGCGGCGCACCGCTGCTCTGCGGCGGGATCGGGGCCACCACGTGGGTGCCTATGGTCCGTGGCGGCCAGCCGCTACGTCTTCCCCCATGCTCGTCACCTCCGCCGCAAGGATACGGTGGACGGCCCCGGAAGGCATCAACTAGTTGGACGAGTGTGGACACTCCCGACTGAGGCTGACCTGCACCTACTGCGGGCGGAAATGCCGACCGCAAGCGAAGCGCGCGACCTTCGTTGTGGACGTTCCAGTCGAGATTCAGAATCCCGAAAATTTGCGAGACCAAAAGTAATTGAATGGATGGGGTTCGGTCGTTGAAGAATCTTTAGGCTGGTCGATGCTCAAGGAGAGCTACGAAATCGGCGTTGACTGAAGTTTCCCCTGATGCCCATGCGCTCAAGCTATGGGTGATGCTGAGGTTGGGCGATGGCTGGTTGGGGCTGATGCGGGACCGCTAATTCTCCAGTTGCCGACGATCACACCCACTACCGCCCATCTACGCATGCGCTCGTCCCATTCGAGCATTGAGAATGTCTGAGCGCACGCTTGATCGTCGAGCGCTGGCACGAGACCTCATGTTGACCGGGTCTGGTCCTCCCTTCACGTTATCGCGACCCGTCAAAGGGCTTTTGTTTCGGCTATCCGTGGCGCCTGGGTGATCGCAAAGAACACGGACGACTTCCGGCGTAGTCGCTTGTCTACGGGACGCTGCGTCCGACTAGCGCGACGCGGCGGGTCCCTCTATCGTGATTCCAGCGACTCTTCCGAACGCACTTTGCAGGAGATCCGGTATGATCCGTCTACTGGCTCTGGCGTTCCTTGCTCCGATGGCAACGCTTCCCGCGCGCGGGGCGGCGCAAGGCACGACGGGCGACCTCGTGCTCACCCACGCCAACGTCGTGGACGTGTCCACGGGACAGACACTGATGGACGCCACGGTCATCGTTCGAGGTAGGATCATCCAGACGGTGGCCGCTGGAGACGTTCCACTCCCGGCTGGAGTTCGAGTCATCGACGTCCAGGGCATGCACGTGACACCGGGACTTCTGGACGCCCACGTGCACATCGGCTCGGAGGCCCAGGGCCGGCGCGCCCTGTATTCGGGCGTGACCACGGTGCGGAGCATGGGTACGAACCACTTCGCGGACGTGGGCCTGCGTGAATTGGCGGGCGCAGGGCACCTTGAGACCCCGGACTTTCTGGCGGCCGGCTACCACGTTCGTCCCACGCCTTCCGAAGCGTTCTTTCAGGATCACCCGGAGATGGCCCAGTACATGGGAGGGAACGTCCAAGGTGAAGACGCGGTCCGCGCCATGGTGCACGCGGTGGTATCGCACGGGGTGGACTTCGTGAAAACGAACGCCACCGAGCGAGCCGGACTTCCCAACACGGATCCTCGCAAGCAGCTGTTCTCGGAGGCCGAGTTGAGCGCCATCGTGGAGGAGGCGGCGGCGGCCGGCGTACCGGTGGCGGCCCACGCACACGGCGACGAGGGAGGCAGGGCCGCGGTTCTGGCCGGCGTGCGCAGCATCGAGCACGGCACCTACCTCTCGCAGGAGACGCTCGCCCTGATGGCGAGCCGCGGCACGTTCCTCGTCCCGACGGTGGCGATCATGACCGACCTGGTGGAGCCCGGCGGAGACTACGACGTGCCCTATCTGCAAGTCCGTGGACGCCACATGCTGCGGAGGCTGCACGACATGGTACGCAACGCACACCGCCTGGGTGTGAAGATCGTGGCCGCTACGGACACCGGATACGGACCGGACGGAGTGGTGCGCTTGGCGCACGAGATCGAAGAGCTGGCCGGTCTCGGGCTGTCCAACCTCGAAGCCATTCAAGCCGCCACGATCAACGCGGCGGAGCTCTTCCGCATGGAGGATCGCGTCGGGCGCGTCTCGGTGGGGCTCGAGGGAGACCTGGTGATCACGCAGCGGAATCCGCTCGAGGACATTCGAGCGTTACAGGACGTGCTCCTGGTCGTTAGCAACGGCAACGTGGCGGTGGCCCGCGGTGATTGGTTCAGCGAGCGCACCCGGCCGATCAGCCCCTGAAAAGGCCGAGCGCGTAGCGGGCGTGCCCGTCGAGCGCTCGGTGCGTGGCCAGACGCCAGCGTTCGATCCCGCGGAGGCTGAGCCCGTGCCCGACTTCGTGTTCGACCAGTCCTTGCCCGACGAGTTCGGAGACTGACGATCCGCCCTAGCGCAAAGATCGCTCTCCGCAGCGATCACGAGTTCTCCTGAAGAGATGGGGATAGGATCAGTGCGGCCTTACCCTTGGTGACTATCGCCTTCGTGCGGGGGGGTTCATTTCAAGCTGTGCCCCAAGGTCGTCCTCGACCCCCTCTCATCGATGATGCTGCCTGGCATGTACCTCCCCCTCGACTACTGGACTGGCGTTGTGAGGAGCCCCGCGAGTCTGGGGCCAAAAGGAGGCGTGCGCGTCACGCACGGAAGCGCGCAGCGACACCTGAACAACAACCTGTCGGTGACGCCGAACACGATCTCGTGTCCGTCGGCGTCTCTTGCGATGCAAAAGTCCATCCAGTCGGAAGCTATGCCCATGCGCTCAAGCTATGGGTGATGCTGAGGTTGAGACTGATGGCTGGGGTGGAACTGATGCGCTAGTTCGGCACCCGCTCCTTCCGGCAGATCGCGCGCTCTCGGTGTCACTTATCCTCTCAACTATCGCCGCTAAATACGCCGAGCCATTTCAACTAGCGGATGCTTCTCGTACGCCTCTGATGGCGGGATGGCAAAGCCGTGTTCAGGCAGACTCAAGTCTTCCAATCCAAACCGCCGTCCTATGACACAGCATACAGAACAGGCAAGGGCCAACGATATTACTTCGTCCTGCAGCCACTTGCTTCTTTGTCCATCTCCAATCTCGATCTGTTCCAGAATGGCGGTGCTAATCCTTAGAACATGTTGCCCTTCGCGAGCTATCAGTTCCGCGACGTCTCCGTGGATCAATTCACCCGGATCCGTGGGCTCAAGCTGCATGAGCTTGGCGACGTCGGCAGAGCGCATGAGTTGACTGATAGCGTCTTGAATCGCCCCGGGTTTGCCGGAGACTCCATCAGTTGAGAGGATGGGGTCATGAAGAGAGTAACGAAGTACTCCCCCGAGACACGGGAGAGGGCAGTCCGGCTGGTGTTCACTGAGGTGGTCCTACTTCGTTGGACAGTCCGAGGGCGATCTTAAGGTGGATTCCGATGGTCTCCAAAGCCCTCGGGGTCCCGCTTGAGGCCGGGTGTTCTCCTTCGAGCCCGGTTTGAATATAACCTCCGTCTTCCCGTCGGGACTGGTTCCCGATGGGAAGACGGAGGGAAGGGCCGCGCGTAGATCCCGCGACGATCGCAGGCGTCGTTGCGCCGGTTGGGTGGCGTCGCGCCGGATCGTCCTCACCACACCTCCGCGCCTTCGCGATAGGCCTCGCCCGGCGTCCGTCCGCCCAGCGACGAGTGCGGGCGCGCTTCGTTGTAGAAGTCGATCCACGAGCCGATGATGCGTTGGGCGTCGGGCCCGTCCCGGAGCTCGTAGAGGTACACCGCCTCGTACTTCAGCGACCGCCACAGCCGCTCGATGAAGATGTTGTCGAGGAAGCGGCCCCGGCCGTCCATCGAGAAGCGCACGCCCGCACCCAGCACCCGGTCGGCGAACGTCTCGCTGGTGAACTGGGAGCCCTGATCCGTATTGAGGATCTCCGGAGCCCTCCAGCCCAGCGCGTCGTCCAGCGCCTGGACGCAGAACGACGCGTCCATCGTGTTCGACAGCCGCCAGGCGAGCACGTGCCGGGTCGCCCAGTCCATCACGGCCACCAGGTAGAAAAACCCTTGCGTCACCGGGACATAGGTGATGTCCGCGCACCACACGTGGTCCGCCCGCGAGATCGTGAGGCCCCGCAGCAGATAGGGGAAGACCCGGTGCTCCGGACTCGCCACGCTCGTGCGCGGCCGCCGGTAGGTCGCCTCCATCCCCATCAGGCGCATGAGCCGCCGGATCCGGTGCCGGCCCGCGGCAACGCCCTCGCGGCGCAGATGCCGCATCAGCTGCCGGCTCCCGTAGAACGGATACGCCATGTGTAGCCCGTCCATGCGCCGCATGAGCGCCAGGTCCTCGGCGCTCTCCCCCTTCGGCCGGTAGTACTGCGACGACCGGCTCACGCCCAGCAGCGCGCACTGCCTCGAAAGACTCAGCGGTCCGTCCCGCTCGATCATCCGCCCCCGCTCCGCCCGGCTCAGCGCTTGAGCCCGCGCCGAAAAAAATCCCGCTCGACCGTGAGCTCCCCGATCTTGGCGTGCAGGTCCCGGATCTTCGCCTCGTGCTCCAGGGCGGCCTTGCGGCCCGCGCCCCCGGCAAACACCTCCGGCAGCCCTTCGAGCAGCTGCCGCTTCCATGTGGTCACCTGGTTCGGATGAAGCTCGTGCCGCGCCGCGATCGCCTGCACGCTGTCCCGCTCGCGCAGCGCCTCGAGCGCTACCCGTGCCTTGAACTCCGCCGTGAACCGCCGTCTCTTCCTGGCCATCTCGGTGCCTCCTCTTCCGCTCTGGAATCCACCTTAACGACCTGTCCAAAAAACCGGGACCACCTCACACGCAGGAGTCGGACCACGCGTCACAGTGGGCGGCGATCTGCTTGATCGCAGAGAAGGTCGGGTGCACGGCGGAGACCCTGCGGAAGTGGGTACGGCGTGCAGAGCGTGATTCAGGGAGACGGTCAGGGCTGACGACGGACGAGCGTCAACGGCTCAAAGATCAGGAGCGGGAGATCCGCGAGCTGAAGCGAGCGAATGAGATTCTACGCAAGGCGTCCGCGTATTTCGCGCAGGCGGAGCTCGACCGCCGACCCCGCTGATGGTGGCGTTCATCGACGATAACCGGTCCGAGTACGGAGTCGAGCCGATCTGCCATGTGCTGCCGATCGCTCCGTCAACATACTACACGTACAAGGCGCTCGAGGCCGAGCCGACGAGGCGCTCGGCACGGGCTCAGCGGGATGAGGGCTTGAAGGCTGAGATACGGCGGGTGTGGATGCAGAACTTCCAGGTCTACGGGGCCAAGAAGGTCTGGAAGCAGCTCAACCGAGAGGGCACTCGGGTGGCCCGATGCACGGTGGCTCGCCTGATGCGCGAGATGGGCCTGCGCGGAGCAGTGAGGGGTCGAACCTTCAAAGTCACGACCTACGCCGTCGAGGGTATGGAGCGGCCCCTGGACCTGGTGGATCGTGACTTCTCGGCGTCTCGTCCCAACGAGCTGTGGGTGTCGGATCTGACCTACGTCCGGACAGGACACACATTCGTCTACGTGGCGCTCGTCATGGATGCATTCGCGCGCCGCATCGTGGGTTGGCAGATCTCGAACTCCCTGAGGAGTGACCTGGCACTCGACGCGCTCGAGCAGGCCATCACGGAGCGTTGGGGTGAAGACGGCGAGCGCCTCGTGCATCACTCCGACCGCGGCGGGCAATATCTGTCTATTCGCTACACCGAGCGCTTGGCGCTGGCCGGCATCGAACCATCTGTCGGCAGTCGCGGCGACTCCTACGACAATGCCCTGGCCGAGACCATCATCGGGCTCTACAAGACCGAACTCATCTACCCCCGGGGACCGTGGTCCAAGATCGAAGACGTCGAGCTCGCCACCCTCGAGTGGGTGTGGTGGTTCAACAACCACCGCCTCTTCGAGCCCCTCGGCCACGTCCCCCCAGCCGAGTACGAAGAGCAGTATCGTTCACGCCAGACAGCTCAACCTGAGCCCCTGGCACTCAAGTCAAACAGTCTCCGATGATCCCGGGACGATTCACTCTCCTCGTTTGACTCCCCCACCTCAGTGAGGGTACAGAATCTTACCACGACTTAGACCGTATGTCAGATTAAATTGTAGCTAGTCCATCCCCCCCTGAATCACGCGTCAGGGGGTAGACGCCATCTGGGAGCTAGAGCGTCGTTGGATCGTCTGCCGAAGCTAGTTGTTGATCGCACCGGTATTGATCCAGTTCTTGATGTTCGTAAGGTCGATGTTGTCCAACTGGCTGGCACCGAAGGGCATCCTTGAACCGTTTCCGCTGCCCTGAGTCCCCTCGAGCTTCTTCACCAGATAACTGTTGGCTGCGTCGTTGACGATCACACGGACCTCACCGGATGTCGGTGACGTCACTCCGACGAGGTTCCCGTAGCTCGTCGCGGCGCTGCTCGTGAGGGTCAGCGCACCCGCGCCGCTTCCGTGGCAATACGACGCGGTACAGTCACGTCGCGAAAAGATCTCCATGATGTCGGTGGAGAAGGACGGATTCGCCTTGATGGTGCGTGTGTCCACGGGGTCCGTGAGGCTGTCACCGCCGCTACACGCCGTGAGAAAGAGACCGAGCGCGAACAAGAAGAAAATTCTATTGTGCACTTTGTCTTTGGCTCACTTGAGAACAACTCGTATCCGATGGTTATGGGTGTCCGCAATGTAGAAATTACCTTCACTGTCAAAGGCGATGCCGTAGGGGCGATCCAGTCTTGCCTCTGTTGGATGGCCACCGTCACCCTCGTAGCCCGAAATTCCACATTGGCCTGCGAAGGTGGTGATGTTGCCATTCGTATCAACTTTCCGGATACAACTGTTGGACGTATCTGCAATGAAGAGATTATCTTCCTCATCGATAGCGATATCAATCGGGAAGTTTAGGGAAGCTTCAGTAGCCAATCCGCCATCTCCGCTAGAGCCGATATTGCCGTTACCGGCCACGGTATTGATGATACCGTCGGTATCTATCTTGCGGATGCGATTATTGGCAGTATCAGCGAGATAGAGGTTACCATCGCTGTCTATGGCAATGCGGCTGGTTGGGGCTGCCGCCTGACCTACGGGGGCGAAGATCTGGGCCTCGGTTGCAGGGCCTCCATCCCCGGAGAATCCTGGCTCGCCAGTCCCAACGACGGTAGTGATAATGTCGTTGGTATCCACCATGCGGATGCGCTGATTCTCCTGATCGGAGATGTACATCCGTCCTGCTGCATCGAACGCAGTAGAGACTGGAAGGTTTACCCAGGCGTCAATGGCAGGTCCACCGTCACCACCGTACGCGCGGAAGCCATTGCCAACAATGGGCTCGATGTGGCCGGTGGTGAAATCCATGCGCAGGACCATGGAGTTGTGCCAGGCAGAAAGGATCAGGCGTCCCAGAGGGTCGAAGGAGACGTGTGTCGGGTGATTGAGTCCTATCTCCAGCGCCTGGCCGGCGGGTGCATCGCCCAACTCGCCGGTTCCGATCACCGTGCGCATAACGCTCCCATCAAGCACGCGCACGCGATGGTTATTCCAGTCGAGGATGTAGGGAAGCCCATCGGGTCCGAAGGTAAGATCTTGGGGAAGATAAAGCTGTGTTTCCAATGGTCCCACACCTTCATCTCCCTTCCCTGCGTCCCCAGTTCCAACGAGGGTAGTGATAACAGCGTAGGGCCCCTGGGGTTCATCGGTCTCCTCGGGGTCATCGACAGAGGTGGGATCTCCACCACAGGCCGCCATTCCCAAGATCAAGGAGATAACAAAAATAAATCGCACAAAGGGTTGTACTAGGGTTTTCATAATAGCTCTTATTCACTACTTACAGGTTTACACGGCGAATCCGGTGATTGTAGGTGTCGGCAACGTAGAGATGGCCTTCGGCGTCGAACTCGAGTCCAGCAGGGCGATTCAGCGATGACGCGGTTGCCGGCCCGCCGTCTCCAGTGAATTCAGTAGTGCCGTTTCCAGCCACCGTAGTGATAGTCCCCGTAGTCAAGTCGATAGCGCGTACACGATGGTTGAACTCGTCGGCGACGTAGAGACGGTTGTCAGGTCCGAAAACGATATCACGTGGATTGTTGAACGATGCTTCCGTCGCCTGTCCGCCGTCGCCACTAAAACCAGCCTGGCCATTGCCAGCGATCGTTTCGATCAAGTCCAGCTGGAAATCCACGCGGCGAATCCGATGATTGAGCGCATCGGAGATGTAAAGACGACCCTCGTTATCGAACGCAAGAGCGCCACCCGGGGGTGGATTGCTGCCGCTTGGCATTCGGATCTGAGCATTCAGGGGAGAACCGCCATCGCCAGCAAAACCAGCATCGCCGGTGCCGACCACGGTGCTTATGGTTCCGTCAGGGGCGATTCTACGAACGCGCTGATTACGCTGGTCGAGAATGTAGAGGCCACCGTCAGGACCAAGCACGGTTTGGGAAGCTTGGTTGAGCAAGGCGTCCACAGCCGGTCCCCCATCACCGGCAAAACCAGCACCTGCCCCACACATCACAAACACAAGGCCAGTGATAGGATCATAAACGCGCAGTTTATGGTTGTGCCAAGCCGTCAGAACCAACGTACCATCTGGTAATGCAATGAGATGGGTTGGGTGATTGAGATTGACCGTATTCCCTGGGGCACCCGGTGGCGTCAGATCTGACTGGTCAAATGGCCCATCACCTACAAAGTCAGTGCCGATGACAGTTTCCAGTGTCAACTCCGCCGTCACATGACGCACCCGATGATTGTTCCAGTCGAGGATGTAGAATTCCCCCGAGGGCGTTATCGTCAGATCGACAGGCCAGTAGAACTTGGATTCGAGCAGCGGCTGACTATCACCGTCCCAGCCGGCCTCCCCAGTACCTGCCCAGGTACAAATACTGCCAGGGGTCTCCGAACAAAGCAATGCTTGTCCATCGTCTACATCGTCGTCTACATCACTTGGCGTCCCACCGTCTCCGCAACCACCCGTGAACACGGCCATCAAGCCCACGAGAAAACAAGACATCGCACTGCTTGGAAACCAAAGCTCACGCTCGATGGCGTAGCGGCCTTCCAAGGCGGCGTTCAGGCGAGTGACGGGATCGGACACGGGCGCACTCCGGGATCAGACCGAGGTCAACATCCGATAGCGGGCCAGCAGGCGCAAGCAGAATCCGTGAGGAGTGCTGTCTGTAGAGTCATAAAATTGGACTAGCTACAATTTAATCTGACATACGGTCTAAGTCGTGGTAAGATTCTGTACCCTCACTGAGGTGGGGGAGAGGTTGGGTCAATAGGTGTGTAAACAAACGTATCAGGCGGCATTCTTCCGCTGTTGGGTTGAGACGGGCTTTCCGTCTTCGAACTTTCTTCCTTCAAACACGTCCTTGAGGAGGTGAGGAGCGTCGAGCCTTCGGAACCGCTTCTCGGCCACCAAGAGCAACTTCCAGATCAGCGCCGTAGCGCTCTCGACCCGCTTGAATCGCTTCGCCGCCGTTGTCCTGAGCCGTAGCGCAGCGAACGGGCTCTCGACCACGTTCGTCGTGCGTAGATGCTTCGAGGTGATCCTCGGGGAAGTCGTAGAACGCCACCATCCGCTCCCAGTCGTCCTCGAGTACGTCCACCGCCTTCGGATACCACGGCCTGTAGCGCCTGGCGAACACTTCGCGGGCCTTCACAGCCTCGGCCCGGCTCGGTGCGTAGACCACGGCCCTGAGAAGATCCTTCGCCTCGCTCTGCTCCCGCTGCGGCAGCCGGTCCAGCACGTTCCTCATCTTGTGGTTCCAGCACCGTTGCTCGCCCGCCTCAGGCCATACCTGCCGTACTGCGCCCCAGATCGCCGCGTTACCGTCCGCCATCAGAAGCCGGGGCGCCTCGATGCCGCGTGCCTTCAGATCCCGCAACACCTCGGACCAGGACTCGACCGACTCTCGGTAGCCCGATCTCAGGGCCAACACCTCCTTCGTCCCGTATCGCATCGCGCCCAGCACCACCAGCAGCGCCGCCTTGTCCCGCTCGAGCCCTGCCTTCATGTAGATCCCGTCCGCCCATACGTAGACGACCTCACGGCCCTCCAGGCGACGCTGGCTCCATTCCTCGAACTCCGCCGTCCATCCCGCCCCAAGTCTCCGAATCGAAGACTTCGACAGCGGTGCCCCCTCGCCTAGCAGTCCCCGCATCGCCAGCTCGAAGTCTCCCTCTGCCAGTCCGTGCAGATACAGCTCCGGAAGCAGAGCGCCCAGCTCCTTCGTCCGTCGTGCGAACAACGGCAGCACCCGACTCTCGAACCGCTCCTCGACGCCCCGAACCCGAGGGCGTCGGAGTGTGATCGTGCCCGAGCTCATCGCCAACCGCCTCGCCCAGGAAATGGCCCGCCTCCGCGTGGCAGATTCATGGGGACGAGCACATGGCTCATCCCCACCACGGCGGCTGCGCTGGCAAGGCCGAGCTGGTCTTGGCTCCTCCCGTAGCAACGGGGAGCCAAAGCTTCCGCCGTGGATGTGAAGCGGTGGAGTAGAAGGCGGCCTCATTCTGCCTCGTCATGGCTTCGCTTGAAGTCCATCGGAGGCTGATAGTCGATTGGAGCTGGCGCAAGTGGCAAGTCCAAGAGGGCCGTGGCGCAATCGGCGGAGGCGCGCAGCACCTTCTGGGCTTGATCCAGTTTCGTGGACGGTTTAACTCGGCTGCCAGCCGAGCCGAGCGTCGAGTGTCGGCGCTGCTGTCTTAATCGCCATCGTCGGCTCAGGTTCGACGAACGTGCGCATTGACGATCCCCGGGCCGCCGAGCTCGCCAGCTAAGTAGGCTGCCCAGTCACCCATGAGCCGGCGCCGGCGCTCGAACAGGTCCGTGCGCCGGTAAGCCACCTCGATCTGGTTGCGGACCTTGTGTGCCAGCGCTGCCTCCGCCACCTGGCGAGGATGATCCGGCTGTGCGGCGTCCGCCATGTCATACGATCCTGAATCTTGGCCGCCCTTTGGCTTCCGCTGCGCCCATGGAGCGCTGCCCGCACGCGGTAACGGCGGCCTGGGCGGCGTACCTGACTTGGCGGGACTCCGGAACCGGCGGCCAGGACAGCCAGAAGGCCGCTAGGACGCTCAGGAGCGGTTTTCGGGGAACCTACGGGCCGTAGGATCGCCCAGGATCGACGATCTCGGGTTTCCGAGGGGTACAGGTAGGGTGGAAACCGGCTTGGTTGGAGGCCTCGTCGACGACGGGCGACTCGGTCGTGTTTGCCCAGCGCGCGAGCTGGTTCAGGTTGTTGCCGATGCGCGCGATCTGACGGCTGCGCTCGCGCTCGATGGCCAGTGCCGGCGCGGTCCACGTTCGCGTCCGCGCCATCGCCTGCCGCAGCAGCGCGGACGGTGACAGGCCTGCCTCCGCCTTGTCTTGCCAGGCGGCATGCTCCGCCGGCGTGACGCGGGCGGCGACCATGACGGTGGGGCGCTCGGCTACTGTATAGGCTCTAAACCCATTTAGGACATCTGTTTATGTAGATTGTCGGTCGGTTGTGATCACCCCTGCGATCACCCTTTGCGCACGGGGTAGCAGAATCCATGGGCCGTCCGCGCTCCCCCGATTCGGTGCGTTTGTCCCGCGGCGTCTCGCCTCATGCCGCACCGTCTCCCGCCGGTTCGAGCTCCCGGGCAATCGCTCTGAACGCTTCGAGCGCCGCGCGCAGGTCCTCGACGATCTCCGCGGCCAGCGCCGCGGGATCGGGCAAGTTCTCGCTGTCCTCCAGAGCGCTGTCCCCGCCACAGGAGGTCCAGGTTCAGCTTGTCGCGCTTGGACAATTCGTCGTGATTGAACGCCCTCCAGCGGCCCCTCCGTGAAAGCGGGGCAGGTCCAGGTCCAGACGAGAGGAGCGGCTTGTTAGGCCACAAACCGCCAAGTGAAGATTAGAGCGGTGATTACCCCCAAGACAAGCGAGGTCAAGCGCCAGCGACTGACCTTCTTCGTAAGGCCGCCAATGTATGCAGCGTCCTCGGCGGTCTTGATGCTTACGCCCCGAATGTAGTGGTCAACGTGTAGGGTTTGGACGATGGGTGACCCCATTACATCGCGTGGCGCAAGTATGCGGAAGACTTGCTCCCCCCGTCGCCTCACTGGAATCGCGATCATTTCCCAGATTCTGAGCGCATCTGCTTAGAGGTTGAGGGACGTCATCAAACTCCGTCCGGCGTCTGTCGATCCCTGCTGCGACTCCGCAAGCGTTGGTTTATGACCTGCGTGCTTTAGTGAGTTGCGAATAGAAGCGATCTCATCATGAAAGGCTCTCTCGATCTCGGGGAAAGGTGCGGGCACCCCGTGGTCAGACAGTAGTTCTTGTTCGAAACCAGTCGTTCCGGGCCACCATGCTTCGCGAAACTGTCCAGGGGCCTCTGAGATCCGTGCCTCATCATCCTTTAGTTTGGAACGGACAGCAGTAATGATTTGCTCGAATGTCAGCTCAGTGAGCAATCTGTCGACTCATCTTCGGCCTGGTGCAAGGATCGCCCTCGATGCCTCCGCGGAGGCCGGGTGGCCACCGTCCCCCTTTTCGAGGGCAGCTGTCAGGTGATTGCCGTACTCTAGGCCTGTCGCCTGTCAAGCGTCAACTTGCGATGCGGGAGCCGAGCGCGTTCCGGAACGGTGGCGGGGGAGTCCGACTGGCTCACGCTATAGTACACGTGAGCCAGCCCACGTATGTGGACGCCCCCCTGGTTGGCAAGCCTGACGTCGTACCGAAGTCGGTGGCAGTCAGGTCAGGTACGGTCGTATGTGCGGCCTCTTGGTGCGGCACATTTCTGGCCGCGGGCCCGTATGGTGTTCGTGAGATCGGATCCAAATCGCAATGGCGGGCTCGGTGGCCCATCGTAGGCTACTGGTTTTTCCGACCCCGTCTTGCCGACCGTTTGCCCCTACCTTGTCCGCCGTCCTGCCTGCCCTCTCCAGTTGGAACCTCCGTGGCCCATACCCATTCGAGCAGGCGCCAGCCCAACGATTTTCTTTCTCTCTTCTCCGCGTTTCGCCGACGCTTCTTCGCTCCACTGAACTGACTCGCAACCCTACGCTGCGGCAGAAACGGCCTTCGTCACTCCCCGTGCCCTGTAGTTCTCCGCCTTCACCGTCACGGCCCAGATGATGCGCGCCATCCTGTTGGCCAGAGCCACCGCAACCACCTTCCTCGGCTTCTCGTCCAGCATCCGCCGAAGCCAGGGATCGGTGACCTCCCCCCGCCGGATGGCACTCGAGATGACCGACGTCGCCCCCAGGTACAGGAGCCTCCTGATGTCGCGCTGACCCATCTTCGTGATCCGCCCCAGCCGCTGGCGGCCACCCGTCGAGGATTCACGCGGCGTGAGCCCTACCCATGCCCCGAAGTCGCGCCCCGTGCGGAAGCTCTCCATCGGTGGCGCAAAGGTGTGGACCGCCATCGCCGTGAGCTCTCCCACCCTCGGGATCGTCATCAGGCGCCGGAGCGCCTCGTCTTCCCTCACGATCCGACGGATCTCCCGGTCCATCTCATCGATCTCCGCATCCAGGTCGTGGATCCGCTCGATGAGGAGGCGTATCGCGGGGGGTACCAGCACCGGGAAGAACTCCTCACACTCCGCGTACGCCTCTTCCAGCCTCCCGACGTTGTGGATCCCGAGCGGAACGACGAGTCCGAACTCCGCGAGGTGACCCCGCAGCGCATTGATCGTCTGCGTCCGCTGGTGCAGGTCCGGTAAAGAGACATGGTACACACTTAAGTAAAGGGACATGGGTTACAGTCGGCACCTCTGAAAGGAGGAGGCCGATGCCGTTCGAGGAGACTCATGTCATGGAAGAGAGAACGCGGTTTATCGAAGAAGCCCATCGCAGTCTTCGGAGCTTTGCTGCGGTGTGCGATCGATACGGGATTAGTCGCAAGACGGGCTACAAGTGGATGGATCGATGGCGGCGAGCCGGGCCAGCAGGTCTGGAGAATCGAGCGAGTCGACCCGGGCATTGCCCATGGGCTACGCCTAGTGAGGTGGTCGAGACGATCCTCGAGGTTAGACGCAAGTATGACGACTTCGGGCCGAAGAAGATCCAGTGGTACCTGCAGACGCATCGGCCGGAGCTAGCACTGCCCTCACGACAGACGATGCACAACATCCTGGTGCGTCACGACCTGGTGCCGAGGCGTCGGCGAAGGGTGCGCCGCTGGCACCCGGGTCGACCCGATACCAACGCATCTGAACCGAACGGGACGTGGACGGCCGACTTCAAGGGCGAGTTCCCGATGGGTGACGGTGAGCTGTGCTACCCGCTTACTGTGCAGGACATGCATTCGAGGTTCGTACTGGAGTGTTGGGGTCGTCCGGACGTGACAATCGACGGCGTGATCCCAGTGTTCACGCGGCTATTTCGCCAACACGGTCTACCCGAACGGATCCGTACGGACAACGGCACTCCCTTCGCTTCGAACGCACTAGGCCGTCTCTCTCGGCTGTCCGTGTGGTTCATTCAGGTGGGCATTCTGCCTGAGCTCATCGAGCCTGGCTGCCCTCAGCAGAACGGCAAGCACGAGAACATGCACCTGGTGCTAAAGAGGCGTACCACCCGACCTCCGAGCTCCAACATGCGGACCCAGCAGCAAGCGTTTCGAAGATTCAGGAAGCTCTACAACGAAGTCCGGCCTCACGAGGCGTTGGACGGTGCCGTGCCCTCCAATCTCTACCGACCCTCACCTCGACCCTTCCCGAAGCAACTCGACCCGGTCACGTATCCGGGCCACTTCGAGACCCGGCTCGTCAGCACGAACGGTGGCATCCGCTGGTACGGGGACCGTGTGCCCGTCGGCCGACTCTTCGCTGGGCATGAAGTCGGACTGGAAGAGATTGACCACGGTCTCTTTGAGGTCTACTTCGGACCCATCTGGCTAGGACGCTTTGTTGAACCCAAACGCCTCATCTTCGACTCCCTCGGACGAGGGAAGAGACGAACTGGAGGCACTTGCAAAGGACGGAGAACTGTTACTCAGGTCTCTTGACTTAACTGTTACCCAGGTCCTTTACCGCTCAGCACCAGCAGCTCCCGGGCCCGGAACACCACCGAGCGTGCCTGCTCCTCCTCGGTCTTCACGGCCACGAACCGCATCGTCGGCCGCTGGGCCGCCTCGACGATCGCCCCGGCGTCGTTGGCATCGTTCTTCTGCCTCTTCACATAAGGCTTCACGTACACCGGGGGAATCAGGCGGACCTCGTGGCCGAGCTCCCGGATCATCCGCCCCCAATGGTGGGCGCTCGCGCACACTTCCATCACGACCTGGCAGACCGGCTGCCCGGCGAGGAATTCGAGCAGCTTCGAGCGCGTGAGCTTCCTGCGCAGCACAGGCTCACCGTCCGCAGTGGCTCCGTGCAGCTGGAAGTACCTCTTCGAGATGTCTATACCGATGATGCTGACCACCTTGTCCATGGATCCCCCCTCTCGTGTCCCGAACGCACCCCGTGTGCGTTCTCCTCACCCGGCGCACGATGGCGCCCGGTGTGGGGGGCGTCCACTCCATCGCAATGTTGAACATTGCGGTCTGGCAAGGGGATGCTGCGCCCCCCTTCGAACCCCGGCTTCCCGCGCCGCTCCCGGGGCAGCGGCCGGCCGGGGGGCGCCCGCCCCCCCGAACCCCGTCGCCGGTGCGCTCATGACTGACCGCCGCACCGCCACCGCGCTCAGCGGCGCTCGATGTCCTTCCCGCACGGGACCCCTGGTCGGGAGCCCCGGATCGGCACCGCGCCCCCCGCGCCCGCGCCGGAAGCGCGAGGACGCCAGCCACATACGGACGCGGTGGCCTGCACATGGAAGCAAGCCTTTCGGTGTGCATGCACCCCATTTGTCTCATGTGCACTTGCCGATCGGCACCGACCCTCGCCGATCCGCGTCCAAGATCCGCCTCCAAGGAGCTGTCTCAAACGCCATGTCGGGAAGCCCTCGATTCTCCGCGTAGATGTGGTTGATCCCCTACCGGTCGCGGATGATCTCGACGGGAGCCTGGATGCCGGGAGGGTGAGGGTGGTGGTGGCGGCGGGGCCGGACGGGGTGGCGGTGAGAGCCGCCAAGCCCGGCCCTGGCAGTGGGGGCCGCAACGTCAGCCCTGGCGGCATCGGCTGGTGGCGGGGACTGGGCGGTGGTGGGGGCGGGCGCCGCGAGCAGGTCTCCCAGGGCGAGCAGGGCCCGTGGGTGCTGACAGTTCGGCATCGTGAGAGGATCTCCCGTTCTGGAGAGGATCGCGGTTGAAGCTGGAGCCGCATGCGTGGGCAAGCACCTGACTGTGGCAGGTAAGGCGCACCGTGCCTGTCGCGCTTCCCCGCCACCCTGTGCAGAGAATCACGCTGCAAACCGAACGGTGGTACGCGAGATGCGAACAGGGGCGTCCCGGTTTGCGGATTCCACGGTCGCTCCCTAGCATAGAGGTAACTAGCGCCACCATGACCACCCGGGTCGACCGGGGAGCCGACGGTGGTATGCGCTCCGCTTGCCGAATAGGGCCAAGCAGTTCTCATCACCAGGGGGGACCACAGACCATGAGGAAGCCCATCTTCACATCCTTCGCGCTTCTGGCATTCCTCAGCGTGACCGCCTGCGAGCAGGGCACGCAGGACCAGAGCATGGAAGACCTGAGCCCGGCAAGCGTCGACCACTACCTGCAAGCTTCCTCGTCGGTGACGCAGTGCCCGGGGACGGCGCCCGAGGTGGTCGCCATGGACATCACGGACGCCGCCAGCGGAGTCGCCATTGCGGCCAACCAGATCACGGTGTCCGAAGCCGGAGCGTATCTCATCGTGGCCGCGCCCCAGGTCGGTCGTGAGGGCGGCGGTCCTTACGGCTGCTTCGATCTCTGGCTGCGCGTCAACGGGACCGATGTGGCCAACTCCAACGTCCAGCTCTGCCAGGACGAGGGGAGCATGGCCAAGGACGTCATCATCTCGCAGGGCATTGTGCCACTCGAGGCGGGTGACATGGTCGAGGTCATGATGTCCGTCAGCAATCCGGAGGCGAACATCTGCATTGAGGCGATTCAGCCGGAGGGCGAACCGCTGGTGCCTGCGATCATCTTCTCGATGATCAAGTACTAGGGGTCATCTTCGCCCGTCCAGCCCGCGGCAGCGGAATCAAGGCCGAGGTCGTGGCCTGGTAGTCGCGGTAGCCGGGGTACTTGGCAACGGACAACGCCTCGGTCATCCGCAAGGACGGAATGAACAGCGTCAGCCCGATGCAGCCCATGACCCGTCCAGTGTAGCCATTCGCCGGACACCGCGATCGCGAACGGGTAGAATACCCACCACATGGCGATCTCGCAGAAGAAGTTCGGGTGACGGCCTGACAACGGCGGAGCGCGAGGAACTGCGTCGGCTGGCGCTGTGGCAGAGGAGGCCCGAGGCGGTGATCCATCACTCGGACCAGGGGGGCCAGGCCAGTCCCTCGCCGTCGAGCGCAGGTGCAAGACGGGCAGCCGGAGCCGGACGCCTCGGCGTGGGGTGCTCCGATCCGTACCGCCCGGCCCAACCGACCCGGTATCACGCCGTTCAGCCAGCGGGTCCGACCGCGGCCCAGGCGTACTCATCCGCGTGTCACACGTTCCTCAGCGTGAACCGAAGCCAAAGCGTTCCCCGCGCCCCCCGCCGACGCGGAAGCCGCCGTGTCCTTCGATGAGGAGAATGAAGCGGGTCATGCTCCATGACCACGAGTTTCTCATCACCCGCAACGTCGCCGATGAGGCCGAGGCAACCCACACCGACGAACTCAAGTCCTGGGTCGGGAGAGCGGGGACGACGAGTGGGTCAACGACCCGGCCAAGGGATTACAACGTCATTAACCGGCTCAGCCGCCGCCGCGGATGTCCTGTTGACCCAAACCCAGGGAGTCGTTTTCGACATGTCCACCGCGTAGCCCGCATCCGCCAGAGCGGCGACGGAGAGTTCGTCGGGGAAGTTGTCGTGGTCGCCACCGGAGCCGATCATCACTTCGGGAGGTCACGACACTAGCCCAATGCGACCCCGGCTGAAGAGGAATACCGGGAAGGTCCGGATCGCCGCCACCCTGGCGGAACGCTGCCACCGCCCTAGGGCCGATGAAGTACTCGCGGTCTTCGGTCACCAGGCCCGTCGCCGGAGGGAAAGCACCCGTCAATCCGAGCACGTGTCCGATCTCGTGTCGCATGATAAACAAGCTTGCCGAAGTAGTGTGGCACTCGCGCGTTGGTTGTCACCTGACCCGCGACCGGATAGTAGCGTGACGGCTCCGTCTCGGGACCTTCTCCCCGCCGGCAACTCCAGGCGCCCGCGCCGGGACGATAGGAAGGATCGGTCTCGCGCCTGGCCCAAATCACCAAGTCGTTCCCGCTCCCCGCCAGCGGTACGCTGTGCTCCCACCACGTACAGTATGCCCGAGGGTCCCGGCTCTCCCATTCCGTTCCGTCGAGAACGGACGACCACCCGTCCGCTGCTGCGGTCATGGTCTCGGCGTAGATTTCCGTGGCCGGCTGTTCCATCACGATGTCGATGCCAAACGTCCCGACGGCAGCTCGCACCACAACCGTAGCGGCGCAGGCGCACCCCCGCCGGACGGCACAATCTCCACATCCGCTTCGCCGCGCCCGCGCGGGGCGTGGCCGTCGAAGAGGATCCGCCCGGCATCGACGGCATCGGTCGAGTGTGCCGAATCCACGCGCGCCGGATCTACCGGGCGCTCGGCGCCGGGAACCGCCGCCGCCGCCGGATCACCTCCACGGAAGTGCTGATGCGGCGCCTGCTCTCGCTCGACTATGTGCTTGATCATTCCCGCCTGCCTTGGCTCCCGACCGAGCCGGAGAAGGTGGCCGCCTTCGAGGCGCTCGGCATCGAGCGCCCGCTCCTGCCCCAACGGGTCTACCGGGGAGCGGCCGGGAACCTCCGGCGCTACTTCCCGCTCCGGCTGCCGGTCGCGCTGGACGCCCGGCGCGCCGTTTTCGTCTACCTCGATCCGGGCCACAAGACAGCGACGGCACTCCGCTCCTGGGGTGCCGCGCACCGCGAACTCTGGAAGGCGCTCTGGGATCGCGGCTGCGGGATCGAGGTCGTGGCCATCGTCCGGACACCGGAGGAGGACAGCCGGGCGGAGACCGTGCTCGCCAACTGGGCGCGGGATCCCCGCCCCTCCGAATTCGACCACGGGATCGGCCGCGAGATCGACCTTATCGACCAGGCCATCATCAAGGGGGATGTCCCGGTCCTGATGGAGTACGGAGGCTTGCAGGCCGCGATGAAGCGCAGCGTCGCGCTGACGAAGCGGGCGCGCAGGCAGGCAGGGCGGGGGCTGATGCAACGCACCGACATCTGGCGGACGGTTCGGCTCGCGGGAGCACGCTTCCGATGAGAAGCCCACGCCTTGTGCCGTACTGGAGCGTGCATGAGACGTTGGGGGTCGATGCACGCATGGCACCCGTGAAGATGCGCAGACGCCGGATTCGGCTATCCCGTGCGGGCGCTTGGAGTTGCGGGCGCTGCCACCCGGCCGCCTGTGCCGCACTGGGCAGCACCGACGTGGAGGGGAGCGACCCCCCAGGCCGAGGGCCTGCTACGGGCGCGGGGCTAGGTGTGTTTTCACACGCTGGCCCCCGCCCTCCGGGGGTCGCTCCCAGTCCATGGATCCCTTGGCGGGAAGGCCGTCCAGCGCCGCTGTGAGCGGCGTATCAACGGACCGATCCGGCTTCCGGGTCTCGGCTCTCGTCGGCCAGGTACGCGGCCCAGTCGAAGGGCAGGCTGTTCATGGTGCCGAGGCATGGGGCCTGATCGCGCTCCACGCCGTTCGACGAACGCGAGGTAGCTAAGGCCCTTCGGGCTCGTCAGACACAGGGTCATCGTGCTTGCGCCGAGCATCCTCCACGTCCCATACAAAGTCAATTAGACGCGCTCTGCCGTTGTGCCACGATCCCTCGTCAAGGCGGTAATACCACTGATTCGGAGCGCGACGCGTCGCAGGTGCGTTCGGCGGCTTCTCAGCTTCGAACGGAATTGCATCCTTCAGCTTCTCGAAACGCTCATGACAAAGGTCGACAGCCGCAGGATAGAAAGTGATCCGTATCTTCCCGGGTTCGTCAATTGTAACGGAATGCGACCCGCGGACACACACGTCGTCGGGCAGGGTGATCGTCCGGTGCAGATAGGTAATGCCGGATTTCGTATAGTATGTCCGGACACTGTAGTCCAACGACACTTTCGCATCCTGCCACACCTTCGCCACTCCGTGCTCGCCGGCCTTCCGATTCAAGTCGCGAGCGCCTGGGCGGTTGGCGGATGACGTATGGGGATCGTCCGAAGTCCGTACCTGCCTGGCCAACAGCATGCCATCGCCGTGAATGACCTGCCCCCAAGAGCGGTACCACATCCTATGTTAGTCCCAGCACCTGTGGAGGGCCGTGAAGGACGGGCATCCTCAGGAACCAGGGCGACGGCTTAATCGCCTCAGGGGCCGGGGGAAAGCCGCCGCAGGCGCTGTGGGGTCGGACGGTATTGTACTCGCGCCTCCATTGCTCGACCAGCACGGCCGCCTGCGCCAACGAGTAGAAGATCTCCCCGTTCAACAGCTCGTCCCTGAGCTTGCCGTTGAAGCTCTCGTTGTAGCCGTTCTCCCACGGGCTGCCCGGCTCGATAAAGAGCGTCTCGACGCCGACGCGCCTCAACCACCGCCGCACGAGCTTCGCGGTGAACTCCGGTCCGTTGTCCGACCTCAGATACTCGGGAGGCCCGTGTCGGACGAACAGATCGGCCAGCACCTCGAGCACGTCGTGCGAGCGGATCTTGCGAGCCACCACGATCGCCAGGCACTCCCTCGTGTGCTCGTCCAGCACTGTCAGCAGCTTCAGCGCACGCCCGTCGTGCGTCCTCGAGGCCACGAAGTCGTACGACCAGACGTGGCCCCGATACAGCGGCCTCAGCCGGATGCACGATCCGTCGTTGAGCCACAGCCGACCTCGCTTCGGCTGCCGCTCCGGCACCTTCAGCCCCTCCTGCCTCCAGATCCGCTCCACCCGCTTGTGCTTCACCACCCAACCCTTCGTCCTCCAGCATCCCCGTCACCATCCGGTACCCGTAGCGTCCAAACCTGCGGGCTACTTTCACCATGTCCTCCCTCAGCGCCTCTTCGTCCGCACTTCTGTTGCTCCTGCGGCGCTGCGTCGTGCGGGCCTGGCCCAAGACCCTGCACGCTCTCCTCTCGCTCACCCCGAACCGCTGACGAACTTCTGCCACGCACCGCCTCCGCAGCTCGGGGCTCAAAAGTTTCCCTTGGACGCCTCCTTCAGGATCAGATTGTCCAGGGTTAAATCGGCCACTGCTCGCTTCAAGAGCTGGGTCTCCTTCTCAAGCTCCTTCAGCCGCCTCGCCTGGCTCGTCTTCATCCCTCCATACTCCCGCCGCCACCGGTAGTAGGTCTGCTCGCTCACGCCCAGCTCCCGGCACACCTCCTTGATCCTCTTCCCGTTCGCAATCCCGACTTCGGCCTTCCGGAGAGCGTTGATGATCTGTCCCGCAGACATCCTCTTCTGCGCTGCCATGTTGACCTCCTCCTGGTCCCGACCGGCCCAAATCCTAACACTGGACCTGGTCTCGTTTCAGGGGGCTAGGTCAACCAGAAGTCCGACAACGACGCGGGCGAGTGGAGGCCGGAGCGCAGTTAGGGTTGGTATGCCGCGACGGTCGTGGCCGTGAAGCAGAAGTATGGGATGTCTGTCGACCCGGCCGAGCGGGACGCGCTCGAGGAGATGCTCGCTGCGGACCCGAGGCGGACCGTGACGTTGAGCGGTAAAGGACCTGGGTAACAGTTAAGTCAAGAGACCTGAGTAACAGTTCTCCGTCCTTTGCAAGTGCCTCCAGTTCGTCTCTTCCCTCGTCCGAGGGAGTCGAAGATGAGGCGTTTGGGTTCAACAAAGCGTCCTAGCCAGATGGGTCCGAAGTAGACCTCAAAGAGACCGTGGTCAATCTCTTCCAGTCCGACTTCATGCCCAGCGAAGAGTCGGCCGACGGGCACACGGTCCCCGTACCAGCGGATGCCACCGTTCGTGCTGACGAGCCGGGTCTCGAAGTGGCCCGGATACGTGACCGGGTCGAGTTGCTTCGGGAAGGGTCGAGGTGAGGGTCGGTAGAGATTGGAGGGCACGGCACCGTCCAACGCCTCGTGAGGCCGGACTTCGTTGTAGAGCTTCCTGAATCTTCGAAACGCTTGCTGCTGGGTCCGCATGTTGGAGCTCGGAGGTCGGGTGGTACGCCTCTTTAGCACCAGGTGCATGTTCTCGTGCTTGCCGTTCTGCTGAGGGCAGCCAGGCTCGATGAGCTCAGGCAGAATGCCCACCTGAATGAACCACACGGACAGCCGAGAGAGACGGCCTAGTGCGTTCGAAGCGAAGGGAGTGCCGTTGTCCGTACGGATCCGTTCGGGTAGACCGTGTTGGCGAAATAGCCGCGTGAACACTGGGATCACGCCGTCGATTGTCACGTCCGGACGACCCCAACACTCCAGTACGAACCTCGAATGCATGTCCTGCACAGTAAGCGGGTAGCACAGCTCACCGTCACCCATCGGGAACTCGCCCTTGAAGTCGGCCGTCCACGTCCCGTTCGGTTCAGATGCGTTGGTATCGGGTCGACCCGGGTGCCAGCGGCGCACCCTTCGCCGACGCCTCGGCACCAGGTCGTGACGCACCAGGATGTTGTGCATCGTCTGTCGTGAGGGCAGTGCTAGCTCCGGCCGATGCGTCTGCAGGTACCACCGGATCTTCTTCGGCCCGAAGTCGTCATACTTGCGTCTAACCTCGAGGATCGTCTCGACCACCTCACTAGGCGTAGCCCATGGGCAATGCCCGGGTCGACTCGCTCGATTCTCCAGACCTGCTGGCCCGGCTCGCCGCCATCGATCCATCCACTTGTAGCCTGTCTTGCGACTAATCCCGTATCGATCGCACACCGCAGCAAAGCTCCGAAGACTGCGATGGGCTTCTTCGATAAACCGCGTTCTCTCTTCCATGACATGAGTCTCCTCGAACGGCATCGGCCTCCTCCTTTCAGAGGTGCCGACTGTAACCCATGTCCCTTTACTTAAGTGTGTACCATGTCTCTTTACCGGACCCGTGCGGAGGTTGACAGCCGTCGAGGGGCCACCTACCTGCATGGTGCGCACTCGCTCTTGGAAGTGCGGTCGGGCTCGATAGGGCCAAGCCCGAGAAGCAGCCCCCGGGCAACGCCCACTACAGGGGGGCCAAACGAAGACGGGTCGTCGAGAGCCCCGAAGGCGACAACGGAGAACCAACCCTATGCTCACCAGATTCCTGGTTCCACTCGCCGTAGTATCTCTCGCCCTCGGATGCGAGGGTCCGCTCGGCCCTGCGGGGCCAACGGGGCCGCAAGGCCTTCCAGGGGCTGACGGAGCCGATGGAGCTACGGGCCCTGAAGGACCCCAAGGCCCTGAAGGGCCCCAAGGCGAAACGCTGGACTGGTCGGACGTCATCGCGGAGTCGAGCATAGACGAAGCCGTGTACGCAGTCGGGTTTCGGGTGTTCGTCCCCAGCGTGGACAACACATTGTACCGCTTGGTGGGCACCGGATTCGCTCTACTAATGAGGTCTTTCATTAAGGGCTCGACGAGTTCATAGCTTCTACGCACGTACGGCCTGTCCACGTGCAGGCCGTCCCACTCATACGTAATGCCCTTACCAGCATCGATGACGGGTTTGAGCGTTTTGCGAACGTGTTTCCCCATGAGCCGAAGCCGACCATTGGCATGAGCGTATGTGTTACGAACAGCATACAACACCTGGAGCCGGTCCCAATCGTCTGGGTCGGGATGGAGAGGGAATTCTAGTACGCTGGCGAAATAAGTCTTGGCCTTGTCAACCCAAGTTTCCCCGGAAACTTTTTTCCCGGAGACCTTCGGAAATTTTCTGGGAAGGCGCTTCGCGTCCTCGAGCAAGTTCGCGACTTCCGAGACGCCTGACTCATACGAAGCCCAAAGACTTATGATGAATCCGCCCCGCAGCGACCTGGTCACGTGTGCCTCCCTTATCTGCGACTCTTGCTGGAGCCAGCCGCTCTCGTCCTCAGTCGCGGCCCGCAGGTCAGCATTGAGCTGCACCCGCCATTGGTCCCGGAGAAAGTCAAGTTGCTGCTCGACCGTGTCCAGGTACAGTCCGAGCGCTTGGAGATCGACGTGTGGCTCTAGCAGTCGCCATTCTGGAGTAAAATTGGGCACGATCAAACCTCGAGGCAGCGGGGGTCGACTCCATTCTCCGCCATTATTCCCCCTGCTGGGACTAGTGGTTCCTCCGTAGGCAGCCTTCCCGCGAGGGATTGATTGGAAGGGAGCGACCCCCAGGGGGCGGGGACGGGCGTGTGAAAACGCGCACCGCCCCGCGCCCGTACCAAGCCCTCGGCTTGGGGGGTCGCTCCCTTCGCCGCCGAACTGGCCCGCCCGGCTCCGGCCGACCGGGCCGGATAGGCGTAAGACATTGCGGTGTAATCGGATACGCGAGCAGGACCCTGTGAATCGCAGTCGTGCCAGGCTGTGAATCGACCCCCCGCGTCGTTTTCACGTTCCAGTCGTGGCATGACAGGCAGGCCGGTCATCGGAAGTGCGCCCCGGAGAGGGGCACCGGCTGGCGTTCCTTCTTCGTCAGTGCGACGCTACGCCTGAGCGGCCTGAATGCTCCCATACCCTTGGAGCACTCGGTCGTTCCCCTGTTGGCACAGCCAGCTACGGGCCGTCCGCAGGCCTGTGGGGGCCTCCGGGAGCCGCCTTTCTCGAATGCTTCGCATGGACATCCGCTTCTGCGTCCGCCGTCTTCCTCCTCTCCTCCATCGTCATCGCCCACTTATCGCCACCCGAGTTCGCCGACTGGCGGGCCAAGGCCGCGGGCCACCGGGGTGTCGCTGTCGGTGCTGCTGTGGGAGGTCAGGGTTTCCCTCTACGCCATCGCACGCGCCGCCGGGCTCTCCGACCTGGAACGCCGCGTCGATCTCGCCGAGCGCTCCGTTCGGCGCGGCGAGGGGGACCCGGCCCTCACCGACGCGCTCCGCAGAGACGCCGAGGGCGACTGGGAATGAACGCGGAGACCGGGCGGGCGGCGGGCCGACGAGATCGACCCAAACGTGCGCGCACACCTCGCGGCGCGTCCGTCGAGACCCTGCCAGTCACCTGGCGGACGCAGGCCAAGGCGCTCCGCCGGTACGGGGGCGACACTCCGGCCGTGGCGCTCGAAAGCTGCGCGGCCGAGCTCGAGGCCACGCTACGGGAGAGGGACGAGACAACCCTCTCGCTGACGGAGGCAGCCAGGGAGAGCGGCTACTCCGCTGACCATCTCGGCCGCCTCGTGCGCGACGGCAGGATCCCCAACGCCGGAAGGCCCGGCGCGCCCAGGATCGCCCGCTCGCACCTGCCACGGAAGACCCAGGCGCCAGCCACACCGCTACTGGTGGAAAAGCATCGCCGAGGCGAAGTTTCCAACGCGCAGATCGTGCAGTCCATCATCGAGGGAGGAATCGAATGATGGCACGCACGAAACCTATCCGGCGCTCCTACGGCGCTGGCGAATGGGGCCGGAACCGGGTACGGGTCTTTCCCGATCCCAAGACCGGCCTGTTCCAGATCGAGTGGCGCGAGAACGGGCGCAGGCTCAGCAAATCGTTGGGCCACCCCGACTGGGCTCGCGCGAAGAAGCAGGCGGACGAGTTCGCCGCAGGCTTCGTCGGGCCGGAGCTCAACGGCAAGGCGGAAGCCGAGCCCGAGCCGCTCACCCTCAAGACGCTTTTTGACATCTACGGTGAAGAGGTGACGCCCACCAAGCGTGGGCGGTCGCGGCTGCACGACAGGGCCGCGATGAGGATGTTCCTCGGGTGCTTCGGCAGGGACCGGAAGCCCGCAACGCTCTCCCAGCGCGACTGGGACCGCTTCATCCGGGAGCGGCGCGCGGGCGGGCAGGGTCGGCCCGAGCGGCAAACCGGTGTCCGACCGGATGATCGAACGGGACCTGAAGTTCCTGCTCGCGGTGCTCAACTGGGCCGTGAAGTCGAGGGACGAGCGGGGCGAACTGCTCCTCGGCTCGAACCCGCTCAAGGGCCTGAAGACGCCCACGGAGAAGAACCCGACACGGGTGATGCTTACCGAGGAAGAATACCGGGTCCTGCTCCACATGTCTCTGGAGATGGACTGGCGCTTTCACGTTGCTCTGGTCCTCGCACACGAGACAGGACACCGCATCGGCGCCATCCGTCAGCTTCGATGGTCGGATGTCGACCTTGAATGCGGAGTGGTGCGGTGGCGCGCAGAGCACGACAAGTCGGGCTACGAGCACCGGACGCCGGTGACCGCCGAGGCGCTCGCCGCCCTGGAGGAGGGGCGAAAGAGGAATCCCGGTATCGGGGACGCGCCCGTGCTGCCCTCGCCGCAGGATCGCTCGAGGTGCGTGAGCTGTTCGTGGACGCAGCGCTGGTGGGAGAAGGCCGTAGCGCTCGCAGGGCTGGAATCCAAGCGTGGCCGCGGCTGGCTCTCTTTTACACACCCTTCTATGGGGCTGGCGGTCAAGACGCACCTTCCCCACGCGCCGTCGGCTCATTTTTTGACCGTCGGCGTCCGCATGGTTTGGATTGCCCGGTCGACGACTCAGGGTGGGGAGGGGTGCGCTCGCAGGGTCCGCATCGCAGTCCGGAAGACGTTCACAGCCGTCGCGTTCTCCGCTCTGGAGCGGGAACCATCCTTCTATCTGGGACTCTGTGGCCCATCGCTTCGTTCGGCTCTCCAGGGGTGCATAGCCTTTGAGTGGGGGCTTGGGCTCTCTGCCCCGGCCCACGGTGTGTATGGATGCTGTCCCCTGTAACCGGTTCGCTTCCGTTTCGTCGGACCCCATGTTGTGACCGCTTTCGACCCCACGCTCGCCGATCCCGGCCCGGTTTACTCCGTCGCTTCCAGTCTCTTGGGGTCGTACGCTTCGCCCGTGCGCCACACCGCTAGCACGATCGAGGCGAGCTGACGCGCGATCGTCAGCTTCGCCAGATTCGGCTTCGTGCCCCCCTCCAGGAGTCGCTCGTAGTGGCGGTACAAGGGTTCGTTTTCGGCCCGACCGATCACCGTCGTCGCCGCGCCCTTGAACACACGCTTCAGCGTGTGGTTGAAGTTCCGGTTCAGCCCCCGCGTCTGCTGTACCGCTTCCCTTACCCACCGCCCACCCGGACCCCGCACCCAGTCCGACGAGCTCCGCATCACCACGCCCAGTCCGCAGTACGCCCAGAATCTGCTCCGGCTCTGGAACCGGTACGGCGTCACCACCACCGGCAGGAGCTCCGCCGTCCGGATCGGACCCAGACCCGGGCACGTCTTCAGCACATGCCACTCTCGATGCTTGCGTGCTTCCGCCAGCAACGCCTTCTCGGCCTTCGCCCTCAATGCCACGAGTGCGTCGTGCTCCTCGTACAGCAACCCGGCCGTCGCCCTGCTCGCTTCCGGCAGCTTGGCCAACCACTCCTCCCGGTCGCGCTTCAAGTAGACCGAGCGCCCCGCGCCGTAGGCCACTCCTCTCGAGCGCAGCACGCTCTTGAGCCGGTTCTTCACCCGCACCGTGTCGCCGACCAGGAAGTCGTAGCTCTTCGCCCGTTCCCCCAGCCGCCTGAACTGGCCCCGGTTCTTGTAGACCCTCGTCTCCAGTGATCTGATCCGAAGCTTCTCCGCCAGGGCAAACGCGTCCAGCTTGTCGGTCTTCGGGCCCCGGCTCTTGCCGACCCCCGCCACCGTTAGCTCCTCCACGTGCGGCTCCAGCACCTCGTACAGCCACCCCGACAGCGTCCCTTCTTCCAGGCACAAGTGCCGGTTCCTCGGAATCCCTCGCAGCACCTCGATCAGCGCCCGCGCGTTCGTTTCCACCACCTGCGAGCCCAAACGTTTTCCGCTGGGTCCTACGATCCCCAGCGTGCAGCTCGACGCGTGTGCGTCGAGTCCGATATATCTCTCCATCGGCGTTCTCCTCTTGGATAGGTGGGTTGCTTCCTTGCGCGAACAATGATGAACGCGCACCCGTTCCCGGAGGAGAACGCCTCTTCGTCTTCGGGCTGCTTAGCTGCTGATCGGTACCGGTAGCGGTCGCCATGCCCCTATGATGCCTTTGATCCTAGCTCACGCGACCTTCTAGGCTTCGGTCTGCGTGTCGTGCACGCTGGGAAACACGGTCAGTGTTGTTGCGCCAATTCCCGCCCTTGCCGTGGCACATGGTGCGTGTCTGCCCTTGCCCGATTTCCTGTCTGTTCCTTCGGTGTTGTGGCTCAGGTGCCGTCGATGGTCAGCGATACGAAATTAGACTCGAAGAGCTTCTTGTCGTCCCGCACTTCGCACCGCTGAAGGCAGTAGAGTTTCCAGTACATCGCCCACGTAGGATGGTCGGGAGAAAAATGCTCAATGTTCAGCTCGAGTTCTTCTGCTCTCTGAGCAGTGATGACTTGTCCGTGAGTGCGATTGGACCGCGGATCCAGGAGCTCCTCAACGACGGCGGTGTATGGAACCGTTGACGAGCCCTTCAAGAGATCCTCGTCCAAGGCACGAGTACGCGCCACAACACGACGGACCGTGTCCGATCTCGTGATCGTCGCGTCCACCGACCGGTAGTAACGCAGCACAAGTCCCGCAGCGGCTTGGAAGGCGTCATGTCCGACACGTGTTTACCGGGACCGGTCGGGACCTCCTCTCCGTGTATAAGCCTCTTCTGGATAGACGTAACCGGGATCCAGGGTGGTCCCGTCCTCTGGCATGATTCGCAGGAGGTTGTCCCGGGCCACTTTCTCTGCAGCGCCAGTGGTCAATCTCGATAGGAGCCGATCGTACCGGCGGACAGTATCCTCGTACCCTTCGTAGCGCCCAACCGCATCTGATCCAATCACGAAGTTGTCGGGGTATTGCTCGATCAATCCCGTCCACGCACTCAGGTCCTCTAGCACGTAGTCCTCGTAGACCACCCAGGATAGGTCAATGTAGACGTGGTTTCTGTGAGTCGCGAGTACCGACGCCAGAACTACTGGAAGAGAATCGACGACTATGCGACGGCTGATGCCGGCATGGCACCAGATGAAGGTCGTGTTGGAGAACTCGTTGAACGCATGCAGCAGCTCCGGAAGATAGTCGGTGTCCCTCGCCTCTCCTTGCGGGGAGATGGGGGCAACGTTGTGGTGAATGCTCACGGGTAGACCGACTCGGCCAGCGAAGTCGAAGATGCGGAACAGTGCCGGGTGATCCGCGTGAGGACGCTCACCGGTCGTCAGGTTGGTCAAGTCATCGTGGCGAGACATCACCTCGCCGATTCCCTTGAACACACCGGGGAATTCCTTAATGCGCTTTACGATCATGTCCACCGCACCGAGGTCCGTCCCGTCGAATCCGGAGACAAACGGGAACAGCCGTTCGAGCTGAGCCGCCGCCCCGTGTACTCGGCGGTAGTCTTCGATCGCTAGTGCTAGGACATAATCAGTGTCTCGCGCTCGCACGACGCGGGAACTGCTATCCAGGTAATACGTTGGCCGGGAGGGGTCACCCACCGCCCATTTCTTGAGAAAGGGCATACCCGTGATGACCGCGTGGCTCACGTTGGCCTGGTCCATGGCCCACAGCACCGCCTCGATACGCCGGCCCCGTTCGCCAGCGGGCAGAGTGTTGGCCGGAGAACTGTAGACTAGCCTCCCATCGACGAGGTATTCGCCGTTCTGTAGAAAGTCCAGGATATGGAGGTGGGAATCGGCCGTGAGGGGAACCTGCACCGTCGGACTCACAGGCACGGGCGCCGAGGGCCTGGGAGGGCCATGCTGGGTTTGAGTTGCGCACGCCACCAACGTCGGCAACACCGTGACCATCAGTCCCACCGCGCGCAACGGACACGATTGAACTCCCTGGCCAGTGCCCAAAGCCAACCTACGTCCAGTAACTTCGATCACGAGCCGACCTCCTAGCGTCGCTTCAGATTCGCCGCGAACACGGGAGAAAAGATAGCCACCGTCCAGAGGGGAACGATAGCACGCCGCAAGCTGAGTCTGCTACAGCTGGCCCAGGAGTTCGGCAAGGTGAGCAAGGCGTGCAAGATCGTGGGCTACAACAGCCGGCAGCAGTTCTACGAGATCAGGAGGAACACGCTAAGCTTCCGTGCGGGCGGAAGTTGTTGTAGTCGGTCCGCCAGTGATCGAGGACCCGCTGGGCGTCCTCGAGATCGATGAACCAGTGTTGCCGATAGGCACTCACGCCGAAGCAGCGAGTTGAACGCCTCGATATGGGAGTTGTCGGTCGGCTTGCCCGGTCGGCTGAAGGCGAGCCGTATTCGGTTCCCAAGGGGTGTGGGGTGTGATGCGCCCTCCGAGTTCATCGTGGTTTGATCAGAGGTCTACGCTGAGGCCAGTGCGAAGATTGAAGTCACCGTTCGAGAGGCCCTCCGGCGGGCGTGAGTCCCGTCGCCACTCAAGTGAGACCGTCGCCCGGAGAGTATCTGTGAGCGGTATCGAACCGCTCAGCTCGTTCAGAACCCTGGCATCCCCCAAATCCGTCAGTTCAGGGGTCGTCATGTCGTTCTCCCGAAAGGTTCGGATGTTGTGAAAAAACGATTCCTAAACCCTTCCGGGAGCGGCGTGGCCACCGCCGCCGCGCCCGACTCTTAACGGTCGCGCGCCGGCGGCCTTAACTGTCAGGTGATGACCGTATCAATACACCTTGGTCCTTACACCTTGGTCCTTTGGCGTCCCGGGCGTTCGCCCGGCGCACGCTTTGCTCTTGCTCCACGGGGAAGCGGTTGCGATAGTCGGGGCATGGAGACGAGGGGATTCATCCGGCGCCGCGGTTTCTGGCTGCTCGCGCTGCTGTGGCTGCCGGCCGGTGTCATGGCGACTGCGGCGGTGCGCTTCGGACCGGGGACGGGATCGGTGCCGCCCGGCATGTGGGTAATGGCGATGCTGATGTCGGGGGGAGGGCTGGTGTTCGTCGCGCCCTGCGGCCTGCCGCTGGCGCTGGGTTGCCGGCGGCTCTGGCATCTGGGCTACCGCCGCGGCGCCTGGTGGGCGGGCATCGGGCTCGGTGCTGTCACGGTGGCGGCGTCGCTGTTGGCGGGGCTGCTCGGGCCGCTGGCGATCGCGATCTATGCGGCCGTGATCAGCCTGCCGGTGTGGATCGCCTGGTGGTGGTTGGCGCGCCGGAGTTGATAACCGACGACGGCTGCAGGCTGGCGGTCACGACCGACCTGCCCGAACGCGGACTCACCAGGAATTGGAAGTGAACGTTGCCATGGGTGACTGGTCCACGAGAATCCCGACATCCTGTTGGAGGCGCAGCGTAGCGCACGCGGCAGATGATCGAACGGCACAGTCCCAATAGCCGCGCTTTCCAGACTGATGCGCAGCCCCGACCTGCAAAAAGGGTTCAGGGTACTGCGTGATCGCAATAAGCTTGATATGACGTTCGAGAAGTTGATTGTTCGCCATGCCGAGCTCTGATGGTCGGCGACCGGATCGTGGGGGCAGTCGGGTGCAGTGGGGCCATGGGCTCTCAGGAATCAAGCGGCCTGCCAGGCGGGCGCGGATACGATGCAGTAGAAGTCAACGCCGAAAAGGTGGCTGGCCGGTAGCTGGGTCGTGCGTGGCTGCCCGAGCACCCGGCACGCTCTCCTCTCCGACGCCCCGAGCTGCTGACGGCTAATGGGCGCGGCGTTTCAACGGACCGGACCAGCGGCCTCCCCGTTTCGACGCTCGCTGGCCAGATAGGCCGACCGGTCGTCCATGAGTCGGCCAAAGTGGGATCGCTTCGGTCGTAACCGTTCGGTCGAGGTATGGAATCACCCTGCCGACGGGTGAGGCTCGGTGCGCACGGGCGACCGGACTCCTTTGATGGCAGCCACTTTCAACCTCCTCCCGGTCCGCGTCATCACACCACGACCGAACGGCTACCTTCGGTCGGCGCTCACCCGGCGACGCCTCGTATCGGGCGCGGCCAACCCCTGCTGCAGCGGCCCGTTCGTTTTGTATATCCGAAGTGATCCACAGCGTATCGGTGACCGGATAACCGCCAGCGTAGCAACGGGTTACTGAATCATTCGCCGGTTCAACCAGACTGCGCGATCTGCTGCACTTGCCGTCCTACCATACCTGATGCTGCCGTGCTTAAAGGGCGGGGAAACGGCATCAAGTGGCGGGTATGACTGGCAGGCATCTCGAACCCGGATCAAGGACCAGTTGTTTGGGGTCAGCACCGGTCCATTCGGATGTGTTGCAACTTTCAAAAATCAGCAAGAGAGCGACTGGTTGGGTCGACCAGGCTCCGTCTTATGCGGCCACTTCGAACAGCTTGTTGATGAACTGAATCTGTTGCCGAACATCCGAACCGCTCACCCACCTCGCCTGACCCTTCCGGATCATGTGAATTGCCTCATAATCCTTGGATCGTTCGCCGTGCCGCGTGAAATTCACGAAAGCCCTGCTTGGCCTTCACGCGTCGTTTGATCGCTCGATGATCCTGCTCCAGGATGTTGTTCAAGTATTGGATCGGCCGGTGACGGCAACGGTGTCGCAGGATTCCTTCCTGCTTCACTCCTGAAATCGCCGCGCCATAGAGGCGTGCTTGGTCCGTATAGATAACCCGGGGCTGCCGATGCGACGGATTCGTCTTGAGCGGTAAAGGACCTGGGTAACAGTTAAGTCAAGAGACCTGAGTAACAGTTCTCCGTCCTTTGCAAGTGCCTCCAGTTCGTCTCTTCCCTCGTCCGAGGGAGTCGAAGATGAGGCGTTTGGGTTCAACAAAGCGTCCTAGCCAGATGGGTCCGAAGTAGACCTCAAAGAGACCGTGGTCAATCTCTTCCAGTCCGACTTCATGCCCAGCGAAGAATCGGCCGACGGGCACACGGTCCCCGTACCAGCGGATGCCACCGTTCGTGCTGACGAGCCGGGTCTCGAAGTGGCCCGGATACGTGACCGGGTCGAGTTGCTTCGGGAAGGGTCGAGGTGAGGGTCGGTAGAGATTGGAGGGCACGGCACCGTCCAACGCCTCGTGAGGCCGGACTTCGTTGTAGAGCTTCCTGAATCTTCGAAACGCTTGCTGCTGGGTCCGCATGTTGGAGCTCGGAGGTCGGGTGGTACGCCTCTTTAGCACCAGGTGCATGTTCTCGTGCTTGCCGTTCTGCTGAGGGCAGCCAGGCTCGATGAGCTCAGGCAGAATGCCCACCTGAATGAACCACACGGACAGCCGAGAGAGACGGCCTAGTGCGTTCGAAGCGAAGGGAGTGCCGTTGTCCGTACGGATCCGTTCGGGTAGACCGTGTTGGCGAAATAGCCGCGTGAACACTGGGATCACGCCGTCGATTGTCACGTCCGGACGACCCCAACACTCCAGTACGAACCTCGAATGCATGTCCTGCACAGTAAGCGGGTAGCACAGCTCACCGTCACCCATCGGGAACTCGCCCTTGAAGTCGGCCGTCCACGTCCCGTTCGGTTCAGATGCGTTGGTATCGGGTCGACCCGGGTGCCAGCGGCGCACCCTTCGCCGACGCCTCGGCACCAGGTCGTGACGCACCAGGATGTTGTGCATCGTCTGTCGTGAGGGCAGTGCTAGCTCCGGCCGATGCGTCTGCAGGTACCACCGGATCTTCTTCGGCCCGAAGTCGTCATACTTGCGTCTAACCTCGAGGATCGTCTCGACCACCTCACTAGGCGTAGCCCATGGGCAATGCCCGGGTCGACTCGCTCGATTCTCCAGACCTGCTGGCCCGGCTCGCCGCCATCGATCCATCCACTTGTAGCCCGTCTTGCGACTAATCCCGTATCGATCGCACACCGCAGCAAAGCTCCGAAGACTGCGATGGGCTTCTTCGATAAACCGCGTTCTCTCTTCCATGACATGAGTCTCCTCGAACGGCATCGGCCTCCTCCTTTCAGAGGTGCCGACTGTAACCCATGTCCCTTTACTTAAGTGTGTACCATGTCTCTTTACCGGACCCAGCGCCTGGCGGAACAGGCGTTTGGCCGTAGCGGCATCGCGCAACCTCGAGAGCACGAAGTCGGTCGTGGCGCCGGTGGAATCGATGGCTCGGTAGAGGTAGCACCAACGGCCCTTGACACGAACGTAGGTCTCATCGACCCGCCAGGACCTGTTGGTTGGCTTGAGATGACGGCGCAGCCGCGCCTCCAGTTCGGGACCGTAGCGCTGGACCCGGCGCCAGATTGTCGTGTGGTCCGCCTCCAGGCCGCGCTCGCTGAACAGCTCTTTGACATCGCGGAACGAGAGCGAGTACCGAAGGTACCAGCGCACGGCGCAAAGAATCGGCTCGGGCTCGGTTTGTCGCCACTTGAAGATCGCCGGTCGGATTGTCTTTTTCATGATCTCTTCAGGTTACCAGCCGCTGTCCGCCAAAGTTGCAACACAACCCTTCGAAGTGCAGTTCCGACTCCGTCGTCTCGCTACCCTCAACTAAATCCATCGCTTTCAAGCTTGTACCACAGATCGAAAGGAGTTAAGTGTTAGGTGAGGAATCCGTGGGAAAAGCCCGCATTAGAACCGAGCAGTGCAACGATCCGGACGACCGCCATTGACATCGGTCAGCCGGTGGGTCATTCCCCGTAATCAAAATTGCGCGCTATGCGGCCTATCAGGAGAAGCACGATGCAAGTCATCTTGGCACAACCGCGCGGTTTTTGCGCCGGTGTCGAGCGCGCCATCGAAATCGTCGAAACGGCCCTGCATCAATACGGCCCCCCGGTTTACGTGCGCCACGAAATCGTCCATAACCGGCGCGTCGTGGAGGATCTGAAGGCGAAGGGCGTGCGTTTCGTCGACCAAGTCGAGCAGATTCCCAGCGGGGCCCTCACGGTATTCAGTGCCCACGGCGTGTCGGCAAAGGTCGAGCAGGACGCATCGGTGCGCCGCCTGCGGACGCTGGATGCTACTTGCCCGCTGGTCTCCAAGGTACACATCGAGGGGCGCCGCTACGCCGCCAAGGGCTACACCATCATTCTGATCGGTCATGAAAACCATCCGGAGGTCGAGGGCACCGTGGGTCAGATCCCGGGGCGGGTACTGCTGGTGGGCGACGTGGCCGATGTGGAAATGCTCCAGGTCCGCGACCCCGACAGAGTTGCTTATATCACACAGACGACTCTGTCGGTCGACGACACCCGGGACGTGATCTCAGCCCTGCGCAATCGATTCCCCAAGATTGTCGGCCCGGGGGTCAAGGACATTTGCTACGCGACCCAGAACCGTCAGGCCGCCGTAAGAACGCTCGCCTCCTTCGTGGACCTGGTGTTCGTGGTCGGTGCCCAGAACAGCTCCAATTCAAACCGCTTGTGCGAGGTCAGTAACGACAGCGGCGTGCCGACCTATCTGATCGAGGATCCGTCGGCGCTCGATCCGGTTTGGCTCCACGGCAAGAAGAGCGCCGGCATTACCGCCGGTGCCTCGACCCCCGAGGAACTGGTGCAGGACCTCATCGCGAAGATGCGGGAATACGTTGACGTCGAACTCTCGACGATGGATGGCATCGTCGAGAACGTTCGCTTCAGCCTGCTTCCAAAACTGAGCCAAGCCGCCGTTGCCCAATAGCGGGAAGGTGTCACACCGATTGCCACGACACCCGCGGCCGAGATCTCGATACACTGGACCGCGACGGCAGGCGGTCAAAGAGTACCGGCCCACCGGCCTGGTAGCGCGTAGATGCTTGCGCACTTGAGCCGGAGCATGCGGATAGCGGCGCGGTCCCCGCCGAGACAGAAAGCGTTCGGCTTGACAGGGACCCTCAACCAGTCCACATACATGCCCACTGGCCACACACACCAAGCCACCAGGGGCGGCGTGTGGGAGTCTTAACACTGACGGGCATGGTTCTGTTACCATCCGCGGATGGAACTCGCCAAAGCTACCGCGCTTTCGCACCTGACCCGCGACGCTCTCCGCCGAATCTTCTTCGACAAGCTTGACGTGGTCTTCCTCGGATTCATCCTCTTCGCACTCATCCTCGGAGGCCGCCGTCATGCCAGGGCCTGTTACCGCTAATGTGCTCCGATGGGATATCAGACAGCGATCTCGCCTACCAGGCAGAACTCCTGCAGCGTGTATCCCGCACCTTCGCTCTCACGATTCCGCAGCTTCCAACCGGGCTCCGCGATGTGGTGGAAAACGCCTACCTCCTGTGCCGGATTACCGACACGATCGAAGACGAGCCCGCGCTGTCCGCCAGGCAGAAGCGGGTGTTCTGGGAACGGTTCATCGACATTGTCGCTGGTCGGGACACCGTGGAGCCGTTCGCGCGCGAGCTCGGTGCCGGGCTGTCGTCGTCGACCCCCACTAGTGAACATGACCTGATCGCCAACACTGCCCGCGTAATCCGCATCACACGCGGGTTTGAGCCCGCGCAGCGCGAGGCGCTCGCACGCTGCGTGCAAATCATGGCCCGAGGCATGGCGGACTTTCAGTTGCAGGCGACTCCTGTTGTCGGCCTAGCCGACCTAGCTCACCTCGACCGCTACTGCTACTACGTCGCTGGCGTGGTAGGCGAGATGCTTACCGAGCTGTTCTGCGATTATTCCGCGGAAATCAACGCGCATCGGGAGGAGTTGCTCAGGTTATCCGTGTCGTTCGGCCAAGGGCTGCAGATGACCAACATCCTCAAGGATGTATGGGACGACTGGCAGCGCGGGGCGTGCTGGTTGCCGCGGGACGTCTTCCTGGATGCCGGTTTCGACCTGCGCTCCCTGTCAGCGAACCGGAACGATCCGCGCTTCGCTAATGGACTTTTCACCCTGGTGGGCATCGCCCACGGTCACCTGGCAAATGCGCTGCGCTACATCCATATCATCCCGGCCCACGAAACCGGCATCCGCCGACACTGCCTGTGGGCGTTGGGCATGGCTGTGCTGACGCTACGCCGCATTCACGCGACGCCGGCGTTCCAAAGTGGCCGGCAGGTCAAGATCTCGCGGCGCAGCGTGCGGACAGTCACCGTCGTCACCAGCAGCCTGGTCCGCTCGAACCTGGCGCTAACGCTGCTGTTCAGGGCACTCACTCGCGGACTGCCACGTGGGTGATTCAGACGCGCGGTTATGTTTCACGGGTTCTGGTGCAGACAGCCAACGGGGATTGGCGATAATGAGATATGGCGCATTGCAAAACTGAAAGGAATCCTCTATTTGCCGGACGTTGGTTCGAAGACGACATCATTCTCCTCTGCCTTCGCTGGTATTTTCGCTTCAAACTGAGTTACCGGGACCTGGTCGCGATCTCAGGTGAGCGGGGTTTATCGATTTCGCACACCACGATCTTGCGTTGGGTCATTCGCTATGCCGAAATCTGCGAAAAGCGGTGGAGCCGATTCGAGCGGCCGGTGGGTGGAAGTTGGCGAGTTGATGAAACGTTCATCAAGGTGCGAGGCCAGGTGATGTACCTGTATCGAGCCGTGGATGGACAAGGCAACACCGTAGAATTCTTTCTCAGTCGAACACGCGGCATTGCGGCGGCGAAGGCCTTCTTTCGCAAGGCACTGAAGCATCATCGGGAGCCACACAGCATCACCCTGGATGGCCACCAGCCGAGCCATAGCGCCCTGCGACGCATGGGGATGAACGGGGAGTTCAACTTCCGGGGCCCGAACCCGATGAGGATTCGTTGCTGTCAATACCTGAACAACGTTGTGGAGCAGGACCACGGCCGGGTGAAGGGGCGATTGCAACCGATGTTGGGATTCAAGACATTCTACAATGCGCGACGCGTCATTATCGGCATTGAGCTGGCGCAGAAGATTCACAAACGCCAGTTCGCAATTCCGATCCCATGGCAATCGAATCCCGCGGTGATCTGGCGTCACGTCATGGCAGCATAGGCCGCATCGCCGCGGTGCACTCCTGGTCTTATCGTCCCGATAATCCTATCGGCACCAGAACCCTCTGGAGGGATGTGTTGCAACTTTCAAAAATCAGCAAGAGAGCGACTGGTTGGGTCGACCAGGCTCCGCCTTCCGCAGCCGGTTGATGACCTGTGCGGGACTCAGCCTCTTTCGTGCGGCCATTGTGCCCTCCCTCTCCATGTCTCGACCCGTCCGGATCCTAAAACTGGACTCGGTCTCGTTTCTAGGGGGCAGTTCAGTCTTCGCTCGCGATCGGGCGAGACCGAGCCTATATGTACCAGTTCGTCCACCGTGGCACGCCTCGCGTCCTCGCCGAGCACGACCGCGAAGCCTTGGCGGAGCATCTGCGCTGCAGACCCGAAGAGCTGAAACACGACGTAATTCCGCCTCGAAGGGTGCCTTCACGGGGACGGAAGACCGGCCGATGGGCCGCGCCGAAGGGCTTCGTCGCAGTGGCCGAGATCGACGCCCGTACGGCGGCGGGTCCGGGGGGTTGGAAGAAAGAGCCAGAGGAAACCAAGGAGCCGTGGCTTCTCCCCAATCCCCTCATTCGGCATGAGCTTCGGGCGAAGCCTGAAGATCTGCGGATGATCACCGTAGACGGGGACGCGATGGAGCCGCTCCTTTCGAGCGGCGATCGCGTCCTGATCGACGCGACCCAGCAGGTCCCGATCCCGCCGGGCACCTTCGTGGTCTGGGACGTGATGGGGCTGGTCGCCAGACGGATCGAGCATGTGCGCCACTCCGAGCCGCCGAGGGTGATGATCATGTCGGTCAACCCGGAGTACGCCAGCCACGAGCGCCTCGCCGAGGAGATCCGCGTCGTCGGCCGAGCCGTCTGGGCCGGACGCCGGCTGTGAGACGCCTACGGTAGGCGGGAAACCAGTGCTTTCGCGGATAGTCGGGCACGTCATCGTCAGGATGCTGGCGGGCGCACCGGACCCTGAGCTCTGCCACGGCTTGCCTCGATCTCTTTCCGGATCCACGCATCCACGTCCTCCTCGATCCATACGACAGCACGCACCGGCTCGGGGAAGCTTCCCTCGGCCACCTGCAGGTAGATCTTGCTCTGCGACAGCCCCGTGCGGGCCTCGACGCCCGGTAGGCCCAGGATGCGGGCGGGTATGTCCATTTCGCGTGGGATTGCTTCCGTCGTCCGTTCTCTTCTTTCTCTAATGGAAGCATCCGGTAACGGATCGCTCCGGGATGGAACGCGATCCGCCTGGTTCCCGTCGTAGGTTTCGATGAACTCCAGGATCCGGTCAGCCGTCGCTAGCGTCGGTGAGCGGCCCAGGCGTAGCTGTCGGATCAGGTTCGGATCGCCCGTCGCCCGCAGACCGAACGTCGACGGCTTCAGGCGCGTGCGCTCGAGAAACCCGCCCACTCGCGATTCGAAGTGCTTCGTTAGCGTCTCCATGGCAGTTAGGGTCTAGACCCGGCATATGAGGACCCGCTTATGCACTGCGGCGCGCGGCCGAGCACGACCGGATGCCGCCTCGGAGGGTGCTTCTAAGTGAGGCGGAGGTCGGCCGACGGGTCGCGGCGACGGGCTATACCGCGGTGCATGACATCGATGTCGGCAGGGCGGCCAGTTCCGGGAGGACGGAACGAAAGACTGACGCCACAGAGGAACCAAGAGATGTTCGACCGCACGAGCGAATCAGACCCGCGTCCCACGCCAGCGGACCCGTGCTGCCGACGGCAATAGTTTACCGTTCATATGTCTTGATCACGTCGAGCATGGCCTGTTCCGCGTCGTCCCACGCGGTCTGAATCGTCCGCAGCGCCGCCGGGGCGTTCGGCACCTGGCTGGCGAGCGCGCGGTTCTGCGGCAGCAAGAGACCCTGTGCGGTCGCACGATCGAGGAAGGCGAACAGGTGGTCGTAGTAGCCGTCAATGTTGGCGAAGCAGCACGGCTTTTCGTGCAGCTCCAGCGGTCGTTGTGACCAGCACAGGACTTCGAAGATCTCCTCCAGCGTGCCGAACCCGCCGGGTAGAGCGATGCAGCCCTGCGCCAACCGCTGCATCAGGTGTTTGCGCTCGTGCATCGTGGCGACTTCGAGGAGACGGCTGAGTCCCTCGTGGGCGAGTTCCTGGTACGACAGCTGCCGGGGAACCACACCGAGTACATTGGTGGGACGACCAACGAGCTCGGTGATGCCGTAGAGGGGTGGATCCTCGCGCAGCCGCAGCTTGGTTGGGATATTGGAAAGGCACTGACGGACAGTGCCAATCAGCTCTTTGTCGGCGTCGAGTACCAGTACTGGTGGAACAAGCTGGGTGAGAACAACGACGACAACGTCCCACAGTTGTGGGTGATGTGGCGTCTGTGATGTCTGGGCGCTGCCGCACAGGAGAGTGAGGTGAACCAGAACGCGACGGACGCACAGGACGCGCCGACCACAGAGATCCGGTCGACAAAGAGGGGACTGCGTCTTGCGGCGCGAGGCTTCCTCGCGCTTGCCGCGCTGCTCACCGTCACGATCACCGCGACCTCTGCCACCATGCTCTACAACTCCGCCACCGCGCTTCGTGACGGGGCGGAGGGGGCCGCCACGCACCTAGCGGAACTTCTGGCGGCAAGCTTCGCCGACATGGGTGAGATCTCGCTGGCCAATGTTGCCCGTACGCTCGATGCAACGCTCGACGACCAGATGATCGCACAGGCCCGCATCGCGGCACACCTCGTGGCGGCGGCCGAGGAAGCAGGGCAAGATCCCGGGCGCATCATCGAGACCCTAGACGCGATCTTGGCGAGCACGGTGCTGGACGAGTTCTGGATCACGGACAATGTGGGCTTTTCCTATCTCACTAACGTCCGCGATGAGAACGGGGAGCTCGTGCCCTTCCGATTCGAGGCTGATCCGGCGGTGCAGCCACAGGCGTCGAAGTTCTATGTGCTCCTCGAATCGAATATCGACGACGACGATTTCATCACACAGCCAGCGCAAGTCCGGGAGATCGATCAAGAAGTCTACAAGTACGTCGGAGTCGGCGGCGTCGATCAGGAGCGGATCGTGCAGATCGGCAATGCACTCGACTTTGGTGAGCAGGAGATTTTGACGAACGTCTACGCCACGGAGCGGGCGGACGTTTCCGCCGTGGTCGAGGGGATCATCGGTCAGCACATGCTGGCGCAGGCGACCATAGCGGGCCACTTCATCGTTGCGGCTGAGGAGGCCGGCTGGACGGCGGAGGAGATCAACAGCCGACTGCGACGTATCGCCGGAGCGACGGTCATCGGTGAAATCCGGGTCCTCGACCTGGACGGCTCGGTTGCCTACTCCAGTCTGCTTCCGCCGCTAGAAGGCGGGGCAGACGTACCCGTACCTCGTGTGGAGGAGATCACGCCGCTCCTGGAGGGTTCCGAGGGCAGCGTGGAATTTGCGACGGCCCCGCGCGCCTCGGACGGCGAGGTCTACAAGTACGTGGCGGCTGCCGGCGCCGGCTCGCCGCGGGTCGTGCAAGTTGGCGTACCCATCGAGGGTAGCCGCTCGTATCCCGCTCATCTTTCCCGTGTTCGAGGACCGCGACGAGATCTCGGTTCACGCAGGGCTTGAGCCCGCCCGCGAAGTCGGGGGTGACTTCTATGATTTCTACTTCGTCGACGCCGACCATCTGTGCTGCGTGATTGGAGACGTATCGGGGAAGGGTGCCGGCGCAGCCCTCTTCATGGCTGTATCGAAGACTCTCATCAAGTCCAAATCCATGATGGGCATGTCGCCTTCAGAAATCATGACCCAGGTCAATGGCGAGCTGAGCGAGAACAACGATCAATCCATGTTCGTCACGGTCTTTCTTGGGATCCTGAACGTCGGGCACGGAGCCTTCCGTTACTGCAATGCCGGGCACAATCCGTCCTATGTCCTTGGCGCGGGGGGCTCGACGGAGCGTCTCGACCGGCTCCACGGCCCCGTCATCGGCGCGGTCACGGGTCTGTCCTATACGGAAGACGAACGGACGCTCCTGCCGGGAGACAAGGTCTACATGTACACCGATGGGGTCACAGAGGCGATGAACAAGGCGGTCGAACTCTACACTGAGGAGCGCATGGTTGGGTTTCTCGAATCGAATCGGACCTCCGACACCAAGCGGCTGGTGGAGGCGTCGTTCGAGGAGCTAAAGGCCTATACGGGCGGGGCGGATCCCGTCGATGACATCACGGTCGTCGCGCTCGATTACCTCGGTGGGTGAGTCTCGGCTGCTCACTGACACGATCGTTCCGGAGAGGACACGTCAGGCCAGGACCCGCCGTTCGTCAAAAGGGGCGACCGGCGGCTGGAGAAACTCGACCAGCGACATGGGATCGGACCGACAGATGTTCTCTCAGGGCTTTATGATGGGTGGAGTGCGCTGACCTCCGCCTTCTTGCCGCCGCCTTGGTTGCCAACGGTTGATCAGCTGGGTAGGATGGGCCGCAGTCCGATCCACTTTATCTGACCCACCCAGAACATGAGAAGGGAGGCCCATGGGCCATGCTTCCTTCGCTCCCATACTGAACGACGCACCGTTCCTGACTGCAGTCCAGGACGCTCCGCAATATGACGGACTGAGCACGCTTTGGATTCTGATCGCAGCGGTGCTCGTGTTCTTCATGCAAGCGGGTTTCAGCGTCCTCGAAGCCGGCTTGGTGAGAACGAAGAACGCGGGGAACGTTCTCATGAAGAACCTCCTCGACTTCTGTTTCGCGTCGTTGGCGTATTTCATCTTCGGTTACGCCATCATGTACGGTACAGAGGGCCTCCTGTTCGGCACGGAGGGCTGGTTTCTGGTGGGCGTGGAATCGCCTGTAGGCGGGCTGCCTGTGGAGGTCTTCTGGCTTTTCCAGGCGGTCTTCGCCGGAGCGGCGGCCACCATCGTGGCCGGCGCCGTGGCGGAGCGGATGAAGTTCACGTCCTACCTGGCCTACTCGTTCATCCTCTCGGCCTTCATCTATCCTATTGCCGGTCACTGGGTTTGGGGTGGAGGATGGCTTAGTAGCTTGGGCTTCCACGACTTTGCGGGTTCCACCGTAGTCCACGCCGTGGGGGGCGTGACCGGCCTCGTCGGCGCGTGGCTTCTCGGCCCACGTATCGGGAAGTTCAACCAGGACGGGTCGCCTAACGCGATCGGAGGGCACAGCCTTCCATTGGCGTCACTGGGCGTGTTCATCCTCTGGTTCGGTTGGTACGGCTTCAATGCAGGATCCACGTTGGGCATGGCCGAGCCCGACGTGGTGGCGCGGGTGGCCATCAACACGACGCTCGCGCCTTCCATCGGGGCGGTGGCCGCCATGGCCGTCAGTTGGATCAAGTACTCCAAGCCCGACTTGCTTCTTGCGCTCAGTGGAGCCTTGGCGGGGCTCGTGGCGATCACGGCGCCGTGCGCGGCGGTCAGCCCCGGATCGGCCCTCTGGATTGGCGCTATCGCCGGCGTACTGGTCGTCTACGGGATCGCGTGGATCGACGCCATCGGGGTCGATGACCCGGTCGGTGCCGTCGCGGTCCACGGCATCTGTGGTATCTGGGGTACACTCGCCGTAGGGCTGTGGGGCACGCAGGCGTTCGGCGCCTCGTCCGACGGGTTGTTCATGGGCGGAGGCTTCGGGGCGCTCGGTATTCAGACACTCGGCCTCATCGCCTGCCTGGCCTTCACGGCGATCACCATGTGGATCGTCTTCAAGGCCATCGACTCCACGCTCGGTCTACGAGTGTCGCGAGAAACGGAGCTCCGAGGCCTCGACCTCGACGAGCACGGCATCGAGTCGTACAGCGGCTTCCAGATCTTCACCACCGAGTAAAACGAGGGAGTCACACCACATGAAGATGATCGTGGCGTTGATCAAGCCCGAGCAGTTGCCGGTGGTGAAGCAGGCCCTGTTCGATGCGGAGATCCGGCATATGACGGCGACCTCGGTGATGGGGACTGCTCCCCGGACTGAGCAGCAGATGTTTCGCGGCGTGAAGAAGGAGGTCTCGTTGTTAAAGCGCGTCCGGCTGGAGTTAGCCGTCAACGACGCGAATCTCGAACGAGCCATGGAGGCCATCTCGCGCGGGGCCATGGAGAGCGGTGGGTCGGGGAAGGTTTTCGTCACCGAGCTGGTCGACGTCATGACCGTCTGGACCGGGGAGCGCGGCACCCGCGCGCTCTACTGAGGAACCCGAATGGCCAAGCGACCGACCAGCCCGAGGGATATCGTCCGGCTCATCAAAGACAAAGAGATCCAGTTCCTGGATCTGAAGTTCGTCGACCTCCTCGGCACGCTACAGCATCTTACCCTCCCGGGAGAGCTCGTCGACGAATCGTTGTTCCGGAACGGGATGGCGTTCGATGGATCTTCAGTGAGGGGATTCACCCGGATCAACCAGAGCGACATGCTTTTGATCCCGGATTCGTCCTCCCTTTTCGAGGATCCCTTTTTTGACGATCCCACCTTCTCGGTCTTCTGCGACATCGTCGATCCCAACGGACGATACACATTCTCCCGTGATCCACGCTCCGTGGCGCGGCGGGCCGAGCAGCTGCTCCGGTCTCTAGGCATTGCCGACACCGCCTACTTCGGTCCGGAGATCGAGTTCTTTGTTTTCGACGACGTCCGCTTCGATCAGGCGACCCAGCACGGTTACTTCTTTCTCAACAGCTCGGCGGCCTCCTGGTCCACGGGCAAAGAGGGGGGCGGCACCAACCTAGGCCACCAAGCCTCGCAGAGGGGTGCGTACTTCTCAGCGCCGCCAGTTGATCAGTACAACAACCTGAGATCGAAGATTTCCCACGTTCTGAAGCGTGTGGGCTTGCAGCCGGAGCTGCACCATCACGAGGTAGGTGCGGCGGGCCAGTGCGAAATCGGCTTCCGGTTCGGCCCGCTGCTCGAGCAGGCCGACGCCTCCATCAAGTACAAGTACGTCGTCAAGAACGTCGTGGATCGGTTCGGAAAGACCGCCACCTTCATGCCCAAGCCGCTACTCCAGGAGAACGGGTCGGGCATGCACCACAACATAAGCCTGGCCAAGGACGGCGAGAACGTCTTCTATCAGGCCGGAACCTACGGCGATCTGAGCCGGCTGGCCGTCCATTTCGTCGGCGGGCTGCTCGAGCATGCGTCTGCACTCTGCGGCATTTGCTGCCCAACCACCAATTCCTACCGGCGGTTGGTGCCCGGGTACGAAGCCCCGATGAACCTGCTTTATTCGGGCAGGAACCGAAGTGCGTGTATCCGGATCCCCACGATGACCGGCGGGCCGAAGTCGAAGCGCGTCGAGTTCCGGACCCCTGATCCGTCGTGTAACCCGTATCTGAGCTTTGCCGCGATCCTGTGCGCAGGGATCGATGGCGTGCGGCGAAAGATCCAGCCACCCGATCCCGTTGACGAAGACATCTACGAGTTGGCATCGCGCGGGGGCGCGAGCGAATTTGAGCGAACACCGGGCACCCTTGATGAGGCCCTCTTGGCACTCGAGAAGGACCATGACTTCCTGATCCAGGACGGCGTCTTTACGTCGGACTTCATCGAAACCTGGGTCGACTTTAAGCGAGAGAAGGAGATCGACTTCGTCCGGCTGCGCCCGCATCCGGGGGAATTTTCTCTGTACTTCAACGTCTAAAACTCGGTCGAGGCGACACCATGGACCAAGCACAGCTTATCGGGATCTACCTGGGCGTCGGGGCGCTGGCCGTTCTGGCCCTGTTGATCTTCATCAAGGCCAATATCGTTATCTGCGCACCCAACGAGGTGGTGATCATCTCGGGTAGGAAACGAAAGGCGAAGGACGGGTCGATTGTCGGGTATCGCCTCATACGAGGTGGGCGGGGGTTCAAGCTCCCAATGTTGGAATCCGCCAGACGACTCTCGCTCACAACACGTACTATCGATGTGCGCCCGCAAAAGGCTCTGTGCCAGGGCATGATCCCGGTGGACATCGAGGGAAAGGCCAACGTGAAGCTGGCCGGTCGCGAAGAAGACGGCCTCGAGGCCGCCATCGAGCGGTTCCTGGGCAAGGGCGCCGAGGCAGTGGACAAGACGGCGCAGCAGGTGCTAGAGGGCGCGCTGAGAGGCGTCATCGCGGGCGTGAGTCCCGAGGAAGCGAACACGCGCCGGCTCGATCTGGCTCAAGAGGTGGCGGCCCACGCTCGTCAGGAGTTGGCCGGGTTGGGAATCGTGCTCGATTTCTTCCAGATCCAGGATCTCTCGGACGGTGAGGGCTATCTCGAGGCCATTGGCCGCAAGCGAAACGCCGAAGTACGACGGGATGCCAAGATCGCGGAGGCCGAGGCCGACGCCGAGGCCACGCAGGTCGCGGCTGACCAGAAGCGGATCGGTCGGGAGGCCGAGATCGCTGCCGAGCAGATCGTCATCCAGAAGGAGAATACGCTGGAAGTCGAGCGCGCCAATCTCCAGGCCAAAGAGAGTGAAGCCCGGGAACGGGCCGACGTGGCGGGCAACATCGCCAGAGTCGAGAGCGAGGTCGAACTGGAATCCAAGCGAGTCGAGCTCAGCCAGAGGCGACATGAGGCCGATACGGTGATCCCCGCTCGGGCCAGGTCGGAGGCCGATCGTCTCGTGGCGGAAGGAGAAGCCGCCCGCATCATGGAAGACGGAAAGGCGACGGCCGAGGCGGTCAGGCTCATGCGCGAGGAGTGGGACGGCGGGCAGGCACAGGAGCTCTTCATGATCCGGATGTTCCCGGACCTGGTGGACAAGGTCACACGGGTGGTTGCCGATAATCTGAGGGTGGACAAGCTGACCATCCTGGACGGGGGTGGTGAGGGCGGTGGAGAGGGCTTGCCCAATTACGTTCGGAATCTCACGAGCAGCGCGGTGGTGATGATGGAGCAGATGAAAAGCGCCACCGGGGTCGATCTTGCGCGTATCGCCGAGCGGGCCGGGAAAGAGGGCCGGTCGGACGATGTCCCCAAGGAGCTCGGATAGATTCGGAGACTGACGGGTTACAGGCTTGGATCATGAGCGCTTCGAATGGAGCTGCTGACGGTGATGGTGTGGTAGCACTCGAAATCTCTGTGATCAGCCGCCTCGATGAAATTGATCGGGTAAATGACGGATTTAAAAAATTTTCGGCTGAGCACGGAGTGACCGAGCCGGTCCGTCGACGCGTGAAACTCCTTGTCGACGACCTACTGAATAACGTGATCTCCTACGCCTACGACGACGATGACGAGCACGTTATCGATTTCCGAGTCGAGTTGAGTGCGGATCGTCTTGTCCTGCGAATCGCCGACGACGGCCGTCCGTTCAATCCCTTCGAGCGGTTGGCCCGCGATAGTGGGCTCGGCATCGAGGATCGAAAGATAGGTGGCCTCGGCATTCCTCTTGTGGAAGGGCTCACGGATGAGGTCTCTTACACGCGTCACGTGAATCAAAACGTGATCGTCCTTATCATCTACCTCTCAGAAGGGCCCCGAACGGAGAAGAACGAATCGTGAACATCTCTATCACCGAGACGGAAGACGTTACCGTGGTGCGGTTCACTGGAAATCTCGACACGAATACCGCTCCCGAGGCCCAAGAGCGGTTCGACACGTTGGCAGCCGACGGAATCGGGAAGATTCTGGTCGACTTCGAGGCCCTCGATTACATCAGCAGTGCTGGACTTCGCGTCCTGCTCGCCACGGCGAAAAAACTACGGACTTCTGGTGGCAACCTTCGGCTCTGCAACCTCAATGAGACCGTGAACGAGGTCTTCGAGATCTCCGGCTTCAGCACGATCTTTGCGGTCTTCACGTCCGAGTCCGAGGCACTGGAGGGCTTCTGACCGAGGGTGCGGGCCATCTCCGCTTCCGACTTCAAGCAGTTGAAAACCGAGTGCCAGGAGTTCCGGGACGTGCTCACGGCCGTCTCCGCTGAGAAGTCGGAAAGCTTGCAGGCCTTGTCTCGGACGGCTGCGTACTCTAGGACAGACCTATGAACATCGTGATCGGAGACGGGCTCGTGCGGCCCGTGTTGAGCCCCGAGAAGCAGTTCCAGGGCATCCCGGCCAACCTGGGGGCCCAGGAGATCGGTCGACTCATGGGCCGAGGCCGGCGGTACGGTGAGGGTCCGCTTCCTGCGTTGCTCCGGGCCGCGGCCACCTCGGAGGTCGGCCCGGGATTGATCCTCTTGAGGGAGGTGGTGGAGTCTAGCCCGGAGGAAAGGGACCTGCGCGAGGGTGGCGACGCGATGGCCGACTGGGTGGAAGCCGTCGAGCCCCTTGCCGGCGACCTACCGATTGTGTCCTGCCGGCCGGGGCGCATCGCCTGGAAGGACCTGGTCGCCACCATCGCTCAATTGGCTGGATCCGACAATGCAAGCGTGGAGTCGGGCACCGCGGACCTCTCGTTCTTGGTCGTCGGCTGTCACACCGAGAAGCGGGTTCAGGCCGTGGCGACCTTCCTCCGCATTGCTCTCGGATTCGAGCGGGTCGCCGTCAGCCCCCACCTCGTGGGTAGTTCCACGTCGGAGGCCCATTACGCCTCGCTGAGGCACAACCTCCCGCAATCTGGAGTGCGAGTTCTGCTCGATCTCTGGGAGGCTGCCCGATGGGTCGGGCTGGATCCGGAGGCCATCCACCTGCCGAGGTCCGCTCCCTGCAAGATCGAGCCGACGGAGGCCCGGTCCGAGCTGTCGGACGAGGCTCGCGAGATCATTCAGCTGATCTGTATGCACTGGACCCGGGCCCACCTTCGCCCACTAGCCGGAGGCTTCAGCGGAAGCTTCCTCTTCCTCGCAGACGGCTGGAAGGGCGAGGCTCGCACGGAGCCCATGGTGATCAAGATCGACGCCTTCTATCAGATGCGACGAGAACTCGACGGGTACCACCAGGTCAAGGACTTCTTCGGCAAGCATGTTCCCACCTTCGGCTATCCGGTCTCCGGGGAGGATCTGCTTGGTGTAGGGATGGAGCTGGCCGCCATGGAAGGACGCCCGTCCACGTTGCAGGATCACTTCGAGGAAGCAGAGGGCGAGACTGCGCTGAGGCACTTCCTGACGCGCCTGGACAAGTCGCTGGACCTACTTGCTGGCAAGCTCTATGCGAACACGCTCGAGCGTGCTCCGGTGGCTCCGTTCCGGGCCTTCGGTCTCCATTTGGAGCAGCAGCTGACGTGGCTCCGGGAGAACGGCGAGGTCATCCTAGGCTACATGAATGACCTCGGCGCCCCTTCCGAAACCGTAGATCTCGATCAATTGGAGAGTGTGGTTCGAGTCATCACCCGAAACCAGGACTCTGTGCACTCGGAGGTGTGTATCCAACATGGTGACCTCAACTTCGCCAATGTCATCTGTGACGACGGCGACAACGTGTGGTTCATCGACTGGACGCACAGCGGTGTCCATCCGCTCGAGCTCGACTTCGCTAAGCTCGAGAGCGACACCAAGTTCGTGATGAGCAAGGCTTTCGATCCTGAAGATCTTCCCCGTCTCAGGAAGTTTGAAGAGTACCTGCTGAGCCATCGGATCCCCTCCGAGGCCGACGAGCTCCCCGACGCCCTGAAATTCGCGAAGTGGGACCTGCGTTTCCGCAAGATTCTCGGCACCGTGCGGGTTATTCGTCAGCGGTGCTTCGATCTCAAGGCGAGTGACGACTGGGTGGTATATCGGATCGCACTCCTCAGTTATGCGCTCCACACGCTGAGCTTCGACAAGAGGCGTGATCAGGGCGAGTGCGACGAGGGACAATTGACGTACGCACTCTACTCGGCAGAAACGCTGGCCCTGGATCTCGTCGTCGACGACTTCCATCTGAAGATCCGTGCAGAGCGGCCGGCCTCGTACCCCGCCCGTCAGCGCATCTCCATCGACGAATCGCTGTGGATTCTGGACTGTGATGAGTATGACCCCCCGTATCATGTCGATCCGTCGGTGTTGACCGCTGACGCCAACAAGGCGGAAGGTGGGTGGGCCGACCCGGAAGATATGATCGGCCTGGGCGATGTGCTCCAGGCCCGCGAGGCCCGCTTCAGGGACGATCAGGGCCGGCCGCTCAATCCTCGAGGCCGCACCGGAGTCGCCGGCCGCGGCCTGCTCGGGGTCTGGGGCGCCAACCACTCAGTGGCGGGTGTCCTTCTACGTACGAGTGACATTACCGAGGATTTCGAGGTGCTGTTGGGGTCCATTCCCGAGACTTTGCGACTGGAGCTGCCCAAGGGCTTCCTGCTCCCGGACGAGGACGCGGACCAGGGGCTGCTCCGGATAATGGAGCTCGAGACGGGCTGGCGACCCGGTGCGGCTGGCGAGGTGCTGTCGGAGGGTTACGCGTACGATCCGCGGCAAACGGACCACGCTTGGGTTGAGCAAAGGGCCTACCTTGTCCCGACCGAGGATTCGGGTCTACCAGATCTCTTCGAGGCGCCCGAGGCCTTCGACGAACTGGGATGGTGGCCATTGGCCAAAGAGACCGTCAGCCGGATCCCGTCGAGCCAGGCCGGACTGATCAGCCTGGCCATCGAGCACGGCAGGGAACAGGGTCGCATCGATCCCGAGGTGGCGGAACGACTGTTGGCCGGAGCAGGCTGATCACATGCCTCTCAATGCACTCGAAACGAGCGTGGTCGGAGGATTCCGCAGCGGCGGCTCCGCGCCATCGGATGATCCCGATAAAGGGGAGAGCTGGGTCGCCTTCGGCCTCCACGCGGCCTTGGTCGCTGGAGGGTCGGTCCGCGAGGCCCGGGGGGAGCGCGGGCACGCCATGCTCAAGGATGACGGGTCTCCCCACACTGAGTTGGAGCGAACCATCGAGGAAGTCGTGCGAGCGGACCTTGCTCGGTTCGCCCCCGATGCCGTCATGGTGGGAGAGGAGTCCGGCGGCCGCATGAGCTCGGACGGGTTCGTCGTGGCCATCGACCCGGTCGACGGAACGTGGGCGTTTCTGAGCCAAACAGAGACCTACTCGACCACCTTGAACGTGTTTCGCGACGGAGAACCATACTTCGGTATCGTCTCCAATCCAGCGACCGGCGAGGTAGGATATGCTTTGGCAGGACATGGCACTCGCCTCGTCCGGTTGGACTTGTTCGGTGAGGGCGATGCCGGGATGGATCTACCCCTTCGGCATTTCGCGGACGGCAAGCTTCTCGTGAACCTGCATCCCGGCCGGGCCTCGGGGGGCGTTCAGCGTGCCCTTCACGAGCAGTGGACGGGCGGTCCGGTGCGGATGGTCCGCTCTCCTGGAGGATCCCCGGCTTGGGCGCTTCTCGATGCTGCCCGAGGCCATTACACCTACGCCAACGTGTGGAGCAAGCGGCCCGCCGAGCCTTGGGACCTGACGGCGGGCCTTCTGCTGATGCGTGGGGCGGGGGGCGATGTCGTGGATCTAGAGAGGTGGTCGATCGATCCCGTGGCCCATAGCGGACCGTTTGTGGCGGGCGTCGACGAACGAGGGCGTGACGCCGTCGTGGAAATCCTGCGGGGCGCGCTGAGCCAGTGACCCAGAACAACTCGATTTCGAGCTTCTCGCCTTCGAGGACGTTCTGCGTGACGCTCTGAAGGAGCATTACGAGGGTCTGCGGACGGTCTAGGAAGTGTTTGAGGGAGCCCTCGTACATTGAAGCCACGCCGAAGAGGTGGCGCGGCAATATTATTCATCTTATTGCAGACGGGTTACGTTCGGCCCATGGAAAAATCACTATACGACCAACTCGGCGGATTCTCCGTCGTGCGAAAGCTCGTCTCCGACTTCTACGACAAGGTGCTCGACGAAGAGGACTTGGTTCCGTTCTTCAGGGACACGGACATGGGCAGGCTTGTCGATCACCAGACCAAGTTCTGGGCGACGCTCCTGGGAGGACCGGTGTTCTTATACGCCGGAGCAGTTGAAGGCGGTTCACGGGTCGATGGGGATCGCAGAGCAGCACTTCGATCTCGTGGTCGAACTGGTTATGGAAACGCTCGAGGACCACGCGGTTGGGGAGGAGCATCTAGGCAGCATTGCCAAGGCGTTCGAGCCATATCGCTCCGTCATTGTGATGGGAAACGACACCGATGGGTGAGGGAGACGTTTCGGGAGTGAGCATCCGCGCGGCCGCGGATGCGCTTTCCGTCGGATGGGCGATCGCCGATCCTGTCGAGTGGCGTGTCGAATACGCCAACTTGGCGTTCGAGACCTGGTTCCCGCCCCCGCCCGGGGATGATCTCCTCGCAAAGCGTCTGGACGACCTCAATATGGACCGCGCACGCCAGCGAATCGCCAAGGGACGCACTTTCGTCTTCGAGACCGAACTCAGGTCCGGTGCTCGAACGACCGCGCTTCGCACCAGTCTGCGAGAAGGAGACCACGGCGAACGCCGCGTTCTCGTCGCCGAGACGCTGGACGTCAGCAAGCACAAGGAAACCGAGCACATGCTCGACTCCTTCTCAAAGCTGGCGGACCGTAACAAGGTTCAAATCGAAGACTAATCGCGCGCTGGCGCGAAAGGCGGAGGAACTGCAAGACACTTACGACCTGATCCAGGCGCAGAAGGATCGGATGGAGCGTGAGCTTCAGGTGGCTCGTGAGGTCCAACGGAACATGATGCCTATTGATTTTGCCCCGAGCCACGAGGAATGCATGGTCGCGGCCGTCCTGAAACCAGCGTTGGAAGTCGGAGGCGATTTCTTCGATTTCTTCTATGCGGACAAGGATCGGCTGTGCTTTCTCGTCGGCGACGTGTCGGACAAGGGCGCCGCGTCCGGGCTGTTCATGGCGGCAGCCAAGACCCTGATCAAGATGCACGCCATACGTGCGGAGTCCACGGCGGCCATCATATCTCGGGTGAATCGTGAGTTGGCCGTGAAGAACGACTCGTGCATGTTCGTCACCCTTTTTGTTGGAATCCTCGACCTGACGACGGGCGAGGTCGTGTTTACAAACGCGGGTCACGATCCTCCCTATCTTGTTCGTAGCCGGCAGCGTCCGGAGTTGATGTCCCACAAGAATGGCCTTCCGCTAGGTGTGGACGACGAAGCCAGTACACCGAAAGCGCGATCACGCTCGAGCCGGAGGATCTAGTGTTGGTCTACTCGGATGGCGTGACCGACGCCATGGACCGGGGCGGGGAGGTGTTTGGACGCGACCGTCTCGAGGCCCTATTGGCCAGCGACGAGTCGGCGACGCCGGAGTCCGCCGTAAGGGCCATCGCGGAGGCTGTCGAGGCCTTCGAAGAGGGGACCGCGCAGAGTGACGACGTGACCGCAGTCGGACTCAAGTTCCACGGGCCCTAGCCGTTGTGAGAGTGCCTCTGACCACCTACACCAATGAAGAGGTTCGAGCGCTCGAGGCCCAATTGACACTCGCCGAGTTCCAGTTGGAGAGTTTGAAAGGACCTAGTCTGCGGCGAGAGGGTGGGGGTCCCGGGGGAACAAGAGCTTGAGAACGATGATCTAAACTACATTCTCATAAGACCGAATCCCGATCCGGGGCACTAGGTCACGCATGGGGATCGACCCGCAACGTTAGGAGACCGAAGGCCATGAACAGGACCATCACTTTAGCTGGCGTCTGCGTGATGCTGGCGATGGGCGCTTCGTTGGCGGATGCGCAGGTCGGCCCGAATTTCGATCCCGACGCTTGGCAGTACGGGCCACGGGGCGTGGCGGATGGAGAGGTCCCGATCTGGAACCCCGTAATGCAGAAAATCAAGAACGGGGAGCCGGTCATCGGAGGCACGATCCGCGCGACCGACCCTCGGACCTACTGCTCCACGGCCTCGGCCGGTTACGACTTCACCTGGATCGAGATGCAGCATGAGGCGATGACATGGGAACAGGTGGCTCGTATGTGGCTCGCCTGTCCGAGGCCGGCCGTGCCCGGCGTTCGCATAGGCCACGAGAGTGAGGGCAACGTCCAGCTGCCGGTGGACATGGGGGCCCTGGTCATCGTGGTGCCGACAGTCGACTCGGCGGAGGAGGCGCAACGCGCCGTCGGATGGACCTACTTCCCGCCGATGGGACGGCGTAGCAACGGGGGTGGTCAGGCGTTCGGCCGCACCATGTGGGGCCAGGTTCCTGGAGGGTACCGCGCCACCTGGAACGAGAACGTCGTGCTGATCCTCATGATCGAGACGTTGGAAGGTGTCCAGAACGCTCGCGAGATCGCCAAGATCCCGGGTGTGGACGGCCTCTTCGCCGCATCCGGCGATCTGGGCAATTTCTCGGGCTACCGTGAGGGGGATCCCGAATACGAGATGTTGATCACGGAGGTCGTTGAGGCAGCTCAAGAAGCAGGAAAGATCGCTTGCGGTCCTCTCCGCTGGATGGGGACCCGGCCCGAGTTCATGTGCTTCCAGGGTGGGACCGAGGGGGCCAACATTCGACGCGGTGCCCAAGCCGAGATTCAGGCGGCGAACCAGCGGTTCGCGGCTGTACCCGAGGGTGCGACGATCGCGGGCGTGTTGGCCGAAGTCACCGCCGATTGCGGCGAGATCGTCTATGAGGCCGATTGCCTCAATGCGGTCCGAGAAGCTGCGGAAATGGCAGGGGAGCTATCGGCGGCGGAGCGGCAGGGTGTCCGAACGAGGCTCATGGAGATCATAACCGCCAACCCGAACCTGGCGGCGCGCATCCGCGAGGCCGCGTCGGAGGCGGGGCTGAGGGTCGATGGCCCACGCAACTGACGCAGGAACCCGATCTCACTTCTGACCCGGATCAGCGGACTGGTCAACTGATGAGTCACGCATCGTATTCGCGGATCTTGTGGGCGCTTCTCGCCCTCTTCTGCGTACGAGTGCTGGGTCAACTACTCGTTGCCACGCTGGGAGTATCGTTTCTCCCGCCCATGGAGGACTGTTCAGTTATTCGATCGCCGGGCTAGCAGGATTAGGTGTTGCCGAAAGAGATAGAGACTCAATGAGATAGAGGAGATCTCCGTGCATCTGAAAGCCTTTCGTGTGAAGAAGTTTCGGAATATCGAGGACTCGGGAGAGGTCGAGTTGCTCGATGCGCTCACTTGTGTAGTCGGCAAGAACCAGGCCGGGAAGAGCGCTCTTTTGCGAGCGCTCCACAAGTTCAACCCGCATCTTCCAGATCCATACGACATGCGCAGCGAGTGGCCCCGTGGCCAGCGCACGCAACGGAACAATAAACAGGCCGTCTGCGAGGTGCGCTTCACGCTCTCGCCCGAGGAGGTGAAGAAACTTGCAGAGATCGCTGGTCAGGAGGTGAGCGACGAGAATGTGGTTGTCACGAAGGACTACGAGGAAACTACGAGATTGAGTTCCCAGAAGATTCGGCACTCTTTCCGAGCGCGTTGCATCCAAGTTCAATCGATGCTATCTGCGAGGACCTGCCAGAGATGACCGAACCAGTCGGCGAAAACTTCCGGGCGATGGCAATCCAGTGCACCCAGGAGGCCACGCGGTACGCAAAGGATGGCCGCTTTGAGGAACTAACCCGCCGAGTTCGCGCCCGACACGCAAAGGCGCTACAAAAACAGCTCACAGAAAGTAATATCGAGCCTCAGCGAGCAAACGAAAGCCAGTTCATTGAGGACTACAAGGCGAAGTTGACGAAGGTCAAAGCCAAGCTCGTCGCCGAGAGCACGAAATATCAAAAGGCCCACGACTACATCGTCTCTCAGCTTCCCACTTTCATCTACATGGATGATTACAAGGCGTTCCAGGCTCGCGCTAACCTGGAGGGCCTCAAGGAGCGCTTGAACAATAAAAAATTGGCCCCCTCTGAAGAGGACGAGACGTTCCTGATGATCCTCAAGCTCAGCGGTCTCGACCTAGACGAGTTGATCGAGCAAGGTGAGTCAGAAGATCATAGCGTCATCCATGATCGCCAGATCGACCTCGACTCCAGGAACTCGAACCGGAGCGAGAGCGACCAGCGCTCGCGCCGGACCTCCTGTCCGTCCCTCAGATGCACGAGATCGAAGTCGGCGGTCGCGCCGTGGGGCGGCTCGGGCGAGGGGTGGATGCGCAGCACGACCTGCTCGACCTGGCGCTCCGTGTCGGCGGTCCCGGCCGCGACGTTCGCGAGTTCGGTCGACAGGAACCGGAGGCTCCGGGTCCAGTGCTCTTCGGCGGTGGCGCGGCGGCGCGAGTGGAAGTCGTCGACGAACCGGTTCAGAAAATACTTGGTGGTGGGATCGAGCGGATCGGCCTCGGCGGTGGCGGCCTCGTATGCGAGCGCCTCGGCGCGGCCCACCTCGTCGACCCGGATGACGATGGGCTTGGGCGGCTCGGCGCCCGCGAGCCGCAGCAGGACCAGGACACCGAGCACGCAGGTGGCGGCGAGCAGGATCGAGAGCGTCCTGAGCCTCCGGTTCGCCTGCACGGCCTCGCCCCAGATCTCGGCGTACTCGCGGCCTGCGCTCTTGTCTCGTTTCATCGGCGGATCTCCTCGGGACTCAGGCGCCCGGGACGGGTGGGCGCACGGGGGCCGCCGCGCGCATGGCGATGGCCATGAACCCGGACCCGGCGGAGCCGGAGCCGGACACCAGCATCGAGGCGAGTTCGCCGACCTTGAGGCCGGCCATCAGGCCGCAGACGACGAGCGGGAGCAGGACGACGGCCCAGAGCCAGAGTTCGGCCGGGTCGGCCGTGCCGGTGCCCATGAGCGCCTCGGCGTAGGTCGTGATGTAGCCCATGCCGACGCCCATGAAGACGCGGAGCACGGCACCGGCCACGACGCCGTAGAGCGTGTAGACGATCAGCGTCCGGAACCATCCCCAGAACAGGAACGCGAGCGGCTCGAAGAGCAGGAACGCGATGAACACGGGGCCGAGCAGGATCGCGATCGCGAGAGCGACCTGCGCCCAGATCACCTGCGCGTAGGTGACGCAGAACAGCGCGAGCAGGCAGAACACGAGCGAGGAGAACACCACGGTCGCGCCCGCGGTCACCATAGACAGCAGGTTCCCGGCCGACCACGCGCTGCCGAGGTGCGCGGCGTAGGCCCGGACGAGGGCCGCCATCTCGGTGTAGCCGGCCGAGACCACGTCGGAGAGGAACAGGTTCTGGAGCCAGATCCCGCCTCCGGCGACCATGGCCGGGAAGGTGAGCCCCACGCCGGGGATCGGCACGGTGTAGTAGTGGAGCAGCGTGCGGGGGATGGCGATCCCGATCACGAGCTTGACGATGGCCCAGGGCTCGAACGTGCCGCTGAACGCGATCTTGAGACCCGTCCAGGCGATCATGACGGCGGCGAGCCCGCCCCAGAGTTGGAGCCCGAGGGCGTGCACGTCGGGCGCGGCGGCGCCCACGACGCTGTCGAGCACGACGTCCAGGAAGCTCTTGAAGTCCTGGAGCTGGTCGGGCGGGATCTGCGAGGGGACGTTCGGGTCGATCGACTGCTGCATGTGGAACGCTCCCCGCCTAGTTGCCCTTGTAGAACGACGGGATCCGGAACAAGAGGCCGTCGCGGAGCGTCTCGCGGTTCAGGGACGCGGCGTCGCGCATCGACTCGGCAAGCGCGTTGGCGCGCATCCGGCTCTCTTGCCAACGGCCAAGCCATTCGAGGCGGGCGAGCTCGGCCTCGTGGGCGAGCACCTGGGCCATGGCGGCGTTGATCCGGCCCTGGCTCAGCGCGGCCGCGACCCCGGCCTGCTGGAGGGCGGTGTTGGACAGGTTGCCGTTCGCGGCGAGGCCGCCGAACGAGCCCTGCGCGCTCTCGATCGTCTCGGCGAGCGCGGCCGCCGCCTCGGGCGGCGCGCTCCATGTGGTCGAGCTGGTCCTCGAGCTCGGAGAGCTGGCGGGCCATCGACCGGATCTGGCTGACCTGGTTCGCGATCTGGGTGATCTGGTTCGCGATGATCTGGGCGCGCTGGAAAACGCCGCCGAAGTCGAACTGCGCGCTCGCGGGCGCGGGGCTCGCCAGCGCCAGGAACGGGAGAAGCAGGGCGGGCACGAGGATGCGGTGATGCATGGGAGAATCCTTTCGTGTCATCGGTGTGCGGTGGGGGTTGGGACCAGCGCATCCGCGGTGAACCAGATCCGGAGCCGGTGGCCGGCGCGGATCGTGATCTCCGGCATCCGGTTCAGGAACCGGTCGAGGATCGAGTTGGCGCTGTTGCCGAGCCCCTGGCCGACGCCCGCCCGTAGGCCGTAGGGGGAGGCGCCGGCCAAGGTGAGGCCGCTGAGCGCGCCGACGGCGCCCGCGGCGGCGAACGTCGAGAAGTAGTGGCGGCTCACCTCGTCCCGGAGCGCGCCCTCGCCCGCCTGGTTGAGGCCCGCGAACTCGAGGTCGATCCAGCCGCCGTCGGGGAGCAGCAGCCGGTGGAACGCGACCGCCAGCCGGCTCTGGTCGCGGTCCTGGACGGCCCGGGCCATGCCGACGACGCGCGCGCCGCGCGGAATGAGGACCCGCTGGCGGTCGACCGAATACAGCGGCACGGACACCATCGCCAGCACGGGGCCGGGGAACTCGCCCGAGAGCTGGGTGAGCAGCACGGCCTCCAGAAACGAGCCCTCGCGGATCCGCTCCCAGCCCGGCGGGTCCCCGGGCCGGACGCTCCTGCCCGGCTCCGTTGTTTCGGGCGCGCGAGCGCCTTGCGATAAGGCTCCCGGCGAGCCGGGCATGACTCCTCCGCCCGGCAACCCTGTTTGGAGTTCGGTTTCGAGGGCGGCGACCGATTGCTCGAAGGACGCGAGCATCGCGTCAAGCGCGGCCTCGGGCGGCTCGGGCTCGGCGGGACGGACACCATCCCGGCTCTGGTTCGGATCCCGGTAAGACCGCGCCACGGGCAGCGAGCGGAGCGAGCGCGTCCTGCGCTCCATCTCCTCGAGCCGGAGCGCCTCGCGAAGTTCGTGCTCGGCCTGGGCCATGCCGGCCGCCCCGGTGCCAGATCGGGTTTCCCCGTCGGCCCCGGCGGCCTCTTCGGCGGCGGCCTCGGCCTGCCGGCGTTCCCGCTCGGGCACGGCGGGGGCCATGGGGTCCTCCGCGGGACCCGTGAGCGACGACGATAAGAGCATGCCGGCGACGAGCACGCCGATCAGCGCGATCCCGGCCTTCGTCACGATCCCGCCCGGCAGCGCGCCCTTGGGCTCCTTGATCCACTGCTTCCAGCGGCTCATCGTGCGTCCGTTGGCTCGAACCGCCAGCCCGCCCGCTTCTCGCCGATCTGGAGCCAACCGTCGCCTAGTACATGGCGTGCGACGTAGAGGCCGGCCTCCGTCAGATCGAACGCGACCAGCGCCGGCTCGCCGTCCTTGAGTTCATAGAGCGCTGGCGACTCCTGGGCGCGCGAGCGCAGATACGTGAACCGCCCGTCGTGCCACATCGCCTCAACCAGGAACGGCCGCCGCGACGCATCCCGGTCCAGCCGGTACTCGAACGCCAGCCGGGTGGGGTAGGAGGCGCGGAACGCCTCGATCTCCGCGTCCGCCTCCGCCCGAGCCCCGCGCGCCGCCTCGGCCGCCTCCGCGGCCATCTCCCGGTAGGCCGCGACCTCGCTCATGGCGACGAACGCGGGCGCGCCCGCGCCGGACATCCCCGCCGCCTTCGCGCCCGCTTCGACCCGGACGACCAGGTGCGGCGGCTCCTCGCCGTGCTCGGAGACGAGAAACGAGTAGATGCGCCCCGACTCGCAGACAAGCGCGATGTTGGTCGCCGCGTCCTCGGCCAGGGGTTTGAGGTACGCGACGTTGGCCGCGCCGGTCAGGTGCCAGTACTCCGAGTCGCCGGCCACGAAGTCGAGGATCCGTTCGCCGGCGGGCAGCACGATCACCGTCGTGTGGCGCACGCGCGCGCGGATGCCATGGATACGGTCCTGGCCGTCCTCGGCGGCCGGCACGCGGAGGAAGGTTGCGTCCTCTTCGCGCTGCTCGGCGGCTTTGTGTTGTTGGGCGGCGGCCGGAAGCGCCGCCAGCAGGAGTGTCAGTACGATGGGTATGCTTGGGACCCTCATGGCGTCATGTCCTCCTTGGGTTGGTGGGGTGTTGCGCGGCCCGCCAGAACCGCGAGGCCCCGGGTCAGGCCGTGCTGCGCAACGGCCTCGGCGCGCTTTTCGGCGTCCATGGGCGAGGAGGTGTAGAGCCAGTAGCTCTCCGGATCGACCTCTAGGCGGAGCACGGCCGCCTCGTCCGGTCGGCGGAGATAGAGCTCGCGCTTCGGCGTCAGCTCCCGGACTTGGGCCACCTCCGACTTGTTCAGCCGGAACAGGTCGCCCGCCTCGTCCGGCAACTCGGGGTTCGCGAGGAACAGCTTGGTCGGGATCGATTCGAGGAGCGCCGAGGCGCCGGATGTCCCGGTCATGTCCACTGCGGACTGCGTCGCGAGCACGAGCGCGGCGTTCTTCTTGCGCCACGTCTTGGCCGCCTCGGCCAGGTAGGCGAGCACCGCCGGGTCGGCCAGGTAGCGCCACGCCTCGTCCACGACCATCAGCTTGAGCCGCGCCGCTTCGGCCGGGTCCTCGATCTCGAGGCGCATGCGTTCGAGCAGATACGAGAGCGCCGCCTCGCACAGGTCCGCGTGCTCGGCCGCGCCCGCCAGGTCGATCACCTGCCAGTCGCGGAACTCGAGGTCCGCCCCGCCCACCGGAGCGTTGTCGAAGAACCGGCCCCATACTCCATCGCCGGTCCAGCGGCTCCAGGCCGGCCACATGCCGGACGGGAGCGAGCCGGTCAGCACGCCGAGCGTGCGCCGCTCCGGCCCGAGCGCGTAGAGGTCCTCGATGCGGGCGCGGATCTCGCTCGTGTCCGCGCCCGTTGGCTCGTAGCCGCCGAGCTTCAGCAGCCGGAGCACCCAGCCGGTCAGGAACTGGAACGTGCGCGTCGTGGCCGGGAGCGCGAACGGCTGAAGCCTGAGGCCGGCCTCGGCGTCGCCCGGCGTGAGTTCCAGGTAGGAGCCCCCGAGGAAGCGGGTCAGCCAGCGGTAGGAGCCGCCCAGGTCCAGGATCAGCACGCGCGGGCCGTACTTGAGCGCCTCGACCAGCAGGAAGTTCAAGGCAAAGCTCTTGCCCGATCCCGTCGCGCCGAGGATCAGCGTGTGGCCCACGTCGCCGCGGAACAGGTCGTAGTGGTATGCGGTGCGCCAGGGAGTCTCGAACACGGCGAGCGACTCGCGGTCGAGGTGCTTGCACCGGGCCGAGCCCTTGGGCGGCCCGAACACCGGGGCGAGGCACGCGGCGAGCCCGGCCGAGACGAACACCGTTCGCACCTGCCGCTTGCGCGGCTGAGCCGGGAGCCGCGAGAACCAGACGGGCAGCTGACCGTAGCCCTCGCGGACCGCCTTCGCGTCGTGCGCGGCGAACAGCCGCCGCACGTCGCCGTCCAGCCGCTCGATCTCCTCAAGCTCTCCGTGAAGCGCGACGGTGAGCGACGCCTCGCCGTAGGCCACGCCGTCGGCCTCGAGTTCTACGAGCGCGGCGCCCAGCCTGTCCGACTCGACGGCCGCGGCGGAATCGACCATCGCCGCCGCCGTGCCCTCGGTCTCCTGCACGTGCGCCATCATCGAGTAGCGCCGCGAGAAGTAGTGCCGCTGCGCGCCCCGGATCCGGCGGCGCGCCGCTTCAACCGTCCACGGCCGCCACTCGAGCGAGACCGTGATCGTGGCGTCAAGACAGTACAGATCTTTGAGCAGGTTGGCGTGCGCCTGGCCGGGCGGCGAGAGCAGCGAGTACAGGATCACCGGCTCGCCGTCGAGCCGCAGGTGACTGCGCTCCGCTTCCAGCTCCGAGAGCGCGAGCCGCCAGTTCATGCCGCTCCCCGTCGCGCCGTCCCACACCGTGCCCGGGCGGTTGATCAGCTCGGAGAGAACACCCGACGCTTCATGCGCGCCCAGCATCTCGACGGGCGTGTGCTCGGCCACCAGCGAGCGGCCCGCTTCGACCATGGCCCGGAACCGGCCCGCCCCCGCCTCGATCTCTGACGCGAGATACGTCGGCGCGCCTTTTCCACGGCGTTTCCACAACCGGGCAAGCGGGGAGTTGGATCCCCGCCGCGCACTCTTGGCGACCGGGCGCAGGCCGGACCCAAACGACCAGACAACGTAGGCCTCGAGCCGTTGCACCCGTCCGGCGAGGAACGCGCGGCGTTTCCGCCCCGAAATGGCCGCTACATCGGAACCGATCGTCTTCGCCGCGACAGCCGTCGGAGCGGGGCGGCGGAGCACATAGAAGTAGAGGCGCGCACTTGGGGGCAGCCCCGAGAGCAGCCGCTGCCACAGGCCCAGCACGCGGTCGATCTGTTCGGGCGTGCGCCCGTCCACCGCTGCGGGCCCGAGCCGGCCCGCAGCGATCAGCTCGCCCGAACGGGTCAGGCACGTGTGGCCGTCATCCAGCCAGCCCCAGTAGGGCAGCTCCTCGGCCAGCGAGCCCGCCGCCTCATGCGCGCGAAGTTCCTCGGCGACCCTCACGTGCCGTCCGTCCGGATCTTGAGGTGCCAGGGCTCGTCCGCCCACTTGCCCGGATCGAACCGCGCCGGGTGGCGCGCCGCTGCCCGGAGCACCGCGAGCATGGCCGGGTCCTTCCGGCCCGCCAGCCATCCCGCCCCGTAGCAGCCGGTGAACACCACGCCGCCCGCCACCAGCGAAGCAGTCGCGTTCCACACCGCGACCGCGAGCGTCGCGCCCAGCAGGAACAGCCGCCGCTCGACGCCCAGCACCTTCAGCGGACGGTTGAGCGCGGCGTAGCCCGCCCAGCGCCCGAGGCCCCGCATCAGAACAGCCAGGCCAGGAAGTTCACCGCGCCCACCGCCATCCCGATCCCGAAGATGATCCCCGCCAGCGTACGCTTGCTCCCGCCCTCGCCGAACGCGAACATTAGCCCGCCCACCACGATCGCGATCAGCGACAGCCCCCGCGCGATCGGGCCCGTGAACTGCGTCTGAAGCTCGTTCACGGCCTCCACCCACGGGCTCGTGCCCTGAGCCCACAGCACACCGGGCGTCAGCAGCCACAGCGCGGCCCACGCGGCGGCCCGCATCGTTCTCAGCAACGTCTTCATCTTCTCTATCCTTTCCCTAAAGGGTCAGCGGGCGACGGCCTCTCCGCCGCCCAGGCGCTCAGCGGCCCGTTCGCGGATCCACTCGTCCACTTCCGACTCGATCCAGCCCACGGACCGCTTTCCCAGAACAACCGCCTGGGGGAAGCGTCCCGCGCGCCGCCACCTGTAGATCGTGCTCCGCGACAGACCCGTGCGGGCCTCCACCTCCCGAAGCCGCAGAATGCGGGCCGGCGGGTTCGTCTTCCGTTCCATCGGTTGTTCCGTCTTCGCTCGGCTTCTCCCCGTTCTCCACGTCCCCGACGACGACCTCCGGCGTCGACGGCGGCCCGGCGGGTCCCGCGCGCCGCCCGAGTCCCCGTCGTAGCCGACGATGAACGCCAGAACCCGGTCCGCCGTCCTCAGCGACGGCGAGCGTCCCCGCTCGATCTGCCGCAACAGGCCCGGGTCGCCCAAGGCCTGCATGCCGAGGGTCGTCGGCCTCAGGCCCGTGCTCTCGAGAAACACGTTCACCCGCGAGTTGAATTGCTCCTCCAGCGTTGCCATGTGACTGCCGTTCCAGCCGCGTCATGCCCGTAACGGTGAAGCGGTGTTTGCAAGGAAGTCAACTCTTAGGAAATCTCCTAAGTGCTTGTAACGGTGCACGTTGTGTCATGAGGTGTCTGGCTCGTCGGACCGCTCCGCCAGCGGCGTGGAAAACGCCCCTGCGCCGCTCGCGGGAGGCCCTGCGAAGGGGTGTGGAATCCCGGCCGGAAGGCCGAGGCTGGGGACCGCCGGTTCGGAACTCGTCCGGCCGGTGCGGCCGCGTTCGGACGCGCGTGGGAACCGGATGTCGTCCGGGAAGCCGAGCCGGTTGCTCGGAAGAGGACGGCGCTAGGTCAGCGGGTCGATTCCCGGCGCGGAGGGGGAAGCCGTGTGCGGCCTGACCGCGCGCGTCATGGAATGCGCCGCGGGCGGGCGCCCCTGCAGCGGCTGCGAGCCGTCGTTCGCGGGCGCCGGGATTGCTGGAGCTTCGGGCCCCCCGCCGCACACGAGCCTCGGCGTGCACGTCGGGGGGCCCATCCTGGCCGAAGGCTTCAGTTCGTGATCACGGCCCGGTATTCGCCCACGTCCTCGAGGCCGTAATCCTCGCCCGTGACCTGGACGACGCGGACCCGGTACTCAGCGAGTCGGCCGCGGTCCGGCACGCGGAACTGCAAGAGGGGACCCGCGCCGAGGTCCCCCGCCACGACGATCTGATGCCGCCCGGCTGCGGCGGACTGGTACAACTCGAGACCGGGCGCCTGCACCGCTACGATGCCGGGACCCTCGAGCTCCAGCAGGACGCCGACGGCGCGCCCGGCGGCCGGCGCCGTCCACTCGACGGTCAGGAACCCCGGCCCCCGTGGGGCGGTTGCCGGGACAAGCCGCTCGACGCCCGGGGCGCCCGGAGGTCCCTCGGCGTCCGGCCGCCGCCGCGCCGAACAGGAGGGCCGAAGACGCGGGATCGGTGGAGGTGCCGCCGCAGCGCGCCTCGCCCCTCCGGCAGCGCTCGGTCCAGGATAGCATGTCGCCGAGGTCGTAGCGGCCGTTCCGGTTGCCCAGGCGGTCCAGTGCGTCCAACTGGGCCTCGCTCAGTCCGCCCTCGCCGAACAGCGCCGCCGAGACCGCGTCCGGGGTCACTCCGCCCAGGAGCGCCACCGCGTCGTCCACCACCACCCCGCTCTCCGCGACGCTCGCGCTCCCCGAGGCCGCAGGCGCGACCGTCTCCGGCAGCGTGATCGTCACGGCGCCCTGGCCGCTTGGCTCGACCGTGATGTTCCATGCCTGGTTGCTGCCCTGCTGTTGGCGCTGGGCCGTCTTCACCGCGCCACCGGTCACCACGAACGCGGTGTCGCGAAGCGTCACGTAGCTGAGCTCGACGTTTTCGTTGAACGCCAGCCCGAACGTGAACTCCCCGCCCGTGTGCGAGGCCGGCATGTCGCTGAAGCTCGCCGTCAACGGCGTTGTCGACACGTCGTTGTCGTTGATCGTGCCGGTGGCCGTCGCGTCGCCGAGCGTCGCGTTCGCCGCGAACGTCAGCGTCCCGGACTCCGCCGTGAAGTCGGTCCCGCTCGTCGCCGTGCCGCCCGACGTTGTGTATTCGACCGTCACCTGCCGGCTGCTCGCCGCCGACAGCGACACCGTGAAGGCGACCGCGTCGCCCTCGGCCGCGCTCGCGTCGGACACGCTCACCGCCGGTAGACTCTCGTCGTCCGGCCCCGGGATCGCCAACGCCGCCGGCACCTGCGTCAGCACCGTCCCGCCGGCCGTGCAGATGCCGCCCGAGGCGCACGCCGCGTCCGCGACCAGCGCGAACGTCACGTCGCCGTCCCCGTCCGGCGTCATGAAGAACACATAGGCGTTATCGAGCCCGTCCTCCGTATGGGTCTGAACCGACAGCCCCGACGTCACCGTCACCGACGGCGTGTTCTTGTCGAAGTCCGCCACCGCCTCGCTGAACGCCACCACCACCTGCGGGCGGTCGTCCGATCCCGCGTGCCGCTTCGAGGTGTACGCGCTCTCGGGGAAGTCGGCCGAGAGTTCGGCGGCGGTCTCGGTGTTCCGGATCGTCCCCGTCGCCTCGGCATCGCCGAGACCGGCGCCCGAGGCGTTGCTCAGGGTGAGCGTGAACGTCTCGCCGCCGTCGTCCTCCGCGTCCTCGGTGGTCGGCACGGAGATCGTCTTCGTCACCTCGCCCGCCTGGAACGCCAGCGTGCCGCTCGTCGCGGTGTAGTCCTCTCCCGCCGTCGCCGTGCCGTCCGACGTTGCGTAGTCGACCGTCACTTCCCCATCACTCGCCGCCGAGAGCGACACCGTGAAGTCCACCGAATCGCCCTCCGCCGCGCTCGCATCGAACACGCTCACCGTCGGAATGATCACCGGGCCCGCGACCACACTCGACAGCGAGTGCGACAGCGGTCGCTCGTCCCCGGTACAGATCGCGTCAACCGCGTCGCAGTCGATCGTCTCCGGCAGCGTGATCGTCACGGCGCCCTGGCCGTCTGGGTCGACCGTGATGTTCCATGCCTGGTTGCTCCCCTGCTGTTGGCGCTGGGCTTGGCTCACCTCGCCGCCGGTCACCACGAACGCAGTGTCGCGCAGCGTCACGTAGCCGACCTCGACCTCTTCGCTGAACGCCAACCCGAACGCGAAGTCCTCACCCGTGTGCGAGGCCGGCATGTCGCTGAAACTCGCCGTCAGCGGCGCTGCATTATCGTTGTCGTTGAATCGTGCCGGTGGCCGTCGCGTCGCCGAGCGTCGCGTTCACCGGGCTCGACAACGTCAGCGTCAAGGTCTCGTCGTCCTCGTCCGTGCTGCCCAGTGCGGCACCGGCGACCGGGTGGCGACGAACGCAACTCCAAGCGACCGCACGGCATGAGCACTTCCTTGGAGGTGATCCGGCGCCGGCGGATGTCCTCGGCTCCCAGCGGGCGGTAGAGAGTCCGCGCGTAGATCCGGCACACGCAGCCGATGCCGGCGATGCCGGGTGGATTCTCTTCGCTGGCCGCGCCTTGCGCGACGAGGGCATGGACGGCACGGCGCATGTGCTCATGGTGGCAACCCAGAAAGCTCGTCCACTGCGCCCGGGTGAAGACGCCGCCATGGAGACAGGCCAGGGCGATCCATTCGGCACGGCGTCCCGTCCAGCCGAAGCGCTCCAGCGCCTTCTCGCGTCCTCGGAGATGGTCGATCATGTTGCTGCGTCCCTTCTGCGCCCGAGGCGTTCAACCTGAGTCGTCCGATCCGGGTGATCGCCAACGGTGAGGTGGCGTTCGACGGCATGGTCCAGGAGAGCTGACGGAATGCTCGGCGACCGGATCCGCGTAACCACCATAGCGTCGGCCGGCCTCGTGACCTCGCGACGGGATGGGACGGAGTAATACATCGTTGACTCCGCTCCGATCTATGCAGTGACGAACCGGCGTGACTTCTCCATTCTCGGCATCAAGCAGGACTGGCGCTTCGACTGGTCTCCGTCGGGTCTGATCGCGCTCGCAGAGGGCCCTCACATACGAGCTGGCACGGACGGCGATCGACGCGGCCGAAGCCGAGGCGCGCCGTAACGGATGGAACGTGACGATCGTCGTCGCGGACATCGAGGGTGTGCCGGTGTATCTGCGGCGGCTGGACGGCGCCTCCGCCGGCTCCTACAACGTCGCGATGCGGAAGGCGGCCACCGTCGCGGCTACGGGCCTCACGACCGCGGTGTACGGACAGCGCCCTCGAGGCCGGTACCGTACCGCAGGTCCCCGACGGCGTGACCTTCGCGGGCGGCGTCCCGATCCTGCGCGGCGGTCAGCTGATTGGGGCGATCGGGACCAGCGGCGTGCGGGCGGTCGACGACGAGCAGATCTCCCAGGCCGGGGCGGACGCCATCGCCAACTGAGGCTGGGGGCGAGGGGGACGATTGCGGAAACCTTGGGACGGGCCCGGGGAGACCCCGGGCCCGTCTCGCTTTCCTCTTGCTTCCGCCCGCGCGGTGCGACGGGAGTCGACCCGTCTAGTAGGAATAGGTCAGGCGGATGAAGAAGACGCGGCCCGGCTCGGCAATCGGCGTCCGGGAGAAAGGGTTCTTCGCGTTCAGGTGGTCGTAGTACTGCTTGTCGAGCGCGTTGTTTACCCCGGCACGGACTTGCACTCCTACATAGGGCTGAAATCCGCCCTGTAGATCGACCGTCGCGTATCCGGGGGTCGGGGTGCCCTCGCCCCGGCTCACAGCCAGGCGGTCCTGCTTCCCTACTGCGGTCACCAGGCTCTCGAGGAAGTATCCGGCCCCCGACTCTTCGTAGCGGAGCCGGAGGCGACCCTGCACCGGGGCGACCCCGAAGGCCGGCTCGTCCAGCTCCGTGTCGTCGCCCCGCAGATACTCGCCGACCACGGTTGTCGAGAACCGTTCGCTCCAGCGGTAGGCGACGGATGCCTCCACCCCCCAGAAGTCGGCCTCTCCGTTCACATACTGGACGACGTTCGTGTTGCCGAGCGAGCCCGTCAGTGGGAGCAGGAAGGGTACCTCCGCCGGGTCCCTCGGAACGATGGTGATGTAGTCGCTGACCCGGCGGGCGAAGACGTTGGCGTCCAGGCTCAGGTTGGGAAAGCGGCCTTCGAGCCAGATGTCGCCCTGGGTGCTTCGCTCGGGATCGAGGTGGGGGTTGCCCAGGAATTCGGTGCTGAGCTGGGCCCTGGTGCCCGGAATCCTGTCTCCGTAGCGCTCGGAGGCGTCGGCGGTCCGGACTACCGAGCCGGCTCCGGTCGAAAGGCTCCAGTTGGAGCCCAGGTTGGCGCTGAGCGTGGCGGCCGCGTTGAAATTGGTCTCCGACGCGTCCACGTCGGCCCGGGTGGCCCCGGCATAGTCGAGGAAGGTGTCGGACACGTCCTTTGCGTCCGCGGAGACGAGGTCGAGGCGCACCGCCGCGGAAAGGCTCAGCCTGTTGGCCAGGGGCCGGTCCGCCCGGGTCCATAGACCCACGTCGGTGATCGTCGCGTCCGGCCACATCCGGTCGTGGAAGGGGAACAGCGGTGGTGTCATCTGGTTGGGATCCAGGGCGTCGATGAAGCGATCCGCGTCCCGCTTCGCGCTGTATGCGTCACCCCCGATCTCCACGTCCCAGCCGCCCTCCGAGACCAACTCGATGGCGGCCCGGCCCCCAGTGACGTCGATATGGGAGTCCACCAGCACGTCCAGGGCGAAGGGGGGCACCCGTCCCTCCATGGCCATGCGCGTCGGCTTGTCCGTGTTGTCCATCTCGTGGTCCACGCTGTTCAGGTAGACCAGGAGATCGATGTTGCGAAGGAGCCCTTGGGCGCGGGCCAGCTCCCACTCGGCCGCGAGGTTGTTCGTCTTGAAGGACTTGGCGCTCAGAAGGCGGCCCGGATAGTCGATCGGGCCCTGCTTCTGGTAGCCCATGTCGAAGCTCAGCCAGGAGGCGTCGCCGGTCCGGTAGCCGAGCTGTCCCCGGGCCTCCCAGGAGTCGAAGTCGGCCGGAATCACGTCGCCCGATCCTGTCTCGTAGTCCGTCCCGGTGCGCCACACGCCGTGGCCCCAGTAGGCCACGCGCTCGCTGCTGCCGAACAGGGTTCCCGAATACTCCTGAGCCTCCAGATTGGTGTCGTACCCGGCAGACAGAGTGCCGCGAAGCCCTCCCGGGATCTGGGGCGGTACGGACCGGGTCTCGATGCGGATTGCAGCCATGTTCCCGGCCCCCCAGGTGAGGGCGTAGGGACCCTTCACGATTTCTATGTGCTGGATCGCGCTCGGATCCAGGTGGGTCAGCGGGGAGTCCATGCGGGCCGGGCCGGCCGGGAAGAGGCGCGTGCCGTTCATGTAAGTGCCCACCTGGGTTTCGCGGAGCGCTCGGATCGACGGGTCGAGTCCGATGGGTCCGCGCCGCACCGCGTCCACGCCGGCGATCGCCCTCAGCGCATCGCCCACGTCCCGTGGATTGGACTCGCGAACCGCGTCTGCCTCGATCTGGGCCGTGTGTCGCAGGTCGGGGCGGAGAACGTGGACCTGAACACCCAGCACCTCCACCGGACGAACCTCCAGCTGGACGTTCAACGTTCCCACGCCGCCCGCGGATACCTGCACCTGCTGGGTCGCGTCCCCGTAGCCCAGCGCGTAGATCTCCACCTCATAGGAGCCGGCAGGCACCCGGGGGATGACGAAGCGCCCGTCGGTCGCCGTAGTTCCCTGCAGGTTCTCACCCGGCACACGGATCGTGGCCCCGACTACGGGCGAGCCGTCCTCGCTCGTCACTTGCCCGGCGATCTGCCCGGTCTGCTGGGCGGAAAGATCTCCGCCTCCAAGGAGCGCGACGGCGACTACCAGAGCTTCGAGCGTTCGGCGTGCGCTCGTCCCGTGAATTCGAAGCTCCTTTCGATGATGCATTGCTTGTCTCCTCATGTCACCGTGACTACTGCAGGTTACGCCCCCAGCTGCAGCCTAGCCACTGTCGGGGCGGACGGGATCGACCCTTCGCGGGGGAGTGCTCTCGTCGAGAATAGCTCTACGAGAAGACGGTCGAGAGCCAATCTGAGCACGATGGACCGTCAACTTGGCGTTGCGGCCTTTGCTTCTCTCGTCTCGCCGGTGAGGTACACCGCCTAGTCCGCCGTAATAAATGCGCTAACTATATGTTATACAGTATGTTACGAATTCTAGCCTATTTACCCAATCACCCCTGGGATCACCCTTTGCTCCGTTGGTAGGGGAATCCCCATGACCGGGCTCCGTTCGCCGAAACCGTTCGGTCGTCCCGTGGGGCGTAAGCGTTCGGTCGAGCCGTGGCGGGGCGGTCGGTGAGCATGGGCACCCGAGCCATGATGTCCTTCAGGCCGCTGTCGGGCTTGACCCAGCCGCTGCCCCGGCAGAACTCCCTGGCCAGGGGATGGCGGTTGAGCGTCGCGGGCCGACGATCAGTGCGCGCAGCAGCGTCATTTCCCCGGCGGTGAAGTAAATTGGACCGCGCCCGCCCGCGGCCGGCGATACGCGGGCGGCGATCATGCTGCGGTCGAGCCTCTAGATCTCTCCGTTTCTGTCGTAAACCCAACGGGTAATACGGTTTACAACCTTCGGACACACCAGGTGATACACGTAGCCCGTAGCGTGTAGCCAAGTCGTTGTCCCATCGGGACTTGCGAAGACTGATCCCTGCTTCTGCCAAGCGTGCGGGGGATCCTCGAGAAGGCCGGCCGCGCGGACGACTACCTGGAAATCGGGCTGGACGGGTCCTGGCAGTGGAACCCGCTCGACGATCCGCTGCTCGACACTTACTCGCTCGCATACAGCGTCTCATCCCTGATCAACCAGCTCTTCGGCAAGAGCCGCGAACCGTTCTGGCAGCAAGCCTATACGAATCTCGTGCGCTGGATCATCGAACTGCACCGGCGCATGTATTGACGTGCAGTAATGCTCCTTAGTGTACACATAAACAGTGATATATAATGAGTTGGGAGATTTCCCATACTCCGGAACGTCCAGTGCCACCCCTTGACAGCCACGTCATTTATGGGGCACTTTACTGGGGCAGATTCCAGCAACCTCAACCGGTGCCCCAACATGCCGCTGACCGACACCGCCATCCGAAAGGCCAAGCCCCGCGACAAGCCGCGCAAGCTCTACGACAGCCGGGGCCTGTACCTCGAGATCTCCCCGCGCGGCACCAAGGCCTGGCGCTTCAAGTACCGTTTCGCCGACAAGGAGAAGCGGATCTCGATGGGCATCTATCCCGAGGTCTCGCTGAAGCTCGCCCGCGAGCGGCGCGACGATTCCCGCAAGCTGCTGGCCCGGGACATCGACCCGAGCGCCTACCGGAAGGCGCAGAAGCAGTCGAAGCGGCAATGGGCCAGGAACAGCTTCGAGGCCGTGGCCGCTGAATGGCTCGCCAAGCACTCGCCGAACTGGTGCGCGAGCTACGCTCGGCGACTCGAGCGCGATCTGGGTAGGGACATCTTCCCGTGGATCGGAGAGAAGCCGGTCGCGGAGCTCACGGCACCGGAGCTGCTGGCCGCGCTGCGCCGCATCGAAGCCCGCGGCACCCTGGACACGGCGCATCGCACGCTTCAGGTCTGTGGGCGGGTGCTGCGCTATGCGGTGGCAACGGGCCGGGCGGAGCGGGACGTGTCGGGGGACCTGCGCGGAGCCTTCCCTCCGGTGAAGCGGAAGCACTTCGCGGCGATCACCGACCCGAAGGAGGTCGGCCCGCTTCTGCGGCTCCTGGACGGCTACCCGGGCACGCTGCCGGTGCGGTGCGCGCTGCGTCTGGTGCCGCTGCTCTTCGTGCGGCCCGGCGAGTTGCGCAAGGCCGAATGGGCCGACATCGACCTCGATGGAGCCGAGTGGCGCTACACGGCGACCAAGACCGACACGCCGCATGTGGTCCCACTGGCGCGTCAGGCGGTCGAGATCCTTCGCGAGTTGCATCCCGTGACGGGTCACCACCGCTACGTGTTCCCGAATGCGCGCTATCGGCAACGCGACCGGACGATGAGCAACACCACCTTTTGGGGGGCGTTCCGGGCCTTGGACATCCCTCCGGAACGGATGACGCCGCATGGCTTCCGGGCGATGGCGCGCACCATCTTGGACGAGGTGCTGGGCTTCCGGCCCGACTTCATCGAGCACCAGCTGGCCCACCGGGTCAGGGACCCCAACGGCCGGGCCTACAACCGGACGGCGTTCCTGCCCGAGCGCCGCGTGATGATGCAGGCCTGGGCCGACTATCTGGACCGGCTCAGGGCCGGGGAAGAGATCGAGGCGACTCACGGAACCGGGGCTTTCCGAAATACCAACGTCGCCGGGGATCCCGGAACACCAACTCACGGCCCGCCGTTCCCGGTAGCTGGAGCCGTGCCTCCCACGGTCGGCCCTGTCCCCAGCTCCCCGCCCGGGTCCTTCGCGGTAGCGCCGACACACCGGCTGGACGGTCGGCGAACTGGGTGATCCGCCGCCTGGCAGCGGCGTTGAAAACCCTTCCCGGAGGGGGGGTCGCTACCGCCACGGCCGCACCCGCCGGAACGGCATCGCCGCTCCGGCGGTCGTGGTGCAACCGAAACGCCGCCAGCGACATGCGGAACCGCTGGCGTGCACATGGAAGCGGCGTTTTCGTGCACATGCACCCCGATGTCGATGTGCACGCACGGCACGCCACCGACCCCCGGCGACCGGCGGTCAAGGTCCGCCCCCCGGAAGCCGCCTCGAACGCCAAGCCGTATAGCCATCGATCATCGTTCCCGGGCCGCGCGGACCGGGGCACGTACAAAACGTGTCGCGGCAGGCTCTGCGCGGGTGCCGTTCGGCTTGCGCCGTTCGGCCAAATTGGCCAAGACTTAAGTTGCCACCAGCCGGAGGGATCGCATGCAGACGCTGAGCGCAAAGGACGCGAAGTACGGCTTCGGCCGACTCATCGACCTCGCCCGCGCGTCGCCCGTCACGGTGGCCAAGCATGGGCGCCCGGTTGTCGTGGTGCTCTCGGTAGAGGAATACGAGCGGCTGAAGGCGCTCGACACGCCTGAGACACGCCCGGAAAAGGAGGAAGGGGAGTGACCTGGAACGGAACTGGAGGCCGCTGAGCCGGATGGACAAGCGAAGCCTGTCGGAGCGCGACATCTGTACGAAGTTCATCACGCCCGCCCTGCGCAGGGCCGGGTGGGACGAGATCTCGCAGCTTCGCGAGGAGGTGAGCTTCACCAAGGGCCGCATCATCGTGCGCGGCAAGCTGGTCACGCGCGGTAAGGCCAAGCGCGCCGACTACATCCTGTACTTCAAGCCGAACATCCCGATCGCGGTGATCGAGGCGAAGGACAATACCCACAGCGTCGGCGACGGCATGCAGCAGGCGCTCGACTACGCCGAGACCCTGAACATCCCCTTCGTGTTCTCTTCGAACGGCGACGGCTTCGTGTTCCACGACCGTACGGGGGCCAGTACGCCTCACGAGGCAGACCTGCCGCTCGACGCCTTTCCGTCACCAGCCGATCTGTGGGGGCGCTATCGGACCTGGAAGGGCCTGACGCCGGAAGCCGAGGAGATCGTCCTTCAAGACTATTTCGATGACGGCAGCGGCAAGACGCCGCGCTACTACCAGGCCAACGCCATCAACGCGGCGATCGAGGCCATCGCCAAGGGGCAGGACCGCATCCTGCTCGTCATGGCCACGGGCACGGGCAAGACGTACACCGCCTTCCAGATCATCTGGCGGCTGTGGAAGGCGCGACGCAAGAAGCGCATCCTGTTCCTCGCCGACCGCAACGTGCTCGTCGATCAGACGATGGCGAACGATTTCCGCCCCTTCGGCGGGACGATGACCAAGCTCTCGGGCAATATCGATCCCTCCTACGAGGTCTATCTCGGCCTCTATCAGGCGATCACCGGTCTGGAGGAACACCAGAAGGCCTACCGGAAGTTCTCGCCGGCGTTTTTCGATCTGATCGTGATCGACGAATGCCACCGGGGCAGTGCCGCCGACGATTCGGCGTGGCGCGAGATCCTCGAGTACTTCTCCTCCGCAACCCAGATCGGCCTCACCGCCACGCCGAAGGAGACGAAGTACGTCTCTAACATCGCCTACTTCGGAGAGCCGGTCTTCTCCTACTCCTTGAAGCAGGGCATCCGCGACGGCTTCCTCGCTCCCTACAAGGTGGTCAGGGTCCATATCGACCGCGATGTCGAGGGCTACCGTCCGGAGAAGGGCCAGCTCGACCGCGACGGCGAGGAGGTTGAGGATCGCGTCTACAACGTCAAGGACTTCGACCGTACGCTGGTCATCGACGGGCGGACGACACTGGTAGCGCGGAAGGTCACGGCGTTCCTGAAGGAGAGCGGCGATCGCTTTCAGAAAGCGATCATCTTTTGCGTCGATCAGGAACACGCCGCGCGGATGCGTCAGGCGTTGATCAACGAGAACACCGATCTCGTCGGAGGCAACTCACGTTACGTCATGCGGATCACGGGCGGCGATCCGGCGGGACATACCGAACTCGGCAACTTCATCGATCCGGAATCAAAGTACCCCGTCCTCGTCACCACGTCGCGTCTGCTGTCCACCGGCGTCGATGTGCAGACCTGCCAGTTGATAGTGCTCGAGCGAGCGGTGGGGTCGATGACCGAGTTCAAACAGATCGTCGGGCGCGGCACCCACGTGCACGAGGACACCGGCAAGTTCTACTTCACGCTCATCGACTTCCGGGGCGCTACTAGTCACTTCGCGGACCCGGAGTACGACGGCGAACCCGTGCAGGTCTACGAGCCGGGAGAAGGCGATCCCATCGACCCGCCCGATGTGGCGCCTACGGACGACGACGGGCTCGGCGACGACGAGACCGTTATCGATGGAGGGGATCCACCACCGCCCCCGGGGATGGGGCCACAGAAGAAGATTTATATCGACGGCGTTGAGGTGGCCATCGTCGGCGAGCGGGTGACATACCTCGACGGCCACGGCAAGTTGGTGACCGAGTCGCTGCGCGACTTCACGAGGAAGGCCTTGCGCAGGCGCTTCGCAAGCCTTGACGACTTCCTGACCCGTTGGAACGCCGTGGAGCGCAAGCAGGCGATCATCGATGAGCTGGCGGCCGAGGGTCTGCCGCTTACCGTGATCGTCGACGAGTTGAGCAAGGATCTCGACCCCTTCGATCTCGTCTGTCACATCGCCTTCGATGCCAAACCGCTGACCCGCCGCGAACGGGCTGAGAACGTCAAGAAGCGGGACGTGTTCACGAAATACGGAGGTCAGGCCCGCGCCGTGCTCGGCGCGTTGCTCGACAAGTACGCCGACGAGGGCATACTCAATCTCGACGACACCAACGTGCTTAAGATCCCGCCACTTGACAGCCTCGGCACTCCGGTAGAACTGGTCAGCGCCTTCGGTGGGAAGCCCGATTTCGATCGGGCCGTGCACGATCTTCAGTTCGCTCTCTACAGGGAGATCGCCTAAGAGATGTCCGTAAGCACCCTCGTCAGATCCATTCAGAACATCATGCGCCAGGACGTGGGCGTCGATGGCGATGCGCAGCGCATCAGCCAACTGTGCTGGATGTTCTTCCTCAAGATCATCGACGACCAGGACCAGGAGCTCGAGCTTCTCAAGGAAGGCTACCGTTCGCCTGTTCCCGTCCGTCTGCGTTGGCGGAACTGGGCCGCCGACCCGGAAGGCATGACGGGCGAGGAGCTGCTCGACTTCGTCAACGGCGAGCTCTTTCCGCAGCTGAAAGAGCTCCCGCCCAGGGCCGGCCCTCGCGCGAACGTCGTGCGTGACGTGTTCGAGGATGCCTACAACTACATGAAATCCGGCCAGCTGATGCGGCAGGTCGTCAACAAGATCAACGGCATCAATTTCAACAACCTGGCTGCGCGCCGACACTTCGGCGACATCTACGAGCAGATCCTGAACGACCTCCAATCGGCCGGCAACGCAGGCGAATACTATACGCCGCGTGCCGTGACCTCGTTCATGGCCCGGATGATCAACCCGAAACCGGGCGAGACGCTGTTCGATCCGGCTTGTGGCACCGGCGGGTTCCTGACCTGCGCCATCCGTCACATGCGCGAGCACTACGTGAAGCGCCCTGAAGACGAGGCAACAATGCAGGCCTCCCTGCGTGCCGTAGAAAAGAAGCCGCTTCCCCACATGCTCGCCGTCACGAACATGCTCCTGCACGGCATCGAGGATTCGTCCTTCCTGCGCCACGATAACACGCTCGCGCGTCCCTACATCTCCTGGGGCCGGGACGAGCGCGTGGACATCGTGCTGACCAATCCGCCTTTCGGCGGCAAGGAGGAGGACGGCATCGAGTCGAACTTCCCGAAGCACTTCCAGACGCGCGAGACCGCGGACCTGTTCCTCGCCCTGATCATCCGGCTTCTGAAGCCCGGTGGCAGGGCTGCCGTGGTCCTGCCCGACGGCTCCCTGTTCGGCGAGGGTGTCAAGACGCGGCTCAAGGAGCACCTGATGAGGGAATGCAGCCTTCACACCATCGTGCGCCTGCCGAACTCGGTGTTCCGCCCCTATGCCTCGATCGGGACAAACCTGCTGTTCTTCGAGAAGGGCGAGCCGACCAAGGACATCTGGTTCTGGGAGCATCTCGTGCCCGAGGGGCAGAAGGCCTATTCCATGACCAGGCCCATCCGGTTGGAGCATCTGGAAGGCTGTGCCGCCTGGTGGGGCGGGGCGGAACGCACGGGCCGAGAGGAGGGTGATTGCGCCTGGAAGGTGAGCGTCGAGGAGATCAAGGCACGCGGCTACAACCTCGACATCAAGAATCCTCATGCCGAGGAAGAGGATCATGGCGATCCCGAGGCGCTTCTTGAGGAACTGACGAGCGCCGAGGCTGAGGTGAAATCTGTGAGAAACCAGTTGAAGGAAATCCTGACCGAAGCCCTGTTGCAGTGAACACCGACCGGCTGCTTGCTCTTTACGACCGTGTCGCCGACACGCCGGACGCTGTCAGCCGCCTGCGCCAGTTCGTGCTGGACCTCGCCGTGCGCGGCAAGCTGGTTGAGCAGAATCCGACCGATGAGCCTGCATCGGATTTGTTGAAGCGGATCACGGCCACAAAGGCGCGACTAGTGAGGATTGGCAATATAAGGAAGCCAAAGCCATCAACCCCGATTGACCGCACGGAGGTCCCTTTTGAAGTGCCAATACACTGGACTTGGATACGGCTAGGCGACATAGGGACGCTGGCCGGAGGCATGACACCCTCCAAGAACCGACCTGAGTATTGGGATGGAACCGTGACTTGGCTTTCGCCCAAGGACATTAGGGCTGATGCGGTATCTGACTCTGAACTAAAGATCACCGAGAAGGCCCTATCGGATACTCGCCTTAAGGTGTTCCCGGTGGGGAGCCTTTTCATGGTCGCCCGAAGTGGGATTCTCAAGCGAACATTTCCCGTTGCGATTAACCGTGTTCCTGCGACGAGCAATCAGGATCTGAAAGTCTTGGTTCCTTTCTTGAAGGGTCAAGAACGATATCTACAGATAATGTTCCGCGGCTTGACCACTTTCATTCTGAAGGATCTGGTAAAGACAGGGACGACGGTTCAGAGTCTTAAGTACGCAGAGTTCGAAGTCCAGCCAATCCCTCTCCCGCCCCTCGCTGAGCAGCGCTGCATCGTTGCCAAGGTCGATGAGCTCATGGCGCTCTGCGACCGGCTGGAGGAAGCACGCGCCGCGCGTGAGGACACCCGCGATCGGCTGACAAAGGCTAGTCTGGCTCGTCTGAGCGCACCCGGCACGGATGTCCCGGCGTTTCGTTCCCACGCCCGCTTTGCCATCGATGCCCTTCCAGCACTGACAGCCCGTGCCGATCAGATCAAGCACCTGCGCCAAACCATTCTCAGCCTTGCCGTGCGCGGCAGACTGGTCGAGCAGGATCCAGAGGATGAACCGGCGTCGGAGTTGCTGCAGCGCACGGAGAAACCGCCTCTTCCGGCGCGTTATGCGAAACGGAGCCCTGAGTCTATTCCGGGCGATTGTGGATTATCGATCAACAGACCTGAAATTCCAAGTCCGCCTGGATGGCTTTGGGTGCCGCTGGTTCAGGTAGCCCGCATCGAGAGCGGTCACACCCCGAGCCGCAGCAGGGCTGATTGGTGGGGTGGCGATGTTCCGTGGATGGGGCTCGTCGATGCACGATTACACAACGATGGGCGCATCTTCAATACGATTCAGCATACGAACGAAGCGGGATTGGCGAATTCCGCAGCACGCCTGTTACCCGAAGGAACCGTTTGTTTCAGCAGAACAGCATCCGTTGGATATGTGGTCATAATGGGGCGGCCGATGGCCACAAGTCAGGACTTTGTGAACTGGGTCCCGACCGAGGCCCTAGCGCCAGAATGGCTTCAACTTGTCATGATGGCTGAGCGTCCTGCGATTCCTCGATTCAGTAAGGGAGCCGTTCACCAGACCATATACTACCCCGCCTGGCTGGCAATGCACGTTGCGCTTCCACCGCTCGCTGAGCAGCACCGCATCGTCGCCGAGATAGATGCACTGATGGCGCTCTGCGATCATATGGAGGCCGGTCTTGCTGCCGCAGATGCCACTCGCAGTCGCCTTCTCGAATCCCTTCTCCATGCCGCGCTGGCATCCGCCGCGTCCCGAACGTTGTCGATGGATACAAGCTCGCTCCGTTCGGCATCTGTACGTGCATCAGACATTCGGCTTCTGAGGTGTTGACTTCAGGTGCAAGACATTCAGCGGCGCGAATCGGCGGGCTCCGATGATCGCCAGCCCAAATGAACCGTATGGGAACGAGGTCCGTCGGATGTCGTCGATAACGGCCAAGTCGCTAAGACCCGACGAGCATCTCGACGACATGAAGCAGGACGCTTGGGGAAGGTGGATACGCTGATCGTCCATTGCCGACATTGCGGTCGATCCATCAGCCGCGTCGGCGACGGGATCAGCCCTGCCTCCGAGTTCGAGGGCGCGGCAGGCCGGTTGTTCGAGTACCTCTCCGGAGCAACTCTCCCGATGACGTCCCTGCCCTTATGCCGCACTGGCATGTGAAAACGACGTGGGGGCGTGCGTGTTTTCACACGCGCTGCCCCCGGCGGGGTCGCTCCCGGCCATGTATCTCTCCGGACTGCCTCGGCAAGTGCCATAACTCGTGTGATATAAATGACTTGCGTGTTTAATGACGTTGCTCGTCCCCCCATTTGGTCCACCGTTCTGAATCGGCTGTCGAAAGCCCTTCGTAGACGTGAACGGACGCGTCGGCACCGGATCGCCACGTGCCCGAGCGTCCGACGCCCGACGCAGAAGACCGACCGGCCGACGCGCTGGCCACCGGCAAACCCCGCGTAGTCTGCCCCGAGCATCGTTTGAGGTGGTCCTACTTCGTTGGACAGTCCGAGGGCGATCTTAAGGTGGATTCCGATGGTCTCCAAAGCCCTCGGGGTCCCGCTTGAGGCCGGGTGTTCTCCTTCGAGCCCGGTTTGAATATAACCTCCGTCTTCCCGTCGGGACTGGTTCCCGATGGGAAGACGGAGGGAAGGGCCGCGCGTAGATCCCGCGACGATCGCAGGCGTCGTTGCGCCGGTTGGGTGGCGTCGCGCCGGATCGTCCTCACCACACCTCCGCGCCTTCGCGATAGGCCTCGCCCGGCGTCCGTCCGCCCAGCGACGAGTGCGGGCGCGCTTCGTTGTAGAAGTCGATCCACGAGCCGATGATGCGTTGGGCGTCGGGCCCGTCCCGGAGCTCGTAGAGGTACACCGCCTCGTACTTCAGCGACCGCCACAGCCGCTCGATGAAGATGTTGTCGAGGAAGCGGCCCCGGCCGTCCATCGAGAAGCGCACGCCCGCACCCAGCACCCGGTCGGCGAACGTCTCGCTGGTGAACTGGGAGCCCTGATCCGTATTGAGGATCTCCGGAGCCCTCCAGCCCAGCGCGTCGTCCAGCGCCTGGACGCAGAACGACGCGTCCATCGTGTTCGACAGCCGCCAGGCGAGCACGTGCCGGGTCGCCCAGTCCATCACGGCCACCAGGTAGAAAAACCCTTGCGTCACCGGGACATAGGTGATGTCCGCGCACCACACGTGGTCCGCCCGCGAGATCGTGAGGCCCCGCAGCAGATAGGGGAAGACCCGGTGCTCCGGACTCGCCACGCTCGTGCGCGGCCGCCGGTAGGTCGCCTCCATCCCCATCAGGCGCATGAGCCGCCGGATCCGGTGCCGGCCCGCGGCAACGCCCTCGCGGCGCAGATGCCGCATCAGCTGCCGGCTCCCGTAGAACGGATACGCCATGTGTAGCCCGTCCATGCGCCGCATGAGCGCCAGGTCCTCGGCGCTCTCCCCCTTCGGCCGGTAGTACTGCGACGACCGGCTCACGCCCAGCAGCGCGCACTGCCTCGAAAGACTCAGCGGTCCGTCCCGCTCGATCATCCGCCCCCGCTCCGCCCGGCTCAGCGCTTGAGCCCGCGCCGAAAAAAATCCCGCTCGACCGTGAGCTCCCCGATCTTGGCGTGCAGGTCCCGGATCTTCGCCTCGTGCTCCAGGGCGGCCTTGCGGCCCGCGCCCCCGGCAAACACCTCCGGCAGCCCTTCGAGCAGCTGCCGCTTCCATGTGGTCACCTGGTTCGGATGAAGCTCGTGCCGCGCCGCGATCGCCTGCACGCTGTCCCGCTCGCGCAGCGCCTCGAGCGCTACCCGTGCCTTGAACTCCGCCGTGAACCGCCGTCTCTTCCTGGCCATCTCGGTGCCTCCTCTTCCGCTCTGGAATCCACCTTAACGACCTGTCCAAAAAACCGGGACCACCTCAGTCGTCCGGATGATCACAAGGCGACACTGTCATCCTGTGCATTCTGAACGTGTTGCCCACAGACGGCGATGACATCGCGAAGGCACTCTGCAGCGCTGCTTCGCAGCCGGAGTTCCTTCCGGTAAGCATCGATTTTTCCGCCGTCGAATTCCGCTCCTACCACTAACGTGTTGGGGCGGTCGAACAGATTGAGCGAGGCCAAAACCAGCGCCGACGCGTGGCTGTATCTGTTATACCAGTGCGTGATCTTCGCAAACCTCGCCCAGCCATCTGGGTCAATGCCCAGGAGCTCTTGGTTTTCCGCCTGCTCGACCTCTCGGACGCTTTTACCGGCCCAAACCTTGGAGGAGTCGCTTTCGAGCCGCTCGAGCATGTTGATCTTCCCGTGGAAAGCGAGCATTGCAATGGCACAGGACTCGCCGAACTGCCTCATGAGGTTGCCGGCCGGAATCAGAAAACCTGATAGGAGAAGGTGCGCCGAGGTGAGAACGCTATTGAAGGCCGCGAGCAGGAACATCTCGACCCACGCGGCGCGCTTGTCCACTGATACTGACTTGGTGAACTGTCTCAGCCGCCCGTAGGTTCTATGCAACTCATGTGCAAGTACCTCGATCTCGGAGGGGAACTCCATCCGGAAGCGTTCACGGACATCGCCGTTGTCAGAGATCAGGGCTCGTCGGATCTGCTCGACAGTGAGAGTGTGAGCCTCAGCGGGCGGTGAGGAGTCCGCTTGGTCAGGCGCCTTATCCACTGGCTTCTCCGTTCTCGTCAAGGAGGTCCTTCAGCTGTCGGTACCCTCGCTCGCCCAGCCGGTTGATGAGGCGGCGGGCACGAGCCCGAGTGTCAGGGATGCCGGCCGTAAGGATGTGCGCTAGGAACTGCTTTACGTCCTCCACAGGCACGTGGGGGTAGTCGGCCTTTAACTCCGCAAGCAGCACCGCCTCGGCGATCGAGAAGGTTCCGTCTGGGTCAGCCTGAGCGAGCGACAGCATGCGATCCCACCGCTAGTACATCTGAAGTTGGCCCTGTGCCAGCCGTGCGGTCGCCAGGCCAAGCCGGACGATGTCCACATCGGGGATGTACGGCGTGTGGAAGAGCCATCCAAGCTGTTTGGCTTCCTCCACCGTGGCCGCACGCCGGCTTCGTACCGAGTTCGGAGACCCTCCACTCCCACAGCCTGACGAGCCTTCGGACGGCGTCTGCGGGCGGAGGATCGTCCGCGTCTGACCAAGCGCAGAAGATTCCCCAATAGGCTTGGTGCCAGTCCGAAGGGACGATGTTCTCATATGCGGTCTCGAGTAGCGCATCCTTGTCACCAACAGACACAAGGCCACGCAGCACCGCTACGATCAGATGCTCGGCATAACTCTGGGTAATCTCCCTGGAACCGACGGAATCGCCCGCAGCTTCCCGCCATACCACAGCCTTTTCCGCCGCTTTCAAGTACCAGGGCCGGGTCGCGCGAAAAACATCGTCGTACAGGTTCCATCGGGATATGTAGGTCGTCCAGGTCGGCTGCGAAGCAGGGTCCTCCAGGCCACGCTCGAACAGGTGATCGGCATGATTTTCAATCCACTCCGGGGCAAGTAAGTACAGCTGGGGCACGTAGTCACCCACTACAGCTCGTAGAACCGCAGCATTCGGCCCGTCGTCCCGCAGCCAACGGTCGAGCAGCGGCGCGAGTTGCTTCTGAACCGCAGCACGTGCAGCTGCCTTGGCCGCGGCTGAGGCTTGCTGTTCGTCGCGAAGCAGCGACCGATAATCCCAAAGCGCCGCTGAAACGACACCGTTGGCAACGTGGCCCGCAGCATCGTTGAGTTTCGCCATGACTACTGACGCCAGCGACTTGTCATTGCCGTGCGGTACCTCCCATATCGCCGGCACGGCCATAGCTTCGCCAAAGATGGCCCAAACCTCACCGGCAAGCTCATGAGCAACGGAGTTCCTATCGCATCCTTCCTTGATCAAGCGGGCGGCACAGCCTGCGGTCCTGCGCCAATGACCCACGTCTGCATCCTGGCCTGGATCAAGCAAGTGCACGCGGCTCAGGATTCCCCACACAACTTCCAGCGCAGCCGCCCAGTCGAGTTCCGAGTCGGCTCTGATTGCCTCGCCCAGGCCGTCCACGATTCCCTCAATCGCTCTCGGATCCACGCCCTGCTCGACCGCACCACTCAAGACCTCCAAGGCCGTCCCTGGGTTGTCCTTCGCATACGTCATCAACGTTCCCTGTAGCCCAAACGACGATACTATTCCCTCTCCGGGGCTCCACTCGACTAGCAGAGCCACGATCTCCCGACCGACGACCCTCCCAGTTCTTCGATGCCGATAGGAGACTCGTCGCCGAGCCAGGCGCCACCCTCAACGGCACCACTTGACCCAACCTCTGCCATTTCCTGATCGTAGCGTGATGGCGTGACGCCGAGGACGCCAAGTCGTTCCGCAAGATCACGAAGCTCTTCGGGGATGTCGCCGCGGAAGAAGGTGAGAATACGGCGTTGGTAATGATGCTTATAGTCGTCGATCTCTTTTTCTGTCGGATTGCGTCCGTACACGCGCCGGCAGCGGGTAGTAAGTTCCTCCCGGCTCGGACCGTCTTCCACCGCCGCAGCGTATTCCTGTCTTACCTCCGGGACTGCGTTACGGAATTGCGACCGGAGCAGCATGGCAATCTCGGTCGCCGGCAATCCGGGATCGCGCAGCTCATTAGACCTGAGGAGTTGGTTGACTCGCTCCGGGAGATGCCGACCGGCCTCGGATAGCACGAGATAGCCAATCCGGGTGACGAGCTCGGCGCTGTGGTGGTCGACTTGCTCCATAACCCGCGAGGCTTCGTCTCGACCCTGAGCGGCAAGGCGCTGCCCCACTCTCACCGCTGCGTTGATGAGCATGGCCACCACGTCATCGCGGTCCGAACGAGCCCCTGAATCGGTGTCGATTGGCCGCCGGCGCCGGTTCAGCTTTCGGTGGTCAACAAGCCTTTGCACCCTCCGGACCTTCGAGAGCAGGAACTCCAGAGTTCTCGTAGCATCTAGAGCCTCGAGCGCATCCACGAGGCGTCCCAGAAGCTCAGCGTAGTCGTGCGAGCGGAAACGCGGGAAGACCCACTCGGTCCGCGGTCGGAAGCGCAGTCCTGCCAGTTCCTCCACCTCGCTGGGATCCACGACTCGGAGGAGAAAAGCCGCAAGTGTGAATGCCTCCTCTGCCTGTCCCGTCTCGGCGAGTACGACGATAAAATCCACCACGCTCTCGCTGAACATCCTTGCCGGCACAGTCTTGAGAGCGGTCTTGAGACTTGGAACGATGCGGACCGCCATCTCCGGAGGCAGCTGGCGGCCAGCCTTAGCCACGATGTCCCACACGACGGGGTTATCGTTCGTCAATGGAATTGAGGTCAGCACCTCCATGACTGCCGCCGGTTCCTCATGAGCGGTAAAGGACCTGGGTAACAGTTAAGTCAAGAGACCTGAGTAACAGTTCTCCGTCCTTTGCAAGTGCCTCCAGTTCGTCTCTTCCCTCGTCCGAGGGAGTCGAAGATGAGGCGTTTGGGTTCAACAAAGCGTCCTAGCCAGATGGGTCCGAAGTAGACCTCAAAGAGACCGTGGTCAATCTCTTCCAGTCCGACTTCATGCCCAGCGAAGAGTCGGCCGACGGGCACACGGTCCCCGTACCAGCGGATGCCACCGTTCGTGCTGACGAGCCGGGTCTCGAAGTGGCCCGGATACGTGACCGGGTCGAGTTGCTTCGGGAAGGGTCGAGGTGAGGGTCGGTAGAGATTGGAGGGCACGGCACCGTCCAACGCCTCGTGAGGCCGGACTTCGTTGTAGAGCTTCCTGAATCTTCGAAACGCTTGCTGCTGGGTCCGCATGTTGGAGCTCGGAGGTCGGGTGGTACGCCTCTTTAGCACCAGGTGCATGTTCTCGTGCTTGCCGTTCTGCTGAGGGCAGCCAGGCTCGATGAGCTCAGGCAGAATGCCCACCTGAATGAACCACACGGACAGCCGAGAGAGACGGCCTAGTGCGTTCGAAGCGAAGGGAGTGCCGTTGTCCGTACGGATCCGTTCGGGTAGACCGTGTTGGCGAAATAGCCGCGTGAACACTGGGATCACGCCGTCGATTGTCACGTCCGGACGACCCCAACACTCCAGTACGAACCTCGAATGCATGTCCTGCACAGTAAGCGGGTAGCACAGCTCACCGTCACCCATCGGGAACTCGCCCTTGAAGTCGGCCGTCCACGTCCCGTTCGGTTCAGATGCGTTGGTATCGGGTCGACCCGGGTGCCAGCGGCGCACCCTTCGCCGACGCCTCGGCACCAGGTCGTGACGCACCAGGATGTTGTGCATCGTCTGTCGTGAGGGCAGTGCTAGCTCCGGCCGATGCGTCTGCAGGTACCACCGGATCTTCTTCGGCCCGAAGTCGTCATACTTGCGTCTAACCTCGAGGATCGTCTCGACCACCTCACTAGGCGTAGCCCATGGGCAATGCCCGGGTCGACTCGCTCGATTCTCCAGACCTGCTGGCCCGGCTCGCCGCCATCGATCCATCCACTTGTAGCCCGTCTTGCGACTAATCCCGTATCGATCGCACACCGCAGCAAAGCTCCGAAGACTGCGATGGGCTTCTTCGATAAACCGCGTTCTCTCTTCCATGACATGAGTCTCCTCGAACGGCATCGGCCTCCTCCTTTCAGAGGTGCCGACTGTAACCCATGTCCCTTTACTTAAGTGTGTACCATGTCTCTTTACCGGACCTCAGCTGCAGCTAACACGAGATAATTCCCTTCAGGCCATGGCTTGGCGCTCCACGAGCCGTCAGTGTCCACCTGCCGACCTGGCGGGCTCTTGAAGAAACCCTTGGCCGCGAGGCACTCCACCCACGCCGGGTTTCTTAGCCGTCCGAAGAAGTAGTTCCGCTGTCCGAGACGGAGCTGAAGGTCCCGGAGTCGCTTCGCGTGTTCACCAGTTGGGGTCTCGACCTCAAGGAGCGCGTCCAACTCGGCCTCGGTGACGTAGTACGGTGCCACGCGGCCGTACAACAAGCTGGTGAATCTCTCAAAAGCTTCGCGCACAGCGATCGACTGTGGGCCACCGAATCGCCAGTGGACGGCACTTGAGAATTGTCTTACGAGGTGAAACCACTCATCAACACGCGGGTCATCAGTCTCCAGCCCCAGAGCCTCTGCGATGCGCGGTCGGTTGCGTTCGTCCGAAGACACGCTCTCAAGGTCTTCGGCAGCAACCTCCAAACCCTCATCCCTCAACAGGAGCTGCAGGACCCCGCGTGAAAGCTCACGCCCAACGTGAGCGACTAGATAGGCGTTTCCAGGCTGATCGATCCGACGTGCCAGCGCGAGCCCGCGTTCGTATAGGCCCGCGAGGTGGGGATCTCGGAGCCGAAGCTCTCCGGCCGTTTCCCGTTCTCGGAGAGTGAGCCAGTCTTCTCCGTCCTTAGGCGTCTCGGGTCGCGGCAGATCGCCGCGTGTCTCGTCCATAACCTCCCCACCAACAAGACCGGCAGCGTCGCCGGGCCTCATAGATCTCCGAGCAATAGATCACGTCGCGTGGATGCCCCCCCCTCCACTACTTCTTGTTCGGGGTCATTACCCGCACCAGTCGACGCACCTCGACGTACAACAGCAGTTCGTCGTCTTGCGTAATGGGCCGTGCATGCATGGTGTCCAGTCGGATCGGGTGTAGCCTCTGGAAGGACTCCCGGACGTCTTCCAGCCTCCTGAAGAAGGGTTCAAACACTTTCCAGTTATCCCGCCTGCCGATCACCGGCATGTAATCGGTGAAATCGGCATAGCAAATCAGCGCACATTCTCTACTCCCCCTCTGGCGTGCCCTTCGCTGCTTCTCCTTCCACTGGTCATACAGCCCGGCAGGGAGCCGCTGTTTGGGCCAATCAGGGCCACAAGCCTTAGTCATCTCCTCGTCGATGAAACGCCGCATGTGCGTTTCCAGTCTCTGCAGCCAGTCGTGCGCCGTATTCGTTCGGCTGAGTCCACCTTCCTCTTCTTCTTCGTCAGGAGCAACTACGGGTTCGCCATAGAACGTCACCAATCCCGGACGTTCTTGGTCCAGTCCGGCAACACCCAGACTTTCCTTGAAGGCCGGTGCCGGGAAATCCGTGAGCGCGGGGTTAAAACCCAGTTCCACGTAGCGGTCAGATCGAGCGCCCAGGTCTGTCAATATCTCCCGGTGCCACGTAATCGGATCGCGCCAATCTCCCAAGTCCATGCGTAGGGCTGCATTCAACTCGTGCCCGAACGCGGGCATACTCCGCACAGCATTGCCGATTCCCTGCAAGGCGGTCATACCGCCTATTGAGCGCATCTCTTCTTCCATGTCCAGCCACGCCGTGCGCATGCTCCCCATCGCGCGTGACAAGCTCGATTCCTCTATCTCATACCGCTTCAATATTTCGGATATTTCGGTCGGGATATCTGTCAGGAGTCGGACTTCTTTCGCGAGATCCGGCAGACGAAACTGCGCATTGTAAGCGGCGACGCTATCCGCTATCCGCTTCAGTTCGCGAGAAAACTGTGACGCGTGCTCAAACACGCCAGCCAGGCGCAGCTCCTCAAACGGCCCTACGACCAGGCGCGCCTTCGCTCGGATACGGTCCTGATCCGTGATGAACGGGCGCAGAGCGAGATTCTCTTTGAACGCTCGTGTGGCATCTAGTATCGTGCCTTTGTCCCCCAGACCAACCAAGTCCAGTCTCCTGCGCGCGTCCTGTGCATCACGCAGAGTTCTGATCATTCTCTCTAGTTCGGTAGTCATCGTCAGATTGGCCAGGAGCCAGGTTCCGGAGAATAGGGGGTCTTGTCAAGCGTGCTCTGGAAAGCCATGGCGGAGACGAGAGGATGCTGGAGCGTCAGGCCGTACTACCGTACCGCAACAGCTTTGCCTATGGCAACATAATCCGTCGCCGATATCAGAGTGCGTGACTGAAACTCGATAGGACCTACACTCTCGAGTCGAGCTGCCAGGTTGCCACCACCGAACACACACCCTTGTTGATGTTCGCCAAAGTGATCTTCGCGTCAGATCGGTCCAATTTTAGCGTGAAGTTTGGCGGATCTTGTCCAATCGGAATTCCTCCGGGAAGGGTGTTCGACGCCGCAGCGAGGCGGCGGATGACCAGTTCGCCAACCGTCCAGCAGCGCTATCGCAGAGGACCGGGCGCAAGCCGCCGACAGCGCCGACCGTGGGAGGTGCGGCTTCAGCTCGCTCCGCGCCTGTCTAAAATGGCCTTAAGTGATTGTTATTGCTGGATCAATAATCGATGGTCGTCTCAGGATGCCCTCAGAGTTGCCCCAGACGCGCAGACTGCCTTCACCCACCGTCAGCCGGGCCGGGAGGAACCTGCTTCGGCGCAGGTCGTTCACCAAGGCATGAGGCTCGATGGGGGAGTCTGTCACGCGACTGTGGCGGCGACCTCCCCGACGATCTCGCCGTCCACGTAGTGCTTGAACGCCTCGACGCTCGTGTGGCAGTCGAATCCGGCCTGGCTGACTGTCTGGTATGTCTCCGCAGATTCGTTCAAGAGGAGTGCAACAGGTCGCCCCCGGCCCTCCGGGAGCCCGCTCGGCCAAGCCAAATCGATTATCGCCTCGGCCTCTTCGGTGCCGTCGCCGCGAAGCTCGTAGCCGAACTCGCCCAGGGGCAGGCCTCGCCCGGACATCCAGTCCTGAAGCTCCTCCAAAACCTCCTCCTCGTCCGCACCGGAGAAATGCGGTCTTGACGCGGAAGGAACCACCTGAAGCGGCCCGTCAACCGCATCCTGTACCTCGGCATGCCCCGGATACAGGGTGGTCAGGTGCAGGTTTGCGGCGGCGGCGAGGAGATTGCGTGGGTCAGGGATCAACCGATCAAGTAATGCGAAGAATGGCGCGACCACACCACTCGCCCCGCCATGTACCAGCTTGAAGTGAAGCGCTATCTGGTCGAGCACGCGTTCCCTCCCACCGATGGATGGGAGGTCACGATCGATGTGGATGCGATGGAGCGGGCTAGGGGCGGCCAGCATCCGCCTGACAAACAGGAGTGCGCCCGTCGCGCCGAGAACTGGCTCGTGACCGCGGGAGCCAGAATCGGCGCCCATCCTGATTTCGGGCGGGCTGACCTCGTAGCAACGAAGCCGGGCATGGCAACTGTCGTGGTGGAGATCGAGGGCGACTCGTCGCGCCAGCAGGAGCAGGCGCTTTACTCGGCGCTGGGGCAAGCCGTACTGCTGATGACGACGGATGGGGATATTCGTTACGGACTCGCCGTCCCCGACACCCCCTCGTGGGAGCGCCAGATGGCAAAGATCCCCGCTGACATCTGTGACCGGCTGTCGCTGACCCTCTGGTTGGTAGGCAAAACCGGGGTTCGAGAACTGAACACGGCCGAGGCCAAGCGCACCCGGCGCCCCCGACGCCCAAGTTGAACCGTTCGTCCATCGTTATCTGTATCGCATCGCCCGGTAGCCTGTCCCCACCTGACGGATGAGTGAATGGCCCGCCCCCACCGAGAGTGCCAGCGGGATGACTCCCCGCGCCTCTGAGAAACCACGACCATGGCGGCAGACCTTGCAGCCAACCGATCAGGTGCTCCCTCCTCGCTGGTTCGTTGGTCGGGAATGTCGTAGAGTGCTAAGCTCCGCGTCCTTACGTCTTGGATGAGCTCGTCAACCGATACACTGAGGATTCCTGTATCCAAGTCTGAGGTCTTCACGCCTGGGCGGAGGCGGATAGCGAAAAGGTGGGAGATCTGCGGGTCGGCTGATACTCGGGGGTGTGGTAGTACGGGCCCACTGGCGCGCCTTCCGAGACCTGTGTTGGAGGCCACATCGACAGAGCAATACTTGGCATGAGCCTTGGATGTTTGACTGCAGCGTGATATGATGAGTCGGTGTGGCATTCCATCTAAAGTTGGGCGTGAAGGGTTGATCCGATGAAGAAGAAACTGACAACACGCCAGTCCGCGACGAGACACTCCCACCAGGCCGTGAAGGCAGGTCGTGATGGCTCACCAGACCGTCCCGCCACTGCAGTGCACACTGTGACCCCGATTTCCGAGCGAATTATCAAGGAGACCTCGGTGAAACGCGGGAAGGCCATGAAGGTATTGGCGAATCGGTAGGCGGCACTATCGCGTTACCTGGGCTGACGCCGTCCGTGGCCACGAGGAAGCACTTCTACATGGCGGGGCTCCCGGGCTCCTAAACGAGCACGCGATTCGTTCCGCCCTTGCTCGCCCCTATCACGGCCACCACCGACTCATTCATGAGAAGGCGGCCGCCCTTGTCCATGGAGTTGTTTCCAACCACGGGTTTACAGATGGCAACAAACGAACAGCCCTCTATCTGCTCGAATTGCTCGTCCAGAGAAGTGGCTATGATTTCATTGAAGAGGACGAGATAGTCGCGGATACTATCACAGACGTCGCCTGCGGCAAGATGAGTTGGGAAGATCTCTCGGAGTGGTTTCGTAAACGTTTGGCCCGGCCCACCGCTCGATAGTGACACAGCTAGCCCTTCCGTAAGCTTGGCACATCGCCACCCGTGTTAGGATGTCAGGTTTAATCGAGTTGGCAATGGGTCCATACCGAACCTCTTCAGTCTCTTTGCGACAGGACGGTATCTTGCTAAGGGAAGCCATTCGGCTACGGAGACCGTAGAATTGTCTGGAGGCATAGAAAACGATGAGGGTAGCAGTGGTACGAGTCGAAGAGGAGTAATCGCCAACAATGAAGAGAGACATGGGCCTCATTCGTGAGATCTTGCTTCAAGTAGAGGCCCGACCGAGCGTCAACGACTGGGGTCCGGTCGAGATCGATGGGCGGTCTCAAGAGGAGATCAGTTACCACGTTAAGATGCTTGATGATGACGGACTGCTCGAAGCCCTTGATATGCGTACGCTGGGTCCTGACGGCTTCAAGTACGATCCCAAGTTCCTGACGGCTCGGGGGCATGACTTTCTCGACAGCATCAGAAGCCCCTCGGTGTGGGGGAAGGTGAAGCAGCAGCTTGCTGTCGTCGGCGGCTCCGCGTCGCTAGAAGTCGTCAAGACCATTGCCAAGAATGTACAGAGATGGTAATGACCTGACAGTTGGCCCTCGCCGGAGCTGTGTCTAGGCTGCCTTCGTCTTAGCCTCCTCCTTCCTGGCCTTTGCGGCCTTCCTGGCGTCGGTGAGACCGGCCTTGAAGACCTGATAGGGCGTGCGGCCCTCCATGGCTCGACCGCGGTGCGGCCGCTTCCGGTTGTAGGTCTCCAGATACGCCTCGAGGTCCTGCTGCATCTCCTCGACGGTCTCGTACCAGGTGGTGCGGCCCTTCACCCTCAAGTGCTCGTCGAGGAGCGTGCGGTGGAAGCGCTCGATGAAGCCGTTGGACTGGGGCCTGCCCACCTTCGTCGTGCGGTGCTCGATGTCCTCGAGCTGAAGGAACAGCTCATATGGGTGACGGTCCGGACGGCCGCAGAACTCGCGGCCGTTGTCGCTGAGCACGGTCTTCACCCGGACCCGGTGCTCATCGAAGAACGGCAACACGTCGTTATTCATCACCTGCACCGCCGTGAGCGGGAGCTTGCTCGTGTAGAGCCGGCCCCAGGCGTAGCGGCTGAAGCAATCGAGCACGGTCTGCAGGTACACCTTGCCGACCCCCTTCAGCGTTCCGACGAAGAACGTGTCCACGGCGACGAGGTCGCCCGGGTAATGGACTTCGATGTGGCGCTCCCGGAACTCGGGACTGAAGCGCTCCAGCAGCTCGATCTGCTCGTCGGTCAGCTTCAGCTTCCGTTCCCTGGCCGTCTCTTCGAGCCTGAGCAGCCGTTCGTGCTTCGTGGTGAGGCCATGCCGGCTCCACACGCCCCGTACGCCTCCTGAGCTCACCTGGATCCCTCCGAGCAGCAACTCGTCCGCGACCCGCTGAGCTCCGTGCGTCGGAGCCTCCAAGGCGTGGGCCAAGACCGCCTGCTCAATCTCTTCACTCACCCGGTTCGGGTGCGGTCCCTTCGGCCCCGGAAGCTGGTCGATCAGCCCCTCGGCCCCGTAAAGCTGGAAGTTCCTCCTGATCTCGTAGAACTGCTGCCGGCTGTAGCCCACGATCTTGCACGCCTTGCTCACGTTGCCGAGCTCCTGGGCCAACTGTAGCAGGCTCAGCTTGCGGCGCGCTATCTTCTCCCCCTGGACGGTGGTCATCTTCTCTCCCGTGCTAAGTGAGTGACTTCGACATCTCTCAATTAGCTCCGGCGAGGGCGGCTGGCCACCGTCCTCTCTCGTGGTCAACTGTCAGGTGAATACCGTCTCAGCACACCAAGAAGGCGGTTGCCGATGTGCTCAGCAACCCGCCAGGGCAGTAGCCCGAATCACGCGGCGGGAGGCCCTGGCCAACTGGGTAACGGCCGCCAGGGGGAGCCCCACCGAGTCCGGAAACCGCTCTCACGGCGATTCTGGGCGTTCTGGGGCGGTTGGGCGGAATCCGAGGCCGCAGGATCGCTTGTAGCGCCCGAACTCGACCCCCGGAGGGGTAGGAATACTCCCGGTTTCGGACTTCTCTCGGAAGAACTCGACTGTCTTGGGGGCTGGAGGATCGAGCCCGGCAGTGGGTGGAGACGCGCGCCGACCACCACCGCCCCCGGGTCCATCTGGACGGATCTTGTGCGGCCGCCCCGCCTACGTCACCTTCCAGCGGACGCGTCGTCTCCCGGTGGCCGGACATCCGGACCGGCAAAACTTGATCGTCCCGGAGGACGTACTACTGGTTGTGCTGTCCGACACCATTGCCCGACCAGCCGTGGGAACACCGGCTTGCCCGCTGACTGTCCGGGCCGTCCTTCGACGTATTTTCGCCTTGGAGGCCGCGCTTTCACCCGATCGGCTACTGGCAGAGTGTGGCGACCTCGCCGGGAAATGGGGTGCGCCACACCGGCGCTCGTGGGACGGTGCCCGCGCTTCGCCTTACAGCCGCACTGGAGTGCGCAAACGACGTGGGTGGTCGTTTCACACTTTGGCCTTCCGGTGATGCACACCTGCCGTCCTGCTTATCCTGCAGTGCGGCAACGTCTTGCGGCTCAGCTGCTCGGTAGGCCGTGGCACACGGGCGGCTCGGGCCGTGGCGGGAGCGCCCCCCCAGTCCGAGGGCCTAGTACGGGCGCGGGGCCGAGTGTGTTTTCACACCCTCGGCCCCCGCCCTCCAGGGGTCGCTCCCGGTCCAGGTATCCCTTGCGGGAAGGCAAACGCCACGGCAGTCCTCGCGGCCTTGGCAAACGAGGTCGCCCTTCGGGCGTCCATGGCGGTGCTCCGGGCCGGGCAGGAGTCCCGCCCGATTTGCAGGGGGTTCCTGGTTACCCCAGCTTGGTCGCTCGCGCTACATTTTAGTCCGTTCGCTGGCTGAAACACCGGCAGAGCAATCTTGCCTGCTTCCACGTTCGCCAGGATGATCTCGACCTTCATTTCGTTGGCTCTTCCCTCCGTACCCTCATCAGCAACGTTTGCGTTGCTGGTCAGAAATACCATATTGGCACATTGCGATGCCGTCGGGAGGGGGCGTCCATTCCATCGGAGTAGGCGCCGGCGAGTAGGCGGCGATCATCTTGATCGCCAGTCCGGACGGCCTCCTCGTGGGGCACCCTCTGCTTACGGACGATCTCAAGGATCGCGGCCTGTCGCCGGCGCTTGCCCCCGGAGGTCACCGGTTACCGTCTCCCGCGTGCTTCGGGCACAGCGCAGGTGGTCGTTCTCCCGTCAGAAGTCGTACCGCACCCGAAACAGGAGCAGCCTGCCGACTTCCGGAGCTCCCACGAACTCGCGGTGCAGATTGTTGAGGATGTTGTTCGCGGTGAGCGACACCTGGGTGCTCGGCTGGAAGGGCAGCCGATAGCCAAGGCCCGCATCCACAATCGCGTAACCGTCCACATTGCCGATGTAGACGCCGGAATTCATGGGGAAGCCGTCGGTGACCCGGACCCGCCCCTGCACCGAAAAGCCGGAGGCCTGGTCGTCGAAGGTGAGCCCCAGGGACCCCTTGTGGCTCGGTGCGTTCAGCGCGATGTCGTTGGTGCTGGTGCAGTCGCCGTCCTCGTTGAAGTCGAAGCACTCGTCGCTCTGGTGGGAGTAGTTTGCGGTGATGCTCAAACGGTCGGAGGCCAGGATTTCGGCGGACAGATCGACGCCGAAGAAGTCGACTGCACCGAAGTTGCGGTAGGTGACGAGAAGGTCGCCGTTGTCCACCTGATCGGGCACCACGGTCCCCAGTGGAAGGGCGGCCGCCGTTCCCACGATCGTGGCAACATCCTGGGCCGACAACAGTCCCGCCTGGATGAGTGGCGCCAGGCGCCCGGTGACGAAGGCCTGAAGGCTCGCCGGGTCGAAGAAGACGTTGGGAGTGATGACCCGAAGCGGACCGACGAAGTTCTCGACGCGTGAGTAGTAGGCGTCCGCGGCCAGCAGGACCCGGTCTCCGAGCAGCCCCTTGTATCCCACTTCGAAGGTGTTGTTGATGGTCGAGGTGAGGTCCGCGATGCCGTCGATGGCCGTTTCGCCGTCCGGGAAGGGATTGCCGCCGGTCGCGGCCGCGGCCTGGTCGAGGGTGCGGAAGACGGTCCCGATCGCCGGATCCCCGGGCAACGCACCCGGCATCTTCAGGAAGTCGACGACCAGGGCCAGCCTGGGGTCGAGGCTCGGGAGGAGCGCAAGGATGCCCTCCCACAGGACCAGCGCGTTCGCGGGGATCTGCCCTGGGGCGAAGGGCGAGCGCATGCAGTAACCCATGTGCCCCCCGGGGCACTGGGCCGAGAAGGTAAAGCCGCCGTCGGGTACGCCCAGGGCGCGAATGTTGTAGCTGAGGGGCAGCGGATCGAGTGGTATCTGCGCCGCCACGATGTCCAGGAAGAGGTTGGTCGACGTCGGGGTGGCAAAGGCGCGGTTGAAGGTCAGGCGGAAGTTTTGGGTCTCGGTGGGCTTGAAGACGAACGCCGCCCGGGGCGAGATGTTCACGTCCGTGAGGCGGTCTTGGTCGTCGACGCGGATCGCCGCCACGACGTCGACCTTGTCGCCGAGGGAGGTCTCGGAGTGAAGGTACGTCCCTATCTCGGTGATGATGTCGTCGTACTCGTTGCGCCCGAAGATCGTGCCCCCGCTGCGCGGCTCGGTCCTCTGCCAGTCGACGCCGTAGGTGAAACTCTGCCAGGAGCCCAGGTCGAAACCGTACTGGAACTGCAAAGCCATCGTGCGCGACTGGTCGACGACGGGATCGTTGGTGCGGAGCAGGAAGGTCCCTTCGCCGGCATCGGTCTGGTTCAGGAATGCCTGAGCGAAGAGCCTGCCTTTGGAAAGCCGGACCTGCCCGTAGTTGTAGCCCCAACCATCCACCTGGCTGGCGCCGATGCCGGTCATCTCTACCCCGCTGCCGATCGTGGACGTCCCGCCGTTAATGACCAGATCGCCGCCGCCGCCAAAACGGAAGTCCATGCGGGCGTCCGCGCTGTACCGCTCGACGGAGTAGTCCCTGCCTACGACTTCCAGGGGATCGACGTATTCCCAATCGTTACCCCGCGCGTACTGGCCGGAGAACTTGAGGCCGAAGCGGTCGGAAACCGAGTGAGCGCTTCGGAACTGACCGTGGAAGAACGAACGTTCTCCACCAGCCAGCGAGATCGAGGTGCCCGGCCTGTCGATCGGCGAGGGCGTGATCACGTGCATGACCCCGTTCGCCGCGTTGGGTCCATAGAGGGCCGCGCCCGGCCCCAGAGAGACTTCGATCCGGTCGATGTCGAGGTCGTTCGTCGGGAACATCGAGTACGCATTGAACCGCAGAGACGGGATGCTGGCGTACCGGTTGTCGATGATTGTGAGTAGCGCACCCGAGAAGACGTTGTTGAAACCGCGCGCGACGAGGGTCCCCGAACCGATCCCCGTCTGGGCGGCATCGATGCCGGCTACGGTTCTCACGTGGTCGGCGACGGTGGTGGCTGCGGTTCTGGCGATTTCCGAGGAGGACACGGTCGCGATCGAGGCCGGGGCGTCCAGCGCCTTTTCCTGGCGCCGCGAGGCCGTAATCACGATGGGGTTGAGGACAAGGGCCTGCGAGCGCATGGTGATCATCACCTCCGTGCTCTCCCCGGCTCCTACGCTGACCCCGTCGACGCGCGTCGTCTCGTGACCAATGAATGTGACGACCACCGAGTGGGTGCCGGGGGCCACCGCAAGCGTGAACCGGCCGGCGTCGTTCGTGCCCTGCGGCCCACCCTGTCCGAGCGCCTCGACGGCGGCACCCGAAAGGGGTTCTCCCGTCTCGGCATCGGTCACCTGACCGGTGATGGTGCCCTGCTGCGCCTGGACCGGAGCGGCCCACACGGTGGCCGCCACTGTGAGTCCCAAGAGTCCGGACAACCTTGCTCTCGAATCCATGAAACCCCATCCTCGCCTTGAGAATGAACTTCCCGTCGTAGACCACTTCCGCCGGTTGCGGTGCCAACTGCCCCAATATTGGGGCTTGCCGCAGCGGAAAGGTAACCTCGGATCGGGGGGGTGGCAGGAGCAAGGCAAGTTCACCGGGCAAGCTGATGACCTACGTCGGGCTGGTGCCAAGCGAGGAGTCGAGCGGGGGCATGAGGCGGCAGGGCTCGATCACGAAGGTGGGTTACAGCCGGGTCCGGCATGTGGTGCCGCAGTCGCCTGGAGCTACCGCTTCCCGCATCGGCAACGGGCCGGTGCTGGAGCGTCGCCAGGAGGGCCAGCCGCCGGATCCCGTCGTCCAGAGCTGGAAGGCGCAGCACGGGCTCCACCAGATGTTCAAGCGGCTGGCGTTGAGAAAGAACAGCCAGATCGGGGCCGTGACGATGGCGCGGGAACCGGTCGGATTCGCCTGGGCGCCGCCTGAGCAAGCATAGACCCTACCGCTTCCGCCGACTTGCGGACTAGCGGTACGTCCGTTCTACGAGCCAGCACGGTCAATGCCGCTTCTCCTCGAAGCATTCGCGGCAGAGAAGGTGCTTGTTGCCGACCTCGTCGGCCCCGCCCTTGTGCAGCGGCTTGATATACTCGACCACCCATCCATCCAGAACTCGAACGTCCTGCTGCACCTGCCTGCCAGGAAGGGCGGATGCGGCGTGTGGCAGATACCGGGCCGGGTGCACTGACGGTGAGCGTCCGGATGCTGCGTCTCCACCCATGACGCGAACTGCTCGATCCTCGCCTTGCCGTCCTTCGCGCCCGGGCACGATCACACTCCGACGCCCTCGGGTTCGGGGCGTCGAGGAGCGGTTCGAGAGTCGGGTGTTGCCGTTGTTCTCACGACGGACGAAGGAGCTGGGCGTTCTGCTTCCGGAGCTGTATCTGCACGGACTGGCAGAGGGAGACTTCGAGCTGGCGATGCGGGGCCTGCTGGGCGAGGGGGCACCGCTGTCGAAGTCTTCGATTCGGAGACTTGGGGCGGGATGGACGGCGGAGTTCGAGGAATGGAGCCAGCGTCGCCTGGAGGGCCGTGAGGTCGTCTACGTATGGGCGGACGGGATCTACGTGAAGGCAGGGTTGTCGATCCACCATTCTAGGCATTCCTCCCTCGCCGCCGAGGTCCACGTTGAAACTCGGCGTGCCACCGTAGTGTCACGATGCCCAGGGCGGACAGAATAATGCTGTAGCGTTGCGGATCGACAACCCGTGTGTGCGACCGCATCGCCCCGGTCCTAGTGTACCGTATCTAAAGTTCTTAGCCCACGCGCGATTTTGTCGAGGATCTCCTGGGCGGACTTAGTCCAGACGAACGGCGTGGGGTCTTCATTGCGCTGCTCGAGATAGGCATCGATGGCTTCGATGAGATGACGTGACCCGTCGCAACGTCAAGAGCGGCGAAAAGCGTCGTTGTGCCATGGCGCTTGTAGTCGTGCGTCATGGTGCCGGCGCGGCCCCGTTTCAGTGGCAGCCCCGGCTGAGTACGGTCCAGGGCCTGGATCTGGCTCTTCTCGTCGAAGGCGAAAGCGACGGCGTTGTCGGGAGGATTGAGGTACACGCCCACCACGTCGTTGAGCTTCTCGACCAGGCGGGGGTCGCGAGAGAGCTTGAAGCGGCGGACCTTGTGGGGTTTGAGTCCGAACTTGCTCCATGTACGCCAAACATCGACATGATTGAGGCCCATCTCGTCCGCCAGAAGGCGGCTGCTCCAGTGCGTAGACTTCTCCGGCGGCGGCTTCTCGCTCACCGTCTTCGCCACGATCTCTTCTTCAAGCGCGGGAGTGAGTTTGCGCGGCCGACCGGCGCGCTCGCGGTCCTTCGCGACGCTCTTCAGTCCGCCCTCCCCGTAACGACGAATCCACAGCCGAGCGGTGTCTCGAGCGACGCCAAGCGCCTCCGCGATACTTCGGCTCGACTCCCCGTGAGAAGCGGCAAGCAGCATCTGCGCTCGCTCCACCTGACGTCGAGGCAGCGTCCGCGAGCGAACCCAGGACTCCAGCACCTTTAGGTCCCCCCGACGCAGTCGCAACTTCTTGGTCTCGTTGGCCATGGACCATCGCTTGCCAGCTTCAGGGGCTAAAAACTTTTGTAACATAACACTAGAAGACTTCCGGCACATATGTCTGGCCGCTCCTCGGTGGGCGTACGTAGCCGTAGTCAGGCTGGCGAGGCGGGAGCTCGAGCTCTGGGGCCTTGAGTTCGTCATACGGAATGAGGCTCAGAAGATGTGTCATGACATTCAGTCGAGCTCGCTTCTTGTCATCCCCCTCCACGACATACCATGGTGCTTGGTCGATATCCGTGTATTTGAACATCTCATCTTTGGCAATGGAGTAGTCGATCCACTTCTCACGCGACCGCAGATCCATTTCGCTGATCTTCCATCTGCGAATCGGGTCATTAATGCGCTGCAAAAAACGATACTCCTGTTCCGCGTCATTTACTGAGAACCAATACTTAATCAACTTGATCCCCGAGCGAACGAGCAAGCGCTCGAACGTCGGACAAGATTGCATGAATTCGTCGTACTCTTCTTCAGTGCAAAAGCCCATGACCCGCTCGATGGTGGCTCGGTTGTACCAACTTCGATCGAACAGTACCATCTCGCCGGCAGCGGGAAGATGAACGACATAGCGCTGGAAATACCACTGGCTCTTTTCTCGTTCCGTGGGCTTTCCCAGGGCCACGGTTCGGCAGATGCGGGGATTGAGGCTCTGTGTGATCCGTTTGATGGCACCACCCTTTCCCGCCGCATCCCGTCCTTCGAAGATGACGACTACCCTTAACCCCTTATCTTGAATCCACTTCTGTAGCTTGACCAACTCGATCTGAAGTTTGGCCAGTGCCATTTCGTATTGTTTCTTACTGATCTTGCTCCGCATCGGTGCCGCCGTGTCCTCAAGCGGTCGGTGCGGTAGCCCAGCCTTCGTGTTGCCCATTGTAGCCTCACTTTCTAAGCCAACGTCCCAGTGTGAACCCAGTGAATTCCGGTTCTTCGCCGAACTCCTCGCCCGGTTCATCAACAACACCGGTACGGGTGCGTGCGTACGAGTTGTCCAGGCTGATGAGCGCGATCAGAGCCAAGACACGCCCGGTGCGGACGAAGTCACCCGGTCCCAGTGAGGGTCCATCCACCTGCACAAGTCGCGCCACCGGGGCAGACACGTGTACGAGACCTCAGGGGGAGCCACCAGCTTACCTGGGCCCGGAAACCAAGCCGGTATCTTGCGGAGACGGCCCATGGAAACGACCACGGTTCTTCCTTGGACAGGGTGACGAGCCCCGTGGCCGGCTCCTCTTCTTCCCGTGGCTATGCCCTGCATGCGGGTCCACTTCTTCCTCGCGCTCGAAAACCTCGGCCGGCTCGGCCCGGATCGCGTACTCCTGTCCGTCGACCGACAGAGAGAACTCAGCCAGCTAGTGTACCGTATCTAAAGTTCTTGGCCCACGCGCGATTTTGTCGAGGATCTCCTGGGCGGACTTAGTCCAGACGAACGGCGTGGGGTCTTCATTGCGCTGCTCGAGATAGGCATCGATGGCTTCGATGAGTTCGGGCACGCTATGGACGGCCAGTCGCTTGAGCTGGCGCTGATCGAGCTCGCTGAAGAGGCGCTCTACTATGTTGGCCCACGAGGCACCGGTGGGCACGAAATGGAATTGTACGCGGGGGTTTCGCGCCAGCCAGTTGCGCACGGCTTCGTGTTTGTGGGTCGCATAGTTGTCGAGGATGACGTGGACCTCAAGCTCCGGTTCGACGCTGCGTACAACCGTCTTCATGAACTTCAGGAACTCTTGATGGCGATGCTTGGGCATGCAGTCATGGATGACGTGACCCGTCGCAACGTCAAGAGCGGCGAAAAGCGTCGTTGTGCCATGGCGCTTGTAGTCGTGCGTCATGGTGCCGGCGCGGCCCCGTTTCAGTGGCAGCCCCGGCTGAGTACGGTCCAGGGCCTGGATCTGGCTCTTCTCGTCGAAGGCGAAAGCGACGGCGTTGTCGGGAGGATTGAGGTACACGCCCACCACGTCGTTGAGCTTCTCGACCAGGCGGGGGTCGCGAGAGAGCTTGAAGCGGCGGACCTTGTGGGGTTTGAGTCCGAACTTGCTCCATGTACGCCAAACATCGACATGATTGAGGCCCATCTCGTCCGCCAGAAGGCGGCTGCTCCAGTGCGTAGACTTCTCCGGCGGCGGCTTCTCGCTCACCGTCTTCGCCACGATCTCTTCTTCAAGCGCGGGAGTGAGTTTGCGCGGCCGGCCGGCGCGCTCGCGGTCCTTCGCGACGCTCTTCAGTCCGCCCTCCCCGTAACGACGAATCCACAGCCGAGCGGTGTCTCGAGCGACGCCAAGCGCCTCCGCGATACTTCGGCTCGACTCCCCGTGAGAAGCGGCAAGCAGCATCTGCGCTCGCTCCACCTGACGTCGAGGCAGCGTCCGCGAGCGAACCCAGGACTCCAGCACCTTTAGGTCCCCCCGACGCAGTCGCAACTTCTTGGTCTCGTTGGCCATGGACCATCGCTTGCCAGCTTCAGGGGCTAAAAACTTTTGTAACATAACACTAGGTCCCAGCATGACGTCGTGCAACACATGCGGGCATTGCCGCATCGCGAGGTGGCCACGGCCATCCGGACGGTGCACCGACCTCTTCGAGTGCCGACGCGGGCTTATGGACGACTGGAAGACCCATCGGAGTGATCCTTCAGCAATTGCACAGCGGTTTGCACTGCGGCACACGCTACCCCGCACGTAGCGTCATCCGGCGGATCTGGGATGATTCTAAGATGCCCTCGTTCGAGCCTTACCGCATCACCAATACGTAGGCTTGGATGCGCTTTGACGGACAGCACGTAATAATAGGCTTCGAACATCTCCGCGAGTTCACGATTGTGGAGCTCGTCTCTGATACGCTTGGTCATCTGGCGTCTCGGTAATCCCGACCAATGATGGTCTCCGCCGCGGAGTCTCTCCTCGAGGGCCCGCACGATAGCTTCCTCAGCCCCCGGATCGATCTCCTCTATCTCCTTCGCTTGGGCCCGGACGTAGTCCCGGAGTCCCGGCACTTCGCTCTCGACGTCCTCCTCCTGAATCTCTGCCAAACCGCGCAACCTGTCATGAGCCCGTTTCCTCGCGATCATCGCTCCCACGTAGATCTTCGCGCCTGCAGCTTGGCGATCAGGACAAAGATTCATGAGATAGAACAGGTCGTGCACTGATTCGAACGCAAGTCGAGCTGTTGCCCAATTTGTCCTCGGCACAGCAGTCAGTTGCAGGAGGAGGGTAGCCTTTGCTGCTTCAAGCACCTGAAATGCAAAGTCGACTGTCGCAATTTGAAAGAGGATTTCCCTATTCGTAAATGTCATCTCGCGCACGAGTGAATCCAGCTCCTCAATTGCACTCGCGAGATTGGTGAACGAACAGGATAGTGAGCTGTCTTGCGATTCGTTCATTGGTCTCCCCTCTCGATAACTCCCCTTGACCCGCCCTGTCTCGATAAGCGCGACCGACTGGTCCGATAGAGCCTGATCGCGCGCAGCCTTGAGCTAGGATCAAAGGCATCATAGGGGCATGGCGACCGCTACCGGTACCGATCAGCAGCGAAGCAGCCCGAAAACGAAGAGGCGTTCTCCTCCGGGAGCGGGTGCGCGTTCATCATTATTCGCGCAAGGAAGCAACCCAACCCGTCCTACCCAAGAGGAGGATGCCCATGGAGAGGTATATCGGACTCGACGCACACGCGTCGAGCTGCACGCTGGGGATTGTAGGCCCCAGCGGCAAGCGCTTGGGCTCGCAGGTGGTGGAAACGAACGCGCGGGCGCTGATCGAGGTGCTGCGAGGGATTCCGAGGAACCGGCACTTATGCCTGGAAGAAGGGACGCTGTCGGGGTGGCTGTACGAGGTGCTGAAGCCGCACGTGGAGGAGCTGACGGTGGCGGGGGTCGGCAAGAGCCGGGGCCCGAAGACCGACAAGCTGGACGCGTTTGCCCTGGCGGAGAAGCTGCGGATCGGATCACTGGAGACGACGGTCTACAAGAACCGGGGCCAGGTCAGGCGGCTGGGGGAACGGGCGAAGAGCTACGACTTCCTGGTCGGCGACACGGTGCGGGTGAAGAACCGGCTCAAGAGCGTGCTGCGCTCGAGAGGAGTGGCCTACGGCGCGGGGCGCTCGGTCTACTTAAAGCGCGACCGGGAGGAGTGGTTGGCCAAGCTGCCGGAAGCGAGCAGGGCGACGGCCGGGTTGCTGTACGAGGAGCACGACGCACTCGTGGCATTGAGGGCGAAGGCCGAGAAGGCGTTGCTGGCGGAAGCACGCAAGCATCGAGAGTGGCATGTGCTGAAGACGTGCCCGGGTCTGGGTCCGATCCGGACGGCGGAGCTCCTGCCGGTGGTGGTGACGCCGTACCGGTTCCAGAGCCGGAGCAGGTTCTGGGCGTACTGCGGACTGGGCGTCGTGATGCGGAGCTCGTCGGACTGGGTGCGGGGTCCGGGTGGGCGGTGGGTAAGGGAACCGGTACAGCAGACGCGGGGGCTGAATCGGAACTTCAACCACACGCTGAAGCGTGTGTTCAAAGGGCGCAGCGACGACGGTGATCGGTCGGGCCGAGGACGAGCCCTTGTACCGCCACTACGAGCGACTCCTGGAGGGGGGCACGAAGCCGAATCTGGCGAAGCGTACGACCCCAAGAGACTGGAAGCGACGGAGTAAACCGGCCTGGGATCGGCGAGCGTGGGGTCGAAAGCGGTCACAACATGGGGTCCGACGAAACGGAAGCGAACCGGTTACAGGGGACAGCATCCATACACACCGTGGGCCGGGGCAGAGAGCCCAAGCCCCCACTCAAAGGCTATGCACCCCTGGAGAGCCGAACGAAGCGATGGGCCACAGAGTCCCAGATAGAAGGATGGTTCCCGCTCCAGAGCGGAGAACGCGACGGCTGTGAACGTCTTCCGGACTGCGATGCGGACCCTGCGAGCGCACCCCTCCCCACCCTGAGTCGTCGACCGGGCAATCCAAACCATGCGGACGCCGACGGTCAAAAAATGAGCCGACGGCGTGTGGGGAAGGTGCGTCTTGACCGCCAGCCCCATAGAAGGGTGTGTAAAAAGAGAGGCAACGTACCTTTGCGCTGAGATTTAAAGCAGCGAGCCCGGGTGAGCGCCCGGGGAAAGGAACGTCGCCTCATGAGAGAGGATATCGCGGGACCCCAGGGTGCGTCCAGCAGGCCGATGTGGGAGACGCTCGAGGGGATGGTTAGGGAGAAGGCGCAGGAGTTCATCCAACAGATCATGGAGGAGGAAGTGACGGAGTTGTTAGGCCGGAGAGGTCAGAGCGCAGGAGTACGGTGGACTCGGTCGAGGGCTACCGCAACGGATATGGCAAGCCGAGGCGGCAGAAGCTGGCAGATTCGTATCTGATTGGGGTAATTGAACTTACGGGCATACCGGACCGGATTCCCGCTGTTTGACTCCCGCCGATTGGATCAGGCGCGAACCTTGTGGCGGCTCTCCAGAGCCTTCCTGAGTTGTACCTCGTCGGCCTGCTGGTAGCACTGGAGCACCGTCTTGGCCGTCTTCCAGCCACCCAACTCGCAGAGCACCTTGAGTGGCTGGTTCATGAGGTCGGAGGCGAACTTCCGCCTCAGGGAATGCCAGCCTCTGCCGGGCTTAGGTTCAAGCCCCGCGAGCCCCTCCGCTTTTTGCCACCAGCCGCGCGCCTGACAGGAGCCCACGCACCTCGACGGATCCTGCGGCGAGGGCAGCACGAGAGTGTGTCCGGTCACGGGGTTCCTCTTTCGCGCCTCCTCCAAGGCGGCGAGCGCCTCGGCGGTGACCGGCGTCCGGTGCTCGTAGCCCGACTTCTCGTGCTCGGCGCGCCACCGCACCACTCCGCCTTCCATGTCGATGTCCGACCATCGAAGCTGGCGGATGGCGCCGATGCGGTGACCCGTCTCGTGCGCGAGCACGAGCGCGACACGAAACCGCCAGTCGACCGGGCGGGACACCTCGAGAAGCGCCTGGTATTTCTCCTCAGAAAGGAGGACCCGGACCGGGTTCTTCTCCGTGGGCGTCTTCAGGCCCTTGAGCGGGTTCGAGCCGAGGAGCAGTTCGCCCCGCTCGTCCCTCGACTTCACGGCCCAGTTGAGGACCGCGAGCAGGAACTTCAAGTCGCGTTCGATCGTCCGGTCGGACACCGGTTTGCCGCTCGCGCCGACCCTGCCCGCGCGCCGCTCCCGGATGAACCGGTCCCAGTCGCGCTGCGACAGCGTTGCGGGCTTTCGGTCCCGGCCGAAGCACCCGAGGAACATCCTCATCGCGGCCCTGTCGTGCAGCCGCGACCGCCCACGCTTGGTGGGCGTCACCTCTTCACCGTAGATGTCAAAAAGCGTCTCCAGGGTGAGCGGCTCGGGCTCGGCTTCCGCCTTGCCCTCGATCTCCGGCCCGAGGTAGCCAGCGGCGAACTCGTCCGCCTGCCGCTTCGCCCGTCTCCAGTCGCGGTGCTTCAGCGACCTTGTGAGCCTGCGCCCGTTGTCGCGCCACTCGATCTGGAACAGGCCGGTCTTGGGATCGGGAAAGACCCGTACCCGGTTCCGGCCCCATTCGCCGGCGCCGTAGGAGCGCCGGATAGGTTTCGTGCGTGCCATCATTCGATTCCTCCCTCGATGATGGACTGCACGATCTGCGCGTTGGGAACTTCGCCTCGGCGATGCTTTTCCACCAGTAGCGGTGTGGCTGGCGCCTGGGTCTTCCGTGGCAGGTGCGAGCGGGCGATCCTGGGCGCGCCGGGCCTTCCGGCGTTGGGGATCCTGCCGTCGCGCACAAGACGGCCGAGATGGTCAGCGGAGTAGCCGCTCTCCCTGGCTGCCTCCGTCAGCGAGAGGGTGGTCTCGTCCCGCTCCCTGAGCGTGGCCTCGAGCTCGGCCGCGCAGCTCTCGAGCGCGACGGCCGGCGTCTCGCCCCCGTACCGGCGGAGCGCCTTGGCCTGCGTCCGCCAGGTGGCTGGCAGGGTCTCGACGGACGCGCCGCGAGGTGTGCGCGCACGTTTGGGTCGATCTCGTCGGCCCGCCGCCCGCCCGGTCTCCGCGCTCATTCCCAGTCGCCCTCGGCGTCTCTGCGGAGCGCGTCGGTGAGGGCCGGGTCCCCCTCGCCGCGCCGAACGGAGCGCTCGGCGAGATCGACGCGGCGCCCGAGGTCGGCGAGCCCGGCGGCGCGTGCGACGGCGTAGATGGCGGCCGCTCCCAGAGCGGTGCCGATGATGGCGAGCGTAGCCGGCCTCATCGGTCCAACACCCTTCCTGGAAGGATCGATGGCTCGGGAGCGACCCCAGGAGGGCGGGGGCAGGTGCGCAAACACACCTGCCCCCGAACCCGTACCAGGCCCTTGGACTGGGGGGTCGCTCCCGTCCCGGTCAGTGCTGCCCGTGCGGCGCTGACCGACCCGGCCGCGAAGGCGCAAGACGCGGTAGATCACTTGTAACTTATTGTTATATAATATGTTATTACTGACCAGACCCACACGTTTCCCTCATTCTATCCCTCTTCTACGGCGAGAATTCATGGGGCAGTCTAAGACGCCTTCGGACGCGTGGACGGTTGTCGAGCGTCAACCCCGCACCCCTGCCGAACTTGAACCCGCTTGCCGCTTGGCATGGCCGCTACGTCTTCCTGAACGCGCCCTATCCGCGCCGCAACCGGCCGAGGAGCCAGCCCACCTGTGCAGGGTGTTCCGGCCCTTGGGACATCCCCCGGAACGGATGACCCTGCAGGGCTTCCGTGCGATGACGCGTACCATTCGGGACGAGGCGCTGGGCTTCCGGCCGAATTTCATCGAGCACGAGCCGGTCCACTCGGTCAGGGATCCCGACGGACGGGCCTACAACCGGACGGCGTTTGCCCAGGCGGCGCCACGTGATGCAGGAATGGGCAGACTGCCTGGGCCGGCTCAGGGTGGTTGAAGGATCACTGAGGCCAGCAGACCCGTGTCGGGGCACCTCGATGAGCGCCTTCCGCGAAGACGCCAGGTCTGCTAAGCATCATCATCCTGGGCGGCGACGGTCCAGATCCGCTTCAACGGAAGCTCGGCACGTAGATCCTCGTCTAGGCGGTCGTAGTGGGTGAACAGCTGCTCAAGGAGCTCCTTCTGGGTCCAGAGTCGAACCTTGAAGAAGCTGCCCGCCAACTCCTTCTGCACATTGGTCTTAAAACCTCCCCAAGCGACGAATAGGCCTTCCTGTGCACTAAACTTCGCGACGGCTCCGAGCAGCTTGTCGACGGTCGGCCGGTCAATCGGCCCTCTCTCAGACTTGACTTCCACACACAGACGAGGCGTGCCGAATCCGAGCGGCCCAGAGCCTGCCAGGATGTCCGCACCTCCATCCGCACCTTCGGAGCTACGGTACGTTGTGTAGCCTTGAGCCTGGAGGATTGCCTCAACGAGTCTCGCTAGTCCGTGGCCCGCAAACTTAGCGGAGATGAGCCGGGCAATCCGATCCCGGCCGAGCTCTTCGAGATCGCCGCCAACGGCATCGGCCCCTTCATCCGTGGCCTCAACGATACCCGTCTGGCCCTTGAGACCCGGATCGGACTTCCAGCCCGACTGTCGCATGGCTTCGAGCCGGTCCTCGGCGTTGTTGCGCTTGATGCGGCAGATCGTCATGAACGCGCCGAGGGAGTGGAGCAGGTCCCTCCCAAAGCTGGCCCGTGGGATGGCTTCCCCAATCCACATGACCGGTCGCCAGTGGAAGTACGGATCCGGGCCGTCTGGCTCGAAGCGATAGTCGCCTCTGATCTCTCCGACATAGACAGCGGGCTGGCCCTTGAGTGGAAGGACCACGAGGTCGCCCACCTGCATTCGATGTGCGAACGGCCAGATCTGGCTGGCCCAATTGAGAATGGTCTTAGGCTTGGCTGTCGCATAGCGGTCGGTCATTGCCGCAACGAGATCCTCCCGTGCCTCTAAACGGGCGAGATTGACATCCAGCCCGTCCCAGGTGACGTAGATACGGTCCTCCTGGATAAACTTCTGCTCGTACTCGCCATGGCGTCCGCCACGAACCAGCCATATCGCCATCAGTGAGGGTGCTCCATTCTGAATCAGATTTTCGGGCCACATCGTGGTCATCGCCGACGCGGCTGTTCCGACCGTGTGCGACAAATGATACCCTACCCGCCCGTGACCTCACATCTGTTTGCCGGACATCGATGTCCCATGTCGTTGGGCCAGCAACGCCAGCCGCTTTCCCATCCACCTGGAATAGGCGCGTTCTACCCCTGCCGCGCCAGTTCCCAAGCCGAATCAATACTGTGGCACGCGTTCTGCCTCCGTACGCCTCGTCGAGGATCTACGTTCAACCCCCGCGTCCGGCCATCAGTTAGATTCAGAAATGGACCCGACATGAACCACAGCGAGATCACCGGCTTCATCTGGGGCGTGGCGGACCTGATCCGCGACACCTTCAAGCGCGGCAAGTACCAGGACGTGATCCTGCCGCTCACGGTGCTGCGACGGCTGGATTGCGTCCTGGCCCCGACCAAGCCGGAGGTATTGGCAGTCCACGCCAAGTACAGGGGCAGGATCGAGGATCTCCGCGGGCAGCTTCAGCTCGCGTCCGGATTCGCCTTTTACAACACGTCGCGCTACGACTTCGCCAAGCTACTAGCCGATGCGCCCCACATCGCTCAGAACCTGCGCCACTATATCGCCGGGTTCAGCTCCAACATGCGCGAGGTGCTGGAGAAGTTCGACTTCGACAACACGATCTCGAAGCTCGACGAAGCGGGGCTCCTGTTCCAGGTCGTGCAGCGGTTCGGCGATCCGAAGGTAAATCTCCACCCGGACGTGATCGACAACTTCACGATGGGCACGATCTTCGAGGAGCTCATCCGGAAGTTCAACGAGGCGCTGAACGAGAACCCGGGTGAGCACTTTACTCCCCGCGACGTCGTGCATCTCATGGTCGACCTGCTGATGGCCGGTGACAGGGAGCGGTTACGCACGAAGGGGGTCGTGCTGAGCGTCTACGATCCATGCTGCGGCTCGGGCGGCATGCTCACAATCGCCAAGGAACACATTAACGCCGGAGAGATACGCGAGGGCGAACGCCGCGGCACTGCCGTGAACCCTGAGGCCGACATCCACTTGTTCGGCCAAGAGGTGAACCCGGAGACCTTCGCCATCTGCAAGTCGGACCTATTCATGAAGTCGAAAGATGGCCGCGACGCGGAGAGTGTCCTCTTCGGAAGCACGCTCTCAGACGACCGGCACGCCAGGACCGCCTTCGACTACATGATCGCCAATCCGCCCTACGGCAAAGACTGGCAGCGCGACCAAGACGCGGTCCGAGCCGAGCACGACCGAGGAGCCGCCGGCCGGTTCGGACCGGGCCTGCCTCGGATCAGCGACGGTCAACTCCTGTTCCTGCTGAACATGCTCGCACACTCCAAGGAGCGGGCCAAGGGCGGCTCGCGGATCGCGATCATCATGAACGGCTCGCCGCTCTTCACAGGTGATGCCGGAAGCGGTGAGAGCGAGATTCGCCGCTGGATCCTGGAGAACGACTGGCTCGAAGCGCTGATCGCACTGCCGGAGCAGCTCTTTTACAACACGGGCATCGCGACCTACGTCTGGGTGCTCACGAATCGGAAACGGCCCGAGCGACGCGGCAAGGTCCAGCTCATCGACGCCACCTCGTTCTGGGTCCTGCTGCGTAAGAGCCTGGGTGCCAAGCGTCGCGAGGTCCCATTTGATCGGAAAGAGGGCATCCTGCAGCTGCTGGCGGACTTCGAGGATGGTGCGACCCGCAAGGTCGTCGAGGACGGAGAGGAGCGGGATGTCGTCGTCAGCCGCATCTACCCGATCACGCACTTCGGTTTTCGCAAGATCACGGTAGAACAGCCGCTCCAGCTTGACCTCCGGGCCAGCCCCGAGCGGATCGCACGCCTCGAACAGCAGAAGGCCTTTGTCAACCTGGCGGTGTCGCGCAAGAAGGGCGCCGCGAAGGACGAGGCTGAAGAGGCGGGCCGCGCTCAGCAGGCTGCGATCCGAGCGATGCTCCAGAATCTGCCGGACAAGCTGTTCCTGGATCGGGCGGTGTTCGAGGCCGAGCTTGCCCAGGCGGCTCAGCGGGCACAGTTCAGGCTTGCCGCACCCATTAAGAAGGCCATTCTCTCAGCGCTGTCCGAGCGCAACGACGAGGCAGGCATCTGCCGGAACCGGGACGGTTCCCCCGAGCCCGATCCGAAGCTTCGCGACACGGAGAACGTGCCCCTCCTCGAGGGTGTCGAGTCGTTCTTAGAGCGCGAGGTGAAGCCACACGTTGCCGATGCTTGGATCGATACGACGCGCCGGGATCCACAGGATGGAGAGGTCGGGCTCGTGGGCTACGAGATCAACTTCAACCGATACTTCTACGAGTACCGCCCTCCCCGCGCGCTTGAGGAAATCGAGGCCGACATCCAGCAGGTCGAGGAGGAGATCGTGGCCATGCTGCGGGAGGTGGCCGGTTGAGCGGGCTCCCAGAGGGTCATCGTTGGCTGGGAGAACCGGTGACGCTAGTCCCGGACTCGAACAAGGACACCACGTGGGCGGCACTGGCTGGTGCTGCAGCGCCGGATTGGGTTGGTGCCCGATGGTCCGGATCCGCTGGACGCGGGGGAGGAGCCGTGGCGTTTCCTGCGGTGGGTCTGCCACAGCTTTGGTCGAGGAGAGTCCGTTCACAGAGGCATGGCTTGCTGGCAGGGCCCAGCGACCAGGGATTGGAGTTCGGACGGAAGGTGAAGGGCCGTGACTGACGTGACCGATCGAATCCAGAAGCCGCAGTCTCGGCGATTCCGCCGATACCCTGCGTACAGGGACTCCGGCGTCGAGTGGTTAGGCGATATCCCGGGGCATTGGAACCTCAAGAGACTCAAGAACGGTGTGGCTCGTCTCGAGTCTGGCGGAACGCCTGAATCGGGCAACGTCGCGTACTGGACAGACGAAGAGCATGGCATCCCCTGGGTGGCGATCTCGGACATGACACGAGACTTCCGCGTTCGCGTGACGGCAAAGCGGATTACCGAAGCGGGGCGGACGTCGAAGCGTCTTCGAATCTTGCCCGCAGGGACGCTCCTCTACTCAATGTACGCGTCACTGGGTAGGGTTGCACTGCTTGAGACTGAGGCCGTGACCAACCAAGCGATTCTCGGTGTTGTGCCTCGCGAGAGCGAGGCGCTCCGCGACTATCTGCGGTGGTGGTTCGAGTTCATGCAGGCCCATGTCCAGATGTTGTCGGCCAGCAATACGCAGGACAACCTGAGCGCAGAAAGAGTCCGCAACATGCCCGCTGTGCTACCGATTGCGATCGAGGAGCAACGAGCCATCGCCGTTTTCCTCGACCGCGAGACGGCGAAGATCGATGGTTTGGTGGCCAGAAAGGAGCGGCTGATCGAGCTGCTTCAGGAGAAACGCACCGCACTCATAACCCGTGCGGTCACTCGGGGCCTTGACCCGAACGTCACCATGAAGGATTCCGGCGTCGAGTGGCTCGGCGAGATCCCGGCGCACTGGAGCATGAAGCGTCTTTGGCACCTGACACCGAGAGACCGTCAAATCATGTACGGGATCGTTCTTCCAGGACCAAACGTGGAGGTGGGCGTTCCGATCGTGAAAGGCGGCGACGTGGTGGCAACACGTCTCAGACTGGATGCCCTTAGCAAGACCACGTTCGAGATCGAATCACGCTACGTCCGGTCTCGACTTAAGGGGGGTGATTTAGTCTATGCGATCCGTGGGAGCATAGGGGAAGTCGAGATGGTGCCTGATGAGCTAGAAGGAGCCAACCTTACTCAAGATGCTGCGCGGGTGGCCTATACGAAAGCAACGGATGGATGCTGGTTGCTGTACTCGCTACGCTCCAACGTCGTGTTCGGCCAGTTAGACGCAGGAGCCGTCGGGGCTACAATCAAGGGGATCAATATTCGCGATCTCAAGAGAGCCCGAATTCCGGTTCCGCCCAAGTCGGAACAGATTAAGATTGCGAATTTTCTTGGTGTAGAGGCCGGGAAGCTGGAGAAACTGTCTTCCAAAGTCCAGGAAGCCATCGACCTTCTCAAGGAGTTCCGGACCGCGCTGATCTCTGCTGCCGTCACTGGCAAGATCGACGTCCGTGAGGAAGCGGCGTGACTCCAGAGATCTCAGAGCGCGCATTCGAGGAAGCGATCGAGTGCACACTACTGCGGGGCGGCCCTGATGCCTGTCCGGTAGATGCTACGCTCGAGTTGCCGTCCGGGAACGGCGATGGGCTGGTGCCTGGCGGCTACCACAGGCGCTCTCCGGAGGACTACGACCGTAGCCTCTGCCTGATCCCAGCCGACGTCGTCGACTTCCTCCTGGCTACCCAGCCGAGAGAGTGGGAGAAGCTCAAGCAACACCACGGGGCTGACGTGAAGCCGCGCTTCCTCGGCCGGCTCGCGCGCGAGATCAGGCGTCGGGGAGCGCTCGACGTGCTGCGAAACGGTGTCAAGGACTCGGGCTGCAAGTTCAGGCTAGCATATTTCCGGCCTGCGAGTGGCCTCAACGAGGAGCTGCAGCGCCTCCACGCGGCCAACCTTTTCGCCGTCGTGCGTCAGCTCCGTTTCAGCGAGAAGGGTGAGGAGAGTCTCGACCTCGCGCTCTTCCTGAACGGCATCCCGATCTTCACGGCCGAGCTCAAGAACCCGCTCAACGGGCAGGACGTGGAGGATGCGATCCGGCAGTATCAGTACGACCGCGATCCGAGAGAGCCGCTCTTTGCCTACGGGCGCTGCCTCGCCCACTTCGCCGTGGACCCGGAACTGGTCTTCGTGACGACCCTGCTCGCCGGACTCGCGACTCGGTTTCTGCCCTTCAACCAGGGGCGCTTCGGCGGTGCGGGAAATCCGCCTGTACCGCCGACCCGCCCAGGCTTCCCTACCGATTACCTGTGGGAGCGGATCTGGGCCCGGGACAGCGTCCTCGACCTGGTCCGCCAGTTCATCCACGAGGTCGAGGCGGAGGACGATCATGGGCGCAAGACCGGTAAGCGCTTCCTGATCTTCCCCCGCTACCAACAGCTCGACTGCGTGCGCAGCCTGGTGCGCCACGCGCGAGACCACGGCACCGGCAAGCGCTATCTGATCCAGCACTCGGCTGGCAGCGGCAAGAGCTTCACGATCGCCTGGCTGGCCCACCAGCTCTCCGTGCTGCATGACCGTGACGACCGGCGCGTCTTCGATTCGGTCGTGGTGGTGACCGATCGACGCGTGCTCGACCGCCAGCTGCAGCAGACCATCCGGCAGTTCGAGCAGACTCTCGGCGTGGTGGAGAACATCGACCAGACCTCCCGCCAGCTCCGCGAGGCCCTCGAAGCGGGTCGTACGATCATCGTCACCACTCTGCAGAAGTTTCCCGTCATTGCCGAGCAGATCGCTCAGCTTCCCGGCCAGCGCTTTGCCGTGATCGTGGACGAGGCACATTCGTCGCAGTCCGGGGAGAGCACGAAGAGCCTGAAGGCGGTGCTCGCGGCAGGGAGCCTGGAGGAGGCCGAGAAGGAGGAAGCGGGCGCCAAGAGCCCGGAAGAGGAGATTGAGAACCGGGTCCTTGAAGAGATCCGAAGCCGAGGCCGGCAGCCGAACCTCTCGACGTTTGCCTTTACGGCGACCCCGAAGCCCAAGACCCTCGAGCTCTTCGGCCGGAAGCGGCCAGACGGAAGGTTCGAGCCCTCCCACCTCTACAGCATGCGCCAGGCGATCGAGGAAGGGTTCATCCTCGACGTGCTCGCGAACTACACGACCTACAAGGCCTACTGGCGTCTGCTGAAGAAGATCGAGAACGACCCACGGTACGACAAGCAGAAGGCAGAGTATCTACTCAAGTCCTTCGTCGAGCTGCACCCGCACGCCATCCGCGACAAGATCGCCATCTGCGTGGAGCATTTCGCCGCTCAGGTCGCGGCCGCGATCGGTGGGCGGGCGAAGGCGATGATCGTGACGCGCTCGCGCCTGCATACAGTGCGCACCAAGCTTGCGCTAGATCAATACCTCGCCGAACAGGGCCATCTATGGAAGGCGCTCGTCGCCTTCTCTGGCACGGTGAAGGACAGCGGCGCATCCTACACGGAGTCCGGGATGAACTCGGTCGGGCAGGAGCGAGTCATCGGCGAGCGGCAGACGGCAGCCGAGTTTGAGAAGCCCGAGTACCGCTTCCTGGTGGTCGCGAACAAGTTCCAAACCGGGTTCGATCAACCGCTACTTCACACGATGTACGTGGACAAGAAGCTCGGCGGCGTAAACGCGGTTCAGACGCTCTCCCGCCTGAATCGCACACACCCTGACAAGTGGGGCACGATGGTGCTCGACTTCGCCAACGAAGCCGAGGAGATCAGGCAGGCTTTCGAGCCCTACTACGAGACCACCCTGCTTTCGGAGGAGACCGACCCCAACCTCCTCTACGAGGTCCAGGATCGGCTGCTCGAATACGGTGTGTTTGTGGCCGACGACGTCCAGGCTTTCGGACGGGTGTACTTCGATCCCAAGGCGACCCAGGACAGGCTGTATGCGGTGCTGGAACCGGTACGTCAGCGCTTCGGCGAGCTTACCCCCGACGAAAGACGCGACTTCCGCAGCCAGCTCACCGACTACGTACGCCTGTACGTCTTCCTCTCCCAGGTGCTGACATTCGCCGATCCGGACCTCGAAAAGCTCTACGTCTTCGCTCGCCACCTCCGGCGCCTGCTGCCGGCCAGCCGTGAGGATCTGCCTCGCGAGGTCCAGCAGAACATCGACATGGAGTCCTTCCGTATCCAACGGACCAGCCATGGCCGGCTCGGGCTGGAACGGCAGGTTTGGCCGCTCAAACCCGCCGGGAGTAAAACGGCGGGCACCGCTGGCGCAAAGGAGGAGGAGGCACTCTCGCGGATTATCGCGGCGTTGAACGACCGCTTCGGCCTGAACCTCGGCACCGAGCACCGTGTCACGCTTGAGCACATCCGCTCAGCCCTCGACGAGGACGCCGGCCTCGACGCCAGCGCTCGAGTGAACACGCGCGAAAACGTCCGGCTGACCTTCGACCCCAAGGTGGAAGACAAAATCCAAGAGATCGTTGAGACCAACTTCGATCTCTACAAACGCATCACCGACGACTCCGACTTTGGCCGCGCGCTCAAGAACTTCCTCTTTGACGACTACATCCGGCGCCACCGGCGCGCAGACGAGCTGCTCAGGCTCCAGGAGTCTAAGACGCTCGAGTTCAAGTCCAGCCTGCGCTGGAACCTCAAAGAGGACCGTAAGGACGACAAACACGTGACCCACGCGGCCCTCAAGACTATAGCAGCGTTCCTCAACACGGAGGGAGGTGACCTTCTGATCGGCGTGGACGACGACCGCAGGGTGCTCGGCATCGCGCAAGACCGCTTGGAGAACGACGACAAGTTCATGCTGCACCTTGCCCAAGCCGTGCGAAATGGCCTCGGTGACCGCGCCGGAACCTGTATCGATCCCAAGATCCAGATCATCAAGGGAAAGACCGTCTGCCTCGTGAGCTGCCAGCGCAGTCCTGAGCCCGTATACCTGAGATGGAAGGGCCTACAGAAGGCGGAGGGTGGTGATCTATACGTCCGGAGCGGCCCGGGTACAGTACGACTCGGCGAGGACGATGCCCAAGAATATGTCGCTACTCGCTTCGGATCCAAGTGATCGCCGTCCGACTGGCCTTGCCCACTCGAACAAGTCGAGGGTTGGTGGCAATCGAGTACCTCTGGCGTCCGTAAAATCATGCCTCAGTAATGCCCCAGGTCAAGAGCATGAAACCATATCCCTTCACGATCCCGGCGGCGAATGGGACTGCCGAGCTAGAGGTCGTTGGGCTATCAGCAATCTGTCCAGTTGAGAATCGGCGTGCGCATGCATATCGCTTCCTAGTTCGCACGGAGTGTTGACACACCTGACCAAATCCGACTGAGTCTTCCAATCTGCGTAATCGCTCGGATGGTTTCTCTATATGAAGGTGAGACTTGGGAAGTCGTCTGTAGCGATGACATCTCAAGCTGACTGCCGAATTCTTGAGAGCTGAACGTTGTCGTATAGAAACAGAGGAAAACCTATCCACCGAACCAGCGTTTCCACCCAATGACTCCGGCAGCCCAGATCCGCCTATCCCACCCTACATCAATGAGGTCCGAATCGGCGATCTCAGGCGTTGCGAAGATTCTGGATATGTATCTGAAGTACCGCGTCAAGTCAGGGCACCCAAACCATGCGTTGAACAATTGGTTGAGTTCCTGCCGCAGTTCAGTTTAGAACACCTACAGGTGATTCGAAGGGCACTGACCACGCTTTACGGCGGGATCCCTCCGCTCCGCGGCATAATCCATGGCGATCCCGTTGCCGGTTCTCTCTTTGACTCCGAATTGTCTGTGGCTCGACGGAGGGAGTCCCTCATCACGGCACGGTCCATCGCGATGACCCTGATTGAGTCCGGAGGGGAACACATAACGGCCTTCGTCAAGATGATCACTAAGCCAATAGAGCCGATCGCGTGCCTAACGTGTATCCGTTCGATGCTGGAGCCGTGTGCTCGAGCAGCATGGTTACTGGATCCTGCAATAGACGGTGACATGAGGATAAGGCGGACCTTAGCCATCAGGTTCGATGAGATGGCACAGGGCCTAAGGTTCGCAAGAGCATTGCACCAACCAAAGGAGGCTCGGGGCATCGAGAACCGAATAAGGGCGGTCGAACGAGACGCTCAGGCGATCGGCTATCGGAAGTTGAGGGACAGGAATGGCAAGCGCATCGGGATTGGCGTAAGGATGCCCGGGGCGACGGAGCTCGTCAAGAAGATCCTGGGCGAGGAGGAGGCCTATCGTATCTTGTCGGCCGTGAGCCATGGTCAGGCGGGCACAATCCGCAATCTGACCTACACGCCCGTTCCACAGACTGGGCGACGCGTCAAGATCGGCGGCGTTCCTACTGTGCTGTTTGAAAAGATTATTGACCCGGGCCGTCTGGCGTGGCTTGGGTGGATAGGAGCAAGGGCCTTTGCCATGCCGGTTTGGTACGAGTTTACTTATGCTGGGTGGGACAAAGATCCATTAAGAGAACTATTCGAGGCCGCATTCGATCTCCTGGAGTCCAATCTTCTTGAAGTAGGGCCGACTGAGCGGTTCTGGCGCTGACAGCGGTACAGCCTCTAGACCCTTCCGACCGCTCGCTAGCACCCGCCGGGGCAGGATCCCGTCGTATTTGAGTTCTTGGGACCTAATAGCCTAGATTAGCTACCCACCCTTCGGTAGTGCTCGGCCAGGGACCCGGGGCGTGCCGCGACTGGGGCGAAACCTTGAGTCTCTTGCGACCCAACAACAATCTCAACACAGTACCACGGAGGGAAGATCTATGCCGCAGACATCATCGAGACGAATTGACGAAAGTACTCTGACGAAGGGACAGCTCCGCAAGCTTCACGCACTTCGCAGGTCGGTCGGCCAAGATATTGGAGAGCGGGCGTTCGCCGAGTGGCTCTCCTCACAGGTAGCCACGAAAACGACGGACCGTAGCGCCGAATTGATCGCCGAGAGTCTTTGGACCCTTGTTCAAGAAGGTCGGCTTCGGATTCGTCCGGGCGGCTATGTGGTCAAGCGCGGGCGTATGCGAATCATCGTCGAACCGGCGAGAAAGACCTAGACACCGGGAGCCCACAACTTCCCGGACCTTGCAGCCCTCGACAACCCTACGCCTCTGTACCCTCCACCTAGACCTCACCGGGTCTGGTGGCCTGAGGTGCGGGACACAGCGTCTAACCTGAAGTGGGTTGGACGAAAGTCCAAGCCAGCGGAAGGCGTGAGTTACGTTGGCGTTTGTGCTCGGCTAGGATCCGGAGCGGGCTGCGGCGCATGAACTGACCCGGCATAGAACGATTTCGACCCACCGTGATTCAGCCTCTCTTCAGGCTCTCCGGGAGGAGATCGAGCGTCCCCGTTGGCGGAGCCCCATCCACTTCTGGCACTTCGCTGGAATCCCTGGGACGTCCACTTTTTTCCCCTTGTTGACATAGCATAAGCCACACGCCTCAATGTAGCTGGTATGGGTACCCTGACAGTCCTGAACCGGCTCTCCACCATCACTATCCGTGCGGGCCGAGTCCGCCCGCCTCAAGCGGCTCACCGCACTCGCACGGGGCGTGGCTTCCGACGGAGCCCGAGAACGTCGGCGCTCTCTTCAAGAGCTCGGCATCGAGCGTCGGCTCCTGCCCTCACGGCTCTACCGCGGAGCCGGCGCAAACACCCGGCGTGGCTTCCCACTTAAGTTGCCTGTCGCTCTGAACACCGGCCGCGCCGTCTTCGTCTACATCGATCCGGGCCATGAGACCACGACGGTGCCCCGTTCCTAGGACGACGTGGATCGCGGCCTCTGGAAGGTACTTGGGGCGCGGGGCCGATCCGTCGAGGTCGGGGCGCTCGCCCGCACGCCGCAGGAGCTGGAGCGGCCCCGGGCGATCCTTCACGGCGATGAGCGGGTGCTCGGGGAGTAACGACGGTCTGCAGGCCGCCATGAAACGCACCGTCTCGCTGAAGAAAAAGGCGCACGAAGTGCCCGGCCAAGGGCCGATCCATAGCAGCCGCGCCTGGCAAACGATGCGCCCTTCCGGGGCGCACTTCCGATGACCGGCCTGCGTGTCATGCCACCACTAGGACGTGAAAACGACGCGGGGGGTCGATTCACAAATGGCCCGGGGGGCGATTCACAGAGGCATGACTCGCGATTCCTTGTGGTAGTTGCGGTTACGCCCGGTGCTGCCCGGTCGGCGAGGCACATCGGGGCGCGCCGACCGGAACGGGAGCGACCCCCCTCAGAGACGCCCTAGTGCGGGCGTAGGGCCGGGTGTGTATTCACACAGCCCTGGCCCCAGGCGGGGTCGCTCCCGATCCATGGATCCCTTGCGGGAAGGTAGGTAACACGGATAGGGTCGACGCCGTCCGTTTCGCTCGGTGCCGCTTCGATGGCTGCCGTCAGGCACACCTCCCGGGCACCCTTTCCCGGCGGTCAGCCACCGCTGATCGGCACTCCACGCTTTGATTCGGATCTGCTATTTACCGCCCGTCGGCGCCGTGCTCTTCGCCGGCGGCCTTGGCCTCTGGGTCTAGAGAGACTGGATCCGGCCGCGGGTGGGAGGGGGCGGCCAGGGCAAGCCGCCCCCCGCGGAGTCGTGCTCTCCGCGATCCCGGTTCCGGCGTTTCAGAGACAATGAAGCGGCGACCCGGCTGACAAGTGGCTGTGATTGTCAACCGGGTGAGATGTAGGGTAATGTGCCGAATGCCTTTCCCAATGACCAGCCGTTTTGAGCACGCCCTTGTGTTCGCTACGCAACTCCACCGAGAGCAGCAGAGGAAGGGCTCTAGCGTTCCTTATGTTTCTCATCTGCTCGCCGTCGCGGCGATCGTAATCGAACACGGCGGAGACGAGGACGAAGCCATCGAGGACCAGGGGGGTGCGAAGACGCGGGACAAGATTCTGTGTCGTTTCGGCGAGCGCGTGACCGGGATTGTCGAATGCTGTACGGACTCCCAAACCATTCCGAAACCTCCGTGGGAAAACAGAAAGCGGGTCTACATCAAACGGCTCAGCGAAGCTTCGGCGTCGGTCCGGCTCGTCTGCGCCGCCGACAAACTCCACAACGCGCGCAGCATCCTCAGCGATTACCGCAACTTGGGTGAGGAGATTTGGCAACGGTTTGAGGGCCGCAAGGAAGGGACGCTATGGTACCACCGGTCGGTGGTGGAGACCCTCATCCGATCTGGTCGGACGCCGCTCGTCGACGAATTGGAACGGGTTGTCAGCGAAATCGAACGGCTCGTCGGCAGACGACTCAGCGTCTTGGTTCCGGCGAGTAAGATCGGCGAACGGAGCCGCGCCGAACCACGAGCGGAGCGGTGAAGCTTGCCGGCGTCGCCAGGGTTGAGGGGTTCCTCTATCCCCTCGTCGCTACCTCGCTCCTGTTGGGCGTTCTGCTCATCTGGCAGCGCACCTACGAGCAATCGTGCCTGGCACTCGCGTCTCCGGGACTCGTCTATATCGCGATATCCTACGGGTTACTCGAGTACCGCCTGGAACGAAAGCGCTTCGCTCTCGACTACTATCTCGATCGCCGCTCCTCTTGGCGCAGGTGGTTCCGGGGGTCGTGGTTACCGGTGCTGATCAGCATGGTTGTGGCGTTGCCGCTCACCATCTTCCTACTGGCATTCGTGGCACTCTCGCGTTCCACCGACTGGTTGTTTCTGGCGTCGGCGGCCGTGCTCGCGCCAGTTCTGTTCGTCCGCCTGTCAATCTGGCCCGGGCGTCACTTCAGGCGCGACGTCGGCGAGGGCGGGCGACGTGCCGCGGTCGCGGACGTCCTGACTGCGCGCCTTGCAGGTTGGCTCCTTCTGGCTCTCGTCGCCCTCACCTATGTCTACTTCAACTACACGAGGATTACGGGTCCGGCCTACATCTATCCCGATTCTCTTCAGCTTACGGTGGAGGCCTTTACGGCGCGTGTACGCTCGGCGTGCCCGGTGGTGGATGGCGGCCTGCGTGCGGCGGTACCATTCTCTTCCATTCTCTCTCGCAGTCCCAGCATGATCGGTTTCTCTGCCTTCGCCCTACTCTAATTCTTTAAGCGTTCCGTGTCTCACGTAAGTTGGCAGAGAGGGCGGCGACGAGGCGGTCTGGAACACTACTAGAGCGGGACGGTCGGCATGGGTCGGGCGGGCGATGCTCGCACTCATTCCGCTAGCGATATTGGGAGCGACAGTTCATCACGTGCTCCAGCAGCGGGTGGCGGAACGGTGGCGGGAATTCTCAGAGGAGCTTCAGCGGACCCCGTTGCCGGAAACGAGCCAAGCCATCAACGAGCGAGTCGAAGAGGCCTTCACCCCTGTTTACGATCGTATCCCGGCGCTCCTAGACTGGCATTACTCGCTCCGCGGACAGACCACAGAGTTAGTTCTGCGGGCGTTTGGAAGACTGGGGGAGGAAGTCGAGTCGCGGCTGCTCGGAGGGCTGGAGGAACGTATCGGCGATGCCAGCGAAGGCGTCGGCCGCGTGATGCAGGAGGAAATGCTCGCTGAGGTCGAGCGCTGGTTCGGTCGCGAGTTGGCGTCGGTCCCGCCAGGGCTGGGGACGCGATACGAACGTATGCTGGAACCGATTCTCAAGAACACCGAGAGGCGATTCGCCGTGTCCGTCGGTCCGACGGCTCTCGGGGCCGCTATGGCCGGCATGGGGACCTCGGTCGGTGTGACGGCCCTCGCAAGCCGGTTCGCTGGGATGCTGGCATCGGGAGCCGTCAGTGCAGCAATCCGAGCATTAGGCCGCGCCTTAAGCCCCTCGGCGGGGATCGTCGGGGGCGTCGCCGTAGGGCTGGTTATCGATGCCTTGTGGAGGGAGTTCGATGAGTCGCGCAACCGGGAAGAGCTCGAACAGGAATTGACCGCGCTGGTGGACAAGGAGAAAGAGAAGGTGAAGTTGGCGATTTCGAGAGCCGCAGACGACGTCAAGTTCGAGGCGCTGGGTGACTTCCTTCCCTTCCAGTTCGGCATCCGCAACGGAAGGCCTGCCCGGGCGTCAACGATGTGAACGGGGTGAGAGTTACTTCGGGAGGTATCCTCCTACCCACGAGAACGACTGCTAGACCCACGCGCGAGCCCGCCGTGGACGCCGACTTCTTCAGCGGCTCGACGGCCTTCCCGCAGGGGTCGCTCCCGTCCACGGCCGCAAGCTCCGGATCGGCATCGCCGCTCCGGCGGCCGTGGTACAACTGTAAGACAGCCAGCCACATAAGGGAGCGCTGGCGCGCACATGAAAATGACGTTTCGGTGCACATGCACCCCGTTGTCTGATGTGCACCAGGTCGCAGGTTCGTATCCTGCTACGCCCAAAGGACTTACGGGAATTGTTAGTCCGATTCCCGCTGTTTGACTCCCGCCGATTGGATCAGGCGCGAACCTTGTGGCGGCTCTCCAGAGCCTTCCTGAGTTGTACCTCGTCGGCCCGCTGGTAGCACTGGAGCACTGTCTGGGCCGTCTTCCAGCCGCCGAGTTGGCAGAGGACCTTGAGCGGCTGGTCCATTAGGTCGGAGGCGAACTTCCGCCTCAGTGAGTGCCAGCCGCGCCCACGCTTGGGTTCCAGCCCTGCGAGCACCTCGGCCTTCTCCCACCAGTCGCGGATCGGCCACTGGCCCACGCACATCGAGGCATCCTTGGGCGCGGGTAACACCGGAAGGTCCCCGATCCCGGGGTTCCGCCACCGCGCCTCTTCGAGGACGCCGAGCGCTTCGGCACTCACCGGCGTCCGGTGCTCGTAGCCGGTTTTCTCATGCTCGCCTCGCCACCGGATGACACGAGCTTCCATGTCGATGTCGGACCATCGCAACTGACGGATGGCACCGATGCGGTGTCCCGTCTCGTGCGCGAGCACGAGAGCGACGTGAAAGCGCCAGTCCACCTCCACGGACACCCGAAGCATGGCCTCGTATTCCGCCTCAGTGAGCAGCACCCGGGTAGGATTCTTCTCCTTCGGCGTCTTGAGGCCCCTGAGGGGGTTGGCCTCGAGCAAGAGCCTTCCCCTCTCGTCCCTCGACCTCGCGGCCCAGTTGAGGACGGAGAGCAGGAACTTGAGGTCCCGTTCGATCGTCCGGTCGGCCACCGGCTTGCCGCTGCGGCCGGCTCCGCCTGCCCGCCGCTCCCGGATGAACCGGTCCCAGTCCCGCTGGGACAGCGTGGCGGGGTCGCGGTTCCGTCCGAAGCATCCGAGGAACGTCCCCATTGTGGCTCTGTCGTACCTCTGGGACGGCTTCGTCTTGGTGGGCGTCACTTCTTCACCGTAGATGTCAAAAAGCGTCTCCAGGGTGAGTGGCTCGGACTCGGCTTCCGCCTTGCGGTGGAGCTCCGGCCCGAGGTAGCCAGCGGCGAACTCGTCCGCCTGCGTCTTGGCCCGAGCCCAGTCTCGATGCTTGAGCGACCTTGTGAGCCTGCGCCCGTCCTCGCGCCACTCGATCTGGAACAGGCCGGTCTTGGGATCGGGAAAGACCCGTACCCGGTTCCGGCCCCATTCGCCGGCGCCGTAGGAGCGCCGGATAGGTTTCGTGCGTGCCATCATTCGATTCCTCTCTCGATGATGGACTGCACGATCTGCGCGTTGGAAACTTCGCCTCGGCTAGGCTTTTCCACCAGTCGCGGTGTGGCTGGCGCCTGGGTCTTCCGTGGCAGGTGCGAGCGGGCGATCCGGGGCGCGCCGGGTCTTCCGGCGTTGGGGATCCTGCCGTCGCGCACGAGGCGGCCGAGATGGTCAGCGGAGTAGCCGCTCTCCCTGGCGGCCTCCGTCAGCGAGAGGGTCGTCTCGTCCCTCTCCCGGAGCGTGGTCTCGAGCTCGGCCGCGCAGCTCTCGAGCGCGACGGCCGGAGTGTCGCCCCCGTACCGGCGGAGCGCCTTGGCCTGCGTCCGCCAGGTCGCGGGCAAGGCCTCGACGGATGCACGGCCGGTCATGCGCGTCCGTCCGCGTTCATTCCCAGTCGCCCTCGGCGTCTCTCTTGAGCGCGTCGGTGAGGCTCGGGTCCCCCTCGCCGCGCCGAACGGAGCGCTCGGCGAGATCGACGCGCCGCCCGAGGTCGGCGAGCCCGGCGGCGCGTGCGACGGCGTAGATGGGTGCTGCGACGGCTGCGAGTGCGAGCGCCAGGTGCAGGGCGAGCAAGACGCCGTGTTCGGCGAGGAGGAGCGGCCAATACGGCGCGAGGTATTCGAGGCGCGGCCCGGCGAGAAGGATGGCAGACCCCGCGATGGCGGCGGTGAGGCCGGCGCTGATTTTCCAGGGTTGCATGGCGGGCTTCTCCCGTAGTCAGAGTTCGACTGCGGCCGGATCGCGGTCGGCGGGTCCCCGCAGCGAGGAGCGGTCGTCGCCGCCGCCCAGGCCGAGCGTGCGCAGCAGCCGCGCCGCGGCCGGTCCGTTGGCGTGGAGCGCGAACCCGGCCGCCGCTTTCGCCTTGATGGCCCCTTCGCGGTAGTTGCCGGACGCGACCTCGATGTTGACGCGTCCGGTGCGGCCGTCGGCGTCGGTGTACTCGATCTGGGCGTCCGGGTAGAGCACGTGCCCTTCGTCGTCGAGGGGGAGTCCGAGTTCGCCGGCGGTGCGGTGCCGTTCGGCATCGGCGGCCCGCTTGCCGTCCTTCAGCCGCGCCGCCTCGCTCCCGCGCGCGACGGCGCTCTTGAGTTCGGTGTCGAGCCGGATGCGCCGCACTGCTGCGCCCCGGTCGAGCAGCCGCTGTTTCTCCTTCATGCAGGCGCGGTAGACGGCGGTGTCGTGCGCGGCTTGCGCAGGCCGGGTGCGTGCGAACCGGATTTCCTGTCCGGGATACATTCCCCGTTCGGCGGCCCGCTTCCGGGCCTCGGCCACGCCGCTGCGGGTGAGCGTCAGGACCTTGAACGGGTTGCCCCCGGGTCCGGTGGCCGTGGTCTCGGTGACGAGCCCGTCGCGTACCCAGGCGTTGACGGCCCGCCGGGTGGTGTAGGGATGGCCGCCGAAGCGGGCCTCGGCCAGATCGCGGTACGAGACGGCGCCGTAGACGCCGATGTCGGCGAGCCCGCGCGCGCACCGTTCGGGGAAGGAGGTGGACCCGCGGTCCCTGCTCGCGGCGTATTCACGGCGGTGGCCGTCCCGCATGCGGTAGCGATTGCGGCTGGGTGGCGCGGCGGTCCGCGGGTCCGGTTCGACCGTGCGGTCGAACATCTCCTGGCTCCTCACCGACCGTCAGCGGCGCGGCCCGAAGGTCCGCTGCGGCACTGGGAGCGGCGGCACGGGATGGACGATCTGCCCCGGCGCGGGCGCGCGGGTCGCGGCCACGGCCGCGGGTTCGCGCACGGCCTCGCGCTCGCGGTGCCGCGAGAGCACGAAGTCGGAGATCTTCTGCGCGTCGGCGGCGGCGCGGCGGATCTCGCGGGGGTCCTCCTCGAGTGCGGCGATCCAGCCCTCGACGTACGCGGCGCCCCGGCTCGGGTCATGGCCGACGCCCACGCGCTCGCCCGTCATCATGGCACTGATTTCGGCCCGGAGTTCCTCCTTCGCATAGTCGGGGGACCCGAACCCTTCAGAGATCCCTTGGGTGAGCGTCTCGCGGTTCATGCGCTCCGGGTGGCCGGTGCTGTGCCCCAGCTCGTGTAGCGCCGTCTGGTAGTAGTGGTTGGCCGAGGGGAACTGTCCACGCTCGGGGAGCACGATCTCATCGCGGTTCAGGTTGTAGAACGCCCGGTCGCCCGCCACGTGACGGACGGGCACCCCGCTGTCCTCGAGGACCTGCTCGGCCTGCTGGTGCACCTTCCAGAGCGGCTCGGCAGCGGGTGTGGGCCGCGCGGGCAGCCCGTCGGCCTGCTCGGCGTTGAACACGGTGTACTGGCGGACGACGGGCGTGGGCAGGCGCTCGTGGCGGTAGACGCGCTTGCCTTCGGTGTCCCTCTTGGGCCGTCCGCGCTCGTCGTTGACGGCGATCTTCCGGTGGTCCTGGAACGAGAGGATGCGAGTGCCCTGCTCGCCCTTGCGCACCTGTCCGTCCCGGGCTTGGATCTGGCGGTAGGTGCCCCAGCGCACGTCGCCGTAGCCGCGCTCCTGCTGCACGGCGGCGAGATGCAGGCTGTTCCCGCCCCTGTAGGAGCGGCCGGTATCGACGTTGGCGGGGAGCACGCGCTCGCCCGGCCCCCAGGGCTTCTGCCAGGGCGCTGTGCCCTGGCGGATCTGCTCGATGATCCCCTCGGCGAACTGGCGGTGGTATTCGTCGTGTTTCATAGCTCTTCCTCCTCGGGGCCGTGCGGATCCTCTCCGGCGTCGCGGATCTCGTCCTCGCTGCCCACGTCCTCGGAGAAGAGGCCGTACTCTTCGGCCAGCGATGCCGGCACCTCGAGGGCCTCGCCTCCGTCGCGCGCGAGCTCGCGGTCGAAGTCATCGAGCGTCTCGACGCGAACGATGTTCTCGTCGCCTTTCATGGGTTCACCTCCTTGGTGTGTGGGTGCTGTTCTTGCGGGGCTTCGTCGGCCCCGCTCCAGATCGGTTCGGCGATCCAGCGGCCCTTGGCCGCGTCGTAGCCGCGCACTTCGAGCGCCTCCTCGACGAACCGCCTGCCCCGTTGCCGGGCCGTGTGCAGCACAAGTGCGATCCCGTCCACGACGCCCCGGCAGGTGACCTCCCAGGGAAGCGCGCCTTCGGCCTGCATGGCGCAGCTCGCCAGGCGCGAGAGCGCGGAGCGGGCGTTGTTCGCGTGGATGGTGGTCAGCGACCCGCCGTGGCCGGTGTTGAGCGCCTGGAGCAGATCGGCGGCCTCGCCGCCCCTGACCTCGCCGACGACGATGTGGTCGGGCCGGTGGCGGAGCGCGTGCCGCACCAGGTCGCGGATCGAGACGGGGGTCTCGGTGCCGACAGCCCCGGCCTCGAAGCGGAGGCAGTTGGCGCGGTCGATCCTGAGTTCGAGCGTGTCCTCGATGGCGACGATCCGCTCGTCTGCGGGCAGCAACTCGATCAGCGCGTTGAGGAGCGTCGTCTTGCCCGAGCCCGTGCCTCCGGAGACCAGGATGTTCCTGCGGGCCAAGAGGGCCGACCGGGCGGCCCCGAGGACCGTCTCCGGCAGCGAGCCCATGCGCACCAGGTCCTGAGCCGAGAACGCGCGGCCCCCGAACCGGCGTATGGTGATGGCGACCTCGGGACTCGCGGGCGGCGTGCAGATGGCGACCCTCGAGCCGTCCTCGAGACGGGCATCGAGGATGGGTCTGGCGGCGGGATCGAGGCCGAGCGGCCGGGCGATGTGGATCGCGGCGCGGTGGAGCCAGGCGGCGGTGAGTCCCGGCGCCTCGTGAGGCTCGAGTCGGCCGCCTCGCTCGATCCAGACGTTGCCGGGTCCGTTGATCATGATCTCGGAGACCTCCGGGTCCTCGAGCAGCGTCTCCAGGCCCGGAAGGAACGGCTTCAGGTGGCCGATCCCGCTTGCGCGCTTCATATCCGTCCCTCCTCGCGGAGCCGCCAGTAGCCCACGTCCCTCGGCAGGTAGTGGGGTTTCAGGTAGACGCGCCGGGCAGGGAGCGACTTCGTGCCGTCGTAGGGCAGACAGATCGCCTGGTAGTTGGCCAACAGCGTGAAGTCCCGGGGCGTGAAGACGGGCTCCCGTGCCTGCCGGAACGACTTGCTCGCGCCGATCGTGCCGCGGCCGCCTCCGGCGCGTCCCGAGAGTAGCGAGAACTCGGGCCTGCCCGTGGTCTCGGTGAACGTGTAGGAGGGCTGCGTCTTCATGACGCTGCCGCACATCTCGGACGCGATCCGGGCCGACGACTCGTCGCTCAAGGACAGGAAGATCCGCGTGCGGAGCGTCTGGAGGAGCGTGCGCCAGGCCTCGCCTCCGGGGAGCACGGAGCGGAGCGAGGAGATCGACTGCGTGGCGACGATCGGGACGCAGCGGCACTGCCGCGTCAAGGCGAACGCCTTCTCGTCGCCCGAGGGATCGTCCTGGCCGACGGTGGCGAACGCCTGGTACTCGTCGCAGATGAACACGGCGGGCCGGAAGTAGCGTCCGGGCCGGCGGGCGGCCTCGGCGGGCCGCCGGAGCAGCGCCTGCATCCAGGCGTTCTTGAGTAGCACGCCGATGGCGCGGGCGAGCGCGGGGTTCGCGCCCGCGGGCATGTTGAGCGCGAGGACCTTGCCGCCCTCGATCAGCTCGCTGAGCGGCGGCAGCCGGCGCCGGAGGCCCGGCACGGGCCGGACGGCCTCGGCGTCCTCGTTAGGCGCATCGTCACCTATATGTATAGATGTAGACTCATCCGGCTCCGGCGGCGGCGGGCAGAACACGCCGGCGACCTGCGGCTGGTCGAAGAGCGAGAGGAACACGCTGATGCCCTCGACGATCGACGTGCGGAGCTTGGCGTCGAGCGCCGTCCAGTCATGCAGATACCACCGCTCGATGGCCTCGACCTGCTCACGGAACTCGCTCCCCGCTCCGCCCCCGCTCTCCTCCGTCGCGTATGCGACCTTGAGTTCCTTGAGCCGGTCCCGCAGTGCGGGGTCGAGCTGGCAAGCCGCCTTGTCCGAGCCGGGCACCGGCTCCCAGCCCCATTCCCCGAGGGGTTCCTTGTGAGCGGTGAGATCCTTGGTCGCGACGGTGGCCCGCACCGGGCAGAGCCGGTCGGCCAGATCCTGGGCCTCGCCGATCTTTCGGCCGAACAGTTCCGCATCCACCGTGCAGCGGTAGATGTCCTGCAGCGTGACCCAGCCCCCCGGCAAGAGCCGATACAGTTCGATGATCCAGCGCACGAGATTCGTATAGGCTTGCTGCCAGAACGGTTCTCGGCTCTTGCCGAAGAGCTGGTTGATGAGGGATGCGACGCCGTAGGCGAGCGAGTAGGAGTCGAGCAGCGGATCGTCGAGCGGGTTCCACTGCAACGAGCCGTCGAGCCCGATCTCGAGGTAGTCGCCGCCGCGCCCGGCGTCGTCGAGTATGCGGCGCACGCTGTGGCAGAAGTCGCCCTTGACCTCGAGCACAAGGGCACTGGCCCGGCGCCCGGCCCGGTCGGCTTGCCACGAGAGGAGCTGCTGGGCGAACGGGTACATGCAGGCGGTGGTCTTGCCGGTGCCGACGGCGCCGACGATGAGGACGCCGGTATACAGCCCCGTCTCGGGGATCACGAGCCAGGAGGGCCGCTCGCTCTCGCGCGGGACGACGGGATGGTGCAGCTCGCCGACGACGAGCGATGGTGCGTCGTCCTCGGGGCGAGGCGGGCCAGGCGGGCAGCCCGCCCCGGCCGCCGCCCCTTGCGGGCGGCTGAAGCCACACCCTCCATACCGAGAGGCACACGCTCCCGGCGAGGACGACGACGACGGCCGGGGCCGCGTAGTACCAGACGCGGATCACGGTGTAAAGGCCCGGATCGTGGTATGCGATGAGGTCCAGACCCGGGTTGCCGCCCATGCCGGGGAACGGTGCCCGGAAAGCGTGGCCGGCGGCCGCTCCCAGAGCGGTGCCGATGATGGCGAGCGTAGCCGGCCTCATCGGTCCAACACCCTTCCTGGAAGGATCGATGGCTCGGGAGCGACCCCAGGAGGGCGGGGGCAGGTGCGCAAACACACCTGCCTCCGAACCCGTACCAGGCCCTCGGACTGGGGGGTCGCTCCCGTCCCGGTCAGTGCTGCCCGTGCGGCGCCGGCCGACCCGGCCGCGTAGGCGGAAGACGTTGCCGTGTCGTGGCTTACGCCGTAGCACGCGTGCGCATCGCCGGAGGGCCAAAGTGCGCATCGGCCCCACGCGTCGTTTGCGCACTCCAGTGCGGCCATGAGACGCGCGCCGGTCGTCACCGGTAGCGCGCTCCCGCGAGGCGCACCGTTTGCCAGGCGACGCCGCGGTGAATCGCCCCGCGGCCTGCCTGCCGGCGTTCCTGCTTCTCCAGCGCCACGCTGCGTTTCAGGGCGGCTTGCAGGCCTCCGAACTCCTCGAGGATCTGGATCGCGCCCTGAAGGATCGCCCGCTCGATACGGTCGATCTCTTCACGGATCCCGGCGTCGGACTCGCCGGGGCCGGACGCCTCAGCCCAGCCGCTCATCACGGCCAGGGCCCGGTCCATCTCCCGCGAAGTGCGGGCGACGGCGACGACCTCGACGGACCGGCCTAGCCTATGGAGCACGTGCCAGAGCCCGCGGTGCGCCGCTCCCCACGAGCGTAGCGCGGTCGAGGTGTCGTGTCCGGGATCGACGTAGACGAACACTGCACGGCCCGAGTCCAGCGCGACCGGCAGCTTCAGCGGGAAATAGCGCCGGGTGTCCCCGGCGGCTCCGCGGTAGAGGCGCGAGGGCAGCAACTCGCGCTCGATCCCGAGGGCCTCGAACGCGGCGACCTTCTCGGGTTCGGTCGGCAGCCAGGGCAGACCCGAGTGCTCGATCACGTAGTCGAGCGAGAGCAGGCGGCGCATGAGCACGTCGGCGGACGCCGTGCGGCGGTGGCGGATGTGCTCGGTTCCGAGCGCGCGGTATAGACCCCGGGAGAAGATCCGGCACACGCGGCCGATCCCCCGAACGCCCGGCACGGTCTCCTCGGCGGCCGCGCCTTGCGCGATCAGCGCGTGGACGAGGCGGCGCGCCCGCTCGTGATGCGTGTCCAGGAACCGCGTCGCCTGTGTGCGGGTGAACACGCCGCTGTGGAGGCAGACGAGCGCGATCCACTCGGCCTGGCGTCCCGTCCAACCGAATGGCTCGAGCGCCGCTTCCCGTCCCCGCAGATGGGCGATCACCTGGGCGGCTCCGTGACCAGGGCACGGTCGGCCTGGAGGTAGGTGATGAGGATGCCCATCGGGTTGTAGACGACGAGCTCGGAGGGGATGACGGTGAGGAACGTGAACCGGAGCGTGATCGACCAGCGCTCGCGCCGGGTCTCCTGCCCCTGCCGGAGGCGGACCAGGTCGAAGTCGGCGGTCGCGCCGTGGGGCGCCTCCGGTGCGGGGTGGATGCGGAGCACGACCTGCTCGACCTGGAGCTCGGTGTCGGCGGTGCCGGCCGCCATCGCGGCGACCTCGGCGCCGTCCCTCGTGAACGCCGCGTTCGCCAGCTCGGTCGAGAGGAACCGGAGGCTCCGCGTCCAGTGCTCCTCGACCGTCGCCTGGCGCCTGGAGTAGAAGTCGGCGATGAAGCGATTCAGGAAATACTTGGTCGTGGGATCGAGCGGATCCGCCTGGGCCGTTGCGGCCTCGTAGGCCACGGCCTCGGCGCGGCCGACCTCGTCGACCCGCACCACGATCGGGCGAGGCGGCTCGACGGTCGCGACCCGGAGCAGGAGCACGCCGAGCGCTAGGCACGCGGCGGCGAGGATCATCGCCAGCGTCCGGAGCTTCCGGTTCGCCTCGACGGTCTCGCCCCAGATTTCCGCGTACTCGCGGCCGGCATCGTGTTCTCGGTTCATGGACGTCTCCTTCAGCCTCCGGGGATTGGGGGGCGGGCCGGGTTCGCGGCAGCGGTGAGGCGTCCGCCGCCGCGCACCGCGAGCGCCATGAATCCCGATCCGACGGATCCGGAGCCGGAGACGAGCATCGCGGCGAGCTCGCCCACCTTCATGCCGGCCATCAGGCCGGAGACGACGAGCGGTAGGAGGACGACGACCCACAGCCCCAGCTCCGCGGGGTCGGAGGAGCCGGTGCCCATCAAGGCGCCGGTATAGGTGGTGACGTAGCCCATGCCCACGCCCATGAAGACCCTCAGGATGGCTCCGGCCACGACGCCGTAGAGCGTGTAGACCATGAGCGTGCGGAACCAACCCCAGAACAGGAACGCGAGCGGCTCGAACAGCAGCCATGGGATGAACACGGGGCCCAAGAGGATCACGATCGCGAGCGCCACCTGCGCCCAGATCACCTGCGCGTAGGTCAGGCAGAAGAGCGCGACGAGGCCGAGCACGAGCGGCACGCCCATCATCAGCGCGACGAGGGACGAGAAGAACACGTTCACGCCCTCGGTCACGAGGGTCATCAGGCTCCCACCGGACCATGCCGCGCCGAGCCGTGCGGCGAACGCCTGCACGAGCGCGGTCATCTCCGTGTAGCCGACCGACACGACATCGGAGATGAACAGGTTCTGGAGCCAGATCCCTCCGGCCGCGACCATGGCCGGGAACGTGAAGCCCACGCCCGGGATCGGGACGCTGTAGTAGTGGAGCAGCGTCCGGGGGATCGCGATCCCGAGCACGACACGCACGAGGGACCAGGGCTCGAAGGTTCCGCTGTACGCGATCTTGAGCCCGCTCCAGGCGACGACGATCGCCGCGAGACCGCCCCACAGCTGGTGGCCGAGCGTCAGCACGTCGGGCGCGGCGCCGCCGACCACGGTGTCGAGCACGACGTCCAGGAACCCCTTGAAGTCCTGGAGCCGGTCCGCCGGGATCTGGGCCGGGACGTTCGGATCGATCGACTGCGGTGGCACAAGTTGCATGACAGTCGCTCCCGGGGCCTACGCCTGGCCGCCCATGTAGAACGAAGGGATCTTGAAGAGGAGCCCTTCCCGGAGCCGGTCGCGGTTCTGGAACGCGGCCGTGCGCATCGCATCGGCCATCGCGTTCGTACGGAGCCGCGCGTCCCTCCACTCGGCCAGCCGCTCGAGCCGGTCGATCTCGGCCTGCTGCATCCGGTTCGCTTGCTCGACCGCCTGATAGGCGAGCACCTGCGCCACGGCGGCGTTGATCCGGCCCTGGGTCAGCGCGGCAGCCACTTGCGCCTGCTGGAGTGCCGTGTTTGACAGATTGCCGTTCGCGGTCAGGTCGTCGAACGAGTCCTGTGCGCTCTCGATGGTCGATGCGAGCGAGGCCGCGGCGTCCATCATCGCGTAGTCGAGCACGCGCTGGCGGTCGGCGGTCTCCTTGGCCTGGCGGTAGTCCTCAACCGCGCGGGAGGATGCCTCGGCCGGGCGGTTACGGAACAGCTCCAGGATGTCCGCCTCGCTGACCTGGTCGGCCACGCCTTGGGCGCTCCGCCAGACGTCGGTGAACGAGCCGCCGCTCCCCATGCCCCGCACCGCGTCGACCAGCTCGCCGGCCGCTCCGCTGAACTCGGAGCCCCAGTCGAGGTCGTCGCCGACGAGGCCGATGGACCCGGCCGCCAGCTCCGCAAACGGTTCGATCAAAGCGTCCACCTCGCCCCTCGCGGCCTCCTTCATGTAGTCGAGCTGCTCCTCGAGCTCGGTGAGTTGACGGGTCATCGTCCGCATCTGGCGGATCTGGTTCGCGATCTGGGTCGCCTGGTTCACGATCATCTGGGCTCGCTGGATCACGCCGCCGATGCCGAACAGGGCGTTGGCCGGACTTGCGCTCGCGAGCATCAGGATGGAGACCAAGAGGACGGTGGTAAGGCTGCGGTGACGCATGATGAGCTCCTTGTTTGTCATTGCCGTGTCCCGGCCCTCGGGACCAGGACATCGGAGGTGAACCAGATGCGCAGGCGATGGCCGGCGCGGATCGTGAGAGTGGGTAGCCGGTTCAGGAACCGGTCGAGAACCGAGGTCGCGCTCTGGCCGAGGCCCTGGCCGACGCCCGCCCTCAGGCCGAACGGCGAACCGCCGGCCAAGGCGAGCCCGCTCACGACACCGACGGCTCCGGCCGCCGCGAACGTGCTGAAGTAGTGGCGGTCGACCTGGTCCTGAAGGGCGCCCTCGCCAGCCTGGTTCAGACCGGTGAACTCGAGGTCGATCCAGCTTCTGTCGGGCATGATCAACCGGTGGAACGCGACGGCGAGCCGGCTCTGGTCCGGGTCCTGAACGGCCCGGGCCGTGCCGACAACGCGCGCGCCGCGCGGGATCAGGACCCGCTGGCGGTCGGCCGAATAGAACGGGACCGAGACCATGGCGAGCACCGGTCCCGGGAAATCGCCCGTGAGCTGAGTGAGCAGCACCGCCTCGAGGAACGAGCCCTCGTAGATCCGCTCCCAACCCGGCGGGTCGGCCGGCCGGACGCTCCGGCCTGGCTGAATCGGGCTCGGTGCCGGACGGGAGGCTTGCTGCCCGGACGCGGGCGCCATCGCAGCGGCGATGCCAGGGGAGCCGAGGAGAAGCTGCTCGCCCGCCAGGCTGGCTTCCAATTCGTTCTCTAGGGCCCCGACCGACTGCTCGAATGAGTCGAGAGCCGCTCGGACCGTGTTCTCGAGGAGCGCCACATCCGCGTCGGCCGCACCTCCGTCGGGTTCGGACGGCCGGGTCGCGGCGTCTGGAGTCCTGTACGTGTGGGCGACCGGCAGGGCGCGGAGCGAGCGGGTTCTTCGCTCCAGCTCCTCCAGCCGAAGCGCCTCCCGAAGCTCCGACTCCGCCGCGCTCACGCCTGGGATCAAGGCTGCGGTGTTCGGTGCCTCGGCCTGGGCCTGGATCCGGGCCATCTCCTCGGCGGCCGCAGCCTGCCGGCGCTCGAGCTCGGCGCGCGCCCGGGCGGCGGCCTCCAGAGTCTGCCGCTCGGCCTCTTGCCGAATGCGGCTCTGGAGCGAACGGCCCATGCCGTCGTCGACCGCCTGCGCCTCGGGCAGGGCTACGAGAGTGTCGGCTTCCCGGGGACCCGTCATCGCCCACGAGAACAGGAGTCCACCGACGAGCACGGCGATCAACACCACGCCCGCCTTGGTCACGATGCCCCCGGGGAGCGCACCTTCCGGCGGCGATGCCCACTGCTTCCAACGGCTCATCGGAGCGCTTCCCGCGGCGTGAACCGCCAGGCAGCCCGCTTGTCGCCGATCTGCAGCCATCCGTCGGCCAGCACATGGCGGGCGACGTACAGCCCGTCATCCGTCAGATCGTAGGCGACGAGCGCAGGCTCGCCGTCCCGGAGCTCATAGAGGGCCGGCGACTCCTGGGCGCGGGAGCGGAGGTAGGTGAACTGCCCGTCGTGCCACATCGCTTCGACCAGGAACGGCCGGTCGGCCGCGTCCCCGTCGAGCCGGTACTCGAAGGCGAGACGCTCCGGATAGCCGGCACGGAACTCCTCGATCGCCGACTCAGCCTGCGACCGGGCTTCCAGGATGCCGGCCTCGGCCGCCTCCCGGGCACTCCGAGCTGCCGCCGCCGCCTCGGCGGCCATCTGCTGGTAGGCCGCGACCTCGCTACGCGCGACGAACGCGGGACGGCCCGTGCCGCCGCCGGAGAGCCCCGTCTCCTCTGCTCCGGACTCGAAGCGAACGACCAGATGGGGCGGTCGCTCGTTCTCCTCGGCGCTGTGCTCGGCCACCAGGAACGAGTAGATCCGCCCCGACTCGCAGACGAGCGCGATGTTCGTGGCCGCGTCCGGGGAGAGAGGTTTCAGAAACGCGACGTTCGCCGCGCCGGTCAGGTGCCAGTACTCCGAGTCGCCGACCACGAAATCCAGGATGTTCTCATCGGCGGGGAGCACGATGACCGTCGTGTGGCGGACCCGGGTGCGGAGCCGGTGGATCCGGTCCTCGCCCTCCTCCGCGACCGGCACCCGGAGGAACGCTTGGTCGTCCTCCTGCTGCGCGGTGGCCCCGGTGGGGAGCGCCGCCAGGAGAAGCGCGGTTAGAACGAGGGGTGTCGTAGGGGGTCGCATGGCGTGTCAGCTCCTTGCGTTGGGGGTGGGGGTGGGATCGTCTCGGCTCGCGAGCACCTCGATGGCCCGGGCGAGCCCGTGGCGCTCGACGGCACGGGCGCGCTCCTCGGCGTCCAATGCGGACGAGGTGTAGAGCCAGTAGCTCTCCGGATCGACCTCGAGCCGGAGCACCGCCGCCCCGTCCGGGCGGCGCAGATAGAGCTCGCGCTTCGGGATCAGGCCCCGGACCCGGGCCAGCTCCGACTCGCTCAGCCGGAACAGCTCCCCAACCTCGTCGGGGAGCTCCGGGTTCGCGAGGAACAGCTTGGTCGGGATCGACTCGAGCAGCGCCGCAGCGCCGGGCGTGGAGGTCACGTCCACGGCGGACTGCGTGGCCAGGATCAACGCGGCGTTCTTCTTCCTCCACGTCTTCGCCGCCTCGGCCAGGTAGCTCAGCACGGCGGGGTCCTGCAGGTAGCGCCAAGCCTCGTCCACGACCATCAGCTTCAGACGCGCCGCCTCGGACGGATCCTCGACCTCCAAGCGCATCCGCTCGAGCAGGTAGGAGAGCGCCGCGTCGCAGAGATCCGGATGCTCGACCGCGCCCGCCAGATCGATCACCTGCCAGTCGGCGAACTCGAGGTCCGGTGCCCCGCTTGCCGGGTTGTCGAAGTAGGGTCCCCACGCGCCGCCTTGGGTCCAGCGGCTCCACGCCGGCCACATCCCGGACGGAAGCGAGCCAGCCAGGACGCTCAGCGTCCGCCGCTCCGGCTCGAACGCATAGAGGTCCTCGATCCGCGAGCGGATCTCGCTCGTGTCCGCTCCGCTCGCTTCCCAACCGCCGAGCTTCAGCAGCCGGAGCACCCAGCCGGTCAGGAACTGGAACGTCCGCGTGCCCGCCGGGAGCGCGAACGGCTGCAGCCGGAGCGTCGGCTCGGCCTCGCCGGGCGACAGCTCCAGGTAGCGGCCCCCGAGGAAGCGCGTGAGCCAGCGGTAGGAGCCGCCCAGATCCAGGATCAGGACGCGCGGGTCGTACCTGAGCGCCTCGACCAGGAGGAAGTTCAGTGTGAAGCTCTTGCCCGAGCCGGTCGCGCCGAGCATCAGCGTGTGGCCGACGTCGCCGGCAAACAGGTCGTAGTGGTACGCCGTGCGCCACGGGGTCTCCAAGACCGCGAGCGACTCACGGCCGAGGTGACGGCTCCGGGGCGTCCCCCTGGGCGAACCGAAGAGCGGCGCCAGGCACGCCGCCACGCCGGCCGACACGAACACCTTCCGCACCTGCCGCCCACGCGGTTGGGCCGGGAGCCGGGAGAACCAGGCCGGCAGTTGGCCGTAACCCTCCCGGATCACCTTCGCGTCGTGCGCGGCGAAGAGACGGCGCAGGTCGCCGTCCAGCCGCTCGATCCGTCCGAGCTCGCCGTGGAGCGCCACGGTGAGTGACGCCTCGCCGTAGCTCACGCCGTCCGCCTCGAGCTCTACCAGTGCCTGCCCGAGCCGGTCGGACTCCGTCGCCGCGGCCGAGTCGACCATCGCGGCGGCCGTGCCCTCCGTCTCCTGCACGTGCGCCATCATCGAGTAACGGCGTGCGAAGTAGTGCCGCTGCGCGCCACGGATCCGGCGCCTCGCCGCTTCCATCGCCCAGGGCCGCCACTCGAGCGACACCGTCATCACGGCATCGAGGCAGTAGAGATCCCGGAGCAGGTTCGCACGGGCTTGGCCGGGTGGAGACAGGAGCGAGTACAGGATCACCGGCTCGCCGTCGAGCCGCAGGTGTCCTCGCTCCGCCTCGAGCTCCGAGAGGGCGAGTCGCCAGTTCATCCCGCTCCCCGTCGCGCCGTCCCACACCGTGCCCGGACGGTTGATGAGCTCGGAGAGGAGCCGCGAGGCTTCGGCGGGCTCGAGCATCTCGATCGGTGTGTGCTCCTCCACGAGCGCACGGCCCGCGTCCACCGTCGAGCGAAAGCGGGCGGCGACCGCCTCGATCTCGGAACCGAGGTAGGTCGGCGCGCCCCCTCGGCGGCGCTTCCACCACTGCATGAGCCGGGAGGCGCTTCCCGACGCGGGCCCGTCGGCGACCGTGCGGAGACGGGGATCGTGCGACCAGACCAGGTAGGCCTCGAGCCGCTGCACCCGCCCGGCCAGAAACGCACTCCGTTTCCGCTGGGAGACCGCTACGATGCCGGAACCCTCGTCGTCCGCGGCGTCGGGCGAGGCCGGGCGCCGGAGCATATAGAAGTAGAGGCGTGTGTCGGAGTCCAACCCCGAGAGCAACCGCTGCCAGCGGCCCAGCACGCGGTCGATCTGCTCGGGCGAACGCCCATCGACTACCGCAGGCGCCAGCCGCCCGGCTGCGATCAGCTCGCCCGTGCGGGTCAGGCAGGTGCGTCCGTCCTCGAGCCAGCCCCAGTAGGGCAGCTCCTCGGCCAGCGAACCGGCCGCCTCGTGGTCCCTGAGCTCCGCGGCGATCCTCATCGCCCGCTCCGGATCACGAGATGCCACGGCTCATCGGCCCACTTGCCCGGGTCGAAACGCGACGGGTAGCACGTCCCGGCGCGGAGCACGCCAAGCATGTCCGGGTCCTTGCGGCCGGCCAGCCATCCGGCCCCGTAGCCCACCGCGAACACCACGCCGCCCGTCACGAGCGAAGCCGTCGCGTTCCACATCGCGAGCCCGAGCGTGGCGACGAGCAGGAACCCCCTACGCTCCACGCCCAGGATCGTCAGCGGACGGTTCAGCGCCGCATAGCCGGCCCAGCGCCTCAGACCCCTCATCAGAACAGCCAGGCCAGGAAGTTCGCCGCGCCCATCGCCATCCCGAGACCGAAGATGATCCCGGCCAGCGTCCGCTTGCTCCCGCCCTCGCCGAACGCGAACATCAGCCCGCCCACCACGATCGCGATCAGCGACAGCCCCCGCGCGATCGGACCCGTGAACTGCGCCTGCAGCTCGTTCACCGCCTCCACCCACGGGCTCGTCCCCTGAGCCAGCAGCACACTCGGCGTCAGCGCCAGCAGTGCGGCCCAGGCGGCCGCTTGCAGCGTTCTAGACAACGTTCTCATTCTCTCTCCTCCTTGGGGTTCAGTTGTGTTTTGCCGCCGAGGCGTCCCCGCCCCGGCCCTGCTCGATCCGCTCATCCATCCATTCCTCGACCTCCGACTCGATCCAGCGCACCGCGCGCTCGCTCAGCCGGACCGCCCGGGGGAAGCGCCCCTGTGCCGACCAGTCGTAGATCGTGGTCCGCGACAGGCCCGTCAGCGCCTCGACAGCCGAGATCCGCAGGAAACGGATCGGCGGGTTCGTTCTCTGTTCGATCGGTTGTTCACTCATTGCTCTGCTCCGGTTCGCCTTCCTCCCCCGCGTCGCCGGCCCCGGCCCGGCCAGGCGGCCGGGCGGAGCCCTCGCGCCGCCCGAGTCCTGCTCGTAGGCGGCCATGAAGGCCAGAATCCGGTCCGCCGTCCTGAGCGACGGCGAGCGTCCCCGCTCGATCTGGCGTAACAGGCTCGGGTCGCCCACCGCCTGCATGCCGAACGTCGTCGGCCTCAGGCCCGTGCTGCCCAGAAACGCGTTCAGCCGTGTGTTGAATTGCTCCTCCAGGGTCTGCATGAGAGCCGTTCCAACCGTGTCATGGCCCGTAACGTTGAAGGGGCCTTTGCCAGGAAGTCAACTCTTAGGAAATCTCCTAAGTGTCCGTGGTGTACGTAGTTATCCGACGTTGTCCGGGAGGCTCTGGAGGCCGCCGCCAGTGCAGTGGCGCACGCACCCGCGAGGCAGGGGATGCGAGGCCGGGGGGATGGGGTGCGAGGCTCGGCCGGGAGAGCCGGGCCCGGGTGCGGCCGGTGCGGGGTGTGCGCCGGCCGGCGCGACGGAACGCGAAGGTCCGTGGGAACCGGATGCCGTCCGGGAGGCCGGGCCGGTTGCTGGTAAGAGGACGGCGCTAGGTCAGCGGGTCGATTCCCGGCACGGAGGAGGACGCCGTGGGCGTGGCCCCCCCGACGCACTCGAACCTTGCCGCGCACGTCGGGGGACCCATCTTGGCTGGGGTTGTCAGTGCAGCGTGATCACGGCCCGGTACTGCCCTGCGTCCCTGAGCTCGTAATCCTCTCCCGCGACCTCGAGGACGCGGACCCGGTACAGAGGCAGCTGGCCCCGGTCCGGGACCCGGAACTGCACGAGGGGACCCGCCCGGAGGGATCCCGCCACGACGATCTCATGCCGCCCGGACGCCCTGGATTCGTACAACTCGAAACCGGGAGCGCGCACGGTCTCGATGCCGGGACCTTCCAGTTCGAGCAGAACGCCGATGCCGCGACCGGCTGCCGGCCCGGTCCACTCGACGGTCAGGAAGCCCGGACCCTGCACGGCGGCGGCCGGGGCGGCCGGCCCCACCGAACCGTCGGTGCAAGACCAGACCATGGTGGCGGCGAGCAGCATGGCGAGGCCGTAACCGGCCTTACGCGCACGGCGGCGCATGCCCCGGACGGGTAGGCTTCCGCAGCGCCCGGAGTCGCCCCGATTCGGCTGCTTCGAGGTCCGCCGGCGTCCGGCCGCCGCGGCGCCGAACAGGAGGGCCGAAGACGCGGGACCGGGATCGGTGGAGGTTGTGCCGCAGCGCGCCTCGCCGCTCCGGCAGCGCTCCGTCCAGGAGAGCAGGTCGCCGAGGTCGTAGCGGCCGTTCCGGTTGCCCAGACGGTCAAGGGCGTCCAACTGGGCCTCGCTCAGTCCTCCCTCGCCGAACAGCGCCGCCGAGGCCGCGTCCGGCGTCACGCCGCCCAGGACGTCCAGCGCGTCGTCCGCCGCGTCCCCGCCCACCGCGTCACTCGCGCTCGACGAGGCCGCGTCGACGACCGTCGCCGACAGCGAGTGCGACAGCGGCCGGCCGTCGTGGGTACAGATCGCGTCAACCGCGTCGCAGTCGGTCGTCTCCGGCAGCGTGATGGTCACCGTGTCGTTCGTCGAAGTCGGCTCGACCGTGATGTTCCATGCCTGGTTGCTGCCCTGCTGTTGGCGCTGGGCCCTCTTCACCTCGCCACCGGTCACGACGAACGCGGTGTCGCGAAGCGTCACGTAGCTGAGCTCGACGTTTTCGCTGAACGCCAGCCCGAACGTGAACTCCCCGCCCGCGTGCGAGTCCGGCATGTCGCTGAAGCTCGCCGTCAGAGGCGCCGCATTGTCGTCGTCGTTGATCGTGCCGGTCGCCGTTGCGTCGCCGAGCGTCGCGTTCGCCGGGCTCGACAGCGTCAGCGTGAAGGTCTCGTCGTCCTCGTCCACCGAATCGTCCGTCGTCGCGACGCTCACGGTCTTCGAGGTCTCGTTCGCCGCGAACGTCAGCGTTCCGGACTCTGCCGTGTAGTCGGAGCCCGCCGTCGCCGTGCCGTCCGAAGTCGCGTACTCGACCGTCACCTGCCGGCTGCTCGCCGCCGACAGCGACACCGTGAAGGCGACCGCGTCGCCCTCCGCCGCGCTCGCACCGGACACGCCCACCGCCGGCAGACTCTCGTCGTCCGGCCCCGGGATCGTCCACGCCGCCGGCACCTGCGTCAGCACCGTCCCGTCGGCCGTGCAGATGCCGCCCGAGGCGCACGCGGCGTCCGCGACCAGCGCGAACGTCACGTCGCCGTCCCCGTCCGGCGTCATGAAGAACACATAGGCGTTATCGAGCCCGTCCTCGGTGTGGGCTTGAACCGACAGCCCCGACGCCCCCGTCACCGTCACCGACGGCGTGTTCCTGTCGAAGTCCGCCACCGCCTCGCTGAACGCCACCACCACCTGCGGGCGGTCGTCCGATCCCGCGTGCCGCTTCGAGGTGTACGCGCTCTCGGGGAAGTCGGCCGAGAGTTCGGCGGCGGTGTCGGTGTTCCGGATCGTCCCCGTCGCCTCCGCATCGCCGAGACCGGCGCCCGAGGCGTTGCTCAGGGTGAGCGTGAACGTCTCGCCGCCGTCGTCCTCCGCGTCCTCGGTGGTCGGCACGGAGATCGTCTTCGTCACCTCGCCCGCCTGGAACGCCAGCGTGCCGCTCGTGGCCGTGTAGTCCTCCCCCGCCGTCGCCGTGCCGTCCGACGTTGCGTAGTCGACCGTCACTTCCCCATCACTCGCCGCCGAGAGCGACACCGTGAAGTCCACCGAATCGCCCTCCGCCGCGCTCGCGTCCGACACACTCACGGCCCGCGGCTCCGCCTGGTCCTCGGTGTTGCGGATCGTCCCCGTCGCGACGGCGTCCGCGATGAGCACGCCCGCCGCCTCCGAGCCCCACACGACATTCCCGCTGTCGGCGTACGGCGGATCGGCGTTGGACAGCCGCAACGTGAGCGTTTCCGGGGTGTCCTGCACCGTGTCGTCGATGACCGGCACCGAAACTGTCTTCTCCGTATCGCCGGGCGCGAAGGTCAGCGAGCCGCTCGTGTCCGTGTAGTCCGAGCCCGCCCGCGCGGTGCCGTCGCGGGTCGCATAGTCGACGGTCACCGTCCATGCCGCCGCCGGCGCGAGCGTCACCACGAAGTCCAGCGACGGGTCCTCGCCCTCCGTCGCCTCGGCGTCGGCCACCGCGAGCTGCTTCACGACGCCGGCGTCGCCGCTCTCGATGTTCACACCGGTGTCATCCCATGTGTCGTTCACCAGCGAGTCCTCGCGGAACACCATGAACGACATGTGCTCCTGGCCCTCCTCCTCGTCCTCGTCGACAAGCACCTTCACGGTCACGTCCAGGGAAGTCGAACCGACCGGAACCGCCACGTCGAAGTGCTGTGCGGGGAACGGGTCCCTGCCGGAATCGCTGTTGAAGTTGAGGAACGTGATGTCCTTCGTGTATCCCCGGACCCTGGTGCCGCCCGCCCAGATCTCGAAGTCCTCGGGGTCCGCCCCCTTGATGGTCGCGAACTCCAACACGATCCGGCCTATGACGGCCAGGGTCAGCGGCTCCGGCGCCGAGTAGAAGCCGACCGCGTTGCTCGTGGCGATGCTCAGCGTCACGTCCTCACCCTCGTGGACCGAGCGCCGGTTCGTCGACACCGACCAGCGCGGCGCCTCCGGGGTCTGCATAATCTCCGCCGCCCTGCCGAAGCCGCTTTCGCGGCGGCGGACGCGGAGCTCGAACGCGTAGCGCGTCCCGTTCTCGAGCCCGGTCACCGTGTGGCTCCGCGCGTTCGGTCCGCCGGGGATGTCCCGCCACTGGCCGTACTCCCCGCCCTCCGCGCCGTAGCGGAGCTGGTAGGCGAGATCGGGATCGCCCGCCACCGCCGCCGGCGGCTCCCATTCCAGGTGTACTTCGCCGTCGCCGCGCCGCGCCTTCAGCGAGCCCGGCGGGTCGGCGGGGTCGGGGGCGTCGACGGCGTTGGTGACGGCGGTCGCCGCCACGAAGAGGATGCCGTTGCCGGCGGCGTCGTGGACGGCGCTGGAGGCGAGCGACACCGTGATGTTCGTGGCCGCGGCCGTCAGGGCCGTCGCCAGGGTGATCTCGGCCTTGTTGCCGGTCCGGAAATCACCGGTCGTCGACAGGGTGGCGCCGTTGGCCTGGATGGTGACGGAGGCTCGATTGACCGATCTGATGTCCTCGCTGAACGTCAGGATCACCTTCGTGCCGTCGGTCGATGTCCTCGGCGCATCGGCGCCGGTGGTGACGAGCGTCGGGCGGATGGCGTCGACCCTGTGGTCGGCGTCGATCGCCACGGCGCTGTGGTCGAGGTTGGCGGCGGTCGTGCTGCCGGTGGCCGTGATGGTGCCGCCGGTGAGCTTGTTCGCCTCGATCGCGATGCCGTCCGGCGCCGAGTCGCCCCCCGCCACCCTGTATTCGCACACCATCGTGGTCGTGTTCGTGGCGGCCGCGCAGGTGGCCGCTTTCGCGGTGCCGGCAAAGTCAAGCTCCAGCTCCGGGGTGCCCGTGATGTCGACCGCCGCACTGAAGGTCACCGTCGCCTCGACATCCTCGTTGCGGCGGTAGAAGCCGAACGCGGACTGGGGGCTGGAGGTCAGCGCGATGCCGGTCACCGTGGGGCCGGTGGCGCTGACGACGGCGTTGGTCACGCCGGTCGCGGCGAGGGCGAGGTTGCCGTTGCCGCCGCCGTCTGTGACGGCGTCCGCGCCGAGCGCCACGGTGATGTTCGTGGCCGCGGCCGTCAGGGCCGTCGCCAGGGTGATCTCGACCTTGGTTCCACTCACGCTCGCCGCGCTCGTCGACACGGTGTCGCCGTTGGCCTGGATGGTGATCGAGTCTCGAACGACCGCTCCGATGTCCTCGCTGAACACCAGCAGCACCGTCTCGCCGTCGCTCGACGTGGCCGGCGCATCGGTTCCGGTGGTGACGAGCGTCGGGCGGATGCCGTCGACCATGTGCCCGGCGTCGATCGCCACGGCGTCGTGGTCGAGGTCGGCGGTGGCGGTCGTGCTGCCCGTGACCGTGATCGAGTCGCCGGTGAGCTTGTTCGCCCCGATCGCGATGCCGTCCGGCGCCGAGTCGCCCGCCGCCACCTCGTAGCTGCACGCCATCGTGGTCGTGTTCGTGGCGGTCGCGCAGGCCGCCGCCTTCGCGGTGCCGTCGAAGTCCAGCTCCAGCTCCGGGCTGCCGGCGATGTCCACCGCCTCGCTGAAGGTCACCGTCGCCGCGACCGTGTCGCCGATGGCGTAGGTGTTGTCGGCGCCGGGGGCGGAGGTCAGCGCGACGCCGCTTACCGTGGGGACGCCGACGGCGTTGAACACGGTGACCGATCCCGTCACGCGGAGGTTGCCGTTGCCGGCGGCGTCTTTGACAACGTCGGACGCAAAGTTATCCACGGTGACTGTCTGACTCGATAGGAGTGTGAGGTGGGAAAGCAGCGTTAGCGTGACGGTCCTGCCCGAGCGGCTCACCGTTGCTCCCGACGTCCAGCCGACAAAACCGTTCACCTTCATGTTGAACGCAGAAAGGTTGAAAGCGCTGATGTCCTCGCTGAACGTCAGGATCACCTGCGTGCCGTCGGTCGATGTCCTCGGCGCATCGTCGCCGGTGGTGACGAGCGTCGGGCGGATGCCGTCGACCTTGTGCCCGGCATCGATCATCACCGCGCCGTGGTCGAGATCGGCGCCGACGGCCGGGTGGCCGGTGGCGTAGATCGAGTCGCCGGTGAGCTTGTTCGCCCCGATCGCGATGCCGTTCGGCGCCTCGGCGCCCACCGCCACCGTGTAGCTGCACGCCATCGTGGTCGTGTTCGTCGCGGCCGCGCAGGCCGCCGCCTTCACGCTGCCGCCGAAGTCCAGCTCCAGCTCCGGGCTGCCGGCGATGTCCACCGCACTGCTGAAGGTCACCGTCGCCGTGACCGTGTCGCTGATCGCGTAGGTGCTGTCGACTCCGGGGGCGGAGGTCAGGGCGACCGAGTCAATCGCCGGGCCCTCGACCGACAGCGACACCGAGATCATGTCGTTGTCGCTCCAGGAGAGGCCGTGGCCGGTCCACAGATATGAATAGATTCCCCCCGAGGTTGAGGTGGTGGCGTCGGCGAGCGGGAAGGTGTCGCTGCCGATGTGGAGGGTGAGGAGCGCGACCAGGGTGCCGGGGTCGGTGTTGAAGGAGAGGCTCAGGATGTTGTCGGTGGCTGGTCTCGAGATGCCAAGGGCCGTGACGGTGTAGGAGGTGCCGGCGAGGTCGAAGTCGTCGTCGGAGAGGCTGCCGCCGCCGCTGGAGTATCCAATAGCCACGACGGTTCCGGAAAAGAGGACCTCTTCGGCGGTGAGGGTGGCGGACCAGATCTGGCCGGCAGTGACGATGGGCGGGGTGATATCCCCGGCGTCCACCAGTAGCCCAGCAAATTGATAGGCTATATGGGTCAAAGTGGCGGCGGTGCCGCTCGACGTGATCGTGCCGCCGTTCAGCGTCAGCCCGTCCGAGATGACCCTGATCCCGTCCGTGTCCTCGTTGCCCGTCGCCACCTCGTAGTCGAACACCAACGTCGAGGTGCCGCTGCCGCTCGCGTAGTTCGCCTGCAGCGTATCGGTGCCGATCGCCAGCCCCAACTGCGGCGTGCCGGTCACCGTCACCGCCGCGCTGAACACTACGTTCACCGAGATCGTGTCACCGAGGTTGTAGGTGCCCAGGTCCGAGTTCCTGGTTATTGAGAGGATGGTCGCCGCCGTCTGCGCGGAGGCGTCGCCGGGGGCCAGCAGCGCCATCCCGGCGAGGACGGACACCGCGAGAGCGCGCGCGAGGCGCGAACGCGGGAAGGCGTACCGGGGCCGGGCGCGGAAAGCGCCGGCGCCCGCGGAGCGGGCCGGTCGAGCCGGAAGCTTGCAGAGAATCGCTCTGTCCCGGCACCGGAGCGCTGGCGCCCTGGCGCCGCCTCCTGCGAAGCGAGTCTGAAGCCCCCGCCGCTGGTCTCCACCTGGACGTGTGTCCGCCGGCCGGTTCGTCACCTTCGCGACGGCTGAACGGTCGCTCCGCGAAGATCCGGGTCCCCGAAGCGGCCGGGGGCGGCATTTGTGGACAATTGGGGATTCTTGGGTGGGGATTGCTCTCATGTCCAATGCCCTCCTCATGTCGCCCAAATGAGGCTGGTTGCTCGCGATAACTGGAATTATCGCGAGCAAAACGCGCGGTCCTTGCGACCAAACGGGAGGCCACTCAATGGCAGATACAGAGACGAATTCCGAAATAGATGACTTAGCTGGCGCAGCATCCGACGTGGAGGTAGCGGAGCAGTTGGCTGGGTTCTTCGAGACAGCCAGGAGCGCCTTCAGCCGGAACACCGAGCGGGCGCTAAGGTCGGACCTGCGGGTGTTCCTTACCTGGTGCCAGCACCATGGCGTGGCGGCCATTCCGGCGAGCGCCAGCAACGTCGTCGCCTTCGTCGACGACATAGGGCGCTCCAGGGCTCCGGCCACGGTGCGCCGCTACGTGTCCAGCATCGCTACGCTCCACAGGGCGCTTCGTCTGGCGAACCCGGGGTGCAGCACGGCCGTAAAGCTCGCGCTTCAGCGGATGCACCGAACCCGCGGGCGCCGACAGACTCAGGTGGCGGGGCTCACCTGGCGCTTGCGGCGTCGGATGATCAAGGCGGCGGAAGGTGGGCTGATCGACGCCCGGAATCGCGCGTTGCTGGCGGTGGCCTACGACACGCTGCTCCGTCGATCTGAGCTGGTGTCGCTGGAGGTATCGGATCTGGCGGAGGAAGCCGATGGTTCCGCGACGCTTCTCGTGCGAACGAGCAAGACGGATCCGGAGGGCACAGGCGCCACGGTCTTCCTAGCCCGCGACACCGTGGGGCTCGTCAAGGCATGGCTCGACCGCAGCGGAGTCACCAAGGGGCGGTTGTTCCGTTCGGTGCGGAAGGACGACACGGTGGGGTTGAAGCTCGACCCCAGCCAGGTGCCGCGCATCTACAAGACGATGGCCCTGCACGCCGGGGTGCCTGCCGACGCCGTGGACGCCCTGGCCGCGCACAGCACGCGCGTGGGACCGGTTCAGGACATGATCGCCTGCGGGATCGAGTTGCCGGCGATCCTCCAGGCCGGGCGCTGGCAGAGCGCCCGCATGGTCCAGCGCTACGGCGAGCGATTGCTGGCCCGGCGTAGCGGTGCGGCGCAGTTGGCCAAGCGGCAGCGGCGCTGAGCCAGCCCGGTCGCCGAGGCGGTCAGGCGCCGAGTCACCACGGGCCGTCCCTCGCGGAGCGGGGTCGCGAGCACGGGATGTAGAGTCCTCTGCGGACGGCGCCTCTTCGAGGCAGCTCCGGCGATTCCGCCGGGCGCGAAAGTCGCGTACGCTTGTTGACGAAATCGGGAACCCGTCCCATTTTTTCCGCAGAGTAGGGACGCCTAACCACTACAGATGTTTGCTCGCGATAATTCCAGTTATCGCGAGTAAAACGTCTTGATTCGTTCGCGTGGCCCGACACGGCAGGCCACACGATGTCAGCGCCAACCGGTGCTCCCCGTGCCCCCGCCGCCGCGTCGTTCACGCCGCCGTCGTAGCGCCCCCCGTGGGTAGGCGGCCTCTGCCATCCCTGCCTTGCATCACGTAGAGGCCATGCTACAAACGCGCCTGGGGTCCGCCGCTATAACCAGGCCGAGCCGTTCCGAGCCCTCGTAGATGGCGTCGTCCACGATAGCGAAGCCGAAGTCTGATAAGAGCTTGCGGGCCACGAACGGTGCATTTCTCCGATGAGATCCACTCTTCGTTGGGAGGGCTCGCGCGCGAGACGGATGCTGACAAGAGGGATGAGGCACTGGAAGCGTGGCGAACGGTCTTCACTCTGAGGCACCGTCTTGTCAGTGGCGAGAAGGTCTCGCGATTCCTTAGCGAGAGAGTCGCGGAAGCAACAAGCCAAGACGGGATGTTGTGGGATTTCGGAATGCACCACTTCCATCTCTGTCGGCGGCTCGATGAGTCGGGGATGTTCGTGGAACGTTCAGATTACTTGCTGTTCGCAATCATCGCGGATGATGCTGCCTACTTCGTGGACGTCAGAAAGCACCATGACCGAGAAGGGCTCGGGTGGGTTCGGCAAGACCTCCTGCGCATCGTCCACTCCAATTGGCTAGCGCTGGTCGAAAGTCACGAGCTTCGTGGCGTGACGGGAGACAGGCTTACGGATCAGAAGAAACAGCTTCTGAGGAAGCGTAACCTCAATCACGTTAGTGAGTTCGGAGGCAAAGCCATTGCACCGATTGGGTGGGGGGTTACAGCGAACGGATCGAGTGCTTGGTGCCGGGTGTGGGGCTGCAAGCTCATTCATGAGATCAAACAGCATGAACGATACCTCGATGGGCAGCCGACGGAGCTGCGGCGCGCATTGGTGGAGGCGGGAGCGGAGCTTGCCGGGAGAATGGAGTTTCACGTCGTCCCAATCGATAGCCTTAGCCTAACGACCGAACTGCTGGAAGCGCTGCGAGCGGACCAGTGCCTGAGCAAAGATCTCTGTGGGATGGGTTTCGCCATCGTGGAGGCGACCACCCGAGCACCCATCCTGGTCCTGGTGGAGGACTCGTCGTAATCGCACAGGTACGGCAATGACCTGACACGCAGCCTCACCCAGGTCAGGTCCTAAGGCTGCGGCGGACTCGACCTGCTTCTTGGCTGACGGCATCTCGGAGATTCCCCCTCAAGCGATCATTCCATGAGCGGGATGATCGGGCGCGGCTCGCGGCGCAGCTGGTGCCGCGCCTTCGGCGCATCCTGTTCCGGTTGCAGGAAGCGACGCACCCCGGCAGCGCGGACGCCCCCGGCTTCCGGCTGCATCCGTTGAAGGGGGATCGGGCGGGCCAATGGAGCGTGCGGGTGTCGGGCAACTGGCGCGTGGTGTTCCGCTTCGAGGACGGCGAGGCCGTCGGCGTCGACCTGATAGATTACCATTGACAGGAAGGAGGAAAGATGAACGGCACGGGAAGTGAGCGCCTGGGTCCGATGCTGAACCCTCCGCACTTGGGCGAACTGATCCGCGAGAGCATGGACGAGGTCGGATGGAACGTGACCGAGACGGCTGCCCGCCTGGGTTGCGAGCGAGGCACCCTGTCGCGGCTGCTGAACGGCAAGGCGGGCGTGTCGCCGAACATGGCGCTGGCGTTGGAGGCCCTTGGCTGGGGCACGGCCGATCACTGGATGCGGATGCAGGCGAGCTACGAGCTTGCTCAGGGGCGCAGGGCGCGCGGATGGCGGGAGGACATCAGGGTACGCGGTGCGGTCCCGCAGTAGCCCCTTTGCGTGCGGTTCGGCGGTCGTTGGCGATTCCGCCTCTCGGCGGCCACGTCCCGTGATCGGTACAGCGGAGGAGTAGCCGGGTGCGCCTCTCTTGGAACGAGGTTCGTGCCCGCGCCGCGTCCTTCGCCAAGGATTGGCGGGACCTCCCTGTACTGACTGTCGCCAGTCGATTCGGAATCAAGCCGTCTCGTTTACGCTGCATGGCTTATTCTCCCATGCTCCTCAGACAAGATAGGGGAGCGCGCCGAGCAACTATTCGAACACTCCTTTTTCTGTGTTCCAGGCCAAGCCGCCACCTTGGATTCGACGGTGGAACATGGCGATGTCCACCCGTCTGCAGGTCGGAAGGGTTTCGCTCATCGCCTTGTCCGCCGCCCGGAGCAGCACACGGCGTAACAGTGGTGAAGCTTGCACGGAGTTCCCAGTCCCCCGAGCATGGTGGTTGAAGAGGTCGATGCCCGCCTCCAAAGGCCTCCCCTTGTGGTGGAGCCAATCACCGATTTCGCTGAACTCGACGTTGCTGTTCTCATCTTGAGATGCTGCCTGCCATTCGTCATCCATCTGGGCATACCTGAACACACCCGTCACGATGTAGTCGTCCAGGTAGACTGCCAGAGTTCGGCATGGGTGACGGTTGGCGAGATCGGCCAGAGCCCGCCAAGTTTCGAGCATCGAGCCCAAGTGCATCTTGGGCACCGTCTTGGGGATTTCGACCAGGATGTAGCGCCACGCCACGTAGCCGTTGCCTACATGCTGGATGAACTCTTCAGCAGTCTCCAGGGCAGTGTTGCCGGTGTCGAAGTTGTGGAGGCTGCGGTAGACACGGTAGTAGGCGGCGACCACGTCCCGCTCCGAAGGATCGAGTAGCGAATAGAGGCACTCCAGGTTGTGGGTGTTATTGAGTATTTTCTCCGAGACTCCGCCGCGCATCCGAATCAGGAGCTTCATCGTCTGCTCAATGCCCATGTAGCAGCCGCAGATAAGCGTCCAGGCGTTGATGGCGGCGGCGATAGGCACCACGTCGTCGTTCGGAGGATGCTCGTTGTATTGGTGTTGAGTGTTGTCGTAAGCGTAGCTCACACACCGAGCTTGATCTTCAAAGCTCTTCAGGTTTTTATTGGACATGTCGCGAGGTTGGGTCAATAGGTGTGTAAACGTATCAGGCGGCATTCTTCCGCTGTTGGGTTGAGACGGGCTTTCCGTCTCCGAACTCCTCCGTCCAGCCCCTTCTCAGACGCCGAATCGAGGACTTCGACAACCGAGCTCCCTCGCCCAGCAGGCCTCTAACAGCAAGCTCGAAGTCCCCTTCCGCCAGACGGTGCAGGTACAACTCCGGGAGCAGCGCACCTACCTTTCTCGTTCTCCGAAAAAACAGCGAGAGCACCCGGCTCTCGAACCGCTCCTCGAGCCGCCGCACCCTCGGACGCCTCACCGTGATCGTCACCGGGCTCATCGCCAGCTGCCGCCGCCTGCCGTATCCGTTCCGAACCAAGGCCTTGTTGATAGCGTCAAGCGGCAAGGCGACCTCAATGAGTTTCTTCATGTAGGTCACGATCTCGCTTCCTTCCACAGGCGTACCAGGAAGCGATCATCTTCTTCGATGAGATCAGGCTCGGTGCCATTGTGTGCGCGCATCCCATCAATGATTCTGCGCGGCACTCCGAGGCCGGTGGCTTCGATGTAGCGGTAGTCGCGCAGCATCTCCTTGATCAGCTCGTTGCGCGAGGCGCGGTATCCGGCCCGCATCTTGTCCACGGTGACCGTGTTCGGGAGGCGCCCGGGAGAGATGATCTCGATCCGGTCGGTGTATATGGAAAGCTCGATGTCGGTCACGGTGATAGTGTAGTCGCGGTGCGCGACCGCGTTGACCAGCGCTTCACGCACGGCTTCGAGCGGGTAGTCCGAGCGCTCCAGGCGCCGCCCACCGCTCTCGATCCAGGCGGTCACTTCGATGTTGCGGCGCACGAAGTCGAGGGTTTGCTCGATGACGCCCGCTTCAACGGCGTTACCAGCCTCCGAAAAAATGCGTGGCAGCAGGGGGTAGAGCGGCTGCCCGGGATCGCTCGATGGGGTTGGAAACAGGGACACTGCGGGCCCTCGCATCGTCGCCCGAGCCTTCGCGTCATAGCCCTTCTCGGTACCGGAATAGGCCACTGCGCTGATTCCGGCCTGGGGGAGGAAGCGGTTTGGCTTCAGGCCGAAGAGCAGCAGCCCGCCCGCGCTCGGCATCGGTCGGGGGCGGTCCTCGGTCATCAACTCGGTGTTGACCAGCAGGCGCAGCCAGGACTCGAGGTCCGTGTTCTCTGGAGTCCCCTGCTGGCGCAAGTCACGGAAGTAGTTCACCAGGCGTCGCAAGTCGAGGTCGTCGAACGTCGCGCCGGGTACCGGCTTGCGGTCGTACTGTAGGTGCCCGGACTGCATGTAGAGACGCGCTTCCTCTGCGTTCGTCGCATCACGGGTGGTTGTTCCCACCCGAACCTGCGTCACCCACGCCGATCCGCGCTTGGCCTTGTAGGGTTTGTCCGGTGCGTCGGCGGGAAGCGATATCACTCCGACGACGTTTCCGTCATCCAGCATCAGGGCCTCCCAGAACGGAATGGCCGCGGGGCGAAGGTGCACACGCGCGACCTCCATGATCCATTCCTCGACCTGCTTCGGTGCGCGGGTCAAACCCGTAACGGTGCCATCGTCTTCAACCCCGAGGAGGAGATGCCCCCCTCGCAGGTTCAGTAGCGCCGCCAACTCCTTGGCGAGTCGCTCAGGGATGACATCGTCACGCTTGAACTCGACACCCGAGTTCTCGCCGTTGCGAATCAGCTCTTCCAAATCGGTTCGGTTCATCGCACCGTGCCTCAGAACCCGTACTTCCGGCGCCGGCGCTCGAAGGCTTCCTTGCCGCCTTCGAGGATCTCCTCGACCAGCTCGCGCACGGGCTTGGTGTCGATCGAGCCCATGTGCTCGGGGGCGATACGCGCGCGGCCGTGCTCGGCCTCGCCAGTGGCGGCAAGGCCGACGATCAGCTCGGCATCGCCGAGGACCGGGATGTTGGCATTGTGGGTGGAGAAAAGGAACTGCCGGCGCTGCTTCTCCTCGCGCATGCGCGGGACGACGCCCTCGGTGATGAAGCGGTTGTCGAGATCGTCCTCCGGTTGATCGACGATGAGCGGCGCTTCGGACTCAAGCAGCAGCAGCAGCAGGACCGCGGTGGCCTTCTGGCCGGTAGAGAGGGCCTCGAGCGCTTGCCACGCCGGAGGCTCCCCGGCGGGAGCCGTATTGAGTCGGATTGAGGTCGTCGGGGGCAGGTCGAGCTCCTCGACGTGCATCAACACCCCGGGCTCAGCTTCGGCGAGGCGCTCGCCTTGGGCTGGCGTGATGCCAAACGTCTTGTTCAGCGCCGCTGCGCCGGAACGGCAGGCCTCGACAAACTGAGTGAGAGAGAGATCGCGAATGCCCCGGAGGCTTTCGATCGCTTCGGACAGTCGCCCGCCGACCTGTTCCCGGAGGAGTTTGAACAGCGGCTCGCGGTTGCCGGCCGCGGTCACCTCCACCTGCACCCCATCGCGTAACTTCTTGTTGACTCTCTTCGCCGCGCCGTCCAGGCGTCGGAACTCCAGCGCCTTGAAGTCCTCCCACTCCGCCAGCAGGCTGCGGCGGCGGTCGGCGTGCTCCTTCTCGGTGCGCCGGGCCGAGGCCTGCCGCTTGCGCAGAGGCCGCAGCTCCTCGATCTGCCGCCGCAGGCGGATGAACTCCTCGCCGTCCACGCGCGACTTCTGCAACTCGCGGAGGATCTTCTCATAGACCTCTTGGACATCTTTCTTGCGCGTCTCCCACTCAGTGCGCACCAGGGCGACACCCTCGTCGGCACGCGCCAGCGCCCGCTCTAGGTCCTTCGCGATTCGCTGGAGTTCGAGGTCGAGCGTTTTGAAGACGCCGTTCAAACGCTCAAGGGTCGCCTTTCCGGGCAAATCCTTGAGCGCCTTGGCGGAGAGGAACACGTGGTCTATCGGGACCTCGCGCTTCAGGGTCTCGAGACATTCACGGAATGACGCGACGCGCTCCGGAATGGAGGCAAGCAGGCGCTCCTCGCGCACGAGCAGACTCTGCTCCTTGAGCCGATCCTCGAGCCCGGCTTCGCGAAAGCGCTCCAGCGTCTCTTCGAGGCTCGGAAGCGCTGCTAGGCGCTCCTCGATCTGCGCCAAATCGGCGCGCGTGTCGAGCAGGCTCTTGCGGCTCTTCTCCAGCGCGCGGCGCAGGTCGGCCTTCTTGCGCGGGAGGTCGTCATCGCGATCGACGAAGCGGTCGAGCAGGCGGGTCTGCTTCTCGCGGCTCTTGGTCAGCTCAGAGATCTCGTGCTGGCCGAAGACCTCGACACGCGGCAGCACGTCCTGGGGCGAGAGATTGGACACTTCGCCATGATCGTCCCGGACCAGCGGCGGGTTCGGGATCGTGCGCTCGATGCGGTACTCGCGAACCGCCGGGCGATGGGTGCGTACCAGGAGCGAGATCTTGGTCCCGCTCTTTAGGACGTGGCGGATGATGCCCTCGTGGGCCTTGCGCGCCTCGACGCCGATGGCCTCGACGCCCAGCACCGTGCGGATGCTCTCGATCACGGTCGACTTACCGCTCCCGCGGCCCCCGACCAGGACGTTGAGATTCGGATTGAAGTGGATAGCGGCGCCGTCGAGGAATCCTCCCTCCCAAGCGAGCGCGACGAGCTCGGCGTGCTCCTCTGGCTCCAGCTTGCCTTCCTTGGGATTGAGGCGGATGCGCGAGCCGGGGTCCAGAAAGGCCTGGCGCAGCCCCTCGATCGTCACCTCTGACATCTTGATCCAGCAGGTGGCCGCGCGATCGTCAAGGTCTTCCGGTTTGGCGATGTCTTTCGCGTTGACGACCGCGATGGCGAGTCCATCCTCGGCGGCAGGGTCGCGTCGGTAGTCGGGGTTCGTGTTCTCCACGATTTGCTTCTCGGCGTGGGGCAAGCCGGCAACGGAGCCGGGAATCTGGATTGCCAGTAGGTCACTACTCTGCCATGCCCGGATGCGCGCCTGACCGGTAAGAACCTTGAGTAGCCCGTTATCGTTGGTCACGTGGGCAGCAATCGCGACACCGCCCTGCTTGTGTACCTTGGCGAGGATGTCCACAAAGGCCTTGTCAGCCAAATTGGCCGAGGGCTCCGTGTCGGTGATGCCGAACCCGCCGAGGTAGCGCCCGAGGAGGTTGTCTGCGGTGTCGGGGGGATAGATGCACAGAACGTGAATACCCTCGCTCGACGATGACTCGAAGCCAGGAAAGATGTGGATGCCACGTCCTTCGGCGGCGGCGCGGAACGCGCCGACGCCGCCGACGTGGTTGTGGTCGGTAATGGCGAGCACGGAGACGCCGAGGTCCGACGCTTTCTGAATGATCGCTTCCGCGTAATCGACACCGTCACCGGACGGTGCGTTGCCCCGGTACGTGGAATTGTAGTGGTGAGGGTTCACCTGAAGCGCGCAACGATGGAACACCGCGCCGCTCGGGAGTTCCCTTGCCTTGGTGATCACATCATCGGCTGCCATGGGGCACCTCATGTTGGTACATGACGCTCGCTCGAAGCCTGTCGCGCTAGGACCGGATTGATGGCTTCCTGACTGATTCCGAAGCAGGCGCTCTCCCAGCTGAGCTATGGCCCCATATACTCATAAGACACTGGTATAAATTCATTTACAGTACAGTAGACCAAGGGTGGTATCTCCCAATCTCTCTAGGCCCATATGGTGTCCACTGTGCCATGCATGTATTCCCACCCGGAATCTCCACGGAGTGGTCGAGCAAGACGTCGCCAGCTAGGAGCGCCTTGACTCGTGCTGGCTGTCCCGGGAGGTCCAGCGTCCTTCCGACATCTTCAAGCTCATTCAATGTTCTCCCGTAACTCGGGGTACTCCGCGAACGATTCCTGTGGACTAAGGTAGCGGGCACGGGCAGATCTTCAATCCGCCTGCACCCGAAGCGAGCAGGCTTGTCGACCCGGACACTGACCCGGGACGGCCCGGTCAAACCGGCAGGGGACTGGCAATCACAGGCGACGACACGGAGGTGGACCCAGGTTGCCAGCGGCGGGTCCTCGGGCCCTCGGCCGAGCGCTGCTCGAACCGGCGAAGGACCTCGCTCGTGATCGGGCGAGACTCGGCCTATCTGCACCGGTTCATCCACGTTGGCACGCCTCGTGTCCTGGCCGAGCACGACCGCGAAGCATTTGTGGAACACGTCGGCCACAGCCCCGATTCGCTCAGGCACTTCCGGATCGCGGGTCGAACTGGCAGGAGCGCCCGCTGTTGCATCAGCTGCGCCAATATCGTTATAAATGATTGTATATAATACACTTACGACTGATCATCCTACCATTATCCCTTCATTAAATCCCTCTTTCTGAACGGGAATCCATTGGACAGTCGAAGAGGGCCCTGGACAGATAGTCGAGCGATGAGCCGGGGAATCCGTGAGTCCGAGTCCGTCACGCGGCGTTCGTGATCAAGCGCATCAAGGCGGGCGCGGAGCCGCTCCCCGAACCGATGGCGCTCCGGCACGCGGACGGGCCGATGGTGCCGGAGCTTGCCCGCCGGTCTCTCGAGGAGCATGTGGCGGTGCGCTGCAAGCGGCCTATACCTACCTGCTGCTCGTCCAGAAGCATATCGTGCTGGCGCCTGGGCGCTCCTTCAAGGCGCTTTCCCGAGCACCAGCGTTCTCCACTCCGGGGTGCGCCCGAGCTGCAACATCTTCAGGATTTCGTCTCGGCACAGTTCCTGCCCTGCCGTCAGCTGTTCTTCCGTCCCGTGTATCCTACGGCGGCTGTGCACGGCATCCGATCCTGCGTTGTACGCTTTCTGCAGCGCGTTGAAGTCGTGGAGCACGGATACCGACAGTCCTCCGCCCGCCCACGTGTGAGTGATCTTCCGGCCCGCGCTGGGTATCGAGCGAGTGCGCTCCCTCCGAGCGGAGATGCCGCATTTGGTACACCGTCCTCTTCCGTCTCCTCGCCGATGGCGCAGCACCGAAGTGCATAGATCGTTGCGTTCACGGTTTGAAACCTCCGGGGTAACGCCACTGGCGGTCCTGCTCGCGCCGCCGCACCGACTGCCACGCGTAGTCTTCGCTCGGGAAGCCCACCTCGTCGTCCTCCGGGCAGGGCGGCGCGAACACGTCCGGTAGGTTCAGCAGGGGTTCGAGGGCGTTGATATCGCGCTCGTCCTCGTCCGTCAGCGTATAAACGTCCATCTCTGACAGAACTTGCTTGACGAGCAGGGGAACAATGAAGGAGGTCAACAGCAGGTGTTGGCGAACCGTCCACCGCGACTGCAGTGCGTCCTCGGGGTGTCCGTGCGCCAAGTTTCCGCGGCAGATCTTCAGGTCCGACGCCCAAGAAGCCCGCAGGGTGTCTTTCGTCCAAGGCTTGTTCGTCGGGTGTGGTCGCCATTCTCTCCGGGGCACATCCCGGTCCGGATGCCACGCTATGGCGAACTTCGCGGGGAGCCGTTTCTGGTCCCGGCGCGAAGTGATCTCGAGGATTTGCTCGATTGCCGAGTACGTCAGTACCAATTCGGTGTCCGCCGACATGTCCGGCGCGTCGCTGTTGGCCTGATTGAAGAGGACGATACCCTGGTACAACCCCGACCACGCCCGCGATTCCAGCCGCTCTCGCGACTCCAGTAGCGCATTGAGCAAGTCGAGGTCAGGGTTGATCAACTGCCCACCGGGACTGGCGTGGGCTGGCACTTGGACCCTGTAGTAGTCGCCGGTGACAAAAGACCGTTGGCCCCCATCGCGCCGGCGCATTTCCACCAATGCACCGCCTCGCGGATCGGTGAATGCCTGTATCGCCAGCCGTAGGTGGTCGCGAGTGAAGTAATCCCCGCTAAAGAACTCTCGAGCAGCCAAGGCAGCGAAGGCGAACAACTCAGCAAACAGAAATAAGTCCGCCCTGTTCTGCCCGGACAGATCATCTGTCAGTCCACGGCCGTGCGCCGTCAGGATGACCGCAGTCTTAACGGGGTGGCCCAACAGGTCGCGATAGGGAGCTAGGACGGAATCAAGCGTGGCTTGGGACTCGACATCTGCTTCCGGCAGTCTTTCCCGCTTGAACCGTTTCAGCGAGTAGCCTCCGACATCGATATCGCACTCAAGCTCGATCCACGGAAAAAACGCCAGCTGCGGAATCGTACTCGTCCTTGTCCCCGGCGATTGCTGCGAGAGGGTTAGATGTGAATGCTACGGAGGTTGCAGCGGTGACCGGGTCGGCGCGCATCGCCCGTAGCCGTGCGAGCGCTGGCGGCGGATTCGTACGAGATCTGTAAGTAATGTTATACCGTGGTACTATGCGAAGGTTCATTGGGCGATACCCACAGTCGTACCTACACGGTCACAAGTGGCACGGCACCAAGGCCCCTCCCGCACCTGATCCTCGACCCGGTTCCTCTGCCTGACGTGACCTGCCCCCAAGAGCGGTACCACATCCTATGTTAGTCCCAGCACCTGTGGAGGGCCGTGAAGGACGGGCATCCTCAGGAACCAGGGCGACGGCTTAATCGCCTCAGGGGCCGGGGGAAAGCCGCCGCAGGCGCTGTGGGGTCGGACGGTATTGTACTCGCGCCTCCATTGCTCGACCAGCACGGCCGCCTCCGCCAACGAGTAGAAGATCTCCCCGTTCAACAGCTCGTCCCTGAGCTTGCCGTTGAAGCTCTCGTTGTAGCCGTTCTCCCACGGGCTGCCCGGCTCGATAAAGAGCGTCTCGACGCCCACGCGCCCCAACCACCGCCGCACGAGCTTCGCGCTGAACTCCGCTCCGTTGTCCGACCTCAGATACTCGGGAGGCCCGTGTCGGACGAACAGATCGTCCAGCACTGTCAGCAGCTTCAGCGCACGCCCGTCGTGCGTCCTCGAGGCCACGAAGTCGTACGACCAGACGTGGCCCCGATACAGCGGCCTCAGCCGGATGCACGATCCGTCGTTGAGCCACAGCCGATCTCGCTTCGGCTGCCGCTGCGGGACCGTCAGCCCCTCCTGCCTCCAGATCCGCTCCACCCGCTTGTGCTTCACCCCCCAGCCCTCGATGCGGAGCATGTCCGTGACGCGTCGGTAGCCGTAGCGGCCGAATCGACTCGCGAGTCGCACGATATCACCTCGGAGCGCCCCCTCGTCACTCGCCACTTTCCTCGCCCGGCGCTGGGTCGTGCGTGGCTGCCCGAGCACCCGGCACGCTCTCCTCTCCGACGCCCCGAGCTGCTGACGTACACGCACCACACAACGTCGTCGGCGCTCGGGGCTCAGAAGTTTCCCTCGGCCGCTTCCTCCACGATCAGCTTGTCCAGTGTCAAGTCCGCCACTGCTCGCTTCAGGCGCCCGTTCTCGCGCTCGAGCTCCTTCAGGCGCCGTGCCTGGCTCACCTTCATCCCGCCGTACTCCCGCCTCCACCGGTAGTACGTCTGCTCGGTGATGCCCAGCTCCCGGCTGATCAGCTTCACGGATTTGCCGCGGGCCAGACCGACCTCTGCCTCCCGCAATGCAGTGATGATCTGCTCCGGAGTGTGTCGCTTCCTTCCCATCCTGACCTCCTCGCTGAAAAGCTTCAGACCAGGTCGATCCTAACATTGCACCTGGTCTCGTTTCAGGGGGTCAGGTCACGATAGCTACCCTCTCATCTTTTAATTGGAGTTCGTGCACGATCACTTCGGTCGGTGAATTCATCGCCTCGGCACTCGCACGGACATGCCGGTGGTGTGTGAACAACACGATCTGCGTGCGCGCTGCCACGTCAGCGAGGACGCGAAGTCCTGCTGCGGTTCGTTCATCATCGAACTGTACCAATACGTCATCGACGATGAATGGTAGAGGCTCGTTGGTCGCGCAGGACGTCTCAACAGCCGCGAGACGTAGCGCGAGGAAGAGCTGGTCTCTTGTGCCCTCGCTCATGCCATGAGCGGGAACGCGCTTCCCATCGGTTCGCACACCAGTCAGGATGGGCCGATCGTCGTCCATGTCAGCTTCGAGCCGCTCGAAACGGCGAAGGGTCATCTCCCGGAAGAGCGTGCCGGCACGCAGCAGCAAGGGCGCCTGATTGCGGCGACGGTAGTCGTCGATCCCACTTGCGAGGAGCGTCGAGGCGACGCGCAGACGAGCGTATCGCACGACGTCCTCGCGGAGCTTCGCAAGCGTCGCTTGAATTTCTTCGGCCTTCTCGCTCGCGGCCGAAGGGCCGTCAAGCTGCGATAGCTCTGCCCGAGTAGTGGCTTGTGCCTCGTGCGCGACCGCGAGGCTCTGCTCCATCTCGACGAGGAGCGCATTGATCTCGCTAGCCCGAGCGTCCATCGTGTCACGGTCTACGCCTGCCGCTTCGGCTTCGAGTTCTACAATCGATGCGCCATCGCCGCTACGAACGAGGTCTCGGTCGACGCGGTCGAGCTCCTTCCGGTACGCCAGGAGCTCGGTGCTCTGCTGTTCGACCACTGCCAGATCAGCGTCTGGGTCACAGCGTGCTTCGTCACGCAGCATCGCGAGCGTGAACTCCGCCTCTTGTACCGTCTGCCCGTATCGGGCGATGTCACTCTGAAGACTGGCCTGTCGCTCGCCCGCCTGGTGCCGACGCTCCTCCTCTTGCAGTGCCAGTGCAAGTCGGTCATGCACGGAAGTGACCCAGCTGTCCTCTTCCTGTTCCACGGTCTCGCCCAGGCGCGAGGCAAGAGCGTGAACGCTGCTCCGAAACCACTTAGCATCGCGATCGATCCCCACAATGCGCGCGTCGTAGCCCGCCGCTGTATCGAGTGCCCCTCGGACCTTCTCGATTGCGTCGAGCGCTGCAAGTACGTCGTCTGGCGGCACGACATCGCCGGACAGGAGTCCGCGGGTCGCTTCCGTCCACAGGCGCTGCCACTCGTCGACATCCGCTTGTGCTGCACACGTGGCCTTTTCGGCGTCGATGGCCTCTTGGACGTTCTCGTTCATCCGGCGCGCGTGCTCGCTTCGGGCGTGATTCTCCTTCTGTATGCGCTGCCATAGTTTATCTGCCGCCGCCAGGGTCGCCGCCAACCCTGCAGGGGGGCGCGTGTCAGATTCCAATGCTGTCATCGCAGCACGCACATTCTTGATCTGCTTCTCGATCCGCGCGTCGAGAAGTGTCAGCCTCTCATGTGCCTCGTTGAGGGCCTCTGACCGCTCGAGCAACCGTTCGAAGTCCGTTCGCCACGCGTGCGCGTCCGCGATCGACGGCGGCGTCCCGAGCACGGGCTTCCACACGGCACGCCATTCGGATTCGATTGCCGTAACCGTTTCCTGCTGGCGCCGCTCCGAGGTCTCCCCGTCCTCCACCTCCGTCCAGAGTCGCTTCCGGTTCTCCAGGTGCTGCGCGAGCTTCGCGACGTGCTCCGCTTCACCACGCAACCGGTCGGCGACCTCGTCCGCATCCCTCACGACACGCGGATAGAGATCGATGAGCTTCCCCTTGCCGAGGAGTGCACGTGTCTTCTCGGTGACGTCGCGGCCCTTCTCCCAGTGTCCGCGCAGGAGTTCGAACGCGGCATCGCGGCGCGACCGAGCCGCCGAGAGATCCTCGTCGGTCGGAACGGCCTTCTTGGTATGGAGTGTCTCGATCATCGCGTTTAGCCGCTGGATTTCCTTGTCCAGGCGCTGGCGTTCGGCCTTGGCAGCGCGGGCGGCGTTCCGGACTTCCTCGTCGCGCGTCTCGAACTGCGCGATCACAGCTGCGCTCGGTACCCGGAACTTCGCCAGACGGTCGGCAGTCGCCGCTGTAAAGCCGAGCTTCTCGAGCCCGGCATCACGTTGCGTAGTAAGCCGCTTCACCATCTGCGCGGTCTTGTCCCGTTCGTCCTCGGTGTCCCCACCACGGCGTGCTTCGTTGATTGCGACGACGAGTCGCTCGTCGTCTCGGGTCGCTGGGAGCTGGGACACCTCGCGCTTGAGGGCCGCCTCGTGCTCTGCTGCCTTCGCGCCATCCCTGAGAGCGGACGCCAACCGCTCATCCAGGCGTTCGCGCTCGGCTGCGAGCTTCTGAATCCGGGCGCGACGACCGACGAAGACGCGCAACGCAGCGGACTCTTCAATCTCAAGTTCCGGACGCCATTCAGCGAGCAGCCGCTTCGCCAGCGAACGCTGTTCGTACCGCTGGCCGATGAGCCTAGGCCGGTCCGAGAGCGCCTTGCGGTAAGTTCCCAAATCGACGTGCAGTTGGTTGATGGCTTCAGACTCAGCCACTAGCGGCGGCGTCTGTCCCAGCCGCTCGACGAGCACAACTTGTTCCTGCAGATCCTTGCTTGCACGTTCGAGATTCTGCCTCGCAGCGCGAAGTGCCGCCTCTGCCTCCTGGCGTTGTTTCGGGAAGTCCTCGGCAAGAAGGACAGCATCCTTAAGAGCAACGATGCGCTCCTGTAGTTCCTTGCGTTCCGCAAGCATCGGCAGGACACGTTTCAAGCGGTCGATCCGAGATCGTTCCCGGACCAGTTCTTGTCTCTGTTGCGAGAGTCGCGCGACGGCCTCTGTAGCGTCGCGCGACGTTTGCTCCCGATGCGCCCACTCGTCGGCCGAGATGGTCGCCTCGCGCAGCGCTGTGCGGAGTTCGCGGAGCTTGCCGACGCCTTGGTTCACGGTTCGTTGGTGACCGCGCGGTACGTAGAGCGCCGCAGCCTCGTCTTCAAGCGTGCTGCGAATCTTCCGGAGATGTGAAACTCCGGATCCCGCGGCAAAGAGACTCTCCCCGAGATCACCACGGCCTTCGAGGATGTCACGGCCGCCTTGCACAAGACGAGCGTGATCGATTCCCCAGAACGTTTCAAACGTCCTGCTCGTCGCTCCGCCCAGGAACCGGTCCAGCGCGCGATCGTCGAGACGCGTCCCGTCCGGCGCGAGTAGCGTATTCTTGCTTCCCTTGCGCCGCACGAACGCGATCTCGGTCCCACTCGAGTGGCGCAAACGTCCGCCGATGCGCAGAGCGTTGTAGGGATGTAGGAAAGCATCGCTCGTTCGTCCGGGGATACCGTACAGCGCCGCGTGGAGTGCGCGGAGCGCGGAACTCTTCCCGGCCTCGTTGGGTCCAAACACGACATGGAGGCCTGGATTACCCGCGCTCAGATCAAACGTCTGACCGCTGAATGGACCGAATGCTGTGAGTGTCAGTTCAAGGACCTTCACGAAACCGGTTCCTGTTGAGCGATTCGCGCGAGGAGCAGTTCCCTGGCCTCGCCGACCACGCGCGCGAGGAACTCCGGCGAATGCGGGTCTACTCTGTTCTCACTATCGAGCAGTTCCCGTGGCAGCACGTTGCGGATGTCGGCGAGCGCAGCGCACAACGCGTCGTTCTCCGCGGGATCACCCACGGCGGATGCGATGTCACGGATGAGGCTTCCGATCGCGTCGTCGCGCGTCGCACGCTGCACAAGATCGGTCGGAGTTGTCGTCGCGAAACGGACTTTCTCGATCCAGACGTCGGTCGACCCTACACCGGCTGCCAACGCGCGGACTTGATGCGTCCACCGATCCAAATCGGACATGATCTCTTCGTGGAAGACTACAGGCCCACAGATCTCGACACGGACCGCCAACGCGCGACCGTCCGAGCGATCGGCCTCGGACGCGAGGGCATACGCTACTTGATCGAGCATCTCGTCTGACGATGAAGCTCCCTCGGCGTCGATACGGATGACAGCCCAGCGTAAAACGTCTACCGGGCGCTCCTCGACGTTCGTGACCGCGCTGTTCTCGACCGTTACAAGCGTACATCCCTTGGGACCGGTCTCACGTGCGTGACGGCCCTGCAGGTTCCCTGAGAACACGATCCAGGGATCCTGCGACACGACCTCTCGATTGTGAACGTGCCCCAAGGCCCAGTAGTGATAGCCCTTCTGGGCGAGAATCTCCGGCGACGTCGGCGCGTACGGCGCGTGTCCCGGACGCCCGGTCAGGCTTGTGTGGAGCAATCCTACGTGGAACGAATCTCCGTCCGCTGCTGGGTACACGGCGGCGAGATCTGCGGTGATCTCGCGGGTGGCGTACCCACACCCATGGACGGCGACGTCGAATTTCTTGATGAAGCGCGTCTCGGGCTTCTTCGTGGAGAAGAAGTGCACGTTGTCTGGCGGACGCAGGTTCTTCGTGAGCCGGCTTGCGGCATCGTGGTTGCCAGCAACGACGAAGACCGAGATCTGCGCCTCCCGCAGTTTCACCATCTGCTTCACGAAGAAGAGGCCTGTGCGGTAGTCCTTCCAGTCGCCGTCGTAGAGGTCGCCAGCAAGCAGGACAAAGGCCACGTGCTCGTCAATCGCGAGGCGAACGAGATTCTCGAACGCGCGCCGCGTGGCACTTCGCACCGCGGTAACAGGCGCTGATTCATAGCGGTCGAGCCCGACCAGTGGGCTGTCGAGATGCACATCGGCCGCGTGTAGGAAGCGAAACATCTCACTCGTTCCCTAGTTCGATCGTGTGACCCATTTGGCTTTCATGCCGCCCGCCGTGGGCCGGTCGACGAATAGATCGAACGGCCGGCGCGTCAGCCGCTTGTGTGCCAGCCCCCGTCCTCGGCTCGTCGCCAGAGCGACCTGGAACACATCCTTGGCCATGACCATCGCTACCTCCATGTCGGACTGCTTCCTCGTTCAGTGACTGATCTCCCACCTCTTGCTCCCCATTGATGCGAGACCAGAGTCGGAAGGAGTCTAACCCCGGGGTGGTTCAGGCTGGTTAATCGCCGCATGGCGATCAATGACTGCGTGCCCCGCGCCGTGGCGCCCGGCCGCCGTGACCGTAAGGCAATCATATGGCTGGGCGGTCATTTTGCGTGCTGAGTTTTTCGAGCAGTCCCGTGCGGCGGGGCGGGCGCTGCTGGCAGGCCGCGCGCAGGGCCGCCTCGTCAGCCGCGATCAGCATCTTCGATCGTGCTCGAGTCACGCCGGTGTACAGCAACTCGGGTCCGGCGAGTTCGTGCGCCTGGGGGGGCAGCACCAGCAGCACCGACTCGAATTCGCTGCCCTGCGAGCGGTGTACCGTCATCGCCCAGGCTGTGTCATGGCTGGGCAGTGCTGCCAGCGGCACACTGCGGGGTTCCTGGAGGCTGGGAAACCACGCCATGACCCCGCGCCCATCCTGCCTGTCCAGGAGCACGCCGACATCGCCGTTGAAGAGTCCGCTGTGGGGATCGTTGGCCGTCACCAGTACGGGGCGACCATGGGTCCATTCGCCGGCGGGTTGTCCCTCGCGACGCAGCCTTGCCTCGACCCGGGCATTGATGCCTTCGACCCCATAGCGGCCCCGCCGTAGCGCGCACAGGATGCGCACGCGTGCCACAGCAGCCAAGGCCAGTGCCGGCTCCGGTGACCGGACCACCTCCATGATCTGCGGCCAGACGTTGCCCAGGGCGTCGTCTATCTGTTCGGACGAGTAGTGGACCAGTTCCTCTCGATACGCGGTGCTGGTCAGGGTCTCGACCGCCGCCGTGTCGTCGTACTGGCGAATGGCCGCCGCGAGGCGGCTGATCCCCGGGTGCGATGCGAAGCGATAGTTATGGTCCAGTTCGACGTGGCACCTGTGCAGGGCCCCGCCATCGGCCGCGACAATCATGTCAGCCAGCACGCGACCCGGCTGCACGCTCTCCAGCTGGCGATGGTCGCCGAGCACGACAAGGCGGGTGCCGCGCCCCATGGCAGACAGCAGCCGGTCCCACAGGGCCAGATCCAGCATCGACGCCTCGTCGACGACCACGACGTCAGCAGGTAAGGGGTTGCCGGCATGGAACCGGCAGCGGTCGGTACGCGGATTCCAGCCCAGGAGTCGGTGCAGCGTGCGTGCCTGGCCGGCAGCGCGCTCCAGTCGGGGACGGACAGGTGCCAGCAGTCCGTCGAGCGTCTGGGCGGTCTGGCCGATAGCCTCGCCCAGCCGGGCGGCAGCTTTTCCAGTGGGTGCCGCCAGCGCGACGCGGAGTCCAGAGTCGCGGTTCGCCAGGAGGGCCAGCAGGCGCGCCGCCGTGGTGGTCTTGCCCGTCCCGGGACCGCCGGTCACCAGCGTGAGCGTTCGCCGGAGGCCCAGCTCCGCCGTGCGCCGTTGGGCGGATTGTGGGTCAGGAAAGAGCTGTGTGAGATCGTCAGCTGCCTCTGGGACTGCACGGCCAGCTGGCGTGCGTGCGACAGGACTATCCTCATGGGCCAGTGCTTGCAGCCTGGTGGCTACCCGGGTCTCGGCCTGATCCAGGCGCCAGGACTGTAGCCGCGTGCCGCGCAGGACGAGCGGGGCCGGACCGTTGCCGTCCGTGCCAGTCGTGACGGCGGGGCTGGATGCCAGCAGTTCGGCTTCTTCGTCGCTGAGGTCGAGCGAGGTATGACCGGTGGCCCACGCGCTGAAGAAGCGATCGAGTACTGGTGTGGCGGCGTCTGGCAGGCCCCACCGGCGCTTCAACATCTGGATGGCGGCCCGGCTCATGACGGCACGCTGCGGTCAGGGCTCGCAAAGAGACAGTCGAGTTCGTCCAGCAACGGTTCGGACGGCGTGATCTCGAGTACGCCCTGACTCGTCCCTGGGTGCACACCACGTACGAACAGCAGGCTGCCCGACACGACCGTCCCACCGGAGTCGTAGAGCCGCAGGTAGCGGCGCAGCGCCACCAGATAGAAATGCAGCTGCAGTAGATAGTGCTGTCTCGCCGCGCAGCGCCACAGGGCCTGCCCGCTGTAGTCGGCGACACGCGATCCCAGGTAATTGCTCTTCCAGTCCACGACGCCCCAGCGGCCATCGGTCCGCACCAGACGGTCGATGTATCCGGTGAGCATGCCCGCCAGCGCTTGGCTTGGCAGGCCAGCCAGATCCTGGGCGTAGTGGCGTTCGTCTGCGGTACGGGCGTGACGGGCAAAGAGGTCTGACAGCGCGCGGCCGGTGATGCCGGCCCGCCCCAGCGGCAGCAGGAACTCCCATTCAGACAGGGTCTTGTTCGAGGCAGCCGTGTCGAGGCAAGCATCCAGGCCGTCGAGGCGAGTGGTTTTCAGCGCGGCGAGTGTGTGCCGCACCGCATCCGCAGACTCGGTGGAATAGAGCCGGTGTCGTCGTAAGCCGCGGTCCACCAGCACCGCTGTGTCCTCGTGGAAGTCCCATTGCTCCAGGAGCTGGTGCAGGCAATTGCCGGCGTGGGTCCCGCGAGCAAAGGTAGCGAGGGGCACGTCAGCGTCCATGGCGTCGGTAACCGCACCGATGGCGCCGGCATCCTCGGGTTCCACCACTGCGTCGCGATGGTCCCGTTCGTTATGTCGCCCATGGGCCAGCTGCGAGAAGCTGGTTAAGTGCCACGCATGGAGATCGAGTACGAGGGCGGGGCGCGCCTGCATGGCGGTGGCGCCATGGCCACGGGTAGTCCAGGTCGTCTCAGTGGGCGAGGGAGGGGGCAACACGGTCAGCACGTCTGGATACGCCGCGCGCAGGCGGCGTAACGTGACGCCATGTTCACAGGCGGCGGCATCCTTCTTCCGATCGGTCACGTTCTTGTACCAGTCTTCCAGGCTGTCGACCTGTTCGTCGGCCCGCAGCAGCCAGTCGAGGGCGGTCGGGGGTAGGGTCGCCCTTGCGGTGTAGCCCAGGGGGCCGGCGAGCAGCGTCACGCGGCGACGGGCGCGGGTCAGCGCCACGTAGGACAGCCGTACGTCTTCTCGGAGGCGCTCAGCGGTAGAGGCGCGGTGCTCTGTCTGATTGTCCCGTTGTGTGCCGTCGGCGAGCACCCAGCCGTTGTCGCGGCGGATGAGCAGACGGTCGGTGACACGGGCGTCCGATAGCACCGACCACAGGTAGGGGCAATACACAAAGTCGAATTCCAGCCCCTTGGCCCGGTGTACCGTGACGACCTGTACGGCGTCGCCGTCTTCTTCCAGCCGGTGCAGGCGTTCATCCGCCGAGCTGCTTTCCGACATCCGCTCGCCCTCGAACCACTGCAGCAGCTTGATGGGCGCATGCTGGCCCTCGGCTTCCCGGGCCTGCAACAGTTCGACCAGATGTCTCAAGTCGGTCAGGTGCCGGGCGCCGGTCGGCGCGCGGGCGAGTCGCATGGTGGCGCCGGAATCTGCTTCCAGGCGAGCCATCAGCGCGGCGATCCCATGGCGATGCCACAGGTCGTTCCATGTCGAGAAATTATTCAGCCATCGATCGGCGTCTGCCGTGGTGAGCGCGGCCAGCATGGCCGAGTCGTAGCCGAACAACCGGGTCGCCATCGCGGCGCGTCGCCACCCGGGGTGGGTGGGCGACAGGACTGCCTTCAGAATCGCCGCGAGGTCGGATGCCGTGTCGCTCTGCATGACGTCCCCGTCGTCGCGGACCACGCTCGGCACGCGTCGGGCCCGCAGGGCCTCATGGACCAGCCTGGCCTCAAGGTTGGTGCGTGTCAGCACAGCCACGTGTGACGGATTGACCCGTGTCGCGCCGGCTCCCATCGTCCGGTCCAGCAGATCGACGATGGCCGTAGCAGTGCAGGCAGCCGCGCGCGCGCGACGCGGCTGGGCACGAGTCCAGTCCTCGGTGTCGGCGTCGGGGATCACCCAAGCAACCAGCCGTCCGTGCCCATCATCAGGCAGAGGCAGTTCTTCGTCCCGGCGGGCCGCGGTCGCCGCGGGATAGGACAGGTCGGGGGTGGCGAAGGCACGGGAGCGTCCGAACAGGGCATTGAGCGCCGTTACCAGGCCAGGGGCCGACCGATAGGTCGTGGCCAGACTGCTGATGCGCGCGTCATCCGTCGGTCGGGCCGAGAGATACGCGTCGAGGTCCCCGCCGCGAAAACTGTAAATGGCCTGCTTCGGGTCACCCACCAGGATGAGCCGCCCCGGTTCTCTCCCGCGGTCGAAGATGGCCCTGAAAATGTCCACCTGTTGCTGGTCGGTGTCCTGACTCTCGTCAATCAGGCCCACCGTCCACTTCTCCGACAGCCGCTGGGCGAGCGCGACGCGGTTGGGCCCGGCGCACAGCGCACGATGCAGGTGCCTAATCAATCCGTCGTACGTGACGGCATTGGTGCGGCGCAGGCTGCGCTCATATCGGCGCTCAGCGGCCTGATTCAGGTGCGCCAGCCAGGCCCACCCGGTCACGCCGAGGCTGGCCTCCACCGCTCCGGCTGCGGCTACAATCGGCAACGCGCCCGCCTCGTCCGAGGCAGCCCTGCCCACCGTGCCTCTCCGGCTAAACCAGGATGTCGCACGTGCCAGTCGCGTGGCGACGTGAAAAATATCAGCCGGGGGCTGCTGTGGGTCCATGGCCTCAAGCTTCGCGTGCCACATGTCCAGCTGCGCGACTGAATCTTCGCCAGGATTCTGTGCCGACCTATTTAGGCTCACTGCGTCCCGGCCAGCGATCTCCCGCAGTGGGCGAATGTCAGCGCGGGTCGCCTGCAGATGTTCGAGCGCGTGCGCCACCCCGTCTCGTGCGTCCTGCAGCGAAAGCGGCTCCGGATCCATGCGGGTGGACCGCCGCCGGGTCAACGAGCGCCAAGCCTTCAGATCGTTCTCGACTGACCACTTCCCGCGGGCCGCCACCGCGGCCAGCAACGAATCGGCGCCGAGATCGGTGCGCCACGTATCTTTGACGGCATCCGACTGCGCATCGCCGGGGTCCGGCAGGACCTCAAACCCGGCAGGCATGCCGCACAAGAACCCCTCGGCTCCGAGCACTTGCTTGCAGAAGGCATGAATGGTCGACACCGTGAGCTGGTCGCTTTCATCCAGTGCCAGCCGCAGCCGCAGCACGGCTGTGTCCCGCTCAGGATCGGGGAGAGCACCAAGGCGGTCCAGTAGCAGACGCATGCCCTGCTGGTGCTCGGCGGGCTGGGTGCTGGCGTCGGCATGCTCGACCAGGGTCGCCAGCTGGCGGCGAGTCTGCTCGCCCAGTTCACGGGCCGCGTCCTCGGTAAACGTGACCAGGCACACATCGCCGATGCCGCTGACCAACCCGTCCACCAGCAGGCGAGGGACCAGATGCGAGATGGTCCAGGTTTTCCCGGTGCCCGCGCTGGCTTCAATGACCGACAGGCCAGTGGGCACGTCGGTGGTGCGCAGGTCGAAATTAGCCACCTTCGGCCTCGTGCCGCGACGGGATCGCCGTGGTTGCAAACCAGGCTTCCACTGGGCCGAAGACTGCTGCGGCTAAGCGTCGCCACTCGTCGAAGATCTCTTCCGCGAAGGGGTCCCGATCACGCCACGTCAGCTGGGCAGAGGCACTGTCGCCTTCACCCGGCGGGCCCTGAGGTTGCTGGTGCCAGGCCTTCATGGCCCTGTCGGTTTCATTGACGCCACGTTGACCCGCGGCGAACACCGCGAAGCTCGTCTTCGGCCCGAATGGCAACGGATACCGTCGTGCATTTGAGCACAGGTGCAGCAGATGGTCGAGCGCGGCGCGCGCCTGATCTGGGGCCATGGCCGGCCGGCGGTCCACTCTCGTGCGCTCCCCATCTCTCGACACCACAACGGTGTCGCCGCGCATGCCGCAGGCGGCGGCAAAGGTCGCACGGACCCACACATCCAGACGATGATGGGCGGCGGCCTTCAGCTCGGTGGGCCTGACCAGCACGTGCAGGCGGCGGTCAGGGGTGACGGCAATGTTGCCGGCCACCGGCAGGCACCCGTCTCGGTACACCAGGCGCTGTGGCTGCAGCCGGCCACCCGCCTCGTGCAGGGCACGTCGGGCCAGGGACTCGGCTTCCTGCACCACCTGTCTGCCCATCGCGGCGCCCAGGGTCCCATAGGGCAGCAAACGGTCGGCCGTCAGGCGTTCTTCCAGAAACGAGGTCCGTCCCTCGAGTACGGCATCAATGACCTCAGTCTGCAGTTGCCACCGGTCCAGGCCCGCTGGGGCGGCCACCGGCTCCCGGTCCAGGGCAAACGGATCGTCCCCGGACCGGGGAATCTCGACCCCCAGGGACCCCAGCCAGGCCACCCAGGGATCCTTGAGGATCCGGATTATCTCGTGCAACTCGAGGTCGTCCGACGGGACCGCTTCGGGCGGCTCGAACACGTTGGCGTGGAACGGTGTGGCCTCTTCCTGCCGCTGCTGGCACGCGCGGGCAACCTCGAGGTGGCCGGTGTCGAACGAGGCGCGCGGGCCGGTAAAGCAGGCCGCGTTGAATGGCTGCAGCGGGTGGTCTTCGATCAGGTCCCGGTACGTGGTCTCCTGGATGTCAGGACGGTCGGAGACGGTGGCCGCGGCCACCCGCAGAAATTCATCGACGCAGGCCGAGAGCGGTTCGTCCTTGTTGCTGCGGATATTGCGGGCCGTGGCCGTCAGGATCACACGGTCGGCGGCCGCTAAGAGCGCGTCGAGAAACAGCTGTCGGTCTTCGCGTACCGGATCCCGGTCGCCACGCTGCGGCGCCGCGGCCAGCAGGTCCCAGGCGGGCGCCCGGGCGCGGCGCGGAAAGGCGGCATCGTGCAAGCCCATCACCGCCAGCACGCGGCAGGGCATGGCGCGCATCGGCTTGAAGCCGCCCATCGCCATGCCCCCACCGACCCGGGACACCGTGCGAACCTCTTCCTGAACCACCTGGTCCAACCAGTCGGCCACGGCGGCGGCGTCCAGGGCGACATCGCACGCATGGTCCGTTTCAGCGGCGCGGAGCTGCCCGACCAGATCCACAGCCGCCAGCGAGTCGAACCGATCGTCACCGGCCGCGAGCACCTGGTCCAGCGCCTGATCCAGGCGGTCGGCCCACTGGCCGGGGCTGACCTCACGTTGCCAGTCGTCCAGCAGGCACACCAGGCCGTCCAGCCAATCCAGTGAAGCGCTCATCGCCGCCGGGTCGGTACCCAGGTCGCCGGACACCGGCAAAGCCGGGCGGTGGTGCTCGTCCGATGCGGTGTCCGCGTCACCCAGCCACACGCCCGCCAGCAACCGGTCTAACCCCTCGCGCCACGTCCCCGTGCCCTGGTCGCCGGCATCCATTGACCGACGATGGTCCGCGTTGAGCCCCCAAGTAATACCCGCAGCACGCACACGATCGGCGAGCGTGGCCGGGTCAGTATCCAGCGATTCGACGCGTGCGGCGACGGCGGGGAGTGCCAGCAGCGCCAGTCCCTCGCTCAGGGGAACGCGGCCGGCGGCCACGCGCAGCAGCGTGTGCATCCCGCGCACCAAGGGGTCGCTGCGATCGATCCGCCGCTCTGCCAGCCGCAGCGGCAACGAGGGGTCACCGTCCCGCAAGATAGCCTCGGCGAGCGGTCCGTAGATGTCCAGCTGGGGGGCGAGAATCAAGACATCGCTCGCCCGCAAATCGGGGAGGCTCTCGAACGCATCCAGTAACTCATCCCGCAGCACTTCCACCTCGCGTCGGGCACCGTGGCAGCGATGCACACGCACCGAACGATCCGACGCAACCGGTGGGGTGGTCCTGGCGACACCCGGCTGCCGCGCTGCGCGAATGTCTGCCTGCAGACGGGCCAGGAGCGAGTCCGACCGGGGCGCGGGGAGCGCGATGACGTCGTACTCCTGGCCTTCGGTGACCAGTGCCTCCTCGAAACTGCGAAAGCTGTCGACGGCTTGCTTGCCCAGATGGGACAGCAAGGGGTGCCCTTCCCAGGCAAGGTCCACAGCCTGTCCGGCCCGCATCTGCGTGCGACCGGCGCGAAGGTCGCCGAGGTATTCAGTCGACGGGAGCAGGGCGCGCAAGCAGACCCTGGTTCTGGTCGCCAGCGCGCGTAACAGTGGCAGCAGGGTCGGGGGCAGGGGCCCGGTGGCCAGGACTTCCAGTGACGCCGGCAAATCACCCTGGCCAGCGTGGATGCGCGTCACAAGATCACGCAGGCGTACGGCCGGATGGGGGTGGTCGGCCAGCCCGTCAGAGAGACGCCGCCACAGGTCTCGCTGCCAAGCCTCATCGCCGTGAGCCACCTCTGGCAGGGCGTCCCAGGTCTCGCCCCGGTCCCACGCGGCGATCATCTCCGGTCGAAAATAGAGATACTGGTCGAAGCGGTCGGCCACGTCGTGGGCTAGCGCTTGCCGCGCCCGAGTGTCCGCGCACGCCGCCCGCAGGCGCGGCGTGTCGCCGTCCTCGACCATGGCCGCCAGCAGTGGTACCAGTCGCCACGCCAGGCCCTGCGGGCCCCAAGAGGGATGGACCGGATCCAGACCCACCAGCTGAGCCATGTGCTCGATGAAGGCGCTTGGCAGGAAGAACGCCACACCCATGGCCACCCCGTGACGTCGGGCCAGCGCGACCTTCGTGCGGTCCACCAGGGGCAGCGACGGCATCAGCACGGGCACGACCACGCCGGCAGCACTCCCCGGCCTACCCAGCGAGTCGACCAAGTCGTCGAGGAGCAGGGCCGTGTCAGACGCGTACGTCAGTTCAAGGGCCATAGCAGTGTGCTACTTGGGTGATGGCGAGGTGTGAACCCTGAGCAGGGTATCTCCCCGTTAGCGGGGATGCCCCGCTCGCTGTTGAAACTCGGCGGCGACGGAGCACGACCTGCTCGACCTGGTGCTCGGTGTCGGCGCTGTTCAACCTGAAGAGCGTGGATATCGAGAGTGCATGAGAGCTTTCCCAGAACGGGATAATTCTCATGCTGATTGCGTCCGAACCAAATGTTCGAGAGTTACGCAGGCGTACGAACCAACTCCCGGCGATGAACGTGGCGTGGCGCAACTCGTTCGGACCGACAATGCGCAGTTTCACGCTTCAACCGACGTGATCCGTGCGGTTGATCGAGCAGATTTAAAAATGTGCGTTATCGAATTGGGCATGCATCGCGTGACGAAATGGCCGGAACTTTCCTGTCCGCCCGCATCGACATGGCAAGCGTGATACTGGATTTCTTCCGCATCCAGTCGTCGCTGGCGCAGGAGTGATCGGCCTCAAGTCATTCCGCTTCCACGCAGTGACCGTCCTGGTTCCACAAAGAATCAAATCAAAGGTTCACAGCTTCCATGGTGTCGTCGCCGAACCAATTGCTCAGCGTCTGCATGGCCGAAGCGGAAAGCTGTTGGGTGAAGAGAACGGCCAAACGCCTCTTCGCCCTCGAACAGGTGACATAAAAGAGGTTCCGATTGCGCTCGAAGGCGGCCTGTTTGTTGGCGGGTATCTGGGGATCGTCTGTTGCCAATTCGAGCATCGCGTTGAAATTATAGCGATTCCAGCCTCTGCCGACGACAACGACCACGTTCTCGAACTCGGTGCCTTTGACGCCGTGCTTGGTCTCGAATGGAGAGTGGCCCGACAGATAGCGGCACAGGGCGACGATCTCCTGGTATGGAACGGCCCGGAGGTCGCCGAGCTCCTTCAGCGCTCGCGGCATGTCCTCGCCAGCCTCTGGATCGAACTCCCGCAATTCGCGTTCGCGCCGCTCAACGGCATCGGGAACCCTTGGCCGGCGCACCGCAAGCAAGTGGTCCACCACGTCGCCAACCGTCCCGTCGTCTCTCAGCTCGATGAGCTTGTCCATGGTTTCAGACCATTTCTTCTTGTCGTTGTGAGCGCGGATGGCCGGTACGTTGGAACCGAGCGTACGGAACATCTCACCGTACTTCCGTGAGAGGTATGCCTCACAGGCCGGTTCCAGAGCGTCGGCGAAGTAGGCGATATGCGGATGCTCCTTGTTCGTGAAGGACTCGTTGAACGCAAAGATTGCGGGTATGCTGGGATACCCCTGCCTGCCTGCGAGAACGCGGTGCGTGAGCATTAAGATTTTGGTGGCGCCGGGAGACAAATCCCAACCCTCTTGGGCAAGGCGAACGAGTACGGTCTGAAGCGCGCGTTCGGCGGCCTCGGAAGGAAGATCGCCGCCCCAGTGACCGCCGGTCTGACGGGCACCCGTCCAAGTGTTCGTGTGAAAGATGTGAACGCTGCCGTGCTCGTTCGGATCGACGACGAACTGGGGCAGTTCGGGCCTCATGTGGTTCAGGGAATCGACGACCGTCGAAACCGACCGGAAATTAGCTTGCTTGCCGAGAACCCTCAGGCTCGGATGTTCGATCTTTCCGCATCCGGCGTCGTAGATTTTCTGCCAATGGTCGCCGAAGAAACCAAATTGCGGGGAGTCGTCCTGTCCGAGGAAGTGGTTCTTGATGGAGTCGATCCAGCCTGCGTTGGTGTCCTGGTACTCGTCGATCAATATGATCGGATATTTGTCCGTCAGGATGCGCCTGAACTTAGCGTTGTCCATGAGAGCGATGGTCAGGAGGAGGACATCGTCGTGATGGATGGAGATGCGACGGTCGTTGATGCCTCGGTACCCAAGCTCGTACTCAACGGGACGCTCCCCGAGGTCGCCGACTTCGGCGATCCTCTCCGGCCAATGCTGGAGCTGCGGCAGTCGTTCCCGAAGTTGTCTTTGGAAGCCGCTGATGAGCGACCAGCAGAACGCGTGGATCGTATTGCAATAGATGAGCTGGCTCCGGTCGGTCCGGGCGTCGATTTCGTCCTTCGCCACGTTGGTAAAGGTGATGCATGCGATCTTCTGATGCCGCTGCGGCAGAATGTGCTGGTAGCGGTCCATGAGGAAGTGAAGCGCCTTGACGAGCGTGTAGGTCTTTCCGGCGCCGGCACCGGCTTCGACGAGGAAGCTCTTCTTGCGCTCCATGCAGCGATACACTTCGGCGAGGGCTCTTTGGCTGGCCTCCTCCGCCGGGTTCAAGTGTTCCACAACCTCAACCATCGTGAGCAACCGCCGCTTCGGGGGCATCGACGGCAGGTGCGGCTTGGCCAATCACCGCCTCGGCATCCGGTATGCCGCCCGGCGCCAGCCATCTCAATCCGTCGAGGATGTAGCCGGGCGCGGCCCAGCCAGTTTCGTCGATAGCGTATGTGAGGGCGAATTGGGACTTCTTGATCTTGTCGAGCTTTTCCCATGCGCACTGGGCCTGGTCGTCGGGCGTAGCGCCTTCGATGCCAAACATCGCTGGGTTTGCCAGCATGAACGCGTCCTCGAAAGTGCGGCCGCAGGGACCGCCCTCGGCTTCGGGCTGTTGAAAGGCGATGCGCCGGAATTTCTTGACCTTGGAGCCACCGTCTTTCGCAAGAAGGGCTTCGGGCGAGCAATCGTCGTCACAGAACCAAGTATTGAGACAAGCGTTGCTTGTGGCGGTTCCCTGATGCACCGGACAGGCGGTACGGCTGGCGGCGACGGAGTCGAGGTCTGTGATAATGAGGGTGCGCAACTCCAGAAAGTCGAGAAGGCCGAAGAATATATGCGCATAGGCGCCGCCGACTTCCATCGTCGTCATGTACTGGCTGGACAGCTTGGGCGCGTCGGGCTCGGCTTCCTCCAGCTTTTCGATGATCACGGGCAGCAGCAGTCGCTCGCTCGTGCCTTCGATCAATACGGCCTTGTCAGCGAAGAACAGGTCGCAGCGTGTCAGGGTCAGGTACTGGTGGAGAAACCTTCTGTGATCTTCCGACGTTTCGCGCAGCCCCTCGCGCAGGTCCTTGATCTTGGTGTGGCGAACGCCACCGACGGAGGCCGGGAGGAAATACCGGATCGCCTCGAAGCCGGCGGCGTTGGCGACGTGGGATGAATGCGTCGATACGATGAATTGGACTGGCCAAGGCAAAGGAGCGCCCTCCTGGACGCTGAGCTGCTGAGCGATCTTCGACACTTGGCGGATGAACACTTCCTGCATCTGGGGATGCAGGTGAGCCTCGGGTTCCTCGATGAACACAAGGTGGACGCCGGGGGCGGTCGGTTCCGCACGAAAGGCGCGATAGAAGCTGACAATCCGAAGCAGGATGAAGATGAGATTGCGTATTCCAAGGCCGGTATAGGACTCCGGCAACAGGATTCCATGATGGCCTGCGTATCTCACCTTGGTGTGACGCGAGAGGAGGCGTTCGACGTCGAGTGTCGTCTCTGTTTCCAACTCGGAACCGTCGAGGCCGGGATAGCCGAAGGTTTGTAATGTCGGCATGAGCTTCCGCAGCTCTTCTCTGAAGCCGCCTTCGATCGTTTTCTGAATGTCGCGCACGGCTTCTTGGAGGGCTTGAGCGATGAGTTGCTCTCCCTGATCAGCGGTTGGCGACTTCGCCGCGGTGAAGAGACCTTCCAAGATTTTAGCTAGAACGTCGGTATCTCTCGACGTGTCGTCGTCGAGCCCGCGTTGAGCGTTCACGAAACCCGTCTTCAGGAGGGACCGGAGCGCGCTCACGGGCATCTGTTTGCGGTTTGTGGGGTCGTTGGGGTCTTCGGCCCATATGCTGGCCACGAAGAGAGAGGGTACGCGTTCACGGAGCACCTGGAAGAAGGCGAGTCGGCCTTCGTTGGTCAGGTCGCCGGCTTGCTGGTCGGCAAACAACGACTGGATGGCGCCGTCGCGCAACTCGTAGCGCGCCACAACGAGAGCTTCGTTGCTGTCGGGGTCGAGGTCGATGACGAAGTCGCCGAGTGCGCCAAGCTCTGGTTGTTGGGGGTCATATCGGAACAAGAGTCGTAGCTCGATGCTCGGAATTAGAGCGCGAATCTCATTGTCTTGCTGGCCCGCGTTCTTGGCCTTTAGCGCTTCGCAAAAGCCGTCATATGAGGCGATCGAGAAGTCTTCGATCTGAAACCTTGGGTTCTGGTCTACGAGAAACCGACGGATGGCCTCCGAAAGGGATGTCTTACCGCTGTTGTTGCGACCCACGATTAGAGTCGTTCGGTCTTCGAGCACCAACTCCGCATCGGCCAGAAGCCGGAAATTTCTGACTGTGACTTTGTGGATGTGCATGTTCGGCCTTTTTTCGGCAGATATGCTTCAACTACGACAATTCACGATTCCCTACTCAGAACAGGACTTGCCGTAGCAAATCCTTGCTCAAAGAGGAAGATGGACTGCCAGAAATCATGGGGATTATAACCCAAAGCTACGATCCGTTAGCGAGCGGGTTCAGCCTACCCTGATCCTTTACACAATGGCCTACACTGATGGTTGACAGGTTCCTATCAACCAAGGGTTCTGCAACTAGGAGAGCCCGATGGACTGGAACCAGTCGACCATGTACAAGCAAAGAGTACGCTTCATCCTCGAAGTGCAGCAACGCACGTTCAGTTTCGCCGAGTCCTGTAGACGCTACGGCATCAGCAGGACCGCGGGATACACGTGGTGGACACGGTTTCTCGCGGAGGGATTCGAGGGGCTCCATGACCGATCGCACCGACCCCATCACTGCCCCCACGCCGTAGCAGAGCCGATTGTAGAACACGTCGTCGATCTGCGTCAGCGCTACGGATGGGGATCACGCAAGATCCGCAAACTCACAGCTGTGAAGTTCGGCTCGGCACCAGCTCGCAGAACGATCGATCGTATTTTCGAGCGTCACGACCTGATCACGAAGAAGCGTAGACGCTCCGGCAAACCGGGCCATCCCGGCAAGCCGCTCACCCCCATGGATGAGCCCAATGCGGTCTGGACCGTCGACTTCAAAGGTCAGTTCAAGATGCGCAACGGCCGATACTGCTATCCCCTCACCATCCAGGACGGCTTCAGCCGATTCCTGCTCGAGTGCAGAGGCCTGTATTCCACGTCGATCGAGCTCGCCAAGCCCGTATTCATCAAGACTTTCCGTGAGTTCGGCCTACCCGCCGTCATCCGCTCCGACAACGGCACGCCCTTCGCTTCCATCGGCCTCGCTCGGCTCACACGCCTCAGCGCTTGGTGGATCCGGCTCGGCATCCGTCCTGAGACCATCGAGCCTGGTAAGCCGCAGCAGAATGGCCGTCACGAACGCATGCACCGAACCCTCAGGCGCGAAGCCACTCGGCCGCCGAAGGCCAACCTCCGTGCCCAGCAGCGTCACTTCAACGACTTCCGCCGCACCTTCAATTCCATCCGGCCGCATGAGGCGCTCGACGATGCGACGCCCGATTCAGTCTACCGATCGGCTCTTAGAGCCTACCCCGATGTCCTTCCGCCTATCGAATACCCCGAGCACTTCGAGGTCCGTAAGGCCTCTACGAACGGAGGCATCCGCTGGCACTCGCGTTGGATCAACATCAGCTCGGCGCTCGGCAACGAGTTCATCGGGCTCGAACCCATCGGTCCCGCTCTGTGGCAAATCTACTTCGGCCCTACTACCCTCGGATGGTTTGACGAAGAACTCTACGTCATTTTCGACACCCACGGCAACACAGGACGTAACCCAATCTGTTAACCATCAACTGGCACCATTGTGTCAACCATCAGGTGCGCTGTTCAGTCGCCTAGTGTACGGAATCGGAGTCCTCGTCTTCGGAGCTGGACTGCAGACGAGTCTCATCAAGCTCAAGCTGCCCGTCGGCGGCGATAGCTCGCAGAAGCAGGTCGTCGGTTTCCGCCTCGTCGTACCGCTCGGACAACTCCTCCCGCAGGCTAAACAGCCTCCGCTGAGCAGTCCGGACCAGCTGAGAGTACGTCGTTACCTGGATTCTTGCTGACGGGGGATCTCCCAAGACGCGAACAGGCTCCACACGTTCATGCTTCTCGTGACCTACCACGAAGGCCCGGAAAAACGGTGGGCCGTCGATCCCAGCGAGTTGAAGGTCCTGTACATAACCCTCGGCCTGATTCACGTCATCCCGACCGATGGTCGAACGGCCCCTTTTCAGTTCCAGCAACAGGACTTCCCGCATGGTCGCCAGGTTGCTGGAGTGATCGAATTCCTCGCTGCCGACCAAGGACACCGACGCGTCCTTGAGGACGAGGAGATCCGGGCGGCGGCGCGGGTTTAGGAATGCCGAAGCGTCGACCTCTTTAGCGAACACTTTCTTGGCGGCGGTTCGCAGAGTCTGGTTCGATGAATACATCGGCGAATCATACTCAGGCCCGAAGATCCAGCGGCTCTGCGTGACAAGCGGATGAAGGGTGTGAAGCTCGTCAGCTTCCGGATCCTTCGAGAGGCGGGACAACGCCTCGATCACAGCGATCCTGCGATCGATTTCGTCGAGAACCGCCAGGGCGTCTTTTACGGACCAGTCCTCCAACAGCCGGTTCAAGCCCTCGATGTCGTCTTCGTTCAGGGTGGACAACTTGTTCAGGAGTGCGGAGCCGCTTCGTGACTTCTCAAGGTTGATGACCGCTTTGACGGCTGCCGATAGCAGTTCGGGCTGGATCGTGGGGTTTGCACATGTGATTTCCTGGACAAAAGCGCTGACCTCGCGGCGCCCAAGGGGCCTGAGCTCTTTCAATTCTGATCGGTGGCGCTTGACCACCGACTCCTGGGTCTCCTGCACTCGTTCGGTAAAAAGCTCAGCTACCAAAGCCTCCAGGCGGTCCGCCAACCCGGACGAAACAGCCGTCATTAGGTCTGAGCCCCGAAAACCGGTCCAATCAGACTCGACCTCGTCATACAGACCGTCAGACTGAACCACAACGGTGTGCTGGCGCCCAACAATGGTGCGACCGTCCACGATGGCGCGGCGGCCCACGATCCAGCTCGGCTCCCCGACCAGTCTGCCCCCCACCCAGAACGCCACCCCGGGACGGATTGTGCGAGTCTTCGCCGAGTGCTCAATCACCGACACTTCGAACTCGACGCCCTCAATCTCGATGTCGAATGACTTTAGGCGACCATCAAGCGCCTCAAGGCCGACCGCCTCCCCATTCACGATCACCTCGAATTGCGGATCATGAAGAAAGCGCATCGATAACACCTTCCGGATCCGGTCGGGATTTGGGAGATTGCGCACCGCTTTGGCGTGAAGAGTCGTGCCGTGCGCTCCGCACTCCGAAGGGTCATGACGGAGAAGCTCGAACGGTTGATCCCCGCTGGCCGCAGCGACGAGGAACTCGCCGCTGGCTCCGTCGCGACAGGTTTCCACGGTGTACTCGCTCGCGAAGCAGAGCATCCCATGACGCCCCACCCCATTCCGCCCGTACGCCTTTCGCCGCCAGTCTGAGCGGTCCGGAGGAAACTCGACGTCAACGCCCTGATACCGGACTCGATTGTACCCCAAGGTCATCCAACGTCGGGAGAAATCCTGCGCGGTCATTCCTAGCCCATCGTCGGCGATCGAGATCTCGCCACCAAAGACCTCTGGGATTTGGATAGCAACCCGGGAAGCGCCAGCGTCCCAGGCGTTGGCGACGAGTTCAGTCAGAGCCAAATCGGGGCGTGACGCAAGCGGTCCGACGGACCGAAGAAGGTAATCCTCTTCGAATAACGTGCCCTGAATCGGAAGTGGGTCGGTCATCTGGAAAGCCTACAAAGGATTGGTACTTGCCGGTAGCCACGGGTGATCGGACCACGGGGACACTTCGCACTATCTAACGTCTCGTGATTCTGCTGATCTTATAAGGCGAAGGCTGACCTCACTCGAGCGGGGCGTTACGCTGAACTTGCTCAAAGGCCTGCGACACCCAACCCAAGGAGGCCAGCCATGTTTGTCGCAGGGATTGATGCTCACGCAACGTATTCAGTGATCGCTATCGTAAGCAACAAAGGTCAGCTCGTGCATGGACCCGCTCGCATCAATAACAAGGAAGCGGATCGACTCGATGAACTGTTCGAGCAGTATCGCCCCCTCGAGGTGGTCGTCGAGACGAGTCCGGCCTGGCCGTGGCTCTTCGATCAACTCCAGGGCAATGGAATCCGCTTCGTGCTCGCCCACGCCAAGCGGCTCCGCGTCATCGCCGAGTCCAACTACAAGAGTGACGACATCGACGCCGAGTTGTTGGCGCGTATGCGGCTGGCAGGCCTCATCCCCGAGGTCCATCCGAAGTGCATCGAGCAGCGGGAGCAAGCGGTGCTTCTGCGCAACCGGGCAAGACTCGTGAGGGAACGTACCCGGATGGTGAACCGCATCCACGCCCAGATCCACAACGTCGGGCTTCATCTGGAGCGTGGGCGCTTGCTCACCCAGAACGGACGCCAGTGGGTGCGATGCGGGGCCTGCTGGGCGAGGGGGCCCCGTTGTCGAAGTCTTCGATTCGGCGGCTGCGGGCGGGATGGACAAGGGAATGGTCAAGTCCCGAGTTGTGTGTAAAAGTGAGAGGAAGCTCCTCGATGCTTCGGTTAGGCTGCCTTGGCGACCTCCTTGGGCTCGAGGAGTGAGAGGTCCAGGTAACGGCGCTCGCTCCAGAGCGCAGTAGTCCTCAGAGCAACCGCGGTGATGAGGCGGAGTGCACTGGCTCGGTCGGGGAAGGCGCCGGCGCTCCGGATTCGACGCTTGATCTCGGTGTGCAGGCGCTCGAGGCTGTTCGTGGTGCGTAGCCTGGCCCAGTGGGGCTCGGGAAACGCGTAGAACTGGGTGGCGGCCGTGAAGCCCCGCTCGAGCACCGGCATTGTGGAGTTCGACAGGCGGGCCTATTGGAGCCCGGACCACGGTGGATCTTCACCTGACCGCAACGCCCATCGAGTCTCGACTATCGCCCGCTAGGTAGGCCGCCCAGTCCGCTGTCGGAAATGTCCTAAGTCATGTGTTAACTTATATTTATCGTGCGTGTACGAGGCTACAGTCACCCTATTGATCACCCTTTAGGATTTGAGATGCGGAATCCATAATATGAAGCCCCCAGGTTCGCCCCGGCCGACTCAGAATTGGCCGGGTTGCCCACCCGCTCGACCTATTGTAGATTTATGATCAAGATTCTACAAGACCAAAAGAGAAGAGAGCCGAATGAACCACTACAGCAGGTATCCAAGCGGCGAAGACCCTCCAGGCAGAATTGGTGATATCCTGATCGGAGCTGAGGCTGAGGCGGAACTTCACCGGATGGAGACATCGGGAAAGTTGCTTCGCTTCAGTCTATTCCGTGGCCACGTCACTAGTATGGATTTCAGGCATCCCCACTACCCTCGCACAACGCCCGGGATGATGTATTGGTTTAGCGCGAGCAAGATCCTCAGAGACCTTTGCGTGCCGTCCGGATGGCAACCCGTTTGCGACAATGGAGTGGAAAAGGTCGTTTCCCCCGATAGATCGTTCGGAATCACAGTCGTACCCGGCAACAGTGACACCGGCCTCGAGCACCGTATTCCTTCATGCAGGCGTCCGCGTGGCCGGCAAAGCGAGCGTGACGTTCAGAACAATACTCAAGGTGATCTGTTCGGATACAAGCCGCCCGATCCGGTTGAGAAGACGTGGTATCTGCTCCATTATCATCTCGAAACGCCGGATTCCTCCGAACTTCGCGGCGAACTATCGCTTCCATGGGTAATGGAAGGGGGCTACGTGGTCAGGTGGTATCGCCGTATCATTCTCCCGGTGATTGACTTAAACGACGAACCTCCCCACTTGCGGATCGACTATGACGAACCATCGGGACCGGAAACCGACATCGTTGTCACCAAGAGGGAAGCCTAAGGTTAATGCCACCGAGACAGCAGTGTTCAAGCCTTCGAGACTGACCCTTGCTCGAATGAGGAGAGGAATGTCGAAGGTGGAGTTGGCAGCGGCAGCGCGACTCTCTGCCAATAGCCTCTCTTCGTATGAAAACTCGAAGACAACGCCCACGGAAGAGACCGTAGGGAGACTTGCCGAGGCGACCAGATTTCCACAGCCGTTCTTCTACAGGGCAGAGGCACCTCTCGTGCGCCCAGAGGTCGTTAGCTTCCGATCGTTGGCTCGAGTGCCAGCGGCACAGCGCGATCGAGTAAGAGCGTCCACGACCCTCGCAATCGAGTTAGACGCTTGGATTGACGAACGATTCCATCGCCCGAGGCCGTCGCTACCAGATCTTGGCGGCATGGGTCCCGTCGAGGCGGCTGAAGCGATCCGGTCTGAATGGGGGCTCGGGACGGGAACAATCCACAACCTAGTTAATGTGGCCGAAGCAATGGGGATCAGAGTCTACTCCCTCGATACGGAACACCTTGGGGCCATTGATGGCCTTTCCATGTGGTCCGTATGGACACCCTTCGTGTTTCTTGCCACTGGATCAACAACAGAGCGTATTCGTCATAGTCTTGCGCACGAAATAGCACATCTCGTCCTGCACCGAGATGGCGGCCCGACTGGGCAGGCGGCTGAACGCGAGGCAAATTCATTTGCGGGCAACCTTCTGTTACCGCGGTCCGGCCTATTGGCGGAAGCCAGAAGATACCAGTCTTTCCACGAGATCATCGAGGCCAAGCAGCGTTGGCGTGTCTCTGCGTTGGCCTACGTGTACCGTATGAATCAGGAGAAGTTGCTAGACGATTGGCGTTACAAGGAACTCTGCATACGTCTCCGGCGGGAGTACGGGACCCAAGAGCCCGAGCCCACTGATCAACCTGAAAGGTCACAAGTCCTTCGAAAGGTATTCTCCCAATTGCAGGCCGATGGTGGCCACTCTCGTGTCGCGGCTGAACTGAATGTGTCCCTAGCTGACCTCGACAGCCTCATCTTTGGCTTTGCCCTCGTGAGTCTGGACGGCGACCGAACAAGCGAGTGTCCTCCGCGCCCCGCTGACCTGCTCTTGTTGAAGTAGATACACGATGGACCGTTCGCAAGACGAACCCGATCTCTTTCGCCGATAGGGCCATTAGGACGCAGAATGCTGGAATCGGGTCGACGGCGATTGGCGAGAATTGAACGCAGCACATCCCAGCCGCTGGCTACCTACCAAAGTGGCTGTGAATCGGCCGGGTAAGGATGTGATCCACGTCTCCCTAGTCAGACGTGGCACGATGACTGACCACATACCGCAGACCCAGTAGCGGAAAAACACTACACGTACAAACCATGTTCCATCCCAAGGCCGCTATCCTGAAAGAGTTTTCCCTCTTCTATTTCCCGACCGGTGGCATCGGGACCTGGCTGACTGACGACACTCACGACGATGTTTTCGCACGGCTAGGAAGAATCGACGAAGAAGCTCTGACAGCTGTCCAGTTAAATCAATTGCTTGTACTTGGTCACGAAGCACCTGTTGGAGATGGATTTTTTCGCTACTACTGGCTAGAAACGCCCGAAGAGCATCCCTATGACGTTCGCAGCGTCCCTGGATTTTCGTCGAGCTATCTCGACACGCCGGGAACTATTGGTTCACTGTCTCACCTCAAGTGGGGACTCTATCGGCTTTATATCGATGCCCTGCTCTATTTCGGCAACGTTCGTACAGCGTTTCGCAGCCTTCGAGACTTCTCACACTCCGAACTCCAGAGGTTCTTTGGCATTGAGCGGTTCGACACTGATGCGATTAGGCGGCGTGGTCCTTCACTGCCGCTCAAACCGATCGCAAAAGATACACGTTATCTCATTTCGGAGATGGCGTGTAAATCGTATGGCGACGAAGGATCAGTTAACCTGAAGACAGTTCTTCTAGAATCGTACAAAGACCACGCTGCCGAGGGCCACCAATCGCCAACGATTCGACAGCTCTTGGATCCCTTACCAGTCAAATACAAAACACGCCAACAGGAGCTTGCCTTTTCTGCAGATGAAGTGCTCGAAGAAACGGTCTCGTCCGAAAAGGAACTCTTAGAAAAATATCAGCACGTTGCATCCAAATTTGCCGCAGCGCGGAATGCCGCCCTCGACAATATTCCGAACCTTTGAGAATCGTATGACCTACCGCCTTGAGCAGCCGAAGCGTGGTTTTCTACGACTCAAAGAACAACTCACGGATTCGGTCGTACGGATTCAAACAAATGATGAACTATTAACCAATGCTTTTTGGAATCATTATCATAGAGATAGAAATAGAGAATGGGAACGGCGAAGTGTGGGAAGGTCATGACGACGTTTGCGGAAGACGAATTCCGAAGGGGCTATGACCTGACCCCCTGAAACGAGACCAGGTGCAATGTTAGGATCGACCTGGTCTGAAGCTTTTCAGCGAGGAGGTCAGGTCAGATCCATGAGGTCTGAGGCGAACTTCCGCCTCAGAGAGTGCCAGCCGCGGCCACGCTTCGGCTCCAGCCCGGCGAACTCTTGGGCCTTCTCCCACCAGTCGCGCGCCAGCGAACGGCTCACACACTTCGATGGGTCCTTCGGCGCGGGCAGCAGGGGCGCGTCCCCGATCCCGGGGTTCTTCCTCCGTGCCTCTTCCAAGGCAGCGAGCGCTTCAGCACTCACCGGGGTCCGGTGTTCGTACCTGGTCTTCTTATGTTCCCCACGCCACCGGATGATGCAACCTTCAAGGTCAATGTCCGACCATCGAAGCTGCCGGATGGCACCGATGCGGTGTCCCGTCTCGTGCGCGATGACCAAAGCCACACGAAAGCGCCAGTCCATCTCCAGCGACACTTCCGACAGGGCCTCGTATTCCGGCTCGGTGAGCAGCACCCGGGTCGGGTTCTTCTCCGTGGGCGTCTTCAGGCCTCTGAGCGGGTTCGACTCGAGGAGGAGCTGACCCTGCTCGTCCCTCGACTTCGCGGCCCAGTTGAGGACCGCGAGCAGGAACCTCAAGTCCCGTTCGATCGTTCGATCGGACACCGGCTTACCGCTCGGCCCCACCCTGCCGGATCGCCGGTCTCGGATGAATCGATCCCAGTCCCTCTGGGACAGCGTGGCGGGATCTCGATCCTTGCCGAAGAACTTGAGGAACATATTTATCGCGGCCCCGTCGTACCTCCCGGACCGCTCACGCTTGGTGGGGGTTACCTCTTCACCGTAGATGTCAAAAAGCGTCTTCAGGGTGAGTGGCTTGGGCTCGGCCTCTGCCGTGTCCTGGGGCTCCGGCGTCTCGCGAGGAACGGTGCGACTGTGGAGGGGCTCGCGAAGCGCACGGGGCGCACGCCCGACTTCATCGAGCGGGAGCTCTCGTGGGACGCTGGAAGTGTGAGCCGCTGGCCGGGGGGAAGCTTCGGCGACCTCGCGCCTAGGGGCGCTCAGATGTCCCCAAGGCTTGACCTTCGCCGGTGAAGGTCAAGCCCGATGAGCAAGATCCATCGCCGCAGACCCCTCGGATACAGATTCGCGCTCGGTGCCCTCGATGCGGCTGAGCGTCTCCGTCAAATCGGCTCCCGTGAAGCGGTCCAGCAAATGGTGTACGACCAGCTCCGAATCCTCGGGGCGACCTAGAGGACCACGAGCCAATTGACCAATGCGAATGGCCAGGTTGAATGGCAAATGTCCCGGAGCCATCACCCGGTCGAGAAGGCGATGGCCCTGATCCCGGTTCGAGATGCCCGCCAGTCATACGCCATTTGATGCCGTTTTCTCGCCCTTTAAGCACGGCAGCATCAGGTATGGTAGAACGGCAAGTGCGGCAGATCGTGCAGTCCTAGTTGAACTTAGACGATTCCTTGCGTGCGCCGTGGAAAGGCGCGCTTTCCTGGCGGGTGCGAATCCCGCCCGGCAGCTGTCGCTCCAGCCGGTAGTAGCCAGAGCGGTGCATGGAGGTAACGACATGAGCTGAAGCACTCTGGTACGGGCCGCGCACGATATGCGATTCCCTAAACGGGCGCGCAACTGGAAACGGTGGATACGGCCAAGGGAGGAGCTAAGTCGGAAGGCGGTTCAGCGACCACGTGGGCCGAAACGTGCAGTGAACGCCGAGCAGGCCTCGAAACCGTCAACGCGGAAGCCGACCCTGCGCAAGAAAGGGGAAGGCCGCTGACTGGCCGGGAAGCGAGCGACACGAGCACTGGCTGGTTTTCGCCGGGGTAGTGGCGTCGGCACATGTGGAAGATGGAAGGCGTGGCAACACGGGAAGCCCTGTCGGTGCCGTGCACACGGCAACCGGGACCCCGCGAGGGGCAGGCTGGGCCGGCAGGGTGGCGGATGGGCCCGTATTACTGAGGACGCGGGGTAATGCCCGTCGAGGGAAGGGGCCCTGAGTTGGGAGCGGTGCGGAAAGGAGGCAGGGACTTGACCACTGACGGGAGTCTAAGAGGGTCGGCAGGAAGTGTCCGGAAACTCCAGAACGTGCTACACGCGAAAGCGAAGGAAGAACCTGACCGGCGCTTTCACGCCCTCGTCGACAAGGTATGGAGGCAGGATTTCCTCCTGGAGGCGTGGAGGATGGTTCGGCGCAACGGCGGAGCGGCAGGAGTGGATGGTGTGACGGTCGCGGATGTCGAGGCGTACGGAGTGGAGCGTTGGGTAGGGGAACTGTCGCGGGACCTGAGGGATGGCGGCTACGAGCCGAGTCCGGTGCGTCAGGTGCTCATCCCGAAGAAGCAGCCGGGGAAGTTCCGTCCCCTGGGCATACCGTGCCTGAGGGATCGGGTTGCGCAGACGTCGGCTATGCTGGTGCTGGGGCCGATATTCGAGGCGGACCTGCAGCCGGAGCAGTATGCATACCGGCCGGGACGAAGCGCGAAGGACGCGGTGCAGCGGATCCGTGGGTTGCTGTACCGGGGCCACAACGAAGTGGTCGATGCGGACCTCTCCAACTACTTCGGTGAGATACCGCATGCCGAGTTGATGAAAAGTATTGCTCGGCGCGTGAGCGATGGGCGGATGCTTGGACTCATCAAGGCATGGCTGGAAATGCCGGTGATAGAGGAGGACGGCAAGGGCGGCACTCGCCGCACGAACCGGGCGCGGAAGGAGAGAAAGGGGACTCCGCAAGGGGCTCCGATCTCACCGCTGCTGAGCAGCATTTACATGCGGCGGTTTATCCTTGGCTGGAAGGTGCTGGGCTACGCCCGGCGCTTCGGTGCGGAGATCGTGAACTACGCGGATGACTTCTGTGTGCTCGGGAAGGCCTCGACGGCAGAGATGCTGGCGGCGGTCAACCGGCTCATGGACAGGCTGAAGCTACCGGTCAACGCAGAGAAGACCCGATGCCTCCGGTGCCCCGAGGAGCCGCTTGAGTTTCTCGGGTATCACATCGGCTGGAACTATCGTTCCGGGAACGGAAGCCGGTACATCGGCACTCGACCGAGCAAGGCAAGCGTTCAGAGCATCTGCCACCGGATCAGCGAGCAGACGGACTGCAGACGTGAATGGCTGGATGCCGAGGAAGTCGTAGGGAGCCTGAACCGGATGATGTTGGGGTGGGCAAATTACTTCAATCTCGGGCAAGTCAATCCGGCATACAGGGCTGTGGACCAGCACGCCACCTGGCGGCTACGACAGTGGTACTGCCGGAAGCACAAGGGGCGATCGGGGAAATACGTGCGCTTTCCCTACACGTGGCTGTGGGAGCAGTGCGGCCTCACGTGTCTTGCGCGGACGACCAGGTACCTTCCGTGGGCGAAGGCGTGATCCCGATTGAGAGCCGGATGCGGGAAATCCGCACGTCCGGTTCGACGGGCAGGGGGTGGAAACGGACCTATGGGAGTCGGACTTGGCACCGCCGCGAAAGCAAGGCGGAAGAAATACACACCGTACCCCTAAGGGCACCGCGCCACCTCCTGACCCTACCGGGGTTCACGCTCACTGGGATGTGCCTGATGTGCACTCGCCGATCAGCACCGACCCTCGCCGATCCGCGTTCAAAATCCGCCTCCAGGGAGCCGTCTCGAGCGCCATGTCGCGAAGCCGTGGATCATCGTTCCTGGACTCGAGGATCGGTGGAGGTCGTTCAGCTCGACGATCCGCTTGAGGCAGGCCTGCAGGTCGCCATACTCTTTGAGCACCCGCTCATCCTTGGCGCGGATGGCCTGCTCGATTCGGGCGATCTCGCGGCGGGCCGCACTGTCGGGTTCCGGAGCGGCGGAGGGGCCGGATGCTGTAGATGTGTTGGTCCAGCTCTCGAGGATCGTCAGGGCCCGCTGCAGCTCCCTCACGGTGCGGACGACGGCCACGACCTCGATGGATCGGCCGCGCTCCCGCAGCGCTTCCCAGAGGCCGCGATGTGCCACGGCCCACGAGCGTAGCGCCGTCACGGTGTCGTGTCCGGGATCGACGTATACGAAGAGTGCGCGCTCGGCGTCCAGCGCGACCGACAGTTTGAGCGGGAAATAGCGCCGCGTGTTGCCAGCCGCTCCCCGGTAGAGCCGCGAGGGCAGGAGTCGGCGCTCGATGCCGAGCGCCTCGAACGCGCCGACCTTCTCCAGCTCGGTGGGTAGCCACGACAAGTCGGTGTGCTCGAGCACGTAGTCGAGCGAGAGCAGGCGCCGCAGGAGCACTTCATCGGAAGCGATCCGGCGGTGGCGGATGTCCTCGGCCCCGAGCGCGCGGTAGATCCCGCGCCCGCAGATCCGACAGACTTTCCGGCCTTCCAGTGTCTCGTCGGCTGCCAGCCTTCGCTCCGACATGGCCCGGACGAACCTTAGAGCCTGCCAGCGATCGATCCGTAGATAGGCAGAGAGCTGGGCGCGGGTGAACACGCCGCTGTGGAGACATGCCAGCGCGATCCACTCGGCCTGGCGTCCCGTCCACCCGAACGGCTCGAGCGCCGCTTCCCGTCCCCGCAGATGGGCGATCATCTCGGGGCTTCCGTGACCAGGGCCTAGTCGGCCTGGAGGTAGGTGATCAGGATGCCCATCGGGTTGTAGACGACGAGCTCGGAGGGGATGGCTCCTGCCACGACGCCGTAGAGCGTGTAGACCATGAGCGTGCGGAACCATCCCCAGAACAGGAACGCGAGCGGCTCGAACAGCAGCCAGGGGATGAACACGGGGCCCAAGAGGATCACGATCGCGAGCGCCACCTGCGCCCAGATCACCTGCGCGTAGGTCAGGCAGAAGAGCGCGACGAGGCCGAGCACGAGCGGCACGCCCATCATCAGCGCGACGAGGGACGAGAAGAACACGTTCACGCCCTCGGTCATGAGGGTCATCAGGCTCCCGCCGGACCATGCCGCTCCGAGCCGTGCGGCGAACGCCTGCACCAGCGCGGTCATCTCCGTGTAGCCGACGGACACGACATCGGAGATGAACAGGTTCTGGAGCCAGATCCCTCCGGCCGCCACCATGGCCGGAAACGTGAAACCCACGCCCGGGATCGGGACGCTGTAGTAATGGAGGAGCGTCCTCGGAATCGCGATCCCCAGCACGACACGCACGAGGGACCAGGGCTCGAAGGTTCCGCTGAACGCGATCTTGAGGCCGGTCCATGCGACGACGATCGCCGCGAGACCGCCCCACAGCTGGTGGCCGAGCATCAGCACGTCGGGCGCTGCGCCGCCGACCACGGTATCGAGCACGACGTCCAGTAACCCCTTGAAGTCCTGGAGCTGATCCGCCGGGATCTGGGCCGGGACGTTTGGATCGATCGACTGGGGGGGAGGAATCTGCATGACAGTGGCTCCCGGGGCCTAAACTTGGCCGCCCATGTAGAACGACGGGACCTTGAAGAGGAGCCCTTCCCGGAGCTGGTCGCGGTTCTGGAACGCGGCCGCCCGCATCGCATCCGCCATCGCGTTCGTCCGGAGCCGCGCGTCCCTCCACTCGGCCAGCCGCTCGAGCCGGTCGATCTCGGCGTGCTGCATCCGGTTCGCCTGCTCGACGGCCTGATAGGCGAGCACCTGCGCCACGGCAGCGTTGATCCGGCCCTGGGTCAGCGCGGCAGCCACCTGCGCCTGCTGGAGCGCCGTGTTGGACAGGTTCCTATTTTTGTGTCGATTGACGTCCGAGGATGTTCCGTAATGTCCAGATAAACGTTGATAGATAATGGTCTAGGAGATTTCCATACTCTGGAGAGACCCTGTTACACCCCTTGACAGCCGCGACGATCATGGGGCATTATTCCGGGGCATATCTCTGTTACCGTCAACCGATGCCCCAACATGCCGCTGACCGACACCGCCATCCGAAAGGCCAAGCCCCGCGACAAGCCGCGCAAGCTCTACGACAGCCGCGGCCTGTACCTCGAGATCGCCCCGCGCGGCACCAAGGCTTGGCGCTTCAAGTACCGCTTCGCCGAGAAGGAGAAGCGGATCTCCATGGGCATCTATCCCGAGGTCTCGCTGAAGCTCGCGCGGCGGCGGAGGGACGAGGCCCGCAAGCTTCTGGCCCGCGACATCGACCCGAGCGCCTACCGGAAGGCCCAGAAGCAGTCGAAGCGGCAGTGGGCCAGGAACAGCTTCGAGGCGGTAGCCGCCGAATGGCTGGCCAAACACTCGCCCAACTGGTCCACGGGTTACGCCCGGCGGCTCGAGAGCGAGCTTGTGCGGGATGTCTTCCCCTACGTCGGCGCGAGGCCGGTCGCGGAACTCACGGCACCGGATCTGCTGGCCGTGGTCCGCCGCGTCGAGAAGCGCGGCCACCTGAGGACGGCGCACAACGTCCTACGGACCTGCGGGCGGGTGCTTCGCTACGCGGTGGCGACGGGCCGGGCCGAGAGGGACGTGTCGTGGGATCTGCGCGGGGCGCTACCGCCCGTCAGGACAAAGCACTTCGCGGCGATCACGGATCCGAAGGAGGTCGGTCCGTTGCTCCGGCAGTTGGACGGCTACTCCGGAACGCTTCCCGTACGTTGCGCGCTCCGTCTTGCACCGCTGGTGTTCGTGCGCCTCGGCGAGTTGGTGACGGCGGAGTGGGCCGGCATCGACCTCGAGGGGGCCGAGTGGCGCTACACGGTGACGAAGACCGGCACGCCGCACGTCGTGCCCCTGGCGCGTCAGACGGTGGCGATCCTTCGCGAGGTCCATCCTCTGACGGGGCACCACCGCTACGTCTTCCCGAACGCGCGCCATCCGCACCGGGAGCTGCCGATGAGCCGCGGCACGCTGTGGAGCGCGTTCCGGGCGTTGGACATCCCGAGGGACCGGATGACGATGCACGGGTTCCGGGCGATGGCGCGCACGATCTTGGACGAGGTGCTCGGCTTCCGGCCCGACTTCATCGAGCACCAGCTGGCACACGCGGTGAGGGATCCCAACGGCCGGGCCTACAACCGCACGGCGTTCCTGCCCGAGCGACGCGTGATGATGCAGGCCTGGGCCGACTATCTGGATGGGCTCAGGGCCGGTGAGGAGCTCAAGGTCAACCAGATCGCGCTACGAAGCTCCTGATATGAGACGGTATTGACCTGACAGTTAGCCACGGGAGAGGACGGCGACCAGCCGCCCACGCCGGAGTCAAATGAGAGATGTCAGAGTGACTCAAGCACGGGTCCGCCGCAGGGGAGCTCAGCAAGTGCCGATGAGTTGCTGCTCCGAGAGGGCTTCCCCGTCCCGCCGCACCGATGGATACTCCGGGCGAAGTGTGCGGAGCCACTCGACCCGAGACACCAGTGTTACGAGACACTACACTAGGAACAGGCGCATGCGCTGGTCGAGGACCGTGCGGGTGAGGATGCCGATGGCGTTCAGAACCTCAAGGTTGAACGAGTCTCGTGAGCTGCGCCCTTTCCACTCCTCAGCGACCCACACAAGATCTTCGGCCGTGATCAACGCCACATCGGTGTCACTCCCGGACTCGGACTTCAACCGATGGGCATTGGCCAGGGCTTCATCCGCGACGGCGGGGACTATGATCAGGAAGCACGACACGCGCTGCTCTGCGTCGCGAATGTACCGTTTGAATTGCCTCAGGTGGCTTGGAGGAAACGTGTAGACCGTTTCTTTACTCTTGTTGTCCCAGAGAAGAACGTCGTTCGCCTTACCGAATACAACACAGCCATCCGCGTGATCAGTTCCCTCCATGTGCTGAAGTTCGAGTCCGAGTTTTTCGCTGAACAGAAAGCGGGTGCCCTCTTCAAAGGCGCCCTCGATTTCTCGATCTTTCGTGATGATTCGATTCGTCAACAGGTTCGCGCGATCGCGGGCTGCCAACTCCACGAGATACTGGTAGCAACGCTCTCCGCGCGATGTTTCTTCACCGACATCCCTTATCACGAGGTTGGCGAAGTGACGCACAATCCGCTTGATCTTCGTGGACTTGCCACCGCTGACCTTCAAGCCGGGCACTGACGCGCAAAGATTGTACAAGTCCTGGGTTGAGAGAGACGGAGCCTGTCAACGCCAGTGAGACACTCTTGGGAATTAATTAGAGAGCAATCTCCTGTGTCGTGAGGGAGGGGGTTGGAGGATTGATCCAGACGGCCTCCGGGAGCGGTTTGGGCTTCGGCTCACCGGAGACGAAGCGGTCGGGATGAGCGGCCCAGGCCTCGCGTAGCACGGCCTCCCTGCCGGCGATGACCTGATCGGCGTGACCGAAGTGGACCTGTTCGGGGGTCAGCATCGAGATGCCGCCATGGCGGTGCTCGGCATTGTACCAGCGGAAGAACGAGCGACAGAACATTTTGGCCTGGCCCTGATCCTCGAACCGTCCAGGAAACGAGGGATGGTACTTCAAGGTCTTGAACTGGGCCTCGGAGAACGGATTGTCATCCGACACCTGAGGTCGGCTCAGCGAGCGGGTCACCCCGAGATCGGCGAGGAGCTGAGCCGTGCATTGGCTCGTCATCGGAGCTCCTCGATCCGAGTGCAAGGTCAGGACCTGGGGCTGGACGCCATGCTTCAGGCAACTCTGCTGGATCAGGCGCCCGGCCAAGGCCGAGCTCTCCCGATCCGCCACCATCCATCCCACGATGTAGCGGCTGAAGATGTCCATGATGACGTAGAGGTAGAAGTAGCTCCACTTCCTCGGCCCCAGCAGCCGTGTGATATCCCAGGACCAGACCTGGCCCGGGCCCGTCGCCATCAACTCGGGTTTCTGGTATTCGGGATGACTCCGCTGCGCTCGGCGCTCTCGAACTGGCACTTGGGAGGCCAGAACGCGATACATCGTACGTTCGCTGCACAGGTAGACGTCTTCGTCGAGCAGGGTCGCCACAACCTCGGCCGGGGACCGGTCCACGAATCGCTCCGAACACAGCGTGTCGAAGACCTTGTCTCGTTCCTTCTCGCTCAAGGCCCGGGCTGGGGTCGGGCGGGGCTGCTGATGCCCGGTCGATGGCCTCCGACGACGATAGAACGTGGCTCGGGCGACCCTGAGCGCATCGCACGCGGGCTTTACCCCTACGTACGTGGCCAGCGCCTCGGCCGCCTTCACGAGTTCGTCCCGTCCTCGAGGCTCAATCCCAGCAGCCCTGCAACTTTTCCCTGGACGTCGATGATCAGGCGCGCCTTCTCGAGTTCCTTCTCCAGGCGAGTGTTCTCGCGCTCCAGCTTGCGCACTTTCCCCTCCAGCGGATTCCGTTCGCTCGGCTTTCGACCTCGTCTCTTCGACAGCACTCTCAGCGACCCACTCCGCACCGCCTTGCGCCATGTCGTCAGGTGCGACGAGTACAAGCCCTCGCGTCGCAGGAGTCGCCCTACCTCTCCCGGCTCCGTGCACCGGTCCGCTTCTTCGACGACCCGCAGCTTGTACGACGGACTAAACCGTCGGCGCGTCGGCTTATCTACCACCTCCGCGTCCGGAGCAGCTGCCGCGCTTCGCTTACCCTCCCAGGTTAGTGGGGCGATTCCATTCTCTTCCATTCTCTCTCGGTGTCCCAGCATCCTCGGTTTCTCTGCCTTCGCCCTACTCTAATTCTTTACTCGTTCCGTGTCTCACCTAAGTTGGCAGAGAGGGCATCAAGTACTTCTTGCTGGAGCCGGGTGACATTCTCCACAACGTCCAACTCAGACGCGGCGCAGTCCGGCGAGCCCATTAGAGCTTCGAGTACGCAAGTCTGGAGGATTTGATCTTGAAGGAGACCATCGAATCGCAGAACGGCTTCGATTCTTTGCGGATCCGTGAGCTCACCCGTGTTCCGCAGAATGATCTCGCGCGCGCGCTCCTCATCCGATCTCGGGAAGTCCTTCGTGAAGCTGTCGACCACACGTTGTAGCATGGCCTTCGTCATCAGCTCGATCGCCTCGGCGACTCTCATCGTGCACCCTCCAAGTCTCGTAGCCAACTCGCTTACCAGTCCGTTGTGCGCGGAGGACCCCCCCGGGCACCGCTGGCTCGGCGCGCTGGGCACTGCCCGGGTGCGCGCCTCCGCATCCAGCGTTCGGCAGAACTCGGCGATCGCTCCGAGTCCCGCATCCGGAATCTGCCACTCCGGGTGGACGATTCAAAATCAGGAGTGTCCACGCCGACGCAAGTCTGTCGGGAAAGATATCGGCGAGCGGGCGTTTACCGAGTGGCTCACCCGACAAGCAACCGAACAAGCTGCGCAAGCGAGCGACAGCAACGCCGAATTGATCGCCGAGAGCCTTTGGCCCCTTGTTAGACAAGGCGGATTCACAAAGTAAGTGCAACAAACCTTCTAACCGGTCCCTCTAGACGGGACGAGGCGAGCTGGCGACCTCAGGACCTTCCTTGTCGACCAAGATCAGGGAGGGATTCGCTACACCCCATCACTCTTGGGAGCGCGGCACCTCCGAGAACACCAACGGCCTCATCAGGCAGTAATGCCCAAGAGAACCAGCATGGCTCGGCTCTCTCAGGCCCACTGTGACACGGTCGCCGCAAAGCTCAACCAACGCCCTAGGAAGCGCCTCGACTTCCGCACCCCGAACGAGTGCCTATGACTCACACCGCGCCTAAGCCGTGTCGCACTTCAAAGTTGATCCCGAGTGGCACCCCCCTCGAACGCGATTCGCCAACGCTCCTGAGGATCGTCAAAGTGCACGTCGGTGGCAGAAAAGGCCGTTGGATCAAGCGGCCCACCGGTCCACTCGATCGAGTCTCTGTGCTCCGGATGTCCGGGGTCAGCTAGGGCAGCCAGCAAATTCGCGTAACCGTGGGACCCGCCGCTGTCCTCGGGAGGACAGGCCCCGGCGCCTCCGACACATTCGGGGCCAGTCCTCGGGCCGCCGGCCTGCTCAAAGCCTTCAAAGATCACCGCGTGGTCCCAGTTGTCGCCGAAGTCGTAGGTGTAGTGCATCGGCGGTAGGTCGCCCGCCGTAAAGTCGAGCGGAAACTCCATCCAGCCAGCGGCGACTGAGAGATCATTGGGCACGTCCGAATCTGGGATTCCGAGCAGCATTGCGGTGCCCGAACCGGGATCGAGGACACGGAATCTATGGAGGTGGCAGTCGAGCCATCCCATCGCGTCCTGGATCGCGACGTGGAGATCCCAGAAGGAATAGGTCGCGGGAACCTGGATTCGTCGCCAAACGAGCGGGTTGGTCCCGGCCAGGACCACGAGGTATTGGAGCATCAGACCCGGAGGAACCGGCCCGCCCCTAGGTTGATCCTGCGTCGACATCATCACCCTGCTTGGAGCTTAATTAGGTGCAATCTAACCGTTTGAGTTCAGCGGACGCCGGAGGTGGTCCGCTGCAACGAAGGGTTAGCCGACACTCCGGTTCAGCCTACCCTGATCCTTTACACAATGGCCTACACTGATGGTTGACAGGTTCCTATCAACCAAGGGTTCTGAACCTAGGAGAGCCCGATGCAATGGAACCAGTCGACTATGTACGAACAGAGAGTACGCTTCATCCTCGAAGTACAGCAAGGCACGTTCAGTTTCGCCGAATCCTGTAGACGCTACGGAATCAGCAGGACCGCGGGATACACGTGGTGGAATCGCTTTCTCGCGGAGGGAATCGAGGGACTCCATGACCGATCGCATCGCCCCCGTCACTGCCCGCACGCCACAGCGGACTCGTTCGTAGAACACATCGTTGATCTGCGTCAGCGCTATCTTTCCAATCCCTGTCTTCTGTGTTCCCCTCTTACTCTCCGGTCTGCCATGCGCCCGTATCTGCTGCTCATACTCGTCGCTGCCTTCGGGCCGCCGTCCCTGGAGGCGCAGGGTCCCGACACGTTCCCTTTATCCGTCGGTGGCCATCTTCTCTTCGCAGGACCGGTGGGGGAGTTCGACGAGAACGTCGACTTCGGCTTTGGCCTGGGTGCGCACGGGCGTCTCCCCTTGGATGACAACGAAACCCTCAGCCTCCGGCTCGATCTCGGGTTCATCAACTATGGGAATGAAACGATCCGTATCTGTATCACCCAGCCTTGCCGGGTTACCGGAGATCTGACCACCGAGAACAACATCTTGCTTCTCGGCATCGGACCGGAGGTTGGGGTCGGCTCCGGCGCGGTGCGGCTGTACGCCAACGCATCGATCGGGCTCGCCTACTTTGCTACGACCTCATCTGTTGAGGGAGAAAACGACTTCGGGGATCCCTTTGCGTCATCGACCAACTTCGACGATGTCACATTCGCGTGGACGGTGGGGCCGGGTGCACAGCTCAGGGTCTGGACGGGCGAGAGGGCGTCCGTCTCGTTCGACCTGTTCACTCGATACCACGGGAACGGCGAGGCACGCTACCTTCGCAAGGGAGATATCCAGGACCAGCCCGACGGAAACGTCGTCCTGGATCCCCAACAGAGCGAGACGAATTTCTGGACAGTGGGACTCGGCGTATCTGTGGGATTTCGGAAGCTGTCCCAACCGTAGTTGAAGGTTCCTGATAGGGGAGAAAGAAAAGTGGTGGCTCCGGGGGTCCCGGGCCGATAGGCTCGGGTAGGCAAAAACCCCAACACGGAGCCACCACGATGAAGAGAACGTACGAGGTAAGGGATCGGGTGGACAAGCGCGCGATCAGGGAGTTCCTGAAGCGGGAGGGGCAGTTTCTGCTTCCGATGCTTGAGCTCGTGGAGCAGACGGAGGTCGCGATCGACGAAGTCATCCAGGTGATGGGACGAGCGACGATCGAAGCGGTGCTGGAGATGAGCGCCGAGGGTGTGGCAGGCGTGAAGCAGGCAGGTCGGTCACGAGCGGAAGACGACACGGTGTGGTATGGCCGGCAGGGTGGTGTGGTTTACCTGTCGGACCGGAAGGTGCGTGTGGAGCGGCCACGGCTCAGGCGCCGGGGCGCCGGGGAGGGTGGCGAGGTCGAGGTGCCGGCGTACGCAGCGATGCGGAGACCGGGCGCCGTGGCGGATCGGATGCTCGAGGTCCTGATGGCGGGGGTGAGCACGCGGAAGTACGGCCGTGTGATCGGTGAGATGGCCGACACGGTCGGGGTGAGCAAGTCGGCGGTGAGCCGTGAGACGGTCGAGGCCTCGGAGCGCGTGCTGAAGGAGCTGATGGAGCGCCGGCTGGATGCGTGGGACCTCCTGGTGATCTACCTGGACGGGATCCAGATGGGCTCGCACCACGTGCTTGCTGCGGTAGGCGTGGACTCAGACGGAAAGAAGCACGTGCTGGGCGTGAGGGAAGGAGCGAGTGAGAACGCCGAGGTGACCAGCGCGCTCCTAGAGGATCTGGTCGAGCGCGGCCTGGACCCGGGCAGGCGGCGGCTGTTCGTGATCGATGGCTCGAAAGCGCTCAGGAAGGCGATCGAGAAGGTGTTCGGCCAACGTCACCCCATCCAGCGCTGCCGCAACCACAAGCTCCGCAACGTGCTGGGTCATCTGCCGAAGGATCAGCATCCTCAGGTGAAGGCGGCGTTCCGGGCGGCGATGAAGCTGGACGCGAAGCAGGGCGAGCAGAAGCTCGAGCAGCTCGCCCGATGGCTCGAGCGCGACCACCCCTCGGCCTCGGCCAGCCTACGCGAAGGCCTCAGCGAGATGTTCACCATAAACCGGCTCGGCCTCCCGCCGCGGCTGAGGAAGTGCCTGGGCTCGACCAACCTGATCGACAGCACCCACTCGGGCGTAAGACAGAAGACCCGCAGGGTGACCAACTGGAAGAACGGAGCGATGGCCTTGCGCTGGGCTGCGGCCTCGTTCGTGGAGACCGAGAAGAGCTACCGGAGGATCATCGGCTACGACCAGCTCTGGATGCTCAGGGCCTACCTCGACGACCATGGACCGGTTGCCGAAATGAGAAAGGCAGGCTAACAAGGAGACTCTCCGGAGCCACCACCTTCAACTGTCAGCGGGACACCATCCCGGCGAGGCGCGCGGTCCGCCATGTGCTGCCGCGGCGGATTGAGGCGCGGGCGGCCTGCCGTCGGGCCTGTTTCTCCAGCGCCACGCTGCGCTTCATGGCGGCCTGGAGACCGCCGTACTTCTCCAGGATCGGGACCGCGCCCGCGAGAATGGCCTCCTCGATCCGGGTTAACCCTGTTCTATCAACAGATACTGAAACCGTGGATAAGCGGCGGATCTTCTTAGAGACAGTGCGATGTGAAGATCACGCAATCGAGGAATCCTTCAGGGGGCACCGGGAACGTTTTGATGAACTGATATTTTCAGGGCGAAGGGATGAAGCCATTAAATTAAACACGCAACGCCTGAAGAAAGAAGACGAAATCATGGCGTCATGCAAATCAGCGTTGCGCGAACGTGAGGGACTTTCCATTGAGGAGCATAACCAGATTGTCTCGGAGGGACTTTCTCGGAGTTGGCCATTCTCGGAGTTGGCCAACTGATTAGCCGCGCTGTTTCAGGAATGTCGTGAACGGTCAAATTCGTGCGGAATTTCCTAGTTTAAGGTCGTACTCCGGGCGATGGCCGTCCCGCATGCGGTGGGCCAGCGCGGCTTTGTCGCGCGGCCAGCCGCAGGCGAGCTAGGAGACATGACCAACACGAGCAGACGATGACCCATCCGCGGGGCTGGACCGGGAAGGAAGGGATGGCAGGAACCCTTTTCTGCGGGACGGATGGCATGAATGACATCGCCGCGATCTTTGGCCGAATGGAGGCCAACTGTCCCGCTCCCTCGTCCACTTCCAGAAAGCTGTGGCAACTGCGGCAAGCAACCACCATTCGGCCCGATAACGCACGCTCGGAGACGATGCTCGAGAAAGCCGTCGCCATGTTGGCCAAGAACGGGCACATGCCGGGATGGTTCAATCAGTGTCCCACCGCATCGGGGATCGGCGACTCTTCCAGGACCAGACACAACAACATCGACCTTGTGCACTGGAACGAAGCGGACCGGCATGCGCACCTCGTCGAACTGAAATGGGGAAGCGACAGTCCCTCCGCAGCAGTGAGACAGATTCTCCGCTACGGCGCGGCCTATGTCTTCTCCCGGTTGCACAGAAGCAGGCTGCCGATCCGGCACTGCCCCGTGATGGATGCCCGCGATGTTACGCTCCTCGTCGTGGCGCCGGCATCTTACTGTAGGGAACCGAACCTGCCGGATTGCCTGTCCACGGCGCGTGAAGCTCTAAAGCGGTTCGACGTCGGATCGAGGATCGAGGGACTGTCGATGTCACTTGATGTGCGCGGCTTTCCCGAATGGTTCGATCGCCTACCCTTTTCCAGCGGTGCCCAAGTCTGGGCGCGCTGCGATCAGGCGGAACTGACCGATACGGGTCGAAAAATTCGCGATGCCTTCGATGGCCTGACCTCCGTGTGCCCCGAACTGAACGGGCAGGAGGAATGACCGGAAGGTTTCTACCCGGCGTGCCGGGGCCGCAAATCGAGGCGATCTTCGACGCGGCCGCCGGCAACGAAATTGCGACTGGGAAGTTCGATAGCCCGGAATCCTCTGCGGCCCTCGCCGCCAACGCCTTCGGTTTCTTTCTCCAGCGGGCGTCAGATTTGCCGGAGCTGCCGGGCTGTGGAAGCGAGACCTGGCCAGCCCTTTCGCTGATGCTCGAAGCCGAGCTCCGCTTCCCGTGGAGCGGCGGGCGGCACCCCGTTCTCGATTGTCTCGTGCGGACGCCCTCCGCGCTCATCGGCATCGAGTCTAAGCGGTTCGAGCCGTACCGTACCCGACACACCTCGCCGCTGAGCGATGCCTACTGGCGGCGGGTCTGGGGCGAACACATGAGCGGGTACGAAAGGGTTCGCGACAGTCTTAAAAGCGTGTCGGACCTCTTCGGCCATTTGGACGCGGCGCAGCTCTTCAAGCATGCCTTCGCACTCCGGACCGAGGTCCACAGAGAGAACAGGCATGGTGGCCTCACGCCCATTCTCTTCTATGTCTATGCGGAGCCAGAACGCTGGCCGGCGAACGGAAGGCCAGTGGATGAGCGTGCAAAGGCCCAGCACCGGGAGGAGATCGACCGTTTTGCGGTAGCCGTCGCCGGAGACGAAGTCGTCTTCGTGTCCTGTTCTTACAAGCGCCTCCTCAAGGCGTGGACAGACTCTAAGGATCGCAGCGTTCGCGCCCACGGGAATGCCGTGGCCGCACGCTTTTCGCCATGAAGGAACAGTGGGCTGCCTCGCTGGCCACCACCTAGGGCGCCGCAGTGGCTCCTGTCGGCCAGAGTGTTTTTCGAGGGTGCGCCTGTACTGGCAAGGCCACATCTTTGGGGTCCCGGTCTGCTTGAACATAGATTCCGGCCGTCAGTTTGATGTTCGCATGATCGGCCGGGTTTGCGATGGCGTTATGGCTCCTGCCCTTCAGGACACTCGACTAGCTTACGATCATCTCGTATGAAATGATGAGAGGTGAACACTCGGCGAAGTCGAGCTAGAAGGGGGAAAGTCATTGGTGGCAAGAATAGCGGGTCCTCACATGCCGGGTCTCGACCCCAACTGCCATGGAGACGCTGACGAAGCACTTCGAATCCCGAGTGGATGCATCCTTCGACCGCACGGGCATGAGAACATCCACGCCCGGTCGGCAAGCGGTGGGAGATCCCAACCCGGTGCGTCAGCTCCGTCCTGGCCGATCCCCGAGGCTGGCGATGGCCTACCAGGTCCCCGTGTTCATCGAAGTCTGCCGCCGGGCCCATGTGGCCCCTGTTCCCTCCCCCCGGGGCAACGCGCCCCGGAATTCTTCACCGAACAGAACGGAGGCAGACCGATGACGAGAGCAATGGAACAGGGCAAGGACGCGCCCGCGCGCGTCCTTGAGGTTACCTCGAGTGCAGGCCCGCACGGGGATATGAGACGGAAATCATCTGACAGTTCGCGATGAGAGAGGACAGGGGCCATCGACAATCCACCCTCGGGCACGCTTCGCTCCTTCGCGATTTCGCCGGCAGCTCCCTAGTCTTCTTCAGCTCGCTGAAAGGAACGGCCTGGTCGGTTCATTCGTTCGGGAGGCGGCTGTGGCCGCGTCCATATCGCGGCGCGGGAACGAGGAGTGGAATGGTGTGAGTGAGAAGTGGCAGGGTGAAACGGCGCTCAGGGGACTGATGCTCTCGCCGTCGCAACTGAGGCTCGTGGATAGCAGCCGGTGCCCGCTCCCGTGGCCGCCAGGCTGGCGACGGTAGCGATGGCCGCCACGGGCCACAGTCGTCTCATTGCCCTATCGAAGCGCTCCCGCGTATTCTGCCTGGCGAACCCAACCTTTCACACTCAGGACCAAGGAGTTTCCCGGAATGCCTCTCTCGCTCAATACGTACCTCACCTTTGACGGCAACTGTCGCGAAGCATTCGAGTTCTACCGCTCCGTCTTCGGCGGCGAGTTCGATTCGATCGGGACGTTCGGGGAAGCGCCCCCCGCCATGCCGACGGTACCGGACGATGAGAAGGGGCGGATTATGCACGTGTCGTTGCCGATCGGATCGAGCGTCCTCATGGGGAGCGACCGCGCCACGCAGTTCGCCCCGGCGCCGGCAGTGGGCAACAACTTCTCGATCTCCATCACGGCGGAGACCCGTGAGCAGTGCGACGCGCTCTGCGCCAAGCTCTCCGATGGCGGCTCCGTGGCGATACCGCTCAGCGAGCAGTTCTGGGGCTCCTACTTCGGCATGTGCACCGACAGCTTCGGCATCAACTGGATGGTGAGCTGCCCGCTGTCCCGCGACTGAGGCGGCGTTGTATCGTGGATCCGTGCCGGTGCTCCAGTGAGGCTTCCTTATTCCGTCTAGAATCGCTGCGCTCGCGTTGGCCGTTTCCGTCCCATCACCCGGCCGTATTTCCTCGCAGCTCGAAAAGTGTGCCGCGAGCTGCTTTCCGGCCCATCGCCGATGACCGATGACCTGTGCGAGGCGGTACACGAGGCTGCACGCGCCCTACCACGTGTCGCATACCCCTTCGACCGTAGCGACCTCCCCCGCGACGGGATCTACCTGTTTTTCGAAGCGGGTGAATACGATGGACACACGGGCGCCGAGCGCATTGTGCGCGTGGGAACGCACAGGAACGGCAACTTTCGGTCGCGGATCTCGGAGCACTACATGCTGAACAAGGAACTGAACATCAGGGCGGATCGTAGCCCTCCAAGGGACCGCAGCATCTTTCGCAAGAACCTTGGGCGCGCGTGGATATGCAAACAGAACATCGGGTACCTCGACGTGTGGAACACTGACCTCACAGCCAGCCGGGAGCGACACGAACGTGCACACCGACGGGACGTTGTTATCGAGCGCGAGGTCGAGGGTAAGGTGACCGCCCTACTTCGCGGGGGCTTCTCCTTCGCGTGGGTTCCCGTCGCGGACGAGGCGGAACGGATGGGTACGGATGGACTTGAGGGGCGGTTGATTGGGACACTTGCGCAATGCTCGGCTTGTGCTGTATCCACTGGGTGGCTTGGGCGTCACTCACCCGACGAGCGGATACGGACTTCTGGGCTGTGGCAGGTGCAGCACCTTCAGCACGAGCCAGTTGACGACGCGGACCTCGGTCTGCTCTGGAGGCACACTCGATGAGGTTGTTTTTGGTTCAGTGCTGCTCCGCCAAGGACGGCGACCGGGAGATATTCGGCGAACAGAGATCCGTACTTGCCGACCTTCCTCCCGCGGATGCGAAGGGTTTGATCGAACTTCGAAGTCGAGTCAAGTCAGAACACGCGGACAAGTTCGGCGGGAAGCGACTGACCTCTCTCGCCCTGTACACGGGTGGCTTGTACGGGAAAGCCACGAAGCGACTGCTCCTTGATCCACCGGCTGACGTTCGGTTCCTGATCATGAGCGGCGGCTACGGGTTGCTCCGTCCTGACGAGGTTATCGAGAAGTACAACGTCCGCATGGACCAGACCTACTCTGTGTGGAAAGCCGGACTCCCCGCCATCCTAGACGCCTACGTGATCTCGAACGGTATTACTGCTGTGCACGGGATTGTATCGAGGACGGGTCGCTATAAGGGGGTTCTCGATGCCGCCCAACGTGGCGGTGTGCCTCTCACCATGCACGCTCTACGGTATACCGGCGACGAACCCGCCCTTCGCGCGGTCCCCGCACTGCAGGCCAAGTTGTTGGGGGCACTCATGGGCAGCGACAAAGTAGATCACGTTGATGGTGTTCCTGTAGAGCAGCTCTCAGCCCCCTCTTCGATTACAAAAGGACCTCGCAGAGCACGCGCGTGGGCAAACCTTGATTCGCCGGGCCATGCAGTGGCGGCAGATGGAGTAAGGGCGACGACGACACACGAAGAAACAGGAGCGCGGTTTCCGATTGACCGGCGATTACTTGATGAGATTGGGAAGCAGCCAAGCCTAACCGAGAGGGAGCTCGCGGAAGTGATTTTCGGTCCTAACGGTTACCAACAGCAAGTTAATCCCACTTGTAGGAGTCTCCTAGCTCGTGGGCTAGTTGAGCGTCGTGGTGAGGGTGGACCAGGCGATCCGTATCGGTACTATCTCAAGCCGTAACACCACCTCGGCCTTCCGCCGTGCGCTCCACCTTCCGACCTTCCGTGGCTGCTGGCCAGGTCCTGCTCTTCCGATCTCCGAGACATTCAGTGCCTCCTCTCCGTTGGACCCCGGGACGTTGGCTAAACTACTGTCCAGAGAAATCGGAGGCACTATAAAGGATGCAATTCCGTTCGAAGCTGAGAAGCCGCCGAACGCACCTACGACGCGTCGCGCTCCGAATCAGTGGTATTGCCGCCTTGACGAGGGATCGTGGCACAACGGCAGAGCGCGTCTAATTGACTTTGTACGGGACGTGGAGGATGCTTGGCGCAAGCGTCTACATCCAAGGCTACCCGCTCCACGATATGCTGACTTGTTCCGCGCGGTGGATCAACGGCCCGGTCCTGCCTCCGGGTCTCGGCTCTCACCGGCCAGATACGCGGCCCAGTCGTTCATGAACCGGCGGCGTCGCTCGAACAGGTCCGTGCGACGATACGGCGTTGCGGCTGGCCGGGTATTTCGGGACGACACCGCAACTCTGGTTGAACCTTCAGAAGACCTGGGAGCTTCGCCAAACGGAGATCGAGGCGGGTCGTCAGATCCCCGAGCAGGTAACGCCCCGGCATGCGGTGGTGTAGAAGGGGCGTGACCCATCCCTGTCCCCAAGCTGCTGGCAACAAGCGGGGCCAAGACTCCTATGGCTCCGCTATGCTGGATCGCAATGGACGCTGCTGGCCATCGCTGGATGCGGGTACGATTGTGGGGCAACTCTGGGGGCATTATCTGATGCTTCCAAGCCAATTAGCCAATGGACACAATGACTTACTGACGCATTGGACAGGTTCCCATTCGCGGTCAGGTCGTCGAACGAGCTCTGCGCGCTCTCGACGGTCGAGGCGAGCGAGGCTGCGGCGTCCATCATCGCGTAGTCGAGCACGCGCTGGCGGTCGGCTGCCTCACGGGCTCGGCGGTAGTCCTCCACCGCGCGGGAGGATGCCTCGGCCGGGCGGTTACGGTAGAGCTCGAGGATGTCCGCCTCGCTCACCTGGTCGGCCACGCCCTGCGCGCTCCGCCAGACGTCGGTGAACGAGCTGCCGCTCCCCATGTCACGGACCGCGTCGACCAGCTCGCCGGCCGCGCCGGTGAACTCCGAGCCCCAGTCGAGGCCGTCGCCGACGAGGCCGATGGATCCGGCCGCCAGCTCGGAGAACGGTTCGATCAGCGCGTCCACCTCGCCCCTCGCGACGTCCTTCATGTAGTCGAGCTGCTCCTCGAGCTCGGTGAGTTGGCGGGTCATCGTCCGCATCTGGCGGATCTGGTTCGCGATCTGGGTCGCTTGGTTCACGATCATCTGGGCTCGCTGGATCACGCCGCCGATGTCGAAGAGGGCGTTGGCCGGCCCAGCGCTCGCGAGCATCAGGACCGAGACCAAGAGGGCGGTGGTAAGGCTGCGGTGACGCATGATGAGCTCCTTTGGTGTCATTGCCGGGTCCCGGCCCTAGGGACCAGGACGTCGGACGTGAACCAGATGCGCAGGCGATGGCCTGCGCGGATCGTGATCGTGGGGAGCCGGTTCAGAAACCGGTCGAGAACCGAGGTCGCGCTCTGGCCGAGTCCCTGGCCGACGCCCGCCCTGAGGCCGAACGGCGAACCGCCGGCCAAGGCGAGTCCGCTCACGACGCCGATGGCTCCGGCGGCCGCGAACGTACTGAAGTAGTGGCGGTCGACTTCGTCCCGAAGCGCGCCCTCGCCCGCCTGGTTGAGGCCGGTGAACTCGAGGTCGATCCAGCTGCCGTCGGGCAGGAGCAGCCGGTGGAACGCGACCGCGAGCCGGCTCTGGTCCGGGTCCTGAACGGCCCGGGCTGTGCCGACGACACGCGCGCCGCGCGGGATCAGGACCCGCTGGCGGTCGGCCGAATAGAACGGGACCGAGACCATGGCGAGCACCGGTCCCGGGAAATCGCCCGTGAGCTGAGTGAGGAGCACCGCCTCGAGGAACGAGCCCTCATGGATCCGCTCCCAGCCCGGCGGGTCGGCAGGCTGAACGCTACGGCTGGGTTGAACCGGTCCCGGTGCCGGACGGGAGGCTTGCGGCCCGGACGCGGGTGCCGCCGCAGCGGCGATGCCAGGGGACCCGAGGAGAAGCTGTTCGCCTGCGAGGCCGGCTTCCAATTCGTTCTCGAGCGCCCCGACCGACTGCTCGAAGGAGGCGAGAGCCGCTTGGACCGCGTTCTCGAGAAGGGCCACATCCGCGTCGGCCGCATCGCCGGTGCCGGCTTCGGACGACTCCGCGGTCGCGTTCGGATCCCTGTACGACTGAGCCACGGGAAGGGCACGGGGCGAGCGGGTCCTCCGCTCTAGCTCCTCCAGGCGAAGCGCCTCCCGAAGCTCCGACTCGGCCGCGCTCACGCCTGGGATCAAGGCTGCGGTGTTCGGCGTCTCTGACTCGGCCTGGAGCCGAGCCATCTCTTCGGCTGCCGCGGCCTGCCGGCGCTCGAGCTCGGCGCGCGCCCGGGCGGCGGCCTCCAGAGTCTGCCGTTCAGCCTCTTGCCGAATGCGCGCCTGGAGCGACCGCCCCATCCCGTCGTCGACCGCCTGCGCCTCGGGCAGGGCTACGAGAGTGTCGGCTTCCTCGGGACCCGTCATCGGAGCCGCACGATGCGGATGGGCACCTCCATTTCCTGCACCATGGTTCTCGTCATCGGTCTGCCTCTCCGTTCTCTCGGGGATGAATCCCGGAGCCGGTCGCTCCGGGAGGAAGCAGGGTCCACATCGGCCTCGTCGAAGCCTTCCATGAACGCCAGGAGCTGATCGGCCGTCGCGAGCGTCGGGGAGCGGCCATCGCGTAGCTGACGCACCAGGTTCGGATCGCCACCGCCTGCCGACCCAGCGTCGTCGGTCCCAATCCCGTGCGTTCGAGGAACGCATCCACTCGTGCCATGAAAAGCCCCTTCAGCGTCTCCATGCGAGGGACGGTGAAGGCACTTGCGCAACAATGTCAATCCGTAGGAAATGACCGACGTTCTTAGTGGATCTATTGGGATTTAATTGGGAGACCGGAGTGTTCGGCCGCTCCGCCAGCGGCGCGTCGGGCGGGTCGCGAAGGGCTGCTCGAAGGTGTGGAGAGCGTCAGTCGCGGTCGGTCGAGATGCGAGCCTATCTGTGCCGGTCTATGCACTGCGGCGCGGCCTTGGATCCTGGCCGACGGGGCGCCTCTACACGAGCTGAAGGCCAGCAGGCGGGATACGCCGAAGCACTAGCGCGCGCGCTCCCGAGATCGACGTTCCAACGGGCGGCGGGCCCGTGGGGTAAGATGAGGGGCCGGAGCATCCAAGGACACGTACCGTATGGCGAATCCCCTCTTCTGTCACGACCTTCCAATGAAAGGCGGGGACATCCGTGGATGAATTATCCACGATGAGAGTCCGATGGACTGCTACAACCGACGATCGCGTCAGGACGAGCAGCTGATGGAGCATTTCCGCCGCCTCGGCACCGGTATCTCGATATTGATTTCGGAAGACGAGCACTCCTTCACGGGACGGGAGTGCCCGCAGCCAGATTGCGAGGGGTACTTCACAATCGCATTTGGCACTGGTCTCGAGGGCGACGGACTCCCGTGCCACTGCCCTTACTGCGGTCACGTAGCTGGGCACGATCAATTCTGGACCAAGGCACAAATCGAAATACTGAGGCCGTGGAGATAATACTGGGGAAGCGCGTGAAAAAAGAGCTAGACCGAATCGTATAAGACGCTGACAAGAAATGAGTTAGCAGTGCCATACATGAATAATATCAGCCTAAATACCCCTGTATCAAGTGTAGAATCACGTTTGGAAAGGTTGACCCACTGCTATTGGCTCGTCGGCGTCGCGGCCCTGTTCCTCGGCGGATGCGCCACCCCCCTGACGGTGTCGACGGCACCGCCGCCCGAGCCACCCGTTGAGCGGTGGCGCGGATTGACGGTCGCCGCGGAGCATCGGTGTTCTCCGTATTACAGTGATGAGTACGCGTATCCGCAGGCCGTCGAAGACGACATCATCAGGCGGCTCGGCGGCCTCTTCAGTCCCTATACGGGCGAGGAGTTTGACTCGAAGGGGGACACCGATATCGAACACGTCGTGGCGCGGTCCGAGGCGCACGACAGCGGGCTATGCCGTGCCGATGCCGCGACCAAACGGGCGTTCTCACGAGACCTGCTAAATCTCACGCTGGCGAGTCCACGCGTGAACCGCAACCAAAAGGGCGCGAAGGATGCTGCCGAGTGGCAGCCGGACGCGAATCAGTGCTGGTTCGCGCAGACCGTCGTGGCCGTGCGCCGGGCCTACCGGTTGACGATTGACCGGCGTGAGGCCGACGCGCTTGATGGCATACTCGCCGGGTGTTGATGAATTGCAGATGAAGGCGATGGGAGACAGCTATATGGACAGCCATGTTTATTGGATCGGAGTCGCGGTGCTTGTTGGCGTGGGGCTCATCGTGCCCATACAGGCCAAGGAAGGGTCGCTGGATGTTGCGACGCGAACCACAACGGACGCGTCACCTGTGCTGAGGCACGGGCCTAGGCGTGCGGCGCGCCGATCCCCGTAACCAAGGATCACCCGCTCTACCAGTTCATGAGGGACGGCGACGGGGATGGTCGGGTATGCGAGTAGGGCGACCGCACGATACCTGAGACGACCGTAAGGATGTGTAAATAAACGCAATGATAAGTTATGGGCTTCGAGCCTCTAGAGGCGATCCGCTGGGGTGATGATTCGGCTTGCCTGCATTGCGGGAGCTTGGACGTGGCCCGCAAGGCAACATCTCCCCGGTGTCTTCGATCATGGAGGCCCGGATGCGATGCTGCATGTAGCGCGCCGTAGGCTGGGTCACACCCACGGCGCCGATAACCGGCGTCTTGTCCGTTCCACGTGCCCATAACTTATCGTTGCGAGAATACTAGGGCCGTGTTCTCCTCGAGCCCGATTTGCTCAAAAAAGCTTCTCCACTCCCTCTCTGCCTGAAACTGCAAGTTAGTTAGGAAAGCATTATCTCCTCGGCCCAACGGATGCTGGAGAATCTGATATTCCATTTGAAGTGGCTCCACGATCCCTCCGCACTCATCAAGAAAGGCCTGCGCAGCTTCCCCCTGGGTAATAGAGCTTCCGAAGAACGAATACACCGGAGAATGCTCCAACATGTCAGAAAAGATCACTAATTTTTGCTTGACTTCGTTTTCGGGAGGCACACCAACGGGCGCCGTATTACCTGTACGTAGGTACGCACAGATCGGCCTTACAATGTGGGACTGCTGGTAGTCATTGAGAGTGGCGTTGGATTGGGACGCCGTCGCATTCTCAACGATTTCCTGAACAAATTTCCTAGCAATGGTTAGGGTCGAATCTCGGAATGTCCTGCGGGCCTCACTGCGAATCACGGGATTCTGGTTAGCGGTCCCGAGATCAATGTTCTCAGAGAAAGAAAGCCTCAAGAGAATCTCGTCACTTAGCCTATAAAAGGAAATAGACCCGCCATCAAAACTATCTTCTTCGGATGTACCCAAAACCACATCTGGGAGTGTCTCGAGAACTCCGGGATCCTCAAGCCTCGTGCTCCCTCCTCGCTCCTCGATTTCCGTTAAATCGACAAAGACGGCGACCCGAGTATAGACGGCATCGTCCGGGGGCTTATCACTGCAGCCCCCTAGAGAAATGAGCGGCGCAAGCGATAGCAGTACCAATACTGTCAGGGGGGGGAAATATGCCACTGCTTCTTCACTGCCACGCATACTAGGAATCCAGTTTCCTGGGATTCACATCAAGCTCTTCAAGGCCCGCAAAATACCTCACGAGATCCGGGAGTTCTCTTGCAAAGCAAACAGGAAGTGAGGTGGTCCTACTTCGTTGGACAGTCCGAGGGCGATCTTAAGGTGGATTCCGATGGTCTCCAAAGCCCTCGGGGTCCCGCTTGAGGCCGGGTGTTCTCCTTCGAGCCCGGTTTGAATATAACCTCCGTCTTCCCGTCGGGACTGGTTCCCGATGGGAAGACGGAGGGAAGGGCCGCGCGTAGATCCCGCGACGATCGCAGGCGTCGTTGCGCCGGTTGGGTGGCGTCGCGCCGGATCGTCCTCACCACACCTCCGCGCCTTCGCGATAGGCCTCGCCCGGCGTCCGTCCGCCCAGCGACGAGTGCGGGCGCGCTTCGTTGTAGAAGTCGATCCACGAGCCGATGATGCGTTGGGCGTCGGGCCCGTCCCGGAGCTCGTAGAGGTACACCGCCTCGTACTTCAGCGACCGCCACAGCCGCTCGATGAAGATGTTGTCGAGGAAGCGGCCCCGGCCGTCCATCGAGAAGCGCACGCCCGCACCCAGCACCCGGTCGGCGAACGTCTCGCTGGTGAACTGGGAGCCCTGATCCGTATTGAGGATCTCCGGAGCCCTCCAGCCCAGCGCGTCGTCCAGCGCCTGGACGCAGAACGACGCGTCCATCGTGTTCGACAGCCGCCAGGCGAGCACGTGCCGGGTCGCCCAGTCCATCACGGCCACCAGGTAGAAAAACCCTTGCGTCACCGGGACATAGGTGATGTCCGCGCACCACACGTGGTCCGCCCGCGAGATCGTGAGGCCCCGCAGCAGATAGGGGAAGACCCGGTGCTCCGGACTCGCCACGCTCGTGCGCGGCCGCCGGTAGGTCGCCTCCATCCCCATCAGGCGCATGAGCCGCCGGATCCGGTGCCGGCCCGCGGCAACGCCCTCGCGGCGCAGATGCCGCATCAGCTGCCGGCTCCCGTAGAACGGATACGCCATGTGGAGCCCGTCCATGCGCCGCATGAGCGCCAGGTCCTCGGCGCTCTCCCCCTTCGGCCGGTAGTACTGCGACGACCGGCTCACGCCCAGCAGCGCGCACTGCCTCGAAAGACTCAGCGGTCCGTCCCGCTCGATCATCCGCCCCCGCTCCGCCCGGCTCAGCGCTTGAGCCCGCGCCGAAAAAAATCCCGCTCGACCGTGAGCTCCCCGATCTTGGCGTGCAGGTCCCGGATCTTCGCCTCGTGCTCCAGGGCGGCCTTGCGGCCCGCGCCCCCGGCAAACACCTCCGGCAGCCCTTCGAGCAGCTGCCGCTTCCATGTGGTCACCTGGTTCGGATGAAGCTCGTGCCGCGCCGCGATCGCCTGCACGCTGTCCCGCTCGCGCAGCGCCTCGAGCGCTACCCGTGCCTTGAACTCCGCCGTGAACCGCCGTCTCTTCCTGGCCATCTCGGTGCCTCCTCTTCCGCTCTGGAATCCACCTTAACGACCTGTCCAAAAAACCGGGACCACCTCAAAGTTCATGATTGTCGCGGACCTGAACGTTGCTCGACTGGTAGTTCCGGACACCATCTTGATACTTTGCACAAACCTGCTCTTCCAGCGCCTGGAGCGCATTAAGCTCGGCATCGTAGCTTGCACGTAAGTCCAACGTCCTCTCTTCACAGTTGAGTTTCCGATTTCTAATCGCTTGCTGGCTCGCTAAGTAGTTACGCTCCATCTCAGCCTTCTGATCTTCGTGCTGTTTAATCAGCTCGTTCTTTTCCTGCAATTTCGGAGGGTGCCTCTTGTCATATTCCGCTTGAGCCTTCCTGAATTTGTCTTCGATGTCACGCATCTCTTGACTGCTGTCATGGTACCCGTAAGACAGCAAAAGAGCCAGGACATACAACAAGAGGCTCAATGCCACCATAATCATTTTACTCGCTTCAATTGTGTCTGATGGAGCCTGTGTCATCAGCCTGGTCATGTACAGTTCTCTCTGCTCTCCTATGAAGTAAGTGAGAGCTAGGATTACCACGGAGCAAAGGGCAAAGATTGCTAGGTTCACCCTACCATTTTCTTTTTCGTTTCTCCTCTTTAGCCCGATACCCCCGAAATGGGCTGCGAGTGGAATCGCGATAACGAGCGTTCCCGACAATAGCATGGTTTCATTCCGGGTTAACCCAAGGCCCGAAAAGACGAGTGAATTCAAAGGGAATTCAGAGAGGCCTATCAGTGCGAGAAACGAGTAATACCACCAACTGCTGTTTAGCCAGGTATCAAGGCCAGCACGGCCGAGCTTCCGGCGAACTGCTTCCAGCTTGCTTTTCATAAGGTTGTAGGGGCCTGTAATATCATTGTCGAGTACGTTATTGATTTGTTTGTATTTTCCTCGATAGGCCTGCTCTTCAGACTCTCTCTCCTTCTCGGTCTGTTCTTCGAGAACTTGCAGTTTTTCCGATTCTTCATTTTTCCAAATTTCGGCCGATCTATTCAGGTCTCGATCTTCCTTAGTAAAGTCCGCAAAGATTGTTTGTAGAGTCTGTCCGAACGCTAGTCGGATATCCGCCAGATCTTGCTGATACATGGCCTGGATTTGGCCTTGATACGGTGGAAGCGGCTGCTGATCGTTAGGGGGCAGGTTCTGACTGCCCTGAACCTTGCCCTCTTCTTTAACCTCTTCAATTCGGTCGGAATGGCGGCCAGTTAGTTCTTGCTTGAAAGTGTCGATATCCCCACTCAGTTGCCTCTCAAATAATTTTCTTCCTTGAGGCATTTCTTCCTCCCTCTGTGAAGAAATATTCCTACCATTCCACGTCAAACTTGAGTGGATGAGACCTGAAAACGCAACTTTAGATTCTGGTAAACGGGCTATATGCGATGTGGAGGGAGTTCCCCCACAGCGCCTGTCGATCATCGTCCCGTAACTTCCAGAACGCACTGATCTCGTCTTCAGTCCGAAAGTGGTCACGGAGAGCAGGGTCACGCATCAGCCGTGAATATGCATCGCAAGCCAGATGCTCCATTTGCCGCGTCCTCTCCCAGCCCACATTTTCGCGCTGGTTAGGCAGATTACCTTGCAGAGCCCCATCCCATGGGTTTAGGTGTTCTGTGTCGCTGCGCATATCGAAGGCCTTGTCAAGAAGGTCGCGCGTGTCGTTGCCCGGACGGGCAAAGGTTTGGCAGCGGTGCACAAACTGTTTCTTGGTCTTGCTGATATCCGGAACAATGAGGGCCTCCAGCGATCGCACAAACTGGTGGATACGATCCTGGCCCACTTTTTCCTGCAGGCCTCTAAACAGTACATTCGAGCCGCGGCCGACCCGCCTGAACTGTGTCTCGTCAGTGCCCATCGCTACCCACCCTTCGCGTAGAACGACACAGTCTTCAAGCCAGTCCTTTGTGATGGGTGCACCCTCCCACCCTTTGCTCTGAAAGAAGTCAGGCATCTGGCTCGCCTGCCGGATTTCGGGAATCCCGTTCTCAGACGAGCCGCAGAACACATCCGCGCCATCCGCAGTCTCGATGCCGGCACGGAGATGCAGTATGTAGAACAGGCGCCGCAGGCCGAGAGCAAGCCGTTCATGCACATCGTCGAGCACCCCGGGATTATCCGAAGGCTCTTCGACAAGCAGGACCAAATTGGCGCGGCTGAGGTCATCCACTCGGATGGAGCCGAGCCATTCTTTCCAGATCCCAAGGTCGGGGACCGGCATGCCAGACATGACCCAGGTTCCATCAGAGAGCTGGAAAGCCTTCGTGGGAAGCCTGGTAAGAACATCATTCGCCGTCAATAGGGCGAACTTGCCCTTCTTCTGGAACTGGTAGTCCATTGGTTAAGCCCTGACTAATAGACGGTTCTTACCTAAGTTTCGAGGTTGGGTCAATAGGTGTGTGTAAACGTATCAGGCGGCATTCTTCCACTGTTGGGTTGAGACGGGCTTTCCGTCTTCGAACTTTCTTCCTTCAAATACGTCCTTGAGGAGGTGAGGAGCGTCGGGCCTTCGGAAGCGCTTCTCGGCCACCAAGAGCAACTTCCAGATCAGGGCCGTAGCGCTCTCGACCCGCTTGAAGCGCTTCGCCGCCGTCGTCCTGAGCCGTACTGCGGCAAAGGGGCTCTCGACCACGTTCGTCGTGCGCAGATGCTTCCAGTGATCCTCGGGGAAGTCGTAGAACGCCACCATCCGCTCCCAGTCGTCCTCGAGTACGTCCACCGCCTTCGGATACCACGGCCTATAGCGTCTGGCGAACGCCTCACGGGCCCTCACAGCCTCGGCCCGGCTCGGTGCGTAGACCACGGCCCTGAGAAGATCCTTCGCCTCGCTCTGCTCCCGCTGCGGCAGCCGGTCCAGCACGTTCCTCATCTTGTGGTTCCAGCACCGTTGCTCGCCCGCCTCAGGCCATACCTGCCGTACTGCGCCCCAGATCGCCGCGTTGCCGTCCGCCATCAGAAGCCGGGGCGCCTCGATGCCGCGTGCCTTCAGATCCCGCAACACCTCGGACCAGGACTCGACCGACTCTCGGTAGCCCGATCTCAGGAAGCTGTCCCAACCGTAGTTGAAGGTTCCTGATAGGGGAGAAAGAAAAGTGGTGGTTCCGGGGGTCCCGGGCCGATAGGCTCGGGTAGGCAAAAACCCCAACACGGAGCCACCACGATGAAGAGAACGTACGAGGTAAGGGATCGGGCGGACAAGCGCGCGATCAGGGAGTTCCTGAAGCGGGAGGGGCAGTTTCTGCTTCCGATGCTTGAGCTCGTGGAGCAGACGGAGGTCGCGATCGACGAAGTCATCCAGGTGATGGGACGAGCGACGATCGAAGCGGTGCTGGAGATGAGCGCCGAGGGTGTGGCAGGCGTGAAGCAGGCAGGTCGGTCACGAGCGGAAGACGACACAGTGTGGTATGGCCGGCAGGGTGGTGTGGTTTACCTGTCGGACCGGAAGGTGCGTGTGGAGCGGCCACGGCTCAGGCGCCGGGGCGCCGGGGAGGGTGGCGAGGTCGAGGTGCCGGCGTACGCAGCGATGCGGAGACCGGGCGCCGTGGCGGATCGGATGCTCGAGGTCCTGATGGCGGGGGTGAGCACGCGGAAGTACGGCCGTGTGATCGGTGAGATGGCCGACACGGTCGGGGTGAGCAAGTCGGCGGTGAGCCGTGAGACGGTCGAGGCCTCGGAGCGCGTGCTGAAGGAGCTGATGGAGCGCCGGCTGGATGCGTGGGACCTCCTGGTGATCTACCTGGACGGGATCCAGATGGGCTCGCACCACGTGCTTGCTGCGGTAGGCGTGGACTCAGACGGAAAGAAGCACGTGCTGGGCGTGAGGGAAGGAGCGAGTGAGAACGCCGAGGTGAGCAGCGCGCTCCTAGAGGATCTGGTCGAGCGCGGCCTGGACCCGGGCAGGCGGCGGCTGTTCGTGATCGATGGCTCGAAAGCGCTCAGGAAGGCGATCGAGAAGGTGTTCGGCCAACGTCACCCCATCCAGCGCTGCCGCAACCACAAGCTCCGCAACGTGCTGGGTCATCTGCCGAAGGATCAGCACGCTCAGATGAAGGCGGCGTTCCGGGCAGCGATGAAGCTGGACGCGAAGCAGGGCGAGCAGAAGCTCGAGCAGCTCGCCCGATGGCTCGAGCGCGACCACCCCTCGGCCTCGGCCAGCCTACGTGAAGGCCTCAGCGAGATGTTCACGATCAACCGGCTCGGCCTCCCGCCGCGGCTGAGGAAGTGCCTGGGCTCGACCAACCTGATCGACAGCACCCACTCGGGCGTAAGACAGAAGACCCGCAGGGTGACCAACTGGAAGAACGGAGCGATGGCCTTGCGCTGGGCTGCGGCCTCGTTCGTGGAGACCGAGAAGAGCTACCGGAGGATCATCGGCTACGACCAGCTCTGGATGCTCAGGGCCCACCTCGACGACCATGAACCGGTTGCCCAAATGAGAAAGGCAGGCTAACAAGGAGACTCTCCGGAGCCACCACCTTCAACTGTCAGCGGGACACCATCTCGAGCACGGTCAGAAGCTTCAGCGCACGGCCGTCATGGGTCCTCGTGCTTACGAAGTCGTAGGACCACACGTGATTCTTGTGCAGTGGCCTGAGCCGGATGCACGAGCCATCGTTGAGCCACAACCGACCCCGTTTCGGTTGCCGTCTGGGCACTTTCAGCCCCTCCTGCCTCCAGATACGCTCCACACGCTTGTGGTTCACCTCCCAGCCCTCGATGCGTAGCAGGTTCGTGATCTGTCGATACCCGTACCTGCCGAACCGGCTCGCCAACCGTATCACGTCCGTGCGTAGCGCCGACTCGTCGACCCGCACCTTCTTCACCCGACGCTGAGTCGAGCGCGGCTGACCCAGTACGTGACACGCGTGACGTTCACTCGCCCCGAGTCGCTGACGTACATGCATCACGCACCTGCGTCGGCGCTCGGGGCTCAGAAGTTTCCCTTGGTCGCTTCCTCCAGGATCAGCTTGTCCACCGTCAGGTTCGCCACCGCTCGGCTGGCGATAAGACAAGAACACACTCCCACCGGAAAATTCAAGAACCACTATAAGGTTATGGAAGTGCTAAACTTCGAGTTAGCGAATATTTCACATCAGTCAGAAATGTTCGAGATCAGCCCTGAAAACCCGACGGAGCACAAGTCCGGTGACTGAACACAAAAAGCCCAGAGGTCGTCCGGTGAAGCACAAGCTACCGGACCCGATACCGGACACTCCCGAGAACATCATGAAGGCGTTCCTGAAGACGCCACCGAAGAAGCGTGAGGAGTGGAAGTTCGTGCAAGAACGGGACAAGAAACAGTCCCCATAGCACCGGAGCCGTGGTTACGATTCGATATAATTCCCTTCGCCAGACCCACCTCCGCCTCTCTCAATGCCGTGATGATCTGCTCCGGCGTGTGTCGTCACCTACTCATTCTAACCTCCTCCCTGATAGCTGCGACCAAAGCCGCATCCTAACATCAACTTTGGTCTCGGTTCAGGGGGTCACGTCAGACGCGCCCGCCCGCGTCCTGAGGTTACCTCGAGTGCAGGCCCGCACCGGGCTGGCGCGGAGCACGATCTACGTGCGGGTGGCCGACGGGAGCTTTCCCCCACCGATCCGGCTAGGCGCGCGCGCCGTCGGCTGGATCGAGTCCGAAGTGGATGCGTGGATCCGAGAACAGATCGCCGCAAGCCGCAGCAGTGCCGAGTGATCTGAGACGATAACCATCTGAATCGTTCGCAATGAGGGAGGACAGGGGCCATCGACAAACCGCCCTCCCGCATGCTTCGCTCCTCCGCCATCTCCCCGGCAGCTCCCTGATTTGCGTCGACATCGGCGGAATGCGGACTCGTCCGACGGCCTCCGCCGAACAGGGTGCAATAGCGCTTCGCGAGGCAGCGAGGTTGGTTGCGTTCGCAGACAGCTCGTCCGCGAACCTCCGCTACAGTCCACTGGATTCCCGTTCAGAAAGAGGGATGTAATGAGGTAATGGTTTTAAATATGGCAACAGTAACACCAATAATCACATAGGTTATGGTATATAGAACGTACACGTATCGAGCGCATCCCCAACGTCCGGCGCGACACCCTGCACGGCTTCATCCGGCGCACCGTCAGGGACGAAGCGGAGGCGATCTACACGGACGACCTCAAGAGCTATATCGGGATCGCAGACGACGACACCCGCCACGAGACGGTCAACCACTCCGCCGAGGAATGGGTAGTGGGCGACGTCCACACCAACTCGATCGAAGGCGTCTGGAGCCTGTTCAAGCGGTCGATCGTCGGCAGCTTCCACAAGATGAGCGCGAAGCACATGGACCGCTATCTCGAAGAACTGGAGTGGCGCTACAACAACCGCGACAACCCGCACATCTTCCGCGACACGCTGGCCCGCATCATGAACACCGACCCGCTCCGATACAGCGAGCTGGTGGCCTAGACGTTCGGATAGCGCCGCCGTATGATGGGCTTGTCCATCACAGCGAGGGGCCCTTACGTCGGGCCGCTCGTCGAATACAAGAGCCTGACGATCCTGAGGGCGGTCCACGCGGGTCATTCCCGCAGTCCCGACGGGGAGGGCGAATAGGCGAGACCTCTCACGTACCCTCGTGTTGTGGTGGACAACGGCCCGGCACCTCCGGGTCGCTTGTCCCCTTTGTGGTGGGCCCGGCATGGGCGATGACTTGGAGGTGAAAGTCCTCCCGGAACCTGGTCGCAGGGACCGAAGAGGTGCTTGAGCGTGCGCGCATAGAGATCCTCAAGTCCTGGGCAGAGACATGCGAGATCACCGGGGACGATCCCGCGAAGCTGCCGCCGTTCCATGACCCCTTCGCGGGGGGTGGTTCGATCCCGCTGGAGGCGCTCCGCCTGGGGCTCGAGGCGCACGCCTCTGATCTAAATCCGGTGGCGGTACTCATTAACAAGGCGATGATCGAGATCCCGCCGAAGTTCGCAGGACGCGACCCCGTAGGTCCGATTGCGAGGGACGACATCCAGCGGCGAACGATGGAGCACTGGCCGAAGGCGACGGGACTAGCCGAGGACGTGCGCCGCTACAGCGCGTGGATGCGGGACGAGGCGGAGAAGCAGATCGGGTACCTCTATCCGCAGGCGAGGCTGCCGCAAGAACTTGGCGGCGGGGAGGCGATGGTTATCGCATGGCTATGGGCACGGACTGTTGAGAGCCCCAACCCGGCCTATCGTGGGCTACACGTTCCGCTAGTCTCGAGCTTTTGGCTATCGAGGAAGAAAGGGAAGGAGGCCTGGGTCGAGCCGGTGGTGGATGGACGCACCTATCGATTTGAGGTGCGCCACGGAACGCCTGCAGACCCAGCCGCTGTGGGTAGGGGAACAAAGCTGGGGCGGGGCACGAACTTCCGATGCATCCTGTCCGACACACCCATCGTACCAGACTACATTCGGCGCGAGGCCAAAGCCGGGCGTATGAAGGATCGGATGATGACGATAGTGGCTTCGGGAAAGTCACGTCGGATATACCTGCCCCCAACCGACGAGGCAGAGGAGGTGGCGAGATCGGCCGAGCCGAGTTGGATGCCTGAGCAATTGGTGACCACTCCGTGTCACGACGTGGATCGCCTTCCCATGTACGGTATGCCACGGTGGGGAGACGCCTTCACGCCCCGCCAACTGGTCGCGCTGAACTCCTTCTTGGATCTCGTGGGTGCGGCTAGGGTGAAGGTCACGGCGGATGCCAGGGCTGCTGGCTGGAAGGACGATGGGGTAGGTCTGGGGGATGGCGGGACGGGGGCCACGGCGTATGGCGATGCGGTGGCGGTATACCTCGGGCTTGGCATTAGCCGAGCAACAAACTATTGGAGTGCCTTGTGTGCCTGGCTGCCACAGGCCAAGAACGAGATCGTAGGGAATTTGTTCCGTCGGCAAGCCCTATCAATGGCCTGGGGCTTCGCCGAGGGCAATCCGTTCTGTTCGGCAGGAGGGAGCCTAAGTACACAATTCACCTACATGTATAAGGTCATCGAAGCTCTTCCTTGCGGTCATGGGCATGCTGTCCAGCAGGATGCCGGGACCGCCGTTTTGGACCGGGGCTGTGTCATTTCGACTGATCCGCCGTACTACGACAACATCGGATACGCCGAGCTTTCCGACTATTTCTACGTTTGGCTAAGACGTGCCCTACGACCCGTGCTCCCATCTCTGTTTGGGACTCTCTTGGTGCCCAAGACAGAGGAGTTGGTAGCCAGCCCCAATAGGCACGGTGGTCGCGATGCGGCCGAGAAGTTCTTTCTCGACGGCATGCAGTCGGCCCTGCAGCGCATCACCAGGTTCTCGCACACTGCCTACCCTGTCACCATCTACTACGCGTTCAAGCAGTCTGAGACGAGTCATTCAGGCACTGCCTCAACGGCGTGGGAAGTCTTCCTGGAGGCGTTGGTGCGGGCGAGCCTGGAGATCACTGGGACCTGGCCTGTCAGAACCGAGTCTACGGCAAATATCAAGAAGGGCGTGAACGCCCTTGCCTCCTCGGTTGTGCTTGTGTGCCGCCAGCGGGCGACGGATGCGCCAGCCGCGACGCGGAGGGACTTCCTTGAGGCCTTAGAGGCAGAACTTCCGCAAGCCCTCCGATACATGATCGGGGGCTCAGAAGGTGTCTCTCCGGTCGCGCCGGTCGATCTCGCTCAGGCCTCGATCGGCCCCGGCATGTCGATATTCTCACGTTACTCTGCTGTACTCGAAGCGGATGGGTCATCCATGACCGTCCGTACAGCCCTCACGCTGATCAACAAGGCCATCGACGATTATTTTACACAGGCTGAAGGCGTCATGGACGCCGACACCCGCTTCTGTGTAGAGTGGTTCAAGGAGTACGGCTTCGAGACCGGAAGATTTGGCCAGGCTGACGTTCTCGCTCGTGCGAAGGGAACCGCCGTCGAAGGGCTCGGTGAGGCCGGCGTGGTCGAGACCGGGGGTGGGAGCGTCCGCCTCCTACGGGTCGACGAGTACCCAGATGACTGGGACCCGCGCACCGACGCACGAGTCCCGATCTGGGAGGCTTGTCACCACCTATCGCGTACCTTGTCTGAAAGCGAAGCTGAATCAGGTCAACTCCTCGCCCGCATGCCGGAGAGGCAGGAACCGATTCGTCAGCTTGCGTACCGACTCTACACGGTCTGCGAACGAAAAGGATGGGCCGAGGAGGCTGGGCGGTACAACGAACTCATCACCTCCTGGCACGCCATCGTGGAGGCTAGCCACCGCGTCGGACTCGAAGGCGAGCAGGTTGACCTCGAACTCTAACCACGATTGATCGATCCATGACCTTGAAACCGTGGCGCGAAGTCGCCATCCCTCATGAGGACGTCCTCGAAGGCACATTCCAGGAGGCGGAGTTCGCGGCCGACCTGACCAAGGTCGTCCGCGGCATCGCCGGTCCCGAGTACCAGGATCCGGTGCTCTTCTTCGAGCGAACCCTGATTACCAAAGGAATGGGACTCCTCTTGGACGCCGTCCTTCGTCGACTTTACGGACAGGGTGGCGATCCTGTCATTCAGCTGCAGACGGCGTTCGGCGGCGGCAAGACGCATACGATGCTCGCCGTGTATCACGTGGCGACAGCCAACTGTCCTGCGAAGGAGTTACGCGGTGTCCCGGCCATCCTCGATGAAGCGAAAGTTGAGGCGCTGCCGAAGGCGAGGGTTGCCGTCCTGGACGGAAACTATCTCTCACCCTCACAGCCGCTGGAGCACGGCGATGTCACGGCCCGCACATTGTGGGGCGAGATGGCTTATCAGCTTGGTGGCGCCGAGGGATATGGGCTGGTCCAGTCGGCCGATGAGGATGGGACGTCCCCAGGTAGCGCGGCACTTGGCCAGCTGCTGGAGAGGTTCGGTCCGGCGGTCATCCTGATCGATGAGGCGGTCGCCTATCTCCGTCAGTTCGAGTCGGGCAGGTCCTACCCGGGGGGGACCTACGACTCGGTCATCTCCTTCGTCCAGGCCCTGACCGAGGCGGTGGCGGCCGTGCCGAATGCCGTGCTTCTGGCCTCCCTGCCCTCCTCCAATCTTCAAGCTGGGGACGTCCGGGGCGAACAGGCGCTGGAATCGCTTGAGAGCTTCATCAGTCGAAAAGAGGCTCTCTGGAAGCCGGTCGAGTCACGCGAATCGTTTGAGATCGTACGACGACGCCTATTCAAGCCGATCGATGACGACGCGGCCCGCCTGGAAGTTTCCCGGGCTTTTGGGGACACCTATCAGCTTCATCCCGAAGCGTTCCCCACGGAAACGCAGAGCAGCTCGTACCAAACGCAGATCGAGGAAGCGTATCCCATCCACCCGGAGGTCTTCGAACGGTTGTATGAGGATTGGTCGAGCCTGGCGAGCTTTCAACGTACGCGCGGCGTGCTTCGGCTAATGGCACAGATCGTCCATACACTCTGGCGCGAAGACAACCGCGACTTCCTCATTATGCCGGGCTCGATTCCACTCGATGATCCTCGAGTGCGTAACGAGTTGGTCAAGTATCTCCCTGCTGGATGGGACCCCGTCCTGGAAAAGGACGTCGATGGGCCCAATAGCCAACCAAGAAGGATCGACGACGAAGCGCCTTCTATCGGATCTCTCCAAGGCTCGCGCCGAGTTGCCCGGACCATCTTTCTGGGAAGTGCCCCCAGTGTAGGCGGGCAAAGCGTTCGTGGTATCGGGCCGGAACGGATCCGTTTGGGTACCGTTCAGCCCGGGCAATCTCCAGGCAAGTATGACGACGCGCTCAAGCGCCTCACTGATCGACTGCACTACCTGTACTCCGGTAATGACCGCTTTTGGTACGACCTCCGCCCTAATCTCCGTCGTGAAATGGAAGATCGGGTTCAGCGCTTCGATCTCCACCAGCATCTCATCCCCGAGCTTTTGAAGCGGATGGAGAAGGCGATCCGTGGCAGCTCTTTCGCGGGAAGCCATGTCTTCCGCGAACATGGAGATGTGCCGGACGACGACGGGCTCAGACTGGTCGTTCTATCTCCGGAGGCACCACACGCTCGGAGAGCACAAGGCAGCCAAGCGACTAAAGCCGCTGAAGAGGTGCTGCTAAAGAGGGGCAATCAACCGCGGGGAAAGCCCAATCGCTTGATCTTCCTTGCACCCGATGTGGAAGCGCTCCGCACACTTCTGGACCAGACGAGGCGCTTCCTGGCATGGACCTCAATCGTTGCAGACATAGAGGTTCTCAATCTGGATCCGCATCACGCGCGTGAGGCCAAGAGGAATGCGAAGGATGCCGACGACCGCGTCCAAGCCTCAGTGCGGGAGACCTTCAAGTGGCTCCTCGTACCGCACCAGCCGGTCGGGAAGGGTAACCAGGTCGGGGAGACGGAATGGGACGAGATTGCGCTGGAGCCCGGTGGGGGTTCCTTGGCGCAGGAGATGGACCGCAAACTTGCCGAGCATGAACTCGTCATCTCCAAGTGGGCGCCGTTCCACATGAAGCGGATGCTCGAGCAGTGGTTTTGGACTGATGAGCAGGGAGATGCCGGGGCGCAGGAGGTTTGGAATGCGATGTGTTCCTACATGTACCTGCCCCGGCTCCTCGATCGGGGGGTGTTCGAAGCCACTCTTGGCGACGGCGTGAGAGACCGCGACTTCTACGGATATGCAGGTGCTCGAACCGACGATGGGTTTACGGGGGTTGTATTCGGGGAGGAAAGGCCGGTCTATGTAAACGATGAGGGGCGTGTGCTTTCGCCAGAGGTGGCTAGGGAGGCGCTGCTCAAAGAGACTCCGGACGTCGATCCTGGGGACGGGAAGGTAGACCCTCCAGTCATAGTGCCTCCTGAGGGCGTTCCCTCACTGATATCACGCTTTCATGGTACCATCGACCTTGATCCGGTGAAGGCGCCGCTTCAGTTCCAACAACTGGTGGAGGAGGTCATTCAGCATTTTTCCGGGGATTCACACACAACCTTATCCATCAGTGTCGACCTTTCAGCGAATCGGCCAGACGGCTTCGATGAGGCCGTGCAGCGGACCGTCAGTGAGAACTGTCAGCAATTGAAGTTTCGAGACTGGGGGTTCGAAGGGGACTAGGCAGATTCCCGTGCCCACCACGGGGTTCGCGAGTCGGCGTCTCAGGTCCCTTCTTTCATGACCAACCGGTACGTCGCGGGGTATAACGTGAGACGGCCGCTTTGCTGCATATCCTGTAATTGCGTCCCAGAAATTCTAAGCGGTAGGCCGTGTGGATCGGATAGGATCAAGGAGTGATCATTCGGACGATCCGTGATCAGTGTCCAGACGTCCGTGTCTAGCTGCAAGGGCTTTTTGACTAGACAATGATCCTTGGGCCAGTAGTGTTCCTCTGTGTCGCCAGTAGGGCCTCTCCGCTCCCACGGGAACGTCGCCTCAGCCACCTTCACGATTCGACTTCCGTCTGAACGAAGAAATATGTCTTTGCCGTCCGGCCGATAGCCCTCCATTACAGCGAACTTCTCCATGATTCTCGGCTGGCGGGGTTTTGACGAACCTCGAGGGCCCGACGTCTCTGCGTCGTGACCTGCCTCGTCGGGCTCGGGTGCCTCCGTCCTTCCGTTTCCCCCCTCTTCTCCCGCAGTTGTGGCGGCGGGTGATTCGGACTCCCCGGCTATCTCGGGTTCCCCACTGACCTCCTCTTCTTCTGACGCCCCGTCTTCAGCTTGACTGCCAGCCGCGGTCTCGGTGACCTCCGAATCGAGGCTGAAGTTCTCTGCGACGTAATCCTTCACGAAATCGCCAGACCGATCGAAGCAGAGTTTGATTGCGTCGGCGATATCTGGCGGCCCGAACGCCCTACCCAGTTCCTGCGCTACCGCCCGAGCGAGTTTCGCGGATGGCCGATCGACCAAGAAAAGCGTTTGGTCTAGCCAGGCAACGTCCGGTTTTGTGGGCGTGCCGGCCGGGGTCCCATCGATGTATGGAACAATCTCGAGCTTCCTTACGACTTGCCAGTGGGTCGAAGCGAGTCGATTCGCCAAGAGGCGTATTCGATCCTGTTCGTCCTCATCCTCCACGCAAATCCTCGCAAGCCCTTCACCAAGACAACGCAACCACTCCTTCCTCTCGCCCGCGCCGATCCGCTCCACCCGCTTGTGGTTCACCCCCCAGCCCTCGATGCGGAGCATGTCCGTGACGCGTCGGTAGCCGTAGCGGCCGAATCGACTCGCGAGTCGCACGATATCACCTCGGAGCGCCCCCTGGTCACTCGCCACTTTCCTCGCCCGGCGCCGGGTCGTGCGTGGCTGCCCGAGCACCCGGCACGCTCTCCTCTCCGACGCCCCGAGCTGCTGACGTACACGCGCCACACAACGTCGTCGGCGCTCGGGGCTCAGAAGTTTCCCTCGGCCGCTTCCTCCAGGATCAGCTTGTCCAGTGTCAAGTCCGCCACTGCTCGCTTCAGGCGCCCGTTCTCGCGCTCGAGCTCCTTCAGGCGCCGTGCCTGGCTCACCTTCATCCCGCCGTACTCCCGCCTCCACCGGTAGTACGTCTGCTCCGTGATGCCGAGCTCCCGGCTGATCAGCTTCACGGATTTGCCGCGGGCCAGACCGACCTCTGCCTCCCGCAGTGCAGTGATGATCTGCTCCGGAGTGTGTCGCTTCCTTCCCATCCTGACCTCCTCGCTGAAAAGCTTCAGACCAGGTCGATCCTAACATTGCACCTGGTCTCGTTTCAGGGGGTCAGGTCATTAGCCGGGAGTGACCCCGGAGTGACCCCCCGGCGGATGGTGACATGGGCGCGCACACGGAAATGGGCGTCGTTTACCGATGAACACGCTGCAACAGCCAGCGTGAGGAACTCAACTCAAGGCGGGTTGCTGACGTGGGATCTGATACGACCCGGGAGTCCCGCCATTTGGTGGCGTTTTTCCGCTGTTTCAGTACGGTGGAGTCAGATATCGTCGAACGGCAAGTGCGGCAGATCGTGCAGTCCTAGTTTAACTTAGACGATTCCTTGCGTGCGCCGTGGAAAGGCGCGCTTTCCTGGCGGGTGCGAATCCCGCCCGGCAGCTGTCGCTCCAGCCGGTAGTAGCCAGAGCGGTGCATGGAGGTAACGACATGAGCTGAAGCACTCTGGTACGGGCCGCGCACGATATGCGATTCCCTAAACGGGCGCGCAACTGGAAACGGTGGATACGGCCAAGGGAGGAGCTAAGTCGGAAGGCGGTTCAGCGACCACGTGGGCCGAAACGTGCAGTGAACGCCGAGCAGGCCTCGAAACCGTCAACGCGGAAGCCGACCCTGCGCAAGAAAGGGGAAGGCCGCTGACTGGCCGGGAAGCGAGCGACACGAGCACTGGCTGGTTTTCGCCGGGGTAGTGGCGTCGGCACATGTGGAAGATGGAAGGCGTGGCAACACGGGAAGCCCTGTCGGTGCCGTGCACACGGCAACCGGGACCCCGCGAGGGGCAGGCTGGGCCGGCAGGGTGGCGGATGGGCCCGTATTACTGAGGACGCGGGGTAATGCCCGTCGAGGGAAGGGGCCCTGAGTTGGGAGCGGTGCGGAAAGGAGGCAGGGACTTGACCACTGACGGGAGTCTAAGAGGGTCGGCAGGAAGTGTCCGGAAACTCCAGAACGTGCTACACGCGAAAGCGAAGGAAGAACCTGACCGGCGCTTTCACGCCCTCGTCGACAAGGTATGGAGGCAGGATTTCCTCCTGGAGGCGTGGAGGATGGTTCGGCGCAACGGCGGAGCGGCAGGAGTGGATGGTGTGACGGTCGCGGATGTCGAGGCGTACGGAGTGGAGCGTTGGGTAGGGGAACTGTCGCGGGACCTGAGGGATGGCGGCTACGAGCCGAGTCCGGTGCGTCAGGTGCTCATCCCGAAGAAGCAGCCGGGGAAGTTCCGTCCCCTGGGCATACCGTGCCTGAGGGATCGGGTTGCGCAGACGTCGGCTATGCTGGTGCTGGGGCCGATATTCGAGGCGGACCTGCAGCCGGAGCAGTATGCATACCGGCCGGGACGAAGCGCGAAGGACGCGGTGCAGCGGATCCGTGGGTTGCTGTACCGGGGCCACAACGAAGTGGTCGATGCGGACCTCTCCAACTACTTCGGTGAGATACCGCATGCCGAGTTGATGAAAAGTATTGCTCGGCGCGTGAGCGATGGGCGGATGCTTGGACTCATCAAGGCATGGCTGGAAATGCCGGTGATAGAGGAGGACGGCAAGGGCGGCACTCGCCGCACGAACCGGGCGCGGAAGGAGAGAAAGGGGACTCCGCAAGGGGCTCCGATCTCACCGCTGCTGAGCAGCATTTACATGCGGCGGTTTATCCTTGGCTGGAAGGTGCTGGGCTACGCCCGGCGCTTCGGTGCGGAGATCGTGAACTACGCGGATGACTTCTGTGTGCTCGGGAAGGCCTCGACGGCAGAGATGCTGGCGGCGGTCAACCGGCTCATGGACAGGCTGAAGCTACCGGTCAACGCAGAGAAGACCCGATGCCTCCGGTGCCCCGAGGAGCCGCTTGAGTTTCTCGGGTATCACATCGGCTGGAACTATCGTTCCGGGAACGGAAGCCGGTACATCGGCACTCGACCGAGCAAGGCAAGCGTTCAGAGCATCTGCCACCGGATCAGCGAGCAGACGGACTGCAGACGTGAATGGCTGGATGCCGAGGAAGTCGTAGGGAGCCTGAACCGGATGATGTTGGGGTGGGCAAATTACTTCAATCTCGGGCAAGTCAATCCGGCATACAGGGCTGTGGACCAGCACGCCACCTGGCGGCTACGACAGTGGTACTGCCGGAAGCACAAGGGGCGATCGGGGAAATACGTGCGCTTTCCCTACACGTGGCTGTGGGAGCAGTGCGGCCTCACGTGTCTTGCGCGGACGACCAGGTACCTTCCGTGGGCGAAGGCGTGATCCCGATTGAGAGCCGGATGCGGGAAATCCGCACGTCCGGTTCGACGGGCAGGGGGTGGAAACGGACCTATGGGAGTCGGACTTGGCACCGCCGCGAAAGCAAGGCGGAAGAAATACACACCGTACCCCTAAGGGCACCGCGCCACCTCCTGACCCTACCGTGATTCACATCATCTCTACCTGCCGGTCAGGCATGCCGCCGTCCCGAGGGTTATGGCGGAGGTCGCACCGGCCGTGACCATTGCGGCCTCGCTTCCCGCCATCTTGGCGATCCGTGGGCCGACGGCATCGTGCAGATCCTTCATCCGAGCGCGCCTGGCCATCGCGTAGTCCATCGCTTCGATGACCTCGGGCCACATGGGCGAGCCCGATAGCGAGGAGTACGGGGCCGCCGCATTGATGAACGAGCCGAGCCCAAGCTCCTCGAAGTAGTCTCGGTCCGCCTGCCTGGTGTCCGCCTGCCTGATGATGGACTGGAGAGGTGAGCCTGCGTCTTCGAGAGGGAGCAGTGTCCCGAGTGGGAGCACCGCCGCACCATGGAGAAAGGATCTACGCGTCGTCATGGTCGTTCCTTCGCCGACTAGGGAACCAGCGAACGATCGCTCCTGTACGAGGAGCGTCCGCCCGACGGGACATACCACCGCCTCGGACGTTTCTGCAATGAGTGCGGCGAAGGAGGCCACGGCCTCTGTGCGACACGGGCGGATGCCCGTACCGTTAGTAGTGGAAGCACCATAGAGGTGGAGGAGCCTTGCCGACAACGATGCGCCCATTTCTGCTCGCCGCCGCGGCTGTCGCTGCGCTCGTCGCCGGGTGCTTGTCACCGCCGCCCGACGCCGACGCCGCGACCGTCATCGTCGTTCACGGGCTCCGCCGGACGCCCGCGTCGATGGCGATCCTCGTCGAGCGACTCGAGGCCGCCGGATTCCGGGTGCTGAACTTCGGCTACCCGTCCACCGAGGAGCCCATCGAGAGCCTGGTCGCCCGCCTCGGGGACCAGTTGGAGGAGTGCTGTGCCCAGGGGATGGAACGCGTCCACTTCGTGACCCACTCCATGGGGGGCATTCTCGTGCGACTCTATCTCGCGGAGCACTCGCCGGATCACGTCGGACGGGTCGTGATGCTCGCCCCACCCAACCAGGGAAGCGAGATCGCCGACTTCGTTGCCGATCTCGTCGCCGAGTCACCCGTCCTCAGCAGGATCCTGGGACCGACCGGATCACGCCTCGGGACGGACAGCACAGGCATCGCACAGCAGCTCGGTCCGCCCGACTTCGAGCTGGGGATCATCACCGGGAATCGAAGCATGAACCCCATCGGCTCGTGGCTCATCCCCGGTGCCGACGACGGCAAGGTGGCGGTGGATCGAGCCCGTCTCGAGGGCGCTGCAGCGTTCCTCGTCATCGGGGCCACCCATACGTTCATCATGAACCGCCGTGACGTGGCGGATCAGACCATCCATTTCGTCCAGGAAGGCAGGTTCTCGGCAGACACGCCTTGAGAGATCAGCATGCGCCGTAGAGCCGACGAGAACCTCCGGGCCGTGGCGGATCGGGGTGGAGTGGTAACCTCTACCGGCTCTAGCGCGCCGTCATCGGCCGAGGCTCCACGGCAATGCTCCCCCCACGGAAGAGGACCGCCCCAGCCATCCCGTACGAGATCCCGCCCACCAGCAGCACCATCGGAGATCCGGCCTCGACGGCGATGAGGGCGGCCAGCGGAGCGGCCACCACCGAGGCGAAGCCGTTGGCGGCCCACGCCCACGCCGTGCAGGGCACGTCGCCCCCGGCAAGAGCTCGTAGCCCCACAGGAAAGGGCGCCCCCATGAGGAATCCCAACGGCGCCACGGCGAGCACCCCGAAGCCCGCCCGCGCCGCCAGCGGCAGCGGTTGGAGGAAATGCACGAGGCGGAGCAGTGCTCCCGAGTAGACCAACAACAGCACCGCTAAGCCCAGCGGTAGCATCCATCCGCGATGGGGCGCGATCCGGTCCGACCAGATGCTCCCCAAGCCAGAGCTGGTGAGGAACGCAACCAGAACGGCCGTCACGGCGTACACCGGATGTCCGAGGAGAAGGCTGAGCTGCTGGATGGCGGCGATCTCGGCGGCCAGATAGGCCAGGCCGATGGCCGCGAAATACCCCAGGATCGGCACCAATCGGCCCGAATCGACCGAGCCCACTCCCAGCGCCGCCGGCACCAGGATGGCACCGGCCGCGAGCACCACGCTTTGGAGGAGCGTCGCCAGCAAGGCGATGTATCCCCACTCGGCGAACGGGAGCCAATCGGCTCGGTTGCCGCGCATGAACGCGCCAATCGAGCGGGCCCGGAGAAACTGGTGCGGATAGGGGCGTGCGTCGTCGACGGGCTCGACGTCGAATGGATAGTTCGCCGCCCACTCGGTCGCCTCGTGGCGACTGACCGCAGCCGTAGCCGCGGCCTCGAAGAGCACGGGGTCGTCGATCAGGTGATATGTGGTCACCGGAGTGGTGAGATCGGGGCGCCAGTCGATGTCGAATGCCCTCCTCCCGGTCCATTCCTCGAGGGTCGCGACATCGGCGGAGGTGAAGCCAGACCGCTTCACCAGCACGGTCGCCGTCGCCCAACTCCGCATCACTACCAGCCCGTTCCCCACGGCCTGGGGCGCCGTACGACGCAACGCCTCCGCGGCAGTCAGGATGACCCTAATCGACTCCCGTGGGGGGATGCTCAGCCACCTGGTGACCGCCAGGACTCCCCCGGGGTCGAGTAGATCGAGATAGGCGACGTACGCGTCAACGGTGTGAAGGAAGTCCTCGTTGAGCGCGTGCACGCCGGCGGCGGTTGTCCCGAATCCGCCGCCCGAGCCGAGAGTGACGAGGTCAAACCGCTCCCGACTCCGCGCCACGAAGGCCCGGGCGTCACCGATCACCCATTCGATTTCGGCGTCGAGAATGCGCTCGGAGGTCGCCGCCAGTCGGGCCACGTCGGGATGAAGCTCCACCGCCGAGACTTCGCGAGCCCCGTGCACAGCCGCACTCCAGAGCTCGGTCCCTCCCCCCGCCCCCAACACAAGCACGCGATCACGTCCTCCCAGGGCATACGGCAGAGCGGATGGCAGCCAGTCCAGAACGCCGGTGTCCACGCTGTCGTCAGCCCAGTCTGCCAGAGCTCCGGCAAGTTGTCCGTCCACAAAGATCCCGGTCTGCGGGGGGAGCGATCCCCGGTACCCGAGGGAGAGACCGGGGGCACTGCGAAACGCGGGTGCTTCTACGGCCACGACCCAGCCGATGGGTGACGCGTACTCGGCGACGCGGCGAGCATCCGGGAAGGCCTCGACCTGAGGTAGCGCCTTGTAGGGCGTGACATCCAGCCGCCAGAGTGGGTGCACCAGCACGGCCAGCGAGGCTGCCACGGCGGTCCATCCCACTCCCGCGGGCACACGGGAATCGACCCGCGGTACCACCACCGCGGCCACCGCCCCGAGCACGGCAGGTACCGCCAGAGCCCGCTCCGGAAGAAACCAGACCAGCGCAGCCGTGGCCAAGAGAGCACCGGCCCCGGAGCCAAGGAAGCTCGCGCCGTAGATGAGGCCGGGCCGCTCCGCCTCCAGCGTGAGCGCGAGCAGGATCGCTACGGCGGCCAAGCCGAAGGGGAGCGCGAGGAGGAGATATACGAGCCCGAGCCTGAGCCACTGGCCGAGGCCCCATGCAATCTGCGTCGGATCCAGGAACACGGTGTGGGTCAGCGCAGGACTTGCGATCAACGCCGCCGCGGCCGCGGCCGCAGAGAAGGCCAACCAACGGCTTGCGCTGTGGAGAGAGGGGCGCCCCGCCACTGCGACGAGCGTGCCGGCGGCCCCGAACCCCAGCATGGCGACGCCCACCGCCATGTAGGCGAAGTGGTGGAACTGCTCGATGGCGAAGACCCGCACCAGCAGCACTTCGTACGCCAGGACAGCAGCGGAGAGCAGCGCGACGGCGACCGACCTCCGCAGCCGGGTCACGGGTCAGCGGAGGCCTTTGAGTATCGGCACGAATCTCACCGGGAGCACGTTCCGCGTGCGGACCTGGTCGTGGGTCACCTTCTCCACCAGGATCAGGTGCTGCACGCCGTAGAGGCTCCCCACCGGGATGATCATGCGGCCACCCAGCTTGAGCTGCTCGATGAGGGCCGGCGGAATGGAGCCGCCCGCCGCCGTTACGATGACGGCGTCGTAGGGGGCATGCCTGCTCCATCCGTAGCGCCCGTCGGCATGCTGGGTGGTGACGTTGTCGAAACCGAGGCGCTGAAGGCGCTCCGTCGCTTGCGTCGCAAGGGCCTCGAAAATCTCCATGGTGTAGACGTCGCACCCGACCTCGGCCAAGACGGCCGTCTGGTAGCCGGATCCCGTTCCCAGTTCGAGGACCTTCATTCCCGGCGAGAGCTGGAGGATCTCCGTCATGAGCGCCACGATGTACGGCTGGGAGATCGTCTGCCCGTGACCGATGGGAAGGGGGCGGTTCTCGTAGGCGTGCGGCCGGTACCGGGCTGGAACGAACTCGTGACGAGGGACGGCGCCGATGGCGCGAAGCGTCTCCGTGTCCACGATGCCGTCGCTCCGAATGACCGACACCATCTCCGCCCTCTGCTGGCGGAATAGGGCATGCGCGGGATCATCTGAATTCTGTCCCGCGGCATTCGGTGGGGTCGCGGTGCATACGGCCAGCGCCAGCACGCCCGCGAGATACGGCTTCATCGGGGTCGCCTCTCGGTTCTCCGTAACTTTCCGACGACGGGCCGAAGAGGTCAAGGGGCGCCGCCGACGGCTGAGGTTCGAGTGCGGCTTGCTTCTCCATCCGACCGCGTCCTACTTTGCTGGCCCCCAGGGTCGCTTCCTCGAGCTCCCATGAAGCTTACGATGGCCAACGGCGACTCACCTCCACTCCCAGACTCCCGCATGGCACGAGTCCGCCCCTTTCCTGCGTCGAACGGACCCGCACGCCCGCACTCTGGAGGATCCCATTAGCCCAGAACAGAGTCCCGGCGTCGCACAGCCGCCCGACGCTCCGCAGCCACCTGACACCACGCAGGGACCGGACGCCCCTCAGCCGAAGAAGGTGATCCTCGAGAATCTGACGGGGCACCATGTCCTCGTTTCCATGAAGAGCTCGAAGGAGGTGGCGTTCCAGCTCGCTCCCTGGGGAGCCAGGCAGACCGATGAAGAGAGCAATGGAACAGGGCATGGACGCGCCCGCCCGCGTCCTGAGGTTACCTCGAGTGCAGGCCCGCACGGGGCTGGCGCGGAGCACGATCTACGTGCGGGTGGCCGACGGGAGCTTTCCCCAACCGATCCGGCTAGGCGCGCGCGCCGTCGGCTGGATCGAGTCCGAAGTGGATGCGTGGATCCGAGAACAGATCGCCGCGAGCCGCAGCAGTGCCGAGTGATCTGAAACACTAACCATCTATATAGTCCGCAATCAGAGAGGACAGGGGCCATCGACAAACTGCCCTCCCGCAAGGTTCGCTCCTTCACCATCCCCTCGGCAGCTCGCCAATTTGCATTCGACATCGGCTGAAGCGGAGTCGCCCGACAGCCGACGCCAATGGGGGTGACATGGCGCTCAGTGAGGTTGGGTAGGTGTAACCGTTCGGTCGTGCCGTGGTATTGACGTCCCGCGCTGGCCCTACGGCGTCCGGGCAAGCGGCTGGCGCTGGGCGTCTACGTCTTTTTCGCTGGCTCGACGATGATTCGCCCGCGCCCGCGTTTGACCACATAGCCGCCAGAACGAATCGCAAGCTTGCCTTGCTCAACAAGGGACCAAAGACTTTCGGCGATCAACTCGGCGTTCCGGTCGCTCGCCCTTGCGGTTGCTGGCCGGGAGAGCCACTCGGCGAACGCCCGCTCGCCGATATCTTCGCCAACGGACTTGCGAAGTGCGTTCAGCTTGCGGAGGTGGCCCTTCGTTAGAGCACTCTCATCAATGTCCCTCGAGGATGTCTGCGGCATAGCTCTCCCTTCCGTGATACTTATGTGCTGAGACCGTGGTGTGATTATAGCAGATTAGGGCCTTCGTCAACCTCCTCCCGCCGATGAGGTCTCCACGGCGGCTCTCCTTGAGGGGAGCTATTGATCTTCGATCCCTGTAAGCAGGTCCGCTTGGATGCGGCGAATCTTCCTGACCACCTGGCAGACCTGACGAGCGGCCGCGGGGGTCTCGGCATAGTAGTTTGCGCAGGCGTCTGACATGGTTCCGCTTGCGTCTCCCGGCCCGCTCGCGGATACTGACCTCGGTCTGATCCCGGAGTGCACCCGTGTCCGATGCAGTTGTCCGCCTGAACGCAACCCTCAAGGGCCGCTAGGCCATCAAGCGTGAGCTGCGTAAACGTGGCCCGGCCAGCGATCCTGATCGAGGGAGCCGTCGTCGCTCCTCGAGTGGTGCAACAGCCATGAAGGCGGATGTTATGGTCAAGGACAACAGACCTACACCAGACGGAGCACCCGAGGCGGTCATCTCCATCGTCGGCGTGGGGATGACGGTGAAGGGAGATTGCGAGACGGACGGCGCTCTCAGGATCGATGGGACGGTCAACGGGCACGTTCGCGCGAGCAAGGCCGTGGTGGTCGGCAAGGAAGGGCTAGTGGATGGCCACATCTACACTGAGGACGCAATGATCGCCGGTCGGGTGCTCGGCTCCGTTCACGCGGTGTCGCGTCTCGAGGTGCGATCCACGGGTTACGTCTCGGGTGATGTCATGGCAAGGTTCATGCACCTTGGGGGGGGCGCGAACCTGACGGCCCAGGTATCAGTAGGCGAATCCCAAGCTCCGTCCAGCAGGCAGGTGTCCGCTGAGAAGAGGTCAGCGCCCGTTGTTGCAGCGGCAGTGGGTGGCAGAAGACCGGTCATTTCACCCGCTTCCGGGCTGGGGGCTACACCGTGACACTTGGAACTTCGGCACCGCTAGCTTTGCCGTCCCACATGTCGAGCATGCCCATGGACGATCTTGAGGAGGACGGCGTTGCTCGTCTGAACGCTGCTCTCGAGAGCCGCTACGCCATCGAGCGTGAGCTCGGCGAAGGCGGGATGGCTACGGTCTATGCGCACGTCGCCATCGAGTTTGGCGACGCACACCGTGAACTGGGATGTGATCGGCTCGGTAGGCGGAGTTTTGGGCGCGGTGGCAGTGATCTTCACATTGGCTTTCCTGTCTCGCCGAATCCGAACACGCAAAGCTCTAGCCCAGAGACAAGCGATGCGGGAGCTACTTCTGGGAGATGCCGACGCCTGGAATGAGTGGCGGCAAGAACACCCTGAAGAACGACCCGATTTTATGAACGTGGACTTCAGTCGGGCAGACCTTCGCGAGACAGACCTGCATGGGGCGAATCTGAGCGAGGCGGACCTCAGCGGAGCGAACCTTCACTGGGTGATCCTTCAAGGGACGAACCTCCGCCGGGCGGATATGCGCATGGCGGATCTTCGCGAGGCGTACCTTGGCGGGGCGCGCCTCATCCAGGCGAACCTCGAAGGGGCTATCTCCATTACCGACGGCGGCGTACCAGAGGCTCGAAGATGCTCGAGGACTTGATCAGTTGGGTCCGGGAGTATGAAACACGTCAGGACGAGTATGGCTTGGCTCATCACCGGGCGATTTATGACCATTTCCAAGGAACTAAGCGGGAATACGGCTAACTGATCCCTCGCTCCCAAGAATGGTAGGCGTGGCGAAGTAGAAGCTCGCACCCGTGGGCCAATAACGGCCCTCTAAGCCACGAGAACGCTCCAGCCGAACCGGAGCACCCAATACAATCCGAAAACCCTCAGAACGTCTCTAAGGGCAACTCTCCGGCCCTCTCCTTGCGCCTCCCGGCCCGCTCTCGGATGTTGATCCTGCCCCGACCTACAATGCCTTCAGCCTCGGACGCCCGTTGAATCTCCTTCCCTCTCCCCCACCCAGCGGGGCCCGCCCCATGACCCACCGTCCTTCGTTTCGGCACGCACTCCCGCTCCTGGTGACGGGGGCCGTCCTCCTCGGGCTTGCGGCGGATGCGGGCGGCCAGACCCCGCAGGCCGTCCTGCCCGCTCCGCCGCGCGCGGAAGGCGAGGGACCGTTCGACCGCCTGATCATCCGGGGCGGGACCCTGATCGACGGGATGGGCGCGCCGCCCCGGGGGCCGGTGGACATCGTCATCGAGGGGAACCGGATTGTCGAAGTCGTGGGCGTCGGTACCCCCGGCCGGCCCATCGACCCGGACCGGCGGCCGGGCGGCGCCACGCGGGAGATCGACGCCCACGGCGCCTGGGTGCTTCCGGGTTTCGTCGACGTGCACGTCCACATCGCCGACGTGAACGCCGGAGGCGACCCGTCGCAAAGCGAGATCCTCAAGGTCCCGGAGGCCGAATACAACTACAAGCTCTGGCTCGGCCACGGCATCACCACGGTCCGCGGGGTTCCCTTTGGCGAGATGGACTGGTCCCTGAACGAACGGGACCGCAGCGCCCGGAACGAGATCACGGCGCCCCGCTTGGTCTCGTACCACGTACCCGGCAGCGGCCGGGAATGGGGCGGGCGGCAGATCCTCACGCCCGAGGATGCCCGGGAGTGGGTGCAGTGGGCGGCGGAGAAGGGGATCGACGGCCTCAAGCTGGATGCCTACCGGCCCGAGATCATGCAGGCGCTGCTGGACGAGGCCGGCCGCCACAGGCTCGGCTCGTCGGCCCACCTCAGGCAGACGGGTGTTGCCCGGATGAACGCCCTGGACGCCACCCGTCTCGGCCTCGGCACCGTCACCCATTTCTACGGGATCTTCGAGGCGCTCTACGACGATCACGATGTGCAGCCGTGGCCGCCGGAGATGAATTACAGTGACGAGCAGCTCCGGTTCGGCCAGGTGGCCCGCCAGTGGAACCTGATCGGTCCCCAGGGCTCGGAGGCGTGGAACGCCCTCATCGACGAGTTCCTGGAGCTGGACGTGATCCTCGATCCCACGATGACCGCGTACGTGGCGACGCGGGACGTGATGGCGGCCCGCCGGGCGGACTGGCACGCGGAGTACACGCTTCCCTCCCTGTGGGACTTCTACGTCCCCAACCCCACCAGCCACGGCTCCTACTTCCCAGACTGGACCACATGGGACGAGGTGGCGTGGAAGCGGTTCTACCGGACGTGGATGGCCTTCCTCGACGACTACAAGGACGCCGGCGGCCGGGTGACGGTCAGCTCGGACGCCGGCTTCACCTACAACCTCATGGGCTTCTCGACCATCGAGGAGATGGAGCTCCTGCAGGAAGCCGGATTCCATCCCTTGGAGGTGATCCGGGGGGCCACGCTCCACGGCGCTGAGGCCCTCTTCGAGCCCCGGGGCGAGCCCATCCGGTTCGGCGTGGTCCCGGCCGGGACTCCTGGCGGATCTGGTGATCGTGGGCGAGAACCCGATCCAGAACCTGAAGGTCCTTTACGGCACTGGGCACGTGCGCCTGGACGACGAGACGGGCAGCCCGGAGCGGATCGGCGGCGTGACGTACACAATCAAGGACGGGATCGTCTACGACGCAAAGGAGCTCCTGGCCGACGTGCGCCGCATGGTCGAGGAGCAGAAGCAGGAGCGCGGGATCACGTCGCTCCCTGGCCCCGAGGTCCGACCCCACATGAGGTAGCGCACCATGGTCAAGGATCTCTCCTCCCTCCGACGGCTACTCCCACTCCTGATGGTGGGCGCGCTCCCCGTTGCTTCGCCGGCCGACGCCACCGCCCAGGTCCCGGACTTCATCAGGCCAGGACCCTCCCGGCAGGAGGGCGATGGGCCCTTCGATCGCCTCATCATCCGGGGCGCCACCGTCATCGACGGAACCGGCGCTTCCCCGCAGTGCCCCCGCGTGGAGTGATGATCGGCGGAGTCCGCGATTTGGCGAGAAACTCAGGGCACTGGCGATCATTCTTCATGCTGCAGGCTGATCCGGCAGCAGCCCCCGAGTTACACATCGTCGGACGGAGAACGTATATTGCGGCCCGGACTGGAGCGCGTGCCGGTGAGCCGTGGCTTCTGATCGATCGTCTGGAGCGGCTTCGGACCTGGTTCGTGCACTGGCTGATAGAGCCTCCGCGGAGCGTAGCCACAGGGGAAGTGAAGGGCGGATAGCGCGAGCGGCGGGCGTTGTTGTTAAAGATAGGAAAGCAGGGAGGAGTACTCATGCGTACCGGGAGTTCTTGCCTCATCCTTATTCTACTTCTCGTTGGGATACCCAGCGGTCCAGACCTCGCCGAAGTGGTTGGACAGAGCACGGACGATGCGGCGGCTCGGGCAAGAGGGCGGGAGGCAACTTCGGTCCTGCTCGATGGCGGTGCCCTGTCGGGCCTGAAGTGGCGCAGCGTCGGTCCGGCAACCATGGGGGGGCGAATCGCTGCTGTTGAAGTCGCCAAGGTGCCGGGTGCCCCGGACGTCATCTACCTGGGCACTGCTATCGGAGGGCTCTTCAAATCCACGAACCAGGGCACCACCTGGGATCCGGTCTTCGATTCTGTGGAGGGGATGATCGGGATCGGCCATGTGGCGGTGGCCCCCTCGAACCCGAACCTGGTGTGGGTAGGTACGGGCGAGGCGAACAGCTACCGGACCGGGACTTGGGGCGAGGGCGTCTACAAGTCGGTGGACGGCGGCCGGAGCTGGAGCCACATGGGGCTGAAGGAGACGCGGCACGTAGGCCGGATCGTGATCCATCCGACAAACCCGGATGTCGTGTACGTGGCGGGGGTGGGGCATCTATGGGGTTCGAACCCGGAGCGGGGAGTCTTCAAGAGCAACGATGGGGGTGAGACGTGGGAGAGGGTGCTCTACGTGGATGAGCACACCGGGGCGATCGACCTGGCCATGGATCCCTACGACCCGGAGACGGTCTTCGCGGCCATGTACCAGCGGCGGCGGAGGGCGTGGGGGTTCAGCGGTAGTGGCCCCGGGAGCGGCCTCTACCGGACGTACGACGGGGGGGAGAGCTGGACCGAGCTGACGGGGGGACTCCCGGAGGGGGACAAGGGGCGGATCGGCCTGGACATCTACCGGCGAGACGGGCGGATCATCTACGCAATGGTAGAGGCGGACCCCCGGCGGGGCTCCGCCGCCTTCTCTGGACCTTCTCAAAGCGCTGTGCAGAAGGGGGGCATCTTCCGGAGCACCGACCGGGGCGACAGCTGGGAACACGTCAACACGCTCAACCCCAGACCCTCGCATAGCCAGATCCGCATCGCCCCCGACGACCCTGACCGTGTCTACCTGCTCGGCGTCCGCCTTCACGTCTCGGACGATGGTGGCAAGACCTTCCGGGACGAGGCCCCGGTGGCGGTGGGAGTCCACCCTGACCACCACGACCTCTGGATCGATCCAGACGACTCCAACCACATGATTCTCGTCGGCGACGGTGGGGTATCGATCTCCTGGGACCGGGGCGAGAGTTGGTTGTTCAGGGACAACCTGGCCATCGGCCAGTTCTACGAGATCGGTGTGGACATGCGGGATCCGTACCGGGTCTGCGGAGGCAGCATGGACTACGGCTCCTGGTGCCTGCCCAGCGCCACCCGCAGCGAAGATGGCCTCTCCAATCACGATGTCTACAAGGTCGGGCCGGGTGACGGCTTCTACACCCTGATCGACCCCAACGACCACACCATTGTTTTCAGTGAGTCCCAGGGTGGGCGGCTCAACCGCTTCCATCTCACCACCGGGGAGCGCCAGGCGATCGACCCGGCTCCGGCGGAAAAGCCCGTGAAGAACGAAGAAGGGGAAGAGGAGAGAGCCTACCGCTGGGGCTTTAACTCGCCGGTGGTCATGTCGAGCTACGATCCGGCGACGATCTACTTCGGAGCGCAGGTGGTCTTCCGGTCAAGCGATCGGGGGCGGCACTGGGAGGTGATCAGTGCGGACCTGACCATGGGGGTGGACCGGGATACGCTGGAGATGATGGGCCGTAGGGTCACCGGGAGCGCGTCCTACCCCGGCCTCACGACGATCGGCGAGTCGCCCCTGAATCCGGATGTTCTTTACACGGGGAGCGACGACGGGCAGGTGCACGTCACCCGGGACGGCGGGGCCGACTGGACGAACGTCACCGGCCGGATCCCCGACCTCCCCCCCATGACCTTTGCGAGCAGGGTGGTGGCCTCCCACCATGCCCAGGGCCGGGTGTACGCCACCTTCGACGGGCACTACAACGACGACTACCGACCCTACGTCTACGTGAGCGAGGACTACGGCCAGAGGTGGCGGGCGCTGGCCCGGGGTCTGCCGGAGGAGACGTCGGTCAACATCATTCAGGAGCATCCGAGGAACCCCCGGCTCCTCTTCGTGGGGCACGAGAAGGGGGTGCATCTGTCCATTGACGGGGGAGCCACGTGGGCCTCTCTGAACGGCAACATGCCTTCGGTCCCTGTGGATGATCTGATCATCCACCCTCGGGACAACGACCTGATCGTGGGGACCCATGGGCGGGGTATCTGGATCCTGGACGATATCGGACCCCTGGAGGCCCTGACGTCTGAGGTGTTGGCGGCCCGCGAGCACCTCCTGCCAGTCCCGACGGCCCGGCTCCTCCACACCTACGACCCCGAGGTTTGGTTCGGCAACGGCCAGTTCCTGGCGCCCAACCCGGAGTTCGGAGCTGGCATCACCTACTACCTCGGTGAGTCATCCCAGGGTGACGTGGAGGTTGTCATCAGCGACGCCGGGGGGAAGGTGATCCGCACCCTGGAGGGGCCGGGCGAGCGGGGGCTGAATCGGGTGTTCTGGGACCTCCGCATGGAGCCAGCCTACGAGCCTGGAGCGTTTCTTTACGCCCTTGATCCCGGGCCCCGAGGTCCCAACGTCCTGCCTGGAAGCTACCGGGTGGCAGTCAATGTCCCGCGAGGCGCAGCGGTGACCGGGGAGGAGAGTGCTGCCGGCCTAGCCCAGCTCACGGGCCAGATAACGGTGGAAGCAGATCCCTTGATCCACGTTTCGGACGCGGATCGGCAGGCACGCCAGGCTGCCCAGCTGGACCTTCATGAGATCCTGAAGACCCTGGATGCCGCCCAGAAGGTAGTGAACCCCCTCTCCGACCAGATCGAGGGGCTCAAGAAGCAACTTGCCGAGGAGGCTGGCCGTGGAGGTGAGGCCGCCAGCGAAGAGATCCAGAGCCGCGTAGAGGAGTTGGCCGATAAGCTCTCGGACCTCAAGGGGGATGTTCGGCAAGTGATGAGTGCCGTCACGGGCTGGCAGGGGCTCAAAGGCTACCTCGAGCGTTGGCCATCCGGCCCACCGCGGCCCGATCAGCTCCGGCAGATCGATTGGCTGTTCGAGGACGCGACAGAGACCGTCCAGGAGTTGAACGGGCTTCTGGAGACTGAGCTACCGTCCCTCTATTCCGAGCTCATGGACCGGAACCTCTGGCCAGGCCGCGTGCCACACATCGTACCGCCCGCGCCACGGCGGCGCTGATCTTGGGGCCGGTTTTAGCTTCTGCTTTGCCTTTTGCAGGTGTCATCAGATGGCGAGCAGTGTGTGATCCTGAGTGGGAATCCAGAAGCACCAGCGCGGGAGATGCGGGTGATCCAGAACTTCTTCGAGGAAGTGAAGCGCCTGGTGCCCAACTGACCCGTCAGGTCCCATGGCTGCGCGTCTTCGTCGAAGGCGCGGTGATCGTCGGCAAAGTGGAGAACTGATATGAAAGGTCTGGCGAAACAGATTCGTTGGATCGTACTCACGCTTCAAGACAAGCAGTCGGTCATACTTGCCAGCCTTCCCGTGCCCACGCGATCATTTTTTCCGTGTCGGCTGGATCATCTGTTGCTGGATGCATCATCGACAGGTAGTGGTCATACCGATGGATGCTGCGGCTTGACCCTCGGGCGCAGCTCCTGAGACCTCATGTTGACCGCGCTGGGCCTGCCCCTCACGTTAGCCTAGCCTACTTACGTGTCCACTTACATGTCCACCTATTCGGCGTAGGGGTCCCGACATGGCAATTGGTAAAGACGCACCCGGCATGTTGGCGCTCGGCATGCTTGGGATCGTCCTCTTCGCCCCGCATCTCGGTTGTTCGAGCCAGGACACGCTCGTGGCCTCCTGCTCGGATCTCGGTTTGGCCTCGATGGAGACCGTACTCTCATGCGCCAACAACGGGAGCGCCGTGGCTCAGACCCGCCTCGGAATCATGTACGGGACAGGTGAAGGTGTGCCCGAGGACGATGCCGAGGCGGTCCGCTGGTATCGGCTAGCCGCTGAGCAGGGCGAGGCCCGGGCTCAGAACAACCTCGGGGTCATGTACGATAACGGTAGGGGTGTGCCCGAGGACGATGCCGAGGCGGTCCGCTGGTATCGGCTAGCCGCTGAGCAGGGCGAGGCTCGGGCTCAGAACAACCTCGGGCTCATGTACTCCAAGGGTATGGGTGTGCCCGAGGAGGATGCCGAGGCGGTTCGCTGGTGGGGGCTGGCCGCTGAGCAGGGCGAGGTCAAGGCCCAGTTCAACCTCGGGGTCATGTACGCCAACGGTGAGGGTGTGCCCCAGGACTTGGTCCTTGCCTATATGTGGTGGAACCTCGCCGCAGTCCGAGGGGATGATGCGGCGAAGGAGAACAAAGAGGTAATCGTCCCGCGGATGACCCGCGAGCAGGTCGCCGAGGCCCAGAAGCTCTTCCGCGAGTGGCTCGCACAGCATCGCTAGTGGCAGAGCCTCTTTGGTCAGTTCTTGGTCATTTCCACTTGAAAAAGCGGGCAGTGCATCCCCCCCTTCCAGCGTACCGGAGCTGTCCCCTTGGCTGACATCTTCCTCGGTTATGCCCGAGACGACCGCGACACAGCAGAGCGGATCGCATCGGCTATCGAGGCGAAGGGCTGGAGCGTCTGGTGGGACGTTGATCTCCTCGGGGGCCAGGATTTTGACGAGGTGATCGAAAGGCAGCTCCATCCGGTGGTGTACGTGTCGTGGCGCGACGCCGAGGCGTACTGCACGTGGCTCACGAAGAAGGTAGGGGAGGGCGTCGTGTCGTTGCCGACCGAAGCGCAGTGGGAGTTCGCCTCCAGGGGTGCGGAGGGGCGCACATACCCGTGGGGCTGGGAGGAGCCGGACGAGGACTGGGCCAACTTCGGCGATCCGGACGGTGAGACAACGTCGGTGGACGCCTACCCGGGCGGCGCTACGCCAACCGGCATCTACGATCTGGCCGGCAACACATGGGAGTGGTGTCGGGATTCGTACGGGCCGTACTCCGGGGACCCGATCACGGACCCCACCGGGCCGAATGAAAGTGGGCCGCGTGTGTTACGCGGGGGCTCGTTCGGCTACACTCGGGGTCTCCTGCGGGCTACGTATCGCCGTGGCGTTTACCAGGACGTGGGGTACCCCAACTTCGGGTTTCGGGTGGTGTGGGCTGGGCTGAGGGTTCGGCCATGAATCAATGATTAGGATGCCGAGTGCACGCTTTTCAGTTGGTGACGTGGTGCAACACAAACTGTTCGAATACCGAGGTGTAATCGTCGATGTCGATATGCACTTTCGAGGAACCGAAGCATGGTACGAAGCCGTGGCCCGTTCGAGGCCACCCAAACACCGTCCTTGGTATCACGTATTGCCACACGGAGCCCAACATCAAACGTATGTAGCCGAACGAAACCTCGAACCAGATCACAGTGGCCTCCCCATTCAACATCCCCTAGTCGAGCGCTACTTCACTGATTTCAGCAACGGGCGGTACGTCAATGATGTTCAGATCCACTAGTGATCATGCCGGTCGCGCTGCGGATTCCTTAGAACACTTGCAGCAACTTCAGGACGCCCACGATCATCACGATGACTCCACCTATTTGAAAGCCAAGGTGCGCCTTCTCCTCTCCATACCAAGCGATGGCCCGTTGCACCTTCCAGTCGTAGAGGAAGAAGTCTCTTTTCCAAGTCGCGCACACAAATAGATAGAGGCCGACGATGAGCCCCAGCAGGCCGAACCACTGCTCTTCGTTCACTCGGCGTCTCCTGACACCATTAAGTCCAAGGTCCCCGATCAACCCTTTTTTTTGGCTCGAGACTTCTTCTCCCGGAATCCGATCCGGTGGTAGGGATTCACTACGCTGGTCGCCACGTTCTTGAGGTGCGCGCTGACGCGCTTCAGATAGCGCAGGTAAAGTGCTACCGTGACCGCATGCCCCGACCGTCCCGACAACGCCTTACCCGAACACAGGGCACGCACTTGTTTGTCCACCTTGGATGCGATGGTGGTGTGGGACTTTATGATGCGCCTGGCCCGAACCATGTCGGATTCCTCGAGGGCGGGCACGATGTCGTCGAACATCCGGGCCATGATCTGCTCGATCCCAACCACCTTGTCGTGTAGCTCGAGCCCATCGAAGGGCCCCGGAACCGCGGACGCCAACTCCACGATGTTTTTGGTGTAGTCGCCGATCCGCTCTATGTCGATGACGATCGCGGTGAGCACCAGTCCCAGGTTGATGTCAGGCCTGGACGACACGGACATGTGCGTGACGATCTTGCGACGAACGCGCCGCTCGTACTTGTTGATCTGCTGATCGCGCTTGTAGATGTCGGTCTCTAGCGCGCCCTCCGCATGGAGCGCCGTGACTGCGTGGTCGAACATGTCGTGGGAGGCCCGAAGCATCAGGATCGCCTCGTCATATGCCTCCTGCAGTGGGCCTCCGGACCTGAAGAGCGCGACGATTTGTTTCCACATGGCTTGTTACCTTTTCGCTGACCAAATGATGTACGCGAGCGGTATGACGTGCAACGCGATATAGACGGAGAACACAGTGGCAGTGCTCACCTTCGAGCGGGCCGCGAAGACGCCCCACCTCCTCGCGAGCTCGATGGGCAGAGCCTTCAGAGGATAGAAGATCGCGATGGCCATCATATTGAACGTCAGGTGAGCTAGGGCGATGGTCACCGCCGCCGGGCTTCCGGTCGAAAACGAGGCGAGGATCGCGGTGATGGTGGTTCCGATATTTGCCCCAATCGTGTATGGGAAGATCTGACGTAGGGTGAGGACCCCGGTGCCCGCCAAGGGCACGATCAAAGACGTCGTCGCCGAGCTGCTCTGCACGGACGCCGTCGCAACGACGCCCAGAGTGAAGCTCGCGGCGTCGTTACGGAAGAGGACCCTGTCGAAGAGCCCTTCCAGGCGCTGTAGGACGACGCCCCGCATGAACAACAGCATCCCTCGCAGGGCCATGAAGAGCAGAGCGAGAGCCAGAATGACCAGCGGAATCGTGTAGGGGATCAACTCCGAGAGGAATTCGGTGGGTGGACCCACGACCAGCTTGAGAGGGCTGGCCAGGCTCATGCCACCGGCACCGGCGAACACGCGCTGCAGAAAGACCGCCGTTTTCTCGACCGGGTGAAAAAGCATCTCCACTGGCAGGAGCGTGAACGCCGCCAGCACGTTGAAGAAGTCGTGCACCGTGGAAGCCGCGAAGGCCCGCTCGAACTCCGCCGGACGGGTCACGTGCCCGATCGACACGATCGTGTTCGTCGTCGTTCCGATGTTCGCACCCATGATGATGGGCACGGCGAGCTGAATGGAGAGCGCGCCGGACGCCACGAGCCCCACCACGATTGTGGTCGTGGTCGAGGAGCTCTGGATCAGGCTCGTGGCCAGGAATCCCATGAGCAGCCCGGCGACCGGGTCCGACGCGGTGTTCAGGAGCTGCTCCGCGAGCCCGGCGCCGCTCATCTTGAACGCGGTGCTCATCAGTTCGATGCTGGAGAAGAACAGGTAGAGCAGGGCGAGGAAATAGACGACGCGGCCGATCACCAGGATCGGGCTGGCCTCGCGCTGGATTTGCGACGGGATCGGGTTGGGCACCAGGCGGAGGTCCTGTTGTGATGGTAGCGATGAGCCGCACAGAAACTACAGGCTTGCCGCACTTAGGGAAAACCCGATCACCGAGTCAGACCGTTCACCTGCCGCTTGCGCCTCCCGGCCCCCTCATAGGATCTTGACCCCGGTATGATCCCGGAGTGCGCCCGTGTCCGATCCAGTCACCCGTCTGGGCACTGGAGACCGCACAGGGGCCGGCCAAACGAACGGACGAGCCATGGACCGCCGTCACTTCACGCGTCTCGCGTCAGGAGGCCTCGCGCTCGGCATGGTGCCGCCCGCGCTCTGGCGGCTGCCCGGCGGCGCCGGGAACGCTCCCCATCCGCTGGTGGGCGGCGCCCGTGTCGCCCCGGCCCCGCCCGACTTGCTGGTGGACGGGGACCGCCTCAGCCGAACGCTCACCGATCTGGCCCGCTTCGGCGCAACGCCCGAGGGAGGGATCAGCCGGGTCGCCTACAGCGACGCCGACCTCGCCGCTCGCGAGTAGGTGGCCACCCTCATGAGCGAAGCCGAGCTCGACGTCTCGGTCGACCTCGCAGGGAATCTGATCGGCCAGCGCCCGGGCTCCGACCCCGACCTGTCACCTCTGCTGCTCGGATCGCACATCGACTCCGTCCCGTCGGGCGGGAACTACGACGGACAGGTGGGCTCCATGGCCGCGTATGTGGACGCCGCCTGGTGGGCAAGCCCGGCTTTAGGACCGAGTCGGGGGCAGCGTGGTCAGGTACTGTCGTATGTCCGGCCTCTTGATGCAGCCCTCGTTGGCTGCGGGCCCGTATGGTGTTCGTTGAGATCGGATCCAAATCGTTAGATCGGGCTCGGTGGCCCTAGCGGTCATTCTGGTGTTTCCGATCCCGTCTTCCAGACCGTTTGCCCTTACCCGTTCTTGCGTCCTGCTGCCCACATCTCCCAGCAGCTTTCTCTGTTTGCGCTTCTCTCCTTTCGTTGGCCGGTCAGGCGGCAGCGCGAACCCGATGGATCTCCTTCTTCGTGGTCAGCGCCCAGACCATCCGCGCTGTCCTGTTGGCGAGCGCCACCGCGACCAGCATCTTCGGCTTGCGTGCCAGCATCCTGGCCAGCCACGGATCCGTGATCTCGCCACGCCGGATCGCGTGTTGGACGACCGCCATGGCTCCGGTGATCAAGAGTCGCCTGAGATCGCGCTGGCCCATCTTCGATATCCTGCCCAGCCTCGGCTTGCCGCCGGTGGTGTGCTGCCGCGGCACGAGGCCGAGCCAAGCCGAGAAGTCGCGCCCGCGCCGGAAGCTCTCCATCGGCGGTGCGAAGGCCTCCAGTGCCATCGCGGTGACCGGCCCGATTCCCGGGATCGTCATCAGGCGCGCCGTGTCTTCGTTCTCCCGCGCGCTCGCCTGGAGCTTCCTCGCGAGTCCTTCGATCTTCTCTTCGAGTTCGTCGATCCGCCCGAGCAGCAGCCAGCCCAGTTCGACGACCGCCTCCGGCAGGCCGGCGTCCCCGTCTTCCAGCACCCGGGCCAGTTGCCCGATCCGGGCCCTGCCCTGCGGAGCAACAACTCCGAACTCCGCGAGGTGACCCCGAAGCGCATTGATCGTCTGCGTGCGCTGGCGCACCATAAGGTCACGCGTGCGAAAGAGCATCCCCTGAGCCTGCTGCGCTTCCGTCTTGACCGCCACGAAGTGCATGGTCGGACGCTGCGCGGCTTCCGTGATCGCTTCCGCGTCCGCCGTGTCGTTCTTGTGCCTCTTGACGAAGGGCTTCACGTAGATCGGCGGAACCAGCCTCACCTCGTGACCGAGCGCCTCGATCTCCCGGCCCCAGTAGTGGGCGCTGGCGCACGCCTCCATCGCCACCGTGCACGGCGGTTGCGAGGCGAGAAAGCTCAGCAGCTTCCCGCGGCTCAGCTTCCTGCGGTACGCTATCGACCCGTCCGCACTCGCCCCGTGTACCTGAAAGCTACGCTTTGCCAGATCGATCCCGATGATGCTAACCTCGTCCATTGGATGCCTCCTCCCTCAGATGGTCGGTAAGTGCGAAGTACCATCTTGGCACATTGCGATGCCGCCGGGAGGGGGCGTCCACTCCATCGTTAGAGGTCGCGACCACGCTGGCCGATGCGGGCCATCTCACCCACCACGGTCTCGAATTCGTCATTTGGGCGAATGAAGAAGGCGGGAAGACGGGAAGCCGCGCCATCTCGGGCGAGGTGAACCCGGCCGAGCTCGACGTCAGAACGGCGAGTGGCTTTACGATCGGGGAAGGCACGCTGCGCATCGGCGGCGACCTGAGCCGGCTGGAGGAGGCTCGACGAGAGCCCGGCTCGCTGACGGCGTACTTCGAGCTCCACATCGAGCAGGGCTTCGTCCTCGACCGGGCCGGCATCGACATCGGAGTGGTCGAGGGCATCGTGGGCATCAAGCGTTGGACCGTCACGGTGGAAGGCTTCGCCAACCACGCCGGCACCACGCCCATGGATCAGCGCCACGACGCCATGGTCTCGGCGGCCCGGACGATCGAGACCGTCAACCGAATCGCGCGCACCACGCCGGGACGGCAGGTGGCCACGGTCGGCCGCGTGAGCGCTGAGCCGGGCGCGCCCAACGTGATTCCCGGACGGGTCACATTCAGCCTGGAGATCCGCGACCTGGAGATGTCCAAGATCGACGCGATCTTCGAGGCGATCCGAGGCGAGGCCACCGCGCTGGCCGAGAGCGACGGCACGAGCGTGGAGTTCGAGCAGTTCTACACCAGCCGGGCCGCTCCCACAGCGCTGCCCCTCCGGGACGTCATCGAAGCCGAGGCCCGGCGGCTGAGCCTCACCACGTTGCGCATGCCCAGCGGCGCCGGGCACGACGCGCAGAGCATCGCGCTCCTGGGCCCCGTGGGAATGATCTTCGTGCCCAGCCTGGATGGGATCAGCCACTCGCCCCTGGAGATGACACCCCCAGAACAGATAACGGCGGGGGCGAACGTGCTGCTTCGCTGCCTGCTGGCCGTGGACGAGGACGGGGTTTAGCGCACACCGCACCGGACGACCACCTTGCCCTCCACCCTCAGCCGCCCGGAATTGACTGCGGCTGGCGCGGTAGGCATCGTAGTCGCACACTGCCTGTGTAGCGCACAGCATCACAAATCCGTTACGTGCCCGCCACACGGCTGGGGAGGAGAAAAAAAGATGGCTGAGAGTGTGTACAAAGTGATCGAGCTAGTAGGAACCTCTACTGAGTCGTGGGAGAAGGCTGCGGCAGCAGCCGTCCAACGTGCTTCCCAGTCGCTGCGGGACCTGCGTGTGGCGGAGGTCTCAGAGCTGGACCTGCAGCTCAGGGACGGTGCCGTTCAGGCCTACCGCGCGAAGGTCAAGGTCTCCTTCAGGTACGAAGCCGGCGACTAAGAACACCGCGCCACCAACACGACCTTATGCGAAAGCGCAGCCTCCTAGGGGTCGCACATTCTTGAGACTGTACGGAGCGTGATTGCCCTCACTCTCACATTGGCCCTCCTCCCGCCGAGTGCGGAGAGCCAGCAAGTCCATACCCTGTCGTATGGCGAGCCCGAGGATGCCGGCATGTCCTCGGCGGTCCTCTCGGGAGCCCTGGGCCTGTACGAAGAGGCCGTCGAGCGAGGTGACCTGGTAGGCGCCGTCGTGCTGGTCGCTCGGAAGGGGCGCATCGTTCTGCACCAGGCGGTGGGGTGGAAGGATAAGGAGAGGGGGCTCCCGATGGAGCGGAACACCATGTTCCGCATGGCCTCCAACACCAAGCCGGTAGTGGCCACAGCCATCGCACAGCTGGTAGAGCAGGAGAAGCTCGGGTACGACGACCTGGTCCGCACGTACATCCCCGAGTGGGACAACTACCGGGCGGGCTTCATCACGATCGGGCAGCTCCTTTCCCACAGCAGCGGACTCCGGATTTCCAGCCTGTTCCTGCAGCCGCTGATGGAGCCTTCGTCGGAACATCCGGATGCTCCGACGCTGCAGCTGGAGGCGGCCCGCTTCGGGACGGTGGGAGCCGCGGTCCCACCTGATGAGACGTACGACTACAACAACCCCGGCTTCAACACACTGGGTGCGCTCGTGGAGATCGCCTCTGGTAAGCAGCTGGAGGACCACCTCCGTGAGGCGGTCTACGATCGCCTCGGGATGGCGGACAGCTACAACCATCGCAAGGGGCATCAGCTGGACGGGAAGCTCGACCGCATGGGCGCGGTCTACTACGAGCGCGGCAACGGCGGAGAGTGGGTGCCGGGTGGGACTCCAGGCGGTCCCGTGGCGTATCCCTTTGCGCGCGCGTCCGGCGGGATGATCTCGACGGCGTGGGACTACGCGATCTTCTGCCAGATGTTCTTGAACGGTGGGGCCTACGACGGGGCCCGGATCCTACAGCCCGAGACCGTTGAGCTCATGACGTCGCCCAAGATCCACGTCGCAGGAGAAGGCAGCCAGGCGTCGTACTACGGATACGGCTGGCGCCTGGCCGACGGCTCATACGGCCACGGCGGCTCGGACGGCACGAACGCGTGGGTCGATCCCGAGCGCCAGATCATCGGGTTGGTGTTCACTCAGACGCCGCGGGGGCGGAGCCCACTGGATCGGTTCCGAGAGCTGGTAAACCTCTCCATCGAGGAGCTCTAGGATCCGGGCGAGGCCGTGCCCGACTCCACAGAGGCCCACATACGGAGGTGCAGATGGTTGAGATCCGGGTCCTGGTAGGGACGCGAAAGGGCGCGTTCGTGATTACCTCGGATGGCGCCCGGCGCGACTGGAGAATCGAGGGGCCACACTTCGGAGGGTGGGAGGTCATGCACTTCCAGGGCTCCCCCGCCGACCCTGATCGTCTGTACGCCTCACAGTGGACCGACTGGCATGGCCAGGTCGTGCAGCGCTCCGACGATGGCGGGCAGTCCTGGGAGCCCGTCGGGAACGAGTTCGCCTACGAGGGCGTCCCCGGCACACACCAGTGGTACGATGGCACACCACACCCGTGGGAGTTCAAGCGCGTCTGGCACCTGGAGCCGTCACCCAACGATCCCGACACGGTCTACGCAGGGGTAGAGGATGCTGCCCTCTTCCGCTCGAGTGACGGCGGTCACACGTGGGTCGAGCTCGCCGGGCTGCGTACGTGCGGTTGGAAGTTGCGGACCCCCCTACGATCACGACAGTGCTCGACGCTCTGGAGTCCCGCTACCCGATGCTACGAGGCACGATCCGCGACCGCGGAACCGAAACGCGCCGAGCGTACATACGATTCTTCGCCTGCGGGCAGGACCTGTCGCATGACCAACCCGACGTGCAGCTCCCCGAGTGCGTGACCTCGGGGGCCGACGTTCTCTGTGTAGTCGGCGCCATCGCTGGCGGGTGAGGAGGAAGCGGCGGGGGCACAAAGGCCTGCGGCGGTTTCCGGAGCGCCGGACACCGCGGAACCGCTGATCATGCTCAGATGCGGCGTCGGATTGTTACTGGTGAGCACCAACCGTACCTTCTTGGCGGACCTGAACAGGAGCATCGCCATGCACACGGCCTCGCCGCGACGGTTCCTCTTCTTGGCCGCCCTTCTCGGGCTAGCTGCCTGCGCCGGTCCCGAGGACCAGTCCGAAGCAGGCGCCGACGATGCCGGTGCGGCTCTAGTCGCGCGGGCGGCGTCCCTCGAACTCGACACAGAGTACGCTCCACCCCCGGGCGAGGCGCTCCATCACCATACTTCTGGCTTCGCGAAGATCCTGTGCTCGGCCGTGTTCATCACCGGCCTCGACCCACAGGATGCGGCGGCGAACGTGGGCGGCTTCACCAGTCCATTCAGCGAGCGGCATCACGTCTTGGACACGGTGGTCGATTTCGAGCGTCAACAGGTGAGTCTGACCCTGGCTGACGGTATCACACGCACCGCGAGGAAGTACAAGAATCAGGGATGTGTGACGCACGGCATCGGCGAGGATTCGGTGCACTTCACGCCGACGGACGTGGAGCGAAACCTTCCACCCGCCGCGACTAACGCGTGGCCGATGGGGGACGTGCTGCCGAGCGACCCGTGGCCTGAAGAGGTGGACATGACCAAGGTCGAGGAGGCTCTCGACGCCGGATTCGGGCCACCGGAAGCTCGTACTCTAGCCTTGGTCGTCACCTACAAAGGAAGAATCCTAGGAGAGCGATACGGGGCGGAAGTCGACGTCCATTCGCCACTCGAGAGCTGGTCGATGGGAAAAAGCCTGACGGGCTCCCTCATGGGAGTGCTCATCCAACAGGGTGTATACGAGCTTTGGCAGCCGGCGCCCATTCCCCAGTGGCAGTCGGCCGGAGATCCCCGACAGGCTATCCGCATCGGCGACATCATGAGGATGTCGAGTGGGATCCGGATCCGCGCACCACAGGACCCCGATTTCGATCCGTCACTCGGGTACCCAGACCATGTCTATCTTTACACGGGGAGTGTGAATTCATTCGAGTGGGCGGCGACTCGGCCTCAGGAGTGGGAGCCGAACACGGTGGGGAGGTACCGGAATAGCGATCCCGTGCTGACGAACTATCTCATCCGGTTGGCGGTCGAAGGAAGAGGTGAGGACTACCACTCGTTTCCCCAGAGGAACCTGTTCGACAAGATTGGGATCCGCGATGCGATTATTGAAACCGACCCACACGGAAATTTTCTCGCCCAAGGGTACGAGTTTCTTTCGGCCCGAGATTGGGCGAGGCTCGGAGATCTCTATCTCCAAGACGGTGTCTGGGACGGTGAGCGGATTTTGCCAGAGGGGTATGTCGAATATGCTACGACGCTCGCGCCGGCGTGGGTGGCGGATGGTCGTCCCCGGTACGGCGGAGCGTTCATGTGGGTGAACAGCGACGGTGGCTGGCCGGTGCCGGAGAGCGCCTACGGGATGCGAGGAGCGGGGGGGCAGAGTGCCACCATGATCCCGACGCATCAACTCGTGGTGGTGAGGCTGGGCAAGTACACGGGCGCGGGAGCCGGTGGCCGGGCGCTGAACCGAGCGTTCGAGTTATTACTGGAGGCCGTGCCGCCAGTCGGCCAGTAGCCGGACCTTACCAGGCTTCCTGGGCTGCCGGGTCCTCCGACCCACGGAGCTGCCCGACCCCACCGCCGGACCGGGTCAGGTGGCGTGCGGGTGGAGGCCGTGGGCATCAACTACGCCGAGGTTCTTTCGCGGAAGGGCATGTACGGATGGGCCCCCGACCTGCCCTACGTCCTGGGGATGGAGGCCACGGGACGCATCGATGTGGCGTGCGTGGCAGGGCAAGCCCCGGATGAGCCTGGAGGAGATGTACACGAACGCCCGGGGGATGTCCTCGGCCCATCTCGGCTACCTGCTCCCCAACTTCCGATGGATGCGGACCACCTGGGACGAGCTGAGAGTCTTCTGCGCGCAGCATGGTATCCGGCCTCAGGTGGGCCACGTCTTCGGTTTCGACGAGGCGGCCCGGGCCCATCGTATCATCGAGTCCCGGGAGAGCTACGGAAGGTGGTACTGCGGGTCTGAGGCGTGTGACGTCGATCCCATGGCGGCGTGGGTCGAGCGCGTACATCTTCTGACCATGATGCCCCGACTGGCTCGTCGACTCGGCAGCGCGCTGTGCTCTGCGTTTGGCGTCTCGCTCGTGGCGTGCGCCGCCGGCGCACCGCCGGCGACACCGGCACCGATGCCGGACACGGTGGTGGTCGTCGACACGGTGGTGGTTCGTGTGGGACCGGATCGCGATCCGGAGCTCGAGCAGCGCGTCGCCACCCTCCAGCTCCAACTCTTGGAACGCGCCGCCCAGGTCGAAGACCTCCAACGTCAACTCGAAGCGGCGCGACAAGAGATCGTGCGCGCAATGGCACGATTGCAGACGTTGGCCAGTCGTGCGGAAGCGGCGTCGGTGATGGCGGAGGCGGAGATCGCGTTGGAGGCCCTGACCGGAGCTGCGGGAGATGAGGAAGTGCCCGAGGCCGCCCAGGCGCGGCACCTCCTGGCACTCAGCACGACCGAGTTCGCCGATGAGAACTACGGCGGTGCGCTCTACCTGGCGAGCCAGGCCCGCAGGGTGGCCCGCGCGGGCGAGGTCCGGCTCACCATCGGTGAGCAGGGGGACCGACAGCCCGGGGAAGTGCTGTTCGCGCTGCCGCTGCCCCTCGAAACGGCGCGGCGCAGCAACGTGCGCGCGGGGCCGGGGCTCGGGTTTCGTGTGCTCTTTACGCTCGATCCCGCGACGCCCCTGGTGGGGCACTCGTATACGGCACAGTGGGTGCGGATCACCGACGACCAGGGACGCGATGGCTGGATCTTCCACAACCTCGTTGCGAACCCCCGCGAGGGTGGCCAATAGCTACGACGAGTCTTCGTCAGATATCGCCCGTTCTTCCAGCAGCGCTACCAACTCGGCGATCACTTCGAGGTCCTTCGGTCGCCCGGCCGCACGCTTGACGTGAATCAGCCAGGGGAGATCGAGGCAGCGGTGCGTGCGGGCGAACAATTCGACCGTGATCGTGTGCGCAAGCAGATCGTCGTGGGATCCGCCGCCGACGATCTCACCCCAAATATCGATATCGCCGACTACGGTCGTGAGGGTGAAGTTAAGCCCCCGCCGGAGGGTTTCGGCGGACCACTCGAAGGGCAGTCCGGGGGGCGCGTCGCGCAGATACGGGTTGTGTGGTGCGAGCGCTCTTACCAGCCGTTCGATGTTGTCGTCACTTCGTTCGTATACGATGTCGACGTCCTGCGTGAGGCGGCTAGACCCGTGAATTGTGGCCGCGAGCCCGCCGACGATGATGAACGCGACGTCACCATCGTCCAGGGCTGCCAGGAGGGTCGCGAAGTCCGTCATGACCGGCGCCTGGAACGTTTCACGGCGCCACGGGCCTCGGCGGCCAGTCGCTGGAGCGCCGCGAGCGCCTCCACCCGCTCTGATACCGACTTCCGCAGGTTCTCGCGCAGCAGGGTCCGGTCGACGTGCCGTAGATAGGCCTGCGTGACCGAGTCCGTGACCCTGTCATGCGCGGCGTCCGGGACGTGCGCGCGCTCGCCAACCGTCACCCGCAATTCGCATCCGGCGGCTCTGAGGAGGCGCTGGAGGGTCGCCCATGTCGGGCTGGTCTGACCGCGCTCGATCCGGGCCACTACCGACTGCGCAGTGCCCGCGCGGCGGGCGAGCTCACGCTGGCTCAGGGCGGCTCGCGTGCGCGCCCGCCGAAGCAGCGTACCAACGTAGTCGCGCATGGCGGATGATAGCTAATTAGCTATCATCCAGCAAGTGATTTTGGGTGCGACTCGCACGCACCACCCGGTCGCGTCCGTCCCGCTTGGCCTGGTAGAGTGCTGCGTCTGCCGAAGCGATCAAGGACTCGGGTGAGTCCCCGTCGGTGGGAAACTCGGCGACGCTGGTGCTCAGTGTCACCGTGACCGACTGCTCCCCGACGGCCACGCTGCGCTTGGCCAGCCGCTCATGGACTCGCTCGGCTGCCCTGACCGCGCCGTCCATGCCCGTTTCCGGCAGCACGACCAGGAATTCTTCCCCTCCGTAGCGCGCGACGCGATCGATCCCGCGCGTCGCCTCCTGCAGGACCTCTGCAATGGCCTTGAGGGCCTCGTCTCCCGCGATGTGGCCGTGCGTGTCGTTGAACTTCTTGAAACGGTCGACATCCGCCATGAGGATCGCCAACGGCGTTTTAGAGCGGCTCGCGCGGCGCATTTCACTCTCCAGCGTCTCCATCAGGTGCCGGCGGTTCGATATCCCGGTGAGCGGATCGGTCACCACCAGGTGCTCGAGCTGCTGCCGTCCTTGGCGCAGGCGGTCGACCATCCCGTTGAACACTTCCGTGAGGTACCCGACCTCGCCCTTGCCCACGGGCAGGTCCACCGCGAGGTCACCCGCCGCGACTTCCGCGGCACCTGCGGTCAGGCGATCCAGCGGGCGCACGATCAGGAGGCCCAAACGGTACGCGATGAAACCGACCACGACTAGGAGCCCCGTGACAAGAAGCGTCGTTACGTTGCGCAGCTGCACGACCTGCGCGTAGGCCTCCTTCGCCGGGATCTCCGCCACGACCGCCCAATCCAACCGCGGAACCCGCTTCAAGGTGCCGATGACCTCGTTTCCATCAGCCGTGCCGATATAATTATAAAGCATTGTTAATAATAGAGATAGAGCTTATAACCTGACTATCATCCCCTCATTACACCCCTCTTTCGAAACGGGAATCCAGTGGACTGTAGCGGAGGTTCGCGGACGAGCTGTCGGCAAACGCAACCAACCTCGCTGAGCGCGATCTCGCCCCGGTCGGCGTAGGCTGTCCGGCGACTCCGCTTGCGCCGATGTCGACGCAAATTGGCGAGTTGCCGGGGAGATGGCGAAGGAGCGAACCTTGCGGGAGGGCAGTTTGTCGATGGCCCCTGTCCTCTCTGATTGCGGACTATATAGATGGTTAGTGTTTCAGATCACTCGGCACTGCTGCGGCTCGCGGCGATCTGTTCTCGGATCCACGCATCCACTTCGGACTCGATCCAGCCGACGGCGCGCGCGCCTAGCCGGATCGGTTGGGGAAAGCTCCCGTCGGCCACCCGCACGTAGATCGTGCTCCGCGCCAGCCCGGTGCAGGCCTGCACTCGAGGTAACCTCAGGACGCGGGCGGGCGCGTCCATGCTCTGTTCCATTGCTCTGGTCATCGGTCTGCCTCCGTTCTGTTCGGTGAAGAATTCCGGGGCGCGTTGCCCCGGGAGGGAACAGGGGCCACATGGGCCCGGCGGCAGGCTTCGATGAACACGGGGACCTGACAGGCCATCGCCAGTCTCGGGGAGCGGCCAGGACGGAGCTGACGCACCGGGTTGGGATCTCCCACCGCCTGCAGGCCGAACGTCGACGGCTTCACGCCCGTGCGCTCGAGGGATGTATCCACTCGCGATTCGAAGTGCTTCGTCAGCGTCTCCATGGCAGTTGGGGTCGAGATCCGGCCCACGAGGACCCGCTCATCCACGGCCGAGGCTGGCCGGGCACGGCCAGATCTCGCCTCGGAGGGTGCTTCCAAGTGAGTCGAGGGCCGGCGGGTCGCGGTGAGGGTCACCCTGGATCTTGATCTTGCCGCATCGAGCGGGCGCGGCCCCACACGTCAAGGTGGGCGCCACGCCCGGCGCTTCAGCGGGAGATCGCGGTTCCGTAGGCGGCCAGGTCCCTGAGCGACAAGTCCTCGGCCGCCACCTGCAGCAGCCTGATGCGGTAGCGTGCCTCATCGCCCCGGTGGGGCACCCAGACCCGCAGCACTGGCGCGTCCGGCGCCAGCGCTCCGGCGATGACGACCTCGCGCCGCGTCGAGGACGACTCGTCCGTCTCGAAGATCTCCAGGCCCGGCGCCTGCACCGAGTCGATGGCCGGACCCTCGATCACGAGCATGGCTCCGATGTCGCGGGCACCCGCCGGGGCCGTCAACCGAACGTGCAGAGGGCCGGGATCGACGACCGACGCGTTGGCTACGTCATACCGGGGTGCGTCATTCCGCGGGTCGACGATGCCGTCCCCGCAGCCCCAGACCGAGATTACCGCGGCCAGCAGCGCCGTCCGCAACCACCCGGACCGGCGGGTCGCGGAACCGGTGGCGGGTGGGTCGGGAACCGTTCGGCGGTGGCGGGCAGGACCGCGCGCGCCCTTTCGCCGCCAGCTGGCCCCTCCCGCCGGCCCCGACGCAGGCAGCGCGGGGGGCGGGGAGGGCGGTCCGGAGCCGGCGGCTGGCCCGGATGCTTCGCCCCCGCGGCAGCGGGCGGCCCAGGCGAGCATGTCGCCGAGGTCATACCCTCCGTTGCCGTTCCCCAGACTGTCCAAGGCGTCGAGCCGGTCCTTGCCGGGATCTCCGTCCCCCCACAACGCCGCGGCCGCCGACGACGGGGTCAGGCCGTCTCCCTCGGCCAGCGCTGAGCAGAGGCGCGCGGCCCGGTCTGGCCAGCCGGGGGCGGCCGCCGCGGAGCTCGCCGCCGGACCCTTGACCGTCGCCGATGGGCTGTTGGTCAACTGCCGCCGGTTCTCGCCCTTCGTGCAGATCGCCCCGGAGACGCCGCACGCACGCCCCTCCGGCAGCGTGATCGTCACGTCCCCGTCCGAGTCCGGCCTCACCGTCATCCTGAACAGGTCGCGCCGACCGTCCACCCGGCGGCCCCGCGTCACCTGGCCCCCGGTCACCGTGAACGCATCCTGGCGCAGCGCCCGGAAGCTGATCCCGATGTTCTCGCTGAACGCGACGCGGAAGCGGAACGCGCGCTCGCCGTCATGCTTCGTCGGCATGCCCACGAACGACGCCGTCAGCTCCGGCGGCCCCGAGCCGCCCGCCGGACCCGCCACCGTCACCGACGGGCTGTTGGTCAACTGCCGCCGGTTCTCGCCCTTGGTGCAGATCGCACCGGACGTCGCGCACTCGCGGCCCGCCGCCAGCTCGATCGTCACGTCGCCGTCGCCGTCGGGCTCGACCGTCATCTCGAACAGGTCCCGTCTGTCATCCACGCGCCCTCCGCCCGTGACGCGCCCGCCGGTCACCGTGAACGCGTCCTCGCGCAGCGCCTGGAAGCTGATCCCGATGTCCTCGCTGAACGCCACCCAGAACGTGAACGCGCTCTCCCCGTCGTGCGTCTCCGGCATGTCCTCGAAGCTTGCCGTCAGCCCCCCGGACGGCGCCTCCGTCTCGTCGTTCCGAATCGTGCCCACCGCCTCGTAGTCGTCGTTCGCGACGCCGGCGCCGGAGGCGTTGCTCAGCACCAGCGTGAACGTCTCCCTGTCGTCCTCCACGTCGTCGTCCGTGATCGGCACCGACACCGTCTGCTCGTCCTCGCCCGGCTCGAACGTCAGCGTGCCACTCGTCTCCGTGTAGTCGGAGCCCGCCGTCGCTGTCCCGTCACGCGTCCCGTAGTCGACCGTCACATCCGAGCCCGGATTCCCGTCCAGCCTCACCAGGAAGTCGAGCGTCTCGTCCTCGCCCTCGGTCGCCTCGGCGTCCGCCACCGACAGCGCCGGACTCGATTCCTCTCGGCGTTGCGAATTCCCGGACGAGGCATCCCCCAGCCGCGCGAGGATATAGCCCTCGCTGGACCAGTCCAGGTCGGCCACCCAGTAGTAGAACCCCGACGGGCCGTCGCGCGATTCGCTGAGCTTGAATGCGTCGTTGTCGAGGTACAGGGTCAGCTCAGCCAACTCCTCCTTCTCCTCGGCGTTGGGGCGCGGGTCTATCTGGAGGGCGAGGTTCCCGTAGTCTTCTTTATCCCTTTGTCCGGCGACAGAAATAATCAGGATGGTGTATGAGTTCGTCCCGACGTCGAAATCGTTGTCGGACAGTTCCCCCTGGTCGTAGAAACTGTTATACCCATAAGTGCCCGCGGCGTCCTCCACCGTGATTACGCCGCACCACACGTCGTCCGCGTTCTCCGGGCAGGTTGGCGGCGGCTCCCGAATCGTGCCCACCGCCTCGTAGTCGTCGTTCGCGACGCCGGCGCCGGAGACGTTGCTCAACAACAGCGTGAACGTCTCCCCGTCGTCGTGAACCGCGTCGTCCCTGATCGGCACCGACACCGTCTTCTCGTCCTCGCCCGGCTCGAACGTCAGCCCGCCTCTCGTCTCCGTGTAGTCGGAGCCCGCCGTCGCCGTCTCATCGCGCGTGCGGTAGTCGACCGTCACATCCGAGCCCGAATTCCCGTCCAGTCTCACCACGAAGTCGAGCGTCGCGTCCTCACCCTCGGTCGCCTCCGCGTCCGCCACCGATAGCGACGGACGCTGCGCGTACTGCACCGCGGACAGGTGATACAGCTCCGCATCGTAGCCCCGCTCGTTGCGGATCGTGGCCCCGTTCAGGGCCAGAGTGTTGGCCTTCACCTCCGCCGCGTTCACACGGCCGTCGCCAGCCGTCACCTCGTACTCGAACCTGAGGGTGTTCGACCCTGAACCCCCCATGTACTGCGCCGCGCGCGCCAGCGTCCGAGTCTCCCCGTCGCCCAGGCGCAGACCGATCGACGGCGTGCCCCCCGCCTCATTCACCTCCACCTTGTCCCGGTTCGGCGGCTGGTTGCTCGCAGCCGCCTCCGGACCGGCGAAGCGCACGTTCACCCGCACCGCGTCGCCCGCCGTCCACGCGCTCCCGCCCGGCTTCCGCACATTGACCTGCATCACCCGTGTGCGCGTGAACTCCGGCTCGACGTCGTCCCCGCCCCCGAGCGGACTGATCGTCGCGCCCCGCAGCAACACCTTGCCGTCCACCACCACCACGCCCAGCGCGCCGTCCTCGGCCGCGCCCACCGTGTAGGCGAAGCGTAGCACTCGCATGCCCGAGCCGCCCAACTCGCCCACGTACGGTGCCAGCGCCACCGACAGCCCCTCGCCGTACCCCGGGCGCGCGTCGGAGCGGAACACCACCGCCACGAACGGACCCGGCGGCTTGCACGTGCCGTCGGCGTTGTATGACCAGCACTCCTCCGGCTGCTCCACCACCACCGGCAAGGTGTAGCGGACATCCAGCTCGACCCGCTCCCCGACGCTCCATACCCCGTCCGAGCCCGGACCGCTGACCAGCGTCACGTTCCGCATCACGGGGGTATCGTCGTCGCGGATGGTGATGGTGTGGTTGGGCGAATTGGACGCCCTGGTTGAGACATAGAACACGATGGCCTCGTCCGCCTCGGCTTCCTGGTCGTCGACGATGCTGATCGTGAAGGTACGCTCCGCCTCCCAGGCTGTGCCGGCAGCATTGGGTGAGAACGCCGAAGTCGGCACGGTGGTGAATAACACGTTTGATGTAAAGACTTCGCCGGGCGGCGGCCTGTAGTCCTCGCCGCGCGTGGCGGTTTCCTTCCGCCAGTAATAGTAAAGCTCCACGTCGATCACCGGGGCGCTGTTCCGCCGGGTCGTGAGCGTGACAGTCACAGTCGCCGTCCCCGCGTCCTCACGGCCCCTGCCGCGCCGGCAATCTTGACGAACTCCCTCCGGCCGATCGGCCCGAAACCGCGTGGTAGCGGGTGATTCACGCGGTACAAGGAATACATCACTCCCCTCCCGCCTGTCCTCGAATCTGCTCCCACTCACCCGCGAGCGCGTCCAGCATGTCGGACAGAAACGCCTCCTGAGAGGCTTGATCAGCAGATAACGGGCCCACCCAACTCTCCACCGATCCGCGAAGCCTGGTCGACCGGCTGGTGAGCTCCCGCAACTCCCGAGCCAGGTCTCGTACTTTGGCCTCCAGCTCGCCCGGCAGCTCCAGCTCCCCCTCGTCGAGTCGGCTGATCACCTCGCCCACCCGGCTCTCGACCGCCTCGCCCCGGCTCGCCATCTCCCCGATCCGGAGGAGCGTGGCCGTCCACTGGCGACGGACCAGGGGGTCGACCTGGAGGCGTGGATCCTCCCTCACGCGGACTACCTGGTTCATGCTCTCGCCCTCGGCCGTGAGCCGCACTGTGTACAGGCCCGGGACGACGAAGGGACCCCGAGCCGGTTGGCCGAAGCGACCACCTCCACCTCCCTCTCCGGGGGCGGAAGACTCACCGTGCCGCAGATCCCAGACGACCCGGTTCATGCCTTGATCCGTCGAGGCCTGCACGGTCGCGACCTGAGCCCCCGTGGCGTCGTGGACCGTGACGGACACGTCTCCGCCACTGGGCCGCAGCCAATAGTCGATGATTGCACCCGCGGGCGGGTTTTCTCCCCGGAAGATCATGTTGCCCGCGTGGGCCCGCTCGCGCCGGTACCGGATCTGTTCGGCATCCTGAAGGGAGAAGATGTGTGCCGGCTTTTGCGTGACCTCCGGCGTCAGTTCCTGGAGTGCGTTGACCTGATCCAGGATCCACACACCGCGCCCATGAGTGCCCATCACCAGATCGTTGTCCCGGGGATGGATCACCAGGTCGTTCACGGCCACGGTGGGGAGCCCGCCCCGGAGCTCTACCCAGTTGGTGCCGCCGTTCCACGACCAGAACACCCCGAGCTCCGTCCCGAGCCAGAGGACGTCCGGGTTGCGCGGGTCCTCGCGAAGGGTGCGCGCCACCCGCTCCCCCGGGAGGTCGCCCACGATCGATCGCCATGACAGGCCATCGTCATCGGAGCGCCACAGATAGTTGCCGTAGTCGTCGTTGCGATAGTTGTTCGCAACCAGGAAGACCCTGCCCTCCGCGTGCTTGGACGGATGGAGCCCGTTGACCCACCCCATGTCGGGGAACCCGGGGACGTCATCCGTGACGTCGGTCCACGTCCTCCCGTCGTCCATGGAAACGCTCACCTGACCGTCGTCCGACCCGACGAAAAGTACGCCGGCCGTGAACTCCGACTCGGCGATAGTCGTGATCGTGGGCCAGTAGGGGATCCCATCGTCCAGGGACAGCACGAACGAGTCGGCCCTCTGGTCCATGATCTCTAGCCTCCGGCGGTCGATGCCGGTGGTGAGATCGCCCAGGTCGGCCCACGTGTCCCCCCGGTCCGTGCTTTTGTAGAGGTTGTCGAGGCCGGCGTAAAGCGTGTTGTTGTCGTGGGGGCTCAGGATGAAGGGCCCATCCCAGTTCCCCGGCGCCATGGCATTCCCCAACCGCTGCTCCGGACCATCGAGCATGGGCCACGTCGTCCAGTTTCTCCGGTCGGAGATGAAGCCCTCCGGCTGGGCAGGTCGGATGTTCCGCGTCTGGCCTGTGGTCATGTCCGTCCGCGTGAGCCCGAGGTACTGGCTTTCCGCATACAGAATCCGGTTCTCGGTGGTGTCCACCAGGCTCAAGAAGCCGTCTCCCCCGCCCCACCGAACCCAGTCCTCGTTGAGGATCCCCTCAGACCGGTACACCTGGCTGGGCCCGGCCCAGCTACCGTTGTCCTGGAGCCCGCCGTACACGTTGTACGGGTGGGCCAGGTCCACGGAGATCCGGTAGTACTGGCTCAGCGCTAGACTCGTCACGTACAGGAAGTGGTCCCCCCGGTCGTAGCTGATGCCCAGGCCGCCGTCGTCCGCTTTCATCACATGATTCGAGTCATTGGGATGGTGATTATGCACTTGACGCAATCCAAGGGATTCGCTAATATGGGGGCATGTCTGTCTTTTCAAGACGTAGAGCCGCTGGCGTTGGGTCGGTATTCTTGTGGGTCGATCCTATTCTGCATCTACTTTCTATTCCAGGATACATTGCCGATGGTGCGTCTTGGGCCACTGTGCTGCAAGATATGACTTCCTTGCAGATAATGCTTGCCCTAGCCGGAACGGCGTGTGCTGCTTATGCGTTCTGGCCACGACGCAATGAAGCAGGAGATTCCCTTACCTCTGATCAGCGCTACACCTTGGTCAAGAAGAGACAGGATGCTTGGCTGTCGTTGCTGGAGTACTGGGGAGGATTTATGCCAATATTCCTACTGATTCTGCTCATGATACTAGTAGCGTATCTAGCTAGCTGAGGCTTAAAACATATGGGAGGCGTGGTGGAACTGGAGGCGGAGGGACTTGAGTTTAAAACTTAAAAGTTAAGGGAGGGAAAGCCGCTCTTGGTGAATCAGAAGCGCAAGAGCCGCCATCCGGGTAAGTTGCTACCCGTTCTTTAGCCCAACCGTCACGGTTGCTGATTCTGGCTGATTCGGCGTCAAGGCTTCCCTCCCTTACCTAACAATACAACAAAGGGCGTGGGTGGAAACGAAGACGGCCCTACGTCGGGGATACAGTGTTCCAAACAGCAATCAAATGAAAGTACCAACCGGTCGTACCGTTGATTATGACGATTGCGGGAGTGTTACCGCCGATCCCCGCCAATCCGCAGACAGTTTGGGTTGTGGAAACAGATGTCGTTACTGCTAGCCATGTCATCTTATCAGAGCTTACATAGCAAGCAATAAGAGGAATGGCCAGGGGGTTGTTCTTGAATTCGTCAGGAAGTAATGCTGTAAACGCGCCAGAGGAGTCAAATTGCCCTTGAATATAAGAAATGTTAGTAGTTTGGCCTGTTGGAGTATCAATAATTGGGGCTGGGGGGCCTTGTTCTCCTTGCGGTCCCCTGGGACCCATTGGGCCAGATGGGCCTGTAGGACCTTGAGGCCCCGCTGGTCCTTGCGAGCCATCTTGTCCAGCGGGTCCCTGAGAGCCAACGGGTCCTTGGGGTCCCATAGGTCCGGCATCGCCGGTGCAGGTGATAAGGAGAAGAGCAAGAATGGTGGGCAGGAAGCTGCGCATTGGTCTAATCTCTCCCGTGGTGATCGGAAAGGCTCAGGCACTCAGACGTGGTGCCGGACCATGTGTCACCATCGCGCAAGAAAGATTGCGGAGAGTTCCTGCTTATTCGCTCGCCAAGTGGGAACTACCCGCCCTAGCCCGACTCAAAGGGCTTCCTTGCTCGATAGTGACAGAGGCAGAATAGGCGGGCAGGGACCTTCGGGCAAGCGGCTAGGCCACAAGCTCCCGGTAGGTGAGCGGGTCGGTGTTCACGATGCGAGTCAGGGTGTCGCGGAAGATGTGGGGGTTGTTCCGGTTGTTGTAACGCCACTCCAGTTCTTCCAGGTAGCGGTCCATATGCTTGGCGCTCATCTTGTGGAACGACCCGACGATGGAACGCTTGAACAGGCTCCACACGCCTTCGATGCTGTTAGTGTGGACGTCACCGATCACCCATTCTTCGGCAGAGTGCTTGACGGTCTCATGGCGGGTGTCTTCGTCGCCGATGCCGATGTAGGACTTGAGATCGTCAGTGTAGATGGCTTCGGCTTCGTCTCTAACGGCTCTGGCGATGAAGGCATGAAGGGTCTCTCGCTTCACGTCAGGGATGCGCTCGATACGGACGTTTCCCCCTCGCTGGATGGCCCCGGCCACCCAATGCTTGTTGCCCTTGTAGGCACGGCCCTTACCCTTGGTCTTGCCGCCGACCAGAGTTTCGTCCACTTCAACGACACCGATCAAAGTGGGGCCGGACAGCGGATCGTTGCCCATCGCCTCGCGGATGCGGTGGCAGAGGTACCAGGCCGTCCGGTAGGCCACGCCGATTGTCCGGTGCAATTGGTGGGCGCTCATGCCTTTCTTGGACTGGCAGAGCAGGTAGATGGCAGCGAACCACTTGCGGAGCGGCAGGTGCGAATCGTGCATGATGGTGCCGGACTTGACGCTGAAGTGGTAGCCGCATCCGATGCAGTGCCACTGGCCCCTGCCTTTGATCGGGCTCACATCCATATCGCCGCACCGGGTACACGCGACACCACTGGGCCAACGCAGCGCCTCCAGGTGCTTCCGGCAGGTGTCCTCGTTAGCGAAACGATCCAGTAGGGAGACGATGTCCATGAATCAAACTCCTAAGAAAAAGCAAAAGCTTCCGAGGGTGGATGTAGATGATGCGAAGCTGGCCGAAAAGGTGTTTGGCAAACGGCTAAAAAAAGAGCTCGACCGGGTGGCCGAAACCGCTGGCAGGAAAGGCGTTACGAAGTCCATGCATGGATAGTAACACCCTCATAGGATTGTGTCAAGTGCATAATTGCCATTGGGATCCACCCAGACGAAGCGATCGTCGCCGTGCGTCTCGTGCTCCCCGGGCACCGTGAAGGTCACACCGGCGTCGTCCGAATAGCTGTACGAATTCAACATGTAGAGCCGCTGATCGTCGTTGGGATCCACCATTGGCTGGCTTGCGTACATGGGCCGCGGATTCCAGTCACTCTGGAGGGTCCATGTCTCCCCCCGATCCTCGGAGCGGAAGATCCCCGCCAACCGCTGATTGTAGGCGGTGGCGGCGTTGAAGCGCTCGCCCTGCTCGAGGCTTATGTACACGATGCGCGGGTCGGCCCTGAAAATCGTAATGCCGATGCGGCCGATGTCACCGGTGGCCAGCCCGTTGTCCAGCCCCGCGTTCGTGAGCTTGGTCCAGCTCTCGCCGCCGTCGGTGCTCTTATGGAGACCGCTTCCCGGGCCGCCCCCGTGGAAACCCCACGGCCTCCGCCGGCGCTGGTACATGGCGGCGTAAAGGATCTGGGGATTCTCGGGATCCATGGCCACGTCCACGGCGCCGGTGTTGTCGTTCACCTGAAGCACGCGGTTCCAGGACTCACCCCCGTCCGTGGACCTGTAGACGCCCCGCTCGTCGTTGGGGCCCCAGAGGTGCCCCATGGCAGCCACGTAAACGATGTCGGAGTTGTCGGGGTGCATGACGATGCGGCCAATGTGATGGCTCTCCTCGAGGCCCATGTTCCGCCACGTCTGCCCGCCGTCGGTGGACTTGTAGACTCCGTCACCCCAGCTCGTACTCTGCCGGTTGGCCCTCTCGCCGGTGCCCACCCACACCACCGCCGTGTCCCGCTGGTGCACCGCGATGTCCCCGACGGAGTGGACGGCCTCGTTCTGGAAGACGGGCGTGAAGCGGATGCCGTTGTCCGTCGTCTTCCACACACCGCCAGTGGCCGACGCCACGTAGAACACTCGAGTATCCATCTCTACGACGGCCAGGTCCACCACACGACCGCTCATGGTGGCGGGGCCGATGTTGCGGGGTATGAGCCCTGCGAGGGATTCGGTGGTCAGCTGTGCGTGAGCGGACGGGGGCAGTAGGACGCTGGCGAAAGCGATCGCCGGAAGAAGCAGGCGTGGCATGGATGTCTCCATCGTTGTTTTGCGAGGGCCTCCGGGTGTGCCTCAGACTGTGGCCACTGCGACCGGCTGCACCCCGCCGTCATCCAGATTGAATCCTACTCGCTCGATGATGGCCATGAGCTCGGCATGCGTATAGTCGTCGATCTGTATGCCCGGCGGGCGGATGAAGGTGGAGTCGATGATGCCGCGTCGGTGATAAGTGAACTTCCGGTACGCCAGGCCGATCTTGGGCTGGCACTCGTACCGAATCAAGGGCAGGTAACGGTCGAAGAGGGCCGCGGCGCGGCTAGGATCGCCTGCTCTGAAGGCGTCGTACACGGCAAGTAGCACTTCCGGAAACGCGAATCCCGTCATGACTCCCCTCGAGCCGCGTTGGAGCTCTTCCAGGAAGTAGACGCCGCCCAGGCCTCCGAAAATCCCGATGGAGTCGGGCGCCAGCTTCTGGATGCGGCTCATCTTCGCGAGAACGGGATGCTCCTCGAGCTTGATGTAGCTCACGCCGTCGATCTCGTTGGCCATCCGGGCGATGAGCTCCGGCGACAGGATGGTCCGAAACGACTCCGGGAAGTCGTGGATGGCAACCGGAATCTCGAGGGCGTCGGCCACCGAGGCGTAGTAGTCGAAGATCACCTCGTCGTTCTGAACGCCGATGGGGGCGACGAACACACCCTGCGCTCCGAGATCCTGGGCCTCGCGGGCCTGTTCGATGGCCCCGGCGGCCCCAAAGGCCAAGACCCCCACCCATGTGGGGAACGAGCCGCCGGCCTGGTCCACCACCGTCGCTACCACCTGCCTCCGCTCAGTGCTGGACAAGCGATGCGCCTCGCCCATGAACCCGAGAACGCTTACACCGTGGGCGCCGACCTCGAGCTCGAAGTCGATGATGCGCCTGAGGCTACCCTCGTCCACGACGCCGTCGTCGGTGAACGGAGTGGGGAGGATCGGGAGAACGCCTTGAAGCTGCATGAGGTTCGATCGTTTGAGTGTGGATCCTATGACGGACTTGGTGACGCGCCGGAATCACCACGGGCCGTCACAAAGCGGCCGGCTCCAGGGTCAGCCTTGATCTCTCCGTCAGCGTAGACACAGCGTCCACGCAGCCACGTCGAGACGACTCGTCCCTGGACGCGGCGACCATGGTAGGGACTCCACCCTACTGCGTAGTGCATCGCGCCCTCGTCCAAGTCCCACTCGGCATCCGGATCGAAGACGACGAAGTCCGCATCGGCTCCGGCCTCGAGACGTCCCTTGTGCTCAAAGCCGAACACGGCTGCCGGCCCCGACGAGAGGACCTCCAGGAATCTACCGAGCCCGATACGGCCCATCGCCACACCCTCGCTGTACAGGAGCGTCCCAAGCGTCTCGGCTCCTGGCATTCCGGCATACGCCTGGAAGATGTCCTCGGTCTCCTTCCGATGAAGCGGATACGGGGAGTGGTCCGACGCGACGATGTCGACGAGTCCTTCCTGCACCTGCTGCCAGAGGGCGTCCACGTCTTCCTGGGAGCGTAGTGGCGGATTGCACTTGGCCCGGCCTCCCTGCTCGCGAAGGGCATCCATGGTCAGGAGCAGGTACTGAATGCACGTCTCTCCCGATGCCCGCACGCCCTTCGTACGATTCCACTCTATGAGCTCGAACGTGCGGGGCAGTGTGCCGTGGACCATGTGCAGACGGGCGCCGGTCCAGTATGCCAGCTCGAGCAGGCGTCCCGCGGCCTCCGCCTCTGCGACGGGCGGACGGCTCAGGGCGTGATCGATGGGCGTCGTGTCGCCGCGGGCCTGAAAGGCTTCTGCCTGGGCGAAGACGATCTCCTGATTCTCCTGATGAGCCGCCACGGGACGGCCGGTCTGCGCGATCTCCTGGAAGGCCTCGTACAGACGCCCGTCGGGGATGCGCGGGAACCGGATCGGATCCACTTCAATGGTCGACACCTTGAATCCCGCGGCTCCGGCCACTGCCAAATCGGCGATGATGCCCAGATCTCCTTTGGGAGGGAACGTGGCGTAGAGACCGACGTCGACGATGGCCTCTTCGCCGACGTCCGCAACCTTCGTCTCGAATCGCTCCCGGGAATTGACGGGTCGGGCCGGCTTGTCGAACGGCATGTCGATGACGGTCGTCGTCCCGCCGGCTGCCGCCGCCCGCGTCGTAGCGGTGATTCCCTCGTCCACGTAGGAACGGGTGTGGACGTGCGCGTCCACGAATCCCGGGAGAACCAGGTATCCGGATGCGTCAATGATCTCGGAGCCGGACTGGGGCACCTCGGAGCTACCTGTGATGAGCCCGTTCGTGATGCCGAGCCATCCGGCCTTCAGGACTGTGCCGTCCGGAAGCGCAATATCACCCTGCACCACGAGGTCGTGAATCACCGCTTCGTTCACTTATCCGGCCTCATACCACCTGCAAGGTCCTTTCGAGGGCGTCCAATCGGTGGCCACCTCGTCGAGAATCGCGGCGGGAAAGCCAACGTAGTCGAAGACGAGCGCATCGGCACTCGTCTCGACCACTATCGTCCGCGGCATCGCCGCCCGTAGGATGGGGTTCGCCGCGGCGTGCCGGATCCCGGGGCGGACCTCGCCGCGGCGTGCCGGATCCCGTACCGCGGCTTACTCCGGCGCGCCGGATCTCCTCAATGAGGTCGTATGATCGACTCCCTTCTCGAGAAGCTCGCGGTCGTCGACTCCTTGCTCTGGGGCCCATGGACGATGGCCTTCCTGGCGGGAGTCGCTGTTTTCTTCACGGTCCGCTCGGGGTTCTTCCAGATCACGGGACTCGGCTACATCGTTCGGAACACCGTTGGACGACTCTCCTCCAGATCCGCCACCCCAAAAGAAGGGCAGGGCATGACCCCGGTGCAGGCCGCGGCGACGTCGCTGGCCGGTACGGTGGGCATGGGGAACATGGCGGGCGTGGCGACGGCGCTGTCCGTGGGCGGGTCCGGCGCCATCTTCTGGATGTGGGTCCTGGCGTTCTTCGGGATGATGTCGAAGACGGTTGAGATCACGCTCGGCGTCTATTACCGGGAGCGAGGCCCCGACGGTCAGTTTCGGGGAGGGCCCCAATACACGATCCACCGTGGCCTCGGCTGGACCCCCCTCGCTCTCATGTTCAGCGCCGGCATGCTCATCAACGCCGTTTTCGCGGCTTCGATGTTGCAGTCGCACACGGTGGGGCGTGCCCTTCTGGCGAGCTACAGCCTCGATCCGTACCTCGTCACCGGCTCGATGGCGGTCATCACGGCGCTGGTCGTCCTCGGCGGTCTCCCACGGATCGGCCGCTTTTCGGCCCGGCTGGTCCCGGTCATGACGGTGGCCTATGTGGCCGGCGGGCTCGTCGTGATCGCCGCGAATCTCGATGCACTTCCGGGAGTGCTGAGCTCGATCTTTTCCCACGCGTTCTCCGCGACGGCGGGAGCGGGTGGTGCCGCGGGCGTCGCCGTGAGCGCCGCGATAAAACAAGGCATGGCGCGTGGCATGCTCTCAAACGAGGCCGGGATGGGAACCGCACCGATGGTGCACGCGACCGCGCAGACCGCACACCCTTTCCAGCAGGGGGTCTGGGGCGCGTTCGAGGTCTTCTTCGACACGATCCTGATCTGCTCCATCACGGCGTTGGCGATCCTCTCTACGGGTGCCATGGCCGGTGGAGAGTCGGGGATCGAGCTGCTTCTCACGGCATTCGCCGAGGTGTTCCCGTTCTCCGTCGCGTCGATCATCGTGTCGGGCTCCATCGCCACGTTCTGCCTGTCCACTCAGATCGGCTTCTACGTCTATTTCGAGACCTGCCTCGTGAATCTGGTGGGAGTGCGTCCGGTCCGGGTCCTGCGCTGGCTGTACTTCTTTCCCGGCGTGTTGGTCGCCGGCGTCGCCGATGTCGATGGTTTGTGGGTGGTCGCCAACATCGCCGTCGCCGTGGTCGCCATCCCCAATCTGGTGGCGATGCTCAGCCTCGGGGGGGTATTCACGACCCTGATGAAGGATGAGATCTCCGGTGCGAGCGTCTACGCTACGGCGAACGTGGATGACACCGACCCTGTACTTCGAGGGATCGGGGCGACGAGCCCCACGGTACCGGACGCGCGGTCGTAGAAGGGTGATCGGAAGGGGGGGTGTCCCAGAAGACTAGCGCCCTCGTTCGTCCAGCAATCGGCCTTCGCCCTCCCCGATGGTGCCCGGGGGAACGATTTGCACCTCCAGCCTGAGCTTCACGGCTTCCACGAGCGACCGCTCGAGCGCCTCCCCATCCAGGGTAGCGCCGTCCCGGGCCTCGATCCGTATCGTGAGCCGGTCTTGATGCCCCTCGGCCGTCACGGTCCCCTGCCAGGCCCCCGCACCGGGATCCGACTTCAGCGCACGGACGATCTGGCGCGGGTGGACGAACATCCCCTTCACCTTCACGCCCTCCCCGACCCGACCGAGAAAACCCTTCAGCCGGGCGCTGGTCCGGCCGCATGTGCACGCCCCCTCGAGGAAAGCGGACAGGTCACCGGTGCCGAACCGGACCAGGGGATACGTCTCGTTGGGGCTGGTCACCACCACTTCGCCCGTCTCGCAGGGCGCCAGTGGCTCCCCCGTGGCCGGGTCCGTGATCTCGATGGCCACACCGGGGGCCACGTGCCAACCAGACCTCTCGGCGCACTCGTACCCGAGGGTGCCGGCATCGGCCGTGCCGTACGACTCGTAGGCATCGACGCCGTGCTCGGTCTGGACCGCCTCACGAAGCGGGGGCGGGAACGGACCCCCGGTCACGAGGCCGCGCCGTACCTCCAGTGGGGTGCCCATCTCGACGGCCCTCTCCAGGAGCACGAGCAGGAACTGGGGAGTACCCACGTAGCCCGTGGCGCTCGCCGCCCGGGACACGTCGACCTGGGCGGCCGAGTTGCCTACTCCTCCCGGGACCACCACGCAGCCCACCGCCCGGCGTCCAGCATCAGACCGCCGGGTGTCAGATGATAGGAAAAGGTGTTGAGGACCATCTGGTCCGGACCGAACCCGGCAGCTCGGAGGGCCGGAGCCACGCGCCAGAAGTCCGCGCCCGAGCCCTCCGGGTCGAGGATCGGACCCGGAGAGGTGTAGATGCGCTTCAGGTGATCCACGGGAACGGCCAGCATGCCTCCGAACGGAGGAGACACGGCCTGGAGATCGGGGAGGCTGTCTTTGGAGAGCACCGGCACCGGAGCCAGGTCCGACAGGCTGCGTATGCTGTGGGCCTCCACACCTGCACCGGCCAGGCGCCCGGCGACCTCGGCCGACTTCTCGGAGGCGTACCTCACAGCCCGCCGCACCAGGTCGTCCTGGTAGGCATCCCAGTCCGGTAGGAACTCGGCCTCCGCGCTCACGACAGCCATCGCTTTCTCCGCCGGTAGTGCTTCACGTCGCGATAGGAACGGCGCTGGCCCACTTCCGTCAGGCCCAGGTAGAACTCCTTCACGTCGGCGTTCTCCCGAAGGCTGTCGGCCGTGCCCTCGAGGACGACCCGCCCCCCCTCCATCACGTACCCGAAGTCCGCGATGGAAAGCGCGATTCTAGCGTTCTGCTCCACGACCAGGATGGTGGTGCCCTCTTCGCGATTGATGCGCTGGAGGCCGTCGAAGATCGTGCGCACCAGTAAAGGCGCCAGGCCCAGAGACGGCTCATCCAGTAGCATGAGCTGAGGGCGGGCCATGAGCGCCCGGCCCACCGCCAGCATCTGCTGCTCTCCACCCGACAGGTACCCGGCGTGCTGCTTCGCCCGCTCGCCCAGGCGGGGGAAGTACTCGAAGACCCGCTCGATGTCGGGCCTCACCTCTCCACGGTCGCGCCGAGTATAGGCCCCGGCCAGGAGGTTCTCCTCCACGCTCAGGTGCTCGAAGACGCGCCGCCCCTCCATCACCTGGAAGATACCCCGGCGTACGATCTCGGAGGCGTCGAGCCTGTGGATCTCCTGCTCCCGGAACACGATGGCGCCGTCCGACGCGCGGCCGTTGTCCGGCTCCAGAAGGCCCGAGATGGCCTTGAGGGTCGTGGTCTTTCCGGCCCCGTTGGGACCGAGCAGGGTCGTGATCTTGCCCTCCGGGACCGAAAGGGAAAGGCCCTTCAGGACGAGGATCACCTCGTCGTAGCGAACCTCGACGTTGGTCAGCTCGAGCACGTCATCGCGCCCCGGGACTCTCGGCGGGTCGCCGGAAGTCGGTGATGGGCTGCCAGACCCCGTCCTCCACCCGGAACAGACGCACGCCCTTGGCACCCCGGTGCTCTTCAGCGCTGAACGTGATGGGTACGGTCACCCCACCAGTGTCCATCTCCGACACGCCTTCCAGGGCCGCCTTGATGTTCTCTCCCGTAACCTCCTGTCCCGCTTCGATCACCCGCTTGATGCCCTCGGCCATGACCGCCATCGTCCACCAGCCCTGGGTCAGGGCGTTGCTCTTTTCCTCGATCGCTTCACCCTCGGCTTCCAGGAAGCTCCGGATCTCGGCGGTGCCGGCCAAGTCGGTGGCCACCGGCGCGAACGGCATGGAGCCCACCACGCCTTCGGACGCTTCGGGGGCCAGACTGATCAAGAGACGGTTCGCGCACCAGTTCAGGCAGACGAACGTGACGTCCATGCCCAGGCTCCGGGCGTTGCGGACGGCCAGCGCCACCGGACCCGAAGTGTTCTGGAAAACCACGTACTGCGCGCCTGCTTGCCGGATTCGGGTCAACTCGGCGGTAAAGTCGGTCGCACCACGGGGCATCTCGTAGGCCTGGGCGTCTAGACCGATCCGGGCCGCGTACGCCTCTCCACCCTGTTGCCAGGGCGACAAGCCGAACGGGCTGGCGTTGTGCATGAGGGCTACGGTAGGCGGGCCGGTCTCACCCCGCGCCGCGAAGTCCTCCTTGATCCAGTCCAGAACGATGAAGAACTGGTCGCTGTAGGTGGCGGCCACCAGGAAGTTGTAGGGAGCCTCTTCCGGATTCCCCAGCCGGTGGGAGAGGGAGGCGGATGTGAACGGGAGCTGGTCCTCGACGATGCGCCGCTGCAGGGCTTCGGTATCTCCCGTGCCCCATCCCATGAATGCCACGACGCCTTCCTGTACGAACTGGCTGTAGAGCTGCTCCGCACGACTCACGTCGTACGCATAGTCCTGGAAGATCAGATCGATGGGCCTGCCTGCTATCCTGCCCTGGGCGTTGAGCCACGCGACGTAGCCCTGGATCCCCTCCGCGTAGTCCGTGCCGACGTCCGCCGTGGGCCCGCTGAGGTCGAAGATGGCGCCGATCTTGATCTCGTTGGAGTCGCTGGAGTCCCCGGCACCACCACAGGCGAGGGCCAACGGAAGTAAGCTCACGTACGTCGCGAGTCTCCTCATGGATAGCTCCTCGGCCAGAGCTGTTCGTTCCACATCGTGGCCCGTCCCCTTCACGATCGATACGCAAACGGCCACACGTGGAAGTAATCCTTCACGTTTCTCCACAACTTCGCGAGTCCTTCGGGCTCGAAGACCAGGAACAGGATGATCACCGTGCCGAACGCGGCCTGCTGGACGTAGGGCAACACGCCCGCCACGACGGGGGCCGTGTCCTGGAGTGCCCGCCCCACCGTGCCTATGCCCGCCGGTAAGAGCGTGATCAGCACCGCGCCGAAGAACGAGCCGGATATGCTGCCCAGGCCGCCGACGATGATCATGGCCAGGTAGATGATGCTGGTCTCCAGAGTGAAGCGCTCCCAGGTAACGATGGTGCGGTAGTACGCGATGAGCGCTCCCGCCAGGCCCACGAAGAATGACGAGGTGGCGAAGGCCAGCAGCTTGTAGCGGAAGACGCTAACGCCCATGGCGCCGGCTGCGATGTCCTGGTCCCGGATCGCCACGAAGGCCCGGCCGACCCGGGTGCGGAACAGGTTTGCGGCGAAGAGGGCCGTGCCGGCAGCCACGGCTACGCCCAGCCAGTAGAACCCGAAGTCCGTGTTCATCCGGACACCCATCAACATGGGCGAGGGAAGCACCAGTGCTTCCGTACCACCCGTCACGGCGGTCCAGTGGGTCACCACCCACTCCACGATCTCTTGGGCCGCCAGGGTGGCCACCGCCAGGTAGAGTCCCTTGAGCCGCAACGAGGGAAGGCCGAAGAAGACGCCCACCGCAGCCGTGAGCAGAGCTGCCAGAACCATGCTCACCCCCCAGGGCAGTCCCAGCCGAAGCGTCATCAGGCCCGCGCTGTAGGCGCCCACCGCCATGAAGGCCCCCTGCCCCAACGAGATCTGCCCCGTGTACCCCACCAGGATGTTGAGCCCGATGGCACCCACCGTGGCGATGGCGACCTGGTTGGCCAGGGTCAGCCCGTATGGCGACGCCACGAACGGAAACACGAGGACGCCCACGGCAAAGAGCCACAGGCGGATGCGCTCGGCGGGCTTCCGCCGGAGCGCCATGTCCGCCCGGTAGTCCGTGAAGTAGACGCCGCACTCCATGGCTAGTGTTCCGCTGCCGAAGTTCGCGAGCCACCAAGAGGGTCGGGGCGCCGTGGGATCAAGGCGGGACGACGCGGCGTAGCGCAAGCGGGCACCGCGCGAAGCGTGGTCGCAAGGAGTCCCAACGCCGAGCCCACGGATGCACCGTGCCCTCGACTGGCCGAGACACTTTGGCAACGGGACACTAAACGTCCTGTCCCAGAAGTTCGACAGGGCATCAAATCCGCTCGATGATGGGGCGGCCGAAGAGGCCGTACGGACGGACCATGAGAATCACGATGAGCACGACGAACGGGATGACCAGGTTCAGACCGTGCCCCACGTATCCGCCCGTGTACGCCTCCAGCAGCCCGATAGCCGCGCCGCCGATCACGGCCCCGGCGATGGAATCGAGGCCGCCCAGGATCACCACCGGGAAGACCCGGAGGCCGATGGCGCTGATGTTCTGGCTGACGCCGACGATGTTCCCCAGCATGATGCCGCCCAGGGCGGCCGACACGCAGGCCAGGGCCCACGCGATGCCGATGACTCGTTTGATGCTGATCCCCATGCTGAGGGCCGCCTGCTGGTCGTCGGCGATAGCGCGCATGGCGATGCCGTCCCGCGTGTAGCGGAAGAACAGACCGAGCAGGATCAGCACCACGGCCGCCGTAGGAATCACGATGAGCCGGTCCATGCCCAGGACGGTCGAGCCAACCGTGATCTCGCCCCGGGGGAGAAACGCGGGGAACGTGCGGGGCCGGGCGCCCCAGATCGCGTTCACAACCGCCCGGAGCACGCTGGACAGGCCTACCGTGACCATGATCATCGAGATGACGGGCTCCCCGATGAGAGGACGTAACGCGACACGCTCGATGAGCAGCCCCAGCACGACGGCCAGCACCAGAGTCAGGAGGATGCCCGGGCCCCAGGGGAGTCCGATCTGGGCGATGGCGAAGAAGGAGAGATAGGCTCCGAACAAGAGCAGCTCGCCCTGCGCGAAGTTGATGACGTCGCTCGACTTGTAGATCACCACGAACCCCACAGCCGCCAGGGCGTAGACCATACCGTTCGAGAGGCCGGAGACGGTGAGCTGGAGGAAGACGTCCACGACTACGGGGCCTCCGGGGTCTCGGTCCGCTCCACCGTCTCGATCCGCAGATCATGCCGCACGGTGGCCGTCCGCCCGTCCTGGTACGTGATCTCATTCTCCACGGTGATCCGGTCACCGTCGCCGTAGAGGGCCTCGACCAACTCCGCGTAGCGCTCCGCGATGAAGCGCCGGCGCACCTTCCGGGTTCGGGTCAGCTCGGCGTCGTCGGCGTCCAGTTGCTTGTGCAGCAGCAGGAAGCGGCGGATGCGTGCGGCCTCGGGCAGCGTGGCGTTCACCTCGGCGACTTGGTCTCTGACGAGGGCGTAGATCTCGGGCTTCTGCGCCAGGTCGGTGAAGGTGGTGTAGGCCAGCTGATCGCGTTCGGCCCACTTGCCCGCGTTCTCGTAGTCGATGGCCACCAGGGCGGTTACGTACGGACAGTCGCCACCGAAGACCACGGCTTCCCGCACGTAGGGGCTGAACTTCAGCTGGTTCTCGATGAACTGGGGACTGAAGGTGGTGCCGTCAGCCAGGATCATGACGTCCGTGGCCCGGTCGATGACGACCAGGTGCCCCTGGTCGTCTATGTACCCGGCGTCGCCCGAATGCAGCCACCCATCTTCCAGCGCCCCCACCGTCGCCTCCTCGTCACCGTAATAGCCCTTGAAGACCGCGGGGCTCCGGGTCAGGATCTCACCGTCGTCGGCGATTCTCACCTCGGTGGCGGGAAGGGGCGTGCCCACGGTTTGGAAGCGGATGTCCTCGTCCCGGTGAACTGCGCTGATCCCGCCGACCTCCGTCTGGCCGTAGAGCTGTTTGAGATTCACGCCCATGGCGTGAAAGAAACGGAAGACATCGGGTCCCAGAGCCGCACCCCCTGTGTACGCCCGGCGGACCCGGCGAAGGCCAAGCTGATCCTTCAGGGGCAGCAGGGTGAGCGCCGCGGCCAGCCGGTACTTCCACGCCAGCGCCGCAGTCGGCGTGCGGCCCTCGAAGCGGGCGTCCGCCATGGCCTTGCCCACCGCCATGGACCAGGCGTACACGCGGCGCTTCAATGCGGTGGAGTCCTCCATCTTAACCTGCACTTCGGACACCAGGCTCTCCCAGATGCGAGGCGGCGAGACCAGGGCCCTGGGCCCGATCTCCCGGAGATCCCGGCGCACCGTGCCCGATTCCTCCGGAAAGTTGGTCGTGAAGCCGACGGTCAGGGCCCATGACAACGTGACCATCTGCTCGCCGATCCAGGCCAGCGGCAGAAAGGACACCACGTCGTGTTCCGCGCCCATGGGATCGACGTGCTGCATCTGCTCGGCCATGCTGATCAGGTTGGTGTGGCTGAGCATGGCCAGCTTGGGCCTGCTGGTGGTCCCCGACGTGGTGCAGAGCAGGGCCACGCTCTCCGGGTCGAGAGCGTCGACCATCTCGTCGAACGCCGTAGGGTCCTCCCGGCTCAGCGCTTCGCCCATCTCCTCCACGTCGGGGAAGAAGACGAGATGCTCTCGGTCGTACCCGCTCAGCCCCTTGGCGTCGTGATAGACGACTCGCTCGAAGCGCGGCAGTGAGCCCCGGAGGTCCAGGACCTTAGTCCACCTGTTCCTGATCCTCGGCCACCATGATGCGGGCGCCGGACGCCTCGAGGACATGCCGAAGCTCATCGAGGACCGAATCCTGGTAGATCCCCACCGGCAGGGCTCCCAGGGACTGGGCCGCAAGCTTGGTGATCACCCACTCGGGGCGGTTGTCCCCGATGATCGCCACCGTGTCGCCGGGGGCCACGCCCAGGGCCCTCAGGCCCAGCGAGAATCGGCGGACCCGGTCCAGATATCCGGTCCAGGTTATCTCCTGCCAGACGCCGAACTCCTTCTCCCGGAGCGCGACGGCGTCGGGCGTGGTCCGGGCACGGTCGACGAGGAGTCCGGGAAGCGTCGGATGGGCGGCTGCATCGGCCGGATCGATCACGGGTGCTCCTCTCCCAAGTACGCCTCGACCACAGCCCGGTCCGTCCGGATCTGTTCCGGCGCTCCCTCGGCGATCTTCCTCCCGAAATCAAGCACCGTCACATGGTCGGAGATGTCCATGACCACGTCCATGTCGTGGTCGATGACGACCGGGGTCACGCCCCGCTCCTCGTGGACGTCGAGGATGTAGCGGGCAAGAGCCTCCTTCTCTTCCGAGCTCATGCCGGCCATGGGCTCGTCCAAGAGCAGGAACTCCGGCTCGAGCGAAAGCGCGCGGCCCAACTCCACGAGCTTCTGCTGCCCGTAGGCGAGGTTACCCACACGGCTGCGCCTCATGGACTGGAGCTCCAGAAAGTCGATGATCCGCTCCACCTCCTCCCGATGCTCGATCTCCCGCGCCTGCTGGCGTCCCCAGTAGAGACCACAACTCAGGACGCTGCCTCCCATGTGGACGTGCCGGCCGAGCATCAGGTTGTCTAGCACCGTCATGTGCTTGAACAGCTCGATGTTTTGGAACGTACGGGCGATCCCCAGCCTGGCGATCCGGTGTGGTGCGAGGCGGTCGATACGATGCGCCCGGCCCTGACCGTCCGTGAGCGTGATCGTTCCCTCCTGGGGACGGTACAGCCCGCACAGACAGTTGAGCAGGCTCGTCTTGCCCGCACCGTTGGGACCGATCAGCGCCTGAAGGGGGCCACGACGAAGCGTCAGGGTGACGTCGTCGAGAGCCGTCACTCCCCCGAAGCGCAGCGTGAGCCCGTCGACGCGAATCTCGGGCGGTCCGGGAGTCTGAACGGGTCTTTCAGGTCGAGATGTACGCGCACTGTCTACCATCCTTCGTGGGCACAGTACGGCTCTACCTGGTCGAGCCAACCCACTCCCAACGGGACGCCGCTCGGACCGCCGAGGAAATCCATCGCTGGCATTCCGATCGGGGCCCCCGGCGGCGCGCCCGGAGCCGACTGCAAGCCGTAGGACTCTCCGGGCCGATCGAGGAACCGGCCGATGTCGAGGGCGATCAGGCGATCACTCGCGAGCTGGGGGTCGACAGGGCCGCTACCGCTCGCCACCCCTTCGCTCCGCTCATCGATCCGATAGCGCGCCCGCTCCAAATAGGCGTTCGCGAGAGCTCTGACCTGGGGCATGGAAGCCCCACCCGCGAGGGCCATCAGTCGATCGATCGCCACTCGGCGCACGGCCCTCCGGATCTCGGCCTCGTAGGGAGAGTCCCCGGCGTCGGCTGCGGTGGTCCCGAACAACCCTGTGATCACGTCCTCGAGACCGGGCAGAGACGGATCGAGGGCGTGCTGTTCCACCAGTCGCGCGGCCCGGTCGGATTGTAGGAGCTCGGAGATAGTGTGGTCGGACGCCACGACCGCCGGAGAGATCGCGTCGAACATAACGCCCGTGTATCGGGGGAACAGCTCCCTGGTGCGGCCGTAGCCCGACGGACGGGGCGGCAAGGAGGCGAGCACACTCCGGGGGATGGCGAGAGCCGACGGGTCCAGGGTGGCCAACAGGGACTGGATCGCCGCGCGCTGGTCCGTTGCGGGCACGGGCTCCACCGGAGTACGTCCGTCACCGCGGAAGGCGTAGATGTAGTGCAGGCCGCCCACCACAGAGGCCGTCGACGTTACCTGGTAGCGGTGGTGCATGTAGAGCGGGACCAGAACCTCCTCCATGGTGGCCATGGGCCTGCCCTTCTTGATGACGCGCTCACCGAATCGATCGAGGGCGAAGCGGCGCACTTCCATGATGCCGTAGAGGTCGGCGCTCGGATCCATACCGTTGGCCCACTGATCGACCCGCGCGTTCGCCGACATGTCCTGGTTGGAGAGGTAACGGATGTCACGAGCCCAGGCGTCGTTCAGAATCTTCCGGAGCGCCTGGGGTGCCTCGGCCTCGTCCGCGTAGACCGAATACCCGTAAGCGATTGCCACCTTGTCCCACTCGCCGATCTCGGTTTCGTACACGCCGGAGTAGTCGAGTCGCCCGTCTTCCAGCGTCACGAGGGGATGGGGATAGTCCATCACCGAGATCCGGCCCACCTCGCTGTTGTAGTAGTTGTGTCCGAGGCCCAGGGTGTGGCCCACCTCGTGGGCGCTGAGCTGACTGATACGGGCTAGAGCCCACTCGGCGAGCTCAGGCGGCGTCTCGTCGCCATTCTCGTAGGGGGCCAACAGCCCCTCGGCGATCATGTAGTCCTGACGGACGCGGAGCGATCCGAGTGTCACCCTGCCTTTGAGGATCTCGCCCGTGCGGGGGTCCGTGACCGACCCTCCCGAGCTCCAACCCCGCGTCGACCGGTGCACCCAGTTGATCACGTTGTAGCGGACGTCGTGTGAGCTGATCTCCGTAGGCCGAAGCTCCACACGGAAGCCGTTGCGGAAGCCCGCCTCCTGGAAGGCTTGATCCCACCAACCGGCTCCCTCCAGCAGCGCGGAGCGAATCGGCTCTGGCGTCCCGGGGTCGAGGTAGTAGACGATGGGCTCCGCGGGCTCGCTCACCGCCTGCGATGGATTCCGCTTCTGCAGGCGGTGCCGGCGGACGAAGCGCTTCGTCATGGGCTCGCCCAGCGTTGCCGAGTAGTCCTGGTAGGTCAAGCCGCCGAACCCGGCCCGCGGATCGGACAAGCGGGGCTGGTAGGTGCCGAGCTCCGGGAGCTTGATGAAAGAGTGATGGACACGGATCGTGGGCGCCTCGGCGCTGGCGGCGACGTCACCCACGCCTTGGAAGCCATCGGCGTCGCCTCCTCCTCCGAATCCGCCGTCACCACTCGGCCCGCCCGGCTGCAGCGCGAAAGTCAGCGAGACCTCGATCTCGGTGTTCTCCGGGAAGCCCATGGTCATGGGTATGTAGATGGCGCTCCGGCCGGGGTCGACCCGGTACGTGCCGGGCCGCATCCTCCGCCCGACGTTGCCGACGTCCCGTATCAAGAAGTCGGTGGCATCCACGAGGACCCGCTCGCCCGTTACGGCGGCGACCGTGAAGCCGTAGAGTGTAGCGGGGGCAAAAGCATCCTCTACAGCCTCCACCTCGCTGGGGTTGGTCGACAATGCACGGAAGCGGTAGTTGGGTTGCACCATCAGGACCTTGGGGCCCACCCGGTGGAAGCGCACGGCGCGGGAGTTGCCGCCTGACCCCCGGTCGATACCGAGGTCGTTGGAGCCCAACCCGGCGCCGACCCCGGCCATGTGCATCAGATCCGTGTCCCACCGGGAGATCTCCATCCAGATCCTGCCGGCGGACTCCTCCCAGTAGAGCGGCATGAAGCCATCGATCTTCTGCATGCCCTCCGTCTTGTCCTCGATGGACGGCGGCGGACCACTTGGAGCGTCATCTCCGTCCCGACCCCCTTGGGCGTATGCCGTTGTCGGAGGGCCGAGGAGGAGAACGAACACGCAGATACTGAGGAGCGGGGTGGCTGCCCGGTGCATGGGGACCTCCTGAACGATGGTTCTCGTACGTGCCGTGTCTTGCACTGTCGGAGGGAGATGGTAGTCAGTCGGGCTGGGTGGTGCCATGCTTGTGGCTCCGTACCAGTGAGACGCATCTTGGTGGCCACGTCGACCCCGCTAGTGATGGATTTCCTAGGTCCGGTATTCAGGGAGTAGAGCCATGTCGCACCGACGTTTCGCCCAGTCCGCGTCGACCGCCACCTTCGCGGCCATCGTCCTGCTCGGAGGAGTGGTGCCTGCGTCCGCGCAGCCCGTGACCGAGCCCACCAACCACCACCCCAATCCGTATACCACCATCAACGACTACTTCGTGCTGCCGGATGGACGGGAGTGGGGCTCGACCAGCGCGGTCGACATCGACCCGGACGGCACCTCGATCTGGGTCGCGGATCGGTGCGGGGCCAACAGCTGCGCCGGATCGACCGTCGATCCCATCCTCAAGTACGACACCGACGGAAACCTCATCACGAGCTTCGGCGGGGGGATGATCCTCTGGCCCCATGGGATCCATGTGGACGACGACGGCAACGTGTGGATCACGGACGCCCGCGCGGCCAATGCCAGAGAGCTCGAGCAGTACGCGGACGAGGCCGGCAAGGGACATGTGGTGCTGAAGTTCAGCCCTAGAGGCGAGCTCCTCATGACCCTGGGCACGCCTGGCGTCGCCGGTGACGGCAAGGGCCCGCTCCTCGATCAGCCGAACGACGTCATCACGGCGCCCAACGGCGACATCTACGTGGCCGACGGACATGGTGGTCAAAGCGCCGATGCGAACGCGAACACCACGTCCCGGATCGCCAAGTTCGACTCGGAGGGCAACTTCATCGAGTCCTGGGGCAGAATCGGCGCGGCGCCGGGCGAATTCCGGACGCCGCACGGCCTGGCCTTCGACTCCCGGGGACGCCTCTTCGTAGCCGATCGCGGGAACGCGCGCATCCAGATCTTCGACCAGGAAGGCCACTTCATCGACGAGTGGTACCAGTTCGGCCGCCTGAGCGGCATCTACATCGATGACAACGACCTCCTCTACGGCGCCGACTCCGAGTCGAGCCCGACCAGCAATCCCGGTTGGCGGCGCGGCATCCGGGTTGGCAACGCCATAACGGGCCACGTTCTGTACTTCATTCCGGATCCCGCAGCGGAGCCCCAGGGCACGACCGCGGCCGAGGGCGTCGCGGTCGACGCCAACGGCATCATGTATGGCGCGGAGGTCGGACCCCGGCAGCTCGTGAGGTACGAGAGGAACGACGGCCGGTAACCGAGGGGCGGGGAGAAGGCTCCTCGGAACCCGTTGAGCGACACGATAGCGGACGTCGTCGTCATCGGCGCCGGAATCGTCGGGGCCTCCTCCGCGTGGCACCTGGCCTCCCGGGGCCTGAGCGTGATCGTCCTCGAAAAGGACGTCGCTCCGGCCATGGGCTCCACCGGGAGGAGCGCCGCCGGTGTGCGGGTGCAGTTCACCACCGAGGCCAACATCCGGCTGTCCATGTACTCTCTCCCAATCTACCGGGAGTTCAGGGAGCGGCACGGTCACGACGTGGGGTATCGCGACATCGGATACCTCCTTCTCGTGCCCCATGAGAAGTGGGAGCGACACCTCGAGTCCGTCGAGCTGCAGAGGAGCATGGGCGCCCCGGTACAGGTCCTCGATCCCATCGAGGCGCAGCGCTACGTGAGCTTCGAGACCGAGGGCCTGGCGGGAGCCACCTACGGGCCATGGGACGGCGTCGTCGATCCTCACATGGCGACGCACGCGTGGGTCTCCATGGGAAAGGGTCTGGGTGTGGAGTACCGGCTCAGCTCCCCCATCACCGAGATCGAGCGTGATGAGGCTGGTTGGGTAGTCCGGTGCGGCGATAGCGCCTTTCGCTGCGGGCATGTCGTCAACGCCGCGGGAGCGTGGTCGGCTGAGATGGGCGTGCTCGCCAGCCTCGAGGTGCCGGTGGGACCCAAGCGCATCCAGATCTTTCTGAGCGCTCCGATCGAGGACCCGCGCACCTATCCGCTGACCATCGACCTGACCACGGGCGTGTACCTCCGAAGCGAGGGGGACCGCGTCCTCTTTGGCCTCGACGACCTGGATCAGGAGTGCGGATTCACGGAAGGAATGGACTGGGACTGGTTGGAGCACGTTCTGCTCACGGGGGTGCCTCGCTATCCCTGGTGGGAGGAGCTCGGGGTGGACCGGAAAGGGAGCTGGTGGGGATACTACGCGGTGTCCCCCGACAACAGCCCGATCATCGGCCGCAACCCCGGAGATGGGGCCTGGATCGACGCCTGTGGCTTCTCCGGCCATGGGATCATGCACGCGCCCGCGACGGGCATGGCCGTGTCGGAGCTCATCGCCGACGGAGAGGCCCATACCGTAGACGTGAGCGCGTTCCGACACGGGCGCTTCGGAGAGGGTCTGGCCGTGGAGGCCAACATCTTCTAGATAACCTACTTCCGGGGGCGTACGACGTGTACGTCGCTCGGGCCCCGAGGTGAACCTCATCGCGAGCCTCGCCGCGCGGCGCCAGGTCCTGGAGAAGACACTTCCTAGGCTAGGTGGTGAGCTACTCCAATACTTCGGTGACGGAAGCCTGAGCATCTTCCGGAGCGCAGTTGAGGGCGTAACGGCTTCAATCGAGATCCAACGTGAGCTCCAGTCCCCCCGAAGCTCCCTGTTCGTGTCGGCCTTCACGTGGGTGATATCGCCTATGACGAGCAGGGAGCCTACGGCGATGCTGTCAACATTGCTGCACGAATCGAAGACCTGTCCATCCCTGGTGGGATCCTGATCTCCGGGAAGATCGCCGAAGAGATAAAGAACCACCCGGAGCTGACAGCCGTTCGACTGGGCTCCTACGAGTTGAAGAACGTCCCGGATGCCTTCGACATCTACGCCATTCTCGCCGAGGGCATTGAAGTCCCCCGACCGACTGAGCTGACGCAGCACGGCACCGGGCCCGACACTGTCAGGGAGCCCGCGTTACCGCGATCTCTGCAGGCCCATCTGGACAGGATACGACAGCAACCGGTCCACCGAGTTCGAGAGGCCAGGGTGCTCCCGCGTCCACTACCTCTCACAGGCCGCGGAGGCGGAATGGAAGTGCTACGCTCCCTCCTGGATGATGTCGAGGCAGGAAGGGGCGGAGCGGTCTTCATCAGCGGCGATCGCGGCGTTGGCAAGTCCCGTCTCGCGGAGGCTGTGGCGGAGCACGCTCGCGAGAGGGGCTGGCTGATTACTCTCGGTCGAGCGTACCCTGCGGAGCGAGCCATCTCATTCGCTCCACTCTCAGACGCCTTCCTCCCCATCCTTCGTGGCATTGACCCGTCACTCCGAGCGACACTTATGGGAGATGCGAGTCTCCTCTATAGCCTCCTTCCCACCTGGGACCTCGCCCCTCGGATCCCAGCCTCCGGTACGCAGATCCGACCGAACTCGAGGCACGACTTTTTGCTCGCCTCGCTACCCTCCTTTCCCGCTTCGCTGAGCATCAACCTTTGCTTGTCATCCTCGAGGATCTCCAGTGGGCGGACGAGACGTCGATTGAGTGTCTTCACTTTCTCGCGCGCCAAACGGCCGACTCTTCGATCCTCCTCATCTGTCAGTACAGCGATACGCAGCCAGAGCGACACCGCTCCCTGCGAGCGGCAGAGCGGGCTCGTCCCTTCTCGTCTTCACTTGTGGCGCCGAACAGCGTATCGTGCTGGCGGAGCGCCAAACGGACCTGGACAACTTCACCGACGAGGAGCTCGAGGCGCTGTTGGATCAGGCTCTGAGGGTGCACGAAGGAGATGCCTGAAGCCGGGTGTCAAAGATCGAAAGGTATCGTGAGTACGGTCACACCAGAGTCTCCCGCGGCACGCTGGGTGATCGGTGTCCTGTCGGTCGTGGTTTTCGCGGCGGTGATCATCGTCGTCTACGCCATGCCGGGGCGCGGCCCAGCACCCGGGACGCCGGGAACGCTGGCAACGGTGAACGCCGTCCTCAACGGAAGCGCGGCGTGTTTCCTGCTAACCGGCTACGCGTTCATTCGCCGGAAGAACATCAAAGCCCACCGGACCTGTATGGTGACCGCTTTCGTTCTGTCGTCGCTATTCCTCGTCACCTACCTGCTTCATCACGCCCAGGTCGGCTCCGTTCCGTTCCAGCATGAGGGATGGATCCGCGGCGTGTACTTCGCCGTGCTCGTGCCACACGTCGCGCTGGCGATGGTGATCGTTCCGCTCGCGCTGTTCACGATTTATCGCGGCTGGACCGAGCGCATCGCGAAGCATCGCGAGATCGCTCGCTGGACGCTGCCGCTTTGGCTTTACGTTTCCGTGAGCGGCGTCGCCGTCTACCTCATGCTGTATTATCTATGAGCTAAGGTTGGCGACCGCACGCTCGATCCTGCGAACTGCACCGGACCGGTTCGAGGTCGCCGCCTGAGACGTTTACACTCCTAGTGCCCCGAACTCCGATTATCTGCCAACGTGCTGATAATAGGCGCAAGCGGCAGAGAATCCAGGTTAACCGGCTTGCCGTCCTTCATCACCATATTGATACTACGGTAGTTCTCTGCGTTTTCGAGCGGGTTTTTATCAAGAATGACCAGATCGGCAATCTTGCCTTTCTCGAGTGTGCCGATATCGGCCTCTTTCTTGTAGGCCTTGGCAACGTTGATGGTGGCCGACTTCAATATCTCCATCGGCTTCATGCCCATCTCCTGCAATGCTTTCAGTGCATTGAAATGGCCCTCTCCCAGCTTCGTGCGCGGATCTACCTCGACAGCGCTCCTTCCTTCCGCCTCAGCGGCCAAAACAGGGTTTGTAATGCCGGCGTCGGTGGACATCAGCAAGACAACACCCCCCCTGATCATGTTGCGGTGATTCACTTTCATGATCTTCAGGAATTTGACAAAATAGTGATCCGGATCCTTTTCAAGAAGCGCATCGAGACGCCGCTGTGTTATCGGCAAAATCGAACAGGGAATCTGGTGGTCGGCCATCTTTTTTATGGTCTCTTCCGGGATAGGTGTCGTCATTCCTGACGCACCGCAGTGTGTCAAAATATCAATCCCGGCTTCAATGGCCATATCCAGGCTTTCCACCGATGAGGTATGGGTTTGAGCGGTGATTCCTGCTTTGTGGGCTTCCTCGATAATCACCTTCTGCACCCGCGGAGAGAAGGAAATAAAGCGCATTTCGAGGCCGGCGTGACCACTGGCTCCATATTTCAGAAGATCTACATCCATCTTGACGTAATCGCGGATCTCCTTGCGGACCTCCTCCGGCCCCATCCACAGCAGATCCTGGCCGGTATTCTCTTCCCATACGGCATTGATTCGCTTGGCAAACGCCTTACTCACAAATTCGGCTGACTCTCCTCTGAAGTCCGAGGACAGAGGACCGCCATAGCCAACAATGTTGCCGGCCAAATAGATGCGGCTACCTGGAACCTCACCTTTGTTGATCATTTCACGCGCTTTGACCAGGGGTCCGCGAGGCCCCCAGGTGTCGAAAACCGTAGTTTGGCCCGTTTTGAGAGTAATTTGTGCGGCTTCGACAATAATTTCATCATAGCGTCCCTCATATTTAATGAGGGTTTCCAGGTCACTATTAAGATACAGGTGGAGATTGGCATCCATCAGGCCGGGTATCACGTATTTGCCTTGCGCATCGATTCTCCGCGCCGCGCTCGGTATATCAACATCTGTGGATTTGCCAACCGCAGTGATCCGGCCGTCGGCAAGAACGATAGTGCCGTTCTCAATGGGATCGCTGCCGGTACCGTCAATGATGGTAGCGCCGGTAATGGCAATGGTTTCCGCTTGTGCCAAAGCGGACCGGGCCAGAGCGATATTGATGAAAGTCAATCCCAAGAATACGATTATTCGCTTTAAGCTTGACATCTTTTCTCCCCCGCAGTCAGTGTGATCGGGGAGTATAAATCACACTTTTTTTGAAAGCAACACGCCTGCGGGACCCTGATAAATTGGTAAGATTGAGGCTAATTGATGCCTATGCCTCTTCACCTCGATAGGCTCAGGAGACGTGTCGGGCCACCCGTCGCGACGCTGGCAGGGTGGATCGACGACTCATGATGGCATCCTCCGGCGATCCCTGACAGCTCCACGATGGCAGCATGCTCATGACTGACATTCCCCGGATGGAGCTGCTGGAGCTCAATGCGAACCGCCTCGTTGGGCGCGGCCATCCGCAGCTCGAGTTCGGACTCAACGTGTGGAACCGCAACCACTTAGTGGTATTATGGCTGTGGAAGCTCCAATGGCTGCAGGGGCGAGCCCTGCATCAAGGTCGGCGGGTCGCCGAGGATCTGCGGCCGGAGTAGAGCCAGACGGTGCAGGCTCTCCTGGCGTAGGCGGCGGAGCGTAATCAAAGGTATCTCCGGATAACGGCTTCGAAGGAATCGAAGGTTCTCGATTTCAACGAGCCCAGGCTTGGCGACCAACCCGTTACACACCAGCATCTCGACGAGGAGGTTTCGCCTGGACGCGGCCTCCAGCGTGAGCGTCGTGTGATTCAGCGTCCCGAGCCCGGGCCGGATCACCAGAACCAGGTTGGCGCTCAGAGCTCCGGCAAGGTCCGCGAAGCTCGATTCTTCATCGACAGGCACCATGAGGCCTCCGGAGCCTTCGACGATGGTTAGATCGTGAGCCTGGGCAATCTGAATGCAGGACCGCGCAATGTCCTGCGCGCGAACGCTTTCGCCTGACCTGCTCGCCGCGATCGCTGGGGCCAGGGGCTCGGGAAGCGTGGCCAATGTCGTCATCGTAACGGGATGACCGACGAGGGCCGATCTGTAGAACGCCTCGTCGCCGTCAACGGCAGGGTCGGCCCCCGTTTGAACGGCTTTGACCAACGCCACTCGTTGGGATCGCGGAGTGAGCGACGCCAACCAGGCGGCGACGATGGTCTTGCCGACCCCCGTATCCGTGCCGGTCACCAGTACGATGCGACCCATGCGCGATCAGGAAGGGAGGCCTGGCACGAGGAGGCCTAATACGTGGTTGATGTCCTCTTGCGTATGGGTCGCCATAACGTTGAACCTGATACGCGAGGTTCCCACCGGTACCGTCGGTGGTCTTATGGCCCGAGCTAGCACACCGGCCTCGCGAAACCGTGAATCGAGGGCCAGCGCCGCTTCGGCGTTGCCGATCATGAGAGGGACGATCTGGGTGACGGAGTTCGAGGGGGGAAACTCCCGTTGGAGGATTCCATCGCGAAGAGAATGCGCCAGAGAGATTGACTGCTCCCGGCGCCACGGCTCGGTCTCCATCAGCTTGATGGACGCGAGGGCGGCGCCCGCCGCAGCGGCGGGGAGAGCGGTGTTGAAAATGAAGGAGCGGGCTCGGTTCACCAGCACCGAGATCAACGTCTGGTCCGCCGCCACGAAGCCGCCCATGGACCCCAGGGCCTTCGAGAGCGTGCCCACGATAACGATGGGGCCGTCGGAAATGCCGAACAGGCTGAGGACGCCCGCGCCGTCGTCACCCAACAGTCCGGTAGCATGTGCCTCATCCAGGACCAAGAGCGCTCCGAAACGGTCGGCCAGCGCGAGCAATTCCGGGACAGGGGCCAGGTCTCCGTCCATGCTGAACACCGATTCCGACACGATCAGCCGGCGCTTCGCGGGCGTCTCGCACAGAAGGACCTCCAAGTGGTTGGGATCGCAGTGGTCGTAGAGCACCACCTTCGCTGCCGAGAGCCGACTGCCATCGACGATGGAGGCGTGATTCAGACGGTCGCTGAAGATCACGTCGTCTGAATCCAGGAAGGCGGTCATCAATCCCAGGTTCGCCAAGTATCCGGAGCTGAACAGCAAACACGCTTCGCGTGACTTCAACGCGGCCAACCTGGCCTCGAGCTCCTCGTGGAGCGGGGTGGACCCGCATAGCAGCCGCGAGGCCGAGACGCTGGTCCCATAGGCGTGAGTCGCCTCGATGGACGCCTCGATGACCTCGGGGTGAGTGCTCAATCCGAGGTAGTTGTTGGACGTGAACAGGGTGTATCGGCGCCCCTTCATGAGAACGTGAGGTTCCTGTCCAGTCTCCGGCGTGACGATGCTGCGCCGGAGAGAGAGCTCGTCTGCTTGCCGCAGGTCGCTCTCCAGATCGCTGGCCCAGGGCGTCATGGCCTCTCGCATTCCAGATCGCTGGTCCACGGCGTCATGGCCCCTCGCACTCCCGATCGCTGGTCCAGGGCGTCATGGCCGCTCCCGACTTCGCGAAGGCCATCCCGCACCGCCTCGGCGATCTGAACGAGCTCGTCCTCTTCTATGGAGAGAGGAGGCATCATGACCACGACATCGCCCAAAGGACGAATGAAGACGCCCCGATCGCGGGCGCCCATGCAGACTCGCCAACCGATGGCGTCGGCCGGAGGAAAGGACTCTCGTGTCATTCGGTCCCGAACCAGCTCGAGGCCGACCATGAGGCCCTGCTGCCGGATCTCTCCGACCCAAGGATGATCGCCGAAGAGCTCGCTCAGGACCGATCCAAGAAAAGCAGCTCGCCGGCATACGCGCTCCAAGACCGGCTCCGCCTCGAAGATCCTCAAGCTCGCCATGGCGGCGGCGCAACAGATGGGGTTCCCGGCGAAGGTATGCCCGTGAAAGAGCGTCTTGTTACGATCAGACGCGTCGTAAAAAGCGTCGTAGACCCGCTCGGTGGCAACGGTGGCCGAGAGTGGAAGGTACCCGCCGGTGATGCCCTTCCCCAGCGCCATGATGTCGGGCACCACCCCTTCCAGGTCACAGGCGAACATCTCGCCGGTCCTTCCGAAGCCGGTTGCCACCTCATCGGCGATGAGCAAGACATCATGGTCGTCGCAAAGCCGTCGGATGCTCGAAAGATTTCCTTCGGGCGCGACGATCATCCCGGCCGCCCCTTGCACGCGGGGCTCGACGATCACCGCCGCGATCTCACTCCTCCGGGCCTCGAGGAGGTCGCGCAGTGCGTTGACGCACGAGGAGTCGCACTCGAGGCCGTCCGCGCACCACCGGCAGCGGTACCGATACCCGTTTGGAATCCGCAGCGGCTCGAAGAGCAGCGGCTCGTACGGATCCCGAAAGGATCCGGCCCCCCCAAGGCTACTGGCTCCGAGAGTATCTCCGTGGTAGGCCATGTCCAACGCGACGATCCGCTTGCGCTCGGGGTGACCGCGATTGACCCAGTATTGGATCGCCATCTTCAGCGCCACTTCGACGGCGCTAGCCCCGTCCGAGCTGTAGTACACCCGCGAGAGGCCTTGAGGCAGATGGCGTACGAGGGACTCCGCGAATTCGATGGCAGACGGATGGCTGATGCCCAGCAACGTGCTGTGTTGCAGCTTCGCGGCCTGCGCCTGGATGGCTTCGACGATTTGCGGATGCCCGTGGCCGTGGATGACCGACCAGAGCGACGCCACCGCGTCTATGTATTCCCGACCGTCGCGGTCGATCAGGCGGTTCCCTTCAGCCCGCTCCACCACGAGCTTCGGCTCGGCGTCGAAGCGGGCCATCTGGGTAAAGGGATGCCATATCCGATAGGGATGTGCCATGCTACAGCCGGCTCGAGGCCTCCCTCCAGAGGACGGTCAACGACGGTCAATAAGGACGGTCAATCTAGCTGGATTTCGAACCCCATGTCCTCGATCAGCCGCCAGGCATCTTTGGATGACTGTCCCGGTGTGGTCAGATACCCGTCCACGAAAAGGGAGTTGGCCGGATAGAGCGCCATGGCCTGGAGAGACCTCAGGTGGAATTCCCTGCCGCCTGAGATCCTGATCTCTTGTCTCGGGTTCAGGAATCTTGCCAAGCATAGAATCCTAAGGCACTGATATGGGGTCAGGCGATGCACGTCCTGTAGGGGCGTGCCCTCGATGGGGATGAGGAAATTGATCGGGATCGATTGCGGGGTGAGGTCCCGTAGAGCCATGAGCGTGTCGATCACGTCGTCGTCGGACTCGCCCATCCCGAAGATGGCACCGCTGCAGAGATTCAGTCCCGCGGACCGGGCTGCTCGTAGGGTATCCAACCGGTCTTGGTACGTGTGCGAGGTGCAGATTTCCGAGTAGAACTCTTCGCTGGTATTGAGATTGTGGTTGAGTTGATCGACGCCGGCGTCCTTGAGGGCCTTGGCCTTGGGTTCGTCCAATAGCCCCACGCTACAGCAAACCTTGATGCCAACCTCGTCCCGAATGCTACGGACGGCCTCACTGAGGTATTCGACTTCTCGCCAAGTGGCGCCTCTGCCGCTCGTCACGATGCAAAAACGCTTGGCTTTCGCCTCCTTCGCAGCTCTCGCTGCCTCGAGGAGTCGATCTCGGCTCACCATCGCATACTTGGAGATATCAGCCGTGGAAAGCTTGGATTGGGAGCAGTAACCACAGTCCTCGGGGCACAGGCCGCTCTTGGCGTTCATCAGGACGTGAATGTGCACCTTGTTGCCACAGAAGGTCTTCCTCACGCGGTAGGCCGCCGAGAGCAACTCCAGGACGTCCTCGTCTGGGGCGTACAAGACGGCCCGACACTCCTCGGCAGTGAGGCGGTCCTCCTCGATGGCTTTCCGTGCGAGACTGGTGAAGTCCATTGGCTTGGCCCGTGGTCGGCTACATCGGCAAATTTCGGCGACGACGCCATGGACAGGTATGTGTTGGACTGGCACGCGTCAAGCTGAGTGCCGGGCGGGTGGTGGGTGAGCGGGGTGGACCCTCACAGACGTGGAAATGGAAGTGAGCGTCCAGATTGAGGGCCCCGGCCGAAGTGCCAGAGCACTGCGAGGATCTCCCACATGGCCACCTCCCGATACGCCATCTCGCGCACCTCCTTTGGGCTGGTTAGTCTATCTGGGCTTACCCCGTTTTGGTGGACGGTTGAGAGTGGTTGTTTTTGTGATCAGCCCAAATCCGGGGGGTGAAGAGCTTCCGCTTCGCTGCAGGCGGAGCGGAAGAGAGAGCGACTGGGCCATGGACGCGCAGCATTCGTAGAGTCCCTGGCATGGGTGGGTGTTCACGCGGCATCCCGCCGCGACCGGGCCTCGAAGCGGACCGGCGACTCGTAGCCGAGGCTCGAATGCCGCCGGTGCGGGTTGTACCATCCCTCGATGAACTGGAAGACCGCTCGGCGGGCCTCGCCTCGTGTGCCAAACGATCGCCGCCGGATGAGTTCGCACTCCAGCGTCGCGAAGAAGCTCTCGCACATCGCGTTGTCGTATGCATCGCCCACCGAGCCCATGGATGGCCGCACCCCCGCCTCCCGGCACCGGCGGCCGAAGGCGTAGGACGTATATTGGCCCCCCTGGTCGCTGTGGTGAATCACTCCGTCGGGCTGCCGCTGCATCAGCGCCATGTCGAACGCGTTCAGCACCAGCGAGGTTCTCAAGTGCGTCGCCATCGACCAGCCCACCACCCGGCGGCTCCAGGCGTCCACCACCACCGCGAGGTAGAGGAAGCCCGCCTGAGTGGGAACGTACGTGATGTCGGCCACCCAGAGTTCGTCGGGGCCCGAGGCCGAGAAGTCCCGCTCGACCGCGGGCTGCGCCCCCGAGGCCCGCCGCGTCGTCTTGCCTCTCCGGCGCCGGCTTACTCCCTCGATCCGGGCCGCGCGCATCAGCCGCGCCACCCGGTTCAGGCTCGCGCCCCGTCCGCGCGCCCGCAACTCGGCGTGGATGCGCGGGGCTCCGTAGGTCTCGTCGCTGCGTGTGTGAATCTCCAGAATCTCCTCGGTTAGGGCCGAGTTCTCGCGCGCTCGACGCGACAATCCGCGCTGGCGCCATGCGTAGTATCCGCTGGGGGAGAGACCCAGCAGACGGCACATCGTGCGCACCGGGTAGACGGCCTGGTGATCGCTCACGAACCGCAACCCCCTCTGGGGATCGATCCGCTCTCCCTTGCGAACCAGGCCGTGGCTTTTGCCAAGATATCGCGCTCACGCTTCACTCGGCGAAGCTCACGCTTCAGCTCCCGTACTTCCTTGAGCTCGGCCGTCGTCAGGCCGTCCTTGCGCAAACCCTCGTCCCGGTCGGCTTGCTCCACCCAGCGCCGAATCGCCGTCGCCGACGGCTCGAACTCTGCCGCCAGACGGTCCGGACTTCGGCCCGCCCGCACCAACTCCACCATCCGCGCCTTGAACTCAGGCGCGTACCTCCGTCCGCTCCCCGACATCCTGACACCTCCTCGTTGATATCCAACGCTTGAAAGTGTCCACCAACTCGGGGTAACTCCAATCTCAGGTTCACTTGAAAGGAGCGTGAAACATGTCAATCGGAAGAAGTATATCATCATGTTTCCGTCTGGCTGGCTTCCTGGCTTTCCTTGCAGTTCACGCCGTGGACGGTTCAGCGCAGGTCCCGGCTGAAACTCAGAATCGGTTGCGGGCGATCTTCGAACAGGGTGAGTTGAATGCCAAGTCCTTTAGCGCGACCTGGCTCCGAGATGGCTCGGGTTACGTCGTGCGAGAACCAGTTTCCGGATCGGGAGAACCGGCGCTTGTGCGCTATGACGCTGCAAGTGGCAATCGCACTGTGTTGGCTTCACCGTCACAGCTCAAGCCTCAGGGGGCGGACACGCCACTCGAGGTCGTAGACCACGCATTCTCACCGGATGGTAGTTGGATGCTGCTGCAGGCGTTCCGGGATGAGGCCGGAAACCGTGTCGTTGATTACTGGACGCTGGAGAGGTCATCGGGGCGCTTCGAAGAGTGGTTGCCGGGGTGTCCTCCTCATCCAGCAACAGCATTGCCCCCAACGGGCAGCGTTTCCTCTATTCCGATAAGGGAAACCTGCACGTGTACGATCTGCGCCGTGACAAGATGATTGCTCTCACGAAGGACGGGGTCGTCAGCTCGGTTTCGAACGGTCGCTCGGTCTGGAGCCCAGATGGAAAGCGGATCGCTTATGTGCAGTCGGACGTGTCCGACGTCCGGTTGCGATCAATGCTTGTCCCGGGGGATCCAACGTATCCCGAGGTTAGAGAGGTCCGCTATGCCAGAATAGGCGGGACCATCGCGACACTTGATGTCGGCGTCGTCGCTGCCGAGGGCGGCGAGACACGCTGGCTCTCCATTCCTGCACCGGCGGAGGGTTTCTATCTCGGACAGATCGGCTGGGCCGGAATTCCGATGAGCTGCTGGTGGAGAAGTGGAGCAGATTCAGGGACAAGCGGGAGTTTCTCATTGCCGACGTCCGGACTGGTAAGATCACCAGTATGTACCAGGAATCCGATCCGGCCTGGGTCATCGCGAGCTACCGTAAGAATGCCGGACTGGAGTGGATCCGCGACCACCGCGCATTCATTGTAATGAGCGAAAAGGATGGCTGGCGGCATGCCTATGTCTACTCACGCAAGGGCGAGGAGCAAGCCCTGTTGACACCAGGCGCTAGCGATATCATCGAACGTAATATGGTGGACGAAGCAGGAGGTTGGTTTTACTACAACGCATCCCCTGACAACGCGACCCAGAAGTATCTCTATCGTGTGCGGCTGGACGGCAGCGGAGAGCCCGAACGGGTCACACCCATGAACCAGCCCGGTACGCATGACTACGTCCTCTCCCCTGACGCTAGGTGGGCGTTCCATACCTACTCCACCTTTGACACGCCTCCGGTTACCGAACTCGTGGAACTATCCGAGCACCGGGTTGTGCGCGTGCTTGAGGACAATCATGAGGTGCGCGCCAAAATGAAGTCCCTTGTCGCCCGGCCAACCGAGTTTCTTGAGCTTGATATTGGCGACGACGTGGTGATGGACGCATGGATGCTCAAGCCCAAGGACTTCGACCCTTCGCGGAAGTATCCCGTCTTCATCTATGTGTACAGTGAGCCACACAACCAGACCGTGCTGGACCGCTGGTCCAGCCGAAACAATTACCATCGCGTGATCGCCGACCTCGGTTATCTCGTCGTGAGCATGGACAGCCGTGGCACACCGGCGCCGAAAGGCGCTGCATGGAGGCGGGCCAGAAGCTGTCCCAACCGTAGTTGAAGGTTCCTGATAGGGGAGAAAGAAAAGTGGTGGTTCCGGGGGTCCCGGGCCGATAGGCTCGGGTAGGCAAAAACCCCAACACGGAGCCACCACGATGAAGAGAACGTACGAGGTAAGGGATCGGGCGGACAAGCGCGCGATCAGGGAGTTCCTGAAGCGGGAGGGGCAGTTTCTGCTTCCGATGCTTGAGCTCGTGGAGCAGACGGAGGTCGTGATCGACGAAGTCATCCAGGTGATGGGACGAGCGACGATCGAAGCGGTGCTGGAGATGAGCGCCGAGGGTGTGGCAGGCGTGAAGCAGGCAGGTCGGTCACGAGCGGAAGACGACACGGTGTGGTATGGCCGGCAGGGTGGTGTGGTTTACCTGTCGGACCGGAAGGTGCGTGTGGAGCGGCCACGGCTCAGGCGCCGGGGCGCCGGGGAGGGTGGCGAGGTCGAGGTGCCGGCGTACGCAGCGATGCGGAGACCGGGCGCCGTGGCGGATCGGATGCTCGAGGTCCTGATGGCGGGGGTGAGCACGCGGAAGTACGGCCGTGTGATCGGTGAGATGGCCGACACGGTCGGGGTGAGCAAGTCGGCGGTGAGCCGTGAGACGGTCGAGGCCTCGGAGCGCGTGCTGAAGGAGCTGATGGAGCGCCGGCTGGATGCGTGGGACCTCCTGGTGATCTACCTGGACGGGATCCGGATGGGCTCGCACCACGTGCTTGCTGCGGTAGGCGTGGACTCAGACGGAAAGAAGCACGTGCTGGGCGTGAGGGAAGGAGCGAGTGAGAACGCCGAGGTGAGCAGCGCGCTCCTAGAGGATCTGGTCGAGCGCGGCCTGGACCCGGGCAGGCGGCGGCTGTTCGTGATCGATGGCTCGAAAGCGCTCAGGAAGGCGATCGAGAAGGTGTTCGGCCAACGTCACCCCATCCAGCGCTGCCGCAACCACAAGCTCCGCAACGTGCTGGGTCATCTGCCGAAGGATCAGCATCCTCAGGTGAAGGCGGCGTTCCGGGCGGCGATGAAGCTGGACGCGAAGCAGGGCGAGCAGAAGCTCGAGCAGCTCGCCCGATGGCTCGAGCGCGACCACCCCTCGGCCTCGGCCAGCCTACGCGAAGGCCTCAGCGAGATGTTCACGATCAACCGGCTCGGCCTCCCGCCGCGGCTGAGGAAGTGCCTGGGCTCGACCAACCTGATCGACAGCACCCACTCGGGCGTAAGACAGAAGACCCGCAGGGTGACCAACTGGAAGAACGGAGCGATGGCCTTGCGCTGGGCTGCGGCCTCGTTCGTGGAGACCGAGAAGAGCTACCGGAGGATCATCGGCTACGACCAGCTCTGGATGCTCAGGGCCCACCTCGACGACCATGAACCGGTTGCCCAAATGAGAAAGGCAGGCTAACAAGGAGACTCTCCGGAGCCACCACCTTCAACTGTCAGCGGGACACCATCGCGGGCAGTGTTCGGTAGCCTTGGCCCGCTTTCTACCGAGGAGCAAGCATCGGCTCTGCAGGAGCTTGGCCGTACCCTGTCCTATGTAGACCTATCCCGGGTCGGGATCTCGGGCTCGAGCGGTGGAGGTTCGAACACCCTCAATGCCATGTTCCGGAAGCCAGATGTCTATCACGTAGGGATCGCCAAAGCAGCCAAGCCGCAACCGCACCTCTACAATGCATCTTTCCAGGAGATCTACATGAATACCCCGGAGGTGAATCCGGATGGATACCGTGAGTCTGCCCCAAGCAACTTTGCCGAAGGCCTCAAGGGCGACCTCCTGATCATCCATGGCACGGGAGAGACCAACACCCATGTCCAAATCATAGAGGGTCTGGTAGATCGCCTCATAGAACTGGGCAAGCAGTTTGATTACATGACCTACCCCAACCGTAACCATGGTATCCGGGCGGGTAAGGGCACATCGCTACACCTGCACAATCTTATGGTACGGTATCTGTTCACGCATCTGCCGGCCGGTCCCCGGTAAATACAGACTGTGGCTGGTTGGAGGGAGGATCCGTCAGTTCGCCCGGAACACCACCAGACTTCGAGGCGGACCTGCGCGCCAGCAACTAGCGTCGGCGTGCTTCACCCTCCAGCTCCGCGATGAGCCATCGGGCCTCCTGGTCACCCGGTCTGAGCTCCAGGAGGTCTCTCGCGTAGCCGAGCGCCCGCTCCAAAAGACCTGCGTCCCGGCTGATGGTTGCCAGAGCGAAGCGCGCGTCCCGGTAACTCGGATGGCGTTCGACAGTCTGTTCGAGTACGGCCAGGGCGCCGCCGGTATCGCCGGTGGTGTGGAGCGCCACTGCATAAACGTAGGCGTAGCGGGGCCGGTCTCCGCCTAAGTTGGCCGCCTGCTCCAACCATGCCAGCCCCTCGGGGATGCGATCCATACGGACCATCAGGAGGCCGAGCGCGTGCCTGAGATCAGCCGCCTCGGGAGCCAGAGCCACACCCTCTCTCAGCAGTTGCTCGCCCTCTGGGTCCCGCCCCGTGACGCGGTAGAGGTCGGAGAGGTTTACGTAGGCGGGGGTGAAGGACGGCTGGAGCCGGAGAGCGGTCCGGTACTCCCTCTCCGCTGTGACCGCATCTCCCCGCTGCGCGGCTAGCCAGCCGAGATTTGCGTGTGCTTCCGCCCTGTCTCTGTTTACGGCCTGGGCCGCGCGGTATTCCTCAAAGCCACGCTCCACGGCCATCCGACTGCCGGACGGAATGATCTGAGTGGGGACCGGCGCGAGATCGCGCGCGGCCTGGAGCCTTACCGCCAAAATCGGATCGTCCAACAGCGGGACCGCGAGTTCCGCCTTGACGGCCGGACCGAAGCCCTCCAAGCCCTGCAGTGCGCCGAGTCGGACGAGTGGATCCGCGTGGGATAGCTGGCGACGCAACGCAGCCAGGACAGAGGGGTTTGCTGACGGTGGAAGCAGAGAGAGCGCCGTGGCGCGCGCGATCCCCGGCGCGCTGGGATCTGCAGCGAGAGAGGCGAGTGCGTCCTGGGCGGCAACAGGATCGCTTCGTGCGGCCGCAATCACCCGACCGAAGTGCGTGGTGTTCGGCCGGCCGAAACGGGCGGCGAGGATCTCCGCCGCCGCCGTTGGGCTCATCGCCTGGTGGCATCCGGTGCACGGGTTCGGGACCCCTAGCTCCGCCGACAGATCCGGGCGGGGCACCCGAAAGCCGTGATCCCTGCGGGGGTCGACGACCATGTAGGTGCGAGCCGGCATGTGACATGAGACACACTCCGCTCCGGCCGATTCCCGGTTGGCCGGTGCCTGGCCAGCCGAGCCCGGCTCGTGGAAGTGGTGGTCCGGCGTGTCGAACCGTGCACCTTGGTGGCAACGGGTACAGAGTGCGTTACCTGACGCCGTGAGCTCGAGCGAGTGCGGCTCGTGGCAGTCATCGCACCCGACTCCGGCGCGGTACATAGCGCTCTGCACGAACGAGCCCCAGACGTAAACCTCCCCATCGATCTGTCCGTCTGTGAAGTACAGGCCCTCCTCGAGCAACGCCGGCTGATGCGTGTCGAGGAGCGAGCCGCCGTCGTAGGCAAAGCGCTCGGCCAGGGGAGTTCTGCGACTGTGGCAATACTCGCAGCTACGGAGCTGCGCACGATCGACCGGCGTCGGCTGGGGGCGCACCGTACCCGTCTCCATATCCATAACCCAGCGTTTCTCTCCAGCCGCTCCGAGCCGGAGGGCGAACGCCCGGTCCTCCGCTGTCCGCTCTCTCCGCCGCGTCGCCTCCGCCCAACGGAGGTGCTCGGATGCCGGTCCGTGGCACGCCTCACAGGAGACGTCGATCTCTGCCCAGGTCGTCCCGTAGCGGTCCTCCTCGAGAGAGTAACCCTTGCGCACGCCGGTCGAATGACACTCGGCGCACATGAAGTTCCAGGTCTTGTCCGAACCGGTCCAGTGAAGGGGGTCGCCGGGAGGGACCGGCGCCCCGGTATGGAGATCGAACCAGCGCTGGCCTCCCTCTTCCCGCAGGCGGGAATCCCACGCGATGGTCAGTGCCTGATAGCGGCCCGACCCGTATTCAACCAGGTATTGCTGAAGGGGAGACACCCCGAAGGTATAGGCGACCCGATACTCCCCAGGGACGCCATTCGGACCTTCGGTCCGCACCCAGTATTCCTCCTCCCTCCGGAAGAAGGTCGAGCTCACGCCGGAAAGAGTGCGGGCCGGACCGTCGAAGTCTCCCAACACCGTCCCAGCCTCCGCCACCTGCATCGCCAAGTCGTGGTGTGACCCCTCCCAGAGCTCCATTTGAGGCTGATGGCAGCGGGCGCACCGCTCCCGGCCCACATAGGTCGCATCTGCAGTGGCGGCGCTACTCCCCGTCCCCGCATCCCCACCACATGCGGCGAGCCCGCACAGTAGGGTGAACGACAGTGCAGAGCAGCATCGCATCTGAAGCCGCATGGTGAGTGTAGTGTTGCCGGAATTTCTGGTGCACGACGCTAGCGCCGTGCACCGGAGGCCCGCCTCTCCAGATAGTCCTCGAGACTCCGAAGTGGAGGAATGTGGTGAGGCTCGAGCGGATGGGAGGTGTTCACAAAGGGCGCAGGGTTCGCAGGGAGCGCACCGGCCAATCGCTCCTTCACACGCTGAAAAGCCGGGTCATCGGCGAGGTTCCTCCACTCCTCGGGGTCTGTTTCATGATCGTAGAGTTCCTCACTGCCATCGATGTACCGAATATAGCGCCAGCGCTCGTCCCGAACGGAGTATTCGGAGAACTGGTAGGTGGTCACTACCGGACGGTCCCACTCCGCATCAGGGTCGGTGAGGAGAGGCACAAGGCTGCGCCCGTCCAGCCCCGGCTTCTCCGGTAGGCCCGTCAGCTCAACCAGGGTGGGAAAGAGATCCAGGAGGGAGACCGTGCGGCGGGAGGTCGAGCCGGCCGCCGTGCCGCTGGGAAGCCGGGCGAGGCCCTCCGGGATGCGAAACATCAAGACAACCCGGGAGAGGTTCTCCCAGAGGGCGAACTTCCGCCAATGCTCCTTCTCGCCAAGCTGCCACCCATGATCGGACCACAGGACGACGATGGTGTTGTCCGCATAGGGGCTCTCATCCAAGGCATCTAGGAGCCGGCCCACCATAGCATCGGCATAGGTGATCGAGGCCAGGTAACCCTGGACGGCCTGTGGCATGGCCGAAACATGCAGTTGCCGCCCAAGATGGCGGTCTGGGCCTCGAAGTCTGTTTCGTTCATCGCGGTCAGTGTCACCTCGATCGCATTCCCGGCCAGGGAGCTGACCGCGGCGGTCATCAGGATGCCGTCAGCACGGAATTCGTCTACGACTTCGGTCTCGGGACCTGATGGGGCGGTGGGCGAGTCGCAGGCGGCTACCAGGCTCACGACGGAATACACGAAATGTCGGATGACCACGGGCGACAGCGTCAGTCTACGCATGGGGAAGCTGGTTAGAGGAGTCTGTCTTAGGTAACGCCTCGGGTCGGGAGTTTGTGACAGGGCGGGAGGTGCCACTTGGTACTACTCCCGAGCTCACGCGTTCTCAGGGTGATGGATCCTTCAACACGAGGTCCAGGTCGATGAGCGCCCCTGTCCGTGGCTGCACCGAGGGGAACCGGGGCAGTCTACGCGTCAGCGACCTACACCCAACGGCGCACCGAGGCCTTATACTGCAGATACTCTTCGCCGAACGTTCTCTCTAAGTACTGCTCCTCGCGGAATATCACTCCGTAATGTATGACGATCAGGATCGGAACAAGACCGGCGACGATCCACAAGTTGTCCGCCGCCACTCCTATCCCGACATAGAGCAAGCTCAACGCTACGTAGCCGGGATTGCGCGACAACCGGTACGGACCTCTCGTCACAAGGTGAGTGGCGGGCGCGAAGTCGCTAAAACTGGTGCTGGCTCTTCGAAACTGAAGAACCGCTGAAACGACGATCACACCGCTCAGTGCGATGATGGCGAATCCAGCGATGTACTGAACACTGGCCGGCAAAACCGTGACCGGACGAAAGTAATCCATCGCAAGCCCCATAAGCAGAAATGCCAGATAAATGAGTGGTGGAAGAGCTACGACTTCGGGTCTGTCTTCTTCTCTATTTGTCACATCTCGCTCCCCGCTCTTGGGCAGTCATATCGATCTCAAGACGCTCCTTCGCCCCACGCCCTCAGGTCCAAGCTTCCCGAACCGCCTCCCCGTAGAAGCACATAGACCGATACGATCATCACTACGGCCGGAATGATCGGTTCCTCGGGCTGGAGGGGGAACAGAGAGGGATCGTCTGCCAACAAGTGCACGTAGGTCGCCACGATCATGATGTTGAAAACAAGCAGGGTGGCGATCCGCGTGTAGAAGCCGATCAGCAGGGCACCGCCGACGCCGATCTCGACGATGGGCAAGACCCAGCGATTCAGGTCCTGGAGCGGGACGTTCGCCACCGCCAGTTGTCCCGCGAACGCCGCTCCCAAGGTGGGGACGACGAGCTTCATGACGCCGGTCATCACGAATAGGATTCCCAACCCGATTCGGATCCACCGGGCGACTCGGTCGTCTCGAGTTCTGCGAATAGACTTCAGTGTCATGATCATGAACTAGCGTAGGGTAGCGGTAATCAGCCTTGGTCTGACGCGGACGATTCAACCGGCTCGAGCGTGTCCAGTATCCAGGGCATGAGCTCGGACACGGTCGGGTGGACGAGCACTGATTTCCGATAGTCCATGCAGGGTAGACCGCTGTACATGTAAGCCGCGAACATGTTGACGATCTCGTCACCGCCGGGTCCCAGGATCGCGGCACCCAGAATCTGATCCGTATCGCCGTCGACGAGGAGCTTGGCGAACCCGAGCGTCTCTCCCATCTCCTTGGCCCGGCTGATTCGAGACATCGGCCGCGTGGCTTTCATTACCTTGTGCCCCTTCGCGATGGCCTCCCTTTCGGTCATTCCGACACGACCGAGTGCGGGGTCGATGAAAAGCGCGTATACGGGGATCCGGTCCGACAATCTCCTGGTGCCACCGCGCATCTGGTCGAGGACGATCTCGGCGTCGTTGACCGATGTATGGGTGAAGGCACCGTGTCCGTTGATATCGCCCAGGGCGAAGACACCCTCCGCACTGGTCTCGCAAAAATCGTCGACCTCGATGTACCCCCGTTCGTCGAGCCGGATACCGGCCGCTTCAGCGTTGAGCAGGTCCGAGTTCGGGACCCGCCCAACCGCGACGAGAAAGTGAGAGCCGGTCAGCTGGCGCTCGTCGCCATCCTGTACGATCGTGACCGCAACGCCCGCGCCATCGGGGGCGACTCTCGTCGCGTTCGAATCCAGACAGACGTTGATGCCCTCCAGTTCCAGAATGTCCTTGATGGACTCCGCAACGTCGGCGTCCTCTCGAAATACGAGTTGAGATCCCGCCTCGATTATGGTGACCCGCGCGCCGAATCTTCGGAAGATCTGACTGAATTCGAGCCCGATGTAGCTCCCTCCCAGAATGATCAGGTGCTCCGGCACCTCGGTCAGCTCGAGGAGTCGGCCGTGATCCAGCCATGGAACGGTGTCCAGCCCTGGTATGTCGGGGACGCGCGGGCGTGCTCCGCCGTTGATATAGATCCGATCGGCCGTGATCATCTCGTCCCCCACGCGAATCTGCCGCGGACCCTCGAATCGGCCCCAGTCCTCGAATAGGGTCATGCTCTCTGCCGAGGAGATCCACGAAACTATCCCGGTGGTGTCGCGAACGGCGTTCATGCGCGCCCGAACGGCTTCAAAGTCTATCACGACACCGCTCGGATGGATGCCGTACTCCGGTGCCCGCTTCATCATATGAGCCACCCGGGCGGTGGCCACGAGTGCTTTCGTGGGGGTGCAACCCGTGTTCAGGCAGGTGCCGCCTATTCGATCTCCTTCGATGACGGCGATGGAGTCTCCGGTGGGCAGGAGATCGCCCAGTAGGGTGCCCGTTGCCTGGCCGGTGCCGAGTATCAGGTGTTGGAAATGATGCATGACTGGGTCTCCGGGATGGTGGTTGTCACGATATCCAACGGCCAGCGGTGAGGCAAAGGTGTCCTGGATTTTGCGCCGAGCCGAGCGAGACTCCCAAGCTTCTCGGATGGGCGAGCGACAAAGGGCGACACCGCGTGGCCGCCAGTCGCGTGCTGATTGCAACCCCCGGCTCCTCAAGAGGCGATACGTTCATTCGAGGGCCGGAAGTCCGGTCGATCTTCGGCGACGGGGTTGCCCAGGCGCTTGTGGCGAGGGCAGCACTGGACGAAGCTATCTGTTGGCAACCGGAACCTGCTCGTGGCAACCGGAACCTGCTCGCGCGCCTCAACACACTGGTTGCTCCGTGCGGTACTGGAGAAAGGACGACGACGAGTGCTAACGTTCTTCGAGAGCGATATCGTGCAGCGCGCGACGTTCCTGGTCGGCGGACTGCTCCTGGGCCTGCTGAGCGATAGGGTCGTGTTGAGCCGCCTTCGCAAGTTTGCGACGAAGACGGAGTTCAAGTGGGACGATCTGCTCGCCGACGCGCTTCGCGGCATCCCCACCGTTTGGCTGACGGCCGGAGGCGTCTACCTCGCGCTGAGAGTAGGCGAGCCGGACGATTTGGTCGTCTCGTTGGTCAACACCATCCTGACCGTCGCACTGATCGGCTCGGTGGTCGTGAGCAGCATGAGGGCGGTGGGAGGGGCCGTCGAACAGGTTTCCGCCCGGTCGTCGTTCCGCTCTCCGACACTGATTGTGAACCTCGCGCGGCTGTCGGTCGGCGTACTCGGCGTCTTCATCATCCTGCAGAACCTCGACGTCGACATCACGCCGCTGGTCACCGCGTTTGGCTTAGGCGGCCTTGCCGTCGCGCTTGCACTCCAGGACACGCTCGGCAACCTGTTCGCCGGCGTGCAGATCATTCTGTCGGGGCAGGTGCGGCCGCACGACTACGTGCGGCTGGCCAGTGGAGAAGAGGGATACATCACCGACGTCAAGGGGCGGAACACCACGGTCCACACGTTCCCGGACGGCAACCTCGTGGTGGTGCCCAACTCGACTCTCGCGAACTCGATCGTGAAGAACTACAGTAAGCCCCGCCAGGCACTTTGGGTGAGCACCGAGGTAGGGGTGTCGTACGACAGCGACCTGGAGCACGTCGAGGCCGTCACCATGGAGGTGGCGACGGGCGTGCTTACGGACATGGAGGGCGGTCTCTCGGACAAGCCGATCGTCATCTTCCACACGTTCGGCGCATCCAGCATCGACTTCGAGGTGCGCATGATGGTGAAGGACTTCATGAGCCGGGGCCGCTTGCGACATGAGTTCATCAAGCGCCTGCACCGGCGGTTCGCCGACGAGGACATCGAGATCCCCTTCCCGATCCGTACCCTGGTGATGCAGGGCCCGACCGCCACACCGAACTCCTTACCCTGACTTCCTGATGACAGTTCACCTGATCACGCCCCACGGCGGCGAGCTCTTGGACCTCGTCGTCGACGGCGAGCGAGGAGACGAGCTCAGGGCCGCATCGTTGGACTGGCCCTCGTGGGATCTCACCCCTCGTCAGATCTGCGATCTCGAGCTGCTGCTGAACGGTGCGTTCTCGCCTCTGGCCGGGTTCATGACGCCCCGGGACTATGAACCTGTCTGCGAGCAGATGCGGCTTGCGGACGGGACTCTCTGGCCCATTCCCATCACTCTGGACATCACCGAAGATGCTGCGGAGGCACTGGAATCCGGTGCGACCCTGGCGCTGCGCGATCCCGAGGGCGTCATGCTCGCGGTCCTCCACATCGAGGACGTGTGGCGACCGGACCGAGCACAAGAGGCCCAGCGGGTCTTCGGGACCCGCCATCGAAAGCACCCGGAGGTCGGGCGCCTCCTGGAGGGGTCGAATCCGGTGTACGTGGGCGGCCGGGTCGAGGGCCTCCAGTTGCCCGTCCACTACGACTTCCGGGAGCTCAGGAGCACTCCCCGTCAGCTCCGCGGGGACTTCGCCCGTCTGGGTTGGCGGAGAGTCGTGGCGTTCCAGACCCGAAACCCCATGCACCGCGCCCATCAGGAGCTGACCCTGAGGGCGGCCAAGGAGGTCGAGGCCAACCTACTGATTCACCCGGTGGTGGGCATGACGAAGCCCGGGGACATCGATCACTTCACCCGGGTCCGGTGCTATCAAGCGCTCATGGACACCTATCCCCGCTTCACGGCCAAGCTGTCGCTACTCAATCTTGCCATGCGCATGGGCGGTCCACGGGAGGCGCTGCTACACGCCATCATCCGAAAGAACCACGGGTGCACGCACTTGATCGTCGGTCGGGACCATGCAGGCCCCGGTACTGACCCGACAGGGACGCCCTTCTACGGACCCTACGACGCGCAAGAGATGATGCGGGAGCACGAGGAGGAGCTGGGGGTCGAGATGGTCCCGTTCCGACTCATGGTATACGTGGAGGATGAAAGATAGCTACGAGCCTGTGGACGAGGTACCGGAGGGCGTCGAAGCCAAGTCCATCTCGGGAACGGAGCTCAGAGATCGCCTCGCGGATGGCAGAGAGATCCCCGGTTGGTTCACGTTTCCCCCTGTGGAAAAGGAGCTGCGAAGGAGCTACCCACCCCGACGAAGGCAGGGGTTCACCGTCTTCTTCACGGGCCTGTCGGGCTCGGGGAAATCCACTGTGGCCAACGTGCTTCGGGTCAACCTTTTGGAGATGGGGGGGCGCTCGGTGACGCTGCTCGACGGCGACATCGTCCGAAAGAACCTGTCGTCCGAGCTGGGCTTCAGCAGAGAGCACCGGGACCTGAACATCACGCGCATCGGCTTCGTGGCTTCGGAGATCACCAAGGGTGGAGGCATCGCGATCTGTGCCCCCATCGCCCCCTACGCCGAGGTTAGGAGCCGGAACCGGGAGATGATCTCCTCGGTGGGTGGCTACGTTCTCGTCTATCTCTCCACGCCTCTCGAGACGTGCGAAGCCCGCGACCGGAAAGGACTCTACGCAAAGGCCCGGGCCGGCATCATCAAGGAGTTCACGGGGATCTCGGATCCGTACGAGGAGCCCGATGATGCCGATGTCGTCATCGACACGGCCAACGTCTCTCCCTCGGAGGCGGCTCACCAGATCTTTCTCCACCTGGAGAAGGAAGGGTACATTGGCGCCGCAGGCCCCTGACCTGCGCTCCCATCCGACTCGCACAACCAAGGAGCGCATAGATGCGTACCAAGGGAACAGTGAAGTGGTTTAACGACCAGAAGGGCTTTGGATTCATCACGCCGGAGGACGGCAGCAAGGACTGCTTCGTCCACCACAACTCGATTCAGGCGGAGGGCTTCAAGACCCTCGCTGAGGGAGCCTCGGTGGAGTTCGACGTCGTGCAGACAGAAAAGGGCCCTGCGGCGGAGAACGTCGTCGCGCTCTAAAGAGTGGCGATCGAATCTGATCGAAGCCTGCGGGCCGTCCCGGGTTCTCGGGGCGGCCCGTTCCTTATGTGGGTAGTGCCGTAGGCATGGTGCCGTCCCCCCTTTCCGAGAGCATTGGTGCGCTCCAATCGGCCGGTCGATCCAGTCAATTGCCCAACTCAGCAAGCATTTCAGCGTCGATTCTGCTCTTCACCGTACGGCGGTCGAGCTCGAGGCGTCGGGCCGTCTCCTGATAATTGCGGGTCTGGGCATAGATCAGGGTGCAATACCGCATCAGCAACTCATCGGCTGTGAGAGCGCCCAGCTTCACGTCGGTCGCGAACTGTTCCAGGGCCCCGGCCGGCGGGGGACGCGCCGGTGTGTACTCGCGGCGAATCAGGAAGCTGCGCGCACACTGCTCCAGCTCGCGGACGTTGCCCGGCCAGGGGTAGTCATTCCCCAGATTCTGCCCGATCCACTGCTCGACTTCCTCAGCCAACCCATCCGCGTTCTCACCCGCGACCCGTCCCATGATGAACTGAAGCAGCTCACCCAGCATCTCCGGTGATGCGTCGAGATGTTCGCGTAGCGACGGCGTTCGGATGGTGTCGGAGCACAGACGGAAGTAGAAGTCCTCCCGGAAGCGACCCTGGTGCATCTCTTCCGCCAGATCCCGATTCGTGGCGGCGATGATCTTGCCGTGGAAGTGCCGGTCCGCCGAGTCACCGAGCGCTTGGAAAGTCCGCGTCTCGAGCACACGCAGGAGCTTGACCTGAACGGCTGGATCCAGCTCGCCGATCTCGTCTAGAAAGACACTGCCTCCTGGCCCACAGACGTCGAGCCAACCCTGGCGATCACTCACTGCACCGGTAAAAGCGCCTCGCTTGTGGCCGAAGAGCTCGGACTCGATCAGCGTGGATGGCAGCGCCGAGAGGTTGAGGGGAACGAACAAGTCGGTGAAGTCCTCGGCGAAGCTCGCGGTGCCGGGATCGAAGGGGATGTAACGCGAGAATCCGATCGCCTGAGCGACGAGCTCCTTGCCCGTTCCGGAGGGGCCGGTGATCAGCGTCGTCATGTCCGTCATTCGCGCGTAGAGCGAGGTGCCGTACCGACGCAGGTCGTGTGTGATGACGGACTGCCACACCGCGGCGCGGAGCCGGGCGGCGACCATCGATCGACCGATGATGAAGCGGTAGATATGGTGGTAGGCCCGCTGAATCTGGAAGAGGAGCGCGAACGCGTGTGGCGCGTCTAGCCACCCCGGCACTGTCATGCCGGGGATGCCCAGGAAGTGCTCCCATTGGCCGCGGAAGCGCGTGTAGAGGCTGCGGACCTCGGATTTGGAACCGCCCTCGATCGCCTCGATAACGTCTTGGAGGCGCTCGACGTGCCGGCGGTAGAGGAGCGAGAGGGCGGCGTCTTCATACAGGGTCAAGGCTCGCTCGGACGTCTCGGCTCCTGCTGCGAGACGCTCCCGCAGACTCGCCAGCGTCGTCTCGAGGAGCTCAGTGGTCCTCGAGAAGTTGGCACCCCTCCCGTACGGATCTTCGAGCGAGACGCTCCGGAAGGGCTCCTCGCCCACGTACTCGGACCCGAGCAGCTCCCGTTCGGCCTCGATGCGCTCGGGCAGAAAGGGGTTGCATTGGCCGATCGCGGAGATCCGCTCCAGAAATACGCCGTCAGCTGGGGTTAGGAACGTCATATGCCCCCTCATGGTGTACATGGGATGTACTACGCATGTCATGGAATGTCAATGTCACGGACATCATCTATAGATCAACGCGCGTCAGCGACGATGTAACCTGTTGGTGTACAGTCGCTTAGGCGACGCCACACTCCCCGGCATGCTGGTTGCTTACCTGGCTCGTGACGCTACTCTCGACAAGGAGAGACATCATGTACGAGACGCAGATGTTCGACGTGCTTCGGAAGGTCTTCACCTACGTCGGCTACCCGGCGGTCATCCTGGCCGTCTTCGCAGTCATCGCGTGGAGGATGAAGACGCTCTTCACGGAGCACGAGTACCACAAGCTGATGCAGTGGAGGCTCGCGGTCGCTGGTCTCCTGCCGGTGACGGTTCTGACGTTTGTGATGGTGGGCGAGCTGCCGGGCGTGGTACTTTGGCTGCCCACTGCCGATCAGTGGAGGCTGCAGCTCGTGATGGGGGCGTTGATGGCTGCGGGAACGCTCGAGGCATCGCTCCACGTGTCGGGGAACAAGCTGGCGGCGTCGTTCATGCTGTACCTGTCGGCGCTAGGAACGGGCCTGCTGTACGTGGTCATGGAGGGCGCGCTGGCGAGGTTCCAGCCGGCGGTCTTCGCGATCGTGCTCGCGGGCGGGCTTCACTTCGTCTTCAGGGAGAGGGACGCGTGGGATGAAGAGCCGTCCGAGCTCCGGGTGCGGGTGGCTGGCCCGAAGGCTCTCCGTCAGACGGGAGGCGCTCAGTGAGGACTCTAGCCAGAGGCCTGAGCGTGCTCCTGGCAGGCGTGCTCGGGGCATGCCACTCCGGTGTCGATCATCCGTTCGATCTGGTTCTCACGGGCGGACGCGTGATCGACCCGGAGTTTCGGCTGGACGCGTCCGCAACGTCGGCATCCGCGACGGAACGATCACGGCCATCACGGAAGCGGATCTTGCGGGTCGGGAATCGCTGGACGTGAGCGGCCTCGTGGTCGCGCCCGGCTTCATCGATCTCCATGCCCACGGCCAGGACAACGCGAGTAGCTCGCTTCAGGCCAGAGATGGGGTGACCACGGCCCTGGATCTGGAATTTGGGGCCTATCCGGTGGAAGATCTCGTCGCGAAGCGTGCGGGGAAGGCCATCGTGAACTACGGCGTTTCGGCTGGGCACATGCCCGCCCGTGTCAGCGTCACCTTGGGTGTGGAGGCAGGCCATTACCTCACTAGGGCGGTCTACACGCCGTGGTACAGGAAAGTGGTCGAGTGGGTTTACACGCGTTTCGTCACGCTGGATCTCCCGGGGGCGCTTCAGGAGCCTCTGAGCGAAGCCCAGATCGAGGAACTCGTCGCTCGGGTGCGCCAAGAACTCGATGCCGGAGGCCTGGGCATCGGCTTCGGGCTTGACTATGTGCCCGGTGCATCGGATGCGCAAATCCGCCGCCTATTCGAGCTCGCAGCCGAGCGAGGTGTGCCCTGCTTCGTCCACATGAAGGGGGTCGCGTCCCCTACGGACATGAGCGCGATCGAGAACCTGTTGGGGCACGTGGCGGTGACGGGCGTGTCGCTTCACGTCTTGCACGTCACGAGCTCTGGGCAGGAGAGGACACCGCGGTACCTCGAGCTCATCCAGGAGGCGCGGGACGCAGGACACGACGTGACGGTGGAGGCCTATCCGTACACCGCCGGCTCGACGCTCATCGAGTCCGCGTTCTTCGACGAGGGCTGGCGTGAGCGACTCGGGATCGACTATCGCGATCTCCAATGGCCGGAGACCGGCGAGCGACTGACGGAGGAAAGCTTCGGTAGGTACAGACAGATGGGCGGTCAGGTGACCATGCACATGACGAGCGCCGACGTCGTTGACGCCGCGATCGCGCACCCGCTAGTCATGATCGCTTCGGACGGCATGCCGATGCTGCAGGGTGGGGAGCACCCGCGGGGCGCCGGGACCTTCGCTCGCGTTCAGGGGCGGTACTCGAGGGAGTCGGGCGCCCTCACCCTCATGGAAGCGATCGGGAAGATGACGCTCATGCCCGCCCAGCGGCTCGAGAGCTTCGCCCCCGCCATGCGGAACAAGGGCCGCATGCGCGTCGGCGCCGATGCGGATATCACGGTCTTCGACCCGGCGCGGGTGATCGACCGGGCGACGTAGGAGGACTCTCACCGGGCTTCGGAAGGGATCGAGTACGTCTTGGTCGCCGGGAGAATGGTCGTGCGTGATGGGGAGCTCGTTCGAGGGGTGCATCCCGGCGAGCCCATCGTAGCCTCTGGACATGCCGGCGGGTCCGGCACGGGGAGTGGGAACCGATGAGCCGAGTAATGAAGATGATTCTGGGGGTCTCTCTGCTGCTGATCGTCACGATCGCGATCCTGGTGGTGAACGCCGTGCGGCTTCCAAGCAGGCAGCTTCAGGTCGCGCCCATCGACGCGGCCCGCTTGGACGAGGCGGGCGCGGTCGAGCGATTGAGCCAGGCCTTGAGGTTCAGGACGGTCTCGTACGCGAACCCGGAGGCCTTCGATCCGGAGCCGTTCATCGCCCTGCGCAACTATTTCGAGGGGGCGTTCCCCGGGGTGCACGCGGCACTCGAGCGCGAGAGCGTCGGGGGGTACAGCCTGCTCTATCGGTGGAGCGGGAGTGACGCCTCCCGTAGGCCGATCCTCCTCATGTCCCATATCGACGTCGTTCCGGTCGAAGCGGCTGTCCTGGACAACTGGAGCCATCCTCCGTTCGGGGGAGTGGTCGCTGACGGCTTCGTGTGGGGTCGCGGTGCCTTGGACACCAAGGGCGGTACCGTCGGAATCCTCGAGGCGGTGGAGCTTCTCCTCGGCGAAGGCTTCCAGCCGACCCGTGACATCTACTTCGCCTTTGGTCACGACGAGGAGATCGGTGGCGCGGAAGGGAACGCGCGTATGGCGGCGATTCTGGCAGAGAGGGGCGTTCGGCTCGAGTACGTCCTGGACGAGGGTGGCCCCTTGCTCGAGAACATCATTCCGGGTATCTCCGCGCCGGTGGCGTTCGTGGCCGTGGCCGAAAAGGGCTACCTCGGTCTCGAAATGACGGCCCACGCCCCGGGAGGGCATTCTTCGATGCCCCCGAGCGAAACCGCGATAGGCGAGCTGGCTGCCGCGATCCACGCCCTGGAGTCCAATCCTCTTCCAGCGGAACTGGGCGGTGCGACGGGCCTGATGTTGGATTACTTGGGCCCCGAAATGTCACCGGCGATCAGGGTCGTGATGGCCAACCGCTGGCTCTTCGGTCCAATGATCAAGCGGCTGTTCGCAGAGACCCCGTCCTTGAATGCGGTGATCCGGACGACCACCGCTCCTACGATGATCGGTGGGGGCGTCAGCCGGAACGTGCTACCGACAAGCGCTTGGGCGGTCGTGAATTTCCGGGTGCTTCCCGGCCACACCACTGAGGAGGTGCGTGAGTACGTCCGAACGACGGTGAACGACGACTCGGTGACCTATGAAGGGCGTGGGTTCACCCGCGAGCCGCCCCGCGTCTCCGACCCGAGCTCCCCCGCCTTCCAGACGCTGCAACGGACGATTCACGAGGTCTTTCCGGACGTTGTGGTGGCGCCGGGGCTGACCACGGTCACGACCGACTCACCACGTTACGAATCGATCGCGGAGAACACATTCCGGTTCATCCCGTTTCGGGCGACCAGCGAGGACCTCGAGCGCATTCACGGCATCGACGAGCGGATCTCGATCGAGAACTACCTCGAGATCGTGCGGTTCTTCATGCGGCAGATCCGCAACTCGGCCTCGCGAGAAACGTTAGACAGGAGGTACGGCCATGTTAGGAATCACGGCCGATGAATATCGAAACCGTCTTGAAGGCTTACAAGCCGGTGTGCAGGCAGCCGGACTGCATCTCTTCGTCGTCTCGGCGCTGGACAGCCTCTACTACTTGACTGGGGCCGGCTTCGAGCCCTTCGAACGACCCTTCTTCCTCTTAGTTCGTCCTAGGCAGACACCTCTGGTGCTCGTGCCGAAACTTGACCACGAGCATATGAAGCAGGCATGCAGCGTCGCAGCAGAGGATATTCACAGCTACTGGGACTTCCCGGCACCCGCGGGACGCGGCTGGCCCGAGCAGCTTCGAGGACACATCGGCAATGTTCAAACGATTGGAGTTGAACCGTCACTTCCGCAGGAGATCGCCGAGCAGCTCCGAGACTACTCGGTTCGAACAGAGCCACTTATCGAAAGGCAGCGTCTGGTCAAGTCTGTGGCTGAGGTCGGGATGATCCGCCGGTCGGCCAAATACGCCGACTTTGGCGTGGAACGCTTACTAGCGGCTTCCTACTTCGGCGCGACCGTTGGGGAGGGATTTGCGGAGACCAGGACGGTGACCTCCCGAATCATCCGCGAGGTCGATGACTGGGAGGCGCTGACGACGAAAGTGGTGATGGCAACGTGGGCAGCTCCTCGCAGCGCGATGCCACACTCAGTTCCGGATCTCTGCGACCGGCTTCTCGATGGACCGCATGTGGCCCTGGTGCTTACGCGCGTCAATGGATACGCCGCCGAGTGCGAACGGACATATTTCACCGCACCGCCCTCTAGCGTAGTGCGCAAGGCGTTCTCGGCCATGATGGAGGCTCGTCGGATCGCGTTCGGCATGATCCGACCGGGTCTCCCTTGCGGAGAGCTCGACGCAGCTGTGAACGATTTCTTGCGGACGGAAGGGTACGACGGCGAGGAGCGCCGCCTCCATCGTACGGGCCATGGATTCGGGCTCTGCAATCATGAGGCTCCGTGGATAGCCGAAGGAAGCGACGACCGGTTGGCGGAAAACATGCTGATTAGCATCGAGCCGGGGATCTACCTGCCCGGCGTTGGGGGCATCCGACATTCCGATACGGTGTTGGTCACGAATGAAGGTCACGAGTTGCTGACCAGATACCCAGTGGACCTGGACTCATTGGTGATTCGGGGTTGGAAGTTGGCCACTCGAATCAAAGGGCGACTCGTGAGAAGGGCGTTGCGGCTGGCCGACAAGTGTTTCCCGCGTCGGGGTCCACGACCGAGCGTGCGAAGACCACTTCAGGACCTTCATGCGGCGCGAAGCTAGACCGCACGAATGGGGGGCGGCAATTCGACGGTTGAGCGGCCCATGTTGACCTATTCCTCAACATCGACTAGAATTCCCTTCGCGAAGTTGAGTGATCGCTCAACATGATGGGATGCCATGGGCAAGTCTTTCGGCGTGTTCCTCAGGCGGCTGCGGAAAAAGAAGAGGAAGACGCAGCGCGACGTCGCGAGCGAGGTTGGCGTAAACTACACCTACCTCAGCAAGCTCGAGAACGACGTGCCGGGCTTCGAGTCGATCTCGGAGGGCACGCTCAAGAGGCTCGCGGCGTCGCTCGACGCGGACGCGGACGAGATGATTTCCCGCGCGGGCAAGGTGCCGTCGGACGTCCAGCGCATCCTCATCGAAGATTTCTCGCTGATCAAAGAGATCCGCGACAGGCGAGCCGGTGACTCGGCGGAGGGTGAAGATGAGTGAAAAGACGACCTTCGTGTCCTTCCTATTGGACGAGACGGGATCGATGCACGGGATCAAGTAGGACACGATCGGCGGGTTCAATACCTACCTCGAGACGCTGCAAGAGGGAGACGCTGACATCCTGTTCAGTCTCGTCACCTTCAACAGCAACGGGACGAAGCGCCACTACGTGGCCGAGCCCGTCCGTGAGGTCGCCCCGCTCACCTCGGACGACTATCTGCCGGACGCGGCGACGCCGCTCATCGACGCGGCGGTGAAGATCATCAAGGCCACGGACGAAGCGGTCGTGCACCGCGGGGACGACCCCAACGTGGTGATCGTCATGCAGACAGACGGCTTGGAGAACGTGTCGGCCGAGTACACCCGCCCGGATCTGGCCGCGCTCATCAAGGAGAAGAAGGCGGCAGGCTGGGAATTCGTGTACCTCGCTGCGGGGCTCGATGCGTTCGAGGCCGCGCGGGCCTCGGGGGTCCATGTGTCCGCGGATCGCGTGATGTCGTATTCGCGGTTGTCGTCCCGCGAGGCGTTTGCAGCGACGGCGCGGAACCTGAAGAACTTCGCGGAGCGGGGGGATGCGGATCTGTTGAGTTACAGCCCCAGGCAGCGAAGGCGCGCTGGGGACGAATACACGCAGAAGCACCTCGATCAGGGCGGTGGTTCGACGTCGGGCGGAGAAGGTTCGGCCCGGAGATCGCGGAAGAAGTGGTTGCGGGGCGCTTGGGCGCGAGTGAAGGGGACGGGGAAGTCGACGGTGGATGACGTAGATCTGTCGAAGCGGTAACGCGCGACCTCGTTATCCCCGGGTCGGCCGTGGCTGCGTGAGGTGGAGAGGGGCTCCGGGGCATGGTCGATCCGGGGGCATGGTCGAGCTGCGGGCCGGTGGGTGGTTTACCCGTGAGAGGCGGGAGGTCGACGATGAAGGCTAGAGAAGTGAGGGACCTCGGCATTGCTGCGGGCGAGCCGCTTCAGGTCGCGCTAAAGGCAATCGGACGGGCCAGAAAGAGCGGCCTCGACATGGCCACGATTCGCGATCGGATTCGCGCGCTGGCGGCCGAGCCCGAGACGTTTCGAGATAGCGCGACCTTCGGCGATTTGGCGGCCACTGTGCTGTCGAAGAAGGAGGCGCAAAGCTCCTACGTTCCCAGAGCCGAGTCGGCGCCCTACCGCCAGTGGGGCCAAGACATCGAGCCTGAGTCGGTGCGACAACTCGAGAACGCGTGCAAGCTTCCAGTGGCCGTGCGAGGGGCGCTCATGCCGGATGCGCACCTGGGGTACGGGTTGCCGATCGGTGGTGTACTGGCCACTCGCAACGCGGTTATCCCCTACGCAGTCGGCGTCGATATCGCCTGCCGGATGAAGATGTCTGTCCTCGATCTCCCGGCGTCGATGCTCGAGGGGGATGCGGACCGGCTCAAGGGGGCGATCGACGAGGAGACGCGGTTCGGAATCGGGGCAAACTTCAAGCGTCGTCGAGAGCATGGCGTCATGGACGACGACTGGAGGGTTACCGCGGTTACCAGCAAGGTCAAGGATAAGGCGTGGTCTCAGTTGGGAAGCTCCGGCAGTGGGAATCACTTCGTCGAGTTCGGCACCTTCGATGTCGACACCGACGATCTGGGCCTTGCGCCGGGCCAGTATCTCGCCCTGCTGAGCCACAGCGGGAGCCGTGGCGCGGGCGCGACCGTCGCGGGTCACTACAGCAAGATCGCCATGAGCCAACATTCGGAGCTGCCGGATGAGCTTTCCCATCTGTCGTGGCTGGACCTCGACTCTGAAGAGGGCCAGGAATATTGGGAGGCGATGGAACTGATGGGCAGATATGCCGCGGCGAATCATGCCTGCATCCACCGGCACATCGCCGAACATCTCGGCGCTCAGGTGATCCTCGACCTTGAGAACCATCACAACTTCGCCTGGAAGGAGGAGCATGATGGCGAGGCGGTGATCGTGCACCGCAAGGGAGCCACGCCGGCTGACAAAGGAGTGTTTGGTATCATCCCGGGCTCGATGGCCAGTACGACGTATGTCGTGCGCGGCAAGGGGCACCCTGAGTCTTTGAACTCTGCCGCTCATGGAGCCGGACGAGTCATGAGTCGGACGCGGGCCAAAAGGATGTTCAAGTGGTCGGATGTTCAGAAGTATCTCGATGAGCGGGGAGTCACGTTGCTTTCGGCCGGGATCGATGAGGCCCCGATGGTCTACAAGGATATCGACGAGGTCATGGCGGCCCAGGAGGACCTTGTGGAGAGCCTAGCGCGGTTCCAGCCGAGTATCGTGAAGATGGCTCCGGCAGGCGAGCGTCCGGAGGATTGAGCTGGATGTTCGGCATGCCGGGCCGGTCCTTTCACGGCCCCTTACCGGAACTGACCGAGGACGAGACCGAGCTGCGAGGCCGGCTCGAGTCCCATGTCCGGGCTCTCGCAGGCGACATCGGGGAGCGCAACGTGCTCACGCCGAACGCTCTGGCGAGGGCAGAGGAGTACATCCGCCGCGCGTTCGATGGGTCCGGATACCAGGTCGCCGAGCAGACCTACGACATCCATCTCGAGCCTTCACTGACGGTCCGTAATATCGAGGTGGAGATCTCCGGGACCGCCTCACCCGGTGATATTGTGATCGTTGGCGCGCACTACGATACCGTGCCCGGTTGTGCCGGGGCCAACGACAACACGACCGGAGTGGCCGCCGTCCTTGAACTGGCCCGGCTGCTGTCCGCACGGACCTTGGACCGGACGGTCCGGCTCGTGGCCTTCGTGAACGAAGAACCCCCCTTCTTCCGAACTGACCTGATGGGGAGTCGCGTGTATGCAAGAAGGTGCAGGGAGCGTGACGAGAACGTTGTAACGATGCTCTCCCTGGAGACGATCGGGTTCTATGCGGACGAACCGGGAAGCCAGAAATACCCGTTCCCGTTCAGCTTCTTCTATCCAGACACAGGCAACTTCGTCGGGTTCGTCGGGAACCTGGGATCACGCAGCCTGACGCGCCGAGCCATTCGAGCGTTCCGTGAGTCGACAGAGTTTCCTTCGGAAGGCATAGCCGCCCCGTGGTGGATCCCCGGTATCTGCTGGTCCGACCAGTGGTCCTTTTGGCGGGAGGGGTACCCGGGCGTCATGATCACCGATACCGCGCCCTTCCGGTACCCCCACTACCACACGCCTCAGGACACGCCGGACCGGATCGACTACAACCGATTTGCACGGGTCGTCATGGGCGTCTCAGGCGTTGTGGAGGTCCTCGCCCACGCGCAGAACGGGGGAAGTCGCGATAGCTAACCTGTGTACGTATACTCACGACGTAAAGATACGTATGCCTCCCGAACTATGGCCGGGAGCGGGGACGGAGTGCAAGACGGCTGGTTCTCATGTCTTCCTCCGTCCTCTCATCCACCATCGCACCGCTACGAAAAGGGCTGCGGACTCTCCTGCGATCCATCCCCACCACGGGTAGCTCACCGCCGGCAGTGAGACTCCCTCCCCCAATCCCGTCACCCCGGCCAGCGCAGCGGGCACGATGAACGTCGCGTCGCCGGCTAAGCGCGTTGGGTGCGTTCGCAGCGACGCCAGGGCAGGGGCCGACCAGCATCAAGGGGGATTGCTCCATACCTTAGTAGCTGCAGTGGAGCGAAGCGAAGTCGTCCATCCTCGTGGGCCGGGCTCCCCGTGACATGTTGAGAAACCGTGTGACATTGCTCGATACCGCACCGATACCGGGCGACGGCGGCAAGCTCGGTCTCTACCAGCACGGCGAGGACTTCTTGATCAAGGTCGTGGGCGGCCAGGACCTGATGAGCACTCGAACCCACGGGTCCGCGGATGCGCTGGCCGAGATCGCGTGCACCGAGGTCGCCGGTCGCGAGCGGCCCCGTGTGCTGATCGGCGGTCTGGGCATGGGCTTCACGCTGGCTTCGGCGCTGCGCCACCTCGGGCACGACGCCGAAGTTTTAGTGGCCGAGTTGGTGCCGGCGGTGGTCGAGTGGAACCGAGGCCCCGTCGGGGAGCACGCCGGTCATCCTCTCCGGGATGAACGGGTCACCGTTCACGAGGTCGACGTCGCCATCATGCTGAAGGCGGAGTCGCGGTCCTTTGACGCCATCTTGTTGGACGTCGACAACGGCCCGGATGGATTGACCCAGGAGGGTAATGATTGGCTCTACTCGAGGGTTGGGCTGAACGCGTCCTACGAGGCACTCCGGCCAAAGGGCGTGCTCGCGGTGTGGTCGACCGGTCCGGACCGCGCGTTCAGCAAACGCCTGCGCAAGGCCGGTTTCGAGGTAGACGAAGGTCCGGGTTCGCGCGCACGGCGGGAAAGGTGCTCGCCACCTCATCTGGATCGCTCGAACACCGGGGCGATAGAACCCCAACGCCGGGCTCGTGTAGAGCGATATGGTGACCGCTGCGATCCGCCGGCAGGGCGGGGTCGGTAGACGGCGCCTCGACGAGCGAGCAGCTACCGATGCGATGGGTCCTCCTGGCCACGGCCGTCCCGATGATGACAGCCTGCTACCCTCGCGGACTCAATGTCCCGGTGCCGTACACGACGCGGGTGAACGGCGACCTCGAGTCCATATCGTGCGCGAAGGAAAGATTCGTCGAGCTCGGCTTCGAGTTCTACGGTGACCAGCAGGACAGCCGCGACCTCATGGGCGTCCGAAACTCTCGACGCAGTGCGAACCAGCCCACGAGCGGCGTGCGGGACCTCGCTCATGAGATCGTTCGCCTCGAGCTGAAGGACGGAGGCGAGCGAGAGGTTCTGGAGGTGACGCTGGGGCTCTCCCGGCGGCCTGACCTGACGGTTCCCGACGCCGATCACGCCATCGACCTCTGGCTCGAGTCTCCCTCGAGATCGAGTATAGGCGAGGTGGACGAGGTTGCGCGTGAGTGCCAACGACCACCGTTCACGCAGGAACCGGCCGAGAAGTAGCAGAGCAGCCGGCGTCCGGAGGCTTTCAGGGCTGCGATGACCGAGGCGGGCGTCTCGACCAGATCCAGCTCGTACGATAACCGGAGGGGCGGGAGCAGACGGGTCAACAAGGCGAAACCCGCGAACGCAGGGTTCGCCAGCCCACTCACTGCGCTCGCCTTTAATAGGTAACATAGGTATACTCGGGCATGGCCGCACCGCGTGACAAGCTCATTCCCGGCACCCTCAACGTCCTCATCCTCAAGTCGCTGACTTGGGGCCCGCTTCACGGATACGCGATCAGCAGGTGGGTCTGGGAGCTGACGGAGGAGGTGCTCCGCGTTGAGGAGGGCGTGCTGTACCCGGCGCTTCACCGTCTCGAGAAGGAGGGGTGTCTTGAGGCCGAGTGGGGGCGAAATGACACCGGCCGCCGTGCCAAGTTCTACGCTCTGACACCCGTCGGTCTCAGGCGCCTCGAGACGGAGACGGCCCGGTGGAGGAGGTCGGCCAAGGCAGTGGAGACCGTCCTCGACCTGAAGGAGGCCTAAGACGGTCTACACGACCGAGTCGGAGAGGGAGACAACCGGTTTGCTCGATATGACTCCGGCCGCATATCCCTCGGCTCTATCGACCGCCGCTTGCGCACCCTCCCGCGCCCATGGGATGTTCACTCGGTCTGATCCCGGAGTACGCGCATGAGCGATCCCATCACCCGCCTGAACGCAGCCCTGGAAGGTCGCTATCGCACGGGGCGCCGCTCCGGCGTCCGTACGTTGGGTGCCCTGGTGGCGGGCGGCATCCTCACCCTCGCCTGCGCTCCGGGCTCGGACGGCGGCGGCTCCTGGACAGCAGCCGAGGGCGACTGGCCCACCTACGGAGGCGACACGGACGGGACGAAGTATTCGCCGCTTGCATCGGTCGACCGGAGCAACGTGGCCTCCCTGGAGGTGGCGTGGAGCTGGGAGACCGGAGACGTGCCGATCTCCGCTCCGCTCCGCCCCATCCCGGGCCAGGACGTGAGAGCGGGGAACTTCGAGGTCACACCGCTCGTGGTGGGCGACACGATGTACCTGTCCACGCCCTTCAACCGCGTGGTGGCGCTCGATGCGCGCACCGGTGCCGAGCTCTGGTCCTACGACCCGCGCACCGTGGAGTGGGGCCGCCCGCCCAACGGGACGGGCCTGGTCCACCGCGGGGTCGTGCTGTGGACCGGACCCGAGGGCCGGAGGATCTTCCTCAACACCCGCTGGCGCCTCATCGCCCTGGACGCGGCGACCGGCACACCCGTCGAGGGCTTCGGCCACCAAGGCGAGGTGGACCTCACGGAGACGCTCTTGTGGCCGACGAACCGTTTGCACTACACGCAGACCTCCCCGCCGGTGGTCTTCGGGGACCTCGTGATCGTGGGCAACGGCGTGTGGGACGGATTCGTCTACCCGCGCGACCCCCCGGGAGACATCCAGGCCTTCGACGTCCACACCGGCCGGAAGGTCTGGGGCTTCAACCCGATCCCCCAGGAGGGCGAGCTCGGCAACGAGACGTGGGAGGACGGGTCGTGGCGTGTGAAGGGCCACACCAACGCGTGGGCGCCCATGACCGTGGACGTGGAGCGCGGCCTCCTGTATGTGCCGATGGGCACGCCGAGCGGAGACTACTACGGCGGGGACCGGAAGGGCGACAACCTGTTCGCGGAGACGCTCCTCTACCTGGACGCGCGCACCGGCGAGCGGGTCTGGCACTTCCAGACCGTACGCCACGGCCTCTGGGACTACGATCTGCCCGGTGCGCCGGTGTTGTACACGGCGGAGGTCGACGGGCGCATTGTAGAAGCGGTGGCGATCAGCGCGAAGACGGGCTTCGTGTTCGCCTTCGACCGCGTGACCGGCGAGCCGGTGTGGCCCATCGAGGACCGCCCGGTTTCCGCCTCGGACGTGCCCGGCGAGCGTGCTGCCCGAACCCAGCCCTTCCCCACCCGGCCACCGCCCTTCGCGCGGCAGGGGTTCATGCAGGCGGATCTCGTAAGCCTCACAGACGAGCTCAATCGCAAGGCGCGGGAGCTCGTCCGGGGGATGCGTTTCGGAGCGCTCTACACGCCGCCCTCCATCGAGGGGACGCTCGGCCTGCCCGGGATCATCGGCGGGGGCAACTGGGGCGGCTCGGCGGTCGATCCGGAGACCGGCTGGCTGTACGTGAAGTCCACGGAGAGTCCAGCGGTGTTCGTCCTCGGCCCCGCCGACACCACGCGGGTCGTCGCGGAGTGGAACATCGACCGGGAGAAGCGGGGGCGGACGCGTATGGACGGCATTCCGATCATCGACCCGCCGTACGGCACGCTCACCGCCATCGACATGAACCGCGGGGAGATCACCTGGCAGGTCCCGGTGGGCGACGACGAGCGGGTGCGCTCGAATCCGGCGCTCGCGGGAGTGGCGCTCCCGGATCGGCTCGGCGTGTCCGGAGCGCCAGGGCCCATCGTCACGCGTGGCGGCCTCGTCTTCCTCACGGGCGGGGACGACGCGCTCTGGGCCTTCGACGCCTCCACCGGAGAGGAGCTGTGGCGCGGCGAGCTGCCCGCGCGCGGCTACGCCAACCCGATGTCGTACGGGACCTCGGACGGTCGTCAGTACGTAGCGATCGCTGCGGGCGGCGGGGCCGACGGTGGAACGCTGGTGGTCTTCGCGTTGCCCGACCCATGACCCACGATCGCCGTAGCTTCCTCAAGCGCACCGGCGCGGCTCTCTCCGCGGCGGCTGCCGCCGGGTGTGTGCCGGGCACGCGGCCCGGCGAGGCCGCCCGGCCCAGCGAGACCGCCCAGCCCGGCCGTGATCTGGCCGGCCCGCTCCTCGACGCGGTGGGGGCGGTCGTCCTGCCGGCCGAGCTCGGCGACGAAGGGAGGGCGCAGGCGGTGGCCGAGTTCGCCGCGTGGGTGCGGGACTATCGGGCAGTGCCCGAGCTGAACCACGGATACGGCACTCACGAGATCCGGTACGGGCCGCCCGACCCCGCCCCCGGCTGGCGGGCCCAGCTCGACGCGCTGGATCTGGAGGCGCACAGGCGCCACGGGGCGCCCTTCGCCGAGGTCGACGGCCCCGCACGGCATGACCTCGTCAGCGCGGCCATGGCCGCCGACCTCGGCACCGGCCTCCCGTCACCCCTTCGTGCCCGCCACGTGGCCACGGCGCTCATGGCCCACTGGTTCGACTCGTCGGAGGCGGTGGACCTCTGCTACGGCCGGCGCGTCTCGCCGCGCACGTGCCGCAACCTAGAAGGGTCGTCCGCCGAGCCGGAGGCCTTCTCGTGAGGCGCCGCATCGAGGTGGCCGACGTCGTCGTCATCGGTGGCGGGATCAGCGCCGCGATGGTCGCCGAGCGGCTCACGGAGGAGCGGGACGTGGACGTCCTCGTGGTCGAGGCCGGGGGGCACTCCGCGCCGCTGGAGGAGCGCTTCGAGCGGCGCCGCCGCTACTTGGACTACGGCGAAAACCCGTGGACGGACGATCACATCGAGGACCAGTGGGCGGCCGGGATCATGTCGCGGTCGATGGTCGTGGGAGGGGCAGGCGCTGCACTGGGGCGGGACCGTCCCACGGTATTCTCCGGAGGACTTCCGGATCCGCTCCACCTTCGGCGTCTTTCAGGACTGGCCCATCGACTACGACGAGATGGACCCCTGGTACCAGGAAGCCGAGGAGAGGATCGGCGTGGCCGGGGAGCAGGGCCCCGAGGCGCTGGATCCCCGCTCGGCCTCCTACCCCATGCCCGCGGTCCCTCTCACCTGGACCTTGGAGCGCCTGCGGGCCTGGGTGAGGGACGCGGGCATCCCGGTCTGGACGAACCCGGTCGCCAAGAACACGCGGCCGTGGCGGGGGCGCAACGTCTGCCAGCGCTGCGACACCTGCAACATCTGCCCCACCGGCGCCAAGTATACGCCCGACTTCACCTTCCAGCAGCTCGTGGCGAACGGGCGCATCCGCCTCATGCCCCGCACCCTGGTGCGCCGCCTGGAGCTGGAGGAGGAGAGCGACCGGATCCACGCCGCGCTGGCGCGGAGCTACGACGAGCCGGACACCGAGATCGTGTTCCGGGCCCGGACCTTCGTGCTGGCGGCGGGCTACACGTGGAGCCCGTGGCTGCTGATGCTGTCCGAGAGCCCCCGCTTCCCCGGCGGGTTGGCGAATTCGTCCGGCACGCTGGGCCGGTACATGGCCGGGCACCGGAGCGTGAGCGCGTTCGTCGAGCTCCCGATGCGACTGATCCCGGGGATGAACTACGGGCACTCGCTCCTCTCCAAGTACTTTCAGTGCCCCACGCTCTCCGGGGGACCGGGGCTGGGGGACCTCCCGTATGTGCGGCACGACTTCCGCGTGTGGGAGTCGACGACCCAGCGGGCACCGCGCCTGCGCGACGGCGGCGGCAACCTCCTCATCGGCGACGCCGCGTTGGCGGACTGGCGCGCCCGCACCGAGACCGGCACGGCGCGCATGCGGTCGTACTACGACGTCCTGCCTGACCGGGACAGCCGCGTCGTTCTCGACCCGTCCGCGACGAACCGCTTCGGCGATCCGCTGCCGCGCCTCGAGTTTCGGGACAATCCCGTCTCGCGGCGCCTGCGCGGCGCCACGGAGGAGCGTATCCGCAACATCCACGCAGAGATCGCCCGCGCCGGAGGGGGCCGCGTGCTGCGCACTTCCGAGGACGACATGCAGGACCACCCGGGGGGAGGGTGCCGCATGGGCACGGACCCGGGCACGTCCGTCGTCGACTCCTGGGGGCGGAGCCACGATCACGAGAACCTCTTCGTGGTGGGGGCGCCGACGCTGGTTTCCAGCGGGTGCAACAACGGCACTCTGACCTTCTCGGCGCTGTCGCTCCGGTCGGCCTCCGAGATCGCCCGCGACCACCCGCCGGGGATGTCGGGCCCCCCTCGAAGGTCCTAGGAGGCCGTATCTACTCTCGGCTCCAAGTGTCCGTCCCTTCTCGATCCCATAGCGGTCGCCACGCCGGTCCCCGCCAACGGGGACGCCCTACCTCCAGGTCACTTCCATTGCGAAGAAGTGATCGAATATCGCCCGCGTGGGGCTGTTTCTGTCGTCCGCCTCCGGGCTGCGTATGAAGAAGTCGAGTTGGATCGCCGCGGGATTCACGGCGCCCGCTGCGGAGCTCTTGTTCAGAAGCGGATAGTTCACCTCTAGAGTTTCCCGGTCGCGCATGCCCTGCGTCACCATGAAATGTATCTGGTAGTCCTCATAGAGCGTCGTGCCGTTCAGGGTCGCGTGACCAAAACCCCAACCCGCCACATACAGAAGCGTCTTGGGCCAGTTGGTATCACCGCATCCTGAGTCCCCGTGCTCGAAGATGAAGGCCGCGATTCCCCCGTCCTGACACGGGCTGAATTCGTTGAATCGATCCATTTCAATGGAGAGCTCTCCCTCCGGGACCTCCAGCCGCGCTACGAACCGCCCGGTGTTGTCGATCTCATTCACGTCTATCTCGACCGTGCCACCGACGGGGTGCACGCCTGCTCCGTCGTTGCCCATGTGATCCCACCCGGGCGCGTCCCGGAGACGTCCGACCTGGTGTACGCGGCCAGCGGAGAGGACGAAGCGGCCGTCGTAGAGATCGTGCTGTTCGGGCGTGTACAGGGTCATGGCAGCACCCGGCTGCCTTCGTGGCGTGGCTTCTTGGCCCTCGGCAGCTGCTCCAAGGAGGGCCCCAACGGTCCCCATGAGCACGAGAGCAGCTGTGCCTTTCATAGCGCGCCTCCGGTTTTTCGTCCGAGTCTAGGGTCGAGAGGGAGTGAGCGCGTACTCGATGTCGAGCTGCGCCGTCTCGCCTGATCGAATCTCGACCTGAACCTGCTGCGTACCCAGCGTTTCGTGCCAAAGCTCTAGCGTGTAGCTCCCCGGCGGGATTCCGAAGATCCGGAGGAAGCCGAGCTCGTCCGAAACCGCGTGAAAAGGGTGGACATCCACTCGAACAAAGGCCCGCATCCAGCCATGGGTATCACACAATACGCTGATGATACCTGCACGCCGGAATACTTGGGAGACGGTCATTCCCTCCACCGGCAGAGCTATGTTGGATGTGAGAGGACCGTAGTAGTGAGTGGTGTGAAGGATCGGGTCGCTGTTCTTCGCCACGATCGTGTCCCCTACCCTCGCTACCGCCACGTGTGGAATGAACCGACATGCGTAGTTGTCGATGACGAGCCGTTGCGGAGGTCCGGCAGGAACCCGATCTGTGGGGACATCGACCAACGTCCCGATCACATGCTGAACGCCTCGAGTCTCCGCCGACAGCACCAAGTCCTCGAGGCTGTGTTCGAGGCCGCATGCCTCTGGATCCGTCGTGTTCCGTACGCGCGTTGGTGCGGGCCGGGACTCACCTGCTAGACGCACATAACCTTCCAGCGCACCCGTAGCGGCTACCTGTGGCTGTCCACTCTGGGCTGCGAAACCAGGCCGTGACGGTGCTGTCGCGAAGAGCACGAGCAACGCGAGGCCGGAGAATGCCGAGGCCCGACTGATGCTGTGGCGACCGCGTCCTTTCATCACGACGTTCCTTCTCAGCAGTTGCTGGCGCTCGCCGTCAGTCGATCAGGATCCGCCTCGTCACCTGCCCGTTGCTCTCCCAGTACGTGCGTTTGAGCGCGAGCACGGGGTTTGGGGAGCGCCAGTCCGGCGGCCGCGGTGCCACCCTGATGAGTACTTCTCTACGGGAGACGATGGAAGGATCGACCATGATCGATTGCCTCGAGGAAGAGACGAGATGTTCGGACTCGGGCGCCCGTCCATCCAAAGTCTGGCCTCGAGGCTGCCGGGGCTAGACCCGGACTCCGTCCTCAGCTGATCGGCCTCCGCACCGGTCCGCGAATCCATCTTCCCGGCTTCTCGCCGGTGATGCCGCCGTCGAGGATCACCGGCACGCCGTTTACCAGCAGATCGGTGATTCCTACCGAGAATTGGTGGGGATCGGCGTACGTCGCCCGGTCCGCGATCACGTCCGGGTCGAAGACCGCCACGTCGGCCCGCATCCCCTCTGCGATGAAGCCCATGTCCTCGCGTCCGAGCCACTGGGCCGGCATCGACGTCATCTTCTTCACGGCCTCCTCGAGCGTGATGACGTCGAGCTCGCGGACGTACCGGGCGAGGACGCGCGGGAAAGCTCCATAGCTGCGCGGGTGGGGGTAGCCGATCCCGTAGCCCACCGCGTCCCCGTCGGTCTCGATCATGGCAGCGGGTGCTGCATGATCCGGATGACGTCGTCCTCGTCCATCGCGTGGTAGATCGCGCTGAACCCGCCCCGTAGCTGGAGCTCGATCGCCAGTTTGATCCCCGTCTCCAGGTCGTTCGGAAGCCCGCGGTCGGCGGCGTAGTCCGCCAGCGTCCTTCCGTTGTAGCTCTGATCCGAGCCCAAGACGCGGAACTGGATGCGGGAGATGTCGCCCCCGGTCCGGTCCGTGGTGAAGATGAAGCGCATGTCCTCTTCCAGACGCGCGCGCGTCTCGGGGTCGGCGACGCGCTCCGCGAACGCCGCCGAGCCGTCCGCGAGCGCCCACTGCGGGAAGAGGATCGAAGATCCGGTGCTTGAAGCCGTGTACGGGTAGAGGTCGTGCCTGACCGCCAGCCCGGCCGCGTTGGCGGAGTCGATCATCGCCAGCGTCCTTACGCTCCAGCCCCACTGTGCGGCTCCGGTCGCTTTGTGGTGGTTGATCTGCGCCGGGATGCCGGCCTCGTCCGCGATGCGGATGACTTCGGCCACCGACTCGAGGAGCCCGCTCGCCTCGTTCCGCATGTGGCTCACGTAGATTCCGCCGTGGGCCGCAGCGATCTTGGCCAGCTCTATGATTTCCTCCGTCTCGGCGAAGTTCGCGGGCACGTAGAGAAGGCCGGTCGAGAGACCCAGCGCCCCCTCCCGCATCGACTGGTCGACGAGGGCCTTCATCTCCTCCAGCTCTTCGGGCGTCGGGGCGCGGTTGTCCATGCCTATGACACGCCGGCGCGTCCACGAGTGCCCCGCGAAGAACCCCACGTTGGGCGCCATCTCGAGGCTCGAGGCGAAGTCCTCGAGCGGCCAAGGCTGCGCGCCCGAGTGCAGAGAAGCGACGATGGTAGTGATCCCCTGGCGGAGGAAGTTCTCGGCCAGCGGATACTCGGCGATCGTCTGCTGGACGTGCGCGTGGTTGTCGATGAAGCCCGGTGTGACGACCTGTCCGGTCGCGTCGATGACGGTCTCCGCCTCGGAGGGGTCGATCCCGTCGCGAGAGATTGCAAAGATCCTGCCGTCGGAGACCGCGACGTCGGCGGCAAAGCCAGACGTCCCGGTGCCGTCGATGACGGTGCCACCGCGGATCAGGACGTCGTACGTCTGAGCGTCGACAGGGGCGGCGGCGATGGCGGCGGCGATGGCGAGGATAGCGAGGATGGCGGTGTGGCGCATGGTCTCCCTTCGGCAGTTGTGGGGCGGAAACATGTGCCGTGGAGCCCGGCGGGAGCAAGATGCTACAGGTCACCCTCGGACGTGTTGCGGCGAGCTGCTGTTGCGATTCCGCGGAGAGCGCCGAGAGCGGCGGGAACTCCGGAGGGCTTCCGGAGCACTATGCAAGGAGGGGTGCGAATACGGGAACCGATGGTCCGGCGGGTCCCCACCGTCGACATCACGGAGGACGGCTCATGCGAGATCACCGACGACGCGTATACGATTCGGTACTCGGCCTACTCTGCGACGCGGACAATCCCACGCCTCTCGTGCGGCTCAATCGCGTGGTTCCGTTCGAGCACGCGCAGGTGTACGCGAAGCTCGAGTGGTACAATCCGTTCGGCGCGGTCAAGGATCGCATCGCCGCCAACATGATCGTCGATGCCGAGAAACAGGGAGTTGTGGACGCGGAGCAGAAGCTGGTCGAGCCCACCTCGGGGAACACCGGGATGGGCTTGGCCATGATGTCCAATGCGAGGGGGTATTCGCTCACCACCCCGCTGTCATCGGAAATCCCACTCGAGAAGCGCACGATGCTGCGGTTCTTCGGCGCGGACGTCATCGAGCTCGAGGACACCCTTTGCCCCGCTCCCGGCGCTCCTGAAGGAGCGATCGCCAAAGCCAACGAGCTGGCCGAGGATCCCGACTTCCACATGCTCAATCAGTATCGGAACGAAGCCAATCCCGAGGCGCACTACAAGACCACGGGCCCCGAGATCTGGCTCCAGACCGACGGCGCCGTGACGCACTTCGTGGCCGGCCTGGGCACCTGCGGGACGATTGCGGGGACGGGACGGTTCTTGAAGGAGAAGAGCCCCGCCATCAAGGTTCATGGCGTTCACCCGGAAGAGGGACACGACATCCCGGGGGTGCGGAGCCTTCGCCAGCTCCAGCAGACCGAGCTCTTCCGGCCCGACGAGTATGACACCCTGGTCGAGGTGACCAACCAGGCGGCCTTCGACCTCTGCCTCCGGCTCAACCGTGAGGAGAGCATCATAGCTGGTCCGAGCTCCGGCATGGCTCTCGCTGGTGCCTTCGACCTGGTGCCGGACGAGCCCGGTGTGCTCGCCGTGGTGTTGTTCCCGGACAATGCCTTCAAGTACGCCTCGTCCGTGCCCAAGCACATCCCACAGCTGGGCTCGACCGCGGCCCCCAGTCCACGCGAGCACATGATGGACGCGCTCGTCGAGAACGCGAGGGCCACGCCTGGCCTCACTATCGAGGTCGGGCCCGCCCACGAGCTCATCGAGAACGCGAACGCTGTGGTGGTCGACGTGCGCGAGCCCGATGAATACGCGGCCGTGCGTATTCCCGGTGGGCTTCTGATGCCACTGCAGGAGATGAGTGAGTACGCCGACTTCCTGCCCGAGGATCGCGAGGCCCCCGTCCTCGTGGTTTGCGCCACGGGCGTACGGTCTTTGTCCGGCGCTCTGTTCCTCGCTTCCTTGGGCTACCGGGATGTGCGCAGCATCAATGGCGGCACCACGGCGTGGGCGCAGCAGGGCTACGAGGTCGCGAGTGGCTGATGGAAAGGCCCCGTAGGGGGACGAGCGCCCGCCTCACCTGGCCAGCGGGTCGGGCCGCAACTGGAACTTCATGACCTTGCTGGGCGTGCCCTTGCCGCCTTCCATGTGGAACGGCGCCCGCGTGCTCACGGTCGCCCACAGGCCCCTCTCCTTCCAGCCCCCCTCCGGATCGTCGATGCGGCCGTCCATCCACTTGGTGTAGAAGCCGAGCGGATAGGGCACGCGCAGAACCACCCAAGCCCCGTCGACCAGGGCCAAGAGCCCTTCGGACGCGTTGCCGGTGTTGATCGGCACGTTCTCGCCGAGGCCGAGCGTGTTGAACTGATCGATCCACGTGTAGTAGCTCGCCTCGGCGCTTCCCGAGGTGGTCACGCCCTGGATCTGTGGCAGCGGCTCCTCATAGAAGGTCCAGCCCTCGGGACAGTGCCGGCCCGTGGCCGACGGTCCGTTGAGCGGTCCCGTGCATTTGCTCCGGTCGAAGCTGGCCATGTGCCCGCTGGCGAGCGCCGCCCACATCACGCCGTTCCGGTCGACGTCTCCGCCGCGCGGCGAAAACCCATCAATGGGCGCCCCTGAGGCGTCCAGCGGCAGCTCGTATAGTTCGGCCAGCGCCGTCTCCGGCGGGTTCGAGCCCGGATCCAACCGGACGACTGCGCCCGGATAGCCCAGTGACGTCGCCCACACGGAACCGTCGGGGGCGGGCGCCACGGAGTAGAAGCCGGCCACGATCCTCTTATCCTTCGTAGGGTCGACCGGCTGGTTGGGCTCCACGTAGTCGTCCCGCGTCCCGTTGCCATTGGTATCGAGGACGAGGGCCGTCCAGCCTTGCGAGGCCTCCTCGTCGCCGGTCTCCTCGAACATCCTCGTGTTCAGCCAGCCCACGACCTGCCCGCCGCCGCTCGTCCAGAGCGTGTTGTCCTCGTCCTCGGCGAACATGAGGTGGTGCGTGCTGAAACAGGTGCTGATGTGGGTGAGCTCCTCCGTCTCCGGATCGTACATCGCAAGGTGGCGCCGAGCGCGAGAAGTGGGGAAGAGCTTCGCCGAGGGGTGGTCCGACCCCTCTCGGCAGAATTCCGGATTGTCCGGGGGGCGCACGGTGGATGTGAGCCAGACCCGGCCCCTCTCGTCCAACATCGGGTTGTGGACGTTGTTCTTGCTCGTCCAGATGGGCTCGTCGCCCCAGTACGGCGACGGTTGAAGCATGCCCGGACCCGAGGCCGGCCGCGTGCTCGGATCGCGGACGGTCAGACCGACCTGGCTCGCCGTGTGGCTCACCGGATCCAGAACGGGCACGTAATCCGCGCTGGCCTCCAGCGCCCCGTAGATGGGCCCGTTTGCGTTGACCGTGGGATTCCGCCTATCCGTGGAGGCCTCGTCGTGGAGGTACGCCTTCGGATCGGCCCAGTCCCACACCGTGACGACCACGTTGCGCTCCACGCCCTGCGGCCGGGGAGGTGCCGGCGGCGCCTCGCCCGCGGCGATACGGTCGGTCCAGTCCGCGAACATCTCCAGCATCACCTGCCGGCCCATCCGGTCGAAGCCGGCGCTCATCCCCGCTCCGGCCTGGCCCGACTGGATCCGCCGGTCCCATGCGTCCACGGAGGACTCGAAGTCGCCCAGCTCCTCGGGGATACGCCGGGTGCCGATGGTGCCGAGCTGATGGCAGGCGGTGCAGTTCCCCGACTTCACGAGCCTGAGGAGCTGGGCCTGGTTCCGGATGTTCGGCGAGATACCGTTCCCCCCCTCTCCGGTTCCCGGGAACTCGTCCGCCTCGGGCATGTGGAGGAGCGACAGCCAATAGCCCGCCGGATAATACTCCGCCGCCGTCCGGGCGTCCGGTGCCGGCACCGCGGTCAGGTTCCGGATCCTGCCGGGCGACGTGTGAAGCTTCTCCGAATCCACCAGGCCGTAGCCGCGCACCCACACGTCGTAGCTCGCCTCGGGAAGGTCGGGGATCAAGTAACGACCCCGGTCGTCCGTCACCACGATCCGGGCGAAGCGCGTCGGAAGGTCGGTCGTCTCCGCGATCACCCAGACGCCGGCCTCCCCTCCGCCCGGCCCCGTCACGACGCCTCCGATGTCGTCGTCGTCGATGCTCGGTGTGTCGGTGCCGGGCTGACAGGCGGTCATGGCGATCAGGGCGGCGAGCGTCGGCAGGGTGGCGAGCGCCATCAAGGCGGCGACCGCCCCCGGCGCGAAGCGGCCTCCGGAGCGGAAAAGCTGTGCCATCGTCCAGGCCTTCATGTCGCTCCTCCTGCTCGGGCGTTCCCGAGCCGTCGTAGACTGGTGCTCGCTACCGCCGCACGTGCTTCTCCAACATTCTCCGGCGGACCACCGCCGGGCCCCACGACTCGGAGTCCGCCACATATATCGTGTCGTCGTCGGTGATGTAGATCCCGCTCGACCGGCCGAACTGCCGCCACTCGTCGAGGAACCGTCCCTCCTGATCGAAGATCTGGATCCGGTTGTTGGATCGGTCCCCCGCGGAATCGGCCGCGCGTGCGGCCGGGCGGGTCGGTGGGCTTGGAGAGTAGGAGGGAGGGAGTAGGGGGACAAGGCTCGCGACGACCTGTATTCGGCCGCATCTTCTCTTGGTATCGGAAGTCCGACGTCCACACCCTCGAGGAGGCCCCTATGGCCAAGATCAGAGTTTACACCACCCCTACGTGACCCTATTGCAGAGATGCCAAGGATTGGCTCAAGGAACACGGTTGTGATTTCGAGGAGCTCGACATCACACAGGACGTTGAAGCCCTGAGAGAGTGGCGCTCTCTGAGCGGTGGGGTCGGAGTTCCCGTGATCGCCCACGGTAACGACTTCATAACCGGGTTCAGCCCCGAACGGCTCGAGCAGTTCGTGGACTGCTGCGAGCACACGACCCCTGTGGAGGCGGCGTAGGCGCAAAGGCCATCCGAATTGTGCCGTCAATACATATGTATTGATATATGGACTCCGATGCCATATGCTTCGGACATGTCCGAAACGAAGACGGCCCAGCTACAGATCCGGATCTCACCGTCGCAGAAGGCCGAAATCGTTGCACGAGCGCGCGCCGCGGGGATGAGCGTCTCTGCGTGGCTTCTGTCCAAGGCCCAGCCGTCCAAGCGGGAGACGTGCCAGGAGTTGTTGGCAGAACTCGCCCGAGACGAGACCACATCCCAGACGCTGGCCGCCCTGAGCGACTTCATTGCGACGGTCGATCGAACAGAGTTCGAGGTCGCGTTCGGAGACCCTCCCCGCACCCCCCTCTCGCAGTGGCAGCTCGCGTACGTCGCATCGATGATCGAGCACACGGCGTCCCCAAGAAAAGCGGCAATACCGGATTGGGTCCGGGCCGTCCCGCCTCTCGACGAGCCGTACTTCGCGTCCGAGCTTCTCAGTCTCAGGCTTCATTTGTTGGCGCACTCCCCCTCCGCGTTTCGGCGTCGGAGCATCTTCGTGGACTCCGCCGTGGGGGACCGCGTTTGAGCATGAGTGAGTTGGGAAGCGACCGCATTCACGAGCTTCTCCGAGCGCTCGATGAAGAGCTGGGCGCTGGTGGCGTTCGGGGACAGGTCTTTCTGCTGGGGGGCGCGGTGATGTGCCTGGTGTTCAGCGCGAGGGCGTCAACCCAGGACGTGGACGCCTACTTCCTGCCCGCCAAGGAGATCGGTGAGGCTGCGCGCCGCGTCGCCGCCAAGCTGGCGGCCCCCGACGATTGGCTCAACGATGCGGCCAAGGGTTATCTGAGTACCCGTGGCGACTTTGCGCCTTACCTGGAGCTAGAGCACCTGACCGTAGCGACGGCGACACCGGAGTACCTCTTCGCCATGAAGTGCCTCGCGATGCGCCTTGGTGCCGAGTTCCACGACGAAGCGGACATACGCTTTCTGCTCCGCTATCTGAACCTGACGTCCTACGAGGACGCTGTGGCGATTCTGGACCGGTTCTACCCTATGGAGCGCTACCCTCAAAAGACGCTCTACGCCCTGGAAGAGATTCTTGAGGACGGTAATGACTGACCCTCGCAAAGTCCGCGACCGGATTGCGAAAGTGCTCTCGGCCAAGGAGCGTGCAACGGAGTACCGAGCCTTCGCCGAGGAGGAGAGGAAGACGAGGATGGCCACCGGGACCCCTGTCCTCTGAGGACAGCCGGCGACCTCGCGGCGGGCAAGATTGCGCTCGGCCCGGCCGCGCGATTCGGGCGCCGGATCGCGGTCGATGACCGCTAGCGAGTGCGGAGAACGCTGCCCAGGAGCTCTCGCCAGGCCGTCTGCTCTCTTTCCGGGGCAAAGCGAGGCCGCAACCGCATGCAGTGTTCCTTTAGCTCAGCCAGATACGCGGGCTCGGACTCGGCTCGTACCAGAAGGCTCGCGAGGCCCTTGTCGTCGCCGACCGGGAAGTACCCAGGGTAGTCATCACCGAGCAGTCCCTTGGATCCCGGGATGTCGGTCGACAGGACCGGCACCCCGGCAACGATCGCTTCCGAGACCACGTTGGCACCGCCCTCGTCGCGCGAGCTGAGTAGCATCAGACGGGAGCTCGCGAGCAGCTCACGGGCTCGATCGAACGGTAGCGGCCCGAGCCATCGATAACGCGGGTTGGTCTCGGTCTCCTTGCGGGCTTGCTTGCCGAGCTCCTGGTCGAGCGCGGTACCGGCGTGCCGCACGACGATGCGCGAAGTCGCCGGCAGGCGCCGGGTCGCGGCCGCGGCCATCAGTGGATCCTTGATCGCCCGGAGGTGGGATAGCACAGAGACTTCGAATCGATCCGGCAAGGTCTCCGGGGGCGAGTGCGGGGGCTCGGCCGACTGTAGGATGACACGGACCTTGTCGTGCACCGCCCGGGGCAAGCGATCGAGCGCTGCCGGCTGCAGGGCCACGACGCGGGTCGCCATCTCGAGGTCGCGAAGCACTTCGTGGCTCTGGTCGAGGTCGCGATAGAGATCGGTTCCGGCCAACGCGACCACCAGCGGTGCTCCCTGCCGCACTTCGTGGAATCGCCGGATCGATTCGAAGCTCTTTCGTGCATGCAGGGCGATCAAGATTTCTGCTTCGTCACCCTGCCAGCTCTGAACCAGATTCGTCGGGTGCATCCGGCCAACACATCGAGCACAGGAGGCAAAAGTGACGTGGGAAATCGTCTTCGTCCTGGTCTTGACGATCTGTGCGGTGGTGCTGTTTGTCACCGAGAAGTTCTCCACCGACATAGTGGCCATCCTCGTCATGATCGCGCTTCTCGTCTCCGGGATTCTCACCCCGGCGGAGGGGTTGGCCGGCTTCGCCAACGCCGCAACCGTCACGGTTGGCGCGATGTTCGTGCTCAGCGCCGGAGTGTTCCGGAGCGGCGCGGTGAACTTCGTTGGCAGAGCGCTCGGGAGACTGGCCCGGCGCAGCTCGGGGCTGATGCTGTTCGTGCTGATGGTGGGTGTAGGCGTGCTGTCATCCTTCCTGAACAATACGGCTGCGGTGGCAATCCTGATCCCTGTCGTCATCGTCGTCGCGCGGCGAGCGGACACGAGCCCCTCGAAACTGCTGATGCCCCTCTCCTACGCCTCCATGTTTGGAGGCATGTGCACGGTGCTCGGGACGTCGACCAACATCCTGGCGAGCGCGATAGCCGAGGAGGCAGGGCTCGGAGCCTTCGGCATGTTCGAGTTCACCAAGCTGGGCGTGATTTTCTTCGCCGTCGGAGTCGCCTACATGATGACGGTGGGCAGAAAGCTCGTTCCCGACCACCGCGGTAAAGGGGATCTGACGAGGAGCTTCGGTATGGGCGACTACCTGACCGACCTCGTGTTGCAGGCCGGATCGAAGTCAGTCGGCCAGTCGCTGGCATCGGCGCCGCTCGTCGAAGAGCTCGGCATCGAAGTTCTGCAGATCCTACGCGGTGGGGACACCCTGCGCCTGACTCCTGCGACCATCCTTCGCGAACACGACGTTCTTCGAATCAAGGGGGATCTGCGCATGATCAACGAGCTGAAGGACCGCGTCGGAGTGACCTTCGGAATGAGCGTGAAGTGGCGTGACGAGGACCTCGAGTCCACCGACACCAGGCTGGTTGAGGCCGTGGTGGGGCCCAGCTCACCGCTGGCCGGGAAGTCCCTCGCCGAGTCGCGTCTACGAGAGAACTACGGAGCCGCGGTGCTCGCCATCCGGCAGCACGGAGCGCTGACGCATGGCGAGGTTCAGAACATCAAGCTGATGCCGGGAGACACGCTGCTGATCGACGTACCGGACCATCGGATCGAGCATCTCACCCAGCAGCGCGTGTTCCTGCTGGTGTCCAGGGCCGGGATCCCACGTTTCAGACGGCGCAGGGCCACCAAAGCGCTCGTCATCGTGGCCTCGGTCCTTGTGATCGCGGCAACCGGACTGCTGTCGATTGTGGCTGCTGCAGCTGCGGGCGCCCTGATGATGGTGCTGAGCGGGTGCATCTCGACGGAGGAGGCTTACGGGGCGATCGAGTGGAACGTGCTCTTCCTACTGGCGGGCATGCTTGCGCTGGGCGCCGCAATGGAAAAAACCGGCGCTTCGACGATGCTGGCGGAAGGGATGATTGGCGGGGTCGGTGGATTCGGGCCGATTGTGCTGCTTGCTGCATTTTTCGGCATCACCATGTTGCTGACAGAAGTGATGTCGAACAACGCGACCGTCGCGCTGTTACTCCCCATCGCGATCACCACCGCGCATTCGATCGACGCGGACCCGCGCGCCTTCATGTTCGCGGTCGTGTTTGCGGCGTCGTCGAGCTTCATGACGCCGGTTGGCTACCAGACGAACACGATGATCTACGGGCCCGGCCAGTACCGGTTCCTGGATTTCGTTCGTGTGGGCGCACCGCTCAACCTCATATTCTGGGTCTTGGGCACGCTCTTGATTCCCTGGTTCTGGCCCCTGTAGGCCGGCGGATCGCCGGTTCCGAACACCCTCTCTCGCTAGCGCCCTGCCCGGTCGGCCTCCTCCTCGGTTTCCACGAGTCGACCCGTGGTGAGCTCCAGCACCAACCTGTCGCTGTCGTAAATCTCGTCGAGGGCCTCCAGGATGGCACGCACGTCGACCGTGACGGACCGGTTCAGCTCCGGAAGGTAGATGTAGTCGCCCGGCAGGCTCTCGATGTTGCCGTCGAAGACCACGCCCACCACCTCGAGCTCCTGGTCCAGAACCGGCGAACCGGAGTTGCCGCCGATGATGTCGGCCGTCGAGACGAAGTTGATCGGCGTCGAGAGATCGAGCGTCTCCCGCGCGTCCAGCCAGCGGTCTGGGAGTGCCCAGTCATCGTCACCCGCGTGCGAGTAGTGGCGGTCGTACAGCCCGTAGATCGTGGTGAACGCCGGCGCCCGCGTGCCGTTGTAGTCGTATCCGATCACGACCCCGTCGGCGATCCTGAGCGAGAAGGTTGCGTCGGGCGGCTCATCGGTCCCGTAGATCTCGAAGCGGGCCCGACCTAGCTCGGCAGCGATCTCCTCCTCCTGCGGGAAGACAGACGCGACGATCTGCTGGAACTGGGAGAAGGTAGGCAGATAGGCGCGCACGATCCCGAGCGCGGGGTCGGCCATGGTCAACGTGTTGTTCTCGATCGCGGCGACCGCGGTCGCCGAGTCTTGGAGCTGCGACCCACTGACCACGGCAGCGGCCCGGGCCTCGACGCTCATGCCCTGCAGCACCGCCGTGGAGAGCGGTGAGCTGTCACCGTAGAAGTGAGTGAAGTCGCGGAACCGTGCCTCGACGAACGCCTGGTCGAGCTCGGGAGCCTGATCTGGGACGCCTTGCAGCCGCTCCACGAGGCCTTCGATCGCCTCGGCGGGAGCGCCGCCCTGGCGTGCGCTCAGGATCTGAAAGGCGATAAGGGCGCGATGCAGCGTCGATGATGCCATAGCTGGACTCGTCATCGCGAGGAAGGCGCCAAAGCCGGGCGCCTGTGCGCGCTTGTGATCCTGTTGCTCGGCCATATCGGCGATCAGCGATCCGTAACGGCCAGAGAGCGCCGGATCGGCGTCGATCGCCGCCTGGAAATCCCGTTCGGTGTCCTTGCGGCGCGCGATGATGATCGCGTCCTCGAGGCCGCGCACCTGCCCCGTATACGCCTTCAAGGAGTTCGACAAGCTAAAATACGTATTCCTGAGATCTCGCTCCTCGGCGTCCTCCGGAAACCCCTTGATGTATGAGTCGAGGGCCTCCATCCGGGAGCGCAGCAGGTCGAGGATCGAGCGGTCGTTCACGTCTCGGCGGAACTCGAGCTCGGCCACGGTTTGGAGTCGGCTGGTCGAGCCGGGATTGCCGACGATGAAGATGGGATCGCCCTCCTCCAGACCGTCGTCGTCGAATTGGAAGTAGTTCTCGGTCGACAGCGGCTGCCCGTCGTCGTCGTAAATGCGGAAGAAGGAGAAATCGAGGTTGTAGCGGGGGTATGTGAAGTTGTCGGGGTCGCCACCGAAGAATCCGATCTGCAGCTCGGGCGCGATGACGAGCTTCGCCTTCGTGTAGCGGCGGAAGACATACGCGGACGTGCGCCCCCCGTTGTACAGCGAGATCATCTCGACCACGTGCCCGGAGTCCTCACCACCCCGCTCCTCCAAGATGCGCGCCTCGATCTCTTCGAGGAGGCTCTCGCGCCGCTCTACCCGCTGCGGGGCGGGAAGCGCGTCGAGCGTCGAGTTCACCTCGTCGGTGACGTCGACGATGTCGACGAGCTGGTCGGCCTGGAAGTCCTCCAGGGACCGCTCGTCGGCGAGGTCCCGCGTCACCAGGCCGTCGTCGAGAAGCGACTCCCCGTCGCCCGAGACCTGCGAGACGAACTCGCGCGCGCAGTGGTGGTTGGTCAGGACGAGTCCGTTCGGAGAGACGAAGGAAGCCGAGCAGTTCGAGAGCCGCAGCGAGCCGAGTCGGGCCTTCTCGAACCATGCGTCGTCCGGACGGAATCCGTACGTCTCCTCGAGGTAGTCGACCGGGGGAAGCTCGAAGGTCCACATCTTCCCCTGATCGAAACGGCTGGCCTGGACCGTGTCGAGGTCGACCCCGTACACGAAGGGCTGAGGCTCGGCGGTTTGAGGCGGAACTTCGGCAACCATCTCCGCCGGTAGGTCCGCCGGATCGGGGTCGGCTACCGGTGCCGGCGGGGGCGCCGGTGTGGCGGCCCCACCGCAGGCAGTCAAGAAGAGAACCCCGCCGAGGCAGGTCAGGACACGCGAACGCTCACCCAAAGTACCCATCGACTCCATGATGCACCTCGTCGGATTCTACCCTTTCGCCAAGAATCGGAAAAACAAAAGCCCTTTGACGGGTCGGGATAACGTGAGAGGCCGGACCAAAGCGGTCAACATGAGGTCTCAGGCCAGCGTTCTGCTTACGCCTACCAGCCCGCGCATGGGATGTTGACCTCGGTCTGATCCGAGGAGATGCATGAGCGACCTTATGGTCTTAACTTCGTAGACATGGCACGGGATCGCATACGGCGCCTCGCCGCCGTCTGGTTCGCCGACATCGTCGGCTACACGGCCCTCTCCACCCGGGATGAGGACGCGGCGCTGGCGATAGTGGATGAGTTCCAGCGGCTCGCCCATGAAGTTGTCGGGGACAAGGGCCGGGTCGTGTAGTTCCTCGGGGACGGCGCTCTCGCCGTCTTCGACTCGGCCAACGGAGCCCTCGAGAGCGCGATGGCGCTCCGTGAGGCCTTCGACGGTTTGGAAGTCGCACGCTCACACGCCTGTAGCCTGAGCGTCGGCGTCCACGTCGGTGAGGTCGTCGCGGCCGAAGACGGAGACGTGTACGGCGATGGCGTCAACGTGGCCGCCCGCATCGAGGGCGTCGCGACCGCAGGCCAGATCGTAGTCAGCGAAGAAGTGTATCGGTTGATCCGCAACCGGTCCAAGTACGACCCGCAGTCGATCGGTCAGCACTCGCTGAAGGGCGTCGACAAGCCAGCCACGCTCTACGTGCTCGCCCGTCCGGGAGAGACGGTCACGGTGCCCGAGTCGGCCCTCGCCGGCGCCGCAGCGGCGGCCGCCGCCGACCGACCGGCCGAGCGGACGAGTGCCCGGCACCGGAAGGCCGTGGCCGTGGGAGTTGCCGCCTCGGTGGTCGGCTTCGTTCTCCTCTCGATCTTCGTCGCGTCAACCGTCACCGTGAGCGAAGGATCACGGGAGGAAGGCGAGGGGGACAGACGAGTGAGCCGCTGCCCGACGTAGGGCGGCCGACCGACCCCATCGCGGGTGGTGGCGACCCCGGCACTGACACGCAGACGACCCCCGTCGACGACCCTCGGCCCCAGCAGCTCGGGGTCAGGCCGAATACGGCAGTCGAGACTCCCGATGAGGGAGTCGTCGATGAGGCACCCCGTAACGGCCTACTCGTCATCGTGTACAGCGACGGTCCGGGTCCCCGACTCGTGGAGGGGTCGATCCTCCGCTCGCTGAGGAACCGCCGGGAGGTGAGGGTGATGGACGCCAGCAGCCTGGCGCTCATCCGGGGGGACGAGCCGGCTGTACGGTCGGCGCTCGAGGGTGACTTCGCGTCCCTCGCGAGCCTCGGGCGGCGGCACGGAGCGGAGTTCATGATCGTCGGTGATCTCCAGTCGACCGCCACCAGCATCGGAGGTTCGATTCATGAGCAAGCTGCTCAGAGGGATCATTGTCGCCATCGCAGCCGTGCTTACGGCGGGTGGGCCGGTTCTCGCGCAGGACAAGCCGCGAGTGGCGGTCCTCCCCTTCGACAACAGGACCAACTGGTGGGCCGGCGAGATGGGCAACGTGGCCGCCGACATGATCGTAACGCAGCTCGTGAACTCGGGGGTGTTCACCGTCATCGAGCGCGAGCGGCTGCAAGCGATCCTCGAGGAGCAGGGCTTCCAGCTCTCAGGCCAGGTCAACCCGAGCGACGTAGTCGAGATCGGTCGACTCGCCGGCGTCGTGTATCTGATCACCGGCTCCGTGACGCGGTTCTCCATCGACGAGAGGGGCACACGCGTCCTGGGCAGGAACGTCGGCTACACGGAAGCCGAGAGCGAGATGAACGTCCGTGCCTTCAGCACGGAGACGGGCGAGATCATCACGGCCACGGAGGGCTCCGGGAGCAAGCGACTCGTTAACGTGAGCGGGGTCATCAGCATGTCGGCGATGAACTAGGGCGCCGCGGAGGAAGCCCTCGGTCCGGCCGCGGACAACATCGTTGAAGCACTCGTGCGCCAGAGGGACAGGTTCGTGATCACGGAGGTCGCCGCGCCCCCGGTGGCGATGCCGGCGATCGTGGGCAGCGCCGCCGACGGATCGATCTACATCGACCAGGGCGAGAACTCCGGCGTGCAGGTCGGCCAGCGCTTCGAAGTGCACCGCGTGATCGACGAGATCGTCAACGCCGCGGGCGACGTTCTCGACCAGATCACCGACGTGGTGGGAGTCATCGAGGTCACACGCGTGCTCTCGCAGTCGTCGGTCTGCACCATTGTAGAGGGCGAGGCCGCAGAGGGTGATACGCTGAAACCCGTGGCGTGACACCGGCGTAGGTTCCGCAAGACCGCTACAGGACGGGGTGGACTGGTCCTCCAGCCAGCCGCCCCGTAGAATGGACGGGCTTGGACGGCGGCGGCCGTGAGGTCGGAGGAGGAGCCATGATTCCAACGCGTGTAGCGCTCGTCGGCGCAGCCGGGCTCGGGCTCATCGGTGCGCTCTGGGTGGGGTCGAGCGTCCTGGACAGGCGGGCCACCCTGGCCCAGCAGGCCGGGGTCGAGGCCCCGCTGTTCGAGGTCGATCCGCTCTGGCCGAAGCCGTTGCCGAACCACTGGATCCTCGGCTCCACCATCGGCGTTTCGGTCGATTCCCGGGACCACGTCTGGATCATCCACCGGCAGACCACGTTCAACGAGAGAACGGAGATCGGTGCGCTGGCCGATCCTCCGACCGCGGAATGCTGTGCCCCCGCACCGAACATCCTCGAGTTCGATCCGGACGGGGACCTCGTCGGCCACTGGGGTGGCCCGGGCGAGGGCTATGACTGGCCCGAGTCCAACCACGGCATCACCGTCGACCACATGGACAACGTGTGGATCGGCGGAAACGGCCAGGGGGACTCGCACCTCCTGAAGTTCGCGCGGGACGGGACCTTCCTGATGCAGCTCGGCCAGCCTCGTATGCGCACCGGGAGCAACGACCGGGAGAACTTCTGGAGGGTGGCGAAGATCTCCATCGATCCCGACGCGAACGAGGCCTATGTCGCCGATGGCTACGGCAACAAGCGCGTGGCCGTGCTCGATGCCTCGACGGGCGCGTTCAAGCGATACTGGGGCGCCTACGGGAACCGACCCGACGACGCCCCGGTACCGCCGTACGGTCCCGACGCACCCCCCGCACAGCAGTTCCGGAGTCCGGTCCACTGCGCGGAGGTCTCGCACGACAAGCTGATCTACGTCTGCGACCGCGCGAGCGACCGCATCCAGGTCTTCCAGAGGGACGGCACGTTTGTGACGGAGGTCTTCATCGCGCCCGCGACGCTGGGCTCGGGCTCGGCGTGGGACATCGCCTTCTCTCGCGATCCCAAGCAACGGTTCATCTACCTGGCCGACGGATCCAACCAGAAGGTTCACGTCATCGAGCGTGAGTCCCTGGAGGTCCTGACGACCTTCGGAACCGGGGGACGACAGCCGAGCCAGTTCTTTGGCGTGCACAGCATCGCCACGGATTCGCGCGGCAACATTTATACGACCGAGACCTACGAGGGGAAGCGCCTCCAGAAGTTCGTGTTCAAGGGGCTCGGGAGGGTCACCGAGAGGGACCAGGGAGCGGTTTGGCCGATCTCGCGCGACTGAGGAGCAACTCTTAATCAGTAGGTTCGGGGTTCGAGTTCCCTTGAAGTGCGCTCAGAGGAGCAGCTCGGCTGGACCCCGTGGCTCCTGCCCCCTGCGACCCGGGTCTTTAGTGTGGTCGGGCGACACCGGGATCGGGTTCACATCGAGCCGCGAACGACACCAGCCATGAACAGACGCGGAACTTCACTTGTTCGACGCGGGTGGTGCTGGGCGCTTTCCATCGTCGGCCTCCTTGCCTGTGATCGATCCGCCTTCGCCCAGGAAGCCAGCCCGGAGGCGCAGGAGTCGCAGGCGAACTACGCCTCCGCGACCCAGCTGGGCTCGGGCATCTCGTCACGTTCGGAACGATGACTCCCTGGAAGGTCGTGGGGCTTACGATACCCAGGATCGGCATCAGCTATCGCGTCGGAAGCCGCGCCTCGACCTTCCGTCTCGTTCTGGGCGAACCCTTCCATTGAAGGTCTTGTGGACCGTTACAGTTCTCTCCTTCGTCATTTCACCGACCGCACTGTTCTCACAACAGTGGGCGCTCGAGGCGGACCTCGAGCTAGCGAGCCACTACGAATGGAGGGGGCTGCAGTTGGATCCGGGGCTCAACGCCCAGCATGCCGTATACGGGTCCCTTGCATGGCGTGACCTCATTCTGACCGTGGGTATTTGGTCACTCACGGATCTGTCGTCCGAGGGGCCGGTCGGCCTTCCGGAGCGCTGGGCCTTCGAGACGAACCCATGGATCGAGGCCTCTTTCGGTGGGGACCGAGGCCAGCTGGTAGTGGGGCTAACCGGATACTCCTTCCGAAGTCCAGAGCCTGGGACCGTCCTCAGGAGAGGGGATACCTGGGAGGCGTATGCCGGTGCGAGAGGTGCCATGCCAGGGGCTCCCCTCATCGGCGAAGCGACCGTCTACTGGGACCTCGACCGGGTCGGCGGAGCCTATGGGGAAGTCGCCGCCACGCTGCAGATCCCGGTTTGGGCGGGACTGGTTGTGCCCATCGGATCGATTTTTCTCGAGGGCCGGAGTGGGATCGCCCTGGGGCAGGAACGCCGTGTCGGTGACACCGGTCCTTCCGACTACGTCTTCGAAGACCGGGGCTTCACGCACATGGACGTCTCGCTTCGCACGACGCTTCTGCCGGTTCCGGCGGGTCCGTTCATGGCTTCGCTTACACTCGATTCCCACTGGGTCTGGGGCCTGGACCCGGAAACGAGACGACGCGGCGTGCGTGTCGGCGGGCCCGTCGACCGGACTCGGTGGTGGTGGAGTCTGGGGCTGCGCTTCACACTTCCTCGTTGCCGTCCGGAGAGGGAACTGTGTCGAGACTTGTAAGGGGGAAGACAATCAGGCGTCTGGTGGTCATGGCGGCGCTGGGGCTCGGCGGGTGCGCGTCCATCGAGGAGACGGCGCTGCCCCAGCCGGTATCTCCGCCGCCCATCGCTCCACCCGCCGTCCCTGCCCCAAGTGGCCTCCGCGCCGGATTCGGCACTCGAGACATCACCCCACCGCCGGGCGTGGGGATGAGCTCCTTCTCAGTCGACAGCCGGCAGGCGGCGGGCTTTCGGCAACGGCTGTACGCGCGGGCCATCGTTCTGGAGGATGACTCGGGGGAGCGCTTGGCGCTGGTCGTTGCCGATCTCGGGCAGGTCTCGATTCTCCTTCATCGCCGGATAGCCGATCGGACCCTCCGGTCCGGGGCTGGGATCGGGGCCGACCGGTTGCTCCTTTCGGCGACCCACACGCACTCGGGTCCGGGGAATTTCTTCGCCGCCGACGGATACAACGCCAACGTGGGACGCTTTGCCGGCTTCGACCCAGTGATCACGGAATTCTTGATCGACGGGATCGCAGGTGCGATAGAGGATGCCGCTTCGGATCTACGACCCGCCAAAGCGGGTTGGCGCTTCGAGCCGGTCTGGGACTTCACGTACAACCGGAGCTACGAGGCGTACGAGCGGAACACGTCTCCGCGGGTGACGGTCAATCCCGGCGCCGCACGCCCATTGGATCAGCAAGCCGTCGATTCCACCTTCGCGCTCTTCCGCGTGGATCGCTGTGACCGGCAGTGGGAGAACTGTGCGCCTCGAGGCGCCTTCGGCGTGTTCGCCATCCACAGCAGCAACATCCCAGCGTCCAACAATCTCTTCGACGCCGACATCCACGGCGTAATCGCCCGGGCGGTCGAGGACCATATGCGGGCGGTCCGGAGCGGTGCGGCAGGCTCGGCCGCCGGAGGGCCCGCCTATTTCCTCCTCGCCCAGGGTGCCCATGGTGACGTGGGCGCGAATCTACGAGACCCGGTGCCCTGCAGGTATTACCGCTTCCTTCCCGAGCGCTGGCCCTCCGGTCCGAAAACACTTCCGGCTCCTGAAGCGTGGCGGGCACCGATGTCCGAGGTCGAATCGTGCCTCGACGAGACGCGGCTCGAGGTGGACTCCCTGGCCTGGGCTCTCGGGGGTCGAACCGCCGGGATCTTCGACCGTGCCGCCGCCGGTCTCTCGTCGGAGCTGTCCATCGGTCGCGCCTTCACTACCGTGGACCTCCGAACCTACACGGGACCGCATCAGATCTGTTGGCCCCCCCGCATCGGTGCATCCGGGGTGGGTGGCGCGGAGAAGGGTTATATCCGTACGTGGAAGCAGCGCATGCTCTTCTTCAGTCTGAACTTCGTGGAGGGTGGATCGCCGCACGAGCTACGCCCGAGGGCTGCTTCGGGCATAAAAAGGTCCAGCTCGGTGTTTTGATCAAGGAGTACACGCTGCCTCAAGTTTTTCAGCTCGGCGTGTACAGGGTCGGTGATGTCTTGATCGGATCGGTGCCGGTCGAGCCGACCACCGAGGTCAGCGCGCTTATCCGGGAAAGGATCCTTGGGAGCGGGCCGTCCGGCGTCGATCGCGCCCTCGCGGTCGGTCTGGCGAACGGCTACGGGAGCTACGTCGCCAGCGCGCAAGAATACGAAGCGCAATATTACGAGGGGGGCTCGACCTTGTACGGGCCCAATACGGCGGAAATGCTCGCGGAGGAGTTGGGTCAACTGGCCGCAAGCCTTCGAAGCGGGAGTCCGACCGTCCGCGAGGACGCCGCCCTGGCGTTCCACGCGGCAAGCCCCACTCACTTTTGGGCGCCCCGGCCCATTCCGGTGGGCTTCCGCAGAGAGGTACTCGACGTGGCCTGCGGGGGGGATGAAGTACGGGTCCGGTGGACGGATCTCAGACCGGGCACCTTGATTCCCGCGGACGGCCCAATCGTTCAGATCGAGCGGGAGAGCGCCGGTCAGTGGGGCCTTCTGGCCGACGATGCGAGTCCGGAGGTGCAGGTGCGGGCGGTCGCAGCGAGGGGCGAAACCTATGTGTGGGAGGCGCGCTGGGTGCCGACGTCTGTCCCCGCAGGAGGTTACCGCCTTCGCCTGCTCGCCCGTCAGGGGCTAGCCGAAGCGGTGGGCCCTACCTGTAGGGTGCCGTAGCGGCATCTTGATGACCGGTCACACCCGCTCCACCGCGTCGAACCGCAGGGCCGCCGTCCACGCCCTGATGTCTACCACCCTGCCTCCCGCCTGAACGCCGGCCTAGAGGGCCGCTAGGCCATCGAGCGTGAGCTCGGCGAAGGCGGCATGGCCACGGGTCGACCTGGCCGACGACGGCCGAAGGTTCCACATCCATCAGTCGCCCGCCACCACTTCCCTCCCCGCGCGCCCTGCGGTCCACCATAAAGGAGGACGTCCACGCTCCGCGGATCCACTCCCTCCCGCTGGAGCAGGTCCCCGGCCGCCCCCATCGCCAGATCGAACGGTGATTCGTCCATGGCGACGTGCACCGAGTCGAAGCCGAAACGGGACAGCACTTCTGGGCTGGTCTGGAGCCGGCCTTCCGCGGCGAGCTCGTGAAGCGTACGTCGCTCCCGGGGGAAGACGTACGACACGGCGGCAATGCCTGGGCTCGGCGCGTTCAGTGTATCTATGTCCATGACAATCTCGATCGTGTGGTTGAATCACGATCCCCAATTGCATGGATTATGGGAGCCGCTTTATACGGAATGATACGTAGGTGGCCCGCCCAGTCTACGTAGTCCGTGAGTACGGATCCGGCTCTGATGGACTCTGTCAGCCAAGCCAGGGGGAAGCTCCACTTGATGACCGTGTAGCCAAGCCACAAGTTCCGATCCATGCCCTCCACCGTGCAGCCGCCGATCACGCAGAGCCGCTACGACGTCGTCATTGCCGGCGCGCGTTGCGCGGGTGCGGCCACCGCGATGCTACTGGCCCGTCGGGGGTTGCGAGTCCTCGTGGTCGACCCGACCAAGCGTGGCAGCGACATCTTGTCGACTCACGCGCTCATGCGGGCCGGAGTGCTCCAACTGCACCGCTGGGGCCTGCTGGATGCCATCCGGTCGGCCGACACGCCCGCAATCCGGAAGACCACTTTCCATTACGGTTCCGAGCCCATCGAAGTCTCAATCAAGCCGCGGGACGGTGTCGACGCCCTGTATGCTCCGCGGCGGACCGTCGTGGACCGCGTGCTCGTCGACGCTGCGCAGGCTGCCGGTGCCGAGGTCGTCCACGGTCAGTCGGTGGTCGGTCTCCTCCGAGCTCCCGATGGTCGGGTCCACGGCGCGAAGATCGCCGGAGCCGACAGACACGAGACCGACGTGGCTACCGATCTCGTGATCGGGGCTGACGGCGTTCGATCACGCGTCGCGAGGATGCTGGAAGCCGATCTCGACTACACGGTCACTCATACCACGGCGTCCATCTACGGCTATTGGAGGGATCTGGGGCTGGAAGGATACCACTGGCTCTACAACATAGGCGCGGCCGTGGGAGCCATCCCGACGAATGATGGGAATACCTGTGTCTTCGCTTCACTCCCTCCGACCCGCTTCGAGAACGGCCGACGCAACGGGATTGGGGACCTTCACCGCGACGTGCTTAGCGACGTCTCGCCGGAGCTGGCGAGCAGAGTCGCCGGATGCGAGGGCTCCGGAAAGCTCAGAGCTTTCGCGGGGCAGACTGGCTTCCTCCGACGTGCCGCCGGGCCCGGGTGGGCTCTGGTCGGTGACGCCGGCTATTTCAAGGATCCTCTTACCGCGCACGGGATGACCGATGCCCTTCGTGACGCCGAGCTCCTGGCTCGGGCCGTGGTAGCGGGCGGTGACGATGCCCTGGCCGGCTACCAAGCGACGCGTGACGATCTCGTCAAGGGTCTCTTGGACGTCACGGACCGCATCTCATCCTTCGACTGGGATCTCGACGAAGTCAAAGAGGACCATCTCGTCCTGAGCCGAGAGATGAACGCCGAGGTCGACTTGTTGCGAACCCTGGACGAGGAGTTCGTGGCGCCGCCTGCCCCGACCCCCGCTCCTCGGTAGGACAAGACCGCACAGGAGCCCCTGTCGTCAGGGGCGTGGCGTGGTGATCGGCTCGCCCGTCAGGGGGCGTGCCGCGGAGATCCGCTCGTCGAGGTGGGACGCCAGGTGGGCGCTCAGGTCACTAGCATCGTCGGCGGCGCCGTCAATGAGGCTCGACTTGCGACGCCGGAGAAACGGGATCCCCATCAAGTACATGCCGGGGGCCTCGACGACCCCCCGTCGTGCCGAATGCGGCCCTTGCGGTCGAAGACCGGCACGTCGAGCCACGCATGGTCGGGGCGGAACCCGGTGGCCCACAGGAATGGTCTGGATCTCACCGGAGTTGAGGTCCATGCCGAGCGGCGGCGATGCCTCGACCCTGGTGGGCTCGAAGCGGTGCGGCGGATCGACTTGGTCGTCGATCGCTTCCTCGGTCGCCCACTCGTCGATCCTGTCGAGTAGCCTGTGCATCTTGAGGTCGGCCATCGCGCACTGATTCCGCAGCGATCCGGAGAACTGTGCCTTGCCGTCGTTGATACCGGCAAGGCGACCGATGAGCTTCACGCCGATGTCCGTCAGGGAGTTGAGATCGACGGTCCGACGCTCGTCGGAGCCCGCGAGCTGCAGCGACGGCACGCTTCGAGCCCGGACTAGGTTGTCCTCCTCTTCATAGCGGTCGTCGAGCACCCCGGCGACGTCCATCCACCACTCGATGTCCTTGCTCTGATAGACGCGCGGCGCCCGGATGTGCTCGCCCACCGCGAGGGTCACGGGCCGGCCCGAGCGGTGGACCTCATCGGCGATCTGTGTGCCGGTGGCCGAGGCGCCGACGACCAGCACGCCACCCGGCTCGAGCTGGTCCGGGTTGCGGTACTCCATCGGCGTGAGCATCGCCATCGAGGACGGCACCGCCTCCGCGACTGCCGGGACGCGCGGAATGTTACACGCTCCGGTCGCGATAACGACCGTCCGGCATCACCAGTCACCCTGGTCGGTGGCGACCCTGTAGCCGTCGTCGATGCTGCCCACCGACGTCACGTTGGTGTTGGTCCGGACCGGGGCCGAAATCACGTCGGCATACCGCTCGATGAAGTCGATCGTCTCGGGCATCGTGCGGAAGCCGTCGGCATCGTCTCCCTCGTACCCGTAGCCAGGCAGCCGGCTCTGCCAGTTGGGCGTCAGCAGCCGCAGCGAGTCCCACCGCTCTGTTCTCCACGAGTTGGCCACCTCGCCCCGCTCGAGGACCACATGGTCGATCGAGCGGTCGGCGAGGCAGCGGCTCATGGCCAACCCGGCATGACCGGCCCCGATGACGACGGTAGTAATGTGCACGGGACCGGTCCCATGAATTACGCGCTAGCGGCTCGGCTGACCTCGACCGTCACGTTCGTGGGGTTCGTGATAGCGTCGAAGACGGCCGACCGCTTTTGCGACTGGGCGACAATCGCCTGGATCTCTTCGGCTGTCGCGTCGGCGTCGATGTCGTAGGTCACCTTGATGCCGTCGAAGCCGTTCCGCACGTCGCTGTCCATGCCGAGGATACCCTGGATGTCCATTCCACCCTCGACCGTCGCCGAGACGGAGCGCAGCTGGATCTCACGAAGCTGGGCGACGGACGCGACGCCCGCGGTGAGGCAGCTGGCCAGACCTGCCAGCACGATCTCGACGGGCGTCGCACCATGGTCCTCCGACGCGAAGACCTCGGGATGGTCGGCGTCGAAGGAGAATTTGGATGGTGTCCCGCTGACAGTTGAAGGTGGTGGCTCCGGAGAGTCTCCTTGTTAGCCTGCCTTTCTCATTTCGGCAACCGGTTCATGGTCGTCGAGGTGGGCCCTGAGCATCCAGAGCTGGTCGTAGCCGATGATCCTCCGGTAGCTCTTCTCGGTCTCCACGAACGAGGCCGCAGCCCAGCGCAAGGCCATCGCTCCGTTCTTCCAGTTGGTCACCCTGCGGGTCTTCTGTCTTACGCCCGAGTGGGTGCTGTCGATCAGGTTGGTCGAGCCCAGGCACTTCCTCAGCCGCGGCGGGAGGCCGAGCCGGTTGATCGTGAACATCTCGCTGAGGCCTTCACGTAGGCTGGCCGAGGCCGAGGGGTGGTCGCGCTCGAGCCATCGGGCGAGCTGCTCGAGCTTCTGCTCGCCCTGCTTCGCGTCCAGCTTCATCGCTGCCCGGAACGCCGCCTTCATCTGAGCGTGCTGATCCTTCGGCAGATGACCCAGCACGTTGCGGAGCTTGTGGTTGCGGCAGCGCTGGATGGGGTGACGTTGGCCGAACACCTTCTCGATCGCCTTCCTGAGCGCTTTCGAGCCATCGATCACGAACAGCCGCCGCCTGCCCGGGTCCAGGCCGCGCTCGACCAGATCCTCTAGGAGCGCGCTGCTCACCTCGGCGTTCTCACTCGCTCCTTCCCTCACGCCCAGCACGTGCTTCTTTCCGTCTGAGTCCACGCCTACCGCAGCAAGCACGTGGTGCGAGCCCATCTGGATCCCGTCCAGGTAGATCACCAGGAGGTCCCACGCATCCAGCCGGCGCTCCATCAGCTCCTTCAGCACGCGCTCCGAGGCCTCGACCGTCTCACGGCTCACCGCCGACTTGCTCACCCCGACCGTGTCGGCCATCTCACCGATCACACGGCCGTACTTCCGCGTGCTCACCCCCGCCATCAGGACCTCGAGCATCCGATCCGCCACGGCGCCCGGTCTCCGCATCGCTGCGTACGCCGGCACCTCGACCTCGCCACCCTCCCCGGCGCCCCGGCGCCTGAGCCGTGGCCGCTCCACACGCACCTTCCGGTCCGACAGGTAAACCACACCACCCTGCCGGCCATACCACACTGTGTCGTCTTCCGCTCGTGACCGACCTGCCTGCTTCACGCCTGCCACACCCTCGGCGCTCATCTCCAGCACCGCTTCGATCGTCGCTCGTCCCATCACCTGGATGACTTCGTCGATCGCGACCTCCGTCTGCTCCACGAGCTCAAGCATCGGAAGCAGAAACTGCCCCTCCCGCTTCAGGAACTCCCTGATCGCGCGCTTGTCCGCCCGATCCCTTACCTCGTACGTTCTCTTCATCGTGGTGGCTCCGTGTTGGGGTTTTTGCCTACCCGAGCCTATCGGCCCGGGACCCCCGGAACCACCACTTTTCTTTCTCCCCTATCAGGAACCTTCAACTACGGTTGGGACAGCTTCAGAATTTGGCCTTGTGTGTCTGCTCCTCGCCGAGTCCGAAGAATCCCTCCACGGTGGAGCGACTGTGGGTGCCGTTCACCCACTCGCACTTCGCCCGCCACCGGAACTGGGCGGCCTCTGGCGCCTCGGACAGTGCTTCGCGTGCTTCGAGCAGCGCTTGCACGTTCACGCCGTTGTCGACGGGGTTGTCGGGGGTGTTCATCGCTTGCTCCTTGCGTCGTTGTGTTGGAGGAGGATCGACCCACTCCTACACGAGTATACCGGAGCCCACACATTACTGGCTCAAAACCCGCCAGGGCAATCCCCGAGCGAGGCAATGAAGATCTACATCTCACCTCCTGGGCGGCGGGCTGAGGGAAGCCTCCCTCGTAGCCGGTACAGTCCGGATTTTCATCAGCGAGGACGACCGGGCAAAGGCACGGGACCGGCCCCGCGCTTGACGGGGCACCCGGCCGTCGAGTATTCACCAAGATCGGCCCTCTCCTCCTTGGCACCGGGATTCCTCATCCCTGAGCCAGGTCGTCGAGCGCGGCAGTGCGCGAATCATTCAAGGAGAATTCCATGAGCGCGAACGGTCTCGACTTTACCATCGGCATCGGGGGGGCCGCCGGCCAGGGAATCGCGACGCCGGGTAACATCCTCGCTCGCATCTTCGTGCGGCGCGGTCTGCATCTCTACTCATACAACGCGCATCAGTCGATCATCCGGGGAGGACACAGCCTGTTGATGTTGCGCATGCGCGACGAGGAGGTGCGCAGCCACGGCGACGGCATGGACCTGCTGCTCTGCCTCAACCAGGACACGATGAACCGGCACTTGGGGCTCCTCAGGCCCGGATCCCGCGTGCTCTACAACAGCGACACCGTCCAGCCCGGTGAGGTGCCGGACGACGTCCTCATTTGCCCGATGCCCATCGGCGACCTGGCGGGGGACAGCAAGAACAAGCTCATCCAGAACACCATCTCACTCGGTGTCATGATGTCCCTGCTGGGCGTGGACTTTTCGGTGCTGGAGGAGGCCCTGGAGCTGCTGTTCCGGCGGAAGGGACCCGCCGTGGTCGAAGAGAACGTGACCATGTCCCGGGCCGGCTACGACCACGGGGCAGCCAACTTCCAGCCATATCCCGTGCCGTTCCCGAAGGGGAATAAGCCCCTCGGGTTGTGGGCCGGCAACGACGCTCTGGCCATGGGCGCGGCGGCGGCCGGAGTGACTTTCTACGCCGCGTATCCGATGAGCCCCGCGAGCGGAATCCTCCATTGGATGGCGCAGAACGCCCGCGAGCTGGGAATCATGGTGCGTCAGGTCGAGGACGAGATCGGCGTGGCGAACATGACCATCGGCGCCGCCCACGCAGGCTGCCGCGCCATGTGCGCCACCTCCGGCGGCGGCTTCGCGCTGATGACCGAAGCGATCGGGAGCGCGGCGATGATGGAGATCCCCACGGTCTTCATCAACGTGATGCGCGCCGGACCCTCCACGGGCGTCCCCACGAAGACGGAGCAGGGCGACCTCTGGCAGGTCCTTGGCGCCAGCCAGGGCGACTTCGAGCGCTTCATCGTAGCGCCGAAGGACTCTTTCGACGCGTTCAACACCGTCCCGGAGCTCTTCAACCTCGTGGACCGCGCCCAATGTCCCGGAATCATCATCTCCGATCTGCTCCTCTCGGAAGGGACATTCAGCGTGGACCCCGACCTAATCGACCTCCACCCCGCCATCGATCGAGGCGCCCTCATCGTCGATCCTTCGCCCGACGGAGACTACCTGCGCTACGCCGACACGGAGAGCGGGATCTCGCCGCGAGTGGCGCCGGGCTACGAGGGATACGTCCACGTGGTAGCGACGGATGAGCACGATGAGGACGGAGTGCTGATCAGCGACGAGTTCACCCATCCGCACAAGCGCCGTAAGATGGTGGAGAAGCGCGCTCGGAAGCTCCAGGGCGTCGCGGCCGACGTACCCCCGCCGACCCTCGAAGGCCCCCCCGACGCCCAAGTGACACTGGTCGGCTGGGGCTCCACCTACGGCGTGATCCGGGAGGCCGTCGACGTGCTCGTCGAGCGCGGGGTGGTCGCCAATCAGCTCGCCATCAAGTGGATCGTTCCTTTCCACGATGAGGTCGTCAGCGGGATCCTGTCCCGATCGAAGCGGGTCCTCGTCGTTGAGAACAGCTACTCGGGTCAGTTCGCGCGTTACTTGCGGAGCGAGACCGGCTTCGCCGCGGCCGGCCACATCCGGAAGTACGACGGAGAGCCGTTCATGCCGCACCACGTCGTCGAAGGAGTCCTCGAGCTGTTGCAGGGCGAGGCCGCCTTTTACGTACCGCATCAGGAGATCATCGTATGAGCACCGTCGAGAGCACGGCCGAGCTGATTGGCGTCGAGCTTCCCCGATCCCCGGCCTCGGCCAAGGAGTTCAAGGGTCAAGTCAAGCCCGACTGGTGCCCCGGCTGCGGAGACTTCGGAGTGCTGAACGCGCTCCAGCGTGCGGTCTTCGAGCTGGGGCTCAAGCCGCATGAAATCCTGTGCGTGAGTGGCATCGGCTGCTCGTCCAATTTGCCCGGCTACTTCAACGCCTACGGGATGCACACCCTGCACGGGCGCTCTCTCCCGGTGGCGACGGGAGCTAAACTGGGGAACCACCAGCTCCACGTCATCGTTACCGGCGGCGACGGCGACGGCTACGGCATCGGCGGCAACCACCTGATGCACACCGCGCGTCGCAATATCGACCTCACCTACCTGGTGATGAACAACCAGATCTATGGCCTGACCACGGGCCAGATCTCTCCCACCAGCCGCTCCGACATGCGAACCAAGAGCACGCCCTTCGGCAACCTCGAGCTTCCCATCAACCCCATCACGTCCGCGATCATGAACGGTGCGACCTACGTCGCCCGTGGCTACAGCGCCGACGTCAAGCACCTCACGGAGCTCATCAAGAAAGCGATCCAGCACCAGGGCTTTTCCTTCATCGACATCTTCAGCCCCTGTGTCACCTACAACCACGACAACGACTTCGCGTTCTTCAAGCCGCGGGTGAAGACGCTGGAAGACGAAGGGCACGACACCGGCGACTGGAAGGCGGCCTGCGAGAAGGCGATGCTGTGGGGAGACGAAATCTACATCGGGCTGTTCATCGAGAACGACCGGCCCTCCCTGGACTCGCTCGAACTGGTCATCGCCGACGGGGTTCCCCTCGCACGCCGTCCCCTCGGACTCAGCAGCGAGCAGGCCAGCAAGCTGATCAACCGGATGATGTAGGGGGAGTTGGCCTCAGCGGACTCAGGTCACCGGCACTGCGATGGCACAGATTGGGAGAGAAACACGTGCCACGAGAAGATTGGATTCTGTTCTCCATCCCAGTCCTTCTGGTTGTGATTCTCTTTGTTGCGTCTCCTACCACAGGATTAATTGCCGGTGGGTTCCTGTCGCCGTGGTCGTCATATTCTTGTTCGGTGGCTTCTTATTGGGGAGAGCACGAGATATGTGTCCGTCTTGTGCACAGCGACAGCGCGCGGTCGTTGAAGAATCTTTGGGCTGGTCGATGCTTGAGGTGGTTACGCCGGGACGGGCCAACCAACCGCCAGAGGGCTCCGGGGACGGCTGATGGAACCGAGGGCCGGACAGTGGTCCACAAGCCTCTGAACACGTCCGTGGGCAGCATCCGTGAGGGCGCTCGTGGGTCTCCTGAACCTACGAAGGCCCGCTGATAATCATGCAGTCTCAGCAGCCCGAAGCGGCCCTGACTTTACATAATACATGCGCGAGGCTTCGCGGGACAAAGTGTTGTGTCTTAAAGGACCGTGTTGATAATGGCCTAGAAGAGAAGTTGTACGATGCGGACGGCAATCTGAAGCACCGGCGTATCGGCCGGGGAGTTCCGGCTACCCCCTATCCCGATTCTCGCGTCGGCCGGAGCGACGTTGCCGGGAGCAAGGACTCCATGATCGCTCGTCGGAGGTGTCGCTCCTGCAGTTCAAATGAACCAGTTCTTCATCTCGCGCCGCTGTTCGATCTGCAGATCGCGGAGCTCTCGCCAGAAGAGCTGCATCTTCCGATGGTTGCCCGCGCCGCGGAACTTGAAGCGCCCGGGCTTCTTGGAGCTGGTCCAGCCCGGCGCCGAGAATGCGCCTCGAACGTGGACGCTGGCGTCGCCCGTCAAGAGATCGAGTGGCGAGCGGGTCAAGGACGTATCCTCAATCTCGTAAACCCAGATCGATCGTTGCACTCGGAAGAGAACGCCTTTCTGGATGTCGATCCTGCGCTCATAGAACGTGTAGACCGTGAGGGCTGACCGCAGGGCGGCTGCGACGAAGAGACCTCCGCTCACCATTAGTGAGACGACGGCGACGTCCTCTCCCTCCGTCATACCGGCGACGATCGCGAGCAGGAAAGCGGCTATCGCCGACAGAAACATGAAGCTGAAGGAGCGCATCCGCCGATGGCGTCGTAGCAAGAGGTCGCCCGCGTCCCGCAAGGATGCGGATCCCGGCCCGCCGACCGCAGGCGGGCCTGGGGCGGCGTCGATGCCGGCGCTCTTTAGCTTCTCGAGCGCCTCCGGATGATTCGGCTGCAACTCGAGCACTCGACGGTAGTGGGGTATCGCGGTTTCGAGACCCCCCTGGCGCTCTTTGCTCAGCCCCAGGTAGTAGTGGGCTTGCGTCGAGCCGGGTTGGCTCGATACGATCCGTTCGAATGCCTGCTGTGACTCTACGAAGGCTTGAAGTCGGAAGAGGCAGACACCCTTGACGTACCAGGCGTCCGTATTGGCGGGCTCCTGGCGCAGGAGTTCGTCTACCTGAGCGAGGGCTTGCTGGCCATGACCGTGCTCCAATAGGCCCTCGGCTTCACGCAATCGGACGTCGGAGCTGGTGCTCAATCGATGTTCCTCCTCCGCGGCTTCGCGCTACAGGCAGCTATCCTCCGCCAGGCCCATGGCCAATGTCGTGCGGCGGCTCGGGTCCGTGATCGCTGTGATGATCGTGGCTCACACCCGCGCCACCACCTGGCTCATCCGTAGCCTTGGCAGCATCCTTGGCCTTGGACACATCCGGAGGCTTGGAAACGTTCGGTGTCAGATGGAACCCATCCACCGACTGGTTCTGACCCGGGATGCCACCTCCATCAGCATCACCCGCCACCCCCGCGCCACCCGGCTCATCCGTAGCCTTGGTAACATCCTTGGCCTTGGACACATCGGGAGCGACGTAGGGCGATTGTGCGACTACTTCGCGACAGCCGGGTCCACAGCCGTGAACCTGTCTTGGGCGCTGTCGCGCATGCGGGACATCACTCGTGACAACGAGGACGACGACACGGCCGCACTCGTGGAGGCCCTCACCAGATTCCCATCGAGCACCGGGGTGAGGACGAGATCCGAAAGCGGTTTGGCAGCTCACGTCACCCGAGGACGTCCCAATTTGGGGCCCGGCGTTCGACATCACACCGGCCGAGCTCATCACAGGGATCGTCACCGAATACGGGGTCATCGAGGCGCCGTTCACCGAGGGGCTCGAGGCCGCGGTCGATGCGGCGGACGAGGCTTTGGCCGCCGCGCGTGAAGGAAGCGTTTCCGCTACTTAGCCGATCGCAAAGTCCTGTGCTTAACGGGGAGACGTCGTTGGCGCTTGTGGCCCGGCCCAATGAAGGCGCATCTTGCGGCCATGTCCGGAGGCGCCAAGTGAGTGGATCGATCGGGGAATCGCCTCTGTAGAGACCCCCTGATCAGGGGTCAGGTGGAGCTCATTTTCGACACATGAGACGACGCACGTTGCTCCAGCTCTTCGCTGGCGTCTCCGTCAGCGCCCTTCCCGGACTCCGCTTGCCCCGGAGAGCGCCCCGCCGGGTGGTGGTGGTGGGAAGCGGTGTCGTGGGCTCCTCCATCGCCTACCACCTGGCCCGCCGAGGCGCTGAGGTCACCGTCTGCGAGAAGGAGGCGCCGGCTTCCGGGGCCACCTCCAGGTCCTTCGCCTGGATCAACGCGTCCGCCGGGAAAGGGCCGTATCACTACCACCGACTGAACCGGCTGAGCGCCCTGGCCTACCGACACTTGGAGGCCGAGGTGGGAGGAGAGTTCCAGGTCCAGTGGGGTGGGAGCCTCGAGTGGGCGGAGGCAGCGGACGACGCCCGCACTCTTCGGCGGAACGTCGCACGGCAGCAAGCGTGGGGCTACCCGATCCATCTTATCAGCGACGACGACTTCAAGGCCCTGGAGCCCAGCCTCGAGCCCGGCGGACCGGTCCTGGCGGCGGCCTGGACCCGGGAGGAGGGAAGCATCGACCCCGAACGGGCGACCTGGGCCCTGGTTGAAGCTGCCCGCCGGGAAGGGGTCAGGATCGAGTATCCGTGCGAGGTCACGGGGATCGGCCTCAGATGGGGCTCGCTCCAACGGTTGGAGACGAGCCTGGGGCCTCTGGAGGCGGACGCTCTCGTGATTGCCGCCGGCGTGGACACGCCGAGGCTGGCCGCCATGGCCGGGCTGCACGTTCCCCTGAGGGACTCCCCGGGACTCTTGGCACACAGCGCCCCAGGGCCTCGCGTCCTGGGGAGGGTGGTCCTGGCACCCGGCGGCGCCATGAAGCAGAAGCTCGACGGCTCCATCGTCGTGTCGGGGGGATTCAGCGGGAGGCCAGTGTCCGATGACCCCGGGGGGCAGGCCGAGGAGATTTTTCATCAGGCGAAGGAGCTGATCCCGGAGGCCGAAGGCGTCGGGCTCGCGCGCCACACCATCGGCTGGCGCCCCGTGCCGGAAGACGGCTTCCCGGTGCTGGGCTTCTCGGAGGGTGCGCCCGATGTCTACGTGGCCGTGATGCACAGCGGTGTCACCCTCGCTCCGCTGGTGGGACGGTTGGTGGCCAGCGAGATCCTGGACGGCGTGCAGGTGGAGATGCTGGAGCCCTATCGCAGGTCCCGCTTCGAGGTGTAGCGGGCCGGCGGGTATAGCTTGAGGCCATGGGATTTCACGACGCCAGTATAGAGGCTGAGCTGGCTCGCTTGCCGATGCGCTTCGTCACGCCCGTGTCCTTTAGTGACCCGTCCGGCACCGTCGATCCGATGCCCCCGAACAACGGCACGATGACGCTCCTCGAGCTCCCGGACGGACGAGTGGGCGTCAGTTGCCATCACGTGATCGATGCCTATCGGGAGCAACGGCGCCTCAACGCGAGCCGGGTGTTCAAGGTAGGAGCACTACCGCTGGACCCCCTGGATCGCCTCTTAGCCGAGGACCCGATCCTCGATCTCGCCATCCTCGATCTCAATGACGTGCACCCCAGCCGATTGGTCCTCGGTGCCCGTGAGCCCGAGTTCTTCGAGCCGGCCACGTGGCCGCTGGGGACCGCCGAGCCGGGGGAGCTCATCGCCCTGGGCGGATGGCCCAGCTTCTATCGCAGAGAGGATCGTCATCGACACGCCGACTTCGGGGTCCGGTCTTCCGGCGCGTTCGCTCTCGGGACAACGCGCGTGATCGACGTCGGCATCGAGAACATCGTGTGCGAGCCGAGCTGGGATTATTGGCTCGAAGGCGAGGGCCCACAGAGGATGGACGCCCTTGCGGATCTCGGCGGGTTGAGCGGCGGGCCGGGGTTCGTGCAGCGAGGCTCCGAGCTCCACCTCGTGGGCGTGATCTTCGCTGTCGCTCAGTTCAGAGACTACCTCAGGCTCAGGCCGGCTCGGTTCATCGGGCCCGATGGGACGCTGCGACGGGAGTGAGGCTCGACAGGCGAGGCGTACGTATCTCTTGAGTTAGGTCGTACGTATTGGGTCACTGGGCTCCGTGTCGGGAGTGCCGGCCGACTTCGCTTCCATATAAAGAAGGAGGCCCCACAGCCCCTTGGTAGGGCGCACGATCTGCCGTACTTGCCGTCAGGGGATGCCGGAATCTGCCGTGGTTAAGAGGCACAACAACGGGCCCAATGGGCACACGAACGGGCAGAGGGCGTCGATCCCGATCGACTCTTGCTTGCGCCTACCGGACGGCTCTCGGATGTTGACCGCAGTCTGATCCCGGAGTCTGCCCATGTCGGATCCAGTCTCTCAATGATGGGGCGGCCGGAAAGGAAGAGCCATGAGACGACACCGATGGCGGTGGGCAGGTAGTGTGGCGGCGTTCCTGCTGGGCACAGGACTGTTCGCATGTGGTGCCGGGGAGACCGCGAGCTTCCAGATCGAGGAAGCCACGATCGGGGACATTCAGGCAGCCATCCTCGGAGGCGACCTGACCTCCACCCAGGTGGTCGAGGCTTATCTGGCCCGCATCGAGGCCTACAACGGGCCCTGCGTCAATGAGCCCGAAGGGATCCTCGGGCCGATCACCACGATCAAGCGCGCGGGTCGCATCAACGCCCTTATCACCTTGAACCTGAGGCCGGATCGACGCACCGCCTGGGGGTTCGATGCCCGTAAGGCGCGCAGCATGACGAATGCCGTCGATGACGACCCTGATATGCCCGACGCGCTGGAGGTTGCCGAGCAGCAGGACGCCCACTTCGCGGCCACCGGCGAGCTGATCGGACCGCTGCACGGCGTGGTGATGGCCATCAAGGACCAGTTCGACACATACGACATGCGCACCACATCAGGGGCCGACGCCTTCTACGCCGACGATCGTCCCCCGGACGACGCGACGTTCGTCACGCGGCTCCGAGAGGCCGGTGCCATCATCCTGGCCAAGGCGAACATGGGGGAGTACGCCGCTGGAGGCGTCACGGGTGTGCGGAGCTCCTTCGGGGGCACCAACTGCAACGCTTATGACACCGAACGTGATCCTGGTTCGTCGAGCGGCGGCTCCGGTAACTCGGTCTCGGCGAACCTGGTCACGTGCGCCATCGGTGAGGAGACGGGCACTTCGGTTCGCGAGCCGGCGAAGAACAACAGCGTCGTCGGGCTGGCACCGACACGTGAGCTGGTCAGTGCCGACGGGATGATGCAGAGGGGGATCACGACCAGGGTCGGACCCATCTGCCGCACCGTGGAGGACGTGGCCCGCGTGCTCGACGCCTACGCCGGCTTCGACCCGAACGACGAGATCACCGCCTTCAGCGTGGGCCGCAAGCCCTCGGAGCCCTATCACTCCTATGCGAACGAGACGCGGCTCGATGGTCTGCGGATCGGGGTGGTTCGCGAGTACATGGACAAGGATCTATTTGCGATCGCGGACGCGGAAACCATCGACCTGATCGACAGGGCGATCGAAGATCTGCGCGCGTTAGGCGCCACGATCGTCGACCCGGGCCCGGGGGGAGCTCTGTTTCAGGACGCGGTCGACAAGTACGGACCGGTGTGGCGCAGCAACCTCTTCGTCGGGCAGTTCTCCGAGCACTTTCCGGAACAGGCCGATCACCTGCCGGCCTTGGTGGACATGTTCTTCGACCCATCCCTCGCGCCCCACGACTCGATCGGACGGCCGACCATGAGGAGCCTGGGTGGGGGCGGCGACAACGCCGGTGGCACAGAGTACAACATGAACACGTACCTCAGGGAGCGCGGGGACGCGAACATCCGGAGCCTGACGGACATGATCGAGAAGGCGAATCACTGGGACGACCCCGTGATCGAGAGCCGCAAGGAGAGCCTCCAGAGGGCGGATTCGGCCACGACGCTCGCGAACTCGGGTGCCCTGCAGACTCGATTCGCCGTTCAGACGATCGTCCTCCAGACCTTCGCGGAGCACCGCCTGGACGCGGTGGTCTACCCGACCGGCAACATTCCGCCGGCGATCTTCACGAATCCCGAGGAGCCGCGGAAAAACGACAGGGGTCCTTCACTGTGGACCTACATCAACAGCAGGGGCTTCCCTGCGATGACGGTCCCGGCCGGCTTCACCACCCAGGTCTACGACCGGGAGCCCGATCTCACGGATCCGGACAGCACCGTCCTGGTGGGGCCGGTGGCAGCGGAGCTGCCCGTGGGGATCGACTTCCTCGCTCGGCCGTTCGGTGAGCCGACGCTCTTCCGCATCGCGTCGGCGTATGAGGCGAGGACGAAGCGCCGAATCCCGCCTCCCGACTTCGGACCGATCCCGTAGCCCGCAGCCGTTGCGGGGGCTGGCGGCGAGCCCGCGCCTGACACGGCGCGGGGTGTCCTGGCTCATGCGATCAAGATGTGGATGGGGTCGGCACACTAATCGGCACACGAGATCGGCCGTGAATCGGTGCTTCTCGGAGGGTGGACGAAGAGGGAGACATTTTCACTGGGATGCCTTGCAGGGCGTCTTTCGGCGTTGCGGGGCCTTGTCATTTCGGGCCGAGGGCTGTGCGGCGTCGAAGTACGTGATGCTTGTCCGGCCAGCGCTTGACCGCCAGTGTCGAGTATGACAGCTCACACTCCGAATCGGGCCGCAACCGCCGCTGTGCAACGGATTCGGGCCGCGTCGGTAGGGTGCTTCGTCGCCGCGCTGCTGCTCCCGGTCCCCCCGATGGGGACAGCTGCGCAGGGCATCCCGACGGCGGAGATCACGAGTAGATTCCAGGTCGGCTTCTTCGGGGGGTACCTGTCGCACAGCCTGTTGGGCGAGGTAACCGGAACGCTCACGACCGCCACGGGCGATCTGAGCGTGTCGACGGACGTGGAAGCCGAAGCGACGAACGTGATCGGCGGGCTCATCGGATGGCGCCTCTCCAACGCAGCCGCAGTGAGGGTACGCGCGGCCAGGAGTGGAACGCACGTCAGGCTGATCGTTCTGGCCACTCCGATCGGAGGATTCGGCGCGCAGCGGTTCACCTTCGGTGACCTCGGCGACGTCGAGACCTGGCTCGCGGACGCCGAGCTGTTTTGGGAGCCCCTCAGCACGGAGACCAGTGCCACCCCGTACGTGGTCGCCGGGGTTGGTGTCTCTCACTGGGACATCACCGGACTGGAGGACCTCGGCTCGCTACCGCCGCTGCTCGAGACTCCCGTCAACCTGAGCCCGGTGAACGTGACGCTCCCCGCAGTGACCCTGGCCGCAGGCGTCTCGTACTCGCCGACTGACGCCTTCACGGTCGCGCTCAAGCTGACCGATCACATCAGTGGCAACCCCCTGGCGGATGATGACTTCAGGCTCGGTACGTCCTTCACCGGCTTCGGCAGGGCGAAGGACCTGGTCCACAGCGTGTCGCTATCTGTAGGGCTCCACGTAGACCTCGGCGGATAGGTCGTTGTCAGGCCGGGTAGGGCTTCGGTGTGGGTTAGGCCCGACGGAGCACCCGAGCTCCGGCCTACTCCGATACCGAATAAAACCCGAAGACGCATAGACGGCGATTCTGGGCGTCTGACGGGCATCTGCTTGCGCCCACCGGACCGCTCTCGGATGTTGACCTCGTCTGATCCCGGAGTGCGCCCGTGTCTGATCCAGTTGTCCGCCTGACGGACCCGTGGCAACGAACAGGAGCCGTGAATGGTGAAAACCGCCGTGGAGCACCGACGGGCCGCCCCACACATCGTAGCGGGAGTTCTTCCCGCGATGCTCCTTCTCGCCGCGTGCACGTCCCCGGAGCCCGCCAGTTCCAGCGGCGCGGACCCTGCGGGGTCGACCGCCGAGGCGAACGTCATCGAACTCGGCATGCCCTTCCCCGACACCGTTCCAACGACGAAGCGTCAAAGCGTCCTGCTCGATGCATCCCACTCCGAGTGGAGCAGGCCTTCGCCCCCGGTGTGGCACGCCCGCTTCGAGACGTCCAAGGGGGACTTCATCACCGCGGTGGTGCGGGAACACGGGCCCCACGGCGCGGACCGCTTCTACAACCTGGTCCGTCTCGGCTACTACGACGACACGCGGTTTCATCGCGTGAACCCCAACTACATCGTTCAGTGGGGTCTTCACGGCGATCCCGCCGTGAACGCAGTGTGGCAGGCCCATCCGATCCCCGACGATCCCAAGTACGGCAGCAACGTTCGGGGCTCGTTCGCGTTCGCCCATGCGCCTGTGCCCGAGAACCGCACGACCCAGATCTACATCAACATCGGGGACAACACGCGCAACGACGGGGAGCCGTTCGCCATCTTCGGACAGGTGGTCGAAGGGATGGACGTCGTAGACCAGCTCTACTCGGGATACGGCGAAAGCTCGGGGAGCGGGGTGCGGCAGGGAAGGCAGGGCGACATCATCGAGCGCGGCAACGCATACCTGGATCAGGAGTGGCCCCTCCTGGACTCGACGATCCGAGCGAGGGTCATCCGTTACGAGGCGAGATGAGGTGAAGAGCTCCCGCGTAGCCCACCTCTGCGCGATCACGCTCGTCTGGGCCGCCCTGCCGGCGACGGGGCTCGCCCAGGTCGCGCGGATCGAGATCGACCGCCGGGAGCCGTTCGCGGACGGCCAGTCCTTCGGCGAGGTCGGTCCGTACGAGCGGCTCGTGGGGAGCCTGTACCTGGAGGTGGATCCCGACGATCCTGCCAACCAGCGCATCACCGACATCCATCACGCACCCGTCAATCAGCGAGGCCGTGTGGAGGTCCGCACGGACTTCTACCTACTCAAGCCTGTGGACCCGTCCCGCGGGAGCGGCCGACTCCTCTACGACGTGAACCAACCGGGGTGGCAAGGTCGCGCTCGGCACCTTCAACGGTGCCGGCGGCAACGACCCCGATCGGGCGGGGAGCGGCTTCCTGATGGAGCGTGGCTACTCGGTGCTGTGGACCGGCTGGAGTGGTGACGTGCTCCCCGGCGGCGGCCGACTCACCACCGACGTGCCGGTGGCGAGCGACGACGACGCGACCCTCACGGGAAGGGTCTACGTCGAGATGGAGAGTGGAGGCTACCAGCTCTACCGCAACAACTTCGTCACCCAGAGCAGCGAGTCCGCCGACCAGCTCCTCTACAGCATCCCCTTCGACTGGGGCGCATCGGTTTCGTACCCCTCCGCGACCCTGGACAACGGGAACGTAACCCTGACCATGCGCCCCGACCGGAGCGCCGCCCCGACGGAGATTCCGAGGGACGCGTGGGGGTTCGCGCGCCACGAGAACGGCCAGGTCATCCCGGATCCGTCCCAACTCTACGTACACAACGGATTCCGGCTCGGGTGGCTCTACGACCTCGTCTACATGGCGGAGAACCCGCGTGTGACGGGGCTGGGCATGGCGAACGTGCGCGACCCGGTCTCCTTCTTCCGGTATGCCGAGACCGACGACATGGGGCAGCCCAACCCGCTCGCCGGAGCGATCCACCTGGCCTACGGCTTCGGCGTGTCGCAGTCGGGCCGCTACCTGCACCACTTCATCTGGGACGGCTTCAACACGGACACCGAAGGCCGCCCGGTCTTCGACGGGGTGTTTGTCGAGGTCGCGGGCAGCGGCAAGGGGCTCTTCAACTACCGCTTCTGGCAGACGACCCGGCACGGGAGCCAGCACGAGGAGAACCTCTACCCGTCCGATTTCTTCCCCTTCACCTCGGTCCCGCAGGAGGACCCCCTGACCGGCGAGCGGGGGGACATGTTCGAACGGGCACGGGCGGTGGGTAACGTCCCGAAGGTGATGTTCCTCCAGACCTCTACCGAGTATTGGAGCCGCGCCGCGTCGCTCCTGCACACCGACGTCCAGGGGACCCGGGACGTCGATCCGGACCCCAGCGTCCGCATCTACATGGTGACCGGGGCCCCACACACGTCCATGACGGGTGGGCACTACGACAACCCCCTGAACCGTCTGAGCCGAGGGCCCGTCAGCCGCGCACTCTTCGCCGCGCTCGACGAATGGGTAGCCGACGGGGTCGAGCCGCCTCCGAACCGCTACCCCCGGATCGACGACGGTACGCTCGTGACGTTGGAGGTCTACAGGGCCTCCTTCCCGGACATCCCGGGATCACGGATGCCGACCGCGGTCTACCGGCCGATCCGCCTCGACCCGGGTCCCCGCTGGAGGACCGCGGGCATCTCCGACAACGCGCCGCCCCGGGTGGGAGAGCGCTACACGACCCTCGTGCCTGCGGTAGACTCGGACGGCAACGACGTGGCGGGAGTCAGGCTTCCCGACATCGCGGTACCGGTCGACACCCGGACGGGATGGAACCTCCGCACCGAGGCGTGGGGAGCCGACGGGATGCTCACCCGCTGGATGGGGTCGGTCTTCGACTTCCCGGTCACCGGGGCCGACCGTGAGGCGTCAAGGGATCCCCGCCCCGCGATTCTCGAACGCTACCCGACACGGGACGCCTACCTCAGACGAGTCTCCGAGAGCGTGCGCGGGCTCCAGGAGGGCCGCTTCCTCCTTCCCGCGGACGCGGCCTCCCTCCTGGTTGCGGCGGAGGAGCGTTCGTTCTGGGCCTCCCAGGTCGTGGGACCGGGGAACGCTTCCCTCGAGCCCGTCATCCGGCGGAACGGTCGTGGACGACCAGTCCGGACTCCCGATCGGGGGCGCTGACGCCTCGGCGGCGGCTCTCGATCTCAGGGGAAAGCGAGCTTCCGCTCTGGGCACCCGACAGGAGCGGCCTGTGCTACCGTGACGGCCAACGCTTCTACTGGGTGGAGAGGAGGGAGTCCAACACCGATCCCTTCGCCACACCCGAGCTCTTCGTGAGAAGGAACTACCGGAATGTGCCCGGCCAAGACTTTGCGGTCTCCGCCGACGGGAAGCGCCTCAGGCCCCCCGGATCAGGAGACGAATACCCTCCGCGTCGTCACGTCGTGGTTCACGGAGCTCGACAGGACAGCGCCTCGCCACGCGCTTCCGTCCGGAGTAGCCTCAGCCGCCGGCCAAAACCTGCATCGTAACCTCAGTCCTCATCGGCAACGGCGTCGATCGTGATGTACACGGTATCGCCGACGACGACACCCCCCCTGTCGATCTTGTCGTTCCACGACACTCCGAAGTCATGTCGATTGATCTCGGTCTCGGCCAAGAAGCCTGCTCGAAGCTTCGGCCCCTTGTTGACCCACTCTCCGTCGACCTCCTCCCACCACGGCGTCGGCCACTTCCCGAGGTACCTGACTCTGAGCGGCACTTCATGAGTCACGCCTCGGATCGTGAGATCACCGCTGACCAGATAGTCATGGTCTCCGATGAGCTCCACGCGATCCCCCTTGAAAGACATCTGAGGGTGTGACTCAATATCGAGGAAGTCTGGAGATCGTAGGTGCACGTCACGATCGTGGTCGCCCGTCCAGATGGCCTCCGCATCGATAGCGGCCTCGACCGACGAAAGCTTCGGGTCCTCCGGATCGAAGTCCAAGGTCCCATGGACGTTCTTGAAGGAGCCTCGCACCCACGTGACCATCATGTGCCGCGCGCGGAATGCTGCTGCCGTGTGACCCGGCTCGAATGTCCACTTTGCATTGCTATCTCCTGCCGCCTGGCCGTTCTCCGAGAGTGCTCTATCTCATCGAAGCGACACCCGATGATTGAGTATGTTGAGTAGCGTTCATCATCCATCGACCCCCGGGAACGTCACCCCGTACTCGGCACCGATCTCCATGTACCGTTCTGGGTCCCGGGCCATCTTGCTGAACATCTCTTCGATGCCGGCTGGCGCGAACCATATTACGGCGGGATGGGTGATCGCGCTGGGGCTGCCGTTGGTGTTGCTGTAGCCGCTTGCTACTCAATGACGACTTGCCCTGCTGGCGCATGATTAGCACCGAGTCACCGAACTCGTGCGAGCGATAGCCATCCTTTTTGAGCGCGCGACTCATACGCTGTAGCACCGCGTCATTCGCGAACGCGCACAGCAGCTGGTAGTGGCTCTCGCCGGGTTCGTGTGCTCCGCTGACGATCGCGTCGACCACACGGAGTCTCGTCTGTGCGCCGATGCGTTGAGTGGCCAGGCCCGCGCCAGGCCGCAGCGCACCTCCATCCAACGCCGCGTGCTCCAGGGCACGGGTCACCGTGGTGCCGAGCGCAATCACGCGACCGCCTCCCACTTTGGTCCGGGAGATCGCCCGTACGGTCGTCCGGGGCAGATGGTATGCCTCATCGAAAGGCAACCTCGCGTCGAGTGCTGCATCGCCCGTCGACGAAATCCCGGCCGCGAGCGTCAAGGTCGCGAAGCCGACTCCGCGTGCCTGAAGTTCCTTCGGGAACGCCCAGTCGATCACGAAGCTCGCGGATGGCGGCTCGAACGAGACGGGTAGCGCAGCGACCCGCGTCCAGGCGTCCCACATCATTAGCGGTTGGTCGATGTGCGCGTACTGGATCGGTGTGCCGTGTCTTGCGATGCCGCCCCAGATCTCATCGGGGGTCCCAACGAAGCTCAGCCCTACGAGCCGCGGGTGGCCGAGCAATTTCATCACCGTAGCCTTCAAGGGTCCCAACATCAGGGCGTCGCCGATCCGAAGTGCGGGAGGTGGCGCGCGGTGTTCCGTGCGGGTCCGATGATCACCGCCGCCGAAGACGATCGCGGTGAAGTTGTACACATCGGCGACGGCCAGCGACCGCCGACCGGCCAACCGTATCTCGATTGCCGCTCCGCTGGGCTCGTGGAAGCCGCCGAGGCTCGCCGGTATCGTGGCGGCATCGTTCGCGACGACCAGGTCGCCGGGGGACACGTGGTGAACCAGCTGCGTCCTCGCAGCATGGTCGAGCCTGCCGTCAGCATGAACGACTAGCAACCTGGCGTCGGGCCCCCGCTGCACTGGCGTAGTGGCGGCCTTCATGTCGTGGTTACGGCGCTTTGGGCGAACAACTCGATGAACTCGACGATTTCCCGAGCTGCTTCCCCCGGTTGCTTCAGGTCCGCCGGGTCGGCGTCGGGCACGGCCAAGGCGTGCAGGGGCGTGTCCATGTCACCAGGATCGATTGCCTCCACCCGCACCCCGTGTGCCTGAAGTTCCTGGTCCCAGATCCGGCTCATATGTAAGAGTGCTGCTTTGCTCGCTCCGTAGGCTCCCCAGCGCGCGTAAGGCGTCACTGCGGCGTCGCTGCTGATGTTGACGACTAGCGCCGGCCGGCCCTCGCGGGCGGATGCGCCCAGTGCCCCGAGTAGGGCCTTGGTGAGGCGAAACGGGCCGACCACGTTCGTGGCCAGCGCCGCCTCCAGGTCTTCGGAATCCGTGTCGGCCAGCAGTTCGAGTGGTACCGGGCCGAGCGTCGATGCATTGTTGATGAGTACGTCGAGTCCGCCGAGCGCCGCAGTGATCTGCATCGCGATTGGGTAGGTCGCGTCCTTCTGTGACACGTCGCCCGCAATGCCGTGGGTTCCCACGTGCTGTCGTGTCACTTTGCTTACCCGCTTTTCCTGCCGAGCTACGAACGCCACTGCAGCCCTGCGATCGTGTAGCGCCTCGACAAGCGCCAGACCAAGGCCCGACGTGCCGCCCGTGACGGCGACACGTAGGCCACTCAGTGTCGATATGTTGGTGGAGGTCATCACTTGCTCCTTTTGCTCTTGTGCTCCGGAATGGGGGGGACCACTCGAATCTCGACAAAGGTACAAGTTCAAGTGAACTTGAAGTCAAGGCCCTGATCGATTACCTTCTTCGTCATGTCCAGGTTGATCACGATCGGTGAGGCTTCCCGTCGCAGCGGCGTGGCTGCGTCGGCGCTGCGCTACTATGAAGACCGAGGGCTCATCAAGTCCGAACGCACAGGGTCGGGACACCGTCGCTACCCAAGGGCAGTGCTCCGTCGGATCGCGTTTATCGTTTTCGCGCAGCGCGTTGGGCTGACGCTCGACGAGATCGACACAGAACTAGGAAAGCTTCCTTCCGACGGCACGCCGACTGGCCGTGATTGGTCACGGCTCTCGCGCGAGTGGAGGTCGAAAATCGAACAGCGAATCGCCGAACTCGAGCGCCTCAATGTTGGCCTTACCAACTGCATCGGGTGCGGCTGTCTCTCACTCGCACGCTGCCGCTTAGCGAACCCGGCCGACCGGGCAGCTCGTTACGGCCCGGGTCCACGCTTTTGGATCGGCGACATCGCGTAGGCCTGAATGGAAATCGCGCCGCTCCTCGCGTGGCCGCTGCTCATTCTGCTCTGGGTGTGGCAGCCCGCAAGACTTTGTGCCCTGCGGGTGTGGATGGCGAAAACCCCGGTCCTACTGATTAAGGGTCACTTGACGGCGCTTCCCCACCACCTCCAGCAACCGATTACGAAGACCATCCAACTTCTTTGCCTGGGCGCGCCCGGTATTGAGCAGACTCCTCCCAGACCCGCTCGGCGTGGCAGCCCTACTGACCTGCGACGCTCAGGTCGCAAGAGTATGAAGTCGCGCTCGAGGCCCCCCGGCCCGGCGGCACCGGAAAATTCGACGCCTGGCGAGGACAGGAACTGGATGTCTTGCAATGAGGGTCGGGGTCGGGAAGAGTAACGTAGTCTAAGAGCCACTATCCCCATTCTTCCAGCGGGTTCGACTGCGAATCTAAGCGTTTCGCAGTGCCGCTCCTTCCTTAGGTCAAACAGAACGGAACGCTAAGTAGAACGTTGATGCATTTTGGCTTCTTCTCGTCGAGGATCCAGTCGCCTTCACCAACGTCAGCCTGGGGGGAACCACACCAAAGCCTGCAGGCGACCTCAAATCCTCGCGGGGTCAGACACTAACCACACCTACCGGGGACCGGGCGGCAGGTGCGTGAGCAGATACCGTGTTATGTGCATGCGCAAGTGCAGCGATGTGCCTTCGCCTTCGCTGATTCCGTGGTCGCGGTTAGGGTACGTCATATAATCAAACTGCTTCCCCAACTCGATGAGGCGATCAACCAATCCCTCGGTGATCTCCAGATGGGTATTGGTCTCTCCCGTGCCATGGATGATCAGGAGGTCTCCCTTGAGGCCTTCGGCAAAATTGATCGGAGCGGATTGGCGGTATCCCTCGGGGTTCTCCTCGGGGGCCCGCATGAAAATCTCCTGGAAAGATCCATGGTAGAGGTGCGGTTGCGGCTTGGGCGCAACGGCGATCCCTACGTGATAAACATCCGGCTTGCGGAACATGGCATTAAGGGTGTTTGAACCACCGCCGCTCCAACCCCATATACCGACCCGGGACATGTCGACGTACGGCCGGGTACGGCCAAGTTCCTGCACACCTGCCGCCTGCTCCTCGCTGGAGAGTGGGCCAAGGCTAGGGAATATCGCCCGCCGCCATGCTGCCCCCTTCGGCCCAGGTGTACCACGGCCGTCGATGGACACCACAAGATAGCCTAAGTCGGCGATCACGCGATGGTAGTTGATGTTGGTGTAGATGATGTTCCACGAGTCCAACACCTTCTGACGGCCCGGCTCACCATATATATACACGAAAAGGGGATATTTTCGGGACGGATCGAAGTCGTGAGGTTTGATCATCCATGCGTCCATCACCACGTTGTCGCCGATATCGAGTTGAATAAACTCTGTTGGCCGGGAAACCAATGTCTCCGTTTTAGCGCGCAGCTCATTATTGTCTTCCAGAACGCGAACCATCCGGTGCTCCGGCATCTCCACGAGTTCGGTGACCGGAGGTGTGTCAAAGTTGGAGTAGGTGTGGAATGCCCATCTGTAGTCAGGGGAGAAGTCATAATCGTGGAAGCCTGGCTGGTCCGCGGGCGTAATCCGTTCGGTTTCTCCGCTCCCGTTCAGCGGCACGCGATAAAGATACTTCTGGGTAGCGTTGTCAGGGGATGCATAGTAGTAAAACCGCCCTCCACCTTCATCCACCATGCCATGTTCAATATTTCTACCAGGCACCGTCTGATGGAAGCCCTTACTCAAAATAATATCGACGCCGCCGGGCGTTAATACCGCTTGCTCCTTTCCATCGCGCGAGTAGACGTAGGCTCGGCGCCAGCCATCTTTTTCGCTCAATACGATGAACGCACCGCCACCACGGATCCACTTCAGCCCGCCATTCCCTCGGCTGCCAACAACCCATGCCGAATCGGATTCGTGGTAGATACTGGTGACCTGGCCGGTCTGGGCGTTACCAATCAGAAAGTCACGTTCATCCCTGCCGCGGCTAAGCTTTTCTACCAATACCTCGTCTGAATTCTCAGCCCAACTCACCTGCCCGAGATAATAACCCTCTGCAGACGCCGGAATGGAGAGCCAGCGCGTGTTGCCTCCCGTGGCATCAACGACGCCAACGCGTAAGGTTGCAATGGTCCCGCCTACCCTGGCATACCGGACTGCTCTAACCTCCGGATACGTTGGATCACCCGGGACGAGCGTCGGCCTCAGCCGGACATTGGACTGGTCCCTCTGCACATAAGCAATCCGCTTTCCATCGGGACTCCAGACCGCGTTACCATTCGAAATCGCGTCAACGGTCCCGTCCTCCGTAATTTGAATCGTCCGGTTGCTGCGGATATCCCGAACAACCAGGTTCCCTTGATCGGTGTAAAGGCTGCGCTGGCCGTCGGGGGAAATGCTGCCTCTCATTTCTCTTTGTAGTGACTCCGGCACACTGCGTTCGCCGCTGACGACATCATAACGTGCGCGTACACGTGCGTTCGTGCCCGAATCAAGCTCCATTACTGTGTAACCAGAACCGTCAGCAAGCCAGGTTGCATTAAAGGTCCTGGCATCGAACTCATTCCGCTCGAAAATCGCCCGTAGACGTGCTTCGGCTTCAGCCGGGACTACGTCCTGATTATTCGAAGGTTTTTTTTCTACTGTTTCCTGACAACCGATTACCAGAAGGGCAAAGGCGAGTACTAACCCGATCCCAATCAGATGCCGGAGTAAAGCTTTTAATGCGTTTAGTTTTAACAGAGTAGTCATTGGTTTAGTCAAGATAGCAGATTATTTCTGGTCCGAAGCCAAGGAAAAAGTACTGATTTTCAAAGGGCGTCACGGGCACCGTCAGGCGCTCACGTCCACGAGCGCCTCGCCCAGGATGTCGGGGCGGGGCTCCACGCCGAGGCCCGGCGACTCGGACGCTCTCATGCGGCCGTCCTGGCGCTGGGGCGCACCGTCTGCCGTGCTCACCGTGACGTAACTGTTGAAGTCCGTGGCGGTGAACAGGAACTCCGGTAGGGTGCTGTGGGCCAGATGGGCGATGGCGGCCGTCGTGATGTCGCCACCCCAGGCGTCTTCCAGGGTCATGGCGATCCCCATGGACGTGCACAGGTCCCTGGCCTGCCTGGCCTTCGTGAGCCCACCGAACTTGCTGATCTTGATGTTGACCACGTCCATGGCCAGGTCGGCACGACCCCGCAGGAGGGCTTCCATCCCGTCGATGCTCTCGTCCAGCACGAAGGGGTGGTCGGTACGCCGCCTGATGGAGAGACACTCCTCGTAGCTCAGGCAGGGCTGCTCGATGTAGACATCCACGTCACGGACGCCCCGCACCACCCTGGCGGCGGCGTGGGGCAGCCAGCCGGTGTTGGCGTCGGCGATGAGGATGTCGCCCCGCTCGAGCACTGCGGCGACGGCCCGGATCCGCTCGATGTCCTCCTCGGGGTCGGCGCCGACCTTCAGCTGGAATCTGCGGTACCCCTCGTCCCGGTACCCGGCCACGCGACCCGCCATGGCCTCGGGGCTCTCCTGGGAGATGGCCCTGTAGAGCACGAAGTCCTCTCCGTAGCGGCCACCCAGGAGCACGCACGCGGGCTGTCCCGCGACCTTCCCCAGGATGTCCCAGCACGCCATGTCCACGGGTGACTTCACGTAGGGATGGCCCTTCAGGGCCGCATCCATGGCGTGATTCAGCTTCCCGAGCTCCGTGGGATCCATGCCCATGAGGTGGGGCGCCAACTCCTTCAGCCCGGCCCGCACTCCGCCGGCGTAGGCCGGGAGGTAGAAGGGGCCCAGAGGGCACACCTCGCCCCACCCCATCAGGCCCTCGTCGGTCTCCAGCCTAACGATCGTGCTGTCGAACACGGAGACGGACTTGCCCCCGGACCAGTTGTAGCTGCCCTCGTGGAGGGGCAGGTCGACCCGATAGGCGGAGAGCCGAGTGATCTTCATCGCATCAGAGGTCCGGGGCTCGGCTCATCGTGCGGCGGCCGCCCGCACGGCTCCGAGCTCGGCGACGAAGACGCTGCGGTCAGGACCGAATCGCCGGTGATGTCCATCCTTCTCATGCCACCGTGTTGGTGCTCGTAGTAGATGAAGCGCTCGTCCGTGGGATCGAGGTAGGTGTCGAAGGAGTCGCCCCCCGATACTCGCCAGAACGTCCCCTTGCGAGGCCGTGCCCATGCCAAGGTGCACTCTCACGGTTCGCCCATGCAAGGACGAGACGATCGGATGCGTGGGTGGACAACGGGTGAGACCATCTACCGGCGGGTCCTGAAGCGCGTGTGGGGAAACCCACGACCCCTGATGGCTAATGGAGTGGAGCTCTTAGTCGGACTCCATCACCTATCGGCTAACCTCCAAACATGAAACCCGCCTTAAAGAATACGGATGGCTTCAAATTGAAAGAATTCTCCTCATCGTCTCCGTCGTAGAATTCGAAACGATGAAAGCCGCTAAATCCGAAGTCGACGTTCAGTTGGACCCGGTCGGAAAGACGATAGCGGGTGGCCGGGCCAAGTGTTGTAACCGAGTATCGTAATCGCGGATCAGTAACGCCGTAAATGTCCGGATCACTGAGGTGGTCCCGGTTTTTTGGACAGGTCGTTAAGGTGGATTCCAGAGCGGAGGAGGAGGCACCGAGATGGCCAGGAAGAGACGGCGGTTCACGGCGGAGTTCAAGGCACGGGTAGCGCTCGAGGCGCTGCGCGAGCGGGACAGCGTGCAGGCGATCGCGGCGCGGCACGAGCTTCATCCGAACCAGGTGACCACATGGAAGCGGCAGCTGCTCGAAGGGCTGCCGGAGGTGTTTGCCGGGGGCGCGGGCCGCAAGGCCGCCCTGGAGCACGAGGCGAAGATCCGGGACCTGCACGCCAAGATCGGGGAGCTCACGGTCGAGCGGGATTTTTTTCGGCGCGGGCTCAAGCGCTGAGCCGGGCGGAGCGGGGGCGGATGATCGAGCGGGACGGACCGCTGAGTCTTTCGAGGCAGTGCGCGCTGCTGGGCGTGAGCCGGTCGTCGCAGTACTACCGGCCGAAGGGGGAGAGCGCCGAGGACCTGGCGCTCATGCGGCGCATGGACGGGCTCCACATGGCGTATCCGTTCTACGGGAGCCGGCAGCTGATGCGGCATCTGCGCCGCGAGGGCGTTGCCGCGGGCCGGCACCGGATCCGGCGGCTCATGCGCCTGATGGGGATGGAGGCGACCTACCGGCGGCCGCGCACGAGCGTGGCGAGTCCGGAGCACCGGGTCTTCCCCTATCTGCTGCGGGGCCTCACGATCTCGCGGGCGGACCACGTGTGGTGCGCGGACATCACCTATGTCCCGGTGACGCAAGGGTTTTTCTACCTGGTGGCCGTGATGGACTGGGCGACCCGGCACGTGCTCGCCTGGCGGCTGTCGAACACGATGGACGCGTCGTTCTGCGTCCAGGCGCTGGACGACGCGCTGGGCTGGAGGGCTCCGGAGATCCTCAATACGGATCAGGGCTCCCAGTTCACCAGCGAGGCGTTCGCCGACCGGGTGCTGGGTGCGGGCGTGCGCTTCTCGATGGACGGCCGGGGCCGCTTCCTCGACAACATCTTCATCGAGCGGCTGTGGCGGTCGCGGAGATCGGAGATCTGAAGAGAGGGCTCGTCTTCAACGGCGATGTACTCAACACCGGCGCCCGAATTCAAGGAGAGTGTGCTCGGCTCGGAAGGCGCCTCGTCTCGTCCGCCGAGCTCTTCACGCGGCTGACTCTTCCGGAAGAATGGACGGCCGAGGAGATGGGCCCCGTGACGCTGCGTGGGAAGTCCGATCCGTTAGAGCTGGTGGCGTACGCGTGATGTGGAGGAGTCGCGCTAGACATCTTCCGGGATTGGGAGCTGGACCACGGGTTCATTCGGGTTCGGAGAAAACTTCCCGGAATCGGAATCCCTCTATCCAGGCATCCACGGGGGTCACGTATTGGAGAGGGTATTGAAATCCGGCTCTTCAGCACACTCGATCAACTAGTAGGTGTTGCACTTCAAAGTTGATCCTGAGCGGCTCAGTCTTCGCCGGCCGACGGAGGATGATCAGGACTCCGAAGCACCTTCGGGCGTCTCAGCGAGATACCGTGCGACAGACCGCAACGCGCTCTGGGTGGTCCGCGGACATCTGAAGAAACACGGGCCGCAAGAGGTCGTCTTCGGGGATGTACTTGCCGTAGAAGACGCGCAACAGCTCGGTGAGCGCCGGAAGCCCGCCCACGTACTCGAACATGGTTGGCTCGGTTGGCTCCAACGGATCAGTAAAGTTGACCGTCCAGTGCATCCCGCTGCAGAACGGTTTGTTGTTTGAGTTTCCACAGCGACACAGCGTTGCGTGCTCGAGCGAGGCGCCCTCGTTGCGCTTTACGGGCCGCCCGTCGTCTTCGACGATGTGGATTCCCGCCGCGCAGGTAGAAGGGACCGAGGCTTCCCGATTTCTCTCCGAGCTGATCAACCGTCCGGGCACGGTGTGGGACGGAGCGACGGGGAGCGGCATGAACTGGCGGCTCGCCGTCTCGGAGCTCGAGGCGGAGCGAGGACACCTGCGGCTCGACGGCGAGCCGGTGATCCTGTACTCGCTCCTGTCCCCGCCCGGCCAAGCCTACGCGAACCTGCTCCGGGAGCTCTACTGCCTGGACGCGGTGATGACGGTGTCGCTCGAGTGGCGGCCCTGGGCGATGGAAGCGGCCCGGCGCCGGATCCGTGGCGCGCAGCGGCACTACTTCGCGCGCCGTTACTCGATGATGGCCCATGTGCAGGAGACGGAGGGCACGGCCGCCGCGATGGTCGACTCGGCCGCGGCGACCGAGTCGGACCGGCTGGGCGAGGCGCTGGTCGAGCTGGAAGCGGACGGGGTGAGCTACGGGGAGGCCACGCTGACGGTGGCCCTCCACGGCGAGCTCGGACGGATCGAGCGGCTGGACGGCGACCTCCGTCGTCTCTTCGCCGCGCACGACGCGAAGGTGATCCGGGAGGGTTACGGCCAGCTGCCGGCCTGGTTCGCGCGGCTGCCGGCCCAGCCCCGTGGGCGGCAGGTGCGGAAGGTGTTCGTGTCGGCCGGCGTCGCGGCCTGCCTGGCGCCGCTGTTCGGGCCGCCCAGGGGGACGCCCCGGAGCCGTCACCTCGGTCGCGAGGCACTCGCGGTCTTGGAGACCCCGTGGCGCACGGCGTACCACTACGATCTGTTCGCCGGCGACGTGGGCCACACGCTGATGCTCGGCGCGACCGGATCGGGCAAGAGCTTCACACTGAACTTCCTCCTGGTCGAGGCGCTCAGGTACGACCCGCGCGTCCTGATCCTGGACCTGGGCGGCTCCTACCGTTGGCTGACCCGGTTCCTCGGGGGCCGCTACCTGGAGCTGTCGCCCGGCGAGGCGGAGCCGACGCTCCGGCTGCAGCCGTTCGCGCTCCCGGCGGGCACGCGGACGTTCCAGTTCCTGACCGGCTGGGTGCTCCGGCTCCTGAAGCTCGGCGGCTGGGAAGCGAGCGGAGCGGATACGAGCGAGATCCGCTCGCGCATCGAGGACCTCTATGCGTTCGAGCCGGAACGCCGGACGCTGAGCGTCCTGGCCGCCTCACTTCCGTCCGCGACGTGGCCGGCCTGGAGCCGCTGGACCCAAGGCGGCGCCTGGGGCGCCTACTTCGATAACCCGGCAAGCGGGGCGCCGGACCTCGAGTTCGCCGACTGGCAGGTGATCGACCTGGCGGGCGCGGTCGAGCATCCGGATCTCTGCGACGCGGCGCTCTCCTACCTGCTCGAGCGGATGCGCCTCGAGGTTGAGGATCCGTCCGAGGCGGCGCGGCTGAAGCTGATGGTCGTGGACGAAGCCTGGCGCTACCTGCAGGACCCCGCAGTGCTGAACTACCTGGCCGAGGCCGCGAAGACGTGGCGGAAGAAGAACGCCGCGCTGATCCTCGCCACGCAGTCCGCCGTGGACGTGACCTCCACGCCGGGCGCGGCGGCGCTGCTCGAGTCGATCCCGACCAAGCTCTTCCTCGCGAACCCCGGAGCTCCCCGACGCGGTCGGAGCGCTGTTCCGGCTGAACCCCTCGGAGCTGGCGCAGGTCCGGGGCCTGATCCCCAAACGCGAGCTCTACCTCCGCCGCCCCGACGGGGCCGCCGTGCTCCGTCTCGAGGTCGATCCGGAGAGCTACTGGCTCTACACCTCGTCCGCATTGGACGCCGAGGAGAGGGCCCGGGCCGTCGAGCGCCACGGGCTCAGCCGGGCCCTCGAGGTGCTCGCGAGCCGAGATGATCCCACCCCCACCCCCAACGCGAGGAGCTGATACGCCATGCGATCCCCTACGACACCTATGGTTCTAGCGGCGCTTCTCCTGGCCGCGCTGCCCGCCGGGGCCGCCCCGCAGCAGGAGGACGACGACGCGTTCCTCCGGGTGACTGCCCCGGAGGAGGGCGAGGACCGGATCCACCGGCTCCGCACGCAGGTCCGTCACACGACCGTCATCGTGCTCCCCGCCGGTGAGAACATCCTGGACTTCGTGGTCGGCGACTCGGAGTACTGGCATCTGGCGGGCGCCGCGAACGTCGCGTTCCTGAAGCCCCTCTCTCAAAATGCAGCCACGAACATCGCGCTCGTCTGCGAGTCCGGGCGCATCTACTCGTTCCTGGTGGCCGAGCAGAGCGACGGGCCGCCCCATCTGGTCGTCCGGGTCGAGTCCGGAGCAGAGGCGGCGCGGCTCTCCGGCGGCACGGGCCGTCCCGCGTTCGTCGCGCGGAGCGAGGTCGCGGCCTATCAGCAGATGGCCGCCGAGGCGGCCGAGGCGGCTCGGAGTGCTCGGGAGGCGGCCGAGGCCGGCATCCTGGAGGCCCGGACGCAGGCTGAGTCGGAGATCGAGGCGTTCCGTGCCGCCTATCCGGAGCGTCTCGCCTTCGCGTACCGGCTCGACGGGGACGCGGCGGACCGGCCGTTCCTGGTCGAAGCGATGTGGCACGACGGCGAGTTCACCTACCTCCGGTCCCACGCCCAGGAGTCGCCGGCCCTCTATGAGCTCCGGGACGGCGAGCCGGCGCTCGTCGCGCGGAGCTCCTCCTTCGCATAGGCCGGTGAGCCGAACCCGTCGCCGATCCCTTGTGCAGCCCGAGCTGTCCTCGTAGTGAACTGGACCATGGTAGACGTGCACGACGGTGTCGATCTGGCCTGAGCTTGGCCAAAGGTTCGTGTTGTAGCTGCTGCGCGCGTAGCCAATTTCGTCGTGCTCCCCGAGCCTGACGTCGGTCGTCTTGTTGAGGTTCAGCGCGAAGTCAATGCCGAGCCACATGGCGAAGGCGTTGGGATCGCGAATCCTGGCTGCCGCCGTGTAGCCGTACTTCTCGGCGAAGTGGTCTTTCAATCGGCGCAGCTCGCGGTCCAGTTGGTAGTGAGACGCGCAGTAGACCCACCCATGCTGTGGGTCTTGTCGTCGGGTCCCGGGTTCGATAGGTCGTATGCCGGAGCGCGTCGTCAGCCTGTAGTCACAAACGCCGGCCAACCTCTTCGAGCGAACGGAAACAGCCCCATCAGGAGAAGTGCACTCCCCATGCACGTAGCCGTCATCGGAACAGGATACGTAGGCCTCGTAGCCGGCGCCTGCCTCGCAGAAACCGGCAACGACGTCATCTGCGCGGATATCGTCGAGGAGAAGATCGCACGCCTGAACGCCGGCGAGATCCCCATCTACGAGCCGGGCCTCGAGCCCCTGGTCGAGCGCAACCTCCACTCGGGCCGCCTCACCTTCACCACCGACATCCCAGAGGCCGTCCGGGCCTCCGAGATCATCTTCATCGCTGTGGGGACCCCTCCCGACGAGGACGGCTCGGCGGACCTCCAGCACGTCCTCGACGCCGCCCAGACAATCGGGCAGGCCATGAACGGTGAGAAGATCGTCATCACCAAGAGCACGGTGCCGGTGGGGACCGCCGCGAAGGTTCGCGAGGCCATCGAGGCGGTGACGGACCATCCGGTCCACGTCTGCTCCAACCCCGAGTTCCTCAAGGAGGGAGCGGCCGTAGATGACTTCATGAAGCCCGATCGTGTGGTCCTGGGCGTGGACAGCGAGTACGCGACCGTGGTGCTCCGAGACCTCTATTCCCCATTCGTACGCACGGGCCACGACATTCTCCTGATGGACGTGGCGGCCGCGGAGATCTCCAAGTACGCCGCAAACGCCATGCTGGCGCTCCGCATCAGCTTCATGAACTCGGTGGCCGACCTGTGTTCACGCACGGGCGCCGACGTGGACAGCGTGCGCCGGGGCGTGGGGTCGGACTCGCGGATCGGGTCGAGTTTCCTGTTCCCGGGGGTGGGCTATGGTGGAAGTTGTTTTCCGAAAGATGTCAAAGCCCTCGCTAACACCATGCGTGAGCTGAGCACCGATCCTTCGATCCTCGAAGCCGTCCACGCGGTGAACGAGGCGCAGAAGCGGCTGCTGATCGAGGGGCTCGTCGGCCGCCTGGGCGCGGACCTTTCGGGGCGGACCATCGCCGTATGGGGCCTGGCGTTCAAGCCGAACACCGACGACATGCGTGAGGCGCCCAGCCTGGTGACGATCGCCGGTCTGCTCGAGGCGGGCGCCCGCGTGGTCGCGCACGACCCGGCCGCCATGGACGAAGCCCGCCGGATTCTGGGGGACTCGATCGAGCTGGTGGACGTGAACTACGACGCCCTGAAGGACGCCGACGCGCTGGTCATCCACACCGAGTGGCTGCCGTACCGCCACCCCGACTTCGGCCGCGTGCGAAGTCTCATGGCGCAGCCCCTCGTCTTCGATGGGCGCAACCTCTACTCGCTCGAGAGTATGGCGGAGGCGGGCTTCGAGTACTACTCGGTGGGGCGCCCGGTGGTGGGCGTCATGAAGCCAGAGGCCGGATGACCAAGACAGTTGGCTCGGGTCGTGGTCCAACTGCGGTGCCAGCGCAGGCCGGATGTCCTTGCGTGTCGGATAATCATATTATATGATTATTTGACACACTCGTTTGATCTCAGGTCTTCGAACCCGAGCCCCTGACCTCGGCCAGCCCAACGATGAAGCACACGATCTCGGTGACGGAAGCGGCCCGAAACTTCGCGGACATCGTCAGCAGGGTGTTCTATCGGGGAGAGCGCTTCGTCCTGGAGCGGGGCGGAAGGCCCGTGGCTCGACTGGTCCCGGTTCCCCGAGGCGGACGGCTCGGCGATCTTCCGGCCCTCCTCGAAGCTGTTCCCCGCCTGTCTGTCGGAGAGGCGGAGGCGTTGGGTCGGGATATGCACGAGGCCAGGGACTCGCTTCCCGGCCTCCCCGACGAAGATCCGTGGGAGTCCTGATCGACACTTCGGTCCTGATTGACCACGAGAGGGGTCGTGTGGACCTGGAAGCGCGGATCCGGAGGCGGGAAGAGGAGGCCTTCTTCCTGTCCGTCGTGACGGCCAGCGAGCTCCTCCACGGCGTCCATCGGGCGAAGGATCCCGTTACCCGCGCCCGGAGGACCGCCTTCGTCGAGGGAGTTCTCGGGAGCATGCCCCTCCTTCCCGTCGAGATCGCCACCGCCCGGGTGCACGCCCGCCTCTGGGCGGATCTGGCGGAAGAGGGCCGGCTCATCGGTGCCCACGATCTCTGGCTCGCGGCGGCGTGTCTCACCCACGACCTCCGATTGGCGACGGCGAACGTTCGGGAGTTCGGGCGAGTGCCCGCCCTCGAGGTAGAGGATTGGTCCTCACGGCCTTCGAGTTGAGCCCCGCAAGAAAGGGCCCGAATGGTCCCGCTCGCTCGTACTTGTCGAGGGTGGCAGGGAAGGCGTAGCATGGGGCGGATTCCCAGAGAGCCCGAGGGCGGATGACGCAAAGCGAATACCAGGAGCTGGTGGAGTTCCTCACCCGCCGTCTTAGCAGCATCGACTCCAAGATCGAGGCGCTTCGTGAGGAGGAGGCCTGACGTGGAGTGTGTCCTGATCACCGGAGCCGCCGGATTCCTCGGCTCCCATCTGGCCGACCGGTTCCTTCTGGAGGGCTACCACGTCATCGGCGTGGACAACCTCATAACGGGCTCGCCCGAGAACATCGCCAATCTCCAGAAGAACGAGCGGTTCTCCTTCCTGCGACACGACATCTCCACGCCGCTCTACATCCACGAGGAGCTGGACGGGGTCCTCCACTTCGCGTCGCCGGCCAGCCCCGTGGACTATCTCGAGCTCCCGATTCAGACGCTCAAGGTCGGGAGTCTCGGCACTCACAACATGCTCGGGCTCTCCCTGGCGAAGTCGGCGCGGTTCCTCCTGGCCTCCACGTCGGAGGTGTACGGCGATCCGGACGTCCACCCGCAGCCCGAGGGGTACTGGGGCAACGTGAATCCGGTAGGCGTAAGAGGTGTGTACGACGAGGCCAAGCGCTTCGCCGAGGCCATGACGATGGCGTACCACCGGTACCATGGTGTCGACACGAGGATCGCAAGGATCTTTAATTGCTTTGGGCCGCGCATGCGTCCCGCCGACGGCCGCGTCGTCTCGAACTTCATTGTGCAGGCTCTGCGAAACGAGCCCCTCACCATCTACGGGGACGGGTCCCAGACGCGCTCCTTCTGCTACGTGGACGACGAGGTCGAGGGGATCTTCCGGCTCTTCCACTCCGACCGGAAAGACCCGACCAACATCGGCAACCCTCACGAGTTCACCATCGCCGAGCTGGCGGAGCTGGTGCTGGAGGAGACAGAGTCCCAGTCGGACATCGAATTTAGACCGCTCCCCGAGGACGATCCCAAAGTCCGTCGGCCTGACATCTCTGTGGCCATGGAGGTCCTGGGTTGGGAGGCCATCACCACACTCCACGAGGGTCTCAGGAAGACGATCCCGTACTTCCGGGAGCTGGTGGAGTCGGGTGACGCCACGGCCCGGACCCTCTCGGACTGAGCGCGTGAATCCCGGCGCCGAAATCCCGTGATCACTCAGAAGCCCCGAACCCTGGAAGGCGTCCCCATGACTCGTGACCCCGGACCCTCGAGGCTCTCCCCGTGACTCAGGACTCCGGTCTGGTCCCGCCCGGCGCCAGCTACCTCGTCACCGGAGGAGCCGGCTTCATCGGCTCGAACCTCGTGGCTGCTTTGGCGGACGCCGGCGCCACGATCCGCGTCCTCGAAGACTTCTCTACCGGGCGGCAGGAGAACCTGGACGGCCTCTGGGACCACATCCACATGGTGGAGGGGTCCATCACGGATCCGGGGACGTGCGTGGCCGCGTGCAAGGATGTCGATTACGTGCTTCACCAGGCCGCCCTTCCGTCGGTTCCCCGTAGCGTTGCCGACCCCGGCGCCAGCCACGCCGCCTGCGCCACGGGCACGCTCAACATGCTCATCGCCTCCCGTGACGCCGGGGTGAAGCGCTTCGTGTACGCGGGATCCAGCTCGGCGTACGGGGACACGCCGACGCTCCCGAAGGTGGAGAGCATGGCCGCCCAGCCCCGTTCTCCCTACGCTGTGGCCAAGCTCACGGGAGAGCACTACTGCCAGGCCTTCGCCCTGGTCTATGGCTTCGAGACGGTGGTGCTCCGCTACTTCAACATCTTCGGCCCGCGGCAGGACCCCACCTCGCAGTACTCGGCCGTGATTCCCCTCTTCATCACGAAGGCCATGGCCGGCGAGGCGCCTACCATCGATGGGGACGGCGAGCAGACCCGGGACTTCACCTACGTGGAGAACGCGGTCCGGGCGAACCTGTTGGCGTGCAGGGCGGCGCCCGAGGATGTGGCGGGCGAGGTGTTCAACGTGGGCTGCGGCGAACGGATCTCCATAAATCACCTCTGGGAAGCCGTCCAGGAGGCCATAAAGGCACCTGTGGACGCGATCCGCGGGCCGGCAAGGGAGGGGGACGTTCGCGATTCCCTCGCCTCTCTAGACAAAGCCCGGGAGAGGCTCGGATATGACGTGACCGTGCCCCTCGGCGAGGGTCTGCAGAGGACCGTGGACTGGCTGGCGGCTTATCGGCCGGCCCCATCCTCCGGGGGAGGGGGTCCATGAGCGTCCTCGTCACCGGCGGTGCCGGCTTCATCGGCTCGCACCTCTGCGAGCGCCTCTTGGCGGACGCCTTCGAGGCGGTCTCCCTGGACTCCTACGACGACTTCTACGATCCGGCTATCAAGCGGGGGAACCTGGCCCGGTGCCGTGATCACGCCCGCTTCGCGGAGGTCGTGGGCGACATCCGCGACGCCGCGACCCTGGACAAGCTTCCCGAGGTCGACACGATCATCCACCTGGCCGCCCGGGCCGGTGTCGGCCCCTCCATCCACGAGCCCGTCCTCTACCAGGACGTGAACGTGGGCGGCACCCTGGCCCTCCTGGAGCTCGCCCGGAAGCGAGGCATCCGGCGCTTCGTCTTCGGCTCGTCCTCGTCGGTCTACGGCAACAACGAGAAGGTGCCGTTCTCGGAGGACGACTCCGTGGACCACCCCATCTCACCTTATGCCGCAACCAAGAAGGCTGGGGAGCTCCTCTGCCACACCTACAATCACCTTCACGGTTTGGGCGTGCTCTGCCTCCGCTTCTTCACGGCGTACGGGCCCCGCCAGCGCCCCGACCTGGCCATCCACAAGTTCGCCCGCCTCATGACTGCCGGGGAGCCGGTTCCCAGGTTCGGAGACGGCACCACGGAGCGGGACTACACGTACGTGGACGACATCCTCGAAGGTGTGATGGCGGCGCTCGAGTACCTCGAGGCACATCCGGACGCCTACGAGATCATCAACCTGGGCGAGAGTCGCACGGTCTCCCTCAGCGAGATGATCGACACCGTGTCCCGGGCTCTCGGGGTGACGCCCGCCATCAACGAGCTGCCCCTGCAGCCCGGAGACGTCCTCAGGACCTACGCCGACGTCTCCAAGGCCCGGGCGCTCCTGAGCTACGCTCCCTGCACCGGCTTCCAGGAGGGCGTGCGGCGGTTCGTGGAGTGGTTCAGGGAGGAGGGGTAGATCGCTTCTTCGGTCGGCAGCGTCCACGGGCCGTATCGCTTCTTCTTCTACAGCAACGAGGGAACTGAGGCGCCTCAGGCATTCTCGGACCCCGGTCCGATCTTTGCTGTACATTCCTGCATGATCATCCGAACTACAGAGCAGCGGCGAGGTGGGATCCCCCGCGGCGCCAACGCTCGTGCCACACTGGCGCGCCGCGAGGCCGTCGCCCGCCGCCGTCGCACCACCACCCTCCTCGTCCTCCTGACCCTCCTCACCAGCTGCTTCTGGAGCGAGGAGGAGTCCTCGGTCCTCAGGGGAGACGAGGCCGCGGCACGGGGAGAGCTGGACGCGGCCCTGGCCGAGTACCGCTTGGCGGTCCGGCAGGGCTCGGACGACGCGCCCACGCTGGCCCGTGTCGCCCACACCTACGCTGAGATGGGCCGCATCGACGAGGCCGGGGACTTCTATCATCAAGCCGTCGAGCAGGACCCTGCGTACACCGATCAGGCGGTCTCGGACATGGTGCGGCTGGCCCGGGCGGCCCAGGATCGGGCCGACCTCTTCGGCCTCGCCTCCACCATAGAGACGGCCATGTCGTTCCGCCCCGGGATCACCATTCAGGACATGGAGCTCCCGCTGGCGCGTCACTACTTCCGGGCGGGCGAGTACGCCACGGCCTTGCCCTACTATCAGTCCACCATCGCCGGGATGGAGGAGGACACCATACCCGACGTGCTCTTCGAGGCGGCCTCGGCCTATGACGAGGTAGGGGACTGCCGCCGCGCGCTCCTCCACTACGAGCATTACCGGCGCACGATCAGGCGCTGGCAGAGGGGCGAGGTGGACTGGAAGATCGGCAGCTGCTCGCTCCGACTCGCACAGGAGCTCCGTGCGATGAACGACGACGAGGAGGCTCTCCTGCACATCGAGCGCACCGTCGCCCTGGGCGAACCACGGAGCCTCCAGGCCATGGCCTACTTCGAGATGGGAGAGAGCCTGTCGGACCTGGGCCGCTGCGCGGACGCCATGGAGGCGTTCCTCCAGGTGCGCCGGGTGGATCAGACGGGCTCGAGCCCATTGGTGGAGCGAGCCCAGTGGCGCTACGACGAGCTTCGCTTCGTGAGACCGTCGGGCGGACGTCTCGGGGTGGCCTGTTAGAAGGCTGTTTCCCCTTGCGTTCGGCCAGATTCTGCGGCTAGTGTCAAGTAGGCCTTCGAGCCTCCACTCGCCCCGAACCTGACGACCGTGAGCCCAAAAAAGAAGAACAAGCCCCCGGAGTATGAGCGCCCCGAGATGGGTCCCGGCTCCGAATCCGCGCAGTCGTCCCTGCGCCAGATCATGGCCCAGGGCGTGGCGGCGTGGGAGAGTGACGACTTCCAGAGCGCTTACGAGCACTTCAGCGGCATCATCGAAAAGCAGCCCGGCTTCGCCGACGTGCGCAACAAGGCCGGGCTGTGCTTGGCCATGATGGGCGACACGGAGAACGCCCTCAACGAGTTCGACGAGGCCTTGAAGATCAACGACAAGTACGCCGAGGCCCACCTGAACCGGGCCATCGTCCTCAACGACCTGGGACGCTTCGAAGAGGCGTCGGAGGCCTTCCAGCTCGCCAGCACCCTGGACGCACGGGACTCGAGGGTTTTCCCGTCGGACCTGGGCAATCAGCTCGCCGACTCCCATGCCCGGAGCGGGGACCTCTACCTGGTGGCCAACCGTCCGGAAGAGGCAGCTCAACAGTACGCGGCGGCGGTGTCGGTCCGCCCCCGCTTCGCCGACCTGCGCTTCAAGCTCGCCGAGGCCTACATGAACCTCGACCGCCTCGAGGACGCCCGGGATCATCTCGAGGCCATCTTGGAGATGCACCCGAGTTTCCTGGACGCTCGGGTCAGGCTCGGCGCACTGCTGCACCGACTGGACGACCTCGAAGGGGCCCGTAGGGAGTGGGAGCGCTGCGCCGAAGCCGATCCCGAGGAACGACGCGTGCGGGCCTACCTGGCGGCGCTGGATTCGTAGTTTTCCCCTCATTGCCAAGTGCCGGAGATCCGGCGACCGTTGGGGCTGCCCATACGAACCTGACCCTGGCGCCGGTGTATTTCCCGGGTATGAGAATCGACCTCCGAGTACCCCTCACATTCCTGATTTCAGGCCTTGCCTTCATGGCCTGTAGTGGGGGCCTGCCGTTCCCCGGCCTGACCATCATGGAGGTCTACAACATCGGGGTCCAGGCCATGCAGGAGGAGCGGTGGGGCGCGGCTGCCGAGGCGTTCCAGAACGTACTCCTGACATCCGGCTTCGAATTCGCCGCCGAGGCACGACTGCAGCTCGCCCGGTCGGAGTACGAGAGAGAGCACTACATCGAGTCCCGGTCGGAGTATCAGCGGGCGCTCAACCGCTTCCCGGCCGACACTACGGCGCCCCACGCGGCCTTGGGCATCTGCCGCTCGTTGGCCGGGCTGTCGCCCACCCCCCATCGCGACCAGTCGTTCACCCGGCAGGCCCGGACGAACTGCCGACAGACGGCATCCGACTACGCCGGAACACTCATCGGCCTCCGAGCCTCGGAGGTCGCCGCGGAGATGCACGACAGGCTCGCCGAGCAGGACTACACCACGGGGCTCCACTATCTTAAGAGGAATCTTCTGGACTCGGCCATCCTCTACTTCGAGGAGGTCGAGGCAAGCTTCCCCGAGTCGAGTTGGGCGCCCTGGGCGTTGTTGAAGAAGATCGAGGCCTTCGAGAAGTTCGGCTACAAACAGGACGTCGAGGAGGCTCGCGAAAAGCTGCTCGAGCTGTATCCGGACTCCGAGCCCGCCAAGCTGCTCGAGAATGGAGCCTAAAGGAGAACACCCCCGGCGTCTCGGGGTCTTCGGGGGCACGTTCGACCCCCCCCACATCGGCCACCTCGCCGTAGCACGGCAGCTGGTGGAGACGGACGACCTGGACGAGGTTGTCTGGATGCCCGCCCGGATTCCCCCGCACAAGCCCCATCGCCGCATCGCTCCCACGGGCCTCCGCCTGGAGATGGTGAGGGCCGCCACGGACGGAGTCGAGGGACAGGTGGTGAGCGATCTGGAGCTCGCGCGCGAGGGGCCCTCCTACACGGTGGACACGCTTCGTGCCCTGGTGTCCGAGTATCCCGAAGTCGATCCCGTGCTGATCCTGGGCGCCGACCAGTTCGCCGGGCTCTCCACGTGGAGAGAGCCGGAGGAGGTGGCCCGTTTGGCCCGGCTGTGGGTTCTGGAGCGGGAGGGCGAGAACCCCCGGGACGTGGACCTGGGCGTGGACTGGACGTCGGCCCACGTATCGAGGGTCGACGTTTCCTCGTCCGAGATCCGGCGGTATATCCAGGAAGGCGAGCCCTTCCGTCACCTCGTCCCCGAGGGAGTGGCCGAGGTCATCGAGCGAGAGGGGCTCTACCGGGATTGAGGGCCCTGAATCGGCCCGTGCGAGCGATGGGGCAGCGGCGGACGAACAACACATTGGAGGGAGTATGAGCTCACGCAGACGGCACGTCGTGAAGGCGATCACATACAGACTTTTCGCGACTCTTACTACCGTCGCCATCGCGTGGTGGGTGACGGGTCACTAGCAGGTAGGCGTGCAGGTGGGTGTCATCGAGGTGTTCGCGAAGTTGGCCCTCTACTACCTACACGAACGCGTTTGGTACAAGTTTGTTGGCTTCGGTGTAGTGGTGGCCCAGCCCGAATGAGACCTGGAGTCCGTCGCCGGATGCCTGAGAAGGATTAGAGCCCATTGAGCATGCTCAAGACAGTCGTCAAGAAGATCCTCGGCTCACGGCACATTCGTGAGGCGAAGAGGCTCCAGCCGTTGGTCGACGAGATCAACGGTCTGTACGAGGAGTACGAGGCCCTCTCAGACGAGGAGCTGAAGGCCAAGACCGACGACTTCAAGGACCGCATCAAGGCGGCCACGGAGGACGTCGAGGCCGAGATCGACACCCTCGGTGAGGAGAAGCGCCACTCCGAGGATCCCGAGCGGCGCCAGGAGCTTCAGGAGGAACTGAGCGACCTCGACGCGAAGCTTGTCGAGATCATCGAGGACGCCCTCGAGGACCTCCTCCCCGAGGCCTTCGCCACCGTGAAGGAAGCCTGCCGCCGCCTCATGGGCAGGGAGGTGATCGTCACGGGCCAGAAGGCGGTCTGGGAGATGATCCCCTACGACGTCCAGCTCGTCGGCGCCATTGCCCTCCACCGGGGCAGGGTCGCCGAGATGGCCACCGGGGAGGGGAAGACCCTCGTGGCCACCATGCCGCTCTACTTGAACGCCCTCGCCGGGCGGGGTGCGCATCTGATCACCGTGAACACCTATCTGGCCCAGCGTGACGCCGAGTGGATGGGCTACATCTACAACTACCTCGGCCTCAGCGTTGACTGCATCGACAAATACGAGCCCCACTCCCCCGAGCGCACCGCCGCGTACGGCGCAGACATCACGTACGGGACCAACAACGAGTTCGGCTTCGACTACCTCCGGGACAACATGGTCCACGCCCTGGAGCAGCGGGTCCAGCGCCGTCACTGGTACGCCATCATCGACGAGGTGGACTCCATCCTCATCGACGAGGCCCGTACGCCCCTGATCATCTCCGGGCCCGTGGGCCGCGATACGTCGACGCCCTTCAGGAAGTACAACACGCTCGTCGGAAGCCTCTACAAGAAACAGACCCGCACCGTCAGCGAGCTCATCGCCGAGGCCGAGACGGAGTTGGAGCAGGGGAATGAGTTCGAGGCGGGCGAGAAGCTGCTCGCCGCCAAGCGAGGAGGGCCGCGCAACAAGAGGCTCCTGAAGCTCTTCGCCGACGATCCCGGCCTACAGAAACTGGTCCTGAGGGTCGAGGCCGACTATATGCGCGAGAAGCGCCTCTTCGAGGTGGACGAACTGCTCTTCTTCGCCATGGACGAGAAGGGCCACGCCGTGCACCTCTCGGACGCGGGCCTGGACGAGCTCTCTCCCGGGGACTCCGAGGCGTTCGTCGTGCCGGACCTCTCCGAGGCCATGGGCAAGATCCAGGAGGACGAGTCCCTCTCCGTGGACGCCAAGCGGGAGATGATGTCCAGGCTGGAGGCCGAGTACGCAGGGAAGAGTGAGAAGATCCACGTCATCCACCAGCTCCTGAAGGCGTACACGCTCTTCCAGAAGGACGAGAAGTACATCATCGGCGAGGACGGGGCCGTCGTCATCGTCGACGAGTTCACCGGTCGTCAGATGGCCGGACGGCGTTGGAGCGACGGGCTCCATCAGGCGGTGGAGGCGAAGGAAGGGGTGGAGATCAAGGGCGAGACCCAGACCCTCGCCACGATCACGATCCAGAACTACTTCCGGATGTACGACAAGCTCGCCGGGATGACAGGTACGGCGGAGACCGAGGAGACCGAGTTCCACCAGATCTACAAGCTGGAAGTCTTCGTGATCCCGACGAACCGCCCCATCATCCGGGACGACCGGGACGACCTCATCTTCCGCACCAAGCGGGAGAAGTACCAGGCGCTCATGGACGAGATCGAGCGGCTGCACAGGATGGAGCTACCCGTGCTGGTGGGGACGACCAACGTCGAGATCTCCGAGACGCTGTCCCGGATGCTCAAGCGGCGCGGGGTCGTCCACAACGTCCTGAATGCCAAGCAGCACAAGCAGGAGTCGGAGATCGTGGCGGAGGCGGGCCGCGCCGGCGCCGTGACCATCGCCACCAACATGGCCGGTCGCGGAACCGACATTAAGCTGGGCGAGGGCGTCACCGATGCCCGGACGGTGAGCTGGGCCAAGGAGCGAGACCTCGATCTGGACGAGCTCGTTCCCGTAGATCCGACCCGGGACATGGACTTCGAGGGCAAGCCAGACGACTACGTCATCGAGAGAGGCGGCCTCCACATCCTGGGCTCCGAGCGCCACGAGTCGAGGCGGATCGACCGCCAGCTTCGAGGCCGCTCGGGAAGGCAAGGCGATCCGGGGGCGACCCAGTTCTTCATCTCGGTGGAGGACGACCTCATGCGCCTGTTCGTCGGAGACCGCCTGGCCAACGCCATGGACAAACTCGGTGCCGAGGAGGGCGAGGTCATCACCCATCCCCTGGTCACGCGCTCTATCGAGACCGCGCAGAAACGCGTGGAGGGCAACAACTTCGAGGCTCGCAAGCGCCTGCTGGACTACGACGACGTCATGAACCAGCAGCGCGAAGTCATCTACGATCGCCGCCTGTTCGCCCTCGAGGGCGGGGAGGACCTCAAGGGCGAGATGTGGGAGATGATCGAGTACGCCGTCGAGTCCACCGTGGACGAGTACCTGGACTTCGAGCACGACGACGACTGGGATCTGGCGGGGCTCAAGAAGCGGCTTATGCTCGACTACTTCACCGTGGTCCACGACCTCCCGGACGAGAACGACCCCGAGCACGAGTGGGAGCGCCACGAGATCCAGGAAAAGGCGGTCAGCGGCGTCCACGAGCAGTTCCGCCGCAAGATCGAGAGCTTCGCGGAACACGCCGAGGGCGTGACCAGCTACATCATGCTCAGCGTAATCGACGGGAAGTGGAAGGATCACCTCTACGACCTGGATCACCTGAAGGCGTCCATCGGCTTCCGGGGGTGGGGTCAGAAGGACCCGCTCGTCGAGTACAAGAAAGAGGCCTACGAGATGTTCGTGGACCTCATGGGCGACCTGAGGGGGACCGTCTCGAACCTGACGTTCAAGGCCCAGATCGGTCAGCCTCAGCAACAGGTGCGACAGCCTCAGAGACTCCAGTACACCGGTCCGTCGGACGTGGTGGGTGGGGGGGCCATCGCCCGGGCCGCCGCCGAGCAACGGGCCACGCAGACGACCGGCAGCGGTGAGGGCCGGGTGGACGACCTAGGCGTTGTCCGCGCAGCGCGGGCGGACGGAAATGGTGGAGGAGGGCGGAGCGGGCCCCTGGGCTCCGTCGACGGCGTGCCCTCGCCCCAGGACCCGCGGCAACTCGTCACCAACCGCGGCGAGGAACGGGTCCGGGCGCCGGTGACGGCCACGAAAGAGCCGGGGAGGAACGAGCCGTGTCCCTGCGGGTCGGGTATGAAGTACAAGAAGTGCCACGGGCGGGCGTAGCGGCGCCCCCATCAAGTCGCGAGGCCCAGTCCTTCCGCTATGTGTGGACTACACAGAAGCACATTTCGGCCAACACAGGGACTGGCCCCCTCCGTCACTGACGTCGGGCCGACCTCTTCATCAACCTGATAGGAACGGTACGCCAAGCCTCGTACCAACTCCTCGATCTCTCTGGAATGACGGTCGGTCAGCACCTCGAGGAGGAGTGTAGGGCGATTCGCGGCGAGTACTGAGCCCAAGCCACGCAGCACTTCCGGTTCGTGCCCTTCCGTGTCGACGTTTATCAAGTCGGGGGACAGCTGCGCCTCGGACAGAAAATCGTCCAGGCGAATGCCCTTCACTTCGACCTGTACCCAATCCTTCCCGACGTCCCGGCCGAAGACCGTGGGATCGAGACTTGCCGCGTACGGGTGCTCGACGTTGGGCTCGAACATCGTCACGCCTCCGGAACGGTCCGACACGGCTGCGTTGACGCATCGCACCCTTCCTCCATTGAGCTCCGCGTTCTCGAGCAACTGGAGGTACACCCGCTCCACGGGCTCGAACGCGACTACGGTGGCTGACGCGTTGACGGCTTGGGCGACCATCGCATAGATGCCGGAATTCGCCCCAACGTCCAGTATGACGTCGGACTGCTCGGCCAGAGCTGCCCAAAGCCTCAAAGACTCCGCCTCCCAGCCATCGAAGAAGCCGCTCCAGAAAATGTCGTTCTCGATGAGATTCCCGTGACTTCGCAGCGTCACGGTCGTCCCTCCCACCTCGGTGGAGAAGACGCCCCGGAAGTGGAGGTGTCGATACACATTCTCCGGCAGGAACCCCGATCGACGGAGCGGCTCCAGGAAGGGACGTTTGAAGGGGAGGACGTTCCAGGCGCCTCCGATGAGCCACCTTACCAGACTCCCCACCCTCCGGACCAGGCTCCCCACCCTCCGGGTCATTCAGCGCTCCGTGCTCCCAAAGACATGCGGCAGTCCTCTGCGAAAACACCATAATGACCGATTCTCCGGGTGGGACAAGAAGGAGCGCCAGCCAACCCAGTTGGGTGGTCCCCTCTGCGGGCGTTGGGTTCCCATCTAGCCATTCAACCGCCCACCCGGGCATGGCTTCTTATGTGGTCCGACCGACACTTGGTAGGAACGATCACCGGAGGTGCCAATGAAGGTCTACAACTCCGCGGAGGCAATGGCCGATCTCGAAGCCCTGATGGATGAGGCCTGGATCACGGGATACGTCAAGATCCGTCAGCGAGCGGGAAGAGAGTTCATGCTGAGACCTTGGGAGATGCGGTCTCCCCTGGAGGAGCTCGAAGAGATGCTCGATACGGATGCCATCTTGGAGGCTCTCGGCGACGAAGACGTACAAGCCGTTCCCATGGTACCGGATTCGGAGAACGGTAAGGCAGCGTAATCCGCCGTCTCCCCCCCGAGGAGCGCCCACGTGAGCGGCTCATCACGCTGGGTCCCGGGGCCCTCTCGAGCCGCGAGCTGCTGGCGATCCTGATTGGGAGTGGGGGCCGCGAGGCCTCGGCGCTGGAGATCGCGGAGGCGGTGCTCGCCGGTGTGAACGGGTCCCTCCGGGCAATGGGATCCCTTGCGCCGCTGGGGATCACGGCCATCCGCGGGGTAGGGGAGGCCACCTCCGCCCGAATCTCGGCCGCCCTGGAGCTGGGGTGCAGGGCGAGCGCTGAGGAGCGCTACCCGGGAGAGCGCATCCGTGGCGCCAGGGACGTATTCGACCGCATGGAGCCGCACCTGCGCGACCTGCAGCAGGAGGAGTTCCACGCGCTCCTGCTGTCGTCTCAGCACCGCGTGATCGGGGAGGTTCTCATCACGCGTGGCATCTTGGACGCCTCCCTCATCCACCCCCGGGAGGTGTTCAGGCCCGCAATCGTCCGGAGCGCGGCCGGCATCATCCTCGTCCACAACCACCCGTCGGGCGATCCGACCCCCTCGGCGGAGGACCGGGCAGTGACCAGCCAGCTTGCGCGTGCCGGTACGGCGGTGGGCATTCCGGTCGTCGACCACGTGGTGGTGGGCGATGGCCGCTTCGTGTCCATTGCCGAGGACGGGGGCTTGTTATGAGGCCGGCCCCGGTGTAACAGGCGACTCGTCATCGTGGTTGCCCGCCGCCGTGGAGACGCGTGTCGTCCCGGGAAGCAGGGCCTGAAGGAAACCGTCGGAGGTTACCGTGGCGATTGTCGGATCGGAGCTGGCCCAGTGCAGGACCGGCTGGGCACCGGCCTGATCCGTCTGGACGTCGGCCGTGAGCTGGACTCCGTCCCCTCGAGTAGCGAGCCCGGATGGATGATGGAGATGGACGTGACCGCGAGGTTGTCCACCGGCCCCCGCACGAGGTCCACCTGCCCTGCGTCGACGGCCCGGCCGCGATCGAGCGTGATGGGCTCGGTGATCCCAACCCACTCCACCGCCTCCACCGTGCCGGTCACCGAGATGAGCTCGAGGAGCACGAGGATGCGCGGGTCGTCCAAAGGGACCTCCACCTCGAATTCGATGACCGACTCGCTCGCGTCCGGCTCCACGTCCCTCACCACCACGTCGAGAGGCGCCCGGTTGGCGAAGCGCAGAACAGTCAGCCGGATTCGGCTGATATCGCCGGCTTGCGCCTCTCCCGCCTGCAACGGAAAAATGGCATTGAGCCCGACGAGGGCCATAGCCGGCGGATGGTCCCCCGTGGGGGATTCGCCCCCGGTGCACGAGAGCACCAACGAAGTGACGCCGATGGCGAGGAAAGCGAGTAGACGCGTAGATTTCATGCGGTTCTTCACTTCCCCTGGGGGAGCGCCGTCCTGGAGGGCTACAATAGGCTACGTGACAAGTCTACTCCGAACTGCACCTGTCGCACGCCGCCCTGCAATTCTTTTCCGCTTCCCAGGGCGGCCAGAGATCGGGAAACAGATGTGTGAAAGTGGGGGTAGCTGAGGGATGCCCACCGCGACAGCTACCCGCACGATTCGAGGCTTGCCCCGGCCGCTCGCCAGGGCCATGGAGTCGTACGCCGATCGACTGGAGGTCGATGCGGTGCGGGAGGCCTATGAGCTCGCCAAAGAGGCCCACGCGGGCCAGCGCCGGGCGTCGGGCGACGAGTTCGTCAGCCATGCCGTAGAGGTAGCTACCATCCTGGCTCTGCTGGGCCTCGACACCGATTCCCTGGTGTCGGGCTTGGTCCACGACGTCGTCGAGGACACGACCGTCTCCCTGGCCGACATCGACAAGCGCTTCGGCGAGAGCGTGTCCACCATCGTGGACGGGGTCACGAAGATCGGTCGCGTGGAGTTCCGCTCCCACACCGAACAGCAGGTCGAGACCTACCGCAAGCTCCTCCTCTCCATGGCTCGGGACGCTCGGGTGATCCTGGTCAAGCTGGCAGACCGCCTGCACAACATGCGCACCCTGGATGCCCTCAAGTCGGGGAAACAGCGCCGGATCGCCCTCGAGACGCGGGAGATCTACGCCCCACTGGCGCATCGTCTGGGGATGGCCGCCATCCGGTGGGAGCTAGAGGACCTGGCCTTCAAGTATCTGGAGCCCGACGCCCACGAGAAGCTCGGCAAGAAGGTCCGCCAGCGGCGCAAGGAGCGAGAGCGACAGATCCTGGAGATGAAGCGCCCCCTCGATGAGGCCCTGGCGGAAGCCGGGGTGCCGGCCGAGGTGACCGGCCGTCCCAAGCACCTCTGGTCCATCTACCGCAAGATGGTCCATCGCGGCGTGCCCTACGCGGACATCTACGACCTCATGGCCATGCGGGTGCTCACCGACAGCGTCCAGAACTGCTATGCGGCCCTCGGCGTCATCCACAACCGCTGGACCCCCGTCCAGGACCGCTTCCACGACTTCATCGCCACGCCCAAGTCCAACATGTACCGCTCGCTCCATACGACGGTCATCGGACCCGGGGGGCGCAGGTACGAGATCCAGATCCGAAGCGAGGAGATGCACCGCACCGCCGAGTACGGGATCGCGGCGCACTGGCGCTACAAGGAAGGGCTCACCGAGCCGGAGCAGGAGCCAGACGAGGTCGACGAGGCCCTGATCTGGTTCCGTCAGGTTCTGGAGTGGCAGAAGGACACCGATGAGCCCGAGGAATTCATGGAATTCCTCCGCATGGACCTGTTCCAGGGCGAGATCTTCATCTTCACCCCCGGGGGTGACGTGAAGCCGCTGCCGCTGGGCGCCACGCCCATCGACTTCGCCTACTCCGTCCACACCGAGGTCGGGCAACACTGTGCCGGTGCGAGGGTGAACGGACGGATCGCCCCCCTTTCCAGAGAGCTCAACAGCGGCGACACGGTGGAGATCATCACCGACTCCCGGAAGCGTCCGAGCCGGGATTGGCTCGCGTTCGTAAAGACGTCCCGAGCCCGGGGACGCATCCGGCAGTGGATCCGGAAGGAAGAGCACGAGTCGGCCCTCAAGCTCGGAAAGGACTTCTTCGAGCGGGAGGTGAGGAAGGCCCGACGGGAGAAGCCCACCGACGCGCAGAGGAAGGAGGCCGCCGAGAGCCTCGGCTACACCGAGTTCGATCAGGTACTTTCGGCCCTGGGACGTGGGGACGTGGGGCCCACGGCCGTCATCCGAGCCCTCTACCCGGACGAGGATCCCCACGAGGTCGTCAACCGCTCACCGAGCGCCCTCGAGCGCATCGCCGACCGCATTCGCCGCTCCAGCCGGGGTGTGCGGATCCAGGGGATGGACAACCTCATGATCCGCTACTCCCAGTGTTGTCAGCCGGTCCCCGGGGACAAGGTGATAGGCTACATCACCAGAGGGCGGGGCGTCTCCATCCACCGTGTGGACTGCCCCAACATCCTGAACCGCTCCGAGGACCGGCGCGTGGAGATCGAGTGGACGGCGGAGAAGGGGGACCGTTTCTTCGTGAAGCTGTACATGGAGGGGACCGATCGGCGAGGCCTCCTGTCGGACGTGGCCAAGGCCATCACCGACACCGGCACCGACATCGCCCAGGCCGACATGAGAGGTGTCGAGAGGGGCATGATGGGCCAGTTCTCCGTGGAGGTCCAGGACCTGGCCCACCTGAACCGGGTCATGAAGTCGATCCGCCGCGTTAAGGGCGTGCTGGAGGTGAACCGGCGGGAGACCTTCCAAGAGTCCGACCTCCAGTAAGACGGCTACCGGCCGAGCAGAACGTTCGAGACACCGACGCATCGATGCCGCGATTCCAGATTTCTTCCACATACGAGCCCGAGGGAGACCAGCCCAAGGCCATCACCGAGCTCAACGAGGGGCTCGGTCGCGGTGACCGCTTCCAGACCCTCCTGGGGGCGACCGGTACGGGGAAGACGTTCTCCATCGCCCATGTGATCGCCCAGTATGGGCGGCCCACACTGGTGACCTCCCACAACAAGACGCTCGCCGCACAGCTCTACGGTGAGCTCAAGTCGCTCTTCCCCCAGAATTCCGTCGAGTACTTCATCTCCTACTACGACTACTACCAGCCAGAGGCCTACGTACCGGCCACCGACACGTATATCGAGAAGGACGCCAGCATCAACGAGGACATCGAGCGCCTGCGGTTGCGCACCACCTCGTCGCTCATGGAGAGGGAGGACGTCATCGTGGTGGCGTCCGTTTCCTGCATCTACGGTCTGGGAAATCCCCTGGACTACCGATCGCTCATGCTCCACCTGCGGGTTGGCCAGAAGATCGGGCGCAGGGATATCCTGAAGGGGCTGGTGGGCACCCAGTATCGGCGCAACGACTACGAGTTCCAGCGGGGCACTTTCCGGGTGCGGGGAGACACGGTGGAGATCTTCCCGGCCTACGAGGAGCAGGCGATCCGGCTCGAGCTCTGGGGAGACGAGATCGAGCGCATCACCCGCTTCGACCCCCTCACCGGCGAGACCGTCACCCCCATGGAGCGCGCGTCCGTCTACCCGGCTAGCCACTATGTGACCCGGCGGGAGGTCATCGAGGGCATGGCGCCCCTGGTCCGCGAGGAGATGAGGCAGCAGGTAACCCACTTCGAGGCCGAGGGGCGCCTTCTGGAGGCCCAGAGGATCGAGAGCCGCACCAACTTCGATCTGGAGATGATGCTGGAGATCGGCACCTGTCCGGGCATCGAGAACTACTCGCTCTACACGAGCGGCCGTCGGCCAGGGGATAGGCCGGCGTGCCTCCTGGACTACTTCCCCGAGGACTTCCTCCTGATCGTCGACGAGTCCCATGCTTCGATCCCCCAGATCCACGGGATGTACCGGGGGGACCGGTCCCGTAAGGAGACGTTGGTAGAGCACGGTTTCCGGCTGCCCAGCGCCCTGGACAATCGTCCCCTGATGTTCGACGAGTGGGACTCGTTGATCAACCGGGCCGTTTTCGTGTCCGCCACCCCCGGCGACTGGGAGCTGGAGCGGTCGGGCGGCGTGGTCGTGGAGCAGATCATCCGGCCCACGGGCCTCGTGGACCCCGATGTGGAGGTACGTCCCGTGAAGGGCCAGGTAGACGACCTTCTCGCGGAGATCCGGGAGCGGGAGATCAAGGGCGAGAGGGTCCTGGTGACCACGCTCACCAAGCGGATGGCGGAGGACCTCTCGGAGTACCTCCAGTCCGTGGGGGTCCGGGTGAGCTACATGCACTCGGACATCGCCACTATCGAGCGCATGAAGATCCTGAGGGAGCTCCGTCTCGGGAAGATCGACGTCCTGGTGGGAATCAACCTGTTGAGGGAAGGGCTGGATCTGCCCGAGGTATCGCTGGTGGCGATCCTCGACGCCGACAAGGAGGGCTTCCTCCGGGACGGCCGCTCGCTCATCCAGACCATCGGACGCGCGGCGCGTAACGAAGAGGGGAAGGCCATCCTCTACGCCGACCGCATGACCCGGTCCATGCGAACCTGTCTGGACGAGACGAATCGGCGCCGCGACATCCAGATCGCGCACAATGAGGCGCACGGCATCACGCCCGAGACGATCCGTAAGAGCATCCAGCAGATCGAGTTCTCCACCCGGGTAGCGGATGCCCGTTCAAAGCCGGTTGCGCGGGTCTCGGAGCCGAAGACGAGCTACGCCGACGAGGTGAACACCGAGGAGTTCATCAAGATCTTGGAGCAGGAGATGACCGAGGCCGCCGAGGCTATGGACTTCGAGCGGGCGGCGCTTCTCAGAGATCAGATCTTCGATCTCAAAGCCGCAACGGGATGAATCTCAGCGAGGCGGAGCTGGTCCGTTGGGGCGAGGTCATAGGTGCCGAGGTGCACTCCCCGATGTTCGTGCTGCTCCGGGGGCCGCTGGGAGCTGGTAAGTCGGTCCTGGCTCGCGCCATCGCCAGGGGGGCCGGTGTGGAAGGGCCGATCCCTTCTCCGACCTTCAACCTCGTTTTCCGCTATCCGGTGCCCCGGGGACTCCAGGTCGTTCATCTGGACCTGTACCGCCTCTCCGAGCCGGAGGAGCTCTGGGAGCTGGGTTGGCAGGAGTTGGGAGCGCCTGACGAGCTCGTCCTACTGGAGTGGCCGGAGCGGGCCGAGGAGCTGCTTCCCCCCGATCGCTGGGAGGTCGCACTGGATCGCGTCGACGGGGACCCGGACAGCCGCACCGTCGAGGTGAATCGTGTCGGTCGCCCACCCCATCTTCCCGGCTTTCCGGTCTCGCTGAGCGCATGAGCGACACCATCTCCCCTCGATCGACGCAAGGCTTCTACTTGGCCTTCGACACGTCTACGCCCCTGGGCTCGGTAGCCGTGGGTGCCGGCACGGATGTTCTGGCACGGAGAGCGCTGAGAAGGCAGGGCGCCCACTCGTCGGATCTGATACCCAAGATCCAGGAGACGCTCGAGGGCGGAGGGGTGGACCTGGGGGAGCTGTCCGGCCTCGTAGTCGGGTCGGGGCCCGGCTCCTTCACCGGGGTCCGCGTGGCGGCGGCCACGGCCAAGGGGCTGGCTCAGGCCCTCGACGTCCCCCTTTGGGCCGTCTCGTCGCTGGAGGCGGGGGCTGTGGCCGTGGACGCACCCTGGGTCCCCCTCTCCGACGAGCCCCGGGCCGAGCTTTCCGACGACGAACAGACGTGGCCCCGCTACATCCTCTTCGATGCCAGGAGCGACCGTGTGTACGCCGCGTGCTATCTACCCACCGAGCAGGGGCTCGAGGAGCTCATCCCGCCTCATTCGACCACCATCGGAGAGATCCTCTCGGATAGCGTGCCCTTCTCCATCTTCGGCGGCGACGGGGCCGAGCGCCACGCGGACGAGATCCGTGGCGCCGGCTTTCCGGTGCTCCCGCCGCCCCTGGGAATGCCCACGGGGGATGGGCTTCTCACGGTTCTGAGGAATGGACCCGAGCGAGCTCCCGTCGCCGATGTGGCCCGTTGGGCGCCCGAGTATCTCCGGCCGTCCTCCGCGGAGCGCCTCTCTGGTTCGTCACTGTGAGTGGGAGCGACGCCACACGCCGTCCAGCCATGCGACCCATGGCCGCCGGCGACGTGTCCGCCGTGGCCGGCATGGAGGCGTCCACCTTCAGCACCCCCTGGAAGGAAGACACCTTCCACTCACTCCTGGAGCGACCGGGTGCGGAGCTCTGGGTCGCCGAGGTGGACGGGGAAGTGGCTGCGTACGCAATCCTCTGGTGCATCATCGAGGAGGGGGAGCTGGCGAACATCGCGGTGCGCGACGACCTGAGGGGGCGGGGGATCGGCTCCGAGCTTCTCGATTGGATGCTGGGTGTGGCGGAGAAGGCCGGCGTGCGGAATCTCTACCTCGAGGTTCGCGAGTCGAACGAGGGTGCCCTGCGGCTCTACAGGGGTCGCGGCTTCGAGGAGATCGGGGTGCGGAAGGCGTACTACGAGCGGCCCCGGGAGGACGCGCGTGTGCTCAAAGTGTCACTGGGATCGGGTGGAGATGGCGACGTTTCCTGAGCACCTCAGTGGAAACGTTTGTAGTCGAATGGTAAAAAACGCGTTGACCACCAGGGCCGTATCGGCCTATCTTCGAGCATGGATAGTGGAGCGTAAAGTCCCGTCCCATCTGGAAAAGGAAGCGATCATGGTCCGGTCCGCCATAGCCGTGCTGGCCTTGTCAATTTCCCCCGGTTTTGCGGTTGCGCAGCAGCTCGCACAGACCGCTTCCCGGACGCACGTGGTTGTGGCCGGAGAGACCCTCTGGGCCCTGGCCCAGCGTTATTACGAGGATCCGTTCCAGTGGCCACGCATCCATGAGGCGAATCGGTCCCAGATCGGGGATCCGAACCTCATCTATCCGGACCAGGAGTTCGTGATTCCCGGAATCGCCGCGGACGAGCCTGCGGTCGTAGGGGGCGTGGAGGTCGTTGCGGCAGGTCCGCAGGCCCCGGATGCCCCGCCGGGCGGCGCCGAGGCCGAGGAGGCGATCAGCGAGCGGGACCGGCGAAGCGTCTTCTTCCGTGATCCGATGACCTCAACAGGTGTTCGAGGGGTCGAGGAAGCCGACTACCTGTTCGTGAGCCGGGCGTCGGTATGGTCGGCCGAGTGGCTGGGGCCCGAGAACGCCGACGACGTCGAGTCCGACGGGGAGATCGAGTCGTTCATCGCGCAGGGTGAGCTCCGCACCGCCCTTCCGTACACGCGCGTCCGTCTCTCCCTCGACGACGGCTTTCGCGTCGCCGTGGGCGACGCCCTCCAGATCTTCCGGCCCGTGCGGACCGTCGAGGGTGTGGGCTCCATCATCCGTCCCACGGGGGTGCTGTCCATCACCAGAGCCGATGGTGGGGGTACCGAGGGTGGGGTGCTACAGCCCTTCGCGCGGGTGCTGTCGGGTGACTTGGTCCGGCCGGCACCGGACTTCGACCTGGAGGCGGGCCAGTATCCGGACGTGGTGACGAACCGCACCAGTGCTACCGTCGTCGAGTTCGGTGGCATTCACGCCCTGTACGGCCTTAGCGATGTCGCTATTCTAGACAAAGGTGGGGAGCACGGGGTGGAAATCGGCGACGAGTACGTCGCATTCGAGGGTGACGGCTCGAGTGAGGAGGTGGTGGGCCGGCTTCGGGTGGTGGCGACGGAGAGCGAGACGTCTTCGGCAAGGATCGTGTCCCTACAGGGGCCTGTGTTCCACACCGGGATCGCAGTACACTTGGATCGCAAGATGAGGTAGGGTCCGGACCTTTTCACCCTGACGCGGCCCGTTGACACACGTAGTCGCCCTTCTTCTATACATCGGATCTCTGATCCTGTGGTTTCGTTCCCTCCTGACCGGGGGGCGAGGTCGTGGACCCCACCTCGCCTTCGGCATGGCCGCCGCGGGAGTCCTGGTACACGCGGTCGCGCTGGCCGGCTTCACTGCGGCCTACGGCCAGCTTCCCCTGGTCGGACTGGCTCCTTCGCTCTCCACCCTGGCCCTGGTGATCGGAGCCGGGCTCGTTGCCACTCTCGGTCTGGGCGAAGGGCGGAGGGTGGGGATCGTCATCATCCCGGGCGTGATCGTTCTCCAGGGGATTGCCGTCTCCCTCGGCTTCGAGCCGACTTCCCAAGTCTTGGACTTTCAGGGAGCGTGGTTCGTCTTTCACGTGACCCTTGCCTTCGCCGGGCTCTGTGGGCTGGCGCTGGCCTTCGCGGCGGGACTCCTCTACCTGGTCCAGCTCCGAGAGCTTAACAGCAAGCGCCTGGGACGACTCTTCCAGTTCACCCCGCCTCTGGCCACTCTTGATCGTCTCGTTCGGGTTGGTTTGGTAGCTGGCTTTCCGGCTTTCACGCTCGCTCTCGTTCTGGGATGGGCGTGGACGGTGAGCTTCCGGAACTCCCTTGATCAATCCAACCCCAAGGTGGTTTGGGCCGTCCTGAGCTGGCTCGTCTTCGTGGCCGCACTGGGGTCGAGAGCGGGTGGAGGCCTCAAGGAGCGTAGAAGCGCTCTGACGACCGTGGTGGGCTTCGCCTTCGTCATCATGTCGTATCTGACGCTCCGACTGGTGAGCTCCGGCGGAGGCTTCTTCCTGTGACCTCCTTCGCGGTCGTGGGTGTGAGCCATCGGACGGCCCCCGTGGAGATACGGGAGCGCTTCGCCTTCACCGAGGGCGAAGTCGTGGCGGCCCTGGGCGGGCTCCGCAACCGTGCCGGAATGAAGGAGGCCGTCCTCCTCTCCACCTGCAACCGGACGGAGCTGTACCTCTGCCCGGGGTCGGACCCTGACCTTCTGACGGCCGCGGAGGCCGTCCTGTCGGAGAAGGCCGGTAGTCTGGTGGGAGGGACGGCACAGTATCTCTATCGACGGCAGGGCCTGGAGTCGGTTCGTCACCTCTACCGTGTCGTGGCCGGCCTGGATTCTCTCATTTTGGGCGAGGCCGAGATCCAAGGACAGGCGAAGAACGCATATGAGCTGGCTGGCCGCGTGCCCGCTGACCCGCCCGTTGCCGGCCCCGTGCTCCATCGACTCTTCCAGACGGCCTTTGCCGTGGGTGGCGAGATCCGGTCCAAGACTCCTCTCGGCGAGGGGGCGGCGAGCGTGGCGTCGGTGGCCGTGAAGCTGGCCCGCAAGATCTTCGGCGACCTGGAGGGCCGTCAGGTGATGATCCTGGGTGCCGGCACCACGGCGGAGCTGGTCGTGGAAGCCCTGAAGCGGGATCGCATCCTGGGCGTCATCGTGGCCAACCGGACCTACGACCGAGCCCGGAACCTCGCCAAACGACTGGCCGGAAAAGCGGTCCACTTCGACGAAATGCCCTTCGCCCTGGCCCAGACCGACGTTCTGGTGGCGTCCACGGCGGCCCCCCACGCCCTGGTCACCCTCGACGGCTTCCGCCATGCCGTGGGGGGGCGCCGCAAGAAGCCGCTCCTGATCCTGGATCTGGCTATCCCCAGAGACGTGGAGCCAGAGCTGGGCGGTGAGGACAATGTATTCCTCTACAACGTGGACGATCTGCGCGAGATCATCGACGGGAACCTGATCCGGAGGCAGGCCTCCGTCGCCGACGCCGAAGCCATCGTGCGGGAGCACGCCGAGGCGTTCGCCCGATGGCACGACGCCCGCGATATGGTCCCCTTGATCAAGAGCTTCCGGGGCCGGTGGGGCCACCTGAGAGAGAGAGAGCTGGAGTGGCTCTGGCACCGTCTCTCCCATCTATCCGAGGAGGATCGGGAGGTCGTGGAGTCGTTCTCGAAGCGGCTGCTCAACAAGCTGCTGCACGAGCCCACCACCCGTCTGAAGGAGGGTGTCGCCGACGGCCGGGGGGCCGAGTTCATCGACGCCATCCGCTACCTCCACGCCCTCGAGGACCCCGAGCCGGACGAGGATCCCGAGGATCCGGCACTGGCACCCACGGACTCTGGACCGGAACTTGCTGAACAGTCGGAGCGGAATGACACGGATGAGTGATTCGGCAAGGAAGGTCCTCGTGACGGGTGGTGCCGGGTTCATCGGCAGCCACGTGGCCGACGCCTACGTGGCGCGTGGTGACCGCGTGTGGGTAGTTGACGATCTCTCCAGCGGGGTCCGGGACAACGTTGGCCCCGAGGTCGAGTTCATCGAGATGGACATCGCCGACCCAGCCCTCAGGGATCTCTTCCGGGAGGTTCCTTTCGACCTCGTGAACCAGCACGCGGCGCAGATCGACGTCCGTCTCTCCGTGGCCGACCCGGCCAGGGACGCTGCCGTGAACGTCCTCGGACTCATCAACGTCCTCGAAGGAGCGCGGGGGGCTGGCACCAAGAGGATCATCTACGTGTCCAGCGGAGGGGTCGTCTACGGCGAGCCGGAGGAGGTGCCCACACCCGAGTCGGCGCCGAAGCTGCCCCTCTCGCCGTACGGCGTCACGAAGCTCTCGGGGGAGCACTACCTCCACTACTATCGCGAGGTTCACGGCCTGGAATACGTGGCTTTGCGGTACGCCAACGTCTACGGGCCACGCCAGGATCCACATGGGGAGGCGGGTGTAGTAGCGATTTTCTGCGACCGCCTGCAGTCCGGGGAAGAGCTCACCATCTTCGGTGACGGGGAGCAGACCCGTGACTACGTGTACGTTAAGGACGTGGTGAGCGCCAACCTCAGAGCTTCGGACATGACGCTGAGCCGAGAGCCTGATCTCGATTCGGTGGCATTCAACGTGGGCACGGGGACAGGGACCAGCGTGAACCGCCTTGCCGACTTGCTCGAGAGCATCGCCGCCGATCATCCCGGCCGCATCTATCGGGCTGAGCGCCCGGGAGAGCTGCGCCACAGCACTCTGGACGTGTCGCGCTTCGCGGATCGGGGCTGGGCACCCCGCCACGCGCTCAAGGACGGTCTGCGGGAGACGTTCAACTTCATTGCAAACCGGGGACGACGAGTGACAACGCATGAGGCCGCAGACCGGAAAAGCTCCTAAGTGGGGCTTTCCACGCTCGTCGCGCAGGTCGGCGCGCCGACCAGCGCATGGGACATGGTGTTCGGCGGGAGTCTCGCGACCAGGCTCGTCCTGCTCGTGCTCGCCGTGTCCTCGGCGGCCTCTTGGATCCTCATCTTCTGGAAGGCGAGGCAGTTCAGAACCGTCCGGCACCAGGGCAATCGCTTCCTCCAGCAAATGGAGCGCGCAACGGGCCTGGAAGACGCCTACAAGGCCATCATCGCCCTCCCCGAATCGCCCTACGGCCGTGTGTTCCGGCAGGGCGTGAACTTCTTTAGCGAGCTCAGGCCCGGTGCCCTCCGGGAGGGCGCCCCCGTCGGCGACGGGCTGTCACTGACCCAGCTCCAGGCCCTGAAGCTCGCGCTCGAGAAGGAGGAGGCCGAGGAGAGGGACGAGCTGGGCCGGGGCCTCACCTGGCTTGCGGTCATGGGCTCGGTGTCACCCCTCTTGGGGCTCATGGGGACGGTCATCGGCATTACCAACACCTTCCTTTGGATCACGGCGTCGGGCTCCACCAACATCGGGGCGGTGGCCCCCGGCGTGGCCGAGGCACTGGTCACCACCGTGGCGGGGCTGGCCGTGGCCATTCCCGCGGTCATCGCCTACAACCACTTCGTGGCGAGGCTGAACCTGGTGAGTGGCGAGCTGGAGGGCTTCTCCAGCGAGTTCATCGGGACACTGGCCCGGGAGGGCCGGATATGATGCGTACTCGCGAGGCCGGATAATGCGATCGAAGGCTCGGGATCTGGAGCTCATGGCCGACATCAACGTCACCAGCCTGGTGGACGTGGCCTTCACGTTGCTCATCATCTTCATCATCACGGCGCCTATCCTCCAGGGTGGCATCGAGGTGGAGGTCCCCGAGGCGGAGGTCTCCGCCCTGTCGGCTGAAGACAACACGCTCATCGTATCGGTGGACCGCGAGGGCACGGTCTACTTGGCCGAGACGCCCGTGAACCGGACCGACTTCGCCCAGTCCTTCAGCCAGCTCGTCTCCGGCGGCCGGATCGAGAAGGTTTGGATCCAGGCGGACTCCCTGGCCGCCTGGGGGATCGGGGTCGAGATCATGGGGACCGTCAAGGACAGCGGACTCCCGTTCGCCGTGGTGGCCCAACAACATCCCCGAAGATGACCGGCCCGGTCGCGACGCCCAGGCGGCGACAGCACGAGAAGGTCGGCAGGGGCCCCCTCCTGGGGTCGGCCCTCGTCCACACCATCGCAATCTTCCTGGCGTGGTGGACGTCGGCCATTGAACGCGTAGTCCCCAACTTCGTCGTGTACGAGATCGAGCTGGTGTCACCTCCCGCGGCGGAGCTCGGGGATCCCACGCCGCCGCCGCCCGAGGAGCTGGTCATCGAGACCCCCCAGGAGGTGGTGCCGGAGCCTCGGGAGGAGACGCTGCCGCCCGTCATCGAGGACGAGCCTCCCCCCGAGAAGGACCCGAAGCCCGAAGACGTGACGTCCCCTCCCGAGCCCGAGCCAGAGGAGGACCCGGCGGCGCCCACGAGCCCGGACCCCGACCCCGACGTGGAGACGCCGGGTGAGGACCTGAACGTGCGCATGGAGGGGGTCCGACGGGACTATCCGGAGTATTACAACAACATCATCCGTCAGATGCAGCGGTGCTTCCGGTGGAGGGGATCCGACGACTTTCGGGCGACCATCTACTTCGTCATCAACCGCGACGGAACGGTTTCCGGCATCGACGTGCTGGAGTCCTCTAACAACACGCCCTTCGACATAGAGGCCATGGGGGCCGCAGAGTGTGCTGGGAGCCGAGGCCGTCTGGGACCGCTCCCCGAAGATCCTCCCTTCGATCGCCTGCCGGTCGTCTTCAAGATCGATCCCAAGGGCGGGCCGACGTGAGGTCGCGAATGAAACGAGACGTGTCGAGGAATGATGATGTGCGGACGAACCCGAAGGTGGGAATGGCGGACTCGAGAAGTGGCGTTCGGGGATGGCTGCTGGCCTTCGCCCTGGCGGTGACGGTTCTGCCCTTCGAGCCTGCGGCGGCCCAGGGGCCCGACTCCATTCCGGGCGTCACGCTCGGGCTCCTCTACGAGAGGGGGTATCAACCCGCTCTCGCCGTCCAGCCCTTCTCGGGCCGGCTGGGGGGTGAGGCCTCGGCGCCACGGGTCGAGGCCATCATGGCCCGGGACCTGCGCTACAGCGACCGGTTCGAGATCATGGACTCCCTTCCGGAGTCGCTGGTGGGCGACGAGATCGACTATCAGCTCTGGGATCAGCTGGGGGCCGTCTGGCTCCTCTCGGGCGCGCTGGAAGGAGCCGGAGAGGGGTTCGTGCTGGTCCTCGAGCTCCATGACGTCGTCTATGGCGAGGTCCGCCAGCGCGGGCGCTTTCCCATCCCCGCCGACATGTCGGACGACTTTCGGATGGCCGTCCACGTTGCGTCGGACGCCATCGTGGAGTGGATCTTCGACGAGCCCGGCATGGCCGCCAGCCGGATCGCGTTCTCGCGGAGGACCGAGGACGGCAACCAGGAGGTCTACCTCATCGACTCCGACGGGGAGAGTTTTCGGCGCCTCACGGACTATGGCGACCTGACCATGAGCCCCACCTGGTCTCCCGACGGGAAGCGGATCGCCTTTACGTCCCGAAAAGACACCGGCTTGCCCAGGATCTACGAGTTGAACCTGGAGACGGGGGAGGAGAGGGCTCTCGAGCCGAACCGGGTCGGTGACCACATCACCCCAACCTACAACCCGAACGGCCGGGAGCTGGCGTTTGCCGTCACCGGCGGTAACCGGAGCGGGATCTTCCGTTACGATCTGGAGCGGAACTGCTGCCTCACCCACATCAGCGGCGGACGCTGGGACGACATCTCGCCCACGTTTTCCCCCGACGGCAGCCGGATGGCCTTCAACTCCAACCGCCTCGGCAGCGCCCATCCTCAGATCTACGTGATGCCTGCGTCGGGTGGCGAGGCCGACCTCATCTCACCGTACCTCCACGGCCAGGAGGGTTACTACACCTCGCCCGAATGGGCTCCGATGGGCGATTACGTGGCCTTCCACGGACGCGTGAGCCGGCGCGGCTGGTATCAGATTCTGGTGGGCGAGGTGTCGGATCGGGGGCGCCGCCTCCGGCAGCTCACCTGGGAGGGAAACAACGAGGATCCGAGCTGGGCGCCCGACGGACGGCACCTGGTGTTCATCGGGAGGCGCGATTGGGGGACGGGGCTCATGGTGGTGGACACGGCCACGGGCAAGTACCGCATGCTCCTGCGTGGGTTCGACGTTCGGGTGCCGGACTGGTCTCCGTCGCTCGGAACGGCCGGACCCGGGTCATTGCGCGGAGGACCGTAATTGGGTATATGCCTAAGGCCGCTCGGTCTCCCTCAGGGAGTCGAAACGCGTGTCAACGCAAGCGTTTAAGGAGCGGCTCGCCAGCATGGGCGAGCCTCGTGACATGGACACTCCACGACAGGATTGGGGATGAGGATCAAAGATCTACTCGTGCCGGGTCTGGCCGCGGCACTCGCACTCGGCGCCTGCTCCAGCGATCCAGCACCGCCGCCGGCTCCCACGGGCCCGACTGCCGCTGAACTCGCGCAGCGTCGCGCCGACTCCATCGCCGCTGCCGAGGCCGCCGATGCTGCCCGTCGCAGGGCGGAGCGGGAAGCCGCGGACCGCGAGCGCGCACGACAGAATCGTGCGCGGCGGGACGCCCGCTCAACCCTCGAAGAGATGGTGAACTTCGAGTTCGACGAGTCCACCATCACCGACGAAGCGGAGCGGAGCCTGCGACGGAAGATTCCGATCCTCCGGAACAGCTCGACCGTCCGGCTGCGCATGGAGGGCCACGCCGACGAGAGGGGCTCCACGGAGTACAATCTGGCCCTGGGCAGCCGCCGCGCCGAGAGCGTGCGTGACTTCCTCACGGGCTTCGGCATCTCCGGGGACCGCTTCACGAGTACGTCCTTCGGCGAGGACCGTCCGCTGGTCAACCGCAGCGACGAAGCGGCATGGGCTCAGAACCGTCGGGTCGAGTTCGTGATCACGGGCGGCACCATTGTGGTCAGCGAGGACGACCGGGATCGGCCATAACGCTCCGGTCGGAGGTTAGCTGCGGTCCCTCGGTTCTGCGCCGAACCTCTGACTCAGGACACTAGATGAGCTTCACCCCTTCCTCCGGCCTCTTCGCCGCGCCCTATCGCGGGCGAAGAGGCCGTGGGGGAGGGGTGCTTTTTTCGCTGGTTCTCCTCGCCCTGGTGCCGGCGTGCGCCACCAAAGGCGACATCCGGAGCCTTCAGGACGCGGTGGAGGGGCAGGCGGCCGAGCAGGAGCAACAGCTCAGGGACCTGGCCGCCGAGATCCACGCCATCCAGGACACGCTCGAAATCCAGTCCGGCATGGTCGTGGACACCCGGGGCGGTATCGCCAGGGAGCTCCGGGACATACAGGATCAGCTGTCACGCCTCACGGCGCTGACGGGTGAGATCCAACGCGAGGTCACCCTTCTGTCAAATCGGATCGACGTTCAGTCGGCCCGAGTGATTCCTTCCCCCCGACCGCGTGATCCGGATTCCGTGGGCGTCCTCACGCCAGAGGTGGAGGGAGCCGATCCGGCGGCGGCCGCCGACACCTACCAGGCGGCCATGGCCCAACTCAGCCGGGGCTCCTTGACCACGGCGCGGCGGGCCTTCGAGGGCTTCCTCGCCGACTATCCGGACCACCGTCTCGCGCCCTCGGCCCAGTTCTTCCTCGGCGACGTCTTCGAGCAGGAGAACCGCCTGGACGAGGCCATCGAGGTGTTCCTCCGCATTCCCGAGCTGTACCCCACCGACGACCGCGTCCCTCAGGCGCTCTATCGGATCGGAGCCATCTACGCCCTCCAGGACAACACGGAAGAGGCGGTCCGTTACCTGGAGACGGTGGTCAACACCTACCCTGACAGCGGCGCGGCGGATCTGGCCCGGGAGCTGCTGCAGGAGATCCACTGAGCTAGTGTTCCGTCCCAGAAGAGCGGTCCGCACCGAGGGTGCCGAGGTGCCGTCCTGGCAAGGCGCGACGACGAGGAATAGCACCGCTATTTCGAGGAGGAGCAACGCCGCCAGGATGGATGCATCGGTGCCCGAATGCCATCGCACTTCTGGGACGGGACACAAAGGCCCGGCCGCTCATGCGCTGCCCTGAGTGCGACGCGACCGAGAACCGGGTCGTGGACACCCGCGACAGCCGGGGAGGACGCGCAGTGAGACGCCGGCGCGAGTGCGCGGTGTGCGGTGCCCGCTTCACCACCTACGAGCACGTCGAGGAGAGGCCCCTGCACGTTCTGAAGCACGACGGCCGGACCGAGGAGTTCGACCGGACCAAGCTGTTCCGGAGCATCACGATCGCCACCGCCAAATGCCCGGTGACCCAGGATGACATCGACACCCTGGTCGATGCCATCGAAGACGACCTGACCGGGCAGCTGCGATCGGAGGTCCCCGCCTCGCGCATCGGTGAAATGGTCATGGAGCGCCTCGCTCCCCTCGATCGGGTCGCCTACATCCGATTCGCCTCGGTTTACCGGAACTTCCAGGACATCGGCGAGTTCCAAGAGGTGGTCCACGACCTGACCACGCAGGAGGAGCGGAGGGTCCGGTCGCGGAACCAGGAAGAGCTCCCGCTCTGACCCGTCTGGGGTCCGCCTTTTCGGCACGCAAGCACACGAAATGTTGAAGCGAACCCGAAACCTACGGGGCGAAATGCCCTTCCTCGACCACCTGGAAGAACTCCGGTGGCGGATCTTGTGGAGCCTTGTGGCCATCGTGCTGGGGAGCGTCGCGGGCTTCGTGCTCGTCCTGCAGTTCGGGGTCCTGGAGATCCTGCTGGCACCCCTCGAGCAGGTGATGGGCGAAGGGGAGAGGCTCAAGTTCTTCTCGCCCACCGAGCCCTTCTTCCTGATCCTGAAGATCGGCGTTCTGGTCGGCGTGATCCTGGTCTCCCCCATCATCATCTACCAGATCTGGGCCTTCCTTTCTCCGGCGCTGGAGCGGCACGAAAAAAAGGCCATCATCCCCAGCCTCTACATGGGTCTGGTGCTCTTCGCGGCCGGCGTGGCCATGTCGTACTTGATCGCACTGCCGGTGACGCTCCGCTTCCTCCTCTTCTTTGGCGAGGAGTACTGGGACCCCATCCTCCAGGCCGGCCCCTACCTAGGCTTCGTGACGAAGCTCCTGGTGGCCTTTGGAGTGCTCTTCGAGCTGCCGGTGGTGATCATGATCCTCTCGGCTCTGGGTCTGGTAACGCCCGCCTTCCTCCGGAAGAAGAGGCGTCACGCCATCGTCATGATCACCGTCCTGGCCAGCTTCCTCAGCCCTGGCGACGTGGTCACGGTGACCATCATGATGATGGCGCCCCTCGTGCTCCTCTACGAGTTCAGCATCCTCCTCTCGGTCCTGATCTACCGCCGCCGGGAAAAGCGGGAGATCGGCGGCCAGCCGCCGGAGGGCGCGGTCGAGGCTGGATGATGTTCGAGGCACGACCCGCCGGTCGCCTCGCCCGTTGGCTCTTTGCTTTTGGCGTTCTCGGTGCCGGCTTGGCTGCGGCCGCCCCGCTCTCGGCTCAGGCGGTGGAAGAGGAGGTCGATTCGGCCCGGATCCGGATTCTGGAGCGGCTCCAGCTGCTCTCGAAGCCCCCTGGCGTGGACTCGACCCTGTTTCGGGACTCCCTGAGTGGTCGTCGGCCTCCCCAGACGCCCCCCGTGGCGGCGGGGGACAGCTTCATGGCAGCGCTCCTGGAGCTTCCAGGCTACACCGTGGCCCGGTACGAGGCGGCGGAGGCGCGCTTCGACGCCGTGGAGGAGCGCCTGATCCTCATCGGCGCCGAGGGATCGCCGGCGCAGCTCACGCAGCAGCGGCAGTCCATCACGGCGGCGGACACCATCACGCTGGCCGATTCCCTGGTTTGGACCGCTGGTGAGACCGTCACCGAACGGCCCGGCGAGCAGCCGGTGCGGAGCGCGAACATCATCTATGACCTGAGGCAGGGCAGGGGATCCGCCTTCGACGCTCAGACCAAGCTGACGGAGGGTGCTACGTGGATCATGGACGGGGATCTTCCGGGCATCCTCCCGGACACGGTCTTCGGCCACCACATCAACTTCACGTCGTGCGAAGAGGAAGAGCCCCACTACCATTTCGCGGCCCGCGAGCTCAAGGCCATCGGCGGGAGCTGGCTCGTCGCCCGCAACGTCACGCTCAACTTCGGCGACGTGCCTGTGTTCTGGCTCCCCTTCATCTTCCAAAGCACGGAGACGGGCAGGCGCAGCGGCATCCTGCCTCCACGCTTCGGCGTGAACGACATCGTGCGCACCTCCCGGGGCCAGACCCGGAGGTTGTCCAACGTCGGGTTCTTCTGGGTCATCAACGACTACGCCGACGCCACCGTGGCGCTGGACTGGTGGAGCGACAACTTCACGGCGTTGACCGGAGGGTTCCGCTACCGGGTGACCCGGAAGTTTCTGGACGGCCGGGCCAACGTGCGGCGCTTCTGGAGGGTAGACGGCGGGAGGGAGCTCTCCTTCGACACCGGGCACAACTGGCAGATGGACGAGCGGACCTCCATCCGCGTTTCCGCCCGCTACGCCTCCAGCTCGCAGTTCGTGAGGCAGAACTCCTTCGATCCACGGGAGATCACCCAGTCCATCAACTCCGACGGAGGCCTGAACCGGCGCTTCGACTGGGGTACGCTGTCCCTGAGCGCCAACCGCCGACAGTTCCTGAGCGACGATCGGGTGGAGATGACGCTGCCCACGGCCAACCTATCCCTCAAGACCATCACACTCTTCAAGGCGCCCGACAGCAGGGCCAAGTTCTTCAACAACATGACGTGGTCGGGGAGTGCCCGGTACAGCAAGAGCACCGTCGATCGGGCAGCGCAGGCGGACTCGGCCTTCTCCGAGCGCCTGGCCGATGCGAGCAACACCAGGGGGAGCGTAAGCAGCTCGTTCAACCTCGGTGCCTTCTCGTGGAACCAGAACCTGAGCTTCACGGGCTCGAGCGTGCTGGACGTGCCGGCCCTGGTGGCCTTCCCGGGGGATACCCTGGGTCCCCTGCCCACCGGCTTCCTGGACAAGAGCAAAGCCGACATCACGTGGAGCATGGCGTTCAACTATCAGCAGCGGCTGATCGGAACCACCACGCTGACACCGGATCTGAGCGTCTCCGGCGCCTCGAAGCGCTCCGACGACATCCCCGATGCCTCGAGCTTCGTGTCCGGGCCCACGCGGATCTCCTTCGGCGCCCGGCTCAAGAGCGACATCTACGGCTTCTACGGTGGCTTTGCCGGCTTCGAGGCGATCCGTCACAAGATCTCGCCGTCGTTCACGTACGCGTACGCGCCGGAGATCGTGCCCTCGGCCATCCAGGAGACGGTGTTCGGAGCGCGGGAATCCAAGGCCAGGAACGTTCTCAGCTTCGGGCTCAACCAGACGTTCGAGGCCAAGCGGCCCGAGGACCGGACCGAGGAAGAGGCCGAGGACGACCCGGACGCCATTGACTTGTTCGCCGATCCGTTCGCCTCCGACTCCCTTCAGGAGGCCAGGGCCGACTCGCTGGCCGCGGAGGCCGAGGCGCTCGCCCTCCGCCGGCAGGAGCGGGACGCGGAGGGCGGTCCCCAAAGGCTTCCGGCCTCCAGGATCGTGAACCTTCTGGCCATCCGTACGAGCGTGATCACCTACGACTTCGTCCGGGCCGACGACGAGGACGACTTCCTCGAGGGGTTCACCACGACGCGGCTCCAGAACCAGATCAGCTCCGACTTCCTCCGTGGGCTGACGGTGTCGGTGGAGCACGACCTCTTCGATCGGAGCGAGGAAGGGAAGCGTACCCTGTCGCCCCTCCTGTCGCAGCTCAATTTCTCTTTCGCCATGAGTAATGACTCGGGGGTGCTCCGGGCCCTCGGGCGCCTCCTGGGTGGCGGAGACGAGGAAGAGGCTGCCGCCGCCCGGGCGGCGGAGCAGGCGACGGCCGCGGAGGACACGGTTCCCGTCCTGGGCGAGGATCCCGACGATCTGGATCCCCTCCTGGGAGTCTTGGGCGACATAGGGGTGACCGACGAATCCGTCGTGGTCCCGGGCTCTGCCGACCCTGCCGCTCAGAGGCGTGCCCGCCGTCGGGGGGCCGCGGGCACGTGGTCGGCCAACTTCAGCTACTCCATACGCAGGAACCGGGACGAGAGCCTGCCCGCCAGCCAGCTCGTGCAGGTAGGGCTCCGCCTCCGTCCCACCGAGAAGTGGAGCCTGACCTGGGGCACGTCCTACGACATCGACGTCCGGAGCTTCACGGACCACCGTATCCGGCTCACCAGGGACCTCCACCGGTGGAACGCCAACTTCGACTTCCTGCAGACGGCCACCGGGAACTGGAGCTTCCGCTTCCAGGTGTCCCTCACCGACAACCGCGACCTGAAGTTCGACTACAAGCAGCGCAACACGGACATCCAGGACCGGTTCTAGTGTGGTGTCCCAGAAGTTCGCGAGCCACCGAGAGTGCCGAGGCGCCGGATCCGGGGTACCCGCGCCGTTAGGCGTGGGTCAGGCGCGACGACGAGGAATAGCAACGCGGGGCACCGCAGCCGAAGGCCGTGGTCCGAGGAGGAGGAACGCCGCAGGGCCGGATGCATCGGTGCTCGAGCCGAGCGACCTTTCATGCTCGTCGTGAGCGCCGAGTTGACCGCGAGACGATCGAGCGCAGCGAGATCAATGGCCGAGACACTTCTGGGACACCACACTAGGGACGGCACCCTCCACGGCCGTGCCCCATGTCTTTCGGCGGTCCGGTCCCTGTCCTCTCCAGAGGACGATCCGGCTGCGATCATTGTCGAAACCCTTTGATCTATGCGGTCTTCAGTTTTGGTACCGGTTGTGCAATACGTGTTGGGCGAGGATCGCCGGGATCCGAGAGACCCTGGTGCTGAACCCAGCGTGAGGTAGATGAATCATGTGGAAACGGTTCTTTGCGGTGGTTGGGATGGCTCTGCTGCTGGGTGCCTGCGATAACGACAACAGCGTGTTCATTCGAGTAGACGAATTTCCCGCCCCGCCTGAGGGGCTCGAAGGCGAGTATTTCAACCAGGCGATCACGCTTCACTGGTTCCTGGGGGCCCAGTGGAACGGAGAGTCCTTCCGGGTCTACGGTCGGCGCGTGGGCGACGCCTCCTTTCTGGTGATCGCGGAAGTGACGAGCTGTGCCGACGGGGCGTGCGAGTACACGGACACGAACATCGTCGAGTCCGTCAGCTACGAGTACTTCGTGTCGTCGGTGGACCCCGATACAGGTGCGGAGACCGACTCGGACGCCGTGATCGTGGTTTCGGTGCCGTCTTTCATTCCGCCGCCGGTGCCGTCGAGCATAGACGTGGTGGCACTGGACGACACCAACTACATCCGCTGGAGTGACAACGCCCGCTCCGCCAGCGATTTCTCGCACTACCGGGTGTATCTGCTGACTGACGGCGGTGCGACGCTACTCGGGGAGACCGACTCGGAGGGCTTTCTGGACGAGCTGGCCGAGAACGGAGTGACGTCCACGTACGTGGTGTCGTCGGTGGACGTCTACGGCCACGAGAGCCTGGACAGCTTCGAGAGCCCGGGGACGCCCCGGCCCGACTTCCGGGGAGAGCTGGTCGTCTCGTTCGCCGACAACCCGGCGCGTTCCGGGTTCCGGTTCGCCGAGTCCGACGAGCTGGATCCGATCGTCAGCGGATCGTCGCCGTCCAGGCACTTCCGGCTGGAGACCGACGCCATCGGCTGGTGGCTGGTGCCCGGACCCTCGGCCGACATCTTCCCAGAGGGGACCTTCACGACCGCACTCAAGTGCGGTATCGCGGCGGACCCCCAGTGCACGGATTGGACGACCGCCCCGACCTCGGGGTATACTGGAGGTGGCGTGTTCCTGGAGCCGGAGCTCACGTATATGCTGCGTGTGGTGGGCGACGATGGTGAGCTACACTATGGCGCCGTTCGCGTTGCTCTGCTGGGAACGGATCAGACCGGTGCGGAGATCATGATTTTCGACTGGGCCTACCAGGTCCAGGCCGGAAACCCACAGCTGGTGGGTCGCTGACCGCCTCCGTCGTCCGCTGAATCCGCGGGACGCCCTCGATGGCTTCGGTCATCGGGGGCATCGCGCTGGCTCTCGCGGCTATCCCCTTGTGCTTCCGTCTGTTGCAGGCAGATTAGTGCTCTCCATCCCCATACTTCGCGTCCACTGTTCGCCGCGTTCTCGAGCAGGTGAACCTGCGGGTGGGGTGGGAAGACTCAAGTACGAGTGCGAGTACATGAGCGTAGAAGCGATAAAAGAGCAGGCCCGGGGTCACGAGCAGAAGGAAGAGTGGCAGAGGGCGTTGGACTTGTATGTCAAGGCCATCGACCGGATGTCCGACGAGGACGTCCCGGACATCGGCCTGTTCAACCGTGCCGGTGACCTCGCGACCCGGACCGGCGCTTCCGCTCAGGCGGTGAGCTTCTACGAGAGGGCCGTCGACTACTACGTCGAGGCGGAGCCTCCCAACAACGCCATCGCCATCTGCAAGAAGGTGATGCGCAATCTCCCGGATCGGTACACGATCCACTTGAAGATCGGCCAGATACGGGCGGCACAGGGCTTCATCACCGACGCCCGCTCCAGCTTCATCACCTACGCCGAGCGCGTACAGGCCTTCGGGGATATGGACGAGGCCTTTCGGGCCCTCATCGAGTTCGTAGACCTGGCGCCCGACGACTACGAGATCCGACAGCTCCTGGCGGCCCAGCTGGGGCAACACGACCGGATGAGCGAGGCCGTCCAGCAGCTGGTCGGTGCCCATCAGATCATGATGGGGAAGGGGATGGTAGAGGAGGCTGCGCAGGTCGAGGCTCAGACTCAGGAGATGGATCCCACCGCTTCTCTCGAAGCCGTGCCCATGGCCGGCGTCGCTTCCATCGCCGACGATAGCCTTGGAGACGTTGGCTTCGAGGAGCCCACCGCCGGGGAGCCGGGCGTGCCCGGGGAGATCGAGGCCGGTGGCTTGGAGATCGGGGGTGACGAGGAAGAGGCCGAAGAGGAGGGCGTAGAGGTGGACACGGGTGGCCTGTCTCTCGACGTCGAAGCGGCGGACGAGGAAGAAGAAGAGGCCGTTGCGGACCTGCCTCTCTTGTCCTTCGACGGTGACGAGGAGGAGGCCGTCGAGGCGCCTGCCGAGGAGCTTCCCGAGATCGAGGAGGGGCTCGAGGGCCTGGATGACGAGTCGGTCGCCGAAGAAGCCGTCGAGGCGGCGGTGGAAGAGTCGGTGGCCGAAGCCAAGGCGGAGGAAGCCGCCTCAGATCACGAGGCTCTGGCTGCCACCGGGAATTTCCTGGGGGCTATCGAGGCGCTCTCCGCCGTCGTGGAGGCGGAGCCCGACGACCAGAACCACCACCAGCGCATGGTGGAGTACGCGTTCCGCTCCAACGACTCGGGGGCCCTCGCAGAAGCGTACCTGGGTCTCGCCGAGTGTCTGCAACGGGCCGGGCAGGAGACGCGGGCAAAGGCCGTGTTCGAGCAGGCCCTGTCGACGGATCCCACCAACGAGCGGGCCAAGGCGGCGCTGGGCCAGCTCGAGGGAGAGACGGTGGCCGAGGCGGCTCAGGAGGTCTCCTCGGCGGAATCCTACGTCGACCTGGGGTCTATGCTCCTCGGGGACGATGAAGAGAAGACGACCCGATTCGTGGTGGCCTACGAAGAGCCCACCGGAGACGAGTCGGCGGACTTCCAGCGCATGCTCTCGCAGTTCCGGGAGAAGGTGTCCGAGAACATCGGAGCCGACGACGCCACGGCACATTATGACCTGGGTACGGCCTTCAAGGAGATGGGCCTGCTGGACGAGGCCATCGCCGAGTACCAACAGGCGCTACGTGCCTCCGCAGACCACCTCCCCACGTACGAGCTGCTTGGGCAGACGTTCCTCGAGAAGAGTGAGCCTGAGGCTGCCCTCCGATCTCTCACCCGCGCCCTCGACGCGCCGTACGAGGTCGAGGACGAGCTCATGGGCATCTACTACTACTTGGGCGTGGCCTACGAGGCCGTTGGGAACAAGGACCAGGCCCTAGAGTTTTACGACAGGGTGTTTTCTCTGGACATCAACTTCGCGGACGTCACGGAGCGCTTGCGGGCTCTCCGGGACTAGACCCGGCGAATTCCTGATTGATGGCAATGTCGAACCTGGCCGTGCGCTGATGGAGGCGGCTCGGAGCTCGCTGCTGAGACCCCCCCCCCCAGGCCTGTCTGCGATTCAGTCCCTGGTGGGGGATCGGCTCGAGTCCGTGCAGGAGGAGCTGAAGCGGATCATCGTTTCGGACTTCGACATGATCGAGGAGGTCAACGAGTACCTCCTGCTGATGAGGGGGAAGCTGTTCCGCCCCACACTCCTGCTGTTGGCCAATCAGGTTGGGGGAAGGCCCTCGCACGATGCCGTGACGTTGGGGGCTGTGGTAGAGCTGGTGCACCTGGCTACGCTCGTTCACGACGACGCCGTCGATCACAGCGTCCTCCGCCGGGGCCTCCCCACGGTGAACGCTCTCTGGACCCATCAGATCGCCATCATCATGGGCGACTATCTGTACAGCCGGTCGATCACGGAGCTCACTCACCTCGGCAAGCTCGAAGCGTTGGCCGTGCTCGCCGTCGCGGCCAACGAGATGAGCGTCGGGGAGATGCGCCAGTTGACGTCCTACGACGCCCTCGAGTTCACCGAGGAGGACTACTACCGGCTCATTGCGGCGAAGACGGCGTCGCTCATGTCGGCCACCTGCGAGATGGGTGCCCTGGACGGGGTCCGTGAGTATCGCCAACCCCTCGCTCGCTTCGGGCACAATCTCGGGATGGCATTCCAGATCGCCGATGACCTGCTGGACTACACCGGCTCCGAGGCGGTGACCGGCAAGCCTTCGGGACACGACCTAAGGGAGCGCAAGGTCACGCTCCCCCTCGTGGGGGCCTTGGCCAACGTATCGGGCGGCGAGATGGCAGAGATCCGGGACTTCTTCACCCTGGTCGAGGCTTCCGACGAGGACATCCAGCGCGTTATCGGCATCGTTCGTAACAGGGGGGGACTCCTATACGCCCGGGACCAGGCGGACCTCTACGCCGAACGCGCCGACGAGGCGCTCTGCGACCTCCCGGAAGATCTTGCCGTCGAGGCGCTCCGGAGCGCCGTGGCGTACGCCATCGGCCGCGACCGCTGATGCCGGGGGCTACGCTCCGACCATCCGTGATCCACAGAAGAATGGGAACCAGACGCGCCTGCGGACCGTATGCTAGTTGATACGTATCGGCGGAACGTAAAGCGCCTGGCCTGGACTCAGGTTCTCGGGCTGCTGTTGGGAGGACTGCTCACCAAGTTATCCGAGCTGTTCCTTCCGGAGAGCGCGGCCAAGTCGTTTCTCACCACTGCGGTGGAAGCGTCCATCGGGCCTCTGTCCATCGAGCTGGTCGCTGTTGCGTTCACGATCGGGCCACTCACATTGAGCTTGAACGTGTTGACGCTCGTTGGAATCTCGATCGTAGCATTTATCGTCCGATCCTGGATCTGAGGCAAAGGTCTGGACGGACCTCTAGCGGAGGTTGATATCATGGGACTCGGCGGACTCGGCATGTGGGAGATGCTCCTGATCTTCCTGGTCGTCCTCCTCCTCTTCGGTGCCAAGCGGCTTCCGGAGATCGGATCATCCCTGGGGAAGGGCATTCGGGAGTTCAAGGGCTCGATTCGAGAGATCGAACGGGAGGTCCAGGCTGTGGATGAGTCGCTGCAAGAATCGGTAACGTCTTCCACGTCGGCGGATGGCCAGGACGAGGAGCCGAGAAAGCTGACCACGTCGCCCGACGAGGACGAGGACGAGGACGAGAGCTCCGTCGCCTAGAAGCCTGTCCGAGTAATGTTGGTGCGGCCGCGCGGGGGACTCGCACAGACGAAAGCGGCGGCCGGAACCTTCGAGGTTCCGGCCGCCGCTCTTCGTTGCGGTTCTGTCCGGACGCAGGCGTCCCTAGTGTGGTGTCCCAGAAGTGTCTCGGCCATTGATCTCGCTGCGCTCGATCGTCTCGCGGTCAACTCGGCGCTCACGACGAGCATGAGAGTCGCTCGGCTCGAGCACCGATGCATCCGGCCCTGCGGCGTTCCTCCTCCTCGGACCACGGCCTTCGGCTGCGGTGCCCGCGTTGCAATTCCTCGTCGTCGCGCCTGACCCACGCCTCCGGCGCGGGAACCCCGGATCCGGCGCCTCGGCACTCTCGGTGGCTCGCGAACTTCTGTAACACCACACTAGAAGATCGGCGGGATCAGCGGCTGATCTGCCGGGTCGACGTTCAGGACCTCGTCGCGGCGGTCCACGATGCGAGCCGCGGCCCGCAGGCCCTGGAGCCAATCCTGGAGACGCGTCTGCTGAACGTTGGCGACCATCTGTGACCGCTGCGCCAACCGCTCCTCCTCGAAAAGCGTGGTGTCGGCCGCAATGTAGTCGACCAGCGCGAGAATGAAGGCGTTGTTATTGGCTTCCACCACATTGCTGACCTGGCCCTGGTAGAGACCGAATCCGGCTCCCACCGCGGCATTCAAGCGGCCGAGACCGGGGACGAAGTCCCTGCGGCCATACGGGCCGGCGTCACGGATCTCCAGGTCCCGACGCCCAGCGACATCGTCCATGGAGGCTCCTTCCCGAATCTCTGCGACCACCTCTTCACCTTCGGTTTTGGCCATCTCCAGCTTCTTGCGTGTCCGGACCTCCTGCTCGATGGCTGCCGTAGCGTCCTGCAGGGAGATGAAGCCCGCCTCGCGCACTTCGATGAGCGCAAGCATGTAGAAGGCCTGTCTCGTCTCGAATACCGGGCTCACGTCTCCGGGCAGAGCCTCTTCGAACGCCCAGTTCGCGCCCTCGCCCACCTGACCGGCGCCGATGACGAAGGCGAAGTCCGGGCTCAAGGTGGCGTTCTCCATCTGGAGGCCCAGAGTCTCGACGGCTTGTTCGAAGGTGCGTGACTCCCCCAGCCCTTCCAGCGAGTCGGCCAGGGTGAGAAGCTCAAGCTCCGAGTCGTCCGTGCGCTCGAAGGGGAGGAGGATGTGACGGGCCTTGATGCTGTCGGCGGCCTTGTCCTGCACCTCGATGATGTGGTAACCAAAGGACGTTCTCACCGGCTCAGTGATGTCCCCCTTGGCGGCCGTGAACGCCACCGCGGAGAACTCGGGAACCATCCGGTCCTCCGTGAACCACCCGAGATCGCCCGATCCCGTCGAGATTCGCGGCCTGGCCAGGATCTCCTCGAAGTCGACCCCGTCCCGGATCTCCTGTCGGAGCTCTGCCGCCGTCTCCCCGGCCGCGGCTGTGTCGGCGGCCGTCGGCGCCTTGTCCAAGACCACCACCTTCACGGAAGCCTGGGCCGGGATCGCGAACTCGTCGCGGTTCTCGTCGTAGTACTCCTCCACGTCTCCCGGCGTGACGGTCACGAGTGAGTCGGCGATCCGCTGGGTCGGGTCGAGGGGTATGTAGCGGACCGAGATCCGCTCGTTGCGGTCCCTGTAGTCCTGCCACAGGGCCGCATCGGTGACGTAGACGTCCGAAGACACCTGCCTCAGCAGCTTACCCCGCGGAATGATGTCCCGGTAATAGGCCTCGAGCTGGAGCAGGACCAGATCGTCGATGGTGGGCGAAGAGATGAAGTCCTGGTACTTCTGGATGTCGAATGCGCCGTCGGTTTGGAACGCGGGGCTCAAGCGCAGCTCAGGGGGCGGGCTGAAACGGGCCGCGTTGCGGATCTCCTCGTCCGTGACCTCGATGCCGCGCCTCCGCAGTTCCTGATGAATCAGTGCCTGATTGACCACTTCGTCCCAGGCGGCGTCCTCGATGTCGCTGATCTGCTGGCTTGTGACCGGATCCTCCTGGGAGTTCTGAACCTGATCGAGGAGCCGGCTGTAGGTGAGGTTGTACTCCTCATAGCTGACAGGCACGCCGTTCACGCTGCCGATCTCGCCGACGGACAGTCCACTTCTCCCCGTGATGTCCATGCCCCACTGGAACACCATGAGACCCACGAAGGCCATTGCTGTGATCAGCATGATCCATTTCGTGTTCTCCCTCATCTGACGCATCATAACCCGGCTACTCCTCGGCGTGTGCGGCGGTCAAGAAAACTCGTCCCTTTTCATACGCAAAAGGCCTTCAAAAGTAACGGCACCCTATGGGGCCCTCAACCTCCCTCGTTGACACGTTTTTGGCGGAATCAGTATCTTGCTCCCGTCCACTCCTTCTTCAGCTCAGCCCCGTATTTTTCCAATTCTTCAGGGGAGTACGCTGTGCCCGAACCACTAAATCAGCAGATCGATCGACTTCAGGAGATCTTCTTTTCCGAGAAGGATCCTACCGGTCGCGCCTTCGTGCCCCTGGCCGACGCTCACCGTCGGCTGGGCGAGTTGGACCGGGCTCTCGGCGTGCTTCAGGAGGGACTGGTTGCCCACCCCGATTCCGCTTCGGGTCACGTGGTGGAGGGGTGGCTGTACCGGGATCGGGGGGAGGACGACAGCGCGATCCGCGCGTTGGAGCGAGTCCTGGAGCTCGATGCCGAGAACGGGGTGGCCCTGCGCTCCCTGGCCGAGCTGGTTGAAGATGCCAGCCGGGGACTGACGTACATAGAGAGGCTGGTCGAGCTAGAGCCCGACGATCCGGAGGTGCTTGCTGCGCTGGAGAGCCTCCGGGCCGAGGTGGCGGAAGCGTCTACGGTCGCCGGAACCGAGGCGGTGGCGCCGGAAGAGCCGGTGGTGGAGGATGCGCTTGCGGAGGCGGTTCCGGTAGAGGATGCTGCGCCGCTGGAGACGGCGAAGGTGTCGGCCCCCGACGAGGTCGCGCTCGAGGAGCCTGCTACGGAGGCGGAGCCCGCGGACGAGGTCGGGCTGGAGGAGCCTGTCGCGGAGGCGGAGCCCCCGTCCGAGGGCGTGGCTGAGGACGTGGCCGAGGATGACGGGGAGATCTACACCCAGACGCTGGCCGAGCTTTACGCGAAGCAGGGCGCCGTGGACAAGGCGGTGGAGGTCTACCGGAAGCTTCTGGCCGATGATCCCGACAATGGGATGTTCCTTCACCGCGTGGCCGAGCTGACCTGGGCTATCGACACAGGCCTAGCCGACGATCGTCCCGTAGTCCCCATCGAGTCCTTGGCTCCGGACCCGGACCCCGCGGAGGCCGTTGTACCCGAGCCGGCGGTCCCCGTGGAGGACCTCCCGCCGGATCCGGAGCCTCTGGTGGTGGAGCCACCGGCAGCCGATCCGGAGCCGGTTGGATCCCTGGCGATGGAGGATGCGTCCTCCGTTGACGACGATCGTCCGGTGGTTCCCATCGAGTCCCTCGCTCCGGAAGGACCCTCCGATGGCGAGACCGACGATGGCGGGCCCGACGATCCGTTCCCGTGGCTGAACCGTCTTTAGAGGCCAACGCCGTGCGGATCGCGATCATACATGGACCCAACCTTCGCCTCCTCGGCCGGAGAGAGCCCGACGTCTACGGCACGGACACGTTGGACGACATCAATGGAGCTGCCCAGTCCCTAGGTGAGGAACTGGGCGTAGAGGTCGAGACCTTCCAGTCCAACTCGGAGGGTGACATTCTCGACTTCCTGGAGGAGGCCGCCGGTCGGGTCGACGGCTTTCTTGTGAATCCGGGTGGCCTGACCCATACCAGCGTGGCGTTGCGAGACGGGCTCGTGGGCATCGGACTGCCCTTCGTGGAGGTTCACCTCTCCAACACGGCCGGTCGAGAGAGATTCCGCCGTCATTCATTCCTTGCCCCCGTGGCCGTTGGGGTTGTTCTTGGATTTGGATCGCAGAGCTATCTTCTAGCGCTCAGGGGCCTCGTGGCCCACATCGCCGGCCGGTAGCTCCGCGGGTTCCATCGACCGACAAGGCGTCATGGCTTCGACTGCTGATTTTCGCAACGGCATGGTTTTGGACATCGACGGGCAACTCTGGGCGATCGCTTATTTTCAGCATGTAAAGCCCGGAAAGGGTGGAGCGTTCGTGAGGACGAAGCTCAAGAACGTTCTGACGGGGGCCGTTGTCGACAAGACGTATCGGGCGGGGGAGAAGGTGACCGACGTCCGGCTCGAGCGCCGCCCCGTCACCTACAGCTACTCCGATGGCCAGCTATACCACTTCATGGACCAACAGACGTACGATATGATCCCCATCTCGGGCGAACTCCTGGGAGGGGATCAGCTCAAGTACCTGAAAGAGAACATGGAGTGTGAGGGGCTCGTCCACCACGGGGACGTCCTCAGCGTGGAGCTCCCCCAGTTCGTCGAACTGACTGTGACCGAGACCGATCCCGGGGTCCGGGGTGACACGGCCCAGGGCGGTACCAAGCCCGCGACGCTTGAGACCGGGGCGGTGATTCAGGTACCGCTTTTCATCGAAGAGGGGGACGTGCTCAAGGTGGACCGCCGCGAGGACAAATATCTGACTCGGGTCTCTTCATGATAGATCTGGATTTCCTCCAGAGCCTCATCGAGGCTATCGACGCCAGCGGCCTCGATTTCATCGAGATCGAGCGAGGTGGCACGCGCATCAGGCTGGCCAAGACATCTGGGGCAGATGTCGTCGTGGCCACCCCAATGAACCACGTGACGCCACCACCGTCGGTAGCAGCCCCTGCGGCCGCCGAGACCGAGCCGGTCGCTTCGGCTCTCGTGGCCGCCACGGATGGTCAGCCTGAGGCGGCGCCACCGGCATCGGACCTGCTCGAGATCAAGTCTCCCATGGTGGGCACTTTCTTCCGCGCACCCGCTCCGGATGCCCCGCCCTATGCCGACGTAGGTCGCCGCGTGAGCCCCGGTGACACGCTCTGCATCATCGAAGCCATGAAGCTCATGAACGAGCTGGAGTCGGAGGTGTCGGGGGTGATCCAGGAGATCTGCGTCGAGAATGCGGAGCCGGTAGAGTTCGGGCAGGCACTGTTCCGCCTCTCCCCTTCGTGAGCCGGGCTTCTCATATCGGCACAGGGCGGTGTAGCTGAGTGTTCAAGAGGGTCCTGATCGCCAACCGAGGGGAGATCGCTCTCCGGATCATCCGGGCCTGTCACGAGCTCGGCGTGAAGACCGTGGCGGTGTACTCCGAAGCGGACCGGGAGTCGCTCCACGTACGCTTCGCCGACGAGGACGTCTGCATTGGGCCGGCTCTCGCGGCGCAGAGCTACCTCAACGTCCCGCAGATCATCGCGGCCGCAGAGGTGACGGGAGCCGAGGCCATCCACCCCGGCTACGGATTCCTGGCCGAGAATGCTGAGTTCAGCGAGATCTGCCAGCGCTCCGACCTCGTCTTCATCGGGCCCACACCGGACCAGATCCGGTCCATGGGCGACAAGGCGACCGCCCGCCGCACCATGAACGAGCTCGGTGTTCCCACGGTCCCCGGGTCGGACGGAGCGGTGTCCGATCCCGCCGAGGCGGCGCGTATCGCCGACGAGATCGGCTTCCCCGTGATGATCAAGGCTTCGGCCGGCGGTGGGGGGAAGGGGATGCGCATCGCCCTGGATGCGAAGTGCTTCGGACGCCTTCTCCAGGCCGCTCAGACGGAGGCCCAGGCCGCCTTCGGTGACGACACCATCTACCTCGAGAGGTGCATCGTCCGGCCGCGGCACATCGAGTTCCAGATCTTCGGGGATCAGCACGGCCGTATCGTCCATCTCGGCGAGCGCGACTGCTCCACCCAGCGCAGGCATCAGAAGCTCATCGAAGAGGCGCCCTCACCTGCCCTCACTCCGGAGATGCGCGAGCAGATGGGAGAAGTTGCCGTGCTGGCGGCGAAGGGGATCGACTATGTAGGGGCCGGGACGGTGGAGTTCCTGCTGGACGCCGACGGCTCGTTCTACTTCATCGAGATGAACACCCGGATCCAGGTGGAGCATCCCGTTACCGAGGTGACCACCGGGCTGGACCTGGTGAAGGAGCAGATCCGGGTGGCGGCGGGCGAGCCGCTCTCCTTCCCGTGCGAGGACGTGACCCTGCGTGGGCACGCCATCGAGTTTCGGGTGAACGCCGAGGACGCCGAGCGGAACTTTGCGCCCTCGCCCGGGCCGATCCTCACCTTCCACCCACCCGGGGGGCCCGGAGTGAGGCTCGACACCCACATCTACAGTGGCTACCACGTGCCGCCTTACTACGACTCTCTTCTGGCCAAGCTCATCGTGCACGGGAACAACCGTGAGGAGGCCATCGTGAGGGCGCGGCACGTGCTCGATTCCTTCGTCATCGAGGGGATCTCGACGACCATTCCGTTTCTCTCCGAGATCACCCGGGACGAGCACTTCGTCTCGGGGAACGTGGACACCGGATTCGTGGACCGATTCCTCAGCGAGCGATCGAGCCAGGGATGAGGGTCGATCTATTCTTCCAGGCCGGAGAGCCCGCGGCGCTCGACATGGCGGAGCGCACCGCCGTGGTCATCGACGTTCTGAGAGCCACGAGCACCATGGTGGAGGCCCTGGTGAACGGGGCTCGTGGCGTGTATCCCGCTTCGTCCACGGAGGACGCCATCAGGCTGGCGTCCTCCCTGGGCCCGGAGGACACACTTCTCTGTGGTGAGTCCAAAGGCCTCATGATCGAGGGGTTCGAGCTCGGGAACTCCCCCCGTGAGTTCGTCGCGGAGCGTGTGGCGGACAAGCGATTGGTCATGAGCACGACCAACGGGACCCGGACGTTTCTGATGGCCGAAGACGCCGATCGCGTATTGGCATGTTGCTTCCTGAACCTCGGCGCCGTCGTCGACGCCGTGGCCGCGGTGGAGCGGCTGGTGGTGGTTTGCGCTGGCAGGGAGGGCAGGTTCTCCGTGGATGACGCGGTCTGCGCAGGCGCCCTCCTCAACAGCCTTCGCGAGGGGCACGACGGAGAGATCGAGCTCAACGATGCAGGGTACGCCGCCCTGGAGCTCTCACACAGGTTCCACGTCGGTGCCGACTTCCTCGCCATGACCGACGCCGGCAAGAGTCTCATCGAGATCGGGTTCCGCGACGACTTGAGATTCTGCGCCCAGGTGGACCGCTACGCCGTCGTTCCCGAGATGAAGGAGCGGGTGATCCACCTTCCCTCCATGAGCCCGAGGGCCCCCGAGGCGAGCCGCTGATGTTGTCGCGGGGGCAGCAACGGGACATCCTGGCGGCAGGGCTTCTGGCACTGGCGCTCTTTATTGTCGCGGCCCTGATTCCCGTGGTGGCCCTCGGTCCCCGCCTGACCGCGTGGTTCCCCTCGGGGAACATGATGGGCCTCGTCGGGGGCACGACTCAGCGCGCCCTCGGCGGCCTGCTCGGTGGCGCCGCGTTCTTCGTTCCGATCCTTCTCCTGATCGCGGGTGTGAGGGCGGGGGATTGGCTGTCGCCGGGGTGGACCATGCGTCTGGCGATCCTGTCCTCGGGCCTCATGCTCACCCTTCCCGTTGGACTCCAGGTGCTGGGCCAGGAGCAGGAAACGGTGGGCGGCTGGGGGACCTTCGCAGGCCCACCCCTCTCCGCGGCCCTGGGGTTCCTTGGGGCGGTCCTCTTCCTGACACTCCTTCTGGTCGTGCTGTCGGTGGGCACGCTGGGATGGAATCCGCTCCGCTCCTTGGCCTACGGGATCGCCCAGGGGAGCGGCGTCATGGCGCGAGGTGCCGGCAAGCTCGTGTCCTGGGGTGAGGGCCTCAAAGCCCGGTGGGACGAGCGCGCTCGTGAGCGGTTCGACCGGAGACCGCCCATGGAGCTCTTGGAGGGAGAGGAGGCGAGCGACGACGACCTGGAGGGTGAGGCATTCGACGATGAGCCAGCCGAGGAGGCCGTGTCCGCGGCGGAGGGCGAGGGCGTCGACGAGCCTCTCGAGGGGTCGGACGAGATCTTGCCTGACCCCCTCCCCAAGGGAGAGCTCAGCGAGACGGGACTCCCGCCCATGAAATTCATGACCACGAGGGACGACGAAGATCGGGGCGACATGGAGCGTGAGCTGGACGCCTTGGGCGAGGTCCTGGTGGAGAAGCTCCGGACGTTCAGCGTCGAGAGTGAGCTCGGCGGTCGGACCACGGGTCCGGTGGTCACACAGTACGAGGTGATCCCCGCCCCGGGCGTAAAGGTCAACAAGATCGCCAATCTCGACGCCGACCTCGCGCTGGCCATGAAGGCCCAGAGCATCCGAATCGTGGCGCCCATCCCGGGGAGGGGGGCCGTGGGGGTGGAGATCCCCAATCCCGAACCCGAGGTGGTCCGGCTCCGGGAGATCCTGGATTCCCCCGCCTACCGGAAGAGCCGGGCCGAGCTGCCTCTGGCCCTGGGCAAGGATCTGAACGGAAAGCCCTACGTGGCGGATCTGTGCGAGATGCCACACATCCTCATCGCGGGCACCACAGGCTCGGGCAAGTCCATCTGCATCAACATCATCATTACGAGCCTGGTCTACCGGCACACGCCGGAGACGCTCCGGCTGCTCATGGTGGACCCCAAGATGGTGGAGCTCTCCACCTATAAGATGCTCCCGCATCTCCGCCACAGGGTGGTCACCGATCCCCGGGACGCGGCCGGGCTCCTCAAGTGGGCCGTTCTGGAGATGGAGCGCCGTTACGGTCTCCTGAGCGCGAACGGCGTGCGCTCCATCGGCGAGTTCAACGAGCGGGCCCGGGAGGGCGTGACCCTTCGGCGCCTCGAGCCCCGGGGAGCCGAGGAGGACCCGGACCGCTGGGTCTACCAGGAGGGGGTGCTTCCCTACGTGGTGGTGGTGGTGGACGAGCTTGCCGACCTCATGATGACCGTCCAGAGCGAGGTGGAGAAGCCGCTCACGACCCTGGCCCAGAAGGGCCGGGCCATCGGCATCCACCTCATCGTGGCGACCCAGAGGCCCAGCGTGAACGTCATCACGGGCCTGATCAAGGCGAACTTCCCCTCGCGGATCGCCTTCCGCGTCGCATCCAAGACAGACTCCCGGACGATCCTGGACCAGAACGGCGCGGATGCCCTGCTCGGCAACGGCGACATGCTGTTCCTACCGCCAGGGAGCAACGAGCCCGTGCGCATCCAGGGAGCCTACATCTCCACACCCGAAACGGATCGCATGATGGGCTGGTACCGGGACCAGGTGGAGCTTCGAAATCAGGACTTCGACGAAGCCGTCCGGGAGGACGAGTCGGACGTCCTCGAGCAGATCCGGAGTCACGAGCTGCAGGAGGCCGCCGAGTCGGCCGTGGGGGGGGACGGACCGTCGGACTTGGACGAGCTCTTCCGGGCGGCCGGCGAGGTGTGCATCCAGCATGACCAGGGCTCCACGTCGCTCCTCCAGCGCCGCCTGAAGATCGGCTATGGCCGGGCCGCGAGGATCGTGGATCAGCTTCACGACGCGGGGATCCTAGGACCATCCGAGGGCTCCAAGGCGAGGGAGGTCCTCGTGGGTCTCGACGAGCTCGACGCCATCTGCTCGAGCCAAGGGATCTAGAGGCCTCCAGGAACGGCCCCGATGCCCTACGGGTATGGACGGCGCATGACGGAGCCACGCCTCTCACCACGTCTCCATCGTCCCGCCCGATGCCGAGACCGCATGCACATCATCCTGCCCGTGCTCCTCGTGGCGGAAGTCGTCGGTGCCGCGGCGCCGGTCGGGCTTCCCGCCCAGGACGAGCGGGCCTACGAGGTCCTGGAGGCCGCGGCAGAGCACTACTGGGGGCTGGAGACGCTCTGTGCCCGGTTCCACCAGGAGATCGAGGTCACGCTTCTCGGAGAGAGCCGGTCCGGCCGGGGCACGATCTGCCAGCGCCATCCTGATGAGTTCTCCATGCGCTTCAGCGACCCCGAGGGGGATCTGGTGGTCGTGGACGGTGAGTTCCTCTGGACCTTCTATCCGAGCATGGACGCCAAGCAGGTCATGCGCTTCGCTGCCACGGGTGCCGAAGGTCGCTTCAACTTCTTCAAGAACCTCTTCGAGGACCCGCGAGGCCGGTTCGACGCCACCTACCAGGGAACGGAGGAGATGGACTCGAGGCCGTCCCACAAGCTCACTGTCACCCCGCGGGAGCCGGCGGGATTCCGTTCGGCCGTGGTGTGGATCGATGCCGAGAGCGACCTGATCACGGGCGTAGACGTCCACGACGCCAACGAGTCCATCCGGCGGGTGCGCCTCACGGACATCCGAGTGGACGTCGAGGTGTCCGACGACGAGTTCCGTTTCGTGCCACCGCCGGGCGCCCGGGTGATGACGCGATGAGGACGAGGGAGCTCCCGGTCTTCCCTCTCTCGCCGGACCCCATACGGACCGATGTGGCGCCGGATGTCGAGGCGGTCCGCCTGGACATCGATCCCGTCGGTCCCGAGGACGGACCGCGCATCGGTCTGGTGACTCTCGGGTGCGACAAGAACACCGTGGACTCCGAGAAGATGATGGCTGCGCTCGTGGGACACGGCGCCCGGGTCTCCTCGGACGTGCAAGGCTCCGACGTGGTGGTGGTGAACACGTGCGGGTTCATCGAGGCGGCCAAGGAGCAGTCCATCGAGACGATCCTGGAGGCGTGCCAGCTCAAGGAGGAGGGCAGCATACGGGCGGTGGTGGCCGTGGGATGCATGGTGCAGCGTTACAAGCAGGAGCTCCAGTCGGAGATCTCCGAGGTGGACCTCTTCCTCGGTCTCACGGAGATGGCGTCCCTGGTGCCGGAGCTACGCGACCGGGGCCTCCTCGCCCAGGAGCCCGAGGCCGTTCCCAACATGGAACGACCCCTCAGGATCCTGTCGAGGGAGACACCGCACACGTCGTTCCTGAAGATCAGCGAAGGGTGCGACCACACGTGCGCGTTCTGTGCCATCCCGAGCTTTCGAGGGCTTCACCGTTCGGCCCCGCTGGGGGAGTTGGTGGCCGAGGCGCAGGCCCTCGCCCGCCAGGGCGTGAAGGAGCTCAACATCATCTCCCAGGACACCACGTGGTACGGACGCGATCTGTGGCGCAAGGACCGCTCCGCTCCGCTCCTTCCAGAGCTCCTCCGGGCCCTCGTCGACGACACCGATGTGCTCTGGTATCGCCTCTTCTACATGTATCCGTCCGGCATCACCCCCGAGGTCGTGGAGCTCATGGCGGAGGAGGAGGCGATCCTTCCGTATCTGGACATGCCGCTCCAGCACGGCAGCGATCGCATCCTGAAGGCCATGAGGAGGCCGGAGCGCCAGAGCGTCATCCGGGAGCGCGTGGCATGGCTCCGGGACGCGGTCCCCGACCTCACCCTTCGCACGACCGTCATCGTCGGATTCCCCGGGGAGAGAGACGATGACTTTCGGGAGATGCTGGATCTTCTGGAGGAGATCCGTTTCGATCGGGTCGGAGCTTTCACGTACTCAGTGGAAGATGACACCCCCGCCGCCGAGATGCCCGATCAAGTACCCGATTCCCTCATGCGAGAGAGACTGGAAGAGGTCATGGATCTGCAGCGCATGATCTCTGCAGAGCGGAACGCAGAGCTGGTGGGGCGCCGGATCCAGGCGCTGATCGACGACGTCGTGGACGATCCGGGTCCCCTGGGCGATGCCGCCCGGGGTCGGCCGGTCGGGGTCGCGCGCACGGTGGGGCAAGCCGTCGACGTGGACGGCGTCACGCACCTGCACCCAGACCCAGGACTGAAGCCGGGTGAGATCGTCACAGTGGAGATCGTGGACGCCCTGGAGTACGACCTCATTGGTCGGTCCGTGTCGGTGTGACGGGCGTTTCCGACGCACTCTGGCGGCGGGCCCAGGAGCTGATCCCCGGGGGTGTGAACTCTCCGGTGCGGTCCTTCCGTTCGGTCGGGAGCACGCCGTTCTTCGTGGAGCGCGGTGAGGGCCCCTACCTGTACGACACCGAGGGACGTCGCTACATGGACTACGTCCTGAGCTGGGGGCCCCTCATCCTGGGGCACGCCCATCCAGTGGTCATTGAAGCGGTGGCCGACCAGCTCCACCGCGGCACCTCGTACGGAGCCCCGACGGCCGCCGAAGTCGACCTGGCGGAGCGAATCGTGCGCTTGGTGCCGGGGGTCGAGATGGTGCGCCTGGTGAACAGTGGTACGGAGGCCACCATGAGCGCCCTTCGCCTGGCCCGGGCCGCCACCGGACGGGACGTCGCCCTCAAGTTCTCCGGATGCTACCACGGCCACGCCGACGCCTTTCTGGTGGCTGCGGGGAGCGGTGTGGCGACGCTGGGCCTCCCCAACTCGCCCGGCGTTCCGGCTGCCTCGGCGTCCCACACAGCGGTGCTGCCCTTCAACGACCTGGTCGCCGTGGAGGAGCTCTTCGCTGCCCGGGGCGAAGAGATCTCCAGCGTATTCGTGGAGCCCGTGGTGGGTAACTCGGGTCTGATCCCCCCGGTGGACGGATTCCTGGAAGGGCTGCGCTCGGTTACGGAGCGACATGGTGCCCTTCTCGTCTTCGACGAGGTCATGACCGGCTTCCGGGTCGCCATGGGTGGGGCCCAGGAGCGCTACGACGTCCTTCCGGACCTCACCACGCTGGGGAAGGTCATCGGGGGTGGTCTGCCCGTGGGTGCGTTCGGCGGCCGCCGCGACATCATGGAACAGGTGGCTCCCGCCGGACCCGTCTATCAGGCCGGGACCCTTTCGGGGAATCCCCTGGCCACGGCGGCCGGTGGCGCCCAGCTCGCATACCTCGAGACCCACGACCCCTTCCGGGACCTGGAGGCTGCTGCGAGCCGCCTGGCGAAGGGCGTGGTGTCGGCCCTGGAGGATGCGGGAATACCGGCTACCGGAAGCTCCGTCGGGTCCATGTGGGGTGTTTTCTTCCGCGGGGGGGCCGTCCACTCCTTGGAGGACGCTCAAGGCGCGGATAGCGACAAGTTCCGACTCTTCCATCGGGCGTGCCTCGATCGAGGCGTGTTTCTTGCTCCATCCCCGTTCGAGGCCGGCTTCCTGTCCACCGCCCACACGCCGGACGTCATCGACGAGACCCTGGAGGCGGTTCGGGAGGCGGCGCTGGAAATCGGCTGACTGAGAGGCCTGTTGAAGGAGCACAGTGGGTCGCGCACAGGCCTTTTCGAGGATTCACGCGCACGTACGACACGGAAGTGAGGTCCCGATGAGGACGGATGCGATGTGGAAGTTGGCGTTGGCGGCAGTGGTGATCTTCTCGCCCGCGGGCGCGGGAAGTCAGGAGCTGGCGGACTACGATTACGCGAACCTCTCCTTCCGAGGGGTTCTGGCCGAGGGCGGGTACATCTTCGCCAACAACGTGGAGCACACGGAGATGTTCGCGCTCCGGTTCGATCTCGGCTTTCTCGGCCCGGGCTTCCGGATCGTTCCTGGTGTGGCCTTCTGGACGTCTCGCATGGCCCAAGACGAGGTGGACGATTTCGAGGCGCGTCTCGCAGCGCTGAATGCCATCCAGGGTGGCACGGCTCCGCCGGGAGGGTTCGACCTCGGGTCCATCGACCGGGACGACGTGGTCATCAGCGTGGACGGGCACTACATGTGGTCTGTGCCTCTCGACCTCCTCCTCTGGACCGGGGTCGGTGTCTCGGCCCACTTCTTGAACGGATCGGGGCCGGCCGTGAACGGCACGTTTGTCGAGGACCTCCTGGACTCCGTCTCGGCGGGCTTCAACGTGCATGGAGGCCTGGAGTATCCGGTCACGGATCGATTCCGGCTCTACGGAGGAAGCAAGTTCGAGGTGCTGGGAGACCTGCGCTATGTAGAGCTCCGCTTCGGCCTCAGCTACATCTGGGGTGAGCTCGTCCAGGGTGAGGCACGCTGATGTCCGGATCGGAGCCCGACCCGATCCAGGTCGGAGTCCTGGGCGTCGGCGCCATCAGCCAGATCGTCTACCTCCCCATCCTCTCCGAGCGGGAAGACGCGGACGTCGTCGCCCTCGCCGACGCGGACCGGCCCAAGGCCGACACGCTCGCCAACCGCTTCGATGTGCCGAAGGTCCTCTCCGACCAGGAGCTGGTTCAGGACGAGGACATCCAGGCCGCCGTGATCTGTGCGCCCAACCACCTCCACGAGACACTGGCCATCGCGGCTCTCGAGGCCGGGAAGCACGTCCTCGTGGAGCGGCCGCTCGCGCTCACTCCCGAGGGGGTGCAGCGGGTCCTGGACGCGGCCGACTCGGTCGGACGCTGTCTCGCCGTCGGGATGAATCACCGGTTCCGCCCCGACGCAGGAGCTTTGGCGTCCTTCGTGGCCGGTGGCGAGCTCGGCGACATCTACGCGGTGCGTGCGAGCTCCCTCACGCGGAAGACCCCGTCCGTGCGCTCGACGTGGCGCCAGAAGCCGGAGCAGGGGGGTGGAGCACTCATGGACCTGGGCGTCCAGATCCTGGATCTCGCATTCTGGCTGGTGGGGTATCCACAAATCACCAGAGTCTCGGCCGTGCTCCAGAAAGAAGACGATTCCGTGGAGGACGCGGCCAGCGTCTTCGCCGTGGCCGACTCCGGCACGGTCTTCAGCGTCGAGGCGAGCTGGAGCCTGTTCGCCGATGCCGATCGCAACTACGCCCGGGTCATGGGGACCGACGGATCGGGCTCTATGCCCCCCCTGGAGATCCAGAAGCAACTGGGCGGCCGGCCCATGGACGTGACGCCGCGGCAGCGCAAGCCCCGGGGGGGTGAGAATCCCTTCACGAACGCCTACCGGAGGCTGCTGGATCAGTTCGTCCGGGCGGTGGCGGGTGAGCGCGATCTGCCGTCCCCTACGCAGCAGGTCCATCTGATGGAGGTCATGCAGGCCGTGTACCGATCGGCGGAGCAGGGGCAGGAGGTACGACTTGGCGAAGGCTGAGGAGCCGCGGGGGCTCGCATGCGTCCTCTTTGTGGCGGTGACGCTTGGGGCCGCCGGACTCCACGCTCCCCTCCGCGCAGAGGTCCTCCCACAGGCGGAGGCTGACTCCGCCTCCGCGCCAATCCTGGGCTCGCATCTCGAAGTGTTCCTCATGACCATGAGCCCGGGCGACGCCATCTGGGAGCGCTTCAGCCACAACGCTCTGGTCATCCGAGACGACCGGGCGGGGACCGAGATCGCGTACAACTGGGGCATGTTCGAATTCAATCAGTCGGACTTCATCCCACGTCTGCTCCGGGGCCGCATGCGCTACTGGATGGCCGGGTACCGGTCCGCAGACATGATCGAAGCCTATCGGCGCGTGAATCGCAGCGTCTGGCTCCAACGGGTCAACCTAACCCCGGGCCAGCGACTCGAGCTCCAGGCACATGTCCGCGAGACCGATACCGAGGCCAACCGCTACTACCGATACGACTACTATCGGGACAACTGCTCCACCCGCGTCCGGGATGCTCTCGACCGCGTCTTGGGCGGACGGATCCGGGCGGCGACGGAGGGGCTGGAGACGGGCACTACCTACCGGTGGCACACGGTCCGGCTGCTAGGGCCGGTGCTGGCGGCCTACGCGGGCATCCAGTTCGTCATGGGCAACCGCGCGGACGAGCCCATCTCGGTGTGGGACGAGATGTTCCTGCCCCTCCCGCTCCAGCGCCACCTCGAGGAGGTGCGGGCACCGACGTTCGAAGGTGAGGACGTGCCGCTTCTGGGGCCGGCCGTGCAGGTCGTCGATGCCCGCCGGGGGCCCGTTCCGGGCACCGCCCCCAACATGCTCGTCGGGTTCCTCTTGACGGGGGCGGTGTTCGGGGGTCTCTTCGCCCTCTCCGGATGGATGGCTGGAAGAGGCAAGCGGTGGGCGGCATGGCTTCTGGCGCTGGCGGCCGGGGCGTGGAGCCTCATCGTTGGACTCCTGGGTTTGGCGCTGCTGCTCTCGTGGTTCTTCACGGATCACTTCTTCTTGGGGTTGAACGAGAACGCCTTCCAGGCCAACCCGGTGTCTCTGGTACTCTCTGCTATGCTCCTCCTGGCCGCCACGGGGAGGGGGCGCGTGTGGACCGGGCGCGCCGCTGTCATTGTCGCCGCGCTGGCGGTGGCCGGGCTCGCGCTTCAGTTGATGCCCGGTCTGGATCAGGTCAACGGGGAGATTCTGGCCCTGGCACTACCTGCCCACCTCGGGCTCGCCTGGGGAGTGCTCAGGGCGTGGCCACCGGCAGGGGGGTGATCCCCGGGCCCGGGAACCGCCTGGTTCCCGCCGTCTCCGCAGTACTCCTCGTCAGCGCGTTTCCACCGCTCCATCTGTTGATCCCGTCGTTCGTGGCCCTCGTCCCTCTCGCGGTCTGGATCGTCGACCGCGGGAGCGACGGGAGTGCGCCGGGCGAGGCATTCCGAGGCGGAGTCTGGTTCGGTCTCCTGTACTTCGGGCTTCTCCTCCACTGGATCGCCATCGCCCTCGCGTGGTTCACCTGGTGGGCGATCCCCGCGTACCTGGCTGTGGTGTCGGCTCTCGGGTTGGGCGCCGGCTCCTTCGCCTGGGCACTTCACCGGATGGTGCGTCGGGGTGGAATTCCATTGTGGCTGGCCCTTCCGCTGGCCTGGACGGCCTTGGAGTGGCTGCGGGCGCACGCACCGGGCGGGTTGGCCTTCCCCTGGCTGGGTCTCGGGACCTCGGTCACGGCGTATCCCGAGCTGGTCGGGTCGGCCGAGCTGGTGGGGGCTCGCGGCGTCACCCTCTGGCTGGCGGTCCTGAACGGGCTGCTGGCCGAGGCGGTCCTCGCCGCGCGTGGTGAGCACGGCATGCGCAAGGCCTTGGCCTGGGCCGCCGCCTTCTCCATCGTTCTGGCTGTCCCGGCCGGGTGGGGCTACTGGCGTGCGGCCACGCTGCCGGTACGGGCCATCGGCCACGTCGTTGTGGTGCAGCCCAATGTTCCCGAGGCGGTGAAGCTGGACCCTAGAAGCGTGATCGACAGCACGCTGGCAGCGCTTGAAAGGCTAGCTCCCGAGCCCGAGGAGATCCCGCCGGGCGTCCAAAGGTCGGGGCCGACGCTCCGGGAGCCCCCTCCCGAGCTCGTGATATGGCCCGAGGCCACGATCCTGGGGCCGGTCGAGGTGGATGAAGAGCTGCGACGGCGGGTGCTCGGGGTCGCGGAGCGGTGGGGGGCCCCGGTTCTGTTCGGGGCCATCGGTCAGGGGAGCGAGGGCGCGCGGGAGTCGGTGCCGTTCAACTCGGCCTTCCTCACGTCGGCCGACGGGCTCCTCACCGGCTTCCGCTACGACAAGCATCGCCTAGTCCCCCTTGTGGAGCGGGTGCCCTTGGTGCCCGCCACGTGGTTGGAGAGCGGGCAGGCATTCGGCCAGTACGGACGAGGGGAGGACTGGCCGCTGGGGTCGACTAGAAGCGGAGCTCGATTCGGGACGCTCATCTGCTTCGAGTCCGCCTATCCCGGGCACGCTCGACGCTTCCGCCGGGAGGGAGCGAACGTGCTGGTGAACCTCACCAACGACGCATGGTTCGGACGGGAACCGTGGTATTCACGGACGGCGGCGCTCTGGCAGCACCCTGCTCACTTGGTCATGCGCGCCATCGAGAACCGGGTCGGCGTCGCCCGGGCCGCGAACACGGGTATCTCGCTCTTCGTGGACCCCCGCGGGTGGGTGTACGAGCGGTCCAGGCTCTTCCAGCCGGAGGTACTGGAAGCCACCGTCTACACGAGCGACGTCACGACCCTCTACACACGCACTGGAGATGTTGCCGGCCCGGCGGCGCTGGTCGTCACGCTGGTGTTACTGGCGGGCGCGGGACGCAATAGGAGACCGGCTTGAACTGACCTCTCGGGATTTCTATATTTCCCAGGCTAGTGTTCCGTTTCCGAAGTTCGCGAGACGGGCCGAGACACTTTGGCAACGGGACACTAAAGAGCGGGCGCGGATTCCCGCGAGGCGTTCTCGCCGGGAATCCCCGGCCCGCTTTTCTGTTGAATACCGGAGATGGATCATGAAAGAGGGTATCCACCCCGAATACGTGCCGGCCATGGTAACCTGCGCGTGTGGACACACGTTCGAGACCATGGCGACCCAGGCCAAAGTGCACACCGATATCTGCTCCGTGTGCCACCCGTTTTACACGGGCAAGCAGCGCCTGGTCGATACGGCAGGGCGGGTCGAGCGGTTCAAGAAGAAGTACGAGAAGGCCAGCAAATAGGACGAAACCGGGTCCGATTCGCGTATGGGTAACCCCGGGGGAGTCGATAAGCGGCTCCTCGACCGTCTTCGTGTGGCTCAGGGGCGATTCCGCGGTCTGGACGACGAGCTGGCCAGCCCGGAGGTCATCCAGAACCTGGATCGGCTTCGGACGCTGGGACAGGAGCGGGCCGAGCTTGCGCCCGTGGTCCAAGTCGCAGACCAAATCCTGGGCCTCCTGGACGAGCACCAGGGAGCCCGGGAGTTGTTTTCTGAGGCCGACGACCCCGAGATGCGCTCCCTAGCCGAGGACGAGATCGCTTCCCTCGAGGGGCGGATCGAGACCTTGGGAGACCAGGCGCGCAAGCTCCTCATCCCCAAGGACCCCCTGGAGGACCGTGCGGCGGTCGTGGAGATCCGCGCCGGCACCGGGGGCGACGAAGCCGGGCTCTTCGCCCACGACCTGTTCCGCATGTACCAGAGGGCGGCGGAGCGCGAGGGCTGGAACATCGAGCTCATGAGTCTTTCCGAGGGCATTCCGGGCTCGATCAAGGAGGCCATCTTCACGGTCCGAGGGAAGGGCGTCTACGGCCGCCTCCGATACGAGTCGGGCGTACATCGGGTGCAGCGCGTCCCGGAAACAGAGAGCCAGGGCAGGATCCACACTTCGGCGGCGACAGTGGCCGTGCTGCCGGAGGCCGACGAGGTCGATCTGGACATCGATCCAAAGGACCTACGGATCGACGTCTTCCGCTCCTCGGGACCAGGGGGCCAGTCCGTGAACACCACGGATTCGGCGGTGCGCATCACGCACGTGCCTTCGGGGCTGGTCGTCTCGTGTCAGGATGAGAAGTCGCAGCACAAGAACAAGGCGAAGGCGCTCAAGGTTCTCCGGAGCCGTCTTCTGGACCAGAAGATCGCAGAGCAAGAGGCGGAAAGATCACGGGAGAGGCGGACTCAAGTGGGCACCGGGGACCGATCCGCGAAGATCCGCACGTACAACTTCCCCCAGGGCCGCGTGACGGATCACCGGATCAAGCTCTCCCTCCACACCCTGGACCAGGTACTGGACGGCGACTTGAGCGAGCTGATCGCGGCGCTACGGCTCGCCGATCAGGAAGAGCGCCTGCGAGGCGTTGCGGAGTGAACGCCGCCGAAGGAGCCGCACGTATCAGGGAGGATGCTGGTCCCGAAGAGGCGTGGACGATTCTCCGGATGATCCTGTGGAGCGCCGAGTACCTTACCGAAAAGGGTGTCGAGAACGGCCGGCTGGATGCGGAGTGGCTGCTGGCGGACGCGCTCGAGGTCGACCGCCTTCAGCTGTACTTGCAGCACGACCGGCCGCTGAGCCGCAAGGAGCGGGAAGCGTTCAAGCCGTTACTCCGTCGCCGGGCCGGCCGGGAGCCACTACAGTACATTCTCCGTCGGACGGCCTTCCGGGAGCTGGAGCTGGTGAGCGACGGGCGGGTTCTAGTTCCTCGTCCCGAGACCGAGGTGTTGGTGGAAGAGGTTCTGGGCTGGGCGGCCGATCGGGCGGAAGGCCTGGGGGTCGTGCTGGACGTAGGAACCGGGAGCGGCGCGATCGCTCTGTCGCTGGCTGTGGAAGGACCCTGCGGCCGTGTCGTTGCCACGGACGTCTCGCCGGATGCGCTCGAGGTTGCGGCGGAGAACGCCCGACGGCACGGTGCCGCCGACAAGGTTGAGTTCCGCCAAGGAGGGTTGTTCGAGGCCCTCCGGGCGGAGGAGCGATTCGATGTCGTCGTTTCGAACCCGCCCTACGTGGAAGAGGGACAGAGGCCGGACCTCGAGCCCGAAGTCAGCGAGTGGGAGCCGGCCGAAGCCCTGTTCGCGGGGGCGGACGGGCTCGACGTGATCCGGCCTCTGGTAGCCCGTGCCGCTGAGCGCGTGCTGCCCGGTGGGCTCCTGGCCCTGGAGATAGGGACGGGACAGGCGTCCCGCGTGGTCGAGTTGATCGAGGAGACGGGTGCGTTCGGCCCTGCCCGGGTCCGACGAGATCTGAGCGGCCGCCCGCGAGTCGTGATGGCCGAACGGACCCGAGAATGAAACAACCCCCGAGTCCAGACGCGGGGTCTGGACCACAGAGGCAGGATGGTAAATGTCGCGCATGATGGAGATGGCCAAGGACATGGGCAGGGCCCTTGCTCGGACCGACGAGTATCAGATCCTCAAAGTCGCCGTTGCGTCGACCGACGACGATCGGGAAATGGTTGAGCTGCGTACGGAGCTGGAAAGCCTCGAGCGTCGGATCGAAAAGGCACTCCAGGCCGGGAGCGAGCCGGATGACGAGCTCAAGTCGAGCTATGAAGACGCCGTAGGCCGACTCCAGGCGAGCTCCACCTATCAGCGACTCGTCTCGGCTCAGGCGAACTTCGACAAGATTCTGCTCAAGGTGAATCAAACGATCCAGGAAGGCATCGTCGAGGGCGCCGAGAGCCGGATCATCATGCCGTAGAAGGCGCCCAGGCAGACATGGGAAAGAACCTAGACGACCTCCGCGATCGGGTCTACCCGATCATCGATCCGCTCACGCGGTGGCTGGTGAGGAAGCGCGTGCATCCGAACCTCATCACCACCAGTGGGTTCGTGGTGACGGTGTTCGCGGGGTTCCTCTACGGGACCGATCATGTGCGCACGGCGGGGCTCTTCGTCCTCCTTGGGGGTGCCCACGACATCTTCGACGGACGGGTCGCCCGCGAGTCGGGGCTCCAGTCCAAGTTCGGCGCGTTCTACGACTCGGTGCTCGACAGGATCAGCGAGGTAGTCATCTACATCGGTCTCATCTCGCTTTACAACCAATACGAGATGTCCCTCCTGAACATCGGCATGATCTACCTGATCGCTCTGGCCATGGCGGGCTCTCTCATGATCAGCTACACGCGAGCCAAGGCCGAGACGCTGGGCCTCGACTGCTCAGTCGGGCTCATGCAGAGGGCCGAGCGGGTGGTCCTCCTAGGCGTCGGATCGCTGATCTTCGGCCTCAGCTGGGACGGTCTCGTCATCAGCGGGGTGATCGTAATCTTCGCCGTTCTCACCAATTACACGGCTGTCAGAAGGATTGTTTGGGTCTACAAGCGAGCGGCGGGCGTGCCCCTGGACGAGTGAGGAGCCCGAATCGCGAACGAAGGAGATACAGGTGAACGAACGTCCTGAGATTCGGTCCGCTGAAGGGCGCTTGGGCGTCCTGCTTCCAGGGATGGGAGCCGTGGCCACCACCACCATCGCAGGCGTCCTGCTCGCCCGGAAGGGTCTGGCTAAGCCCATCGGAAGCCTTACCCAGATGAACGCCATCCGGCTGGGCCGGCGTATCGACGACCGCGTTCCGCTGATCAAGGACTTCATCGGTCTGGCAGAGCTGGATCAGATCGTCTTCGGCGGGTGGGATCCCATCCCGGACAACGCCTACGAGAGCGCCGTGAATGCTGGAGTGCTGAGATCGGAGCACCTCGATCCCATCAAAGACGAGCTCGCCGCCAACGAGCCCATGCCGGCGGCCTTCGACCCCGAGTATGTGACCCGACTGGACGGACCCAACAAGAAGACTGGAGCCAACAAGCGGGAGATCGCGGAGCAGATCCGCGAGGACATCAGGAACTTCGAGGAAGAGAACGGCTGCGACCGGCTGGTCATGGTCTGGTGCGGGTCCACGGAGATCTTCCTCCGCCCCGGACCGACACACGAGACGATGGAGTCCTTCGAGACGGCCATGGAGGAGAACGACCCCTCCATAGCCCCGAGCATGCTGTACGCGTACGCGGCACTCATGGAGGGGATTCCCTACGCCAACGGCGCTCCGAACCTGTCTGCGGACTTCCCTGCCTTCGAGAGCTACTCCAAGGAGAACGCCATCCCCATCGGGGGAAAGGACTTCAAGACGGGCCAGACTCTCATGAAGACTATCCTGGCCCCCGGATTCAAGGCGCGCATGCTAGGGATCAGGGGTTGGTTCAGCACCAACATCCTCGGGAACCGCGACGGGGCCGTCTTGGATGACCCGGCCAGCTTCAAGACGAAGGAAGAGTCGAAGCTGGGCGTCATCGACCACATCCTGCAGCCCGCCCTCTACCCGGACCTCTACGGTGACATCTACCACAAGGTACGGATCAACTACTATCCGCCCCGCGGGGACGACAAGGAGGGGTGGGACAACATCGACATCTTCGGCTGGCTGGGCTATCCCATGCAGATCAAGGTCGACTTCCTCTGCAAGGACTCCATCCTGGCGGCGCCCATCGTCCTGGATCTGGCCTTGTTCATGGACCTCGCGGCGCGGGCTGGGCTGGGGGGCATCCAGGAGTGGCTCTCCTTCTACTTCAAGAGTCCCCAGTGCGCTCCGGGCCTCTACCCCGAGCACGATCTGTTCATCCAGCACTGGAAGCTGAAGAACACGCTCCGGTGGCTCTCCGGGGAAGAGCAGATCACGCACCTGGGTCGCGAGTACTATGAGTAGCCAAGGGAAACGGACTGACGACGTGTCGCCACCCGTAGACCCACCCGAGCGCGGGCCCTTTCTGGTACTGGAGGGCGTGGAGGGGGCCGGGAAGACCACACAGGCCCGCCTCCTGGTCGAGTGGCTTGAGTCGTGCGGGGTGAGGTTCACGCTTGCCCGGGAGCCGGGCGGCACCGAGGTTGGCGAGGCGATCCGGCACGTGGTGCAGGGCCGCCCCGATCTCACGGTACCCCGCGAGACCGAGCTCCTGCTCTATCTGGCGGCGAGGGCCGCTTTCGTGCGTGAGATCGTCCGTCCGGTGCTCGAGCGCGGCGAACTCTTCATCGCCGACCGGTTCTCCATGTCCTCGTACGCGTATCAGGGATACGGGAGGGGGCTGGACCTGGAAGAGGTGCGCCGCCTGGACCGCTTCGCCACGGATGGCCTCGTCCCCGATCTCTACCTCGTGTTCGACCTCCCGGTGGAAGCGGGCAGAGCCAGGCAGAAGGCCGGCGGCAACGAGGACGATCGCCTCGAGCTTGCCGGGAACGACTTCCTGGAGGCGGTTCGAGCGGGGTATCACGAGCTCGTGGAGGGCGACGGACGGGCCCACCTCATCGACGCCCGCGGGACGGCCGATGAGGTGCGCACTCGGGTAAGGGCCGCGCTTCGCCGTGCGATGCCCGCAACTTTCGCCCTGCTCGAGGAGTAGTTTTCTTGGAAGGTGAGCGGAAGGACTCGTGGGTTGGAGCAGAGATGAGAGATTCCAGATCGATCCTTGGCCCGGCGGTCGTGCTGGCCATCGCCCTCGCCACGGGGGGGTGGTTCCTCCAGCGCGGCGTCGGACAGGAGGCCAACGTCTACGTGCAGGCGAGGCTGTTCCAGGAGGTCATCGAGCACGTCTCGGAGCAGTTTGTCGATCCGGTGGATCGGTCCGGCCTCATCGAATCCGCCATCGAGGGTGTTCTGGAAGACCTGGCCGACCCCCACACGTCGTTCATCGATGCCGCGACATGGGAGAGCTTCCGCTTCCGGAGCGGCGCCGACGCCGACTACGGAGGCGTGGGCCTCGAGATCCTGAAGAGGGACGGCTGGGTGACCGTCATCACACCGCTGCCTGGCGGGCCGGCCATTCGAGCCGGCATACGCGCCGGCGATCAGATCGTCGAGGTCGAAGGCGAGTCGGCAGAGGACTGGGAGACCGATCGGGCCGCCGACCGGCTGCGCGGTACCCCTGGGACCGAGGTGGAGATGATGGTCCGCCGTCCCGGCGTCGATGAGGCCATCCCATTCAAGCTCACCCGGGACGTGATCGAGCTCTTGTCCGTGCCCTTCTCGCTGATGGTGGACGACGGCGTAGGCTACATCCCGCTTCAGGTGTTCAGCGAGACCTCGGGTCGCGAGATGCGGGAGGCGATCGCGAGCCTCCAGGCTCAAGGGATGACCTCTGTCATCTTGGATCTCAGGAACAATCCGGGTGGGCTGTTGGACGAGGGTGTGGCCGTCGCCGACATGTTCCTGCCCAACTCGGCTGCCATCCTGGAGACGAGGGGACGCGCCACGGGGCAGAACCAGCGCTACGCCGCCGTGAGGCCGGAGTTGCTCCCGGGCCTTCCCGTGGTCGTCATGGTGAATCAGAACAGCGCCAGCTCCTCGGAGATCGTGGCAGGTGCGCTGCAGGACCACGATCGGGCCCTGGTCATCGGCAGCCGGACCTACGGCAAGGGCTCGGTACAGACCCTCTACCGTCTGAGCGGGGGCAACATCCTCCGGCTGACCACGGCTCGGTGGTTTACACCGATGGGCCGATCCATCCACATGAGTCGTGAGGAGCAGGAGGCTTCTCGGGTGCCTCAGAGCTCGACACTGGGCCGCAATGGCCAGCGGGTGCTCAAGGATGATCCGGAGGGACGACCTACGGCCCAGTCCATGGGAGGGCGGACTCTCTACGCCGGTGGGGGCATCACCCCCGATCTGACCGTGTTGCCCGACACGCTGACGCTTGCCGAGCAGGCTGCCGTTCAGCGGGTCTTCCGCTCCGCGGGGGTCTTCGCTACCGCGCTCTTCAACTTCGCCGTGAGCTACGTGCAGGAGCATCCCGACCTGCAGATCGGCTTCACCCCGTCTGCCTCCGACCTGGATCGCTTTTACCGCTATCTGGTGGACGAGAACGAGGTTGAACTGGAACGGGCCGACTATGAGACGGCCAGTCGCTTCGTCACGTATCAGCTTGAGAGACAGATCGCCGTGCAGGCGTGGGACAGGGAGGACGCCTTCCGGCAGATCCGGGACAAGGACGTTCAGCTCAACAAGGCCATCGAGCTTCTCCAGAGCTCCGAGTCGCCCCAGACGCTGTTCCGCGCGGCCGGTGAGTCCCGGAGTCCCGACAGCGAGACGGCTGCGGAAGCGGTGCCGTCCGGGGCTTCGGGCTCGAACTGACTTAGTGCCCCGTTGCCAAAGTGTCTCGGCCAGTCGAGGGCACGGTGCATCCTTGGGCTCGGCGTTGGGACTCCTTGCGACCACGCTTCGCGCGGTGCCCGCTTGCGCTACGCCGCGTCGTCCCGCCTTGATCCCAGGGCGCCCCGACCCTCTTGGTGGCTCGCGAACTTTGGCAACGGAACACTAGTAGTGGCCCCGGTTCACCCCGCACCTTGATCCCCACCGTGCCACCGATCATCCTAAGCGCGTTCGGGGTGTGGAGTCGGCCTGTGCCGACCCATCGAGCCCTTCGAGGGCCCCGACCCATCCGGTAGAGTACATGCTCGTTCTCCACGTTCCGTGCCATGGCGAGGTGTGCCGACCATGAGCTCCGTGGTGGTGGCTCGCCGCGGCGGAATCGTCGAAGCGGTCCATCGGGTGCATGCCGCCGTCGTCGACGGAGACGGTCGCCTGACGGCCAGCGTCGGAGATCCCGAGCATGTCGTCGTCTACCGGTCCGCCGCGAAACCCTTCCAGGCCGTGCCTCTGATAGAAGACGGGGCGGTGGAGCGATTCGGGTTCACGACGGAGGAGCTGGCGCTCTGTTGCGCTTCCCACAATAGCGAGCCGGCGCACATCGAAGCGGCTCGATCCATCTTGGAGAAGGCGGGCCTAGTGGAAGGGGATCTGGAGTGTGGCCCGCATCTTCCGTACGACGAGCGTGCGGCGAACCAGCTCCTACGCGCCGGTGAGGAGCCGAGGCCGATCCACAACAACTGCTCCGGAAAGCACGCCGGCATGTTGGCTCTGGCCAAGACTCATTGCTGGCCCACTAGGGGATACATCGGTCCCGACCACCCGGTGCAGAGGAGGATGCTCGCCGAGATCGCTCGATGGACGGGACTCGCGGAGGGGGAGATCGGACTTGGGCAGGACGGGTGTGGGGTAGTCTGCTTTGCCACTCCTGTCTCGCGACTTGCTTCCGGTTTCGCGAGGTTGGGGGGTACGGAGGGGCCGCCGAGAGAGATCGTGCGAGCCATGACCGCCCACCCGTTCATGGTAGCCGGTACGGGCCGCTTCGGGACGGCTCTTGGTGAGGCGGTTGGAGACCGCGTGTTCGGCAAGACGGGAGCCGAGGGAGTGTTCGGGGTGGGTGCCAACGACGGATCGTTCGGGCTGGCCGTGAAGGTGGAGGATGGCGGCAGTAGGGCCAGTCCCGTGGCGGTCCTTCACATCCTGAGGAAGCTGGGCGTGCTCGACGGGATCGAGAGCGAGGAGCTGGATCGCTTCCGTGCACCGTCCAGGATCAGCAGCCGAGGAGTGGAGGTGGGCGACATCCGACCGGAGTTCGAGCTGGAGCGTAACGGATGACGGATGGTGAGCGGTCCCTGGTCCGCATTAGCGCGGCCCTCGCTTCCAGAGGCAAGACAGCCCTGAGGTCCGCCTTCGAAGCGGCTCGTGGGGTGGCCTACAGCCGCCAGGTAGAAGAGGTGCTCCTCCAGTCCTACCTCTTTCTCGGATTCCCGGCATCCCTGAACGGCATGGCCGCGTGGCGCCGGTTTTCCGACACGGTGCCGTCGGCGCCCCAGGAGCTGGACTGGCTTGGATGGGAGGACAGGGGCCACGAGGTCTGCGGCTCGGTGTACGCGGGCCAGTACGAGAAGCTGCGCGAGACCGTTCGGGCCCTGCACCCGGACCTCGAGCAGTGGATGATGGTGGAAGGGTACGGCAAGGTTCTTGGAAGGCCGGGGCTGCCTCTGACGATCCGAGAGCTGTGCATCGTTGCGAGCCTGGCCGTGCTGGGAGCTCCGAAGCAGCTCTACTCCCACCTCCGCGGAGCGCTGAACGTCGGAGCCGATGCGTCGGACGTCGAAGAGGCCTTGGCTCAGGCCGACCCCTACCTGGATGAGGACGGGCGCCGCGCGTCGATGAAGGTGTGGGAGAAAGTCCAGGAAAGGCACGTCGCCTGATGTTCGTCGACAGGACCGTCATCAACGTGTACGGAGGAGCGGGAGGCGCCGGATCCGAAGCGTACCGTCGTGAGAAGGGCGTACCCCGGGGTGGACCCGCCGGTGGGGACGGCGGCCACGGGGGGGACGTGGTCATGGTGGCCGATCCGCAGCTCACCACGCTGCTGGACCTCCGCTACCGCCAGCACCACCGGGCAGAGCGGGGTCTCCACGGCTCGGGGAAGAACAAGACAGGCAAGAGCGGCACGGACCTCATCATCCGGGTGCCGCCGGGAACGGTGCTGAAGGACGCCCATACACAGGAGGTCCTCGGTGAGCTCCTGAAAGCTGCGGACCGGCTGGTGGTGGCTCGAGGGGGGCGAGGGGGCCGGGGCAACGTCCACTTCACCACGCCGACGAACCAGACGCCCGTGCGCTGGGAAGCGGGCGAGCAGGGAGAGGAGCGTCGGGTCGAGCTGGAGCTCAAACTGATCGCCGACGTCGGCCTCGTAGGTGAACCCAACGCCGGCAAGTCGACGCTGCTGGCAACGATATCCATGGCACGCCCCAAAGTGGCGGACTATCCCTTCACGACCCTGGAGCCGAACCTCGGAGTGGTAGAGCTTTCGGACTTCCGCACCTTTGCCATCGCCGACATTCCTGGGATCATCGACGGGGCGCACGAGGGGAAGGGTCTGGGGCTCCGGTTCCTACGCCACATCGAGCGGACGCGCACGCTGGCGTTGTTGATTCCTGTGGATTCGCGGGACCCTCAGGCCGAGTACAGGGAGCTGCGGGACGAGCTGGCGGCATACTCCGCGGAGTTGGGTGCACGGCCGCACTGCGTGGTGCTCACCAAGGCCGACCTCCTGGGTCCGGAAGATTCGCCGCCCGAGATTGACGCCCCCGAAGCGTGGGCGACCTTGGTGATATCGTCCGTAGCCCAATCCGGACTCACGGATCTCCTGGAGGGCCTTTGGGAGCGCACGCGGGAAGCCATCCAAGGGGACGAGGACGAGGATTGGTGGACTCCCTGAAGCGCTGGTCTCCGGAGCGTGCTCGTGAGGTCGAGGCCGTCATGCGACTCCACTGCGTTCCCCGGGTGGGAAGCCGGACCCTGTGGCGGATCCTGGAGCGATTCGGCTCCGGCGTCGCCGCGTTGGAGGCGCCCTCCTGTCACCTGAACGCCGTGGCGGGCTTCCGCGCGGCCGCCGCCCTCCGAGCGCCGGAGCTGAATGAGCGGGTCGAGCGCGCCTTGCAGGGGTGCACCGCGTCCGAGATGCGGGTCCTCACGTGGCGTGACCGGGCATACCCCGGGCGGCTGCGCCACCTCACCGACCCTCCTGCGCTCCTCTTCTGCCGTGGCGATCTCGGGCTCCTGCCCCGCCGTGACCGTAGTGGGTTCCCGCCGCTCCACCGAGTATGGCCGTAGGGTGGCGGAGAGGCTGGCCGCGCAGCTGGCCGGTCGGGGCGTCGTGGTGGTGAGCGGATTGGCGCTGGGGATCGACGGAGCCGCTCACCGGGGTGCCTTGGAGTTTGGGGGGGACACCATCGCCGTGCTCGGTTCCGGCGTCGATCTGATTCAGCCGTCCTCCCATCGCGCACTGGGTCACCGAATCGCCCGGGAGGGTCTCCTCCTGTCGGAATTTCTTCCGGGTGAGCCCGCCCGGGGCCATCACTTCCCCCGGAGGAATCGCATCCTTGCGGCTCTCGGCGCGGCGGTCGTGGTGGTGGAGGCCGGCGAGCGGAGCGGAGCGTTCATCACGGTGGAGCACGCCCTCGACCTGGGTCGCGACGTGTATGCCGTGCCTGGACCCGTCGACGCCCCCCAGAGCCGGGGGTGCAACGCCCTCCTCCAGCAAGGGGCCCACGTCGTCACTTTTGCGATGGACTTCGCGCGTGAGCTCGACCTTCTCGGTGTGGGTCATCGCGACGAGGGGCGTGGCGAAGATCGACGGGACGCGGACCCGGTGGCCGGTTCGCCTGAGGCCTCTGGGCGGACTGCGGCGCCGGGGCGCCTGACCCCCGTGGCGCGTCGAGTCTGGGGAGTGTTGGACGAGCAGGCCGTCGGAATCGAGAAGCTGGCGCACCTCACCCGGCTCGACTCGGGCAGCGTGCTGGCGGTCCTCACCGAGCTGGAGGTGGCCGGGTGGGTCGCCCAGGAGGCCGGAATGCGCTTCCGCAAGGCATCCTGAATGACCACCGACGCGCCCCGCCCGGTGCGGCTCGACGAGCCGGCGGCCGAAGGCGACCGAATCCGCTCGCTTTACATCCACGCCCCTTTTTGCTCGCGCCGTTGCTTCTACTGTGACTTCGCGGTCAAGGTGGCGCCCCAGGGCGACCCGGAGGAGTGGCTCGCCGCGATCGGCGGGGAGCTCCGCTCCTTGGAAGAGGAAGGAGCCTTCGTGCTCGACGCTTCTCTGGACACGCTCTACATAGGCGGCGGGACGCCGTCCCTTTTGGGTCCCGCAGCGATGGAGGGGATCCGAAGGCTGGTGAGTCCGACCCGCCTGGGCTCCGCTCATCTGGAATGGACGAGCGAGGCGAACCCCGAGAGCTTCACGAGGGAAGTGGCCGAAGGCTGGAAGAGGGCTGGGGTGAATCGCGTGAGCCTCGGGGTCCAGAGCTTTCAAGAAGCCTCTCTGCGATGGATGGGGCGGCTTCACGGCGCCGCTGGCGCACGGGAGGCGGTCCGCACCGCACGGGCTGCGGGGTTCGACAACGTCAGCGTGGATCTGATCTTCGGGCTGCCCGAACAACTGGGGCGGGACCTGCAGGAGGATCTGCATCAAGTTCTCTCGCTGGACGCGGATCATGTGAGCCTGTACGGGCTCAGCGTCGAATCGGGCACGCCCCTGGGGCGTTCCGTCGCCGAGGGGCGCGAGACGGTTGCCTCCGAGGAGCGCAGCGAGTGGGAGTATCTCACGGCCGTGGAGCGTCTGACGGACGCCGGTTACGAGGCCTACGAAGTGTCGAACTTCGCCCGCACGGGTCGGGCCTCACGCCACAACATGGTGTACTGGTCCGGAGAGTCCTATCTGGGGCTTGGAAACGGAGCTCACAGCTACCGGCACCCGGTGCGCCGATGGAACCTCCGGGACTGGGACGCCTATCGGGTTAAGGCGATGGGAGCGACCCCTCCGGTAGCCGATCACGAAGAGCTCGATGCCGACAAGGTCCGCCTCGAGCGCATCTGGCTGGGCCTGCGCACCCACCGGGGGGTGGCGACGGCAGATCTCCCACCCGCCGCCCGGGAAAGAGTGAAGCGTTGGATCGTTGGTGGTCTGGCGGAGGCAGAGCGGGGGGCCGTCCGCCTGACTCCTCACGGATGGCTGGTCATGGATCGCCTCACCGTCGAGCTCGACGATGACGTAGCAGGCCGTTGACGAGGTAACGAACGGAATTCGATCTTCTAACACGATGTCTAAATGCCAAGAGTGAGCTGGTAGATGACCCTCAGGAGAACGGATCCCGTCGGCCAGGAGCTTTCCGACCGCGAGCGCCAGGTGCTCGAGGCGGTGGTTCGCACGTACGTGGACTTCGCCGAGCCGGCGGGTAGCCGCACGGTGGCGAAGAGGTTCGAGCTCGGGGTGTCGCCGGCCACCGTGCGGAATACGATGGGCGACCTCGAGTCCAAGGGGTATCTCTTCCACCCGCACACGTCGGCGGGTCGCATTCCCACCGATCACGCGTATCGCTTCTTTGTGGATCGCATCATGCGGCCGACGCCGTTGACCCATGCCGAGCGCGAGCACCTGGTCGAGGAGATCGATGCCTCGGGATCTTCCGCTGTCGAGAGGCTGGTTCAGCGCTCGATCCGGGCCTTGAGCCTCCTGTCGAAGGAATTGGGCGTGGCAGTAGAGCCCAGCTTCGGCGAGGCCACCCTCGAGCACCTGGAGCTCATTCAGGTGTCGAGCGGGAAGATCCTCATGGTCATGACGATCCGGAGTGGGTTGGTCCGCACCGTGTACGTCGACTTGCCCGGCGAGGTGAAGCCGGACATTCTGACGAGCGTGACCCAGGTCCTGAACGAGCGGCTGGGCGGCCTGACCTTGCAGGACATTCGTGAGACGTTGCCGGAGCGGCTCAGGGACTCCTCGCCGGACGACCAGGCCGGCACCGATGAGCTGCTGAACATCTTCATGCAGTCGAGCTCGGAGCTCTTCGACTGGTCGCCTTTGACGCAGGCCGAAGTGCATCTGGGTCAGACGAGTGTGCTGGCGGCCCAGCCCGAGTTCACGAGCGGTGAGCGACTGAAGGGGCTCATCGAGCTCACCGAGCAGCGAGATCTGCTCGCGCAGGTCCTCGGCAGCCGGGAGCACCAAGGCGGGCTCAAGATCACGATCGGCGGCGAGAACGATGCCGAGGCCCTCTGGGACTTCACCCTCGTGACGGCGGAATACCGGGTCGGCGACCTCAAGGGCGTCATCGGGGTCATCGGACCCACGCGCATGCCGTACGAGAAGGTGATCGCCATCGTTGACTACACATCGACGCTGGTCAACAGCGTCCTCGGCATCTAGGCGGAGCCTGCACGAGGTAATGGCCGACTACTACGACCTGCTGGACGTTCCCCGGAACGCCAGCACCGATGACATCAAGAGGGCGTATCGCAAGCTCGCCCTCAAGTATCATCCGGATCGGAATCAGGGCTCCAAAGAGACGGAGGAGCGCTTCAAGGAAGTGACGGAGGCATACGAGGTTCTCCGTGACTCGGAGAAGCGCTCCGTCTACGACCGCTACGGGGAGCAGGGCCTGAAGCGAGGTGTCGGCGGGGCCGGGGGGTTCGGCGGCTTCGACTTCGCCGATGCCGTCGAGATCTTCATGCGGGACTTCGGTGGCTTCGGCGGGTTGGAAGACCTCTTCGGTGGGCGGCAGCGGGGCCCGTCGCGGGCGCCTCGCAAGGGCCAGACGATCAAGGTGAAGGTTCCGCTGACATTGCTCGAGGTCGCAACGGGAGTCACAAAGACCCTCGGCGTGGCGGTGCTGGGCGCCTGTGATCGTTGCGGTGGAGGCGGGGCGGCCGTGGGGTCGGGGCCGGTGACCTGCTCGACGTGCGGTGGATCGGGTGAGGAGCGGCACGTCCAGCGCTCCGTATTCGGGCAGTTCGTCAGCGTGGCGCCGTGCCGGACGTGCGGTGGCGAGGGTCGCGTGATCGAAAAGCCGTGTGCCAAGTGCAACGGCGACGGACGGGCTCGCACCCAACGGGAGATCGAGGTGGAGATCCCGGCCGGTGTGACGTCCGAAAATTTCCTCACCCTCCGAAGCGAGGGCAATCTGGGGCCCAGGGGCGGCCCACAGGGAGACATCATCGTCCTCCTCGAGGTGGAGGAGGACAACCCCTTCGTCAGGGACGGTCCCCATCTCCGCTACGAGCTGCCGGTCACCTTTTCACAGGCGGCCCTGGGGGCCGAGATGGAGGTCCCCACGGTGGAGGGCACTGTGCGGCTCACGATTCCGCCCGGAATCCAGAGTGGCGAGGTGCTACGGCTTCGCGGATGTGGGCTTCCCGAGCTCAACGGCCGGGGCAGGGGGGACCAGCTGGTCCGCATAGTGGTGTGGACGCCGGACCGTCTGACCGTGGAGCAGGAAGAGGTGCTTCAGGCACTCCGTGACGTGGAGGATTCCGCTCCCGAGCAGATCGAGGGAGAGTCCCAAAAGAGCCTGTGGTCCCGCGTGAAGGAGGCGTTCACACAGACGTGAGTGACCCGCCGAACTCCTCCGGCTCCGTTTCGGAGCGCTGGTTCGTCTTGTCCGTCCGCTCCGACTCTCCACTGGCTTCCGACCTCCTGGTCCCGGCTCGAGCCCGTCCTCCGGGTGCGCCTGAAACGAGCGGATTGTTCCGCCGGTGACCTCGACCGACGGCGTCTCCTTGGCGAACGACGCCAGCGGCTCGCTGAACGTCACCACCACCTGCGGCCGGTCGTCCGATCCCGTGTGCCGCGTCGAGGCGAACCGGCTCGCCGGAAATGTCGCCGACAGCGCGGCTCCGTCGTCCTCGTCCTCCGTCGCCGCCGCCACCGTGAACGACACCGAGCGCGTCTGCAGCGCGTTGCCCCCGCCATCAGGTTCGGAGTAGGCCGTCGCCTGCAGCGTGTAGGCGCCCGGCGGCAACCCCTCGCCGCCCGCGGCGTACAGCGTGTACGGCGCCGCGTTGTCCGTGTGGGTGACCGTCCATCGGGTTCACCGCCCGCACCTCGAAGGTGTAGCTCGTCCCGTTGGTGAGCCCGGTTACCGTGTGCTCGGTCGTGTTCGCGTCGCTGTTCAGAATGGGCATCCAGGCGCCGAACGATCCGTTGCCGACCCGTTGCCGGTAGTCGTATCCGGTGATCGCGTTTCCGCCGTCCGACGCCGGGGCCGTCCACGCGAGCCGCGCCTGGCCGTCGCCCGCTTCCGCGCGGAGAGTGCTCGGGGCATCCGGGATGGTCCCGGGGATCACGGCCAACGAGATGTTGTGAGGACCCGGACCGATGCTGTTGACGGCGCGTACGCCGAACGCATAGGTGTCGCCGTTGGTGAGGCCGGTCACGGTATGGCTGACGGTGTTCGCGTTGCTCTCCGGGATGTTGGCCCATGGGCCTGACACAAACGAGCCCGTCGTCAAGGTATGCTGCTGTACTTGGTAGCGGAGGATGACGCTGCCGTTGTCGGCCGGTGTCAGCCAGTCCAGCCGCACTTGGCCGTCGCCTGCCGTTGCTATCGGGTTTACTGCGCCCGGCACGGCCACGAGCGCGTTCACGACGGCGGTCGCTGCCACGGCGAGGTTGCCGTTGGTCGCGGTGTCTTCGACGGCGTCTGCGGCGAGCGCCACGGTGAATGTCGGGATGCTGCTCGTTATCGTGCCCATGAGGTCGAGTTCGACCTTGGTTCCATCCGCGTTCGCCGCGGTCGTTGATACGTTGTGCGTCGTCGAGCCAATAGTCGAACGGATGGTGATCTTGGTTCGATCGACCACGCCGATGGTCTCGCTGAACGTCAGGATCACCTGCGTGCCGTCGGTCGACGTCGTCGGCGCCTCGCTGCCCGTGGTGACGAGCGTCGGGCGGATGCCGTCGACCTTGTGGTTGGCGTCGATCGCGACCGCGGCGTGGTCGAGGTCGGCGTCGAGGGTCGTGCTGCCGGTGGCCGTGATGGTGCCGCCGTTGAGCGTGAGCTTGTTCGCCGCGATCGCGATGCCGTTCGGGGCCGAGTCGTTTACGGCCACCGTGTAGGTGCACACCATCGTGGTCGTGTTCGTGGCGGCCGTGCAGTTTGCCGGTTTCGGGGTGCCGTCAAAGTCAAGCTCCAGCTGCGGCGTGCCGGTGATGTCGACCGCCGCGCTGAAGGTCACCGTCGCCTCGATTAAGGTGCCGATGCCGTTGGTGGCGTCGATGGAGACGGAGGTGATCTCGATTTCGGTGGCGTCAGCGGCGCGGGCCGAAGCTCCGGGTCGGAACCGGCAGCGGTGGCTCGGGCCTTACGGAGTGTTGCGGTGCGGGAGCGCGGGTGGCGGCCACCGGAGTGGGATCGCGCTCGGCCTGCCGCTCGCGGCTCCGGGCCAGCACGAAGTCGGAGATCTTCTGTGCGTCGGCCGCGGCGCGGCGGATCTCCCGGGGGTCCTCCTCGAGCGCTGCGACCCACCCCTCGACGTAGGCGGCGCCCCGGCTCGGGTCGTGGCCGACGCCGACCCGCTCGCCCGTCATCATCGCGCTGATCTCGGCCCGGAGCTCCTCCTTCGCATAGTCCGGCGACCCGAACCCTTCGCCGATCCCTTCGATCAGCGTTGGGCGGTTCATCCGCTCCGGATGGCCTGTGCTGTGCCCCAGCTCATGGAGCGCGGTCTGGCCGCTGATCCTCTCCGGCGTCTCGGATCTCGTCCTCGGTGCCCACGTCCTCGGGGAAGAGGCCGTACTGCTGGGCCAGCGATGCCGGCACCTCGAGGGCCTCGCCCCCGTCCCGTGCGAGCTCGCGGTCGAAGTCGTCGAGCGTCTCGATGCGGACGATCTTCTCGTCGCTTGGCATGGGTTCACTCCTTTCCTGTTTGTTCTTCATCGTGCTTCCTCCAGATGGGTTCGGTGAGCCAACGGTTATCGGCCGCCTCGTAGCCCCGGACTCGGAGCGCCTCCTCGACGAACCGCCGCCCTCCGCACCGGGTCATGTGGACGACGAGCGAGATGCCGTCGACGACGCCCCGGCAGGTGACCTCCCAGGGGAGCGCCCCTCCGGCCTGCATGGCGCAGCTGGCCAGGCGCGAGAGCGGGGAGCGGGCGTTGTTGGCGTGCACGGTGGTGAGCGAGCAGCTATCGACGATGTGCGTACATCGTCGTAACTATATGACATACGGTTAGTTATGGATGCCGTAGGTTTTGGTCCGACTCGTTTATATCGTATACGATCCCGTATATTTTTAGCGCGATTACACGGGACCATACGGTACGTTCGCGGTCCCCGTGACGGGTTCTCCCTTGGGTGTCGCGGGCGACGCACGGGGCTGAGAAAGACTGGCAGGTGACGACGTGGCGATCCCGAAAACTGGAATCTCGTCGCGACGGCGGGGGCGTTCTGGAACGTGCTGGCGACGCGCGATGAGGCAGTCCCGAAGTACGGCGCGCGTGGTCACGGCCGGGTCCCGGGGGGCCGGCGGGCGGGTTCGAGTTCCACACCTTCGGTGCGGACTAAGGTGCTTAAGCCAGCCTACCCAGTGTAATACACTGGGGCTGGCGAGGGGTGGCTCCGCCCCCCCTTCGACCCCCCGGAAAACCCGCGCTCCGCCGGAGCGCGCAGTCGGGGGCTCCGCCCCCCTCCCCCCGGCGCCCGATCGCCGCACCGTCACCGTCGTCGGCCGAGCTCGCCGACCGACGGGCCGCAGCCGCTGGCGTGGCGCTGACGGCGCGACTGCGGCTGGCCATGGCGCACACGCGGACGTGGACCGCCCCGGCGGACCGCGGCCGCCTGGGGGATCGAAGGGGGCGAAGCGCCCCCCTCGCCAGATCGCAATGTTTGACATTGCGTGGGCTCGCTCGCTGGCTCGCTCGGAGCCGTAGAATCGCTTCCGGGGGCCTTCGGCCCTCTCCCCCTACCCCCGCTGGGGGGCCTTATATGCCCTTGCCCCCGTTCACACGCAGGTACTCCTTGATGAAGAAGTCCAAAAGGAAAAAGAGTTCGTGCGTGATGGAGTCCGCCGTGTCGCCAATGTCTGTGCCCACTCTGTAGTCCACCCACGCGGTGGCCATGAACGAAGTATCACTTACAGGGTCATGGAACTCCTTCCAAAAGCTGAGCACGACATGGAACGCGAAGCGCCTGTTCTTCCAGACGGACGGCGGGACGGACGTAAGCACGAAGATCTCCACCTCCAGAACGGGCGGACCGGGATATCGGCCCTCTCCCCCCTCCCCTAGGGGGGGCTCTGCCGGGCCGCCGTACAGCTGGGAGAGCCGGAGGAGGTTTTCCGCCACCGTTCGGACGCGCTCCTCGGTGAGCCCGATTTCCTCCGCCGTGTCGCCCCCCACAAACACGTAGAGCTCCACTGGCGCGCATCCGGTGAACAGCGCGAAGCGGGAGGCGGCGAGGGGCATCCGTTGAGGGTGGCTTAGCGCTTCCTCGCCAGACGCCCCGGAACCTCCTGGCCCGAGGCTCGGCGGGGGGCTCACGGGCAATAGCCCTCGTTCACCCGCATGTACTCCAGGATGAACCTGTCAATGAGGATGGAAGCCCTCTGCAATATGTCGGCCTCCGCTTCCTCTTCGGATGTCCACACGTCGGAGACGTGGAACTCACCCGACAGAGGCTCCCAAACCTCTTTACTGAACGTCGCCTGATTAGCCTCATAGCCGATGTACAACACGAGGGGAGACACCTCGCCATTGTCGGGTTCTTGCCCACCCCAAATCCGCGCGGCCCGTAGGCGGGATTCTGCCATCTCCCGGACCCTAGCACTGCTGGCAGTCCCAACCCCTCCGGTCTCTCCGAACCGGGACAGCTTCACCGGCGCGCATCCGGTGAACAGCGCATAGCGGGAGGAGGCGGAGACGTCGCTTTCTCTAAGCTTGTCAAATTCCCCGTCGATCTCGGCGATCCGAAACAACAGGGCCTCAAACCTGTCGGCATAATCCGGGATCTCTGAGCGGAGCATCGGCAACAGGGCCTCGATCTGCGCAGCTGGCGGGGCGTCCCCATCCAGATTGAGAGTCTCGATCGCGGCGTCTATGCGGGACTCGATATCGCGAAAATCTGGCCGGGCCTCGAGCTCCGCGCCCAGGGCCTCGGACTCCGCCTCCACGGAGTCGGCCTCTGCCCTCAGGGCCGCACGGACGGCTCTCAGGGAATCGCGGCGGGCCAAGGCCGCCTCAAAGGCCGTCGAATCCGGTCGGGGTTCCTCCGTGGGTTCGGACCCGCACGAGGCGGCGAGCAGCAACGCGAGGCCCGCCAGAGCGAGCAGGGCGCCAGAGCGAGTCATCGTTTCCCCACGTCTCCCCGAGTCAAAAACCGGGGGGGGGGGGGCGGAGCGCCCCCCTCGCCAGCCTCCAATGTTGCACATTGAATAAGCTAGCTCTTGACCCCCAACGGGTCACGAGCCAGCTCCTCAGCGGATCGGTCCGGCCTCCGGGTCTCGACGCTCGGCGGCCAGATAGGCCGCCCAATCGGCCATCAGGACGTGCCTGCGCTCGAACAGATCCGAGCGAGCGTACGCTGCTTCCGCCTTGTTGCGGACCACGTGCGCCAACGCCGCCTCCATGACCGCATGGGGGGTGTCCGTGCATTCGGCCGCCCAGTCCCTGAAGCTCGACCTGAAGCCGTGCGGCACGGCCGCGATGCCCAGTCCTCGAAGCAGCCTGGGGAGGTTGGTGTCGGAAAACACGCGGCCCTCCGGCGACGGGAAAACCAGACCGCCGCCGCCCCCGAGCGTCCGCGCCTCGCTCAGTATCTCCACAGCGCGCCCGGACAGCGGCACCCTGTGGGGGCGCTGGGCCTTGAGCGGTAAAGGACCTGGGTAACAGTTAAGTCAAGAGACCTGAGTAACAGTTCTCCGTCCTTTGCAAGTGCCTCCAGTTCGTCTCTTCCCTCGTCCGAGGGAGTCGAAGATGAGGCGTTTGGGTTCAACAAAGCGTCCTAGCCAGATGGGTCCGAAGTAGACCTCAAAGAGACCGTGGTCAATCTCTTCCAGTCCGACTTCATGCCCAGCGAAGAGTCGGCCGACGGGCACACGGTCCCCGTACCAGCGGATGCCACCGTTCGTGCTGACGAGCCGGGTCTCGAAGTGGCCCGGATACGTGACCGGGTCGAGTTGCTTCGGGAAGGGTCGAGGTGAGGGTCGGTAGAGATTGGAGGGCACGGCACCGTCCAACGCCTCGTGAGGCCGGACTTCGTTGTAGAGCTTCCTGAATCTTCGAAACGCTTGCTGCTGGGTCCGCATGTTGGAGCTCGGAGGTCGGGTGGTACGCCTCTTTAGCACCAGGTGCATGTTCTCGTGCTTGCCGTTCTGCTGAGGGCAGCCAGGCTCGATGAGCTCAGGCAGAATGCCCACCTGAATGAACCACACGGACAGCCGAGAGAGACGGCCTAGTGCGTTCGAAGCGAAGGGAGTGCCGTTGTCCGTACGGATCCGTTCGGGTAGACCGTGTTGGCGAAATAGCCGCGTGAACACTGGGATCACGCCGTCGATTGTCACGTCCGGACGACCCCAACACTCCAGTACGAACCTCGAATGCATGTCCTGCACAGTAAGCGGGTAGCACAGCTCACCGTCACCCATCGGGAACTCGCCCTTGAAGTCGGCCGTCCACGTCCCGTTCGGTTCAGATGCGTTGGTATCGGGTCGACCCGGGTGCCAGCGGCGCACCCTTCGCCGACGCCTCGGCACCAGGTCGTGACGCACCAGGATGTTGTGCATCGTCTGTCGTGAGGGCAGTGCTAGCTCCGGCCGATGCGTCTGCAGGTACCACCGGATCTTCTTCGGCCCGAAGTCGTCATACTTGCGTCTAACCTCGAGGATCGTCTCGACCACCTCACTAGGCGTAGCCCATGGGCAATGCCCGGGTCGACTCGCTCGATTCTCCAGACCTGCTGGCCCGGCTCGCCGCCATCGATCCATCCACTTGTAGCCCGTCTTGCGACTAATCCCGTATCGATCGCACACCGCAGCAAAGCTCCGAAGACTGCGATGGGCTTCTTCGATAAACCGCGTTCTCTCTTCCATGACATGAGTCTCCTCGAACGGCATCGGCCTCCTCCTTTCAGAGGTGCCGACTGTAACCCATGTCCCTTTACTTAAGTGTGTACCATGTCTCTTTACCGGACTCCTTCATGCGCTCACCGGGGATGGTCCACTCGGCCGTCTCGAGATTGATCTCATCCCAGCTCGCCAAGCGAACCTCTCCCGAGCGAGCCGCCGTCAGCACCATGAACTCGAAGGCGAGCCTTGTCGTGAGGGTCGACGCCGAAGTCCGCACCGCCTCGATCGCGCCCGCGACCTCCGAGTGAGGCAACGCGCGCATGTGCCGGACTACGACGCGCTGTCGGCCGAGCGCTTGACCGAGCACATCGCCAGCGGGGTTGTCCGGCCGAAGTTCCATCGCCACCGCCCACTTCATCACCGCCCCGATGCGCTGGCGCACCCGCCGGGCAGTCACCTGCTTGTCGTGCCAGATCGGTGTCAGAACCGCCAGAACGTCGGCTGTCGTTATCTCGCCGACCGGTCGATTGCCCAGCTGTGGGAACGCATAGACGCGCAGGCTGGTGACCCAGTCCTTCGCATGCTTGGCGGTGCGCCAGCCCGGCCGCAGCTGTTCCAGAACACGGGCGGCCGCAGCCCACGAGGAGCTCGCTCAGCTCCGGATCTTCCCCGGGGGTTAGGTCGAGATTGCGACCGAGTAACGTCACGCGCGACCCGAAACGCGCATACATCTGCGCAAACTCGACGCCCACATAACCCCCACCAACCACCACCATCCGATCAGGAAGAGTCTCGAGCTCGAGGGCGGTCCGATTGTTCAGAACCTCCACCGAGCAGAGACCCGGGATCCGGGCCGTCCGACGGCGGGCGCCGGTCGCGATGACGGCGTTTTCGAAGCTGATCGATCTTCCGTCGACGTCGGCCTCGTGCCCAGAGAGAAAGCGCCCTTCGCCCTCGATGAACTCGATGGCCTCGCCGCGGCGACGAAGAGCCGAGTGGATTCCCTTCACGATCCCCCGAACGATGTCGTCCTTGCGTTCCACGGCTCGATCGAGACGGAACCCGACCGTGCCTTCGACTTCAACGCCGAACTCTGCCGCCCTCCGGGCGACCAGGTGCATCACCTCGGCCGAGCGAAGCATGGCCTTGGTGGGAACGCACCCCTCGTTGACTCAGGTGCCGCCAACCTCCCCACGCTCTACGAGCACGACTCGTGCACCGAGCTTCGCAGCCATGTGTGCTGCTGGGAGGCCACCCTGACCGGCTCCCAGGACGAGAAGATCGAAGTCGTACGTTGCCACGGTCGGATCCTAGTTGGACTGTCTACTGCGGGGCTGGTCAACTGGGATGTTTCAGGACTCCTCGTTTGGCTGGAGAGTCGCGGTATCACCTTCGCCTTTTTGTGTCCAGGCGGCCTTCACTCTGTGAGACAAATCCATTCCGAGGACCACCTGAAAGGCCGCGCGGAGATCGGGATGGAGGCTCAAGAAATCCTTAAGCGTGGACTTGTACCACGTTACGCAACGCGTGGGCTCGGCCGCGACGATGTGCACAGCAGCAGGCTCGTTGGTGATGAAGCTCATTTGACCAATCAGCTCGCCCGGCCCAAGGTCGGTGACCGGCTTACCCTGTGCCTCCACTCGAGCCCTGCCCGAGAAGATGACGCATAGCCGATCCACCTTCTTGCCGGCTTCGACAAGCCACTTCCCGACCGGAACATCCTCCCAGTGTGCCAGCTTGAGAAGCTTGAGCATCTCCTGTGGAGTGAGCGAGTTGAAGACCATGTTGCAAAGTTGTACTTCGTCCTCGCTGAGCCGCACAGGCCGTCGCTCAAGAAGGATCCGGCCAATCCAATAGAGATTCAAGGCGATAAAAGCGAGGTTCCAATAGATGGCGGGGAGGAGCGGCTCGGCCTGAAAGTAGTAATACGTTATGAGACTTGAGGCTGCGATCACCGTCAAGATGCGGAGCCGGAGGATGTCCCGCATCGTGAACGATGCGAGGTACAGCAGATTCGCGAGGTGAATCATGGAATCCATCTACGCCTCCTACACGTTTCCAGACCAATCCTTTTTTTCTACGGTAGCGATGTAGTGGGTGAGGCACGGCCGATGATTCCGGCTGAAGACGAGCTGATCGATCAGCCACTTGGACTTCGCAAACCACCCGCCGCCCCAGCCGGCGCGCTTGCCACTGTAGAGCACGTCGTCTTCCCACATCACCAGCCCGTCGTCCAACTCCTCGCACCTCAGTACGTCGACGAGTCGCGTTTCCTCGAAAAGGGCCGCCCACCATGGTGGTGAGTGGTAGTCACGGTCCTCGGCGTCCCAACCGGCGGTCTCTTGAAAGACCTCCGGCAAGGGCTCATCCGGCTCCTGATCGAAGCACGTCCCTCCGATGCCGAACCGGCCGCCCGGCTCGAGGTGGCCGAGTAGGCGCCTCACGACGTCCGGGTCCGTGCCGAAGGAGTGGAGCGCCTGCATGCAGAAGAACGCCTGGAAGTAGTCGTCGGGAAACGGCAGCTCCTGGGTGGCATCGAGATCTAGGGGAAAGACGGTGCTACCGAGGCCCGCCGCTTCGAACTTGCGGCTGAGGTAGGTGGCCGACGTCCAAGCATCGAAACACACGACCGAGACCCCGAAGTTCTTCGCGAGGTAGATGGAGGAATCCCCCTTTCCGCAGGCCAGGTCGAGGACCCTGTCTCCCCTCCGGAGATTCAGGGAGCGGGCGATCCACGAGGCGAGGTAGAGGCTACCCGGCGCCATGTTGTCGCCGTGTCCGTAGATCTCGTCCAACGAATAACTGCCGACCTCTGGATAGTCGTCGGGGTCGAGCCGTCGAAACGACGAGCGCACTCGCTCCAGGGGCCATTGCTCCGGAGACCACTCCTCCGTCATCGATCCGGTGGACCCTTCAGGCCGTTCTGAGCTGGACGAGGCCACGTTACAGCACCATGAAGAGCATGAAGACCCCCACACCGATGAACAGCACGGCGATCCCCAGCTTCACCCGATCGGGGTCCACCTTGGTTTGGACCAGAGGTCCCAGCTGCCCGCCCAGGAGCACCCCAGGAATGGTGAACATGACAATGCTCAGCACCTGTGAGAGGATGCCCACGTCTGCCGACGTCGCGAAGTGGTAGAAGTGGCCCACAGAGGCCACCAGGACCGACACCACAACCACGAAGATCGACGTTGCCACCGCCACGGCGGATGGCACCCGGCACCGGGCAATGAGGTGGTATTCCTGGAGCTCGGCGAGCCCCACGGAGATGGCCCCGAGAAAGGCTCCGCCAATCGCGGCGAACAGCCGTCCCTGATCCGGACGCCGGATAGTATACGTGTACTCGTTGCCCGCTCGATCCACCAGCACCGTCTCATGCTGCTCCTCGCTGCGGATCCTGGAATCCAGCTCTTCCACCTCCTCCTGTCGGAGGGAGAGGTACAGCTGGACCCCGATGAAGATGATCCCGATTCCGAAGATCGTGTTGAGAACGGCCGCCGGAAAAGCGTCCGACGCAAGACTTCCGAAGATCGCCCCGGGAATCGAGAAGACAAGAAGTTGGCGCCCAAGACGGAAGTCGATGAGGCGCCGTCTCCAGTATGCAGAGAGCCCCGACCCGAACCCGAAGAGCTCCGTGATCAACGCCGTCCCGATCGCGATAGAGGGCTCGAGCTTGAGCACGATGATAAACAGCGGAGAGAAGAACACCGCCCCACCGATCCCGCTGGCCATGGCCACCGTCGAGACGGCGATGGCGGCAGGGAACAGGAACCAGTATTCGGCGCTGAGTGGCATCGTTCGGCTCGGCTGGTTGGGAGGGTACCCCGGCTGGCGGCCCGGGAGTAGCCCTCCCGGACCGCCAAGGGTGTCCGGCGTCAGATGGTGAGCTCTTCGCTGGCACCGGGGTCGAGCAGATGAAGCGAATCCGTGAGATTTGCGTCACGGAATGCGTTCTCGATCCCCTCTCTGCCTTCCTGATAGTGCTCCCAACCCTCGAAGTGGGCGGGGAAGGCCGCCTTTAGACCGAGGGTCTGGGTGACCTTCGCACCCTCCTCACCGTTCATCGTCAGGCGCCTTCCACCCACGGCCGGGACTGTAGCGGCGCCCATGTGAAGGATGCCGGCGGCCACGTTGTAACGGGTGGCGATCTCCTGGATCTCGTCGATCCAGACGGTGTCACCCGAGATGTAGAAGGCGCCGTTCTCCTGACCCTCCCACTCCAGGAGGAAGCCCATGGTCTCGCCCACCGCGCCACGAATCTCGGGATCGGTTGTGTGGAGGGCCGGCATGCCGGTCACCTTGACCGTCTCACCGGTGGACTTCGTGAACTCGACTGATTCCCAGGTGTTCAGGGCCTCGGTGCTCCCGCCGAGGATGGAGGCACTGTCGGGGGTCGTCAGCACCCGACCCCACTTGGGCAGCATGGCCTTGGCCGTGATGTCCAGGTTGTCGTAATGCTGAGCGTGGCTCAGGAGCACCGCGTCGATCCTCCCCACTTCCTCCGCCGGGATGGGCGGCCCCATCACCTTCTTCAGATCATGTCCCGGGCCCTCGCTCGCAGACGGACGCGTCGATGCCCGCGACCGTGTCGAGCACGAAGGGGATGTCGTCGACGCTCCGGACCGATACCAGGGCCAGCGCCGTGGCCTCCGGGACGGGGGCCAGGTCGAGAGTAGTGGAGGTGACCACAGCCAGGGTCCCCTCGCTTCCCGCGACAAGCTCGACGGGATCTCCATCGGGCAGGAAGCGATCCAGGGCATATCCGCTGGAGTTCTTGCGCACGCACGGCCAGGGGTCCGGCACGGGTCCCAACTCGTCGCGAAGGGATCGGTGTACGGTCTCGAACACGTCCGGTCCGGGACGTCCCCGGGTGAGCCGATGCTGCGAT